>NZ_PNFP01000022.1 GCF_002940685.1 Ensifer adhaerens | reverse complement strand
ACCAGGAAACTCTAGAGCGAAGGTCGTCGTCGCCAGCAGCGCCGCCGCCCTCGTCAGTGATCGGGCTTATAGACCCCCAGCCTCGCAGACGTCAACAGACATCTTCAAAAAAACTTCAAAAACATACAACCCATTGAAATCAAACATAAATACAGGCTGTTGATAAATTCGGTCGGTTTTGAAGACCGCTTTCGCGCGCTATCGGGCCGCAAATCACCGGCCGGACACTGGGAATTCGCATCCCGCCATGATCCGGCACCACTTACGGTCGCGACACGCGCCGCGGGCTGACCGGCAACGGCGCCGCCTCGCGAATGAAATCGCCGCGATTCTCCCGGACCGTCTGCAGCAGAAACTCCCGAACCGCCCTCACCCGCGGAACTATTTGAGGGATCAACCCCGGGGAGGCTCCTGGCGCCGCTCTTGCCGTTGTAGGTAGTGGCGCCAGGCATTCATCGTGCGCGACTGCCCCTGTGGCTACAGTCGGGCTTAACTGATCGCCGGCACTTTTCGGAGTGCAGGAACGTCGACACTGGTCTAACGACTCAACATGAGGATCTCGTCGAGCGCCGATTTTTTCCCGGTGGCGCTGGTCGATGGCTCCAAGCATTCAGATGCGGCATCCAGGGTGCGCACGAACGCCGAAAGTTCGCGGTCATCAAGCTTGTCCGCCGCCGCGGCGAGCGAAAACCACCGCCGCTGCCTTTGTGCCTTTTCCCGCCAATCAACCAGTGTCCCGCGCACGTTCAGCCCGAACACAGCCACGCGGCAGGCAACGTGTGCGCCGTTATCCAGGCGTTTCATGTAGCGATAGGTCGTCACCGGCGCCTTAGAGAGGACACCAATAACTCCGCCCTCCTCCAACGCTTCCCGCGATGCTGTCTGACGGGGCGCAAAGCCCTTCATTGGCCATCCCTTGGGCACGATCCACCGCCCGCTGCTGCGCGACGTGACGAGCAATATTCTTGCCTCGCCATTCCTGGCGATGCGCCAGGGAAGAGCTCCGACCTGCTGCATCTCTTCCGGGGCAGCCTCATCAGCGGCGCAACAGTTCTTATTGGTGTCCTTCATTTTCCGCTCCCCCTGCCAATCGCGCAGAGAACCGGCGGATGCGCGCTCCGTTCGCGCACGGTGCACGAGTTGCGGCGGGCGGCAGCGCAGTGCGTCTTGCACCACGGGCAACGGCGAGCAGAAAGGGGAAGATGCCAGTTGCAAGCGATGCAAACGGGGCGGGTTGGAGACGCGGGCATGGATACACTCCGTCAATAATGAACCGCACTGTTGGTCAGTGGATTCCCGGAGCGGCGGGGACTATGGCGGCGTTACAGGATCAGGGTAGCCGGCTCCGGGTAAGGGAGCGTGCTTGCTCGATGAGCCGCGATATCCTGATGAACGTTTCCGTATGCATGACCTTCACATCGCCCTTTCGCCCGAGCACATCAATGGGCAATTTTGTCGCGCCGCACTCAGCAAAGGAGCGCCAAAGAAATCGCGCGTTCAGGTCGGCGGCGGCAAGGGCTCGGCTTCGGACAACTGGTTTTCAGAACACGGCTCAGTCTTTGACGAAGACGGACATGAGCCGCCCTGCCACAAATCGCTCGGCCGCGTGAACGTTCTAGAAACAAGCCGTGCATCGGGTTTGTCACCTCCAATCCGAGCAGCCCTCGACAATGGGGGATACTTTTGCGCAGAGAAAAGCTCGTTGCTCGCTCCAAGCCTTAAGCCGGTGGAGCCGGTCAAGCACTTTCAAAACCTCACCCGGCGGATTGATTCAGCAAATTTGAACGATGCTCAATCCCGAAAACGCATAGTCTTGAAACCCGCCCTGATCTCTTCTGCAAAAAGGTTCGGCTCCTCCCACGCAGCAAAATGCCCGCCTTTCGAAGCATGGTTGTAGTAGACGAGCTTCGGATAGGCCTTTGACAGCCATCTTCTGGGCGGCCGATAGACCTCGCCCGGAAACACGGTCACGGCGACGGGGACCTTGGCCGCGGTGAGCTTCGCTCCGGCCTTGAGGTTTTCCCAGTAGATGCGTCCGCTCGACGGGCCGGTGTTGGTCAACCAGTACAAGGTGATGTTGTCCAGAATGTCATCCCGGCTCAAGGCCTGCTCCGGTTGGCCTCGTGTGAACACCCAATCGGCGATCTTGTCGTAGAGCCAGGCCGCCAGGCCCACCGGAGAATCTGCGAGCCCGTATCCGATCGTCTCAGGCCGCGTGCTGAGGATCGACGCATAGCCAAAACCGTTGTTTAGGAAGTCGCGCGCCTCGTCGAAAACTTTCCTCTCGTCGGCCGACAAGCTGTCGGGAGCCGGCATTCCACTTTTCAGCGCCTGAGCGGCATCGGCCGGAAACGTCGACCCGCGCTCGATACGGTTGACGTGGATACCGAGCAATCCTTCCGGGGCCTGACGCGCGAGCGCGTCGCTGATGATTGCACCCCAATCGCCACCTTGCGAGACGTAGCGATCGTAGCCGAGCCGCTTCATCAGCGTGTCCCAGGCCATGGCGATCCGCTGTGCGTCCCATCCCGTCGAGGTTGGTTTCTGCGAAAAGGCGAAGCCGGGAATGGAGGGTATGACGAGATGGAAAGCGTCTTCGACCTTGCCGCCATGCGCGGTCGGGTCGGTCAGCGGGGCGACGACGTCCAGCAACTCAAAAATCGAGCCCGGCCAGCCATGTGTCATGATCAGCGGGAGTGCGTTATCGTGGGGCGAGCGCACGTGGATGAAATGAATGTCCAGCCCGTCGATTTTCGTCAGGAATTGCGGATACGCGTTGAGCTTTCGTTCCGCTCTGCGCCAATCATAGGCGGACTGCCAATAGGCCACGAGGTCCTGAAGCGTCTCCTGATCGACGCCCTGGGAGCGGTCCTTGACGGTCGCACTGTCCGGCCAGCGCGTCGCAGTGAGACGCCGTCGCAAATCTGCAAGGGCCGTCTCGGGAATATCGGCCCTGAAGGGGCGGATATCATCCTCGCTGGTCGGCGTATTCACGATGTTGGCGGCAGAGCCGGATGAAGGCAGCACCGCTGCCGCAACACCGATCGCGGCGCCCGAAAGCAGAAACGAGCGCCGCGTGACCTGGCGTTTCTGAGCCTTGCTTTCCAAGTTCATTTGAGAGTTTCCCTTGCAAACACGCATGATCGAGCGGGTTTCGACAGAGTGCCGGAGCCTCACCGATGGCGGCGAGGCTCCACGGATTGTCAGGCCTCGTCGAGACCTTTGCGGTAGATCAGGAACTTGTTGCCTTCCGGATCGCGAAAATAGGCACAGTAGGGGTCGCCGCCATCAGGGCCTCTCGGGCCGGGAGCGCCCTCGTCCGAACCGCCCGCTTCGAGCGCCGTCGCATAGGCCAGATCCACCTGCGCCCGCGAGCGGGCCTCGAAGGCGATCATCGTACCATTGCCGGCAATGGCCGTCTCGCCGTTGAAGGGCTTGAGCACGCCGAACTCGAGGGCACGATGCCCGTAGTAGACGGCCCGTCCCGGCTGAACGAGCACGCGACCGATACCGAATACGGCGAGGAGTTTGTCATAGTAGGCAGCGGCAGCATCGAGATTGTTGGTGCCGACGGTCGAGTGGCCGGGAAGCGCTCTGGCTTCTTCCAGTATCGCTCTTGGCGAAGAGGACGTCGTTTCATTCATTCTGATCTTCCTTTCTTAAGCGAGCGATTTTTCGGCTCGCCGTTTCTCGCTTGGGATCGCTGTCGAACACGGACGATCCGCGAATGATCGGAAATCTAAGAACGGGGTCGGGCCGGCGGCACCCAGCGGAATTGAGAGCCATCCTCTCACGCCGGCAAATGGTTCGATCCGGCCGGGCAAGGGCATCCTGCCACCCGGCGGCCTTTGCTCAGCTCAAGAGGGTTCCTCTCAGAAACACCGTCTGCCGGCGACCCATCGGATATCGGATCCTCTCGGGCGGAACCAGATCGACCACAAGGACGGCTGACATGCATATGCCATCGCTCAAGTACTTCGTCGCAACCGCTTCCATGGCAATGGCTTCGGCGGCATCGGCACCCGCCGGCGCCATATCCGTGATGGGGCCGAAGATCGAATTCATCAAGATCGATGAGACCATCACGCTGCGGCGCATGGTGACCGGCCCAGCCTCCCCGAAGGGCACGGTTCTCTTCCTGCACGGTTTCCCGGAAACGGTGATCGTCTGGAAGCAGATCGCAGAAACATTGGGCACGGAATACGAGGTGCATGCGTTCGACTGGCCCGGTTACGGCCGGTCTTCGCGCCCCTTGGCGCCACACTTCTCCTATTCGCCGCAGGCCTACGCCAAGCTTCTCAAGGCCTATATCGAGACGACGGGTATCGACCGATCGAACCTGGTCATCTACGCCTCGGATATCGGCGGCCTTCCCGCATTGCTGCTGGCGCTCGACGAACCAACCGTGGCAAGGAAGATCATCGTCGGCGACTTCGCCCCGTTCAACAGGCCGCAATACATGTATGAGAGCCTGCAGAACCTCAAGGCAGAGCCGACGGCGACGCCGACGCGAAGCTACATGAACAAGACCAGCGACGAGATCCTGCAAAACGTCCATCGTCGCGGCCTTGCACCGGAAGCCCAGTATGAACTGCCGCCCGAGCTGCAAGCGGACATGAAGGATTGCTGGACAGGTGACGGCGTAACCAGCGCCGACGCCTTCGCCTTCTATTACGCCCGTTTCACCCGCGACGAGGACTATCTCGAAGCCAATCTTCACAGGCTCAAGACCCCGGTGAAAGTGATCTGGGGCGAAAGGGATATCTACATCAAACCGGAGATGGGCAAGGAGTTTGCCGTCCGCACCGGTTCGCAGTTCGATCTGCTGACAGGTATCGGCCACTTCCCGCACCTTCAGGATCCGGCTCGGACGATCGAAGAGGTGCGGGCGGCATTTTCCGATTAGGCCTGCGACGCCTCGCCTCGCCTGCAGACAGCGCGAAGACGAGGCAGGGCCCAGTCGACGAAGGACCGCACCTTCAGCGTCAATTGACCCTGTCCGGAATAGACGATGTGGATCGGTAGGGACGCCTGGTCGAAAGGCTCCAGAACCGGCACGAGAGCACCTGAAGCCAGTTCGTCCGGGACTTGATAATCGAACAGGCGGGCGATCCCCGCACCGCCGACCGCTGCAGCCACGCAATTGGCGGCGGTGTTGACCTCAAGGCGGGTCCGCGGAACCGCCTCCACCGGCTTTCCGTCGACATCGAAGGTCCAGAAGAAAGTCCGCTTGTTGAAGAGTATTCCGTCGTGGTGCGCGAGATCGCTCGGATGTTCCGGCACGCCGCGGCGTTGCAAATAGGCCGGGCTGGCGCACGTCAGCAGGCGGAACTCTCCGGCCCTGACCGCGTAGAGAGAACTGTCGGCGAGGTCGCCCAACCGGATGGCGATGTCGACCTGCTCGTCTACGAGATGCACCGTCCTGTCGAGCGAGAGCAGGTTCAGAGACACCTCCGGATACGTCTCCATGTAACTGAGCGCGATCGGCATCACATAGCGGGCGCCGAACTCGACCGGCATGGTGATCGTCAGCGTGCCGCGCGGCGTCTGATACTCGCCGGACGCCCGACGCTCCGCCTCCTCGAGGTCCGAGATGATCTTTCGAGCCGCCTCGACATATTCCCGGCCGGCATCGGTGAGCTGGAGATTGCGGCTGGTGCGCACGATAAGATTTGCACCCAGGTGCCGCTCGAGTTCGGCAACCTTGCGGCTGACGCTCGGCAGTGGAGCATTCAGCTTCCTGCTCCCTGCCGAGATGCTGCCGGCGTCGACGACTGCCAGCAGCATTTTCATTGCTTCGAGACGATCCATCGTACCCTCCGCGCGCGCTTCCGACGTTGCTTACGACATGGTGTCCTATGATCTGCCTGCATTCAAAGCCGTTGCCTGCCGTTCTGCACCTGCGCTCCTGGCCGACGGTTCTGTCGGCGCGCGCGCCTCCTCAGCAAGCAGGCTCGCCGCCATGCGTTTGCTCCGTCGGACGGGCTCGCCCGTTCGCGTCACTTGCGCAACGGCGGTCGCCCCCTCATGCAGGAGGTTGATCGTCTCGGCGACGCGTTTCGGTTCCGCGAACCGAGCCGCATGAGCGAGCTCTTCGAAATAGGCAAGAACCAGGCGCTTGTGCATCACTGCAGCGCGGAACACCGGATCGACGGCTTCCTTGTGTTCCCCCGCCGCACTCATGAAAATGCAGCCGCGGAACTGCTTGTCCCGGACCGAGGCCTCCAGGAAATCGAAGGTCGCCAGAAGTCTCTCATAGGGTCCGTTCGCACGCTGCTCGACAAACGCGCGCATCTCGGCACGGGATTGTTCGTCGCGCCGCTCCAGCGCAGCCAGGATGAGATCCTCTTTGGTTTCAAAATGCCGATAGAGCGTCGTCTTGGCCACCCCGGCTTCAGCGATGAGGAGATCGATGCCGGTCGCGTGGTAGCCGTGAAGATTGAACAGGCGCAGGGCGGTATCGAGCAGATGTCCGCGAATCTCTGAGCGGCGCATTTTCACTCCTCAAAACAAAACAGATTTGTATCATTTTATCGCGCTGCGTGAAAAATGCAAGCCACGCCCCACCGGCCCACTCAAGGGTATGCCCACCGTGGCTTTGATCCATCCCCCTCGGGTAACGCGGCTACACATTCCCGTGTGCAGGATTGCAAAACGATACAGGTCGGTATATTTAAGCACTAATCGATACGGATCTGTATCGTTTACTGGCCAATCGGGAGAATGGCCCGACGCCACCAACCAGGAGAAGACTATGCCTCGTGATCTCGCACACCAAAGCGCGGCGCGGCCGCGTGTCCACGCTCGTTCCGCCGCCGCGCTCGATCTGGTTGATAACCACGGCCAGGCGGTCACTGCGGCTGGCCTTTATGGCTCGCTCGCCGTGATCTACGGCTGGTTCGGCGGCATGAAGTTCACCCGTTACGAAGCGGAGGGTCTGGTTGGCCTGGTCAGCAACAATCCTTTGCTGAGTTGGACCTATTCGCTCTTCAGCATCGAAGGCTTCTCAAACCTGCTCGGCATCCTCGAACTGAGCATCGCCGCGCTCATCGTGGCTCGGCTCATCAAGCCGATCTACTCGCTCGTCGGCGGATTGCTTTCGGCCGGACTGTTCGCAACAACGCTCAGCTTCATGGTGACGACACCCGGTGTGTTTGTGCCTGAACTCGGCTTTCCGGCGATCTCGGTCGCTCCCGGGCAGTTCCTGCTTAAAGATGTCGGGCTCTTTGCCCTCTCCTTGTGGATCGCCGTCGACTCCCTTGTGGCGCTTCGTGCGGCACGGGCGTGATTGACGAAGTGGAGATCCCGGCGGTTGGCCTCATCCACGGCAACCGAAGACTAAACGATCTCCGGCGATATGACCGGCGGAACAAAGGAACGTCTCATGATCATGCACTACCTTTTATCGAGGATCCGCGCCCACCAGCGCTACCGCCAGACCGCTCTCGAACTTGGGCGCCACAGCGATCAGCACCTGGACGACATCGGTATCCATCGTTTCGAAATCGACGATATCGCTCGTCGGCAATTCAACCTGTGACGAAGCTACGACGCGGGGCCGGTGCAACGAGGTATTGCGCAAGCACATAGGCCAGCGCCGTGGGCGGGACGAGGCAACCAGCCGCGCCGCGGATGTGGTGCGGCCAACCCGCCTCCGATTGGAGACAACGAAATGACCTATAGAAAGACTGACGAAGCAATCCGAAAACTGACGCCCGAACAGTTTCGCGTAACGCAACAGAGCGGGACCGAGCGTCCCTTCACGGGTGAGTACAACGAGAACAAGAGGCCCGGAATCTATGTCGATATCGTATCCGGCGAGCCGCTGTTTGCGTCTTCCGACAAATTCGATTCCGGCTGCGGCTGGCCGAGCTTCACCAAGCCGATCGTGACCGCCAATGTCGCGGAACTGCAGGATCGTTCCCATGGTATGATCCGCACCGAAGTGAGGTCGAAGCATGGTGACAGTCACCTTGGCCACGTCTTTCCCGACGCGCCTCGGGATCGTGGCGGCCTGCGTTACTGCATCAATTCCGCCTCCCTCCACTTCATTCCCCGCGAGCAGATGGAGGCCGAAGGCTATGGCGCGTTCATCAACCAGGTGGAGGATATCTGAATGACCGATCGAGCTGACAGAGCTGTTCTGGCCGGTGGCTGCTTCTGGGGGATGCAGGATTTGATCCGCAACCTCCCGGGCGTCATCGCGACGCGGGTGGGCTATACCGGAGGCGATGTGGCCAATGCCACCTACCGCAACCACGGCACCCATGCCGAGGGGATCGAGATCGTTTTTGATCCCGGGACGATAAGCTACAGGCGGATTCTGGAGGTGTTCTTCCAGATCCACGATCCGACCACCAGGAACCGCCAGGGCAACGACATCGGCATGTCCTACCGCTCGGCGATCTATTACGTCGACGACGAGCAGAAGAAGACTGCCGAGGACACCATCGCAGACGTCAATGCTTCAGGCCTGTGGCCGGGCAAGGTCGTGACCGAAGTGGCGCCGGTGGGAGACTTCTGGCAGGCCGAGCCGGAGCACCAGGATTACCTGGAGCGCTACCCCAATGGCTACACCTGCCACTTCCCACGCCCGAACTGGGTGCTGCCGCAGCGGTCCGCCGCTGAATAGCCGGTCGCGGAGGTCGATGCCGGAATAACGTCGGGCAAGCCGCCGGCTTGCCCGACTTGCGGCGCCGGGCTTCAGCCGGTTTTCGCCGCAGCGCCACGACGGCGGCGCTGCGGCGTCCGGGCAGCAAGCCAATCCTTGATGTCGCCCGCGTGTTCCCTGGGCGCCTTAGCGGCTGCGCGCCCGGCGATGCTTGCCAGCGTATGGCCGGCCATCACTTCTCTCGCCCGTTTTTCAGCCTCAATCATGACAGCGTGAATGGAGCAGACGCCGTCCTCTGCCCAGGCGGGTGTACGATCGCCGAACAACGCGCACTGTCCGCGGATTTCCTTGCATTCGAACAACGGCTTGCGTCCGTCGATGGCCTCGATGACATCGAGCGCGGTGATGTCGCTGGCCGGGCGCGCAAGTGCGAAACCGCCGCCGATCCCCTCCCGGGCGACGACGATGCCGGCCTTTTGAAGCTTGGTGAAAAGCTTCGCGACGAACTCGGGGGAAATCTTCTGCAGTTCGGCAAGATCGCGTGCACTCGCCGGCTGGTCAATTTGCTCCGCCTCGATCAGGAACAGGAGACAGTGGAGGGCGTATTCGACACCTGCGCTTATGTGAGCCACGGGACCACCAAAACACCGACAAAGTCAGTCGGAGATAACACCAGGCCTTCGTTCACGCAAGCCCTCCCTCGTCTTCGCCACGTTGACACTGCGTATCCGAAATCGTCCGGATTCGACATTGCTCATTTACTCCGACTAAGTTAGTCGTAGTTAAGCGACGACATTGGATCATCGCGAAAACCGTCTCCGGCCTGGAGACTTCTACCGAAACGGCAATCGCCTGATGGCTGGCCCCCGCTCAGCCAATGGCGAAGCCTTGTCTGAGGAAAAGAAATGCGTGAACGAATTCTGATTATCGGCGCTGGCTTTGCCGGAATGTGGTCGGCACTCGGCGCCATGCGGCTACTGGACCAGCAAGGAAAGGCCGACGGTTCCGTCGAGGTTGCCGTAATCGCGCCTGAGCCCGAACTGCACATTCGCCCCCGTCTTTACGAAAAGCATGCGGCGAAGATGAAGGCGCCCCTCTCCGAGATCTTCGCCAATGCCGGCGTGCGTTTCATCAAGGGCTATGCGACGTCGATCTCGACGGCGGACAACGCCGTTACCTATGCGGATGACGACGGCCGGGAGACGACGATCGGCTACACCAAGCTTGTTCTCGCAACCGGCAGTGTCCTGTTCCGCCCGGATATCCCGGGCCTCGCCCACGCCTTCAATGTCGACCAGCTTGCCGATGCGGCGGAACTGGAGGAACATATCGCCCAATTGGGTCGTCTTCCGGAAACCCCGGCGCGCAACACCGTGATCGTCGCCGGCGGCGGCTTTACCGGCATCGAAACCGCCGCCGAATTGCCGCATCGCCTTCGCGCCGCGCTTGGAGAAAACGCAGATGTTCGCGTCGTGATCGTCGAGCGCGGCACGGCGATCGGGCCGGATCTCGGCCCCGGCCCACGCCCCGTTATCGAGCAGGCGCTATCGGAACTGGGCGTCGAGACACGCCTGCGTGCCCCGATCGTCGCCATCGACCACAACGGCGTGACGCTTTCATCCGGGGAGCGCATCGACGCGGCCACGGTCATTTGGACAGCGGGCGCCCGCGCCAATCCGATCACCAAGGAGATCGACGCGGACAAGGATTCCTTTGGGCGCCTCCATGTCGATCGAAACCTCAAGGTCATCGGCTACGCGAACGTTTTTGCGACCGGCGACGTTGCATGCGCGGCAACGGACGATCTCGGCAACCGAACGATGATGAGCTGCCAACACGCCCAGAACCTCGGGCGCTCCGCAGGGCACAACGTCGCTGCTGATCTGCTGGGCGTGACCTCCATTCCCTACAGCCAGGAGAAGTACGTTACGTGCCTCGATCTCGGCCCCTGGGGAGCGGTCTACACCGAAGGGTGGGACCGTCAGGTAAAGCTGACCGGCGCCGAGGCAAAGCAGCTGAAGACGAAGATCAACACCACCTGGATCTATCCGCCGAGTGCCGATCGCACAGCGGCTTTGGACGCTGCCGACCCGCTCCGCATCGTGGTCGCCTGATCGTGGGAGGGGCCCAGAGGCCCAAAGACGAAGCAACGACCACCTGGCACCCAGTGCACTGATCAAGTCGCGTTGGCTGCCACAAGCGAGCCCGTTCCTTCGTCCTCTCTGGAAGGCTACGGGCTCGCTGTCCCACACGACGTCATAAAAGGAGAAATGTCGTCATGAATGCACGGATCATCGTAGGCGCAGCCTACACCGCCACCGCCCTGGCCACAGGCATGCCGGCCGCCGCACATGGGCCCACCGAAACAGTCACGCCGCATTTCGAAAAGGCGATACCCAACATTCCGGGTAAAACGATGAAAGTGGTGATCGTCGACTACCCGCCGGGCGGAGCCTCCGTCCCGCACAGCCATGCAGACTCGTCGTTTATCTTCGCCCACGTTCTCTCCGGAGAAATAGAATCGAAGGTCAATGACGGCCCGACACAAACCTACCGCGCTGGTGAGAGCTGGTACGAACCGCCGGCGTCCAGGCACCTCGTCAGCCGCAACGCGAGCAAGACCAAGCCCGCAAGGCTCCTTGCTGTCTTTGTCCTTGATAGCGACGACAAAACGCTGACAACGCCCATCAAGTAAACCCGGCTTAAGGAACCGAACAAATGAGCAAGCGTCTCGACTACAACCAGATCGCACCGGCTGGCGCAAAAGCCCTTGGCGGTGTCTACGGCTACGTCCTGCAAAGTGGCCTGCCGCCAGTGCTGGTCGAACTGGTCTATCTCAGGATCTCGCAGATCAACAATTGCGCCTACTGTCTCGACATGCATACGCGCGATCTTCTGAAGAAGGGCCAACAGATCGAAAAGATCGCCTTGGTCCAGGCATGGAGGGAAGCCGGTCATCTCTTTGACGAGCGCGAACGGGCTGCCCTCGCCTGGGCCGAAACAGTCACACGCGTCGCCGAGACGGGTGTGCCGGACGAGGCCTACGAGGCCGCGCGCGCCGAGTTCAATGAGCGCGAACTCACGGACCTCACGATCGCGATCAGCCTGATGAACGCTTACAACCGCATGGCGATCAGCTTCCGCAATACGCCGCAAGCAGCGCTCGCCAGTTAACCCGCGCACTGCAGGCGCGCGATATTGGCGCGCCTGCAGTCGCCCGGTCGTCAGCATCGCTCAGCGCAGCGTTCTCACTCCCGTTCGAATTCCCGCAAGGCGACGTCTCCCGCAGCCGGTTTGAGGGCGGTAGCACTGGCTGAGATCATCCGCGATCCGTCCGAAATCATCCCATCAGTTCTATTTAAGCCAGAACCATCACGTGTTCTAATCCCGTCAGTATTCTTTTGGACAGGAGGAACTCATGACGATTCAGTCACTCGACATCTCCCGCAGTTCGCCGCTGACCCGTCGCTCGATCGCCCAATTGCCCATCAATCTGTTCGGATCGGTAATGGGCATCACCGGTTTGAGCCTGGCCTGGCGCGAGGCCACAAAGACGATCGGACTGCCGGCGCTGCCGGGCGAATACATCGGCTGGTCCGGCACTTTCATATTCCTGGGCCTTGCTGGCGCCTATGCGATCAAATGGGCTCGCCACCCTTCCGCCGTCGCAGCCGAATTCGCTCATCCGGTCCAAAGCAACTTCTTCGCCACGGTTGCCATCGGTCTGCTTCTGCAATCGGTCTTCCTAGGCCGCTATGATGCGATCGTCTCGCAAACGGTGTGGATCGCCGCCTCGGCCTTGACCTTTGCCTTGGCCTATCTCGTCACCAGAGCCTTCATCGGTCGGCAGCAATCTCGCGAAACGACCCTGCCGCCGCTGCTCATTCCGGGCGTCGCCACCCTGGACATCGCAGTCACTGGATACGCTATGCCGTTTTCCTGGGCACACGAAGTCAACATGCTGGCTTTCTCAATCGGCAGCGTCATGGCTGCAGTCTTCGTTGCCCTTATCTTCTCGCGCCTGCGACACGAGGACCCGGTCCCGGTGCTCGCCCGTCCTTCCCTGATGGTCCTGGTCGCTCCGTTCGCCGTCGGCTTCCTCGCCTACACGAACGTTACCGGCACCGTCGATCTCTTCGCTACGGTCCTGTTCTATTTCGCTTTGTTCCTGACGCTTGTCCTGTCGCCGATGGTTTTCCGCACGCATGTTCCCTTCAGCATTGCCTGGTGGGCAATCAGCTTCCCGCTTGCCGCCCTTTCGATCGCCTTTTTCCGTTACGCCCGGGCCGCGCAAAGCGATATGCTGATCGGACTGGCGGGCTTCATGTTCATTCTCCTCGTCGTCGCGATCGCCGTCGTTTTCATTCGCACCGCCAGCGCCATTCTGACCGGAAAACTTTTCGAGGTACGGTGATGTCGACGCACAGGATTGCAATCGTTGCGATGCAGGGCGTGCAGTTGCTCGACGTTGTCGGGCCGTCGGATGTCTTTGCTGAGGCGAACCGCCAAAGCGGGCGCGACTACTATTCGGTGGAAGTGGTCAGCACCTCTGGCAGTCCCGTGAAGGGGTCATCCGGACTGGCTCTCATCCCCGATCACCTTATTGACGACGAGCCGGGTGCGTTCGATACGCTGCTTGTGGCAGGCGACCCGCTGATCCAGGAACGCCCCCTCCCTGAGGCCTTGTTGCTATGGGTGAAACGAATGACCGAGCACACCGGTCGCTTCGGCTCCGTCTGCTCGGGGGCCTTCGTGCTCGGCGCGGCAGGCCTGCTGGATGGCAAGAGGGCGACGACGCACTGGTCCCAGGCAGCCGAATTCGCGAAACGCTTTCCTGACGTGAAGCTCGAACCCAATCGCATCTTTACGAAGGACGGCAACGTCTGGACCTCCGCCGGGGTTACGGCCGGGATCGATCTGGCCTTGGCCATCGTGGAAGAGGATCTCGGCCTTGAGATCGCGCTCAAGGTTGCCCGCGAGTTGGTCGTCTTTCTCAAGCGGCCGGGCGGACAGACGCAGTTCAGTACGTTGCTTGCCGGTCAGATTGCACAAAAGACACCGATCCGCGTGGCCCAGGACTTCATCGCCGACAACCTTGCAGCCGACCTGACGGTTGGCGCAGTTGCGAACCGTGTGGGAATGAGCGAGCGAAATTTCTCAAGGCAGTTCAAGCAAGAGGTCGGGATGACACCCGCCGACTACGTCGAGAGCATGAGGCTCGAGGCCGGCCGGCGATTGGCTGAGGACACCAGTATTCCCCTCAAGAAGATTGCCACGGACATTGGCTTCAACGACGACGTGGCCTTCCGGCGTTCCTTTTCTCGCCGGTTCGGCACGTCGCCCGCTGCATATCGAAGAAGCTTCGGAACGTAGAATGCCAGCGTCAGCGATCGCCTGGCGCTCGTCGCAGCGCGTGATCGTGAGGCACCGATCACTCTTTCGATTGCCCGGATTCGTTGGAAAAGTGACGCAACCAAACCTCTGTTCGAGATCTGTTGCCGGCTTCGTAGTTGCGGATTGCCTGTCCGAGTTCGGCGAAATCCGGCGTTTCCTTGTCAGCGCCAATCTCGGCGAGCCGCATCGTGTACCACGCGGTGACCCCGCCCTCCGGGGCGTCGGAGAATCTGGGAAAAAGCGGCTCGGGTTTCCGATCCGCCTTCCACAGGATGGGAAGTGAAGGCTCCAGGACGAGCGCACGCGCAAGACCGACAAAATCGACTGCACCGCTCGCCACGGCGTCTTCGGCCTGCGCACGCGTTTTGAAACCACCGGTCAGCATCAGGGGCTTGCTCGTTACGGCGCGGGCACGCCTTGCAAACTCGAGGAAGTAGGGTCCGTGTCCCGCTCTGTCGGAGGCGGACTTTGCTCCGGGGAAGTAGGTGCCGCCGCTGATGTCGATCAGGTCGATCGAAGACCCATCGAGCGCCGCCATCACCTTGAGCGCGTCATCTTCGTCGAATCCGCCCTCAAGTTCGTCTGAGGAATTGAGTTTCACAGCGATCGGGAAACGCGGTCCGACGGCAGCGCGTGTCGCCTCGACAGCCTCCAGCAACGGTCGCATACGATTGGCAATTGCCCCTCCGTATTCGTCGCTCCGCTTGTTGAACAATGGCGATAGAAACTGGCCAAGCAGGAATCCGTGCGCTGCGTGAATTTGCACGCCGCCAAAACCGGCCTGCTGCGCTAACCGGGCTGTACGGGCAAACTGCTCGGGCAATTGGCGTATTTCGTCTCGCGTTATTTCCACGCAACACAGCCCCGGCAGGTTGAAGGCGCTCGGGCCTTTCGGGCGACTGGTCGGCGCGTAGGCAAGGGCCCCGGCGTGACCGAGTTGCAGCCAGAGCTTGGTGCCGCTTTCACCGCCATGTCGGGCAAGTTCACGGAACCGCTCAAGGTCGGAGGCTTCATTGAGCACCAGATTTCCTGGATTCTCGGCGTAATCGGCCGTGAGCTGCACCTCGCCGATTATGGACAACGCCAACCCACCGGCCGCCCAGCGCTGATAGAGCCTGATCTGTTGGGCTGTCGGATGGCCCGTTCCGTCGCCCAAGGAGTCGGACATCGCCGATTTTGCAATCCGATTGCTTAGGGTGACCCCACAGGGCAATTGGAACGGTTCAAACAAGGGTGCACGTTGCATCTAAATCTCCACGTCCGTTCAGTCCTTGCGTCGGATGGCGAGCCCCCCTGGCATGCGGAGGATCCAATGAACGCAAATCTAAGGGCGTGGCTTGGCCGGCGGTACTCAGCGATATCGAGAGTCATCCTCTCATGTGGAGGCCCGGGTGCTGCCCGCAACGCCGGAATCGCCGCCACTGGCGGACGATGTTCGAAAACCTGCAAGCGCTGCACCCAAGCGACAGTACTCGACCGCGCGTCGTGCGACGCCTCGCCGTCCTGTCTTTCAAAGCGCGAAGCTTTGGGCCGTGAAGTCGCAGGCAAGCAGGCGCGGGTGGCCCCCATTCCCATCGGAGGCGGCGGATCGGGCATCCCCGTGCAGCGCCCGAGGACTCAAATTCTGTCAAGCCATGACACGGTCCCGCGAAATTCTCTTCCGCCAAGGCGCAGCCGTGACGACGTTTCGACGCACGAGGCGGCCCGATTGCCTATACGCGGCGTCCAAGGCTTGCCAAGCCTGACACTTTGAACCATTGCACTCCGATGCAAGCACTGGCCTGGCAGATGATTTGCGAGGCGAGGGATTACGGATGAGTTTTTGATGAACACGCATGTCTACCCACCGGCTTCGACTGTTGAACATGATGCCCGAGCATGGTTGAAGATCCTCGCGAAGTACCGTCAGCCCCGCATAGGGCGCAGTGCCTTTGAGCTTCTTGTCACGGCCGTCCCCTTCGCCGGCTTCTGGGCCGTCGCCTACTTTTCGCTCGCCCATGGCGTTTGGTACGGGCTGATCGCAATCGTTCCGGCCGCAGCATTCCTCCTGCGCCTTTTCATGATCCAGCATGATTGCGGTCACGGCTCGTTCTTCGCCCGTCGCAGCCTCGATGATTGGTCAGGTCGTGTTATCGGCGTGCTTACATTGACGCCTTACGACTACTGGCGCAGGTCGCACGCCGCTCACCACGCCTCGGCCGGTAATCTGGACGAGCGGGGAACCGGCGACATCACTACGCTCACGATTTCGGAATACCGAGCGCTTTCACGCATGAAACGGCTGCGCTACCGCCTGTATCGGCACCCGCTTGTGATGTTCGGCATCGGTCCCGCCTGGCTCTTTCTGCTCAAGCAGCGTGTGCCTTTCGGGATGATGAACGACGGTGCTCTGCCCTGGGTTTCCACCATGATGACGAACGCTGCTATCCTGATGTGCTCCGCCTTGGCGGCTTGGGCGATTGGGCTCGGACCTTTCCTCTTGATCCACCTGCCGATCGTGCTCTTGGCGGGCGCCGCCGGCATCTGGCTCTTCTACGTGCAGCACCAGTTCGAAGAGACGCACTGGTCGGCGGGAGACGATTGGCAGTTTCCGCGGGCAGCCCTACACGGCGCATCGCACTATGACCTGCCGCTGGTGCTTCGATGGCTGACCGGTAATATCGGTATTCACCACGTGCATCACCTGTCGAGCAGAATCCCGTATTACAGATTGCCGGAAGTGCTGCGCGACCATCCCCAACTTGCGGATATCGGACGCATCACGCTTTGGGAAAGCTTGCGTTGCGTCAAGCTCGTCCTTTGGGATGACAAACGTCAGAGGCTCGTTTCGTTCCGCGATGCCGCCAGCGGGGCCGTTTAACGGGCACCCACGCCTCATTGTTGCTCACACGCCGATCCCAGGATCGGCGCTGATCGGCCCAATTTGCGCGGCTAGGCATCGGGGATCATGTTGTAGCTTCTGACCAGGCTGTTGTAGCGCTCTTGCAGTTTCGAAAGCTGCGCCTGAACAGATTGCTGATCCGGCTTGTTCGCAAGCAGCCGTCGGAATTCCTTCAGATCCGCCAGGAAGCTATTAAAGTCGCTGGATAGCGAAAACCATTTCGGGCTGTTGCCCAGCTTGGTTTTGACTTCGGGGTGCGCCTTGGCAAAAGCATCAGCCTTGTCGAAGGCCGCCTGATAGTCGCGCTCGATCGTCTCCACAGACTGCGGGTCCAGTTTTCCAGCATCGACCAGGTTGCTGACGCCATCGATGGCGCGGCGCGCCGAGATCGAGACATTGAGCGTCTGCCAGCCGAAATTCTCCGTCCCGTATGCGTGCTCGATCGCAACCAGCCGCTTCTCGCGCAGCATGTTGTTCCGATCCGACACGACCTGCCTTAGCTTGTCCTCGGCCTCGAAGAGCGTATTGAAGAGCGGCATCAACTGCCCATCGAGCGCCTTGCCCTTCTCCATGCCATCATCGACGTTGTCCTTGCGGCTGTAATAGGTATCCGCCTCGTTCATCACGGGGATCAGATTCTCCAGCGTGTCGGCGAAAACCTTGCCT
This sequence comes from Ensifer adhaerens, assembly GCF_002940685.1. GTDB lineage: Bacteria > Pseudomonadota > Alphaproteobacteria > Rhizobiales > Rhizobiaceae > Ensifer > Ensifer adhaerens_E. Next base: position 81,041 of record NZ_PNFP01000022.1, on the reverse strand, counting down.
GGATCGTCCAGACCTGCATCCGCCGGCGCCATGGCAATCGCTCCCCTGAGACCTTTGATGCAATCGCGCGAGATCGAATTGTTCTGCTCGAACACCTGCAACTTGAAGCTGGCCGCGATCCTGGTCGTGCCGGGCGTCTGCAGCATTTGTGGGTATTCGTTGACATATGCCGCAGCATGGCTGCGCAGCGGACCGGCCACGTCGTTGAGGCAACCGATGACGGGTTGGAGCTTGTCTTCCAGTTGCGCATCCTGTGACTGGAGTGCGGCTTCGCCATCCCCGAGGACCGAGGCACCCGATGCACCAACCTTCATTTCCTGCGGCAGCCAGTCGTTGAGTTTTCCTGATGCATAGGCTCCGCCGAGAGCGATGACACCGCCCAAGATAGCGATACGTGCCACGTTTTTCATTTAAACTCCGTGAGAAAACTGGGATCGAATAGTCAGATATTATGCCTCGCGGCTGCCACACGGGCAGTAGAGCGACGGCCCCCGTGGCGATTGTGGCGAGAACAGGTGCTATCCCTACTTCAGTGCCGCGATGATAGCGTCGACCGCCGTGCAATCCTCTTCTGACGGCTCCGATCCCGCCCGCGCGTCGATAGCCATTGCCGCGTCGTGCGCCGTCTTGACCCGAGCAATCGTCGCCGGAGACTGGTCCTTCATGAGCATGGCGGAGGTCAGTTCCGCAACCTCACCAGTACGTCGGTTGAGCTCGAGCTCGGTGCAAGCTCCGGCTGCCGAAGCGTCGCCGGCCTCGTGCCCTTCGGTGCCACCGGCTGAACTTGCACCGGCGGCAAGCAGGCTCACGGTCGAGACGGCAAGATCGCAAGCGGGGGCGAATTGCTCCGCCTTGTCTTCACGATAGACGCACTCGAAATTGTAGGCTTTGCCGTCGCGCACGGTGAAGACGTAGCGATTGATCGAGACGGTTTTGAACCTTTTGTTGGTGAACACCATATCGACGGCCGGCTGGCCAAGCATGGTCGTCAGCGCCGATGATCTGAACTTGATCGAAGGCAGGACGGCTATGGCCTTCGTGAACTCATCGACGATGGTCTGGCGACTCTGCTCGCTTACGACCGCAATGTCGCCAGGATCGCGCGGCCCAAGGAAGGTGATGAGCACATCGCCGTTGTTCATGGTCGAAGCTGTAACGCCCGTCACATCGCCGGTCCCATCGGCAAACATATGGCTCAACGTGAAGTCATGCGGATACTGGAAACTGTACGCCCCATCGGCGGGCACAAAGGTCTGGGTGTCCTGCGCGAAGCCCCCCGTGGGCGTGGCGAGAACGAAGGCCAACAGTGCGGTACGAAAGACAAAAGACATGACACTCCGTTTGATAAGCAGCCTGCGAGGATAAAGACGTTTCTCTCGGACAGGTTTGATTGACAAGGGGTGGGTGAAGAGGCGGAGGGCATCAACCACAGCGATTATTGCGGGCGACTGATCTTGGGGCGGTCGAACTCGACGCCCATCTCGGTGCGGAGGCGTGTTTCGCGACGGCAAACTTGTTGTCGGTGACGAATAGACCCGCAGCGCCTACGCCTACGTTTCGATACTCTGGACTGCGTGCGGCGCAACCGACACGCTCATTGTTGGTCTCCTTGAAATCGCTGACAATTGCTCTTGGTCCTGTTCGCGCAGCGTTGTTCGTCGACACCTATCATAGGGATAGGATGCTGCTCCCCTCCACTTCCGGACAGTCAGCCAGACCATTTGCGCTACGCAAGGTGGTGGCGATGCCTGATCGACACCCGCGCGCATAGCCTGGAATCTCCGGCGAATTCGGACCTCGAAAAAGATCACGCAGGAGGATCAATGCAAAAGGCATGCGCCTTTCGGAGCGCGCAACGAGTACCCACGAGAGGTTCGCGTTCTATGGACCGGCCAGTCGATCTTGGCCTTGCCTTTGGATTTCATCCGAACCGGCTGATTCGGGGGTCGGTAACCGCATCTCAACGTTTGACCTTGTAGCGTCGAGCGATGTCCTGGAATGACCTGAGAAAAGCGCTCGCGACGACATTGCTGAGCTTCGTGATGCTTGCAGCTATGGCCACCGCATCACTCGGCGCGGCCGAAACGACGGACGTTCGGAGCTCTTGTTGGACGTCCAGCAGTTTGTCGGACGACTTGGTGACGGTCGTCAACACACCCGGGCGCTGGACGTGCGGAGATCGGATGTATTCGCTTGAAGGCGAGCGGACGCTGCTGCGTTTTGAGATTGGTCCGAACGAAGTCCTTCCCCGATATCTGTTTTCAAGGCGAAGTGCACTCGTCGCTGTGCATCTGCTGGCGATCGATCGAGACGGTGCGATACGCCAGACGTCTGTGCCGGCCGGTGAACTCAAGAGCGCGCTGTCTGGCGGGTATTTCAAGGCAGCTCTGCCCGACGTAACCGATGATACGCGAGAGGTCGTCGTCGCGTTCGATTTGCCGAGCCACCGGATGACGCTGGAGAGAGCCTATCTGTCACCGTCTGACCTTGTTTTGGGCCGGGAGTTCCTGAAGTCCTTGCTTCTCCTGGCTACCCTTGCCGGGATGCTGTCCATGCCGGTCATTTTCAACGCGGCCTTCTACCGGATCCTGCGCGAGCCATTCCTTCTCTGGCATTCCATGCTCACGATCTCCTTGCTGCTGACCATCCTGGTCTCTTCGGGACTTGCCGTCGTCCTCTTCGACCCGCCGGCAATGACGTTGAGCTGGATGACGACGGTGATCTTCGGCGTTACGGTCGCTTCAGGTGCGATGTTTACCCACAGCTTCATCGAACCCGGCCGCATGCATCCGCTCCTGCGGCGTTCGCTGCTATATTGCGCCGCCTGGGCGATGTTTCTGAGCTTGTCTCACGCCGCATTTCCGTTCGTAGGACGCGCTGTTCAATCGTCCATCTACACGGCGGCTTTTGCTCCGGTGGTCATCATCTTCATGCTGTCAGTTGCCGACGCACTGCGGCGCGGAAGTCGAGCCGCCAAGTTCCAGGCGATCGGCTATACCCCTGTCATCATGGCCGGGTTGGTACGCTTGGCAACGGGCGTGCTTCCCTGGTTGGAGAGCAACGACGCTATGCTCCTCTTCTACGCGGGGTGCGCATGCGAAGTCTTGTTCACCGCCCTCGGTGTGGCGGACCGTTTCATGACGATCAAGCGCCAGCGAGACAGCGCCCGCTTCGAGGCAGACGTGCTTGAGCGTCTGTCCGAACGCGACGCATTGACCGGATTGCTCAACCGGCGCGCAATCGAGCAGAATTTCGAGACGTTTCGCGGCGAGGGCTTCGGCACACTTGCGGTGCTCGACCTGGACCACTTCAAGGCAATCAATGATGTTCACGGCCACGTGGTCGGCGACGCCGTGCTGAAAGCCGTGGCCGAAGCGCTACAGGCGGACCCGCAGGTTCACGCGTTCCGCCTCGGCGGCGAGGAGTTCGTGCTTCTTGCGCGCGGCGAAGATGCCCAGGCTCGGGCGGAGCGCCGCCGCCAGGCAATTCCCCTCGTCGTCGCCAATTCGGTTCCACGCCTTGGGCGACCCGTGACCGCCAGCATGGGAGTGGTGCGTGCGTCTCCAAAGACTGATGTTGATTTCGCAGAACTCTACGAACAGGCCGACAAGCTACTTTACGATGCCAAGCTTTCGGGCCGCAATCGAACCAAAATGGCGTTGATGCCAGGATCGAGGCATCACGTGGACCCGGTCTTTGGTACTTTGACCAAATAGCCTGCATGCTTCCGCATTCCTAAGGCAGCGCTCGGCGGCGGTCTCCGAGCTTTGCGCCCTTGAGTCGAACTGGCGCTGCCCTTTCGAATTCCGAAAATCGACTTGCAGCTCAAATGCCTTAACCGGCGCGTCGATGTCATCGGCGAAGGCCATTCAGGAAGGCATCGATCCCCACGAGCACACGACGCTCCAAACCCGCCACCTGGGTGGCAACCCGCAATGCCTGGTTGCCAGCCGCCTCATGATTCTTGATGATCTTGAAACTGGCCGACTGATACCGCTATTTCCTGTTGCTTATCCCGAGGCAAGCGCGATCTACGCAGTTTCCCCTTCGACGAAGGCGCTCTCGCCAGCCGTGGGGAGCCTGCTCGAATACCTGACCGAGGTTCTGTGCGAGAGCGGCGACCAGTCCCGAGTGGACGCGCCACTAAGAACGGCTGGATCGAGTTGATCCAAAATCCGATGCCGAACTCCCCGAAACCAGGGACGTGTCAGCACGAGCGTCGTTGACGTTGCCGGTAAGATCGTGAATCGGTCGATGAACGGGCAGACGAACCGGATCACGAGCTACGGACCCACAAGACCCAACCAGCCAATGCTGCCACCTTCACTTGTGGCGATGCGGAGCGACCGGGGCGGTGCGAGCCGCCGAGTGAATTCGAAAATCAGAGCCAGCTGCGCCCATCCGGTCCACTGCACCAGTAAGGCGGAGGTGTGCCTTCGAACCTCGATTGCATCTTCTGGCAGCCCCATCTCCGCAAGGGGAGCGGCATGTAGCCATTCAGCGCGATTCCTACCTCGTCATAAGGGCTTTCGCCAAACGCGACATACATGTACCAGCGCCCACCAAACATCACCACGACCGCAACGGAAATGACGATAACAACTTGAACCAACTTCTTGATATTAAATCTCCTTCAGTATCTGAAGCTGCCTTCTATATGGGTTTGCCTCTCGCGTTCAAGGGCCTGGTTCGCCTTTGCGCCTGCGTCGAACGGCGCCAGCAAACGCAGCTTAGGGCATGCACCCGGACACCTCGCGCCGGCAGCAACGGACCGACGTGAACGCCAAGACAAAACCCGCCGAAATATCGACGGGTTCGTCAACGGTCAGAGGCGACGACGAAATCGCCGCCGTGTGCACCACGATACCGTCAGGCGTTACTCGAAGTCCTCGTCGGCATATAGCCTTATGTTCTTGACCTCTTCGATCGTTTTCGCGCCACCGAGCATCATGTTGATGGTCAGCTCCTTGTTCAGCTGATGAACAACGGAATTGACCCCTTCGGAGCCGCCGAGGTACCTGCCGCCGGCAATAGCCCGCGACCGCTCAAGACACAGCAGACGCAAGTTTACCCTCGGGCGTGAAACGCCATCTTGGAGGCTGAACCCAACGAGGCTCGGCAGACAGTCTGACGGGCGCCGGTCCGACGCTCGTCGTTGAATGGTCACGCGGCGGCCACGAGGCACGTCAAAGTGCGATAGAAAAATGCACTTCAGTCTTTGCGTGCACCTCGTCAACGCTTACACCGGGGGCAAGCTCCACCAAAGTCAACGCGGCCTCGCCGCGCCTTGCCACCGTGAAGACGGCGAGGTCGGTGATCACGAGATCCACGACGCGGCTACCGGTCAGCGGCAGGGTGCAGTGTTTCAACACCTTGGATTCGCCGCGCGCCTCGTGTTCCATGACGACGACGACGCGTTTGACGCCGGCGACAAGGTCCATCGCGCCGCCCATACCCTTGACCATCTTGCCGGGAATCATCCAGTTGGCGAGGTCGCCGTTCTCCGCCACCTGCATCGCGCCGAGGATGGAGAGATCGATATGCCCGCCGCGGATCATCGCGAAGCTGTCAGCGCTGGAGAAGAAGCTGCTACCGGGAAGCTGGCTGATCGTCTGCTTGCCGGCATTGATCAGATCGGCATCCTCATCGCCCTCATAAGGAAAGGGGCCCATGCCGAGCATGCCGTTCTCGCTTTGCAGCGTCACATGCATACCGGCCGGGATGTAATTGGCGACCAGCGTCGGGATGCCGATACCGAGGTTAACGTAGAAGCCGTCCTGCAACTCCTGTGCGGCGCGTGCCGCCATTTCGTCCCGTGTCCAAGCCATTAGTTAACCCCCTCCTGTTCCCGTGCCCGCACTGTGCGCTTTTCGATCCGTTTCACCACGTCCTGCACCTCGATGAGACGCGAGATATAGATGCCGGGCGTGTGTATATGGTCAGGATCGAGGGCGCCGGGGTCGACCAACCGCTCGACCTCCGCCACCGTGGTGTGGGCTGCGGTCGCCATCATCGGATTGAAGTTGCGCGCCGTCTTGCGATAAACGAGATTGCCGTTCGTATCGCCGAGATAGGCGTGCACCAGGGCGAGATCGGCGAACAGGCCGGTTTCCATGACGTAGAGGTCGCCGCTGAATTCACGCACGTCCTTCCCTTCGGCGATCTCCGTACCGACACCCGTCCTGGTGTAGAAGGCAGGGATGCCAGCGCCGCCGGCGCGGATGCGCTCTGCGAGCGTGCCCTGCGGATTGAATTCGATTTGAAGCTCCCCGGCAAGATATTGCTGCGCGAAGAGTGCATTCTCGCCGACATAAGACGAGATCATCTTGTCGACCTGACGCGTTTCCAACAGCAGTCCGAGGCCGACGCCATCGACGCCGGCGTTATTGGAGATGATGGTCAGCCCGCGCGCGCCCGACAGGCGCACGGCACCAATGAGCGTTTCGGGGATGCCGCAAAGGCCGAAGCCCCCCGCCATGATCGTCATGCCGTCCTTGAGCAGCCCCGCCAGGGCCGTCGTCGCATCACTGTAGATTTTCCGCATGCTGCCTCCCACAGGACTGATTGCGGAAGAAAGCTACGCCTTGAACAGGGGCGCCTGTTAGCAGTATTTCTACTGCATGAAGCAACGTGCCACGACAATCGCGGGCTCAACGGGAGAGGCGCACCTGCGCTTCTCGCTGGAGGAGATCCCCGTGCCGATGGTCTATGCGACCCACCGGATCATCCGCGACTGCAACAATGCCTTCGCCGAGCTGTTCGGATACGGCCGCACTGACTTGATCGACCGCAGTTTTGCGGTCCTCTATCCGAAGATTTCCGACTTCATCCGCACCGGCAGGATGTGGCTCGAACACCTTCCGGGAAGCCGCAGCTATTATGACGAGCGCATCATGATGGCCGTAACGGGCCAGCGCTTCTGGTGCCAAGTGACGGGCAAGAGCTTCCAGCACGAGGATCCCTTCGCGCATGCCCTCTACTGTTTCCAGAGATTGAATCGTCCGACAACCAGCCCGCAGGTTTCCCTCACCGAACGCCAACATCAGATCCTCACGCTGGTTTCGCAGGGCAAGACCAATGCCCGTATCGCCAAGGAGCTGGACCTCTCGGTGCGCACCATTGAGTCCCACCGCGCCCGCCTGATGAAGATTACCGGCTGCTGCAACTCAGCTCAACTCACCACATGGTTCGTCTACGGACCGTCGAATGACAGCAACTGATTTGGTTGAGTGAGGACACCCGGCGGGCGTGCGAAAAGTCATAACGAGAGCCGACGTGACGCAGTTCTTGCCGGGTGCGCGCCCGCGATCGTTTCGCTCACGTCGCATTTCTCGTTGGCTGCAGCGGGTTCCGCACCCCTCGTCTGCCTACGGCTTCGCATGCCCGACACGCGGGTGTCTGAACGCCTTGATGGTTCCTCGCCGCCGTCGAAGCGCAACCGTTCTTCGACAACCGGGAGCGTAGCCGCGTGGCGCGATGCCGGCCCAGACCGCGGCGCATGGCCTCCATTCGTCATTCGGCCGCTTCCTTGAGCGTCATCTCGGCGGCCTCGACCGCTGGCCGTTCGTCGGCGCGGGCTGGCAGCCGCCAGCCCTTCACCAGTCCGTAGATTGCCGGGATGACGGCGAGCGTCAGCACCGTCGACGAAATCATGCCGCCGATCATCGGCACGGCGATGCGCTGCATGATTTCCGATCCGGCCCCGGTACTCCAGAGGATCGGCACCAGCCCCGCGGTGATCGCGACCACCGTCATCATCTTCGGTCGCACCCTTTCCACGGCTCCGACCATGATCGCGTGATGCAGGTCGTCCCGCGTGAAGGCGCGCTTTTCGCTGGCGCATTCTTCACGCCTCTCGCGAAGCGCCTGGTCGAGATAGATCAGCATGATTACACCCGTCTCAGCCGCCACGCCGGCTAGCGCAATGAAGCCGACGACCACCGCCACCGATGCATTGAAGCCCAACCACCACATCAGCCATATGCCGCCAACGAGCGCGAAGGGCAGCGACAGCATGACGATGAGGGTTTCCGTCAGTGCCCTGAAGTTCAGGTAGAGCAGCAGGAAGATCAGCGCGAGCGTCAGTGGCACGACGATTGCGAGGCGCGCCTTTGCCCGTTCCAGATATTCGTACTGCCCGCTCCAGGCGACCGAATAGCCCGATGGTAGCGACACGGTCTTTGCGACGGCCTCCTGAGCTTCGGCGACATAGCCGCCGAGGTCGCGGTCGGCAATATCGACGAAGATATAGACCGCAAGCTGGCCATTCTCGGTCCGGATCGTCGTCGCACCGCGTTCGAGCTTGACGTCGGCGACCGCGCCGAGCGGCACCGTACCGCCGCCGGGAAGCGCGACCTGGACATCACGGGCGATCGACTGCGGATCGCTGCGGAAGGCCCGCGGGTAACGGACGGCAACGCCGTAGCGCTCCCCTCCCTCGACCGTCCGGGTGACCACTTCGGACCCAAGCGCCGTGGAGATCACATCCTGGACGTCGCCGATGCTGAGGCCGTAGCGCCCGAGTGCCGTGCGGTCAGGCACAATGTCGAGGAAGTATCCCCCAATGATACGCTCGGCATAGGCGCTCGACGTGCCGGGGATCGCCTTCAACACCGTCTCGATGTCGCGCGCCATCCGTTCCATCTCCTTGAGGTCGCTCCCGTAGACCTTCACGCCCACGGGCGTGCGGATGCCCGTCGACAACATGTCGATGCGGGCGCGGATCGGCATGGTCCAGGCGTTTGAGACACCGGGAAACTGCAACGCCGCGTCCATCTCCCGCTTGAGGCTGTCGATGGTCACGCCCGGACGCCATTCCGACTTCGGCTTCAGGGTGATGATCGTCTCGAACATCTCCGTCGGCGCGGGGTCGGTGGCGGTCAGCGCCCTGCCCGCCTTGCCGAAGACCGTCTCGACCTCCGGAAAGGACTTGATGATGCGGTCCTGGGTCTGCATCAACTCAGCCGCCTTGCTCACCGACAGGCCGGGCAAGGTCGTCGGCATGTACATCAGCGTGCCTTCGTTCAAGGTCGGCATGAACTCGCTGCCGATCTGGCGCGCCGGCCAGACCGTTGCGGCGAGGGCTGCGACCGCGAGCAGGATCGTGATGGTCTTTGCGCGCAGCACGCCGGCAATGATCGGGCGGTAGGTCCAGATCAGGAAGCGGTTGAGCGGGTTCTTGTGCTCGGGCACGATCCGGCCACGCACGAACAGGACCATCAGTGCCGGAACGAGGGTCACCGACAGCAGGGCTGCCGCCGCCATCGCGAAGGTCTTCGTGAAGGCAAGCGGTCCGAACAACCGCCCCTCCTGCGATTCCAGTGTGAAGATCGGCAGGAACGACACGGTGATGATCAGCAGGCTGAAGAACAGCGCCGGGCCTACTTCGCTTGCCGCTTCGATCAGGATCTCGGTACGCGGCCTGTCGGGTGGCGCGCGCTCCAGGTGCTTGTGGGCGTTCTCGATCATGACGATCGCCGCATCGATCATCGCACCGATGGCAATCGCTATGCCGCCGAGGCTCATGATGTTCGCCCCGATGCCGAGCGCCCGCATCGCGATGAAGGAGATCAGGATGCCGATCGGTAACATGATGATGGCGACGAGCGCGCTCCGCACATGCAGGAGGAAGGCGATCGTCACCAGGGCGACGATGATCGACTCTTCGACCAGCGTGCCCTTGAGCGTCTCGATCGCCGCCTTGATCAGCTCCGAACGGTCATAGACCGGAACGATTTCGGTGCCAGCCGGCAGGCTATCCTTGATCGCCGCCAGGCTCTTCTTGGTGCTATCAATGACGTTGAGGGCGTTCTCGCCGACCCGCTGCAGCACGATGCCGCTTGCGACCTCGCCTTCGCCGTTGAGCTCGGTGATGCCACGTCGCTCGTCGGGGACCGTTTCGACCCGCGCGACGTCGCCGAGGCGCAGTGGAGCTCCGCCTTCGGTCATCAGCACGATGTTCTCGATGTCCTTGATGCCTTGCAGATAGCCGCGGCCGCGGACCATGAATTCGAATTCCGAAATCTCGACTGTTCGCCCGCCGACGTCCCGATTGCTGGCGCGGACCGCGTCGACGATCTGTTTCAGTGTCACGTTCTGGGCGCGCAGGCGCGCCGGATCGACGACGACGGAATACTGTTTGACGAAACCGCCGACACTCGCCACCTCTGCGACACCATCGGACTTCGAGGCGGCGAAGCGCACGACCCAGTCCTGCAGCGAGCGCAGCTCGGCGAGCGACAGCTCTTTGGCAACAAGGGCGTATTGGTAGACCCAGCCGACACCTGTGGCGTCCGGGCCGAGGCTCGGCGAGACGCCGTCGGGAAGCCGGCTTGCGGCGGCGTTGAGGTACTCGAGCACACGACTTCGCGCCCAATAGGGATCGGTCCCGTCCTCGAAGATGACGTAGACGAAGGAGATGCCGAAGAACGAGAAGCCGCGCACGACCTTCGACCGGGGGACTGTCAGCATCGACGTCGTCAGCGGATAAGTGACCTGGTCCTCGACCACCTGCGGTGCCTGGCCGGGATAGTCGGTGAAGACGATAACCTGCACGTCAGAGAGGTCGGGGATGGCGTCGAGCGGAAGCGAGCGCAGCGAGTAGATCCCCGCGGCGATCGACAGTGCTGCGCCGACGATGATCAGCACCAGATTGCGGGCAGACCAGGCAATGACGTTCGCGATCATGGCTTCACCTCGCCCGCCGTGAGGACGTTCAGCGCCGCATTGAGGTTGCTCTCGGCATCGAGCAGGAAGTTCGCGGAGACGACGATCTTCTCTCCGGCTTCGACCCCTTTCCTGATCTCCGTCCGGTCGTCGCCGCGCATTCCGAGTGTGACGTCGCGCGGTTCAAAGCGGCCTTCTCCCCTGTCGACGAACACCACCTGCCGGTCGCCCGTGTCGATGACGGCGCTGTTGGGCACCGCGACGACCGGCGCCTGTTCGCCCGAGGCGATCTCGACTTCGGCGTACATGTTCGCGAGCAGCAGACCTTCGGCGTTTGAAAGCTCGATCCTCACCTTGGTCGTTCGCGTTTGCGACTGAAGCTCGGGATAGATCAGATCGACAGTCCCCTCGAAGGTCTTGCCTGGCAAATTCCTCACCCGGACTGTCGCCTGCGCGCCCTTGCGGATGGTGGCGGCGTCGAATTCAGGAACGTCGGCGACCACCCATACCTTCGACATGTCGGCAATGCGGAACAGGACGTCGCCCGCTTCCGCCATCATGCCCGTCGTCGCGCTGCGCTCGAGAACCACGCCGTCGCTTGGCGACAGATAGGCGATGCTTCTGGGAACAGTCCGGCTTTGGGCGATCGCTTTGACGGTCTCTTCCGGCACACCGAGATTGCGCAGTTGCAATGCACCGCCGACATCGAGGTCCGGTTTGCCGCCGCCGCGTAGTTCCGTGGCGTATTCGGCCCCGGCCCTGGCGATGTCCTTGGAGAAGAAGCGGAAGAGTTCGTCGCCCTTCAGCACCCGGTCGCCGGTCGTCACATCGGCGACGCCCTCGATGAAGGCGTTGACGCGCATCGAGACGATCCGGACGAGCCGCTCGTCGAATGTGATCGTTCCCGGCACCCGCACCTGGCGGCTGACGATGGCGTTCTCCGCCGTCGCCGTCTTTACTCCGGTCCGCTGAAGCTTGCCGAGTGAGACCTTGACGACGGAGCTGTCAGCCTCCTCGCCGTCATAGACGGGAAGATAGTCCATGCCCATGGTGTCCTTCTTCGGCACCTTCGACGTATCCGGAAGGCCCATCGGGTTGCGGTAGTAGAGGATCTTTCGCTCGCCCGTGGTCGGCGGCGCTTCGACCTTTTCAGCCGTGGCCTTCTTCACCGTCTCGAATGCGACGTCCTCGCTCTCGCGAACGCCGATGAAATCACGACCGTCGGCGGTTTTCCTCGGCGTTGCAGCATATTCCGGTAGGCCGTCCGGATGCCTGTAGTAGATGACCTTGCCAGCCGGCTCGGCTGCTGGTGGCATGGTTTCCCCGAGCGCCTGCTCGGAGATGATCTTGTTGATGTGGGTGGCAAGACCGTGCGTGCCAGCCGCGTACCCTCCCCCGCCGGCGATGGCGAGGGAGCTGAAGAGGAGCAGAAATCTGGACGTGGTCACGGCTGTGCCTGCAGAACCAGTTCGCCCTGGACGGTTTCGGTCTCACCCTGGACCTTGGCCGCCAGCTTGAAGCGCCATCCGCCCTCCATGCTGAGATTGGTCTTGAACGAATAGATGCCGGCTTCCGTTGACGGTTGGGATTCGACCGGCGCGGTCATCGCCTCCATTCCCTCCGGTGCCATGTCCATCCTCGTGCTGAAGATGACCGCGTCCGGCACGGGCTTTGCTGTCCTCTTGTCGATCAGGCGCACGGCGACGGTCGCCTCGGGACCGTGCGGGACTTCAGACTGCACGAGCTGGAACTCGTAGTCGGTCGCGGCGGCGAAAGATGTGGTGGTTGCAGCCAGAATGATGGCAGCCGAACCGAGGATCGTCCTCGGAGAAAAGATGTTTGTCATGTTGAAATCTCACGCAAGGACCGGCGCTTCGGGCCGCGTCCATGAAAAACTACGGTCGGAAGGACGCTCTCCGTCTGGAAAGCGGCCGTCCGGTTTCATTCAGCGAGTGAGATCAGGCTTTGGGAGGTCGCGCCGGCGGCTCGACGAGGGCAGACGGCGGGCGGTTTTCCTGGAGGACCGGATGCGAGAGGTCGCGTGTCGACAGATCGACGCGCCAGCTACAGGCCTTGCTGCCGTGCGCGAGGATGAGCGAAGAGCAGACGAGCGCAAGCGGACACGTCTTTCCGCAATCGTTCTTCTGAGCAGGTTGCTGCTCCGGGCAGCAGGGCATGTCGCCCATGCCGGCCATCGCATCCATCTGCATTTCGGACGAAAGAGCCATGGCGCTCGCAGCCGTGCCGACACTCACGGGACCAAGCACGACCCCGAGCAACGCCAACAGACAGAAAAAGCGCCGGAGCGCAACGACTACGAACATGCGCTTATGCTTGCATAGCCCGATGCGCATTGGAAGACGGTCACGGAAAGTTGCGACTGACCGCCGCTTCGGAGAACTGCAACGCCTTGAACGGAGACAAACCACGGACCCTGTCGTTGCACTGAGGCTTACGCCGCAAGCACCGTTCGGGGAGCGCTCGGCGAACGCGGCACGAGAACAGTGCACGCTGACGCACGGGAAATCCGACGAAGATCGCGACCAATTTCGCACACCAGCTAGGCTGCTCGAGCAACAGCAAGTGCCCGTCCGAGATCCGCCTTGAGGTCGTCAACATCTTCCAATCCGATTTGAAGGCGCAAGACCGGCCCTTCGGTCGGCACGGGCGTCACCTTGCGCTCGTGAAGATTGACGTGAAGCGCGAGCGAGGCAAATCCGCCCCAGGAATACCCCAAACCAAATATCGTTAGCGCGTCCAAAAAAGCCTGGGCTTTCGCCTTGAACCTGTCTTCATGCTCCGCGCGAAGGACAATCGAGAAGACGCCGCTGGCTCCCTTGAAATCACGCTTCCAGATGTCGTGGCCGGGAAAACTCGGCATCGCGGGGTGCAGAACACGGGCGATGTCATCGCGTCCTTCGAGCCATGTCGCAATCTCAAGCGCGCTCTTCTGGTGGCGGTCCAGGCGAATTCCAAGTGTTCGCAAGCCTCGAAGGACCTGATACGCGTCATCGGGTGCAGCACAAAGACCAAGCAACCCGTTCACCTCCTTCAACCGCGGCCAATGTTCATTGTTTGCCGACACCGTTCCAAACAGGATGTCGGCATGGCCGGCCGGATATTTGGTGGACGCCTGGATGGAAACATCGACCCCGAAGTCGAGCGGCCTGAAATAGATCGGCGTCGCCCAGGTATTGTCCATCGTGACGATCGCCCCGCGACGGTGAGCCACGGCGACGATTGCGGGAATGTCCTGGATCTCGAAGGTGTTGGAGCCTGGTGCCTCCGTGTGGACAAGCCGGGTGTTGGGTTTAAAAAGCGGCTCGATGTCCGCCCCCAGCGAAGGATCGTAATAGTCCACTTCGATATTGAGGCGCGCCAGCATGACGTCGCAGAACTGGCGGACATTGCCATAGACGGAATCGACGATCAGCGCGTGATCTCCGGGGGAGAGATAGGCAAGCAGCGGCACGGTGACGGCGGCAAGACCGGAGGGCACAAGGATCGTGCCGGCCGCCCCCTCCAGTTCGTTGACCGCGTCACACAGTGCGTCCGTCGTTGGCGTACCGCGCGTGCCGTAGGTGTACTTCTGCCCGTGCGTTTCCATCGTATGCGCGTCGGGAAAGAGCACAGTCGACCCGTGAACGACCGGTGGATTTATGAAGCCGCGCTGACCGGCCGGGTCATGTCCAGCCTTGATCAACTGTGTCTGCGGACCAGGCTTGGCGCTGGCGTTTGCTTTGTCATTCATTGTCGCATGCTCTTTGGAGGATTGAGATCGATCGAGAGGCTATGGCCGGTCACCACCCAGATGGCGCTCCAGGAAGGACAGGTTGTCCTGTCCCCAATAGAGTTCACCATCATAGCGGTAGGTCGGGAAGCCGAAAACACCGCCTGCAACGGCATGATCGCGATCACCCACCCACTTTGCCTTGACGTCTTCATCCGCCTCGCGCCGGACGAGGGCCGTACCGTCAAGACCCGCGGTCCGCGCGATCGCTTCGCGCACATCCGGACTGCCAATGTCCCTGGCCTCGGCCCAGAAAGCATGTTGCAGCGCGCTTGTGAGACTGATCCAGTCCTTCCCGTCGAGATAGGCCGCTATCACGATCAGCGACGCGGATGTCGGGTCGGCAAGTCCGCCTCTCCCGTCAAGTCGTAGCAGCTTTGCGCGCACGCGCGCCCACCGGGTCAGGTCTCGCGTCCCATAGGCGCGGCGGACATCTGGTCGATTTCGGGAGAAAATCCCGCCATTCTCTTCGATGACGGTAGCAAGATAGGGCTTGATCTCCGCACCATGGCGCGTAGCAAGCCCGACCAGCGTGTCGAAGCCGATATGGGACCACGGCGAGCCGATGGAGAAGAAGTAGTCGATCGTCTTTGGCACTCATATGTTCCTGTTTTGCGAGGCCTCACATCGGAGGCCACCGTTTCTAGGCCGCTTTCTGGTCGGCTGGTGACCACCCAAGCTCGGGCGCGATGCGGGTGACGAAATCATGGACAATCTGGCGGTAATCGTCGTCTTCGAACTCGTAGGGAAGTTCGAGCCTGAGTTCGCGGACACGCGGCAGGATCGGGTCTGCAAACAGTCGTTCGAGAATCTCTTCCGAGGTGCCGACGAGGTCACGGGCATAAAGCGTCCGTCGTTCGCCCTGCGGCGTCAGCGTTCGTTCGGTGCGCCCGGCAGCATAGTCCAGATAGCGCCTGCGCGTTTTCGCATCGGCACCGTCGAGCGGAACAATCACTCGGCCCAAGGCCACTCTTCTGTCCTCGCCGCCGGCTGCGCGATAGGTCTCGAGTTGGCGCCGTTGCGCCACGAAGAAATCGTCGGTCCCCTCCCCGGCCGTCACATTGCCGATCAGGAGGTTGAGGCCGCTGCGCCCCGCCCAGCCCGCGGACTTCAGCGAGCCGCCGCCGTACCAGATGCGGTCCGTCAACCCTTTCGCATGCGGCTGAAGCCGGGGGCGCTGCAGGCCGAACGGCGTCTTGATGAAGGTATCTTCGTCGCCGATCGGCTGGCTGCGCAGATTATCGACAAAGCGCAAAACCCGTCCGTGCGTAAAGTCGAAATTCTCCCAGCCATCATCGAAGACGAGGCGGCCGATCAGATCGACATGCAAGGGGCGGCCGGCACTCAGACCGATGTTCAGACGACCGCGAGAGAGCACATCGACTGTCGATAAATCCTCTGCCAGCCGGTACGGGCTCTCATAGCCGATCGGAATAACCGCTGTGCCAAGCTCAATGCGGCTCGTCCTTTGCGTCGCGGCAGCGAGAAAGGCTGCCGCCGACGATATGCCGGGCTCCAGGTGTCGCTGGCGCACCCAGGCGCTGGCAAAACCGAGGGCCTCGCCATACTGCAGCAGCGCCAAGGTCTTCTCCAGCCCATCCAACGGGTCGTCCGCCGGATAGTTGCCCGGGCTCAGGAAGCCTATATGACTGATCGATATCTTGTTTCGAGTCACGCCAAGGCTCCTTAAAATTTCGGAAGGCCGGGTGGATTGGTCTCGGATTTCGGCAAAGCTTCCTCCTGGAGGTGCCAGCGCTCCAGAACCTTGCCGTAGGTGCCATCCGCAATCAGACCGTTGGTCGCGATCGTCAGAGCGTTGGCGAGCCCACTGCCCTTGCGCGTTGTGATCGCCACGTCCGAACGCTCCGGCCAACCAGCGCTCAGCGTACCGACACGCTTGATGTTGTTGTCTCGGGCGGCAATGAAGACGAGCTGCGCATGCGGCTGAACGATGACGTCGGCGCGACCGGAGGCAAGCGCCACGAGGCTCGTCGCCTCGTCGTCGTAGTACTGCAGCTCCAGCGGCTTGCGGCCCGTAGCGACATTCTCGTCGCTCCACTTGAGGAGAATGCGCTCCTGGTTGGTGCCTGCGCCGACGATGATCCTGAGACCCGCTGCATCCTTCGGCTCCTTGATCGACGCGATGCCGCTGTCGGATTTGACGAAGAAGCCATGCAGGCCCTGGCGATAGGTCGAAAAGTCGAACTTCTCCTTGCGCTGCTCGGTGACGCCGACATTGGAGATAACTGCGTCGTATTTGCCGGAGGTCAATCCAAGCGGCCAGTCGATCCAGGCGACGGGGACAAGCTCAAGCTCAAGGCCCAGGCTGTTGGCGACCGCACCGGCATATTCCGGATCGGCGCCAATCACCGTGCGTGCGTCGGTCGCATAGGTGGCAAGCGGCGGCCCGCCCGGACTGACGGCAACCGTGAACTTGCCTGGCGTGACGAACTTGAACTCCGCGGGGATGGCCGCGACCGCGGTTTCATTGCGAACGGCATGGACTTGACCGGGCTGTTCGGGGCTGAGATCAAAGCCGGCATCGGCCTGCGCCTGGCCGACATGAAGAAGAGCTGCCGCAGCGGCGGCAAGAAGAGTTAGTAGGCGGGGCGTGCCGTTCATGCTGTAGGTCTCCGGATGAAGTGCAGAAGCCGGACCGGCGGCGACGCCACCGGTCCGCAAAGTTCGGATCAGGAACCGCTCTTCGGCAAGCCGGGCGGGTTGGTCTGAGCCGCGTCGACGGCCTCGGCGCCGAGGCTCCAGCGCTTCAGCACTTCGCCGTATTTGCCGCTCTTGATGAGATCGTTGAGCGCGATGGTGACGGCATCGGCAAGGCCCGCCCCTTTTCGCGTCGTGACGGCGATTTCGGCGGTCAGCGGCCAGCCACCGCTGGCAATGCCCACCACCTTGGTGTCGTTCTTGATCGAAGCGGCATAGGCTCTCGTCGCGTTGGGATTGAACTCGACATCGGCACGCCCGGATTGAAGCGCCAGGTCGCCGGCGGCGCGGTCGTCGTAGTACTGCACCTCGATCGGCTTCAGCCCGGCGGCGACGTTCTGCCGGTCCCATTCCAGGATGATCTTCTCCTGGTTGGTGCCGGCGCCGGTGATCACCCTGAGCCCGGCAACGTCCTTCGGTTCCTTGATCTCGGTGATCTTGCTGTCAGACTTGACGAAGAAACCGAGCACGTCCTTGCGATAGGTTGAGAAATCGAACTTCTGCTTGCGTTCTTCGGTCACCGTGACGTTGCTGATGACTGCATCGTATTTGCCGGAGCTGACACCAAGCGGCCAGTCTGCCCAGGCGACGGGAACGAGTTCCAACTCGAGTCCCAAGCTATCGGCGAGCAGCGAAGCGACATCGGGGTCGGCGCCGACGACGGTCTTTGAGTCCGAGGCATAGGTCGCAATCGGCGGATCCCACGGGTTGACGGCGACCGTGAACTTGCCGGGGTTCACAAACTTGAAGTCGGGACTGATCGCCTTTACCGCCGCCTCGTTCTTTTCGGCGCGAATGCGGTTGGAGGTATCGGGGCTGAGGTCAAACTTCTCTTCCGCATTGGCCGCGGCAATACCGAGCGTCGCAGCGGTGACGACGCCAGCGAGCAACAACTTTGCAGTGTCAAGCATTCTCATATCTTGCTCCTTTTCAATCATTGGTTGAGATTATCGACGGACCTCGGCTGTCGGGAAGGTCAGCCAGGTTGATTCAGAGAACGCGCGCCAGGAACTCGCGGGTGCGCGGGTGCTTTGCATGGGTGAAGATCTCAGCCGGTGGACCTGCTTCCAGCACCCGGCCCGCCTCCATGAAAACCACGGTATCGGCAACCTCGCGGGCAAAGCCGACCTCATGGGTCACGATCACCAGCGTCGTTCCGGTGCGCGCCAGTTCCTTGATCACGTCAAGCACTTCGCCGACGAGCTCGGGATCGAGCGCGGAGGTCGGCTCGTCGAAGAGCAGCACCTTCGGCCGGAGCGCCAGGGCACGGGCGATCGCGACGCGCTGTTGCTGCCCGCCCGAGAGCTGGCGCGGATAGGCATTGATCTTGTCGCTCAAGCCGATGCGAGCGAGCAGTTCCTGGGCGATGCGTACCGCCTCGCCTCGCCCAAGGCCACGCACGTGCAGCGGCGCCTCGATCAGGTTTTCAAGCACGGTCAAGTGTGGGAAAAGATTGAAGTTCTGGAATACCATGCCGATATCGGCGCGGCGCTTCAGGATGTCCTTTTCCTTGAGTTCGTAAAGGGTGTCGCCCTTCTGGCTGTAGCCGACGAGTTCGTCGTCGATCGAGATGAAGCCGTCATCGACACGTTCGAGATGATTGATCGTTCGAAGCAGCGTGGACTTGCCCGAGCCGGAGGGGCCGAGGATAGCGGTGACGCTGCCTGCCTCAAGGTTCAGCTCGACGCCATCCAGAACCTTGAGAGATCCGAAACTCTTGGAGATGCCATGCACATGCACAGTGCCGCCGGAGCGGAAGGCCTGCGCGTCGCGAAAGCCGGTCTTGACCACGGCAGTGGTCTGGGGAGCCACATCTGGCAAGGGTCGGCGGAAGCGGGCGATCAGCGACTGGAACGGCAAGGGCACCGGATTGCGGACGGCCCCTTTCGAAAAGTAACGCTCGATATAGTGCTGGGCGATCGAAAGCCCGGTCATGATCACCAGATACCAGATGGTCGCGACCATCAGCAGCGGGATGACTTCGAGATTGCGGCGGTAGATGACCTGGACCGTGTAGAAGAGCTCAGGCAGTGCCAGCACGTAGACCATCGACGTGCTCTTGGCGAGACCGATGATCTCGTTAAAGCCCGTCGGCAGGATGGAGCGCATGGCCTGCGGAAGCACGATGCGGAAGGCCTGGCGGCGGCGCGGCAGCCCGAGCGCCGCTGCCGCCTCATGTTGCCCCTGGTCGACGGCGAGTATGCCGCCGCGCACGATCTCGGCGAAGAAGGCAGCCTGGTTAAGCGTCAGCCCGAGGAAAGCCGCAGCAAAGGGGGTGAGAAGCTGCGTCGTCGGATAGTTGAACCACACGGTCTCGGTAAAGGGCACGCCGATGCTGATCGTCTCGTAGAGATAGCCGAGATTGTTGAGCACCAGCAGAAGCACGATCAGCGGTATTGAACGAAGAAGCCAGATGTAGCCGAAGGAAAGACCCGACAGCAGCGGCGACCTCGACACGCGCGCGAGCGCCAGGGCGGTGCCGAGCAGCGAGCCGGAGACGGTCGCAAGCGCCGTCAAGAGAAGGGTCCGGCCGAGGCCCGCCAGGACAGGTTCGGCAAAGAACCACTCCGCAAAGACCGGCCAGCCCCAGCGCGGATTGGTCAAGACGGAATAAAGCACGCCGGCAATGACGAGAGCCGCAAAGAGCGTCCCGAGCGTACGCCCCGGGTGTCGCGCCGGGACGACGCGGAAATGGGCGTAACCGGGGTTCGGTTCACTGGTCCGCCTGGTGCCGGGCACGCCGGCGAGATCGGTCAGAACTGCCATGATGGATTCCTCTCCTGAAATCTGTTGAGGCGGCCGCGGCGCTAGATGTGGTTCACGGCTTCGGGCCTGGGCGGCGGCGTGTCGCCGACAAGCGTGAGCGACACCACGAGATGCGTGATGTCCTTCTCGAACGGCAGCGTCTTGTAGGCTTCAGGATCGGCTTCGACGTCGAAGAGCGCAGTGTAGCCGTTGGCAAGGTAGAGGCCGACGGCTTCAGGCTGGCGAAACCCGGTCGTCAGATAGATGCGCGAATAGCCTTGCCGCGCCGCCTGCGCTTCAAGCTCGAGCAGCACCTTTCGCGCCAGGCCCTGGCGGCGCAGATCCGATCGCGTCCAGATGCGCTTGAACTCGGCAGTGCGGTCGTCATAGTGCTTGAAGGCGCCGCCACCGATCGCTTGCCCGTCGCGCATCAACAGCACGAAGTTGCCGTGCGGCGGCGCAAAGGCTTCCGGCGGGTAGCGGTTCATCTCGGCCGCCGCCCCATCTTCGCTAAAGTAGGTGCCGTAGCGACTGTCATATTCGAAGATGAGTTCGTCGATCAGCGGCTTGGCGCGTGGATCGAGGGGTGTGGTGTAAAGAAACGTGTCGCTCATGTCTTTCGCCGTCCCATGGCCGTCATGCGAGGAAGGTTTCCACCAGCCGCACCCAGTAGCGGGCGGCCGGTGCGATGATCGCGTCGTTGAAGTCGTACTCAGCGCTGTGAAGCGGCGCGCTGTCGCCGTTGCCGACGAAGGCGTAGTTGCCCGCCTTCTCTTCCAGGAAAAACGCAAAGTCCTCGCTGGCGGTACGCTGCTTGAAGTCGGCGATAACCGCTTCAGGCCCGAGCGCCTGCAGCGCAACGTTGCGAGCGACATCCGTCTCCGCCGCATGGTTGACCAGGGCCGGAAAGCCGAGCCGGTAGTCGACATTCGCGGTGGCGCCGAAGCTCTCGGCCTGCGCCCGCGCCAGTGCCTGGACACGCTCCCCGAGCAGGCGCCGGACGTCGCCATTGAAGGCGCGCAAGGTCAGCTTCAGCGAGACGCTCTCGGGAATGACGTTCGACGCCTGGCCGCCGTGAATGGAGCCGACCGTGACGACGGCCGTTTCCTGTGGATCGACGTTGCGCGACACCAGGCTTTGCAGCGCGGTGATCAGCGACGCCGATGCCAGCACCGGATCCACGGTCAGATGCGGCTCGGCGCCATGCCCGCCCTTGCCGACGATGGTGATGTTTGCCTGGTCGACGGAGGCCATGGCGGGGCCCGAGACGAAGCCGAAGCGGCCCGCTGGTACTCCCGGCCAATTGTGCAATCCAAAGACGGCATCGATCGGAAAGCGCTCGAACAATCCTTCCGACAGCATCTTGCGAGCGCCGGCGCCGATTTCCTCGGCCGGCTGGAAGATCAGCCTCAACGTGCCGTCGAAACGCCCCTCGGTCGCGATAAACCGGGCAGCGCCGAGCAGGATCGCCGTATGCCCGTCATGGCCGCAGGCGTGCATGACCCCCTTGTGGCGGCTGGCATAGGATAGCCCGGTCGCCTCTTCGATCGGCAGCGCATCCATGTCCGCGCGAAGGCCGATCGCCTTCTCGCCTTGTCCGCGCCGGAGCGTGGCGACGACACCGGTTCCGGCGATGCCGCGGCTCACCTCATATCCCCAGGAGGCAAGCAGATCGCCGACCAGACTGCTGGTGCGCCTTTCCTGAAAAGCGAGCTCCGGGTGCTGGTGCAGGTCGCGACGGATCGCGACGATCTCGTCGATGAAGGCGGCAAGGCCACGGTCGACCGCGGCAGATCTCTGGGTATCGGTGAGGATGAGGTTCATGGGCCCGTCTCCGCCGACGCCGTCAGGCCCCGACGGCCCTTCCGCGCGCGACATCCGCTGCCGGGGCGGCGTAGCGGCTCTCGCGATAAGAGAGCCCCAGATGATCGCGCAGTGTTTCGCCTTCGAGCTTGGGCTTGAAATAGCCACGACGTTCCAGGATCGGCAGCACGTACGCGCCGAAATCGGTGAGACCTTCGGCAATCACCGGGAAGCCGAGGATGAAGCCGTCGGCGGCATCCTCATTGATCCATCTGATGATCTCGTCGGCGATATGCTCAGCCGTGCCGATGAAGGCGGTTCTCGGCGTTGCGACATCGAGTGCGATCTCGCGCAGGGTCGCACCGGTTTCTCGCGCCGTCTTCTTGATGCGGTCGGTCGTTGCCCGAAAACTGTTCTTGCCGATATCGCCAATGTCGGGAAACGGCTCGTCCAGCGGATAGGCGCTGAAGTCGTGGTGGTCGAAGAAGCGACCGAGATAAAGCAACGCCTCCTCGATCGTCACGAGATCGCGGATTGCGCGGTACTTCGCCTCGGCCTCCTCGGCCGTAGCCCCGACGATCGGGCCGATGCCCGGAAAGATGCCGATCTCCGCGGCGCGGCGCCCCTGCGCCACAGCGCTTTGCTTGACCTGCTTGTAGAATGTCTTGGCTTCCTCGATCGGGCCGCCATTGGTGAACACGGCATCCGCATGCTTACCCGCAAGACGGACGCCGGAATCGGAGGCTCCCGCCTGGAACACCACCGGCTGGCCCTGTCTGGAGCGTTCGATGTTGAGCGGCCCCTCGATCCGGAAGAACCGTCCCTTGTGGTTCAGCCGGCGCAGCTTCGACTTGTCGGCATAGACGCCGGTTGCCCGGTCACGCACGAAGGCGTCGTCGTCCCAGCTGTCCCAGAGACCCTTGATCACGTCGAGATACTCGTCGGCAATCTCGTAGCGCAGCTCATGTTCGGGGTGCTCGCGGCCGTAGTTGCGGCCGGAACCTTCGAGCGGCGAGGTCACGGCGTTCCAGCCGGCGCGGCCGCCACTGATGAGATCGAGCGAGGCGAATTGCCGGGCGATGGTGAACGGGTCGCTGTAGGAGGTCGAAACCGTGCCGACGAGGCCGATCTTCGAGGTCGAGGCGGCGAGCGCCGACAGGATCGTCAGGGGCTCGAAGCGGTTGAGGAAATGCGGGATCGACTGCTCGTTGATGTAGAGGCCGTCGGCGACGAAGGCGAAAGCGATGCCGGCGGCTTCGGCCTTTCGCGCCGTCTCGACGAAGAAGTCGAAATTGACGCTCGCGTCCGCCGGGCCGCTCGGATGTTTCCAGGCGTTCATGTGCCCGCCCGGCCCTTGCAACATGATACCGAAAGTCACGTTCTTCTTGGTCATGGCAGTTCCTTCCCGGAAAATTCAGGCGGCGAGAGAAAGCGGTTCTTGCGCGATGAGTTCGATCGAGGTGAGGCGCTCGCTGGCGCTGACGGCAGGGGTGTCGATGACGAATTCCTCGACACCGTAGCGTCGGTGCAGCTCGTCGAGCTCCTGGCGAACCTGCCGCGCCGTGCCGGTGAGCACGCTCGGCGTCTTCTCCTCGACGCGGTAGTCGGCAATCCCGGCCTGACGGGCGAATTCGGCAGCCTGTTCCTCGCTGCCGACATTGACGCCCTGGCTGCCTGGAAGCAGCACCTTGAAAATCTTCAGGTCCGCGACACGTTCGCGCGCCCGCTGTTCGCTTTCGGCGGCGAACGCCGCGAGAGCAAGAAGCGGTCGATCGCCCTTGGTTGCACGGTCATAGGCGTCGAAGGTTTTTTGCAGATTGTCCGGATCGCCATTGAGATGGCCGGCAAAGACAAGCTTCCAGCCCTTTTCGGCAGCCAGCAACGCGCTGTCGACGCTCGCCCCCAGCAGAAAGCGCTGTGGCGCGACGGACGGCAGCGGCGTCGCCAACAGCTCCGAAGCCGCGCCGCCTTCTGCCAGCAAATAGCGGTTGAGATCGGCCAGTTGCTCCGGAAAGCTCGGCCGCAAAGCCGGATCAACTCCGACCTGCAACGCTTTGGTCGAGAACGGGAAACCACCGGGTGCCTTGCCGACGCCGAGATCGACCCGGGACGGCGCGAGACTGGCAAGCAGGTTGAAGGTCTCGGCGACCTTGTAGGCACTGTAGTGCTGCAACATGACGCCGCCGGAACCGATGCGGATCTTCGATGTCTTGGCCAGGAGGTAGGCGATCAGGGTTTCCGGCGCAGAACTCGCAAGGCCGGCTATGTTATGATGCTCCGCGACCCAGAAGCGGTGGTAGCCCCACTCCTCCGCCCTCACCGCAAGGTTGGCCGTCGCATGCAGAGCCTCAGTCGGCGTGCCTCCTGGATCGACGGGACTTTTGTCAAGAAGGCTGAGCAGATAGGGCATGGTTCGCAGTTCCACCACGGTTGATGACATAAATACATTAAATACATAATTTTTATAGATTATAGGAATAACGTTCTCTTTGGCTGCCCGAAACAAGAAAAGTTGCCGCTCTCGTCACGCCTCAGGATGCACTTTTCGCTGTCCTGAATGCTCCTCTGCTACAGCGCCGCGCGTCTTATCGAACGCGCAGAGGTCGCTCTAGAACTGTGAATTACCGCATGTTTTGTCCTTTAATCGGCTACGATCAAAGGAAGCATGCAGTAGGCGCTGTCGAACCAAGATATGTTGGCAGGTCTTCGGATGAGATGGACGCGGGCTAACGTGCTTCAGCGCCGGTGATTGCGGTTCCGGGAGTCTCAAAGCGCGCACCGCGTCCAAGCCTGGCGGCGAAGTCGCAATTATATTCCTTCTAAATTGGTAGATTATATATAATTATAACCTCGATTGCGATGAGGAAGGACCAGTATGAGCCTCGACGTCCGCCTGACCGCCAACCCGGCGGCGCACCCGAAACACATACCCTCGATTGACCTGCCTGCCCCGGCCACTCTACCCGGTGACCAGGCACTCTTTTTGAGTGAAGGTGTCGAGGGGCTCGATGAAGGGGCACATTTTCTCGATACCCTCACCCCCGACGAATGGGCGAAACTGAAATCGCAAGGCCGCCAGCTTTCGTTTCGAGCGGGCCAAGCAATCTTCAACCAGGGCGACGGGCACGGCGGCATCTTCATCATCGAAGCCGGCAACGTCAGGGTGTTCTACACAGCACCGTCAGGTCGGGAGATCACATTGGCCTACTGGACGAAGGGACATTTTATCGGTGGCCCGGAAATGACGGGCGGCGGGGTGCACATCTGGTCGGGAGAAGCTCTTAGCGATTGTCGCATCCTCTTCCTGGCGGCGCCGGCGCTGAAGAAACTCGTCACCGAACTCCCAAGCTTCGCTCTCTGTCTTCTGCAAGGATTGGCCGCCAAAGGTCGGTGTTATTCGGCCATGGCGCAGATGCTCGGGACGCGCTCAGTTATTGAACGCCTGGCCCAGTTCCTGATCAATCTCGGCGATCGGCATGGGGTGCGGGATGGGCGGGCCATCATCATCAACGCGAAGGTCACCCATGACCAGATCGCGGCGATGGTCGGCTCCACCCGCCAATGGGTGACGATGATGATGAAGCGGTTCCAGAAGGACGGGCTTGTAGCCGTCACGCCGCGCCACATTCGCATCGAGCGCCCACATGCCTTGATGGAGATAGTCTCGAAGCGCGGCACATGAGATTGCGCTTCGATCGCATCAACCAATCCGGGTCAGCGCCCAGCGCACCGTTTTTCGCACGTCCGGGTCGGTGTCGGAGGCATGGGCCATTAGCGCCTGGCGCGCCGACGGATCGGCAATCTCGCCGAGGGCTGCCGCCGCCTCCTTGCGAAGCGACGGCAGGTCACTGGCAAGCTGCGCTGAAATGTCGGCCACAGCCGATTGCGCCTTAAGGCTCCCAAGCGCACTAAGACACTTCTGGCGAACCTGCCAGTACTCGTCCGCCAACCCGGCGACGAGACTACCGACGGCAAATGCTTGGCCGATCCTCCCGAGCGATTGCGCAGCGGCCGCCCTCACCTGCCAGACATCGTCCCGCAGCGCCGCAGCAACTGCGGTGGCCGCCGCCAGCTGTTTTGTGAACGACAAGGCGTTGACCGCCTCCGCCCGCACCGAAGCCTCGGCGTCGCGCGTGGCAGCGATCAATGATGGCAGCGTTTCTTCAAGCTTGAGATAGGCGATCACCCCCAACGCCTCGCCCCGCACCTGAGCGCTTTCGTCCGACATAGCGTTGAGTGCGGGCCCCAGCGCTATGCGTGAGCGCAGCCCCTTCAATCCACGAAAGCCGGACGCGCGCACGAAAGCATCCGGGTGGGTGCCCAACGAAAGCAGCGGGGGAGCCGCGGCCGGATCCTTCAACTCGGCAAGGCTGTCCGCCGCAGCAGAAGCCACCGACCCGTCCGGATCCATCACGAGTTTCACCAGCCCGCCGGCCGTATCGATCGTGTCGAAATCGCCAAGCGCGATCGCCACCTGCAGGCGCACGGCCGCATCGCTGTCTTCAACCATCGCCAACAGATGCAGGAGAACATCCGGCGTCGCAGTCTCGCTCAGATCGATGACAGCGAGGCGCCGCACGGCGGGATCCGCGTCAGAGAGACGGCCGACAATTTCTTCGGCATCGCCGAAGTCCTCGAATGGATCGAACGTAGCCATGTCAGCGCAATAGGTAGGGGATGTTGACGGTAACGGCGCCGGTCGGACAATCGGTCTCGCACGGCATGCAATACCAGCATTCGTCGAACTTCATGTAGGCCTTGCCGGTGAGGTCGCTGATGCGCAACACATCGAGCGGGCAAACGTCGACGCAGACGGTGCAGCCCTTGTCGGCGATACATTTCGCTTCGTCGACAATGACGGGAATGGCGGTGGGGGAAAGAGCAAGCGGCATGGCTCTCCTCGATCGGGCTTGGGATCAGGCTTGGTTGGAAACGCGCAGACGCTCGTAGGCCGTCCGCTCTTCGGTCTCGATGGGAACGATGTAGGGCTGGATGGCGCGCTTTTCGGAAATCATGCGGCCGTCCACCTTGCGAAGCAGCGCGTGGCAGCACCAGTTCTCGTCGTCCTTTTCGGGATGATCGATCCGGTTGTGATAAAGACCCCAACGGCTCTCGGTGCGATAAAGCGATGCGTGCGCCGCCATGTCGGCGCAGTCGAGAATGGACGACACTTCGAGCGACCGCATGAGCTCATGCGGGTTGCGCGCAACCAGGGCCGTTTCGAGATCTTGTCTTGCCTCGGCCAGGCGTTGCTGGCCGATACGCATGCGGCTCGTCACCTTGGGTGGCTGCAGGTAGTCGTTGACGAGACGCCTGACCTTGTATTCGAGCTGGTTGGGTGGGATCCCGTCTTCGCGACGCGTCGGCGCCAGCACCCTCGTCCGTTCGAACCTCACGACGTCCGGATCGTAGTCCGGAAGGTCCGTTTCCTGTGCTGCTTCCGCCGCATGCTCTCCCGCCACGGCCCCGTTGGTGAAGGCTCCGAGCATATAGTTGTGCGGTACGCTTGCCATGTCGCCCGCGGCATAAAGGCCGGGCACGGTCGTGCGCGCATATTCGTCGACGAAGACGCCTGACGCGCTGTGGCCGGAACAGAAGCCGATCTCGGAAATGTGCATCTCGATCATCGTCTCGCGATAATCGGTACCACGCGCGGTATGAAACCGCCCGCGGGAAGGGCGTTCGACGCGATGCAGGATATCTGCGATCTCGCCGACCGTATCGGGATGAAGATGGTTGAGCTTCAGGAAGACCGGCCCCTTCCCCGATTGCAGTTCGTTGTAAAACTCCTGCATCATCTGCCCGGACCAATAATCGCTTTCGATGAAGCGCTTACCTTCGCTGTTGGCGGTGTAGGCACCGAACGGGCCGGCGACATAGGCGCAGGCAGGGCCGTTGTAATCTTTGATCAGCGGATTGATCTGGTAGCACTCGAGGTTCGCGAGCGCGGCACCGGCATGATAGGCCATGGCATAACCGTCGCCGGAGTTGGTGGGGTTCTCGTAGGTGCCGAACAGGTAGCCCGAGTGCGGCAACCCAAGCCTACCGGCCGCTCCCATGCACAGGATCACGGCCTTGGCCCTAAGCACGAGGAATTCCGAAGTTCGGGTGTTGACGGCAACGGCACCGGCTATGCGACCATCCTTCGCCGTCAGCAACCGGGTGGCCATGAAGCGGTTGGAAATCAGGATGCGCTCCCGTTTCAGCTGGCGATAGAGTGCCTTCTTGACGGTTTCGCCATTCGGCATCGGCAGCACATATGTACCGAGGTGATGGACCTTCTTCAGATCGTAGTCGCCGTTGGCATTCCTCTGGAAACGAATGCCGAAGCGATCCAGTTCCTGAATGATGTCATAACAGCGTGATGCGTATTTGAAGACCGGCGCCTGGTCGACGATGCCATCATTGGCGATCGTGATTTCCTTCGTGTACTGCTCCGGCGTTGCATAACCCGGCACCACGGCATTGTTCAGGCCGTCCATGCCCATCGAGATTGCGCCGGACCGCTTCACATTGGCTTTTTCCAGCAATACGACGTTGAGCGCCGGGTTCTTCTGCTTGGCTTTCAGCGCCGCCATCGGGCCGGCCGTTCCGCCTCCGATCACCAGAACATCGCAGGCGACTTCCGAAAGGCCGTCGATAAAATCGTCCATAGTTCTTCCTCAAAACGTGGAGTCGGCGATCGCGCGCAGGTACGTCCAGGGGTAAATGCCGCGATCATGGCCGTCAGAGAAAACCAGCCGGATTGCGTAGGTGCCGACTGGCTCCGCACCGCTGAGCGTGACGGCGTCATAGGAACCGGCGCGCCCTTCGAGATCCGCACGCACCTGGCTGGCGGCACGGCTGCGCGCCCGCAGCACGGTCGCCGGGATGTGGGATACGGCGCCGTCGTCCCACGTAACGGCGAGACTGCTGCGCGCGGCATTGACCTTGAGACTGACAGCGAACATGAGCACTCCTTGATGGTTGGCCATTCTAGGAAGGGGTCAGCCCGGCACACGCAATAAATTGCCTTGGCAGTTCAAATCGTCGCCCCTGGCGGCGGACGCGAGCAACCACGCGCCTGCGCCACACCGCCTAAGCCAAAGCGGAGAAGTGCATGACCGTTCACGGCACGCGAGCATGCCCGCCGCCGATCGCTGCAAACCTAAATTCCGGTCGGACGCCCGGCTACACCGCCTCAAGAATCCGGCGCTGCAGATCGACCGCGCGTGGATCTGCAAGCTCGCGCCGCGGGCGTTCGAGATCGACGTCGATATCAAGCGCGATCGCCCCTTCCCGCAGCACCACCACCCGATCAGCCAGTGCCACCGCCTCTGCGACGTCGTGGGTGATCAGCACGGTGGTAAATCCCCGCCCCGTCCAAATCCGCTCGAGCAGGCGGTGCATTTCGATACGCGTCAGCGCGTCGAGCGCACCGAAGGGCTCATCGAGCAACAGGATCTGGGGGGCGCTGACAAGCGCTCGGGCGAGTGCCACGCGCTGGCGCTGGCCGCCGGAAAGCACGCTCGGCCAATCGTCTTCGCGTCCCTCCAGACCGACATCCGCGAGCGTGCGGCGGGCCGTTTCCTGCCAGTTCGGACCGCGGGCGATGCCGACATTCTCGATGACCCGCTGCCAAGGCACCAGACGCGCCTCCTGAAAAAGCAGGCGCACCGACGGCAGGGTGCGATCGACGTCACGCCCTCCGATGCTGACGCGTCCGCCGGTTGCCGTCTCCAGCCCTGCGATCAGCCGCAACAGGGTGGATTTGCCGCCACCCGACCTTCCCACAACGGCCAGAAACTGGCCCGCCGGGATCTCCAGGTTGAAACTGCCGAGCACGTTGAGCTTGCCGAACGATTTTACGACCCGCGACAGCGAAATCGAAAGGCCGCCGTCGTTTCCGGCCACCTCGGCCGCCACCGCGCTCATGGCTCGCCCCCCTGCTTTATCCGGTAGGCCGGATGCCAGACGAGGACACGCTTCTCGATCGCACGGGTCACCACGTCGGCGAGCTTGCCAAGAAGGGCATAGACGATGATGCCGAGCAGGACGACGTCCGTCTGGAGGAACTCCCGCGCGTTCATCGTCATGTAGCCGATGCCATTGGTCGACGAAATCGTCTCGGCGACGATCAACGTCAACCACATGAAGCCGAGCGCGTAGCGCAGGCCGACCAGAATGGAGGGCAAGGCTCCGGGAAGTATGATGCGGCGGATCAACGCCTTGCGGTCGAGCCCGTAGACTGACGCCATTTCCACGATCTGCGGGTCGATGGTTCTGACGCCATAGAAGGTGTTGATGTAGATCGGAAAAAAGACGCCGATCGAAACCAGAAAGATCTTGGCGGTTTCATCGATGCCGAACCAGAGGATCACGAGCGGGATCAGTGCCAGATGCGGGATGTTTCGCACCATCTGGACGGTGCTGTCGAAGAGCGTCTCGGCGGGTTTCCAGAGACCGGTAAGGACTCCCGCGACAAAGCCGAGCCCGCCGCCGATCGCAAGGCCGATGAAGGCCCGCCGGGTAGAGGCGAGCGTATGGAAGAGGAGCGATCCGTCGAGCAGCGACCGCCAGAAGGCGGCCGCAATCGTTGTCGGCGCCGGCATCAGGCGCGCCGTTACGAGACCCGTTCGGGCCGCGATTTCCCAAACGACAAGAAGCACCAGCGGGAGAGCCCATGGCGCCAGTCCGCTCCACAGGCTCTTCAGATTGGGCTTGCGGGTTTCGCCGGTAGCGATACCGGCTACCGACAGGTCCACCATCACGCACCGCCCTTTCGCACGGCGTTCGCAATCGAGATCCTGTTTGGAATGAGACCGAGATCGAAGAACGTATCGGCGATGGCTTGCTGCTGCTTGACGATACTGTCGTCGAGTGCCTTGACGCCGTAGGATTGCCGCGCCAGCGCGACCGCCAGTACATCTGCCGGAATGCCGACTGATGGCGCCAGCTCGGCGGCAGCCGCCGCCGGATTGGCCTTCGTCCATTCGTCAATCTCGGCGACGGCAGCAATCACCGTGTCGACCGCTTCGGGATGGCCGTCCACGAAGGGCTTTGCGCCGAGATAGAACTGGTGGTTCGGCACGATGCCTTCGCCGTTGCGAAGTTCGCGCGCCTCGATCGCGAGCTCTGCTGCGGCCTGGAAGGGATCCCAGATCACCCAGGCGTCGACGGCACCCTGCTCAAAGGCGGCGCGGGCATCGGCCGGCGGAAGGAAGGATGTCTTGATGTCGCTGTACTTGAGGCCAGCCTCCTCAAGCGCCTTCACCAAGAGGAAGTGAACATTCGAACCCTTGTTGAGGGCAACGGTCTTCCCCTTGAGATCCGCAACGTTCTGAATGGGGCTTCCCTTCGGCACAAGGATCGCCTCGCCGCGCGGCGCCGGCGGCTCATGGGCGACGTAAACCAGGGGAGCGCCGGCCGCCTGTGCGAAGATCGGCGGCGTCTCGCCGGTCGTCCCGAAATCGACTGCGCCGACGTTCAGCGCCTCGAGAAGCTGCGGGCCCGCCGGGAACTCCGCCCAGGTCACCGTGTAGCCGATCTGCTCCAGCTTTCTCTCCAGGAGACCCTTTCCCTTGAGCAGCACGAGCGTGCCGTATTTCTGGTAGCCAATGCGGATCACTTTGTCGGACGCCGCTGCAGGCGCGGCGTTGAGAAGCGGGACTGCAAACGTCGCCGCAAGCGCTATCGAGAAAAGGCGTCGGGAAATCATCATGACGTTCTCCTGTGCGAAAATTGGATATTAGCACATATAATCGATAGATTTCACCTTCATTCTAGAGCGCCCATTCCAACCTTGGCTCCGCCCGTAGTTTTTTCTCCTATCTCCGGGGTTTCTTGCGACGAAGGGTTCGGCAAGCGCGCTTGGGCCTCGTACACGAGACAGCGCCAAACAGGCTTCACGCTTTCACGAGCCAGGTCACTGGATAAGCAAACCCGGTTCGGGGGTCTGGAAAGTCCCGGATGCTCTCTGAGCGTCGCGCCTTCGGCAATCCTTGCGGAAGGGACCTCGCCGCTGAAGTTCAGGGGGCCAACCGATCCACGGCATGTGTTTCGTTGCGGGAAATGTAGGCAAACCCACACAAGGGCGTTGAAGCATTTCGATTTTCGCCCGGCTAATTTGGCTGTTCGAAGCGCCTGCGGCTTCCAGAACCTAGACCTGAGCGCTTCAGGGCGTTGGTCCGCCAACGGCAAGCTGTCCACAAAACCAGTTCACCACGGGACAGTTCCGCGAACACCTGCCGCCGCGAGGTCAAACCCCGTTCCAACAAGACCGCTCATCGCCAGAACCTCGGCATGTTGTCCGCTCGGCGGAACAAATCGGGCTAGTCGAAGCGCTATAATGACCACGGCCTCGAATCCTGGCCAATGCCGAAGCGCGCTTGCGCTTTCATCATGTCCACGTTGCTGAAGATCGTCGACCAGCGGTCGGCGATCAGTCTCAAATCTCGCCAGCGCCCCAAGAAGCCCGTCGTCAGTTCCAGCAACATGGCTGACGAGCACCAGGGCGTCGACCAGGGCACAATTCGCCCCTTGGCCAAGATTCGGGCTCATGGCATGCGCGGCATCGCCGATTAGCACCACGTTGCCAGACGACCATGCATCACAACGAACACTGCGGTGCTGCAACCGGGCCATGTCGGTCCAACTGTTGTATCGCGCCAAGATCGCATGCATAGGGGGAAACCGGCCGCATACTTCGGCTTTCCAGCTGTCGAACTCCCCGGTGGCGGCGATCGCCGTTCGACTGGAAGCGCCCCAGAACCAGAACGTTGAATCAGGCCCCGTTGGCAGCATGCCACAAGCCTCGGATCCCTTGACATACTCACCGTGATAAGCGGTCGAGACGCCAAACGGAACGACCCCTTGAACACTGCCTTCAACGATTGGCCAGAGGTGGGCGCGGATTTCGGCCGCCTCTCGTACGGCCGACTTGAGACCATCGGCACCGACGATGAGATGCCCAGAGATCGGCACGGTGCCATCACGCGTGTCACTAAAGACCACGGACCTCTCCGGCTTTTTGTCAATGGTCTTCACCTTGCAGCCGAAGTGAACCGTGACGTGAGCGCTGAGGCAGGCCTTCCAGAGAATCTCATGCAGGTGGGCACGGTGGATACAGACCGGCCAATACTGGCGAGGAAGATGAGCGTCGAGCTCCGTTGCCAGCAAACAGCGACCATGCGAATTCCGCAGCACGAAACGTGGCACTATCGCGCCATGCGCGCGTACCTGCTCGCCGATTCCCAGGGCATCGAGCACCATCAGCCCGTTGGCTTGCAACAAAATCCCCGCTCCAACCGGAGCGAAGGCTGCAGCCTGCTCGAGCACGAAAACGCTAGCGCCGGCCCTTTGGAAAGCCAGGGCGGCCGCCAAGCCGGCAATCCCGCCGCCGGCGACGACAACGTCAAAACGATCCTGCAACATAAAGATCCTCTCTATGGTGGGATGTTAGTAGAATGCTGCTGAGCGCCCGTCATTGGCCCCGCCTAACTGTTGGCGCCGCGTGGACCTTCCAGCATGTTCCGAAGCAGATATGCGACACCGCTCGCAAGTCGGGCCTTGTCGGACGTCTGGGACAAGGCCGCGCGCCCCGCAATACCGTCAAACAGGGCAACAAGCAGGAATACCGCTGCATCAAGGTCGAGTTCAGGGTCCACATGGCCAGCCGCCTGCCCCCTCTTCAGGGCAGCCGACAACTGCTCACAGAGTTCGGATTCATTTTGGTCGAACGCCGCCTTGACCGCGCCATTGCGCGCCGCTTCAGCCGCAACTTCGAGGGTGAGGCGGCCATAATTTTCGTCCGTCAGGCCATTGAAGAGTTCCGGAAAAATCTCTGCAAGCGCGGCTACAATGTTCGGCGACGAATTGAGATCAGATATGAGCTTCGCCGTCTCGCTTCGCTCCTCGTCGGCGAAGGCCACAATGATCGATTCCTTGGTCGGGAAATAACGGTAGAGCGCCCCAGCACTCATCCCTGACGCCGCACAGATCTCCTGCATCGTTGTCTGGTGGATACCCTTGCGAGCAAAGCAGTCGGCTGCCGCGCGCAGAACCTGCGCCCTTCTAGACTTGTGCAGCTCATCGTTGCGCGTCCTGGCCACGGGATCTCCTTCGCAAGCCGGATGATCATCCTGATTATAAACTGGCGGGAGTGCTCGTCCATATAAAAGAACGGTCATCCGCTTTATTTTTCAACTCTGCCTGGGGCGCTGGCCCGACTGGATCGCTCTTCATGTCTCGCAATACGCAAGAGCACCGCGATATCGTCATCAGCGACCAACCGCAAAAACGCGCCTCAGCCGAAGACAGGACCAAGCGCACTTCCTGTTCGCCCCGGCCAGCGCTGCAGCTTTGTGCCCGCTCGCCACAAGATACGGGCGAGCGAACGCGTCGCACGGCTGGCCGCAGTGCCAAGCGTCATGCCGGGTGCAGCGCGTCCAATGCGGCCCGATGGAGCTCGCCGTTCGCCGCCATCAGCACAGTGTCGTAACGTGTTGCATCCGTAAGAGGCCGCCCATCCCAGTCGGTCACGATGCCGCCTGCAGCCAGAATGATGGGCATCTGCGGGAGGATGTCGTAGTCAAAAACGTTGCTTTCGACCAGCAGATCGATACCACCCAGCGCCAACAACCCGGCCGCGTAGCAATCGTGAGAAATACGGGTGAAGCGCACCTTGGCGGTCAACGCGTCGAAGCGCTCGTAGCGCGCGCGATCGAACTGTTCGAGCGCCGAGGTGTAAAGGATCGCCTCTCCCAGTGCGGTCTTTTCGCTCGTGCGGATGGGTTCCTCGTTCAGGGTCGCGGACGAGCTCATTCCGAGCCACCGTTCGCCGGTGATCGGCTGATTGATCATGCCGAGCACAGGATCGCCGCGATGGAGCAATGCGATTTGCGTGCCGAAGGCGAGCGAGCCGGAAATGAACGACTTCGTGCCATCGATGGGATCGAGCACCCAGACCCATTCGGCATCCGTCCGGCAAGCACCGAATTCCTCCCCCCTTATCCCGTGATCGGGAAAATGTGCCTCGATCATTCGCCGCATCTTGGCCTCTGCGTCGCGGTCGGCAATGGTGACGGGGCTGGCATCGGCCTTGGCGTCGATCACAACGCGCTTGCGGAAGTGCGGACGGATCACACTGGCTGCGGCATCGGCCATGGCGTGCGCAAGTTCAAGGTAGGGCGGTGGGCAGTCAGGCTCGTGGGTCATCGTTCTATCCTCAAAGCTTCAGCGGCAATCTGATTGAGCATGGTTCTTACAGTTTCGAGCTGCCGATGAGCGGCAATCGCCTCTTGCCGCAGCCGCGCCTCAAGGTCGGTGGTCCCGATGTCCGTGAAACTCGCCGAGCGGGCCGCAATGAATGGGTCGCTCTCCTCCGAGGGGAAGCGCAGGGCCGGCGCGAAATAGCCCTCCTCTTCCTCAAGCCCGAAGCTTAAGACCTGCGGACGGTCCTGCCCAAGCAGAAGCAGGTCCACGAACATCGCATGCAGCGGCAGATGGCCGGTGCCTGTTTGGCAGGCGAGGTGCGCCCAGCCGTCGCGATCGTGCTTCACGAGGCAGTCTTTGACATGCACTTCGGTCACATAGGGCGCCTGTGCGGCAAGCGCCGGCAACGGCAGCTCATAGGCATTGATCATGTTGCCGAAGTCGAACAGCAGGCCGAGGCGCGGATTGGCGACCGCCTTCACGATACCGATCAGTTCCTCCGACTTCAGGTCCTCGTGCTGTTCGAGCGTGTAGCGAAGCCGCCCCTCGGGATCGAAGGTCTCCAATCGTCGCAGATCCGCAATCGTGCGTGAGAGGATTTCGGAGACGCGCCCCTCGTAGCGCGGATAGCAACGCAGCGACGTCGCACCGGTGGCAAGCGCAATACGCACTGCATCCGAAAGACCCGCCGCCTCCGTCGTGCTGGTCTCGACATGCAGTTCCAGTCCGTACCGCGCTATCGCCACGCCATAATCGGAAAGCGCTGCGTCCGACATGCGGGCAAGGCTTGTCGCTTCTCCGTCCTCGACATGGAGCTTGAGGCCGACGAGCCGCTGCTCATAGGCGAATTCGGCAAGCTGCAGCGGTGTCACGCCACCGAAACGCATATTCAGGTGAAAGGCATAGGCGTGAGCAAACAGCGGCGCGTTGCGCGCCCGCGCCGCCAACCGGGCGCGGGCTGTGCCGGAAAGGGCGGCTATTTTCGCGCGCCAATCCGGCGACGACAGATCGTCAAACGTCGTTTCGGTCAAAGAGCCGGCTCCTTCGCAGGCGACTTCAGAGCTGAGGGATCGTCAGGCGGCAAGCACCATCAGGTCGCGATGCGGCAGGCTGACCTCTACGGGGGTACCAACCGAGGGCGGCGGCCTGTCGGGCTGGTTGAACGTATCGAGCGAAACGAATTGGCCCGCGACCGCCACTCGGATGCGGATCACCGAGCCGAGAAAATGCACAGCGGCGATTTCGCCGGAAAGGACGACGCGATCGCTGTCGCCGCGCCCCAGTTCCACCGATTCCGGGCGCATCGCCAGGCTGATGCGCTCGCCGGGTCGACCATGAAACGGCTGGTCCAGCGCCACCGGTACACCACCAAGCCGCACCTTGCCGGTGGTCGCATCCAATACGTCGACGTCGAGAAGATTGAGGGTACCGACGAATTGCGCAACGAAGCGCGTCGCCGGACGGTTGTAGATCTCGAACGGCGTGCCGACCTGGTCAGCGACGCCCTGGTGCATGACCACGACGCGATCCGAAATCGATAGCGCCTCCTCCTGGTCATGCGTCACGAAAATGGCGGTGATGCCGAGATCGCGCTGAATCCGGCGGATCTCGTCACGCAGGCTGATGCGAACCTTCGCATCCAATGCAGATAGCGGCTCATCGAGCAGCAGCACCTGCGGGCGCGGCGCGAGCGCGCGCGCAAGCGCCACGCGCTGCTGCTGGCCGCCGGAGAGCTGGAACGGATAGCGCCCTCCGAGTTGCGGCAAGCCAATCAGATCCAGCATTTCACGGACGCGCCGTGCAATCGCCGCCTTGCCCTCACCCGCGACCTTGAGGCCGAAGCCTATGTTTTCTGCCACCGTCAGATTTGGGAAAAGCGCATAGGCCTGGAACACCATGCCGATGTTGCGCCGGTTGGCGGGAAGCCCCGTCACCTCCCGTCCGTCGATACGGATCGCGCCCGATGTCGGCGTCTCGAAGCCGGCGACCATGCGCAAAACCGTGGTCTTGCCGCAGCCGGACGGGCCGAGAAAGGAGACGAACTCCCCTCTCTCGATGTTGAGGTTGAAATCCTTGACGACACGGGTCGGGCCAAAGGATTTTTCCAGGTGCTGTATATCGAGGAAAGCCATGGTCAACGCCTCACGGTGGAGAACTTGGAGAAACGGGTGACAAGCTGGATCAGCGCCATGCAGGCCCAGGTGATGGCGAAGGCGACAACGGCAAGCGCCGAGGGTTCGTAGGCGCGGTTGCCGCCCATCCAGACCATGTAGGGACCGAACGAGCCGACGTTGAGCAAGGCGGCAAAGACATATTCGCCGATGACGATCGCGAAGGTCAGGAAGGCTCCGGACAGCACCGAGACAAAGACGTTTGGCAGGATGACGACGGCGAGGATCCGCGTCCAGCCAGACCCCAGGCTCTGGGCTGCCTCCGTCAGGCTGCCGACATCGATGGTGCGCAGGCCCGTGTCGACGGAGCGATACATGTAGGGCAGCGACAGTGTCGCATAGCCGAACAGAATGAGGAGATTGGTACCCCACCAGCTTCCCGTCAGTGGCAGGACCGAGGATGTATTGTAGATGCGGATGTAGCCGAAGACGATGACGATCGGCGGAATGACCAGTGGCAGCAGCGTCAGGAACTCGACGACCGGGCGCAACCCGGGAAACCGCAGTCGGACAAAATAGGCCGTCGGCACGATGATCGCGATTCCAAGAACGATCGTGAGCAAGGCCAGAACGACGGAGTAGCCGAAGGTTTGCTGGAACTGCGGATCTGCCAGCACCACGCGGTAAGCTTCGAAGCTGTAGCCATCGCGCTGCATGCGCATCGAGAAGTCGAACATGCCGACGAGCGGAAGCAGGAAATAGAGCCCGCCCAAAGCGACGGCGAGCCAGGACCAGAGACGCCCTTCCGTCATTTGACCCACCTTTCCGCGCGCATGCGCAGGAGGATGTAGATTGCGTTGGCAATGGCGGTGAGAAGGATCATGGCAAAGGCGATCGCATAACCCAGATGCGGATCGTTGAGCACGTCACCGCGGATCTGTGCGAAGAGCACGATCGGCGCGATCGAGAGCGATGAGCCGGTCAGCGCAATGGCGGTCGCAACCGCTCCGAAGGAGTTGGCGAAAAGCAGAGCCAGCGTGCCGAGAAGTGAGGGCCAGAGCACGGGCAAAGCCACCAGTCGCCAGTACTGAAAACCGTTGGCGCCAAGGCTTTCGGCCGCCTCTCGCCATTCGCGGCGCAGCCCCTCCAGCGCCGGCGTGATGATCAGCACCATCAGCGGGATCTGGAAGTAGAGATAGGTGAGTGCGAGACCGAGGAAGGAGACGATGTTGAAGCCGGCGCCATAGAGATTGATGCCGAACCAGTGGCGCAGCAGCATCGTCACGAAGCCAAGGCGGCCGAGCGTTGCGATGAAGGCGAAGGCAAGCGGCACGCCGGCAAAATTGGAGGCGACGCCCGAAAATGTCAGGATGGCATCGCGAAGTGGCCGCGGGAGGCCGCCGAGCGTGATCGCGGCGGCGATAAGAAAGCCGAACAGACACCCGAGCACCGCCGTCAGCAGGCTGAGCTCGATCGAGATCCAGAAGGCCGATCGAATGGATGGCGCAAGAAGCTTGCCGAGGTTCTCCAGCGTCATCTGTCCCTCGGCGTTGCGGAACGCGCCGAGCACGATGTTCAGCGTGGGCAGGATGAGGAACAGCGTGGCGAAGACGAGGAAGGGGGCGACTCCGAACCAGCTGAGAACCTGTCGTGGCCGGAAGGCTGCCGGCAGGGATGCGACGCTTGTCGTCATCGGATTTGTCCCAGGAAAGATTGTGCCAAAGGCAGGCGAGAGGCTTCCATATCGGGGAAGCCTCCCTGCTCAAGCGGAGAACTACTTCACGTTGGCGCCGACCACCTTGTCCCAGCCCTCGACCACAGCCGTCTTGTTGGCGGAAAGCTCGTCGACCGTCGGGAAGATCGCCTTTTCATAGGCTTCGGCAGGCGGCAGCTTATCGAGCAGGTCTTGCGGGAACTTGCCAGCCTTCAACATGGCATTGAAGCGCGCCGGGTGGCAGTAGCCCTTGAGCCAGCCGGTCTGGCCTTCGTCGGAATAGAGATATTCCATCCAGAGCTTGGCGGCGTTCGGGTGCGGCGCGTAGGCGGAGATCGCCTGCACGTAGACGCCGGCGACGACACCGCTCGTCGGTACGACGACCTCCATCGGCGGATTGCCCTTCAGCGCGTCGCGCCAGGCTAGAAGATTGTAATCCCAGGCAGCGACGATCGGCGTCTGGCCCTGTGCGATGGTGCCGGCCTTCCCGAGCACCGGCACAAAGTTGCCGGACTTGTTCAATTCGGCAAAGAGCTCCAGGCCTTTGCCGCCCGATTCCGTTCCAGGCTTGGCGCCCCGCGATATGCCCGCAGACATCAGCGCCAGGATCGCCTGTGCCGAGGAACGCGGATCGCCGGTCAGTGCAACAGCCCCGGAATACTCCGACTTCGACAGGTCCGACCAATCGGCTGGTGCGGTCTCGAGCAGATCCTTGTTCACGCCGAAGGCCATGACGCCGTAATAGTCGCCGTACCAGTAGCCTTGCTCGTCCTTGATGTTTTCAGGAATCTCCTCCCAGGTCGCCACCTTGTAGGGTTGGAGGAGGCCCTCCTTGGTGGCAGCCGGCGCAAAAGCCAGGCCGAGATCGACGA
Source organism: Ensifer adhaerens (assembly GCF_002940685.1). GTDB lineage: Bacteria > Pseudomonadota > Alphaproteobacteria > Rhizobiales > Rhizobiaceae > Ensifer > Ensifer adhaerens_E. Next base: position 41,432 of record NZ_PNFP01000022.1, on the reverse strand, counting down.
CGTCAGGTGCCTGCGAGCCCGTATTGCCCTTGTTCGCGCGGATCGCTTCCAGCTCGTCGGCGGTACCGGCGTCGGGGTTCAGCTCGTTGACCTCGATGCCTGGATACTTTGCCTTGAAGCCGGCGATGACCTCGCCGTAGTTGCACCAGTCATGCGGCAGCGCGATGACCGTGAGCGCGCCTTCTTTCGTGGCGGCAGCAACCAACGCCTCTGTGGACTCGGCGCGGGCAATGCTCGGCAGCGCCGCGGCCAGGGCAAGTGTGGAGACGAATGCGCGGCTCATTGCGCGCGATTGAAGCTTCTTCATGGTTTCCTCCTGTTGACCGTCGGCGACGGATCGTGGGCGATGGCTGCTCTTTTGTCCTTGCATCCGGTCGTCGGCACCGCCGTCTGTTCCGGTTCCCCCGCACCTTGTCTGCGTCCTGCGGAGGGCTGCATCGGTGCGTTTTCGTGTAGGGGCAGCATGTAACAATTGGACGACGAAGAAACGTCCATTATGGTGCAATTGACTGTACCAATTTTGGGAGACTCGCCGATGGTCAAACAGCTTGAAGGGCCAATCCTGCCTTTCCTTCGCCTCGACGCGACAATCGCGCTGCCGAAATTCCGCCAGGTGCAGGACCAATTGCGCATGGCGATCCTGAAAGGACACCTGCGCGCCGGAACACGACTCCCCGCAAGCCGCATCCTTGCCGAGGAGTTGGGCCTGTCGCGCCAGACGCTGGTGCGGGTGCTCGAAAACCTGAAGGCGGAGGGTTATCTGGAGGCACGACAGGGCGCCGGTACTTTCGTCTCGGCCGCCTTGCCGCGCCAACCCGCAAAGCCGCTGTCGATGCCCATTCGCCACGAAGTCGCCGACCGCGCGCCGCCGCGGCTATCGCGAATTGGCGACCTGTCAAGCCGGATGGCGGCCGACATCGGCCAAATGGAAGACAGGCCTTTCCTGCCCAACCGTCCGGCGCTCGACCGGTTTCCCTTCGCTGTCTGGAGGAAATGCTGGAACGCTGTTACGCGCGGCGGCAAGGCCGTGGCCATGGGCTATGGCGACGTCGCGGGCGAACTGGTGCTTCGGCAGAGGATCGCCGAATATCTGGCCCTGCACCGGCGCGACCCTTGCGATCCCGAACAGATCGTCATCACGCCCGGCGGGCATGCCGCGTTCACGCTTTCGGCTTTGGCGCTTGCCGATCCTGGCGATGGGATTTGGTTCGAGGATCCGGGGCCCGTCACCACCAGCAACCTGTTTCGCACGCTTGGGCTGCGGCTGTGTCCAGCCGATGTCGATGCAGACGGCATGGATGTCGACGGCGCGAAGGCTCGCTATCCCGACGCACGGCTCGCCTTCGTCATGCCGTCGCGCCACCACCCGCTCGGCGTTACCCTGTCGCTGCCGCGCAGGCTTGCCCTGCTCGAATGGGCCCGGGCCCATGACGCCTGGATCATCGAGGACGACTACGACAGCGAATTCCGCTACGACGGCGCGCCATTGCCTTCGATGCGCTCCATCGACAGCGACGACCGTGTGATCTACGCGGGCAGTTTCAGCAAGGCGCTCTATCCGGGAATCCGCGTCGGCTTTCTGGTCCTGCCACCCCAGCTCGTCGGGACATTTCGCACGCTCTCGGGGCTGATCCACCGCAGCGTCCCGGTGGAAACCCAGCTCGCACTCGCCGAGTTCATCGGCGGCGGTCATTTTGCCAGCCATCTACGCCGCATGCGCGGCCTTTACGCCGAGCGCCGCGAGGCTTTCATGCAAGCCGGGCGAGATGCGCTTGCCGGGCTTGCCCGCATCGACTGCTCCGAAAGCGGGCTCAACGCACTCGCCTGGCTGGAGGGCGGTCGGGAAGATCGGGCCTCGCACCGCGCAGTGCTCGATGCGGGGCTGCAATGTTATCCTCTGTCCGACTATGCGATCGCGACACCTCAGCCGGCAGCACTCATTCTCGGCTATGCCGGCGTTCCGGCAGATCGGATGCGGCCGCTTCTTCTCCGGCTGGCGGAGGCGATCGCCCGGAGGCAAGTCGACAGCCGGCGATGAGGCGGTTTAGGAGGCTCTCGACCGCCAGGGCCCATCCGTTCGGCTCCTCGTCATCGCCGCGAAGCCGCCTGGACACCACGTAACCGATCCCGCGCAACATGACGCACCGCCTTTTCCAAGGTCATTATTGCCGGACGGCGCGCAGCGGCTTGCCACTGCGCTGGGTAACGCCGACACCGGGGGCAACGCCGACTTCGGCGTTGGAGGCGGCGAGCAGCGGCTTGCCACGCACCATGTCCGAGGCGCGCTCAGCCAGCATGATCGTCGGTGCATTGAGGTTGGCATTGGGCTCCGAAGGGAAGACCGAACTGTCGATCACCCGCAAGCCGTCGATACCGCGCACCTTGAGCTCGCTGTCGACGACCGCCATTCCATCCTCGCCCATGCGGCAGGAACCGCAGGGGTGATAGGTGCTTTCCATCGTCTCGCGAACCCAGGCGTCGATTTCGTCGTTGCTTCGAACATCCTTGCCTGGCGCCATTTCCTCGCCACGGAAACGGTCGAAGGCCGGCTGGGCGATGATCTCGCGCGTCAGCCGCAGGCAGCGGCGGAAGCCCTCGCGATCCTCCTCGCGATCGAGGTAGTTGAAGAGGATATCGGGCTGTTCATGGGCTTCCGGAGAGCGAAGCCGGACATAGCCGCGGCTCTTCGGCTTGTTCGGCCCGGTCAGCACCATGAAACCATGGCCGTCGAGCGGCTTCTTGCCGTCGTAGCGCATGGCGGCCGGCAGGAAATGGAACTGGATATCCGGCCATTGGAGCGAGGCGTCGGAGCGAATGAAGCCGCCGCTTTCGAAATGGTTGGAGACCGACAGCCCCTTCTTGAACAACAGCCATTCGGCCCCGATCAAGGCCTTGCTGAAGAGCCCCATCTTGCCGTTCAGCGTGATCGGCTCCTTGCAGGCATACTGGATATAGACCTCAGAGTGGTCCTGCAGGTTTTCGCCAACCCCGGGCAAGTCGTGCAGCACGGGGACGCCGGCCTGCTTCAGCACCGCCGCCGGACCGATGCCGGAGCGCTGCAGCAGGTGCGGCGAGCCGATCGGTCCGGAGGAAATCAGCACCTCGCGGTTGGCGCGCGCAACATGGCGCTCGCCGCCGAGCTCGTATTCGACGCCGACGGCGTGCTTGCCTTCGACAAGCACGCGCCGCGTCATCGCATGGGTGATGACCGTGAGGTTTGGCCTGTTCATCGCCGGCTTCAGATAGGCGTTGGCCGTCGACCAACGCACGCCGTCCTTGACGGTCATGTGCATCGGCCCAAAGCCTTCCTGCATGTGACCATTCGGATCTTCGGTGGTGATGTAGCCCGCCTCGCGGCCGGCATCGACAAAGGCACCATAGAGCGGGTTCTTCATCCTGTTGCCGGCATTGGTCGCAAGCGGGCCGGCAGCACCCCGATAGCTGTCGCCTCCGTCGTGCCAGCTTTCGGCGCGCTGGAAATAGGGCAGGCAATTGGCGTAGCGCCAGCCGCGCGCGCCCAGTTCCTCCCACTCGTCGAAATCACGGGCGTGGCCGCGCATGTAGACGAGCCCGTTGATCGAGGACGAGCCGCCGATGACCTTGCCGCGCGGGCAATGCACGCGCCGGCCGTCGAGGCCGGGCTCCGGCAGGGTCATGTATTTCCAATTGTACTTCGTTCCGTTCATCGGGATCGAAAGCGCCGTCGGCATCTGGATGAAGATCGACTTGTCGCTGCCGCCGAATTCAAGAACCAGCACCCTCGTCGACGGGTCCTCCGAAAGGCGGTTGGCGAGCACGCAGCCGGCCGATCCTGCGCCGATGATGATGTAATCGTAGGTGTCGCTCATGGCGGTATTCTCCAGGCGTTACGGGTATTGGCCCCAACCACGGCCACGGGCAAAAAGCCGCGTGAGCGCGTAGTGGGTGGCGCCAGCGGCAAGGCAGGACGGCACGGAGGCGGTCAGGTATTTGAAGGCCGGCAGGCTTGCGAGCGTCTGTGGGTTGAAGACGGCGACATAGACGATGAAACCGACCGCAAGGGCAAAGAGCCCGATGGGGTTGAAGCCCGCCCAGAACCGATAGGGTCCGTTTTCCTGCGGCCCGTGCAGGCTGCGCATGTCAAGCTTCTGGCCACGCAGGAAGAAGTAGTCGGCGATCCCGATGCCGGCGAGCGCGGAATTCAGCGCCGAAGTCCAGACGAGGAAGATGAAGAAACCGTCATACATCTGCGGGTAGAAGACCACGAGCCCGAACGGGATGAGGCAGAAGAGGAACAGGATCGCGCCCCAGGAGATTGCACGGACAGATGCGGTTCCGACCTGCCTGAGCCCGACAATCGACGTGTAGAGGATGTTTGCCATCGAGGTCATGTTGGCAAAGGCGACGAAAAGCAGCGCGACGATGCCGATCATCGGTCCGGCGATCTTCGTCATCCAGATCGTCGGATCGCTTTCGCCGAGCGCGACCGCGGCAAGCAGGCCGACGATTTCGCCAAGCGCTGCAGCACCGAAGATGCCGAGGATGTTGGGCCAAAAAGCAGTCCGCTCGTTCTTCGTCAGCCGCGCCAGATTGCCGATATAGGGCCACCAGGAGAAGCCGGCGGCCAGATTGACCTCGACCGCGACGATGAAGTTCAACGTCTTGTCTTCGAAGGGCGGAGCAAGGGCCGGCAGCGCCAGGAGTTCGCCGATCGAATGATGGCTGAGGATGAGGTAGAGCATCGCCACCATCAAGAGCACCAGCGCCGGCGACACGACCATGTTGAAGAACTTGATCGAGGTCGGCCCCTTGGCGACGATGAACCAGGTGAGCAGGATTGCGCCGATTGCGGCGATGATCATTTTCACGCCGGTCGGATTGGCGGCCTCGCCGGAACTCAGCGCCATCAGCCCGTCGATCGAGCGGCCGAACATCATCGCAAGAACCGCAAGCCAGCCCATGGTGAGCACGACGACGGCCAGCACATAGACGACGCGGCTGCCGTTGTAACCGAACTGGCTGCGCAGCGCGACGAACTGCTCGACGCCGTAACGGCCGGTCATGGTGGTGGTGGCGAGCGCCGTCAGCACGACGCCGACGATGTTGCCGATGACAATGGCGGCGATGCCCTCCTTCGGACCAACGAAGAGGCCGACGGAGCCGCCGATCAGGAAGGCCCAGGTGGCGATCGCCAGCGCCGAATTGGCGTAGGTGAACTCCCAGAAGCCCCAGAGCCTTTCGGATGGCAGCAATGGCGCGTCGCCCCGCTCGGCGGCGGCACGATTGCAGGCGGCCTCTTCCTGCTCGGTCTTCAAGGTGGCGAGACGTTCGTGCGCGACATGATCGGTCATCTCAAGCCCCCCAGAGCCAGAAGCCGACGACCAGCACCAGCGTCAGTACGGTCATGCCGGTGTAGTCGAGCGCGGTCATCGTGCCCTCGAAGCGGTCGCCCGCCTCGATGTCCTCATAGATGCGGGCGCGGCGCGCCAGTTCGCTCTGCCAGGCGATATCGTTGTTTTCCATCGTCGTTCCCCTTTTCGCGTCGCGCCTTCTGGCGTCTTTCCGCGAAGTCCGTTGCGGCTCCATCAGCCGCCGATCTTCGGAAGCAGGCGAGCCCGCTGCCGGCTACCGAACCCTGACGGGCTCGGAATAGAAGGGCAGTCGGTCAATCCTCGGCGACCAGCTGCCGTTTTCGACAACACGCCGCACATGGGCGGCTATCTCCTCCATCGGCGCGAACCAGACGTCACCACGCGAAAGAACCTGTTCGAGAAAGCGGTGCACCACCTCCCAGCGGGCAAGCCTGCCGGTGGCAAAGGGATGCACCACCGGCACCCAGAGCGCGCCATGGCGATAGGCCGCCTCGAACTCCTGCGCGAAGGTGGCAAAGCCCTGTTCCGGCGCGCGGATCGGCATCATGTAGTCGAGGTCCATCGACTGGACATATTGCGGCCAGTCGTCGAGGCCCCAGTGCGACGGCAACTCCACGAGGCTGCCGGCGGCGCATTCGAGCAGATAGGGAATGTCATCGCCCATCAGCGAGGCGTCGTAGGCGAACCCGCGCGACACCAGGAGATCGGCGGAGCGGTGCGAGAAATTGTAGAGCGGTGCCCGCCAGCCACGCGGACGCTTGCCGCTTGCCCTGACAATCACTTCGATGCCGCGGTCGAGCCAGTAGGTCTCCTCGTCGTCCGAGAGTTCGCGCGGATGCTCGTGCAGAAAGCCGTGATGGGCGAGCTCGTGGCCGCCTTCAAGGATCGCTTCGATTGCCTGCGGATACTGCTCGATGCACCAGGCCGGCACGAAGAAGGTCTGCTTGATGCCGAGTTGCCGGTAGCTCTCGACAATGCGCGGGATCGCGACCTTCGGCCCATATTGCAGCATCGAGATCGCCGATACGCGGCTGTGGCCATCCTTTGGATGGGCGATATGAACGAGGCTGTCGGCATCCATGTCGAAGGTGATGGAGGCAGCGCATTTCGCGCCATTCGGCCAGGGAATGGGATTGCGGATCATGGCATGACACTCCCGCCGTTGCTGCCGATGCCCTGGCCGGTGAAGTAGCGTCCGCCGGAGCCGGCGAGGAACAGTGCGAGTTCGCCGATCTCCTCGGGCGTGCCGAAGCGCGCGAGCGGGATCGCCAGTTCCCTTGCGCGCCATTCGGCGCTCATGTTTGCAGCACCGAGCATCTCGGTATCGATCGGGCCGGGGCAGATGGCATTGACGAGCACGCACGGCGCGAATTCCTTCGCCCAGGAGCGAACGAGGCCGAGCACGCCATGCTTGGACGCGACATAGGGCGAGAAGGTCTCGCGGCCGTAGTAGGCCATGTCGGAGGCAATCATGATGAGCCGGGCCGGCGCCTCGGACGTTCCCTCCATCAGCCCCAACGCCATCTTGCCGACGAGGAAGCTGCCACGCAGGTTGATGGCGATGACCCGATCGAAATCGGCAACGGGCGTTTCAAGCAAGGGCGCTTCATGAATGACGCCGGCGCAGTGAACGACCACATCCAACCCGCCAAACTGCTGGCGCACGGCATCGCCGATGGCGGCGACCGAACCTTCGTCTGAGACATCGCAGGCAAGCGTCAGGGTCTCCGCAGCCCCTGCCTGTCCGGCCGAAATCGCCGTCTCGTCCGGTTTGCGGATATCGGCAAGCGCGACGCGGGCGCCGGATGCGGCAAAAGCCAAAGCGCAGGCCGCACCTATGCCGCGATAGGCGCCGGTGACAAGAACACGCGCGCTCATGCCATCACCTCGCCGCGGTCGAGCATCAGCGCCTGGCCGGTCATGTCCTTGGCACCATCGGAAGCGAGGAAGAGATAGGGTGCAGCGAGGTCTTCCGGTTCCAGAAGGCCCGGCAAAACCTGAGCGCCGACGATTTCGGCCAAGAGATCCTCCTCGCTGCGGCCGGTGCGCAGCGACATGTTCTTCAGCGACAGCATCGCCGCCTCGGTGCGCACCCAACCGGGGCAGACGGCATTGACGCGAATGCCCCTCTCCCCGAGTTCCTTGGCCATCACCCGGGTAAAACCGAGATTGGCATGCTTGGAGGCAATGTAGGCGGAGAACTCCGGCACCGCGACCCGGCTCCAGATCGACGCGGTGACGATGATGCGGCCGCCGGCGCGCATATGCGGCAGCGCATGCCGGGTCACGTAGAAGGTGCCGTTGGTGTTGATATCGGTGATGCGGCGGAACGTGTCCTCGACGCTGTCGTCGTCGTCGGTCACGGGCGTGATGCGCTCGAGCCCGGCATTGTTGACCAGCACGTCGAGACGACCGAACGCCGCCAGCGTCGCCTTCACCGCGGCACTGTCGGTGATATCGCATTGGAGACTTGCGATCCTGCGGCCGAAGCGTTCGGACATCTCGCGGGCGGCTTCGTGAATTCCACGGCCGGACGAAAGGATCGTCACCTCGGCACCGGCGGCGGCAAAGCCTTCCGCCACCGCCCGACCGATGCCGCGGCTGGCCCCTGTCACCAGCACATGTTCGCCGGAAAAATCGTAAGCAATGCGCCCCATGGCTCAGCCTCTCCTTGCGTGCATGGCGCGGCCGATGAGGTTCATCAGCACCTGCGCTGCGAGGATCGACGTAGAACCGGAGTGGTCGTAATCGGGCGCGACCTCGACCAGGTCGATGCCGACGATGGTGCCGCGCTTGGCGAGGGCGGCGAGGATTTCCAGGACCTCGTAATAGATGAAGCCGCCATGGGACGGCGTGCCGGTGCCGGGCGCGATCGACGGATCGAAACCGTCGATGTCGATGGTGACGTAATAGCGTACGCCAGCCGGAACCCGGGCGGCCACCTTTTCCGTGCCGAGCGCGCGGATCTGGCGCACCGACAGGATATCGGAGCCCATGGCGCGCGCATCCTCGTAGCCTTCCTTGGCAGTCGAGGAGACGTTGCGGATGCCGAGCTGCGAGAGCCCGGAGACATAGGGCTTTTCGGCGGCGCGGCGCATGGGGTTGCCGTGGCCGTAGCGAACGCCATGGCGCTCGTCGACGAAATCGAGATGCGCGTCGATCTGGACGATATGGATCGGGCCGTTTTCAGCACAGTCGTCTTCGAAGGCGTTGATGCAGGGGATGTTGACCGAATGGTCACCGCCGAGCACCACCGGAAGCGCACCGGCGGCCAGGATTTTGCGCACGCCGAATTCGATGTTGGCGTGGCTCTTCATCGTATCGGTGTGAACGATGTCGGCGTCACCGATATCGACGATCGATACCTTGTCGCTCGGCAGGTAGGTGACGTCGTCCTCGTGATCGTAGGCGCCGCCGTGGCCGAAGGAAAACAGAGTGGACGCCTCGCGGATCGCACGCGGCCCGAAGCGGGTGCCGGCCCGCCATTGCGTGCCGCAGTCGAACGGTGCGCCGAGGATCGCGACATCGGCGTCGATCGCATCCCAGTCCGGCTGATAGGGATACTTGCCGAAGGTGCAGATGCCGACGAACGGCAGGTTCAGCCGTCCGGTTTCATAGGAATTACCCGCCATGTCTCTCCTCCTCAGGATGAAGGGAGTGTGACGGAAGGCCGATACGCTTAAAAATATCTATGATTGGATGTTTAGTTGTGACTTAATCAATGGATGATCAACAAGGTTCGCCATCGCGTGCTCAATCTGTCACTCGGCGATGCCGAGCTAAGATTGCTGCGCGTCTTTGCCTCCGTCGTCCAGCATGGTGGATTCTCCGCCGCCCAGACTGCCCTCGGGATGACGCAGGCGACCATCTCCACCCATATGCGCCACCTCGAGGAACGGCTGGGCTTGCGCCTTTGCAGCCGCGGGCGTAGCGGATTCCTTCTGACCGACGAAGGCCGCTTGGTTTACGAGGCGACTTTGGACCTCTTCGGCTCGCTGGAAAAGTTCCAGAGCCGGGTCGGCGAAGCGCAGGGAGAACTGACCGGCAGCCTGTCCTTCGGCACCGTCGACGCGATGATCACCAACCGGGATCTCGACCTTCAAGGCGCGCTTGCCGCCTTTCACCGGCAGGCACCGCGTGTCCACCTCGAAATCGACGTCGCCGCACCGCAGGTGCTGCACCAGGGGCTGTTGAACGGCAGCTACCAGATCGTCCTGATGCCGTCAGTCGGCGGCGCCACCCCGCATTTCCGCTCACAGCCAGTGTTTTCCGAGGTGCAGAAACTTTATTGCGCCAAAGGTCATCCGCTGTTCGAGATGCCAGATGAAGCTCTAACCGACGAACTCCTGGAAGCGCAATCCTTCGCAGGCCGCACCTACATGCTCGCCGAGACGATCTGTGGCATCAATTTCCACTGGGCCGCGTCAACACCGCACATGGAGGGCACGCTGCTGCTCTTGCTTTCCGGCGCCTATATCGGTTTCCTGCCCGACCATTACGCCGACGAATGGGTGCGCAGCGGCCGCCTGCGACTGCTTTTGCCCCAACGCATGACCTTCGAGGACATGTTCCATATCGCTCATCCTCGCAGCAAGGCCTCGCGCGCCGCCGAGACGCTTGCCCAAGCCATCATCGCCAGCGCACGCCACCCCTAGCCCGATAGCCTCAGTGCGACGTGCGGAAGCGGCGGCGCAACGACGCCGCGGCCCTCCATTGGCTCCGAATATGCGCCCTTACAAATATTGCTGGAGGGCCGGCTTGACTCCGTCTTGGCGCGCTCGTATCAAGTTGTAGGCCTAACCCTACAAGTGGATGCCATGCAGTCTACGTCAAATCCAATTTCAACACTGTCGCTGGCGGATCTTCCCGGCCCCGACGTCGCCATCCGCCGGCTGAAACACCCCGGACGCTGGATCAGCGGCGGCCTCGTCATCCTGCTCATCGCCGTGATCGGACGCGCCTTCGCCGTGGGTCAGATCCAGTGGACCGTGGTCGGCGAGTTTCTGACGGCCGGCGTCATCATCACCGGTTTCGGCTGGACTCTGCTGATCTCGGCCTGCGCCCTGGTACTCGGCGTGCTGCTCGGCTTCGCCTTCGGCATCATGCGGCTCTCGGAAAACCCGATCCTGCGGTTTGCAGCCTGGCTCTATGTCTGGGTGTTCCGCGGTACGCCGGTACTGCTGCAGCTCCTCATCTGGTTCAACATCGCGCTTGTCTTCCCGAAGCTCTATATCCCCGGCCTCATCGACGCGCGCATGGTCGACGTCGTGACGCCCTTCGTTGCGGCCGTCCTCGGTCTCGGCGTCAACGAAGGGTCGTACCTGACGGAAGTCGTGCGCGGTGGCATCGGTTCGGTCGACAAGGGCCAGAAGGAAGCCGCCCATACGCTTGGCATGACGCCCGGCCAGACGATGCGACGCATCATCCTGCCGCAGACCCTGCGGCTGATCCTGCCCGTGCTCGGCAACAGCGCCATCGGCATGCTGAAATTCTCCTCGCTCGCTGCCACCATCGCCATGGGCGAAATGCTGAACGCGGCCCAGCGCATCTACTTCATCAATGGCGCCGTCATCGAACTGCTGTTCGTCTGCGCCGTCTGGTACCTGGCCGGAACCACCGTTCTTTCCATCGGCCAGTACTATCTCGAACGCCATTTCGGCCGCGATGCCGCAACGACAACCACCGAACGCCGCTGGTTCAAGGGATGGGCGCGGCGTCCGGCCGTCACGGGTGAAGCATGACACTTGCAGTCAAGGCGGTCGGTATCCGCAAGAGTTTTGGCAGTCACGAAGTCCTGAAGGGACTCGATCTGGACGTCACCTATGGCGAGGTTCTCTGCATCCTCGGGCCCTCGGGCAGCGGCAAGAGCACGTTCCTGCGCTGCATCAACCATCTCGAAACGCCCAATGGCGGTTATGTCTGGGTGGACGGCGCGATCATGGGCTACGAACTTGCCCGCGGCGCACTGCAGGAACTGCCGGTCAAGCGACTGCGCGCCCAGCAAAGCCAGCTCGGCATGGTGTTCCAGCATTTCAATCTCTTTGCGCACCGCACGGTGCTCGGCAACGTCATCGAGGGTCCGATGGTGGTGCGGGGCCTCAGCCGTGCCGACGCCGAGGCCCGTGCCATGGGCCTGCTTGAACAGGTGGGCATGGCGGCCAAGGCATCGAGCTATCCGTCGCAGCTTTCCGGCGGTCAGAAGCAGCGCGTGGCGATTGCCCGGGCACTCGCCATGGAGCCGCGCGTCATGCTCTTCGACGAGCCGACCAGCGCGCTCGACCCAGAGCTCGTCGGCGAGATTCTGGAAGTCATGCGCAATCTGGCGCGCGGCGGCACCACGATGATCGTCGTCACCCACGAGATCGGCTTCGCAAGAGAAGTCGCCGACCGGGTCGTAGTGATGATCGACGGCGAGATCCGCGAAAACGGCGCGCCGCAACAGGTCCTCAGCAACCCCGACGATCCGCGCGTGCGCACATTCCTCAGCCGGGTGCTTGCCTGACCACAAGAGTTCACAAAAGGGAGAACAGGAAATGAAACGACTGCTGCCGATGGCCATGGCGCTTGCCTCCGCCACCTTCATCAGCCTTGCCGCAGGGAGTGCTGCCCATGCTGCCGACGAAAAGCTGGCCGCCGCGCTGCCGGATGCCGTGCGCGACACCGGCAAGCTGAACGTCACGATCAGCCTTGCCTATCCGCCGATGGAATACAGCGACGCAGGCTCGACCGAGCTCAAGGGCTTCGACATCGATCTCGCCAAGGCGATCGCCGAGCGGCTCGGCCTGACGGCGGAATTCCAGAATGTCGAGTTTCCGCAGCTGATCCCGCAGGTGGTTACCGGCCGCTCCGACCTGATCATGACGGCCTTCTCCGACAAGGTGGAGCGCCAGACGCAGCTCGACTTCATCGACTACTTCAAGACCGGCAACGTCTTTTATTCGACCGCCGATCACCAGGGTGAGATCAAGACCGAGGCCGACCTCTGCGGCAAGACGGTTGCGGTTGCGACCGGAACGAGCTGGGTCACCTGGGCGGAGAACCTCGGAAAATCGATCTGCCCGGCCGACAAGCTGATCACCGTCATCCAGATCCCGACCCAGGCCGAGCACATCATGCAGATCCGCCAGGGCCGCGCCCAGGCTTCGGTTATCGGGCTTGAGGGTCTGCTCGACCTGATGAAGCAGGAACCGGACAAGTTCTACCAGATCGGCGAGGTCGGCGAGATCAACCACTACGGCATCGCCTTTGCGAAAGCCAACACGCAACTGCGCGATGCAATCAAGGGCGCGCTCGACGCCATGAAAGCCGACGGCACTTATGCACAGATCCTCGACCGCTATGGCTTGAAACAGGCGGGTGTCGAGGAGTTCAAGATAAACGGAGCCACCCAGTAACGAACCGCGCCGGAGCCTGCCTTGACCCATCCTTCCATGCCAGACGCCTCAACCGTAAGCGGCGAACGCCCCGACGATCGACTGTCGCGGCTGCGCCCCGATCTCTATTCGAGCGAGCAGCTTTACCGGCAGCTCTATCGGGCGCTACGCGCTGCGATCCTGAGCGGCGACTTTTCCGAAGGTGAAGCCATTCCCTCGGAGAACCAGTTGCGCGACCAGTTCGGCATTGCCCGAACGACCGTGCGCAATGCGATGGCGCTTCTGGTGTCGGAAGGTCTGGTCCGGCAGGTTCGCGGTCGCGGCACGATCGTCTCGCACCGGCCGATCAGCCACAACATCTGGAACTTCGGCAGCTTCACGGAACTCGCCCGAAAACAGGGCCAGCGCCCGCTGACGCGGGTGCTGGAGCACCGGGTGGACAATGGCCAGCTCGTGCTGGTGCGCGCCCGCGGGCTTGCCAACGGCGACAGCGTCACCTGGCTGAACGTCGACACGTCCGAGCTCGATCTCGCCCTTTATCCCGGGCTTGATCGATACGACTTCGCGTCGCAATCCCTCTACGAGGTGTTGCGCCGCGACTATGACCGTCACCCCCTGCGTTCGGAACTGCTGCTGACCGTCGTGCCGGCTTCCGATCGCCTGCGGGAGGTCTTTGCCCCGGCGCAGGACGTGCCGGGCTACCTTTGCGCCAGCGGGGATGTGCTCGACGCGGACGACCGGTTGGTCGAGCGCACGTCGATCGTCTACTCGCCGGCAGTCCAGATGAAATTTGCAACGCGCTGGGGCCGCGAGACCGCGCCGCACGGCGTGCAGGAGACATGACATGAGCCGCTTCGGCGACACCTTCACCATCCAAAAACCGATCCTCGGCATGCTGCACCTTGCCGGCGACGGCGCTCAGGCCAAGCTCGCCCAGGCCGAAGAGGAAGCCCGCATCATGGCCGGCGAAGGCGTCGACGGGCTGGTGGTCGAGAACTATTTCGGCGATGCCGAGGATGTCGAGCGGGTGCTGGAGCGGATCTTCCGTCTCGACCTCGGGACGCGCATCGGTGTCAACGTCCTGCGCGACGATGCGCGCGCCTTCGCGCTCGCGCGGACCTACCCGGTCTCCTTCATCCAGGTGGATTCCGTCGCCGGGCACCTGCCGCCGGATGCGGATGCCCCCTTTGCGACCGAACTCCAGACCCGCCGCGACGGTGTGACGGCCCTGCTCCTCGGTGGCGTGCGCTTCAAGTATCAGCCGGTGCTTTCGGGTCGCGAAGAGGCGGAAGACGTGCGCATCGGTGCATCGCGCTGCGACGGGCTGGTCGTCACCTCGGACGCAACCGGCCAGCCGACCGACATGGACAAGGTGGCGCGCTTCCGCACTGCAACGGGTGGCGAGACACCGCTTCTGATCGGCGCCGGTCTCACCGAAGCCAATGCGCGTGAGCAACTGGCCCACGCCGACGGCGCCGTTGTCGGCAGCTGGTTCAAGCACGATCACAAGGACACCGGCCGGGTCGAAGCCGCCCATGTCGCGGGATTGATGCGCGTCGTGCGCGCGATCAGGAGTGCGGCATGAGCGCCGTCGACGCCATCCACGCCCGCCCGGTAACATCGGACAATTTTTCCCGCTACGGCCGGGCCTACGACCTGACCGACGACACGGACGGCAAGGTGGTCTGGACGGTCGGCGACGGCTGGAACGACGGTTTTACGAAAACGCCATTGATCGACGGCGGCGGCCATCTCGGCATCACCCGTGGGGGGCAAGCGCCCTGGGATTGCCGGGCGATGGAGCGGCACCCGCTGACCGAAGAGGCGATCTTCTGCCTCGCCGCCCCCGTCATCCTTGCGGTTGCGCCGGCGTCGGATGCCGACCAGCCGCATCGTGACGAGATCGAAGCCTTCGTGATCGCGCCCGGGCAAGCTGTCGTCATGGATCGCAATGTCTGGCATGACGCCTGCCGGGGCGTTTCCGGTTCCGCACCCTATTACTGGATGGCCGTCTGCGGCCTCGGCGAAAGCCCGTGGGTCCCCGTCTCGGGCGGCCCGATAAAGGTGTCCGCGGCAGCAGGCACGGGATCGACGAAATGACCGCATTCTTCATCGGCGATGTCGCCCTCGACGAATACTACACGGCCGACCGCTGGCCCGGGCGTGCCGACAAGGGCATGGTCAAGGAACTTCCCGCCGAAGCAGGAGGCTCCATCGCCAACGCCGCAGTGGTGCATGCCGGTCTCGGCGGCGATACGCAGTTCATCTCGCTGCTGAACAACAGCCCGCTCTCCGAGCGGCTGATCGCCGATCTCAGGCAGAATGGTGTCGGCGTCGACCACATGCTGATCGATCCGGCGATCCCGGAGTCGCGCAATTTCATCTTTCTCGTCGAGGGCGAGCACATCGTGCTCACCGTCGAGATGGGCGAGCAGCCGATGTGGCTTTCAGACAAAAGCCTGAAGGCGCTGCGCCAGCCGGGTTACCTCTACACCACGCTCTATCGCGTCCGCCGGCTGCACGCCCAAAAACCGGACGGCGTGTTGAAGCAGGCCGAACTCCTCAAGGATCTGCGTTCCCATGGCCGCCGGACGATCTTCGACCTCGATGTCGGCGGATGCACGCTCGAGGACATGCCCTATCTGACCGGAGCGGCTGTCGTCATCTTCAACCAGATCGGCTTTCACGCCGCCTTCGGCCACGACGACATCAGCCTCATCGGCGACTGGATGCGCGAGCACCGGATCGACCGGGTTGTCCGCACGTTGGCGGCCGATGGCGCCGAGGCTCGCGATCGGGACACCGTTCTTCGCGTGCCCGGCTTTGCCGTCGACGTCGTCGATGTCACCGGCGCCGGCGACACCTTCGGCGGCACGCTGACCTGGTGCCTCTCGCAAGACCGGATCTTCGAAGAGGCGCTCGATTTCGCAGTCGCGGCGGCTTCCCGCGCCGTGACCATTCATGGCCCGCGGGCAGGCAAGGCCACTTTCGAAGATGTCGTGTGCTGGCGACAGAGGACGCTCCAGGCGCCCGTTCGTTGAACGGGCCTATAGGCCAAAACTCCCCAGCCATATCAGAAAGCGCGTTCGTTTGTGCCGTTTGGTGGACCCATAGGAAGCGGTACTCAGCCACTTCCACTGGATACATTATGCGATTTTAAACGCACAAAGCGGGAACTGGAGGCCGCAGCCTCATATTCGCATGAACCCAGGCCAGCGCGGCCGACCGTACGCAAAAGCCAGCGTGGACAAAAGACGATCAGCCCCGCCCCCCTTGGGAAGGGGCTTACGAACAGCCACTCCGCGAGGACGGCACAGACCAAGATCGAACCCCAGATGCTGGCAAGGTAGATGTCGTTGAACGTCACGTGAGGCCAGATGGACATCGCTACGCTGCCAAGGCCGAGAAACACCCAGGAGTACAGCGGCAAATGTCAGGGCGTAGTTGCGGATCATCCAGATGCGGTGATCGGTAAAGCGGCGAGCTCTGGCAGCCTGATAGCCCTTCCACATCGTGAGCAACCAGGCCAGGGCCAGGAGAATGAAGCCGATCTGCGCGGGGATACCGGACGTGGACATCAGCGCGGATACAAAGCCCGCGACGCTGCCAATCACGATCGAGACCGCGTAAATCCGGCAAGGAACTGGAACGGGCCGATGAGAAGAGCCACGGCGCCCGGAACACCGTGCGCCGATACCCAGAGCAGATGAGAAAGATAGGCGCTGTTGAGCGGGATCTTGCTCCAAGCACGATCGAGCGTCAGGTACGGTGGCGCGGAGTATAGGGCTATGCCTACCGCCGATACGATGAAGAGAACCCATGTCGTCTTGCGGGGCAAGCTGTCGCTCAGAATGCTCATGTTGATCGCTTTTCTCGAGAGGACGGCAGAAAATACGACCCCTTCGCTATAATCTGAATTGCAAGAACGCTGGCTCTAACGCGATCTCATCCGGGAAAGAGCCCAGGCAGGATCGGCCGAGGAGCGCCCGATGTGGAGTCCGGCAATCCGCCGCTGCACTATGCGACCCCAGACGCACTCCACAATCACCTCGACATCAAATGGAGGGCGGGAGGGTTTGCGGATCGATGACAGCCGGCACGACGCATGAGACTGCCGCAGCGTGTCGCAAGCAGCCGAGTTTGATCAAAATCTAGCGCATCACCTTGAACGCTGCCCGGATTTCCCCGTCAAACAGTTCGGGTTCCTCCCACGCAGTAAAGTGGCCACCCTTCGAAGCGCGATTGTAGTACACGTCGTAGATCGAGCCATTCGACAAGCATGCGTGTCGGCGCATCGCAAGATTGTCCGGAATTCTCGAAGCAATGCGAAACGCTTACCTCGATCACTTCCGGCAGATCGACCCCGCGGAAGATGAGGTTGGGCGATTTTCCGCCAAGCTCCAACGCGACGCGCTTCACGCCGGCGGCAGCGTTTTTCGACACTTACCAAATACATCACAAAACAACGCAGTCACCCAATTGTTCAAAAGAGAGCTCGCCGGCTCGCGCGGAAGCGGTTCAAGTGGAGGTCGATACATTGTACGACTTTGAACGCATCAAAACGGAGGCGATTCCGATTTCGGATAAACACTCCAGCTAGGCTGCTCGAGCAGCCGCGAGTGCCTGCTCCAGATTCGCCTTGAGGTCGTCGACATCTTCCAGTCCGATTTGAAGGCGCAGGACCGGCCGTCGGTCGGCACGGGCGAATCCGACCAACACCACAAGGAGCGGCCGTTGACGCCGTCGGCACGTTGTTCCTGAACGAGCGGATCCGTATGTCATTCGAGCCTGAGGTCCTTGCCTTGCGATTGACGCTGCGTTTCGGACAGCTTGAGGTCGGCCGCGACGCGATCACGCGCAGAAAGCAGCTGGATCGCCCGCATCGCGTCCCAAGCTAGGCGCACTTCAGCCTTCTGCTGGCAGGTCATGCCCACAGTGACGGCTGCGAAGACCTCGCCATCCGGGGCCTTCGCAGCAATCTGGAGGAATGTGCGCTCGCCGAACCTTTGGTTGACTGCCGCTGAAAATCGCTCGAGCTCAATTGTGACTGACGGATGGAGGGATGTCCCACCAAGGCGTTTCTGATCATCTCGCCCGAGCCCTTCGCGCAATTGTTCGAGCGCTTGCCTGGCAAAAGGTGAAAGAGCCGGAATCTCGACCGCCAACCTCGAACGAATGGCATTCTCTTCAGCCGCGTACCTTCGCCCAGTCTCAGCGCGTGCGCGTGTGTAGTCAGCGAGGTTTCGGGCGAGCGCCGGCACATTGAGAAGTGCCGTGTCGCGATCCCTTTTGTCGGAACGGCTCGCAAACATCCCGGTCCTGCCACTGAGCGCACCGAAGTGCTGTGGCTCGGCAGCAAGCTTCTGAAGGACGGTTGCGGCGAGCGATGCATCGTTCAGCATCGCATCGACCTTGACGGCGGCAAACGCGACCTCCGGCTGAGCGTAAACGAGCTGGAAGCGCATCGAGACGTCCTGCCATATTTCTTTCAGGTTGAGGTCCGACCGGAGCTTGTCCTCGACCGCTTGCTCGACAGATTTGGCAAAAACCGTGATCGCTGAGACCATGGGTCTTGCAGCTCCGACTGCCGGGACCGCGTGCTCAAGCTTACCGCGGGAAAGCCCGATTGAAGACACCAGATCGACCAATCGCGCGCCCAGTGTCGCGAGTTTTTGCTTCTGCCCGACGATCCAGTGAAGCCGGTCGCGCACAACCGTGCGGGCAACGCTCATGAGGTCTAGTCCGCGTGCTTCCGCAAACCGCAGTGCCTGGGGATAGAGCGGTCGCGCCTCATAGTCGAGCGTCGTTTCCTTGGCGTTGCGACGCGACAGCATTGGCCCTAGGCCGCCCGACTTTGCGAAGGACCGGCGACCGTAGTAGACGGCAAGTTCGTCGCGGTGGCGCGTCATGGCGACGTAGGTGAGATGCCGGTCCAATGACAGCGAGGCGAGCACCCTCACCCGATCGACGGTCGCACCTTGCGATTTATGGATGGTCGTCGCGTAGCCGTGGTCGACATTGTTGTAGATGCGCTGTTCAACGACAATGTCGCGTTGATGTGTCCCTTCGCCAACGCTTGCGATGAAGCGGCCAGGAAGCGCTTCTATCACGCGCCCAAGCATGCCGTTCTTGACACCCAGGACGCCATCGTTCTTCAGGAACACGATCTGGTCGCCGGCGGAAAAATTGCGGTTCCCGTCTGCGGTGCGGAAAGCATCCCCTTCACCGACAACCCCGCGCTCGACAAGCCTGGCGCGTGCTAGCGTATTGAGCGTGCGCACATCCCGCCGCAGGTGCGCGAGGATCAGACTGGTCTTTGTCGGGTCATAACCCCGGTCCCAATCGGTGATGAGGCGTTCGACAGCCTCGGCTTTGAGTTCCGCACTCACTACTCTGCCATTGGCGCGATAGGCGTCGATCGCTTCGCCTATCTTGCCGCGTGCCAGATCGAGCGAAGCGCTGCGCATCCAGGGCGCGCGCTGGCGGTAAATGGTCTCAAGTTCAGCATAGCCAATCCGGTCGACGATCGCGCGGAACGCCGCACCGGCCTCGATCGGCTGAAGCTGTTCGGGATCGCCGACGAGAACAAGTTTCGCGCCGGCCCTTACGACGCCTTCGACGAAGAATGCCATTTGACGGGACGAGACCATGCCGGCCTCGTCGAGGACAAACACTGTCTTTTCGTCGAGGCGGTCGATGCCTTGCGTCCAGCGACGTTCCCACGACGAAAGCGTCCGCGAAGCGATGCCCGCCTCCTTCTCCAATCCCTCGGCCGCCTTGCCGGCGAGAGCCCCGCCGACAACACGATACCCCGCCGCCCGCCAGGCCTCGCGAGCGGCTTTCATCATCGTTGTTTTGCCGGCACCGGCACGACCGACAACGGAGGCAAGGGCGGCATCCGAAGTCAGATGCTTAATCGCCGCCCGTTGCTCATCAGAAAGACCTCGATTTTTAGAAAAGGTTGCCTCCAGCAAAGTGCCGCGGACACGATGCGAAGTTCTTCTCGCGAGCCAGAGCGCGCGGTTCACCATCTCCGCTTCGAGCTTGATGAGTTCCCGCGTCGTGTACCGTGCGGGGGTGTAGATCCCCGTTCCAAGGTCGGTACCCTCTACAGTCAGGCGCAATGCACTCGGATCTCGCAGCACGCGCAACATCAACGAGCCGAAGAGAGCGGCATCGTCGATGTAGCGATGAAGGATCTTGGCGACATCCCGCGCATCGAAGACGCTCTTTTCGCGCGTAATCATCTCTAGCACGATTTGCGGACGGCGCTCGATGCGGCGCGCATTCTCCTGACGAAGAGCCTCCTGAAGTTCGAGACGTTCCAGAGAAGCCGGAATTTTCGATGCGGAGGACTTTCGCTCGAGCGCCTTGGCGCCAACGCCCAGATGGATCGTCGGCTCGACAGCAATCCCTTGGCGCACATATGACCGACCGTCGACGCGTATGTCGAGACCGGCGAGCGCCAGATGCCTGTTCTGGCATTCGAACCATCCGTCTCTAAGAGAATTGAAATCGTCGAGACCGCCCGCCCAGAGCTCGTAAACGATCTTGCCCATGTCGTCGCGCAACGGCCGGCCGTCAGGTGCAAGCAACGGCACTTTCTTCGCTCCGAACCCTTCGTTCGTGAAAGGACGAAGCGTCGTCATCAGGTGAACATGCGGATTGCCGGGGGCGTCATGATAGACCCAATCGGCGACCATGCCTTTTGAAAGGATGTGTCTCGCCACGAATTCGCGCACAAGCGCGATGTTCTGCTCAGGTGTCAGTTCGATCGGCAAGGCGATCGTGACATCCTTGGCAAGCTGGGCATCGGAGCGCTTTTCGAACTCTTCGACCCTGTTCCAGAACGTTTCCGAGGCGCCAGCGACGGAGCGATCGGCAATCATTGAGGAAAGCCAGGCCGGCGCATCCGCTGGCACCATGAACTCTTCATGGAGCAGCCCCTGCTTGGTGCGATAGTCGACCGCGCGGGCCTCGCGCTCGAAGTCCATTTTCGCACAGTGGCGATAGGCGGCCGACATGACGGCACTGCGACCCGCGCCACGGGCAACGATGCTGACGGAGAAATGCGGGACGGCCACGGCGATATCACTCCGGATGAAAACGAGATCAACGCGTTCCTGGAAGGGGGCGGCCACGCCGGGAAAGCAACCCGAGACGTCGCGCCAGCGACGTATAATTGCGCCCTTGGATGCCGCTCCTTCGGAACGGCCGGGATGATCGTCAAAGGCGTTGGCCAAGCCAACGGACACTTTTGTCCCTGGATGAGCAAGCTCATCCAATAGATTTTCGTGTCGCTCCAACAACGACACGAAAGGACGATCGGAATGAAAAAGCCTTCTTCGAGGATCCGCGAAGAGATTGCCAAGCTTCAGGAACAGTTGAGGCAATCCGAAACCCGCGATGCTGAACGGATCGGTCGGATTGCCTTGAAGGCCGGTCTCGGGGATATCGAGGTCGATGAACTCGAACTGCAATCCGCCTTCGAAAAGCTCGTGGCTCGGTTTCGGGAAGGCGGGAGAACGGCAGTCCAGGGGAGAAAGACCCCGTCGCTCACGCCTGGCACGCCTCAGGGCGGCGCTGAAGGGGCTTGAGCGGATGGCACGCGCAACCACTATCGTTGCCCGGCGGAAGGACACCCGGGAAAAGATCGAACTCGGCGGCCTGATCGTCAAAGCGGGCTTGCGCTACGAGACGCGCGCGCTCCTCCTCGGCGCCTTGATCGATATTGGTCAGCGCCTGAAGGTCGACGATGGCGAGCGCAATCGACTAACGAAAATCGGCGCGGAGGCCTTTCGCCATGGGCGTGATTAGGATCGTACTTGCGGCCTCGCCACTTGCCTTGATGATCCTTGCTCTTGTCGCAACGCAAGGCGCCGGCGACTGGGTGTCGTCCTTCGCAGGACGAGAGGCCGGACGCCTGGCGTTGATCCAGGCGGGCGTCGCGATCCCCTCTGTTTCAGCGGCGCTCGTCGGCGTCATTTATCTGTTTGCGGCTGCCGGATCCGCCAACATCCGCCTTGCAGGATGGGGCGCTTTCGGGGGAGGGCTGACGGCTGCCGTTGTCGTCCTCATCGACGGCTTTCCACAGACGAGCCACGCTCAGTCCTGGAAGTTCCACACGCTGGACTTCGAACCGGCAGCGCTCGTCGGAGCCGTGGCATCGCTTCTATCATCGGCCTTCGCATTGCGGGTCGCACTGATCGGAAATGCCGCCTTCCCCAAATCTGCGCCGTGGCGCGTTCGCGGCAAGCGCGCCATCTACGGCGAGGCCGAATGGATGAAGCTCTCTTCCGCCAAAAGGCTCTTTCCGGAGGCGGCGGGCATCGTGATCGGAGAGGGCTACCGGGTCGATGGAGACAGCGTCGCGGCCATTCCATTTCGAGCAGACAAGCCCGAGACCTGGGGCGCTGCGGGCAGGTCGCCACTCCTATGCTTTGACGGCTCTTTCGGCTCGTCGCACGGTATCGTCTTTGCCGGGTCAGGCGGATTCAAGACGACTTCGGTAACAGTGCCGACAGCGCTCAAGTGGGGTAGTACCCTCGTCGTTCTCGACCCCTCCAATGAAGTGGCCCCGATGGTGGTCGGCCATCGAAAAGCCGCCGGCCGGGACGTTCGGATCCTCGATCCAAAGAAACCCGACGCGGGCTTCAATGCGCTGGATTGGATCGGCCGTTACGGCAGAAGCAAGGAAGAAGATATTGCCGCGGTTGCCTCCTGGATCATGAGCGACAGCGGCCGCGCAATCGGGATTCGTGACGACTTCTTCAGGGCGTCCGGACTGCAGCTGCTGACCGCACTCATCGCCGATGTCTGCCTCTCCGGTCATACCCGCAAGGAAGACCAGACGCTGAGACAAGTTCGCAAGAATCTCGCGGAGCCCGAGCCAAAACTGCGCGAACGGCTCCAGACCATTCACGCAAACTCGAACTCGGACTTCGTGAGAGAAAACGTCGCTGCATTCGTCAACATGACGCCGGAGACCTTTTCGGGCGTCTACGCCAACGCAGTCAAGGAGACCCATTGGCTCTCCTATGAGAACTACGCGGGTCTGGTGTCATCTAAGAGTTTTTCGACCGAGCAGCTTTTGGCCGGATCGCTTGATGTCTTCATCAACATCGATCTGAAGACGCTCGAAACACAGTCGGGCCTTGCGCGCGTCATCATCGGATCCTTCGTGAACGCGATCTACAATCGCAATCGCTCAGGCGACGACCTGGCTCTGTTTCTGCTCGATGAGGTTGCCCGCCTCGGTTACCTGCGCATCCTCGAAACGGCACGCGACACCGGCCGCAAATACGGGATATCACTCACGCTGATCTTTCAGTCGATCGGCCAGATGCGCGAGACGTTCGGCGGCCGCGACGCGACCAGCAAATGGTTCGAGAGCGCAAGCTGGGTCTCCTTTGCCGCCATCAACGATCCAGAGACGGCCGAGTATGTTTCAAGGCGCTGCGGCACGACGACCGTCGAGGTTGACCAGGTCAGCCGCAGTGTTCAGGCGCGAGGGTCGTCACGCAGCCGCTCAAAGCAACTCGCTCCGCGGCCGCTGATCCAGCCGGACGAAGTGCTGCGCATGCGTGCCGACGAACAGATCGTCTTCACGGCGGGAAACGCGCCGCTTAGATGCGGTCGGGCCATATGGTTCAGACGCAAGGACATGCGAGCCTGCGTCAGTGGGAATAGGTTTCATGCTCCGTCGGAGCCTACCTGAACTTTCCAGGCGACCCATCACAGACATGAATCGATCAGGCGGGATCGATTCAAAACTCTCGTTGGACGAGATTCTGACGATCGGCGATTCTCATCCCATGCTCACTCAGCCCTACCACCTATATGCCGAACGCAAGGATCCGGCGAAGAACATGGCCAGGTACTGCGCCATCGATGTTTCGCTGGACCTGTTCGGTCAAGCATGTCTCACGAGGCGGTGGGGTCGTATCGGCTCGGCGGGGCAGCGCATGGCCCATCACTTCACCGACGAGAGCGACGCGGTGAAGCTGTTTCTGGATATAGCCCGGCTCAAGCGATCACGTGGGCATCGACCAGTTGACCATCGAGCTAAGACAAGTCCAGCAAGTTCAGCAATTACAGCAATCCTGTAATTGCTGTATGGAATGAGGCCCCGCCCGAAGGCGGGGCCAGTTGGGCTCAATCCCTGTTGGGCCGCGACCAGATCAGCTGGTAGCCATCCTCACCTTCGACTTCCGCAAGCGTTGCGTAGATCGGAGCGGGAAAGCTTGGATCATCGAGCTTGACCGAGAGGTAGTCGCGACCGCGCTGCTCGGAGCTCTTCTGCCAGGCCGCCCCGAACTCGACGTTGCCGGCGTAGATGCGGAAGTGGGGGCCCTTGTCGGAGGGAGATTCGATCCGGGCGATGCGCGCCTTGACGTTGAGGGCCAGAGTGCGGATAGAGCCGTTGAAGCCATTTTCGGTCGAGGTGAAAGTGCCGATGGTTGCCATGTCGAAGTTCCTTTCTGTTGTTTCGGGCCGCGCCCTTCGCGGCCTCGATGGCTGTCGAAAGGACCGGGGACGATCGGACCGCACCCATTGGGCCGCAATAAAGTGGAGGACGGCAAGGAGCACTTTTGTTGGCTGGTGGGGAATGGCGGCCTGAGCCGCCAGGGGCAAGAAAAGTGCACCTGCCGTTGCGGGCAAACGATCGAGGCTTCAGCCGTTGTCCGGTCAGACACGCCCCATCGAGCCCGCGAAGGGAGCGCCGAAGCACGGAGGAACATCCCGTTGGCAACGAACCCCATCACTCGTCCGGAACCTTCGGCGGCTCTCCCCTACCGGCAAATGTCGTCGGAGCCGGCTTTCACCATGGGTGTCTCCATCCTCGATCAAGGCACAGCTGCGAGTAAATTTCCGCGCGAAATCGTTTTGACAGCGATTCGTGGCCTGGAGGAGATATGCGTCAGCAGACAAGACCGTTCATTGTCGAAATCAAACAGTCCAGAAAACCGCAAAATAAGGCGCAAAAGGCGTCGATCTGGGGAAACATGGATCTCAGCGTATCCGACGAACAACTTGCAGCCATGCCGGCAGAGGGTCCGTCGGCCGCCACCGAGGTCGTCAGTCAGCTTCCTGGTGAGCGTCCTTCCGTTACCTGATGGATGCCCCAAGCGTCCTTCCAATCCGAAGCTTCTTCACTTGCGGTCCGGCCAGCCGGTCGAACGTTCTAGTTCAGCGCGGGCCACCTCCAGGTCGATTAGGGGTGGGCAGGGGAGTTTGAGGGGCGGGGTTTTGGGGCGCCCCTCAAGACACGGGATGGCCTCGCGTCCAGTTGGAGTACCGGACGCAAGGAGTTCAATCGGCCGCGAGAACGTCAGCGGCGGAGCAATGCGGCCATCCTCTCCCCAATCAGCCAAAGTGCTTTGTTGAGCTTGATGTCCTGATCGATGCCGTTGATCGGTCGAGACGTCGATCGCCGCGCTCTGCCAAGTTCGTCACGCTTTACACCGCGCAACCCGCCCTTGATGCTGTTCTCCTGAACGACATTCCAC
The DNA here is from genome assembly GCF_002940685.1 of Ensifer adhaerens. Taxonomy (GTDB): domain Bacteria; phylum Pseudomonadota; class Alphaproteobacteria; order Rhizobiales; family Rhizobiaceae; genus Ensifer; species Ensifer adhaerens_E. Next base: position 16,199 of record NZ_PNFP01000022.1, on the reverse strand, counting down.
ACTGTCCAAAGATCTTCGGCTCGGTCTTCGCTACGGCGAGGCACCAGCAATTGCTCCGGCTTGATCGAGGTTGTCGCCGAGCCTCCGGCGTCGCCAAAACGGACGAGATGTGCAGCCTCGGCCAAGACTTCCCTTGCCTCACGCCCCATCCTCACGCCGGACCAGTCCTGCGGCGCCGCCAGCGTGCGTTCCGCCTCTCCAAGCACGCGATAGGTTCCCTCGATCACCTTGCCTTGAACATCACCGGAGTGTCGGACCTTGATAGCGTCGATCGTTCCCGTTTGCGCAACGAGCGAGTTGAGGCAGCACACGCGGAAAAGCCCCGCGAGCAACTCGTACGCACTCGTACCGTCGTTAGCATTTTTGAGAAGGATTTCGCAGACTGTATCGCCGACGTGATAAACGTTGCCATCATCGAGACGGCGAAGCCGGATGAGGTGCTTGGTAAAGTTTGCCTTTCCTTCTGTGCGGCTGACAGACTGGCGCGCTCCGACCGGCATGAAACCCTCTTTCATGAGGCCGCGCAGGATCTCAATTGTGGGGATCGGTTTGAAGCGCTCCGAGCGGCTCTCGTGTGCCGAGGTTGCGAAAATCGAGGGTGCGATGCCACGCATCTCGTCTTCGGCGAGAGCGCGACCGGTGTCGAAGCGGGCAGTTCTGGCATAGATGCTCACTGTCATTTCTCCTTTTTCCTGGGACCGCGAAGCAGGGCCGCGTCCTGCTTCCCGGGGCCGCGCGAGCGGTGGGGACGGAAGGGAAAACAGTCTTTGCGGGGAACCGCCTGCACGAAAGCGCAAGCGAAGGAAGGTGGGCGAAAGACTGTTTGGGGGAGAGAAGGGGCAAAGACCCTCGGCCCCCTCAGCCGATCGGCCCGATCGGTCAATTAACAATGAAGCGTATCGGAGCTTTCAGCATAGCGCCGCTTCAGCGGGAAAGCGGGAATTCGCGTCACGCGAAGGAGGGAAAAAGGGCCGCCGCAGGAGCTTCAACATAGTGGCCCGGAGGGGAAGCGGGATCGACTGCCCCCGTCCGTCGCGTTCCGTGTACACTCTTTGTTTTCGAGAGACTGGCCTCGGGATAAAGCAAGTTACATTTTAAATTGGACGGAATTCTGCTTTAAATTGGACGCCAACGGAGTTAACATTGGCCGCATGATCGATACAAATCGCCCGAACACACTCATCCAGCGCAAGGCCCTCTCCATGGTCGAGACGGCGCTGTCGGACACGCGCGTCGTCCTGGTCGCCGGACCAAGGCAGGCAGGAAAGACCACCCTTGCGCGACAGTTCTCTGGAACAGAGCGGCCGTATTACACCCTTGATGACGCCGGCACACTCAGCGCCGCCAAATCCGACCCCGTAGGCTTCGTTCGCGGCCTCGACCGAGCGGTAATTGATGAAGTTCAGCGGGCGCCTGAGTTAATGCTTGCGATAAAGGAAAGCGTAGATCGTAGCGATGAGCCGGGCCGCTTCCTGCTCACAGGTTCAGCAAACCTCGCCACCGTGCCGGCGGTGGCAGACTCTCTTGCCGGCCGCATGGCCCTAATTTCGTTGCTGCCGTTTGCACAGGCTGAAATACGATCGACCCCAGGCCGCTTTCTCGATCGCATTTTTGCGGGAGAGGTGCCCGTGATCGCGGACGGACTTGTGCTCGGCGACGACCTTGTGGAGACGGTTATACGTGGAGGGTACCCTGAGGTCGTACGCAGGACGCAGCCCAGCCGGCGCACCGCGTGGCTTGAAGACTACGTGGCGCTTATCCTTGACAGAGACGTGCGCGACATTGCCAACATCGATCAGTTGGGCAGGTTGCCGCGCCTCCTTAATGTTCTTGCAGAGCATGCGGGACAGTTGGTCAATCATAGCGGATTCGGCTCGGCCCTCGGACTATCCAGTGTCACCGCTCAAAAGTATGTCGCAATCCTTGAACGACTCTTCCTTGTCCGAACCCTCGCGCCATGGTCCAACAACAGGCTTAGTCGTCTGGTGAAAACACCAAAGTTGCATTTTCTCGACACTGGCCTGCTCGCAGCCCTGCGCGAAGACGATGTCAACAGCATCCGTGAAAACAAGACGCGTTTCGGTCCTTTGCTCGAGAGTTTCGTGGCATCAGAACTCATGAAGCTTGCATCTTGGTCCGACCGCCGACTTTCGTTCTCTCACTATCGGACAAAGGATCAGATCGAGGTCGATGTCGTTGTCGAGGACCGGCGCGGTCGCGTCGTCGGCATCGAGGTCAAGGCATCGTCGACGGTCAAGGCTGAAGACTTCAAAGGACTTCGTCAGTTACAGGAGGCGGTAGGCGACCGCTTCCTGCACGGCATCGTTTTGCACGATCACGACCGCGTGACGCCATTTGGCGAAAAATTGCACGCCGCACCGCTTTCGGTCCTGTGGACGATGTAAAATCACGTAAGTTCTGTTATGGAACCACACGCCGGCGTTTCACAACGGTTACGATTTCCCAGGCCGCTATCAGGCCGGCGTGCTGCGAAAGGCTAAACATCGATTTCACTAGACCCGCCTGAAATCGGCCGGCCGTCTCATCTCCCAACAACGGTTGCCAGTACACTGACGCAATCGCCAGATTTTACGAGGCCGGGAAAGTGGCGGGCGACGAGGATGCCGTCCATCTTTGCCCGAATTTCCAGTGGTCTGGCGCCTGTGCGTCCGATCGGATAGATGCGCGCGACAACCTGCCCGCTCTTCACCACATCGCCGAGATCGGCGAACGGTTCGACGAGGCCGCCATCCTCGGCGAAGCAAAAGCAGTTGCCGTCTGGCATATCAAGCCACGTGGTTTCAGCGCCGTGGACAGGCCCTTTCAGGATGCCCGCCGCCTTCAGCACGTTTGAAACGCCTGTCTTGGCGATACGCGCGCTCATCGCCGTCGCGGTCCCCCCACCACCCAATTCGGTGGTGATGAAGATCTTGCCCATCTCCTCCGCCGCGGTGTCGTACATCCCGACGGCATCGATCTCCAGCATCTTCATCGACCATGGAGCACCGAAGGCGCCGACGAGGTCGAAGGCTTTTTCCTGCTGCGCGTTGTCCGGCAGGATATGGGCGGCGCAGAAGGGCAGGAAGTCGAGCGTCTTTCCGCCGGAATGGAAGTCGAGCACGATATCGGCGAGCGGCAGCAGCGTGCGCTGGAAATAGTCGGCGATCTTCTGGGTCACCGTGCCGTCCGGCGCCCCCGGAAAGCTGCGGTTCATGTTGCCCTTGTCGATCGGCGAGGTGCGCGTGCCGGCGAGAAAGGCCGGGTAGTTCATCGCCGGCACGATGATGACGCGGCCCGCCACGTCCTCTGCCTCCAGCGTGCGGGCGAGATCGAAGAGCGCGATCGGCCCTTCATATTCGTCGCCGTGGTTGCCGCCGGTGAGAAGGGCCGTCGGGCCCTCCCCGTTCTTCACCACCGTCACCGGGATCATCACCGAGCCCCAGGCGGAATCGTCGCGGCTGTAAGGCAGACGCAGGAAACCGTGCTGCACGCCCTCGGCCGAAAAATCGACCGTGGGATTGATCGGCGAAGGACGAAGCGTTGCTTCCCGCATGGCTCAATCCTTCACCAGAAGCTTGCGCGGCACGTTGGCGAAGCACTCGACACCGGTTTCGGTGATCAGGATGCTTTCCGTCGTCTCGAAGCCCATGTCCTCGAGCCAGAGGCCCGTCATGAAGTGGAACGTCATGCCGGGTTTGAGTTCGGTCCGGTCACCGGGACGCAGGCTCATCGTGCGTTCGCCCCAGTCCGGCGGATAGGAAACGCCGATGCCATAGCCCGTGCGGTTATCCTTCACGATGCCGTATTTCTTGAGAACGGCGAAGAAGGCGTTTGCGATATCCTCGCAGGTATTGCCGGGGCGTGCTTTTTCGAGGCCTGCCTCCATGCCTTCCAGCGTTGCCTTCTCGGCATCGAGGAAAGCCTGTGTCGGCTTGCCGAGAAAGACGGTGCGAGAGAGCGGCACATGGTAGCGGTGGTAGCAGCCGGCAATCTCGAAGAAAGTGCCCTCGCCGGATTTCATCGGCCGGTCGTCCCAGGTCAGGTGCGGCGCCGAAGCCTCCACGCCCGAGGGCAACAGTGGCACGATCGCCGGATAATCGCCGCCGATACCGTCGACGCCACGGGTGCCGGCATCGTAGATTTCCGCAACCAGGTCGCATTTGCGCATGCCGACCTCGATCTTGTCGAAGATGCGCTCATGCATCTTTTCGACGATCCTTGCGGCGTTGCGCATGTATCCGATTTCTGCCTCGCTCTTGACCGCGCGCTGCCAGTTGACGAGGGCGGTCGCATCGACAAAGCGGGCATTCGGCAGGTGCTTTTGCAACGAGGCAAAAGCGGCGGCGGAGAACCAGTAATTGTCCATCTCCACGCCGATCGTCAGCTTGTCGAGACCGCGTTCAGCAAGCTTGGCCGAGAGGTAATCCATCGGGTGGCGCTCGGTGGACTGCACATAGTGGTCCGGATAGCCGATGATGTTCTCGTGTTTGGGGTAGGCGGTGAATTTGGCGCCGTTGGCATCCTGGCCGCGGCCATACCAGATCGGCTCGCCCGCCAGCGGCACGACGACGCATTGATGTACGTAAAAGGACCAGCCGTCATAGCCGGTCAGCCAGTTCATGTTCGACGGATCGCTGACGATCAGCACGTCGATGCCCTTGGCTTCCATGGCTTTTCGCGTTTTTTGAAGACGCGTTTCATACTCCGGAAGCGAGAACTTCAGGTTCGCTTGTTTCATCGGTTTTTCCTCAATACCCGGCGAAAGGCCGGTCTCAGCTCTTAAAGATCGTGCCGGCGCCCGACGCTGCCGCACGGGCGGCAGCAAGCGTTGCTATGGCCGTGTCCTGAATGCCCGTGCCGGTCAGATCCGCCACGGTTATCTCTTCGGGGCCGCTGCGGCCCGGTTTTTGCTCGGCGATGATCTCGCCGAGTTCGGGGAAGGTCGTGTCCTCCATCACGAGGCCCGCCTCGATGACATGGTGTAATTCGCCGAGCCTGCGCGTCTGTTTCAGGCTGTCGGCGACATAGAGGCTGGCGCGAGTGATGACGGCGGGCTCGATCTCGTTCTTGTGCTCGGCGTCCGAGCCCATGGCCGTGACATGCTGGCCAGATTGCAGCCATTCGACCCAGAGCACCGGCGTTTCGGAAGGTGTGGTGGTAACGATGATGTCTGCACCATCGACCGCAGCCCGGCCATTGGCTTCGGTGCGGACCGGAAAGCCCAGCCTTGCCGTCAGCTCCTGCGCCGCGGCCTCAGCCTTTGCGGCATCCCTTGCCCAGATCCGTGCCTCGCGGATCGGCCGCACGAGGCGTAAGGCCTCAAGCTGCAACCTTGCCTGCATGCCGGCGCCGAAGATGGCGGCGACCGCGGCATCCGGCCGTGAAAGATGTCGAGCGGCAACGGCGCCGGCCGCCGCCGTGCGCACATCCGTCAGGTAGCCGTTGTCGAGCAGCACGGCCTCAACCTGGCCGGTCTTCGCCGAAAGCAGCACCATCAGGCCATTGGTGCTTGGCAGGCCGATCTTCGGATTATTGAAGAAGCCGGGGCTGATCTTGATGGCGAAACCGTCGAGACCCGGCACGTAAGCCGTCTTAACATCGACTTCGCCGCGTGCTTCGGGAATGTCGAGCCTGAGGATCGGCGGCATCGCCACCGCCTTGGTGGCGAGCGCGTGGAACGCCTGTTCGACGCAGGCAATGGCGTCGAGATCGAGCGGCACGATGCGCCTGAGTTCCGCCTCCGTCAGAATTCTCATCATCGTCATGCCGCTGCCTCCGCAAGAGGATCGACCCCGCCATTGATGACCCGCCGATGCAGGTCCATGTCGACGTTCCGGCCGGAGAGGATCACCGCCACAGGCCCCTCCATCCGGCCAACCCGGCCGGAAAGCAGGGCCGCGATGCCGACGGCCCCTGCCCCTTCGATCACCTCGCGCTCCTTCGCATAGGCGTGCCGCATGCCGGCAGCGATCTCGGTTTCGGAAAGCAGGATCACGTCGTCGAGCAGCGCCCGGCACATCTCGAAGGTCACGGCATTGTCGAGACCGATGCCGCCACCGAGGGAATCGGCAAGGCTCGCCACTTCCTCGACCTGTGTCGGCCGCCCGGCGTCAAGGCTCTCCTTCATTGCAGCACCTCGATCCATGGTAAGGCCGACGACGCGGATCCTCGGCGACCGCTCCTTCACGGCTGCCGCGACACCGGCCGCAAGGCCGCCGCCGGAAAGCGGCACAAGAACCGTCGCCACGTCTGGCATTGCCTCGACGATCTCCAGACCGAGCGTGCCCTGCCCTGCGACGACCGCCCGATTGTCGAAGGGCGGCACCATCACGAGGCCATCTTCGGCCACGAGCCGATCCACCTCGACCTGCGCTTCATCCTGGGACTTGCCGACAATGCGGACGCTCGCGCCAAGCCGGCGGATCTCCGACACCTTGTTGTCGGGCACGAGGCACGACATGCAGATCGTCGCGACCGAGCCTTCGGCCTTGGCGGCATGCGCAAGCGCCCGACCGTGGTTGCCGGTCGAGGAAGCGACGACGCCCCTCGCCCGCTCTTCGGACGTCAGCGAGAGCACGGCGTTCGTTGCGCCGCGCAGCTTGAAGCTGCCGGTCGTCTGGTGGTGTTCGAGCTTGAGGCCGACGGGCACGCCACAGTGTTCCGAAAGCGCAACGGACTGCGCGAAAGGCGTGCTCACGATCCGGCCCTCGATGCGTCGGGCCGCCTGTTCGATATCCGCCAATGTCACGGCAAGGTTCGACATGGGCTACTCGTCCGGATAGGCAAGTGTCATGAGCCGGCCGAGTTCCGGCCGCGCCGTCTGGTCGCCGCAGAGGCGCAGGCAGGCCCACGCGGTGGCGAGATTGCTGGTGACGACCGGTTTTCCGATGGCGGCCTCGATCTTTGCCGCAACGCCGGCCGCCCGCACTGCCGTGCACGATATGAAAAGCGCGTCGCTGTCTGGCGCCGTCGCTTGCTTTGCAAAGGCAACGATTTCATCCGGAGAAATGCGCGCCATCTCCCGGTCGTCGTTCAGACCAAGGCAAGTGAAGCGGACGATGTCGAAGCCGAGCGACACGAAATAATCAGCCATCGGCTTGCTGGTCTTGATCGTGTAGGGCGTCAGCACCGAAATCCGCCTGGCGCCGAACGCCTTGAGGCCGGAGACTGCCGCCGCAGTCGGCGTGACGATGGAGGCGCTTGGCTTGGCCGCGCGGACCGCCGCCCTGACTTCCGCGTCGCCGATGACGACGGACGCGGAGGTGCAGGAATACATGACGACGTCGAGAGGCTCGTCCGGCAGGATCAGCGCGGCCGCCGATGTCAGCGAGGGCTGCATGGCGCGCAGGTTTTCCGGCGTCACCGGGTTGGCATAGGGAATACGGGTGCCGTAGACACCGATCCGCTCGTTCGCCACCATGCGCTGGAAATCCACTTCCGTGGTGTGGTCGGTCGCAAGGATGATGAGGCCGACGCGTTTTTCCAGCGGACGCTCATCCAGCTTCGGCGAGCGTGACGCAAGTATAAGATCGAACGTCTGCATCAGCGCTCCTCCACCTGGGCGTAACGTTCCTCCAGCCAGCGCAGGAAGACGACAGAGATCAGGCTCATGATCAGGAAGAAGATCCCGACCAGCGTCATCGGTTCGATGTAGCGATAGCTGCTGTTGGCCACGCTTTTCGCCTGGTTCATCAGTTCGAGCACGGTGATGGCGGAGAGCAGCGGCGTCTCCTTGAACATGGCGATCAGGTAATTGGCGAGCGCCGGGATCATGGGCGGGATCGCCTGCGGCAGGATGACGTGGATCCAGGTCTGGCGGCCGGTAAGGTTCGTCGCCTTCGCCGCCTCCCATTGGCCCCGCGGCACGTTCTCGATGCCGGCGCGATAGACCTCCGCCGCATAGGTCCCATAATGGAGCCCGAGACCGATGATGCCGGCGAGCATCGCCGGCAGGCGAATGCCAATATCCGGCAACACAAAGAAGATAAAATAGAGCTGGACCAGCAGCGGCGTGCCGCGAATGAACTCGACAACGAAGGCCGTGGCCTTCGCGACCGGTTTGGGCGCGGTCATGCGCAGGATCGCAAAGACAAGGCCGATGACGGCGGCGAGCGCCGCGCCGAACACAGTCGCCAGAATGGTGATCTTCAGCCCCTCGATGAGGGTCGGCATGATTTCCCAGACGAAATTCCAGTCCCATTCCATCGTCAGGTCCTCACGCCATCAAGGCCGCGAGTCACCCGGCGTTCCAGCCAGCGCATGCCGTTGGAGATGGCGAGCGCCATCAGGAAGTAGAGCACGAGGATCGTCGCGAACGGAACGAGCGTACTCCCCGTCTGCGCGCGAACCACCTGCGCCTGGAACGTCATGTCGGTGAGCGAGATCAGCGATACGACGGCCGTGCCCTTCAAGAGTTCGATCGCATTGTTGCAGAAGGTCGGAAGCATGAGCGGCAGGGCCTGCGGCAGGATGACATGCCGCATCGACTGATAGCGCGAGAGGTTGAGCGCTATGCAGGCTTCGCGCTGCTCGCGACCGATCGCCTTGACCGCACCGCGCACGACCTCGGCCCCATAGGCTCCGACGTTCAGTCCCAGCGCCAGCACGCCGGCCTGAAGTGGCGACAGCGTGACGCCGGCGAATGGCAGCACGAAATAGACCCAGAACAGCTGGACGAAGATCGACGTGCCGCGAAAAAACTCGATATAGGCGGTTGCGAGCGCACGAACCGCCAGAAAGCGGCTGACGCGTCCAAGACCCGCGACGAACGCCATGACGAGCGCAAGCAGGGAGCCGAGCACGGTAAGCTCAAGCGTTACGAGCGCGCCTTCAAGGATCAGCCCTATGTAACCGGACCAGTCGGTCATCGTTCTTCCATATGCGAGGGAGCGGACTGCCTCCCCCCGGGTCCGGGAAGAGGCCGTTTTGCTGTGACGCTTACTTGGCGGCGCAGAGCTTTTCGCGGGTCGTCGACATGGCGGCCGCGGCCGAGAAGCCATAGGGCTCGATGATCTTGGCAAACTCGCCCGATTGTTTGAGCTTTGCGAGTTCCACGTCGAAGGCATCGCGCAAGGCTTCCTCGCCCTTCTTGAAGGCCGCGCCGTCGCAATAGACCGGAGCGCCTTCAACCGGCGCCACGACTTCGACGCCGGGGTCCTTTGCCTTGGCGACAAGATCGTTGATCGACAGCACCGGCAGTGAATAGACGTCGATACGGCCGAACTGCAGCATCTTCAGGCCGCTCTGGCCATCCGGGACGACGATGACACGATCGCGCGGGACGCCGGCTTCAAGCGCAAGCTTCTCTTCCGTTCCGCCACCGGGCGCACCGATCCTGGCGTCCGGATTGTCGGCGATATCCTTGTAGCTCTTGAGCTTGAGCGGGTTGCCTTTCTTCAGCGCGAAGGCTTCCGCGTCGCAAAGGATCGGTTCTGAATAGGCAACGGCGTTACAACGTTCCGGCTTCATGAAGAGGCCGGCGGTGATGACGTCGTGCCGGCCGGCCTGAAGACCCGGGATCATCGCCCCATATTCCGAGATCGAAGCAACGATGTCTTCGACGCCGAGGCGTTTGAAGACCTCACGCGCCACATCGGGTGCCGCGCCGGAAACCTTGCCGTCGGCGGCAACCGCCGTAAAGGGCGGCTCGTTGGCGATGGCGACACGCGCGAAACCCTGCTCCTTCAGTTCCTCAAGTTTGCCGTCGGCCCAAGCGGGTGCTGCGGCAACGAATGCCGTCAGGGCACCTGCGCTGGCGGTCATGGTCAAAAAGGTCCTCATGCTCATAGTTGCGAACTCCTCTGGCTGTCCCTGGTTTTTGTTTGGAGCCTTGTTTCCGGGCGGCAAGGCCGCTTAGACGCGGTGCCCTGCCGCGATGATCTTGCGTAGAAAGGTCTGCGTGCGCTCCTGCTTGGGCGCGCGGAAAATCTCGTCCGGCCGGCCTTCCTCGACGATCTTGCCGCGGTCGAAAAAGAGGATCCGGTCGGCAAAATCATGGGCAAAGCCCATCTCATGCGTCACGAGCAGCATGGTCATGTCGGTCTCGACGGCAAGCTTGCGCATGACGTTCAGCACCTCTTCGACCAGTTCCGGGTCGAGTGCCGAAGTCACTTCGTCAAACAGCATGATCTTTGGCGAGAGAGCGAGCGCCCGGGCGATCGCAACGCGCTGCTTCTGTCCGCCGGACAATTGCGCAGGCATGCTCTTCGCCTTATCGGCCATGCCCACCATGTCGAGAAGTTCCATCGCCCGCTTCTCCGCCGTCGCCTTCGCCACGCCCTTTGTCAGCATCGGCGCCAACGTGACATTGTCGAGCACGCATTTGTGCGGGAAGAGGTTGAAGTGCTGGAAGACCATGCCGATTTTCTCACGCATCTTGTGCAGATGGCGGTCGTCGGCGGGCGCGAGGCTGCCATTCTTCGGCATGTGGTAGAGCTGATCGCCGTCGACCTCGATATGGCCGCCGCTGATCGTCTCGAGCGTCATGAGAATGCGCAGGATCGTCGTCTTGCCTGAGCCGGAGGGACCGATGAGCGCCAGCTTTTCGCCAGGCAGAACGTCCATCGACAGACCGTCGAGTACGGTCAGAGGACCGTAGCGCTTGGTGATGTTGTCGATGCGGATGATCGGCGCTGCCATGCATGTCTCTCCCTATTGAGACAAGTGATGGCGCAACGATGCGCGGCTATCAAAATCATGTCAATCCGAATAATAATATCAGTACAATTATTGCTGCGCTGCCCAATTGGCGAGCATTTCTCTCAAATCGCGAGCAGCAGCGCTTCCGGACTTCCGCTGGCGAGCGAGGCGAGAATACCGAGGCCGGTGCGCAATTCCTGCTCGGTCGTCGAGCCCAAGGAGATGCGCACTGCCGGCTGCCAGCCCTGATCTGCCGTGCGGAACGAAGACCCTGGCGCAATCGCAACCCCGCGCAGACGCGCCTGAGAAACGAAGCCTTCTTCCGTATGCCCTTCCGGCAGCGGCAGCCACACATGCAGGCTCTGCTGATGGCTATAATAGGGCAAGCCCGCAAGCGCCTCCTCGGCAATCGCGTGACGAACGCCAAGTGCCCGGCGCTGCCAATTGACGAGTTCCATAGCCGTACCGTCGCTGACCCAAAGTGTTGCGATCTCGGCGATCGAGGGCGTCGCCATCCAGTTGGAGACGAGATGGCGGTTGGCAACAGCCGCGACATAGCGATCCGGGGCGGCAAGATAGCCGATGCGCAGGCCCGGTACCGTGATCTTTGTGAAGCTGGTGACGTAGAGGGTGCGCTCCGGCGCATAGGCCGCAATCGGCGGCGCCCGACCTTCCACAAGCGGCCCCAGGATGTCGTTCTCGATGATCGCGATATCATGGCGCCGCGCGACCTCGGCCAGCGCCTGCCGGCGCTCGGGCCCCATCAAAGCAGCGGTCGGGTTGATCACCGACGGCTGGAGGAAGACGGCGCGGATGACGCCGGTGCGGCACGCCTCATCGAGCGCCTCGGGGATCATGCCTTCGCGATCGATCGGCAAACCCTCGAGATGAAGACCGAGATAGCTGGAAAGCGGCACGAGCGTGTGGTGGCTGATCGCCTCCGTCGCAATGGTGGAACCGGGCGGAGCGACGCTCATCAGGGCCACCGTCATGCCCGAGGTAGCGCCATTCGTCAGGCTGATATTGAGCGGAGACACATCGAGACCGCAACGCGACAGCCAATCGGCTGCGACATTGCGATGACGCGGGAAAACCATATTGGGCCGGAAGGACAGCGCCGAACTCGACGGAAGGTTTTCCGCCAGCCACCCGAAGGCTGCGCGCATGCGCTCCAGATGCAGCTGTTCGCACACGGGTTTGAGGATCGAAAGGTCGACAAGCTCGCCAAGACGCTCGGGCAGATAGGGCGGCTCAGGCTCCTTGGGCCTTGTCTGCACGAAGGAGCCGCGACCGATCTCTCCGGAAATCAGTCCGCGACGGATCAGTTCGTCATAGGCGCGGCTGACGGTCTGCACCGAGAGCTTCAGGTCGTCGGCGAGCTTGCGATGGGGCAGAAGCCGCGTCCCGTTCGGCAGATGACCTTCCTGGATGGCGCGAGCGATCTGCTCGGCAAGCGAGAGATAGGCCGGCCGGCGCAACTGGGATATGTCGGGTCGCCAATTTGTCATGATTTCAACAGTGCTGAAAATCAGTTCAATTGACAACGCCAAAATGGTTTCCCATTGTCTTTTCCTCCGCTTTGACCCGATCCCCGGCTGCAGGAGCGCTTGCATGAAACTCGACGCCATCGACCTGCGCATCCTGGAGGCGATCCAGGAGAACGGGCGCATCACCAAGCTGGCGCTGGCGGAACGGGCGGGGCTCTCACCAACGCCCTGCTGGCTTCGCCTGCGCAAGCTTGAAAAGGCCGGCATCGTCACCGGGTATCACGCGCGCGTTGCCGTCAGGCGCGTAGCACCCGTCGCCAGCGTGATGATGGAGGTGACGCTCGCCAACCATCGGCAAGCGGATTTCGAACGCTTCGAACGGGCTGTGGCGACAACACCCGAAATCGTCGCCTGCTGGTCGGTCGGCGGTGGCGTCGACTACATCCTGAAGATCGTTGCGCGTGATATCGATGCGTACCAGCGCCTTGTCGACAGCCTGCTTGACCGTGAGCTCGGCATCGACCGCTACTTTACCTACATCGTCACCAAGACGGTGAAGGAGGAGACCGTGCTACCGCTCGAGACGCTGCTTCCCGCCTCCGAATAGAGAGATTGTCTACGGCTGGCCCCATCTTTGGCCAAAGTCTCTGGCGCCGCCCTCGGCAATAGACAATCTGTCGCCCGCCCTCTGGCAGACTTCCTCCAGATAACAGGAGGAGGCCGTCATGACCGCCGTTTTTGCCCGCACGACCTTTCACGACGCGCTTGCCCGCCTTGCGGATCCGCAGCTTCTACGGGAACTCGCCTATGTCGGTGGACGCTGGATTGCCGGCCACGAAGGTGCAAGCTTCAAGGTGACCGATCCCGCCTCGTCGGCGACGCTCGCCTGGGTCGCGGCCCTTGATGCCGATGAGACCGGAGACGCCATCTCGGCTGCGAGCGACGCGCTACCGGGCTGGCGCAGCCTCTTGCCGCAACAGCGCGCCAAAATCCTCCGCAAGTGGCACGACCTGATGCTGGAGACACGCGAGGATCTCGCGCTCTTGATGACGCTGGAACAGGGCAAGCCGCTCGCCGAATCCCGCGGCGAGATCGACTACGCGGCATCCTTCATCGAGTGGTACGCGGAGGAAGGAAAACGGCTGAACGCAGAAAGTGTCACCAGCCATCTGGCGGGAGCCGAGATGATCGTACGGCGAGAGGCGCTGGGCGTCGTCGGGATCGTGACCCCGTGGAACTTCCCCTGCGCCATGATTACCCGCAAGGCTGCGGCAGCACTTGCGGCCGGCTGCACCGTCGTTGCGCATCCCTCCAGCGAAACCCCGCTTTCAGCACTCGCCCTTGCCGAACTCGGCGAACGTGCCGGCATTCCGGCCGGCGTCTTCAATGTCGTGACCGGGAGTGCTGCCACAATCGTCGGCCGCATGAACGCCGATCCGCGCGTGCGCGCCATGAGCTTCACTGGATCAACGGACATCGGCAAGCTGATCGCCGGCCAGTGCGCTCAGACCATGAAGCGGCTGGTCATGGAGCTCGGCGGCCACGCGCCATTGATCGTCTTTGCCGATGCCGACATCGAAAAAGCGGCCGACATCGCAATGGCGGCAAAATTCGCCACGTCCGGCCAGGACTGCCTCGCGGCGAACCGGATCTATGTCGAGCGTCGTGCACTCGCGGACTTCACGCGGGCCTTCAAGGCTCGCATCGAAGCGCTGAAGGTTGCCTCGGGGCTCGAACCAGACGCCGAGATCGGCCCGCTTATGCACGAACGTGCCATTGCCAAGGTGGAAGAGCAGGTCGCCGATGCGCTGAAGCGCGGTGCAAAGCTTGGAACCGGCGGCAAGCGCCACAAGGCGGGCGCTCTCTTCTTCGAGCCGACGCTTTTGACGGATGTACCTGATGATGCGCTGATCATGCGCGAAGAGACGTTCGGCCCCGTTGCCGCCATCACTGCCTTCGACAGCGAAGACGAGGTGATCGCGCGTGCGAACGACACCGATTACGGCCTCGTCGCCTATGTGGTGACCGAGAACGGCGCGCGTCAGATGCGCCTTGGCCGTGCGCTCGAATACGGAATGGTCGCCATCAATCGCGTGAAGATCACCGGCGGCCCGATCCCCTTCGGCGGCTGGAAACAGTCGGGCCTTGGCCGCGAAGGTTCGCGCCACGGCATCGAGGCCTTCACAGAACTCAAATATCTCTGCATCGACACGGCGGCCTGAGCCCGGGCGCCAGGTCCATATGTGAAAGGAAAGACCATGCTCGAGAAAAGCAACGAACTCACCGCCTGGGACCGTGACCACTTCTTCCACCCGTCCACGCATATGGGCTTGCATGCCCGCGGCGAGACACCAACTCGCGTCATCGGTGGTGGCGAAGGGGTCTACATCACCGATACGAGCGGCAGGACCAGCCTCGACGCCTTTGCCGGGCTCTACTGCGTCAATGTCGGCTACGGCCGGGAGAAGATCGCCGACGCGATCGCTGAGCAGGCAAAGAACCTTGCCTACTACCACGCCTATGTCGGCCACGGCACGGAAGCGTCAATCACGCTCTCCAAGATGATCATCGACCGCGCGCCGGAGGGCATGAGCCGCGTCTATTTCGGTCTTTCAGGCTCCGATGCCAACGAGACCAACATCAAGCTGATCTGGTACTACAACAACATCCTCGGCCGGCCGGACAAGAAGAAGATCATCTCCCGCTGGCGCGGCTATCACGGCTCCGGCGTCATGACGGGCTCGCTGACAGGCCTGCATCTCTTCCACAACGCTTTCGACCTGCCGCGCGCGCCAATTCTGCACACCGAAGCGCCCTACTTCTTCCGTCGCCCCGATCGCTCGATGGATGAAGAGCAGTTCTCGCAATATTGCGCCGACAAGCTCGAGGAGATGATCCTCGCAGAAGGCCCAGAGACGATCGCCGCCTTCATCGGCGAGCCGATCCTTGGAACCGGCGGCATCGTGCCGCCGCCAAAAGGCTACTGGCAGAAGATACAGGCCGTGCTGGAAAAATACGGCATCCTGCTCGTCGCCGATGAAGTTGTGACCGGCTTCGGCCGTCTCGGCACGATGTTCGGTTCCGACCACTACGGCATGAAACCTGACCTCATCACGATTGCGAAGGGCCTCACGTCTGCCTACGCGCCGCTTTCCGGCACCATCGTCTCGGATAAGGTCTGGCAGGTACTGGTAGATGGTTCCGACGAACTGGGTGCGATTGGCCACGGCTGGACCTATTCCGCTCATCCGATCTGCGCGGCTGCCGGCGTCGCCAATCTCGAACTGATCGACGAATTGGGCCTGATCGATAACGCAGGCAGTACAGGGGCCTATTTCCGTGCCGAACTAGCGAAAGCTCTTGGTGACCACAAACACGTGGGCGAGGTTCGCGGCGACGGGCTGATGGCCGCGATCGAGTTCGTCGAGGACAAGGATGACCGGACGTTCTTCGACCCGGCAAAGAAAATAGGTCCGAAAATCGCAGCCGCCCTCCTCGAACGCGGCGTCATCGGTCGCGCCATGCCGCAGGGCGATATCCTTGGCTTTGCGCCGCCGCTCTGCCTCACGAGGCAAGAGGCCGACATCGTCGTCAAAGCGGCCGCAGGCGCGATCAAGTACGTCCTTAGTTAGGCTTGGCAAAGCGACGCTGAACACCGCATCGGCGTCTTCGCGCCCCTCTCCGGCGTTAAAGACCCGATTGGCCCGCGCGTCCCTTCTCCGTCGGACGAAGAAGCCGCGCTAAGTATCCCCGAAACACGGGAAGGAGGCACCCCTCCCCTCATCTTCCCGGGCGGGCCAGCGACCGGGCGATATCGATGATGTCGTCGCGTGACGCCGTCGGGTCTTCCTTGTTCCAGGCAACGCCAAGCCCGATCTTCAGGTCAACGCCGCGCACCGGCCGGAGCTCGAAACCGCGGTTCGGCAGATCCTTCGTCCATTCCGGCGCAAAGCCGATGCCGAGGCCAGCCGAAACGAGTGACACCAGCGAAAAGGTATCGTCGCAGCTCACATGAGGATTTTGACGTCAAGATCGATCATCACTACATCGCGTTCATTCTCCCATTTTCTTGCA
>NZ_PNFP01000021.1 GCF_002940685.1 Ensifer adhaerens | reverse complement strand
GGTCTATGCCGGCGCACCACATGGCATCACCGACACGCACAAGGACCAGCTCAACGCCGACCTGCTCGCCTTCGCCAGGGCGTGACACGTCTGACGTCATGACAAAAGGAGGCGCCCGCACCGGCGCCTCCTTTTTGCTTTTGTGATAGCTGTTTCGCCTGCCGGGATGGCTGTCGCGTCGCGCCGTTTCGTGCACTATCCTTCGGCGATTCTGATCCGGAGGCAGGCATGAGCTCGAAACCCCGCATTCTCGTCACCCGTCGTTGGCCGGCGGCGGTGGAGCAGGTGCTTGCCGAGCGCTTCGATCTCACCTTGAACGAGGGCGACGTGCCGATGACGGTCGAGGCGCTGGCCGATGCGCTGCGGACCTATGACGCCGTTCTCCCGACCGTTTCCGATCGCCTTCCGGCCGCACTCTTCGCCGGCGGTGGCCTGCGGGCGAAGATCCTCGGCAACTATGGCGTCGGCTACAATCACATCGACACTGCCGCAGCCAAGGCGGCCGGCGTCGTCGTGACCAACACGCCGGGCGTTCTCACAGACTGTACTGCCGACATCGCCATGACGCTGCTGCTTGCGGTCGCGCGCAGGGCAGGCGAGGGCGAGCGGCAGGTGCGGGCCCGTGAATGGAGCGGATGGCGTCCGACCCACATGATCGGCGGCAAGGTCACCGGCAAGACGCTCGGCATCATCGGCTTCGGCCGCATCGGCAAGGCGATGGCCAAGCGCTGCCATTTCGGTTTCGACATGGATGTCGTCTTCTACAACCGCTCGCGCATCGATCCCACCGAAGCGAGCCGCTTTGGCGCCCGTCAGCTCGACACCGTCGAGGACGTGCTGAAGGTGGCTGATTTCGTGTCGCTGCATTGCCCGGGCGGCGGCGAGAACCGACACCTGATCAACGCCGAGCGCCTGGCGCTGATGAAGAAGGGCGCCTATCTCGTCAACACGGCGCGCGGCGACGTCATCGATGAGCCGGCGCTGATTGCCGCGCTCGAAAACGGTGTCATTCGCGGCGCCGGGCTCGATGTGTTCGAGGCGGAGCCCAACGTGCCGGAGCGCTTGCGCGGGCTCGAAAATGTCGTGCTGCTTCCACATCTCGGCAGCGCCACGGAGGAGACGCGCGTCGCCATGGGCATGAAGGTGGTCGACAACGTTACCGCGTTTTTCGACGGCCGCGAGCCGCCGGATCGCGTGGCGTGAGAGGGTGCCTGTTTTCTGCGCAGCGCCTGCATTTAAATGCAGCAACTTGACGATTTTCTTTGCAAAACAATAGCTTGACTTGTCGCGCCGCGATGCGGACGATAGCGCGAAGACAAGGCGATGGCCCCGCGCGTGCCATGCCAGAGATCGAGGGACACCGCTCGGCGGTCGCAACATGAACAAGGCAGCAAGCATCGCCCCGCAGCGGGCCTGGGGGAAGGGACGGCTGGTCGCCAAGGCGATGCTTGGCCAGAGCCGTATAGCCGAGCTCTATCAGGAGGGTTGCGCCAAGATCAGGCTGCCGAAGACCTTCGACGCGTCCATGGAGGCGGTGCTCATCAATTCCTCCGGCGGTCTCACCGGCGGCGACCGCATGGCCTGGGAAGTAGGGGCAGGGGCCGGAACCGATGTGACCGTGACGACGCAGGCCTGCGAGAAGATCTACAAGGCAAGTGCGGACACCGTCGACGTCACGACGCGGATCGAGGTTGCCTCCGGCGCGCGCGTCGACTGGCTGCCGCAGGAGACGATCCTTTTCGACCGTGCCGCGCTGTCACGCTCACTGGAAGTGGAGCTTGCTGCCGACGCGACGTTCCTCGCGGTGGAGGCGGTCTTGCTTGGCCGCAAGGCGATGGGCGAGGCGGTGCAAACCGGGCTATTCCGCGATCGCTGGCGTATCCACGTCGAGGGCAGGCTGCTGCATGCGGACAATCTGGCGCTATCAGGGGAGGTCGCGAGCCTCGGTCGGCGCAACGCGGTGCTCGATGGCGCAGCCGCCTTTGCCACGTTGCTCTATGTCGGGCCGGATTGCGAACTGATGCTGCGACATCTCCGCTCGCTCGTTGACGGCGAGGCCGGGGTCGGCATCAGCCATTTCCAGGTCGATAGCCGCGACAAGCTGGTTGCCCGCTTCGTCGCGCCGGACGGCTTCACGCTCAGAAAAATCCTCATCCCCGTTATTTCGCACTTGCGCAAGCAGAAGACAGTGCCGAAAGTCTGGGTTCTCTAGGTCATTTCATATTTTCATTTGAAACTGTGAAATGATCTAACGCATTGAAACTATGTAATTCCTGGCGGAAGACTGCTTCGCATTCTTCCAGGGAACTGCTTCTCGAACAACCGGTGGCGACGCATGAATCTTACCCCGCGCGAAAAGGACAAACTGCTGATCTCCATGGCCGCGATGGTCGCGCGCAAGCGCCTGGAGCGCGGCGTGAAACTCAATCATCCCGAGGCGATTGCGCTGATCACCGACTTTGTCGTCGAGGGTGCGCGCGATGGACGCTCGGTTGCCGAACTGATGGAGGCGGGCGCGCAGGTGCTGACGCGCGATCAGGTGATGGAGGGCATTCCCGAGATGATCCACGATATCCAGATCGAAGCGACGTTTCCTGACGGCACCAAGCTCGTCACCGTACACGAGCCGATCCGCTAGGCGGGCGGACGACGATGTAGCTTGCGGGCGTTGAGCGCCCCAGGCCTTAACTCAGGAAGCAAGCGTGCGGGCCTTCCAGGCGGCTCGAGGAGAGGTTCATGATCCCAGGAGAAATCATCGCGGCGGCCGGCGAGATCGAGCTCAATGTCGGTCTCGACACGACGACGATCGAAGTTGCCAACACCGGTGACCGGCCGATCCAGGTCGGCAGCCACTACCATTTCGCCGAAACCAACGCCGGACTGCAGTTCGACCGCAAGGCCGCCTACGGCCGCCGGCTCGACATTCCGGCCGGTACCGCCGTGCGTTTCGAGCCGGGCCAGACGCGCCAGGTGACGCTGATCCCGCTTGCCGGCAAGCGCGAGGTCTATGGCTTCCGCCAGCAGGTGATGGGCAAGCTATGAAACGCCTCGCCGCACTTGCCATCGCTCTCGTTCTGCCGCTCGCGCCGGCACTGGCGCAGGACGACAAAGTCGACTGCCAAAATGCCGTCACGCAGATGGACATGAACATATGCGCCAACAAGGACTACGAGGCGGCCGACGCGGAACTGAACAAGGTCTACAAGCTGGCGCTGGCAGCAACAAAGGCACAGGACAAGGAATTGGCCGAGATCGATGCGAACTATGTCGGCGCGGAGGAGGCGCTGAAGAAGGCGCAGCGCGCCTGGATCGGTTACCGTGACGGCCAATGCGAGCTCGCGGGCTTCGAAGCCCGCGGGGGCTCGATGGAGCCGATGCTCGTTTCCGGTTGCCTCGCCGAATTGACGAAGGCCCGGACGAAGGAACTCCAGGCCGTTGCCGAGCCCGACGGAAACTAGACCTTGAGCGGCGGCCGCACCATCATGATCGTGGGCAATGGCGAAGTGCCGGAGGGGTTTGGCGCGACGATCGACGCAGCCGATATCGTCGTGCGCTTCAACGATTGCCGCTCTGTCGGTTCCGGTGGCCACAGGACCGATATCGTCGCGGTCTGCAATACCGGACGCCCGGGGATTTCCATGCTCGGCGGCGGCCGGTGGAAGACGAATTCCGCCGTGCGCCAGGCGCGGGAGATCTGGTGCGTTCGCTCCGGCGCGAAGTTTGCCGCGATGCGCACCGGTCTTGCCGAAACCCATCCGGATCTCGACGATTTCTGCGACGATTACACGGTCGGTTTCGAGAGCTTCGCCCGTTCGACCAACCGCGGCTTTCGCGTCGTTCCGGTCGATGTGCACGACCGGGTGGAGCAGGATCTCGCCGGCTTTTCACCGGATCCCTACGTCGTTCCGTCCAGCGGGCTGATCGTCATTGCCGACATTCTGTCCAGTACCGCGACGGTCGATGACGAAGTCGTACTCGCCGGCTTCGGCCATGTCGGCTGGGAATGGCATCCCTTTGCCGCCGAGCGCCGCTATGTCGACGCGCTCGCGGCGCAGAGCCGCCTTCGCCGCCTCCATCCCCTTTCTTCTTCGCCCCAAGGAGCCTGAACCATGCCCTACAAGATGTCGCGCGCGGCCTATGCCAACATGTTCGGCCCGACGGTCGGCGACAAGGTGCGGCTCGCGGATACCGAACTCTTCGTCGAGGTGGAGAAGGACTTCACCACCTATGGCGAGGAGGTGAAGTTTGGTGGCGGCAAGGTTATTCGCGACGGCATGGGGCAAAGCCAGATGACGCGGGCCGAGGGTGCCGTCGACACGGTCATCACCAACGCGCTGATCGTCGACCACTGGGGCATCGTGAAAGCGGATATCGGCCTCAAGGACGGACGCATCGCCGGCATCGGCAAGGCCGGCAACCCGGACACGCAACCGGGCGTTACCGTCATCGTCGGTCCCGGTACCGAGGTGATCGCGGGTGAGGGCAAGATCATCACCGCCGGCGGCATGGACAGCCACATCCATTACATCTGCCCGCAGCAGATCGAGGAGGCGCTGGTGAGCGGGCTCACGACCATGCTTGGCGGTGGCGCCGGACCGGGGCATGGCACGCTCGCTACCACCTGCACCTCCGGTCCCTGGCATCTCGCCCGCATGATCGAGGCGGCCGACGGCTTCCCGATGAACATCGCCTTTGCCGGCAAGGGCAATGCGTCGCGGCCGGGTGCGCTCGTCGAAATGGTGCTTGCCGGCGCCACCTCGCTGAAGCTGCATGAGGACTGGGGCTCGACGCCGGCGGCGATCGACTGCTGCCTTGGCGTTGCCGACGAATACGATGTGCAGGTGATGATCCATACGGACACACTGAACGAGAGCGGTTTCGTCGAGGATACGATCGCGGCGATCAAGGGGCGCACCATCCACGCTTTCCACACGGAAGGGGCGGGCGGCGGGCATGCGCCCGACATCATCAAGATCTGCGGCCAGCCGAACGTCATTCCGTCCTCGACCAATCCGACGCGGCCCTACACCAGGAATACGCTCGCCGAGCACCTGGACATGCTGATGGTCTGCCATCACCTGTCGCCGTCGATCCCCGAGGACATCGCCTTTGCCGAGAGCCGCATCCGCAAGGAGACGATCGCGGCTGAGGACATCCTGCACGATATCGGCGCCTTCTCGATCATCTCGTCTGACAGCCAGGCGATGGGGCGCGTCGGCGAGGTGGCGATCCGCACCTGGCAGACCGCCGACAAGATGAAGCGTCAGCGCGGGCCGCTGCCGCAGGAAACCGGCGACAACGACAATTTCCGGGTGAAGCGCTACATCGCCAAGTACACGATCAACCCGGCGATCGCCCACGGTCTCAGCCACGAGATCGGCTCGATCGAGGTCGGCAAGCGCGCCGATCTCGTCCTCTGGAACCCGGCCTTCTTCGGCGTGAAGCCCGACTTCGTGCTGCTCGGCGGCTCGATCGCGATGGCGCCGATGGGCGATCCGAATGCCTCCATCCCGACGCCGCAGCCGGTGCACTACCGGCCGATGTTTGCCGCCTACGGCAAGAACCGCACCAGCTCCTCCGTCACCTTCGTGTCGCAGGCGTCGCTCGATGCCGGCCTTGCCGCCAAGCTCGGCGTTGCCAAGCAGCTTGTGGCGGTCCGCAACACCCGCGGCGGCATCGGCAAGGCATTGATGATCCACAACAACCTGCTGCCGCATATCGAAGTCGATCCGGAGACCTATGAGGTGCGCGCCGACGGCGAGCTTTTGACCTGCGAGCCGGCGACGGTCGTGCCGATGGCGCAACGCTACTTCCTGTTCTAAGCAGAGGCCGAGGATGAAGCGCGGCCTGAAATGGGCTTTCTTCGGCCTGCTTGCGGCCGTGCTTGCCGTTGTTCTCGGAACGGTGCTGCCGCGGCCACTCCTGCCGGCTTCCGCCTCTGCCGCGGGCGCCGCGGGCACGCGGATACTGTTGCTTTCGGGGCCGATTCACACGGACATCGCCGTGCCTCTCACGGAGGAGACGCGGGCAAGGTTCGGCTTTGTCGAAGCGGCGGGTGTGCCGCTTGCGCATCCGCAGGCTGAATGGCTGATCTTCGGCTGGGGCGGGCGCTCCTTCTATCTGGAAACGCCGACATGGTCGGAGTTGAAGCCCGGGCCCGTGTTCAAGGCGCTGACCGTCGATCGGTCGGTGATGCATGTGGATATCGCCGGGCGGATCGTCGAGCCTCAAGCTTCCGTCGCCGGCTTCGAACTGGACGAAGCGGGATACGATCGGCTGCTCGCCTTCATTGCCGAGAGCTTTACCCGAAAAGCTGATGCGGTCGTTCCGATCGACGGATTTTCCTACAATGGCAACGACCGCTTCTTCGAGGCGGAAGGCAGTTTCAACGCGCTCTTCGGCTGCAACACATGGACGGCGCGGGCGTTGCGTGAGGCGGGCTTGCGAACGGGCCTGTGGAACCCGGTCCCGCCAAGCCTCGGCCTGTCGCTGCGCCTCCATAATTGAGCAAAGATCGGCAGTCGGCAGCCATGCGGCCACCGCATGGCTGCCATGCTCGCGTGTGAATTGGGGCCTTTCGTGCTGCGTCGCAGCGCAATATCCGATAGGAAGACGGCTGACCTTCCTCGGTTGCCAGCAATCCTCCCAAGACCTGCCGACCGAGAGCTGCACCAGAGCGGTTTGCGGTTCTCCGCATATATCCCGCTCTAACTTACAAGAGACGATCACGTTCATGATTTTGGTCGAACCGATCCAAATCATCGTGGTCCAAAGGAGATGACGATGCTTGGCAGAAAAGTACCCGCTGTAACGTTCCGCACCCGCGTTCGCGACGAAGCCGTTGGCGGCTCGAACCCGTTCCGCTGGGAGGACGTGTCTTCTGACGATTACTTCGCAGGCAAGCGCGTCGTGCTGTTCTCGCTGCCGGGCGCGTTCACGCCGACCTGCTCGACCTTCCAGCTGCCCGATTTCGAAAAGCTGACGGCCGATTTCCGCGCCGAAGGCGTCGACGAAATCTACTGCATCTCGGTCAATGACGCCTTTGTCATGAACGCCTGGGGCAAGTCCCAGAACCTCGAAAACGTCAAGCTGATCCCGGACGGTTCTGGCGAGTTCACCCGCAAGATGGGCATGCTCGTCGCCAAGGACAATCTCGGCTTCGGCATGCGTTCCTGGCGCTACGCCGCCGTCGTCAACAATGGCGTCGTCGAGCAGTGGTTCGAGGAAGAAGGCTATTCCGACAACTGCGACAGCGATCCCTATGGCGTCTCCTCGCCGCAGAACATTCTGGAGACGCTGAAGTCCCAGAAGCTTGCCGCCTGATGGCAGGGACCTATCATTGCTGATTTGAGAAAGCCCGAAGACCGGATCCGGTCTTCGGGCTTTTTCTTGTGCCGCGTGGTTGCGGCGGGCGCCTGAAATGCGGTGGGCGCGCGACTGGCGCCAAGGCTTTTTCTTGCTAAACTGGCCGACGGAAAAGATATCGAGGGTTCAATGGTTTACATAATCGCCTACCTGACCGCGCATAAGGGCAAGGGGGATGAAGTGGTGTCGCTTGCTGCACCGCTGATCGAGGCCACGCGGCGCGAGGCCGGCTGCATCACCTACGATCTCTATCGCAAGCCGGCCGAGCCCGACGTGCTGGTTTTTGTCGAGACCTGGAAAGACAAGGCAGCCGTCGACGCGCATTTCGAGGAGCCGCATCTGAAGGCTTTTCAGGCGGCGATGGCCGATCTGCTCGTCGAGGCGCGCATCGAGCTGGTGACGCCGGAAAAGGTCGAGGTGCTCTGAAGATGCCGTACCGCTCGACAGAAGTCCTGTCTCCAGGCCCGGCCGACAAAGCGCCGCTTCACAGCGTGACCCTGACGCACGACGCGCGGCATCTGCGCCGCAAGTTGCTGCATCTCGAAAACGACGATGTCGTGATGCTGGATCTCAAGGAAGCGGTGATGCTCGCCGATGGCGATCTGCTGGTGCTCGAAGGTGGCGGTCATATCCGGATCGTCGCGGCACCGGAGGCGCTTTACGCGATCCGTCCGCGCGATCCGCTGCACCTGATCGAGCTTGCCTGGCATCTCGGCAATCGCCATTTGCCGGCACAGATCGAAGAGAACCGTATCCTGATTGCCCGCGATGCCGTCATCCGTCAGATGCTCGAAGGCCTGGGGGCGGGCGTGACCGAGGTTTCCGAGCCTTTCCATCCGCTGCGCGGCGCCTATCATTCCGGCGGTCACAACCATGACCACAGCCACCACCACCATGGCTGAAGGCTTTGGGACACAGGCGCTGCTGCGCCTCGTGACATGGATGTCGCCGGCCTTTCCGGTCGGCGCCTTTTCCTATTCCAGCGGGCTCGAACAGGCGGTTCATGACGGACTGGTCACGGATGCCGGCGCGCTTCGCAACTGGCTGGAAACGGTCATTTGTCTCGGATCCGGCTGGAACGATGCCCTGCTTCTGGCCGAGAGCTATCGCGCCGTGAACGACCATGTTCGGCTGGCTGCGGCCGCGGAGCTTGCAGGGGCCCTGGCGGGAAGCCGCGAACGGCATATGGAGACGATGCTGCAGGGTCAGGCGTTTCTCGCGGCCGCGCGGTCGTGGCCGCATCCGGTTCTTGACGCGCTGCCGGAGACCGTCGCCTATCCGGTCGCGGTCGGCGTGGTCGCCGGCGCCCACGAAACGGGCCTCGAGCCGGCGCTTGCCGCCTATCTCAACGCCTCCGTATCGAACGCCGTCTCCGTGGCGATCCGCTGCGGCGTTACCGGCCAGCGCGACGGCGTCGGCATTATCGCGGCGCTCGAACCGGTCATCGCGGCAACGGCCGGCAGGGCCGCCAACGCCTCGCTCGACGATCTCGGCTCGGCGGCGATCATTGCGGATATTTCGGCGCTGAGACACGAGACCCTCAATTCGCGGCTCTTCCGCTCGTAACCCATGGACTTGCGCAAGTCCGGCGGAAAGCCGCTTCACACTTTCCCTGGAACTGCTTCCACCTGAAAGGATATCCAGATGGCATCGAAGAACGGTCCCCTTCGCGTCGGCATCGGCGGGCCGGTGGGCTCGGGCAAGACGGCGCTGACCGACAAGCTCTGCAAGGCAATGCGGGAGAAGTACTCCGTCGCCGTCGTCACCAACGACATCTACACCAAGGAGGATGCGGAGGCGCTGGTGCGCATGCAGGCGCTGCCGTCCGATCGCATCGTCGGCGTGGAAACCGGCGGCTGCCCGCACACGGCGATCCGCGAGGACGCGACGATCAACCTGCAGGCGATCGCCGAGCTTAACCGGCGCATTCCCGATCTCGACGTCGTTTTCATCGAATCCGGCGGCGACAATCTGGCGGCGACCTTTTCCCCTGATCTTGCCGATCTGACGATCTATGTGATCTCGGTCTGCCAGGGGGAGGAAATCCCGCGCAAGGGCGGGCCGGGGATCACGAAGTCCGATCTGCTCGTCATCAACAAGAAGGATCTCGCCCCGTACGTCGGCGCCGATCTCGACGTCATGCAGCGCGACGCAACCCGCATGCGCGCCGAAAAACCGTTCGTCTTCACCGACATGAAGCGCGGCGACGGCATCAACCGGATCGTCGATTTCCTGACGTTGCACGGCGGGCTCTGACGCGGCCTCGCCTCGCTTCCGACGTCTGAACTCGCGTCAGAAGCGCTCCAGCGCCTGCCGGTCGTGGATCTCGATGACGCGTCCCTTGACGGTGACGCCGGAGCGGCGAAGCGCTGAGAAGGCGCGCGACAAGGCTTCCGGCGCGAGGCCCAGCTTGCCGGCCAGCACGTTCTTCTGGAAGGGCAGGCGGAAGGAGAAGTTGGTGATACCGTCGGGGCAGTTGCCGAGGATATAGCTTGCGACCCGCTGCGGTGCCGTCAGCAGCCGGTCTTCGGCCAGGCAATCCTCCGCCATTTGCGCGTGCCGGCACAAGAGCTGCATCAGCGCGTCGGCGATTTCAGGCGTCCGCTCGGCGAGCTTGCGCAGCTTGCGGCTGTCGATGCGGGCGAGCATCGTCGTTTCGATGGCTTGCGCATTGGCAGTGGCGCGGTTGCCGAGGAACATCGCGCTTTCGCCGAAAAGCTCGCCCTTCGGAAAGACAGCGATATCCGCTTCGCGCCCATCCTTGCCCAGCCGGTAAAGACGCACCAGACCAGAGAGAACGAAGAAGACATGGTCCAGCGCTTCGCCCTGGGCAAAGAGAAGGTCGTGCTCCTCGTGGGTGGAAACCACGACGTCATCGAGAATGGCGCTCGATGCGGCCGTCGGCAGCCTTTCGAAGAAGCAGGAGCGAAGCAGCACCGCCCTGTCGTTCGAGTTCAATCGCAACGTCTTCATCGTACCCGTCCTGAGTAATTTCTGCGTCAGGGTAGTGAAGCTTTGCCGATCGTGGTTTGACCTCGATCAAATAAGAACAACAAAAAGCCCGCGCTTGCAGGGCGCGGGCTCGCTTTGGAATTGTGGCAGCTCCGGGCGGAGAGCCGCTTCCGCGACGGGCCTACTCGGCGGCAAGCGCCGGGTGATTGATGACCTTGCCGCCGGATCGTCCCTTGGTCTGGTCGGTCTCCAGCGTCTTCAGCCGGTCTTCCAGGCCTTCGATCGTCTTGCCCTGTTCGTGCACGAGACCCGTCAGGGTTTCGCGGTCGAGCGGCAGGTTTTCCTCGTCTTTCTGGCCGACGAAGCGTCCGAAGACCCAGGCGAGCAGTCGCGAAAGGTCGTCCATGATCAGGAAGAAGGAAGGCACGACAACGAGACTGAGAACCGTCGAGACGATGATGCCGCCGATGACTGCAATCGCCATCGGTGCACGGAACGAGCCGCCTTCGCCGACGCCGAGCGCCGACGGCAGCATGCCGGCGGACATGGCGATCGACGTCATGATGATCGGGCGGGCGCGCTTGCGGCCTGCTTCGATCATCGCCAGCGTCCGGTCCATACCGTGATGCATCATCTCGATACCGAAATCGACGAGCAGGATGGCGTTCTTGGTGACGATGCCCATCAGCATCAGAATGCCGATCAGCACCGGCATCGACAGGGAGTTCTGCGTCAGGATCAGGCCGGCAGCAACGCCGCCCATGGCGAGCGGCAGCGAGAACAGGATGGTGAAGGGCTGGATCACGTCCTTGAACAGGAGGATCAGAACCACGAGCACCAGCATCAGGCCAAGCAACATCGCATTGACGAAGCTCTCCTGCATTTCCTCCTCAACCTCGGCGTCGCCGCTCTTGAGGAGCTGAACCGTGGACGGCATCTTGGCCTCGTCCGCAATCTGCAGGAAGCGCGCAGAGGCGGTGTTCAGCGCGACGCCGATCGGCAGGTCGGCACCGAGCGCAACGACGCGATTGCGGTCGTAGCGTTTGATCGAGCTCGGGCCTTCGGAATAGTTGATGTCGGCCACGCTGGACAGCGGCACCGTCATGCCCGAGGACGTCTGGATCTTCAGATTGCGGATCGCTGCGATGTCCGTGCGGAAATCACGGTTGATCTGGACGCGGATCGGGATCAGCCGGCCATCGAGTGCGATCTTGGTCAATGCCGCATCGATATCACCGATGGTGGCGACGCGGATAACTTCCGAAATCTGCGCTGTCGTGATGCCGAGGCGAGACATCTGCTCGTCACGCGGACGGATCTGCAACTCGGGGCGGGGAAGTGCGCCATCCGGGCTGACATTGGCCAGCAATGGATCGCTGCGCAGCTTTCCTTCCAGAATGCCGACGGCCCTGTCGAGATCGGCCTCGTTGTTGGAGAGCAGATTGAAGGAA
This sequence comes from Ensifer adhaerens, assembly GCF_002940685.1. Lineage (GTDB taxonomy): Bacteria > Pseudomonadota > Alphaproteobacteria > Rhizobiales > Rhizobiaceae > Ensifer > Ensifer adhaerens_E. The sequence continues at coordinate 92,128 of NZ_PNFP01000021.1, read as the reverse complement.
AGCTCTCGTTCGCCGCGGTCGTTGAGCTTGATCACCCGGACGTCCGGCAGATCGCGCACGCGGGCAAAGATTTCCTTCTCGATCTGTGACTGCGGAATGATGCGGCCGTCCGGCTCCAGCTTTGGCAGATACGGGCCGATCACCGGCAGCCTGCCAAAGACGTCGTTGACGACTTTGTTGAGAAGCGAATGGTCGCGCTTTTCGAGCAGCACCGTCACCGTGGCTCGGCGCAGTTCCAGGTCGCCCTTCGGCGATGCACCGCCGAGCACGAAGACGCTCTCGACGCCCTCGATGTCCTTGACCCGCTCGTAGATTTGCGCCGTGGTCCGGTCGGTATCTTCCAGCATGGCGTCTGGCGCCAGCTCGACGGACAGGCTGACGCGCGACGCGTCGTCCGGCGGCAGGAACCCGCCAGGCACGAACATGAACAGAGCGACCATGGAGGCCACGGTCACGCCGATCGCGATGAGCACCGTCAGGTAGCGCATGTACCAGCGTTTCGTGGTCGCATGAACCAGACGCGTGTATTTGCGCATCAGGTAGCCGTCTTCGGCATGATGGCCATCGGTTTTCGACGGTCGCATCAGATAGGCGGCCATGACAGGCGTTATCAGGCGCGCAACCAGCAGCGAGAAGAACACCGAGACTGCGACGGTCAGGCCAAACTGAATGAAATACTGGCCGACGATTCCCGGCATGAACGACACCGGGATGAAAACCGCGATGATCGTGAAGGTGGTCGCGATAACCGCAAGCCCGATTTCATCTGCCGCTTCGATCGCCGCCCGGTAAGGCGATTTGCCCATATGAATATGCCGCTCGATATTCTCGATCTCGACGATTGCATCGTCGACGAGAATGCCGGTTGCCAGCGTCAGTGCGAGGAAACTGACGAGATTGAGCGAAAAGCCGAGCAGTTCCATGACCCAGAAGGTCGGGATCGCCGACAAGGGCAGGGCGACGGCGCAAATCAGCGTGGCGCGCCAGTTGCGCAGGAACAGCATGACGACGATGACGGCAAGCAGCGCGCCTTCCATCAGCGTATGCAGGGCCGCTTCATAGTTGCCGTAGGTGAAGTAGACGGAATCGTCGACCATCTCGATGGTGACGTCGGGGCTTGCCGCCCTGATCTTGTCGAGCGACTTGGCGACAGTCTCGGCGACGCTGACTTCCGAGGCGCCCTTGGCGCGGAAGACCGCGAAGGTTACGCCGGGGGTGCCGTTGAAGCGCGAGAAGGAGCGCGGCTCCTCATAGGTGTCGGTGACGGTGCCGAGTTCGGAAAGGCGAACGAAACGGCCGCTCGGCACCGAGATCATCGTATTGGCAAGCTGATCGACGTTTCGGGCGTCGCCGAGGGTGCGGATCGCCTGCTCGCTGCCGCCGACCTGGCCGCGGCCGGAGCCGAGGTCCATGTTCATGCGGCGAAGCTGGCCATTGACGTCGGCGGCGGTGATGCCGAGCGAATTCAGCTTGTCTTCATTGAGTTCGACGCGGACTTCGCGATCGGCGCCGCCGTAGCGGTCGACACGGCCGATCCCGCTCTTGCCCTGGATTTCGCGCTTGATGACGTCGTCGACGAACCAGGAAAGCTCTTCCAGCGACATGCCTGGTGCCGAGACCGAGAAGGTCTGGATTGCCTGGCCTTCGACGTCGACCTTGGAGACGATCGGCTCCTCGATCGAGGTCGGCAGGTCGCTGCGGATGCGGTCGATGGCGTCCTTGACGTCCTGGACCGCCTGGTTCGTCGGCACTTCCATGCGGAAGATCACGGCGGTGGTCGAGGTTCCGTCGTTGATCGTCGACTGAATGTGGTCGACGCCGGTGACGCTGGCGACGGCGTCCTCGATTTCCTTGGTGACCTGTGTTTCGAGTTCGGCCGGCGAGGCGCCGCTTTGCGTCACGTTGATCGAGACGATCGGCACGTCGATGTTGGGGAAACGGGTGATCGGCAACGACACGAAGGACTGGTAGCCCAGTACCATCAGGACGAAGAAGCCGAGGATCGGCGCGATCGGATTGCGTATGGACCAGGCTGAGAAGTTCATGGTCACGGTTCCTGTCAGTTGGTCGCTGGTTCAGCGGACTTGACGGGGTTGATGCGGTCGCCGTCGCGGACATAGGCGCCGGCCCTCGCCACCACGTCCTCGCCGGCCTTCACGCCTTCGAGGACTTCGATGAACTTGCCGTCGGAAATCCCTGTCCTGACCGGCAGGATGCGGATGACGCCGTTCTCGACCTTGCGGACGATGGTGCGGCCGTTCTCGTTGGTGACGGCCGTTTGCGGCAGCACCACCGTCTGCTTCTGTTCGGCGGTGATCAGGGCGCTTGCATACATGCCGGCCCGGGCCTTCTCGGTATCGAAGAGGCTGATGAAGACGGTGCCGAGGCGGCTGACGGGATCGACGGTCGGCGCGATCAGGCGGATCTTGCCCTCGACCTTGGTGTTGCCGCCGGCGAGCGTCACGACGGCCGGCTGGCCGACAGCGAGCTTGATGATATCGGCTTCGGCGACGTCGGCCTTCATCTCGATCGCGCCGTCGCGGATCATGGCGAAGAGCGGTTCGCTGTTGCCCGTGGCGATCGCGCCGACCTTGGCGTTCTTGGCGGAGATCACACCGGCGACAGGTGCCTTGACCTCGGTACGGGCGAGGCGAAGGTCGATGTCGTCGATCTGCGCCTCGGCTACCTTGATGTCGGCATTGGCCACGGCGACAGCCTGCTCGGCCGAGAGGACACGCGCCTGCGTCGCGATCGCGAGCGCCCGGACCCGGTCGGCCTCGGCCGTCGAAACGGTGCCGTTCTTGGAGAGTTCCGCGGCGCGGTCGCTGACGCGCTTGGCCTCGTCCGCGTTCGCCTTGGTTTCGCTGAGCTGTGCGTTCAATTGCGCAAGCCCGGCCTCCGCCTTGGCGAGCGAGGCTTCGAGTTCGCTCTTTTGCAGGCGAAGCGCGTCGTCGTTGAGGACCACGAGCACGCTGCCGGCTTCGACCTTGTCGCCGACATCGACATTGAGGGTGCGGATCGAGAGGCCGTCGACCATGGGGGCGACGTAGACCTGTTCGACGGCCTGGATGGTGCCGGTCGCAACCACCCGGTCGCTGATCGACTGATCGACCGCCGTCGTCACGACGATGGAGGGGAGGCTCGGCGCCGGTGTCGGTTGCGCCACTTCCTCCGCCCGGGCGAACGAGAGCGAAACAAGGGTCATCGCAGCGCACACGCTGAGAACGGGCAATACTTTTTGAGCCATCGGCTTCACAGTCCCGGCAATGGAAACAACATCGAGCGGATCACCGCTCAACGCAGGATCCACGGGCAATCAGGCGATTTTATCGCGCCGACATCGCGCCCCGGCGACTGCACGGGGACAGAAGACTGCGCTTCTCCTCATTTCGCGCTCCGCGTGCACGGTATCAGACCGTAGACGCGGGCGGAACTGGGACCGGTTACCGCAGGCAATGCACTGGGAAAAAGAAGTCCTCCGCCATGCCTGCCTCCAACAAACATCGTCGCCTATGTAATCTCGGCCTTGGACGCTTACAAGAGTGCACGAAGTGATGGTGCCTCAATATTCAGTTCGTTCTGTGGTTATGGTTGCGATCTTGACACGATCTTGACAATGGCAAGCAAAGGTAGCGCCGTTGTTCGCCGGATTACCACCCCCACGCCCGGTACCCGGCGGCAGCTTGGCGGATGCGAACGACCGCTAAGAGAACGGAAGAGGGCCGCACGAACTGAGCCGTGCGACCCTCTTTTTTGCTTTGTGCGACGCGGGGCCTACTTCAGGGCGGCGTCAGTGATCTCATGCGTGAAGGCGCCGGACGGTTCCTTGGAAATCACGGGATCGGACCCCCCCGAAAGCAGCGACTGCACGGTGCGCTTGTAGTCCGCTTCGTCAAGCGAACCATTGGAACCGGCAGTGAGCTTTGCCACTTCGCCCATCATGCGTTTCTGGTGCTTCTCCGTCTGTGCGCCGGTGGAGTCGTTTTCAAGCACGATGTCGGCTGCTTCGTCCGGATTGGCCTCGGCGTATTTCCACCCCTTCATCGAGGCGCGCACGAACTTGACCATCTTCTCCTTGAAGGCGGCGTCCTTGAGCTTGTCTTCAAGCACGTAGAGGCCGTCTTCCAGCGTTGCCACGCCCTGGTCCTCGTACTTGAAGGTCACCAGGTCGTCCGGCTTGATGCCGGCGTCGATCACCTGCCAGTACTCGTTGTAGGTCATGGTGGAGATGCAGGAGGCCTGCTTCTGGATCAACGGGTCGACGTTGAAGCCCTGCTTCAGGACCGTGACGCCATTCGGGCCGCCATCGGTGGGGATCTTCAGGTGCGACATCCAGGAGAGGAACGGATACTCGTTGCCGAAGAACCAGACGCCGAGGGTCTGGCCCTTGAACTTGTCGGGGCTGGTAACACCGGTTTCCTTCAGGCAGGTCAGCATCATGCCGGATTTCTTGAAGGGCTGGGCGATGTTGACCAGCGCCACGCCCTTTTCGCGGGTGGCAAGTGCTGACGGCATCCAGTCGACGATGACGTCGGCGCCGCCACCGGCGATCACCTGCGCCGGCGCGATGTCCGGACCGCCGGGCTTGATGTCGACGTCGAGGCCTTCCTCTTCGTAGAAGCCCTTGTCCTTGGCGACGTAGTAGCCGGCAAACTGCGCCTGGGTCACCCACTTTAGCTGCAGCGTCACCTTTTCGGCAGCTTCAGCCTGGAACGCTGCGAGCGAAAAGACGCCTGCGGCGAGAAGCGATGCAAGTCTTTTGTTCATGTCAGTTCCCTCTTGTTTTTAATTCATTTTCTTTCAACTGCGCAATTTCGGACGGAAAACCGTTTTACACTTTTCCTGGAATTGCTCAGGCCGTATGCGTCAGGCGCGCCCTCCGCGGATGGAAGGATGCCAGAAGGTGACGGCGCGCTCGATGAGCGCGACCACCCCGTAGAAGGCGGAACCGGCGACCGCCGCGACGGCGATCTCGGCCCAGACCATGTCGACATTCATGCGTCCCACTTCCGTGGAAATCCGGAACCCCATGCCGACGATGGGGGTCCCGAAGAACTCGGCGACGATGGCGCCGATCAGCGCCAGCGTCGAATTGATCTTGAGCGCGGTGAAGATGAACGGCCACGCGGCCGGCAGGCGTAACTTGACCAGCGTCTGCCACCAGGAGGAGGCATAGGTACGCATCAGGTCGCGTTCCATGTGGCTGGCGGCGGCAAGGCCGGCAACCGTGTTCACCAGCATCGGGAAGAAGGTCATGATGACGACGACGGCGACCTTCGACTGCCAGTCGAAGCCGAACCACATGACCATGATCGGGGCGACCCCGATGACGGGAAGGGCTGAGACGAAATTGCCGAGTGGCAGGAGGCCTTTCTGCAGGAAGGGCGAACGGTCGATCAGGATCGCAACGGCGAAGCCGAGGCCGCAGCCGAGCGCATAGCCGATCAACACCGCTTTCAGGAAGGTCTGGCGGAAATCGGCGCCGAGCGTCGGCAGCGAGTTGATCAGCTTTTGCCAGATCATCGAGGGTGCCGGCAGCAGCACGGAGGGGACCTGGAAGCCGCGGACGATGCCTTCCCAGAGAACCAGGATCGTGATGCCGAAGATCACCGGTACGGCGAAGCGGGCTGCGCTGTTTGCTGCTGCGCTCTGGAAGTTCTGGCGCACCAGCCATTCGTTGAAGGCCCAGGCGGCGAGCCAGAAGATGATCGCGGCGGCAAGGACGGGAAGGTTCATGGCTTGGCTCCCATGCGCTTGAGGACGGCGGTGTGAGCGAAGCCGACGATCATGACGAGAACTGCGGCAAGAGCCGCCGCCATGAACAGCGCCGCCCAGATCTGCACCGTCTGGCCGTAGTAGGAGCCGGCGAGCAGCCGGGCGCCAAGGCCGGCGACCGCCCCGGTCGGCAGTTCGCCGACGATGGCGCCAACCAGCGAGATGGCGACGGCAACCTTAAGCGAGGTGAAGAGGTAGGGCATCGACGACGGCCAGCGCAGCTTCCAGAAGGTCTGGGCCGAGGAGGCATTGTAGGTGTGCATCAGGTCGAGCTGGATCGTCTCCGGGCTGCGCAGGCCCTTCACCATGCCGACGACGACGGGGAAGAAGGAGAGATAGGTCGAGATCAGCGCCTTCGGCAAGAGACCGGAGATGCCGACGGCGTTCAAGACGACGATGATCATCGGCGCGACGGCGAGGATCGGGATCGTCTGGCTCGCGATCACCCAGGGCATCAGCGAGCGGTCCATGGCGCGGTTGTGCACGATGCCGACCGCCAGGAGGATGCCAAGGGCGGCGCCGATGCCGAAGCCGAGCAGGGTTGCCGAGAGCGTGATCCAGGCGTGGTAGACGAGGCTGCGCTTGGAGGTGATCGCCTTGTTGAAGGTCGTGTCCCAGATCTCGGCGATCACCTGGTGCGGCGCCGGCAAGACCGGCCGTTCCTGCGCCATGGTGTTGCGCACGATCTCGGAGAAGCTGATCTCGGTGCCGGCGCGGCCTGCAGTATCGCGCTCGAAGGGCGCATTAAGGAAGACGACCGCGACATACCAGATGGCGATCAACAACAGGACGATGGTGCCGACCGGCAGCAATTTGTCCCTGAGAAAGCTTGGTTCCTGCATCGTCACGCCTTTCCACTTGCGGGGAACAACATCAGGCCCATGGCGACGATGCCGAGAAGCACACCGGCGGCCTGTGTCAGGCTCATCCGTTCGCCAAAGACCGCAAAGGCGATGACGTTGACGAGCACGAGCTGCACGATCGCCGAAAGCGAGATCGCGAGCCCCAGGCCGCCCTCGCGCATCAGCTTGACCATGATGATGTTGCCGATCACGTAGAGCCCGAGCGCAAGCAAGAGCATGCCGAGATGATTGTTGGACACATAGGCGCGCGAGGCGGTGGCTCCGCCGAGGAAGATGGTCGTCGCGAGCAGCATCCAGAGGGCATAGGCGAGGTTCATGCCTGCACCTCCCCGGCCTGCCATTGGTAGAGGAGATCCGGCAGCTGCTCTTCGTTGTCACCGTCGGTGCGTCGCACCACCTGAAAACCCTGGCTCTCGTAGAAACCTTGGGCGGCGCGATTGTTCTCGAATGTCCACAGGTTGAGTTCTTGCGGAGACAAATTCTTGGCGACCTCCAGAAGCCGCGTACCGATGCCGACGCCGCGATGAGGCGTATCGACATAGAGTGCCGTGACATAACGGTCGTCGGACAGGGCAAGAAAGCCGGCGACTTCGCTTCCATGTTCCGCCACGATCACATGGCGTTCGGCAAAGACGGTTTCCTCGTAGTAGCGCTCGACATCGGCATGGTCGTGCACGCGCGGCATCCACGGTGTCGCGTCAATCCAGCGGTTGAGAATGCCGGCGCAGGCAACCATGTCGGCCCGCTCGGCAGGGCGGATCACGGCGCTATTCGTCATAGCTGTGCCCCGCACGAAGGCCCTCGCGGACGCGGTGGGCGATTTCCAGGAACTCCGGCGTTTCGCGAATGCCGAGTGGCCGTTCGCGCGGCAACGGCGACTCGATGACATCGGTCACCCGCCCGGGACGCGGGCTCATCACCACGATCTTGGTGGAGAGATAGACCGCCTCGGGGATCGAATGGGTGACGAAACAGATTGTCTTGTTGGTGCGGGCCCAGAGTTTCAGGAGTTGTTCGTTCAGATGGTCGCGGACAATCTCGTCGAGCGCGCCGAAGGGCTCATCCATCAAAAGCAGGTCTGCATCAAACGCCAGCGCGCGGGCGATCGAGGCGCGCTGCTGCATGCCGCCCGAAAGCTGCCAAGGATATTTTTTGCCGAAGCCCTTGAGATTGACGAGGTCCAGCGTCCGCTCGATGCGCGCTTTCTTCTCTTCCTTTGAATAGCCCATGATCTCGAGCGGCAGGGCGATGTTGTTCTCGATCGTGCGCCAGGGATAGAGCGCTGCCGCCTGGAAGACATAGCCGTAGGCGCGCTCTCTGCGCGCATCTTCCGGCGTCATGCCGTTGACGCTGATCGTACCGGAGGTCGCCTTTTCGAGGTCGGCGATCACCCGGAGAAAGGTCGTCTTGCCGCAGCCGGACGGGCCGATGAAAGAAACGAAATCGCCCTTGGCGACATCAAGATTGACGCCGGTCAGCGCATGAACCGGCCCATCGGCGGTTTCGAAGGTCAGGCAGAGGTCCCGGGCCGAAACCACGGATGCGGTATTGGACGTCATCGGCAAATACTCATTGTGGCTGGTCTGTGTCAGACTGCTATCCGGACCGGCAACATGCAATCGCGGATTTGGGTGCGCAGCCGTTTGTTGCTGGTTTTTCAGGGAATTCTGGAGAACGTTCATGTCTCGATCATCCAATCCGGGCTGTCGCGTGGTTCGTCCCGCGGGCATGATGGCCGGCCAGCAGGGGCTCAACTATTTCGAGGGCATTGCGGCCGAGACCGTCGGGGCGACCGGGCTCTGCATGCATATCGTCACGATCCCGCCCGGCGCGCGTGCCAAGGCACACCTGCACGAGAGCCACGAGACGGCGATCTACGTGCTTTCGGGCGAGGCCTGGACCTGGTTCGGCGAGAAACTGGAGGACCATGTCGTCGCGCGCGCCGGCGACATGGTCTATATCCCGGCCGGCGTGCCGCATCTGCCGGAAAACCGGTCGGACGCGCCCTGTTCGGCCGTCATCGCGCGCACGGATCCGAAGCAGCTGGAAAGCGTCGTGCTCTTGCCCGAGCTCGATGCGCTCGTGCCCGGCTGACGGCTCCCAGGCTGAAGCGCCCCGCCAAGGTGGCGGGACATGTCCGGTGGGACAGAGCGGCGCGAAGACGTGCAAGCCGCGATACATGAGGCCTCAGACGCCGGTGGCCGGGATGCCGGTGCGCTGGACGGCGCGGGGCGCGGTGACTTCCTTCCAGGTGGAAAGGGCGGAGCTGACGGCCGGGAAGGGATCGCGGCGCACGAACTCGCCGTGGCCCTCGCGGGTCTTGATCGTGCCGTCCTCGATCGCAACGACACCGCGGGTGAGCGTGTAGCGCGGCAGACCCTTGACCTCCTTGCCCTCAAAGACGTTGTAGTCGATCGCCGATTGCTGGCTCTTGGCCGAGATCGTCTTTGAGCGCTTGGGATCCCAGACCACGAGATCGGCATCGGCGCCGACGAGGATCGCGCCCTTCTTCGGGTAGATGTTGAGGATCTTGGCGATGTTGGTCGAGGTCACCGCCACGAACTCGTTCATGGTGATGCGGCCGGTGTTGACGCCGTGGGTCCAGAGCATCGGCATGCGGTCTTCGAGACCGCCGGTGCCGTTCGGGATCTTGGTGAAATCGCCGACGCCGAAGCGCTTCTGCTCGGAGGTAAACGCGCAGTGGTCAGTCGCCACCACCTGCAGCGAGCCCGAGGCGAGGCCCGCCCACAGCGAGTCCTGGTGCAGCTTGTTGCGGAAGGGCGGCGACATCACGCGGCGCGCCGCATGGTCCCAGTCCTTGTTGAAATATTCGGTCTCATCCAGCGTCAGGTGCTGGATCAGCGGCTCGCCGAAGACGCGTATGCCCTTGGAACGGGCGCGGCGGATCGCTTCGTGCGCCTGCTCGCAGGAGGTGTGCACGATATAGACCGGGCAGCCGGCCATGTCGGCGATCATGATCGCGCGGTTGGTCGCCTCGCCCTCGACCTCGGCCGGCCGTGAATAGGCGTGCGCTTCCGGGCCGTTGTTGCCCTCGGCGAGCAGCTTCGCCTGAAGTTGCGCGACGACGTCGCCGTTTTCGGCGTGCACCAGCGGCAGCGCGCCGAGGGCGGCGCAGCGCTGGAAGGACGAGAACATCTCGTCGTCGTCGACCATCAGCGCGCCCTTATAGGCCATGAAGTGCTTGAAGGTGTTGATGCCCTTGTCCTTGACGATGGTCTCCATCTCGTTGAAGACCTGCTCGCTCCACCAGGTGATCGCCATGTGGAAGGAATAGTCGCAATTGGCGCGGGTGGACTTGTTGTCCCACATGGTCAGCGCTTCGAGCAGCGACTGGTTGGGCGAGGGCAGCGCAAAGTCGACCACCATGGTCGTGCCGCCGGCGAGCGCTGCGCGCGTGCCGCTTTCGAAATCGTCCGACGAGTAGGTGCCCATGAAGGGCATTTCGAGATGGGTGTGCGGGTCGATGCCGCCGGGCATGATGTAACAGCCGCTCGCGTCCAGCGTCTCAGTTCCGGAGAGATCAGGACCGATCTCGACGATCTTGCCGCCCTCGATCTTCACGTCCGCCTTGTAGGTCAGGTCGGCCGTGACGATGGTTCCACCCTTGATGACAGTGCTCATGGTTCTTGATCCTCGCGATTGCGCTTCCGGCAGCCGCTTGGCCGCCACGAAAAAGGGCGGAACTTTCGTCCCGCCCATAAACTCATTCGACGATTTCGGCCGTTTCGACGACGGCGTGGAAAAGGACGTCGGCGCCGGCGCCTGCCCACTCCCTGGAGATGTCCTCCGCCTCGTTGTGGCTGAGGCCACCGACGCAGGGGCACATGATCATCGTGGTCGGCGCCACCTTGGCGGCCCAGCAGGCGTCATGACCGGCGCCCGAGATGAGGTTCATGTGGCTGTAGCCGAGATGCTCGGCGGCGTTGCGCACCGCGCTGACGAGCTTCGGATCGAATGTGACCGGCTCGAAGTGGCCGATCGCCTCGATGGAACAGCCGACGCCAAGCGCGTCGGTGATCTTCGGTGCCTCGGCCTCTATCTTTGCCCGCATGCGGTCGAGCTTGGCCTTGTCGGGCGAGCGGATGTCGACGGTGAAGACCACCTTGCCCGGCAGCACGTTGCGCGAATTGGGCGAGAAGAACACCTGGCCGACACCGCCGACGGCGCCCGGCTGGTTCTCCATCGCCACCCCTTGCACCATTTCGAGGATACGGGCCATGGCAAGGCCGGCATTGACGCGCATGTTCATCGGCGTCGAGCCCGTATGGGCTTCGCGGCCGGTCAGGGTGAACTCCAGCCACCACAGGCCCTGACAGTGGGTGACGACGCCGATGTCCTTGCCCTCGGCCTCGAGGATCGGGCCCTGTTCGATGTGGTATTCGAAATAGGCGTGCATCTTGCGGGCGCCGACCTCTTCGTCGCCGACCCAGCCGATGCGCTTCAGTTCGTCGCCGAAGGTCTTGCCTTCCGGGTCCTTGCGGCCATAGGCGAAGTCCTGGCTGTGAACGCCGGCGAAGACGCCCGACGCAAGCATCGCCGGCGCGAAGCGCGCGCCTTCCTCGTTGGTCCAGTTGGTGACGACAACAGGGTGCTTGGTCTTGATGCCGAGGTCGTTCATCGAGCGCACGACTTCGAGGCCCGAGAGGACACCGAGCACGCCATCATACTTGCCGCCGGTCGGCTGCGTGTCGAGATGCGAGCCGACATACACGGGAAGCGCGTCCGGATCGGTACCGGGCCGTGTGAAGAACATGTTGCCCATGGTGTCGACGCCCATGGTGAGGCCGGCGGCATCGCACCAGGACTGGAAAAGCCGGCGCCCTTCGGCGTCCTCGTCGGTCAGGGTCTGGCGGTTGTTGCCGCCGGCGACACCAGGGCCGATCTTGGCCATTTCCATAAGTGAATCCCACAGGCGGTCGGTATTGACGCGCATGTTCTCGCCAGGTGCAGCCACGGCGGTCTCCTCATTTTTTCAGAGCTTTACCGATCGCGGCGAGCCCTTATGTTCCCTTGGTCAAATCCAGGCTTGGTTTTTTCTTGTGCCCTTCGATCAGCCGTTGCCTTTGGCGGTGAACTGGCTGATAATTTGACCGGTTGGTAAACATTACAACTTCCGTTGCGGCACTCAAGCCGGAAAAACAAAAAAACGAAGTTGTTGCCCAAGAAGATGGCGAGACCGGAAATTGGGCAGGTGCCTGCGCGACGAGGCGCGCAGGCAGCGCCAGGGGGACAGATGGTATTACCGAGAGCGGCCAGGACCCAGAGGCGGACACGCATACAGGGGGAGAAGGAAGAGCGCATTCTCGAGGCGGCGCTCGAAGTCTTTTCCGCCAACGGTTTCCGTGGCTCGACCGTCGACCAGATCGCCGAAGTGGCGGGCATGTCGAAGCCGAACCTGCTCTACTACTTCCGCACCAAGGAGGCGATGCACCGGGCGCTGATCGACCGGGTGCTCGACACCTGGCTCGATCCCTTGCGCGAATTCAACGCCGAGGGAAACCCGGTTGCCGAGATCCGCAGCTATATCCGGCGCAAGCTCGAAATGGCACGCGACTATCCGCGTGAAAGCCGGCTCTTCGCCAACGAGGTGCTGCAGGGCGCGCCGCATATCGAAGACGAGCTCAAGGGACCGTTGAAGGCGCTGGTCGACGAGAAGGCGGAGGTGATCCGCGCCTGGGCCAAGGCCGGCAAGATCGCCAAGTGCGACCCCTATCACCTGATCTTTGCGATCTGGTCGACCACCCAGCATTATGCCGACTTCGACGTGCAGGTGCGCGCCGTGCTCGGGCAGGGCAATGCCGGCGAGGGACGCTTCGAGGACGCGGCGCGCTTCCTTGAGCGGCTCTTCGTCGACGGGCTGCAGGTGAGCGAGCAGCCGACCGTCTAAAACCCTCCGCTTTCAATCCGGCAGGAGCGCCATCAACAGCAGGCCGCAGGCCGTGGTCAGTGCGCCGGCAAGGACGGGCAGGCTGGTCCAGCCGTGGCCGAGCAGACCTTCGAGCACAATGATGAAGCTTGGGGTCAGATAGCCATAGCCGAGCACCTTCGATGCCGGCAGCCGCATCGAGGCGTATTGCAGCAGCAGGAAGGTGATCGCTGTCGTGACGACGGCGAGATAGAGGACGGCGATCCAGACGACCGCGGGAAGGGCGGCAAAATCGGCGGTGACGAGGCCGACGCCGCCCGGCACCAGCAGCCAGGGCACGGTGAAGACCGCAACCCAGAAGCCGAAGGCGAAGGGGCTTTCCTCGCGGCCGAACTTGCGGATCAGCGGCACGTAGACCGCATGGCAGACGACGCCGACGAAGAAGATCAATTCGCCCTGGCCGATATCGAAGGCAAGGATCGCCTGGATGTTGGCGCGGAAGATCACCCAGACGGCGCCGAGGGCTGCGATGACGAGACCGGCGAGCACGCCCGGCCGCGTGTGCTGGCCGAGCAGCAGATAGGCGAAACCGGCACTCAAGAGCGGCATCAAGGTGAACACAGCGCCTGTTGAAACCGGATTGGTGAACTCCAGCGCCTTGAACATCGTCAGCATGTAGACGGCGATCAACCCGCCGAGGATCACGAAGCGCCACGCTTGCTTGGGGAAATGAAATGGCACGCGGGCATAGCCGAAGGTCATGAGGCCGAGGACGACGACGGTCAAAAGATAACGCCAGAGCGTCAGCGGCCCGGCACCCATATGCTGGGTGGCAAGGCCGCCGAAGGAGAACGAGCCGGCGATCAGGACGGCGAAGGTCATCATCGCCAGATGCGCCTTCAGCTTCTCGGCGCCCTTGGCATGAACCTGGTGCGCGGTTTTCGGGGAGACGTCCTGTTTCATGCGGGCTTCCGGATTGGATCGGCGGCGAGGGCGGGAAGGATCTCTACTACTAGATCATTTCAGCGCTTCATTGAAACCGTGAAAAGATCCAATGCCTTGAAGGTATGCACCTTCGGGCGTGAAAACTGATTCACGCTTTCAAGGGGTTGCACTATGCGTTCGACGGGGCCGGTTGCAAGGCCGCGTAGATGCGTGCGGCGTCCTCGACGATCCAGGTTTCAAGCGTCGCCTGCCGCCCCCTGAGGCTGATGTCCAGCCGCTCGTGCCCTTCGATCACCAGGCCCGCGCGGTTGACGAGCTCGGCCGAGGCGGCGAGCTGCACGTCGTGCTCCTTGGCGAGGCCCTCCAGGCGGCTCGCCGTGTTGATGGTATCGCCGACGGCCGTCAGCGATGTCGCCTGGCCGTAGCCGATCTCACCGATGATCGCCGGGCCCGCGTGGAGGCCCATGGCGATGCGCAGCGGCTCGTCGAGTTCGCCACGGAAGGTCTGGTTCAGCGTCTCGATTCCCTTGGATATCCTGACGGCGGCCGCGAGCGACTGCTGGCAGGCCTCCGTGTAGGTGCTCTTCAGACCGAAGATCGCAAGCGCGCCGTCGCCGATGAACTTGTCGATGACGCCGCCGGAATCCTCGACCGCTTCGCCCACCATCTCGAAGTAGCGGTTGAGCAGGAACACGGTGTCGAAAGGCAGCTTGTGTTCGGCAATGCTGGTGAAACCGCGCAGGTCGCAGAAGAGCACGGCGATACGCCGTTCACGGCCTTCGCCGCCCTCGCGCCCGATCTGCTTCTTGATGCCGAGGCTGTCGCTGTCGAGGATCGGCACGACGGTGACGTTGTGAACGGGGCGGAACTGGCAGGCGAGGCGGACATTGTCGGGGGCGCCGATCCGCGTGAGGGTGGCAAGCTCGGCATCTTCGGGTGGGGGCTGGTCTTCCTGGCCCTGGATGATGCGCACCCGGCAGGTCGAGCATCGGCCGCGACCGCCGCAGACAGAGACATGCGGGATCCCGGCGGCGCGGCTTGCTTCCAGCACGCTGAAGCCGAGATTGACGGTTGCCACCCGGCCATCGGGATAGCGCACGCGAATGCGTCCGCCCTTCGGCATCGCCCGCAGCAGGAACGTGCCGGCGATCAGGCCGGCGAAGCCGAAATAGAGGCCGAGCCGAATATCCTCGAGAAGGGTGAGATCGGCCGCCGGCTTGCTGTAGGCCCTGTCGCCATAGCCGCCATGTTCGGCGTAGCCGTCTTCGATCGAGCGGGCGCCGCTGACGAAGCCGAGCAGAGCGAAGATCGGTACGAGGATCGCGACCGTGTAAAGCAGGATTTCATAGCGCGGGAACCAGGCGCGGCCGCGCATCCAGAACCAGGCGCCGAGGCAGCCGTGACCCCAGACAAGCAGCAGGGCGAGCGATTGTCTCGTGGCATTGATGGAATTCGACCAGAGCATGCGCAGCATGTCCGGATAATCCGCATCGATCCCCGTGAGGAGTGGCTCGACCCGGGCGGCCGTCACGTGGCCGATCAGCAGGAAGGGCAGGCTGAGGCCGAAGATGATCTTCAGCGCCTCGCGCGCCGGCATCCGGAGCGTCTGCCGGTGGTAGATGCTTTCGAGCGCCATGGCGAAATGCAGCAGCAGAGCGCCGTAGAGCAACACGGTGCCGGGCAGGCTATGCCAGATGAGATTGAAGCTCTTGCGGGCGGATTCCATCGCGTCGATGGAGATCAGGCCAAGCGAATGGTTGAGGAAATGCGCCAGGACGAACGTGCCGAGGATCGCCCCGGAAACGAGGTGGATCCGCTTGCGTCGGTTGGCCGAAATGATCGTCAAGCAAAAGGTCCAGCTCTGCCGGAGCGTCGCCCGGCTGCAGTGTCAAACCGTTGGAGGTTGCGCCGCGATCCTGATCGAACGCGCGACGCACCGCCGTATGAGTTCTTCCTTATTATCCAGATCGCGCGAGCCGACAACTTACCATTCTTACACAATCTGTTTCGTTTTCGTGTCCTGTTCGTTATCGGCGCAAAGCGTTATTGAGCGCGGTTCGGCTGCCCTTACTCCATCATCGGCGGCAGGCGGGCTGCAAGCGTATCGATGAGCAGGCGCAGCTTCGACGGCATGTACTGGGTTTTCGGCCAGACGACATAGGTGCCATAGGACAGTGCCGGCACATCGGCGAGGATCCGCACCAGCGCGCCCGAGGCGATGCGGTCGCCAACGAGCCAGCGTGGCAGCCAGGCGATGCCAAAGCCGTCTGCCGCTGCTTCGGCGATCGACGTCAGGTCGTCGAGCCTGAGCCGCGCCGGCGGCGTAACGGTCCGCACCTGAGCGGCCTTTGCCGGAAAGGACCAGGCGAGCGGCTGGCCGCTGCGGCGGTAGAGGATCGCCTGATGCGACATCAGGTCGTCGATCGTTTCCGGCGTGCCGTTTGCCTGGAGATAGGCGGGCGAGGCGCAGACGATCATGGGCTGGTCGGCGATCTTGCGCGTCATCAGGTCCGGCTCGCTGCGCAGCGGGCCGGTGCGGATGGCAAGATCGAAGCCGTCCTCGACCAGATCGACGTTGCGATCGCTGAAGTTGAGGTCGAATTCCAGCCGTGGGTGCAGCCGCAGCAGTTCCGACAGCAGCGGCATGATGCATTGGCGGCCGAAATGGACCGGCATCGACAGGCGCAGTCGCCCTTCTATCTCCTGCTTGCCGGATTCCAGCAGGGCTTCGCCGGCGCGGATTTCGGCCAGCGCCCGCTGGCAGTTTTCGTAGAAAAGCTGACCCTCGTCGGTCAGGCTCTGGGTGCGGGTGGTGCGATGGAAGAGGCGAACGCCCAGCCGCCGCTCCAGCTTGGCAACGGTCTTGCCGACCGCGGAGCGGGACAGGTTGAGCCTTTCGGCGGCCGCCGAAAAGCCGCCGGCGTCGGCCGCCTCCACGAACACCGAGACGCCATTGAGGTCGCTCATGTTTGTATCCTTCATGGAACCAATATGGCGAAATCTTATCGCAACTGGCGAGATAAATTCAACGCTATGGTCTCCTCATCAGATCAAACCGATAAAGGAGACGACCATGGCAAGGCTGATGAAGGAATGGACGATCGATGCGTTCGGCGCATCGAACCTGAAGGTCACCGAGCGACGCGTTCCTGAGGCCGGTCCGGGCGAGGTGCTGGTGCGCACGACCGCCCTGTCGCTCAATTTCCGCGACAAGCTGGTTCTGGAGAACGGCATGGGCATGCCGCTCTCCTTCCCCTTCGTGCCGGGCTCCGACATGGCAGGCGTGGTCGAGGCGGTCGGCCGGGGCGTGACCCGTTTTCAGCCGGGCGATCGCGTGATTTCCGTCTTCGACCCCACGTGGATCGACGGCCAGAAGCCGGGCACGGCCCGCCACCCGACGTCCTTTGCGCTCGGCGGCCTCAACCCGGGTGTCGCTTCGGAATATGTCGCCTTTCCCGAAGGCTGGTTCGTGAAGGCACCTCAGAGCCTTGATGACGGCGAGGCGAGCACCTTGCCCTGCGCCGGGGTGACGGCCTGGTTTGCGCTGGTGGAGAAGGGGCGGCTGAGGGCCGGCGACCGTGTCGTCGTGCAGGGCACGGGTGGCGTATCGCTGTTCGGCCTGCAGATCGCCAAGGCGCATGGTGCCGAGGTTATCGTCACGTCGGCCAGCCAGGAAAAGCTCGACCGCGCCCTCGCGCTCGGCGGCAACCACGGCATCGATCGCGTGAAGGAGGACTGGGCCGAGCGTGTTCTCGAGATTACCGGCGATCACGGCGCCGACCACATTCTGGAACTCGCCGGTGGCGCCAATCTCGGCAAATCGCTGCAGGCGGTGGCGGTGCAGGGGCGTATCTCCGTCATCGGCGTGCTCGAAGGCGGTGCGATCTCCGCCCCGGCGCCGTTCGTGCTGTTGAAGTCGCCGGTCATTCAGGGCATCGGCGTCGGCCATCGCCGGGCGCTGGAAGACCTGGCCGGTGCCATCGACCGGACCGGGATCAAGCCGGTCATCGACGCCCGCTACCGGTTCTCAGAATTGCCGGAAGCGCTCGCGCATCTCGACCGCGGCCCGTTCGGCAAGGTGGTCGTCGAGTTCTGAGTTGAACGACGAAGCCGCCGGCTGGAGGTCCGGCGGCTTCGTTCGATGCGTTGCGGGCGAACCCGCTCGGGCGCCCTTACTCCGCGGCCTGGCGGGCCATCGGGTTGTTCGGGTGCGTCGTCCAGTTGGCATAGTTCGGATCAACCGGCTTGCCGGTGCGCTGGTCGATCGTGCCGACCGGCAGTTCTTCCATGGTGATGCAGTTTTCAACGGGACAGACGTTGACGCAGAGATTGCAGCCGACGCACTCGTCTTCCATCACCTCGAAGTGGCGCACGCCGTTGACGAACTGCGTGATCGCCTGGTGCGAGGTATCCTCGCAGGCAATGTGGCAGCGACCGCACTTGATGCAGGCGTCCTGGTCGATCTTCGCCTTGGCGATGTAGTTGAGGTTCAGATACTGCCAGTCGGTGACGTTCGGCACCGCGCGGCCGGTGATGTCGTCGAGATTGCGGTGGCCCTTGGCGTCCATCCAGTCGGAGAGGCCCGAGATCATCTCCTGGACAATCTTGAAGCCATAGGTCATGGCCGCAGTGCAGACCTGGACGTTGCCGGCGCCAAGCGCCAGGAATTCGGCCGCGTCGCGCCAGGTGGTGATGCCGCCGATGCCGGAGATCGGCAGGCCGTAGGTTTCCGGATCGCGGGCGATCTCGGCGACCATGTTGAGCGCGATCGGTTTCACCGCCGGGCCGCAATAGCCGCCGTGGGTGCCCTTGCCGCCGACCGTCGGGTTGGGGGCGAAGTTGTCGAGGTCGACGGAGACGATCGAGTTGATCGTGTTGATCAGCGACACGGCATCGGTGCCGCCGGCCTTGGCGGCGCGGGCGGGCTTGCGGATGTCGGTGATATTCGGGGTCAGCTTGGTAATGACGGGCATGCGCGTGTACTGCTTGCACCAGCGCACGACCATTTCGATATATTCCGGCACCTGGCCGACCGCAGCACCCATGCCGCGCTCGGACATGCCGTGCGGACAGCCGAAGTTGAGCTCGATGCCGTCGGCGCCGGTCTCTTCGACCAAAGGCAGGATCGCCTTCCACGCCTCTTCCTCGCAGGGCACCATGATCGAGGCGATCAGGGCGCGATCCGGCCAGTTCATCTTCACCTGCTTCATTTCGCGCAGGTTCACATAGAGGTCGCGGTCGGTGATGAGCTCGATGTTGTTGAGGCCGAGCAGCCGGCGGTCGGCACCCCAGATGGCGCCATAGCGCGGACCGTTGACGTTGACGACCGGCGGTCCTTCCTCGCCGAGCGTCTTCCAGACGACGCCGCCCCAGCCCGCCTTGAAGGCGCGCTCGACGTTATAGGCTTTGTCCGTCGGCGGGGCGGACGCCAGCCAGAACGGGTTTGGGGATTTGATGCCGACGAAATTGTTGCGAAGATCAGCCATTGGTTCCTCCTCCCGATCTTAAGCCACGGCACTTGCGCGCGGTGCGGCCGCGGCGAAAGCCCGGTTGATCGATTCAGCCGCGTCGCGGCCCATGGCGACGGCCGAGACGGTGAGGTCTTCGCCGCCAAGCACGCAGTCGCCGCCGGCCCAGACGTTGGCAAGCGACGTGCGCCCTTCGGCGTCCGCAACGATCCGGCCGCCTTCGAGTTGCAGCGCGCCGAGGCCGGCGCCGAGGAAGCTCTGGCCGATCGCCTTGAAGATCTGGTCGGCAGCTATGATACCGGTTTCGCCGGTCGCCGTCAGCTTTCCGTCTTCGAGCGTCGTATATTCCAGCTCGATGCCGGCGACCTTGCCGTCCTTCTCGGCGATGCGCTTGGGCTGGAGCCAGTGGCGGATGGTGACGCCCTTCGACGCCGCCAGATCCTGCTCGAATTCGGAGGCGTTCATGTGCTCCTTGCCGCGGCGATAGCAGATCGTCACTTCTTCCGCGCCGAGCAGCTTTGCCTGCACCGCCGCGTCGACAGCGGTCATGCCGCCACCGAGAACGACGACGCGGCGGCCGACCGGGATATCGGCCTTGGTCTTCGACTGGCGAAGGGCGGCGATGAAGTCGACGGCGTCATCGACGCCCTCGGCATTCTCGCCTTCGAGGCGCAGCGCGTTGACGCCGGCAAGGCCGAGGCCGAGGAAGACGGCGTCATACTGTTCCGAAAGATCGGCAAGGGTGAAATCGCGACCGAGAGCCTGGCCGTTCTTCACCTCGATGCCGCCGATCGACAGCACGTAGTCGACTTCCTTCTGGGCGAAGTCGTCGACCGACTTGTAGGCGGCGATGCCGTATTCGTTGAGGCCGCCCGACTTCGGGCGAGCATCGTAGATCACGACGTCGTGGCCCTTGACCGCGAGGCGGTGGGCAGCAGCAAGACCGGCCGGACCGGCGCCGACGATGGCGACCCTGCGGCCGGAGGTTTCAGCGCGGGTGTAGAACTGTTTGTTCTCTTTCATCGCCACGTCGGTCGCATAGCGCTGCAGGCGGCCGATTTCGACCGGGCGCTCCTCGGCGGTGTTGCGAACGCAGGCCTGTTCGCAGAGCGTTTCGGTGGGACAGACGCGGGCGCACATGCCGCCGAGAATGTTCTGATCGAAGATCGTCTTGGCCGATCCGATCGGATTGCCCGTCGATATCTGCCGGATGAACAGCGGGATATCGATGGAGGTGGGACAGGCCGTCATGCACGGCGCGTCATGACAGAAGTAACAGCGGTCGGAAGCGACGAGGGCCTCGTGCTTGTCGAGCGGCGGATGGAGGTCGGAGAAATTGCTCTCGTACTCCCCGAGCGGCAGGCGGCCGCCGAGGATCCCAGATTGTGTCGTTCCCATTTTTGGCTCCCAATGTTTTCTCAGGATGATGGAACGGTAACACGCTTTATTTTTTTATCAAACGGTAAAAGTTTGCGACCGAAATGACCGGAAAGCCTTGAGATGTGGGGTTTTTCGACTGAGCCGCCAAGCCGTTGTTCTTGGCTGCTGTTTGACAGGGCAGGGCAAATAGTGGCAGCAAATCAGAGCGGGGTGAGGAAAAGTGTGCGCGGTTTTCCGCCCGCACCCCGCTCTGCTTATGAGGATCGATCACGATACTTTTGGACCGACAGGATCCAAAAGTATCGTGATCGGGGGGAATGGAGAACAGGCATGGCGCGCAGGGGCGAGGCGAACAACCGGCTTGACGATGCTGCCCGGGCGGGCTGGCTGTACTATGTCGCCGGCCGCACCCAGGACGAGATCGCGACCGTCATGGGAATCTCGCGCCAGTCGGCGCAGCGGCTGGTTTCTCTCGCCATGTCCGAGCGGCTGATCAAGGTCCGGCTCGACCATCCGATTGCCGCCTGCCTGGAGGCCGCCGCGGGTCTGCGCGACAAATACGGGCTGAAACATGTGGAGGTGGTGCCGAGCGATCCGGGCTCGACCTCGACGACGGTCGGCATTGCAGAAGCCGGGGCCGCCGAGATCGAGCGCTGGCTGAAATCGCCCGAGCCGCAGGTGCTGGCGATCGGCACGGGCCGCACGCTGAAGGCAGCGGTCGACCAGTTGCCGCCGATGGAATGTCCGCAGCACCGCATCGTGTCGCTCACCGGCAATATCGGCCTCGACGGTTCGGCCGCCTATTACAACGTCATCTTCAGCATGGCCGATGCGGTGAAGGCCCGGCATTTTCCGATGCCGCTGCCGGTTCTTGCCGCGTCTGCCGAGGAACGGGAGGTGCTGCACAGCCAAAGCCTGGTGCAGGTGGCGCTGAAACTCGGCGCCGAAGCCAATGTCGCCTTCGTCGGCGTCGGCGAACTCGGCCCGGATGCACCGCTCTGCCAGGACGGGTTCCTGGCGCAAGATGAAATGGCCGATCTGACCAAGGCGGGCGCGGCGGGCGAAATCTGCGGCTGGATGTTCGACCACGACGGTGCGTTGCTCTCCGGCAGCTTCAACGAGCGCGTCGCTTCCGTACCGCTTCCTTCGCGCGATCGGGCGTCGGTCATCGGTCTCGCCAAGGGGCGGCGCAAGTACGAGGCGCTGCGAGCGGCGGTAAAGGGCGGAATCATCAATGGCCTCATCACCGATGAGGCGACGGCGCGCTATCTGCTCAACGCGTGATCGGTATACGAAACGTTTGAAAAGGCCGGCCAATGCGCCGGCCTTTCGCATTTGCGAAACGAAAAAATCGACAATCAAAACAATCTTCTAATGTTTCTGTGTGCGTCGCAGCAACGATTGCGCATTGACATTTCGTCATGGGAAGTGAGTAATTGCCCATGAGCGAGGCAAATGCTCAATTTCTTCTGGGAGGAAGTCGATGAACTTGAGAACTTTCCTGCTGGGCACGTGCTCGGCAGTCGCACTGTCGGGTCTGGCCCAAGCAGAAACCCTGACGATTGCGACCGTGAACAACGGCGACATGATCCGGATGCAGAAGCTGACGGAGGATTTCACGTCCAAGAATCCGGACATTCAGCTCGAGTGGGTCACGCTCGAGGAAAACGTGCTGCGCCAGCGCGTGACGACCGACATCGCCACCAAGGGCGGCCAGTACGACATCATGACGATCGGCACCTACGAAGTGCCGATCTGGGCGAAGCAGGGCTGGCTCCTGCCGCTCGACAATCTCGGCGCCGGCTATGATGTCGACGACCTGCTGCCGGCGATCCGCTCGGGCCTCACCATCGACGGCAAGCTCTATGCAGCGCCCTTCTACGGCGAAAGCTCGATGGTGATGTATCGCAAGGACCTGTTCGAGAAGGCGGGGCTGACGATGCCCGACGCGCCGACCTGGGACTTCATTGCCGACGCGGCGCGCAAGATCACCGACAAGAACGCCGAAATCTATGGCATCTGCCTGCGCGGCAAGGCCGGCTGGGGCGAGAACATGGCCTTCCTGACCGCGACCGCGAACGCGTTTGGCGCCCGCTGGTTCGACGAGAACTGGAAGCCGCAATTCGACCAGCCGGAATGGAAGAACGCGCTCGACTTCTACGTCAAGCTGATGAACGACGCCGGACCGCCCGGCGCCTCCTCCAACGGCTTCAACGAGAACCTGTCGCTGTTCCAGACCGGCAAGTGCGGCATGTGGATCGATGCGACCGTGGCGGCGTCCTTCGTCACCAACCCGAAGGAATCGACCGTGGCCGACAAGGTCGGCTTCGCGCTCGCTCCCGACACCGGCCTTGGCAAGCGCGGCAACTGGCTCTGGGCCTGGAACCTCGCCATCCCGGCAGGCTCGCAGAAAGTCGCTTCGGCAGAGAAGTTCATCGCTTGGGCAACCGGCAAGGACTATCTGAAGCTCGTCGCCGACAAGGAAGGCTGGGCGAACGTTCCTCCGGGCACGCGTACCTCGCTCTACGCCAACCCCGAGTACCAGAAGGCGGCACCCTTCGCGAAGATGACGCTCGACTCGATCAACGCAGCCGATCCGAAGAACCCGGCGGTAAAGCCCGTTCCCTATGTCGGCGTGCAGTTCGTGGCGATCCCGGAATTCCAGGGTCTCGGCACGGCGGTCGGCCAGCAGTTCTCGGCAGCACTTGCCGGCCAGATGAGCGTCGATCAGGCGCTTGCCAGCGCCCAGCAGCTCACCGAGCGTGAGATGACCAAGGCCGGCTACATCAAGTAGGGCTCCCAAGGGCCCGGGGTGCTGGCCGCAAATGGCCGGCGCCCCGGTAATTCTCCTGCGGGCCGCTCTCCCGCAGGATGTTCCGCGGCACGCGCGGTAACCCGTGCGCGGCCGGTCCGAGCTTTCGAACAAGCGTTGAATTCCATCTTTTGGGGGACGCCATGGCGACCTTGCACACACGCTCCGCCGCGCGGCTGATGATCGCGCCTTCGGTGCTTCTGCTTCTGGCCTGGATGATCGTTCCCCTGGCCATGACGATCTACTTCTCGTTCCTGCGCTACAATCTCCTGATGCCGGGCATGGAAGAGTTCGCCGGCTTTACGAACTACAAGTACTTCCTGACCGATCCCGCCTTCTTCCAGGCGATCTTCAACACGCTGGCGATCGTTCTCGGCGTGCTGTTCATCACCGTCGTCGGCGGCATCGCGCTGGCGCTTCTGCTCGACCAACCGATGTTCGGGCAGGGGATCGTGCGCATCCTCGTCATCGCACCCTTCCTGATCATGCCGACGGTGGCAGCACTCGTCTGGAAGAACATGTTCATGAACCCGGTCAACGGGCTCTTTGCCTGGATCGCCAAGCTTTTCGGGCTGCAGCCCTTCGACTTCCTCGCCAATGCACCCTTGATGTCGGTGATCCTGATCGTCGCCTGGCAATGGCTGCCCTTTGCGACGCTGATCCTTTTGACGGCGCTGCAGTCGCTCGACGAGGAGCAGAAGGAAGCAGCCCAGATGGACGGCGCCGGCGCATGGAGCCGCTTCATCTATCTGGTGCTGCCGCATCTTTCCCGCGCGATCACGGTCGTCATCCTTATCCAGACGATCTTCCTACTCTCGGTCTTTGCCGAAATCCTGGTGACCACCAATGGCGGCCCGGGCACGCAGAGCACCAACCTGACCTTCCTCGTCTATGCGCAGGCTCTGTTGCAGTTCGACGTGGGCGGTGCATCGGCCGGCGGCATCATCGCCGTCATCCTCGCCAACATCGTCGCATTCTTCCTGATGCGCATGATCGGCAAGACGCTGGAGGCTTGAGAACCATGGCACGCAACGTCTCCACCCAAAGAAAGATCGTCGTGACCGTCGTCGCCTGGACGATCGGCATCCTGATCTTCTTCCCGATCCTCTGGACGTTCCTGACGAGCTTCAAGACCGAGGCCGAGGCGATCGCCTCGCCGCCGTCGCTGTTCTTCTTCGACTGGACGACGGAGAACTATCACGAGGTGCAGAGCCGCTCGAACTACTTCCTGCACTTCATGAACTCGGTCGTCGTCTCCGTCGGCTCGACGCTGATCGGCCTGATCATCGCCATTCCGTCCGCCTGGGCGATGGCGTTTTCGCCGACCAAGCGCACCAAGGACGTGCTCATGTGGATGCTCTCCACCAAGATGATGCCGTCGGTCGGCGTGCTGGTGCCGATGTATCTGTTGTTCCGCAACACCGGCCTGCTCGACACCCGCACCGGCCTCGTGATCGTGCTGACGCTGATTAACCTGCCGATCATCATCTGGATGCTCTACACCTACTTCAAGGAGATCCCCGGCGAGATCCTTGAAGCCGCACGCATGGACGGCGCGTCGCTGTCCAAGGAGATCATCTACGTGCTGACACCGATGGCGATCCCCGGCATCGCCTCGACGCTGCTCCTGAACATCATCCTCGCCTGGAACGAGGCGTTCTGGACGCTCAATCTCAGTGCCGCCAAGGCGGCGCCGCTGACGGCCTTCATCGCCTCCTATTCGAGCCCCGAGGGCCTGTTCTACGCCAAGCTCTCGGCCGCCTCGACCATGGCGATCGCCCCCATCCTCATACTCGGCTGGTTCTCGCAGAAGCAGCTCGTACGCGGCCTCACCTTCGGCGCGGTCAAATAAGGGATACGACAATGGGAAGCATTACACTCAGCAAGGTTTCGAAGGTCTTCGGCGCCCATGCCGTCATCCCGTCGATCGACCTCGACATCAACAATGGCGAGTTCGTCGTCTTCGTCGGACCGTCCGGCTGCGGGAAGTCGACGCTGCTCCGGCTGATCGCCGGGCTGGAAGACGTCAGCGACGGCGACATCGTCATCGACGGCAAGAACGCCACCGAGCTGCCGC
The DNA here is from genome assembly GCF_002940685.1 of Ensifer adhaerens. Classification (GTDB taxonomy): domain Bacteria; phylum Pseudomonadota; class Alphaproteobacteria; order Rhizobiales; family Rhizobiaceae; genus Ensifer; species Ensifer adhaerens_E. The sequence continues at coordinate 66,921 of NZ_PNFP01000021.1, read as the reverse complement.
CGGCGCAGCGGGGTCTCTCGATGGTGTTCCAGTCCTACGCGCTCTACCCGCATATGAGCGTGCGCTCGAACATCGCCTTTCCCTTGAAGATGGCGGGTGAGGACAAGGCTGTCATCGACAAGAAGGTGTCGGATGCAGCCCGCGTACTCAACCTCACCGACTATCTCGACCGCAAGCCGCGCCAGCTTTCGGGCGGCCAGCGCCAGCGCGTCGCCATCGGCCGGGCGATCGTCCGCCAGCCGAAGGCGTTTCTGTTCGACGAGCCGTTGTCGAACCTCGACGCGGCGCTGCGCGTCAACATGCGGCTGGAGATCAGCCAGCTGCACCAGGACCTGAAGACGACGATGATCTACGTCACCCACGATCAGGTGGAGGCGATGACCATGGCCGACAAGATCGTGGTGCTCAATCGTGGTCGTATCGAACAGGTCGGCTCGCCGCTCGACCTCTACCACAAGCCGGACAACCTGTTCGTTGCCGGCTTCATCGGCTCGCCGCGCATGAACATCGTATCCGGTCCTGCGGCTGCCGCCTACCAGGCGCATACGATGGGCATTCGTCCCGAACACCTGGCGCTTTCGAAGGACAGTGGGACCTGGCAGGGCACAGTCGGCGTCGCCGAACATCTCGGCTCCGACACCTTTCTGCACGTCAATGTCGACGGCGGGGTGGGCACGGTGACGGCGCGTGTCAGCGGTGATTTCGCCGTGACCCACGGCGACCGGGTGTTCCTGACGCCGGATCCGCAGCGCGTCCACAGGTTCGACGAAAAGGGGCTGGCGGTTCGATGAAGAGGCTCGACGGGAAGAGCGCGCTGATCACCGGATCTGCGCGAGGGATCGGTCGTGCCTTTGCGGAGGCCTACATCCGTGAGGGCGCCACGGTCGCGATCGCCGACATCAACATCGAGCGGGCGCGTCAGACAGCATCCGAGATCGGTGCCGGCGCCTATGCGGTCGAGATGGATGTGACGAACCAAGCCTCGATCGACGAGGCGATTGCCGCCGTCGTCCGGCAAGCGGGCGGGCTCGATATCCTCGTCAACAATGCAGCGCTCTTCGATCTTGCGCCGATCGTCGAAATCAGCCGCCAAAGCTATGACCGGTTGTTTGCGATCAACGTTTCCGGAACGCTGTTCACGATGCAGGCCGCAGCCAGGCAGATGATCGATCAGGGCAGGGGCGGCAAGATCATCAACATGGCAAGCCAGGCGGGGCGCCGAGGCGAGGCGCTGGTTGCTGTCTACTGCGCCACCAAGGCGGCGGTCATCAGCCTCACCCAGTCGGCCGGCCTCAACCTCATCAAGCACGGCATCAACGTCAACGCGATCGCGCCCGGCGTGGTCGACGGCGAGCACTGGGACGGCGTCGACGCGCTGTTTGCCAAATATGAGAACCGCCCCCGCGGCGAAAAGAAGAAGCTCGTCGGCGCCGAAGTGCCCTTCGGCCGCATGGGAACCGCCGAGGACCTGACGGGCATGGCGATCTTCCTTGCCTCCTCGGAGAGCGACTACGTCGTTTCGCAGACCTACAACGTCGACGGCGGCAACTGGATGAGCTGAACCGGCGCCGGCCGGTGAAGCCTCGAAAGGACAAGGGATCATGACGACCAAACTCTCACTTGCCGCCCTCGACACGATCAAGGCCAAAGCCGGCGTGCCGAGCTACGACCGGTCGCAACTGACGGCGGGCATCGTGCATTTCGGCGTCGGCAACTTCCATCGGGCGCATCAGGCCGTCTATCTCGACGATCTCTTCAATGCCGGCCACGACCGCGACTGGGCGATCATCGGCGCCGGCGTTCTTGCCTCCGATACAACGATGCGGGCGAAGCTCGCAGCGCAGGACTTCCTGACGACCGTTGTCGAGCAGGACAACAATCGCACCGGTGCCCATATCACCGGCGCGATGATCGACTATCTGGCACCCGGTGACGTCGCGGCGATCGTCGCCAGGCTTGCCGATCCGGCGATCCGCATCGTGTCGCTGACGATCACCGAAGGCGGCTACTTCATCGATCCGGCCTCGGGCGTTTTCAACCCGACCCATCCTGATATCGTTGCCGATGCGCAGAACCCCGCAGCGCCGAAGACGGTGTTCGGCCTGATCGTTGCCGGGCTGAAGGCGCGTCGCGACAGAAACGTGCCGCCGTTCACGGTGATGTCCTGCGACAATATCCCGGGCAATGGCGAGGTTACCCACGCAGCGGTTTCGGGGCTTGCCCGTCTCCATGATCCGGCCTTTGCCGACTGGATCGACGCCAATGTCGCCTTCCCGAACGGCATGGTCGACCGGATCACGCCGGCAACCGGCGCGCGCGAGATCGGCATCGTCGCCGACGACTACGGCATCGAGGATGCCTGGCCGGTGTTCTGCGAGGAATTCAAGCAGTGGGTGCTCGAGGATCATTTCCCGCTCGGCCGTCCGGCGCTGGAGAAGGTGGGCGTTCAATTCGTGCCCGACGTCGCGCCCTATGAGCACATGAAGATCCGCATCCTCAATGGCGGCCACGCGGCGATCGCCTACCCAGCCGCCTTGCTCGACATCCACTTCGTGCACGAGGCGATGGAGGAGCCGCTGATCCGCGCCTTCCTCGCCAAGCTCGAACATGACGAGATCATCCCGGTCATTCCGCCGGTGCCGAACACCGATCTCGGCGATTACTACAGGCTGATCGAGACGCGCTTCTCCAACCCGAAGATCGGCGACACCATTCCCCGGCTCGCCCAGGACGGCTCCAACCGGCAGCCGAAGTTCATCCTGCCGTCGACCGCCGACCGGCTGACGCGTGGCGAGGACGTCGTCGGCCTGTCGCTCGTCTCGGCGCTATGGTGCCGCTACTTCGCCGGCACGACGGACAGCGGCAAGACCATCGCCTTCAACGACCAGAGCGCCGACCGGCTGAACAGGGCGGCACTGGCCGCCAAGGACGATCCGATGGCCTTTCTGGCCCTCGGCGACATCTTCGGCGACGTCGCGCGCTCCGACCTCTTCCGCCGTCGTTTCGCCCATGCATTGAAAACCCTCTGGGAAAAGGGTACGCGCGCTACGCTCCAGCTTTATCTGGACGGCAAGCTTGAGGGATAGAGTGCGATGGCGGATGCGGCGTCCGGGCTGGTGATCTTCGATTGCGACGGGGTGCTCGTCGATAGCGAACCGATCTCGCTGGAGGTGCTGGTGGATGTGCTCTCGGCCGCCGGCGTTTCCATGACGACGGAGGAGGCGAACGACCGCTTCCTCGGGCGCAGCCTGAAGAGCATGTCGGCGATCCTGCATGACGAATACGGGCTTGCGACCGACGACGCTTTCCTTGAGGGCATGCGCCTGCGCCTCTATCAGCGCTTTCGCACCGAACTCCAGCCGATCGGTGGCATCCGGGAGGCCGTCGAGGGCCTGAAGGGTGCATGCTGTGTCGCCTCGTCCAGCCAGCCAGAACGCATCCGGCTGTCGCTGACCGTTACCGGGCTCATCGACCTCTTCGAGCCCAACATCTTCTCCGCCACCATGGTGAGGCACGGCAAGCCGGCACCGGATCTCTTTCTCCACGCAAGCCGCCAGATGGGCTTCGATCCTCACGACTGCATCGTGGTCGAGGACAGTCCGGCCGGCATCGAAGCGGCGAAGGCCGCGGGCATGCGGGTCTTTGCGTTTGCCGGCGGCAGCCACGCGCGCACCGACAAGCACCGGCAAAGTCTCGCCGCTCTCAGTCCCGACGTGCTGTTTGACGACATGGGCGAATTGTTACAGTTTGTCGGCCGATAGCAGGGACGAAACGGGAGCGGGACGAGGAACTTGTGCGCGGTTTTCCGCCTGCACTTCCGCTCTCCTTCATGACAATCGATCACGGTTGTGATTGGGTCGAATGGACCCCAAATCATCGTGATCTTGGGGGCGGAGACTTTCTTTGATGCGTGAATTCGTCGTTGCGGTCGATGTCGGTACCGGCAGTGCGCGCGCCGGTATTTTTGACGGCAAGGGCAGGCTGCTTGCGCGTCACGACCTGCCGATCGCCATGAACCGTCCGGAAGAAAACCACGCCGAGCACGATTCCGAAGATATCTGGCGCGCCGTCTGCGGCGCGGTCAGGGCGGCGAAGGAGAAGGCCGGGATCATCGCGCAAAGCATTGCGGCGATCGGCTTCGATGCCACCTGCTCGCTGGTGGTGCGCGACCGCGAGGGCAAGCCGCTCTCGGTCAACCGCAAGGGTGAGGCGCGCTGGGACACGATCGTCTGGCTCGACCACCGGGCGCTCGCCGAGGCGGACTTCGTCACCGCGACCGGCCATCCGGTGCTCGATTTTTCCGGACGCGTGATGTCGCCGGAAATGGAAACGCCGAAGCTCATGTGGCTGAAGCGCAACCTGCCTGAGCAATGGCAGAAGGCGGGCTTCTTCTTCGATCTCGCCGACTATCTTTCCTGGCGGGCGACCGGCAGTGCGGCGCGTTCGCGCTGCACGCTGACGGCCAAATGGAACTACCTGGCGCATGAGAAGCGCGGCTGGCAGCCCGACTATCTCGCAAAGATCGGACTTGAGGATCTCGTCGAGCGCGGCGGGCTGCCGGAGGAAAGCCTGCCGATCGGAAGTTCGGTCGGTCGCTTGAGCGCTGCTGCTGCAGCCGAACTCGGACTCGACGAAGCCTGCCAGGTGGCGCCCGGCCTGATCGACGCCTATGCCGGCGCGCTCGGCGTCGTCGGCGGGTTCATCGGCAAGCCGGAGAAGCTTGAAAGGCAGCTGGCGCTGATTGCCGGAACGTCGAGCTGCATCGTCGCCTTTTCCAAGGACATGAAACCCGGCTTCGGCATGTGGGGGCCTTACTTTGAAGCGGTTCTTCCCGGCGCCTGGCTGATCGAGGGCGGGCAGTCGGCGACCGGCGCGCTGCTCGACCATATCGTCAGGCTGCATGGCGGGGGCCTTGAGCCGACCGCCGAAACCCATGGGCGGATCATTGCGCGGGTTCAGGAACTGCGTGCCGAACAGGGGGTTGCCTTTGCCGATCGGCTGCATGTGCTGCCCGATTTCCACGGCAACCGTTCGCCGCTTGCCGATCCCCATGGCCTCGGCGTCATCAGCGGCCTGCCGCTCGATTCCTCCTTCGATGCGCTTTGCCGACTCTACTGGCGCACCTGCGTCGCGATCGCGCTCGGGATCCGCCATATCCTGGAGATGATGCGGGAGGTCGGCTACCAGCTCGACACGCTGCACGTGACCGGCGGCCACGTTCGCAATGCGCTGCTGATGGAGCTCTATTGCGACGTTACCGGCTGCCGTGTCGTTGCGCCGGATGCGCCGGATGCGGTGCTGCTCGGAACGGCAATGGCGGCGGCGGTGGCCGGTGGCATGCATGCGGACCTTGCTGCGGCCGGCGCTGAAATGGCATCGGACGGGCACGAGCGCTTGCCGAACCCGGCGGTTCGCGACGCCTATGATCGCGATTACCGCCGCTTCCTGGCGCTCTATCGCCACCGTGACGAACTCGACAAGATGCCGTGACGACGGCCGCCAAAAAGGTTGTCGCGGGCCATGGAACCTTTTGCCGTGTCGCGCATTTTGACTTTGACCGGACGGTGGCGCGCATAGCCCCCAATGCCGCGCCGGAGGCAGACCGCCGGCCTACAACTCACACTCCCCGAGTGAGTTGCACATACCAGCCAGTGCCTTCCCTCGGCACTGGCTGTTGTGTTTCTGGGAGCTGCCTTCGCATCTCATTCGGCAACGGCTGCGGCACGGCAAAAGAGCGACGGTGAACTCGCCGGATCGGTGCTGAAATGATGACGGTTAGATCCGGTCAGGACGATCGGGTTGTTTCGTCAAAAGCAAACGCAAAACGACCGGCAGCGGCGAACACCCTTTCGGATGCCCGCCGCTGCCGGGCTTCATAGGACGGCAGGTCTTGTCCTTTGACTGGTTACGTCAAAGGAGGCATGCCGTCGCACTCAGGCCGCCGCCTTGGTGGATTCGTTGAAGAACAGGGCCTGGCTGATCAGCGCCTTGACCATGTCCGGATTGAACGGTTTGGTGACTAGGAAGGTCGGTTCCGGCCGTTCGCCGGTCAAGAGCCGCTCCGGGAAGGCGGTGATGAAGATCACCGGAATGGCGCTCGTCTTCAGGATATCGTTGACCGCGTCGATGCCGGAGCTGCCGTCGGCAAGCTGAATGTCGGCGAGCACCATGCTGGGGCGGGTCTTCTTGTAGAGCGCGATCGCTTCGTCGCGCGTGCGGGCGATGCCGGTGACGCGATGGCCGAGGCTTTCGACCATCTGTTCGATGTCGATGGCGATCAGCGGCTCGTCCTCGATGATCATGATATCGGTCGCAACCTGGCGCGAGATTTCCTGCGAGGCGCGGTCCAGGAGGCCGCCGACCTTGTCGGTGCTGAGATCGAGAACTTCGGCCGCTTCTTCCGGCCGGAACCCTTCGACCGAGACCAGGAGGAAAGCCTGGCGGGCAAGGGGCGAGACGGTTGCGAGATTGATCGACGCGCGCTGTTCCCAGGCAAACGGAGAGACCGGTTCCGGGACAAGCACGGACGAGGAACCGAAGAGCGAGGTGAACAGGCGGAACAGGCCAACGCGATCATTGCTTGCTTCGGGGAAAATCGACGTGTCGGCGATCAGCGCTTCGAGAACGGCGGCCACATAGGCGTCGCCTGATGTCTGCGAACCGGTCAGCGCGCGTGAATAGCGGCGCAGATACGGCAGGAGCGGTGCGATCCGCGTGGACAATGTCATAGAGGAACTCCCTCGAAAATCGTTTTACGGTGACGTTGCGAGAACGTTCTTCGTAAAAAAAGGTTCCGCGAGGGAACATTTCAATTTTCAGCGGCGTTAAGGCGGCTATGGACAGTCTTGGCGATTATGGACAGTTGAAGGCGACAGATTGAAAATGAAACATAAAACAGGGGCAGGGCGGACCACCGGCACGACCTTAGATCCGAATGCGCAAATCGCAGCGAAGCTGAAGGCGCTCTATCAGTCCGTGCAGGAAGAGGCGATACCCGCGCGTTTTCTCGATCTTCTGGAAAAACTCGACGCGGCCGAGCAGCAATCGGCGCTGCAGGGCAGGGAGTAAGTACCGGAATGTCATCCGAAAAGAATGATTTCAAGCGTGAGATGCTGGCCGCGTTGCCGAGCCTTCGCGCCTTCGCCATGTCGCTGATCGGCCGTCACGACCGTGCCGACGACCTGGTTCAGGACACGATCATGAAGGCCTGGGCAAAGCAGGACCACTTCGAGATGGGCACCAACATGAAGGCCTGGCTCTTCACCATCCTGCGCAACGAGCTCTACAGCCAGATGCGCAAGCGCGGGCGCGAGGTTCAGGACAGCGACGGACATTTCACCGAGTCCCTGGCCCATCACCCCGAGCAATACGGCTCGCTGGACCTGCAGGATTTCCGCAAGGCGCTGGAGATGCTGCCGCCCGACCAGCGTGAAGCGATCATCCTCGTGGGCGCCTCCGGCTTTTCCTACGAGGAAGCGGCGACGATCTGCGGCTGCGCGCTCGGAACCATCAAGAGCCGCGTGAACCGCGCGCGCCAGCGCTTGCAGGACATCCTTCAGGTGAAGGGCGAAAACGACTACGGCCCGGACGAGACGTCGGCCCCGATCACGTCGCGCGCCTTTGTTTCCTGAGGAAACTTTCGAACCGGGCACCGTTGCAAAAGCGGCGGTGTCCTGCTTTCACTGACGGCTTGACCCCGAGAGGGACGGCGGCTGGTGGCGGCAGAGCGCAATCATGACGATTTTGGGTCGATACGCCCAGAACCGAGCGAGATGCGGGTGCGGTCCACAAGGGATGCCCCAGCCCGCTCCGATGGGAATTGAGACCGGATGCGCATGAGGACAGAAACGACAGACCCGCCCGCCATGAGACTGCTCGACGCGCCCGAGCGCCTGAGCGTCCTGCATGCGACCGTGCCCGACATGGCGGTGCCGGATCGGGACTTCGACGGCATCGTTGAAATCGCTGCCGGCCTCTTCGACGCGCCGATCGCCTTGGTGACGTTGATCGACCGCGAATGGCAGTGGTTCAAGGCCGCCGTCGGAACCGACGAGACCCGGGCTTCATCGGAGGAATCCTTCTGCGTGCAGGTGGCGGCCGAGGCCGATGCCCGTCTCGTCGTGCTCGACGCATCGGCTGATCCGCGGTTCATGCGGCGCGCGCGGGTCGTGGGGCCGCCCTTCCTGCGTTTTTATGCCGGAGCGCCGATCGTTCTCGATGGACAGGCCGTCGGCACCGTCTGCGTTCTCGACGACAAGCCGCGCGCCAACGTGGCGCAAGCGTTGATGGACCAGCTGGGCCGGCTCGCCGATCTCGCCGCTTCCCTCTTCAAGATCAAGGACGAGGCGCGCCGGCGCGCGCTGAAAGAGGCAGCGCTTTCGCGCGAGGAGCAGCGCCACGCCATGGCGCTCGAAGCGGCGAACATCGGCAGTTGGCTGTGGGATATCCGCTCCGGGGCGATCGCCGGCAACAGCGCGATGAAACGCATGTTCGGCCTGCCGGCCGACAGTTTCGTCGGCGCGCGCGAGATTTTCGGTGCCATCCATCTCGACGACCGCGGTGCGACTTTTTCCAAGCTGCGCCAGGCGATGAAGGCCGACGACGAGTACGACGGCATGTTCCGGGTCGGCGACACCGGCCGTTGGCTGCTTGGGCGCGGACGCGTGCACGACCGCGACGCCAAGGGCAATCCGTTGACGTTCATCGGCGTCACGATCGATGTCACCGACCAGCAGGCTTCGGTGCAGCGCACCCGGCTCCTGCTGAAGGAGCTCAACCACCGGGTCAAGAACACGCTCGCGATGCTGCAATCGCTCGCCCGCCAGACATTGCGCCAGACGAGCGATCCGGCCGAGTTCATGACCGCCTTTGCCGGGCGATTGCAGGCGATCTCCGAAGCGCACGGCCTGCTTTCGGATCACGAATGGGGCACCATTCGGCTCGCCGACCTGATCGCAAAGCAGTTGCTGCCGCATGTCAACTGCTATGCGGAGCAGATCGAGATCCACAAGGACGAGATATCGCTCGGCCCCGACCAGGCGGTTGGCCTCGGTCTGGTTCTGCACGAGCTTGCGACCAATGCCGTCAAATACGGGTCGCTATCGGTGCCGAAGGGGAAGGTGGTGCTGACGGCGCGCAACATGGTCGAGGATGGCGACAACGTTCTTCATCTCACCTGGACCGAAGTCGGCGGACCGCCGGTGCGCGAGCCGAAGCGACGCGGCTTCGGCTCGATCCTGATCGAGCGCAGCCTCGACAAGGTATTGGGCAGCTCGGTCAAGGTGGAGTACCTGCCAGCCGGCGTCACCGCGCTCATCCGCCTGCCTCTTTAGAGCGTTGACCGCCGCCGGAATGGCCGACAGGCGCAAGCGTGCAAGGCTTTCCGGCCAGGCACCAACGTCCCCGGCGGGAAAGGTCGCGACTGGTTTGGGAAGCCTTGCTTGAAGGTCAGTCGTCACGTCGGCGCTCGCGCCGTTTGCCGGTTCCGACGAGTGCACCGATCGCAAGGGCCGTAGCCACAGCGAGCAGCGGCTGTTTGCGCAGGATGCCCGCCGCGGCAATCAGGGTCAGATTGGTTTGCATCTGTCTGCGGCGGCGGCGTTCTTCGGCCAGGCGGCGGTCGCGACCTTGCAGCATGGCCATGATGCCGAACAGCACCAGCGCGGTCACGAAAAACGCGATCGCGATCGCGGCGGAGGCAGCGACCGGACTGTATAGCGCGCTGAGATAGAGGTATGTGGCTGCGAGGCCGAAGACATAGGCGGTGACAAGCAGCAATCCTATGATGCCCCATAGGACCGCGTTGCGTTTCACGCGCGCTGCCGTTGCACCGATATCGGCGGCCAGGAGCGCGGAGAGGGCTGCCGTCAATGGTCCCATTCATTTCCCCCGATCGTCGGTCGGGACAGGCGGGGTGGTAACCGCCCGTCCGCTTTATCGGCCCACGTCATGTTCAGCGACGGAGAAGTGCCGCGACGGCGAGGCCGATCAGGGCGGCGGCGCCAAGTGTCGCAATCGGGTGCTCGCGCACGGCCTGGCGGACTTGCTTCTCCGTCCCGGAGTAGCGGCCGCGAAGTTCAGCAAGCAGTTCTTCGCCGCTCGCCAAGAGTTCGCTGACGCTCGCTTCGGCCTGCTCGCGCGCGTCATGAGCCTTGCTGCGCGCCTGCTTCGATGCCGCCGATCCGCGGTCGGCCAGCAAGGCAACGAGCGTTGCGACGTCGTCGCGAAGCTCACTCAGCTGTTCCTCGACGGAGATGTCCGCGAGCTTGCCGTTTTTGGTCGAACGCGCGCTCGAACCGGAGAAGAGGCCTGATGCCATGACGAATACTCCCTTTCACACATGCGCCGGCCGCGAACGGTCGGCGCTTCCTGGTCAAACCGGCGCGCACAACTGCAAGCTTGCGCCGGCGCTTCGGGAGGACAACGCGCAAGTGCGGAAATTGTTTCGACAAATCTTGATGTTGGCCCAGGGAAGATCCAGGGCTGGGCGAGGGGCTTGCCCGGCCCGTGCCTGGTCTCAGAGTGATGCGGTCTGCGGCAGCACGAAGGGCACAGGCGCGGGAGGCGCGACGCCCACCCGCATGCGGCAGCCGAAGACGGCTTCCATCGTCTCGTCCGTCAGGACCTCTGCGGGCGCGCCGCTGGCGCGGACCTTGCCGGCCTTCATCATCACCATATGGTCGGCGAACATGGCGGTCAGATTGAGGTCGTGCATGACGGCGACGACACCGCCGCCGCGTTCGCAAAAGTTGCGTGCGAGTTGCATGATGCCGAGCTGATGGCGGATATCGAGGCTGGAGACGGGCTCGTCGAGGAGAAGATAGCGCGGCTCGCCGTCGGTAACGGGCTCGGAAATCTGGCATAGGACGCGGGCAAGCTGCACGCGCTGCTGCTCGCCACCGGACAGTTCCTGGTAGAAACGGCCGGCAAAGCCACCGAGATCGACCGCTTCGAGCGCCTCCGCCGCGATCCGGTCGTGCAAGGCCGCATCGGCGTTTGCACCGGCAGCAAGGCCGAGCCGGACGACCTCGCGCACGGTGAACGGGAAAGAGATGACGGTCGATTGCGGCAGCACGCCGCGCATCGACGCAAGTTCCCAGGGCTTCAGGCCGCGCAGGTCGCGGCCGTTGATGCGGATCGTCCCGCCCGCTGGCGCAAGCTCTCCGGAAATGGCCTTCAGCGTGGTGGTCTTGCCGCAGCCGTTCGGGCCGACGATCGCCGTCAGCGCACCGGGCCGGGCCTCGAGCGAGACCCCGTGAAGGACCGGTCGTCCGCCGAGGCGGACGGAGAGATTGGAAACGTTGATCATGGCTTCGTTCACAGTCCCATGTTCGAACGGCCGCGCAGCAGGATCCAGAGGAAGAATGGCGCGCCGATAAAGGCGGTGACGATACCGATGGGCAGCTCCGCCGGGGAAACGATGGTGCGGGCGATCATGTCGGCAAGGATCAGGAGCGTGCCGCCGAGCAGGGCCGAAGCCGGCAGCAGGTAGCGGTGATCGGGGCCGATGACGAGGCGCAGCAGATGCGGAACGACGATGCCGACGAAGCCGATTCCGCCGCTGACGGCAACGGACGCGCCGGTCGCCGCCGCGACGCTGACGATCGCGACGTTCTTCAGCCGCTGCACCGGGATGCCCATGTGGAAGGCGGCCGCCTCGCCAAGCGTGATCGCGTTCAGGCCGCGGGCGAGGAACGGCGTGACGGCGAGCGAAAGCAGGATGATCGGCGCCGACGCCAGGATCTTCGTCCAGTTGGCGCCGGCGAGCGATCCGAGGCCCCAGAAGGTGAGGTCGCGCAATTGCTTGTCGTCGGCCATGAAGACGAGCACGCCGGTAACGGCGCCGGTCAGCGCGCCAAGCGCGATGCCCGCCAGAAGCAGGGTGGCAATCGAGGTCTGCCCGCCGCGCGTGGCGATGCGGTAGAGCAAAAGCGTCGTGACGAGGCCGCCGAAGAAGGCCGCCACCGGCAGTGCATAGAAACCGAACAGGGCAAACAGCGGCCCGAAGGTGGCGGTTCCAAGCACGATCAACAGGACCGCGCCGAGGCTTGCGCCCGAGGAGACGCCGACGAGGCCGGGATCGGCCAGCGGGTTGCGGAAGAGCCCCTGCATGACGACGCCGGAAACCGCGAGCGAGGCGCCGACGAGCATGCCGAGCACGGCGCGGGGAAGGCGGATATCGAGAATGATGATGCGGTCGCGGATGCTCAAGGCCTGGTCCGCCTCGCCGATCAGCCAGCGCCAGACATTGGCGAGCGACGCGTCGGCGGCGCCGGTCATGATCGAGCCGACGAAGGTGGCGATGGCGACTGCCGCCAAGGCGACGACGACGAGCCGTGCCAACCGCGCACGGTTGCCGGCGCGCCATTCGCTGCGGATGTCGGCGGCCAATCCGGTCAGGCGCATGCCGCGGCCCAATGCCTCACTGCGAGGCATTGGCCTTCTTTCCGTAGACGGCTGCATTCAGTTCGCGAATGGCGCTTGCCGTGCGCGGGCCGAAACCGAGCAGGTGCAGGCCGTCCATGCGCACGAGCGCCTTGTCCTTGGCAGCGGGCGTGAGGCTCAGCGCCGGCAGGGCGAAAAGTTCGTCCGCCTTGGCGGAATGCTCGCCGCCGCGATCCATCATCAGGATGACGTCGGGCTTGGCTTCGATGATCGCTTCGTCGGTCAGCGCCTTGTAGCCGGGGAAGTTGCCGACCGCGTTCACGGCGCCGGAGAGCTCGATGATGCCGTTGGCCGCGGTGCCCAGACCAGAGGCCATGACCTTGCCGCCCTGGGTGCTGAGGATGAAGAGGACGCGCTTGCGCTCGGCTGCCGGGCGCGCTGCACCCTCGGCGACAGCCGCGTCAAGATCGGCCTCGACGCTCTTGGCAAGCGTTTCGGCCCTGTCCTCGACACCGAGAAAGGCACCAACGGCGCGGATCTTGGCGGGAATGCCGGCCTTGTCGAAGGTCTCGGGCACGCTGGTGAAGGCGATGTTGGCCTCCTTCAGCACGGCCAGAGCCTCGGGCGGGCCGCTGCCTTCGACGGCGACGATGGCGCTCGGGTTGACGGCGATGATGCCTTCCGGCGCAAGCTGACGCATGTAGCCGACATCCGGAAGCGTCTTTGCCGCCTCCGGATAGGTGCTGGTGGAATCACGCCCGACGAGGCGACCTTCTTCGCCGAGCGCATAGATGATCTCGGTCACGGCACCGCCAACCGAAACGACGCGCGAGACGTCGGCCTTCTGCGTGTCCTCGGCCATCGCCGCTCGGATGAAGGAGGGGGCACCGGGTGCCACCGCCGGCAGCAGGAAGGGGGCCGAGAGGGCGAAGGCGGCGAGCGCCAGTCCTGAACGGCGAAGGCGACGGAAGTCGAGGCGGTTGATCATCTGCGTGTCCTATTCTCTGCCTCAGGCGGCGACGGTCGTATCGAGGCGCGGCAGGCCCTCGGCGATCGAGCGCCATTCCGGACGTTCCGCCAGGCCCTCTTTGCGCTTGCCGAAGAACTGAATGATCATCTCGCCCTTGGCGTCCAGCGCCTCGATCGAGGTGACATGGCCGTCGGCCGTCGGCTTGCGCACGGCCCAGAGCTCGGCGATGTGATCGGCGCGCAGGTGCAGGTGGAATGTCGGGTCCATGACGTTCAGCCACGGGCCCATCGTCGCGATCTTTTCGATCGGGCCGGAATGGATCTGGATCATGCCGCGGTTGCCGACGAAGCACATGATCGGCAGTTCGACTTCGGCGCTTGCCTGCATCATGGCCTCGACGCTCTGCGGGTCGAGCTGCCAGGCGAAATCTTCGCCGATGTTGCTCAGCGCCTGGCGGCGGCCGATCTTCAGCTTGCGCAGCATGCCGTGGAACTGGTGGGTGTCGGTCATCTTCGCCCAGCGGTCGCGCAGTTCGGCGACGTCGACGACGGTCTCCGGCTTGTCGTCGGTCGGCTGAACGCTGGCGTCGGCGACAAATTCCTGCGTCTGGTCGTCAAGGCGGAAATCCTGAACGATCTTTTCATAGGCCTCGTCGTTCGATGCGGCGCGCAGGTGCACCTTGTGCACGGCGTTGCCCCATTTGTCGAAGAACTGCAGGCTCTTTCGGGCTTCGCCCTTGTCGTCCGTCTTCGTCACGGCGAAGGCGTGCGCCCAGGCGCTCGGAAAGACGCGAAGGTCGATCTGCTCGCCGAGCACAATGCTCGCCATTTCGCCGGTGGTGATCTTCTCGTAGACGCCGATCTTCTCGTGCACCGCGCTTTCGTTGCGGGTGAGCGCCATCACTTCGCCGAGTTCCTCGACGCGTGACAGGAAGCGGTTGGCGTCGGCATCGATGCGCACGGCGGTCAGCCCACATTCGGCAGCGACCAGCGCGGCTTCGGAAACGCCGAGCTGAGCTGCGATGTCGCGCTCGCGCATCTTCGGGTTTTCGGCGCGGTAGGCGCGGATTTCAGCGGGAGTGGGGCGAAGGCTCTCGGTCATTTTCATCTGCCTATTTGTTCAGGATCAGTTTGCCTTGGCGGGTGATCTTCATGCGGTAGATCGCGCCGTCGTGGGAAATGAGGATCTCGTTTTCGGTGCCGAAGAGCTCGCGACTTTCGATGATCCGTTGCGCCCGCCCTGCCGGCGTCGGCGGCTCGGAGGGGCGCGCGAGATTGTTGTCGTTGGTCACTGCGGTTGGCCGTTTCGAGAAGGGCAGGCCACGCTGTTTTTCCAGCATTTCCTGCCGTGCAATTCGTTTACTATCTTGACTTCATTACTCATATTTATTTATGGACGCAATACCGGACTTACAAACTCAAGTTAGTTGCTGCCGGCTTGTGGACAAGGGCGTGCGGACGGCGCTCGGTGGTGTGCTCGATCCTTTGGAGTGGTGTCGTTATGAAGTTTTCCAGCCTTCCGATTGCTTCCCTTGCGCTTGCGGCTCTGGTCGCCGCAACCGCTGCCAAGGCGCAGGAAACTGCGACGTTCGGAGGCTTGACGATCGAGCTCAACGAGGTGGCGCCGTCCCAGAAGGGCTGCAAGCTCACCTTCGTCGCCGGCAATGAATTCGCGCAGTCGCTGAGCAAGGTTTCCTTTGAGTTCGTGATCTTCGACCAGAAGGGACTGGTCGAGCGGATGGCCGTGCTCGATTTCCGCGATCTTCCCGCCGGCAAGACCAAGGTTCGCCAGTTCGATCTTCCCGGCACCAATTGCGATGCGGTGAAGAGCCTGCTGATCAACGATGCGCCGGCCTGTGTCGGCGATGGCGTTCAGCCGGGCGCGTGCATGAGCGGGATCAAGACCGGTTCGAAGTCTGCGGTCGAACTCAAGGGTTGAGCGGGACGGGAGCTGAGCGGGACCGGGGCTGAGCGGGATCGCGCAATCTGAGCATGAGGTTTGCGTCGCCCTGGCGCGACGAAGGTAAGGCTGCAATGAAGCGTATCGTCATCTGGACCGGGGCCGCGGTCTTCTCGCTTGCAACGCACGGCGTCGTGCTCGCGACCCTGTTTGGCGGCAACCCGCCCGAGACGCAGCTGGATCTGATCGAGGGCGGCGCAAGCGTCGAAGTGGCGCTTCTCGGCGACGCTTTCGAGGAGACGCTTCAGTCGGGCGCGGTGTCCGATGTGGTCGAGCCCACGGAGGACCTTCCCGAGGAGGTCCAGCCCGCCGAAACCCAGCCGGTCGAGGATGTCGCCCCGACCCAGGAGATCACAGCCGAGGAGCCCCACGACCTGACGGCGACCGAAGCGGACGTGATCCTGCCGGCTGAGGAAATGCCGACCCTTCAGGTCGCCGAAGCGGTGGTGACGGCGAGCGTTGCGCCGGTCGAGACCGTTGTGCCGGAAGAAAAGCCCGAGGAGCCGAAGAAGGAAAAGGTCGAAAAGCCGGAGCCGAAGAAGGAGCCGGTGAAGAAGAAGAAGGTGACCCGCAAGAAGGCGGGCGACCAGGGCGAGCAGGCGCAGAACCAGGTCAAGGGCAAGCAGGACGGCCAGGAGAATGGCAATTCCTCCGCAGCGAATGGCAACAGCCGCGCGACCGAAGTCGGGAATGCGAACATGGAGAACTATGGCGGCAAGATCCGCAAGAGGATCACGCGCCGGTTCAAGGTTCCGGCCGCCGCAAGGCGCGACGGCGTATCCGGCACGGCGACCGTCCGCTTCACCCTGACGGCGAACGGAAACCTGACGCGCGTCGGCATCGCGGGCAGCTCCGGCTCGCCGGCGATCGACGAGGCGGCCGTCGATGCGGTTCGCCGCGCTGCCCCGTTCCCGGCGTTTCCGGCCGGAGCGCCGAGCTCCGAATCCTTCATCGTGCCGATGGTTGCGACCGTTCGCTGACTTTCGTCCTCGAGGGCGCTCGGCTCGCAGAAGTTGCAAGAAAAAATATGATGCAAAAACTCATGTTTATACTTTACTCCGTTTATCAAGTTTAATAGGTTGCCCCCGTCACGCAGCCAAAAGGTGTGTGTCGAGAGGAAGTCCCGATGCGACCGGCTGCCGATGAAGGCCCTTGTCGCGCGACCAGACGGAGAAGATTGCATGCGCGGCAAGCGTCACCAGAATGCGGCGAAGAACGGCAAGGGTCGCCCGGCTTCGGAACCGGTCGAGGTCCGCCAGGAGGCCGGCAAGGCGACGCTCGAAGGGCGCAGCTTCCTCTATGTCGGCGGCCGCGATTGCCAGGTGGCGCACTTGCGCGAAATCGCCAGCTCCTTTGGCGCCGAGCTGCTGCACCACGATGGCGGCCTGCGCGAGGCTGTATCGCGCATCGACCGGGTGCTGCCGTCGGTCGACTGTGTCTTCTGCCCGATCGACTGCATCAGCCATGACGCGTGTCTTCGCGTGAAGACCGGCTGCAAGAAGTGGGGCAAGGCCTTCGTGCCGCTGCGGAACGGCTCGAAGTCGAGCCTGGAACGCGCGCTTCAGGACCTGACCACCAGCCGCAACGAGCGGTAATCCTTTGAAGACAAGACGAGAGTTTGCAATGAACGAAGAACGTCCCGACCTCGCCATGATGATCGGTCTGCACAAGCTTGCGGCGCAGCAGGGTGACGGCCTGGTGCCCGAGCTTTACGAGATCCTGACGCGACGGGCGCGCATGGTGGAAGAGAACACCAATGTCGCCGAGTTCCCCGCCTGGCAGACGCGCCCGCCGGTGCGCGATCCGCTCGGCCTTGCGGAGCCGAAAGAAGGAACTATCCTCGCCTTTCCCCGGGCCGCCAACGACGCAGCCCGGAAAAAAGAAAGCGCCTAGGAGTTCCAAATGTTTGTTGCCATGAACCGTTTCCGCATCGCCATCGGCCACGAAGAAGCCTTCGAGGCGGTTTGGAAGGGGCGCGATTCCAGCCTGTCGGAGATGCCCGGCTTCGTTTCCTTCCATCTGCTGCGCGGAGACAGCGTGCCGGAGGAGGGCTACACGCTCTTCGTTTCGAACTCGGTCTGGAAGGACAAGGACTCGTTTTCGGCCTGGACCAAGTCGGAGAATTTTCGCGCGGCCCATCGGAACGCCGGCGATAACAAGGCGATGTATCTCGGCCCGCCGAAGTTCGAGGGATTTTCGGCTGTCGAGGGCGCCTGATCCGCGCGCCAGCGCGCGCATACAATCCTGATTTTGCGTGTTATTCGCCTCCCGGATGGATCTCTCCGGGAGGCGAATTGTTTTGGGTCAGGCCGTCTTTTTCGGCAGGAAGGCGCCGAACGAAACGGCGAGCCAGCCCGCCATGATGGTCGTGCCGCCGAGCGGAGCGGACATCGGGAAGAGGCCGTGGCCTGCAACATGGCGCATCGCGAGATCGGCCGAAAACAGCGCCGTGCCGACAGCGATGAGGAGGGCGGCAGCGGCTGCGGTGCGAAAGTGCGGCCAGGCTGCGTAGAGTGCCACCAATGCCGGGGCGTGGGCGAGGCACATGGCCGAAATGCCGGCGAGCAGGCGCGGGTCGTCGCCATGCGAAGCCGCAGCCGCGCTGACGACGCCCGTCAGCCCCATCAGGCCGGCAACAAAAAGCGTCGTTGCGCGAAATCCGCTGTGCGACATGGTCATTCCTTGTTTTGCATGTGAAGGGCGAGGCGGGTGATCGGGTCGAGGATGATCCGCCTGAGCTTCGGGTGCTCGATCGTTTCCTCAAGCGCCCGGGTAAAGCAGAGCAGCCATTCGTCGCGCTCTTCAGGTCCGATCTCGGCGACGAAATGGCGGCGGCGCAGCATCGGGTGGCCGCGCTTCTCGACATAGATCGGCGGCCCGCCGAGCCAGCCGGTCAGGTACTCGTAGAATTTCTCTTCGCTTCCGGAGAGATCGGGCGGGTGCACGGCGCGGCAGCGCGCCGCTTCCGGCAGCGTGTCCATCAGCTCGTAGAAACGGCGTGTCAGGGCGCGAACCGTCGGGTCGCCGCCGATGGCTTCGTAGAGGGTCGTGGTTTCCGGTTCCGCCATCTTCGCATCCTTCGTTCCACCGGTCCTAGCGCGCGGCGACCGGGCGAACAACGATTTTCAGAACGCGGATTTGCGGCGTTTCATCGCGGTCGAGGGCTGCCTCTCTTGACAAACCGTCCAGACGGTATCTTTATAGCAACATGACAGAAGCTCATCGCCGCAAGAAACAGCCGGAACAGGTGCGCCAGCAATTGCTGGAGGTCGCCGCACGCCTTTCGCACGAGCAGGGGGTGGCCGGCATCACGCTCGATGCGGTGTCGCAGGCAGCCGGCGTCAGCAAGGGCGGGCTGCTGCATCACTTTCCGAACAAGCTCGCTCTTCTTGACGGGCTGTTCGACGATCTGGTGACGCGGTTCAACCGTGAGATCGAGGCGGCGATGGCACGCGATCCGGTGGCGAAGGGGCGCTTCACCCGCGCCTATATCGACGTCTGCTTCGCGCTCGATCCCGCCACCGACGTGCCGGGCTGGCGCATGCTGACGATCGCGCTCATTGCCGAGCCGCACCTGAAGAGCCGCTGGCGTGACTGGGTCGGCCGGCGATCGGTGGAGTTTGCGGAGACCGACGCCTCGACCGGCTGCATGCTTGCCCGCTTTGCCTGCGATGGAGTGTGGCTCGCGGATCTGATGCAGAGCCACGAACTGGACGCCGAGGCGCGGGCCGGCCTCGTTGAAAATCTCAAGGCGCTTTCGGCGCAGTAACGCGGATGGAGTCCCCGATGAACCCCGCCATGCTCTATACCGTCCTGGTTGCAGCCATCGTCTTCGAGGTGCTCGGCACCTCGGCGATGCAGGCAGCGCAGCATTTTACCCGGCTCGGGCCGACGGTCGTGATGGTCGTCTGCTACGCGATCGCCTTCTTCTTCCTGTCCTATACGCTGCGCTTCATCCCGGTCGGCATCGCCTATGCGGTCTGGAGCGGGCTCGGCATCGTGCTGATTTCGCTCGTCGGTTATTTTGCCTTCGGGCAGAAGCTCGACCCGGCGGCCATTCTGGGGCTCGGCCTGATCATTGCCGGCGTGGTGGTGCTCAACCTCTTCTCCAAATCGACCTTCCACTGAGGCGGTCGACGTCGACCCTACGAGCGTTCCGGTGGTGGTGGTGCGGTCGATTCCCTGAGGATCAGTTCCACCGGCCAGAGTTCGTGTACCTCTTCACTCGGCCGGCCCGAGAGCAGTTGCAACACGAGGTCGGCCGAACGCGCGCCCGCCGCACGCATCGACGAGCGCGTCGCCGAGAGCGACGGCACCATGTTGTCGGCCGTGAGGTACGGGAAGACATCGTCATGGGCGATGACGGAGACCTCGCGGCCGATCTCCAGGCCCATCGATCGGGCTGCTCTATAGATGCCGAGCGCCGTCATCATCGAGCCGGCGACGAAGGCGGTGGGGCGCGGGGTCTGTTCGAGGAACGAGCGCGCGAAGCGGAAGCCGAGTTCGTCGGTGAAGTTGCCATGGGCGACGAGGCGGGGATCGAAGGCGATGCCGCGCGCCTGCAGCGCATCGCGGTAGCCCTTGTCGCGGTGAAGCGAGAAGGTGCGGCCCTGCCTGCCGTTGATCATGGCGATGCGGCGATGGCCGAGGTCGATCAAGTGCGAGGTCGCGCGGCGGATGGCGCCCTCGTTGTCGATATCGAGCCAGGCGTGCGGCACGTCGATGTCGGATCGCCCATGCACGAGGAAGGGCATGCCGAGCTTGTGGAGGAGGGCGATGCGCTCGTCGTTCGGTTCGGGCGAATGCACGATCACGGCGTCGACGCGGCCGCTGACGGCGAGCCGGCTATAGAGCTGGATTTCGCCCTTGGGGTCCTTGTCGTCCATCGGGCTGACGAGGATGTCGATATCCTCGGTGCCGAGCCGTTCGGCAAGTCCCCCCATGAATTCGGAGAAATGGAATTCGCCGGACCGCCCCATGACGACGCCGATCGCGCCGGCGCGACCGGTGGCGAGCCTCACCGCATTGATGTTCGGACGATAGCCGAGGCGGGCCGCCTCTTCGGCGACGCGCTTGCGCGTCTTTTCGCTGACCTCGGGATAGCCGCTCAGCGCCCGGCTGACGGTGGTCGGCGAAAGGCCCAGTTGTTGTGCGAACTCCCTCAGCTTCATTCGGTATGCGTTTCCTCAAACCCTGGCCCGGTCCCAGAAATATACAGCTTCGCGGCCGGTAACAATCGGTTTGTCGGTGCCGTCCCGCGCTTCGGTCGGGGGCGGAATTTTACCAAACCGTTTTAAATTGTCGCAGCTCCCCTCCGATTTTATGGGTTTCTGCAGTTGGAGCGCTGAATTTCTTCTCTAGTAATAAGTATCTGAAATTACATGTTAAAGCCTGACAATTCACCGGCATTCGAGATTTTCTAATGTATGGATTGACAGTTTTTCCGTCTTCTGCCAACTTTTTTCAATCCAAACCGCTTTCGAATTTGCCGAGGAGCTTTCGTGCGGTGGAGGGGGAACAGGAGGAGTCGACCCAATGGCAACCATGCTCAATGCCCTGACTTTTTGTGCCGCAATCGTAGGGGCCGGAACGGCCAGTGCCGCCGAGCTTTCGCTCGCTGCCAACACCACCGGCAAGAACGTGAACTTCATTCGCGAGCAGCTCGACATTTTCGAGAAGGAGACGGGGCACAAGGTGAGCCTGGTCACCATGCCGCCTTCGAGCAGCGAACAGTTCAGCCAGTACCGCCTGTGGCTTGCCGCCGGAAACAAGGATGTCGACGTCTACCAGACCGACGTCGTCTGGGCGCCGCAACTGGCCGACCAGTTCGTCGACCTGACGGAAGCGGCCAAGGATGTGGTTGGCCAGCACTTCCCGTCGATCATCGCCTCGCAGACGGTCAACGGCCGCCTCGTGGCATTGCCTGCCTTCACCGACGCGCCGGCGCTCTACTACCGCAAGGACCTGCTGGAGAAATATGGCAAGGCGCCGCCCAAGACCTGGGACGAGCTGGCGGCGACCGCCAAGGAAATCCAGGAGAAGGAGCGGGCTGCCGGCCAGGCGGATCTCTGGGGCTACGTCTTCCAGGGCAACGCCTATGAGGGGCTGACCTGCAACGCACTCGAATGGATCAAGTCGTCGGGCGGCGGCCAGATCGTCGAGCCCGACGGCACGATCTCGATCAACAACGAGAAGGCGGCCGCTGCGATCGACCGGATCAAGGGTTGGATCGGCACGATCTCGCCGCAGGGCGTGCTTGCCTATCAGGAAGAGGAATCGCGCGGCGTCTGGCAGACCGGCAATTCCGTCTTCATGCGCAACTGGCCCTATGCCTATGCGCTCGGCAATGGCGACGACAGCGCGGTCAAGGGCAAGTTCGCGGTCGCACCGCTGCCGACGGCGACCGATGGCGACCAGCCGTCTTCGACGCTCGGCGGCTGGAATGTCGCCGTCTCCAAGTACTCCGAAGACCAGGAAGCGGCGATCGCGCTCGTCAAGTTCCTGTCCTCGGCCGAAGTGCAGAAGCGCCGGGCGATCGAACTCTCCAACCTGCCGACGGTAGCCGCTCTTTACGACGATCCGGCGGTGGCGAAAGCCCAGCCGTTCATGCCTGCCTGGAAGCCGATCTTCGAGAGCGCCGTGCCGCGCCCGTCGGCCGTCACCAAGGTCAAGTACAACGAGGTTTCGGCCAAGTTCTGGGGTGCCGTTCACAATTCGCTCTCCGGCAACGGCACGGCTGCGGAAAACCTCGAACTGCTCGAAATCGAACTCACCGAGATGAAGGGCGATAGCTGGTGATCCTCCCGGGGGCGAGGGGAGTGCTACTCAAGCCTCCCTTCGCTCCACCTGATCACCCCGCATTCCTCTCCGATCAACCGCTCGGCCGCGTGCCGAATGGCAAGGGTGAGTAAAGAGATGACCGACCTTTCCCTCACGGATCCGCCTTCCGCCCTCGGGCAGCAGACCCGGATCCGCTCCGACCTTAACGCCGAGCGCATCCGCTCCGCCTGGATCTTTCTCGCGCCCACGCTTCTGGTGCTCGCACTCGTCGCCGGCTGGCCGCTGATCCGCACTGTCTATTTCAGCTTCACGAACGCGTCGCTGACCAATCTCGACGGCGCCGAGTTCGTCGGTTTCAAGAATTATCTTTCCTGGATCACGCTGAAGAGCGGGCGCACGGTCTTTAACGGCCTGCTTGCCGATCCCGCCTGGTGGAATGCCGTCTGGAACACGCTGAAGTTTTCCGCCCTTTCCGTGACCATCGAGACGGTGCTCGGCCTGATCGTGGCGCTGGTGCTGAACGCCCATTTCCCGGGGCGCGGGCTGGTGCGCGCGGCCATCCTCATCCCCTGGGCGATCCCGACCATTGTTTCGGCGAAGATGTGGGCCTGGATGCTCAACGACCAGTTCGGCATCCTGAACGACCTCCTGCTGGGCCTCGGGCTCATCAGTCACAAGATCGCCTGGACCGCCAATCCGGAGACGGCGATGGTCGCGGTCCTGATCGTCGACGTCTGGAAGACGACGCCCTTCATGGCGCTCCTGATCCTGGCCGGCTTGCAGATGGTTCCCTCGGACATCTACGAAGCGGCCAAGATCGATGGCGTGCATCCGCTGAAGATCTTCTGGCGGCTGACGCTGCCTTTGATCCGGCCGGCGCTGATGGTTGCGGTGATCTTCCGCATGCTCGATGCGCTACGCATCTTCGACCTGATCTACGTGCTGACGCCCAACAACGCGAAGACCAAGACCATGTCGGTGCTGGCGCGCGAGAACCTGTTCGACTTTGACAAGTTCGCCTATGGCGCCGCCGCCTCGACCATGCTGTTCCTGATCATTGCGGCGATCACGGTCGCCTATATGTGGTTCGGCCGCGTCAATCTCGAAGGAGATCGTTGATGGTTGCCACCCTTGCCAAGCGCACGGCGTTCTACGCCCTTGTTGCCACTATCATCGTCATGGCCGTCTTCCCGTTCTACTATGCGGTGCTGACGAGCTTCAAATCCGGGACCGCGTTGTTCCGGGTCGATTACTGGCCGACCGACGTTTCCTTCGAGAACTATGCGGGGCTCGTTTCGAGCGGAACCTTTCTGCGCAACCTTGCCAACTCGCTGATGGTCGCGACCACCGTCGTCGCCGTATCGCTGCTGCTCGCGGTCACCGCCGCCTACGCACTGGCGCGGGTGCGCTTTCGCGGTCGCGGGCTTCTGCTTCTGACGATCCTGTCGGTGTCGATGTTCCCGCAGATCGCGGTGCTTGCCGGCCTTTTCGAACTGATCCGCGCGGTCGGGGTCTTCAATACGCCGCTCGCGCTGATCTTTTCCTACATGATCTTCACTCTGCCCTTCACCGTCTGGGTGCTCACCACCTTCATGCGCGACCTGCCGGTTGAAATCGAGGAAGCGGCGATCGTCGATGGCGCCACACCCTGGGTGATCATCACGCGCGTCTTCATGCCGCTGATGTGGCCGGCGCTGGTGACGACGGGGCTGCTCGCCTTCATCGCCGCCTGGAACGAGTTCCTGTTCGCGCTGACCTTCACCTCATCCGACAGCCAGCGCACGGTCCCGGTTGCGATCGCGCTTCTTTCGGGCAGCAGCGACTACGAAATTCCGTGGGGCAACATCATGGCCGCATCGATCATCGTCACGGTGCCGCTGGTGATCCTCGTGCTGATCTTTCAGCGGCGGATCATCTCCGGGCTCACGGCCGGCGGCGTCAAGGGATAAGGGGAAGAAATCATGGCAGAACTTCAATTGCGCAACGTCCGCAAGTCCTTCGGCGCCTTCGAGGTGATCAAGGGCGTCAGCATGGACATCCGGGCCGGCGAATTCATGGTCTTCGTCGGACCGTCCGGCTGCGGCAAGTCCACATTGTTGCGGCTGATTGCGGGGCTTGAGGAGATCTCTTCGGGCACGCTCTCCTTCGACGGACAGGTGGTCAATCAACTGACGCCGTCGAAGCGCGGCATCGCGATGGTGTTCCAGTCCTATGCGCTCTACCCGCACATGACGGTGTTCGAGAACATGTCGTTCGGCATGCAGCTCGCAGGCAAGGACAAGGAGCAGTGCAGGAAGCGCGTCGAGGCGGCAGCCGAGATGCTGCAGCTCACACCCTATCTCCAGCGCCTGCCGCGGCAGCTCTCCGGCGGCCAGCGCCAGCGCGTGGCGATCGGCCGCGCGATCGTGCGCGATCCCAAGGTCTTCCTTTTCGACGAGCCGCTCTCCAATCTCGACGCGGCGCTGCGCGTTGCGACCCGCATCGAGATCGCCAAGCTGCATCGCAGCATGCACAAGACGACGATGATCTATGTCACCCACGACCAGGTCGAGGCGATGACACTGGCTGATCGCATTTGCGTGCTACGGGATGGGCTGGTCGAACAGATCGGCACGCCGCTCGAACTCTACGAGAGCCCGAATTCGGTGTTCGTCGCCGGTTTCATCGGTTCGCCGAAGATGAACTTCCTGTCCGGTGCGCTCGCCGCACCCTACGATGCCCACACGATCGGCATCAGGGCCGAGCATCTGGAGATCAGGCTAAGCGACGGCAAGTGGTCGGGAACGGTGGTGCATTCCGAAATGCTGGGCTCAGACAGCTACATCTATCTCGATATCGGCGCCGGCGAACCGGTCATTGTCCGGGAAGGCGGCACGTCGCTTCACCGCCCCGGTGAGACGGTTCAGATCTCACCGGTCGGCGACAACATCCACCGCTTCGATGCGTCGGGCCAGGCGCTTGGCCGCGCCCCGATGAGAGGGGCAGCCTGACCAGCTATCCCCATATCGAACGGTTTCTAGCTTCGGGGTCGCCAATGCGTGGCGGCCCCATGGATCGTAAGACGGCATGCCCGAGACGGGCGAACACCCAAGGAGAATGAACGTGCCTATCAGAACAGTTGTTTGGGGCGAGAATATCCACGAGCAGACCAACGAGATCGTTCGCAGCATCTATCCGAACGGGATGCACAACACGATCGCGGCGGCGCTGAACACCGAAGCCGGCATCGAGGCGACGACCGCAACGCTGCAGGAGCCGGAGCACGGCCTCAGCGTCGAGCGTCTTGCCAATACCGACGTGCTTTTGTGGTGGGGCCACAAGGACCATGGCGCCGTCAGCGACGAGATCGTCGAGCGGGTCGCCAAGCGTGTCTGGGAAGGCATGGGCCTGATCGTGCTGCATTCCGGCCACTTCTCCAAGATCTTCAAGCGGCTGATGGGCACCCCTTGCGCACTGAAGTGGCGTGAGGCCGGCGAACGCGAGCGCGTCTGGGCGATCAACCCGCGCCATCCGATCGCCGAGGGGATCGACGAGAACTTCGTGCTCGAGAACGAGGAGATGTACGGCGAGCAGTTCTCGGTACCGGAACCGCTCGAAACCGTGTTCATCTCGTGGTTTGCCGGTGGCGAAGTGTTCCGCTCGGGCCTCACCTGGCGTCGCGGCGCCGGCAACATCTTCTACTTCCGCCCCGGTCACGAAACCTACCCGACCTATCACGACGCCAATGTGCAGAAGGTTCTGCGCAATTCGGTGAAGTGGGCCTACAACGCCGACAACCGCTACACGGCGATCCATGATGCGCCGAACGTGCCGGTCGAAAAGGCGCTGGAGCCGATCGTCGAGCGCGGCCCAAGGCTGCACCAGGCCGGCGAAGCAGGATACAGGTGAGCACCATGCGTCTTCTTGTAGTTGGAACCGGCGGCATGGCGAACAGCCATGCCCAGGCCTTTGCCAAGATCGAAGGCGTCGAAATGGTCGGCGCCGTCGATGTGGATCCCAAGCGCGCGCAGGCTTTTGCCGACAAGCACGGCATCGCCAACACGTTCACCTCGCTCGACGAGGCGATCGCCTGGGGCAAGTTCGATGCGGCGACGAACGTGACGCCGGACAAGGCGCACTACCCGACGACGCTGGCCTTGCTTGCCGCCGGCAAGCATGTGCTGTGCGAGAAGCCGCTTGCCGAGAACTACGCCAAGGCGGCTGAGATGGCCGACGCCGCCGAGCGTTCCGGTCTGGTGACGATGGTCAACCTCACCTACCGCAACGTCGCGCCGCTGCAGAAGGCGCGCGCGATGGTGCTGGCAGGCGAGGTCGGCAAGCTGCGCCACCTTGAGGCGTCCTATTTGCAAAGCTGGCTCGTCTCCAAGGCCTGGGGTGACTGGGCGACGGAATCGCAATGGCTGTGGCGGCTCTCGACCAGGCATGGCTCGAACGGCGTGCTCGGCGATGTCGGCATCCATATCCTCGATTTCGCCGGTTACGGTGCGGGTACCGACGCGTCGCGGGTCTTTGCCCGCCTGAAAACCTTCGACAAGGCGCCCGGCAACCGCATCGGCGAGTACGACCTCGACGCCAATGACAGCTTTGTCATGACGGCCGAATTCGGCAACGGCGCCATGGGTGTCGTCCATGCAAGCCGCTGGGCGACCGGGCATCTGAACGAGTTGCGGCTCCGCCTGCACGGCGACAAGGGCGCGATCGAAGTGGTGCACACGCCCGATGGCTCGACGCTCAGGGCCTGCCTCGGTGCCGATGTCGAAAAGGCAATCTGGCGTGATGTCGACGCCGGCGCCGTTGCGACGAACTATGAGCGTTTCGTGGCTGCCGTCCGCAAGGGCAAGACTGAAGAGCCGGGGTTCCGCCATGCGGCAAACCTGCAGAAGGTGCTCGACCTTGCAATGGTGACGGAAGCCGAGCGGCGCGAGCTGCCCGTCTAGAGCATCCTGCCTTCAGTCGTGCGTTCGCATGAACGCACGACGCTCTAACGGGAATGACGATCGGGGGTGGTGCTTTTGGCAGCTCCCCCGCTTTTCGGCGGTACCCAAGGGGTCACAGCCGAGCCGACGGTGTTTTCCATCGACTGGCCCAGACGGCGCACCTGCGCGTCGTAGTTCTTGCGGGTGTTGGGGTCGAAGATCATGATCGGCGTCGATACCGCAAGGCTCGCGGCACTGCCGACTGTCTGCGTGGCGCCGAGCGTGACGGCGCCCAGGCGCTCGCCGAGCCCGACATCGGAATCGGTCACGGTCTGGCCGGCAATCAGCCGGTTGCCGAGCAGGCGCACGACTTCGGGGCTTTCGGCGAACTTGCCGTGGTTCAGCTTGTCGCCGCCCTTCAGCGCCGTCAGATCGATGACGCTGATGCCGGCCTGTTCCAGTTGCGTGCGATACGGTTCGGCGGTCGGATCGATCTGCCCGAGGCGATCGACATTGCCGGAAATGCGCCTGGATAACGTCAGTGCCCGGTCGTCGCGCGACACGAACAGCGTGAACTTCGGGCGCTTGTCGCCCATGGCCCGGATCTGTTGGCCGAAGACATCGACATCGAGATCGGGCGACGCCAGGATGACATCGGTGATCTTCGGTGCGATGCGTTTGTCGCGGATTGCCATCTGGCGCAGCGCCTCGACCGTCAGCCAGGAGCCCATGGAATGGGCCATGACGGTGATTTCGCCGACCGCAGGATTGCTCGAGGCACGCCTGAGCAGTTCCTCCAGCGCGTCGCGCGAATAGTTGGTGCTTTCCTTGTCGTAGTTGTAGTCGAAGATGCTGGCGCGCGAGGGCCAGGTGAAGATAACTGGGGCGACGTCGGTGCCGCTATCATGCACGATCTGGGCAAACCGATAGACGGCGTCCTCGTAGCGGTTGTTGAAGCCGTGCACGAAGATCAGCACGCGACGGGTCTTCGGCAGATTGCCTTTCAGCCAGCTCTGGACGTCGTTGCCCTCGTTGAGCGGCGTAACGCTGACGGTCGAGAAATCACGCTCCGGATTGGCCGGAAGCTTCTTTGGCCACTGCACCTGGCCGACTTCGCGGTTCTTCTCGGGCGGGATGGAAACGACGATTTCCGTCAGGGAAAGCTGTGCCGACCGTTCGCCGCTGAAAAGCACGCCCGGTTCTGCCGCCGGGGCGCGCGTGGTCGCGACCATCAGGTCGACCTGGGAGGCGTCACCCGTGGTGCCCGATGGGACGAGCACGCCCACAGGACGGCCGGCGCAGGCGACGAGGGCAACGGCCAGAACGAAAGTCGCCGCGACACGGGTCCAATGTCCCTTCGAGCCCGCGAAAGAAGACGAACGCAGCAAACAACCCCCAATGCCGCCTCATGCGGCGCGACAGCCCGAACAGTCGGGTCGGCCCTCTCCATGCATGAGAAACCCGAGATTTTCACCCCTTGACCGGCCCCGGGCGCCTATCGGCGCTGCGTTTGCCGTCGAGCATGCGGCAATCATGCAACATTTCGCTACAGGCAGGGCTGGGTAAAACCCCCTGATATTCATTGAAAAGGCTTTGGGCTTTCACTAGCATCGCTTCGACTTTCCCTTGGACGTGACCCGAACGGCCCGTCCGATCTCCCTGAAATGATAAGGAAATTCAGGAATGCAGGCGGTTTTCGATGGCCACAACGACGTGCTTCTGCGTCTATGGCAGAACGCCCGGAAGGGCCAGGATCCGGTGCGCGAGTTCGTCGACGGTATCGGCGAAGGCCACATCGATGCGCCGCGCGCCAAGGTGGGCGGTCTCGTCGGCGGCCTTTCGGCGATCTACGTGCCCTCGGGAGATCTGGTCCTGCAGCCGCCGGACGAGAACGGTCATTACCAGACGCCGCTTTCTGCACCGCTCGAGCATCTGCCGTCGCTCGCAATCGCCATGGAGCTTGCCGACATCGCCGTGAGGCTCGACCGGGCAGGGGCGTGGATGCTCTGCCGCTCGACGGCCGAAATCCGGGGAGCGGTCGAAAGAGACGTCTTCGCCTCGGTCCTGCATATGGAGGGGTGCGAGGCGATCGGTGCCGATCTTTCGGCGCTCGATACGTTCTATGCCGCCGGCCTGCGTTCGCTCGGGCCCGTCTGGAGCCGGCACAATGTCTTCGGCCACGGCGTGCCTTTCTCCTATCCGATGTCGCCGGACACGGCGCCGGGGTTGACGGAGGCGGGGTTCGAGCTCGTGCGGGCCTGCAACCGCCTCGGCATCCTGATCGATCTCGCCCACATCACCGAGAAAGGCTTTTGGGACGTGGCGAAGACGACCGACCAGCCGCTGGTCGCCAGCCATTCGAATGCGCATGCGCTGACGCCGGTTGCGCGCAACCTGACCGACAAGCAGCTCGACGCCATCAGCGAAAGCAAGGGTCTCGTGGGGCTCAATTACGCGACGACGATGCTGCGCGCCGACGGCCAGGAAAATGCCGCAACGCCGCTTTCCGACATGGTGCGCCATGTCGACTATCTCATCGAGCGCATGGGCATCGACTGCGTCGCACTCGGGTCAGACTTCGACGGGGCAACGATCCCCGAGGAGATTGCTGATGCGGCCGGTAGTCAGGCGCTCGTTGCGGCGCTCAGGAGCGCCGGATATGGTGATGCCGAACTGGCAAAGATATGCCGGGAGAACTGGTGGAGAGTTCTGGGGCAGGCTTGGCACGAGGCCGCCTGAATCCATGAAGAAGGGCCCCAAAAGGGCGCAAACGAGGGAACTTTAAAAAATGATGCACAAGCTCAACGGACGTCTTCGTCTTCTGACTGCTTCTGCGGCGCTGGCCATGGTGATGGCTGCAACCGCACCGGCCTTTGCCGAGACGCCGAAGGACACGCTGGTCGAAGCCTTTGCGATCGACGACGTCATCACCATGGATCCGGGCGAAGCCTTCGAGCTGACCGCGGCCGAAATCACCGGCAACACCTACAGCATGCTGGTGCGCCTCGACATCAACGACACGACCAAGGTCGTCGGCGACCTCGCCGAAAGCTGGACCGTGTCCGACGACGGCCTGACCTATACGTTCAAGCTGAAGCCCGGCCTGAAGTTCGCTTCCGGCAACCCGGTGACCGCTGAAGACGTCGCCTGGTCGTTCGAGCGTGCCGTGAAGCTCGACAAGAGCCCTGCCTTCATCCTCACCCAGTTCGGCCTTACCGGCGACAACGTGACGGAAAAGGCCAAGGCAACGGACGCCCAGACCTTCGTCTTCACCGTCGATCAGCCCTACGCACCGAGCTTCGTCCTGAACTGCCTGACGGCGACGGTCGGCGCGGTGCTCGACAAGAAGCTCGTGCTCGAAAACGTCAAGCCGGTTACCCCGACCGACGAATACAAGTACGACAACGACTTCGGCAATGAATGGCTGAAGACCGGCTATGCCGGCTCGGGTCCGTTCAAGCTGCGCGAATGGCGCGCCAACGAAGTCATCGTGCTTGAGCGCAACGACAACTTCTACGGCGAACAGGCCAAGCTCGCCCGCGTCATCTATCGCCACATGAAGGAAAGCTCGGGCCAGCGCCTGGCGCTTGAAGCCGGCGATATCGACGTCGCGCGCAACCTGGAGCCGGGCGATTACGACGCCGTCTCGAAGAATGCCGACCTCGCCACCACGAACGCGCCGAAAGGCACGGTCTACTACATCAGCCTCAACCAGAAGAACGCGAACCTTGCCAAGCCGGAAGTGCGCGAAGCGTTCAAGTATCTGGTCGACTACGACGCCATCGGTTCGACCCTCATCAAGGGCATCGGCGAGGTCCACCAGAGCTTCCTGCCGAAGGGCGTGCTCGGCGCTCTCGACGAGAACCCCTACAAGCTCGACGTCGCCAAGGCGAAGGAACTGCTGGCCAAGGCCGGCCTCGCCGACGGCTTCACCGTGACCATGGACGTTCGCAACGGCCAGCCGGTCACCGGCATCGCCGAATCCTTCCAGCAGACGCTCGGCCAGGCCGGCGTGAAGCTCGAAATCATCCCCGGCGACGGCAAGCAGACGCTGACGAAGTACCGTGCCCGCAACCACGACATGTATATCGGTCAGTGGGGCATGGACTATTTCGATCCGAACTCCAACGCCGAGACCTTCACCAGCAACCCTGACAACTCCGACGAAGGCAAGAACAAGACGCTTGCCTGGCGCAATGCCTGGGACGTTCCGGAACTGACGAAGAAGACCAAGGACGCTCTGCTCGAGCGTGACAGCGCCAAGCGTGCCGAGACCTACAAGGAACTGCAGAAGACGGTGCTCGGCGAAAGCCCGTTCGTCATCATCTTCCAGCAGACCGAAGTCGCCGGCTACCGCGGCAACGTCAAGGGCCTGAAGCTCGGTCCGAGCTTCGACACCAACTTCGTCGCCGGCATTACCAAAGAATAAGCCGTCTCGAAGGAATAAACCGAAAGGATCGTTCCCTTGAGCATGAGCGGAACAGGGATAGTGGACGGGCGCAGACGCGCCCGTCCCGGTAAGATCGTGGCAGCGGTGCTGCGTTTTCTTGTCGTTGTCGTTACCACCTATCTCGGCCTTCTGGCCGTCACCTTCTTCATCGGCCGGGTGATCCCGATCGATCCGGTTCTGGCCGTTCTCGGCGACCGGGCGCCGACGCATGTCGTCGAAAGGACGCGCGAGGCGATGGGGCTCAATCTGCCCCTCTACCAGCAATTCTTCATCTATGTGCGCCAGGCGCTGACCGGTGACTTCGGCGTTTCGGTGCTGACCACCAATCCCGTCATGACCGACATCCGCCGCGTCTTTCCGGCGACCATGGAGCTCGCAACGCTCGGCACGCTTATCGGCGCGCTTCTCGGCGTGCCGCTCGGCGTTCTCGCCGCCGTCAAGCGCGGCAGCATTGCCGACCAGATCGTGCGGGTCATCGGCCTCGTCGGCTATTCCGTGCCGATCTTCTGGCTGGCGCTCCTGTCGCTGCTCGTCTTCTATGCGCGGCTGAAATGGGTCGCCTATCCCGGCCGCATCGACATCGTGTTCGAATACACGTTCACGCCGATCACCGGCTTTTATCTGTTCGATGCGCTCTGGCAGCGGCAGTGGGACGTCTTCTTCGACGTGTTCCGCCACATCATCCTGCCGGCCTCGCTGCTCGGCTACTTCTCGCTCGCCTATATCAGCCGCATGACGCGCAGCTTCATGCTCAACGAGCTGCAGCAGGAATACATCGTCGCGGCGCGCGCCAAGGGCCTGTCCGAGACCCGGATCATCTGGGGCCATGCGCTCCGGAACGCAGCCGTGCCGCTGGTCACCGTGATTGCGCTCTCCTATGCCGGCCTGCTCGAAGGCTCGGTGCTGACGGAAACCGTCTTCGCCTGGCCGGGCCTTGGCCTCTACATCACCAACTCGCTGCAGAATGCCGACATGAACGCCGTGCTTGGTGGCACCATCATCATCGGTTCGGTCTTCATCGGCATCAATCTCCTGTCCGATCTTCTCTACCGGACGCTCGACCCGAGGACGCGCCAGCGATGAGTACCGTTACCCAGACACGTCCGATGACGCGCCGCGAATGGCTGCTGTCCGATCGCCCGCAGTCGCGCACCCAGGCGCGGCTTGGCCGCGCCTACATGACCTGGCAGCGCTTTGCCGCCAACAAGCTCGCCGTCCTCGGCCTCGTCATCCTGTTGGCGCTGGTCTTCATTGCCGCCTTTGCCGATTTTCTGGCGCCGCACTCGCCCTATATCGGCGATCTCGCCAATGCGCGGCTGCTGCCGCCGGGAACCCCCGGCTACCTGCTCGGCACCGACGATCTCGGCCGCGACATTCTCTCGCGACTGATCCACGGTTCGCGGCTGACGCTCGCCG
Source organism: Ensifer adhaerens (assembly GCF_002940685.1). GTDB lineage: Bacteria > Pseudomonadota > Alphaproteobacteria > Rhizobiales > Rhizobiaceae > Ensifer > Ensifer adhaerens_E. The sequence goes on along the minus strand of NZ_PNFP01000021.1, from coordinate 34,046 downwards.
TCGTGCTCCTGGTCGCGGTCATCGCAGCACCCATCGGGCTTATCGTCGGCGCCGTCGCCGGCTATGCCGGCGGCTGGGTCGATGCGGTGCTGATGCGCATCACCGATATCTTCCTCGCCTTCCCGAAGCTGGTTCTGGCGCTCGCCTTCGTCGCGGCACTCGGACCGGGCATCGAGAACGCCGTCATCGCGATTGCCATCACCTCCTGGCCGCCCTATGCGCGTATCGCCCGCGCCGAGACGCTGACGGTGCGCAATTCCGACTACATCGCCGCCGTGCAGCTCATGGGTGCCTCGCCGATCCGCATCGTCTTCCGCCATGTGATGCCGATGTGCATGTCGTCGCTGATCGTGCGTGTCACGCTCGACATGGCAGGCATCATCCTGACGGCCGCGGGCTTAGGCTTCCTCGGCCTCGGCGCACAGCCGCCGCTGCCGGAATGGGGCGCGATGATCGCGTCGGGCCGCCGCTTCATCCTCGATCAATGGTGGGTGGCAACCATGCCCGGCATCGCGATCCTGATCGTCAGCCTCGGGTTCAACCTGCTCGGCGACGGTCTGCGCGACGCGCTCGATCCCCGGGAGAGCGGCCAATGAATGCGCTCCTGACGGTAGAAGACCTCAAGGTCTCGTTCCCGACCCGCACCGGCCTCGTCGAGGCCGTACGCGGAGTCTCCTTCACGCTCGGCCGCGAACGCCTCGGCATCGTCGGTGAAAGCGGCTCCGGCAAGTCGCAGACCGGTCGTGCGATCATGGGGCTGACGCCTGGTCATGCGCAGGTGACGGCAAAGCAGTTGTCCTTTGACGGCATCGACCTGCTTTCCGCGTCGCCGAAGGTCCGCAGGGACCTCAGGGGCAAGCGCATCGCCATGATCCTGCAGGATCCGAAGTATTCGTTGAACCCGGTCATGAGCATCGGCCGGCAGATCGTCGAGACGCTCAGGCAGCACGAGACTGTCGGCCGCAGCGAAGCCCGGGAGAGGGCACTCGACATGCTCGCGGCGGTGCAGATTCGCGACCCGAAGCGCGTCTACGATCTCTACCCGCACGAGGTTTCGGGCGGCATGGGGCAGCGCGCGATGATCGCGATGATGCTGGTCGCGGGCCCTGAACTGCTCATCGCCGACGAGCCGACGTCAGCGCTCGACGTGACGGTGCAGCTCGAGGTGCTTGGCATCCTCGACAAGCTCGTCGCCGAGCGCGGCATGGGCCTGATCTTCGTTTCCCATGACTTGCGCCTGGTTTCCTCCTTCTGCGACCGGGTGATCGTCATGTATGCCGGCCGGATCGTCGAGGAGCTGGCGGCGTCGGAGCTTGCCAACGCCAAGCATCCCTATACGCAAGGACTTTTGAACTGCATGCCGGCGATCGGGTCTGATCGTCATCCGCTACCGGTTCTCGACCGCAAGCCGGAGTGGGCGCAATGACTTCAGCCGTTTCCGTTTCCAACCTCACCGTCACCTATGACGAGTTCAAGGCGCTGAACGACGTCAGCGTCGAGATCGCGCCGGGCGAATCCTTCGGGCTCGTCGGCGAATCCGGGTCGGGCAAGTCGACGTTGCTCCGGGCGATTGCCGGCCTTGCACCGGTGACGTCAGGCACTATCCGCGTTCATGATCGGGTGCTGTCGGGCGCCAAGCGCGACAAGGCCTTCTATCGCGCCGTGCAGATGGTCTTCCAGGATCCCTACGGCTCGCTGCATCCGCGTCAGACGATCGATCGGCAATTGCTGGAGCCCTTGGCCATCCATGGCGTGGCCGATGGCGAGCGGCGCATTCTGAAAGCGCTTGACGAGGTCGGTCTCGGGTCGGGCTTCCGCTTTCGTTATCCGCACCAGCTTTCGGGCGGTCAGCGCCAGCGCGTCGCGATCGCCCGGGCGCTGATCCTCGAGCCCTCGATCCTGCTGCTCGACGAGCCGACCTCGGCGCTCGACGCTTCGGTCCAGGCGGAGGTGTTGAACCTCCTGGAACAGGTCCGGCGCGACCATAAGCTGACCTTCATCATGGTCAGCCACGACCTCGGGGTCGTCACCCATATGTGTGACCGGCTGGCCGTGATGCAGGGCGGACGCGTGGTTGAGCGACTGTCCTCGGCCGATCTCGTCGGCGGGCGGATCGGCGAGGACTATACGCGCAGCCTGATGGTCGCGAGCAAGGGCTTTAAGCGCAAGGACGCCTCTGCGACCGCGTGACAACGTTTGTCGCGGGCGGGGCCATCATGGTCCCGCCCGTGCGTATTGCGTGTGAAGGCGTGGGCGCGCCGGTTCGCCTACGCGCTTTCGCGCCAGACCGACGTCGAGTTGGTGATCACCTTCTGGATGCGCCGCTGCTCGCGCCATTCCCGGCCCATGTCCTTGATGACCGGGCTTGCTTCGGGCGAGAAGATATAGTTGCGGCGGTTGGCGACATAGGCCTCCAACGCCGGATTGACGCCCGAATAGAACTGCTTCTCCGGATCACGCGCGAGATCCATCAGGCCGGCGCACTGCCGCGCGAAATCGCCGCGAAGGATCGATGGCGACGTCGTGAATTTCGGGAAGGTGCGAAACAACGGGACCTTGATCCCGAAGAGATACGCGTATTCATTGCGCCGATGGAAATGGCCCTTGCGGCGAATGTCCCAGTTCTGGTCCGCGGTGTGGAACGACACCTGACCTATCGCCGGATCGGCGAAGGGCGCCAGGAGTTCCTCGCCCATGTCCCGCAGGGAGATCCAGTCGTCCTCCAGGTGGAAGACATAGTCGGCGCTGGTTGCCGACCAGAGCTTCGCGACGGCCGCGCAGAAGCCCGGGGTCTCGGGCTGGAACACGGTGCCGTCGGGGAAATGGCTGCGGAAGATCTCGACGCAGGCGCGATGGTCCTCATCCGAGCCGAAAATCGGATCGAGATTGAGGTAGGCGCCGCGCAAGTCGAGCCTGGAAAAGATTCTGTCCCGGAAGCTTGCAAGCGTTTGCGCAAGCAGGTCCGGGCGCCGGGTGGCGACAAGGCATAGGTCAATCGTGGACATAGCACCTCCTTGGGTGCATTTTTTTCAACCGTCAATACCCACGCCACCCCCGACGTTCACTTAAATCGTGCCGAATTTACGGCAAAGTCACCGAATTTACGGCAAAGCGACCTAAGGAGCGGTTCAACGCGGCCCGGTTGAGGAACTGTCCACACTTCCCGGCGTCGAAGATTAGAAGACGCTCAGCTTCGGAATGGCGACGACGAAGCGGCCGCCCCAGTCGCGGATCGCCTCGTTGTCGGCGACGATTTCGGTCTTCAGGTTCCAGGGCAGGATGACGAGATAATCGGGCTTTGCATCCTCGATCACCGCGGGCGCATGCACCGGAATATGGGTGCCCGGCAGGAGCTTGCCCTGCTTCAGGTCGTTGCGATCGACCGCAAAAGCGATTTCGCTGGGCGACAGGCCGCAGACGTTGAGGAAGGTATTGCCTTTCGCCGCGGCGCCATAGGCGGCTACGGTTTTTCCCTCGGCCTTGGCGTTCGCCAGGAAGTTCTGAAAATCCTTGCACACGGCTGCGATGCGGTCGTCGAATGCCGTGTAGGTCTCCATGCGCATCAGTCCGGCAAGCGCCTCTGTCGCCCTGAGCCTCTCGAGCTCCAGCGTGGTCTCGCGCACGCCCGATCTCAGCTGGGCGTAGACGCGCAGGGAGCCGCCGTGGGTCGGCAGTTCCTCGACATCGAAGACCTTGAGGCCGGAGCTTTCGAAGATGCGTTCGACCGCCGCCAGCGACAGATAGGAATAGTGCTCGTGGTAGATCGTATCGAACTGCACCCCTTCCATCAGGCGCAGAAGATGCGGGAATTCGAAGGTCGCCACACCATCCGGCTTCAGCAGAATGGCGAAGCCGGCGACGAAGTCGGCGATATCGGGCACGTGCGCAAGCACGTTGTTGGCGGCCGTGAGGTCGGCGCGAATGCCGCGCTTGACGAGCTCCGTCGCCGTCTCGCGTCCGAAGAAGGCGACCTCGGTCGGAACCTTCCGATCTTCGGCGAGCCTTGCCGCATTGGCGGCCGGCTCGATACCGAGCGCCGGGATGCCCTTGGCGACGAAATACTGCAGCAGGTAGCCGTCGTTCGAGGCGATCTCGACGACCTGCGAGTTGTTATCGAGCGCGAAACGCTCGGTCATGGTCTCGGCGTAGCGGCGCGCGTGTTCGAGCCAGCTTGTCGAGAAGGAGGAGAGGTAGGCGTATCCGTCGGTGAAGATTTCATCCGCCGGTACGTTTTCCGTCGTCTGCACCAGCAGGCACTCGGAGCAGACCATCGCCTTCAGCGGGAACGAACGTTCGCGGGCAATCGCTTCTTCGGTCGGCTCGAGAAACGAATTGGACCAGGGCGTTGAACCCAGATCGGCGACGACGGTCTTGAGCGGTGTCGAGCAGAAACGGCAGTTGTGGGACATCGAAGTCGTTAGCCTCTCATGAATGCGTCGATTTGGCTGCGTGTCAGGTCACGGGCGCCGGCACCGCGGCGCCAGCCGTCATACCAGTGCGCGGTCCAGGCGATTGCCTCGTCCTGCGAAAGACGGGTTCTCCATGACAACGTCCTTGCGGCAAGCGCCGGATCGAGGCCGAGCGTCTGCATCTCGCGCGGCTGATCCTGCGATGACGCGTCGCGCCATTGCGCGGGCAGGCCCATTGCGGTCTGGATGGCCGCCGCGACGTCCCGGACCGGGATCTGTCGCTCGTCCGGAGACGGGCCGAAGTTCAGCGTCGTCACATCGGTCATGCCGCCATGAAGCGCCTCAGCATAGACGAAGTAACCGTTGAGGCAGTCGAGCACGTGCTGCCAGGGCCGCGTCGCCATCGGACTGCGGATGTCCAGCGTCTCGCCGGAAAGGGTGGCGCGGACGATGTCGGGAACCAGCCGGTCGGCGGAAAAATCCCCACCGCCGAGCACGTTGCCGCCGCGGGCGGTCGCTACCCCTATGCCGCGCTCACGCAGATAGGAATCCCGCCACGTCGAGACGACAAGCTCGCAGGCAGCCTTCGAACCGGAATAGGGGTCGTGGCCGCCGAGCGCGGCTTCCTCGGGAAAATGCCGACCGCTTTCGTCGTTGCGGTAGACCTTGTCGGTGGTGACGACAAGGATGGTCTTGAGGGCAGGGGCTGCGCGCGCCGCTTCAAGCAGGCGCACCGTGCCCATGACATTGACGTCGAAGGTTTCGGCCGGCGTCCGGTAGCTCTCGCGCACCAGAGGCTGGGCCGCCATGTGAAGGATGATTTCCGGGTCGCAGGCGCGAACGGCAGATCCGAGTGTGTCGACGTCACGGATGTCTGCGAAATGTTCGCTCGCGGCGGTTTCCGGCCCGAGCAGTGCGTGCAGCGAGGGGGCGGTCGCCGGCGACAGGCCGTAGCCGGTGACTTCAGCGCCCATTTGCGTCAGCCACAGGCGAGCCCAGCTGCCCTTGAAGCCGGAGTGCCCCGTCAGCATCACCCGTTTTCCGGCCCAGAAGGACGGGTCTGCAAGTCGGCTCATGCCCAGACTTTCCAAGGCGCAGCTCCGCTTTGCCAGAGGTCTTCGAGCTGGTTCTTGTCGCGCAGCGTATCCATCGGCCGCCAGAAGCCCGCATGCTCGAAGGCCATCAGCTGCCCTTCTGAGGCGAGACCCTCCAGAGGCTCCGCTTCGAACGGCGTGTGATCGCCTTCGATGCGATCGAGCACCGAACGGTTGAGAACGAAGAAGCCACCATTGATGTGACCGTTGTCGCCGGCCGGCTTCTCGATGAAGCTTCTGACCCGTCCGTCGCTGACGGCAAGCGCGCCATAACGGCCAGGCGGGACCACGCTGGTGACCGTCGCCTGGCGGCCATGATGGCGGTGGAAATCGGTCAGGGCCTTGATGTCGATGTCGGCGACGCCGTCACCGTACGTCAGGCAGAACGTGTCGCCGAGATGGTCGGCCACGCGCTTCAGGCGTCCGCCGGTCATGGAGTCCGTTCCGGTATCGACGAGCGTCACGCGCCAGGGCTCGGCCTTGTTCGAATGAAACAGGGTTTCGCCCGTCGCCATGCAATAGGTGACGTCGGAAGAGTGCAGGACGTAGTTGGCGAAGTATTCCTTGATCATGTAGCCGCGATAGCCGAGGCAGATGACGAAGTCCGAGAAGCCGTAGTGGCTGTAGATCTTCATGATGTGCCACAGGATCGGCCGGCCGCCGATTTCGATCATCGGCTTCGGCCGGAGGTGGCTTTCCTCCGAGATGCGCGTGCCGTAACCACCTGCGAGAATGACGATTTTCATGCGGCGCCCCGTATTTGCGCCTGCCCTTGGTATGGCGCATTGCAAGGTTCTAATATCCTGGCGACCTTGCGCGGAGGTGGTCTCGAAGCGGCTGCCGTCAGGCGGCCAGGCAGCCGCGCAGGACCTCTACCACGCGGCCGATCTCGTCGGGCGTCATGTCGTGATAGCTGGGCAGATTGATCGCCCGGCCGGGCAGGTCGTAGGCATTGGTGTTGACCGGCACCTCTTCGAAGGGCGGCAGCGAGCTCAGCGGCCAGAAGAAGACCCGCGCATCGATGTTTTCGGCCGCAAAGGCGTCCTGGAGCGTCTCCCGGGTGACGCCGGTTTCCGGCGCGAAGACCACCGTCGGCATCCAGAAACCGTTCTTCGTTCCCTCCGGCTCCGGGTTCATCGCGACCGCGTTCACGCCCTTGAGTTGTTCCTGATAGGCGTAAAAGATCGCGCGTTTGCGATCGACCAGCTCGCCGACGCGTTCGATCTGCGCCAGGCCGATCGCAGCCTGCAGGTTCGACATCTTGTATTTGAAGCCGATTTCATCCGGCCAGAACTGCTTCTTCTGCCCGCGGGCGCGGCCGTGATTGGAGAGCGTCAGCACCTTTTCGTAGAGCTTCTCGTCGCTGGTGACGAACATGCCGCCTTCGCCCGTCGTCACCGTCTTGGTGCCGTGGAAGGAAAAGGCGCCGAAGGCGCCGAGCGATCCGGCCTTGCGTCCGCGCCACTCCGAGCCGAGGGCTTCGGCGGCGTCCTCGACGACAGGGATGCCGTGCCGCGCGCCGATGTCCAGCAGCCGGTCCATGTCGCAGAGGTTGCCGTAGATATGGACGGCGACGATCGCCTTGGTCCTTGGCGTGATTGCCGCTTCCGCCTTCTCCGGGTCGATGCACCAGCTGTCGGAAAGCACGTCGACGAATACCGGCTTTGCTCCGAGGTGGACGATCGGGGCGGCCGAGGCGGTCCAGTTGGTATCGGCGAGGATGACCTCGTCCCCCGGCCCGACACCGAGGGCGGCAAGGCCCATGTGCAGCGCCCCGGTGCAGCTCGATGTCGAGATCGCGCGGGTTGAGCCGAGATGGGCGGCGAAGGCAGCTTCGAAGCGGTTGATGTAATCGTAGCAGCGCTCGCCCCAACCATTCGCCGCCGCGTCGGTCGCATAGGCCACCTCGCGGTCGGTGATCGAGGGTTTGGTGTAGAGGATGCGGGGTTTCATGGAGGAGCGCCGTTCGATCAAACTGTGATGTTCATTGAAATCTGAATGCCGGGCGGAATGTCGGACGTGTCCTTCCCGCTCCGGCTCCTGCGATCTCTTGCCCGTCAGAGCCAGACGTGGTCGAGCCCCGCCCGCTGCAGCCAAGGCTGTGCGGCGATGGCTGCGCGCGCCTTCAACGGATTGAGGCCGACGAACAGCGCTTCGGCTTCCGCGGGCAGGTCTTCAGGCGGAAGAACGGGAATGCCGAAATGCATGGCGCCCTTCATGTTTTCGTTGCGGTCGAGGAAGGCCACGACGTCGACGGCTTCGCCGATCCGGCCATAGATCCAGCTTCCATAAAAACCGGCGCCATAGATGGCGACCTTGCGCCTGGCGTAGCGCTCGGCGCCACCCTTGAGGGTCTCCGATGCCTGATCCCAGAAGGCGCAGATCTCGTGGGCCTTTTTGGCCGCATCTGTGGCCGCAGCCGCTGGCGCCGTCGTCTCGACCGCCTCTTCGACGCGGCGTGCGACGACGAAGAAGGCGCCCGGAAACGAGGTGTTGTCGACGGCTTGCACCTCGAAGCCCGCGCTTGCCAGGGCATGGGAAATCGACGCCTGGCTGAAATGATTGAGATGGTCGGCGACCGCCATGTCGCCCGGGTTGCCGGCAACGTCGGGTACGGAGAACAGGAAGGTGCCGCCCGGCCGCAGCAGGTCGCGCACGTCACGCATGAAGCCGACGGGATCGGCCACATGTTCGATGACGAAATGGCTCATGACCACGTCGAACGTCCGCTTCCAGTTCTCCGGCACCGAATAGGTGGCCTGTGCCGCCTCCGGTACCCAGCCCTGCCATGCGGCGGCATAGTCGGAGCTGACGTCGAAGACGTGAGGCCGCAGATCGCTGCGGGCGACGGTCATCTTGCGCAACGTGTCGGCCTTGGCGGCGCCATAGTCGAGGATCGAGGCGTTCTTGGGCAGCTCCAGCAGCCGCAGCGATAACGCGGCCTGATGGTCGGTGCGGTAGGTGATCGTGCCATCCGCGGCAACAGCGAAGATCTGGTCGTGATCTTCGCTGTTCAGGGAGATCCGGTAGCCCGTATCGTAGAAGGCCTGAATGTCGGGAATGTCGTCGCTCTGCGCGTGGCCACAATCTGCGCAAACGAAAACCCGTGTCGGCGCGTCGAGCAGCGTCATGATCGATGTCAGTGCCGGCGCCGGCACCTCGTAGGTCGGACTGGCTATGTACGTGCCGCAAACCCGGCAGGCAGTCATGCCGGTTCTCCTTGTGGGGCGACGAGTTCAGGAAGCACTTCTGCGAACTTCACCCCGGCTGCGAACGAGCCCTTCCAGCCGATGCGGATGCCCACGGGTTCGGCGAAGTTGAAATAGCGGAATTGGATGCTCCACCGCGGGGTCTGCGAGATGTTGTGGCCAGACTGGTGCAAGGTCAGAAAGTCCATGAGGATCAGATCCCCGGGCTTGCTCAAGGGGGCGACATGCTTGTAGCGGGCAAGGCGTTCCTCGCCCCTGTGAAGATGCAGCGCATAGGCACCGGTCTTGCCGGCGCCGGCGTCGTCCTCATAGACCGGAACGAGGCCTTCGGCCTGTGATCCCTCGGCGATCTGGACCGGGCCCATGTCCTCGGTGACTGGCAGGAGCGGAGTCCAGAAGACGATCCCGTCGACGCTGCGCAGCTGCGAGGGGAATTCCTGGTGCCACTGCGCGCGGAACTTTTCTTCGCCGGGATTGTCGATGCGCATGCCGTAGCCGCCGGCGGCGATACCGGGGATGCTGCCGGGCCGAAGCGCCTTGAAGGCTTCGTCGTTTGCTGCCGAGCTCACAAGTCGCATGAACGACGGGATCTGCTTCACTGCGTCATAGACTTCGCCACCCCAGGAGCGGTTGACGGCGATCAGCTTGCGATAGGCGATCGTCATCGCGTCGTGTGCGGTTCCGGTCGGCGCGTCGACGCCGTACTTCTTGCAAAGGAGCTCAAGGATTTGGCGAATGCCTTCCTGGATCGGCGCGATCTCCGACTGGACGTCGTAGAAGCCCGGGACGACATGATAGCCCTTGGTTTCGAATTCCTGGCGCGCGCTCTCGGAAATGATGGTGCCGTTCTTCATGATACGCCTGCTTCCTCCTTCAGGAATTCCCGCCACGAAATGGTCTTCGGTAACAAATACTTGCGCGCATCCGGACCGGTACGCGCAATCAGATCCAGGACCGAAACATAGGGTGTGAAGGTTTCGCGGGGCTGGGGCCACGTCGTGCAGCTGTAGCTCATATATTCGACATGGACGCCGGCTGCTTCGAATGCGTCGTGATCAAGGTAGCTGGCCGCGCCGTGCCCGGTCAGGTAGCGCGTGCCTCCGGCCGAAAGCACGAGGTTGAGCACCCGCTGCCACGAGGTTCCTTCGATGGCCATTTCGCTGGACCGCTGGACCGTGCGCTCGAAGCCGATGCTGAGGTAGCGGGCGGGCACGTCGATGCTGGCGATCAAAAGATCGCAGATCGTTTCCTGGGCATAGACTTCGTCGAAGATCGCCAGCGCATCGTCGATGTGGGGAGCGCCGCTCAAGGACTGGCGCAGGAGCGAGCGATGGCTGGTTCGCCAGTCGCGGCCGGTCGCCGACAGGTCCCGGATCTTCTGGAAGCTCCCCTTGCCGGCAAGGGGGATCGTCATCCAGCTTCGATCCTCGCCGTTCAGGAGCTGAATGCGGTTGGTGAAGCTGCCTTTCGAGAACTGCGCGTCGTCGAGATAGATGTAGCTATCGGCGAGCATCAGTTGCTCGAAGAAGCCCGGCCAGGGAAAAAGCATCGGCTGGGAAATGACGACGGCTGTCATGTCAGGCGTTTTTCAGTTTCCGCTCGAGGAGCAGCACGTCGTGCGTGTCGCCGAGGCTATCGGTGAAATGCGCTTCCAATGTGCCGACGACGCGGTAACCGACCGAGAGGTTGAGGCGCAAGGCGGCGAAATTGTCGACCCGGACCTCGGAGAGCAGCTTGATGAGGCCAAGCTCTTCGCGCGCAACCCGTACGAGCTCCCTGAGCGTCGCCTGGCCGAGACCCCTTCCGCGCGCCTTGCCGGCGAGCGAGATGCCGCCGTAGCCCGTCCTGTTCTTGCGATGCACCTGGCTGACCTGAGTGTAGCCGATGGCCTCGCCGGCTGCCGTATCGACGATCATGCGGAACATGCCGCCCGGATCTTCGCGCCGGCGAGCGACCCAGGCGTGCAGCGATGCATCGTCGAGCGCGTCCGGCACGGTCAAGAGCAGCGATTGCAGCGGCAAGTCGCGGCGCAGTTCAAACAGAAGCGGCAGATCCTCGTCGCGAACCTCGCGAAAGGTGACGCGGGCCTGGTCGGAGCCTATTTCTTGGCGCAACGCAGATAACCTCCCGGTGAGCTGGACAGAACGAGCTTGCCGTTCAGCACCTGGTCGACCTCGAAGCGGTCCGTTTCCTTGAGATAGGCATTCAGGGCAGCGAAGGGCTCATCACCCGGATGCCAGACCTTCGAGCGCTTCGTTGGTGTTTGCGATGCGTTGCCCCAACCCAGCAGCGTATCGGCCACAACCATGTATTGCCCCTCGGTCACCAGGGGCCCATAGGTGCGCAGTTCGTCGAGCACATGGTCGCGGCTGTGGTCGCTGTCGAGCACCACCATGACCGAGGCGCCTTCAGGGATCTCGGCCTTGACCTTCGCCAGCGTTTCCGCCGCCGTCGAGGGGCCTTCGATCAGCGTGATGCGCGAGGACATCGGGTGCTTTTCGATGGAATCGCGGTTGTGAGCGCGGATGTCGATGTCGACGCCGATGACCTTGCCCTTGCCGATCAATTGCAGCATCGCGGCCATGAAGATCACAGAACCGCCGCGTGCAACGCCGGTCTCGATGATGATGTCGGGCTTGGTGTTCCAGATTACTTCCTGGGTCGCCATCACGTCGGCCGGCATCTGGATGATCGGCACGCCCATGAAGGACCAGAGATAGGAGTAGTCATACCTGTCGAGCGTCACCAGGGTGTCGAGCGACTGCTGGAAGGCGGCCTCGTCCTTGCCGAGCGCAAGGGCCATCTCCGTCTTGTGGGCTTCGAATGCGAGACGATCGTCTGCTACTGTCATTGCTGCCTGACACCCTTTATTGAATGCAATCTGCGGCTGCGCCGTCGACCGCCAGTCGCGACCCACGGCAGTTTGCCCGATTCGTAGCGCTTTCCTGTGAACGCTTTCATGTCGGCAATTGCAAATACGGTCAAGGCCGGTTTCTTAAGGGCGAAAAGACGGGTAGAGCTTGGTTCGGATGGAAGGGCTCATGTCGCGATTCGAACGAATTTCTACACCCATAGCGGGTCTCATGGTTGTCGAGCGGCAACGCAGGGGCGACGATCGTGGCTTCTTCTCGCGGTTCTTCTGCCGCGACGCCCTGGCCGATTTCGGCGGCGGCGGCACGATCGCGCAGATCAACCACACGCTCACTCAAGCCGCAGGCACGATCCGCGGGCTGCACTTCCAGCACGCGCCGCACGACGAGGCGAAATTCGTTTCGTGCCTTTCCGGTGCAGTCTTCGACGTGGCCGTCGATCTGAGGCCCGGTTCCCCGACCTATCTGCACTGGCATGGCGAGGTTCTCAGTGCCGAAAACGGGCGCTCGATGATGATCCCCGGTGGTTTCGCACATGGCTTTCAGACGCTCGACGACGACTGCGAACTGATTTATCTGCACGACAAGCCCTATGCCCCCGGGGCGGAAGGCGGGCTCAACCCTCTCGACCCGAGGCTGGCGATCGCCTGGCCGTTGCCGGTCGCGCAGATGTCGGCGCGCGATCAGGCCTTGCCGGTTCTCTGACTACCGCGCAGTCCCGCCTGGGCCTCCGGCGTTGACTTCATGACGGATGGGAGGACAATGATCGCTCCGCGCCACCACGAGAGAGAAGGGGTGTCGACGATGACGATCGCCAGAAAACTTCAGGATTACATCGATGGCACGGGTGTCGCCTATGACACCGTCGACCATCACCGCACCGCGACCACCAGCCAGACGGCGAGGGCCGCGCATGTGCCCGGCAGCCGGCTTGCAAAGTCCGTGGTTGTCCACCATGAGATGGGCTATGTCCTTGCCGTCGTTCCCAGCACCCACCGGGTCGAACTCTCGACGCTGCAGGACGTGATGGACCGCCGCCTCGGGCTCGCTTCGGAAGAAGAGGTCTGCAATCTTTTTGCCGACTGCGATATCGGCGCCGTGCCGCCGGTCGGCCCGGCCTATGATCTTCCGGTACTGCTCGACGAAAGCCTCGGCGACGTGAGTGACGTCTATTTCGAGGGCGGCGACCACAGGACGCTGGTCCACATGAGCGGAGCGAACTTTCGCAACCTGATGCGGGGCGCGCAGATCGCCCGCTTCAGCCACCCGGCGTGATCTCAGTTGTTCAGGTCCTCAGGGCTGCCGGCTTCTTCGGCGGTTCCGACCTTGGCGCTTGCCCGGCGATATTTCGGGCTCCAACCAGCGGTCGAGACGGGCCACGGCCGGAATGCGCCGGGGAGATCTTGTCAAAGTCCCAACTTGGTTGCACCATCACTGGGATAGGCACCTTTTGATGGGGGGGCGATGACGCAGATGACGTCCAGAACTTTGACCAACAGGACCTTGACCAACTCGCTAGCGGTACTGTCGGTTGCAGCCGCGGCCCAGACCTTCGGCTTAGCGGCATTTGCGCAGGCCAACATTTTCGACCAGTTTCCGGTTGTTGTCGCATGCGAATACAAGGGCACGCAACACGCCTTCTATCTTTCCAAGGTGACGGCCGACGGTACCGCGACCTATGTGGCTTCGGACAATTTTGCCGGCACGATCACGCTGATGGGTGCGGCCAAGGTGGTCGGCGCCGAAGAGGGTGGGAGCTGCCTTGGAAAGACGATCGAGGAACTCAGGGCGTCGGGGCAGGCGCGCGATATCAAGTAGTCTGGTCGGCGCGCGCGGGCGGCGCGGCGGCCTGGTCCGTCGTTTGCAACGAGAATAGCAAGCTATTGTTGGTACACTGTAAAATGCCGAACATGACCCGAACGGCGTTCTCGCTGTAATTCGTGTTCGCTGGCACAGCCCCTAAGGCAAAGCGGCGTCGAAACCTGAAGTCTACGGAAAAAGGCTACTTTTCTGAGGTTCAGCGAAAGAACCGCTGCTTTAGAATTTTCTGTTGTGACAATCAAAAAATCTGATTTACTGCCACCTCGCTGCTTGGCTTTCGGGGGATATTGCCGATGGAGTTGACCCGCAGGGAAATTATGCTTGGTGGTCTGGCGCTTCTTGGCGCCGGCGCGGTTCAGAGCCCGGTCTTCGCCAAGGCGACATCCTATTTTGGCGGTCCTGCCACCGATAACGGCGTGACCTATCGCAGCACCAATTTCGCCAATATCGACCCGAAATGGCGGCGCCAGGTCGTCAAATACTTCAGCAGCGAGCCGATCGGCACCGTCGTCGTCGATACCAGGCACCACTTTCTCTACCTGATCATGGAAAACAAGACCGCCATCCGCTACGGCGTCGGTGTCGGCAAGGAAGGCTTCAAGTGGTACGGCCGCGCCACGATCGACCGCAAGTCGTTGTGGCCGCGCTGGACGCCGCCGCCGGAGATGCGCGAGCGGCACCCCGAGCTGCCTGAATTTGTCGAGGGCGGCTCGCCGAAGAACCCGCTCGGGCCACGCGCGATGTACCTGCTGCGTGACGGCGTCGATACCGGCTACCGCTTCCATGGCACGCTGGAGCCGGGCAGCATCGGCAAGGACGCTTCGAGCGGCTGCATCCGCATGTTCAACGAAGATGCGATCGATCTTTACCAGCGCTGCCCGATCGGCACCGCCGTGCAGGTCCTGCCGCACATCGCCGACAAGGCCCCCGAAGTCAGTCAAGCAACCCCGGTCGCCACGCCCGTCGCCACTCCCGTCGAATGAGGAATATCACCCCGATGCCCGCCATGACCGGATTGACGAAGCTGCTGTCTACGGCTGCCATTCTCTTGACGCTTGCCGCCTGCAACACCACCGAGATTGCCGCGGTCGAAGAGCCCGCTGCCGTGCCGATGACCGGAAAGACCGACGACCCGGCGCCCGGATTCGAGACCGTGTCGACCGGCAGCGAGGAAGACTTCATCCTCAATGTCGGCCGCCGGACCTATTTCAATCAGGATTCGGCCGCGCTCGATCCCGTCGCCAAGGCGACGCTCGACAAGCAGGCGATCTGGCTCAACAGCAATCCGCGCTGGCTGGTCAAGCTGCAGGGCTTCTCCGACGACAGCGGTTCGGCTTCCAAGATGGCGACGCTGTCGCAGCAGCGCGCCGATGCGGCGATGGCCTATCTTGCTTCCAAGGGGGTGGATCCCAACCGCATGTGGGCCAAGGGCTACGGCAACGACCGCGAAGTGCGCGACTGCACCGAGCGCTCCTGCAAGGTGCAGAACCGCCGCGTGGTCTCGAACCTCAGGACGGAACGCGACGCGATTTGAGGGCGCGTTACCGCGCATCTTCAGAGACCGAAAGCGGACTTCAGCATTTGTGTCTCTGGCAAGGACGACGACATGCACCGCTGATGCTGCATTAGTCCGGCGGCGCAAGAATTTCTCGCCTTTAGGTTATCGTGTCGACGAAATTTCAACCAATTCGGCTGACTATCTCGCTGATAAATCGCGGGACGACGGAGACATCTTGCTAACAAAGAACCATGCGCAGGAAGGCCTAAGTCGTGCATACATTCAGGCGTTATCCTCGGCCGCCCGTATATGGTCAAGCATGAAGGACGAGTTTGACTATGGATTCGACGGTCAGTTTGATCTGATCGCGAGGGTGGAAGTCGACCCCGCTTCGGGCAAGCAGAACCTTGTAAAGGCGGGATACACGGTCGACTTCCAGCTCAAATGCTCGAAGGATTGGAAGATCGTCGGCGACGACGTCCTCTGGAGGATGAATTCCAAGGCCTACAACAAGCTTGCAGGCCGTGGTCGCGGCGCCGTCCCCGCAATTCTCATCCTGATGTGCCTCCCCGAGAACGAGGACGGCTGGATGGATTTCTCTGAGGATGCACTGGTCCTCCGGAAGTGCTGCTACTATACGACCGTTACCGGGCCTATGCGGGAGAACGAGAACAGTAAGCACCAAGTGCGCTTCCCGCGCAGCAACCTGCTCAACGTGGCAAGCCTGACATCGATCCTAAACAAGAACCGGGAGCGGATGGATGCCGCCTTCTCGACGTTCGGGGAGTAGCGCCGTGGACGTCACGAAGCAAGCGATCATTCGCTACCTGGTGCGGCAGGGATGGGCGCAGCAGAATAGCAGGGATGGCAGCCTGATCCGGCTGGTGCTCTCCGATGACGATGCTCGGCCTTCGGTGAATATCTTTTTTTCGGTGGCGAGTGCCGGGGCAGATGCCGATGGGGCGGAGGTGGCGGCTGCAGCCGAAACGATTCAGCAGATCTACGGCCTGTCGGAGTCTGCCCTTCGCGCAAATCTGGTTTCGCTGACATTCGACAAGATACTCGCCACGGTCCCAGACGACTTTCTGAGGTATGAGTCGATCGAGCTTCGGGCCGCCCGCTCCTACCTGAATGGAATGAAAGGCATCATTGCCGCTTCGGCGACTACGGTTTTGACGGGAGAGCGTTCGTTCCGCCGTACAGTTAAGGAGGCGAAAGACTACGCCGATGGGTGCCGGTTCGCTCATACGTTCAAAGGGAGCTTCGGTCTCGCGATCGAATCCCCTGTCGGGTTAAACAATCAGACCGTCATGCCCTTCGTGGAGCCGGAGCTTCCCTTGGGCCGAAAGATCGTCCGTAGAATTGCCGTTGGCCTCCAGTCCTTGAGGGAGTCTTATTCTCAGAACGATCTTGATCCGATCCTTGCGACGTCCGAGGGGCTCAACGCGAATATGTGCAACGAGCTGGTAGGAATTATCGAAGGTACTGGCATTCCTCGCATCGACCTATCGTTCGTACTGTCTCCTGAGTGGGAGCCGGGCGTGCCGGCGCCTCAATCTTTCAAGATTGAAAGTCGGTACCGCGACATCCTGAAGGAAGCTGCAGCTCGCCTAACAAAAACCGACGAGAATGCCGACGTCTCGATCTTCGGCCGCATCGTGAACCTGCATAATGTCGGCGATCCGTCCGATTTGATGGGCGATGACGCCGACCGTATCATTCAGGTGAACTGGGACAGTCCCGAGCACGGGGTGATAAAGGTTTCGGTCAGTCTCGGTCCTGCGAGCTATCTGGCCGCCGTGGAAGTTCACAAGCAGGGAAGGCCGATATCGATCCAGGGCAAGCTGCAACGTAAGGGTCGCTCGTGGGTGCTTTTGGACGCGAAGGACATACGAACGACATCCGCCTGACACTTCGTGCGACGGTCCTGCCGCTTGCATCAATTTAGAATCGAAGCGACCAGAGGGAGTCGAGATGGGCGAGTTTCAGCAGAAGAATGACGACTACCAGAAACGTCTAGACGAAATCTGGAGGAAGGCGATGCAAATCGAGAGGGCCTTGTGCGAAGAATAGACCACCGCAGCGAAACCAGCTCCATGGATTACGATCTGGGATACTTCGGTGACGAGACATGCAGGCTTGAACCTTTACCGAACCCATTAGGCCCGAAAGTGTACCCATGTCTCCAAAATAAACCGTAACCTATGTATCCAGTATGGATCCGGCAGAAGATGGCGCACCCGACAGGATTCGAACCTGTGACCTTTGGAATCGGAATCCAACACTCTATCCAGCTGAGCTACGGGTGCATCCGTTGGCGGCAGGGCCGCCGAAGCAGGCTGTGAGCGGTTCATAGCTTAGCTTTGTCGCCGCATCAATGGTGAAATGGCGGAGTTCGCAGGGGAATTTGCGGTTGCTGCCAAAAAGCAGCACAAGGAGCGGCCTCTGCTCTTCGCGCAGGAAAGCGCCAGGCGGCGGCGCGTTGAAGCTCCGCCGCCTATTGTCGGTTCACGCCACCTGCATGGCGCCGGGGCCGGGGATCGCCTTTGGCGGTACCTTGCCCATGATGATCATGCCGAGCACCTCGTCCTTGGTGACGTCCTCGGTGCGGGCCTGACCGACGACCTGGCCGTTCTTCATCACCGAGACGCGGTCGGCGAGGTCGAAGACGTCGTGGATGTCGTGGCTGATCAGGAAGATGCCGATGCCTTCGCGCTTCAGCTGCTTGATGAGGTCGCCGACCTGGGCGGTCTCCTGCGGCCCGAGGGCTGCCGTCGGCTCGTCCATGATCAGGATGCGGGCATCGAACAGGATCGCGCGCGCGATCGCCACCGACTGCCGCTGGCCGCCCGAAAGCGCCTTCACCGGCTCCTTGAAGCGCTGGAAGTTGGGGTTGAGACGCCCCATGACCTCGCGCGCCTTGGCCTCCATCGCCACGTCGTCGAGCGTGCCCCAGGGGGTCCGGAGTTCGCGGCCGAGATAGAGGTTGGCGGCGGCGTCGACGTTGTCGGCGACGGCGAGCGTCTGGTAGATCGTCTCGATGCCGTATTTCTTGGCGTCGCGCGGGTTGTTGATGTCGGCGGCCTCGCCGTTGATCAGGATCTCGCCGGCATCGCGCTTGTAGGCGCCCGAGAGGATCTTGATCAGCGTCGACTTGCCGGCGCCGTTGTGGCCGAGCAGCGCCACGACCTCGCCGGGGTAGAGGTCGACGGAGGCGTTGTCCACGGCGTGGATGCCGCCGAAGGAGATGGAAATGTTCTTCATTTCCACAAGGGGAGTGCGTTGGTCTTTCATGGATCGTACTCCTTACTTGGCGCGGGCGCGGTAGATGGTGTCGAGCCAGACGGCGACGACGAGAACCACGCCGACGACGATGCGCTGGAACGGACTGTCGATCCCCAAGAGCACCATGCCCGACTGTAGTGATTGCATGACGAGCGCGCCGATCATCGCGCCGGCAATCGTGCCGACGCCGCCTGCAAGCGAGGTGCCGCCGATGACGGCCGCAGCGATCGTGTAGAGTTCGTCGAGTTCGCCCTGCGCATTGGTTGCCGCATTGAGGCGGGCGGTCGAGATCGCCGCGGCGATGGCGCAGAGAATGCCCATCAGCGTGAAGATCTTGACGGTGACCCAGCGCGTCTTGATGCCGGCGAGTTCTGCTGCTTCGGGGTTGCCGCCGAGAGCAAAGACGTAGCGGCCGAAGCGCAGACGCGTGGCGATGAAGGTCATGACGATGCCGACGGCGATGGCGACCAGCACCGGAATGGCGATGCCGTGCGAGATCTGCAGTCCGCCGTCCGGCCAGGCGATGCCGTTGGCGTCGGCGTATTTGCGGGCGATGTTGGTCGGCCAGTAGTAGCTGTTGGCAACGGCGATTGCGCCGAGAACCAGGACGCAGCCGAGGATCGCCAGGAAATACTCCGCCCAGATCGGGCGCAGCGGGAAGCGGAAGCGCTTGCGCTGCTTGCGCGAATTGAGGATGGCGGCGACGATGGCGATGCAGGCGAGGATGCCCACGATCCAGCTTGCCGTTGCGCCGATCGAGCCTTCGGTGCCGCCGCCCATCAGGCGGAAGGTGGCGTTCATCGGCGCGACCGTCTGGCCGCTCGTGACGAACCAGGTGGCGCCACGCCAGACGAGCAGGCCCCCGAGCGTGACGATGAAGGCAGGCACGTTGAGGAAGGCGATGATCGAGCCCTGCAGTGCGCCGATGGCGGCGCCCACGGCAATGCCGCTCAGAAGAGTGATGATCCAGATCGCCGGGTGTTCGAGGCCGAGATATTGCGGCAGGAATTTCGCCTGCATGACGCCCATGACCATGCCGCAGAAGCCGAGCACGGAGCCGACGGAAAGGTCGATGTTGCGGGTGACGATGATCAGTACCATGCCGGTCGCCATCACGGCGACGGAAGAGGTCTGGACCGTCAGGTTCCAAAGGTTGCGCGGCGTCAGGAACAGGCCGCCGGTCATGATCTGAAAGCCAACCCAGATGATGACGAGCGCGCCGACCATGCCGAGCAGCCGCGTGTCGATTTCGGTGGCGCGGAAGAAGCGCTTTATCGGGTTCTCGTCCGCTGTACGGGCGCGGTTTGTCTGTGCGCCCTGGGTGTTGCCTTGTGTGATGTCGGCCATGGACGTGCCTTCCCCCCACTTATGTTGTTGATGTCATCGCGTCCGTGGCACCAAGAGCCAAGATCGACGCGACAAGTCCGGAGCGACGGCAGAAAGCGAGCGGTTTTCTGATCTGCGCCGGTCGCGGTGGCGGCATTGTCCGCCGCGTCCGCACCTTGCGCAAGCGCCGCAACGGGTTGCGTTGCGGCGCTCTTTTCAGTCAGCGCTCAGTTCTGCTGGTGCGGCTTACTTGCAGGCCGCCACGTCGCCCTTGACGCCCTGGCAGGCTTCCGCCTTGGAGATCCAGCCCGCGTCGATGACGACGTTCAGGTTGTCCTTGGTGATCGGCAGCGGTGCGAGGAAGACCGACTGCATGGCCACGCCCTTCGGTCCGCCGTTGAAGGTGGTGACGCCGGCGACTTCTTCCATCTTCTTGCCACCGGCAAGTTCGACGGCGACTTCGGCTGCGCGCTTGCCGAGCTCTCGTGAGTCCTTCCAGACCGAAACGGTCTGCGTGCCGAGGGCCACGCGGTTCAGGGCCGCCTTGTCGGCGTCCTGACCGGAGACCGGAACCGATCCGGCGAGGCCCTGTGCGTCGAGCGCCGCGACCGCACCGCCGGCGGTGCCGTCGTTGGAGGCGACGACCGCATCGACCTTGTTGTCGTTGGCGGTCAGGAACTGCTCCATGTTCTTCTGGGCATTCTCCGGCTTCCAGCCGTCGGTATAGGCTTCGCCGACATTCTTGATCTTGCCGGCGTCGACGGCTTCCTTCAGCACTTCCATCTGTCCGGAGAAGAGGAAGTCGGCGTTCGGGTCGGCGGACGAGCCCTTGATGAAGACGTAGTTACCTTCCGGCTTCAGCTTGAACACTTCGCGGGCCTGCATGCGGCCGACTTCCTTGTTGTCGAAGGTGATGTAGAAGGCGGCCGGGTTTTCGATCAGGCGGTCGTAGCCGACGACCGGAATGCCTTCGGCAGTGGCCTTCTCGATCGCCGGGCCGATGGCGTCGCTGTCCTGGGCAAGCACGATCAGCGCGTTGGCGCCCTGGGCAATCAGCGATTCGATGTCGGTCAGCTGCTTGGCGGGCGACGACTGGGCGTCAGCGGAGATGTACTTGTCGCCGGACGCTTCGAGGGCTGCCTTCATGGCGGCTTCGTCGGTTTTCCAGCGCTCTTCCTGGAAGTTGGACCAGGACACGCCGACCACCAGGTCCTTCGCCTGGGCAACCGAATGCAGGGAAACGATGACGGCAACGCCTGCCATCAGCTTCAAAACGGATTTCATTTCATCCTCCCGAGTGAGGGCCGGCCGAGCGTGCGAACCTCCCGCACAATCCTCTGCCAGCCTTGGAACGCTGTCGTAGATCGCGCCGCTCCATTGTGCGGAATTATTTTCTCGACAGTCGAGAAAATGAATGTCATGGATTTCTGAGGCTGTCAACACGGCCTGAAACGCGGTGATTGCGGCATCAACAAAGGGTTTGAAGAACCGTCGCGGCCGTCGTTTCTCGCCAGTCGAGAAAATCGATGCACAAGGCTGTCGACAAGACGCCCGGCGCCTTGTCTTGCCGTTCAACAGATGCTTTGGGAGGGGCATGTGTCCGAAGGATCCGCCACTGACAGGGACGTCTCATGCTGACCAAGTCCAGCACTGAGCTCGTGCGTCAGCAAAACAGCGCGCTCGTCCTTGCAGCGCTTAGGCGCTCCGGCAATCTCTCCCATACGGAAATCTCAAGCGAGACCGGCCTTGCCTCCGCGACCGTTTCGGCGATCACGGCGGAACTGGAAAAGGCAGGCGTGCTCACCAAGGCTGAGCAGCAGGTTCAGGGCGGGCGAGGGCGGCCGCGCGTGCTGTTCACCCCCCGCCGCGATCACGGCCATCTGATCGTCGTGCGGATCTCGTCCGACATCGTGCAATATTCCCTGGTCGATTACGGCGGCACGCTTCTCGATCGCTTCGACGAGGTACGGAACCACGACGAGCGGGGCACAGCCCCATTTGCCCGCTCCTTCGTCGATGCGCTCGAACGGCTGTTGCAGCGGTCGCGACTGGAGCGGGATCGGGTGCTCGCCGTTTCGATCAGCAGCAAGGGGCTGGTCGACGGCACCTCCGCGCGGCTCTTGTGGTCGCCGGTGTTCGGTCGGGAGGAACTGGATTTCGCCGCGCTGCTTGCGCCGCAATGGCGCGCGAAAGTCATGCTCAGCAACGAAACATTGCTTGTCGCGCAGGCGCTCGCGGCGCAGGCCGAGCGCAGGCCGGAGAGCGGGTTCAGGGCGCTTGCGGCGATCTCGCTCGGCCACAGCATCGGGCTCGGGGTTGCGCGCAAGAGCCAGAGCGGCGAGTTGGACGTCGGCGCCCCAAACTTCGGCCACATGCTGCACACGCCTTCGGCGGGCCTTTGCCGTTGCGGCGCCTATGGCTGTATCGAGGCGGCGGCGGGCTTCTATGGGATCTTGCGCGCCGCTTTCGAGGTACCGGCGGATACGATCCCCGCCAAGTTCGTTCCGGTGACGGAACTCGACAAGATCGCCGCAAGCGCGCGGCAGGGCCATCGCATGGCCGGCTACGCCTTTCGCCAGGCAGGCATCGCGCTCGGTAACGGCATCTCGCGCATGCTGAGCCTTTATGAGCGCATGCCTGTGCACGTCACGGGTCCGGGCATCCGCTATTTTGATCTCATGCTGCCCGGGATCGAGGAAGGGCTGGCCCAATCCATGCAGGTTCGACTTCAGGGGCCGCCGGAAATTGCCGTCGTGGCCGACGAGCAGCGGCTCGTCTTCGAAGGACATCTGGAGCGCGTGCTTGGTGCTATCGACGGCGAGATCGCCAGCGCGGGTATTGCTTGATGCGCGAATGACGTGCGGTTTTTGGCGCAACCATTTTTGGGGTTGTGCCGAAGGCGAACAACTCCGGCAATGCAATTTACAGTTATTTAGCGACTCCTTGTCAATGTGGCCTGACGCGGGAGACGATGATGTTTTCAGTGATGGCATGCATACGCGACGATCATGACTGGCGCCTTATTCTGGTCGCCGCGGTCGTCTGCCTGGCAGGCAGCCTCGCCACGATGCTGCTCCTGTTGCGGGCGCAGCGAAGTGACGGCAGCCAGCGCGGTCTGTGGATCGCGGCCAGCGGTTTTGCCTGCGGTATCGGCGTCTGGTCCACCCATTTCATCGCCATGCTGGCCTATGACGGCGGCGTTCCGGTCGCCTATGGCGCGTGGGGCACGGTCCTCTCCGTGGTCGTTGCGATCGCTGCCTCATGGGTCGCCTTCGCGATCGGTCTCGGCGGGCGCTCGCATCTTTCCATGACCTGCGGCGGCCTGCTGCTCGGCGCCGGCATCGCGGCGATGCACTTCACCGGCATGCGGGCGGTCGAGATGCGGGGACATATTTCCTACGATCCCGCAAGCACGGTCTCCGCCGTGTTCGCCGGGACGATGCTTGCGGGCGCGGCGCTCTACGCGTTTCAGCGCTTGCGCGGCGTACGGCGCCTGGTCGCCTCGTCGTCGCTGCTGGTCGTTGGCATCTGTGCGCTGCATTTCACGTCGATGAGCGGCATCACGCTGGTTCCAGAGGCCGATGTCGCCGTTGCCGACACCATCCACCCCGCCTGGCTCGCAGGCGGCGTCATCGCCGCGTCGACAACGTTGATCGTGCTCGCCTTCGGCGCGCTCTTCCTCGACCGGCATCTGACGGATCTGCGCGGCCTCGCCAACGCTTCGCTCGAAGGCATGGCGATCGTCTTCGACGGCGTGATCGTGGAGGCCAACGAGCGCTTCGCCGGCCTGACGGGCCGCAGGCTTTCGGAGCTTTCCGGGCGGCGCCCGGCGGAAATCTTCGTCTTCGGCGAAGAGGGGCTGGACGCACACAGGCACGGCGACGGCCCTGGCGAAATCGACCTCCTGAACCTGGAGGGGCGGACCATTCCGGTGGAGTTCATGTGCCGGACGATCGAGTATCGCGGCCGCGAATGCGAGGTGATCTTCGTGCGGGACCTTCGAGCCCGCAAGGAAGCCGAGCGCACGATCGAGCATCTTGCCCATCATGATGCGCTGACGGGCCTGCCGAACCGCGCCTTCTTCGACCGCCGGCTCGCCCAGACGCTGGCGGCGGCGGCTGCCAGAAACGAGGAACTGGCGATCCTCTGCCTCGACCTCGATCGCTTCAAGGCGGTCAACGATATCTTCGGCCATGGCGAGGGTGACCGCATCCTGATGAAGGTCGCCGACATCCTGCGCACGGCCGTCGGGGAACAGGATACGATTGCCCGGCTCGGCGGCGACGAGTTTGCGATCATCCAGGCGGGCGGCAGGCAGCCGGAGGCGGCGCGTCATCTGACCGACCGGATCCAGGCCCTGTTTGCGGCGGAGATGGACACCAATCGCGATCCGACAGCCGTCG
The DNA here is from genome assembly GCF_002940685.1 of Ensifer adhaerens. Classification (GTDB taxonomy): domain Bacteria; phylum Pseudomonadota; class Alphaproteobacteria; order Rhizobiales; family Rhizobiaceae; genus Ensifer; species Ensifer adhaerens_E. The sequence goes on along the minus strand of NZ_PNFP01000021.1, from coordinate 10,131 downwards.
GCGTCAGCATCGGGGCTGCGATCTTCCCGGCCGACGGGCAGACGGCGGATCAGTTGCGCAACAACGCCGACACGGCGCTCTACCGCGCCAAGCAGAGCGGCAAGGGTGTCGCCTGCTTCTTCGACCGGGAAATGGACGAGGCGGTGCGCAGCCGCCGGCAGATCGAAAACGACCTGCGCCACGCGGTGCTTCGTCGCCAGTTTTTCCTCGAATACCAGCCGCTGGTCGAAATGCAGAGCGACAGGGTCATCGGCTACGAGGCGCTTCTGCGCTGGAACCATCCGCAGCGCGGGCTGATCGGCCCTGATGTCTTCATTCCGATCGCCGAGGAAAGCGGTTCGATCATCCAGATCGGCGAATGGGTGCTGGAGCAGGCCTGCACGGAGGCTGCGAAGTGGAACGAGCCGCTGCCGATCTCCGTCAACATCTCGCCGGTCCAGTTTCTTTTGCCCAACCTTTTCGATCAGGTCGCAAGCATCTTGCGCCGGACCGGCCTTGATCCCTGGCGGCTCGAGTTGGAGATCACCGAGGCGGCACTGATGCACAATCGCGAGGACGTGCTGGCGGTTCTGGTGCGCCTACGGGTCCTCGGTGTGCGGATCGTCATGGACGATTTCGGCACCGGCCATTCGTCGCTCAGCAACCTCCAGACCTTCCCCTTCGACAAGCTGAAGATCGATTGCAGCTTCACCGCGGCGCTGGAAAACGACCCTTCGGCGCAGGCGATCGTCCGGGCGATCATCGCGCTCGGTCACAGCCTCCGGCTTGCGGTCGTGACCGAGGGTGTCGAAACCGAACGGCAACGACAAATCCTCGCGGAGGAGGGCTGCCTGCAGATACAGGGCTTTCTCTCGGGCCGGCCGGGTGCCGCACCCAGCACCGGCCAGGAGGCCACGCACTGGGAAAAGATGCCGGCGCGCGCCGACGGCTGACGCGGTCGCGGCACCGGTCGAGCAAGGTGATAGGAAAAGGCCGGGCGTGGGACGCCCGGCCTTTTCATTTCGTGGTTCGCAGATCGTGGCGTCAGGCGACGCTGATCTGGCGCTTTTCGACGACCGACTTCACGGCGGCGTCGGCAAGCGCCAGCGCGGCGAGACCGTCCTTGCCGGAGGGGGTGATCTCAGCACCCTTTTCGATCGCGGCGATGAAGCTCTCGATCTCGTTGGCATAGGCTTCGGTGTAACGGGTCATGAAGAAGTCGTGCAGCGGCGGACGGGTGTAGCCATCGCCATTGGCGATCTCGATCGAAACCGGGCGCTGGTTTTCGGCCGAGGCGACGCCCTTCGAGCCGTGCACTTCGATGCGCTGGTCGTAGCCGTAGGTGGCGCGGCGTGAGTTGGAGATGATTGCCTGCTTGCCGGAGGCGGTCTGCAGGATCACCGAGACGCTGTCGTAGTCGCCGGCCTCGCCGATCGCCTTGTCGACGAGAACGGCGGCGGTTGCCGTCACCGAAACCGGCTCTTCACCGAGCAGGAAGCGGGCCATGTCGAAGTCGTGGATCGTCATGTCGCGGAAGATGCCGCCCGAACGCTTGATGTAGTCGACCGGCGGGGCGCCGGGGTCGCGCGAGGTGATCGTCACCATTTCCACATCGCCGATCTTGCCGGCGTCGATCGCCTTCTTGACGGCCATGAAATGCGGATCGAAGCGGCGGTTGAAGCCGACCATCAGCTTGGCCTTGGTTTCGCTCACCACCTTGAGGCAGGCCTTGACGCGCTCGGCGTCGAGATCGACGGGCTTTTCGCAGAAGATTGCCTTGCCGGCGCGAGCGAACCGCTCGATCAGGTCGGCGTGGGTGTCCGTCGGGGTGCAGATGACGACGGCGTCGATGTCCTTGGCGGTTTCGATCGCTTCGATGGTGCGCACCTCGCAGCCGTACTGCTTGGCGATGGCATCGGCTGCGGCGGGGAAGGCATCGGCGACGGCAACGAGCACGGCGTCCGCATTGCCGCTGACGGCTTTCGCGTGAACCTTGCCGATGCGGCCGGCGCCCAGAAGACCAAATCTGACTGTCATCTCTGTTTCTCTCGAATTCCGGTTCGCGACCGGGAAGGGGCGTGATGATCGGCGCTCATCGCGCAAAGGCGCCGCGGAATGCTGTTTCCGCGAATGGGTCGAAGATTTGCCACGAACGATCGCGCGTTGGAACGCTGCGCTCAGCACCTCTCCCTTGATACCTCCGCTTCCACTCGATCTGCCTCTTTCATTTGGAACGAAGTAGCCGATGGTGGATATTTCGGAATTTTTATTCCATTTTCGGCGTGCCCGTCAAGGGGCGTCCGTCACCTGCGGTCTTGCCGTTTCCGACGAACTTCTCGTAAATGGAACGCACACGACGAGGCCACCAGAGGACAGAATGCGCAAGTTCATCGACCCGGACCACCCCTTTTACCGTCCGCTTTGGATCCGTTTGCTGATCGTACTCTTCTGCGCCGTCTGGACGGCGGTCGAGTTCCTGGGCGAACAGCCGATGTGGGGCATGATTTTCCTCGCGGTTACGGCCTATGCCTCGGCAGCGCTGCTGGTTTTCTACAAGCCGAGCGAGAAGGGCGAGGAGAAGACCGGGGGTGAGGACCAGGGCAAAGGCGATGGCTCTGCCGGCTGAACATCACGGCGTCGGGTTGATGGCGCGCATCTGCTGCGCGGCCTCGTCGATCAGCATGTTGGCGAGCTTCATGCGCATGGTCGCATTGGCCCGGAAGGCGGCGGGTAGCCGGTCCGGGTGGTTCAGGGCAGCGAATGCCCGCCGCTTCGTCGCAAGTGTCATCTGCGTTTCGCCGTCGGCAAGCGCCAGTTCCTCGGCGACCTCCGAGAGGCTCGTGCGGTTGAGATAATCCGGCATGACCGGCGGCGGAGGCGGCTCCACGAAGGCTGCATCGAGATAGGCGCGCTCGACCGTGCCGAAGGCAGCCGCGCCGACGCTTTCGGCGGCAAGGGCATTGTCTAAGGCCGGGGCATAAGGCGCGGCGACGCGCATAGGCTCGGCCGCTGCCGGGTCTTCGGTCTCCTCTTCCGATTTCAGTCGCTCGAGCACCGACTGAAAGACTGACATTCCAAACATGATGCCTCCACAGGGGGCGCACCATGGCAGGTGGAGATTATCCCGGGCTGATCAGTATGATCATGCCGGGCTGATCGAAATGATCATGCCGGGTTGATCGTGTCGATCGTACCGGGCTTATCACGCGCGCCCCTGCTTCAGGATCAGGTCGTAGAGCAGCTTGGCGCTCGGCGGCAGCGCGCGGCCCTCGGCGGTGATCAGCCCATAGGGCTTGATGCGGATCGGGATTTCGGTCTTGAGGATGCGGATTTCGCCGGCCGGCGTGCCGTTGCCGGCGATCAGGTTGGCGACGTCGAGCGCCACGGGCGCGATCGCATTGGTGTTGCGCACGATCGACAGCGTCAGGATGATCGAGGAGGTGTTGATCACGGTCGCCGGCAACCTCACGCCGGCCGCCACGAAACTGTCTTCGACTGCGCGCCTCAGAAGCGTGCCGGGCGGCTGGAACACCCAGTCGTAGGAGGGCAGGTCTTCAGCACCCACCAGGGGTTTGTCGAGTAGCGGGTGGCCGTCGCGCACGATCAGACAGACCTCTTCGTAGCCGATCTCCACCATGTTGAAGAGCCGCGGTGGCTGGTCGTCGGGGATGCGTCCGATGATGAAGTCGTGGCGGGCAGCGAGCAATTCCCTTGCCAGAACGTTGCTGTTTTCGATCTGCACGTTGATTTCGATGCCGGGATAGGCGGTCATCACCTGTCGGATGGCTGGCACGGCGAGATTGAGCGCCGGGCCGGTGACCGAGCCGAGCGAGACCGAGCCGCCGCTGCCGGTCTTCAGCTCGTTGATCTCGCGGGATGCTTCGCGAAGCTCCAGGAAGATGGTGCGAGCCCGTCGCGCCAACGCCTCGCCGTAGGGCGTCAGTTCGACGCCGCGGGCGATGCGCTCGCAGACCGGCGCCTTCAGCATCGTCTCGATCTCCGACAGCATGCGCGAAGCAGCCGGCTGCGAGATGCCGAGCGCTTCGGCGGCGGCGCTGATGCGGCGGTGATCGTCGATGGCGAGAATCAGGCGCAGATGGCTGATCTTCAGGCCGGAGCGGAAGAGGGCTGAATCGAAAAGCTCTCCGGCCGTACCGGTGGTGCTTGGCTTCTGGTCGCGCACTTTCCACCCCATTTGGTTTTCAAGGATTTTCAAAAATCACACTGTTTGCACGTGCTATATCATTTTTGGTATGCGTTCAAAGCTATATTGTATTTGACAGTTATATGTTTTGATTCCAGTTTTTGCTTATGTGCCAGCGCATGTAGGAGCATGCGAGGCGGGGAGGCCTCTCCTTCACCTTGATCCGCGGCCGGAGACGAGATCCCGGCCCGCGGATTGCTGCGCATAGACGGAAAGGCTCTCGCCTGCCGGCTTCAACTTTTTTGGGAGAGAACTGATGAAATTGATGACTTCGCTTCTCGCAGCCGCCGCGATTTCGATCGCGTCCTTCGCTGCACCGGCATTTGCGCAGGACAAGGGCACGGTTGGCATTTCCATGCCGACGAAGACGTCGACCCGCTGGATTTCCGACGGCGAGACCATGGAGAAGCTGTTCAAGGAAGCCGGCTACACGCCGGACCTGCAGTTTGCCGACGACGACATCCCGAACCAGCTCGCCCAGATCGAGAACATGGTGACCAAGGGCGCCAAGGTTCTCGTCATCGGCGCCATCGACGGCACCACGCTCTCCGACATCCTGCAGAAGGCGCATGACGCCGGCGTCAAGGTCATCGCCTATGACCGCCTGATCCGCGACTCGGGCAATGTCGACTACTACGCCACCTTCGACAACTTCCAGGTCGGCGTGCAGCAGGCAACCTCGCTGGTGCAGGGCCTGAAGCTCGACGGCGCAACCGAGCCGAAGAACATCGAACTGTTCGGTGGTTCGCCTGATGATAACAACGCCTTCTTCTTCTATGACGGCGCGATGTCGGTCCTGCAGCCACTGATCGACAGCAAGAAGATCGTCGTCAAGTCCGGCCAGAAGGGCATGGACCAGGTCGGCACGCTGCGTTGGGACGGTGCCGTTGCCCAGGCCCGCATGGAAAACCTTTTGTCGTCGAATTACACCGATGCCAAGGTCGATGGTGTTCTGTCGCCCTATGACGGCCTGTCGATCGGCATCATTTCGGCGCTGAAGGGCGTCGGCTATGGCTCGGGCGACATGGCAATGCCTGCCGTCACCGGCCAGGACGCTGAGCTGCCGTCGGTCAAGTCGATCCTTGCCGGCGAACAGTATTCGTCGATCTTCAAGGACACGCGCGAACTCGCCAAGGTGACCGTCGGCATGGTCAACGCGATCATGGAAGGCAAGGAGCCGGAAGTGAACGACACCAAGACCTATGACAACGGCGTCAAGGTGGTTCCGTCCTACCTGCTGAAGCCGGTTGCGGTCGACAAGTCCAACATCAAGGACGTGCTTGTCAGCTCGGGCTACTACACCGAAGACCAGATCAACAACTGATCTTTTTGAGCGTGGGGGCCCGTGCATGCGCGCGGGCCCTTTTATCCAGATGACGGAGCCGGTACTCTCTCAAAGACTGCCGCTGGAATGACTGAACATGGACAATATCATTCTTGAAATGCGGGGCATCACCAAGACGTTTCCGGGCGTCAAGGCGCTGGACAATGTCAGCTTCAAGGTCCGCGAAGGCGAGATCCACGCACTCGTCGGCGAAAACGGCGCCGGCAAGTCGACGCTGATGAAGGTGCTGAGCGGCGTCTATCCCGCCGGTACCTATGACGGCGAGATCCACTATGACGGCGAAGCCCGCCGCTTCTCGACGATTTCCGACAGCGAAGACCTCGGTATCATCATCATCCACCAGGAACTGGCGCTGGTGCCGCTGCTGTCGATTGCCGAGAACATCTTCCTCGGCAACGAGATCGCCAGCAACGGCGTGATCCACTGGCCGCAGACCTTTGCCCGTACGCAGGAACTGCTGAAGAAGGTGGGCCTCAGCGAGAGCCCGGCAACGCTGATCACCGACATCGGTGTCGGCAAGCAGCAGTTGGTCGAGATCGCCAAGGCGCTTTCGAAGAAGGTGCGGCTGCTGATCCTCGACGAGCCGACCGCCTCGCTCAACGAAACCGATTCCGATGCGCTCTTGAAGCTGCTGATGGAGTTTCGCACCCAGGGCATGACCTCGATCATCATCTCGCACAAGCTGAACGAGATCCGGAAGGTCGCCGACCAGATCACCATCCTGCGCGACGGCGGCACGGTCGAGACGCTCGACTGTCACAGCGAAGACATCGGCGAAGACCGGATCATCAAGGGCATGGTCGGCCGTGCCATGGAAGACCGTTATCCGCCGCGCGAACCTGATATCGGCGAGACGCTGCTCGAAGTGAAGAACTGGAACGTCTTCCACCAGCAGCATCGCGACCGGCAGTTCCTGCACGATGTCAATTTCACCGTGCGCGCCGGCGAGGTGGTCGGCATTGCCGGGCTCATGGGGGCAGGGCGCACCGAAACGGCGATGAGCCTTTTCGGCAAGTCCTGGGGCCACAAGATCACCGGCGACGTGACGATGCGCGGCAAGCCCGTCGACGTCAGCACCATTCCGCGCGCGATCGATGCGGGGCTCGCCTATGTCACCGAGGACCGCAAGCAGCTCGGGCTTGTGCTGATCAACAACATCAAGGAGAACACGACGCTCTCCAACCTGAAGGCGGTGGCCGCGAACGGCGTCATCGACGATCGCAAGGAAGCGAAGGTCGCCTCCGACTATCGCTCGAAGCTGCGCATCCGTTCGCACTCGATCTATCAGGAAACGGTCAACCTTTCGGGCGGCAACCAGCAGAAGGTCGTGCTGTCCAAATGGCTGTTCACCAATCCGGAAGTTCTCATTCTCGACGAGCCGACACGCGGTATCGATATCGGCGCGAAGTATGAGATCTACTCCATCATCAACCAGCTTGCCGCCGAGGGTAAGGGCATCCTGATGATTTCATCGGAAATGCCGGAGCTGCTTGGAACCTGCGATCGCATCTACGTCATGAACGAGGGCCGCATCGTCGCGGAGCTTTCGAAGGCGGAAGCGAGCCAGGAATCCATCATGCGTGCCATCATGCGTTCAGGGGAGAAACACTAATGGTCGCCGATACGAGCACCCAAAACAACAAGCCCTCGATCGGGGACTATCTCAAGAACAACATCCGCGAATACGGCCTGCTCGTCGCGCTCGTGGTGATCATGCTGTTCTTCCAGTTCGTCACCAACGGCGTCCTGTTCAAGCCGGTCAACATCACCAACCTGGTGCTGCAGAACTCCTTCATCGTCATCATGGCGCTCGGCATGCTGCTGATCATCGTCGCCGGGCATATCGACCTGTCGGTCGGCTCGATCGTCGCCTTCATCGGGGCGATCTCGGCGATCATGCTGGTGAAATGGGGTCTGCCCGCCATCATCGTCATTCCCGCCTGTCTGATCGTCGGCGGCATCATGGGGGCGGCCCAGGGTTATTGGGTCGCCTACCAGAAGATCCCGTCCTTCATCGTCACGCTTGCCGGCATGCTCGTCTTCCGCGGGCTCACCTATGTGGTGCTCGGCGGCCGCCCGATCGGTCCGTTCCCGAAGGAATTCCAGCTGCTCTCGACGGGCTTCGTTCCGGATTTCCTCTATTTCCTCAATCCGGCGCCCGAGACCATCCAGAACATGGTGGCGCTCGTGGCCGTCATCGCGCTCGTCGGCTACGCGATCTATGCGGGCATTCGTGACCGCAAGATCAACGAGCAGCACGGCACGGAGAACGAGCCGTTCGTGTTCTTCGCGGTGCAGATGGCCGTCATCGCTGCCGTGGCGCTGTTCATCGGCTTCCAGCTTGCGACCTATCGCGGCCTGCCGAACGTGCTGATCGCCATGGCGGTGCTGATTGCGCTCTACACCTTCATCACGACGCGCTCGACGATCGGCCGCCGCATCTATGCCATGGGCGGCAACGTCAAGGCGACCAAGCTTTCGGGCATCAACACCGAGCGGCTGACCTTCTACACCTTCGTCAACATGGGCGTGCTTGCGGCCCTGGCCGGCATGATCATCACCGCACGCCTCAATTCGGCAACGCCGAAAGCCGGCGTCGGCTTCGAGCTCGACGTCATTGCGGCCTGCTTCATCGGCGGCGCCTCGGCGTCGGGCGGCGTCGGCAAGATCATCGGAGCCGTCATCGGGGCCTTCATCATGGGCGTGATGAACAACGGCATGTCGATCATGGGCATCGGCATCGACTACCAGCAGCTGATCAAGGGCCTCGTGCTGCTCGCTGCCGTGTTCTTCGATGTCTACAACAAGAACAAGGGTTGAGCGGAAAGCCATAAGACCCGACGCGAACCAGTAACATTCACCGGCAGCCACGGCTGCCAGGATCGGCGGATTGGCCCGCCGGAATTGGGTGGCGAAAGCCACCCACGGGGACGCTTTTGCCTTGAGAAGGCGAAGACTTAGACCCGAACGACGCAAGGAAGGACAGGATCGTGCTGATTTCGCAGATCAGGAACGAAGACGGATCGATCACCGTGGCGGTGCGCCAGCCGGGCGAGACCGCACATGCGGTCAACGGCGCGGCAAGCGTCTACGCACTGGCTCTGGAGGCGGCCAATGCCGGGCGCAGCCTGAAGGAGACGATCGACGCCAAGGGCCTTGGCGCCGCCGTCGACCTCGACAAGGCCTATGCGGAAGGGCGTCTCCTGCCGCCGATCACCCATCCGGATCCGGCACATCTGCATCTGACCGGCACGGGCCTTACGCATCTCGGCTCGGCCGCGACCCGCGACGCCATGCACAAGAAGACCAGCGAGGCCGCCGAAGAAACGCTCACGGACTCGATGAAGATGTTCCGCATGGGGCTCGAGGGCGGCAAGCCGAAGGCCGGTCAGACCGGAGTGCAGCCGGAATGGTTCTACAAGGGCAACGGCACCAGCGCCGTTGCCCCAGGTGCCGCGCTCGTCTCGCCTTCCTTTGCCGAGGATGGTGGCGAGGAACCGGAAATGGCCGGGATCTACGTGATCTGCGAGAAGGGGGTGCCGTTCCGGATCGGCTTTGCCGTTGCCAACGAGTTCTCCGATCACAAGACCGAGCGGGTCAACTATCTCTGGCTCGCACACTCGAAGCTGCGCCAGGCGAGCTTCGGCCCGGAGATCCGCATCGGGGTTGCGCCCGAGGATATCCGCGGCATGTCGCGCATCCTGCGCGGCGGCAAGGTGCTGTGGGAAAAGCCGTTCCTGTCGGGCGAAGCCAACATGTCGCACAGCTTCGCCAATCTCGAGCATCATCATTTCAAGTACGGCCTGTTCCGCCAGCCGGGTGACGTGCACGTCCACATGTTCGGCACAGCGACGCTGTCCTTCGGCGATGGCATCCGCACCGAGGAGGGCGACGTGTTCGAGATCGAGGCCAATGGTTTCGGGCTGCCGCTGCGCAATGCCCTTGCGATCGCCGCCGACGAGCCGGTCGTCATAAAGCAGCTCTGACCGCCGTGTCGGCGCGAGCCGGATTTGCGCGAGAATGAAGGAGGCCTCAAGGCCATGACATTGCACCAGAACCTGATTGCCGGCGAATGGGTCGGCGGTGACGGGGTTGCCAACATCAACCCGTCCGACACCCATGACGTTGTCGGCGAATATGCCCGCGCGTCTGCCGACGATGCGCGTTTGGCGATCGCCGCGGCCAAGGCAGCGTTTCCGGCCTGGTCGCGCTCCGGTATCCTCGAGCGTCACGCGATCTTGAGAAAGACCGCCGACGAGATCCTTGCCCGCAAGGAAGAGCTCGGAAGGCTGTTGTCGCGCGAGGAAGGCAAGACGCTCGCCGAGGGCATCGGCGAGACCGTGCGCGCCGGCCAGATCTTCGACTTCTTCGCCGGCGAGTGCCTGCGATTGGCGGGCGAAGTGCTGCCATCGGCGCGGCCCAACATCGGCGTCGAGATCACCCGCGAGCCGGTCGGCGTCGTCGGCATCATCACGCCGTGGAACTTCCCGATCGCCATTCCCGCCTGGAAGATCGCCCCGGCGCTCTGCTACGGCAACACCGTCGTCTTCAAGCCGGCCGAACTGGTGCCCGGCAGTTCCTGGGCCATCGTCGACATTCTTAA
>NZ_PNFP01000020.1 GCF_002940685.1 Ensifer adhaerens | reverse complement strand
AAGGCGCGAAAAAGGTCGGCACGACGGAGATGGGCGACGCCATCCTCGCCGAGTTCAAGGCGCTCTCGGCGTAAGCCACGGACGATACCGGAAGGCGTCACGCTGGCGCTGACAGGTCCCTAAAAGACAGACACCTCCGGAGAGCATCCGGAGGTGTTTTGCGTTTCACGGCCTTGAATTTGACAAAAGAACCGACACATCGGGAGAAGAACAGCCAGAGCCATTTGGCGCGGCAACTGGCAAGAACAAGCGATGCCGCGCGACTGGCAAGTGAGCGCGGCAGAACGGGAGTTACATGAACCGACCACTCGCGGCCACCGGATGGATCATGCTGACGACAGCCGTGCTCGTCTTCGCGCTCGTCCCGCTCGATCCGTTTCTGTCGCAGCGCGCGCAGGGCCTGCCGGACAGCATCGTCACCTTCAACGAAAAGATCACCGATTTCGGTACCTTCGGCTGGATGATCTATCTCTCCGGCGCCGTGCTTGCGGCCGCCTTCGTGCTGCGCCGGGCGGCAAGCCAGGGCCCCCTTCAGAACAAGGCACGCACCGCCCGCAATCTCGCCGCCTACTTCCTCTTGACGATCGGCACGGCCAGCGCGCTGGTGCATATGCTGAAGTTGCTGATCGGTCGGGCACGGCCGGAACTCTTTGCCGAACTCGGCGCCTACAGCCTGACGCCGTTCGCCGCCAGTGATCTCTACGAGAGCTTTCCGTCCGGTCACTCGACCGCGGCAGGTGCCTTTTTCGGCGTCTTCGCCATGCTGTTGCCGAGGCTGAGGCCGCTCTTTCTGCTCCTGGCGCTGACGATCGGCGTTTCCCGCGTCATCGTCGGCGCCCATTATCCGAGCGACGTCGCCGCCGGCCTGCTGCTCGGCCTATGGACATCGGTGATGATGGCCTTTGTCTTCGCCAAATACGGCCGGCTGTTTTATCTCGGCCCAGGCGGGTGGCCACTCGTCGGGCGAAACGATCCGCGCCAATAAAAAGCCGGCGCGGAAGGCCGCGCCGGAGTCAGGAGAGCCGTGATAGCTCGGGGAAGATTTGGGGTGCTCCCGGATCTCTCCGGGAGCAGAAGGCTTAATCCATCGCGTGGATGTCGCGATCCTTCGTTTCCGGCAGGAACAGCATGCCGATGACCAGCGTGATGCCGGCGAACACGATCGGGTACCAGAGGCCGTAGTAGATATCGCCCTGGGCCGCGCTCATCGCGAAGGCCGTTGCCGGAAGCAGACCGCCGAACCAGCCGTTGCCGATGTGATAGGGCAGCGACATGCCGGTGTAGCGGATGCGGGTCGGGAAGAGTTCGACCAGCAGGGCTGCGATCGGGCCGTAGACCATCGTCACGTAGATGACGAGCACGGTCAGAACCGCAATGATCGTCGTCCAGTTGACGTTGGCCGGATCCGCCACCATCGCGTAGGTGCCGCCGCCGGCAATCGTGTAGACGGCCATTTCGGTGGCGGCGCCGACTTCGTCCTTGGTCAGCAGCTTGTCGGCGATGAGCTTTTCGGCCGGAACCATGGCCTTGTCACCGCCGCGGACGGCAGCTGCATCGAGCGACAGTTCCGGGTTGGCGGCAACGAAGCCGTCAAGCTTGGAGTCCGGAACCTTGGCGGCGCCACGAACCAGCGGGTAGCCGGCGGCGTGAAGCGCCGTGTTGGTCTGCTTTTCGAAGGCGGCATTGGCAGCCTTGGCACCGTCACCAGCAGCAACGGCGTCGTAGCTGTTGATCGTGGTATCGCCGACCTTCACCGTTGCCGCCGTACCGGCAGCAGCCGTCATGACGACGTCATAGGGGACGGAGTTCTTGGTGAGGAACGCGGTTGCGATATCGCACGAGGTCGTGAACTTCGCGGTACCCGTCGGGTTGAACTGGAACTTGCAGTCGCCCGGGGCCGCGGTCACCGTTGCACGAACGGTCGCCTGAGCCTGTGCGAGTGCCGGGTTGCCGGCCCAGGTCAGCGCCTTGAACAGCGGGAAGTAGGTCAGCATCGCAAGCAGCAGGCCGGCCATGATGATCGGCTTGCGGCCGATCTTGTCGGAGAGCCAGCCGAAGAACACGAAGAAGCCCGTGCCGAGAATGAGCGAGGCGGCGACCATGATGTTGGCCGACTGCGCATCCACCTTGAGCACGCCGGTCAGGAAGAACAGCGCGTAGAACTGGCCGGAATACCAGACGACGGCCTGGCCGACGACGGCGCCGAACAGGGCCAGAAGCGCGATCTTGGCGTTCCGCCACTGGCCGAAGGCTTCCGACAGCGGCGCCTTGGAGGTCTTGCCCTCTTCCTTCATCTTCTTGAAGGCCGGCGACTCGTTCATCTTCAGACGAATCCAGACGGAGATGCCGAGCAGCACGCAGGAGAGCAGGAACGGAATGCGCCAGCCCCAGGCCGCAAACGCTTCCTTGCCGAGCGCGAACTGCACGAGCAGGATGACCACCAGCGACAGGAACAGGCCGAGCGTCGCCGTCGTCTGGATCCAGGAGGTGAAGTAGCCCCGGCGCCCGTTCGGCGCGTGTTCGGCCACGTAGGTTGCGGCACCGCCATATTCACCGCCGAGCGCCAGGCCCTGCAGCATGCGCAGCACGATGAGCAGGATCGGCGCAGCGATGCCGATCGAGGCTGCACCCGGCAGGATGCCGACCAGGAAGGTCGAAAGACCCATGATCAGGATGGTGACAAGGAAGGTGTACTTGCGGCCGACGAGGTCGCCCAGGCGACCGAAGACCAGCGCGCCGAACGGGCGAACCAGGAAGCCCGCAGCAAAGGCCAGAAGCGCGAAGATGTTTCGCGTCGTTTCCGGATAGGAGCTGAAGAAGGTCGCGCCGATGTAGACGGCGAGCGAACCGTAGAGATAGAAATCGTACCATTCGAAGACGGTACCGAGCGACGAGGCGAAGATGACCTTCTTCTCCTCGCCGGTCATCGGACGCGTTTTTGCGTCGTCCGCTGTCGCGACATTTGCCATTTTGTTTATCCTCCACTCCAAAACAGCCTGTTGGAGCGCCCATTGGCTGGTCCGGCATTCCTCCCGAGAATGGCCGGACGTGGTGCGCCTGATTTGAAGGATGTCAGAAAAGCGCCCGCGCAGGCAGAGATGCTTTCGGCTTATGACTTTCGTCTAATGCGGCGATCGATCGCGGCCAGCGCGCGAAAGGTGCGCCGTACCGCAATGTCTTGACTCTTCCCCAAAACCGCGTAAGAGCAGCGACGAACGAGGAAATCACCACCATGCGACCGATCGGTCCAGCCATCGCTGCTTTGATCCTGCCGGCTCTTGCCGCGGGGCAGGATGTCGATTTTTCGTTCGCTTGCAAAACAACGGCCAAAACGACGACGAAAACCGTCTGACGTCTCTGGCCCTCCGCTCTCTCCCCGGTTTGGCCGGGGACAGGAACCCTCGCGGCAGGTCGCGCGGTTTCCCCCTCACCCGACGAGGAGAGACAGAAAAGAGAGCTTAGATCATGGGTTTCAAGATTGCAGTCGCAGGCGCCACCGGCAATGTCGGCCGGGAGATGCTGAACATTCTTTCCGAACGCGGCTTTCCCGCGGATGAAGTGGTCGCGCTTGCTTCCGCCCGCTCCCAGGGCACGGAAGTCTCCTTCGGCGACAAGACCCTCAAGGTCAAGAACCTCGAAAACTACGATTTCTCCGACACCGATATCTGCCTGATGTCGGCCGGCGGCGCCGTATCGCTCAAGTACTCGCCGAAGATCGGCCAGCAGGGCTGCGTCGTCATCGACAACTCCTCGGCCTGGCGCTACGACGCCGAAGTGCCGCTGATCGTGCCGGAAGTAAACCCGGACGCGATCGCGCAGTTCACCAAGAAGAACATCATCGCCAACCCGAATTGCTCGACGGCCCAGCTCGTCGTTGCGCTGAAGCCGCTGCACGACCACGCCAAGATCAAGCGCGTCGTCGTCTCGACCTACCAGTCGGTTTCCGGCGCCGGCAAGGACGGCATGGACGAGCTGTTCAACCAGACCCGCGCGGTCTTCGTTGCCGATCCGATCGAATCGAAGAAGTTCACCAAGCGCATCGCCTTCAACGTCATCCCGCACATCGACGTCTTCATGGAAGACGGCTACACCAAGGAAGAGTGGAAGGTTCTGGCCGAAACCAAGAAGATGCTCGACCCGAAGATCAAGGTGACCTGCACGGCCGTGCGCGTACCTGTCTTCATCGGCCACTCGGAATCGGTCAACATCGAGTTCGAGAACGAGATCACCGCTGACGAAGCGCGCGACATCCTGCGCGAGGCGCCGGGTTGCCTCGTCGTCGACAAGCACGAGAACGGCGGCTACGTCACCCCTTACGAATGCGCCGGCGAAGACGCAACCTACATCTCGCGTATCCGCGAGGACGCAACCGTCGAGAACGGCCTCAACCTGTGGGTCGTCTCCGACAACCTGCGCAAGGGTGCTGCGCTGAACGCGATCCAGATTGCCGAGCTGCTGGTCAACCGCGGCCTCATCAAGCCGCGCAAGCAGGCCGCCTGAAAACGGCAATAGGACAAGTCACTCCCGCCAGGCTCTTCCGGGCCTGGCGGGTTTCCTGTTTCGCGAGGGGCCGATCCTTTCCCGGATTCACGTGAAACCACGATAAAGTTACCTGCCGCTTGCGGGAGGTGACACGGCCGGCGAAGGCTGGCATTTTTGAGAGCAACGAGATTCGGGCTATGACGGGGTATTTCATGCACAGGGCGAAGTGCGTAGCAGTGGGGCTTGCCGCCCTGATTTCAACTGCAGTTTTTCCGGCGGTGGCATCTGCCGCCCAATGCGGCAATGACGGAAGCGGCTTTGCTGCCTGGGTGCAGAACTTCAAGCAGGAAGCCTCCGGCAACGGCATCAGCCCTCAGGTACTCGACCGCGCTTTGTCGAACGTTTCCTACAACAAGGCGACGATCCGCGCCGACCGCGGCCAGAAGAGCTTCAAGCTGTCGCTCGACCAGTTCATGCAGAAGCGCGGCGGCCAGGTGATCATTTCACGCGGCAAGAAGATGAAGCAGCAGAACGCCGCGCTCTTCGCCAGCATCGAGCGCCGCTTCGGCGTGCCGGCCGGCCCGCTGATCGCCATCTGGGGCATGGAGACCGGTTTCGGCGGCTTCATGGGCAAGGAGCACACGCTTTCGGCCGTTTCGACGCTCGCCTATGACTGCCGTCGCTCGGACTACTTCACCAACCAGCTCTATGCGGCCCTGCAGCTCGTGCAGCGCGGCGACCTGAGCCCGGATGCGCGCGGCGCCGCACACGGCGAGATCGGCCAGACCCAGTTCCTGCCGGCCAACGTCCTGAAGTACGGCGTCGACGGCGACGGCAACGGCCATGTCGACATGGTTCGCTCCAAGGCCGACGCGCTGGCCTCCACCGCCAACTTCCTGCGCGGCCATGGCTGGCAGCCGGGCGCCGGCTATCAGCAGGGACAGGCGAACTTCGGCGCGATCCAGGGCTGGAACGCGGCAACCGTCTACCAGCAGGCGATCGCCATCATCGGCGCCGAGATCGACGGTCTCTGATCCCAATACGATCCGCGCGTCTCTCGGATGCGCGAAACTTCGCAAAACGAAAAGCCCGGCTCTCAGGAACCGGGCTTTTTGCTGACTACATGCCCGGCCGGGAGAAGTCGCCGGTCGTCGGATCCATGACCCAGAGCTCGCCAGTCGAGATGTCGAACCAGGCGCCGTGCAGCTGCAGCTTGCCTTTGGCCTCAAGGATCTGGACGCAGGGGAAAGTGCGCAGATTGGCAAGCGAGTTGCGGATCGAAACCCGCTCGAGCGCGCGCTGGCGCTCCGCCTGGGTCATCACGTCGTTGCTCTGGATCTGCTCGGCCGCGGGCCTCAGCAGATGCATCCAGCGACCGATGAAATCACCGGGTGATAGCGGCTCGGCGTCCGGATCGAGTGCCGCTTTGATACCACCACAGCGGCCATGGCCCATGACGACGATGTCGCTGACGCGCAGCGACTGCACGGCGAACTCGAGCGCCGCCGAGGTCGAGTGGTAGTGACCGTCCGGCTCGTAGGGCGGCATGAGATTGGCAACGTTGCGCACGACGAAGAGTTCGCCCGGGCCGCTGTCGAAGACAGTTTCGGGTGCGGCGCGCGAGTCGCAACAGGCAATCACCATCGTCCTCGGCTTCTGGCCCGTTTCCGCCAGCGCCTTGTAGCGCTTCTGCTGTTCGCTGAAGCGGCCGCTCATGAAATTATGGTAGCCGTTCAGAAGGTAGTCAGGAAAACGCTGCTGCTGCTTGTCCATCGGTTGCTCCGCTGCTGCTTCGAGCCAGACACAGGCTTTCGCCCGCATCATGCCTGAAGTCATGAAAGTCATCATGATCTAAAGTTCAATCCACGATGTCTTCCAGGCATCGTTGATGAACAGCTTCTTCTATTTTCGCCGTATCTGACTGGGATGCACCAGCCGGCGCATCTGCACCATCGCCATCGGCGTCGAAAGGCTCGACGCGTCCTGCTCGATGGTCAGCTCATCCGCGCCGCGCTTGACACTGCGCGCGATGATCTCGAACACGCTCGCGGTCGCCATCTGCAAGGCGCGTTCCTCCGAAAGTCCTTCGAGCAGCCGCGCCAGGAACACGGCGGTCAGCAGATCGCCGGTGCCATTCGGCGGGTTTTGCACCAGCCTGTGTTCGGCAAGCAGCGCGTGGTTGCCCGAGAGGAAGAGATTGCCGGTCCCGCCACTCATCATCGGCACGGCAGAGGTCACCAGCATGCGGGCCGGGCCAAGGCCGAGGGCCGCGTCGAGGATCGCCGTATTCGTTTCCAGCGTCGCTCCAGCAAGCCAGGCAAGCTCGTAGCGGTTCGGCGTCGCCAGATTGGCAAGCGGCAGCAATCGGTCGCGGATGGCAACGGCCGTGGCTTCCGGAACATAGAGACCGCCGGCATCGCCGATCACGGGATCGCAGGCGTAGATCAGCTTGGGATTGCGCTCCTTCAGCGCCGTCACCAGTCGCGCCACGCCCTCGGCCTGGCCAGTCGAGCCGAGGTAGCCCGAAAGCACGGCACGCACCTCGCCGACCCAGGGTGCTGCAATGAGGTCATCGATCACCGACCCGAAATCCTGATCGGAAATGGTCACCCGCGTCGAGCGTCCATGGCCGGGGTGCCAGGGGAGGATGACGGTCGGCAGCGCCCAGACCGGATGCCCCAGTGTCTCCAGCGCGAAGACCACGGCCCGGTTGCCCACCTTGCCGCGCACGACATGGCTCGAGATGACGATGACGGCGCCGGGCAGGGAAGGCATTTCGGGCATCGACCAGTCCAATCCTACGATCTCGAAACTCTGTTCACCCGACTGTCACCGCCCTGTCAACAGGCGATGGCAGAGAGGCTCCGTGGAAGCCTCTGGCGTTTTCGTGCTTTTTCTTCGATTTTCGAGCAATTTTCGCGAAATTACCTTCGATTTAAATGGATTTAAGCTGTTTTCACGTGAAATTCTCCGATTTTGGGCTCGATTTTGCCGAAATCGGCGTAAAAAGCGGTCGCCATTAGCCATGGTTCTGATAGGGTTTGGCCTATCATGAATGGGAGAGACTTCATGGGCGTGAAATACAATCCGAAGCGGGACAGACACATCGACGCAGCGAAGGCGGCCGCCATCAAACTGGGCGTCGAGGCGCTGGCGCCGGAGATCCTCTTCGGTGGGGCCAGCAACGACGACCTCGATCTCTATTCGGCGGACATGCTGGCGCTGACCGCAGCCCATGCGGCTCGTGAACTCGCCCGCTGGGATGGCGGCAAGCCGCAGGTTTCGGTCGAAACCGTCGCCGGTGTGGCGCCAGGCGGAACCGACGTGTCGATCATTGCGGTCACCGAACACAACATGCCGTTCCTCTACGATTCGGTCATGGGCGAAATCACCAGCACCCATCGTGACATTCACCTCGCGATCCATCCGATCCTGGTGCAGGAACCGGGCAAGGCCGCCAAGCTCTTCGATCCGGAAGAGGAAAGCGACCCGGCGCACCGCGTCAGCCATATCCAGATCCACCTGACGAAGCTCGCCCCCCTGGAGGCCGAACAGCTCAGCAACCGCATTCGCGACGTGCTCGAGCAGGTGCACCAGGCCGTGCACGACTGGCCGGCGATGACGGCGCTGCTTGACCATGCCATGCAGGATCTCGAAGCCTACAATGCGTCGCGCAAGAAGAGCGACCGCGACGAGGCACTCGCTTTCCTTCGCTGGCTGCGCGACAACAACTTCACCTTCCTCGGCATGCGCGAGTACACCTATTCCGGCAAGGGCGGGAAGGCGACGGTTGAGCGCGGCAAGGGCAGGGGCCTCGGCATCCTCTCCAATCCTGATGTGCGCGTCCTGCGCCAGGGCAAGGACGCGGTGCTGACCACGCCCGAAATCCTCGCCTTCCTTGACGGCCCGGATTTCCTGATCGTCACCAAGGCCAATGTGAAGTCGGTCGTGCACCGCCGCGCCTACATGGACTATATCGGCGTCAAGCGCTTCGATGCCGACGGCAATGTCGCCGGCGAACTGCGCATCGTCGGCCTGTTCACCTCTTCGGCCTATACCCGCCAGGCGGCTGAAATTCCGCTGTTGCGCCACAAGATCGAGAAGATCGTCGACCATTTCGGCTACGACCCGCAGAGCCATTCCGGCAAGATGCTGGACAACACGCTCGAATCCTATCCGCGCGACGACCTGTTCCAGATCGATGTCGGCCTGCTTGCCGCCTTCTGCGAGCAGATCAACGAGCTCGGCGACCGGCCGCGCATCCGCGTGCTGCCGCGCATCGACCATTTCGACCGCTTCGTCTCGGTCATCGTCTTCGTGCCGCGCGAGCAGTATGATTCGGATGTGCGCGAGAAGATCGGCGACTACCTGAGGACGGTCTACGACGGTCGCGTCTCCGCCTACTACCCGGCCTTCCCCGAAGGGGGCCTCGCCCGCGTCCACTTCATCATCGGCCGCTCTGCCGGCAAGACGCCGCGCATTCCGCAGGCCAAGCTCGAGGAAGCGGTTCGTGGCATCGTCACCCGCTGGATCGACCGGTTCGACCTGCTCGCCCGCAAGGACGGCATCGAACTCGACGTCGACAACGCCTACCAGTCGTTCTTCACGCCGGCGGAAGCCTATGCGGACCTCGCCGACATCGCCGCCTGCAAGGGCCCGGATCCGATCCGCATCGAGTTCTACAACTATCCGCGCGCCGTCTCGCGGCCGGACACCGCCGAACTCAAGATCTTCCACGCCAGCGAACCCGTGTCGCTGTCGCGCCGCGTACCGCTGCTCGAAAACCTCGGCTTCCGGGTCATCAGCGAACAGACCTACGACATCGGCGTCAACGCTCATGGCGAAGAGAAGCGCAAGGTCGTGCTGCACGACATGGAGCTGATCCATCGCGATGGCCTTGCACTGAACCTCGAAAAATCCGGCCCGGCGCTGGAAGAGGCGTTCCTCGCTGCCTGGAACGGCACGATCGAGGACGACAACTTCAATCGGCTGATCCTGCTTGCGGGCCTCAATGCCCGCGAAGTGACGGTGCTGCGCGCCTATGCCCGCTATCTGCGCCAGGCCGGCATCACCTATTCGCAAGGCTATATCGCCGACACGCTGAACAAGTATCCGGCGATTGCTGCCGATATCTTCAAGCTGTTCGTGACCCGCATGGATCCGAAGCTTGAGGACAAGCCGCGCGCCAAGAAGTGCAACGTGCTGCTGTCGGCGATCGAGGACGCGCTGTCGGCCGTTCCGAGCCTCGACGAGGACCGGATTCTGCGCCGCTACGTCAACGCCATCGAAGCGACGCTCCGGACCAACTACTTCCAGCACGACGCCGACGGCAAGCCGCGCGCGGTTCTCGCCTTCAAGCTGGACCCGAAGGCACTCGACGGCCTGCCGGAACCGCACCCGTTCCGCGAAATCTTCGTCTATGGCACCGAAGTCGAGGGCGTGCACCTGCGCTTCGGCAAGGTCGCCCGCGGCGGCCTTCGCTGGTCGGACCGTGCCCAGGACTACCGCACGGAAGTGCTCGGCCTCGTCAAGGCCCAGCAGGTCAAGAACGCCGTCATCGTGCCGGTCGGCGCCAAGGGCGGCTTCTATCCGAAGCTGCTTCCGGTGGGCGGCACCCGCGACGAAGTGTTCAAGGCCGGCACCGAAGCCTACAAGACCTTCATCCGCACGCTTCTGTCGGTCACCGACAACATCGTCGGCCAGGACGTCGTGCCGCCGGCCGACACGCAGCGCCATGACGGCGACGACCCCTACTTCGTCGTTGCTGCCGACAAGGGCACCGCGACCTTCTCCGACACCGCCAACGGCCTAGCGCAGGAAGCGGGCTTCTGGCTCGACGACGCCTTCGCATCGGGTGGTTCGGCCGGTTACGACCACAAGAAGATGGGCATTACCGCCCGCGGCGCCTGGGAAACCGTCAAGCGCCACTTCCGCGAGATGGACACCGACATCCAGACGACGCCCTTCACCGTCGCCGGCGTCGGCGACATGTCGGGTGACGTCTTCGGCAACGGCATGCTTCTCTCCGAGAAGATCCGCCTGATCGCCGCCTTCGACCATCGCGACATCTTCATCGATCCGAATCCGGATATCGAAGCCTCCTTTGCCGAGCGCAAGCGCATGTTCGCGCTGCCGCGTTCGAGCTGGCAGGACTACGACCGCAAGACGCTGTCGGACGGCGCGATGATCATCTCGCGTGCCGAAAAGTCGGTGACCTTGACACTTGAGGCGATGACCGCCATCGGCCTCGACAAGCCGAAAGCGACACCCTTCGAGATCATGAACGCGATCCTGAAGAGCCAGGTCGATCTGCTCTGGTTCGGCGGCATCGGCACCTATGTGCGCGGCAGCTCCGAAACGGACGCCGAAGTCGGTGACCGCGCCAACGATGCGATCCGCGTCACGGCAGAAGAGGTCCGTGCCCGCGTCATCGGCGAGGGCGCCAACCTCGGCGTTACCCAGAAGGGCCGCATCGGCTTCGGCCTCAATGGCGGCCGCTGCAACTCGGACGCTATCGACAACTCGGCGGGCGTCAATTCCTCCGACGTCGAGGTCAACATCAAGATCGCGCTTGCGTCCGCCATGCGCGATGGTCGTCTGACCCGTCCGAAGCGCAACACGCTGCTCGCCTCGATGACCGAGGAAGTGGGCCACCTGGTGCTGCGCAACAACTACGAGCAGTCGCTGGCGATCTCGCTGACCGCGATGCAAGGGCTCGGCAACCGCACGACGCTTGGCCGGCTCATGACCCGGCTCGAGGCCGACGGCCATCTCAACCGCAAGGTCGAGACGCTGCCAACCGACCAGGCGATGACCGAGCGCTACCAGGCGGGCAAGCCCCTGACTCGCGCGGAAATCGGCGTGCTGCTCTCCTACTCCAAGCTCGTCCTCTTCGATGAGCTGATTGCGAGCGAGCTGCCCGACGATCCGTACTTCACGGCAACGCTTGAGCGTTACTTCCCGGCAAAGATGCGCAAGTCCTATGCCGGCGACATCCACGGCCATCGCCTGCGCCGCGAAATCATCGCGACGATCCTCGCCAACGAGGTCATCAACCGCGGCGGTCCGGCCTTCGTCTCGACCCTGACGGATGCCACAGGCTTCCTCTCGGCCGACGTCGTCAAGGCGGCCGTGCTGGCGCTCGACGGCTTCGACCTGCCGCGGATCTATGACGAGATCGACGCGCTCGACAACAGAATCGGCGGCGGCCTGCAGAACATCCTCTACCAGGAAGTCGGCCGCATCTTCACGCTCGTCACCGAGCGGGCGCTGCGCACCCATGCAGCAACCGGCTCGGTTTCCGAGGCCGTATCGCGCCTGGGCGACGGCCTGCAGAAGCTGCGAGCGACCATGCGGACCGCGGTCTCCGGCGAGAGCGCCGAAGAAGCCCGGCTGAAGACGGCAGCCTTCGTCGAGGGCGGCGTTCCCGCCAAGCTTGCCGAAGAGATTTCGGAACTGGCGTTGATGACGCTGGTGCCCGAGATCATGCAGATCGCCACGGAGACCGGCGAGACCCTGAGCCGCACGGCACAGGGCTACTTCGCCGTCACCGACACGCTTCGCATCAACCGCCTGCTGGCCGCTTCCGATCGCGTCCCGGCAACCGAGCAGTTCGAGGCGATGGCGCTCTCGCGCGCCGTATCCGATATCGCGGCCGCACGCCGGGATATCACCGCGGCAGCGCTGCGCGAGCAGAAGAAGGAGCGCAATCCGGTTGCCGCCTGGGAAGAGAGCGAACGGGTCCGCGTCGCCCAGGCGACCGGCCAGCTGCGCCTCCTGACCGAAAAGGGCGAAACGACGCTCGCGAAGATCACCGTCGCTGCCGGTCTCCTCAACGACCTGGCACGCGGCAGGGCGAAGTAACGGACAAAGGTGCGGGCAGTTTTTTCGCCCGCATCCGTTTCCAGACCTTTTGGAATCGGTTCAATTGAAGATAGGCTGCGCCGCGCGTTCGAGGGGACGCGCGGCGCAGTCGTTTCGGGAGGGGACCTTGCAGATTTCGGCCGAGAGGACTGAACACCAACCACGCACGTCCCGTGCGGGCATTGCCGGCTGGATGCTGTTCGACTGGGCGGCGCAACCCTTCTTCACGGTCATCACCACGTTCATCTTCGGTCCCTATTTCGTCTCCAGGCTGACCGAGGATCACGCGCTCGGCCAGGCGATGTGGGGTTATACGCTCACCGTTTCCGGCGTCATCATCGCCGTACTTTCGCCGGTGCTCGGTTCGATCGCCGATGCCACCGGGCCACGCAAACCCTGGATTGCCTTCTTCGCGGTCATCAAGATCGTATCGCTGGCCATGCTCTGGTTCGCGGCCCCTGGCTCGCCGATCCTCTATCCTGCGATCTTCATGATCCTCGCGACGGTCGCCGCCGAGTTCTCGATCGTTTTCAACGATTCGATGATGCCCCGTCTCGTGCCGGAGAAGGACGTGGGGCGCATTTCCAACATCGCCTGGGGGCTCGGCTACCTCGGCGGCATGATCGTGCTGATCGCCGTCGTCGCCTTGCTGGCCGGCAGTCCGGCAGACGGCGAGACGGCGGCCGGCATCGCCCCGCTGTTCGGGCTCGATCCGGCACAAGGAGAGGATGCGCGCATCACCGGCCCGATCTCGGCCGTCTGGTACCTCGTCTTCATCCTGCCGATGTTTGTCTTCACCCCCGATGCCAGCAAGGCGGCGATGTCCCTCGGGAAGGCGACGGTCACGGGTCTCAGGGAACTGAAAGGCACGCTCGGCGAACTCCGCGAAAGGCGCGGCATCCTGCGCTTCCTGATCGCGCGCATGATCTTCCAGGATGGCGTCAACGGCCTCCTGGCGCTGGGCGGCACGTTCGCGGCGGCGATGTTCGCGTGGCAGACGCTGGAGCTTGGCGTCTACGGCATCATTCTCAACGTTGTCGCGATCGGCGGCTGCCTCTGCGCCAGTTGGCTCGATGCCCATCTCGGCTCCAAGACGATCGTCACCGCCAGCCTGATCTGCCTGACGATCGCCACGATCGGTATCGTCTCCACCGGTCCGGGCTTCACGCTGTTCGGGCTGATGCCGCTGTCGACAGCGGACAGCGGCGGCCTGTTCGGCACGGCGGCCGAGAAGGCCTATATCCTCTACGGCCTTTTGGTCGGCGTCGCCTTCGGCCCGGTGCAGGCCTCCTCGCGCTCCTATCTCGCCCGCAGCGTCAGCCTCGACGAGGCCGGCCGCTACTTCGGTCTCTATGCGCTGTCCGGCCGCGCGACGTCGTTCCTTGCCCCCGCGTCGGTCGCCACGATCACCCTTGCCACCGGCTCGGCTCGTATCGGCATGATGGCGCTCATCGCTTTCCTGGTCGTCGGCCTCATCATCCTGCTGCGCACGCCCTATCCGGCGGATGATGGCCGCAAAAAAGCCGCCGCATCCTTCGGACGCGACGGCTTCTGATCAGATTTCCAAAAGACGGCCGCGCGGGCTATCGGTGATTTAGTGGCGGAAATGACGCATGCCGGTGAAGACCATGGCAACGCCATGCTCGTCGGCCGCGGCAATCACCTCTTCGTCGCGCATCGAGCCGCCCGGCTGGATGACGGCGGTGGCACCGGCGGCAATCGCCGAAAGCAGACCGTCGGCAAAGGGCAGGAAGGCTTCGGAGGCAACTGCGGAACCCTTGGTGAGCGGCGTGGCGAGACCAAGCGCCTTTGCCGCTTCCTCGGCCTTGATCGCCGCGATGCGAGCGGAATCGACGCGGCTCATCTGGCCGGCGCCGATACCTGCCGTCTGGCCGTCCTTGGCGTAGACGATGGCGTTCGACTTCACATGCTTGGCCACCTTGAAGGCGAACTTCATGTCTTCCAGTTCCTGGGCCGTCGGTGCGCGCTTGGTGACGACCTTCAGTTCGAGATCCTCGACCATGCCGTTGTCGCGCGTCTGCACCAGCAGGCCGCCCGAGACGGTCTTGGCGGCAAGGCCGGGGATGCGCGGATCCGGCAGGCCGCCGGTCGCAAGCAGGCGCAGGTTCGGCTTGCGGGCAATCACCGCCTTTGCCGCGTCGCTGACAGCAGGAGCGATGATCACTTCGGTGAAGAGCTTGACGATTTCTTCGGCCGTTTCCGCGTCGAGTTCCTGGTTGAGGGCGATGATGCCGCCGAAGGCCGAAGTGGAATCGCAGGCGAGCGCCCGGCGATAGGCTTCGGCAAGCGTCGGTGCAGTGGCAACGCCGCAGGGGTTGGCATGCTTGATGATGGCGACCGCCGGTGCCTTCTCCGGCAGGAACTCGCCGACGAGTTCGAAGGCGGCATCCGTGTCGTTGATGTTGTTGTAGGAGAGCTGCTTGCCCTGAAGCAGCGTCGCCGTGGCAACACCCGGGCGGTTCTCGCCGGTCAGGTAGAAACCGGCCTTCTGGTGCGGGTTCTCACCATAGCGCATCTCTTCCTTCAAGACGCCGCCGATGACCCGGTGGCGCGGCATCGGGGTGTCGAGCGCCTCGGCAAACCAATTGGAGATGGCAGCGTCGTAGGCGGCGGTGCGGGCATAGGCCTTGGCGGCCATCTTCTGGCGGAAGGCATAGGTGGTCTTGCCGGAGGCAAGCTCTTCCAGAAGCACCGGATAGTCGGCCGGATCGGTGACGATCGTCACATAGGCGTGGTTCTTGGCCGAGGCGCGGATCATCGCAGGGCCACCGATGTCGATGTTTTCGACCGTCGTCGGGTAGTCGCCGCCCTGGGCGCGGACTTCCTCGAAGGGATAGAGATTGATGATCGCGAGATCGATCGCTGTGATGCCGTGGGTCGACATGGCCGCGACGTGCTCGGCATCGTCGCGGATCGCCAAGAGGCCGCCGTGAACGCCCGGATGCAGTGTCTTCACGCGGCCGTCCATGACCTCGGGAAAGCCGGTCAGCTCGGAAACGTCGCTCACGGGCAGGCCGGCCTCAGAGAGTGCCTTGTGCGTGCCACCCGTGGAAACGAGCCGGATGCCCTTTTCGTGAAGGGCGCGCGCAAGCTCGACGACACCCGTCTTGTCGGAGACGGAGAGGAGGGCGGTGCGGACCGGAACCTCGTTCGGGGCGGGGATTTTCTTGGAGGCGACAGCCACAACCATGCTCCTTTGGCGGCGCCGGACGCCACGGGGAGGAAGCTCCGGCGGTTGAGATGGCTGCCCGTTAGCATAGCTTGCCGGGCGAAGGAACCTCGCCGGGCCCGAAGATCGCGATGAATTTGGATCGGATCGATCCAAATTCATCGATGCGCGCGTTCCGGAAACGCGGGCGGAAATCTCCAGGCACCTTTACAAGCAGCTCAGTTGGCGCGCGAAAACGTCCACTGGATCTCCGGCTGGCGCGCGATCGCAAAGGTCACGGTCACCTGCGACGAGGCTCTGATACCGGAGGGATCGGCAAAAAAGATATCCTCCTCGACGGCGAGTTCGCCGTCCTGGCAGGCAAACAGCCAGATCTCACCGTCCGGCGCCGTCAGGAAGATCTCGCGCGCGCTGTTCTGGCGAATGGCGACCGCAGGGTGGATGTGGAAACGCGCAACGGCGACCGCCGTATCGCCTTCCTCCGGGTCGCTGCCGTCGGCACGTGACAGCCGATCGCGACCACGGATCATCCGCCCGCCGTTCAGGACACCGATGCCACGCTCGTGCACCAGGCCGAAGGCGGCGAGATAGCCGTCGTGACTGGCCGTCACCGACTCGAGCCCACCGGGCTCGTCCTTGCGGTTCGCCGTCACTTGCCTGACGCCCGACGTCATGATCGGCCCGAGAAAGCGCGAATGGGAGAAACGCGATGACGAGGTGTCGTTGACCGTCACGGTCGAATGCGCAGCCGTCATCCGCGCCATCTGGCGGAACCGCTCCCCGGCAAACTTCGGCGCACCCGAATTGACGACGAAGCGCGTCTTGCCCGAGGACATTTCGAAAGACAGGCAGCCGGCGTGGGCGCTGCGCGACAGGTCGACGGAAAGCGGCCGGCCGGTATCCATGATGACGACGGTGTTTTCCATCGCCAGGCGTTCGTAGTGGGCGTGCGGCAGAGAGCGGAAGGGCTCGCCGGCCGTCTCGTCATAGCGCAGCACCGAGGCCAACTCGTGCGCCAGCACCGAGGTGGCGCCGTTGAACAGCGCCAGCTCCCCGCCCTGATGCCGGAAGAAGCGCAGGGCCGGGTACATCCGGTCGATGCACGGGATCAGGCGCGACGGCACGTCGTGGCCGAGATTGACGTAGGTCTGACGCAGCGGCAGCAGGTCGAGCAGCAGTTCGAGGCCGGCGCGCGGACTGCGCGAGAAGTGGCTGCCGTCGGGCAGGATCTGCCGGTCGAGCTCGAGGTCGAGGTGGCGCGATGCCTTGCGAATGGCGCTGGGCGATGCGGGCATGGACACCGACGCCATGGCAAGCGCCAGCCGCACCCGAAGCCTCTGCTCGCCGTCGCGCACCGTATCGGCGATATGCCTGAGATAGCGCACCTGCAGCGCGAGGCTCTTCAGGAAGCGGCGATAGAAACCATGCTCGGCGTTCCGCAGCACGACGGGAGAATGGGACAGCCAGGCGATGATGCGTTGCGCCATGATGTCCGCGTCCCAGGCGATGCCGCCGAGATCGCGCCCATGGGTACCGATCCAGTCGTCGACGATCTGCCGCAGCCGGACGAAGCCCGCATCCTCACGGATCGCCCTGAGGTGCCGCAGCCAGCCGAACGAATGCAGCCGGGCCGCAAATTCGCGCGACGGCAGATCGATCTCGAACGGCGACTCGCCTTCCGTGTCGAGCACGCGGCCGGCAAGCGGAAAACGCCCGGCGAGAATCTCTTCGGCGACAAAGGGATCGACGGCCCTGAGGTCCGTCGGCGCAACGATCAGGCGATTGGGGGTGGAGCCGGTAAAGCGCAGGGTGGAGACGCGCCCGATCGACAGGCGACGCGACACGCGGCGCCAGCCTTCACGCATATACAGGTAAGAAAGCCTTCGCCTGCCGGAAAACAACATCAACGCCGCCGGTTACCTCATTTCTGGCACGATCGCTCACGTCATCGGAGCGGGCCAGGTCCTCGCGCCAGCGTCCGCATGGTGACGCGAAGACCATTAAACTTTTATCAATCCTGCCATCTTTGATAGGCTTCCCGGTCGAAAGCGTCAAATGACGCGGCAGAACAGGGCCTTGAGGCCCGGTCCCGACCGCTGAAATCCGGGTTGGCGCCGCTATTTGCGGCGAATCACCGCCGCGTAGAAACCATCGAGACCGCTCGAAAAGGGTGCATCGAGCGGTAGCATGGCCGGCGTCGTCCGCATTTCGCCAAGCGGCGTGATCGCATCCTCGAGCCCCGGCCAATCCGCAGCCGAAATCGGCACCCGCTCGTAAGTATCGCCGGAACCGATGACTCGGGTAACGACCTCTTCGCCTTCGCGCGGGTCAAGCGAGCAATTGGAAAAGACGACCGTGCCGCCGGGCTTGACCACCGTCAGCGCATGACGGAGCAGCCGCTCCTGCAGGTCGGCGAGCTTTTCAATGTCCTCCGGTCCCTTGGTCCACAATACATCAGGGTGACGCCGTGTCGTACCGGTCGAGGAGCAGGGGGCGTCGAGCAGGGCGGCATCGAACAGCGCCTCCGGTTCGAAGTCCGCCATGTTGACTTCCCTGGTCTCGGCCTCGAGCCCCAGGCGCTTGAGATTGCCCTTCAGCCGGCGCAATCGGCTGCCGGACTGATCGAGCGCCGTGACTTCGGCGCCGGCGAGGATGAGCTGGGCCGTCTTGCCGCCCGGTGCGGCGCAGAGATCGACGGTCCGCTTGCCCTTGAGGTCGGCGAACAGCCGCGCCGGGATCGATGCGGCCGCGTCCTGGACCCACCAGGCGCCATCATCGAATCCGGCTAAGGAAGGGATGGAGCCGGAGAATGCGCCGAGCCGCACGGAGCCCGTCGGCAAGACTACGCCACCGAGCCGCTCGGCCCAGGCCGCCGGCTCGGACTTGACGGAGAGATCGATGGCCGCCGGCGTCAGCTGCGCCTCGGCGATCTTCTCAGCCGCCGCTGCGCCGTAGTGGGCAATGAGGCGCTCGAAGAACCATTCCGGCATCGCCGGAATATGCCGCGTGCTTTCGAGGATCGCTTCCTTCTCACGGGACAGGCGCCGAAGCACGGCGTTCACGAGATTGGCAAAACGACGGTTGCGCGGATCGTTCTGCGCCTGTTCGACGGCGAGATCGACGGCGGAATGATCCGGCACGTCGAGATAGAGGATCTGTGCTGCCGCCACGGCAAGAACATGTTCCAGCGCGCGTGCGCCCTCCGGCAAGGGCGTCTGCAGCAGCGAACCAATCGCCGCCTGCACGCGCGGAAGATGGCGGAGGGCGGAATTGAGTATTGCCCGAACCAGGGCGCGGTCGGCCTCGTTGAGCTCGCGATAGGCGGGGTTGCCGTGCTCGCTGTCGAGCATGCCGTCGAGGGACGTCTTGCGGTCGACGACGGCGCCAAGGATCTTTGCGGCGGCCTGGCGTGCCCTCAGGCCCGGCTTTTCCGGACCGCGGGGCGCCGGGGCGGGCTTCTTCGACTTTGCTGCGGCGCCGTTGCGGTGCGATCGTTTCGGACGTGAATCGTTGTTGTTTTCTGCAGACATCAGGACCAGGGACCTTTGGGCGGTTCGGAACCACCGCGACCCCAACCGGTAGAGGGCACAGAGCGCGATTTGCGCACGGGATTATCAGCACGAACCGGCGGCGTCGAGGCCGAAGACATCTCCTGCGCCATCTGCTGCAGGGCCGCGATGCGGTTTTCGGTGTTCGGATGGGTCGAGAACAGGTTGTCCATGCGCTCGCCGGAGAGCGGATTGATGATGAACATGTGCGCCGTGGCCGGATTGCGTTCCGCATCGTCATTGTGGATCTGATGCGCCGCACCGGCGATCTTCTGCAGGGCCGAGGCGAGCGCCAGGGGCTTGCCGCAAATCTCTGCGCCGCGACGGTCGGCCGAGTATTCGCGCGTCCGGCTGATCGCCATCTGCACCAGCATCGCCGCCATCGGCGCCACGATCATCGCCACCAGCGTGCCGATGAAGCCGAGCGGATTGTTGTTTTCACGGTTGCCGCTGAAGAAGAAGGCAAAGTTGCCGAGCATCGAGATCGCGCCGGCAAGCGTCGCCGTCAGCGTCATCGTCAAGGTGTCGCGGTTCTGCACGTGGGCGAGTTCATGCGCCATGACGCCGGCGACTTCGTCATAGTTGAGCGCGTGAAGCAGGCCGGTCGAGGCGGCAACCGCGGCGTTCTCCGGATTGCGGCCGGTGGCAAACGCGTTCGGCTGCGGGCTGTCGATCACATAGACGCGCGGCATCGGCAGGCCGGCATCGCGCGCGAGATCACGCACGATGCCATAGTATTCCGGCGCGCTGCGCTCATCGACCTCCTGCGCGCGATACATGCGCAGCACCATCTTGTCGGAGTTCCAGTACGAAAAGAAGTTCATGCCCGCGGCCATGACGAAGGCGATCATCATGCCGCCACGTCCGCCAATGGCAAAGCCGACCGCCATGAACAGGGCGGTCATGACTGCAAGCAGCATGGCAGTGCGGACAAGGTTCATCAGAAGGCTCCGGGTCGTCGACGTTTCACGTGAATCAGGGTTCCCGTCCGGGGAACGGCATCCTATATGATGGGTGCAAACACCCAATTCTTCAATATTTGATGCTCGAATCCGGATACCGTTCAGATGCAGAACGACAATGACAACGCGATTGACCGCCCCAGGAAGCCGCTGCCGCCCGCCGCCCTTCGGGCGTTGAAGGAAGCGGAAGAGCGGCGTCAGGCGGCGGTCAAGAAGGAACTGCCGCCGGAGACCGGCGGGCGCGGCGGCGAAGATCCGGCCCGCTACGGCGACTGGGAGATCAAGGGCCGGGCGATCGACTTCTAAGGTCCAGGTCTGGCGACAACCTCTTAACTCCGCGATCTGAATCCGGCTCACGAAGTGGCCGGGTGCCGGAAGCCGCTGTCGCGCAGCGTTCACCCTCGGCGCGGAGCGAAGGATTGCCGCGCGCCCGAGGGACGCGCGGCAGCTTTCAGGATCAGGCCTTGTTCTGGCGGTTGGCGATGAGGTCGTCGACGACAGCCGGATCGGCGAGCGTCGAGGTATCGCCGAGCGCACCGAAATCGTCCTCGGCAATCTTGCGCAGGATGCGGCGCATGATCTTGCCCGAACGGGTCTTCGGCAGGCCCGGAGCGAACTGGATCTTGTCGGGCGTAGCGATCGGTCCGATTTCCGAACGGACGTGTTTGACCAGGGCCGCCCGCAGTTCGTCGTTTCCGATTTCGCCGGCCATCAGCGAGACATAGCAATAGATGCCCTGGCCCTTGATCGGATGCGGATAACCGACGACGGCCGCTTCCGAGACGAGGTGATGGGACACGAGTGCCGATTCGACTTCGGCCGTGCCGAGACGGTGGCCGGAAACGTTCAAGACGTCGTCGACGCGGCCGGTGATCCAGTAGTAGCCGTCCTCGTCGCGGCGGCAGCCGTCACCGGTGAAATACTTGCCCTTGTAGGTGGCAAAGTAGGTCTGGCCGAAGCGCGCATGGTCGCCGTAGATCGTGCGCATCTGGCCCGGCCAGCTATCGGTGATGCAAAGATTGCCGTCGGCAGCGCCCTCGAGCACGTTGCCTTCATTGTCGACGAGCTGCGGCTGAACGCCGAAGAACGGCCGTGTTGCCGACCCGGGTTTCAGATCGGTCGCCCCCGGCAGCGGCGTGATCAGGATGCCGCCGGTCTCCGTCTGCCACCAGGTATCGACGATCGGCGATTTCTGCTCGCCGACGACGTTGTAATACCACTCCCAGGCTTCCGGGTTGATCGGCTCCCCCACCGAACCGAGCAGGCGCAGCGACGAACGCGACGAGCGCTTGACGAAATCGTCACCGGCACCCATCAGCGAACGGATCGCCGTCGGCGCCGTGTAGAAGACGTTGACCTTGTGCTTGTCGACGACTTCCCAGAAACGCCCGGCATCCGGGAAATTCGGAACGCCCTCGAACATGACGGTCGTCGCCGCATTCGCGAGCGGACCGTAGACGATGTAGGAGTGACCGGTGACCCAGCCGACGTCCGCCGTGCACCAGTAGACCTCGCCGTCGCGGTAGTCGAAGACATATTCGTGCGTCATCGACGCATAGACGAGGTAACCGCCGGTCGTGTGCAGCACGCCCTTCGGCTTGCCGGTCGAGCCCGAGGTGTAGAGGATGAACAGCGGATCCTCCGCCTTCATCTTCGCCGGCTCGCAATGCGGCTTCACGGTGGCGATTTCCTGGTGGTACCAGAGGTCGCGGCCCGGTGCCCAGGCGGTCTTGCCGCCGGTGCGGCGCACGACGAGAACCTTGTTGACGATGACATGCTGCTTGGCGGCGATATCGATCGCCGTATCGGTGTTTTCCTTCAGCGGTACCGGCTTGCCGCCGCGCACGCCCTCGTCACAGGTGATGACGAAGGTGCTTTCGCAGTCGACGATACGGCCAGCTAGCGCATCCGGCGAGAAGCCGCCGAAGACGACCGAGTGAATGGCGCCGATGCGGGCGCAGGCGAGCATCGCATAGGCCGCTTCCGGGATCATCGGCATGTAGATGGTGACGCGATCGCCCTTCTTGACGCCGTGCTTCTTCAGGACGTTGGCCAGGCGGCAAACCTGCTCGTAGAGCTGGTTGTAGGTGATCTTCTTGTCGATATAGGGATTGTCGCCTTCCCAGATGATGGCGGTCTTTTCGCCATGCGTCTTCAGGTGGCGGTCGATACAGTTGTAGGAGACGTTGGTCAGGCCGTCTTCGTACCACTTGATCGAGACCTTGCCCTTGAAGGAGGTGTTCTTGACCTTGGTGTAGGGCTTGAACCAGTCGATCCGCTTGCCGTGCTTGCCCCAGAACTTCGCCGGGTCCGAAACGCTCTCCTCGTACCACTTCAGGTAAGTGGCGTTATCAAGCAGCGTCCGGCTCTTGGCAGACTTCAACACCGGATAGATCTTGGCGGACATATTTTCCTCCCTACGCATTCCTAGTGCGGTTCGCCCCTCCTAGGGCGACCCCGTTTCGCGGACATTCATAGCAGGTCAAATGCCCGCCGCAATTAGACAAAAGGACATTTGGAACTGAAGAATTGCAATTTAGCGACAACGACGGTATAGAGGCCCACATTTCCCGGAAATCAGTGGTAGACTCCACGGCCCGCGACACCGGCGCGGCGGACAAAAGGACTATATCCATGGCTCAGCAACTGCTTATGCCCAAGGCGACCGCCGTCTGGCTGGTTGACAATACCGCGCTGTCCTTCGACCAGATCGCGCAGTTCTGCAAGCTGCACCCGCTCGAAGTGAAGGCGATCGCCGACGGTGAATCCGCACAGGGCATCAAGGGCCTCGACCCGATTGCGACCGGCCAGCTTTCGCGCGACGAAATCGCCCGCGCCGAAGGCAACCCGAACCACAAGCTGAAGCTGTCCGAGCCGAAGGTTCGCGTTCCCGATAGCAAGCGCAAGGGCCCGCGCTACACACCGGTTTCGAAGCGCCAGGATCGCCCCAACGCCATTCTGTGGCTGGTGCGCAACCATGCGGAACTCAAGGACGCGCAGATTTCGCGCCTCGTCGGCACCACCAAGTCGACGATCGAGCAAATCCGCGAACGCACCCACTGGAACTCCGCCAACCTGACGCCGATGGATCCGGTGACCCTCGGCCTCTGCTCGCAGATCGACCTCGACCTCGAAGTCGAACGCGCCTCCAAGGGCCGCCCGCTGCCGACGGCTGCCGAACTCGGCCAGACGCTGGAATCGGCCCAAGAAACCGAAAAGCTGGGCTTCAGCTACGAGCGCGAGGAAGAGAAGGAAATCGACGCCGATGCCGTCTTCGCCAAGCTCAAGTCGCTGAAGTCGGACCGCAAGGACGAGGACGAAGACGATCAGTACTGATCGCCGTCCAACCCGATGAAAAAAGCCCGGATCACCGATCCGGGCTTTTTTGTTGGTCGGTTCTTAGTAGGCCGAACCGGATGGATCATTGAGGTTGTGGCGCTCGGTCCCTTTAAGCGGCGGATTGAAGATGCTGACGAGGATCAGGTCCTCGTCCTTGCCGCCGCGCAAGAAATGCCTGTCGTGCTGGTCGAGCACGTAGATGTCACCCTTGTTGATCGGGAAGACCTTGCCCTGCATGTCCTCGACCTCGCCATGGCCGGCGATGCAGTAGCAGGCCTCGAGATGGTTGCGATACTCGAGCAGCGACACCGTGCCGGCGCGCACCACCGTGTGGCAGACGGTGAAACCCATGCCGTCCCTCTCGGTCAGCAGGCGGTGGCTGGTGCCGCTGCCCCATTCGACGAAATGATCGGTGGCTTCGATATCCTGCAGGCTGCGCACGAACATGGGTGTCTCCATCTGTAAGAAATTCTAATGTTAACGGATGGGCCCTCTCGGCCTATCCTGTAATGGGTCCAGTATTTGTTGACATCAACGGCCGATCAAACGACGATTGCTCAGCGAATAGATGAGGAAAACTTACACATGACGTTGCCACCGCTCGGCATGCTTCGCGCCTTCGAAGCGGCGGCGCGTCTGGCGAGTTTCTCGCGTGCCGCAGACGAACTGCACGTGACGCATGCGGCCGTCAGCCATCAGATCCGCCTGCTTGAGGAGTGGTTCGGCCGGCCATTGTTCGTGCGGGAGAAGCGTGGCGTGAGACTGGCGCCGGAAGCGGAGACCCTGGCCGCGCTGCTGACATCGGCCTTCGAGCGCATCGCCGCGGAAACGGAGTTGCTGCGGCTGAATGCCAAGGCGCAGATCAGCGTTGCCTGTATTCCCTCGATCGCCACCCGCTGGCTGATACCGGCGCTCGGCGATTTTGTCGGCAGCCACCCCGAAGTCGACGTCAAGGTCGTCTACGCCATGGCCGAACAGCGATTGCGCGAAACCGGCTGCGATATCCTGATCACG
This sequence comes from Ensifer adhaerens, assembly GCF_002940685.1. GTDB lineage: Bacteria > Pseudomonadota > Alphaproteobacteria > Rhizobiales > Rhizobiaceae > Ensifer > Ensifer adhaerens_E. Next base: position 95,067 of record NZ_PNFP01000020.1, on the reverse strand, counting down.
CTCGGCGCCGACCCGACCGGAGGGATCCGGTCGGATCCGTTGTTCTCACGCATCAATCGCCCCGTTGCCAGTCCGCGCTACCTGGAACGGAAAGGCGAACTAAACGGTGCGCAGGCGATCGCCTCCGCCGATCTGCTGCACGACGAGACGGTGTCACGCTGGCGCGATTGGTTCGCAAGGGCAGGGGTGGCAGCCGGACAAACACTGCGGGGTCCCATCTTCCAGGACTTCAATCTGCTCGCCACGGCCGTCATCGCCGGCCACGGCGTCGCCCTTTGCCCGGTCGAGGTCTTCCGCCGCGAAATCGAGAGCGGAGACCTGTTGATCCTGTCCGATATCGCCACCCTCGAAGAGGAAAGCTACTTCCTCATAACCAAGTCCACACGCACGAAGGCGGTATCGGCTTTCAGCGACTGGTTCGTGTCCGTCGTCAAAAGCCGCGATGGCGCATTATCGTAAGCCGGCTCACAAAATCTGCTAGATCCCGATGCCACGCCCATGCAGGGCCACGGTGATTTCATCGAGAATGACCGGATCATCGATCGTCGCCGGCATTTTCCAGGGTTGGCGGTCGGCGATCTTCTGGATCGTCGCCCGCAGGATCTTGCCCGATCGCGTCTTCGGCAGCCGCTTGACGCAGATTGCCAGCCGGAAAGCTGCAACCGGTCCGATGCGCTCGCGCACGAGACTGATGACCTCGCGTTCGATCTCCGACGTTTCACGGGAAACATTGGAGTTGATGACGAGGAAGCCGGCCGGAACCTGGCCCTTCAGATCGTCGGCAATGCCGATCACGGCACATTCGGCGACATCGGGATGGCTGGCGCAAACCTCCTCCATCGCACCGGTCGACAGCCGATGGCCGGCGACGTTGATGATGTCGTCCGTCCGCGCCATGATGAAGATGTAGCCGTCCTCGTCGAGATAGCCGGCGTCCGCCGTCTTGTAGTAGCCCGGAAACTCCTCGAGATAGGCGGCGCGAAACCGATGATCGGCGTTCCAGAGCGTCGGCAGGCAGCCCGGCGGCAGCGGCAGTTTCACCACCACATTGCCGAGCGTGCCCGCACCAACCGGGTGCCCGGCGTCGTCGAGAATCTGCACGTCGTAGCCCGGAAGCGGAACGGCCGGCGAGCCGTATTTCACCGGCAGGAGCCCAAGGCCCATCGGATTTCCCGCCACGGGCCATCCGGTTTCCGTCTGCCACCAGTGATCGATGACGGGCACGCCGAGCGCCCTTTCGGCCCATTGGATCGTATCGGGGTCCGCCCGTTCGCCGGCAAGGAACAGGGCGCGGAATTTTGACAGGTCGTACCGGCGAACATGCGACGCTTCCGGATCCTCCTTGCGGATCGCTCTCAAGGCCGTCGGTGCGGTGAACATTACCGCGACGCCGTGCTCGGCGATGATACGCCAATAGGTGCCGGGATCGGGCGTGCCGACCGGCTTGCCTTCAAACAGGATCGAAGTGCTGCCGTTCAAAAGCGGGCCATAGACGATGTAGGAATGGCCGACGACCCAGCCGATGTCCGACGCCGCCCAGAACACCTCGCCCGGCTGCACGCCGAAGAAATTCTCCATCGACCACTTGAGCGCGACCATATGGCCGCCATTGTCACGCACCACGCCCTTGGGCTGGCCGGTCGTGCCTGATGTGTAGAGCACATAGAGCGGATCGGTTGAGGCGACCGGCGTACAGCCGACCGTTTCTCCCGCCTGCTTGGCCGCCGCCAGCGCCGCAGCGAAATCGATGTCGCGTCCTTCGGTCATGGCGGCATGCGCCATCTCGCGTTGGAAGACGAGGCAATGGTTCGGCTTGTGGGTCGCGATTTCGAGCGCCTGATCGAGCAGCGGCTTGTAGGCGACGGTGCGACCTGGCTCGATGCCGCAGCTTGCGGACACGATGAGCTTGGCCTGGCAATCGTCGATGCGCACGGCCAGTTCGTTGGCGGCAAAACCGCCGAAGACAACGGAATGCACGGCGCCGATGCGCGCGGCTGCGAGCATGGCGACGGCCGCCTGCGGGATCATCGGCATGTAGATGATGATGCGGTCACCCCTGCCGACACCGAGCTTGCGATAGACGGCGGCCAATGCGGCCACATCGGAGAGCAGGGACGTATAGGAAATGCGCTCGATCCGCCCGGTGACGGGGCTGTCATAGATGAAGGCAATCTGCTCGCCACGGCCCGCCGCCACATGGCGATCCAGGCAATTGTAGCAGGTATTGGTCATGCCGCCGGCAAACCAGTGCCCGTAAATGCCGGCGTCCGCATCAAAGGCGCGTGCCGGTCCTTCGAACCAGTCGATCGCATTGGCTGCATTTGACCAGAAACTCTGCGGGTCGGCTTTCCAGCCCGCGTACACGTCGGCATAGCGACTCGCCATGTCCGTTCCTCCCTGCGCATGTTGCCGGACATGTCCGGCCTCCTCGTGCACAAGGATAGGCTAATGGGAGACGAGGGGAACCCCGACGAAAGCGGTATGTGACGAAGCGACGTTATCGCGTACCGAAAATGGCCGAACCGACGCGAACGCCGGTGGCGCCGAACTGGATGGCCGTTTCGAAATCGCCGGACATGCCCATCGAAAGTTTCTCGAGCTTGCAGGCAGCCGCAAGCTTGGCGAGCAGGGCGAAATGCGGGCCGGGATTTTCTTCGACCGGCGGGATGCACATCAGCCCCTCGATCGAAAGGCCAAGTTCGTCGCGGCAGAGATCGACGAAGGCGACCGTCTCCCCCGGCGGGATGCCGGCTTTCTGCGGTTCAAGGCCGGTATTCACCTGCACATAGAGCCTGACGTTGCGGCCCTGCTTCTGCATTTCCGCGGCAAGCGCGCGGGCAATCTTCTCGCGATCGACGGTTTCGATGACGTCGAACAGGGCAACGGCTTCCGCCGCCTTGTTCGACTGCAGCGGGCCGATCAGGTGGAGTTCGAGGCCGGATGTCTCCGCCTTCAACTCCGGCCACTTGCCTTGGGCTTCCTGCACACGGTTTTCGCCGAAGACCCGTTGGCCCGCCGCAATCACCAGGCGGACGGCATCGGCGTCGAAGGTCTTGGATACCGCGACCAGTGTGACGGCGCTCTTGGCGCGATCGGCAGACTTCTCCGCCGCCTGAATCCGGCTCACGACATCCTGCAACCGCTCTTGAACTTCCATGGACCTGCTCTCCGACAAGGGGATTTCCAAACCACTGACCGAGCGGCTTAGGCAAAGTTGAGCCGGTTGCCAAGGCCGCCGCCACACGGAGCGGCTCAAATCCGCCAAAGTGTCGCGGCAAACCCTTCAAAAACTTGACCGTCAGGCGGTTTCGTGGTGAAGGTCACCCCAACTATCATGAGGGCGCCCCTATGCGCCGCAGAACTTCCGGAACATCGAAAAGACATGTCTAGCGAACGATACAATCCGCGGGATGCCGAGCCCCGTTGGCAGCAGGAATGGGAAAAGAACGAGGTCTTCCAGACCGAGAACGATGATCCGCGCGAAAAGTACTACGTGCTCGAGATGTTCCCCTATCCGTCGGGCCGCATCCATATGGGCCACGTGCGCAACTACACGATGGGCGACGTGGTGGCGCGCTACAAGCGCGCCCGCGGCTTCAACGTGCTGCACCCGATGGGCTGGGACGCCTTCGGCATGCCGGCCGAAAACGCCGCCATGGAACGCGGCGTGCATCCGGCAAGCTGGACCTATCAGAACATCGCCTCGATGAAGGCACAGCTGAAGGTCATGGGCCTGTCGCTCGACTGGAACCGCGAGTTCGCGACCTGCGACCCCGCCTATTACCAGCGCCAGCAGCACCTGTTCCTGGACTTCCTGGAGAAGGGCCTCGTCTATCGCAAGCAGTCCAAGGTCAACTGGGACCCGGTCGACAACACCGTGCTTGCCAACGAGCAGGTGATCGACGGCCGCGGCTGGCGCTCGGGCGCGCTGGTCGAACAGCGCGAACTGACGCAATGGTTCTTCCGCATCACCGACTTCAGCCAGGAACTGCTCGATGCGCTCGACACGCTCGACCAGTGGCCGGAAAAAGTGCGCCTGATGCAGAAGAACTGGATCGGCCGCTCGGAAGGTCTGTCGCTGCGGTGGGAACTGGTTGAAGGCACTGCCGGCGACGCGACCGAGCTCACGGTTTACACGACCCGTCCGGACACGCTCTTCGGCGCCTCGTTCCTCGCGATTGCCGCGGACCATCCGCTGGCAAGGCAGGTGGCAGCAACCAATCCTGAGGTCGACGCCTTCTGCGACGAATGCCGGCGCGCCGGCACGTCGCTTGCCGCGCTGGAAACCGCAGAGAAGAAGGGCATCGACACCGGCATCCGCGCCAAGCACCCGCTCGACCCGAGCTGGGAGCTGCCGGTCTATGTCGCAAACTTCGTGCTGATGGACTACGGCACGGGCGCCATCTTCGGCTGCCCCTCCGGCGACCAGCGCGACCTCGACTTCGCCCGCAAATACGATCTGGCGGTCGTGCCGGTCGTCATGCCGAAGGACGGCGATGCCGCGACCTTTGCCATCGGCGACGAGGCCTATATCGGCGACGGCGTGATGATCAATTCGCGTTTCCTCGACGGCCTTTCGACCGAAGAGGCTTTCGAGACAGTCGCCTCGAAGCTCGAAAAGGAAACGCTCGACGGCGCGCCGCGTGCCGAGCGCAAGGTCAACTTCCGCCTGCGCGACTGGGGCATTTCGCGCCAGCGCTACTGGGGCTGCCCGATCCCGGTCATCCATTGCGATGACTGCGGCGTCGTGCCGGTTCCGAAGGCCGACCTTCCGGTCGTGCTGCCGCCGGATGTCACCTTCGACAAGCCGGGCAATCCGCTCGACCGCCATCCGACCTGGCGCCACGTTGCCTGCCCGCATTGCGGCAAGGACGCGCGCCGCGAGACGGACACGATGGACACCTTCGTCGATTCGTCCTGGTATTTCACGCGCTTCACCGCGCCCTGGGAAGACAACCCGACCGATCCCAAGGTCGCCAACCGCTGGCTGCCGGTCGACCAGTATATCGGCGGTATCGAGCATGCGATCCTGCACCTGCTCTATTCGCGCTTCTTCACCCGCGCGATGAAGGAGACCGGCCATGTCGCCATCGACGAGCCGTTCAAGGGTCTCTTCACCCAGGGCATGGTCGTGCATGAGACCTACAGCCGCGGCGAGGGCGCCCAGCGCGAATGGGTGACCCCAGCCGAGATCCGCATCGAGGAGATCGACGGGCGCCGCCGCGCGACGCTCATCGAGACCGGCGAGGACATCACCATCGGCTCGATCGAGAAGATGTCGAAGTCGAAGAAGAACGTCGTCGATCCCGATGACATCATCGCGTCCTACGGCGCCGATACCGCCCGCTTCTTCGTGCTCTCCGACTCGCCGCCGGATCGAGACGTCATCTGGTCCGAAGCCGGCGTCGAAGGATCCCATCGCTTCGTGCAGCGCGTCTGGCGTCTGATCGGTGAAGCGGCCGAAAAGCTGCGCGCGATCGACGCCGCACCGGCGCTCGAGGGCGAAGCCCTCGCGGTGTCTCAGGCGGCGCACAAGACGCTGCGCGCCGTCGAGGCGGACTACGACAAGCTCGCCTTCAACAAGGCCGTGGCGCGCATCTATGAGCTCGTGAACACGCTTGCCGCACCGCTGACCCAGGTTGCCGCCGGCAAGGCTGACGCGGCGCTGGCAAGCGCGGTGAAGGACGCTACGACGATCCTGATCGACCTGATCGCGCCGATGATGCCGCACCTCGCCGAGGAATGCTGGCGCGAAATCGGCGGCGAAGGGCTGATCGCGGAACGCGGCTGGCCGGCCTTCAATCCGGCGTTGGTCGTCGAGAACGAAATCACCCTGCCGGTGCAGATCAACGGCAAGAAGCGCGCCGATTTGACAATCGCCCGCGATGCGGATCAGAGTGCGATCGAAAGCGCCGTCCTGGCGCTCGATGCCGTCAAGTCCGCGCTCAACGGCAGCAGCCCCAAGAAAATCATCGTCGTGCCCCAGAGGATCGTCAATGTCGTTGTCTGATAGAGCTGGTTTCCGTATCCGGTCGATTCCGGTGCTGGCTGGCGTGCTCCTGTTGACCGCGCTCGTCGGCTGCCAGGTCAGGCCGCTCTACTCCGACGCCGTCGGCACCTCGACCGCACTGGCGGCGATCGAGATTTCCGAAGCCGACGACCGTGTCGAGCAGGAAGTGCGCAATGCACTGATCTTCCTGGCCGCAGGTGGCCAGGGCGAGCCCGTGAACCCGCAGTATCATCTGGCGCTCAACGTCACGCACCGCTCGATGGGCGTGCTCTACGACCAGGCCAAGGACCGTGCCGGCGCCGGCCGTATTGTCGTCAAGGCGGACTATAACCTGACGAAGATCGGTACGGGCGAGACCGTCAAGTCCGGCAACCGTACCGCGGTTGCGCTCGTCGACTTCCCGGTCCAGGAATTTGCCAAGGTGCGCGCTGTCCGCGATGGCGAAAACCGCGCGGCCAAGGAGCTGGCCGAACTGATCCGGGCCGACATCGCCGCGGCTCTCAGCCGCTAACCGGTGTCGGCATGAGCGAGGTCAAGTCGCACGAGTTCGACTCCTTCCTCCAGAAGTCCGCCGGGGTCTACCGGCTTTTCATCCTCTACGGGCCCGACCGCGGGCTCGTCTCCGAGCGTGCCTCTTCCATCGCCGCCCGTTGCGGCGTGCCGCTCGACGATCCCTTTTCCCTGCTGAAGCTCGACGTCAGCGAACTGACGCAGTCGCCCGGCCGGCTGCTCGACGAGGTCAATTCGATCGGTCTGTTCGGCGGAGAAAAGCTCGTCTGGGTCCGTGGTGCGGCCAACGAAAAGCCCTTGGTCGACGCGCTGCAGATCCTTTCCTCCGAGCCACCGAGCGGAAGCTATGTGATCGTCGAGGCGGGCGACCTGAAGAAGGGCGCAGCGCTTCGCAAGCTCGGCGAAAGCGCACGGTCGGTCGCCTGCATCGCCTGCTACAGCGATGATGTGCGCAGCCTGCAGGCGCTGATAGACAAGGAACTTGGTGACGAGAAACTCGGCATCAGCCCTCCGGCGCGGCAGCGGCTCCTGGAGGCACTCGGCGGCGATCGCCTGGCCTCGCGAAATGAGCTGCGCAAACTTGCACTCTACTGCCGTGGCAAGTCGACGGTCGATGAAGAGGACGTACTCGATATCGTTGGTGATGCCAGTGCGATCTCCGTGGACGACGCTGTCGATGCCGTGCTGAAGGGCGATCTCGACGGCTTGCTGCATGCCATGCAGAAGATCACCACCTCCAAGACGCCGGCCTTTCTGGTGCTTCAGGCCTGCCTGCGCCAGTTTCAGCAGCTCGACGTGATGCGGGCCGAAATGGATTCGAGCCGCCAGCAGGCGGGGCAGGTGATCGCGATGCTCGGGCGTGGCCTGCATTTTCGCCGCAAGCCGATCGTCGAGGCAGCCCTGAAACATTGGTCGAGCCCGGCCATCCGCCGCGAACTCAACCGTCTGCAGACGACCATCTTTCAAAGCCGCAGCCGCGCGAGCCTGGAAGAAAGCCTGGTGCTGCAGAACCTGATGGCGATCGCGGTGCAGTCGGCCCGCCGCTGACTTGTTTTGCCAGGATCGTCTCCGTGTTAGCCGCCTGGCGTTCGAGTTCCGCCGACAGGTTCAAGGCGTGTTCGCCGGAGACGGACGGATACGTCCAAATCAACGGCCGAGATTCAGAGGCGTCCAGAAGACATCATTATATCAGATGATTAGGCGCGCCGCTCCACGGGGGCGACGCGCCATCGGTAGTCGAACGAGAAATCTTACAGGGACGCCTTAGCGCCGCTCGAGCAGCCGGCAGATTTCTTCAAGCTGGTCCAGCGTCTTGTAAGCGATGCGCAGATGGCCACCGGACGCCTTGTGGTTCACACTCACCTCAAGCCCGAGGCTATCGGACAACGTGCGCTCGAGCGCCAGCGTATCCGCATCCTTCTCGTCGCGACGAGCGGTCTTGCCGTAGTTGGGATCGTTCTGCGCCCGGATATCGTTCTGCGCGATCCGCTCGGCGTCACGTACCGAAAGGCCCTTGGCGATGATCGTCCGGGCGAGGGTGGCTGGATCCGATGTTGGAATGAGCGCGCGCGCATGTCCGGCCGACAGCGTACCTTCCGACAGCATGTCGCGAACCGGCTCCGGCAGTTTGAGAAGACGCAGGCTGTTGGCGACGTGGCTTCGGCTTTTGCCGATGATTTCGCCGAGATCGTTCTGCGTATAGCCATGCTCTGCGATCAGCTGTTCATAGCCAAGCGCTTCGTCGAGCGGATTGAGATCCGAACGCTGAACGTTTTCGACGATGGCGATTTCGAGCGCCGTGCGATCGTCGACGTCACGAATGATAACAGGGATTTCAGTGAACCCGGCTAACTGTGCTGCCCGCCAGCGGCGCTCGCCGGCGATGATCTCGTAGCGATCAGCGCCGATCGTCCGGGCGACGACCGGTTGAACGATGCCATGCTGGCGGATCGAATTGGCAAGGTCCTGCAGTTCGGCCTCATCGAATTGCCGACGCGGGTTGCGTGGGTTGCGCGATACGAACTCGATCGGCACACGCCGATCCGGATTGACCGGGGCGGGGGCAGCAGCACCCGTCTGCAACGGCTGATCCATCTCGCCGATCAACGCGGCCAATCCGCGACCGAGCCGTCTCTTCGAGCTATCGTCGTTCATATCGTCACCCGAGTTAAATTTCGCTACCGAAATGATTATGCCGCCTTGCGCTGGCGCTCACGTTGAATGACTTCGGATGCCAGTTGCAGATAAGCCTGGCTGCCGGCGCATTTCAGGTCATAGAGGATCGCCGGCTTGCCATAGGATGGCGCTTCCGAAACGCGAACATTGCGCGGAATCAGCGTGTGGTAAACCTTGTCGCCGAGATGCGTCCGCACATCACTGACGACCTGTTGCGCCAGGTTGTTGCGGGAATCGAACATCGTCAGAACGATACCCTGGATGTCCAGGCTCGGGTTCACCGTCCGGCGAATCTGATCCACCGTCTCCAGCAGCTGACTCAAGCCCTCGAGCGCAAAGAACTCGCACTGCAGCGGCACGAGTACAGAATGGGCAGCCGCCATCGCATTCATCGTCAGCAAGTTGAACGACGGCGGGCAGTCGACGAGCACGTAGGAATACTCCATCGCAGCCGGGCTAACCAAGGCCTTGCGCAAACGAAAGACGCGATCCGCTTCCTGCGAAATCTCCATCTCGACACCAAGAAGGTCCATCGTCGACGGGATGATCGAAAGGTTGGGTACCGCGGTCTGCTGCGCGATCTCGCCGATTCCATGCGACCCCATCATCAGCTCGTAGGACGACAGGTTACGGTCACGGCGCTGGATGCCGAGCCCGGTGCTGGCGTTGCCCTGCGGGTCGAGGTCGATGATCAGAACGCGCTCGCCGATAGCCGCCAGTGCGGTTGCCAGATTGATAGCGGTCGTAGTCTTGCCGACGCCGCCCTTCTGGTTTGCGATTGTGATGATCCGGTTTTTGCCACCAAACATGTTTCCGCTCGCCGATCACTAAGCCTTGCGTGACAGATTTGCGATCTCGAGCACGACAGAATCCGGCTCGACCACGCTTGGATGTTTTACCAGATCAAATTGATAGCGGCCAACGGCTTTGTCGATTTCGCGCTGGTAATCCCGCCCTTTATGGAAATACGCCACCGCTTTTTGCTCGTTCGCCATCATCCACGGCGCAGAATAATCGAGCAACAGCGTGAGATCGGCGAGGGCGCGCGCCGAAACCGCGTCCGCGCGGGGGACCATCGCGCCTGCGTCTTCGATTCGAACCGGGTGAACCGAACCGCGTGCACCGGTTTCCGCCAGAGCGACGCGCAGAAAGGCTGCCTTCTTGTTGTTGCTCTCGACGAGATGAACCCAACCGTCGCCAAACTCGGCGAGATAGATCGCCGTGATGACGCCTGGAAAGCCGCCGCCGCTGCCGAGGTCGACCCAGGTCTTCGGACCCGGCGACAACTGCGCCAGTTGCAAACTGTCGACGATATGCCGGCGCCAAAGATCCTCCACAGTGGATGGCGCGACAAGATTGATCGACTTCGCCCACTTCTGAAACAGCCTGGCAAAATGCTCTAAGCGTTCATTCGTTTCACGTGAAACACGCAGTCCGTTCAACACATCGATTGGACTCGCCTTCATTGTACGCCGGCCTTCTCTTCACGTTCTACGGTTCGGTTCTGCCGCTTCAACCATGCCAAAATCAATGACGCTGCCGCCGGTGTCATCCCATCGACCTTCATCGCCTGAGCCAGGTTGCGCGGCGCCTGCTGCTTCAGCTTCTGCTTCAGCTCATTGGAAAGACCCGAGAGCATGTCAAAGTCGAAGCCATCGGGTATGACGAGATTCTCCTCGCGCTGGATGCCGGCGATGTCCGCCGCCTGGCGATCCATATAGACCGCATAGGCCGCATCGATCTCAAGTGCCTCGCTCACCCACGGACCAATGGATGACAGCTCGGGCCAGATCGGCTGGAGCCCCGCGATCGTCTGATCCGGATAGGACAGGACCTCAAAGGCCGTGCGCCGTTGACCATCCTGGTTGAGCTTGAGGCCATGGCGGTTGCCTTCGGCCGGTGTGACCGACAGGCTCTGCAACAGTGCGCGGCCTTCGTCGAAACGCGCACGCCAATCGACAAAGCGATCCCGACGGGCTTCCGAGATGCAGTCGAGTTCCATCGCGAGCGGCGTCAGCCGTGCGTCGGCATTGTCGGCACGGAGCGACAGACGATACTCCGCGCGGGATGTGAACATGCGATAGGGCTCCGTGATACCCCGCGACGTCAGGTCATCGATCATGACGCCGATATAGGACTGCGTTCGGCTGAACACCACCTCAGGGCGATCGGTTGCCGTCAGCGCCGCGTTCAAACCGGCGACGAGACCTTGTGCTCCCGCTTCTTCATAACCGGTCGTGCCGTTGATTTGCCCGGCCAGGAACAGTCCCGGCATCTTGCGCACCGCAAGGGTCGCATTGAGTTCGCGCGGATCGACGTGGTCATACTCGATGGCATAACCCGGCTGCAGGATGGCGACGCTCTCCAAACCGGGGATCGTCTTGATAAAGGCCTCCTGGATATCGGCCGGCAGCGACGTCGAGATACCGTTCGGGTAGATCGTGTCGTCATCAAGCCCCTCCGGCTCGAGGAAGATCTGGTGGCCGTCCCTTTCTCCGAAGCGGACAATCTTGTCTTCGATGGACGGACAATAGCGCGGCCCGACACCCTCGATCTGGCCGGAGTACATCGCCGACTTGCCGATATTGTCGGCAATGATCTTGTGCGTCGCTTCCGTTGTGCGTGTCACGCCGCAATCGATCTGCCGATTCACGATCCGGTCGGTCATGAACGAGAAGGGCACCGGATCCTCGTCCGGTCCCTGCCGGCCGACACGGTCCCAATCAATCGTGCGTCCATTGAGACGCGCCGGCGTCCCGGTCTTCAAACGACCCAGCTTCAAACCAAATCGCAGCAGCGTTCCCGAGAGGCCCACGGACGGTTCTTCGCCCACACGCCCGGCCGGAATCTTCTGGTCGCCGATGTGAATTAGACCCTTCAAGAAGGTGCCGGTCGTCAGCACGACGGACTTGGCTTGAAAGCTCCGGCCGTCCTTCATGGCGACGCCCTGAATGCGACCCTGTTCTTCCAGCAGATCGAAGGCATCTCCTTCGATAACGGTCAGGTTGGCGATGGTCGCTATCTCGCGCTGCATCGCTTCACGATAAAGGCGACGATCGGCCTGGGTACGCGGCCCGCGCACTGCCGGTCCCTTGCGGCGATTGAGCAGGCGAAACTGGATGCCGCCCGCATCGGCGACGCGGCCCATCAGCCCGTCCATCGCATCGATTTCGCGTACCAGGTGTCCCTTGCCCAAACCACCGATCGCCGGGTTGCACGACATAACGCCGATCGTGGACGCCTTATGCGTGATCAGCGCGGTGTTGGCGCCCAGACGCGCGGCAGCGGCAGCGGCTTCACAGCCGGCATGGCCACCGCCAATGACGATAACGTCAAATTGCATCATTGCCTCTTCTCCGGGTCTTGACCCGGCACGAATCGTTTCACGTGAAACACAACGAAGGACTCGCACACGTTGTGGTCACCGTGTCCTACAGATTACTTCCCGATACAGAACTCTGAAAATATCACATCCAGCAGGTTCTCGACATCCACACGGCCGGTTATCCGCCCAATTGCGTCGCCAGCAAGGCGCAACAGTTCCGCACGGATGTCCAGGCCCAGGTCCTGCCTCGCCAGGCTGTCATCGATCGCCCGCTGCGCCTGCCGCAAGCTGTCCACATGACGCTGCCGCGACGGCAGAGACAAGGACGTCCGCCCGCTGAGATCGGGCAAATGGGCCGCGATCGCATCCAGCAGATGGTCCATGCCGTCCCCGGTCTTCGTCGAGATCAGGACATCGGCGGAACCGCTGCGCCAGTCTTCATTGCCGCGATCCAGCTTCGTACCCACACGCAGAACCGGCGTCGTGTCGGACGCGAAGTCGGAAATGACGTCAAATCCGCCCACCGTGTCGGCGAGCAGCAGGATCAGATCTGCTCTCTCGATAACTTCTCGCGCGCGACGAATACCTTCCTGCTCGACTTTCTCGTCGGTTTCCCGCAAGCCCGCCGTGTCGTAAAGCTTTACGGAGAATCCGGCTAAGGAAAGATCGACAGAGAGAACATCCCGCGTCGTGCCAGCAATCTCGGTGACGATGGCAATGTCGCGTTGGGCCAGTGCATTGAGCAAGCTCGACTTGCCGGCATTCGGCTCGCCGGCGATCACGATCCTCAGCCCGTCCCGGATAATCTCGGCGATCGGCGCATCGGCAATATGGGCCGCGATCTCCTGCGACAGCAGAGCCATGTCCTGCCAGATGCGTGCGCCCACCGAACCCGGCACATCGTCTTCGTCGGCAAAGTCGAGCTCGGCTTCGATCATCGCCCGCGCGTGGGTCAACCGTTTCGCCCAAGCCGCATAGACCTTCGATTGTCCACCGCCGGAATGCTCGATCGCGAGACGGCGCTGCATCTCGGTTTCGGCGACGATCAGGTCGGCGAGCCCTTCGACCTCGACCAGGTCAAGCTGGCCGTTCTGGAAGGCGCGGCGCGAGAACTCACCTGCTTCCGCATGACGCAGACCGTCGAAGGCGGAGAGTTCCTCAAGCAGGGCGTTGACCGCCGCCCGGCCGCCATGGATCTGAAATTCCGCGCAGTCTTCTCCGGTAAAAGACGCCGGCCCACGAAAATAGAGGATGAGGCCGCTATCAATCGTGTGACCGTTACGAGACCGAATCGATCGCAGCGTCGCCATCCGCGGCGGCGGCACATCGCCACACAGTGCCCGCAGCACCGCTTCCGTGCGGTCTCCGCTGAGACGCACGACCGCAACACCGGCGGGGAGAGCCCCGCTGGAAAGCGCATAGATCGTGTGCGTCGCTGTCATTGGTTCACCTGCAGTGACCGCGGAGGCAACACAGCGCGCCTCCCTGGCCGAAACAATGGGGATCGTCGAAATCCTGGACCAGATCGTTATGCTTCGCGAAGCGCGCTCACGCGGAGCCAAACGGTCATCTCAAAGGGTCGGCGTGCTTATGCCGAAAGAACGCTGAAATTTCAAGGTCTCGCAGCATTGCCTTCTTTCATGGGCTCCGCGTGTTTCACGTGAATCAGCGGACGCGATGCGATCTGACGGCGAGGCAAACTGGCGATCATTGCGAAACCGAATCGATCTCGGAAATTGAATCCGGCTAAGTTTCTGAAATGCAAAAACCGGCCAACCATAGGTCGGCCGGTTTCGGCAATCGTCCGGTGAACGCGTCTTACGTGTTCATCGAGTCGAAGAAGTCGCCGTTGTTCTTCGTCTGCTTCAGCTTATCGATCAGGAACTCGATCGCGTCGGTCGTGCCCATCGGCGCAAGGATGCGGCGCAGCACGAAGATCTTCTGCAGATCCTGGCGCGGAACGAGCAGGTCTTCCTTACGCGTACCGGACTTGAGAATGTCCATCGCCGGGAAGATGCGCTTGTCGGCCACCTTGCGGTCGAGCACAATTTCCGAGTTGCCGGTGCCCTTGAACTCTTCGAAGATGACTTCGTCCATGCGGCTGCCGGTATCGATGAGCGCCGTTGCGATGATCGTCAGCGAGCCGCCTTCCTCGATGTTGCGGGCGGCACCGAAGAAGCGCTTCGGCCGCTGCAGCGCGTTGGCGTCGACACCACCGGTCAAGACCTTACCCGATGAGGGAACGACGGTGTTGTAGGCGCGGCCGAGGCGGGTGATCGAGTCGAGCAGAATGACGACGTCGCGGCCGTGTTCCACGAGGCGCTTGGCCTTCTCGATGACCATTTCCGCAACCTGAACGTGGCGCGTCGCCGGTTCGTCGAAGGTCGAGGACACGACTTCGCCCTTCACCGAACGCTGCATGTCCGTCACTTCTTCCGGACGTTCGTCGATCAAGAGAACGATCAGGTAGCATTCCGGATGATTGGCGGTGATCGAATGGGCGATGTTCTGCAGGAGAACGGTCTTACCGGTGCGCGGCGGTGCGACGATCAGGCCGCGCTGGCCCTTGCCGAGCGGCGCCACCAGATCGATGACGCGGGCGGAAAGATCCTTCGACGTCGGGACGTCGAGTTCCATCTTGAAGCGCTCGTTCGGGTAGAGCGGCGTCAGGTTGTCGAAGTGAACCTTGTGACGGATCTTTTCCGGATCGTCGAAATTGATGGTGTTGACCTTGAGGAGGGCGAAGTAGCGCTCGCCTTCCTTCGGTCCGCGGATCGGGCCCTCGACCGTGTCGCCGGTCTTCAGCGAGAAGCGGCGGATCTGGGAAGGCGAGATGTAGATGTCGTCGGGACCGGGCAGGTAGTTTGCGTTGGCGGACCGAAGAAAGCCGAAGCCGTCCTGCAGCACTTCAACGACGCCTTCGCCGATAATCTCGATATCCTGAGCTGCGAGCATCTTGAGGATCGCGAACATCAGCTCCTGCTTGCGCATCGTGCTGGCGTTCTCCACCTCGAGCTCCTCGGCAAAGGCGAGAAGATCGGTCGGCGTCTTGTTCTTGAGTTCTTGTAGCTTCATTTCAGCCATGAAGGATCCATGTTTGGTATGGGTAGTGGGGAGATGGCGAGTATTCGTTAGGGAGCTGCAGCTGGAAGGGGCAGGCTCTTGTCTTTGTCACAAGCCATGAAGAGGAGATGGCAGAAAATAGCGATTCACGTGAAACCCTGCAAGGGGTTGTCGCAAATTAGAAACGACTATGACAAGCGGCAAATCGATTAAATTCAAAATGGCTTCACCACGACCATGATGACGATGAGGATCATCAACAGGGTAGGGGCCTCGTTCATCAACCGCCAGTAACGCGCGTCGTGCTTGTTTTCGTCACGCTGGAAGGCGCGCACGGCACGACTGAAGCGCATGTGGACGCCGGTCAAAAGCACCACGAAAAGAAGCTTGGCATGCAGCCAGCCGCCCTGGAAACCATAGGCGCTCCAGGCGAGATAAAGCCCCAGCACCCAGGAGATCATCATCGCCGGGTTCATGATGACCTTCAAAAGCCGCAGCTCCATCATCTTGAAGGTTTCCGACTGGGCAGAGCCGGCTTCCGCATCCGTGTGGTAGATGAACAACCGCGGCATGTAGAGCAGCGCCGCCATCCAGGACATCACCGCGATGACATGCAGCGCCTTGATCCAGAGATAGAGATCGTCAGGCTGCCAGACGAACAGGCCGGCAAGAAGTGCCGCGAAGCAGCCAATTGCGATTGCTGCTCTCAATCGCGCCCTGTTGCCGGGCGCCTGATCCGTCTGCCTTTCAGCCATCAGCGCGCTCCGCGAACACGGGCGACGAGCGCCGACACATGATCCGGATCGGCCTGCGGCGTGATGCCATGGCCGAGATTGAAGATCAGCGGGCCATGGCCGAGCGCGTCGAGAATACGGTCGATTCCTTCCTCGAGCGCCAGCCCGCCGGCGACAACCCGCATCGGGTCGAGATTGCCCTGGACCGGGCCTTCCTTCTGCAGATCCTTGGCGAAGGAGAGCGGAACGGTCCAGTCGAGGCCGATGGCGTCGGCGCCGGTCGCCTGCCGATATCCGTTCAGGAGCTGTCCCGCGCCTTTAGCAAAGGCGATGATCTTCGCCTGCGGTCTCTGCGCCCGAACGGAGGCAATGATCCGCTGCACCGGCTTGATGGCGTAGCGGGCGAATTCTTCCTCGCCGAGAACGCCCGCCCAGGAATCGAAAATCTGCACCGCGTCGGCTCCGGCATCGATCTGCCGTACCAGATAGTCGGCCGAGACATCCGCCAGGAACGAGAGCAGATGGTCGAAGGCTTCGGGATTGCGATAGGCAAAGAGACGGGCAGGGGCCTGGTCCGGCGTCCCCTGTCCGGCGATCATATAGGTCGCAACCGTCCAGGGCGCGCCACAGAAGCCGAGCAGCGTCGTTTCCGAGGGAAGCTCCGTCCGCAACCGCGAGACCGTCTCAAAGACGGGCTGGAGGTGCTCAGCGATACCTTCAGGCTTGAGGCTGCGGATACCTTCGACGTCGATCGGATCCATTCGCGGCCCATGGCCTTCCTCGAAGCGCACATTGCGTTTCAGCGCATCGGGGATGACCAGGATGTCGGAGAAGAGAATGGCCGCATCGAAAGCGTAGCGCCGGATCGGCTGCAGCGTCACCTCGACTGCGAGATCGGGTGTGTAACAGAGATCGAGAAAGCTTCCCGCTTCAGCGCGCGTTGCCCTGTACTCCGGCAGGTAGCGGCCCGCCTGGCGCATGAGCCAGATCGGAGGCGGAGACACCGTCTTCCCTGCCAAAACCTCCAGAACCTTTCTGCGCGTTTCGGTCACGGATCATCTCTCCCAATTTAAAATCAAAGATATTTAGAAGGTTTCTATTTCTTAGAGTCGGTGGGTATCAAGGATTAAAACAACCCAGCGACTTGTCCACGATCACGGATCATCGGTCCATCTGAGAGGACAACGAGATCGATCTCTGGAAAAACTGCGTGGTCAATCCAGAATAAGCTTTTTGAATCAGCGCCCTAAGTCGCAGCTGATTTTTGGCCGGCCTGTGGAGAAGCAGTTGATACGCGTGACACTTTGTCGTCGCCGCGAGTCTTTTCCACATTTGCCGCGGAACGATTTCCGCGACAGCGCCAATTGTGAATAACTCGGGTGTTTTCCACTTGCCTGGATCGGCACCGCGTCGTTAGCTGTCCGTCATCCCGGCTTATCAACAGCACCCGGAGAATTGCGTGGAGAACAAGAAAAACTACTTCCACCTTCACCTGATTTCGGACTCAACGGGCGAGACTCTGATTGCCGCCGGACGCGCCGCGGCCGCCCAATTTCAGAGTTCGCATGCGCTGGAACACGTCTATCCGCTGATCCGCAACCGCAAACAGCTGCTTCAGGTTCTCGACGCGATCGACGGCGCGCCTGGCATCGTGCTCTACACGATCGTCGACCGGGAGCTCGCCGATATCATCGATCGCCGCTGCCGGGAGATGGGCGTGCCTTGCGTCTCGGTGCTCGATCCGATCATCGATCTCTTCCAGTCCTATCTGGGATCGCCATCGCGGCGGCGCTCCGGCGCCCAGCATGTGATGGATGCGGAGTATTTCGCCCGCATCGACGCGCTCAATTTCACCATGGACCATGACGACGGTCAGCTGCCTGCCGATTTCGACGAGGCGGACGTCGTTCTCGTCGGCATCAGCCGGACGTCGAAGACCCCGACGAGCATCTATCTCGCCAACCGCGGCATCAAGACCGCCAACATCCCGATCGTCCCCGGCGTGCCGCTGCCAGAAAGATTGATGGAGGCGACGAAGCCGCTCGTCGTCGGGCTGATCGCCACGGCCGACCGCATCTCGCAGGTGCGTCAGCACCGGGTGCTCGGAACGACGCAAGGGTTTCACGGCGATCAGTACACGGACAAGGCCTCGATCACCGAGGAGCTGAAGTATGCCCGCTCTCTGTGTGCGCGCAACAACTGGCCGGTCATCGACGTCACGCGCCGTTCGATCGAGGAAACCGCGGCGGCCATCGTTGCCCTGCGTCCGCGTCTGCGTTAGACCGATTCGAACAATACGGGAACCTGCGTGATGAATGCTTCACTCGTCCTGGCCTCGGCAAGCCCGTTTCGCCGTGCGCTCCTGGAAAATGCCGGCCTCGCTTTCGAGGCGAAGACGGCCAATATTGATGAACGCGCGCTGGAAAAGCCGCTCGAAGACGCAGGCGCTGCACCTGAAACCGTGGCGCTGGCGCTGGCCGAAGCCAAGGCGCGCGATGTCGCCAGGCATTTCGCCGACGCGCTGGTGATCGGATCGGATCAGACCATGTCCTTGGACATGCGGGTCTATCATAAGCCGAAGAATATGGCGGAGGCGGCTCAACACCTGCTGTCGCTCTCAGGCCGGACTCACCGTCTGAACAGTGCGATCGTGCTCCTGCGTGGTGACGAGGTCGTCTGGCGGCATGTTTCTTCCGCCCATATGACCGTGCGACCGCTGACGGCCAATTTCGTCGCGCGCCACCTGGAGCGTGTGGGCGACAAGGCGCTTTCGAGCGTCGGCGCCTACCAGCTGGAAGGCGAGGGCATTCAACTCTTCGAAAAGATCGAGGGCGACTACTTCACCATCCTCGGCCTTCCGATGCTGCCGCTGCTTTCCAAACTTCGTGAACTGGGAACGATCGATGCGTGATTCACGTGAAACATTTGTTAACCACGCCTTCGTCACCGGCTATCCGATCAAGCATTCCCGCTCACCGCTCATTCACGGCTATTGGCTGAAACAGCTTGGTCTGCCCGGCAGCTATCGCGCCCATGAGGTCAAGCCGGAAGACTTCGCGGCCTTCATTGCCGGTCTCAAGGATGGCACGTCCGGCTTCTGCGGTGGCAATGTCACGATCCCTCACAAGGAAGCGGCCTGTCGGTTGGCGGATCGGCCGGATGAACTGAGCCTGGAACTCGGCGCCGCAAATACGCTGTGGGTTCGGGATGGAAAGGTGCACGCCACCAACACTGACGGCCGCGGCTTCGTTGCCAATCTCGACGAGCGGGCGGCCGGTTGGGACAGGACGTCGACCGCGGTCGTTCTCGGCGCCGGTGGCGCCAGCCGCGCCATCATCCAGGCGGTTCGCGACCGCGGCATCAGGACGATCCATGTCGTCAATCGAACCTTCGAGCGGGCGAGGGAACTTGCCGACCGGTTCGGCCCGGCGGTCGAAGCCCATCCGATGGCTGCACTCAAGGAGCTGATGACCGGCGCGGGCCTGTTTATCAACACCACCTCGCTCGGCATGGACGGCAGCGAAGCACCGGTGATCGACTTCTCCGTCATGGCGTCTGGCGCCGTCGTCACGGACATTGTCTATGTACCCTTGAAGACGCCGATCCTGGCGCAGGCGGAAGTGCAGGGCTTTGCGATCGTCGACGGTCTGGGCATGCTGCTGCATCAGGCCGTGCCCGGCTTCGAGCTCTGGTTCGGCTGTCGGCCGACGGTGGATGCCGCCCTTCGACAACGCATCATCGACGACATGGACAGGCACTGATGATTATCCTCGGGCTCACCGGATCGATCGCCATGGGCAAGTCGACGGCCGCGCAGATGTTTCGCGATTTCGGCGTGCCGGTGAACGATGCCGACGAGGTCGTGCACCAGCTCTATGGCGGTGAGGCGGTCGCGCCGGTCGAGGCCGCTTTTCCCGGAAGCACCAGAGATGGGCAGGTCGATCGCGCCGAACTCTCGCGCCAGCTGATGCAGGCGCCGGAGCGATTGCGCGAGCTCGAGGCCATCGTCCATCCGCTGGTGCGCGGGAAGGAGCGGGAGTTCCTCGCGGAAAACCATGCTGCCAACGCGCCCTTCGTCGTCCTCGACATTCCTCTGCTGTTTGAGACGGGCGCGGAAAAGCGGGTCGATCGCGTCGTCGTCGTGTCCTGTTCGGCCGAACTGCAACGCGAAAGGGCGCTGAAGCGCCCGGGAATGACCGAGGAAAAACTTGCGATGATCCTTGCGCGGCAGGTCCCGGACAGCGAAAAGCGTAAACGCGCCGACTACATCATCGATACCAGCGACAGTTTCGACGTCACCCGGGCCCAAGTGAAGGCCGTCGTCGACACACTTACAGCCAGCAGCGGAGACACGGATGCGTGAGATCATCTTCGATACGGAAACGACGGGCCTCGACAATCGCGAGGACCGGGTGATCGAAATCGGCGGTGTCGAGCTCGAGAACCAGTTTCCGACCGGCCGCACGCTGCATATCTTCATCAATCCCGGCAGCCGCAAGGTTCACCCGGATGCGCTCGCCATCCACGGGATTACCGATGACTTCCTGAAGGACAAGCCGCCGTTTGCCGATGTGGTCGAGGAGATCCTCGGATTCTTCGGCGATGCGCGTTGGGTCGCGCACAACGCCACTTTCGACATGGGCTTCATCAACGCCGAGTTCGCGCGTCTGGGCATGCCGCCAATCGCCATCGACCGGGTAACGGACACCCTGGCGCTTGCCCGCCGCAAGAACCCGATGGGGCCGAACTCGCTCGACGCGCTTTGCCGTCGCTATGGCATCGACAATTCGCATCGCGCCAAGCACGGCGCGCTTCTCGACTCCGAGCTGTTGGCGGAAGTCTACATCGAGATGATCGGCGGCCGTCAGGCAGCGCTCGGTCTCGTGTCCGGCAAATCGACCGATCAGGCGATCGATCTCGACGACGCGCCGATCCTAATCGGTCAGCGGCCGCGCCCCTTGCCGAACCGGCTCTCGGAGGCGGACCTCGCCGCCCATGCGGCGTTGGTCGCCAAGATCGGCGCCAAGGCGATCTGGGCGAAATACGAACCCCAGGAATAAGGCGGATACGAAAAAGCCCGGCGCATTGGCCGGGCTTTTCGTTTCAGCGATCTGAAAATCGATCAGTTTGCGGTTTCGTTCGAAACCTGGGCGCGGACCTTTTCTTCGGCCATGCGCTGGGCGAACATCTGCGCGAAATCGATCGGGTCGATCATCAGCGGCGGGAAGCCGCCATTGCGGGTCGCGTCGGCAACGATCTGACGGGCGAACGGGAACAGCAGGCGCGGGCACTCGATGAAGAGCAGCGGCAGCATGTGCTCCTGCGGGAAGCCGGCAACGCGGAAGACGCCGCCATAGGCGAGCTCGACGTTGAACAGAACGCGGTCGCCATCCTTGGCCTCTGCGTTCAGCGAGAGGACGACGTCGAAATCGTTCTCTGCGAGCGGGTTGGCATTGACGTTGACGTTGATGTTGATCGACGGCGCCTTGTCACGGGCCTGCAGCGAACGCGGCGCGCCCGGGTTTTCGAAGGAAAGGTCCTTGATATACTGGGCGAGGATGTTCAGCGTCGGGCTCTGCTGCGCGCTGCCGTTGCCGTTGGATGCGGTATCAGTCGTCATAAGGGTTCCTCGACAAAAATAGGTGAGGCCATCTAGCATTTCGGCCTAGGGCTTACAACCCTGCGGGCCCGGCGCTTTCGGCGTATGCGCGGGCTTCCGCTCCAGGGCGGGAGACCGCAAGCATGCTCCGGAATATGGGCGATAGAGTGCCGTTCGCGCATTCTGCCGTAGGCGTTTTGGGTTAGGGCCGGTGGCCGCCGCCGACCTGCGGCGGATCCTCGTCGTCCGTGCGGGAGAATTCACCCTCGCCGAGATCGATGACGCGCGGCGAGGGGCGCGGTTCGCGCGGTTGCGTCCAGCCCGCCCCGGAGGCCGCGGTCACAATCGTCATCCGCTTGCGCAGAAAACCGGCAACGGCATTGCGCACGAAAGGCAGAAACAGCAGGAGACCGATGACATCGCTGACGAAGCCCGGCACGACCAAAAGGATTGCGGCAACGAACAGCAAGGCGCCTCCAAACACCTCCCGGCCCGGATCACTGCCGTTCCGGGTGGCGTCCTGCATCCGGCGAATGACGGTAAATCCCTGGACTCTCAGCAGGATAACACCGACAAATGCACTTAGCAGCACCAGAAGCAGCGTCATCAGAAGCCCGATCTCCCGGCCGACGACGACGAAACCGGCGATCTCGGCGAGCGGGAGGCCGAAGATGACAAGGAGGATAAGAAATGAACGCATCGATGCTGCCCGAAAATGAAACTTGGTGTCACATCCCCGTCTAAGGGTGCGACATCGCCATTTGAATGATCTATTCTTGCGGACTATATGGAATAGCCACGAGAAATTCTAACAGCGGTTCCGGGTGGAAATGGGCTCTTTTGACTTCATCACGTTTTTTTTCCTGATCGCCGCGGTGGTCATTTTCCTGCAACTGCGCAGCGTCTTGGGCCGCCGGACCGGGAACGAGCGGCCGCCGTTTGACCCGTATTCGCCGCGAGACATGAGCCAGGGGCCTGAAAACGGCGACAAGGGCAAGGTCGTGCAGTTGCCGCGACGCGAGACTGCGGACGAAGAAGCGAGCCGCTACGAATCGATCGATGCCTTCGCCAAGACCGGAACGACGCTCAACACCCAGCTGCGGGCGCTGAGCGATGCCGATCAGGGTTTCGATCCCAAGGAGTTCGTCAACGGCGCCAAGATGGCCTATGAGATGATCGTCATGGCCTTTGCGGACGGCGACCGCAAGACGCTGAAGAACCTTTTGTCCCGCGAGGTCTATGAAGGCTTCGATGCCGCGATCACCGATCGCGAGCGGAAGGGCGAGGTGGTGAAGTCCACCTTCGTCGGCATCGACAAGGCTGACATCATTCACGCCGAAGTGAAGGACAGCGAAGAGAACATCACCGTTCGCATCGTCAGCCAGCTGATTTCGGCGACCTATGACAAGCAGGGCGGTCTGATCGACGGCGACGCCGAGTCGGTTGCGGAGGTCAACGATCTCTGGACCTTCGCGCGCGACATTCGTTCGCGGGATCCGAACTGGAAGCTGATCGCCACCGAATCCGAAAACTGAGCGGACGCGGTACCGATGTCCTATCGACTTGAGCCAGCCCGTTTCTCCGATCTTCCGGGCTGGCAGCATGATGATCCGATCACAGTGATCGAGGCGATGCGTCGCTGTCACCAGCATGTCTCGACCGTCAAACCCTATCGCACAGGTTCTCTCGGAATTTCGGTCGACGACCTTTTGCCGGCCTTTTCCGCGTCGCTTGGGCAGGCCGGTGAAGGAGAAGAAGGTGCACGGGCGTTCTTCGAAGCGCATTTCGTGCCGTTCCGGATCGTCACCGAAACGGGTTCCGGATTTGTCACGGCCTTCTACGAGCCCGAGATCGACGTGCGCGCCGAACCGGACGCGATCTACCGTTACCCGCTCTACCGCCGCCCCGACGATCTCGTCGACATCACCGATGCAAATCGGCCCGAAGGCATGGATCCCTATTTCGCCTTCGGACTTTCCGAGGGTGGCCGGATCCGCGAGCATCCGGACAGGCAAGCGATCGAGCAGGGCTATCTTGCCGGCCGTGGCCTGGAGATTGCCTATGCGAAGTCCAAGGTCGAGGTCTTCTTCGTGCATGTGCAGGGTGCGGCGCGGCTCCGGTTCCCGGATGGCGCCCGTCGGCGCGTCACCTATGCCGCCAAGACCGGCCACTATTTCTCAGCCGTCGGCAAGCTCTTGATCGAGCGCGGCAAGATCGATGCCGCCACCGTCTCGATGATGAGCATCCGCGACTGGCTGGAAGCGCATCCCGACGAGGTCGATGAGGTCCTCTGGCACAACCGGTCGTTCATCTTCTTCCGCGAAGCGGAAGTGGAGGACGAGCACCTGGGGCCGATCGCCGCCGCCAAGGTTTCGCTCGAACCGGGCCGCTCGCTGGCCGTCGATCGTCTGATCCATACTTTCGGCGTACCCTTCTATGTCGCGAGCGAGAGCCTGACGCGCCTCGATGACGGAAAACCCTTCCAGCGCCTGATGCTGGCGCTCGATACCGGCTCGGCGATCGTCGGCCCAGCGCGCGGCGACATCTTCACCGGGTCCGGTTTCGAGGCCGGCGAGCGGGCCGGAGCCGTTCGCAACGCCGCCGATTTCTACGTCTTCGTTCCCAAGGCGGCCGCGGCTCGTTACGGCCATGGCTAAGAACAGGAAGCTCTCGGCCGAGGATCGCATTCTCTGGGGCAAGGTTGCCCGCTCGACGAGACCGATGCCGGGTCGGCTCGACGAGCTGATGCACATGCTGACCGAGGACGAGCAGCCGAAGGCGCCGGAAGAGGCGAGCGCGAAGCGGCAGCCGCAACAGCCGGCGGCAGCTCCCGAGCAGCCGGGCATTGCCCTGACGAAGAAGCCTGGCGAAAAGGTGCATCATCCCCTGGAACGCCCGGTCAAACGCAAGCTTGCCAAGGGACACCTGGTGCTCGAGGGCAGGATCGACCTCCACGGCATGATCCAGAGCGAGGCGCACGGCCTCTTGCTCCAGTTTCTGCTGAGGGCGCACGAGCGGGGGCTGCGGCACGTGCTCGTCATCACCGGCAAGGGCACCTCGTTCGGCAGCGACGGCGCCTTGAAGCGGGCGGTGCCGCTCTGGTTCTCACTGCCCGAATTCCGGCCGCTGATCTCGTCCTACGAGCCGGCCGCCCGCAATCATGGCGGCGACGGCGCACTCTATGTTCGCCTGGCACGGGTGAGAGGCAGCGCGCTATGACACCTTTCGGCCAGGCTCTGCGCGAACTCAGGCGCCGCAAGGGCGTGTCGCAGAAGGAGATGGCAAAGGCGATCGGCGTTTCTGCTGCCTATCTGTCCGCGCTCGAGCACGGAAAGCGCGGCGCGCCGAGCTTCGATTTCCTCCAGCGCGTCACCGGCTACTTCAATGTGATCTGGGACGAGGCGGAGGATCTGTTCCGCATTGCCAATGTTTCCTCGCCGAAAACGGTGCTCGACACGTCGGGCCTGACGCCGGAGCACACGGCCTTTGCCAACCGGCTCAGCGAGCAAATTCGCGCTTTGTCTCCCGAGACGATCCGCAAGCTGCAAGATGTTTTGGAAAAAGCCACATTTCCTGATAATGACAGGGGATGAATGCTTGTTTCCGGCCGCTGCCTGGCGGTCGGGATTTGGAACCGTGGACAAATTTTCTATAGTCCTCGAGGCGTCCGAGACGTGATTCGCAACGAATCACCATGTCCGAAGAACCTGGAAAGACCCGTAGCTGAATGACCGACAATCTTGAGACCGAAACCGGCGCCAGCGCCGAATATGGTGCCGATTCCATCAAGGTGCTGAAGGGCCTGGATGCCGTGCGCAAGCGGCCGGGCATGTATATCGGCGACACCGACGACGGTTCCGGTCTGCACCACATGGTGTACGAGGTCGTGGACAACGCGATCGACGAGGCGCTGGCCGGCCATGCCGACATCGTCACGGTGTCGCTCAATCCGGATGGTTCGGTGACGGTGACCGACAATGGTCGTGGTATCCCGACCGGCATCCACAAGGAAGAGGGTATCTCGGCCGCCGAGGTCATCATGACCCAGCTGCACGCCGGCGGCAAGTTCGACCAGAACTCCTATAAGGTTTCGGGCGGTCTGCATGGCGTTGGCGTGTCCGTGGTGAACGCGCTCTCGGTTTCCTTGAAGCTGAAGATCCGCCGCGATGGCAAGATCCACGAAATGAGCTTCACCCACGGCGTTGCCGATCGTCCGCTTGCCGTCACCGGCGATGCGGGTGACGAGACCGGCACCGAGGTGACGTTCCTGCCGAGTGCCGAGACCTTCTCCAAGACCGAATTCGACTACGGCACGCTGGAACACCGGCTGCGCGAACTCGCCTTCCTCAACTCTGGCGTCCGCATCATGCTGACGGACAAGCGTCATTCCGACATCCGCCAGGACGAGCTGATGTATGAGGGTGGCCTCGAAGCCTTCGTCGCCTATCTCGACCGGGCGAAGAAGCCGCTGGTGCACAAGCCGGTCGCCATTCGTGGCGAGAAGGACGGCATCACCGTCGAGGTGGCGATGTGGTGGAACGACAGCTACCACGAAAACGTGCTCTGCTTCACCAACAACATTCCGCAGCGCGACGGCGGTACGCACATGGCCGGCTTCCGCGCCGCGCTGACCCGACAGGTCACGTCCTACGCGGACTCTTCCGGCATCACAAAGAAGGAAAAGGTCACGCTGCAGGGTGAAGACTGCCGCGAAGGCCTGACGGCGGTTCTTTCGGTCAAGGTTCCGGATCCGAAGTTCTCGTCGCAGACCAAGGACAAGCTCGTTTCCTCGGAAGTGCGCCCGGTCGTCGAAAGCCTGGTCAACGAAGCGCTCAGCACCTGGTTCGAAGAGCACCCGAGCGAAGCCAAGATCCTGGTCGGCAAGGTGGTCGAAGCCGCTGCCGCCCGCGAAGCCGCCCGAAAGGCGCGCGAACTGACGCGCCGCAAGGGCGCGCTCGACATCTCGTCGCTGCCCGGGAAACTGGCCGACTGCTCCGAGCGGGACCCGGCAAAGTCCGAAGTCTTCCTGGTGGAAGGGGACTCGGCAGGCGGTTCCGCCAAGCAGGGCCGGTCGCGCGAAAACCAGGCAATCCTGCCGCTGCGTGGCAAGATCCTCAACGTCGAGCGTGCGCGCTTCGACAAGATGCTGTCGAGCCAGGAAATCGGTACTCTGATCACCGCGCTCGGCACGTCGATCGGCAAGGACGAGTTCAACGCCGACAAGCTGCGCTATCACAAGATCATCATCATGACGGACGCCGACGTCGACGGCGCTCACATCCGCACCCTGCTGCTGACCTTCTTCTTCCGGCAGATGCCGGAACTGATCGAGCGCGGCCACATCTATATCGCCCAGCCGCCACTCTATAAGGTGACGCGCGGCAAGTCGGCGCAGTATCTCAAGAACGAGCAGGCGCTCGAAGATTACCTGATCACGATGGGCCTCGAGGAAGCGACGCTGCAGCTTGAATCGGGCGAAGTCCGCGCCGGCCAGGACCTGCGTGAGGTGATCACCGACGCGCTGCGCCTGCGCAACCTCATGAACGGGCTTCACTCGCGCTACAACCGGGCGATCGTCGAGCAGGCGGCCATTGCCGGCGCGTTGAACGTCGAGCTCAACGGCCAGCGCGACGAGTACGAAAAGACCGCCGCCGAGATCGCGCGTCGTCTCGACGTCATCGCCGAGGAAACCGAGCGCGGCTGGACCGGTACCGTCACCACCGAAGGCGGGTTGCGGTTCGAACGCATGGTTCGCGGCGTCAAGGAAGTCGCAGTGCTCGACATGGCGCTGATCGGTTCGTCCGATGCCCGCTACATCGACCAGCTGGCGTCAAAGCTGAAGGAGGTCTATTCGGCACCGCCGGTATTGCGTCGCCGTGACGGCACGCAGGAGGTCAGCGGCCCGCGTGCGCTTCTCGACGCGATCTTCGCCGCCGGCCGCAAGGGCCTGTCGATGCAGCGCTACAAGGGTCTTGGCGAAATGAACGCCGAGCAGCTCTGGGAAACGACGCTCGACCCGAACGTCCGCTCGCTGCTGCAGGTCCGGGTTACCGACGCCACCGATGCCGACGGCCTGTTCTCGCGCCTGATGGGTGACGAGGTCGAGCCGCGTCGCGACTTCATCCAGGAAAATGCGCTGAGCGTCGCCAACCTCGACATCTGATCGAGGCTCTGCAGAGACAAGAAAAATCCCGGCCTTGAGCCGGGATTTTTGTTGGGAGCCGAGATTTTTGTTGGTGCGTCATTCGCCCTTGAACTGGCCCTCGAAAGCGAATTCGCTGACCGGCTTGCGCTGGCTCGGGATTTCGCGTGCGCGCAGATCTTCCGGCAGCGTCGAGGGATCAGCCAGCCGGCCGATCGCAATGGCGGCTTCGACCCGGTAGTGCTCGGGAACGCTGAGGGCGTGCATCGCCTTGTCGCGATCGATGCCCGCCATGCCATGGGTGTGCCATCCCGCAAGCGAGGCCTGCAAAGCGAGGCTGTACCAGGCCGCCCCGGTGTCGAAGGCGTGGGTATAGGCATGCCGCATCTCGCCGTTCTGCGCTGCATTATGCGTTCTTGAGATCACGATCAGAAGTGCTGCCGCGTTCTTCGCCCAGCGCTGGTTCCCCTCGTCGAGCGTGTCGAGCAGTGCCGGGAAGCGATCCGTCCCGCGGCGCGCATAGACGAAGCGCCAGGGTTGCCGGTTGCTGGCGGAAGGCGCCCAGCGGGCCGCTTCAAAAAACGAAAGCAGCGTCTTTTCGTCGATTTCCTCGTTGGTGAAGGCGCGGGGCGACCAGCGCTCGATGAACATGGCATCGATCGGGTGGTCAGCTTTTCTGTTGTCGGTCGCCGTCATGACAAGCCTCTTCTCGGTGTCGCGTGAACTTGGGAAATCCGTTGGACCGATTGGCGGCCCATGGTCTGATTCGGTTCGAACGCTACATGAGGACCGGTGTCGATGAAACGGGGGTGGGGCCACGGAAACGCAAGCGCCTCTGCCGGAGCTCAATCAGGAAAGTTCAGAAACGGCCGCGTGGGTCATTGCTGTTTCCAGGAAAAAAGTTGTATAAGTTCTGTAGATTTCGAGAGAGGACGGATCATGTCGTTTAAAGACCCATCACTGTTTCGCCAGGCAGCCCTCGTCGGAGGCGAGTGGATCGAGGCGGACGCGGCAAATGCGATCGAGGTGAACAACCCGGCGACCGGCGAGATCATCGGCCGCGTGCCGAAGCTCGGCGCCAAGGAAACCAAGGCTGCGATCGAGGCCGCGCGCGTGGCCCAGAAGGGCTGGGCGGCGCGCACGGCCAAGGAGCGCGCCGGCATCCTGCGCAAGTGGTTCGAGCTGATGATCGAGAACAAGGAGGATCTCGGCCGCATCCTGACGCTCGAGCAGGGCAAGCCGCTTGCCGAAGCGACCGGCGAAATCGTCTATGGCGCAAGCTTCGTCGAGTGGTTCGCCGAAGAGGCGCGCCGCATCTACGGCGACCTGATCCCCGGCCATCAGCCCGACAAGCGCATCCTGGTGATGAAGCAGCCGATCGGCGTCGTCGCGGCGATCACGCCCTGGAACTTCCCCAATGCGATGATCACCCGCAAGGCCGGCCCGGCCTTTGCCGCCGGCTGCGCCATGGTGCTGAAGCCCGCGGCCCAGACGCCGTTCTCGGCCATCGCCATCGCAATTCTCGCCGAGCGCGCCGGCCTGCCGAAGGGTCTCTTCAGTGTCATCACCGGTTCCGCCCGCGAAATCGGCGCCGAAATGACCTCGAACCCCGTCGTGCGCAAGCTCACCTTCACCGGCTCGACCGAGGTGGGTGCGGAACTCTATCGTCAGAGTGCCGCCACCATCAAGAAGCTCGGGCTGGAACTCGGCGGTAATGCGCCGTTCATCGTCTTCGACGATGCCGACCTCGACGCAGCGGTCGAAGGCGCGCTGATCGCCAAGTTCCGCAACAATGGTCAGACCTGCGTGTGCGCCAACCGCATCTATGTGCAGGACAAGGTCTACGACGCCTTCTCCGACAAGCTCGCCAAGGCGGTCGCCAAGCTGAAGATCGGCAACGGCCTCGAAGAGGGCGTGATCCTCGGGCCGTTGATCGACAAGGCGGCGCTGGAGAAGGTGGAAGAGCACATCGCCGATGCCACCTCGAAGGGTGCGCGCGTCATCCAGGGCGGCAAGCGTCATACGCTCGGTGGCACCTTCTACGAGGCGACGGTTCTGGCCGACGTCACCCAGGCGATGGCGGTCGCGCGTGAAGAAACCTTCGGCCCGGTGGCACCGCTCTTCCGCTTCACTGATGAGGCGGACGTGGTCGGGCAGGCGAACGACACCGAGTTCGGCCTTGCCTCTTACTTCTATGCCAAGGACCTGGCGCGCGTGTTCCGGGTTGCCGAAGCGCTGGAATACGGCATGGTCGGCGTCAACACCGGGCTCATCTCCACGGCCGAAGCGCCGTTCGGCGGCGTCAAGCTTTCGGGCCTCGGACGCGAGGGCTCGCGCTACGGCATCGAGGAGTTTACCGAGATCAAATACGTCTGCTTGGGCGGCGTTGCGTAAGATGCGGTAACCCGATCACCAAAACCGGCCGGAAAGTTCTGGCCGGTTTTTTTTCTTTGCCGGTAGAACCTCGTGGGTGCGGGACTGAGGCATGTCGCTTGTCCCGTCGCATTGCAGGAGGACACGACCCATGCCGGCACCGAAGAACCCTTTCAAGGCGGCTATCCGCGAAAATCGCTTCCAGCTCGGGCTCTGGGTCGCGCTTGCTAGCCCCTATGCCGCCGAAGTGGTGTCCGGCAGCGGCTATGACTGGCTGCTCATCGATGGCGAGCATGCGCCAAACGATATCCCGCTGCTTTCGGCGCAGTTTCGTGCGGTCTCGGCATCGGCCAGCCATCCGATGGTTCGCCTGCCGGTCGGAGACACTGTGCTGATCAAGCAGATCCTCGATACCGGCGTGCAGACCCTCTTGATCCCGATGGTCGAGAGCCTGGCGCAGGCACAGCAACTGGTCCGCGCCACACGCTACCCGCCGCATGGCGTTCGCGGCGTCGGCGCCGCGCTCGGCAGAGCCTCTGAGTTCGGTCGCATCGGCGACTATCTGCAGACCGCCAGCGACGAAATCTGCCTGATCCTGCAGATCGAAAGCCGGGCGGGTCTCGCCGCGATCGATGAAATTGCCGCACTCGATGGTGTCGACGGCCTGTTCATCGGCCCTTCCGATCTTGCCGCCGACATGGGCTATCTCGGCCAGCCGGGCCACCCGGAGGTACGGGCGGCGATCGCTGATGCGTTCGACCGCATCAAGAAGGCCGGCAAGGCGAGAGGGATCATGACGCTCGATCTCGATCAGGCGCGCGACTACCGCGAGATGGGCGCCGACTTCATGGCGATCGGCACCGACGTCACGTCGCTCGTGCGTGCAACGACGGCGCTGAAGCAGGCATTTCTCGGCGAGACTGCGCCAGCGCCAAAGAAGCACGAATCCGGCTACTGATCGCAGATTGCCGCGAGCTCAGGCATTGACACGCCCGGGCTCCAACGCTGGAAATCGGCGATCCGCCGCTCGATCTTCTCGCGATGATGATTGGCGATATCGCCGAGGCGATGGTTGAGGAACGGGTTTCTGAAGCGTTCGAGCGTCGCGGCGACATAGTCTGCAGCTTCCCTTTCCAGGCCCCTCGCAGCGAAAGCCGGGATCACCTCCGCTCCGTAAATGCGGTCGAGATGCGCCGCGACGTCGGTATCTGCCAGGATCTCTCGAACGGTCTCGTTCCGGTCGCGCCCTCCCTTGAGCCAGAGTTCGGCCAGAACGGTATGACCGAGGTTGAGGATGTGAAGCTTCAGCTTCTCGTAGGGCGTCAGGTCATCAACCAGTTTCACGCAGGGATGGATGCAAGGCAGCCGCAATCCGGACCGATTTTCGATCGCCCACAGCGCATAGGGTTCGGCGATCGCACCGGCAGGCTCCAGCGGCTCGGAGACGATGCGGTCGACAAGCGTGTTGCCCCAGATGACACACGTGTTCAGCCAGTCGGTAAAGGCGCCGTCTTCGACCCGTTCCGCCGCAAGCCGCAGCACCAGTGCTTTCAGCACGTCGCCATTGCGCGACACGAGCTCGCAGGGAAGGATCGTCAGCGGACGCCCACCCGCGTCGAAGCGCGCTTTCAGCAGCAGAAGCAGTTTGCCGGGAAAGGAAAGGGGTATGTTCGACACGAGATCATCGTCGCCGACCTGGTAGCCCGTATCGCCGGTGTTGGAGATCAGGATCTCGACCTCCTCGGCGACGATCGCCCGGACCTCGTTCCAGTTTCCGGCCGTCGAAAGCGCCCGCGCCACGCTGGTCACTTGCTGGATCGTGTCGATGCACTCTCCACCTTGGATGCCCCGGACGATAACCGGGAAGCCTTCGGGACGGGCAAGCGCTGCAAGCCGTCCGGATCGCTCGCGAGACCCTGTCGTCTGCACGATCGTGATCGGCCCTGCAGCCTTTCCACTTTTCAGCGCTTCGCTGACGAAGAGGTCGGCATGCGCCTGAAGAAAGCGGCTCGTTCCGAATTGCACGATCGGCGTCGGCATGCATTGGCTCCGATAGCTGGCTATGGAATGGATTGAAGCAAAGTTTCGCGCGCGGACTGGAGATGTCGCCGGCAGGCCTGTTCGGCCCTTGCCGGGTCGTGGGAGCGCAGTGCCTCGATATAGGCGAGATGTTCCTCCAGCGCGCGGGCGTTCCGCTCACGGGCATTCGTCTTGTTCCACTGGTAGTGATAGTGGAAGACGATCGCGATGACGTCGTAGAAATCGACGATGAAGCGGTTGCTGGACGCCTTGTGCACCAGCAGGTGGAACTTCTCGTCGAGTTCGGAGAATTCCCGGTAGCGGTTGTCGATATCCGCCAGAATCCCCCGATGCAGCGCCTCGATCTGGGTCAACTCGGCCCAGGCCGGGTGGTCGTCGGGCAACGCGACGAAGCGCGCGGCCGAGCGCAGCTCGAACATTTCGCGCACCTCCGTCAGCTCGAGTGCGAATTCCCGGGTAAAGCCCTTGAGGATCCAGTGGCTGTTCGGCCGTTTCTCGATCAGGCCGAAGCGACTGAAGCGGATCAGGAATTCGCGCACGCTGGTGGTGCCGGTGCCGATCTCGCGCGCCAGTTCGAGCTCGTTGATCTGCATGCCGGGCTCGGCGCCACCGGCTAAGATCCGGCGCATGAAGCTACGCTCGATAATCTCGGCAAGCGAATCGGTTTCTTCCGTCG
Source organism: Ensifer adhaerens (assembly GCF_002940685.1). Taxonomy (GTDB): domain Bacteria; phylum Pseudomonadota; class Alphaproteobacteria; order Rhizobiales; family Rhizobiaceae; genus Ensifer; species Ensifer adhaerens_E. The sequence continues at coordinate 62,420 of NZ_PNFP01000020.1, read as the reverse complement.
GAAAGTAGTCGTCGGGCCGGGGCTGCCGCAGCACGTTCTTCTTGCGCTTGTCCCAGGCGATCAGCTGCAGTTCCTCGAAGCGGCTGAGGATGGCGCGCACCGTCGTCCGGCTGACGCCGAGAACCTGCCCGAGCTCCGGCTCGGAGGGCAGGGAGGATGTGTCCGCCAGAAGCTTCAGGCAGCGGTTATAGGCATCCTTGAAGACGGTGTTCTGTTTTGCCATGGGCGATGTCCGACCGGTCGAGAAATCTGTGCGTTTATCAGCGACGCTCCTCTATCGCGGCGAACCGGTTTTGTCTGCGTCTGTCGTCGACATCTGTTCCTCCCGTTTGCCCCGGCCGTCGGCCCGTCGGTCTCGCCGATGTTTTCGCTATAATACCCATTGACGGAAATCTGTCTATTGTAGATAAAAGACAGAAAGGCTGATCCTAACAAACAGGGAGAAGATCGGTGTCTGCGCCGTCCACCATCCTGCTTTCACCGGAGGACAACGTCGTCGTGGCGACCTTGGCGATCGCCGCGGGTGAGGCTTTGCCGAACGGCGCCCGCGCGGCGGTGAAGGTGGATGCGGGACACAAGATCGCGATCCGCGCGATCCACGCCGGCGAACCGGTGGTCAAGTACGCCCAGGCGATCGGGCGCGCGACCGTCGATATCGCGCCGGGCGACCACGTGCATTCCCACAATCTTGCGTTTGACCGTGATCGCCTGGCGATCGGCCCGCAAGGGACGCCGCAGGCGGCAAGCGACGCTGACCGGGAGCGCACCTTCATGGGCTATCGCCGTGGCGATGGTCGTGCCGCGACGCGAAACTACATCGGTGTCGTCGCCAGCGTGAACTGTTCCACCACGGTCTGTCGTGCCATCGCCGAAGAGGCGAACCGGTGCATCCTGCCGAAGTACGACGGCATCGATGGCTTCGTGCCGATCGTGCACGATCAGGGTTGCGGCATGTCGTCGACCGGCGACGGCATGGCCAATCTGCATCGCACGCTCGCTGGCTACGCCCGCCACGTCAATTTTGGTGGCGTGCTGATGGTGGGCCTCGGCTGCGAGGTCAACCAGCTGACGCTCTACGGCCAGAGCGGCGCCGGCGCCGAGAAGCGCCATTTCAACATTCAGGAGGCCGGCGGTTCTCGCCGTTCGGTCGAAAGGGCGCTCGGCATTCTCGAGGACATCGCGGCAGAGGTCGGCAAGGCGCGCCGTATCGCCATCCCGGTCAGCGAGATCATCGTCGGCCTGCAGTGCGGCGGGTCGGACGGGCTTTCAGGCATCACCGCCAACCCGGCGCTGGGGGCTGCCGTCGATATCCTTGCCGCCGCCGGCGGCACCGCGATCCTCTCTGAGACCTCGGAGATCTATGGTGCCGAGCATCTGCTGCGCAGCCGCGCGGCGAATGAAGCGGTGGCGGTGAAACTCGACGGGCTGATCTCCTGGTGGGAGGAATACGTGGCGATGCATGGCGCCTCGCTCGACAACAATCCTTCGCCGGGCAACAAACGCGGCGGTCTGACGACCATTCTCGAAAAATCGCTCGGCGCCGTCGCTAAGGGCGGGCGCTCGCCGCTGAACGCTGTCTATCGCTATGCCGAACGCGTAACCGAACACGGGCTCGTCTTCATGGATACGCCCGGCTACGATCCGGTATCGGCCACCGGGCAGGTCGCCGGCGGCGCCAACGTGATTGCCTTTACCACCGGGCGCGGAAGCTGTTTCGGCTGTCGGCCGGCACCGTCGATCAAGCTCACCAGCAACACGGCGCTCTATCGGGCGATGGAAGAGGACATGGACATCGATTGCGGCGTGATCGCTTCGGGAGACGCGACGATTGCCGGGCTCGGTCGCGAGATCTTCGACCTGATCGTCGAGACTGCCTCAGGCCGCAAGACCAAGAGCGAGCTTTTCGGCTACGGCGACAACGAGTTCGTGCCCTGGCATCTGGGCGCAACGCTCTAGATACGCGGCGACTGGCATCCTTGGAGGAGGAGACGGGGAATGCAGACGAGACGGATCGGTCGAACCGACCTGTCGGTGACCGAGTACAGCTTCGGCGCCGCCGGGCTTGGCGGCCTCTACCGCGAGTGCACCCGCGATGCGGCGATGGCGACCCTGGACGCCGCCTGGCAGTCGGGCATGCGCTACTTCGACGTGGCGCCGTTCTATGGCCTGGGCCTTGCTGAGCGCCGGGTCGGCGATTTCCTGCGTGACAAGCCGCGCGATCAGTTCGTGCTGTCGACCAAGGTCGGACGGCTCCTTTATCCGGTGCCGGAAGGCAAGGTGCCGGACTATTCCTATGTGAAGCCGCTCAATTTCGACGTTGCCTACGACTACAGCTACGATGGCATCATGCGCTCCGTCGAGTTCAGCTACGCGCGGCTCGGGCTCAACCGCATCGACATCCTCTATGTGCACGATATCGGCGTCTATACCCACGGTGCCGCCCGCAATGCCGTCTATCTCCGACAATTGCTGGATGGCGGTCTGAAGGCGCTGGATGAGTTGAAGTCATCAGGCGCGATTTCCGCTTTCGGCCTCGGCGTGAACGAGGTTCCGGTTTGCCTCGATGTAATGCGTGAGGCCGATATCGACTGCATCCTTTTGGCCGGCCGCTACACCTTGCTCGACCGCTCGGCCGTGGCCGAGCTGTTGCCACTCTGTGAGAAGAAGCAGACATCCCTCGTTGTCGGCGGTGTTTTCAATTCGGGCATCCTGGCGACCGGACCGGTCGAGGGCGCGCATTTCGACTATATGCCGGCAACGGAAGATATCCGGCAAAAGGTCGGTGCCATGGACGTGGTCGCCCGCGGCATGAACGTGCCGCTTGCCGCACCCGCCATGCAGTTTCCATTGGCCAGTCCTTTGGTTGCCTCGGTGCTCGTCGGCACGGCCAAGCCGGGGAGCCTGACGCGCAACATGGCCCTTACGAAACATCGGTTTTCCGCCGCCGATTTTGCCGCCTTCGAGCCGTTTACGCTGGTCGCGCCGGAGCTCGGGGACGAGCCGGTTCGGGTTTGACCGACGGCATCGATGCGCCGTTTGAAATGCCTTTCCGGCAGCTTGCCAAGCCGGAATTGTCGTATTAGCATTCCAATATGTTTTTTATCGATAAAAGGTCGGTAAGCCAGCACCTGCGATCGATCTCCAAGAAGTGGAACAGGGTGCACTGAGAGGAGAAACCTGGGATGAGCATTCTGAAGAGCAGCCTTACCCGTCGTACCTTCACCGCCTTGGCCGGCGCTGCGATGATCGCCGGCCTGTCGCCGGTCGCATCCTTCGCGCAGGACGTGACGATCCCGATCATCGTCAAGGACACCACGTCCTTCTATTGGCAGATCGTGCTGGCCGGCGCGCGCGCCGCGGGCAAGGATCTCGGCGTCAACGTGCCGGAACTCGGCGCCCAGGCCGAATCCGACATCAATGGCCAGATCAGCATTCTCGAAAATGCGGTCGCCGGTGCCCCGGCCGCCGTCGTCATTTCACCGACCGAGTTTAAGGCGCTCGGCAAGCCGATCGATGAAGCCGCCAAGGCCGTTCCGATCATCGGGATCGATTCCGCCGCCGACTCCAAGGCATTCTCGTCGTTCCTGACCACCGACAACGTCCAGGGCGGCCGCATCGCTGCCGATGGCCTTGCTGCCGCAGTCAAGGAAATGACCGGCAAGGAAGAGGGCGAAATCGCCATCATCACCAACCTCCCGGGTGTCGGCTCGCTCGACCAGCGCCGCGAGGGCTTCCTCGATCAGATCAAGACGAAGTATCCGGGCTTCAAGGTCGTCGCCGACAAGTACGCCGATGGCCAGGCAACGACCGGCCTCAACATGATGACCGACCTGATCACCGCCAACCCCAATCTGGTTGGCGTCTTCGCATCCAATCTGATCATGGCGCAGGGTGTCGGCCAGGCGATCGCTGAAAACAAGCTCGGCGACAAGATCAAGGTGATCGGCTTCGACAGCGACGACAAGACGGTCGGCTTCCTCAAGGAAGGCGTCCTGGCCGCTCTCGTCGTTCAGGATCCCTACCGGATGGGCTATGATGGCGTGAAGACGGCGCTTGCCGTCTCCAAGGGGGAGAAGGTCGAGGCGAATGTCGATACCGGCGCCAATCTGGTGACCAAGGCCAATATGGCGGATCCGAAGATCGACGCGCTCTTGAACCCGAAGATCAAGTAACGACGGCTGCGGCGGGCGCATCGGCTCGCCGCGGCCTGCCTGCGACCGGAACGAGGACCGGTCGCAGGCGATCTCTGCGATGGGAGGAATGCGCAGATGACCGAGTTGCAAGAGGATCGCGACGTGAGGACCGAGGGGCTGCAGGTGGCGACGCGCCATCCGGTGCCGAAGGGCGAGCCGATCCTGGAACTGCGCGCCCTGCAGAAAAAGTACGGGCTGGTGGAAGCCCTGAAACCGGCTTCGCTGACCTTTCTTTCCGGTGAGATCCACGCGATCGTCGGTGAGAACGGCGCGGGCAAGTCGACGCTGATCAAGCTCTTGACCGGTGTCATCAAGCGCACCTCTGGCGAAATCTTCTGGTGCGGCAAGCCTGTCCAGCTCGGCACGCCGCAGGAGGCCATCGAACGCGGCATCAACGCCGTGCATCAGGAGGTGGTGCTCTGCGCCCACCTGACGGTTGCAGCCAACATGTTCCTCGGCGACGAGATCAATCGCAACGGGTTGATGCGCAAGCGGGCCATGACCGATGCCGCGCAGCGCGTGCTCGATGATCTCGGCTTCAATCTTCCGGCCGGCGCCGTGCTCGGCAGCCTGACGATCGGCCAGCAGCAGCTGGTCGCAACCGCACGCGCCGCCATGCGCGGTACCCAGTTTCTGATCTTCGACGAACCGACCGCCTATCTCACGCGCCAGGAATCCGCGCAGCTCTTCCGGCTGATCCGCAGGCTCCAGGCGGAAGGGGTGACCATCGTCTACATCAGCCACCGCATGGAGGAAGTCTTCGAGCTTGCCGACCGCGTCTCGGTCCTGCGTGATGGCACCCACGTCGGCACCCGCAGGATCGGCGAGACCAACGAGGCGGAGCTGATCGCCCTGATGATCAACCGCACCATCGAGCAGATCTATCACAAGGAGCATTTCCCGCCCGGCGAGGTCATCGTCGAGACGCGCAACTTGAGCGGTCCTGGCTTTCAGGATGTCTCGCTGACTGTCCGCGCCGGCGAGATCGTCGGCCTCTACGGGCTGATCGGGGCAGGCCGCAGCGAGTTCGCGCTCGGCCTCTACGGCCGCCATCGCCCAAGCGCCGGCGAGGTCTATTGGCAGGGGCGCAAGGTCGAGATCGCCAGCGAACGCATCGCCATGGATCTCGGCATCGCGCTGGCGCCGGAAAGCCGGCGCGACCAGGGCCTGTGCCTCAATCTGCCGATCGGTCTCAACATCAACCTGCCCGTTTTCAACCGCCTGACGCGCGGCCTGACGATCAACGGCCAGCAGGAACGCGAAAATGCCGACCGGCAGATCCGCGATCTGAAGATCAAGACGCCGTCGCGGCGCGTGCTGGCGTCCGCCATGTCGGGCGGCAACCAGCAGAAGATCGTCATCGGCAAATGGCTGAGCCATGGTGCCAAGCTCTTCATTTTCGATGAGCCGACCGTCGGCGTCGATGTCGGCACCAAGGCGGAAATCTACCGCCTGTTCGCCCGGCTTCTGGAGAAGGGAGCGGGCATCATCCTGATCTCCTCCTATCTGCCGGAAGTCTACGAACTGGCGGATCGGCTGCATGTCTTCAGGCGCGGCAGGCTCGTGGCCAGTCACGACTACCGCGCTGCGAGCCATGAGGAAGTGCTGACGCAGGCGATCGGCGTGTGAACGCCAAGAGCGGGATGAGGAAATGTGCGGGCGGTCTTCCGCCCGCATCCCGCGCCAGGAAATTCAAGGGGATGCAGGGAGGAAGACGATGAGTGCGGAAACGGTGGAAAGCGGCGCGAGCGCGGCACCACGCAAGGGCGTGAGTATTCTGTTCGGCCTCACCCTTCTTGGGCTGCTTCTGTTCCTCTGGTTGCTCCTGGGCTTTGCCACCAACAGCTTCTGGACGCCCAACAACATCAGCAACCTTTTGCGTCAAGGCGCGATGACGGCGATCCTTGCAGTCGGCCAGACCTTCGTCATCATCACCGCCGGCATCGATCTGTCGGTCGGCGCCGTGGTCGGCTTTACCAGCGTCATCGTCGCCTGGTTGCTGGCTGCCGGGGTACCGCTCTGGGCCGCCATCATTCTCACGCTCGCCTTCGGGGTCCTGATCGGCGCCTTCCACGCCTTCGGCATCGTGCGCATGGGCCTGCCGCCCTTCATCATTACGCTTGCGACGCTGACCTCGCTGCGCGGCATCGGCCTCTTGATCACCAACGGCTCGACGATCTCGATCACCAATGAAGCCTTCACCAACTTCTCCCGCGCGGATTTTCTCGGCGTGCCCAGCCTGTTCTGGATGGTGATCGTGGTGGCGATCCCGGCCTATATCTTCCTACACCTAAGCCGTTTTGGCCGTTATCTCTTCGCCGTCGGCTCCAACAGCGAGGCCGCACGCCTTTCCGGCGTCAACGTCCACCGCACCATCTATCTCGCCTACATCCTGTCCTCGACCTGCGCGGCCTTCGTCGGCTTGCTGCTCGCCTCGCGTATCGGCATCGGCAATGCCACCCAGGCCGAGGGCTGGGAACTGCAGGCGATCGCCTCCTCGGTCATCGGTGGTACCAGCCTGTTCGGCGCCGTCGGCTCGGTGCATGGGCCGCTGCTCGGCGCGTTCATCCTTGCGACGATCAACAACGGCGCCAATCTGCTGAACGTCAATTCGTTCTGGCAGCGCATCATCACGGGCGCGCTGATCATCGTCATCGTCTATTTTGACCAGTTGCGTCGTCGCAGCGCCCGCTAGGCGCCGCCGTATTCGAGAGAATTGCCATGAAAGCCGTGCTCTGCCCGCAACCCGGTCGGCTGGAGGTCGTCGACCGCACGCCAATCGAAACCGTGCCGGACGGTTGGGTCCGTCTTGCCGTCAGCCATGTCGGCATTTGCGGCACCGACTACCATATCTTCGCCGGCAAGCATCCCTTCCTCGAATATCCAAGGGTGATGGGTCATGAGATCTCGGCAACCGTGATTGCCGGTGGGCGAGGGACGACGATGGCGCCCGGAACGCCCGTTGTGGTCAATCCCTATCTCTCCTGCGGCGCCTGTGTTGCCTGCCGCAAGGGAAGGCCGAACTGCTGCACCGCCATCAAGGTTCTCGGCGTTCACACCGACGGCGCCTTCTGCGAAGAGATCCTTGTCCCGCAGGACAATCTTTACCCGGCGCAGGGTCTCTCGGCGGAGGCAGCGGCAACGGTGGAGTTTCTTGCGATCGGCGCCCATGCGGTGCGCCGCGCATCCGCGGATGCCGGCTCGCGGGCGCTGGTCATCGGCGCCGGGCCGATCGGCCTCGGCACGGCAATCTTCTCCCGCATCGCCGGCCATGACGTGGTGCTCGCCGACACCAGCACCGAGCGGCTGGACTTTGCCGCCCGCAAGCTCGGCTTTGCCAACGGCATCGTCGTGGATGCCGACGCGGCGGCGCGTGTTGCCGCGGCGACGGATGGGGACGGCTTCGACGTCGTCTTCGACGCCACCGGGCACGGTGGTTCGATGCAGGCCGCCTTCGCCCATGTCGCCCATGGCGGCACGCTGGTCTTCGTCAGCGTCGTCAAGGACGAGATCCGCTTCTCCGATCCGGAGTTCCACAAGCGTGAAATGACCCTGGTCGGCAGCCGCAACGCGACCCGCGAGGATTTTGATCATGTCGTCGCTTCGATCGCGTCCGGGCTTGTGCCGGTCGAGGCCCTGGTAACCCACCGAACCACGCTGGATGGCGCGGTCGCCGACCTTCCGCGATGGGCGGAGGAAAAGTCGGGTCTGGTCAAGGCAATCATCAAGGTCGCGAGCACGTGAGCGATGGCGGCTTGGTTGCATCGCCGCAGAGGTCGCAGCTGACATACGCTCGGCGGAGCCACGATCTTTCTTTGAAAACGCCAGGCATCGGATCTCAACACACGAAAATAGCGGAAAACCGCCAGTTTCGGACAAGCTCGTTTGCAAATCGTCAGGAATCCAGATTCATTCTGGCCTGAGGCCTTGTATCGAGGTGAGACGGGTATATTTGTTGCGCTGCACAAAGAAAATGGTAGTCTGGCAGCGATTGCGGACACCAAGACAAACAATCGCAAGCTTGCGTCCGACCGGGAGCGGCGTTGTCGTTGATTGAACCAAGGGGTACGCTTCCCATGTTCTACCAGCTCTATGAACTGAACCATGCGATGATGGCGCCGTGGCGCACGGCTGCCGATGCCATGCGGCTCGCGTTCAGCAATCCGATGAACCCCGTCTCGCACACCTATTTCGGTCGCGCCGCCGCCGCCGGGCTCGAGGTGTTCGAACGCTCCACCCGCCGCTATGGCAAGCCGGAGTTCGGGCTCCCTGCAACGGAGGTCGATGGCGCCTCCGTCTCCGTCTACGAGCGCATCGTCTGGCGCGCACCCTTCTGCAATCTCATCCATTTCGAGCGCGCACTGCCCAAGGGCCGCGCCGCCGATCCGAAGGTTCTGATCGTCGCGCCGATGTCCGGCCACTATGCGACGCTGCTGCGCGGCACGGTCGAGGCGCTGCTGCCGCATTCCGACATCTACATTACCGACTGGATCGACGCCCGCATGGTGCCGCTCAGCGAAGGCACCTTCGACCTCGATGATTACATCGACTACGTCATCCAGATGCTGCATTTCCTCGGCCCGAACACCCATGTGATCGGTGTCTGTCAGCCGGCCGTGCCGGTTCTTGCCGCCGTCGCCCTGATGGAAGCGGCGGACGACCCGCTGTCGCCGGCGACGATGACGCTGATGGGCGGGCCGATCGATACCCGCATCAATCCGACGGGCGTCAACCAGTTGGCCGAGCAGCGGCCGATCGAATGGTTCCGCGACAATGTCATCATGCCGGTGCCGTGGCCGCAGCCGGGCTTCATGCGCATGGTCTATCCGGGCTTCCTGCAGCTTTCGGGCTTCATGTCGATGAACCTCGACCGGCACCTGATCGCCCACAAGGAGTTCTTTGCCCATCTGGTGAAGAACGACGGCGACGCAGCCGAGAAGCACCGCGACTTCTACGACGAATATCTGGCGGTCATGGATCTCACCGCCGAATTCTACCTGCAGACCGTGCAGGTGGTGTTCATGCAGCACGCGCTGCCCAAGGGCGAGATGATGCACCGCGGCAAGCGCGTCGATACGACCGCGATCAGGAAAGTGGCGCTGCTGACCGTCGAAGGCGAGAACGACGACATCTCCGGCGTCGGCCAGACCAAGGCGGCACAGACGATCTGCACCAACATTCCCGACCATATGCGCATGCATTACATGCAGCCGGATGTCGGCCACTACGGCGTCTTCAACGGCTCGCGTTTCCGCCGTGAAATCGCGCCGCGCATCGTCGCCTTCCACCGCGAGCACGCGCGGCACGTGAAGCCGGTCAAGCAGCTCATCAAGGGCGGCAAGTCGGCCTGATCTCGTGCTCAGCGCCGTTTTGACCGCGTAGAGTCAAGGGTTTGTCCGATTCCGGGGAAGGCCGTCTTGCAGAGCCAAGGGCGCCTTCCCACATCGTTTTCATCGGGCCGCATGGGCGGCCCGGATGATTGCGAGGAATCCTGAAGATGAACCAATCTGCAATGATCCGTCCGGATTGGACGCCCGCGACCATCGCCCTGATGGTGCTTGGCTTCGTGGTCTTCTGGCCGCTCGGCCTGGCCATGCTCGCCTACATTCTGTTTGGCGAAAAGCTCAAGACGTTCAAGAAAGACGCAAACGACACGGTGGATGGCATGTGCTCTCACTTCAAGCGCAATGGTCGCCGTTCCAACTGGACGCATAACCGCACCGGCAACGTCGCCTTCGACGACTGGCGCGAAGCCGAACTTGCCCGCCTCGACGAGGAACGCCGCAAGCTCGACGAAATGCGCGAGGAGTTCGACACCTATGTGCGCGAGCTTCGCCGCGCCAAGGACCAGGAAGAATTCGACCGCTTCATGCGCGACCGCAAGAACGGCGGCTCCGGCCCGATCGTCGAAGCCCACTAATTTGAAGAAAATGCCTCCGGCGTTTCACATGAAACGCCGGACTGCCCTTTCAGATCTCGCGGACCTGTAGGCGAAAGCCCAGCGAATCGGTTAGAAAGCCTGCATGTTCCCCTCCTTCAAGCGGCGCATCAAACCTGCACCACCCGCCACGACGCGGCAGATCGATGTTGCCGGCAAGTCCCTGCCGCTGACGATCAAGCAGAACGCGCGCGCGACGCGCATGACGCTGCGCATCGAGCCGGGCGGCCGGGCCTTGAAGATGACAATCCCGCAAGGGCTGCCGGAGCGCGAGGTCAACGCCTTTCTCAGCCGCCATCAGGGCTGGCTGATGACCAAGCTTGCCCGCTTCTCCGGCGAAAGCCAGATCGAGGAGGGCGGCTCCATCCTGATCCGCGGCGTTGCCCATCGCATCGAGCGAACCGGCAAGATCCGTGGGCTCACGAAAGCGATCGTGATCGATGACGAACCGGTGCTGCGTGTCAGTGGCGGTGAAGAGCATTTGAACCGCCGTATCGTCGATTTCCTGAAGAAGGAAGCCCGCCAGGATCTCGACCGCCTCGTGGCGATCTACACCGGCCGGATCGGCCGGCGGGCAAAGTCGCTGTCGCTGAAGGACACGCGCAGCCGCTGGGGATCCTGCTCTGCCGACGGGGCGCTGAGCTTTTCCTGGCGCATCGTCATGGCCCCGCCGAAGGTCATTGCCTATCTGGCCGCCCACGAGGTGGCACATTTGCAGGAAATGAACCACGGCCCGGACTTCTGGGCGCTGTGTGGGAGGCTGTGTCCGGATACGGAGGATGCCAAGCGCTGGCTCCGCCGCAACGGCACGATGCTTCACGCAATCGACTTCGATTGACCCGGGCGAAAGCGGCGTTCGAGGCGCGTCATGCGCGGTGGCGCAGCGCGTCGCGGATCTTCTCGTCGGTCTTGTATTGGCTGAGCGCATAGACCGACCAGATCGCCGCCGGAACCCAGCCGATCAGGGTCAACTGCAGGATCAGGCAGATGAGGCCGGCAAAGGGGCGGCCGATGGTAAAAAACTGCAGCCAGGGCAGGATAAGCGCGAGCAACAGGCGCATCAGTCTCTCCGTTGTGGTAAAATGCATATGGTGAAAGCGTGCCTGCCGCGCAAGGGCGCGCCCCCGTCGAATGACAGGTGGAGCGGCGCTGGCTGACCGCTCGCGCGTCGGTTTTTGGCTCGACTCGCGCGACATTTCATGCAAGGTCGCTTCTCATGAAAACCCAAGTGAAGATATGCGGGCTGAAGACCGCGGAAGCGGCCGAACGCGCCGTCGCGCTCGGCGCATCCCACGTCGGCTTCATCTTTTTCCCCAAGAGCCCCAGGAACATCGAGCCCGACGATGCCGGACGCATCGCCGAGAGGATCCGCGGCCAGGCCAAGATCGTCGCCGTCACGGTCAACGCCGACAATGACGAACTCGATGAGATCGTCTCGGCGCTGAACCCGGATATCCTGCAGCTGCACGGTGGCGAAAGCGCGGAACGGCTGCTGACGGTCAAGGCGATGTACGGCCTTCCCGTCATGAAGGTTTTTTCGGTCCGAGAGGCCTCGGATCTCGAGAAGATCGACGCCTATGTCGGAATTGCCGATCGCTTCCTCTTCGATGCCAAGGCTCCGGTCGGGTCGGATTTGCCCGGTGGCAACGGCGTTTCCTTTGACTGGAAGCTGCTCGACGCGCTTGACGGAAGCGTCGATTACATGCTTTCCGGAGGGCTCAACGCCGAGAACATCGGCGAGGCCATGGCGCAGACCCGCGCCCGCGCCATCGATATCTCCTCCGGCGTCGAGAGCGCGCCGGGCGTCAAGGATCTGAAGCTCATGGAATCGTTTTTCAATGCCGTTCGCCAGGCGGAGGCGGGCATGCCACGGTCAGGGAGCAGGACGTGAACCAGGCGCCGAAGTTGAATTCTTTCCGGGGCGGTCCCGACGAGGACGGCCGTTTCGGCATTTTTGGCGGCCGTTTTGTCGCCGAGACCCTGATGCCCCTGATCCTCGACCTGCAGGACGAGTGGAACAAGGCGAAGGACGATCCGGCCTTCAAGGCGGAACTCGCCCATCTCGGCGCTCATTATATCGGCCGGCCGAGCCCACTCTATTTCGCCGAGCGGCTGACGGCCGAACTCGGCGGCGCCAAGATCTATTTCAAGCGTGAAGAGCTGAACCATACCGGCTCGCACAAGATCAACAACTGCATCGGCCAGATCCTGCTTGCCAAGCGCATGGGCAAGACGCGCATCATCGCCGAAACCGGTGCCGGCCAGCACGGCGTCGCCTCGGCGACGGTCGCTGCCCGCTTCGGCCTGCCCTGCGTCGTCTACATGGGCGCGACCGACGTCGAACGCCAGGCGCCGAACGTCTTCCGCATGAAGCTCTTGGGTGCCGAGGTAAAGCCGGTGACGGCCGGCAGCGGCACGCTCAAGGACGCCATGAACGAGGCGCTGCGCGACTGGGTCACCAATGTCGACAACACCTATTACCTGATCGGCACGGCTGCCGGCCCGCATCCCTATCCGGAAATGGTCCGCGACTTCCAGGCCGTCATCGGCCAGGAAGCCAAGGAGCAGATGCTGGCTGCCGAAGGTCGGTTGCCGGATCTCGTCGTTGCCGCCGTCGGCGGTGGCTCCAATGCGATCGGCATCTTCCATCCCTTCCTCGATGACGAGAGCGTCAAGATCGTCGGCGTCGAAGCTGGCGGCAGGGGCATCGAAGGCGACGAGCACTGCGCCTCGATCACCGCCGGTTCGCCCGGCGTGCTGCACGGCAATCGCACCTATCTGCTGCAGGACGGCGACGGCCAGATCAAGGAAGGCCATTCGATTTCGGCCGGCCTCGACTATCCCGGCATCGGTCCGGAGCATGCTTGGCTGAACGATGTCGGCCGCGTCGAATATGTGCCGATCATGGACCACGAGGCGCTCGAAGCCTTCCAGACGCTGACCCGCCTCGAAGGCATCATCCCGGCGCTCGAACCGTCGCATGCGCTCGCCGAGGTCATCAAGCGCGCGCCGAAGATGGGCAAGGACGAGATCATCCTGATGAATCTCTCCGGCCGCGGCGACAAGGACATCTTCACCGTCGGCAAGTTACTGGGAATGGGGCAGTAAGATCATGACCGCACGCATGGACAAGCGATTTGCCGATGTGGCGGCCGAAGGACGTCCGGTCCTCGTCACCTATTTCATGGGCGGCGATCCGGATTTCGAGACGTCGGTCGCGATCATGAAGGCGCTGCCGAAGGCCGGCGCCGACGTCATCGAGCTCGGCATGCCGTTCTCGGACCCGATGGCCGATGGCCCGGCGATCCAGCTTGCCGGCCAGCGCTCGCTGAAGGGCGGCCAGACGCTTGCAAAGACGCTGGAGATCGCCCGCCGCTTCCGCGAGGAGGACCAGCGCACGCCGATCGTGCTGATGGGCTATTACAACCCGATCTATATCTACGGCGTCGACCGCTTCCTGACGGATGCGCTGGCTGCCGGCATCGACGGCCTGATCGTCGTCGACCTGCCGCCGGAGATGGACGACGAGCTCTGCATTCCGGCGCTCGACAAGGGCATCAACTTCATTCGCCTGGCGACGCCGACCACGGATGATCGCCGCCTGCCGAAGGTGCTCGAAAACACCACCGGTTTCGTCTACTACGTGTCGATGAACGGCATCACCGGCTCGGCTTTGCCGGATCCGTCGTTGATTGCCGGCGCTGTCGGCCGTATCAAGGGGCACACCAATCTGCCCGTTTGCGTCGGCTTCGGCGTCAAGACGGCGGAACACGCAAGGGCCATCGGAGCATCCGCCGATGGCGTGGTCGTCGGTACGGCGATCGTCAACCAGATCGCGTCGAGCCTGACCGAAGAGGGCAAGGCGACCGATGCGACGGTTCCGGGTGTCGAAGCGCTGGTGAGAGGGCTCTCGGCAGGCGTGCGGTCCGCACGTCTCGCAGCAGCCGAATAATTGCCTATATTAGCGCGCACAACCCGAAGGAAATCTTCAGGAGTTACTAAGTGAACTGGATCACAAACTACGTTCGGCCGAAGATCAACTCGATGCTGGGCCGCCGGGAAGTTCCGGAAAACCTCTGGATCAAGTGCCCGGAAACCGGCGAGATGGTGTTCCACCGCGATCTCGAGGAAAACAAGTGGGTCATCCCGCAGTCCGGCTTCCACATGAAGATGCCGGCGAAGGCGCGGTTGAAGGACCTGTTCGACGGCGGCATCTATGAGGCGTTTGCGCAGCCGAAGGTGGCGCAGGACCCGCTGAAATTCCGCGATTCCAAGAAATACGTCGACCGTCTGCGCGACAGCCGCACCAAGACGGAGCTCGAAGACACGATCGTTGCCGGTCTCGGCCGCGTCCAGGGCGTCAAGCTCGTCGCCGTCGTGCACGAGTTCAACTTCATCGGTGGCTCGCTCGGCATGGCCGCCGGCGAGGCGATCATCAAGGCCTTCGAAAGGGCGATCGCCGAGAAGTGCCCGCTGGTCATCTTCCCGGCATCGGGCGGCGCCCGCATGCAGGAAGGCATCCTGTCGCTGATGCAGTTGCCGCGCACCACGGTTGCGGTCAACATGCTGAAGGAAGCCGGCCTTCCCTATATCGTCGTGCTCACCAACCCGACCACCGGTGGCGTCACCGCATCCTATGCGATGCTCGGCGACATCCACATGGCCGAGCCGGGCGCTGAAATCGGCTTTGCCGGCAAGCGCGTGATCGAGCAGACGCTGCGCGAGAAGCTGCCGGAAGGTTTCCAGACGTCGGAATACCTGCTGGAGCACGGCATGGTCGACATGGTCGTCAAGCGCCATGACCTGCCGTCGACGCTCGCCCGGGTCCTGAAGATCCTGATGAAGAAGCCGGCGGAAGCCTCGAAGCTCAACGGCGGCACGCAGCCAGCCGCACTGCCGGTTGCCGCCAGCGCTTGAAAAGGCGCTGGGTTCGTCGAACTGCGTAGAACAAAATGATGCATCTCCGCGACTACTTGTGCGCGGGTGTGCTGCAACTCAAGGCGCTACAGCGATCAGTCGCAGCCGGCAAGGCGCACGGCGCTGTAGCTTCCGGGCGCATCGGGGCGGGGTGAAAGATGGCAGCGGTGGAAGCCAGCGAAGCGGGCTATGAGATCGAAAAACTTCTCGCCCTCCACCCCAAGGGCTTCGACCTGTCGCTGGACAGGATCACCCGGCTTCTCGCGGCGCTCGGCAATCCCCAGGACCGCCTGCCGCCGGTGATCCACGTCGCCGGCACCAACGGCAAGGGCTCTGCGACCGCGTTCTCGCGGGCGATCCTCGAAGCGGCCGGCCTCAGCGTTCACGTCCACACCTCGCCGCATCTCGTCAATTGGCACGAGCGCTATCGCCTTGGCGTCAAGGGCGGCAAGGGTAGGCTCGTCAGCGATCCGGTCCTTGCCGATGCCGTACGCCGCGTCGCCGAAGCCAATGGCGGCGAGAAGATCACCGTCTTCGAGATCCTGACCGCCGTCACCTTCCTGCTTTTCGCCGAGCACCCTGCCGACGTGGCGATCATCGAGGTGGGTCTCGGCGGTCGCTTCGACGCGACCAACGTCATTGCCCGGCCGGCGGTCTGCGTCATCATGCCGATCTCGCTCGACCATCAGGCCTATCTCGGTGACCGGGTGGAACTGATTGCCGCCGAAAAGGCCGGCATCATGAAGCGCGGCTGCCCGGTGGTGATCGGCCAGCAGGAGGAAGAAGCCGCCCGTGACGTGCTCGTGTCGACGGCGGAGCGTCTCGGCTGCCCGATGTTCGTCTATGGCCAGGATTTCATGGCGCATGAGGAGTTCGGCCGCCTCGTCTATCAGGACGAGGGTGGGCTCGCCGACCTGCCGCTACCGAAGCTGCCGGGACGCCACCAGTATGCCAACGCCGCGGCGGCCATCCGCGCGGTGCGGGCCGCCGGCTTCGACGTTTCCGAAGCGGCGATCGAGCGCGGCCTCGCAGGCGTCGAATGGCCCGGACGCCTGCAGCGCCTGACCAGCGGCAAGCTCACGCATTACGGACCTGATGGTGCGGAGATCTGGGTCGACGGCGGCCACAATCCCCGCGCCGGCCAGGTGATCGCCGAGGCGATGGCGACCTTCGAAGAGCGCGAATCACGACCCCTGTTCCTGATCATCGGCATGATCAACACCAAGGAGCCGATCGGCTACTTCCGCGCCTTCCTCGATCTCGCCGAACAGGTCTTCACCGTTCCGATCCGCGGTTCCGACGCCGGTCTTGATCCCGTGGCGCTTGCGAGCGACGCCGCTTCGGTCGGCTTTGAGGCTTCGGCCGTCTCGTCGGTTGCCGAGGCATTGACGGTCATCGCCAATCTGGTCGACGAAGACCCGGCGCCGCCGCGCATCCTGATCGGCGGGTCGCTCTATCTGGTGGGCGACGTTCTCGCCGACAACGGCACGCCGCCGAAGTGATCCAGAGGTGGCCCAGCCACCCCGCTCCCAGATTGAAGGCAAGAAAAAAGCCCGGCATGCCGGGCTTTCAATGTTTTCAGCAATGAACCGCCTCAAGCGACGGCGGTGGAGATCCACGAGGAAAGGGCCGTCTTGGGGGCGGCGCCAACCTTGATGTCTGCCACTTCGCCGGCCTTGAACATGGCGAGCGTCGGGATCGAGCGAACGCCGTACTGGGCGGCCAGTTCCGGGTTCTCGTCGATGTTGAGCTTGGCAACCTTGACCTTGCCGGCGAGTTCGTTCGAGATTTCCTCGAGGCTCGGCGCGATCATCTTGCACGGGCCGCACCATTCAGCCCAGAAATCGACAACCACCGGCTCGGCGGAGTTCAGCACTTCCTGCTGAAAATTGGACGTATCGACCTTTACAGTAGCCATAGGCTGCTCCTTGCGTTCGGAATGGCAGTATCCAGATGTTGTGTCTCATGTGAGAAGGCACCGCTGGATTTTCAATATCGGGTATCTCACTTTGTCGCGAGGTCTTCAAGGCTCCTGTCGAGCGCCTGATCGTCAACGACGTGGATTGCCGGCCCTTCCGTGAAGATCAGCACGCAGCGAAACGCATGCGCCGGATAGAGCGGCTGCAAAAGCGCGCGGTAGATCGCAAGCTGCGCCGTGTAGGCGAAGGGGATGTCGCCAGGCGACGCCGGCACCTGCCTGTTGGTCTTGAAGTCGGCAATCGTCACGACGCCGTCGCTGACGGCAAGCCGGTCGATCCGGCCGGAGACCGCGTGGTCACGCTTGCCGAGCGTCAGCGTGCCCATGACCGAAACCTCGGCCCGGCTGCTCGGTGAGAAAAGCGCGCCAAGATCCGGATGGCCGAGCACGTTTTCGACGCCGGCGATCACGGCCGCGCGCTGCTCTGGGGACCAGAGCGGAACGGATCGCTCCAGATAACGTTCGGCCGCGGCCCGGCGATGGTCGCCCGCCATTGAGGGCAAAACCTGAAGCAGGCGGTGCAGGATCGCGCCCCACAGCATCGACAGGTTCGCGGGGGCCTTTTCCGAGAAGAGAGCCGAGCCGACGAGCGCATCGCCGTCGTCCTCGTCAACCGCAATGCCGACGCCGGAAGGGCTGAGCGGGCGCGGCAGCCGCTTTTGCGGCGGAAGCGGCGTCGAAAGCGCCTTGGGCAGCATGATCGCCGGGCGGACCCCGTGAGCCAAGGGCGCGTCGCCGGAGGGAAGGTCGCGCTCAAGCTGTCTTTCGCGCCAGGCATGGCCTGACCATTCCTCGCCGCCGGCGTGGAACGCGGTCGGATGCCCGCGACCGCTTTCGTCGCTGGCGAGACTCGCCTGGACCATGGCATGCCATGTCTCGGCGACGGCCCGCTGCCCACGATAGCCGCAGACGATCAGGCGGTCGGCGGCGCGGGTCATGCCGACATAGAGCAGGCGGCGATATTCTTCCTCGGCCAGCGTCTTCAGCCGTTCGCCATCGGCGGTGACGAGCGAGTTCGATTCCGCGCCCGGCGCGCGCCATACCGGGAGCGGCAGAACGCTGCCGTCCCTTTGCGCGAGTTCGAGGAAGCGGAGCGAAGGCACATGCTGGTTGCTGAAAGCCGCACCGCCGCCATCGACGAGGAAGACGACCGGCGCCTCGAGGCCCTTGGCCGCGTGCACCGTCATGATCCGGACTTCGTCGCGTTCCTTGTCCTGCTCGCGCTTGACCGTCGGTGCTTCCATTTCCAGCGTCGAGACGAAGGCCTGCAGACCGGGCAGGCCGCTTCTTTCCTGGTCGAGCGCGAAGGTCAGGAACTCGTCGAGAATGTCGCTGACTTCGCTGCCGAGCCTGGCGAGAAAGGCGGCCCGGCCGCCATGGACGCCAAGAATGCGGGCGTAGAAATCATGCGGCGCAAGCTGGCGCGCGAGCGCCATGTAGGATTTCAGCGTTCGCGCCGTCTGGTGAAACAGGATGCCGTCGTCGGCTTCCTGCAGCAGCCGCTGCCAGAGGCTTTCCCCGGCCTCGCGCCGGGCGGCGAGTTCGAACAGCGCGTCCTCGCCGAGATTGAACAGCGGGCTCTTCATCAGCGCCGCCAGCGACAGGTCGTCCTGCGGCAAGAGCACGAACCGCCCGAGCGCCAGCAGGTCCTGAACTGCAATATGCTTGGTGAGCACCAGCCGGTCGGCGCCGGCGACGGGAATGTTGTTGCGGCGCTTGAGCGCCCGGGTCAGCGCATTGACGAAGGCATCGCGCTTGCGCACCAGCACGATGATATCGCCGGGGCGCATCGGCCGGCGAACGCCCTTCTCGACGATCGTCTCCTTGCCGATCCAGCTCTCGAGCGTGGCTGCGATCCGGCGGGCGAGGATGTTGACCGGCGCGCTCTCCGGCGTCGCGTCGAAGGCGGCGGTCCATTCCTCCTCCGTATCCACCGGTTCGGCGGCAATCACGTCCCAGATGTCGACGGCGCCGGGATGGCCGATGCGGTTCGAAGCATGCACGACCGCCTCGTTGCGGGCGCTCAAGCCCCGGGCGTGTGCCGGATTGGCAAAGACGGCGTCGACGGCCGAAAGCACGTCGACGGTCGAGCGGAAGGAAAGCTGCAGGCGAATGGGTTCGAAGGCCTTGCCGCCGTCGCGCACCCGTCGTTCGGTCTCCTGGCTCTCGTGCGAGAACCGCTCCGGCCGCGCGCCCTGGAAGGAGTAGATCGATTGCTTCTCGTCGCCGACCGCGAACATGGTGCGGTTGGCGCCGCGGGCGCTCTCGCCGGAGAAGAAATCGGCGGCCAACGCCTGAATGATCGTCCATTGCGCCGGGCTGGTGTCCTGGGCCTCGTCGACCAGGATATGGTCGATGCCCTGGTCGAGCTTGTAGTGGACCCAGGCGCTGACATCGCCGCGGGCAAAGAGCGCCGCGGTGCGGTTGATCAGGTCCTCGAAATCGAGCTGGCTGCGCCGCCGCTTCAGTTCCTCGTAGTCGGCATTCAGCCGCTCCGCGAGCGTCAACGCCGCCAGCGTCGCCTCGAACATCCTGAGAATGCTGATGTGATCGATGCAGGCGACGACATGGCGGTAGGCCTCGTCCACGAGGTCAATGAGATCGGGTGCGGCCTGCTGCATCGCCTTGTTGAGGAAGGCGGATTGCGCCCGCGGCTTGCCGGTTCCGGTGAAGAACAGGTGACGCAGCCCGTCATAGCGCGCGCTCAGGTCCGTCATCTTCGAAACGGTTCTCAGCCCCTCGGCGAAGTCGAGCACCTTCGTGCCGCCGACACTGGTGGCGAGCGAGAAATACCGTTCGAGCGCCGCGCCGTTCAGTCCCGCCAAGGGCCAGATCGCCGACATGGCTCGGTCGACGCTTTCATCCGGCGAAAGTTTCAGCGCCCGCCGCAGCTCGGCTTCGGTGCCGCCAAGCCCATCGGCATGTTCGAGAAAGGCCTGGATCGCGGTTCGGTTCTGGACGATCGCCGCCAGCAGCCTTTCCAGGCCCGTATCGTCGGCGATGTCGAGCACGGTGGCAAAGGCTTGCGCAAGGGCCGGATCGTCCTTGGCGGCGGTCGCGGTCAGCAGCAGCCGGCGCGCATCGGCAAGCAGAACCGCAGCCGCGCGATCGTCGAGAACGGAGAAATGCCCGGCGACATTGGCCTCCAGCGGAAACTGGTGCAGCAGCGCCTCGCAGAAGGCATGGATCGTCTGGATCTTGAGGCCGCCCGGCGTCTCCAGCGCGCGGGCGAAGAGGCGTCGTGCCTCCTGCAGCTTCAAGAGGTCGGGCCGCTCACCCTCGATCGCCTCGATCCGCTTTTCGAGCGTCGCGTCGTCGAGCGTGACCCATTCGGCCAGGCGCTCGAAGACGCGGTTCGACATTTCCGAGGCCGCCGCCTTGGTGTAGGTGAGGCAGAGGATCGCCGAGGGGCGGCAGCCGGCCAGCAGCAGCCGGATGACCCGCTGGGTCAGCACATGTGTCTTGCCGGAGCCGGCATTGGCCGACACCCAGGCGGAGCGGGCAGGGTCCGAAGCCAGCGACTGCCGGCGCGAGGTCCAGTCGAGCCAGCCTTGCGGCGTCGCCTGTTCGGGGCCGAGGCTGTCATCCCTCATCGCCGTCCTCCTCTTCGCTATCGGCCGTCGACCATTCGGCTACGCGTGCCAGATGGTCGTATTCACCGCCATAATCGCGCTCTTTCTGAACAATCACGCGCGAGGCAAAGCCATGCTTGCCGGAAAGAAGCGCGCTCAGCAGTTTTCGCAGTTCGGCAAGGGATTCGTCTGCAAGCTGATCGGCAGATTTCGTCTCCTTCGACTTGCTGCCCTCGTTGTTGACCGTTTCCGACTTGAAGCGCGCGCCCGGCTTGAGCCTGACATAGAGCAGCGCCTGCGGGTGGCTGGGCGGCACGTCCTTGAAAGCACCGGCCTTGAGTGCCGCAGCTTCCAGCGCGAGCTGCGGATCGAGCAGCACGCGGGCTTCCTTGACCGACGGGCTGGAGCCGGTCTTGTAGTCGATGATTTCGACACTGCCGTCGGTCAGCGTATCGAGCCGGTCGGCAATGCCGGTCAGCCGCATGTCGGCAACGCCGAGCTCCATCGATGCCGGAGCTTCCGTGCGCGACCGGCGGAGGAAACGGGCGCGGTCCCGTTCCCACTTGATGAAAGCCTGCCCGACGGCGGCAAAGCGCGGCCGCCAGATCGTGTCGATATGGGTGGGCAGGTGCGCCTCGTCGAAGGCCTCGTTGAGCAGCCGGTGCATGACTTCCTCGGCCGCGGGCGACATCAGGTCGACGCCGGAGCGCACGAAACGCTCGACGATCTGATGGTAGAGCGTACCGCGCTCGGCCGGACCGGGATCGCTGTTGAACGGCAGCAGCGGATGCAGCCGAAGGATGCGTCGCGCATAGATCGCATAGGGGTCGCGCCGCAGCCGTGAAACTTCGCTGAAGGAGTACTTGCGCGGCTGCAGATCTGCGGGCGGCTTGGGGGCGGGACGCTCGGCAAGCGGCTGGCGACCGCCGTCGTCCAGCATGCGGGCCCAGGCGAGATAATCGGCGCCATTGGCATGCAGCGTCTGCGTCAGCCGTTCGCCGCCGAGCGCCAGCAGGCGCTGCAGCCAGCGCGAGGCGACGGTGGGGGCTGCGCCCTGACGCATCGAGCGGGTGAAGATCAGCCGCCGCGTACCGCAGGCCATTTGGAAGTCGTGCGCCAGCTGGCCGATGCGCCGTTCCGGCGGCTCGAGACCGATCCCCGTTTTCATGGTGCGCGACAGGAACGGATCATTGGCGGTCTGGCCGGGCCAGTTGCCCTCGTTCAGACCGCCGAGAACCACCAGGTCCATGCTCTGCAGGCGCGATTCGAGCGCGCCGAAGATGAACACCCGCGGATGGCGCATGGAGCGCGGCTTGACCGCAGCACTCGCCGACAGCGCCTCGACGACGTCGCACCATTGCGGCCCGTCCGCGGTCATCTGGCCATCGGTTTCGATGATGCCGCGAAGGAGGGTCGAGAGCGTATCGGCGGCTTCGCCGGACCAGAGCCCGCCGAGATCGCCGCGCTCGTCGGCACAGGTCGCTTCCAGCGCTTCACCGGTGCGCGTCGCCCAGTCGGCAAAGGTGAATTCCTCCGAGAACACGCGGCTGCCGTCCCTGCTGCGCGTGAGCGCGGAAGCAAGCGGCGCCACCGCGAGGCTGATCTTCGCCGCCACGTCGCGGGCCGCGACAAGTTCGGTTTCGCCGATGCCGATGCGCCATTCCGGTGGGTGGCGGTCGGCCTTGTGCCGGATGATCGCCGCGTCGAAGAGCGGGGCTAGGGCCAGCAGATCGACGCTCGCCGTGCTGCCGCGCAGCGCCATGCGTTCCAGCGCGTCGGCGCCTTCGCGCATCGTGTCCTGGGAAAGCCCGAAGCGGGCCAGCGGATGCTTGAGCAGCGCGATGAACGGCACGGGATCACCGGGGCGCAGGCTTGTTTCCAGCAGCAGCCGCAGCAGGCTGCCCTGCGGCGTCGACGACAGGGGCGTGCCGGCGGAATCGTCGGCCTCGATGCCGAAGCGGGCGAGCTCGGCGCCGACCCGTCGCGCGAGATTTCGGTCCGGGGTGATCAGCGCCGCCTGGCTCTCGTCGCTGCCTTCGAGCGCGAGCCGCAAGGCAACGGCGATTGCGGTCGCTTCCTCACGCTCGTTGGCGGTTTCGACGAGTGCCGCATCGCGGAAGGCTTGCAGCAGCAGCGCCGGATCGAGCTCGCTGCGCATCGCGGTCCAGGCATTGGTCGCCTTGGCCGGGAGCAGCGCGTGAGACAGGATCTCGGCACGGACGTCGAGGTCAGCCTCGGCGCTGGCCAAGGTGGTCACATCCGGCCGCAGAACGGCCATGCGCTTCAGCAGCCTGTAGAAGCCGTATTGTGGATGGCTGCGGCTTGCCGGGTCCGGCCTGCCGTCGAGGGCGGCGTCGGCGACGATCATGTCCCATTCGGCCTCGCTCATCGTCTGGTCGAGGCCGGGCAGCACGATCGTACCGTTTTCCAGCTTCTGCACGGCGGCGATCAGCGCCGCGGTTGCGGGAATGGAGCCGGTCGAACCGGCAATGATGATCGGGCCTTCGATCTTGCCGTCAGCGATGCGCTGCGTTTCCGCCTGCAGGATGGCGTTGCGGTGGCGCGCCGGTGAGGATTGTTTCAGTTCCTCCAGCCGTTCCGGCCAGTAATTGCGGGCGATCTTCAGGAATTCGAGCGTCAGCTGCCACCAGAGTGCGTGCTCGCCGGCATCGAGCTTGTCGAGCTTGTCCCAGTTGAGCTCTTCCGTCTCCATCGCATCGATGAGATCGGCAAGGTTGCGCGCAAGCCAGATCGCATCGGCTGGGCTCGCCGGCGCAATCAGCGGGCTCTCCGCATGAATGTCGAGCACCACCTTCGGCAGCCGGTTGCGCCAGGCCAGGATCAGCCGGCCAAGCTCGATCAGCCGCGCCGTGCCCGGCAGGGGCGGGGCCAGATCGAGGATCGCCGGCACTTCGGCATCGAAGAAGCCGCTGTCGTCGTCGGTCTCGCCGAGCGCCTTGATGGTGGGCAGGATGGTGGAGCGGCCGCCAAGCAGATCGACGAATTCGGATCTGAGCACACGGGCCGAACGCCGTGTCGGCACGAAGATGGTGACGCCCGCAAGCGGCAGCGGATCGGCCGGATCGTAGCGGAAGTCCGGCGTCAGGCTACCGTCGCAAAGCCTTTCGGCGAGCGTCTTCAGGAAGGGGAGGCCGGGCGGAATCGTGAAGACGTTGGACCGGCGGCCGCGCACGCTCATCCCTCCGGCCGGTGGCGACGGATCGCCGCCTCCGCTTCGCCGATCGCCTCGGGCGTGCCGACTGTCATCCAATGGCCGTCCAGCAGCAGGCCGTAGAGACGGCCCTTTTCGGCCGCGCGATCGAAGTAGATGTTGAGATTGAAGGCCTCGTCCGGCGCGTCGGCGAAGAGGCGCGAGTGAAGCGCAATCGCACCGGCATAGACCACCGGGTTCGGCAGACCTTCGATGTAGCGGGCAAGGCTGCCGTCGGCGCCGAGCGAGAAATCCCGCTTGCCGTTGTGTCCGGTCGTATCCTCGTCGCGCACGCAAAGCAGCAGCATGTCCATGCGCTCCGCATCGAAGGCCGCGGCCAGGCGCGTCAGGTTGCTGGGCTTGTCCGCGGGTTCGCCAACCCAGAACAGGTCGGCATTCATCACCAGGACCGGGCCTTCCGGCAGAAGTTTCAGCCCCTTGGCGAGACCGCCACCGGAATTCATCAGCTGGTCGCGCTCGTCCGAGATGACGATTTCCGGAGCGCTGCGTCGCCTGAGATGGCCTTCCATCTGGTCGGCGAAGTGGTGCACGTTGACCGCGGCCTTGCTGACGCCTGCCTCGACCAGGAGATCCAGAACGTAGTCGATCATCGGCTTGCCGGCGATTTCGACGAGCGGCTTCGGCATGGTGTTGGTGATCGGACGAAGTCGGGTCCCGAGGCCCGCGGCGAGCACCATCGCATTGCTGATCGACATTGATTCTCTGTCAGTTCGCTGATTCGGAAACGAGGATTCCGGTCTTCATACACCAGTCGTGCAAGGGTTTCAGCGATTCATGTGAGAGCGCCGCCTGAAGATAGGCGAAAGTGCGCGGCATGTGCTTCATGTAGCCCGGCTTGCCGTCGCGCTGCATCAGCCGCACCCAGATGCCGACGAGCTTGCAGTTGCGCTGCGCCGACATCAGGTGCCAGTCGCGCAGGAACGTCACCTCGTCGAAGCTGGGGTCTCTGCGCCGCTCGGCGAGATAGGTCTCCATCATCCGGCTTGCCAGCGGAGGGGCGATGGTGACACGCGCATCCTGCACCAGTGATGCCACGTCATAGGCGGTCGGGCCGATCATCGCGTCCTGGAAGTCGATGAGGCCGATCCGGTCAAGCCCTTCGCGCTCGTCACGCCAGATGATGTTCGGCGAATGGAAATCGCGCAGCAGCAGGTTGGTCTCGGAGGTCTGGAGAAGGTCGATCAGCCCGTCCCAGATGTCTCCATATTCGCGCATCTCGTCGTCGCTTGCCGGCGCGCCGCGTTTCCACGGCAGATACCAGTCGGTCAAGAGCCGCGTCTCGATCTTCATCGCCGTGCGGTCGAAGTCCGGGATGCGGTGAATGACCGTCCTGTCGATGCTGATTTCGCGCTGTGCCTGCTCCGCGTGCAGGCGGGCGAGCAGGCGTGCGCTCTCGATGTAGCGTTCGTCGATCGGCTGTCCGTCCGCATCCAGAACGCCTTCCGATCCGAGGTCCTCGATCAAGAGGATGCCCTGGTCGAGGTCGCGGGCGTAAATCGCCGGTGCGGCAAGACCGCGGGCGACGAGCAGCTGGTCGATGGCGACGAATGGAACGACGTCCTCGGCGATATGCGCGAGCTGCTGGTAGTACTTTCCGTCCTGAAGGATCGGGCCCGGCTTGTGCCGCGGCGAATCCATCAGAATCCGGCTAACGGATCGGTCCGCCGGGTAAATGCGCTCATAGGCGCGGATCGAGGCGTCGCCGCTCAGGTGCCGGCGCCGCGCTTTCGAATGCCCGTTCCGATCGAGAAAGTCGCGGATCGAAAGTGCGCGGGCAATGCGTTGCAGCGTGCCGTCCGGAGCGGAGATCTCGACACGGCGCCCGTCTTTTTCATGGGTGATCGTGAGCGTGATGCGGCCTGAAGGAAGGGCATCGTTCGCCCGTTCCGGCCATTCGACCAGGCAGATACCCTGCGACAGGGCTTCATCGAAGCCGAGTTCGTCGAGCTCGCTGGAATCGGCCAGCCGGTAGAGGTCGAAATGCGCGACGGGTATGCGCAGGTCATAGCTCTGAACGAGCGTGAATGTCGGGCTCGGCACTTCCAGGCCGTCGTCGTCGGCTACTGCCCTGAGGAAGGCGCGTGCGAGCGTCGATTTGCCGGCGCCGAGATCACCCGAAAGAGCGACGCAGTCGCCGGGCTTCAGGGCCAGCGCCAGGTCTTCGCCAAGCTCGATCGTTGCCGCCTCGTCCGCAAGATGGCGTTCGATCGCCGGCATCATTCGGCCGCGACGGTGGACGGCACGTCGGCCGAGGGGATGCGGCAGGTCACTTCCGTGCCTTCGCCTTCCTTGCTGCGGATCGAGACCGTGCCGTGATGCAGGCTGACGAAGCTCTCGACGATCGAAAGCCCGAGGCCGGCGCCGCCGCGCTGACCGTGGCTCTCGAAGCGGTTGAACACGGTGTCGAGCACGTCCTGCGGAATGCCGGGGCCGCTATCGGAGACCGAGAAGATGAAGTCGCTGCCCTCGCGGCGGCACGCCAGTTCGATGACGCTGCCATCGGGCGCGAAATTCGCGGCATTGGTCAAGAGCTTGACGAAGATCTGCTTCAGGCGCTGCTGATCGGCGACCATCCGGCCGAGATTGTCGGGGGCGGCAATCCTGAGCGTCACGCCGCTCTCGATCAGCCGGTCGGCCATCTGATGAGCGATGTCGTCGAGGAAGTCGGTCAGGCTGATGTCAGCCAGGTCGAGCTGGACGATGCCGGCGTCGACGGTCGCGAGATCCAGAATGTCGTTGACGATCGTCAGCAGCAGCGACGAGGACGTGGCGATGTGATCGACATATTCGGCCTGCCGCTCGTTGAGATCGCCGAAGGCGGGCGTCTTCAAGAGGTCGGCGAAACCGATGATGTTGGTGAGCGGCGAGCGCAGCTCATAGGAAACGTGGTGCACGAAGTCGTTCTTCAGCGCATCCGCCTTGCGCAGCGCCTCGTTCTTCTCGGTAAGCGCGCGCTCGACCCTGACGCTGTCGGTGATGTTGACGAAGGTCAGCATCGTCTGGGCGTTCGGCAGCGGGATGACGGCGTAGTCGAGGATCAGCCCGGTCCTGAGTTCGAGGATGCCGCGGCTGGAGGGTCGCTCGTCGTCGAAGCTGGTGATGATGTGGGTGAACCGCTTCCAGCCGTCCGGCTGGTCGTAGGAGATCAGGCAGGCCTGCTCGATCGCCTTGATATGCGTACCGGGCTTGGCTTCCACCTCGCTGATGCCCCAGATCGCGCGAAACGCCGGGTTCGACAGGCGAATGCGGCCGTCCGGGCCGAACACGGCGACACCTTCGGCGAGGTGATCGATGGTTTCGCCCTGGACCTGGACGAGGGTGTTGTAGCGCGTTTCGAGGTCGACCTTCTCGGTCAGGTTCTCGAACACCCAGGTGACGCCACCCTGCGGGCGGGCGGTGGCAAAGACGCGCAGCGTCTGCCCGTTCGGCAGGTGCCAGAGGTCGCTCTGCGTGTCGAGTGCCTGGTAGACGGACAGCGCGTTCGCCTTCCACTGTTTCCAGTTGAGCTGTTCCGGCAGCTGGCCGCCGGCGCGCAGCCGGTCGAGCACTTCGCCATTGTCCGGCTTGCGCTCGAGGAAGCCGATGTCGAGGTTCCACAGGCGCTGGAAAGCCTGGTTGTAGAACTGCAGGCGCTGGTTGCCGTCGAAGATCGCGACGGGCGTCGCCAGATGGTCGAGCGTTTCCGCGTGGCTCTTGAGCGTGCGGTTGAGTTCCTCGCGCACGGCCTCGATCCCCGACACATCGAGGGCGATACCGGCCGAGCCGGCGGCACTGCGGGCGTCGACGACGTCGAAGAAGGTGCGGTTGCCGCGCACGACGGTCGAGACCTTGTCACGGAAAGGCGTGTCGAAGGTCGAAACCGACCGGATCTTTTCGCGCGCGACGGTCGCGAGCAACTCCCGACGCTCCGCGATGGCGGTGGTGACATCGGGTGCCTCGACGGCATCCGCATAGGCCTCGTTCACCCAGATGAGCGTGCCGTCGGTGCCGCGCTGCCAGACGGGCAGGTCGATCGCGTCGAGAAGCGTATGGAAGGAGCGAAGCGCGGCATTGAGCCGATCGTGTTCGAGCTTCAGCTCTGCGAGCTCCGCCCGCATGTTGTTGAGCGCGATGAAGCGCACGAAGGCGCGCCCGCCGGAAACGCGTCCCTGGGCCTCCAGCACTTCATTGCGCTGCGTTTCGATGACCAGATCGAAGCTGCGTGCCTGGGTGCGCAGCGCCTCGATCGATTTTTCCAGCTCGCCGGCCGACTGCGCCTTGACCCAGCGGCCAAAGGCCAGGAAGTCGCGATCGTCCGAGGGCGCGCCGGTTTCCGCCGGCAGCTGGCCGAGCAGTTCGGCGCGTTCAAGCAGCCCGTCCCAGATGACGATCCGGCGGTTCTTGTCGGCGACCAGCGCCTGGTAGCGCGAGAGGCGCTGGTTGGCGTCGGAAAGGTCGGACCTGAGCTCGCGGTTTTCCGCCTCGATGTTGCCGCGCTGACGGATCAGCCAGATGGCCGAGATCATCGCGGCGGAAATGACGCCGATCAGCACGGAGAAGGTGACGACTTCCGACGAGCCGAAGATGCCCGCCTTTTGCGGCGCGACCTGGGCAAGCGCGTCCGTGGCGGTGAAAAGGGCGGTGCCGGCCAGAAGGCGGCGCAGGAATTTCGGACCCTTGCGGCGGATGGCCGGAAAATCTGTCTGGTCTCTGTTCATGGCGCTGCCATCCCCGTCTGTCCGAAGAGTGCTGCCGGCCTTGCTGCGCCTTGCACAGTTCCACCGGGGCCCTGTTCAAGGGTCCGCGTCAGTTCCGTTTGCATCCCCGGTCTGTCTCCGTCTGTTTGCCGCTTATTCGACAAGACATCCCATCCGCGATGCCCAAGGTCCGCACCGGCATCACGAATCAATGGGTTAGAGCATACTTCCTAGTCGAATCGTCGGGAAGGGAGAGGCCCAAAAAAGCGGCCGCGCTCTCTTGTCAAGAACGCGGCCACAAGATGTTGTGGATTGCCCGGGTAAGGATTAGTACCGGTAGTGCTCGGCCTTGAACGGACCCTGGGTCTTCACGCCGATGTAGTCGGCCTGCTCTTCGGAAAGCTCGGAGAGCTTGGCGCCGAGCTTCTTCAGGTGCAGGCGAGCGACCTTCTCGTCGAGTGCCTTCGGCAGGACGTAGACTTCGTTCTTGTAGTTCTCACCCTTGGTGAAGAGCTCGATCTGCGCCAGCACCTGGTTGGAGAACGAGGCCGACATCACGAAGGACGGGTGGCCGGTGGCGTTGCCGAGGTTGAGCAGACGACCTTCCGAGAGCAGGATCATGCGGTTGCCCTTCGGGAACTCGATCATGTCGACCTGCGGCTTGATGTTCGTCCACTTCAGGTTACGCAGCGCCGAGACCTGGATCTCGTTGTCGAAGTGGCCGATGTTGCCGACGATCGCCATGTCCTTCATCTCGCGCATGTGGTCCATGCGGATGACGTCCTTGTTGCCGGTCGTCGTGATGAAGATGTCGGCCGACGAGACGACGTCTTCGAGCTGAACGACTTCGAAGCCGTCCATGGCAGCCTGCAGTGCGCAGATCGGGTCGACTTCGGTGACCTTGACGCGGGCGCCGGCGCCCGAGAGCGAGGCAGCCGAGCCCTTGCCGACGTCGCCGTAACCGCAGACGACGGCGACCTTGCCGGCCATCATCACGTCGGTGCCGCGACGGATGCCGTCGACCAGCGATTCCTTGCAGCCGTACTTGTTGTCGAACTTCGACTTGGTGACCGAGTCGTTGACGTTGATCGCCGGGAACGGCAGCAGGCCCTTGGCCTGGAGCTGGTACAGGCGGTTGACGCCGGTCGTGGTTTCTTCGGTCACGCCCTTGATCGCGTCGCGCTGCTTGGTGAAGAAGCCCGGCGAAGCGGCAAGGCGCTTCTTGATCTGTGCAAAGAGGATCTCTTCTTCTTCCGAACCCGGGTTCGAAAGCACGTTCTCGCCGGCTTCAGCGCGGGCGCCGAGCAGGATGTACATGGTGGCGTCGCCGCCATCGTCGAGGATCATGTTCGAGACGCCGCCGTCGGCCCACTGGAAGATCTTGTCCGTGTAGGTCCAGTACTCTTCGAGCGTTTCACCCTTGACGGCGAAGACCGGAACGCCGCTGGCGGCGATCGCGGAAGCCGCGTGGTCCTGGGTCGAGAAGATGTTGCAGGATGCCCAGCGCACGTCGGCGCCGAGTGCAACCAGCGTCTCGATGAGGACGGCGGTCTGGATGGTCATGTGCAGCGAGCCGGTGATGCGCGCGCCCTTCAGCGGCTTCGAAGCGCCGAACTCTTCGCGGCAGGCCATCAGGCCCGGCATTTCCGTTTCGGCGATCGCAATTTCCTTGCGTCCGAAATCGGCAAGTCCGATGTCGGCGACGATATAGTCCTGAGTGGTGGTCATGGAGTTCTCCGGGCTGATCTCTTCAAGCCGCGCGGCCTTGGCCATCTTCGCGGCGCGATTATGCCTCCCACGCCTATAGGACGCGGTGAGAGTGCGACCGATCTATCAGGATTCAGGGTGGAGAGCAACCTCGATATAAAGAAGTCTTTATATCTTTATATTGCCGTCAGATTTCTTCGCCGAACTTGTCGGCGACCAGCGCGTCGAGCGCATTCAGCGCCTCTTCGGCCTGCGCGCCGCTGGCGGTCACGCAAACGCTGCAGCCGGTGCTGGCGGCCAGCATCATCAGCCCCATGATCGAGGTCCCGCCAACGGTCATGCCGTCCTTGGAGACGGTGATCTCGGCGTCGTATGCCTCGACCGTCTGCACGAACTTCGCAGACGCCCGCGCATGCAGGCCACGCTTGTTGATGATCAGCAGTTCGCGCGTCAGCGACATGTCGGGGCGATGGTCCATTATTTTCCACTCAGGACGCGGCTGGCGACGTTGATGTACTTTCGCCCGGCCTCCGAGGCCTCGACCAGTGCCTTGTCCATGTCGCTCTCGCCGCGCACGCCGGCAAGCTTGATCAGCATCGGCAGGTTGACGCCGGCGATCACTTCGACGGTGCCGCTGCGCATCACCGAGATGGCGAGGTTGGAGGGCGTCCCGCCGAACATGTCGGTCAGGATGATGACGCCGTTGCCTTCGTCGACATTGGTGACCGCGTCGAGGATATCCTGCCGACGCTGATCCATGTCGTCCTCGGGGCCGATGCAGACGGTCTCTATAGCTTTTTGCGGACCGACAACATGCTCGAGCGCATGTCGAAATTCCTCAGCCAGCTTGCCATGGGTGACAAGCACAAGTCCGATCATGGGTATCTTCGCTCCAACTGCACACGCAATTCACTGATGGCCAGATATCGCAATGCAGCAATTTCGTCCACCTGTTGGGGAGGGCATCTTGGCAAGGAAAAGGCGAAGTGCAAGCCAAAAATGCCGAAAATCCGGTCGCGCTGACGGTAAAGCGGGCTAGAAACCTATTTTTTCGGCGATGAGCGCCTGCAAAATATCGAGAATCTGCGCGCCCTCCTCAACGGGAACGCGAACAATCGGCAATGCTCGCCCGAGTGGTAGCGGCAATGTCTCGTCTTCCGGCGGTAGCCGTGGGTCGAAGGGGGCGCGCACCGGCAGCAGGGCCCAGTCCATCACCGCAGCGGGAACGGTTTCGATCGTGCCGATGCCGGCCCCGCGGATTTCGATGAGACCGTGAATGGATGGCGGGCAACGCGCCACGATCCGGTCGTGCTCGAGCGAGAGGTCCACCCGGTCGTCGGCGACGAGGGCCGCGAAGTGCCCGGCCTGCCGGGCGGCCGTGATGCATGCAAGCGCCAGCCTGGATTTGCCGGTGCCGGACGGGCCGGTGATCAGGAAACCGCGCGTCCCGAGCACGATTGCGGTGCCGTGGACATTGGCGCGGGCCGCTGTCACGCGTGCGGCTCGGCGGGAAGGGACAGGATGAAGCGGGCGCCGGTGATGCGGCCATCCGCTGCGGCGATGTTCTCGGCCTTGAGCGTGCCGCCGTGCGCTTCGGCGATCTGCCTGGAGATCGACAGGCCGAGACCGGAGTTCTGGCCGAAATCCTCGCCTTCCGGACGGTCGGTATAGAAGCGCTCGAAGATCCGGTCGATGTCTTCGGCCTGAATGCCGGGACCGTTGTCCTCGACATAGACAAGGCAGCGCGAGCGCGAGCGCGTCAGGCGAACGACGATCCGCCCGCCGTCCTCGGGAACGAAGGACCGGGCGTTTTCGATCAGGTTGGTGATGATCTGGCCGATGCGCAGTTCATAGCCGTTGACCGCGAAGCGTGCCTTGGGACTGTCCTTGCGGTCGATGACGAAATCGAGCAGCACCGACTTTTTCTTGCTGCGGACCTGGCGCGAAATGTCGACGAGATCGCCGAGCAGCTTTTCGAGATCGATGATCTTGGCGTCGCTGCGGGCAAGCTCGGCGTCGAGCCGCGAGGCGTCCGAGATGTCGCTGATCAGGCGATCGAGGCGGCGGACGTCATGCTGGATGACGTCCATCAGCCGCTTTTTCGATTCGTCGGTCCGCGCCAGCGGCAGCGTCTCGACGGCGCTGCGTAGCGAGGTGAGGGGGTTTTTCAGCTCGTGGCTGACGTCCGCGGCAAAGTTCTCGATCGCGGCGATCCGGTCGTAGAGCGCAGTCGTCATCTCGCGCAGCGCGACCGAGAGATTGCCGATCTCGTCCTGGCGCGAGGAGAAATCGGGAATTTCCTCGCGTTCCTTGGCGCCGCCGCGGCGCACCCGCACGGCCGCCGCCGCCAGACGCCGCAGCGGATTGGCGATCGTCGACGACAGAAGCAGCGACAGGATGATGTTGACGAGGGCCGCGACGCCGAAGACGCGGATAATGGCGAGGCGCTCGGCCTGGACGATCTTGTCGATGTCGCCGGCCTGCGTCGAAAGCAGGAGCACGCCGAGCACGGCGCGGAAGCGCTGGACGGGCACGGCCACCGAAACGATGAGTTCGCCCTTCTCGGTGACGCGCTCGACATAGCCGCGCACGCCGGTCAGCGCATTGGTGACTTCGGGATAGATCGCGCCGTTGCCACCAGGCGGCTCCTTGTAGAGCGGCAGGTTGCCGGGCTGCAGCAGCTTGTTCAGCCAGCTGTTGAGCCTTTCGCCGATACCCGACGATTCCGGCTCGATCGGTGGCAGATCGAAGCGCAGCACCTGGCCGCCGCTATAAAGATGGCGCGAATCAAGCAGCAGGTCGGCATCCGCGTCGAACAGGCGGGCACGGGTGCGCGTCGGCGAGATCAGGCGCCTGAGAACAGGGGCTACGCGCTCCTGGATGATCGGAAAATCGAGATCCTCGTCGCTCGGCAGCGGCGTGATGCTTTGGCCGGCCTGCAGTTCCAGCAGCTTTTCGGGATCGATGGTGATCGAGTTGGTATCGACCGAGGCCGACGCCGAGATCGCGCCGGCAATGATCTCGCCCTGGGTCAAAAGGCTTTCGACGCGCGCATCGATCAGTCCCTCGCGGAACTGGTTGAGGTACATGATGCCGCCGACCAGAACGACGAGCGCCACCAGGTTGAAGAAGACAATGCGGCGGGTGAGGCTCGAAAAGACGGCATTGCCGAAGAGACGGCGGATCAGCGTGAAGGGATGCGCCCAGCGGCGCTCGCCCTTCTGTGCCTGGGCACGCCCGTCAGTATCCTCGATGTCGCCCTGCAAGACTTCTACCAAATGTCCCGCTCCCGCGCGGACTGTCCTTCACACTTGTTCGATGGCGGCGGCGCTGCCGGCCGGTGGCGCCGCCTTCCATGGTTTGATCCGAAGACGGCGGAGATCGTGTCGAGCCTCGGACGAGGCCATCACCATCGCGCCGCTTCAAATGCGCCACTCTGGCCGCGATGGCAAGCCCCGCGGTTCAGGCGGACTCCCGGAAACGATAACCGACACCGTAAAGCGTCTCGATCATGTCGAAGTCGTTGTCGACCATCTTGAACTTCTTGCGCAGCCGCTTGATGTGGCTGTCGATGGTGCGGTCGTCGACATAGACCTGCTCATCATAGGCCGCGTCCATCAGCGCGTCGCGGCTTTTCACCACGCCCGGGCGCTGCGCCAGCGAATGAAGGATCAGGAATTCCGTCACCGTCAGGGTCACCGGCTCGCTCTTCCAGGTGCAGGTGTGACGCTCCTGGTCCATGACCAATTGGCCACGCTCGAGCGAGCGCGACGGCGCGTCGGAAGCCTTCGCGGTGTTTGTGGTGTTGGCGGCTGCGGCCTCGCGGTTTGCGGCGCGGCGCAGGATCGCCTTGACGCGTTCCACCAGCAGGCGCTGCGAAAACGGCTTGGTGATGAAGTCGTCGGCGCCCATCTTCAGGCCGAAGAGTTCGTCGATCTCTTCATCCTTGGAGGTGAGGAAGATCACCGGCAGATCGGACTTCTGCCGCAGGCGACGCAGCAGTTCCATGCCGTCCATGCGCGGCATCTTGATGTCGAAGATCGCAAGCTGCGGCGGCCGCGCAAGCAGG
Source organism: Ensifer adhaerens (assembly GCF_002940685.1). Classification (GTDB taxonomy): domain Bacteria; phylum Pseudomonadota; class Alphaproteobacteria; order Rhizobiales; family Rhizobiaceae; genus Ensifer; species Ensifer adhaerens_E. Next base: position 28,138 of record NZ_PNFP01000020.1, on the reverse strand, counting down.
CCTTCGAGCGCGGAAGCGCCATCGGTATAGGTCTCGACCTTGTAGCCCTCCGCCTCCAGGGCAATGGATACGGACGTCAGAATATTCCGGTCATCATCGACAAGGGCGATGGTCTGCATCGTGTTCAACTCCGTCTTTTGAGGTGCCGGTCCGTCCCCGAAAACTCCGGCATTCGCGAGTCACGGCTGCGTTAGTGAGTATAAAGGTGGAACAAATTGTGGCGAAGACCAAAAAGCGTCTTTCGTGACGATAGGACAGCGCGTCTCAGATCGGTGTTCGCCAGGCCGATTTCAACCGATTAAAAAAACGATAAATTTCTTTAAATCGATTAATATACTGAAATCATTATTCTTTTTTTGACGCCGTCTTGTTTTTGAGCGAGCATGCAAGTAAGGTCCGGCGAAATTCAACGCCAATGGCCAAACACGAAGGAAGCTTGACCATGGAGCAACTCGGCACTCGCAATCTCGCGAACGGCTTGGAAAAACTCGGCTTTACCGACCTCGAGACGGTCCGGTACAACCTCGAAGCCGCAGAGCTTTATGAGGAGGCTCTTCGCCGCGGCGAGGCTGAGCTGACGGCGCATGGCGCGCTCGTTGCCCGCACCGGCCAGCACACCGGCCGGTCGCCGAAGGACAAGTTCGTCGTTCGCGATGGAAACACCGACGATCAGATCTGGTGGGACAACAACAAGCCGATGTCGCCGGAGCATTTCGCCCTGCTGCGCAAGGACATGCTTGAGCATGCCAAGGGTATGTCGCTCTACGTTCAGGATCTCGTCGGCGGCGCCGATGCCGACAACGCTCTCCCGACCCGCGTCGTCACCGAATATGCCTGGCATTCGCTGTTCATCCGCAATCTCCTGATCCGTCCGGCCCGCGAAGCGCTTGCCGCGTTCCTGCCGAAGCTGACGATCATCGACCTGCCGAGCTTCAAGGCCGATCCGGAGCGCTACGGCTGCCGCACCGAGACGGTCATCGCCTGTGATTTCACCAATGGCCTCATCCTCATCGGCGGCACCTCCTATGCCGGCGAGATGAAGAAGTCGGTCTTCACCGTCCTCAATTACCTGCTGCCGAAGAAGGGCGTCATGCCGATGCACTGCTCGGCGAATGTCGGCCCTGAAGGCGACACCGCGATATTCTTCGGCCTCTCCGGCACCGGCAAGACGACGCTTTCGGCCGATCCGACCCGCACGCTGATCGGCGACGACGAGCACGGCTGGGGCGAACAGGGCGTCTTCAACTTCGAAGGCGGCTGCTACGCCAAGGCGATCCGCCTGTCGGAAGCCGCAGAGCCGGAAATCTACGCCACGACCCGCCGCTTTGGCACCGTCATGGAAAACGTCGTGCTCGACGAGCGCCGCGTTCCTGATTTCGACGACGGTTCGCTGACGGAAAACACCCGTTGCGCCTACCCGCTCGACTTCATCCCGAACGCCAGCGCCACCGGCACCGCACCGCAGCCGCGCACCATCATCATGCTGACCGCCGATGCCTTCGGCGTGATGCCGCCGATCGCCAAGCTGACGCCGGAACAGGCGATGTACCACTTCCTCTCCGGCTACACCGCCAAGGTTGCCGGCACGGAAAAGGGCGTCACCGAGCCGGAAGCGACCTTCTCGACCTGCTTCGGCGCACCGTTCATGCCGCGTCATCCGTCGGAATACGGCAACCTCCTGAAGGACCTGATCGCCAAGAACGGCGTCACCTGCTGGCTGGTCAACACCGGCTGGACCGGCGGCGCCTACGGCACCGGCAGCCGCATGCCGATCAAGGTCACGCGTGCTCTGCTCGCCGCCGCCCTCGACGGCTCGCTGAATGCTGCTGAACTGCGCACCGACGCCAACTTCGGCTTTGCCGTTCCGGTCTCGGTCCCCGGTGTCGACGACGGCATCCTCGACCCGCGCTCGACCTGGGCCGATGGCACAGCCTATGACGCACAGGCCCGCCGCCTCGTCGACATGTTCATCACGAACTTCGCCAAGTTCGAGAGCCATGTGGATGGCAGTGTTCGCGACGCCGCTCCGGGCACCAAGATCGCCGCCGAATAAGCATCGTCGGCTATGATTCACGTGAAACCCGGTCCTCGTGGCCGGGTTTTCCGTTTTCATGGCGAATGTTTTCAAGAGGTTCGCTCTGTGCCATAGATCGGGGCGAGGTGAACCATGGCGAGCGACCCGCTCTATATAAACGACAACATCGTGATTGCCGGCTGGGAGCTGACGGAGCAATTCGTGCTGGCCGGCGGGCCGGGCGGACAGAACGTCAACAAGGTCTCGACCGCGGTCCAACTGTTCTTCAACGTCCAGGCCTCCCCGGCGCTCTCGGATCGCATCAAGGCCAATGCGCTGAAGATCGCCGGCAAGCGCGCCTCGAAAGAGGGCGTGCTGATGATCGAGGCCAGCCGCTTTCGCAGCCAGGAGCGCAATCGCGAGGACGCACGCGAGCGGTTGAAGGAGCTCATTCTCAAAGCCGCCGAACCGCCCCCACCACCGCGCAAGAAGACGAAGCCGACCCGCGGTTCGGTCGAGCGTCGCCTCAAGGAAAAGTCAGGGCGGGGCGAAATCAAGAAGCTCAGGGGGCGCCCTGCAGGCGATTGATTCTTTTTGCCGCTCCCTTGCCTTTTGGCCGGCAGCGCCCTCTCTTATCGAGCAGTGTTTTCGCAAAAGGAGATATTCATGGGTCTTTTCAGCTTTATCAAGAACGCCGGCAAGAAGCTCGGCATCGGCGGCGATGACGATGCGCCGGATGCCGAAAGCGTTCAGAAGGAACTTGCATCCCACGATCTCGGCACCAAGGATGTGCAGGTCGAAGTGGCCGGTGACAAGGTCGTGCTGAAGGGTGTCGTGAAGGACCAGAGCGTCTTCGAAAAGGCCGTCGTCGCCGTCGGCAACACGCTCGGCGTGTCCGCCGTCGAGGCCTCGGAGCTCAAGGTCGCCGATGCCGGTGCCGCACCGGCGCCCGCCAAGGCGCCGGTCTTCTACACCGTCAAGAAGGGCGACAACCTCTGGAAGATCGCCGAAGCGCAATACGGCAAGGGCAAGGGCGCGAAGCACACGCTGATTTTCGAGGCCAACAAGCCGATGCTGACCCATCCGGACAAGATCTATCCCGGCCAGGTCCTGCGCATTCCGGATCTCGATGCGGCCTGAGCGTGTCCTTCAGGCGTCCTCTTGCGATTGCCGCGCTGGCGAGCCTCTGGCTTGCCGGCGCTTCGCTGGCTGAGCCTTTCCGTGAACCCGCCAGGGGCAGCGTCGAGCGCGCCGCCATCCTCGACGCGATCCGTCCGGTGGTCGAAGCGGAGATGCGCGGGCCCGTCGAATTCGTCGTCACGACCATGCGTGTCGCTCCCAACTGGGCCTTCATGCAGGTCGAGCCGAAACGACCGAGTTGCGCGACGAAGCGGATATGATGGATGGCCTGACGGTATTCGCACTTGATCACGATGAATTGGGTCGATCCGACCCAATTCATCGTGATCCATCCTTGTAAGCTAGAGCGGGATGCGGGCGGAAAACCGCGCACACTTTTTCCTCATCCCGCTCTGACGCGTTTTCAGAATGGCCGCAGGAACCTGGGCGATCACGTTGTCGGGCCGACGGATGTCGCTTATGCCGATTGGCCGCTTCGTTATGGTGCCGACAGCACTTCTCGGCCTGGAACAATAGGGGCTTTTTCGATGCAGGTGCTCCCGAAAGGGGTCAGGCATATCCCGGGCTATCTCGATCGCACCCGGCAGGAGCAACTGGTCGAGGCGATTCGGTCAGTCGTTGCCGAGGCGCCGCTCTTCGTGCCGGAGATGCCGAAGACCGGAAAACCCATGTCGGTCCGCATGACCAATTGCGGCTCGCTCGGCTGGGTCACGGATCGCGAGCGCGGCTATCGTTACCAGGCTCAGCATCCGGTGACCGGCCGGTCCTGGCCGCCGATGCCGGAGGTGCTTCTCGACATCTGGAGCGCGGTTTCCGCCAGCAGCAAGATGCCGGAAGCATGCCTGGTAAACTTCTATTCCGAGGAGGCGCGCATGGGCCTCCACCAGGACCGCGACGAGCGTGATCTCGAAACGGCTGTCGTGTCGATTTCGCTCGGTGACAGCTGCCTGTTTCGTGTCGGCGGCAACACGCGCGGCGGACAGACCATGTCCTTCCGGCTGGAAAGCGGTGATGTCGTGGTGCTGGGCGGGGAAGGGCGGCTCGCCTTCCATGGCGTCGACCGGATCTATCCGGACACCTCGACGCTGCTCAAGAACGGCGGTCGGCTCAACCTGACGCTGCGCCGCGTCAATCCTTGATCAACTATTTGAAACGGCGCAACCTCGGGCGGAAAACCGCCTCACACGTTTCCTGAGATTCCTCTGCGCTGAAAACTCAGAGTTTCCGGAGCGCCACCTTTTCCGTCAGGTGGTTCGGACCCTTCTGCAGGATCAGGTCGGCGCGCGGGCGCGTCGGCAGGATGTTCTGGTGCAGGTTCTTGAGGTTGATGTTGTGCCACAGGCCCTCGGCAATAGCGCGGGCGGCGTCCTCGCTGATCGTGGCGTAGCGATGGAAGTAGGATTCCGGGTTCTTGAAGGCGGTTTCGCGCAGCCGCATGAAGCGGTTGACGTACCAGCTGTGGATCAGGCTTTCCTCGGCATCGATATAGATCGAGAAGTCGAAGAAATCCGACACCATAGGCACGATCTTGCCATCCGCGGGCAGGTTGCGCGACTGCAGCACGTTGATGCCTTCGAAGATCAGGATGTCCGGTCGGTCGATGACGGTGAACTGGTCCGGCAGCACGTCATAGGTGAGGTGCGAATAGCTCGGCGCCCTGACGTTCGGCTGGCCGGCCTTGATCGCCGACAGGAAGCGCAGCAGCGCGCCGACGTCGTAGCTTTCCGGGAAGCCTTTGCGGTCCATCATATTTTCGCGCTGGAGCACGGCGTTCGGATAGAGAAAGCCGTCCGTCGTCACCAGATCGACCTTCGGGCTCGACGGCCAGCGCGACAGGAGCTGCGCCAGGATACGCGCCGTGGTCGACTTGCCGACGGCGACCGACCCGGCAATGCCGATGACGAAGGGTGTCTTCGTCTCCGACATGCTGAGGAAGCGCTTGCGCTGCTCGAACAGCATCTGCGACGATTCCACATGGGTGGAGAGAAGGCGCGACAGCGACAGGTAGATCTGCCGGACTTCGCGAAGATCGACCGGGTCGTTCAGCGAGCGCAGCCGCTGCACCTCATCGGCCGTCAGCGTCATCGGCGTATCGGCACGAAAGCGAGACCATTCCTCGGCGGTGAAGAAATGATAGGGCGAATAGTCCCGCTTTTCGGGGTGGTCGGGCAGGTCGGCTGCTTCGATGTCTTTCGCCGCTATCGTCATGGGGTCTGCCGATTTGCCTTTTCCTGCAGGCCGGATTGGTTGGTCCGCCGCTGAAGTTCGTTGAGCACATCCTGCAACGGAACGTCGGCGATCTTCAATACGACCATCAGATGATAGATGAGATCGGCGCTTTCGGCGACGAGATTCGCGCGGTCGTTGCTGATGGCCGCAATCACGGTCTCGACCGCTTCCTCGCCGAGTTTTTTTGCCGCTTTCGGCTGGCCGGCCGCCACCAGCTTTGCCGTCCAGGATTCCTCCGGTGCCGCTTGCGCGCGTGTCGCGACGATGGCTTCGAGGTCGGAAAGTGTGAAGTCAGCCATGGGAGATCCTGGAGCCTTAATCGAGGCGCATGGCGATGCCATGCTCGGCCATAAAGCGCTTGGTTTCGCCAATGCTATAGGTGCCGAAGTGGAAGATGGAGGCGGCAAGCACGGCGGTCGCGTGACCGTCCTTGATACCGGCGACCATGTGGTCGAGCGTGCCGACGCCGCCGGACGCAATCACCGGGGCGCGAACCGCATCGGCGACCGCGCGGGTGAGCGCGATGTCGTAGCCGCTCTTGGTACCGTCGCGGTCCATCGAGGTCAGAAGGATCTCGCCGGCGCCAAGGTCGACGACCCGGCGGGCGAAGTCGACCGCATCGATGCCGGTCGTCTGGCGTCCGCCATGGGTGAAGATTTCCCAGCGGTCGGCTTCGCCGTCCTTCGACACCTTCTTGGCGTCGATGGCGACGACGATGCACTGGTTGCCGAACTTGTCGGCGGCTTCGGCGACGAATTCCGGGTTCTTCACCGCGGCCGTGTTGATCGACACCTTGTCGGCGCCGGCCAAGAGCAGCTTGCGGATATCCGAGACCTGGCGCACGCCGCCGCCCACTGTCAGCGGCATGAAGCACTGTTCGGCGGTGCGCGCGATGACGTCGAAGATCGTCTCGCGATTGTCCGAGGAGGCAGTGATGTCGAGGAAGCAGAGCTCGTCGGCGCCGGCGGCGTCATAGGCGCGCGCCGCTTCCACCGGGTCGCCGGCGTCGATCAGGTCGACGAAGTTGACGCCCTTGACCACACGGCCGTCCTTGACGTCGAGGCAGGGAATGACACGGGCTTTGAGAGACATGATTTCAAGCCTTTCTCGCGGCGCGGATCAGGTCCAGCGCCTCCTGCGGGTCGATGCGGCCGTCATAGAGCGCGCGGCCGGAGATGGCGCCTTCGAGTTTCGTTGCCTCCGGTGCGACCATCCGGCGGATGTCGTCCATCGAGGCGAGGCCGCCCGATGCGATGACCGGAATCGAAACCGCATCCGCGAGTTCCAGCGTCGAGGCCCAGTTGATGCCGGTCAGGATGCCGTCGCGGTCGATGTCGGTATAGATGATCGCCGAGACGCCGGCGCCTTCGAACTTCTTCGCAAGCTCGATCACGCCGAGTTCGGAAGCCTCGGCCCAGCCTTCGACGGCGACCTTGCCGCCCTTGGCATCGATGCCGACGGCGACCTTGCCCGGGAACTTGGCGCAGGCTTCGATGACGAGCGCCGGATCGCGCACGGCGACGGTGCCGAGAATGACGCGCGCAAGCCCGCGCGACAGCCAGTTCTCGATATGGTCGAGCGTGCGAATGCCACCGCCGAGCTGCACCGGGTTTTTGGTTGCCTTGAGGATGGCGTCGACGGCGGCACCGTTGACCGTCTCACCGGCAAAGGCGCCGTTCAAGTCGACAACGTGCAGCCATTCGAAGCCCTGCTCCTCGAACGCACGGGCCTGGGCTGCCGGGTCCGGGTTGTAAACCGTGGCCTGGTCCATGTCGCCGAGCTTCAGGCGCACGCATTGCCCGTCTTTCAGGTCGATCGCGGGAAAGAGTATCATGGGTCTGTCCAATCAGTCGTGCGAAAGCTCAGGGCTTCCAGCGCAGGAAATTCGAGATGAGGGCGAGGCCGAGCGCCTGGCTCTTTTCCGGGTGGAACTGCGAGCCGGCCTTGTTGCCGTTGGCGACGAAAGCGGTGACCGGGCCACCGTAGTCAGCCTCGGCGACCACGTCGTCGGCATTCTCGGCCGCCAGGTGGTACGAGTGCACGAAATAGGCATGCAGACCGCCTTCGCCAACCTGGATGCCGTCAAACAACGGATGCGCGCGCTTGAGCGTCAGCGTGTTCCAGCCGATCTGCGGGATCTTCAGCGTGGGATCAGTGGGCGTCATCTCGACGACATCGCCGGGGATCCAGCCGAAACCATGGGTAATGGTCTTTTCGAGCCCCCGCGACGACATCAGCTGCATGCCGACGCAGATGCCGAGGAACGGCCGCCCGGCCTGTTCCACGACTTCTGTGAGTGCCTGCTCCATGCCATCGACGGCCGCAAGGCCGCGGCGGCAATCGGCATAGGCGCCGACGCCCGGCAGCACGATGCGGTCGGCGCTTGCCACCCGCTCCGGCTTGTCGGTGAGGTCGATCTCGGCTGCAATGCCGGCTTCGCGGGCGGCCCGTTCAAAGGCCTTGGTGGCCGAGCGCAGGTTGCCCGAGCCGTAGTCGATGATGGCGACGCGCATCAGCGTTCTCCGTAGGAATCAAAAAGGCCGAGGCCGGGGCCGCCGGTTGAGGCTTTGCGCACGGTCCAGTCGGCCGGGGAGGATGGGGCCGAGGTTCTCTCGGCCGGCGCCACGCTGGTGAAGTAGATCTCTTCAGCGGCCTCCAGGTTCGATGCCGGAACGATCGAACGCAGCGTCCAGTCGCGGGCCGCCAGGCTGCGCGCAACCAGAACCGGGCCTTCGAGCGCGACCACGAGCCGTAGCGCGAGCTGCGCCAAGAGCGATGGCAGGAATCCGCTCTCGTGGTTTGACAGGAAGATTAACGAGATCTGCAGAACAGCAACTGCGATTCCGATGACCCATTGGCGTTTGGCGAAAAGCCAGAGCGCCGGGAAAAGGAAAGCCCACCAGGAGAAGCCGTCGGCGACAAAACGCGCGCGCTCGTCGTCGGCGCGTGCACCCGGCGGGGTGAGGATCATGTAAGAAGCCATGGGTTCAGCCAGTGACTGGCCGCTTTAGGCAAGGGTCCCCTTGGTCGAGGGAACGCGGCCGGCCTGGCGCGGGTCGATTTCGGTTGCCGTGCGGAGCACGCGGGCGACGGACTTGAAGCAGGTCTCGGCGATATGATGGTTGTTGGCGCCGTAGATGTTCTGGATATGCAGCGTGATCCCGGCATGCTGGGCAAGCGCCTGGAAGAATTCGCGCACGAGTTCCGTGTCGAAGGTGCCGATCTTCGGCGAGGTAAACGTCACGTTCCAGACGAGGAACGGCCGGCCGGAAACGTCCACCGCCGCGCGGGTCATCGTTTCGTCCATCGCAAGGTCCAGCGAGGCATAGCGGGTGATGCCGCGCCGGTCGCCGAGCGCCTTGGCAATGGCCTGGCCGATGGCAATGCCGGTGTCCTCGACCGTATGGTGGTCGTCGACATGCAGGTCGCCGTCCGTCTTGATCTCCATGTCGATGAGGGAATGGCGGGCGAGCTGGTCCAGCATATGGTCGAAGAAACCGACGCCGGTCGAAATCTTCGAAACGCCGGTGCCGTCGATATTGACCGATACGGACACTGCGGTTTCGTTGGTCTTGCGCGAAACCTCTGCAGTGCGGCTGGACGTGGCTTCTGCCATCGGGCTCTCCTGTATGCGCCGGTGCGGAACCCTTAATCCCGCTCCAGCTTGCGATCTGGGCCGCTCCTTATCAGGCAAAAGCTGAAATATCCAGAACTTGAGTGTTCGATTCGAATCAGCGGACGCCGGGAACAGAGCGAAGATTGCGCCCATGGGCTGTTGCCATTTGCAAACCTGTCTGCCGTACTTACATAGGCCTCAAGCAACCAGGCTCGGATCCGAGCCGCAACGCCCCGCGTATTGGGGGCCGACAGGTACCTTCATGAGTGAACACAATCCCTACGGAACGATGCATGCGACGACCATCATCACGGTACGCAAGGATGGCAAGGTGGTGATGGCCGGCGATGGCCAGGTGAGCCTCGGCCAGACCGTGATGAAGAGCAACGCGCGCAAGGTGCGGCGCCTTGCCAAGGGTGACGTCATCGCCGGCTTTGCCGGTGCGACGGCCGATGCCTTCACGCTGCTTGAAAGGCTCGAAGCCAAGCTTGAGCAATATCCCGATCAGTTGATGCGCGCGGCCGTCGAGCTCGCCAAGGACTGGCGCACCAACAAGTATCTGCGCAATCTCGAGGCTATGATGCTGGTCGCCGACAAGTCGATCACCCTTGCCATCACCGGCAATGGCGACGTGCTGGAGCCTGAGCATGGCACGATCGCCATCGGATCGGGCGGCAACTACGCTTTTGCCGCGGCCCGCGCGCTCATGGACAGCGACAAGTCGGCCGAAGACATCGCCCGCCGGGCGCTGCAGATAGCCGGTGACATCTGCGTCTACACAAACCACAATATCGTGGTGGAGACGCTGGATGCCGAATGACCGGCCGCATGTCAGTTTCGTTCCGGTGGCCGATGGCCACCTCTCGATGCTGCATGCCTGGCTGAGCGAACCGCATGTGCGGCAATGGTGGGGCGATCCGGACAAGGAAGTGGAACTGATCCGCGAAGGCTGCGCGTCTGGAGAGGTGGAAGGCTTCATCTTCCACGTGGCCGGCGAACCGGCGGGCTACATCCAGTCCTGGAAGCCCCATCAATATCCGGACGAGGAGTCCTGGGTGAAGGATCTGCCGGCCGATGTGCCCGGTATCGACATCTTCGTCGGCCCGGCGGAACTGACGGGCAGGGGCGTCGCCCCACTGGCGCTCCGGGCTTTCGCCGAACGGCTGTTTGCCGCCGGCGCGCCGCGGATCGTGATCGACCCTGACGCCGGCAACCGGCGCGCGGTCAGTGCCTACTCCAAGGCTGGCTTCGTGCCCTATGCAGAATGGATTGATGCATCCGGCCGCACGCTCCTGATGGAGCTGACGCGGACCGAGTTTGAGAGGACTACATGAGTACGTTTTCACCAAGGGAAATCGTGTCGGAACTCGACCGTTTCATCATCGGCCAGAAGGACGCCAAGCGCGCCGTGGCGATTGCGCTGCGCAACCGCTGGCGCCGCCAGCAGCTTGGCGACGAGCTGCGCGACGAGGTGATGCCGAAGAACATTCTGATGATCGGACCGACCGGCGTCGGCAAGACCGAGATTTCCAGGCGCCTTGCCAAGCTCGCCGGCGCGCCCTTCGTCAAGGTCGAGGCGACCAAGTTCACCGAGGTCGGCTATGTCGGCCGCGATGTCGAGCAGATCATCCGTGACCTCGTCGAGGTCGGGATCGGTCTCGTGCGCGAAAAGCGCCGCGTCGAGGTCAAGGCCAAGGCCCACCAGAACGCCGAGGAGCGCGTGCTCGACGCGCTGGTCGGCGCCACGGCCTCGCCGGCGACACGCGACAGCTTCCGCAAGAAGCTGCGCGCCAATGAACTCGACGACAAGGAGATCGAAGTCGACCTCGCCGAGACCGGTGCGCCGGGCGGTTTCGAAATCCCGGGCATGCCGGGCGCCAATATCGGCGTCCTGAACCTCTCGGAAATGTTCGGCAAGGCCATGGGCGGCCGCACCAAGAAGGTCAAGACGACGGTCAAGGCCTCCTACGATCTCCTGATCAACGACGAGTCCGACAAGCTGCTCGACAACGAGCAGATCCAGCGCGAGGCGGTGAAGGCAGTCGAGGACGACGGCATCGTCTTCCTCGACGAGATCGACAAGATCGCCTCGCGAGAGGGCGGCATGGGGGCGGGCGTGTCGCGCGAAGGCGTGCAGCGCGACCTCTTGCCACTCGTCGAAGGCACGACGGTTGCCACCAAGTACGGGCCGGTCAAGACCGACCATATCCTGTTCATCGCCTCCGGCGCCTTCCATGTGGCCAAGCCCTCGGATCTCCTGCCGGAATTGCAGGGTCGCCTGCCGATCCGCGTCGAGCTTCGGGCACTGACCAAGGAAGACTTCCGCCGCATCCTGACGGAAACCGAGGCCAGCCTCATCCGCCAGTACAAGGCGCTCCTGGATACCGAAGAGGTCAAGCTCGACTTCACCGACGACGCGATCGATGCGCTCGCCGATGTCGCGGTGCATTTGAACGCGACCGTCGAAAACATCGGCGCCCGTCGGCTGCAGACGGTGATGGAGCGCGTGCTGGACGAGATATCGTTCAACGCACCCGACCGTGCCGGCCACGAAGTGACGATCGATGCCGAATATGTCCGCAAGCATGTCGGCGATCTCGCCGCCAACACCGATCTGTCGCGCTACATCCTGTGACATTTCGGTCGAAGCGTACGCGCAAGCGGTCGCAACCCTGAATACTTGAGGCCGCCTGTCTCTCGACAGGCGGCCTTAATTTTTCTAACACGGACGCGGATACGATCGTGGTCCGGGCATGTTTCCGACATGATCTTGGCGTAGGAGCGCCCCGCCGACCGAGGCAGCCTCCACCAGTCACAGGAAGAAGAGATCGTGCGTTTTACCGCCTGCATGCTCGCTATCGCCACGTTTTGCCTGACCGCAAGCCAGACATTCGCCGCGACCGACGTCCCGCCGGGCAACCGCAACGTCGAGCAGCCGGCAATCCCCGGCGCTTCCGTGCGCCGCACCAAGGCTGGCCGCACCTCGTTTGACGCCAAGTTCGAGAAGGTTCGCGATCTCTTGGCGACCGACAAGCAGCTGATCAGCAAGATCAAGTCCGTGTCGGGCGCCTATGGCATCGCGCCGATCCACATGGTCGGCGCCATCGTCGGCGAGCACACCTACAATGTCGACGCCTATGACCGGCTGCAATCCTACTACGTCAAGGCGGCCGCCTATGCCGGCAACAGCTTCCAGTTCGGATACGATGGCGAGACCGTCGCCGAATTCGTGGCTCGGCCGCAATTTTCCGAGTGCGGCGCCAAGAGAGGCGCCTATGCGCTCTGGAGCTGCCGCGAACGCGTCTGGGACAACGACTTCCGCGGCAAGTCGGTCGGCGGCAAGTCCTTCCCCAACAACCGCTTCAGCGCCGTGTTCTTCCAGCCGTTCTTTGCCGGGCAGACCTTCGGCCTCGGCCAGATCAACCCGCTGACGGCGCTGATGCTGACCGATATCGTCGCAAAGACCTCGGGTTATGATCGTCTCGACGAAAACAATGCCGCCGGCGTCTATGAGGCGATCATGGATCCGGATGTCTCGCTTGCCTATATGGCGGCCTCGATCCGTCATTCGATCGACGCCTACAAGTCGATCGCCGGCGTCGATATCTCGACCAATCCCGGGGTGACCGCGACGCTCTACAACGTTGGCAATCCCGACAGCCGGGCCGCAGCGCTCGCAGCCAGGATCCAGAGCGGCCAGGCACAGTGGCCGGAAGAAAATTATTATGGCTGGCTCGTCAACGACAAGCTGCCGGAGCTCGAAAGCCTCTTGTGATTCACGTGAAGCACTTTCCTTGATTGCGCCGTAAAAACCTGAAATCCTGGCACAATCGAGAAAAGGCAATGATCATGGACATGCGTCCGGAGCCCTTCGAGCCGCCGGCTCCCATTCCTCGCATTGGCATTCCTTCCTACCTGAAGATCATCAGGACCGTCCTGCGCAACCCGCTCGAGCTTTGGGGCGAGCCGTCCTACACCTTGCCCTGGATCGAGACGAGGTTCGCCACGCAGCGCACGCTGATCGTCAACGATCCCGGCCTCATCCGCCACATCCTCGTCGACAATGTCGCCAACTACGAAATGTCGAAGGTGCGCCGGCTGATCCTCAGACCGATCCTGCGCGACGGTCTGCTGACCGCCGAAGGCGAGGTCTGGAAGCGCTCGCGCAAGGCCATGGCGCCGGTGTTTACACCGCGCCACGCCAAGGGCTTTGCCGGCCAGATGCTGCGCAGTTCGGAAGCGTTCGTCGAGCGTTACGCCGAAGCCACGAAAGCCCCGTTCACGACCAATCTCGCCAACGACATGACGGAGCTGACCTTCGACATCCTGGCCGAAACGCTGTTCTCGGGCGAAGTCGCGGTCGAGCGGGACGGGTTCGTGCAGAGCGTCGAGGAGTTGCTGCACCGCATGGGCCGGGTCGATCCGATGGATATCCTGCTCGCTCCGAAGTGGATTCCGCGCCTGACGCGCATCGGCGGCAAGAAGGTGATGAACCGCTTCCGCTCGATCGTGTCCGAAACCATGGCGCTGCGCCGCCGCAAGATGGCCGAGGACCCTAAGGGCACGCCGCAGGATTTTCTGACCCTGCTTCTGGAGATCGAGGGCAGCCAGGGCCTTTCGACCGCCGAGATCGAGGACAATATCCTGACCTTTATCGGTGCCGGGCACGAAACGACCGCCCGGGCGCTCGCCTGGACCCTCTATTGCGTCGCCAACACGACGGCCTATCGCGAGATCATGGAAGCCGAGATCGATGCGGCGATCGCAAGCGGGGCCGAGCCGGTCGACTGGCTCGGCCTGATGCCGCATGTGCTCGCCGCCTTCGAGGAGGCGATGCGGCTCTATCCGCCGGCGCCGTCGATCAATCGCGCCGCGATCGAGGAAGACGAGTGGACCTCGCCGTCCGGCAAGCGGGTACACATCCCTAAGGGGATCGCCGTGCTGATCATGCCCTGGACCTTGCATCGCCACGTGCTCTATTGGGATAAGCCGCGCGCCTTCATGCCCGAGCGTTTCCTGCCGGAAAACCGCGAGAAGCTGCACCGCTACCAGTATCTGCCTTTCGGCGCCGGCCCGCGCGTCTGCATCGGTGCCACCTTCGCGCTGCAGGAAGCGGTGATCGCGCTTGCGGTGATGATGCATCGCTACCGCTTCGATATGACGGCGGAAACCAATCCCTGGCCGGTGCAGCGGCTCACTACTCAACCGCGGGGCGGCTTGCCGATGAGGGTTTCGGTTCGCTGAAGGTCTTGCCGGGGATCGGCGACTGAACGGAACGCACCGGAGAGTCCGCCGGCTTTGGCTGTTGCAGCAGCTTCGACGGCTTCTTGATCGTCTTGATCTGGGCGCAGGTGGCGTCACCGGCATTGTCGCAGGGCTTGTAGACGACGATCTCGCTGCCCGCGCCATCGTCCCAGACCGCCTGGATCGTCAGCGTCTGTGCCGTTTTTGCGGGCAGGGAGATGTAGACGTACTCGGCCGTCTCGTCGCCCGGCAGGTTGAACGGCAGCTGCGGATTGCACTTGGCCAATGGGAAGCGCTGGTCGAGCGCGTCGGAATTGATCGAATAGCGGATTTCCGATAGCCGGCAATGCATCGTCTGCAATGCGGTGAAGTAGATCAGTTGCCGGTCGTCATAGTCGCGAAACTGGATCCATCCGGTCTGCTTGTTGGCGTCGAGCATCGCCTTGTAGATGGCGACTTCGGGCAGTTGCGGCTTGTATTCCTCCTCGTCCGCGTCCTGTGCCCGCGACGAGATTGCCGAAAGACACAGGATGCCCGCTGACAGCAAGGCGACGAGCAACGGATGGCGGCATTCGAGCATGCGATGGACCCCTGCCATTCTCATCGGTGTCGCTGAACTCATCGTCGATGTCTGCGACACGATGGTTTTCTCCTGAAATATGTCATATCACCGCATCGATCCCCATTGAACCCGGGGCCCTTAGCCCCGCGCGAATACCGGACTGCGCGAATTGACCTCCCATTTTCTACTCGGCATCGACACGGGCGGCACCTATACCGACGCCGTTCTCTTCTCGGAAACGCAAGGCGTCGTCGCCAAGGCCAAGGCGCTGACGACCCGCCACGACCTCGCGGTCGGCATTTCCGGCGCGGTCGAGGCCGTGCTCGACCAGGCGAAGGTGCCGGTCTCGGCGATCAGCATGGTGTCGCTGTCGACGACGCTTGCGACCAACGCCCTGGTCGAAGGGCAGGGGGGACGCGCCGGTCTGGTCATGATCGGCTTCGGGCCGGACGACCTGAAGCGCGACGGATTGCTCGAAGCGCTCGGCTCCGACCCGGTGATCTTCTTGCCCGGCGGCCACAACGTGCATGGCGGCGAAACCCCGCTCGACATGGGCGAACTCGACGCCGCGCTGCCAACGCTTGCAGCCCAGGTTTCCTCGTTTGCCATTGCCGGCTACTTCGCCGTGCGCAATCCGGATCATGAGAAGCGGGTGCGCGACCGCATCCGCGAAGTCTCGCACCTGCCGGTGACCTGCAGCCACGAGCTGTCCTCGAAGCTCGGCGGTCCGCGCCGCGCCCTCACGACGCTGCTCAATGCCCGGCTGGTGTCGATGATCGACCGGCTGATCGGTTCCTGCGAAGGTTTTCTGAAGGCGCGCGGCATCGACGTGCCCATGATGGTGGTGCGCGGCGACGGTGCCCTGATCTCGGCTGAAGAAGCGCGTCTGCGCCCGATCGAGACGATCCTCTCCGGTCCGGCCGCAAGCCTCGTTGGTGCCCGGCATCTGACCGGTCTCGACAATGCCGTGGTTTCGGATATCGGCGGAACCACCACCGACGTGGCCGTGCTTGACGGCGGTCGTCCGCGTCTCGATGCAGAAGGCGCCGTCGTCGGCGGCTTCCGCACCATGGTCGAGGCGGTGGCGATGCGCACCTATGGCCTTGGCGGCGATTCGGAGGTGCGCATCAACGATCGCGGGCTCAAGGCCAAGCTCGATCTCGGTCCGCGCCGGCTGATGCCGCTGAGCCTTGCTGCGACGCTCCATGGCGATGCCGTCGTCTCGGTGCTGGAGAAGCAGATGCGCGCGCAGCACCGCGGGCGCCACGACGGCCGCCTTGCCGTGCGCACCGGTCTGCCGGATCATCTGGCAAGCGGCCTGCAGCCGCAGGAAGAGGCGCTTTACGAGCGCATCGGCAGCGTGCCCGTGGCGCTCGAAACGCTGCTGGTCTCCACCCCGCAGAAGGCGACGCTCGACCGGCTGGTCGCGCGTGGGCTCGTGCATATCTGCGGCCTGACGCCATCCGATGCCATGCATGTGCTCGGCCGGCAGTCGCAATGGAATCGCGAAGCGGCTGAGCTTGGCATTCAGCTTGCGGCCCGCACGCGCGACGGCTCCGGCCAACCGATCGCGCCCTCGCCGGAAGTCATGGCTCAGATGATCGTCGACCGGCTGACGCGGCAATCCTCCGAAGTCATCCTGCAGGCCTGTCTCGGCGAAGACGGCGCGGGCGCCATCGATCCCGCCGTCTCGCAGGCCGTCGATCGCGCGCTCAACCGCACCCCGGGCATCGTCCGCTTCTCGCTCGCGCTCGATCGTCCGCTTGTCGGCCTCGGTGCTTCGGCGCCGGTCTATTACCCTGATATCGCCGAGATGCTCGGAACCGATACCGCCATTCCGGAGGAGGCCGGTGTCGCCAATGCCGTCGGCGCTGTGGTCGGCCAGGTCAGTGCCACGGTCACGGTTTTCGTCACCATGCCGGAGGAGGGCATCTTCGTCGTCAACGGTGCGGGGACCAGTGAGCGCTTTCTCGACCAGGAAAAGGCTTTCAATGCCGCGCGCTCGCGAGCGGAAGCGGTTGCGCTGGAGACGGCCCGCACCAATGGCGCCGATGATCCCGCCTCGCTGTTGCGCGAGGAGATCGACGCGCCCGAAGTGGAAGGCAGCCGCAAGCTGATCGAGGCCCGGTTTATCTGCTCGGCAAGCGGTCGGCCGCGCATCGCTCACGATTGATCTTTTCCATTTCGGAAACAATTCTTCGCATCCTTGCAGAATTGACAGGGAATGAATTGGTGAGAAACTGCGGCCGTTTCGCGCGCACATTGCGCCTGGGGCTGGTCCGCGATCGGCTTCAGGGGCAAGATCAACATGTTGGGGCGTTCATCGGATCCGTCCGGATCGGTGGCGCTCCTTACGTCTATTTCAAGGAGTTGGCAGATGGACCGCATTGAGAAGTTTGGGTTGAAGATTGATGCGGGTCTCCATCAGTTTCTGGTGGAAGAGGCGATGCCGGGCACCGGCGTCGATGCGGAGCACTTCTTCGCTGAGCTTGCCGCCCTCGTACACGACCTGGCGCCGAAGAACCGGGCGCTGCTGGCAAAGCGCGACGATCTCCAGGCCAAGCTCGACGGCTGGTACAAGCAGAACGGCGCCCCCAGCGACATCGAGACCTATCAGGCCTTCCTGCGCGATATCGGCTATCTGCTGCCGGAAGGCGGCGACTTCAGCGTTTCGACCGCCAATGTCGATCCGGAAATCGCAACGATTGCCGGTCCGCAGCTCGTCGTGCCCGTCATGAACGCGCGTTATGCCTTGAACGCCGCCAACGCGCGCTGGGGTTCGCTCTATGACGCGCTCTACGGTACGGACGCGATCTCGGACGCCGATGGTGCCGAAAAGGGCCGCGGCTACAATCCGAAGCGCGGCGCCAAGGTCATTGCCTGGGCACGCGACTTCCTCGACGCCAGCGCACCGCTGGCTAAGGGCAATTGGAAGGACGTTACCTCGCTCAGGGTTGCCGACGGTGCGTTGACGGTCGGCCTCAAGGATGGCTCCAGCACTTCGCTGCGCAACGCGGCTCAGTTTGCCGGTCATTCCGGTTCGGAAGGTGCGCGCTCGGAAATCGTTCTCCGGCACAACAACCTGCATGCGATCGTCGTTCTCGACACCTCCACCCCGATCGGCAAGGAAGATCCGGCCGGCATTTCCGACGTCGTTCTCGAATCGGCGATCACCACGATCATGGACTGCGAGGATTCGGTCGCGGCCGTCGACGCCGAAGACAAGGTCGTCGTCTACCGCAACTGGCTCGGCCTGATGAAGGGCGACCTCGAAGAGGAGGTCGCCAAGGGCGGCAAGACCTTCACTCGCCGCCTCAATGCCGACCGCACCTACCGGGCTGCTGCCGGCGGCACGCTGTCGCTTCCCGGCCGCTCGCTGATGCTGGTCCGCAATGTCGGCCACCTGATGACGAATCCGGCTATCCTTGACCGTGACGGCAACGAAGTGCCTGAGGGCATCATGGACGCCATGGTGACGGCGCTGATTGCCCTGCACGATGTCGGCAACGGCGGTCGCCGCATGAACTCCCGCGAAGGGTCCATGTATGTCGTCAAGCCGAAGATGCACGGGCCGGAAGAAGTCGCCTTCGCCAGCGAGATTTTCGCCCGCGTCGAGAAGGCGCTCGGCATGCCCGCCAACACCATGAAGATGGGCATCATGGACGAGGAGCGCCGCACGACGGTCAACCTCAAGGAATGCATCCGCGCTGCCCGCGAGCGCGTCGTCTTCATCAACACCGGCTTCCTCGACCGCACCGGCGACGAGATGCACACCTCCATGGAAGCCGGCCCGATGATCCGCAAGGGCGACATGAAGCAGGCCGCCTGGATCGGCGCCTACGAGAACTGGAACGTCGACATCGGCCTTGAATGCGGCCTCTCCGGTCACGCCCAGATCGGCAAGGGCATGTGGGCGATGCCCGACCTGATGGCGGCGATGCTTGAGCAGAAGATCGCCCATCCGAAGGCCGGCGCCAACACCGCATGGGTTCCGTCGCCGACGGCCGCGACGTTGCACGCGACGCACTACCACCGCGTCAATGTCGCCGAGGTACAGGCGAGCCTGAAGAGCCGCGCTCGCGCCAAGCTGTCCGACATCCTGTCGGTGCCGGTCGCTGTCCGCCCCAACTGGACGCCCGAGGAAATCCAGCGCGAACTCGACAACAACGCACAAGGCATCCTCGGCTATGTCGTGCGCTGGGTCGATCAGGGCGTCGGCTGCTCGAAGGTTCCCGACATCAACAATGTCGGCCTGATGGAAGATCGCGCGACGCTGCGCATTTCCGCCCAGCACATGGCCAACTGGCTGCACCATGGCGTCGTCAGCGAGGCCCAGGTGGTCGATACGATGAAGCGCATGGCGGCCGTCGTCGACGGTCAGAATGCGGATGATCCGCTCTACGTCGCCATGGCCGGCAACTTCGACGGTTCGATCGCCTTTAAGGCCGCCGTCGAACTCGTTCTCAAGGGTCGCGAGCAGCCGAACGGCTACACCGAGCCGGTGCTGCACCGCCGCCGTCTGGAGCTGAAGGCGCGCAACGCCGCCTGATCAGCCACCGAAGCCCGGGTAATGGAAGAAGCCGTGCGTTCAGATGAACGCACGGCTTCTTCATTTCAGTGGATTCCGGTCGCCGGTCGCGATCGACGTCTGCGCGCTCTAAAACTCCGCCCAGCCGTCCGTTGCGAGTGCGACATTGCCGTGGACGGCATAGGCGGCTGGTCGGCGAACCGGCTGGGGTCGCCCCTGGTCGCGCGTGGTTGCGGCGGCTGCCTGGGCAGGCGCCATCGGCCTGCCCTTTGGCTGGGCCTCGCCGGCAAGCGTGAAGCGATCGATGAGGTTGCGCAGGTTCGTGCCTTCCTGCGCCAGCGTCGCGGAGGCAGCATTGGCTTCCTCGACCATCGCCGCATTTCTCTGCGTCACCTGATCCATCTGATTGACGGCGGTGTTGACTTCGCTCAGTCCCACCGATTGT
This sequence comes from Ensifer adhaerens, assembly GCF_002940685.1. GTDB lineage: Bacteria > Pseudomonadota > Alphaproteobacteria > Rhizobiales > Rhizobiaceae > Ensifer > Ensifer adhaerens_E. Next base: position 8,360 of record NZ_PNFP01000020.1, on the reverse strand, counting down.
TCGCGCGCGGAGGTGGCGATCGCAGCCATGTGTTCGTTGATGGTGATCACATGCGCCTCGATCGTCTGCAGCGCCTCGCCGGTGTCACGCACCAGGCGCACGCCGTTCTCGACCTCCTGGCTCGATGTGCGGATGAGATCCTTGATTTCCTTGGCGGCCTTCGCCGAGCGCTGGGCGAGCTCGCGCACCTCCTGGGCGACGACGGCAAAGCCCTTGCCCGCTTCGCCGGCCCGCGCCGCTTCGACGCCGGCATTCAGCGCCAGCAGATTCGTCTGGAAGGCGATCTCGTCGATGACGCCGATGATGCTGGAGATCTGGCTCGACGATTCCTCGATCCGCCGCATTGCCTCCACCGCATTGGCCACGACCACAGCGGATTGCGCCGCGCTGGTTTTCGCCTCGCCGGCGACATCGCGTGCCTCCTCCGTGCGGCGCGACGAATTGCTGACATTGGCGGTGATCTGATCGAGTGCCGCGGCCGTTTCCTCAAGCGAAGCGGCCTGCTGTTCCGTGCGCTTGGAGAGGTCGTCGGCGCTCTGGCTGATCTCGCGCGTGCCCATGCCGATGTTTTGTGCGCTGTCGGCAACGGCGAGGAGCGCATCGTTCAACTGTCCGGCCGCCTTGTTGAGGTCGTGGCGCAATTGTTCGAACTCGGCGGCGAACGGCTCGTTCAGCTGAATGGCGAGATCGCCGTTGGCCAGCCGCTGCAGGCCGCCGGCAAGTCCGGCGGTTGCCTGCGTCAGCTTCTCCTGCGCCGTCCGCTCCGCCGCCATCTGGACGCGGACACGTTCGGCCTCGCTGTTGCGCCGGTTCTCCTCGGCCTCCGCCTGCAGCCGCAGGTTCGATCGCGCCGCCGCGCGGAAGGACTGGATGGCCCGCGCCATCTCGGCGATTTCGTCCTTGCCGCCCGTCGGCTCGTCGGCATCCTCGATATGGCCGTCGATCAGCCGGCGCATCGCCGCGATCTGGCGGCCGAGCGGTCCGACGACACCGCGCAGGACGACGAGGAAGGTGCCGGCGGCAAGCGCCATGACCAGAACGATGATGGCGATGTTGAGCTTTTCTACCGTCTCGAACTCGCTGTGTTTGGCTTCAAAGGTCGCACCGGACAGATCGACCTGCAGATCGGAGATCTTGGAGATCGTTTCGGTCAACGGGTCGATCGTCGCGTAGAGCTTTTCGCGCACGAAGGCATCGAGCGCCTTCTGGTCCTTGGCTTGGAGGATTTGCGTCAACGAAGCGATCGAATCCATGGCGACGACCATCTGGCTCCGGGCGTCGTCGACCAGTCGCCGTTCTTCATCGGTCATCGTGGTAGCCGCATAGGCATCCCAATTGGCCTTGATTGCGGCCCGCGCAGCATTGACCGAGGCAAGCCCGCTTTCCATCGTCTCGTTGTCGTTGCGCACCTTGTGCGCGGCATCGACGATCGAGACGGCAAAGGCATCCGACGTCGCCTTGAGGTTTTTCAAAGGCACGATGCGATCGGCATAGACAACGTCCATCGTTTCGCTGGCTTCCGACAGCTTGAACTGACTGTGGATGGCGATGCCGATGGCGATCGTTGAAAGCAGCGCGATCGCGCCGATGAGCTTGGTCTTGATCAGCATGCCAGTCCCTCCCGAGCGGAATTTCTTGGGCACACTGTTTCAATTATTTAGATAACGCTTACTTAATAACCGGCTGAATTTAAGTCGAAATCGAACTTTTCAGAGCGGACAGGGGCAAGATCCGCGACCCTGATTTGAGCGCTGGTTAGTACGGCAACTTTGCGTCGATGGTGTGCCCGGTTGCGGTTCTCGCCCGGAAGTTGGGTGGTACTGGGCGCGAACGAAAAAAGCCGCCGACGGGGGTCGGCGGCTTCGTCAGTGTCGATGTGACTCGATTACTGCTGAACGACGACGCGGGCGTTCTTGCCGGGGCGAACGCGCGAATAGAGGTCGATGATGTCCTGGTTCATCAGGCGGATGCAGCCGGACGAAGCGGCCGTGCCGATCGACGACCATTCCGGCGTGCCGTGCAGGCGGAACAGCGTGTCCTTGCCTTGGTCGTTGAAGAGGTAAAGAGCGCGCGCGCCGAGCGGGTTCTTGAGGCCAGGGCCCATGCCTTCCTCGACATATTTGGCGACTTCCGGCTTGCGCTCCGCCATTTCCTTCGGCGGGTGCCACATCGGCCATTCCTGTTTCCAGGCGACATAGGCTTCGCCTTCCCATGCAAAGCCGGCCTTGCCGACGCCGATGCCGTAGCGAACGGCCTTGCCGCCCGGCAGTACGTAGTAAAGGAAGCGGTTCGGCGTGTTGACGACGATGGTCCCGGGGCGCTCGCTCGTGGCGTAGTCGACGATCTGGCGATGGAAACGGGTATCGACCTTGTTGATCGGAATGGCCGGCAGCGCGTAGCCGTGATCCTCAACTGCGCCATAATCGCCGTTGAAAATCTGATTCGTAGCGACCGTTTGCGCTACGGGGGCGGGTTCGTTCGCAGCCGTTTCGGGTTTGGACGATGTCGTCGAGCAGCCGGCAACGGCGAGTGTCGCCGCGAGGCTGCACAAGAGGAAGGCATTGCGGAAGCGCATGGGATTCTCTTAAAAAGAAGCGAAGTAAAAAACTGGGTCGCCGCGACCAACAGTGACTACGGTTATTTTCGATTAGTTTGTGCTATGCAAGAGATTGCGCGGCCACAATTTGGCTGAAAAGTGCAAATTCCATGACCCTTGTTTTTTTGCAACAAAATGACCGTCCCAAAGGGACACCGGGCGCATGACAATCCTCTCCATCCATGGCGACAATCCCCTGATCGACGGCCGACAGTCGAATCGCGCCATGATGGTGCGCCGCGGCGTGCAGCGGCTGTTCGCCGAACTGCGCCATTCGGTCCTGCCGGAATTGACGCTTGCCAGCGGGCGGCGCGCCGACCTGATATCGCTGTCGGTGAAGGGCGAGATCTGGATCGTCGAAATCAAGACCTCGATCGAGGACTTCCGTGTCGACCGCAAATGGCCGGACTACCGCCAGCATTGCGACCGGCTGTTCTTCGCCACCCATGCCGGCGTGCCGCTGGATATCTTCCCGCAGGAGTGCGGTCTGCTGTTGTCCGACGGTTATGAGGGTCACATCGTGCGCGAAGCGCCCGAACACAAGCTGCCGCCGGCGACGCGAAAGTCGGTGCTGCAGCTCTTTGCCCGCACGGCGGCGCAACGGCTGATGCTCGCCGAATGGGCGGCCGAGCGCAACGGTGAACTCGGCGATTCGATCGGCGACATCCTGTCCGGCGGTCGCGACTGATCCTGGAGAGGATAACGAGCGGGGCAGCGGCAGCCGTTCTCCGCCTGATCGCTCCGGTCGCGAAGCGGGTCCTTTACTTCGGTGCGCGCTTGGCGAGGATGCGCTGCAGCGTGCGGCGATGCATGTTGAGCCGGCGTGCCGTTTCCGAGACGTTGCGCTCGCACATTTCATAGACGCGCTGAATATGCTCCCAGCGGACACGATCGGCCGACATCGGGTTTTCCGGCGGCTCGACGCGCTCGCCCTGGCGCTGAACGAGGGCTGCGAAGATGTCGTCTGCATCGGCGGGCTTGGCGAGATAGTCGACGGCGCCGAGCTTGACCGCGTTCACGGCGGTGGCGATGTTGCCGTAGCCGGTCAGCATGATCATGCGCGTGTCGTCGCGCCGCCCGCGGATCGCCTCGATCACGTCGAGGCCGCTGCCGTCGCCGAGCCGAAGGTCGATCACGGCGTATTTCGGCGGGTTGCCCTTGGCCTTGGCAATGCCCTCTGCCACCGATTCGGCGATGTCGACCGAAAAGCCGCGGGCTTCCATGGCGCGGGCGAGCCGCCTGAGAAAGGGCGCGTCGTCATCGACGAGCAACAGGGTGCGGTCCGGCCCGATCAGTTCGGCGTCCTGGGCGGTGGTGCTGGGCGAAGCTGTCGTTTTGTCGGTCATTCTCGCAATCCTTGAGCGAAAACCTGCGCTTTCGCCGAGATTATAGGTTTCTTCTGCCGTCGTTCAATAAACTGCGAAAAGTCATTTCGCCAGTTTCGTATCCATCAGGGCGCGCGGCCATTCGACGCTGACCCGGGCGCCGGGTCTGTCCGGCCCGCCGTTCTCGAAGCGCAGGCGTGCGCCCGAGCGTTCGAGCAGCGTCTTGGCGATGAAAAGCCCGAGCCCGAGGCCGCCGGCGCTGTCATCCTTCTGCCGGCGCGTCACATAGGGTTCGCCGATCCTCTGCAGGATATCCGGCGCAAAGCCGTCGCCATCGTCCTCGATCGTCACCCGGACCCGATCGGCCGTGTGCTCGACCGTGACCGTCACCTGCTTCTTGGCGTAGTCGACGGCGTTTTCCAAGAGGTTGCCGAGCCCGTAGAGAATGCCGGCGTTGCGATTGCCGACGGGTTCGCTGGCGCGGTCGCCCTTCTCGACGAGGTTGATGTGAATGCCGAACTCGCGGTGCGGCGCCATCACCTCTTCAATGAGCGACGACAGCGGCAGGAGCCGCATATGCTCCTCGCTTTCGGACGACAGCGTCGTCAGCCGCTTCAGGATATCGCGGCAACGTTCGCTCTGGCTGCGCAGGAGGTGCACGTCCTCGCCGAAGCGCGGATCGTTGCCGAGCTCGCGTTCCATCTCCTTGGCAACGACGCTGATCGTCGCAAGCGGCGTGCCGAGCTCGTGGGCGGCGGCGGCGGCCAGCCCATCGAGCTGCGACAGGTGCTTTTCCCGCTGCAGCACCAGTTCGGTCGCCGTCAGTGCTTCCGACAGCTCGCTCGCCTCCAGCGACACGCGGTAGGTATAGAAGGCGGCAAAGGCCGTCATCGAGACGATCGCGAACCAGATGCCGGCGGTCAGCACCCGCGGCATCAGGAGGACCGTGCCCGGATACCAGGGCAGGGGAAAGGGTGAGAAGGCGAGCGCGGTGATCGCGATCACCGCCAGCCCGGCCAGGATGATGCTGTGCGATTTCGGCTGCGACGCCGAGGAAATGATGACGGGGACGCAGAGAAGCGGCGCGAAGGGGTTGGTCAGTCCGCCGGTGATGAACAAGAGCCCGGTGATCTGCGCCAGATCGAGGCCGAGAAGCGCAAAGGCCGCCGGCGGCTGCAGCCGGTGCGTCGGCGGGTAGCGCAGCGTCACATAGGCGTTGACCAGCGCGAGGCTGGCGATCAGCACCAGGCAGGAAATCAAGGGCAGCGGAAACTGCAGCCAGAAGGCGGTGATGAGAACGGCGATCGATTGGCCGCCGACGGCCAGCCAGCGCAGCCGCACGAGCGTCTGCAGGCGCAGGCTGCGGTTGCTGGTCTGGTCGTTGTTGTGTTCGAGCGCAACTGTGGTCATTCTTGCCGGCATTCCTGTCATCGGGGCTTTCGTCTCATGTACCACGCGGCTTTGCCCGTGTCGTCGGCGCCGCATTGGCCGGATCTTCGGGCCAGGGATGCTTCGGATAACGCCCGCGCATGTCGGCGCGCACGTCGCGCCAGGAGCCGGACCAGAAGCCGGGCAGATCGCGCGTCGTCTGGATCGGGCGGTGGCCCGGCGAGATCAACTCGAGCAGCAGCGGCAGCCGGCCGTCGCCGATCGCCGGATGGGTCTTGAGACCGAACAGTTCCTGCACGCGGATCGACAGCAGCGGCTCGTCGCCATCGTAATGGATCGGGTGCCGTTGTCCGGTCGGCGCCTCGAAATGCGTCGGCGCGAGCTTGGCAAGTTCCCGCTGCCGCTCATGCGGGATGAGGGAGAGCAACCCTTCGGACAGGTTGGATGCCTTGATGTCGGCAATGGCCGTGACGCCATGCTGGAACGGCACGAACCAGTCGTCGAGGCGGTCGAGCAGGGCCTCGTCGGAGACATCAGGCCAGGGCTCGCCGATCGAGCGGTTGAGGAAGCCGATACGGTCGCGCATCTGCATCGCCTCCTTGGAAAAAGGCAGCACGGCAAGGCCGAGCTGGCGCACGCCGTCGGCGAGTGCCCGGGCAGCGGCTTCGCCGGTTGGCCGGGCAAGCGGCGCCTCCTCGAAGATGATCGCGCCGAGCCGCGTCACGCGGCGCGCCCGCACCTGCCGGCTTGCCTTGTCGAAGAAGCTCTGGTCCTCGCGGGTGATCGCCTCGGGCATATGGTCTTCGACCTCGGCGCGCGTCAGCTCGGCGGCCGCCAGCACCCGCTGACCGCCGGCGCGGCCGGTGAGGTCGGCGATGACGAGCATGGAAGCAGCCGCAAGCCGCTCCGTCTCTGGTATCTCGGCGCCGCGTCCGTTCGCCATGACGAACCGCCCGCGGCCGCCGCGCTGGAGTGCGATGCGATCGGGAAAGGCATGCATCAGCAGCGCCCCCGGCTGGATCGGTTCGTGCGATTTGGGCGCGCCCTTCAACTCGGCTGCCATGCGCCGCGCCAGATTGCGCGAGGCCTCGGCGCGGTCGCCACGCTCCTGGCGGAAGCGGCGCAGCCGGTCTTCGAGGTCGATGCTGTTGCCGCCAAGACCCTGTTCGGTGAGCATGACAGCCAGGAGACATGCGGCCTCGGCCTGGCCTTCCTCGGCTGCGGCAACGGCCATGGCTGCCAGTCGTGGCGGCAGGGCCAGGTCGCGGATCGTGCGGCCGTTCGGCGTCAGCGCGCCGGCCTCGTCGAGCGCGCCAAGCGTCGCCAGCAATCGCCGCGCCTCGGCGAGCGTCGTCTCGGGTGGCGGGTCGATGAAGGAAAGGGTCGTGGGATCACTCACGCCCCAATGGGCGCAATCGAGCAGCAGGCCCGAGAGGTCGCTGGCCAGAATCTGTGGTGGCGTGAAGGCGGCAAGCGCTGCGTTCTGGCCGCTGTGCCAGAGGCGGATCGCTATGCCGCGCTCGGTTCGTCCCGCGCGGCCGGCGCGCTGGTCGGCGGACGCGCGCGATACCCGCACCGTTTCCAGGCGCGTGATCCCGGTCGCCGCCTCGAACACCGGGAGGCGCTGCAGGCCGCTGTCGATGACGATGCGCACGCCGTCGATGGTGATCGAGGTCTCGGCGATCGAGGTGGCAAGCACGATCTTGCGCGTGCCTGAGGGCGCCGGCCGGATCGCCGCATCCTGCTCCTTCTGGGTCAGGTTGCCGTAGAGCGGCACGATAGCGGTTCCCGCATCGAAGCGGTCCTGAAGCCTTGCGGCGACACGGGTGATTTCGGCCTGGCCGGGCAGGAAGGCAAGGATGGAGCCCTCTTCCATACGATGGGCTTCGGCAATTGTTCGCACCATTGTGTCCTCGACGCTTTCGCCGCCGCGGTCCTGGTAGCGGATATCGATCGGATAGCTGCGCCCAAGGCTTTCGACGACCGGCGCGCCGCCGAGCAGGCCGGCCACCCGCTCGACATCGAGCGTCGCCGACATGACGATGATCTTGAGGTCGTCGCGCAGCGCCGCCTGCACGTCGAGCGCCAGCGCCAGTCCGAAGTCCGCGTCGAGCGAGCGCTCGTGGAATTCGTCGAAGAGCACGGCCGCGACGCCCTTGAGCTCGGGGTCGTCGAGGATCATGCGGGCAAACACGCCCTCGGTCACCACCTCGATCCGCGTCTTGCCGGAGATGCGGTTGTCGAGGCGCATGCGGTAGCCGACGGTTTCGCCGACCTTTTCCCCCAGGAGCTCGGCCATGCGGCCAGCTGCGGCGCGCGCTGCCAGCCGCCGGGGCTCGAGCAGAATGATCTTGCCGCCCTTGGCAAAGGCCTGATCGAGCAGGAACAACGGCACGAGCGTCGTCTTGCCGGCGCCGGGTGGGGCGGAAAGCACCACGGAGGGGCCCGCGCTCAGTGCATGCGCCAGTGCGGGCAGCACCTCGCGAACCGGAAGCGCAGGAAGCTGTGTCGTCACGTCTGGATCTCCGCCCCTATAGGGATGATGGCGCCGCGTGCCGCCGGCGCATCCGCCGGCTTGTGCATCACAAGTTTGTTGATCTGCCCCGCCGCATGGATCGCCACGTCGAGCGGGTGAACATCTCGCAAGTACGGCAATAGTCCGGCCAAGGGCAAGGCATGGCGCGCCGGCAGGCGTGTTGGCGTGGCGTTTCCCCGCCCCACGATCAATATCTGACGATCGAGACGCCGATGTTCTCTATATGTAGGGAAGGGCGCTCTGAGGGGGTATTTCGACCGTGTGAAGCGACCATCAGGATTTTGACTGCCTGGTCAAAGATTCGCGGTGCGGATTCGCCGGTTTTACCGTGCTCTAAGTCGACCGAATTTATCAACAGCCTGTATTTATGTTTGATTTCAATGGGTTGTTTGTTTTTGAAGTTTTTTTGAAGATGCCTGTTGACGTCTGCGAGGTGTGGGGTCTATAAGCCCGATCACTGACGAGGGCGGCGGCGCTGCTGGCGACGACGACCTTCGCTCTAGAGTTTCCTGGT
>NZ_PNFP01000002.1 GCF_002940685.1 Ensifer adhaerens | reverse complement strand
CCGGACCGTCCTTGCGCCCCCAGTCCTTGTAATAGATCTCGACGCCATCGCGGGTGATGATGCGGCTGCCCATGCTGCTTGTTCCCTCAGTGCCGGACGCGCCGGCGGCTGATGCGGTGGTGGATGCGGCCTTGGCCGGCGTGTTCACGGCATTGACCGCGGCCGCGGTGGCGGCGGCGCCGAAGGCTGCCGACAGAACGTTGCGACGCGAAATGCCATTGGAAACGCTTGCGGAAACTGCTTTTGCCTGCGTCATGGTCCTCACCTTTTTGATCTCTGTTGCCCTGCTTCCGTTCCGTGGAAGCGATGGTTGAATTGATAAATCGGCGCGCCTAACCTCTCGACCGGCAAAGCTGACAACGATGGGGGCAGAAGTGACAAAACGAACGACAAGCGAACCGGCGGAAATCGGTATCGTCGTCTACCCCCGTGCCTTGATGTCGGCGATCCACGGACTGACCGACATGTTCCAGGTCGCGAGCATGCAGTCGATTGAGCAAAGCGGGAGGGATGCGCCGCAGATCCGCATCAGCCATTGGAAGCTTCAGGAAGATGGCTCGGTGGCCAAGTCGCGCGACTCCCACGAACGTGCCTCCTCAGGCCTCGTGGCGCTGATCCTGCCGCCCACACTCTCCGACCTGCCCGTCGGCGACCGCATCGGCGCCCTGCCCGCCTTCGTGCGCGAGCAGCATCAACGCGGCACCACCATCTGCTCCGTCTGCGGCGGAGCCTATCTGCTGGCCGAATCCGGCCTCGCCGCTGGCCGCACCATCACCACCCATTGGTCGCACCAGGACCTGATCGCCGGGCGCTATGGCGACATCCGCGTCGACACCGACAGGCTGCTGATCGATGAGGGCGACATCATCACCGCCGGCGGCATGATGGCCTGGATCGATCTCGGGCTGAAACTCGTCGACCGGTTTTTGGGGACAGACGTCATGCTGGCAACGGCGCGCTACATGATCATCGACCCCGGCGCGCGGGAGCAGAGCTACTACAGCGTCTTTGCGCCCAAGCTCGACCATGGCGACACGGTCATCCTGAAAATCCAGCACTGGCTGCACGGCACCAACACCAAGGGCGTGACGCTGCAGATGATGGCAGAGCGCGCCGGGCTGGGCGATCGCACCTTCCTGCGCCGTTTCCAGAAGGCGACCGGCTTCAACCCGACGGAATACTGCCAGCGGCTGCGGATCGCCAAGTCGCGCGATCTGCTGGAGCGCTCGCATCTCTCGATCGAGCAGGTCGCCTGGCAGAGCGGCTATGACGACACCAACGCCTACCGAAAGATCTTCCGCAAGATCCTGGGTCTGTCACCGAAGGAGTACCGCCTTCGCTTCTCGGTTTCGGAGAGTGGACGCGCATTGGGCGCGTCGGCAAATCCAATACCCGCCGTGTGATCATCGTCCGGCAGGGCCGCCCCGGAGCACCAAACGCAAAAAGCACCGCGCACCCTTTCGGGTGCGCGGCGCTTTGATCGATCGGCCAGGATCAGTTACTCCGGCCTTCTAGGCCCTGCCGGCGATTACGAACACGATCCGCCGGATCGCTTCGGCGAAGCTGACGCCAAGGGCCATCGCGGCGATGCCGGTCACCCCAAGCGCACCGATGCCCATAAGCTTCCATCGCCTGACGTCATCGGTCACCGGCTTCATGTCGGAGATTTCGGCGCCGATCGCGGAGGCCGACGCCTCGAGTTCGTTGACCCGCTCGGCGAGTTGATCCATGCGCCGGTGAACGTTGGCTTGGCTGGCGGCCGACTTGTCTTCCGCTCGCCTGGCGCCATCCTCGATCCGATGAATGGATTCCTGCAGGCCGCGCATGCCTGCGACCAGTTCCCCCAACTGGCGATGGACGACGATGTCGATTTCAGCCGGCGACATGATCGTTTTCCCCGTGCTTCGCACATTCGGCCTTCGTCCAGATATCTGCGGCACAAAGGCCGACGACCGTCCGGTCGATCCGACGCTGATCGGCCGGCGAGGCCCCTCGGGCGCCGACAAGGTCAGTTCCGACCACGCCCCGCAGGCCCGGAACACTGGCCGGACGCGAAGTCCCACAACCTGCCAGCATCAAGGCAGGAATCGTAATCAAGGCGCCTCTCGCGAGCGCGGCTCTGAGCGTCATTGTTCTGCCTTTCGATGGCATTGGCGTAGGATCGGGCGCCGTCCTCGCGGATTTCATGGATGAGCCAGACAAGAGCGGCGAGGAGAAGACCGCCGATGAGCAACTTGGGCCAGGCAATCATCATTTCGCCCAGCCAAGGCGCCGTGCCAGCACGTACCAGCACTCGGAGACAAGGCCCGCGCAAAGACCAAAACCCACCTGCATCAGCACCTGCACATCCGGATCTTCGGCAAGTACCAGCCCGGCTTCCGGCGCCAGCAGCCCTTTGGCCACAAGCAGCCCCGCGCCATAGCGCAGCAGGATACGGATGACGACAGCGCTCATTTCGTCCACCGCGCAAGAAACGCGGCAACAGCCTCGACAAGGCGGCGGATACAATTGATTTTGGCCGTCTGAGAAGCCTTCGCACCTTCCGCGTCGCGCGTCCTTTCGGCCGCCTCGGGCCGCAGGACCACAACGACGGCAGGATCGGCCGCCTCCGCCACACGGTCACGGCCATATCCGGCCTTGCGCAACGCCGTCTCGAAGGCGCGGCCATAGGCCTCGATCGTGGGGCCGTTCTGCCTAACGTCACCATTGATGATCGCGCGCGATGCGGCGTAACGATAGTCGGACGGCGACGCCGAACGGCTATCGACCGCGTCGAAGTCGGTCAGCCGCTTGCCGGTAAAGAGCCCCTGCATCATTCCGTCGAACAGGATGCGAATGGCCGTTGCCGGATCACAGGCTCGATCCGGCGTCTCCACGAGGCCAAATTTGCCATAGTTCGCGCGACCGGTGATTTGCGCCAGCCCTCGGCCGCGAAAGGCCCAGCCGTCGTCGCCTTCGACATTGCCGAGCCGGCCACCATAAACCCGGTTCGCAAGCTTGCGCGGATTGCCCGCATAGGGCTCGGCGCTCGCAAGTGTCGGAAACCGGGCTGGCCAGACCTGCGTGAGCCGCCTTGCCGAGTAGTTCAGGTTCTCCTCGAGCGGCCGCATCGTGCCACCGGTTTCATGATGGACCTCCGCGAGGACTGCGGCCAGATGGCAGAGGCTCACCGAACGCCGGCGTGCCTCCAGAACGATTGCCTCCAGGCTGTCGAATTGCGTCGTAGAATAGGCCCTGAAAATACCCGACGCGGTATCGCGCAGGGCCGCGTGAAACGCTGCTCTGTTCATGATTCACCTTTTGGAGATTAGTCGCTTACAGCGCGGCCGCGGCCGCCCACAGGGCGTCGATCTCGGCATCAGAAAGACCAAGAGCGGTCCCAACGGTCGCGATCAGCGGATGCGTGCGTTTGAACGTGGTCGCATATTCCCACTCGATCTGCGCCTTGTCCCGATCCGGACCAGTCGGCATCACGGCGATCGTCGCGGTCACGGTCGAAGGTGAGACGTTGGCATTCACCAGCCCTAGGCGGAGCTGGCGGGCAGTCAGACTTGGCATGCGTTGCCGCAACGCATCTTCTGTCAGCGGCTCGGGGGGCGTATACGCCTCGATCTGAACGTCGGGATTGTCACGCAACCACTGACGGATCACGGGGTTGATGCCGACAGTATCATCGGGACGACTGCAGTATTCGGTGTCACAAGACACGCCCAGATAGTCCGTGATGTTACAACGGATGTTGTAGACGTCGGCTTCTTGAGTGGCTCGAACGGCGTAAACCGTATTCAAAGACATCGATGACATCATGCCGTCCTCACGAAGCTATAGGTCCATGCACCCGACCCAGGCGAATCGTAGCCGCCTCGAGCACGCCAAGTACCAGCAAGTTGCGCCCCAGCCCCGCCAAAGCCGTAGCCGTAACTGGAATTGAGATAAATCGCATGGGCAGAGTTCCGCTCTTTGACGTCAGCGTTGCCCGTTTCGACCAGGATGACATGCCCGATTGGGAAGTTTGTTTCGTCGCGGTTGGAACCGGTATAAATGCCCGCCTTTTGCTCAAAAAGCTGATGAAGGAAGAGCCCCGCCCACGGCATGTACTGGTTACCGTCAGTTTGCAGCAACCACCCGGCATAGCGGATGACATCGGGAGATCCCGCATCGACGCCGAAACCATTCAGTGCGCCACCGAACCTAATCCAACCCGCATTACCAGCCTGTTGCCCCCAAACCCGAATCGAGTTTGAGGCATTCAAATCGCCGACCCAAGCGTCGTCGCCGATCTTGACGTTGAGGCCGTTGCCATTGTTCTTGGTGACAACGGCATTGCAGTAGATCGTGCTGAAGAAATCGGTTTCACCTGCCGCATTCCACGACATGAGTGTGGTGGCATTCGTGCCAAAGCGGTCGTTGGATTTCTGGATGAAGAGACCGCCTCCATTATCACCAATCATGCGGTAGCTGTCAGTGGTGTCATTGGTAAATATCTGGAACTCACCAGAAGCGGCGGCGCCACCGACACGCATGACGTGACCGGACCAAATACTCCGGCCATCCTCATAAACACCAAGCTCCTGAGAAAACACGCCCGATGTATTGAACAGCGACAGGCGAAGGGAGCCGGTAGAATTCTGATGGTAAACCAGACCTCGGTTCACGTCAGTGGGCGTGCGGAACCACAGAAGACGATCACCGCTCGCCTTGGCGATAAACTCGCCATTGGTAGTGATCACTTGGTTTCCGGCGAGCGTACCGCCAAATGTTCCGGTGCTGTTGAAAACAGCAAGCCCTTGGAAATTGTGACCTCCATGGGAGGTGTATGTTAGGGCTCCGTTTCCAGTGGCGCCCGAACCTCCAGATGCCAAAATACGAGCGTCGTAGTCAGTGTTTGCGCCAGACGAATGGAAGTCGATGAACGGTGTATTTGCTATCCCCGCTGGCCCAAGCTCGATGCCCTGGTTGGCGGCGGTGGTAAGCAGGCTGGCTGCGGTTACCGCTGATGTAAAAGTTTTTCCTGATAGCGAGGTCGGCAGACGAGCGTCCGCGATCGTCCCGGTTACCAGGTCGTTCGCAGACCCCGACGCTGCGATGCTCGCAAGTCCAAGCGTCGCCCTCATCGTCGCCGCGTCCGCATCGTCGAGGATAGTCCTGGCGAACGGTGTTAGCGCCGTCGTCGCATAGACGTCGGTCGCGGTCGTGTAGAGGATCTGGTTGGCAACGGTTGTTTGGCCTGCGATAGACTGCAAGCCTGCATCATAGGCCTGCACGTTCGTCCCAATCTCCACGCCGAGCGCGGTGCGCGCAGCGCTTGCCGAGGTTGCGCCCGTCCCGCCAGCGGTCACGGGGCGCGGCGCGTTGGCGTCGGCGGTGAGATCTTCGATCAGCGTGTTGTAGGGCACGCTCTGAATGGTCGTGTTCGGCACGCCTTTGGTGCCGGCGGGAGGCGAATAAACGCCGCCAGTTCTGGGCATGGGATTTCTCCATGAAAGCGTCCAGCGAGCGCTCGGCGTTGGACTGAACCAGACGCCGGGGCGCTTCAGCTATTGAGGTTGTTTCGTCTCGAGGGCGTTCAGTCGGCGGCTACCGCGTCTTGCGCCCTGCGGCAAAGAGCCGGCCGTAGTCGACGCGACGCATGCCGTCGGGGTCGCGGCTGACGACGTCGGGGCGGGTCTTTTCCACTTCCTGCGCCATGACGCCGATATGTTTCGGGCCGTGCCCGGGCTCGCTCTTGTAGCGGTATTCGTAGAGCGAATGCCCATCGAGCTTACCCACTTTTGCAATGTCCTTCTTCAGGCGGCGGTCCGAATCCGTCTTTCCGAAAGGCAGCATTCCCAACATCTTGCTCAGCGCACCGCTTGCGGCCTGCTGCCGCGCTTGATGCGCTTCGAGTTGCCCCCGATAATTGTTTTGCACCATTCCCATGTAATCCGGTGCCTCAATCCTCTGCCCTTGCGTCGGTACGAAGTTCGGACTGCTCACCTGGGCGCCGGAAAGCAGGCTCGAGATCTCGTTTATCGGCTGGTTGCGCTGGGCATACATCTCGTTGAGATATTGCGTCCGCGCCGCATTCTGTGCCGCAAGCTGTGCCTGCTGGGCGTTGAAGGTCTGGTCCTTCAACGTATTGTTGGCGGCCGCCGCCGATTGGTTGTTCTGGTGCATCTGCTGCAGGGCGTCGTTGCTGAATCCGGCAGCGGCGAGCGCCTGGTTGAAGTTCTGCTGCTGCGCGGCATTCGCCAGTTGCATGTTGTTGGCGTTCTGGGTGTACTGCTGGTTCTGCGCCTGGTTGGCGAACTGGCCGCTCTGCAGCATCTGGCCGTAGGCCTGCTGTTGTGCCGCATTCTCGAAGGAGGCGGCCTGCTGCGCCAGACCGACAACTCGGGATTGCTCCTGCCCCGCATTGAGGATCGCCCCGAAGCGGGCGTCGTTCGCCTGTCGGTTCGCCTGGTCGATCGCCCGGTTATAGGCTTCCGAGCCCGGCTGCAATCCCTGGTTGGAAAGCTGCGTCTCCAGGGCTGCGCGGTCCCGGTCGAGTTGCGGGTTCATGCGCGCCATCAACGCATCTTCGTAGCGCTTGGTGTCGAAGTTGGTCTCGTAGTTTCGCTTGACCTCGCCAGCATTGCCGAGCGACGCCTGTATCGCACCGGCGTTCGCAACGGCCCCTTGAACACTCCCGGTGTTCGACAGCGTCGTCTGCAACGTCGGGCCTGGGCCATATTGCTGATACTGCGGCAGGTTGATGGCGCCGGGGTTGCCGGCGGCCGGCGCGCCGGAAAGGTCGATCGGCCGCCCGAGAAGATCGTTCAACCGCGCCGACTGGTTGTTGGCGAGCGTCGCCATATTCTTCTCGGCAGCGTCGGTCTGGTCCTTGATGGCCTGCTGCGCAGGCGAGAGTTTCTGCGTCGCCGTCCAGGTCGGCAAGTCGTAGGCCTTGCCGTTCAGCGGATCGGTCCACTTCGTCGAACCCGTCTGGGAGTAAGTCAGGCTCCCGTCGGGCGTTACCTGGTTGATGTTGCCGAGCGTCCCATTGGCAATTGCGGTTCCGATGTTGGTCGCGGTCTGCGCCGACGCGGTTTCGCGCGGATCCGGCGGCTTCGGAGCTTTGGGTTTTCCCATGGTGCCTACCTCTGGTTGGCGGGATGGTTCCGCCAGTCGTTGTCTGTGAGTGTGAAGATGATTTCTGCCTCGGCCCGCCCGCGAAGGCGGGGAATTCGGTGCGGCGAAAAACCGAAGCGTCCGGCGATCGCGATCATGCCGCTATTGCGCTCGGAAACCCTTAGAACCACCATCTGGCAGCCGATCTCATCGAAAGGATAGCCGAACATCGCCCGGAGCACCGGCCGCGCCAGCCAGCGTTTGCTGGTCGAAGCCGCCGAAAGCTCGATGACGCCCGCTTCCGGCGCATAGTTGTGAAACACAACGCCAGCGACAAGCACGTCGTCTTGGAGCACGCCCATGGTGGTGAAATCGGCAAAGCCGCGTTCGCAGCCGGCAATCCGGCTGGCCACGAATTCGGCGATCGCCCGGTTCGCCGTGGGGTCAGCGGCGCCGCCCCAGGTGATCCTCATGCGCTCGCCTCCCCGGCTTCCACCTGCAATGTCGAAAGGTCCACCTCAAGGTCAAGCTTCATCTCGCCCCCCGAGGTGATGGCGCAACCGACGGCCAGCATGTCGCCTGCCGCCCGCACATTCTGGCGAAAGCTGTAGCGAAGCTGCTGTGTCAGAGCATCCCACACCGCCTTGTCCCACAGGCCGACATCCCATTCCGACGCAGCCGCATTGCCGACCGTGACCTGGTCGGAAGGCGGGATCGTCCTGTCGAAGTCGGCGCGGGCAAAGAGCCGCACCTTCGGCTTGCTTTTCGCCCGGAAAAACATGTGAGCGAGCGTCGCCCGTGCGCGCTGCCCAAATTGCGTCGCCGGCGTAAACTGGGAGAGATAGGCGGCGGTAAAGGCAAGCCCGTCATCGGTACCAGTCGTGTCGCCTTGCCAGCAAAACCCGGCGGTCGAACCGAAGAACAGCCCACCTTGCAAGGTCTCATAGCAGCTTGCCTCCCAGTTGCTGATCGTCGACCAGCGGCCACTCAGCACGTTGAGCACGAAGGTCGTGTCGATAACGACGCTGTTGGCAGGAAAGGCAATGAAGACGAGGTTCTGTTCCGGCCACTGTTTCACCACCCAGCCTGCCCCGGTCGCATTCGCCGCCCGGCGCCAATCGTCCTCGATCGGTCTCGAAATCGACACCTGGCTCAGCGCCTGGCGATCGCGCTGGAACACCTGTGAGATCGGCGTCAGCCCATCGCTGGTGGCGATCAGGATATCGCCGCCCGCGCGGATCCAGGCATTCTTGCCGAGCGGGCGACCAATCTGGTAAACGCCTTTCAAGGCAAAGCTGTTGGCGTCGCCGGGGTCCGATCCGGCATAGACGGCCACCTCGCCCTCCGTCGAGACGAATACGCAGAGATCGGAAAGCCCGTCTCCGCTTTCGAGCGACCAGGAAAAACCCGTCAGCAACGAGCCGCCCTTCTTCATCACTCCGCCCAGGGGAAACAGTTGGGCGGCGCCGCCGATCGAATTGACCGGCAGATAATAGGCATCGAGCGTTGCGTTCTTCAGAAGGAACTGTCGGTTCTTGAACAGCCAGCCGTAATTCAGCTGCGCCATCGTCGTCGTGTCGGCAAAGGTGATCGTCGGCGTCGTCAGCCAGGCGCTGCCGTTGTACACCCGGCGCGGATCTGCGCCGTTGAGGCAGATCAGAAACGAGGTCCCCGCATTGGTGTGCTGGAAGGTGCACCAGTCGCCACCGGAAAGTCCCTCGACGGTGGCCGCAGTCATTGCCGGCGGTGCGGCTGGCGATGTCATGTCGTAGATTGCCGTATCCGTCGCCATGAACAGCTTCTCGAACGAACCGTACTTGTACTTGAAGGCACTACGGATCGTGCCGCCGTCGGCCGCGCGCCCGCGTTTCTGCGAGCCGCCGCGAATGCGGCAACCGACGAGCGTCGGGAGGAAATTGCGAAGGACAGTGGCGGACCCCGGCTGTTGCGAGGCCATGTCGGCCGTCGTTACGAGCCCGTTCCTGGGGGCAGGAAAGGTAATGGGGTGCGAAGTCTGCGGCCTGCCGATGCTGACGGCGCCGCGGTTGCTCTGCCCGATCCTTCCGGGCTTAAGCTCCATTTTCATGAGGCCCCCCGGTCGGCGTTGATCTCCTGCAGAAGATCGGCTTCGAATTCGGCAAGGCTATCGTCGAAGGGCAGCCCCTTCTGCCGTTTCCATCGCCAGAGAATGCCCTTGCCGAGCAGACGCTCCGGAAACAGTGTCCGGTCATCATCCGCGTTCAGCGTATCGCGTTCCTCGTGCGGATCGCCGAGCACCCAGTTCCTGGAAACATAGTCGATGACGGCACCCACGCCTGCCGGCGCCGGTGAGAACAGCAACTGGTTGTCACGGAGGAAGAAAAACGGTTGCGCCGACCCGATCCCCGTGACTGCGGCCCATTGCGAACTGTTGGTGATCGGCCGGAAGCTTCCGCCGGATGCGGTCCGGACGGCGCCGCCCGGCGTCAGCCGCTGATAGTCTGCCGGCAAGGCCGTTGGCGAAATCACGACCACGTGCTGCTTCAGCAGGCGCCGCCAGTCACCGCGACGGGAAATCTCCTCGCCACTCTCCTGTGCCAGCGCCACCATGGTCTGTGCATTCGGGTCGTTCGATCCATAAATGCTGTCGAAACGGTCGAGCGAAACGATATCGCAGACCTCATTGATTGCGGAAAGCAAGGTCATGGGGTCACGCCTCCAACGGTCATCTGGGCATCGCCCCAGCGGGCGCGTTCATCGGCGACGCCGAGCCCTGCAAGCGCCGCCATCTTCAGTTGTTGCGCCGCCGCGGCCTTGCCGGCGTCGCGCTCCCAGATGGCAATCTCCTCGACCAGGCCATAGAGGTAGACATCCGGCGCTTTCTGGAGCAGCCAGTTCGTCGGGTCTGCGGCCGAAAGCGGTGGGATCCGGCCGTAGTAGGTCATGGTCAGGCCATAGCTGCCGGCCGGAAAAGCCTTGATCCGGTTGCCGACGACCGCATAACCGAGCGGCGCGCCAGAGCCGGCAGATCGGTTTTCGGCAAGCTGCTGCAACGCCATGGCGCGGATCGGCCGACCACTCGCGCTCGACACCTGCCGCGCCTCGACATAATCGGTTGGCAGTGGCGCATCGCCCTCGACGACGGCGATCGCCGCCGTCGCCTCCATGTCGCTGACACGCAGCATCCGGTTGAGTTTGAGTTCCGCAAGGCCGACAAAACGGGGGAACAGATGGGCGATATCGTTGCGCCCGCTATATTCGCCCGCATCGACAAGCAAGGCGGCGTAATCAGCAATGATGCTCATAGCCTGCCCTCCTTGGTGCGCCAGGCACGGTTGTCGCCGTCGTTGAGGAAGCGTTTGACGAAACGGTCATCGCCTTCGGAATGGGCCTTCACCAAGCCCGAGGCATGCGCAACGTTGAGCGGAACCGAGGCGACGCGGTGCCAGTCGCCGCGCCAGGCCTTCTCGGCGCCGTTGCGCACCTCCTGGTTTTCGCTCAAGAGATTGTCGACGGGGTAATCGACGCGGTAGACGTCCTTCTCCCCGTCGAAGAGGTGCCAGACCGAGCGGCCGGTTATCCTGTCATGATCGTAGAGCGTCCAGGCTCCATCGCGGATCACCATGGCTCATTCTCCCGGCAAGGGATCGGCGCGCTCGGCTTTGCCGGCCGCGATCAGTGCCTTCGCCGCTTCAAGGGTGACGGATACGACAGCACCCGCGGGTGTGCGTTCATCGTCCCGGAACCAGACGTCGTAGACAAGACGAACGGGTACGGGCATTTTTGTATCGGACATTGATGTCTCCATGAAAAAAGGCGGCTCCGGAGAGCCGCCTTGGCGAGAGTTGTTCTTCTGAAGGCGATCGGGCGCGGACCATCAGCCCGCATCTGGTGTCTGGTGTCATGAATCGATATTGGTGGCGCCCGCGCCAGGTCCCAAGGTCGCTCGGGTGCACGGGCGGCAACGGATTTCATTGGCTCATCCAGGAAGCCCCGCTTGCGTCGGCAAGGTCGTCAGGCCTCCGTGGGGCAACGCACGACAACGGCACCAATAAAAGCCGCGTCGAACGGTCGACGCCGCGCCGGTTGCGATCGAAGTGGTAGCGCGCCTCGCCGAGACGGACGCCTCCCGCAGGCATCCACAAAGTCAAAATGCGGTTCAAATCCAGACGGACAAGACAGCACACGCCGAACTGAGATCGTCGAGCCGTCGTCGGCCAACGCTTCCCGATGCAGCGGCTCCTATGTACCAACCTAAAGCGGCAACAGCAGGTATCTGACAAACAGTACCGCCAGCAAGGCGGCGACAAATCGTCCGACTGTCCTTGGAATGGCCGTCAGTCTTGGTGTCAGCTTGAAGGCAATATCGAGGAGGGAGATGAACAAGTAGGCAATTGCTGCAAATATCAGTGCTTCTTTCAGATGGTACATATCTCAGGCCCAAGAGAGAGAATCTGGCCAACGTTACGTCGGATAGACCCGGATCGCTTTCAACGCAGGCCCCTCAGGTCACCATTGAAGCCGCCTCGCCCGACAGCCCTTCCGGTTTCCCTCAGTAGTCCAGGCCCGCAGCCTCCCGCATAGTATCCTCCAACCGTCCCCGCGACCGACGTTGCGCCACTTCCAAGAAGAGCCCAGACCCGACATCCGATCCTTGGAAGCCTCGCACATCAAAAGCGTGCGCCTGGGGTCGTTCGCCTGGCGAATGACGATTTTCCTGTAGTTGACGAGCGATTTTGGGTTCAGAAGCGCTCTCAAATTGCCCCAAGATCGCTCCAAGCCCCTCCATTTCCCCTGACCCATTGGGCTCTTGAAACGCTATCGCCCAAAATCCGAAATAGTCTTCGTCGCCGACGCAACGAAGAGATCGAACTTATCGAAGAGTGCTGTAGTGATGTCTCGAGACAGGAACAGGTCGTAAACTGAAGGCAAGTCCGCAATCCCGGAGGCCCCATTCCCGGCAACGCGACAACCAAGCCGTGTTCCAGGAAAATCGGGGGTGTCGGAAGCCGCTATCGCGAACGCGACGGCACGTGGGTTTGCTGCCAACGTGTCGCTGCGGGCCGTTTCCAGTGCGCGCTCGACCTCGTCAGGCTGTTCCGACGCATAAAATCCCCACGTGTAGTCGCTCTCTCCCGGCAAGGCCTGTTGCGCGTAACCGGTGATGTGAAGTCCGTACGCCTCGACGGGCTGAGAGAACGGCACAACGGAAATCCGCGGCTCGCCCGCGTCGAGGAGGTTGTATGGGTGAGCCACGATATTCGCCCTCTTGAAGACAGCCTTCTCCTCATCAAGGGTCTTGAAGAATTGGGTGTCGCACGTGAGCAACGCAGCCAGCACCTTCTCGGCGCTCTCCGGCGGCATAGCGCATTCCTTCGCTACATCACCGCTCCTCTCGCAGATTCCGCCGCGGCTCATGTCTTCAAACGAATATGGATCGATTGTCGCCAACACCAGCCCGACCAGCACGACGAACAGCCCGAAGAGAGTGACAACAGTGTAGACCATTACCTTTAGCCACTTCTTCATACCGCCTCCTCACTTGCAGAGATTACTTCGACGTCAGCCCAGTTAGAACATTTCATGAACGAATACAAGGTTGAGGTAGCACTCATTTTACAGCTTATGCGGAAGGTTATTCACCCCACGACTTCATCATCTGCTTGAGCGTGCCGCGACCGGGAAATAGCCCGCTCCAGAACCCTTCTTCCTGTATCGGGGGCTTCGACTGCCAGTTGTCTGCGTTGGCCTGCATTCTTTGCAGGTCCCGCTTTTCGTGCAGTGCCTCCAAAGCTGGCAAGTCGCGCGGGGGTGGTCCGGACCAGGATGGACGCTCGGACGACTCCGAATAGCTCTGGAGACGTGGGTCAGGCACTTTGTCGCTGATCGAACGGATCAGGTCCCCGTTCCGCCGGGCATAATCCACCAGCCCCATAACATCCGCTTCGCCAAGATCGCGCTCCTTGGCGTAGCGTCCTATCTGCCGTCCGACGTCATTGTTCCACTCATCACGCAGGTGGTCCTTGGTGTTGTCATTCCCGTTCCAATTGTCGGTAAGCCAGGATTGCCACTCTCGTGCGGATCCGAGAGACTTGGCCAATCCCGGAAAGTTTTCGCGCTCTATCATAGCGCTCACATAGGCATGCGCATTCGCGTTTCTAATACCGCTCAGTTCTCGTAGCCTTTCAGGCGATAGGTGATTGAGCTCCAGATAATTTTGGCTGTTGAAAGCCTCGACAGCCTTGTTGTGCCTGTCATAGTTCACGTATTTGGCAATTGGATTGGCCAAGTGCTTTCTCCTTGGTGAATGGGTATTTGGGGGCGTTCCGGTAGGTGGCACCCTGAGGCGCGGTACCGAAACGGCAAATAGGCGGGCAAAAACGCCCGCGGCCAATCAGCTCGCAGCGCTCAGCCCAAACAAGTCGGCCGCAACGCCCAAGCCCTTTTCGTTGTGCACCTTCAGCGTGCCTTCGCCGATGATCACGCCCTTGTCGGCGTCGCCGGTCTTGGCCACCGCCTTGTCCTCCTGGATGTTGCGCAACCAGAGGAAGGAGAGCATGTCGGTGTCGAGGAAGAAGGCGTTGCGCGCGAGTTTCGCGCTGCCCGCCTGCACCCGGTTCGGATGGATCATCACCGTGCCGAACGGGCCCTCGTAATAGTCGGCGGTCGCCACGATCGTGTTGCGCTCGCCGCCTTGCGAGACGGCGTAGCGGAACGGCGCCACATTGGCGTCGGACATGAAGGTGACGAAGACCGATTTGACGTAAGGCGAGACCGAGACATGGCGGAAATTGGCGCCGTTCTGGTAGCCGGTCTGCATCACCTGGTCGAGGATCGCCTTGGTGAAGGGGCGCTGTGTGCCGTCGGTCGGCGCCACGGTCAGGCCCGTCGTCGGATTGTCGCCGCCATTGGCGCCACCTGACCCGCGCGAGACGCGCAATGGCGTTGGCCGAAGAGCCTATTGCCGTTCTTCGGCCCCCGTGTCTTATCTCAAAAAGAGGTCGCCGGATTTCGGCGGTTCCACGCCTGATGCGAGCAGCGTCGTGCAGCCCAAGAATCCCTCATCAAACTCGAGATCCGGAGATGGTGTGTAGCCGGTTTCGTCGGTCTCCAAGTCGAGTAACCACCCCTTGCCGGACACACGAACGCTTCCTGTGCGTCTCTCGGTAGTGCGTTCGATCCTGCCCATGCCTTCGGGAGTTTGAAATCCCCATCTCAGTTTCGTCTCGCCTGCAATATTGACACGCCGCTGAATGTACCCGGTCAACATATAACCCGAGGCGTAGACAGGCTTTTCGAAGGCGACGCGCATTGGCGCACGCGCAGCGTCCGCATTCTTGCGGTATGGGCCGGCAGCTTCCTTGAACGCCACCTTCCCGAAGGCATTTCTTTCCTCGCCCAGTGCCTCGAAGAAATCCGGCCGGCACTGCAGCAACGCATTGACCAGCCTGTTGCCACGGCTCACCGGCGGCGGCCCGAGTTCAGCCCAGCCGAAAGTCTCGGCCCCTTCCGGCAGGCGAAAGTCCCTGGTCTCGGCTTCGTCGGGTGCGCAGGTCACCATCGCCTGCTCATCGGGGTCAAAGTAGGAACCGAGCGTGAGGTGCTGCGAAACCGGTGTGGCATCGACATCCTTCTCAACCAAACTCCAGTAATGCGTAAACCGCACACCGTACTGGGCCGCGATAGCACGAGCGGCTCCATCGGGCGTCTGAGCGACCTGAAAGGCCCAGGCAAAGCGCGTCGGTTCACCAGACTGAACCGTCTTTCGTTGAAAGAACCGGGCGATGCGCAGGCCACCAATCTCGACCGGGTGTTCGAATGTCACGGTTTCGTTGTAGGTGTTCTCCGCTTCGGGAATGTGAGGCGCGTTGTCCGGGCTCTCCCAAGGCTCGATCCGAACCCGCGGAAAGATGCGTCTTTCAGCCTTCAACACCTCGAAGAAAGAGGGTTTGCAGGCGACGAACGCGTCAAGAACGTGGTTGGTCTTGACGGCTGGCCGCCTCACCGACGGAAACAGATCCTCTGCAGCCGGGAGGCGCTTCCTGCCAGTCTCCTCATCGGTCGTCAATTCCGCCATTCGATCCTTTGACGCGTCACACATTACGAGGGATCGTGAAGGGCTGTTCGCCTCCCGAACGACGATTTTTCTGTAACTGTCCTCCGGCGCAACCGATGCGTCGCCCTGTGGAACCGATTGCGCGTCGAGTTTCAGCTCGAGCGCACCGCCATCCTGGGCCACGAACCTGGCACCGGGAAGCATTCCCTCGATCGCCTTGGCCACGTCAGATACGCGCCGTTCGACCTCAAAACCCCATGCGAAGTGCGGAACAGCAATGCCGACGGCCTCAAACTGGACATAGCCGCTCAGCGGCAGGCCACCTGCATCGACATGCTCTGCGAACTCGATGGTTTGCCCAGTCACTCCGTCCGAACTGCTCCAATCATAGGGTCTGATCACTGCCGCGCCAAAATCCGCCCTGTTACTGCCGAGAAGCGAAAAGATGTCCGCTTTGCAGGCGAGGAACGCGCCAAACACCCTTCCCGGATCAACCCGCTCAACCGCTGCAGCTGGCGTCGCAAGTACGAGCAGATAAAAGACCGTGCAAAGACGCTTGACGCTTATGGGCACGATCGGGAACCCGCATAATTTGTAGGACATTAGTGCCTTGCCACCGTAAACAGCGTGGAAGGGTCGGGCTCTGCTTCATCGGCCGGCGCGGCACAGGTGAGGAGCCCATCGGCGATCTTGAAGGACGACGATGGCGCATACCCCGTATCCTCGGTCGTCAGATCGAGTTCCCAGCGACCACCTTCGACCGGCTGGGCGCCAGTGCGCAACCGCAGGACCTTGGCAAGCTGATCTTGCCCACTCCTCGTCTGAAAGCCGAAGATCGACTGCCGCTTGCCATCCACCAGGTTGGTGCGCTGGGTATAGCCGGTAACGGCGATACCCCAGACTTCGATCGGAGCGGGAAACACAACGATCGTGGCGGCATTTAACGGGGGTTTGCGTTTTGATTGGCTCGCTGCCGGTACGGCCGTGGACCGCCGCTCGAAGACTTCCGATTCTCCGAACGACGCCCTTTCCTCCTTGAGCCTGGTGAAGAACTCCGGCTTGCAGGAAAGAAGCGCCTTCATCAGACCGTCGGTGTCCTTGAGAGGCGGCAGCCCGATCTCAGGCCTCCCAAAAACCTCTACGGCCTCAGGCATCCGGAAATCGCCGATATCTTTTGCCTCAAGTTCGCAGGTGATCGTCGTCGTCCCGCCATCATAGCCGGCGATTTGCAGCAGGGTAGATATCCCGCCTCGCTCTTCCCACGCCACTTCCGGATCCACGCCCCAGGCCCCCAAGATCCATGGCCTGGACAGTTCCACGCTGTACCGCTCCTCCACACGCTGCCTCACGTCGCTCAGTGAAGCATCCACCTGGAAGGCCCAGCGATAGTTGTCCGGCTTGCCTGCAACAATCTCTCGTCGCTGAAAGAAGCGCAGAAGGCGGAAGCCATCGGCGTCGACCGGTTGCCCGAACGTCACTGCCGACCAGTAATAGCTTCGTGCGTCTCGTCCGTGCAGCGCGTTCTTGGGATCATCGAACACCTGGATCTGGACCGGCCCGAACGCCTGACGCTCAGTCTTCAGCAGCGTAAAGAAGTCAGGCTTGCACGCGCGCAAAGCGTCGAACACCCGTTCTGCGCTGGCGGATGACGCTTGCGAAGACGCGGCCGGGATCGCAGAACTCAAGACAAACAAAGCCGCCAGGGCCGACACGCACCACCTGAACACGATCCCTCCTCGGCCGACGCCGAACGCTCTTTGTGAATAGAAATTTGAGAATGAATGCGGGGCTGATCGTCAGCGCACCGACGAATGCGACCGGCACGCTTATCCCTTTTTTTCACTCGCAGAACTTGTAGAACATTCAGAGAACATACGCAAGGATCGCTTCGCGGAAATAGTATCGCTCACGCGAATCAATCGCCACCGTGCGTCGGGCATAATCGACCAGTTCGAGGACTTCCTGATCACTTCCTATGTTCGTTCCAAAAGAGGGCAGCCGGCTCCGCTGGCGTCTTGCCGGCAGCGAGCGATGTCGCACACCCGATGAAGCCGTCAGCGAAGCCGAGTGCCTCCGAGGGCGTATAGCCAGTCGCATCAGCATCCAGGTCGAGCGTCCAATCATCGGTCCCGGCATAGCTGCTTCCCGTTCGGTTCTCCGCGACACGGATAAGTTCGTATTCACGACCCGGCGTTTGGAACCCCCAGATCAGCTTTGGCTGTCCGGCGACATCAACACGCTGCTGAATGTACCCGGTCAGCATAAAGCCCGAGACATAGACAGGTTTTTCGAACGCCACGCGCAGCGCCGCCCGAGCAACATCTCCATGCTCCCGATACGGCCCCATCGCATCCTTGAACGTCACGTTGCCGAAGGCGTCCTTCTCCTCACCAAGGGCCGTGAAAAAGTCCTTCCGGCATTGCAGCAGCGCGTTCACCAGCCTGTTGCCACGGATCATCGGAGGCGGCCCAAGCTCGGCCAATCCGAAAGTCTCCTCCGCCGCTGGCAAACGGAAGTCCCTTGTTTCGCCTTCATCAGGTTCGCAGGTTACGGTTGCCTGCTCGTCAGGATCAAAATAGGAACGGAAATCCAGGTATCTCGAGACCGGGCCGTTGGCGGCGTCCCTTGAGCTCAGCGAAGAATAGTCTCCCCAAAATCTCACCCGGAACCGCTCAGCAATGGCACGCGCGACCTCACGGGGCGGCGCGTTCACCTGAAATGCCCAGGCAAAGCGTGTCGGCTTGCCCTCCTCTATCGTCCGGCGCTGAAAGAAGCGCACGACCGACAGATCGCCAATCTCGACGCGACGCTCGAAGGTCACGCTTTCGTTGTAGGTATTCGCGGCTTCGGGAACATGAGGCAGATTGCCTGGGCTTTCAAAGGCTTCGACGCGGACCCGCGGGAAGGTCCTTCTCTCGTCCAACAGCACTTTGAAGAACGAGGGCTTGCAGCCGACGAAAGCGTCGAGAATTTTATCGGCTTTAACCGGTCCTTTCACCGACGGAAACAGGTCCTCCGGTGAAGGAAAGCGCTTCCTTCCCGTCTCTTCGTCAGTCGCCAGACCCGACATCCGATCCTTGGAAGCGTCGCACATCAAAAGCGTGCGCGTAGGGTCATTCGCCTGGCGAATGACGATTTTCCTGTAGCTGTCCTCCGGTGCGACCGAGGTGTCGCTGCGCTGTGCCTCCAGCTCGGTACTGAGCTTCAACTCAAGCAGATGACCATCTTTGGCAACGAACTTGGCGCCCGGTAGCAGCGCCTCGATCGCATTTGCAACCTCGGGCAGATTCCGCACCACCTCGAAGCCCCATGCGAAGTGCGGAACCGCAATGCCGACGGCCTCGAACTGAACATACCGGCCAAGCGGCAGTCCATGAGCAACGACAGGCGCTGCGAAAGCGATGTAGTGCCCGTCTATGCCGTCTGGGTAGTGGTCATAAGGGGCGATCGCAATTGCGCGGAAATCTGCCTTGTCACTCGTTAGGAGAGAAAAAATGTCCGCCTTGCACGCCAGGAAACTGTCAAGCACTCCTTCCGCGTCGCTCCGCTCGACCGCCGCTGCATGCGACGCAAGAACGAGCAGCCAAAAGACCGCGCAAAGACGCTTAAGAATGTTGGACCCCATCTGCCGAACTCGCCTCGTAACCCGAATATTGTTGCTCGAACGCGTCCGACAATCGCCTGGAAACTGTCATGAGAAGGTCAGAGAACCACCATTTCCTGCCTTTACGCCGATGCAACCAGGCCGGATCCACGCCCACTGATGACCCGCCATGTTTGTAGAACAATACAAGAACAGATGCAACAGAAATTTGGCAGAAGGACTGTTCAGGGACGTGTCGTGAATGCTGCTTGACTGCCCCCGTCAGGCGGATGGCCCTAGCTCTTCCGTGCCTGCCACGGAGCCCATCTAGCAGGTTACCTTGCTGTGCGGCGGGTACCAGGGCCAACTGTCGACGGGCGCGGTGTTGGCATGGGTGGCTCATAGTCCGGAAGGCTCATGGCACGGCGCGCCTGCTTTTGACGCTCGGCAAGCTTCGGCTCGCCTGACCTTAGGTATCCTCGCTCGATGATGCGCGCTGCCTCGTCAGCGTTGTCCGCCTGCTTTAGCCTCTCCAGGACTTTCTTTTCCGGCGTGTTTAGAAGCTCGTGCTCCAGGAAGCCGAAGCTCGGTTCATAGCCCTGTTCGATCGATCGTTCGTCGTAACCATTCGCATTGGCCCAGTTTTGGAGCGCGTCACGCCGTACTCCGTCCCACTGAAGACTGCCGAGGGCATTGCCTTCATTCCGACCAGTATCATGACCCTGTTGCCACAGATTGCCACGCAACGCCCCAAACCCACCACTTTCATGGTCAGCATTCCCAACAAATCCTGCCGCGACGTGTTCGGGCATCAAGCCGTCCTCAAAGCCGGGCGCGCCCTCTAAGAGACGCCGCTGCAGATCCCGTTTCATCCGTGCGGCGATGCTGTCCGAGAGCTTATCATGCGCCGTAGTCGGTTTCAGGCGTTCGGCTGGCAACACCTGATGGTTCTTGCTGAACCTCGTCGTATCGGTCAGCGTACCCCGATAGTGCATCGGCGCCTTGCGAAAATCACCGCTCATGAGTTCACTCGCCGGTGGATGCCGGAAGCGCGCGCTCTCACCGCGCGTCGGCGCCACTTCGGCGACGGGCTTGCCGCTCGCCAACGTCGGGTTCTCATCAAAATACCTGATCGCTTCCCGAACGGATTGAATTCTGACGGGAAGGCCCATTGAGTTCAGAAATTTGTCTTCCAGGTTCATTTCACACCTCACGTGCTTCGGGTTGTTCTGCCTGCCTCGTCCCGACCTGAGCATGCGTGACCAATCACGGTGCACCAGCGAACGAGAGCGGCTCCTTGGAGCCGCTCAAGCCGCGCTGCGGTCAGGTTCCAGCCCGGCTCAGCTCGCCGCGCTCAGCCCGAACAGATCGGCAGCAACGCCGAGGCCCTTTTCGTTGTGCACCTTCAACGTACCCTCACCGATGATCACGCCCTTGTCGGCGTCGCCGGTCTTGGCCACCGCCTTGTCCTCCTGGATGTTGCGCAGCCAGAGGAAGGAGAGCATGTCGGTGTCGAGGAAGAAGGCGTTGCGCGCGAGTTTCGCGCTGCCCGCCTGCACCCGGTTCGGATGGATCATCACCGTGCCGAACGGGCCCTCGTAATAGTCGGCGGTCGCCACGATCGTGTTGCGCTCGCCGCCTTGCGAGACGGCGTAGCGGAACGGCGCGACATTGGCGTCGGACATGAAGGTGACGAAGACCGATTTCACGTAAGGCGAAACCGAGACGTGGCGGAAGTTGGCGCCGTTCTGGTAGCCCGTCTGCATCACCTGGTCGAGGATCGCCTTGGTGAAGGGGCGCTGCGTGCCGTCGGTCGGTGCCACGGTCAGGCCTGTCGTCGGGTTGAAGCCGCCATTGGCGCCACCTGCCCCGCGCGAAACGTTGGTCGCCAGCCAGGTCGGCAGCGAGCCGAGCTCGCGGGTGGCGCCGGAGACGGAAGCGTTGGTGTCGGCGATCGCATATTCGAGATCCTTGCGGATCTCCACGCCCTTCTTCAGCTTCTGGTACTTGCGCTTCTGCACGTTGCCGGCCTCGGCCACCACTTCCTGGGTGGCGGAGATGATCCAGTCCTTGCGCAGGATCTGGGTGTAGTTGCCGAGCCTCGTCGGCGCGATGATCGTGCCGAAGGTGTATTCGTCGCCTTCCTGGCGGATGTTTTCGCCGGGAGCCGCGAGTTCGTCCGTCTCCCATTCCGGGTGGTGCGTGTTGCACTTGCCCTTTTCGATCAGCGAATAGATCGGCGTATCCTCGGGCGTGATGCGGGAAACGACGTCGGAGAGATCCTCGCGGTTGCCCACGGCCTGCGAGGTCGTGAAGGTGTTTGCTACGACAGCCATGATAGTGTCCTTGATTGATTGAGATAGGTCATGAGCGCCCACACCCAAGGGTACAAGCGCCAAAAGATCAGTCCTGGTTGTGGGGTGCGGATGCGGAACAGATTCCAATTGAAACAACTGGATAGACGGATTTCCGGACTCTGTTTGTGATGAGCATCGGGCGGCAGCCGCCACCGCTCAGTCGAAGTCGACGCCCATCGCATCGCGGATGGAGCCGCTTTTCGTCAGCCGCTTCATCGCCTCCCGGCTCCGGCCCGGCGCCTGCTCGGCCTTGCCTGCCGGCCTTGGCCGCGCCACTGGCGCCGGCGCCCTCTGCAGCTTGCTCATCGCTCGCTTTTTCGCCTGCTCGGCAGCAAGGCCGAGACGGGCATAATGCGCGAGCTTGAACAGCCGATGGTCGGTAACTTCACGCACCTCGTCTTGCGAAAAGCCGAGGGCTTCCGCCACATCGAAGGCGCCGGCAAAGAAGGAGAGACGCCCTTCCGCGTCGGCCGTTTCGGGAAAGGCCTCGATCAGCCTGGCGTTTTCCACGTCCAGCTGTTCGTCGCTTGCCGCCTCGGAAAACGCCTCGACCACACGCGCCGGCGCCTCGGCGATCGAGAGAATTTCGTCGATCCTCTGAAGCCCCGCCTGGTGCAGCGCCCATTGCCGGCGGTAGCCGTCCGGGTCGAGAGCCGCCATGTGTTCGGGCGGCTCCGGCGGGATCTGGCTGGCGAGAAGATTGGCAAAGGCGTTGGCCGATTGCGCCACGCGGCTTGCCATGCCTTCCAGTGCCCGCCCGCGATTGGCGATGTCCTGCGTCTTGTGGCGGTAGTCGCGGTCGCGCATATAGCCGAGCTTCAGCTCGGAAAACGGCACTTCGTCGCCGCCCTTGAGCACGACCAGAAAATCCTCGCCTTCGTTGGCCGCTGCGTCCTCGTCAGGTTCAGTCGGCTCGTCGTCGGGATGTGGACGGTCGTCATAGCCTCGGTCATCGGCTGTTTCTGCGCCGTGGTCGCTCGCCCCTCCCAGCTCCGGGTTGGCCTCGTCTTCGTGCTCCCAGAAATCGAGATCGGCGTCGTCAAGCCCGGTCGCGGGGTCAACGGTTTTGCTCCCGCCGAAAGGCAGGTTGGCACTATCGTTCGTCATGGCGTGACCTTCTTAGGTAAGAAAGGCATTCGCACGCGGTTGCTTCCGCCCAAGAATGCCTCAGTGAAAGCGCTTGCCCGTCAGGCGGGTGCGCCCTTGCCGTCAGCCTTGGCTTGTTCCGTCAGGAACTTGAGCTTGGCCCGGAAGTTTCGGATGGCGCGGGCTTCGGCCGCATGGGCCGCCCGGCCGGCATCGTCGGTGAGGCCGGCATGAATGCAGCCATTGATCGCCGCCCATTCCAGCTCGTTCATCAGAGCGTCGAAGAAGGGCACGTCGAGAATGGCGCGCGCTGCCGCTGCCCGTTCCTCTGGTTTCATGCTGCTGACCTTGGTTGAAGGCATCGTTTTCGACCGAAAAGTCGTTTCGAGTGCCGCCTTGATTCTGCTTTTGTTCTACGCTACCGATGTGCGAACCAG
The DNA here is from genome assembly GCF_002940685.1 of Ensifer adhaerens. GTDB lineage: Bacteria > Pseudomonadota > Alphaproteobacteria > Rhizobiales > Rhizobiaceae > Ensifer > Ensifer adhaerens_E. The sequence continues at coordinate 543,817 of NZ_PNFP01000002.1, read as the reverse complement.
AGCAATCTGCCACTCTAGGTTACATGCGCGCGCGTCTATCGAACGAGGAACCCATGAGAAGATTATCGAGCCTGGGATTGTCAGCCCTGCTTCTGGCCGCCGCGACCTCCCCCACCTCGGCGAGCGGCCAATCGGGAGAGCCGCACTACCTCGTCAAGGCCTTTCTGCTCAAGGACGACAAGACCTTCGATCACGCGACGAACTGGTGCGGCGATGACAGCGTCTGCACTCTCACGGTCGGCGATTATGAGATCGGCTTACGCTTCTTCATGGGCTACGACAGCTACCGCCTGCGTGTTGCGTCGTCCTGGGATGGCGACAATCCCTGCTGCTTCTTCGCGGATGGAACTTACGAGACCTCCGTCGCAAGCGTCCGCCCTCATGCCGAAGTGCTCTACTACAAGACAGACGCCGGCCGCCTGAAACTCGGCACACTCTACATCGCGCTCGAAAGCCTCAAGTAGCCAGAACGCCCCCTCACTCCCTCCATGTGTCGAGCGCTTTCCTCAGTGAAATGGGCTGCCGCTTCGGGTTGTTCCAGGGCGTAGGAGGCGTTACGCAGCCGAAGGGCTGTGGTGCACCCTTGTTGCCATTCGAGGCCCCGAGGGAAATGGGCCGCGCCTGCGATGAGTTGTTCCAGGGGAGCTCTTCGCAATTGTCCGGCAACTTCGGCTGATTTCTATAAGGATCCTCATAGAAGCCCTGTTGTTCCTTGTCGGCCAGCAGCTCCTGCATCGATTGGATCGACGAAACGATATCCTTCAGTGCCGCCATCCCGTCGTCGTTCTTGACCTCGGACTGCAGGGTGTTAAGTTCGGTCTTTACGCCCTCAAGATTTCCCTGCATGCCACTCAGGCCCTTCCGTGGCCTGGCGCTGTAGGTACCGTCACCACGCTCAGACAGTTTACCCAGAGATTTCCGCAGCCCTTCTGCCGTGTATGCCGACGGGCCCTCAAGAGCGCTGCGCAAAAGGTCGTCGGCATAGGCCCTCGCATCCTCGGGGCTTAGATATCCCGCGCCGCGGCTTGGCAGATTGCGCTTGTCGACCCCTGAACTCCGACATGAGCATGGTCGCTGCCGCACTCATCTGGGTCCTTTGCTTGGTCGCTTACTTCGCCGCCACACGCGGGTTTTAGCTGCAAACGCCGGACGAACTGAGACTATTCGCGCCATCGGCCCTGCGCCTCTCGCAGGGAAGAGCGACGGGGAAACAGACCGTCCCAGAAGCCACGACCATTGGGCTGTGCTTCATTGCCGGGTGTTTCTGGGGCAGATGTTTCAGGGGCAGGCGCCTCCGGCAGTCGAGCGGAGCGAGAGACCGGAGCAATCTTCGGGCCTCCTTTGAGTTCCTGCGCCTCCTTGCCGTATGCGTCCTCCCAGAAACCAGGATTCTGGCGGTAGATTTCATAGGCATCGTGCCATTCATTGCCGAAGTCCCGGGCAATCCTGTCAGCGTAGGCTTCGGGCACGTTGAGCGTGTCGTTAAACATTGACTTGCCAAGCTTCTTGCCGACCTGCTTCAGGCCCTGATTGATCAGGAAATTCATGTCACTATCCTTGTTGCACGCGCGACCGCTCGTTCCGACGCCCCATCAAGGGGCGCTAGGTGGCGGCCCGCACGAATTTGAGTTGATGGTTTTCTGGCTTCTGCCAACCGGCATGGGCTGGCGGCTCATGGAGGGTGCAGATCTATGCGGCTTGATTCTGCTTTTGTTCCGCGTTACCAATGAGCGAAAGCACGATGGCGAGCGCCACTTTACCGCGTGCCTGAGTTTTGTTTGCCGCCGCCCTCATCGCGGTGGCATCGGTTTGAGATCTAGGGGATTTGCAGCATGAAGAAAGTCGGAGTTGCCCTGGACGCCATCGCTGGGATCGTCCTCGACATTCTCGATATCATCGTCGTCGGCTTTCTCCTGCATCGTGTGGCGCGCGTCCTCGTACCGCTCCTCAGCTTCGGCAGGATAAAGGTCGAAGACCTCTATGCCGCCGGCACCGGATTCAACTGGTTGGGCCTGAAGCGCCAGGAAAACGGCAGCTATCAGCTCAGCTCGGGTATGGGCACGCTCCTTGCCGCGCTATTCTGGGTCCTGTGCCTGATCGCTTACCTCGCCGTCACCCGCGGGTTTTAGCGAAGAGCGCTACTCGCGCCACCGGCCTTGCGCCTCTCGTAGCGAGGAACGGCCCGGAAATCGGTCATCCCAGAAGCCACCACCATCGGGCGACCGACCGTTGCCAGGTGCCAGTGGCAGGCGCGAGGTCCGTGGCACCAATGCCGACTTCGGGCCGCCCTTCGAAGCACGTGGATCGCCCTGATACGCGTCATTCCAGAAGTCCGGGTTCTGACCGTAAATCTCATAGGCGTCGCCCCATTCGTTGCCGAAGTCCTGCGCAATCCTGTCCGCGTAAGCGTTGGGCAGGCCTCTGGCTTCAGCGGCCACGGCTTTCTCTTGTCTTGGCCCCTGCCGCCAGCCGCCAACCGCATCATCTCCCGAGTAACCCCAATAGCCCGGGTAGTCTCGCTCCGCTGGCGTCATGACGCCGCGCCACGGATTCGGGAACCGGTCCGCCAAGCATGGCCCCCAGTCCGGCTCCAACTTTCTCACCGAGGTATTGCCCTACCAAAGCGCCCCCGAGCTGGCCTCCCGCTCCGAATCGTTTGGTCAGACGGCGACCCAGCCAACCGCCAACAACCCCTCCGGCCCACTCTCCAGGATCGCTGTGCGCGATCTCTACACCGCCGCCGCCATCACGCGCGTTTGAGCGGTCCCTGCCCAAGTTCGGCAGACGGCGGCTTGCTTCGTCGCCAAATTCTTGCAACTCCCGAACCGTCTGCGTCTTCGGGCCGTTCGCAAAAGTGTCGTAAGGCCGTTTGTTTAATCTATTCATCCGATGCTCCTCTGATATCGACTTCCGTCCGTGGCAGGCCTTCGGCCCGTAGAGCAGAAGTCCATTGCTGCTTGAAAGAATGTCCCGTGTCGGGGCGATAGGGCAGAACATCACCCCTGAAGGGCCGGCCAACCTCGGCAAGTCGATCTCGCCCCTGTGGCAAGAGACAAGGCACTGCGGGCCATCGCCCACCCGCATCGACAACTCGCCTTCAACGTGCAAGTGTCAAAACAACGATCTGCCGCAACAGGTGTTCACGTGCCTATAAAATCCAAGAAATTTGATTTCGTCGAACTGGTGGCCGACTTGGCAATCGGCTTTCTGGTCATACGGTTTGTCGAACACACCTTCCCGGAACAATCGTTCCTGGTCCGGTTGGCGCTCATTCTCCTCATCGGCATGCCGATCGGCTTGGCGGTGCACGCTGTATTGAAGTTTGCGCGAAGAGCATGGCAACGGAAGTAGCTGGCGCTCCTGTCTGCAGCCCGGGCTCCAGCGCCGCTCTATTTACCTGCTCTTTTGGTGCATTGGTTATCCCGCTTGACACAGGCAATCTCCGCCGTCGAGCATTCGGCAATGCCATTGACGACTGCGCAGTGCGAGCACTGGTCGGTGAACTCCAGGCAATCCGGATTGGCCTTGATGAAGTCTTGCAGGCTGGCATTCTCGGTCTGCCGCGGCTCCGGAACGGCCTCCGCAGCTGGCGTATCCGCCGCGCGAGAGATAGCCGTCCCGGCAAGAGCAAGCGCCAGGCAAAGTGCGACACGAAAGCTGGACTGCCTCATCCCCTGCTCCTCCTCCGCGCATGTCCTGGCGTTGCCGCGAAACGGCTTTCGGTCCGGAACTGCACAGTTTCAGAGAGTGCAGTCACAACGACCTCCGCGCAAGCGACCTTCGGCCGCCGCCCTCACCCCAGTTCGTTGCGGATCGCCCGCATGAAGACCTTGGCGCCGATGCCGATCAGGCCATCGGGAAAATCATAGTCTGGATTGTGCAGCCGCGCGTGGTTCTCGCCGGCGCCGAGAAAGAACATCGCCGAGGGCGCGACGCGCCCGAAAAGCCCGAAATCCTCCGAACCCTTCATCGGCAGCACGCCTTCGCCGCGATCGTGGCTGACGCCCTCCTCGTCCATGGCCCGCTCAAGCGCCGTCACGGCACGTTCCGCATTGCTGCACTGGTGGAACACGTCCTCATAGCCGATCTGAACCTTCAGCCCTGCCGCCTCCCCGGCAACCAGCGCCTCGGCACGGGCCACGAGATCGGCCATACGCTCGTCGGTCAGCGTCCTGAGCGTCGCCCAGATCTCGGCGTAGCCCGGGCTGATGCCGAAGGCCGCCTCGCCGAGCCGCGCATGCGTCACCGTGACCAGCGTGTAGTCGTCATCAAGCGGCCCGTTGTTGCCGAGCGCCGTCAGTCCGGGAAGCAACGTGGCCATTGCAAAGGTCGGCGCGACCCCGTCCTCCGGCGTCGAGGCATGCGCCGTCTTGCCGGAAAGCGAAATCCGCATGCCGCGCGAGGCGCAGTTGACCGGTCCGCTGCGAAGTGCGGCATGGCCAAAGCTTAATCCTGGAAAATTATGCAGCGAGAAGACCAGATCCGGCCTGATCTCGACAAATTTCGGATCGGCAAGCACAGCAGCCGCACCGGCGCCGTTTTCCTCCGCCGGCTGGAACATCAGGATCGCCCGCCCCCTCGCCGGCCGCTTCTGTGCCAATCCCTTGGCAAGCGCCATCAGGATCGTCATGTGACCGTCATGGCCGCAAAGATGCCCCTTGCCCGTAACCTGAGAGCGGTGCGCAATCTCGGAAATTTCCTCGATCGGCAACCCGTCGAGCTCGGCCCGCACCATCAAAGTCGGCCCCGGCTCACGTCCCTCGTAGACCGCCGCCACCCCATGCCCGCCAAGGCCAGTGATCACCGCATCCGGCTTCGTCTCGGCAAGTGCGGTAACGATCGTTTCCGCCGTCTCCCGCTCCTCGCCCGAAACCTCCGGTCGCCGATGCAGGTCGCGCCGAAATGCTGTCAGTATCTCGAGTTCACGGTCGATCAGAAACATTCATGCCCCTCCGCATTCCAGTTTCCCTGCTCTTAGCAGGTCTCGAAGGGTGTCGCCAATCGCGCCATCATGCGTTCTGGATCAATCGGCCAGCCCGGACAGATAGTCCCTTGCACGCACCAATTTGGCGCGCATGGCCTCGGCGTCGTAAAGAAATTCACCGCCTTGCGGACGGTACATGGCAAGCATGCTTACCAGGTCCTAAACATAGTCGTTATCCGGGTAGGCATCATCCAGCGCAACCTCGATCTCGTTCGCCAGGAGAATGCTCGGACGATCTGCGGCAATGAACGCGTCCAGCATGGCTTCAATAGATCTGTTCATCTCACACATTGGTCCTGCATCATTGTCAGTGTATGGCCCGTCGCAGCCGTCCGCCTGGGAGGCTGCACCAAGAGCCTAATCCCTGATCCGCGTGCCTTCTTCACCCGGCTTCTCAATCGCCACAGCCTTCGCCCGGATAGTGGTTTTCACCGAACCATACGTTCCGGCCTCGTTGCAGAAGCCCATATCGAGCACCACGGTGAAGCGACCGCCCTCGATTCCCAGAAATTCGATATCTCCGAAATCATCATTTGGCATGTTGCCGGGCGGGTCGAAGGAAATGTGATCGACACCCTCGAACACCAGGAAGCCATCCACCACGTCTTCAGCAGAGTAGAAATCCCAAGCCTCTCCCCGGATCCGCGATATGGCATCAATCTGGATCTTCACCTCTTCATTCCATCCATCGAGAAGGATGGCCTTGCAGGCACGGTCGCCGAGATAGATCGAGTTCAGGAATTCGTCGGGCTTCATTCTGTTTAGTCCCTGATCCGTGCGTCTTCCTCACCCGGCTTCTCGATTGCCACCGACTTCGCGCGGATGGTCGTCTGGATGAAGCCGTAATCGGCGGTGTCGTCGCCGGCCCCGAGTTCGATCACGATGGTAAAACGATCGCCCTCGTAGCCAAGAAATTTGATCTCACCAATATCCTCGTTCGGAATTCGACCAGGCGGATCGAACGAAAAGTGATCGACCCCCTCAAACACGAGATAGCCATCCTCCACGTCTTCCGCTGAATAGAAATTCCAGTGCTCCGAACGTTTTCGGGAGATCAAATCTATCTGGATCTTGACCTCATTTTTTAATCCGTCCAGCAAGACAGCCTTGCAACCGCGATCGCCCAGATAAAGTGTCCCTAAAAATTCGTCCGGCTTCATTTCACTTCCTTGTTGGCCAATGCGCATCGGGGCTGCTCCAGGGCACGATGTTGCCGAAGATATCTAGTGAAGGACCTTGCCCGTTTCTACCTCTGCCGGTGCCGGGCAGATCTGTGGTGAGCGCCGCACCGCCGGCCATTTCGGCCAGGTTCTGCTCGCGTTTCATGTGGAGTTCGGCGTCGATCTGGTAGCGTTTGAGCGCGCCGATCTGCTGGATCTCTGCAAGTTTCAGCTCGCGCTCCATCTCCAGCTTGCGCCTGGCGCTTTCACCGTCCATGCGCGCCTTCTCGTTTGCCAGCTGCATCTGCAGGTTGCTGCATGCCCACGTCAGGCTGTTGCTGCGGCTGCGCCGCCTGCATGCGCTTCTGGATGTCCTCGGGCGTCGGCTTGGTGAAATAGAGGTCGGGCGATTTCAGCTCCGCCGCCTCCACGGTCTTGGCGATGCCGTCGTCGATGGTTACGCGACCGCCGGACAAAACCGTCGCACAAGACGGCTTTCCAGGAACACATAGGTGAGTACGAAGACCGGGTAGTTGGGGCTGATCCAGCTATGCAGGGAATACAGGAACAGGCCCCGCACAAACGACTCGCTATCAAAAGTGCCATCAGCCACGAATGCCCAATGAAACGCGCGCGCAGCGGTCGTCAAAAGCATGAAGACGGTGATGAGTAAGACGCGGTTACGAAGCGAGACTGTGTGGAGCGGGACAAATGCCACAAGAAAATAGGTTGTGGCATAGGGCGCCATATACCACTGGAAGAAACGCCCATAGAGTAGTTTCGCAGCAAGCAGCATAACCGCATAGCAAACGAGAACGCGGACGGTATTCCATAGCGTGTATTGCATTGGTTCTCGGATCTGCTGTTGCGTAGGTGAACGTTGAGGCCAGCGATTTCTACTCTAGAGATTGCGGCGAATTTGCGCCACCCTGAGTTTAAGAAGCGGGTTTAGGGCTTCCTCAGTACACGGCGCAAGCTTTCCAAGTCGGCGGCCTCGTCCATATGCCTGTTCAGACCGCGCAACTGCCGATCCAGGACAACCGGCCAGTCGGTCTTCTCCACCCCGAGAAAAGGACCAACGCCGCTGACTGCCTCGCTCACAGAAGTCGTGCAACCCGCCCATCCCCCGCTGCCAATCTCGTCCGCGCGCCGGATGATCTCAGCCTCCTCTTCGGGCGTCGTTGCAAATTTGCGCACGGTCACATTGGGGCCGTCACGAAGCTGATACTGCAGATAGTCCTCAGGAGACACTTCCGGTCCATATAGAGCCCGCCCGCTGCCTATTTCTCTGCTCATGTAAGAACCTGACGGATCGTAGAGGAAACGCCCTTCAGGATCGCCATTGTCGGGAATGATAAAAAGCCCACTGTGCATGTTGTTGCCAAGCAGAGCTTGAATAGGCCAACCCGTCGGATTCGTATTGGACATGATATAGGTCGCAGCCACCTCCACGCCCTTGTCGCGCTCGTGTCCGACCCCCCGGTTCGGCAATCGGCTGTTGGCCTCTTCGCCGAAATCACGCAGTTCCAGCGCCGTCGTCGATCGCGCGCCGGTTTCGTACAGATCGTCGTCCGTCCTGCCCCGAAAGGTGGAACGGCCCCGTCTGGTGTTTCTGATCATCCCGGTATCCCTCCGATATGCGCCGCAGTCAGCGCCGTGCCACCGGCCATTCAGCCAGGTTCTGCTCGCGTTTCAGGTTGAGTTCGGCGTCGATCTGGTAGCGTTTGAGCGCGCCGTTCTGCTGGATCTCCGCAAGCTTCAGCTCGCGCTCCATCTCCAGCTTGCGCCTGGCGTTTTCCCCGTCCATGCGCGCCTTCTCGTTCGCCAGCTGCATCTGCATCTGCAGCTGCTGCATGCCCACGTCAGGCTGTTGCTGCGGCTCAGCCGCCTGCATCCGCCGCTGGATCTCCTCGGGCGTCGGCTTGGTGAAGGAGAGATCGGGCGATTTCAGCCCCGCCGCCTCCAGAAGTCGGGCGATTTCAGCCTCGCCGCCTCAACAGTCTTGGATCCCAACCCAATATGACCGGCCAGAAGCTAGGCTTCGCCCGCCGGCACCAGCCTTTGGGCAGCCAACTTCCCAACCACCGGTTCAAGCGAACTGTAAGCGATCAGAAAAACAAGATATTGCGGCCCGAGCAGACCTAGCAGAAATGTGATCTGCACCGTCTCCCAGAAGGCGTTGAGGTTGCCGGATCGGAGGAAAAGGACGGAGTAGCCAATCGGAACCATCATCAAAGGCAGTGCCGCCAACGTGATGTACGCAAGACGCTTCCAGAGACGCACCGCCGGAAGGGGAATGAAAGCAAAAATATAGAGGAGCGAAACGGACGCTGCCGCCGAGAACGTCAAGAAGCGTTGGTATGCCCAGGCCGCGAAGGCCAGCATGATGATATAGCTGAGAACCACACGCACGGTATTGAGAAGCGTATAGTGCATAGAAGCCTCGCAAGATCCACTCGTCAGCCAAAGCAGCAGCGCCGCCAGACGGTTGGACGGCTAATCTCGCGGTAAACTACGACGCAATTGCGTTCGCACGCAATGTATTTCAATTGCCATGCAATTACTGCTTGCGAACGGCAGTCCGAGGCGACGTCGACGTGGAGGTCGCCCATCTACCTTGCTAGCAATCGACGGAGGCTCTCCGCATCGTGGGCGTCGCCCACGTGCTTGTCCATGCGACGGAGCTGCTTATCAAGCTTCGTCGGCCACATGGTTTGTTCCACCTCGCCGAACGGACCGATGCCTCTGATCGCCTCAGTGACGCCCGTGGTGCAACCGGTATCGATAAAATTGGCGGCCGGCGCTCCACCGAGATTGAAGACTCGCTCCTTGATGATTTCCTCCTCTTGCGGCGTAGTTGCATACCTTCGCACGGTTACGTTAGGTCCGTCGCGTAACTGGTACCGCAGGTAGTCTTCTGGGTCTACGATTCCGGGTTCTGGATCACCCCTTCCTGGACGATCGGCTGCTGGTTGTTCTGCCAGTAGAGATTGTCGAGCGTCTGGCGCGCCACGCCTCAGCCTAGTCCCTGATTCGCGCGCCTTCTTCACCCGGCTTCTCGATTGCTACCGCCTTCGCCCGGATAGTGGTCTTGATGAAGCCATAGGTAGCAGTCTCGTCGGCAGCCCCGAGTTCGATCATGATAGTGAAGCGATCGCCCTCATAGCCGAGAAACTCGATGTTGCCGATCTCATCGTTTGGCATCCGGCCAGGTGGGTCGAAGGAAATGTGATCGACGCCTTCGAAAACAAGGAAGCCATCATCCACGTCCTCGGCCGTATGAAAATTCCAAACGTCGCCACGGACGCGGGATATAGCATCGATATGGATTTTGACTTCTTCGTTCCAACCGTCGAGCACAAGCCCTTTGCAGGCGCGGTCGCCGAGGTAAATGGTTTTGAGAAATTCGTCCGGTTTCATTTCATTTCCTTATGGGCCAGTGGGCGTCTGGGCTCCTCCAAGGTACGACATTCCCGTCGATATCGATTGAAGGACCCTGGCCCTTCTTGTTCCGACCCGTACCCATAAGGTGACCATGTCCGTGCGGAGTTGGGTCGTCCTTGTGCCCCTGCGGATTCAGCCTATGGTAGTTCGATCCGTTCGGATAGAGCGTGTGCGTCAACCGGATTTTTCCCGGGCACGGTGCGCCCTCCCAACGGTTCAATCATATTGTTGCCGCGGGAGTCGCCGATGTAGCGTTGAATCGGCCTGTCCGCCGAACTCTGCTGACCTAGTCCCTGATCCGCGCGTCTTCTTCGCCCGGCTTCTCGATCGCCACAGCTTTCGCTCGAATCGTCGTGCGAACGGTCGTGTATTTAGAGTCCTCATCACCGTGAGTAAGCTCGATCACCACAATGAAGCGGTCGTCCTTGTAACCAAGGAATTCGATTTCACCGATGGCGTCGTTCGGGATCAAACCGGGTGGATCAAAAGAGACGTGATCGACGCCTTCGAACACGAGGAAGCCGTCGTCAACGTCCTCATCCGTGTAGTAATCCCAGTGTTCTCCCCGGACCCGCGAAATGGAGTCGATCTGAATTTTCACCTCATCCTTCCAGCCATCAAGCACGATAGCCTTGCAGGCGCGATCACCCAGATAAATGCTCGTCAAGAATTCGTTCGGCTCCATCATTCTCATCTCATTGGCCAATGCGCGTCGTCGCTGTTCGAAGGCACGATGTTCCCATGGACATCAATCGAGGGGCCTTGACCCTTCCTATTTGGTCCGGTCCCTTCGAGATGACCATGGGCGTGGGGTGTTTTTCTAGAGCCATGCCCGCGAGGGTTGATTCTATGAAAGTTTGATCCATTCGGATAGAGCGTGTGAACAGGCGGGCATCGGCCAGACGGAGCTGATGGTGCGCACCTTTGCGCAAGGGCTGCGGCGGGTTCGACGAGGGCCGTCGCCTTCGCCGTCATGTTCTGCAGCGCGTCCGGCGCCATGCCGCTCGAGGCGTCGGAAATGCCGGTGCGGTCGGTCGCCTCCTGCTGCAATTTCAGGAAAAGTGTGAAGCGGCTTTCCGTTCGAAATTGCGCATCCCAACAAGCGGATAACCGAGCATGGAGAAGGATTTGCGCGCCACGAACGGCACCGCCGTATAGCCGACGGCGCCGCGCACATCGACGCCCTGGCCGACGCGGATCGGCTGGCCGAACGTCGGGTTCAGCACCGATTCCGGGTTCTGGATCACCCCTTCCCGTACGATCGGCCGCTGGTTGCCTGTCAGAAAAAGTTGGCGAGCGACGGATGCGCTCGCTGCCGCCTAATCCCTGATTCGCGCGCCTTCTTCTCCCGGCTTCTCGATGGCTGCGGCTTTCGCCCGGATGGTCAGCTTGGCATTGCGAAAGATGACGTTGCCATCCTTCTGTTCGGCATAGCCGATGTCTATCTTCACAAGGAACCGCTCATCGCCCTCGGCAACGAACTCAATATCGCCAATTTCTCCGTTCGGAATCGGGCCTTGAGGGTCAAAGGATACATGATCGACTCCTTCAAACACGAGGAAACCGTCTTCCACATCCTCAGCGGAGTAAAAGTTCCAAGTCTCGGACCGACATCGAGAAATCAGGTCAATCTGGATCTTGACCTCGTCTTTCCAGCCGTCGAGTACGATCGCCTTGCAGGCGCGATCGCCGAGGTAGACGCTGCTCAAGAATTCGTCCGGCTTCATTTCACTTCCTCATTGGCCAATGCGCATCAGAGCTGGCCCAAGGCACGATGTTCCCACGGACATCAATTGATGGACCCTGGCCTTTCGTGTCCGGGCCCGTTCCCGGAAGATGACCATGTCCATGCGGAATCGGGTCGTTTCGATGCCCTTGCGGGTTCAGTCTTTGATAGTTCGATCCATTCGGATAAAGCGTATGTGTGTCAACCGGATTTCGACCAGGAGCGGTACGTCCTCCCAGCGGCTCGATCATGTTGTTGCCTAGACCGTCGCCGATGTAGCGTTGGATGGGCCAGCCTGTGTTGCGGTCTGCAACGGGGGCTCGTTGAAGCTCTTCCAGCCGACGCTGCAGGCTGTCCCTCGCCTGGACGGAATAGGAGCCGCCGGCCGGTTCAAGGAATGTCTCTTGCGGGTTGAGGCGCTTAATCTCGCGCATGAGGCGGCCGATCTGCAGCCCCATCACTTCCTGAACGGGGTCTCTCGGCTGGGCTCCGCGCCGCGCCGGCGGTCTAGCCTGGGCAAACTCTTGTCCGCCCCGGCGATCGCTGCCGGCACTTCGCCCGCGATTAGGCGCCCAACTGTTCGCCTCCTCGCCAAAGTCGCGAAGCTCCAGCGCGCCGCCAAGCCCGATCGGCGCTTCATAAAAATCGTCAAAATTGCTGATCCGCCTCATCCCGGCATCCCTCCGATATGCGCCGTCGTCAGCGCCGCTCCACCGGCCATTTCGGCCAGGTTCTGTTCGCGTTTCAGGTTGAGTTCGGCGTCGATCTGGTAGCGTTTGAGCGCGCCGTCCTGCTGGATCTCCGCAAGCTTCAGTTCACGCTCCATCTCGAGCTTCCGCCTGGCGTTTTCGCCGTCCATGCGCGCCTTCTCGTTCGCCAGCTGCATCTGCAGTTGCTGCATGCCCACGTCAGCCTGTTGCTGCGGCTCAGCCGCCTGCATCCGCTTCTGGATGTCCTCGGGCGTCGGCTTGGTGAAATAGAGGTCGGGCGATTTCAGCCCCGCCGCCTCCACCGTCTTGGCAATGCCGTTGTAGAGATTGTCGGGCGAGACGTATGGATTGTGCGGCCCGAGCGTCGCCACAGCGCCGCGCGTCTTAAAAAGACGCGCAAAGGTCGCTGTAACACTTTGAAGTGCTGCATGTTTTTTCCCTTAAATCCGCGAGGATTTATGGAAACATGCAGGAGCAGTTTCTCCTGCAATTGCTGGATCATCTGGATCATCAGCATGTCGCGCTCGCGGGTGCCCGCACCAAGCCCGATGTTGACGGTCGCATCCATGCCGGCGTTCCAGTGGCGCGGGTCGAAGGTCACCCATTTGCCGCGCAGCCGTACCGCCCGCGGCCGGTCCTGGTGCTTGATGGTCAGCCCGAGCAGACCCCTGAACACCCGACGAAGCCCTTGCGCAAAGGTGCGCACCATCAGCTCCGTCTGGCCGATGCCGGCCTGCTCGACAAGCGCCGTCGCCTTCGCCGTCATGTTCTGCAGCGCGTCCGGCGCCATGCCGCTCGAGGCGTCGGAAATGCCGGTGCGGTCGGTCGCCTCCTGCTGCAATTTCAGGAAAAGTGTGAAGCGGCTTTCCGTTCGAAATTGCGCATCTCAAGAAGCGGATAGCCGAGCATGGAAAAGGATTCGCGCGCAACGAACGGCACTGCCGTATAGCCGACGGCGCCGCGCACATCGACGCCCTGGCCGACGCGGATCGGCTGGCCGAACGTCGGGTTCAGCACCGATTCCGGGTTCTGGATCACCCCTTCCTGCACGATCGGCTACTGGTTGTTCTGCCAGTAGAGATTGTCGAGCACCCTGGGTCAGTCCCCTCTATGCTTTATTCTTGCTTAATTCTCTCTGATGAGACCACCGCAGCTCCATCATTCTTTCAAACTGCCGTTCTGCTCTCCATCGACGAAGATCGGCGCTATCCGGCTGCCTGCGGCTATCCCCTTGGTCAAGCTCGACCCGTTCGCATTCTGCGCTCCAGCATTCGGCGAGGAATTTTTCGAACCATTGGCATTGCTCGAACCAGTTGCGAGCCGCCGCCGGGTCGTCCGCGTCAGGATCCTTGTTGCGCAATTCCGCCCGCGCCAACTCCGCCCTTGTACGACAGAGCCAATACTGACCACGCCTTGCTTCGTCCAGCTTCATGCCGGCACGTAGCCAACTGTCCTGTCTGCGAGCGGGCCTTCGCGCGGCCATAGTTTCGCGAAGTCGCCAGTCCCCGTCCCACCATTGGTCCTCGAGCTCACGTGCCTCACGCCACGGTGCAAAATGCTCAGACTCGGCGTGCCAACGTTTATCGGCCTTAGGGTCAACCTCCTGAAGCGCCGCGCATTGGCGCATGAAGGACTGGATCTCCTCGCTTTTCTCCGGTTTCCAAGCCCACCTTGGCCAGCGATTGTAAGGGCCGTCGTCCTCGATCACGACAGTGTCCCTGCGCCGAGGGCGGTCAGCGGTCCAAATCTCATCCTGCGCCGGCGGCGCCGGCTTAGCCTGCTTCATTCCACGCGTCCTCCCACCGGCCCGACCAACAAGGAAAATACTCCTAGCTTTTCAGGGAATGTCAAGCGCCGGCATGTCAACGCCCTGCCTCATAGAGCCTGCCATACGTTCGGCCGGCAGGAACAGGCTTTTCATCCTCCGGTTTCAACAATTGCTGATAGGACAGCCCGACAGGGGCAGCGTAGGGAAGAATCTTGCCATTGAACTGGATAATGTCGCGAAGCTTGGGATGCTCATTGACATAGGACCGAATGCGCGCGGCCGTTTCGGGCGCCATCGTCTTCATCGTGTTCGGAGCGGATAGCCGAGCATGGAGAAGGATTACCGCGCCACGAACGGCACCGCCGTATAGCCGACGGCGCCGCGCACATCGACGCCCTGGCCGACGCGGATCGGCTGGCCGAATTTCGGGTTCAGCACCGATTCCGGGTTCTGGATCACCCCATCCTGCACGATCGGCTGCTGGTTGTTCTGCCAGTAGAGATTGTCGAGCGTCTGGCGCGCCCGGCCTCAGCCTAGTCCCTGATCCGCGCGCTTTCCTCGCCTGGCCTTTCGATCGCAACCGACTTGGCACGGATCGTCGTCTTCACGTTGGTGTATTTCCCAGTCGAGTCACAATGCCCGAGTTCGATCATCAGTGTGAAGCGATCGCCGTCATAGCCGAGGAATTGCCTGTCGCCGATCTCGTCATTCGGCACATAGCCAGGCGGATCGAAGGAAACGTAATCGACACCTTCGAATACCAGAAACCCGTCCTCCACGTCTTCTGCCGAATAGAAGTCCCACGTCTCAGATCGCTTTCGCGATATCAGATCGATCTGGATTTTGACCTCGTCGTTCCAGCCATCGAGCAGCACAGCCTTGCAACCGCGGTCGCCCAAGTAAAGTGTCTCCAGGAATTCGTCGGGCTTCATTTCACTTCCTTACCGGCCAATGTGCGCCTGGACTATTCCAAGGTACGATGTTTCCGTCGGTGCCGATGGAGGGCCCCTGTCCCTTTCTTCCGGTGCCAACCCCCTCAAGGTGCCCATGCCCGTGCGAAGTTGGGTCGTCCCTGTGCCCCTCCGGATTCAGCCTCTGATAGTTTGAACCATTGGGGTAGCGCGTGTGCGTGTCAACCGGATTGTTTCCGGGCACTGTGCTGCCTCCCAACGGCTCAATCATGTTGTTGCCCAGTCCGTCGCCGATGAAGCGCTGGACGGGCCAGCCGGTGTTGCGGTCATAAACGGAAGCTCTCTGAAGCTCTTCGAGCCTGCGCTGCAGAGATTGCAGCGTCTGCGGCGAATGAGAGCCCCCTGGAGGGTTCAGAAACGCCTCATTGGGATTGAAGCGACGTATCGCCTGCTCCACCCGCACAATCTGGTCCGCGATCACCTCTTGAGCGGGGCTTCTCGCCGGGAGCCCGCGCCGCGTCGGCGGCCGTGCCTGGGCGTACTCTGCTCCGCCCCGGCCCTCCGCTCCGACGCGCTGGCCCCGATTTGACGCCCAACTGTTCGCCTCCTCGCCAAAATCGCGAAGCTCGAGCGCGCCCCCAAGCCCGATCGGCGCTTCATAAAAATCGTCGAAATTGCTGATCCGTCTCATCCCGGAATCCCTCCGATATGCGCTGTCGTCAGCGCCGTTCCGCCGGCCATTTCGGCCAGGTTCTGCTCGCGTTTCAGGTTGAGCTCGGCGTCGATCTGGTAGCGTTTGAGCGCCCCGTCCTGCTGGATCTCCGCAAGTTTCAGCTCGCGCTCCATCTCCAGCTTGCGCCTGGCGGTGTCGCCGTCCATGCGCGCCTTCTCGTTCGCCAGTTGCATCTGCATCTGCAGTTGCTGCATGCCTGTATCAGGCTGTTGCTGCGGCTGGGCCGCCTGCATCCGCCGCTCAATGTCCTCGGGCGTCGGCTTGGTGAAGTAGAGATCGGGCGATTTCAGCCCCGCCGCCTCCACGGTCTTGGCAATGCAGGTGAGCGCGCTACGGAGTTGG
This sequence comes from Ensifer adhaerens, assembly GCF_002940685.1. Lineage (GTDB taxonomy): Bacteria > Pseudomonadota > Alphaproteobacteria > Rhizobiales > Rhizobiaceae > Ensifer > Ensifer adhaerens_E. The sequence goes on along the minus strand of NZ_PNFP01000002.1, from coordinate 528,039 downwards.
CGACTGCTAGATCGTGCTCTCGCGCGCAGGCACCGCTGTCTGTGCCTTGGAAAATTTTCTGACGGGAAGATCGAGCACGATGTAGGTCAGCAGAAACACGAAGGTTTGGGGTCCAAGAAGACCAAAGATAACGACAATTTCAATTGTTTCACGAAGAAGATTGGCGCTGTGCATGCCGTCGACAACGACGAAATATCCAAGCGGCACGATCATCAGCTGAGAACCATACGCACGGTATTGAGAAGCGTATAGTGCATAGAAGCCTCGCAAGATCCACTCGTCAGCCAAGCAGCAGCGCCGCCAGACGGCTGCCCGTCTGATCTCGCGATAGATTACGACGCAATTGCGCTCGCAAGAAATGTACTTCTATTGCCATGCAATTACTGATTGCGAGCCGAAATCCGAGGCGACGGCGACATGGAGGTCGCCCATCGTGCCCAGTTTTCAATCTGCCAAGCCGGACAAATAGTCCCTTGCGCGTAGCAGCTTGGCGCGCATTGCCTCAGCATTGTAAAGAAATTCGCCGCCTTCCGGGCGATACATGGCAAGCATGCCTACCAAGTCTTGAACATAATCGTTATCCGGATAGGCCTCATCCAACGCGACCTCGATCTCGTTTGCCAGGAGAATGCTGGGGCTCTCTGCGGCGATGAACTCGTCCAGCATGGCCTCAATAGACTTCTTCATCGGACTATCGCCTTCTCGGATTTATTACCGTAACTGCACGTTTACCCGTTTTTTCGTCAACGACAACCTGTGGTCTTCCAAGCATGTTGCTGTTTTCAACTTTTAGGGTCGACCCTAGTGGATGATCAGCTCGACCTACGATACGGGTTGCTCCGTCCAAGACACTATCAACCTCGTCCGGTGACATGATCGCTCGCCCAGGGGGCGGGTTGACCATTCGATCAGCTGCGTGAATCGTAATTTGCCGACCATTGGGGGTTGTTGGCGTTCCGAGAAGGCGACGAACCACATAGTCACTTTGACGCTGGGCAAAATCCTCGTCAAAAAGAACAAGACTCTTGGCTTCTGCAGCTGACCGAACTGTCGGGCTGACGCCCGCATGCATCGAAAAATCTTCCTGGGGCGTCCACTCGGAAAGTCCACGCCTTGCCGTTTGAGAGGTGTTGCCGAATTGCTGAACAGGCATGCGGTCGGAAGCAGTTCCTTTCGGGACCGAGGCCCCCACCCGTGAGGCGGAAAACGTTGGGAGCGTCCAGCCGGAAAAGTTCAAGCTTTCCGCAATAGCATCTGGCGAGACGTTTCCGTTTGCATCGGTTAACTGCACTTCGCCGCGCATCGCTCGACCGGGAAGCGTGACTGCCCGGATTCCGCTGTCGAAAACGCCCTCGAGGAGTCCGGGGACAGCCCACTTGGTTTCGCCGGTTGATGTGTTCTTCTCATAAGGAAGAATAAGACCCCGCCGCCAGTTCTCAGGGCTCGCATCTTCGGCATGCCGTTCGACAGGTGTTCGACGCGGACCCGTCTCGTCGCGAAAATCCCTGAGTTCAAGAGGCGTCGCCGCTCCGGCCAGCGAACGGCCAGTCAGAAGCCCACCGGGGTCGTAAGCCAGCCTGTTGGTTCTGTCCGTCATCCCGGCAACCCTCCGATATGCGCTGTCGTCAGCGCCGTTCCGCCGGCCATTTCGGCCAGGTTCTGCTCACGTTTGAGGTTGAGTTCTGCGTCGATCTGGTAGCGCTTCAGCGCGCCGTTCTGCTGGATCTCCGCAAGCTTCAGCTCGCGCTCCATCTCCAGCTTGCGCCTGGCGTTTTCGCCGTCCATACGCGCCTTCTCGTTCGCCAGCTGCATCTGCATCTGCAATTGCTGCATGGCTGCATCGGGTTGTTGCTGCGTCTGCGCCGCCTGCATCCGCCGCTGGATCTCCTCCGGCGTCGGCTTGGTGAAATAGAGGTCCGGCGATTTCAGCCCCGCCGCCTCCACGGTCTTGGCGATGCCGTTGTAGAGGTTGTCGGGCGAAACGTAAGGATTGTCCGGCCCGAGCGTCGTCAGCAGTTTTTCCTGCAATTGCTGGATCATCTGGATCATCAGCATGTCGCGCTCGCGCGTTCCGGCACCAAGCCCGGTGTTGACGGTCGCATCCATGCCGGCGTTCCAGTGGCGCGGGTCGAAGGTCACCCACTTGCCGCGAAGCCTTACTGCCCGCGGCCGGTCCTGGTGCTTGATGGTGAGCCCGAGCAGACCCCTAAACACCCGCCTCAGCCCTTGCGCAAAGGTGCGCACCATCAGCTCCGTCTGGCCGATGCCGGCCTGTTCGACCAGCGCCGTCGCCTTCGCCGTCATGTTCTGCAGCGCATCCGGCGCCATGCCGCTCGAGGCATCGGAAATACCGGTGCGGTCGGTCGCCTCCTGGTCGAGATAACCGAGCATGGAGAAGGATTCGCGCGCAACGAACGGCACCGCCGTATAGCCGACGGCGCCGCGCACATCGACGCCCTGGCCGACGCGGATCGGCTGGCCGAATTTGGGGTTCAGCACCGATTCCGGGTTCTGGATCACCCCTTCCTGCACGATCGGCTGCTGGTTGTTCTGCCAGTAGAGATTGTCGAGCGTCTGGCGCAGAAGCACGGTCTTGACCCGCTGGATCTCCGCCATATCGTCGGTGATCGCATTGCCCTCGCGCTGGTGCGGCCGCCGCTCGGTGATGAGATCGGCAAAGGGCACCTCGTCCCATTCCGCATCCTCAAGCAGATTGTCGGCCCCGGTACCGCCGGCAAAGACCAGGCGGCGCAGTTCCGCAATGCCGTCATCATCGGCATCCACCTTCACGTAGAGCTCGTAATAGTCCACCTCCTGCAGCGCCGTTGCCGTCTCCTCGCCATCGCCGAAGATGCCGCGCCTGCGGGCGAATTCCTCGTCCTCGCCATCCGCATTGCCGGCAATGGCAAAGCCTTCGACGAGATCGCGGTCATAGCCCATGGCGATCAGGTCCGAGCGGCGCATCCGCCGCTTGATCCCGGCAATAGGGCTGTCGTCGATCGAGATCGCATCCGGATGCACGAGGAATTCCTCGAGCGGCACGGCGGCAAGCCTTGTCGCGCCGCGTTCCGCCGTGCGGCGGATCTTCACGGCAAAGACCGGCTGCTCGACGGGCCCGGTCGGCAGCTCGATCCGCTCGACCGATTGCGCCTGTTCCAGCACCTCCACCGTGTCGTCGGCGATCAGCTGCACCAGGGCCGCCTCGTCGAGCCCGCTATGGGTCGAAACCTCGACACTCTTTCTCTTCTCGTACCACCAGCGGATCACGCCGTTGCCAAGCTTCAGCGCGTCATGGGCGGCATCCTGCACCGCGTCATAGCCGTGGCTTTCGGGAAAGACGATGTAGTTGATGTAGTCGCTCGCCTGCTCGGCACCTGCCTCGTCGCCCTGGTTGACCGGCTGGTATTCCACCACCCTGTCATTGCCGAGCACGGTGCGAATGAGCGAAGGCAGCACCTTCTTCACCGCAGCCCGCACATCGCGCGAAACCACCTTGGAGCGGTTCGCTTCGGCCGGCACGTCGGCCATCACGCCGTCGTAATATTCCATCGCACGCACGCGCTGTGCCGAGAGCTGGTCGCGATAGTCCTCGCAATCCCTGACGAGCTGGCTCACCATCTCAGTCAGTTCCGGTTTCGTCATCGCTGCCATCTAGAGAACCTTCCGATCGATAAAAGCCCAGGCGGCGTTGTCCGCCTTCACCCGGGCAAAGCGTTTCATCATCAGCGCGTAGCGGCTGGCCGAAATCACGTCGTCGCGTTCCTTGACGATGCGGCCGTCCTTGCGGTGGTAGAGCCTGAATTCCTCGAACCAGTCGCCAGCGGTCGCAAACACCTTGAAGCGCCCGGTCTGCATACGTTGCAGCATGTCGGATATGCCCGCCTCGACACCGTTGGTGCCGTCGTCGAAGGTTGCGCGTTCAGCCAGCATGGCGAGCCCCTGCGCGCGATATTGGGCGGCGAGCTGCTCGCCCGAGCCCTTGTCGTGTTGCAGCCCGTCATGCGGCCAGGCCCAGGGCAGCCAGACCCCCCAGGGTTTGAGTGCCGCCGCGTGGATGATCGGCGTCGCCTCGCGCTCGCGGTAGCAGCGGGTCACGTAAAACACGTCGGCGTCCCGGTCCCAGGCGCAGAGCGCTGCGGCAAAGGGGTGGTCCCAGCCGAAATCGAGCCCGCCGATCTGCACCCAGTGGCGCGGTATCTCGAACGGCTCGACGCGGATCTGTTCCTCCGTCACCGGGAAGATCCGGCCGGACCCCAGCGTCGGCACGCCCTTGGTACGCGCTTCCTTCTCGTGCGCCGGATAGCTCGCGACGATCTTCGCGCGCTCCTCCGGCGTATAATGTTCGGCATCGTCGATCGTCATCGTCACCACGGTCCGGTCCTCGGAAGGTTCCAAGAGATAGCGGCTGACGACCGAGCTCATGCCTTTCAGCGGCGTGAAGGTCACGGCGACCGAACCGCCCGTCGCATTGGTGCGGGTGATGCCCTCGAAATAGACGTCCTCCGGCGGCTCCTCGTCGAACCAGACATAGTCCACGGTATTGGCCTGCCACTTCGCCCGTCCCTGCTCGTAGGCTTTCAAAAGCAGCGTCGAGGTGCCGCCCGAAGCGTGACGCACCGTCACGCTGTCGAGCGCGCCGGACGCGCTTGAACGCCGGGTCCAGCCTGATAGAGCGGTCTTCGGCAGATAGCCGGTGCCCCAGTCCTCCTCGCTCATTGGCGGGCCGACGAGCAGCCGCTGCACGCCATCGCGTGTCAGCTCGTGCGATTCCGAGCCGCCGATCATCGTGATCGGCCGGTCGAACCGTCGGCCCGCCCACCAATGAGGATAGTCTCCGGTCAGGTGCATCGCCGCTTCCGCAGCCCCCGCCAGCGTCTTGCCGAGCTGGTTGCCGGCCATGAACAGCCGCTCGCGAAAGCATGCGCCTGCCGCATGAAACTCGGTCTGTTTCGCATAGGGCCGGTAGTAGGCAAGCCTATTCGTTTTCTGCCGCCGCCCGATCTCCATCGCCAGTTCCATCCGCTCCCGAAGCATGAAGGAAAGGCCTGATGGTCTGGTCGAGCTTGCGGATCCGCTCGAGGAGTTGTTCATCCGTCATCTCGCCCATCTGGTTTGGATTGATCGTCACGTCCTTCGGCATCAGCGCCGCCACGGCCTTGAGGAAATCATGCGGGTTCTTCTCGATCAGCGCATGGATCGCCGCCGCACCCCGGCTCTCCCAGGCCGAAAGCATGTCTTCGAGAAAGAGCTCGCCGAGCTTGCTGCGCACTGCCTTGCGCGCCCGCGGCCGGGGGATTGCCCCGGCTCCCCCGGCACGCGGCAGAAAGCGCCCCGTCTTCGGGTCCTTGGCAGGTTTGCTTGTCATCAGATTTGCTCCAGCGCGCAGGAGTGACGGGCGGCGGGCGCCCTCGACCGCCGGACTGCACATCGGCATCCGTGACGGAGAGACCGCGCCGCGGTCAAAAAGCGTGACCGCCGATCACACAAAATTGCGGGTGTCACGCCCGATGTCACGCTTGCAACCTTGACTTCAGGTTGTATCCGGTCATCAATACGGCTCACCGGGTTGCCCTGCTTCGGGTCCTCCTGGCGGAACGCGTCGCAACGGCCCCTGCCTCACAGGCAGTTGCCAGGGAAAAACCAAATTAGTTCAAGATTTTGAGTAATTTTCCGGTCTAGCAGCCTCGCCGCGGGAACCATGCAATGAATGCAACAGGTGTCAGATGATCCGCAACACGTTCGTCAAGTTGAAGACCATTTTCACCCCGCGGCCCTCCGCCACAAATATCTCGCCAAGGTTGCTTGAACTGGCCACGTCAGGGAACGTCGACGCCCAGGCGAAGCTTGCCGAAATCTATTTCAACGACGGCGGCGAGGAACATTACGCCGCCTCGCTCCACTGGAACCGGCAGGCGGCCCGCCAGGGTCATCCCGCCGCTCAGGCGCGCCTCGTCACGATCTATCAACGTGGCCTCGGCGTCGAACGTGACCCAAAGGAAGCCTCGCGCTGGCTGCGCAATATCGGCCACCCCCGCCCCAGGCATGAGACCGGATCCTCCGTCACCGGCAAGATCGCCAAGCAAGAGGCATAGAGGGAAATCGTCCCTCGTCTTCACGCCGTCAGGGCATGATGGCAATCGCCGAGCGCAGATGATCAGAAGGGCGCATCAGGCGTCCGCGTCCGCCCCCTTCCACGTCTGCCAGATGCTGGAATCAAAAAGGCCGCTTCGATGACGAAACGGCCAGCCTGTAATATCCTTAGCCCGCTTCCGGCCGCTTGGCAAGCCCTTTGCCTAAATTTGTTTCCGTTTTGTTCGATCTCCCCCAACGGCCGCTATCGCTCGCGGCACTCCCACCTCCCGTCCGCATCCATCGTTTGGTGATATACTCATTCCGGCGCGCAGCCCTTGCACCGCGGCCATGGCGGCGACGGACCGCCGCCAGGGCCGTTTTCCGGCACACTGTCGCGGCGACCGAAACCGCCCACGACGACGGGAGGATTCCATGACCCCACGATATCTGATTGCCGCCGCTATCGCGGCGCTTGTCGCCCTTGCCGGCTGCACCACCGACCAGGCCAGCCGCAGCACCGCCCCTGCTCCGAGCCAGGGAAGCCAGGGAAATCAGGGCATGCAGGGCGGCCAGGGCATGAGCCAGGGCGGTGGAAGCTCCGGCTACTAGAGCATGTGGCGCAAAAGTGCACAGCGGCTTTGCGATTACGACGCGCGACAAATCAATCATTCAAAGCGCAACGAACGAATCTGAAAGATCGCGACGCGCTTTAGAGCGCCGTCAGTTCATACGAGCGCACAAAGGACGCTCTAACATTGAGATGCGAGAGCGTCCTTCTGCCCGCCATTGATGCCACGTGAAGGCGGGATGCTCGAGCGCTGCCGAAACGACGCCCGCGACGCGCAGCAGCGACGGCAGACCACTCGTCCAGACCGAGCGCGACAGAGCCCCCAGCTGCGCGACGACTTTCGCCACGCACCGGCGCTTGTCGATTGAACCTCCGGCGCCGAAATGCGTTGAGTAACCATGACGCGCATTCTCGCTGCCGCGCCATTTGTTTGCGCGCATTCTGTGTTAAGCTTCCCTTGGGAGGAAAATGCCATGGAGAATTTCTTCGCACTTGCCGCCATCGTCGTCGGCTCCGCAATCCTGGGGCTCGCGCTCGCCTACGGCTTCCGCCGCAAGGATGCACACCGTCCTCCCGAACATGACGACGCCCGGCTGAAGTTCTAGCGCGCGAGGTTTCTCGGCACGGCCTCGGGCAGGCGGCCGCTGGGCGCGCTTCATGGGCCGGTCACCGGATCGCATTCCCCGAAGCGTGAGCATATTCCTGGCGACCTTTGGCAGAGATGTTCAGGCGCTGCCATGCGTCGCCCTCGAAGCCCTTCCACGAAACCCCAGCGGCCATTTCCCTTTTCTGGCGCGCCGCCGGAGCCTTTCCATCCCCCTCGCCTTACCCCTTGGCCATGACCATGCGAGGATGGGCAAGGCGCACGCAAATCAGGCAGACATCGGATCACTTGTCACAACCGACCGTCGCGCCCATCGGCAAGATCCCGCGCTTGCCGATGGGCCGGCTACCGAGAGGCGATGACCTGCCGCCGGGCGGCCAAGGCTGCGTGCCGCCGGCTCCGAGCCGCGATGAGGCGAATGTGAACCCGGGCGATGCCCTGCCCGAGGGCAGTGAGGAAAAATCCTCGATGACGACCCGGACCACGAAAAGGCCCGCTTCGACAAGGAGCTCCCAAAGAGAAGCCGCCAAAGCATGGCGCGCAAACTGCGCAACGGCCTTGTGACAACGCCCCTCAAAACCACAGCCAGTGTGATCCTCTGCCAGGTGCCAGACGAAAAGCCCGCCGATCAGGGCGACCGGCGGGCTTTTTCAGGGAAAGCGCTTGCTCAGAAGTAGGGCGAATAGCACTGCTGGCGCGGGCCACCATAGGGCTGGAAGCTGTTGTCCCAGGCGCGGTAGGAGCGATAGCGCGCATAGCACCAGTCGGCGTGGCGCGGGTTGACGCCCGTTTCGTAGCGACGCGCTGGCGGTGCGGCGATCGCGCCGCCGATGATGACGCCGGTGCCGAAGGCCGCCAGCGGGTACCACCAGCCGTCGTTGTGGCGTCGATAGCCGTAGCGCTCGTAGCGATAGCCGCGGTAGCCGTTATAGCGGCCATAGCGGTAGCCGCCGTCCCAAGCCGGGCGCGGACGATAGCCGCCATGCCAGCCCGGCCGCGGGCGGTAGCCGCCGTCCCAGCCCGGCCGCGGGCGATAGCCGCCGTGCCAGCCCGGCGGACGCCGGCGATAGTGGCCGCCGTTCCATTCCCGGTGCTGCACCAGTTGAACGTCGCTCTTTTGCACCCGCTCGATGGCAACCGCCGGCACGGCGTTCGCCGGCGTGATGCCCGAAAGAGCCGTAACCGCCGCCATTACGACGATGGCAATCTTCTTCATCTCATCACCTGTCCGTTTGGAAACAGGCGCCAGTTTCGCGGAACGACGTGAACCCACAATGAATGCGATATTCCTAACATGAAATGCAATCGGAAGGCGGTGTCCGGATCCTTTGTTTCCGCCCCCTAGCCGCGCAACTTCAGCGCATGGGCGATCAGCGTCTCCACCACTTGCTCATAGGCGATGCCGTCGGCGGCGAGCGCCTTGGCGTACATGCTGATATTGGTGAAGCCGGGAATGGTGTTGATCTCGTTGATGATGAGGCTTCCGTCGGCGCGCAGGAAGAAATCCACCCGCGCCATCCCGGCGCAGGCAAGCGCCCGGAAGGCCCGCGCGGCCATCTCCCTGGCTTCGGCGATCACCTCGTCGGAGAGATCGGCCGGCGCCTTGACGATCGCGCCGCCGGCATCGACATATTTGGCGTCGTAGCTGTAGAAGCCATGGCTTTCGGCCGGAATGATCTCACCTGGCCGCGACACGGTGAGCCGGCCTTCGGCGTCCTCCAGCACCGAGCATTCGATCTCGCGCGCCCGGACGAACTCCTCGATCAGCACCTTGTCGTCGTGCCGGAACGCCTCGTCGAGCGCGGGCTGAAGCGCCTCCAGGCTGTCGACGCGGCTGACGCCGACCGACGATCCCTGCCGCGCCGGCTTGACGAAAAGCGGCAGCCCCAGCGCTTCGAGCAGGGCTTCGCCCGGTTGCGCATCGCCTTCATGAACGGCGATCGCCCGCGCGACCGGGATTCCCTCGGCCACCAGCAGGCGCTTGGCGAGCGCCTTGTCCATCGCCGCCGCCGAGGCCGCGACGCCGCAGCCGACATAGGCGACATCGGCCGTCTCGGCATAGCCCTGCACGGTCCCGTCCTCGCCGAAGGGCCCATGCAAGACCGGAAAGATGAGGTCGATTGCCGGCAGCAGCCCCTGGCGGCCATCGGCGGCGATGGTAACAGCCTGTCCCTTGCCGCCGGGGATCAGCGCCACCTGCGTTCCCGAAGCGGGGATCGCCTGCGGCAGCGCGCCGTCTTCCAGATCGACGAGCAGCCAGCGGCCGTCCTTGGCAATCCCGATCGGCACGATCTCGTAGCGGGCGCGGTCGAGCGCCCCGACGACGTTGCGCGCCGACATCAGCGAAACCTCGTGCTCCGCCGACCGGCCACCGAACAGCACGGCAATGCGCAACTTTCTCGTCATGATCGTTTTCCCTCCAGAATCATGATGCAGGATCCGCAACCAAGCGGTCGAAGATGGCAAGAAGAGGTCGAAGGCCGCCGACGCTAAAGCCTGTCGCGTGAAAAAGGATCTGCACGCAGGGCTTTGAGCTCTTGTCTTTATGCAGGTCGTTGCCGCAGGACCGCCGCGCAGTTTTGCGCAAAATGCACCAGAACGGGAATCTCCTCGCCGGCCGTCACGCCGCCGCTTGAAATTACAGAGACGGCATACAATTGATGCGCGAACGCTCGTTTGAAGGAAAAGCTGCCCATGGCCGAAATCCTCGTGTTCCACCATGCCCAGGGGATGACCCCCGGCATGCACGCCTTCGCCGATGACCTGCGCGCTGCGGGGCATGTCGTCCACCTGCCCGATCTCTTCGAGGGGCGCACCTTCGCGAGCATCGAGGAAGGCCTTGCCTTTATCGAGGCGACCGGCTTCGAAGCCATGCGCGAGCGCGGCGTGCGCCTCGCCGACGGCCTTCCGGAAAACATCGTCTATGCCGGCTTCTCCTTCGGCGTGCTGCCGGCACAAAAGCTCGCCCAGACCCGCCCCGGCGCCCGCGGCGCCCTGCTCTTTTATTCCTGCATCCCGATCAGCGGCCAATGGGCCTTCGGCCCCTGGCCGCAAGGCGTGCCGGTGCAGGTCCACGGCATGGACAACGATCCGGTCTTCGTCGGCGAAGGCGATATCGACGCCGCTCGGGAACTGGTGGAGAAGGCCGACGATGCCGAGCTGTTCCTCTACCCCGGCGACCAGCACTACTTCGCCGACAGCTCGCTGCCGTCCTATGATGCCGCGGCAACGGCGCTCCTGACCAAACGGGTACTCGCCTTCCTCGACCGCGTCTGAGCCATCGCCGGGCGGCAAGCGCCATCCGCGGGCTGTTCGCCGTCACAATCGGCACGCCCGTGGTCCGCACAGGCGGATTGGGCCGTGAGCCCCGGGCGACAGCAATATTGCCTTGATGGCGCTCGGCCTTGTCGGTCGGACCGGCAACGGCAGGTCCGGAGCCGGAAGCCACGATCCATGCCGTTCCCATGCTCGCTGTTCGGACGCCAGCTCGCGTGGGTCGGCAGCGTTTGATCCGGCCTGCGGCACAGCGCGATGCGATCGGCAACGATCACTCGGACCCCCATCCGCAAATTGGCTGCCGCATCTCCCGCACGCATCGCCAGCCTTACTGCAGCGGCCGCTCTTTTCGCCCTACTCCTTCGTATTATCGCGAATATTTCCAGCGATCTCCAATAATACGAAGATCAATTCGATAGTTCGAATTTTGAAATAAATCCATTTGAATTACAATACTTCTGAAAATTCTACTACCACAATTTCGCCATAACGTTGACACTGCCGATCAGATATTTTCTAAATGGCGCAAAGCGCAAAAATATCTTGTGAAACTACTCGCCACCCACGGATGCCTCCTTTGAACAAGCCTTTGCCAACACCCATTCACCGGCTGGACCTGTACCCGTTCGCCGCGTCCAACCTGTTGCGTCCGGGCGATGCGGCGGCCTCTGGAGCCCGGCGCCGTAGCGAGCCTTCCCCGGCCGGTCGCGCAGCGGTGAAACCATGAAACTGAAGACCCTGATCATCGGCGGTTCCAACACTGTCATGCAGCCCGGCTACTTGCCCTCGCTGCTTTCGACCATGGCGCGGCGCGGCATCGAGCTCGATATCGTCGCGGATCTCGCGGTCGGCGGTACGACCAGCGCCTTCGGCCTCTACCAGCTCAAGATACGCGAGCAGGAGCTTGCCGAGTGCGACCTGCTTGTCATCGAATATGCGCTGAACGACGCTTTCGTCTATGGCGACGAGCGCCGCCCTTTCCGGCATTGGGCGCGGTTCTACGAGGGCATCATCCGCTTTGCCCGCGAGCGCAACCCGAACCTTAAGATCGCGACCCTCGTTTTCGGCGCCCGTAACGGTTCGTTCCTGACGGCCGTTCCCTCGATCGATGCCGGCATCAATTACATCTCGCAATGGTACGGAACGATCTGCGTCGACGTCTCCCGGCTCTTGATGCAGCGCTTCGGGCGCGACGTGGTTGGCCATGCGAGCTTTTACTCCGATCAGGGCCATTACGCCCGGCCGGTGGCAACGACCATCGTCGCCAATCTGATCGCGGACGAACTGGAGCCGGCCCTTGCGGCCGCGCATCGCCCGGCGGCGCTGCCGCCGGCCATCGATCCCGAACATTTCGCCGGCGCCCGCGCGCTTGACGGCGTCTGGCTCGCCAAGCGGATCGGCCGGCCGGTCGTCGAGTACAGCAACCGCCGCTTTTCGGTCGCGGCGGTCGATCTCGGGCGGGAGAGGCTGCGCTTCGAGGTCGAGAAGGGAATGCTGCTCGCCCTGAACTATGTCTGCGAGCCCCGCACCCCGGCGCTCGACATCCGCATGGGCGACGACATGCACCGGGCAGCCCTGCTCAAGGGCGGCGTTCGCGACGGCGTCTACAAGTTCCTGGTCTCGATGCTGAGCTTCGAGTTCCTCTATGGACCGACGCTTCTCGACATGCAGCAGACCCGTTCGCTGGTTCTGTCCAGTGGCGCGGAGGCGGCCGAACACAAGCTGCATGTGCCGAGGGACAGCATCCGCCACGATACGTTCCCGGACGAACCGGCACTGCCGGTCGCCGGCGTGCTCTTCACCGGCAACCTGAAGGCCTGCGCCATCGAGAAGGCCGATGCCGACCGGCCGGCGGACCAACCCGTGGCCGCAGAGTAGCAGCTTGCCGCAAAGGCACTTGAGCCGCCCTCTGCCTCACCGGGGCCACGACAGCGGTCGCCAACCGGCACATCGGCGAAGGCGACCGCCTGTCCGCGCATGACAGGCTCGAAAACGCCTCACCCTGCATCCGGGCGGTCCGGCCATCAGGCACCGCCTGAGGGAACGCGGCGCCCGCAAGGAGACGCTGGCGGCCTTACCGCGCTAGACGTTGTCGAGGCGTGCCAGGCGGCCGAGGTAGCCGCCGTGGTGGCGCGCGCCGTATTCGCGTCTGCTGAATCCCCTGCTTTCCATCACGGCCATCGCGATGGCGTCGCTGACGGCCAGCATCACGGCAATGCTGGAGGTGGGCGTCATGCCGATCGGGCACCCCGCCTCCTCGACGTCTCCCATGTTGACGATGATGTCGCAGCAATCGCGAAGGGATGAATCCGGATGCGATGTCACGCCGATGTGCCGCGTCACGCCGAGATGGCTGGAAAGTTCGATAATCTCCAGCACTTCGCGTGATTTTCCGCTGGTCGAGAAGGCGATCATCACGTCGTTGCGGCCAACGACACCGAGGTCGCCATGGGCCGCCTCTGCCGGATGCAGATAGACGGCAGGCGTACCGGTGGAGCACAGCGTCGCCGCAAACTTCTTGGCTATGTGCCCGGCCTTGCCGATGCCGGTCGTCAGAATTTTTCCCTGGCATTCCAGGATGACGCGCACCGCCTCTTCGAAGTGCTCATCGACGTCTACGGCAAGAATGGCCGCGGCTTCCGCCTCGAGCACCTTCCGCATCCTTTGCCTTATATCCAGTGACATGGCCTCTCTCACGAAAACGACTGTTGGAACTGCAAAAACAGCGCCAAGCTGCCATACAACCCTCCTTGGCAAAAGGCCGCTGCCACACCTTCCCGGCAGGACCCGTCGAATTCCGCGTCGCGCCGATGCATCCGCTGACCGCAGAGACAGCACGGACACGCGATCATCCCGCCCCTCGATCGACCGTGCTGCCCACGCTGGCGCCGGCGTCCTCTCTGGATCGTCCTCATGTCGCCGCCGATGCATGCGAAGATCCGCAGCGTGAAAAGCGCGGGCGGGAAACCGCTGCAGCAGGATTCGAGAGGATGTTTTTGCCATGCGCACCAGCGAACCGAAGACCTTCGTCCTTGCCGGCACCGCCATGAAGCGCCTGCTTTCGGGCCGTGACACCAAAGGTCAATTCTGCTTGTTTGAAAATGTGAGCGGCGGCGACACGCAAACGCCCGTCCATGTGCATGCGAGCGACGATGAGACCATCCACATGCTGGAGGGAGAAATGACCGCCGTCGTCGACGGCAACCCGCGCCGGTTGACGGCGGGCCAGAGCATCTTTCTCGCCCGCGGCGTGCCCCATCAGCTGTTGAATGCCAGCCGCCGGCCGGCACGCTATCTCCTCATCGGCACGCCCGCGATATTCGACCGGTTCCTGGAGGAAGCCGGCCGGGAACTCCGGCCCGGCGAAGCGGCCAGGCCGCCGACGCCGCAAGAGCTTGACCGCCTGCGCGCGGCAGCGCCCAAATTCGGCATCACCCTGCTCGCCGCCTGGCCGGCGAGCGGCTGAGAAAGGCGACTGCCGCCGCTCGCAGCGCGACCGCCGCTCTTTCACTCAACCGGCGCGCATCAGAACCCGTCGGCGGGTCCGATGCCTGAATGGTCAACGACAACGTCTCCATCTACCCCGAGGAATTCCGGTCGATGGCGGCGCGGTCGACCGGACCGCAAGCGGTTCACCCCGCCTCCTTCTCGCGCGACAGCCCCAGGTACCAGTGCAGTTCGGTCAGCCCGCGCTTCAGCCAGATAAGTTGCGGTTCCGGCATGGTGCGCAGCATCTCGTAGTCCATGATGCAGACATTGAAGACCGTCGTCTTCACCTGCGGCCCGTCCTTGAGCTTCAGAAGCACCCCTTCGAGCTCCATCATCCGGTTTGCCGCCTGGCGGGCGCTGCGGGCGCGCTCGGCGCTGGTCTCGCCGGCAAAGCCTTTGATGCTGAAGAGCGACTGCGCCCGCACGCTCGGGAAAGGAATGCCGGTCAGGCTGTAGTAGCGCGCCATCTGCCGGCTGTATTCGTCGCCGGCCTCGCGCTCATGCGCGGTCAGCTTGCCGTCGAGGAACATGCGGCCGAGCGTATAGCCGGCAAAGGGGCTGGCGACATCGGGGTCGCGCTTGCCTGCAAAATGCATGCGCCGGCGCGCCTCCAGCGCCACGGAGCAGACCTCCCGCTCGCTTTCGCCGTGCTTGATCTGCCCGCCGGGGTAGCGCGCCACATTGGCCTTGCGCGGCCGGCCCGCCCGGCTGGCGCGCTTGATGCGGATGCGCTCTGCCTTGGATGTCATGGTCTCTTCTCCTTTTGCAATCGCCAGATGCCCTGCCCGCTGCGCCTGTCTGCAGCGCCGGCCGGGGTCGAAAAATCGTCGGGAAGTCAAAGTGCCGGCGCGCCGATCCCGTCGGTGCAGCCATCGACAAGCGGCCGGCCCGGCCGGTGCGCCCGCCCCCGCCGCCTGTTGTCACCGGGCGCGCGCTTGTTGACGGCATGCAGCACCGAGGTATGGTCGCGCTGAAAGATCCGCCCGAGCGCCGGCAGCGAAAGATCCGGGCGCTCGTCATAGACGGCGGTCATGCAGCGGTGGCGCGGCTCGACGAGCCGACGCTCGCGGCCAACTCCGATGATCTCCTCGAAGCTGATGCCGGGATAGGCGCCAAGCACCTCCTCGATGATCGCGCGCACCGGGCGCCGGTCAAACAGATCGCCGTTTGCCACAGCCGTCGCGCCGCAGATCAGCCGCGCCTGCGAAAGGACGCGCGCTTCGGCATCGGCGAGCGCCAGTTCCAGCTCGAGGATCCGGCTTGCCTGCGCCCGCACCTGAATGGCGACAATGCCGACGAGGTCGTCGAGCGTCGCCGGTTTTGCCGGCGCACCGCCCGCATCGTCGGCCAGGGGCGGCACCGTTGCCGCAAGCCGGTCCGCCGCGCCGTCCGGCCCCTGTCTTCCAGTGAAATCATTGCCTTCAGGCCGCATGGAAAGTCTCCCTCGAAACGGATGGGTTGAGATCTGCAAGTTCGGCGCCCGCCGCAGGGCCGTCGCGAAACGCACCGCGCGCGGCCGGATTTTGCGGTGCCGTGTCACCGGGGCCGATGTCGACAGCACCCCATTCGATCGGGACGCTTGCGTCTTCTGCACACCCTCGTGGGAACGCTCCCTCCCACCCGGCCTTTACCGCCGCATGCGCCTGGCGGAAGCTCTGAAGCAGTGCCCGCACCCGGCTTCGGCTTGCGGCCGATCGGCGGTCGTCGGCCGGGCGCTGCGTCAGTGCTGCAACCATTTCGCGCTTGCGGGCAAGATCCGCCCTGAGGCTCTGCGCCTCCGCCCTGGCGAGTGCTGCCAGCACCGGCGGCTTGGGGATCGTGCCGAGAAGCACGTTCGGATTGGCAGCATAGTCGCCGCGGATCAGTTTCTGCGTCGCTGCCGAAAGTCCGAAGGCCGGCACGCCCGACAGCGCATAGTGGTAGACCGCCACGATCTTCCTCGGCTCGATCGTCGGCGGCATGGTCATGCCGGCCGTCTGCATCGCGTCGAGGCTGCGCAGAACCGCCGCCTCGCTGACTGAGGCCAGCCGCTCAGTGAGCGCGGTAATCTCCCGGCCCAAGGTCGAAAGCCGGGCCTGCGCCGGCGAAATCATCATCGATGAATGGGTCATTGTTCTCGTTTCCGCTGCGTTCGTTTCCATTGAGTTCATTTTCAATCGTCTGCCGGCATTCCCGCTGATGGCGGGCAAAGGCGGTCTCCTGCGGCGGTGCCTGCGGGTGGTGGCCGCGACGGGTCCGCCCGGCGCCGCGCGGCCTCCGGTCGCCGGCGTTGCGCATCCAGTTTCGCCAGGTCGCGGCCCAGTCGAGCTTGGTCGCATCGCGTCCGGACTTGGCGCGCCAGTAGTCGCGGAACTTGTCGAACTCGACGCCCGCCTCCGCTCGGGCGAAGCCGAGGCCGGCGGCAAAGGTCCAGTCGGGCTCAAAATCTTCGGGCAGGCGCATCGCCCGGCCGCTTCCGTTCCGCCGCGAGCCCGTCGCATCCGGAACGGCTGCAGGGCGGACGAACTGGTCTGCGTCCCCGCCCGGATTCGGGTCGGGAGAGTTAGTTTCTTTAGGGGGTGCGGGGGAGCTTTCTTTATCAGAGAGGGCACCGTCGGCCGTCACCGTGACATCGCGTGACGTCACGCGGGCGCGGTGGCGCTGCTGCCTCTCGCGGTCGCCCGCCCGGCGCCGCTCGATCTCGGACACGTGGCCCGCCTCGGCGGCGCGCACGGCGGAAAGGATCATCTCGGGCGAGGCGCCCGATTGAACCAGGGCTTCGACGATCGCGGTAATGCGCATGCGCTCAAGCCCTCGCCAGCCGCTGGAAAACACGGCGCTCCGCCCCACGGCCACGTCGAAACGCAGCCTTGCAGCAAACCAGCCCGGTCACGAACCGTCTTGCAGCGGCGCATGCGGTCAGGAACCCGCGCCTTCCCGGCGCCTTCCCAGTCAGATCGTTGTCAGCCATGCCGTTTCCCATGCCTTCCCGTTTGGCCGTCCCCGTTGGCACGACCATTCCGTCGCGCTGTCGCGCGCCCGCTTCCGCTTGTTCTCCCCGTCCCCGGCAAGGTCGCCTGCCTTCCGTTTCAGGCCCTCGGTTGCCGGGCAGGTCACCCGGCCGCCCACCGTCAGGTGGAGGGCCGGTCGTCTTCCCGTCTGACCTCGCCGCGCACGACGCCTGCCCGACGAAGGGAAGCGCCGCGACGGCCGCAGCCCGCTGCCTTGCAGCAGCCGGCACGCACCGTCGGCGCGCCGGCTGCCACGACACCGACTGCGCGCACGTCGCCGTCCGCGGACCGTCATTGGCCCCGCGTGGCAAATCATGCGCCGGCTCGCCGGTATCGATTGGAAAAGCGAGAGGTCGCCGGGGAGGAAACGACGGCCTCTCGCCTGGATCACCGCACGGAATGCGGCGATCGATTCTCGATTGCACCCCCGACCGGCACCCACTGAAGCGGATCGGTCACCCGCATCCGGTTCGCTTGCCGGCCGGCTGGCGCCGCAACGGATGTTTGCAGCGGTTTCCGCCGCTCATTTCCGTTGACTTCCTATTCATAGTAGGATTTCTTATTGCCATCAAGAGGAAAAATCCTATTGGACGACGGAAACGGAATCTGGGATGCCAGTGTCATGGACGAATTGCGCCACCTCATCCGGGAAGCAGTCGACGCGAAGAAGACGACCTACAAGGATCTGTCGATCGCGATCGGGAAGAACCATGCCTATATCCAGCAGTTCGTGGAGCGGGAGACGCCGCGGGAACTGCGCGAGCGCGACGCCCGCGCGATCGTCGAGCTGATAGCGGGAGCCGCCGCCGGCGAAGCCGCCCCAAAGCGTGCGCCTGCCTTCGCGCCGCAGATCGTGCCCGGCGAGCAGCTCGTCGGCCATCGCGACCTGCCGATCTTTGCCGCCGCCCAGGGCGGCGATGGCCACGTGATCGTCACCTTCGATGCGGTCGAATATGTCAAGCGCCCTTCGGTGCTCGAGGGCGTCAAGGGCGCTTACGGCATCTACCTTACCGGCAGCTCGATGATCCCGGCCTACGAGCCCGGCGACATGGCGCTCGTGCACCCGCACCTGCCGCCGGCGCGCGACAAGGACGTGGTGCTCTACCACGTGCCCCCCGCCAATGATGCCGAAGCGATCATCAAGCGGCTGGTCTCGTTCAACGACCGCGAATGGACCCTCAGGCAGTACAACCCCTACCTGGAGTTCACCGAGAGCCGGGTCGAATGGTCCTTCTGCCACCGGGTCGTCGGCAAATACAGCGCTCGGTAAGCGGGCGCGCACGACAAACAATCACAGGGCTTCAGCGGGATTGGGGCGCAATCCGGTCGGGATCGCCCGGGCAGTCGGCTCTAAGGCGCGCTGCAATCTTCCCTGCCCGCCGGTCGCGCTCTCAGGCGCGTCGCGATCTTTTAGCTCGGGGCGTTTTAAGTTATTGATTTAACGCATGTCGCAACCGCAAAACCGCTGTGCACTTTTGCGCGACATGCTCCAAGTGTTTGATTTATCGCCCACCGCCACCACAAGACAACGACAGCCGTTGCGTGAGTTGCGTTAGTCGGAACACCGATCGACCAGGGCCTGAAACGCAGCATCGATCGCTGTCCGCGGGCTGTTTGCGACCACCCAGATCGGATCGGTTGCAGCGACGACCCTGTCGCTGGGACCACAAAGGCCAGGCGCCCGAACCGCCTCGAAAATGGCGCAGGCGCGTTTGCTCCTGTGATTGAACGCAAGCTCGAACACGGCCTCTGGAGGCCCGGCAGGATCGGCAAACACCTGCACGACATAGGCCCGATATCCGCGCCTGTCGTCGCAAAAACTGATCTGTCGCAGGAGCGTGGGGCTCAACTCGACGTCGTCAACCGGAATGGGCGGAGACCAGAATTGACCGGTTGACGGCTCGCCGGTTGGACGACTGTCGACGGACATCATTTCACGTCTCCCTCCCGACGTTGAGCAACGACATTATCACGGAGCCCCCAGGGCGTGACCAATAAACTTTGAGTGGCTCCCATGCGGCGAGCGCTTTTTTGCGGTCATCCACGGATCCGACCGCTACCGACCAGCCCGCCCCGGCCTTCCGACGGCCGTCACGCCGCCATCGCCTCCTCGATCTCCGTCGGCAGGTCGCCGATCGCAAAGAGCACTTTCGCATCCTCGAAATCGCCGGTCGCCAGGTCGCCCGAACGGCTGAAGGCGATCACCCCCACCTTGGTCACAGCCAGCCTCTCGGCCAGCCGCTGGGCATGCTCGGGTCCGGTCGCCTGCACCGGATCGTCGGCGAGAAACGCGCCGCGGCTCCCCAGTGTGAAGCTCTGAACGACGAAGTAGGTGATCATTCCATGCTCCTTTCCGCCACCTGGAATGGCGCCCTCACCGTGCCGCAATCATCCGAACAAAACAAGAACAAATAACGCTCCGTCGACAATTTGAACAGGACGCTTCCTGCCGGCAGTGTTTTTCCTATTGACTGTGAAATAGGATTTTTCCTATATTAAGCAGCAACACAACGGAGGGGCCGACAGGAAACCCGAGAAGGGTGTTCCGGCGGGCACCTCGAACAGACGAGGTGAACGATGCCCGATGCGATCTCCGCCGGCGCCGCGACGGCGATGACCGCCGCCCCCTTCCTCCAGCGCCGCGAGATCATTCTCGCCATGATGGCGCTCGGCACTGGTACCTTCTGCGACGAGAGCGACACCGCCGGCACCACCTACAGAACCGCGGCTGACTGGCTCAATGTCCACGACGGCGAGCATGTGGAACGCCTGATCCGCTTCGATCTCGACGCGCTTCACGGCGAAGACGTCACCGAGACCGTCGCCGATGCCTGGCTCGACGGTTTCGATCAGGGCCCTGAGGAGGAACACAGGCTTCCGGCCTTCGTGCGCACGTCGCAGGCCTGGGAACGTTGGTGCGCCGATTTCGGCAGGCAGCGTAGATCCTTGAGCCAGGCCGTCCACGGCACCCTCAACCACCGCCAGCAGTTCGGAACCTGCCTGCGATGACCGCCGCGCTCGACAAGTCTGCCCTCTTTGCGGCCATCGAAGCCTTCTGGGAAACAGAGGGCGGCAACGACCGCGGCGTCGAGGCGGCGATATCGGCCTATCTGCAGCGCCAGGGGCTCACCGCCTTCGATGGCATGGCGACGCGCAGGCGCGCCGCACTCGCCGCCGCCACCGCCCGACCGGCGTGACCTCCGTCTGACCGATCCGCTCGCCACATGCCCAATTTTGGCCGTCCGCTTTTATTTGCGAACATGCTAATGAATCAGAAGGGCATCGCGGAGGAGACGATCCATGCCAAGGCTTGCGCATCTCTATTTCAAGACGGCAATCATTTTCCTGATCATCGGCCTCTGTATCGGCCTGCACATGGCGATCAGCCAGGATCATGCGGCAACGCCAGCCCACGCCCACACCAACCTGCTCGGCTGGGTGACAATGGCGATCTTCGGCATCTATTATGCGCTCAATCCCGCCAAGGCCGAGCGTCGGCTCGCGCTCATCCAATATTATGTCTACACGTCGGGCGTCGCCGTGCTCGCCCCGTCGCTCTATCTGATGACGACAGGCCGTCCCGAGATAGAGCCTATCGTCGCTGCTGCGTCGATCGTCGCCTTCCTCGGGGTGTTGTTGTTTGCCGTGGTAATCTTCATGAGCGCCGAAGCCCCCGCGCGCGCCAGCACCGCCCCATTGCGATAGGCCGGCCGCGGCGACCGGGGCCTCGCACCGGTCGCCTACTTCGATGTCGACGTCAACACGCGGTGGGTCGCATCATCCAGCGCGTGGCCGGTCTCGGCACTGTCCTGCCGAAAGCCGCGCGCCGTGTTGGCGCAGGCCGTGAGCACAAGGACCGCCAGACACAGCAACGTGAGCATCGCCTTTGACATGATCGCCTCCGTCTTTCCTCCGATCGGAAATGACGCGCCGGCAGTCAAAGTCAATCGTGGCCTCGAAATGGATCCGGCGAGGCGAAAGCCGGACGCACCTGCCCGGCACGCCCGCATGCGGCTGCGCCACTTTATTTTGGCAACCGTACCAGAATCGCCGAATCCGGCCTTTCCCCGGCCTCCGGATGCGCGTTAGCTTCCGTACCGCGCAGTACGTTCTTTGTGGACTGCGCTTCCCCGCACCCCGAGCCATTTTGGGTGCCTGCTTGCCCCGCCCTCGTGCGGGGCTCTTTCTTTCTTCGTCTTTTCCGCCGGGTCTCAATCGACCTTGAACACCTCGTCGCCGACGAAGACGATGACATAGTGCCCGTTCTCATCGTCGCGCGCCCAATGCTGCAGCGTCGCCGCATAGGGTGCCTGCTTCCAGGCGTCGGGGTGATCCGGATCCACGAGAACCGTCACCTGCGGCCCCTGACGATAGATCATCATGTGCGAGCGTGCGGGATCCCAGGCCTTCCCCAGCGTCTCGTCCGTGCGCCAGAGACAGAGAAAATCGCGACAGAGCTGCGGCCGGTCCTCATAAATCCGGCATCCCGTACCCGTACAATGCCGGCACCAGGCGTTGGCCGGCTTTTCCAGCGCGTCGATATCCGGCAGGCGACAGCAGAGCGTGCAGGTGCCACACCCCCGCTCGGCAAGCGGAACGACGTCGCGGTCGGCAAAGGCGGCCATCGGCATGGCGATTACGGGCAAGGCGGTCATGCGCCTGACCTATCATCATAGCGCCCGACTGGGAAACGGCGATTGCGAAAGCCCCTGTGGCCGGCCGCCGGAAGACGGGTCTCCCGCCGGCCAAGCCCGTCATGCTTTCATCAGACGCCACAACACCTATCCGATGCGCGGGCAACCGCTGCGGTTGGCCAGATAGATCCGAGCATACTGACCGCGTCGGGTTTCGCCTTCGACGACGATCCGGTTGCGGCTCATTGCGGCAATTTCCGGATCGCGCAGGCCGGCGCGATAGGCGCGCCGCAGGGCCTGGCCGGTACTGCAGCCGCGCGGACGAACATAGTCTTCATCGTCATAGCGCCGCTCTCGGCGGAAATCGCCGCCGTCATAGTCGCGGTCCGGCCCGATATAGAGGTCGAGACCCTGCGCCGGCGCAATGACGGGCATTGCGCTGACCGTTCCCGCGGCCACCAGGGCCGCCAACAAAAGCTTGCTTATCGTATGCGTCATGTCTGCCTCCTCCACTTCTTGCGCATCCGCGCGAACATGGATGAAGGAGAAACCGCGCAACGGGCGAAAAGTTTCGGAAAAACGCCAGGGCGTCTGGAAGCGCGCCGCCGTCGGCCCGTTCCCATTCCGTCGTCACCGGTTGACGGATACCCGCAGAAACTGTGGCGCCCGGACGCAATCCACGTCCTCGAGTTGCTGGAAACAGGAGGTTTCGTTCCCCATATGCCTGCGATCGAATGGATTGCCACGCCTGTGCTTTTCATTTAGTCCGGGTTTATATTATTTATGACAAATGTCGGAATGAGCATGACCGATATCGTTTATCCCTTCGAGAATCGATCCGATGCCGAGTCGATCGCCGACCGAAGCTTCTTTGACCGCATCGCGACCTGGTACGAGACGACCAAGGTCGAGAGGCGCGAGCGCAGGATGAACTATGCGGTCGATCTGCACTGTGTCAGCCCCCAGGGGCAGACGTCGCTCTATCCCGATGATCTGCCGCTGATCTTCCTGACCCGCAACGACGCCAAGCTCATGCCCGGCTTCCTCGCCCATTACCGGTCGCTGGGGGTCACCCGCTTCATCTGCGTCGACGATGCCTCGACCGACGGCACGCGCGACTATCTGCTCTGTCAGCCGGACGTCGACCTGTGGGCATCCTCGGTGCGCTACAAGGATGCCCGGCGCGGGCGGGCCTGGAGAGAATCGCTGTTTGCCCTCTACGGTGGCGAACGCTGGTACGTAAACGTCGATTCCGACGAGTTCCTGATCTATGACGATTGCGAAAACCGCACGCTCTGGTCGGTCATCCATGCGCTCGAGGACGTGAAGATTTCGCGCCTGCCGGCGCCGATGCTGGACATGTACCCGGTCGATCTCGGTGCCGCCGACATCGACCAGCTGACGACCAGCGCGCCCTGGGAAGTCGCCGATCACTTCGACAGCCGCGGCTATACGCTGACAACGACAAAGCGCGCGATCACCATCAAGGGCGGCGCCCGCCACCGCGAATTCGAATCGGACCTGGAACTGATCAAGTATCCGCTGATCTATTGGGACGAGGACTGTCGCTTCGGCCCCAGCATTCACCAGCCGCTCCCCTATCAGCGCAACTTCTCGTCTATTCTCGGCACATTGCTGCACTTTAAGTTCTTTGCCGACTACCAGAAGGTCATCAACGACGCGGTTGCCGATGGGCAATACTTCGATGGCTCGGCCGCCTATGCCAAGATGACGGACGCATTGGCCAGCACCGGCGCGCTGCAGCTCTTCTCCGAATCCTCGATGAAGTACGGCGGGTCGAAGCAATTGCTGCGGCTCGGCTTCATCACCCCTGTGCCAAAAGCCCGCAACGAAGGCGGTTGATAGCCGGCGAACGTTTGACGCTGCCCCTGGCGAAAACTTGGGTCGTCTTGTCGCTTCCGGGGAGCGGTGAGATGACCTGTTGCGCGCCATTCCTCAGGCAAATTCCGCCGGCTGCGGCCGCTGAAGGCCTTTTTCAACCGACCCGCGAACCCGGCCGTTGATAATTCGACCAGCTGCTCCATTTACAGGTCTAAGGCACTTAACCTGAGGAGAAGCCTGCATGAATCGAAACACACTCATCGGCATTCTGGTTGTGGTCGTGCTCATTATTCTTGCCGTCGTCTACCTCAAACCGGCAGCCAACCAGCAGGCAGCTGAGACGGCGCCGGCAACAACGACGACACAGCCGGCAACGACCGAGCAGCCAGCGACGACCCAGCAACCGGCAACGACTGACCAGTCGACGACGCAACCAGCGACCACACAGCCGGCAACGACGCAGCCTGCGACGAGCCAGTAGCCGAGCGACAGCGCCCAGCGCCGAAAACGCAATCACCCACGGACAACGTCCGTGGGTGATCCTTTTCTCAAGGATTGCAAATGCGAGCCGGCGACGGGGCATGCCTCGTCGCCGCGGGGCCGAGCCCGCGTTATTTCCTCACCACGGCCTGGATATTGGACGGCATCATCGAATCGATCTTGTGATCGTCGGTGTACTTCCACGTCGTGTCGTATTGCTGGGTAATGAAGACGTCGAAGAACCGGGCCGAGCGCGCCATCAGCTCGATGAACGGGCGCGCCAGCGGAAACACGTCGCACTGCAGCAGGATGCGCTGCATCAGGATGCCGATCGTCTCGAACGGCATGCTCGAGCCGCGCAGGTCCTCGATCTCGCTCCAATCCTTGAACAGCAACTTGAAGGAGAAGGGCGTGAAGTGGAAATAGTTCTCGGGGCCCTCATGGAAGGAGAACACCGCGGAGGCGGAAATGATCAGCTTGCCGTTCGGCTTCAGGATCCGGCGCATGTCGTCGATCAGCCGCTGCGGATCGGGAACGTGCTCCAAGAGCCCGGTGCAGAGCACGATGTCGTAGCTTTCGCTCTCGATGGCATCGAGGTGATAGTGCGTGTCGACGACGAGGTCGGCATTCTTGCGATCGGACTTCGACACCAGGAACGAGTTCGGGAAAAACTCAGTATAGTCAACGTCTTCGGTGTGCACGATGATCGTGCGCTTGTTCGAAGCATTTTCCTGGCACAGCCGGACGAGGTTCTTCGTCGAAAGCTTGCCCCCAAAGTAGTTTTTCCGCGAGAGCTTCTGCCAGCGCGTGCGTTTCGCGCGCTGTTCTTTTCCGCTCAGTTCCGGGGAAGTCGTTTCCGTCATGGAGTACCCGCCTTTGTTTTGTGGCGCTGGCATATCTTATCGGCCGTCAGCATTGCAAGCGCCATGACTGTCAGTACGGGGTTGGCATAGCCGTAGGAGGTAAAGACCGAAGCGCCCGCCGCATAGAGGTTGTCGACCCCGTGCACCCGGCCGTCGCGATCGACGACCGACATATCGGCCGAGCGGCCCATGCGTGTCGTTCCCATGAAATGGGAATGGATGCCGGTAATGTCCCAGGGCTTGCCCACGGGCGGCAGCGTCGGGATCAGCTTGCCGATATTGTGGCGCTGAAGGAGCCCGGAAAGGTCGTCGAGAAAATCTCGGATCGACGCCTGGTCCTCCTCGGTCAGCGACCAGTGCACGACGCCCTTCGGCAGCCCATGCGGATCGCGCGCCTCGCCGAGCTCCACCCTGTGCTCGGCATTCGGATGCTGATCGAAGAAGCCGCGCACCACCAGGATCGAGCCGCCCGGCCCGAGCAAACCCATCTTGCCGATGACGTTGAAAGCGACCTGGCCGGCGACCGCCAGAGCCGAGGTCAGGCGGCGGCGCAAGGTCGATTGCGGGCGATCGCCCCCCTCGCCGGCCGCAACCACATGCTGGGCATGTTCGAGAAGCTTGAGCCCGATCGATTCGAAGCGCGGCGAAAACTGAACGTAGTGATTCAGCTGGTCGTGCTTGCCATTCTTGCGCACGCCGACGCCAAAACGCAGCGAGCTGTCGCCGTTCTTGTGGTCGCTGAACAGCGGGCCCGCCGTCTTCACGGTCTTGAACAGATGGATGCGCCCGACATTGGCCTTGGGATGGGTGGAAAAGAAGCGGCCGATATTGTCGTTTGCGAGAAACGTGCCCTTTCGGCTGTTCAGCATGATGCGCGGATTTTCGAGCCCGCCGGCGCAAAGCACGAATTCCGGGGCGGAAAGCTCCACGACCCGCGCCTCGCCGACAGCCGCCCTGACCGCGCCGACCCGGTCGCCGGCGGCGTTCGGGATCAGCTGCAGCACGCGGCAATTGTAGACGATGGTAAGATCGGGGTTCCTGCCCGCAAGCGCCTTCAGGTACTCCTGGCCGTTGAAGGCCGGGCGGCTCCACTGAAAGCGCTTGACGGAGACGGCCGGGTCGGAGACGAAATCCCGCCATGGCGCAGACGCGCCGTCATAGGCCGGCACCCGGTCGATATCGCCGATCGGCTTCAGCTGCAGCAGTTCGAGTGCCTGCCGGTAGTAGCCATCGAGTTCGGCGCGCTCCAGCGGCCAGTCGTTGCCGGACGTCAGGTCGACGTCTTCCAGAGGCGCAACCCGACCGGACCACAGGTTCGTCGCCCCGCCGATCTGGAAGGAAAGCCCGAACGGCTCCTGGTTGTCGATCTCGAAGAAGGGCGAGCTGTCGGAGTTGACGAGATTGTCTCCGGTTTCAAGCAGCGTGACCTTCAACCCCTCGGTCAAAAGCCGCGTCGCCATGGCGCAGGCAGCAGCCCCGGATCCGACGATCAGCACATCGGAGCCGATCGCCTGCAGGACCTCGTCGCTGCAAGCGCGCGCGTCAATAATGTTCCTGGTATCCGTCATCGGTGCTGCACTTCCACCCGCCGTTCCAAGTGCCGGATAGAAGATGGGCCTTGCCCCGCTCCGGCTTCATTACCGTCATAGCTAATTGAGCAAGGCGGGCAAGCGCGCAGGTCGATATAATCAGGGAAAACCGGCAATCCGGTTGTGCGAGGTCATCCTCACGCGTTGAAGCCGTTGGTTTCTACGATCCGGACACGGGGCTTTCTATACCCGACCTTCACTAAAACCGGCGCTATCAATACGGGCCCCGGCCAGGAGTTCCGAATGCGCGTTGTCTTCCTCTCTTCTCTTCTCTGCTCTTTCTTTCTTCCTGCATTCCGCACATCCCGGAAGACGTTCTTGACGCCGGCTGGTGCCGGGAGATGGCAGAGGCAAAATTCAAGGCGACGGGCAAGGAGCGGGAGAACCTCGCCGCTGCGATGATCCGGCATGACTGCGCCGCCAAGCTCGCCGCCCGGTTAGCCGAGGTCATCGGCCACCGGTTGCGGCGCAGCCTGAGGCCCGTTGACGCGGGCCTCAGTTGTGCCTTGTCACGGGATAACCGACCGGCATCTGCCAGAGAGAAACGTCGGCTATCTCGGGCTTCTTCACGCCCTCCTCCACGCCGATATCGCGAAGCATGCGATCGGAGAGGTGGCCGAGCTGGTTGAGCGTCCGCTGACGCCTCCAGGCAGCAACGAGGAAAGCGCCGACCGTGCGGCGGAAACCGAAGGTTCGAAACAGGTCGTCCATGATCGCCGGCAAGGCGCCAGCGGTAGTGAGTTGCAATTCGCGCATGATTATTCCCCGCCGCAAGACGCGGTCGGGTCCTCTAGATTATGGATGCGCGCGGGCACGGATCTACGTTCCGGGAACCGGTCACATCAAGTCAAAATGGAAGTTAAGAAAAGCCGGAACTCAGGACGCGATTACGCGCCGAAGTAAAACACTGGATTATGGCACACTCGTCGTGACGAGCGAGCCATTCCACCAGAGGCGAGCATCTGAACAAAATTGAAATTCATCGTATGCCTCCTCTAGTTTGAGCTCCGATTTGCTGAAAATTACACAGGATTACTTTGTTCGCAAGAGGACAATCTGCGGCAGCGGGATTGAAAAGAGGCATGTTGCAGACAAGCAACAGGCGGAAGTTGTGGGCTGGACCTACTCCATAGGATCGGCGCCCCCCCCCCTTGGCGGACACCCCAGAGCTGATTTTTGCCGCCACAAGCGTGTCTGCCGCAAGCCTGACTGATGGGCGACGAATGAATCGATTTCGCAACTGTCCGGAGCGGAGGTCCAAGGTAGATGTTGGCGCTCCTGCCACCAAGCCACGGCATACGCATGCGTTCATTGCGTCCGCTCACGAGGACGGACCAAGCAGGCGCCCGATTGGTTCGACTCGACTCCTGATTGCGACTCGTGTCGACTGCTCTCTCGCCAGACAATAGAGGGATAATGTACTTAAATAGAGGCAGCGCCTGTGCTGCCGCTAATCACCGATACTAGCAACCCGGCACACGCTGGGTTCCGCAAAAAGACGAGAGAGAAAATGGCTTCAGAACCCGTTGACCACGAACATAGAGCCGGGCTGCTTTGGGATGTGCTTACTCGTGCGGCGCAGAACCGGCGCCCTCCGTTGACCTACAAGGAGGCAGCCACAGCTATAGGCATTCACCACCGCCCAATAGCGTATCCGCTGGGATTGATACAGGACCATTGCTTGGAAGACGGACTGCCGCGCCTAACCGCCCTTCTGGTTTCCGCGAGCACTGGTGTGCAAGGCCGAGGCTTTCTGGGTGAGCCTGGTAATGAACGTGATTTGGAAGAGCTCTACTCCCAGAATTGGCAGGCAATTCCGAATCCATTCTCCAATCTTCAACAAAGTGAGTTGAACAGGATTGCTGACGACCTCACCATCAATCCACACCATGCGGATAAATACGTATCCGTCTTGTCGCGCGGCAATCAGCAAAGAGTGTTTAGCAAAGCGGTACTTCGCGCCTACGGGCATCAGTGCGCAATTTGCGAGATGAGTTTTCCGTCCACCTTGCAGGCTGCCCATATTGTGCCGTTTGGAGACCCTCGTCACGAGTTGCGCGTCGATCCGCGCAATGGGATCGCCCTCTGCGCTAATCACCACAAGCTCTTTGATGATGGATCAATTGATATTTCGCCTGAGTATCGGATCGCGTACTATGATCCCGAAGGCACAGATGGCCCCTACTCGGTTGCCGACGAGGCTTTAAGTCTCGCGTTCCATGGAAAGCCACTACTCCTACCCGAAAATCCGCACCTACATCCAAGCCGAGCGCTGCTCGAGGAAAGGCGCGCGCAACAGTGAGTCTCTACGTGTTCGCTGTCACCCACGAGCGGGGCCAGCGAACACTCCCCGATAGTTGTGATGACCGGGGTTAACGGCTCAGCGCAATTCCGGTTGCTACGTGTTCTCCGCCGCTTGCTGACGCGCTGTTGCCTGCAAAGCTCGCATGAAAGGGCCGGATAACCCGAGATGTCGATTTTGAACTGGGATGGAGACCGCAACTACCGCGAAGCAGCGCCACTTGGAACAAGGCCGCAGAAACGATAATTTAGTCTAATCAGCGCTTTAGGAGAAGATTTGGTGGGTGATCACGGGCTCGAACCGTGGACCCGCTGATTAAGAGTCAGCTGCTCTACCAACTGAGCTAATCACCCATCCGCGACCGCTGCGGCGTGTCCCGCTGCTGTCGTGAGGGGGCGTATAAAGGCGTTCGGTTGGGTTGTCCAGCGGCTTTGTGAAATTTTTTTGAAAAACCTTGCATGACCAGGCGCAGCCCTGTGGAGAACAGGTTGTCCGACAAAGACGGGCGCACTCCTCGTGCCCCGGCACAGCCTACCCTGCCGCAGTTGGGAGACAACGGGCAACGAAACCCACCTTCAGCCAGCACACGCGCGCAATGAATGGGCGATCATTTTCACGCTGCGGCGAGGTTGAAACTCGGCTGTGATTTAACGGTGACGCGATACGATTTCCTCTTGAGTGCGACAGCCTCGTGCGCTAAAGCCACGCCACGGATGGGTGATTAGCTCAGTTGGTAGAGCAGCTGACTCTTAATCAGCGGGTCCACGGTTCGAGCCCGTGATCACCCACCAATACTTCTCCTAAAACAATGATTATCTTTCCCTTTTCCTAAAGAATCTTCGGCTTGCCGGTTTCCAATAACTGGAACTGTTTCCAAATCCCGTTCGGTCTTATCGGCGGAAAGCAGCGCGCAGGCAGTGGGGACAATTCATGAACGCTGGTATTCTTAGGAACCGCATCGTCGGACTCGTCCGCCGGAACAAGATAACCACCGCGATCCTGTTGGGGGTTGGCCTGCTCTTTCTCCCCAATCGCGACGCAGTGGAAATATCACTCCCGAACAACCAGACTACGGTGCGCGTCGGTCGGAACGGTGACGACTATTACATCAGCGTCAGAACTCCGTTTGGCGTCTTCGACAAATGGATGTGGGAAGATTGGGGGCCTGCTCAACGGACGGGCCTGTATTTGACATCCGAAGGCTGGATCGCTGCATTGGGTGCAGGTGGCGTTGCAACGTTGGTCACCGTTCCTGAAGGCAGAGAGCCATCTGAAGTAGACAGTATGGAGTCAAAGCGCACCGACTCGTCCACGTGGCGCTATCTGGGCGCCGTCGATCGTGACTATGGGACGCGCAGCCTGCGTTTCTTCGGCCCAGCCGAGCAGCCCGAATGCTTCGATACGCTCGGTGCGGGCGAGAGCCCATACAGGTTCTTGGCGCAATGGGAGACGGCTTGCGATTGCGTTCAGCGCGCAGCCATGTCGGGGGAGGCCTGCACTATGAGTTCAATCGCTGGCTCAAGCCCGTAATCACGCGCTAAAGCACCGTTCGAACGGAAGCTTGCAAGCGGTCCGCGCGCCTCACACATAGAGTTCGCCGGCTGCGATCTTGACCGCATGGCCGCCGATGCGGGCGTTGCTGATTTCGCCGCCCGAGATGTCGAGATGCAGGTGGATGAAGGACGGCCGTCCCATTTCCACGCCCTGCTCGACGAGCACCGGGTGGTGACCGTCGACGAACTGGTCGAAGTGGTGGATTGCGCCGGAAAGGGCGGCCACCGCCGAGCCGGTCGCGGCATCCTCGAGATTGCCGGCACCGGGGCCGAACTTGCGGGCGTGGAAGCGCGCCGTGTGGTTCACGCCGCCGCGACAATAGACATAGGCCGCGGCAAGCCGCCCTTCCGCCATCGGCGTCAGTTGCTCCCAGCGCAGCGAATCGAACTCGATCGCAGCGGCGGCAGCCACGTCGTGCACCGGCACCATGACGAAGGGCGCGCCCGCACTCCAGAACGAGGGCACGTGATTCTCGAAACCGATCTGCGAGAGCTTCAGGCTCAGCGCATCGGCGATCGCCTGCCGGTCGAAGCGTGCGTCGAGCCTGACCGATTTTCGCGGCAGGTCGAATTCGGCAAAG
This sequence comes from Ensifer adhaerens, assembly GCF_002940685.1. Lineage (GTDB taxonomy): Bacteria > Pseudomonadota > Alphaproteobacteria > Rhizobiales > Rhizobiaceae > Ensifer > Ensifer adhaerens_E. The sequence goes on along the minus strand of NZ_PNFP01000002.1, from coordinate 497,196 downwards.
CTTGCCTGCCCGGGCTTGAGCCGCACGGCACAGCGCACCGGCCCCACCTTCTCCTCCAGCACCTGAACGAGGTCGATGCCTTCCTCCGTCGTGCCTTGCTGGGCCTCGGCGATCGCGACTGCCGCGCCGACGGTCGGATGCCCGGCAAACGGCAGCTCCTGGGCGGGCGTGAAAATCCTGAGCTTTGCCGTATGCGCAGCACCGCCTGGCCTGCGGATGAACACCGTCTCCGACAGGTTGAATTCCTGCGCGATCGCCTGCATCGCCCCGTCGTCCAGCCAGTCGGCGCCGAAGACCACGGCCAGCGGATTGCCCTCGAGTTGCCTGTCGGTGAAGACGTCGTAGATCGCGTAGCTGAGCGCCATTCATGTCCCCTTGCGAATATGCCGCAAACTTTGCAGCGTCGGGACGCGGGCGGCAAGGCTTAAAAGCACCCGTGCACAGCTCGGCGCGGATCACGATTTCTTTAACCTCGGCGCCGCCTGCATGCCCCGCCGCAGATGAACTTGGCTCTTAATGGCGCGGTACAGCAGCCTCCGGATGAAACTGATACGTGCCGTCGCCCAATGGCACGACGCCCCAATTCCCGGCAAGGGGAAATAGCAGCCCCTCGAATACCCCCAGTCGGAAACGGTACCAACCGACGTTTTGGACGCCGTGCACCTGCCCCCATTCCCCGGGCGTGACATCTGTCCCCGTCGCATGAGCACCTCCCATCTTGCTCAACAGCCCGCGGCACACAGTTACCGCGCCACCTTCCGTCATCTCGACGTCAGTAGCGAAAGCCGAAGGAAACATCAGAAACTACTAACAATCGTAAATCCAAATCTTGCCAGCCGTATCGCGTCTGGCTCGGGCGCTTCCGGCTAGCGTCATCGATCTCAATGCCAGTTGTTCCAGGATCTCGCCGGCTTTCAGTTATTTGCATGACGGTGATGGATATTGATTTCATTTTTGAATTATAATTGAAGTACAATAAATTACTGCAATTAAAAAACATAATACTTGTTTGCAATTGTTGCTTGATTATAGGTTGCTTTCAGGAGGATGAAAACAATGGCAAAGATAGTCGGCACTGATGCGAACAACACCCTGTTCGGGACAGACGAAAACGACAATATCTGGGGTCTCGGCGCCAATGACACGCTGGACGGCGGGCTTGGGAACGACTTTCTCTATGGCGGGGCCGGTAACGACGGTCTGATGAGTTTCAGCGGCTATGACGAGCTCGATGGCGGCGATGGCGATGACCGGCTGGAACTCAACGGAACGGGCGGCGTGGCGCGGGGAGGTGCCGGCATCGATACGCTGGTCATCGATCTTTCAGGGACGGGCAACCGAGTCACGTTTAACGGCATGAACCGCCACGCAACCTTCGGTGACCCGGCTGAGACCGACAATCACATCTTCTACCGCGGCATCGAGCGGCTGGAACTGACGACCGGTAGCGGCAAGGACATTGTTGAGGGTGGCACGGGTGACGACGTGATCTCGACCGGAGACGGCGCGGACATCATCGGCGGCCAGTCGTTGCCGAACACCTATAATCAAATGAGTTCCCTGGGTGCTGATGTTATCGACGCCGGTGCGGGCAACGACACGATAATCGATCGGTTCGGGGCCAATCATCTTTCTGGTGGCAGTGGCGACGACAGCATCACAACGACACTTTCATCTGCCGAACTCGACGGCGGCGACGGTGACGACACGTTACGGCTCGAGGATGCGGATCGGACCGATGATGTCACGGTCGATGTGGTCAATGGCGTTACATCGACCGGTACCGCCTTTCACAATTTTGAGCGGGTTTACGCACATACCGGCAGCGGCAATGATACCTTGCTCGGTGGCCTCAGTCGCGACAACCTCTTCGGCGGCAGTGGGGCCGACCGCCTGTTTGGCGGCGAAAACAACGACTATCTCTATGGCGAAGGCGATGATGACCGCCTTGAAGGCGGTGCCGGGGTCGACTCACTTAGTGGGGGCGAAGGCGATGACTACCTCTCTGGAGGCGACGGTATTGACTTCCTCGATGGTGATGAAGGCAATGACACGTTATTCGGCGGCGAAGGCAATGATTGGCTCGATAACCGCTACGGTGGCGCCGATATGCTCGACGGCGGCAATGGTGATGACCATTTCGCGGTCGTTAATTCCAATACGACCGAGATAACCACTGTCAGGGCCGGCGCCGGTGAAGACACGATCTTTGCCGCTCGACTAACCGACATTGATGGCGGCGATGGCCACGATACGCTTGAGATCACCGTCCCCGATCTATCGGCTGCGATCAATGTTGACGCCGCCAGTGGAACAAGCTCAACGGGTTTGACTTTTGTCAATGTCGAAGATTTCGAGATACGCGTTTTCGGTGACCATGATGACACGCTACGCGGCGCCGCCGGTAACGATATTATCCAAGGAGGAAGCGGCGATGACCTTCTCGAGGGGCGAGGCGGCAATGACCACATCTTCGGCCAGCAGGGAGCAGATCGTCTGATCGGCGGTGAGGGCGCTGACACATTCCACTGGAGTGGATTTGAGGTTCGCCATAGCAGCATCGACCATATCGTCGATTTTGACACCCAAAGTGGCGACGTGATCGAGTTGGGGGGCTTTTATCCTGGCGACACCAACATCTATAATTTCGATTCCTTTGTGGCTGCCTCGCATGACACAGAGGAGGGTCTCTATGTAGCCTTTCATGGTGAAACCGAAGGTATCCTCATCGAAGGCGTTTCGCTTGCGGACCTATCTGCCGACGATATTGCTTTCACGTGGTGAGACTGCAGTGTCGGTGGCTGGTCCGGCGGAAGTCCGTTTTCCACCCTGCGCGGTCCTTCCTGATTGTTGGGATGCAACGACCGAGGGGCGCGGGCATGTGTGAAGGCGTGGCAGTTCTTCCTGCGCATCAACGGGGCCCAAGGCGCAAGCAGACGCGCGCGGCATAAGCGCTACAAATACAAAAAGATAGCGCGATTTATTGATTCATGGTCGTGGCGGGCGGATGTTACCGAAACAGCCACTCCAGAACGGGCGGAATGAAGGGCGGGTAGTTGTGCGCGTGGGGATCCGGACCGAAAACCGCGATCGCCTCGTCGATCTCCGGTTCGGGATCGCTGGCGATATGCGCGGCGATGCGCGCAACCAGCACTTCGGCCTTCTCCGGATAGCGATAGACGCGCATGAGCGTCACGGCGCGGCCCATATGCAGCAGGTGATAGCCGGGCTCCACCGTCGCGAGCGAAAGGTCGATGCCGGTTTCTTCCATCGCCTCGCGGCGGATATTGCCGTCGATGTCGCAGCCGCCATCGACGATATCCTCGGGCTCGAGCGAACCGGAGGGGCTGTAGACCCGGCCCGGATTGGCGGTATGCCCGCCCATGCGCACGAGGATCAGCGCACCGTCGGAAGAAAGGATCGCCGGCATGGCAAAGAGATGAAAGGCACTCTTTGCCCGCGTCTTGCGCCACCAGAGAAAGGTCGAATAGGGCACCACATGCCCCTCGCCCCGCAGCCGGCCGTCCGCGATGCGAAGCGCCCGCAGCAGCACCATCCGCCCATCGAAGAGATGCGGGTTGGCGGCGATCTCCCGTTGCCAGTTTTCCTGCGCGCGCTCCAACTCCTCAAGGTGAAACGGATGCGCCGCGCCGACAACGCGGACATCCACCGCATCGATCGGGATGATGACGCCTTCATCCGGCCATTCAGCCGTATTGCTTTCAAGCGCGCTCATGCTCACACATCCAGGGTGATGGCCACGGGGCAATGGTCGGATGCCTTCGGCCGATCCCAGCCGGTGCGCGGATAGCGTTCCGCCTCCAGGCCTGGCGGAAAGATCGTGCGGAACGGTTGGCCGCCGCGGATGACCTCGGGCACCTGGTGCGCGTTGCGCTTGGACAGCGCCGGCGACAGCCAGATATAGTCGAGCTGGCAGAGATGCCGCTCCTGCGGCCCGCGGCTGTGAAACAGCGTCCAGCGGTCCATCACTGGCCGGCGCAGCATCGGGTTTTCGGCAAAGCCGTCATGCGTGAAGATATCGAGCGCACTCGTCTCCTCGTCATACGGCACGAACTGGTAGCCGGTGCGCCGGTCGCCGAGGATGTTCACCTTCTCCTGGTAGTCGTTCATGTCGCCGCAGATCGCAAACATCTTGTCGGCCGTCTTCCCGCGGCCGAAGCGGCTCTCGATGATGTGGCGCACGGCCGAGGCCTCGGCCACGCGCAGCGGCATCGTCGCCTGCCGGCCATCGAGCCCTTCGCGCGCCGGCCCCATCGACTTGAAGTGCACGACGTAAAGCGTCAGCGGCCGCCCGCCGATCCGAAGGTCCAGTTCCAGGCAGTCGCGCTTGAAGATCCGGTCGGCCGGCCGGTTGGTGAGCGCTATTTTGTCGTTGAAGAGATCGAGGTCCTCATAGGTCAGGCCCGCATGGCTTTTCACCTCGAGGCACTCGATCGGCTGGCCGTCGCGCGTCTCCTCGCGCATCAGCACGGCGACATCGATCCCGCGCGAATCGTTGCCCTCGATCAGGTACTTCTGGCGATAGCCGTTGCCGACCATGCGAAAGAGATAGTTGTATTCGAAGGCCTGCAGCGAGGCCATGTTGTCGGCTTCCTGCAGGCAGAGGATATCCGCGTCGCAATCGGCGATCGCCAAGGCCGACATCTGCCGCGTGTCGTCCGTATGCGCGATGGTGCGCGCCTCCTCCAGCCGCTGGTATTCCGCCTCGCTCTTGACGTCGAAGAGCCGCAGCACCCGGTCCTGTTTCAGTTGATTGCGAAAGCCGGAAAAATCGAACCGGCTCAAGAGGTTCTCGATATTGAAGGTGGCGAGGCGAAGCGACATTTATCAATTCCGTGGCATGAAATGCCGGGAGCTTAAAGCAATTCCAGGAAAAGTGCGAAGCGGTTTTCCGTCGGGAATTGCATCGCCACAAGGCGCATAGGAGGCAGCAGGCACATCGTCCTGCCGACTTGCAACAAGGCATCAAAGGGCGTGCCGCCTACGCTGCGGCGGGCCGACGCCGAGGACGGCGGGCGCCGATGCATGCCACCTCCACCCGCTGCAGAAAACCGCCGCAGCCTATCCCGGCCACTTTGCCACCGTCACGCAGCAACCGTGATTTGCGGCGGTTGCCAGGTGCCGTCGAGGATGCCCTCCTTGCCCCAGTAGGCGCGGATATAGAGCGAAAAGATGCCGGGCGGTGCCGGCAGCCAGTTGCTGTCCTTGTCGCCGCCCGGCCGTTCGGCGCTCACATAGATCGTCAGCGAGCCGTCCTTGTTGCGCTTCATCTGCCGGGACTTGGTGCCGAGCGAATAGCGCTCGTGCTCGTTGGGGTGAAACAGATGCTTGTCGTTGTAGAGGGTCAGCGACCAGAAACCGTTGACCGGCGGGTCCTGACCCGGCGCAAAGGTGATCTCGTAGAGCTTGACGCCGGTCAATTGATCGCCCGCACGGTCGAAATCAGTATAGAAATACTGCGTTTCCGAAGGCCTGTTGTCGAACATGTTCGACTTGGCCGTTCCCGTCCGGTTGAAATAATCCATGCCCCATTGCGCGTTGTTGACCGAGCGGTTCCAGCCGTTGCCGGCCGGAAGCCCGTTGCGCTGCCAATCGAAGAAGGGGGCAATCACCTTTTCCTCGGTCTCGATCGCCGTATCGACGAGCATCCGCTTGAGCTCCTCGTCCCTTTCGGTGGCGTCGATCAGCAGGCGGAACTGCGCAAAGAGCGCCTCTTCCCCGGGCAGCGGGTCGACTGCGGCGATCGCATCGGGGAACTGTTCGAAGAATTTTTCCGGCACCACCCACTTCGTTTCGCCTTCGCTCGCCGCGTCGTCGGCTGGCGGGGCGCGAATATCGGCGAGCTTCGCCCATTCGATCGTCTTCATCTGGCCGGTAAAATCCTTGAGCGGATAGAAGACGACCTGGTTGATGAACGGTTGTAGATCCTTGTTGTCCTCGCGCGTGTCGGCCTGAAAGATGCGCGGAATGGCGTTGGCAAGCGAGGTCGGCGAACGGATGATATCGGTGATGCCCGCGGGCTTCAGCCCGTCCCAGTCGGGGCCAACCAGCAGGTAGAAGCCGGGCTTGGTGCCATAGGGCTTTCCGAGATGGCCGAACTGGTCGGTGCGCGCGTCGTAAAGCGCATAGACCCAGAAGCGGTCGCCGAAGTCGGGCACCTGCGCGACGACGGGCTCATCGTCGAGCTCGAAGAAGCCGAGGCCGTAGACCACATCCTGGTTGGGGCATGTGACGAAGGTTTCCGACGGCTCGATATAGTCGTGCAGCATGCCCACCTGACCGCGCGGGGCAACCGGCAGAATGCCGCCGAGCAGGCCGGGGCTCGGCGCTTGGGTGATCCTGGCCTTGCGGTTCAGCATGTTGACGATCGGCCAGCCCCAGACATAGGCCATCTGCGCGATCGTGCGGGCATAGCCCGGATGCATGGCGACGCCGGTCACGGGCAAGGTCGGCGCACCCGGCCCGAGCGCCTGCTGCGCCAGCGCCGGGCCGGTCGAGGCCGCAAGCGAGGCGGCCGTGACCGCCGCCGTCCCCGCCGCACCGGCACCGATCGCCGCAAGCGAGGCCGCGCCGATCCCGCCTTTCATCATGTCCCGTCGGGTGATTTCCAGTTTATTGCCGGATGTCGTCTTCATCATCGTCTCCTGGCGTCACGATAATCAGCCTTGGCAACGGCCTGCGGATAGTCCCCCTGTCGGCATGCGTCCCACCTCGCCCGAGGTCGTCCTTCACCGGGAAACCGGCATTTCGCCCTCTCCCGTGACGGTTCAGGCACGGAACGCGTCTCAAGGGAGCTCTCCGCTTGTCCTCGACAGCGGTACTTCAATGCCCGGCAGCGCGCTGCGCGCGGGCTTCGAGATCCCGCGCGCAGCAACCGCCATCCTGCCGAAACACGCCGTTTGGCGAAAGTACGTAACTGTTAAAATACGATGCAATCGGCATGCAAGACAGGGCGATCTTGCCTGTGCCGACCGCCCCGCCTCGAAAGACGGCGCATGCTCAGTTGCGGCCGCCCGGCGCTGCCATCGCCCTTTCGATCCTTTGCTCCAGCTCGTCGCTGACCGGAACCATCGGCAGGCGCATCTCGGGGCTGTCGATCAGCCCTTGACGCCAGAGCCAGTGCTTGATCGGTCCGGGGCTTGGCTCGGCAAAGAGCAGCCGCGGCAGATCGGCAAGGCGCTGCCACGCGGCAAGCGCGCCGGGTTGATCCCCGGCAAGGAGCCGGTTGCGGATTTCGGCGAAGGCCGCCGTCTCAACATGGGCGGACGCCGTGATCCCACCCTCGGCGCCTTGGGTCAGCGCCGTGTAGAACAGCGGGTCCTCGCCGGTCAGCACGGCGAAATCTCTGGGCTTGTGGCGTAGCAAATCGAAGGATTGCGTCGCATCCGCCGAACAATCCTTCACCCCGACAATGTTTGCCCGCTCCGCCAGTTGCAGCATCGTCTCGTTGCCAAGGTTCACGCCGGTCCGGTAGGGAATGTTGTAGATCAGGATCGGCCGCGCGGTTGCGTCGGCAAGGGCCGAGAAATGCGCGAAAAGCCCCCGTTGCGACGGCCGCGTGTAATAGGGGCAGGCAATTAGATAGCCGTCGAGGCCCCAGGCGGCCGTCCGCTCCAGCGCCTTCACGGTCTTGCGCGTATCGCTGCCGGAAAGCCCGAAATAGACAGGGATCGACCGGCCCGCCGCAGCCAGCGCCTCCCGGGTGATTGCGACCAGCCGCTCGCACTCCGCCTCGTCGAGCGCCATGCCCTCCCCGGTGGTGGCGCCGAGAATGAAGCCGTCGATCGGCTCGGCGGCATAGTGCGCCACGAGCCGGCGCAGCGAGCGCTCGTCGAGTTCGCCGTTGCGAAAGGGCGTGATCAGCGGCAGCCAGAGACCGCTCGGCGTTGATTGTGTGCTTTCCATGAAATTCCATCTCCTTCAAGGAACCGGAGACGGAGCGCAAGCGAAAACCCCGTCCGAACCGGCGGGGTCGATCTGATCCTTGTGCTTGCTATGATGCTCTGCGCGCAACGACCGAAAGCCCCGGGCACGGGGCTTTTTTCACGGTCGTCAGTTTGGCGAAACGGCAGGTCATGGCGCGAAAGTCGAACAGTCCCGTTGCGTTGTCAAGATGGCAGGTTCCTGCCCACGCCTCCGCCGGACCATGGACGAGCCCGCGGCGGCCGGCTCGTCCTTCATGCGGCCATGCTCAGTCCGGACATTCCGCGCCGGTGTCCACCCAGGCGGCAATCAGCGCGGCGAGTTCGGCTTGCGAGCCGGGCGGTGCGCTGCGCCCCTCGCCCGGATGCCAGGCCCAGCCGACGAGGTGATCCTCGCCCATGTGCTTGATGAGATCGGCATGGGAGCGGTTGCCGTTGCGCTCCGTGTCCTTCACCTGCTGACAGATCTGGCTGACCGTGAGGCCCTGCCAGGCCATGCTTTCGGGCGCCAGCTGCCAATGGGCATTGCCGGGTATGGATTTCAGCCGGCTGCCGACGATCCCCCGGTTTTCAGGACCGTGGCAGGTGCTGCAGGCAAGGCCGGCCGGCCCCATCGAGCTGTCGGCCGCGATCATCAGCGGCACATGCGGGTGCATGTCCTCGCCTTGCGTCGGGCTGCGCGTCGCCGGGTGACAGTTGATGCAGCGCGGATGGGTCAGCACCCGGCTAGCCTCGGCGAAGATCGCCTTCGAGCGCTCCTTGGTATCGGCGATCGAGGCGAAGTCGGCGGCACCTTTCAACGCACCGCCGCCGGAGGTTTCGGCATGGCCGCGGATCGGCTCGAATGCGGCGACGAGACCGACGACGGCGAGAGCAGAGCCGAGGGTCAGAGCGAGTATGCGCTTGGCCACGGTCACACCCTCCTCAAGTCGCTCTGGTCGATCGGCAGGGTTCTGAGCCGCTTGCCCGTCGCCATGAAGATGGCGTTCAGGAGCGCCGGCGCAACGCCCGGCGTGCCCACCTCGCCGATACCACCGGGCGCCTCGGCGCTCGGCACGATATGCACCTCGATCGGCGGCGTCTCGTTGATGCGCAGCACCGGAGCGTCGTCGAAATTGCCTTCGACCACCGCGCCGTTTTCGACCGTGATGCGCCCGTAGAGTGCGGCGCTCAGGCCATAGACGACGCCGCTCTGGATCTGCGCCTCCACCGTGTCCGGGTTGATTACCTGGCCGCAATCGACCGCGCAGACGATCCGTTCCGTCTTGAACGTGCCGTCCCCGCCGATGCTCACTTCGGCGATCATCGCCGCGTAGCTGCCGAAATCCGCGGCAACCGCGATGCCCCGTCCCTTGCCTTTTTCGAGCGGGGTCGACCAGCCCGCCTTCTCGGCCGCCAGATCGAGCGCGGCCAGCAGCCGCGGCTTGTGTTGCAGCAGCCGCCGCCGGTAGTCGAGCGGATCAATGCCCGCCAGTTCGGCCAGTTCGTCGATGCCGCATTCGACCGGCGGCACGTTGCGCGTGGCGCCGACGCCCCGCCAGTTGCCGGTCAGCATGCCGTCGGGCGCCTCGTGGCGGGCGAAGTCGGTCTGCCGGTTGGGAATGGCATAAGGCGATTCCGCCCCGCCCATCTGGTCGAGATCGACGCCGTCCTTGGTGAAGCCGGGGAACCAGCGCGCCATGACCGAGGGGCCGATGACCCGGTGCCGCCAGGACAAGGGCAGGCCGTCGGGCCCGAGCACCGCTGAGACCTTGCTGTAGTTCAGGTAGCGATAGCAGTCGTGGCGGATGTCCTCCTCCCGGCTCCAGGTTACCTTGACCGGGCCGCTGACCTGCTTGGCGATCTTGGTCGCGAGAATAACCCCGTCGACATCGAGCCGCCGGCCGAAGCCGCCGCCGAGCAGATGATTGTGCACCACCACCTTTTCGACCGGCAGGCCGGTGACGTCGGCCGCCGCCTGCCGTGTGCGGCTCATGATCTGCGTTCCCACCCAGACCTCGCAGCCGTCGGGGCGCACATGCACCGTGCAGTTCATCGGCTCCATGGCCGAATGCGTCAGGATCGGCATGCGATAGACGAATTCGTGCACCGGCCCGTGCTCCGCTTCGGCCTTGGCGACATCGCCCTCGTTGAGGTGCGGCAGGGCCTTGCCGTCGATCGCCGCGTCCATCTGGCGCTCGAGTTCGGCTTGCGAAACCGAGGCGCTCGGTCCCGGATCCCACTCGATCGCAAGCGCCGCAAGCCCCTTTCGCGCAGCCCCTGTGTTGTTGGCGACGACCGCGACGGCCTCTTCGATGCGAACCACCTGGGTCACGCCCTTGACCGCCATCGCCGGCGCCTCATCGACCGCGCGCAGCTTGCCGTTGAAGTGCGGACAGATGGCGATCGCCGCATAGGAGACACCGTCCGGGCGGGCGTCGATACCGAATTTCGCCGTGCCGTTCACCTTCTCCGGACTGTCGAGGCGATGCGCGGGCTTGCCGATCACCTTGTAGCTGGAGGCGGGCTTCAGCGGCACATCCTGCGGCACGGCTTCAGAAGCCGCAGCCGCGATCAGGCTGCCATAGGCCGCACGACGGCTGCCGCCGGTCTCGACCACATGGCCCGCCTCCGCCTTGCAGGCGTCCGGCGAAACACCCCACTCGCGCGCCGCAGCACCGATGAGCATGATACGGGCCGCAGCACCCGCCTTGCGCATCTGCTCGTAGACGCCGCGGATGGCGAGCGAGCCGCCGGTGATCTGGTCGCCGAGCAGCGGATTGGCATATTGCTTGGGATCGGCCGGCGCATGCTCGAGCGTCACCTGGTCGAGGCCGACCTCCAGCTCCTCGGCGAGCATCATCGCGACCGCCGTATAGATGCCCTGCCCCATTTCCACCGAGGGCATGACGAAGGTGATCTTGCCGTCCTGCGGAATGCGGATGAAGGCGTTCGGCGCAAAGGGTTCGCTCGCGGCCGCCGCCGGATGGGGCTTGAAGCCGATCACCAGTCCGGCACCCGTCAGCGACGCGCCGATCAGCAGCTGGCGGCGCGATACGGCAAGATTGGCTCTGTCGAAAATGGACATGGCATCACCCCTGCGCTGCAAGCTTGATGGCGGCGCGGATGCGCGGATAGGTGCCGCATCGACAGATGTTTCCGGCCATGACCGCATCGATGTCGCCGTCGCTCGGCTTCGGATTGGCGGCCAGAAGCGCGGTTGCCGACATGATCTGCCCGGATTGACAGTAGCCGCACTGCACGACGTCGATATCGAGCCAGGCCTGCTGTATCTTCCGGCCCTCGGGCGTGTCGCCGATCGCCTCGATCGTGGTGACCGGCTTTTCCGCCGCTTCCGAGACCGGCAGGATGCAGGAGCGCACGGGCATTCCGTCGACATGCACCGTGCAGGCGCCGCACATGGCAATGCCGCAGCCGAACTTCGTTCCCGTCAGCCCGATCGTGTCGCGCAGGACCCATAGCAGCGGGATATCGCCGTCCACGTCGACGGCATAGCTCTTTCCATTGACCGTGAGGTTGTAAGGCATGCGACCATCGGCCCCTCAGGGCCGCTCCCCTGTACATGCGAAGGCGCGAAAATACCAACAGGCGCGGCGATCGGCCAAATTACATTCCCGTGAGGTCGCGCTTTTTGGCGCACCGCCGCGCGCGAAAAAGCGAGCGGCGTCGGCCTCGATGTCCTCAGCCACCGCCCGGTCGATCCGCGCCGCCAGCTCGTCGCTGACCGGCACCATCGGCAGCCGCATCTCCGGGCTGTCGATCAATCCCTGACGCCAGAACCAGTGCTTGACCGGTCCCGGGCTAGGCTCGGCAAAGAACAGCCGCGGCAGCCCGGCCGGACGCTGGCCGCGGCCGAGCGCGCCCGGCGAGCATGCTGCGCGATCCACGTCCTGGCGCTCAGCCTCAGCGAAGGGTGTTCTTGTGGATCACTCCGTCCTTCATGATGATCTTGAAGTTGGTCTCGGGATCGGCAACGAGCTCTATGTTCTCGAGCGGGTTGCCCTCGACCAGCAGGAGGTCCGCAAAGGCCCCCTCCTCGACGACGCCGAGTTTGCCCGGATAGGGGTTGCGCGGACCGGAGAGCGCCAAGAGTTCGGCATTGGTTCCGGTCGCCATGACAAGCGCCTCGGCGGGTGTGTACCAGCGGGTCAGCGACGCGAGAATGGCGCCCTGTTGCTTGGCCAGCGCAGCGGAAAACAAAACGTCTGTGCCCCAGGCAGTCTTGATCTTGTATTTCTTCGCAAGCCGGTAGGCCCGTTCGATGCCGGGCCAGACCGCATCGGCCTTTGCGCGCTGCACGGTGCCCTTGGGGAAGCCCTGCCGCAACATCTCCGGCAGCGGCTGCAGGCTCAGCCACACACCACGCTCGGCCAAAAGCCGGGCGGTGTCCTCGTCCATGAGGAAACCGTGCTCGATGCATTTCACGCCCGACAGGGCCGCCAGCCTGACAGCCTCCGAAGTGAAGGCGTGGGCCACGACATAGGTGTGCCAGTTGTCGGCGATTTCGACGGCGGCGCGCAATTCGGCCTCGGTGAAGGTCGTCACGTCGAGCGGGCTGTGCGGCGAGGAGACGCCGCCGCCGGCGGTGAGCTTGACCTGCGTCGCGCCTTGCATGAACTGCTCGCGAACGCGCATGCGAACTTCATCGGGGCTGTCCACGACGATGCTGCCGCCAACCACTTCCATGCGGGTGAGCGGGCCGTCGCTCGCACGCGGCAGGTCAGTGAACGACCGGAAATCACCATGCCCGCTGGTTACGGTGATCATGGCGCCGGAGGGATAGATGCGCGGACCGGCAATGATGCCTTCATCGATGGCGCGTTTCAGGCTGAAGGCAGGGCCTCCGACGTCCCGCACCGTCGTGAAGCCACGCATCAGGGTGTCCGTAGCTTCGGCCCCTGCCAGAAGCGTGGTATAGCCGATATCGCCAAACGCCTCGGCGGGCGTAACGCGAATGAGCATGGCGTGCCAATGCGCATCGATCAGCCCCGGCATCAGCGTTCGGCCGTTGCCGGCAATCCTCAGCGCGCCTTCGGCGTCGATGGGGTCTGTCGAAATCCGCGCGATCCGGTTGTCCTTGACCAGCACGTTGGAGGATGCGGAAAGTTCGGCCCCCTTCCCGTCGAAGATCCTGACACCCTCGAACAGGACGTCATCGGCCGCGGCGATCTCACCGGAGGCGAGCAGAAAGGCCGCAGCCAGCCATTTTCTGGCGACGGGTCGCATCTTCGCTGGGCCGGGCATGACCTTGAACGATCGCAGCAGCGTCCAAGACGAAGACTGGCCACGAGCGGACCAGACGTGTCCATGCAGTTCCATAAATCCGCCGAACATCGCCGCATTCCTTTTCAGAAGCGAACCAGGCGAAGGGAGTGTCCGCCCACACGTTGTGGCTGTCAAGGCGCGATGCCTTGGTGAGACGTCGTCGAATAACACTCACCCGCAGCACCGAAGAACGACTGCCGTCGCTGCGCGCCCCAAAAAAACGTAAGGGGATGCGCGGCATGGGCCGGCGCATCCCCGAAAACGCTGAACGTGACGTCTGATGGCGCCGATGGTTTTGGCGCTGACCTCTGGTTGGCGGCCTTAGACGAGATTGGTCTCGACGTCGATGTTGCCGCGCACCGCCTTGGAGTAAGGGCAGATCTCGTGGGCGGCATGGATGATCTCGTGGGCCACGTCACGGTCGAGGCCTTCCAGGCGGACATTCAGCCGGGCACGCAGGAAGTAGGAACCGTCGTTGACGTTGAGGTCGATCTCGGTATCGACCTCGGGGCCGGCCGGAAGCTTCACCTTGCGCTGTTGGGCGGCAAGCTCGATCGCGCCCATGTAACAGGCCGACCAGGCGGCGCCGAACAGGTTTTCGGCGGCCGGATGCGGCTGCGGCAGCTTCAGGTCAAGCGTGCCGTCGCTGCTGACGGTGCCGCCATTGCGGCCGCTGGTGTTGTGGGTCTTGCCGGTGAAAACGAGCTTCTCGGTCATGTGCATTTTCCTCTCTGTTTGATTTCTAATCGGATCCGCTTCAATCGGATGCGATGTGTATACGCAGATCCTGAGAGAGCGTCAACACCATTGCGATTTAATCGGATACGATTTATATTAAGTGCCGATAGCGAAAAGGAAAAAAGATTCCCATGTCCACATCCAAGACTGCCAAGGAGCCGGGTGCCGCCAAGGCCAAGGGCGGCAGGAAGCTCTCCGGCTTCCTCTGCTTTGCGATCTATTCGGCCAATCTCGCCTTCGGCCGCGCCTATAAGCCCCTGCTCGACAGGCTCGGCCTCACCTATACCCAGTACGTCACCCTGGTGGCGCTGTCGGAGGAAGACGACCAGACGGTCGGCATGCTCGGCGAAAAGCTCTTCCTGGAATCGAACACGCTGACGCCGATCCTGAAGAAGCTCGAAGCCGACGGCTACCTTAAGCGCCGGCGCGATCCCGCCGACGAACGGCAGGTGCGCCTGACGCTGACATCAGCCGGTCAGGCGGTGGTGGATGCGGATCCGGGTGCAGCACTGACCGACACCATTGGCCTCGGCGACGAGTTCGGCACGGTGCAGCGGTCGGTGGCAAAGCTGCGCGACAACCTGCTCGGTGCCGGCCAGCCTGGAACAGAGAAGGAATAGCGGGAAATCGGGCAAGCGCCACGCTTGCCCGACCCTTGCGCGATATCGATCGCACAGCGGCCCTACGCGGGATTGGGGCTGCCGGCATCACGCCCGAGCAGCCGCATCGCCGCTGCCCTCGGCGTTTCGGCGGATCAGGCGCTGAGACGCTTTTGCGGCGCCATCATTTCCGCCGCCCTGGCGTAGCCGCCGTCCATGCCGTCGAGAAAATGCAGGTGCGCGTCCGGTCGGGCCGACGGCACAAGGCAGGTCATCAGCGCATGCGATTGGCGGTGCAGCCCGAAATTCACCTCGCCGCGCCGTTTGGCGGCCGAAAGGATCGCCTGGATCCGGTCGATCTGCTCGACGGTGCAATCCACCGTCAATCGCAGGCCATCGTCATACTTGCGAAAATCGGAACTGGCGGCGACGCCGGCCCAGCGCTCCCGCGATACCCGCAGTCGCTCGTCCTTCGGCACGCCCACCGCTTCGGGCAGCGGATGCGCGTGCCTCGGTGCCTGGTCGAAAACGGCGATCACCTCGCGCGCCAGGGCGGCAAAGCGTTCAGGCGTCACGTCGTCGGCGGGTTCGGCCAAAAGCGACAGGATCTGCCCCTGGCGGCTTGGAAACGGCCGCCATTCGCAGGCAAGGCCGGTGAGATCCGGTTCGGTACCCTGGCTTTCCGGCTGAAGCTGGTAGCGCCCCTCTTTCAGCTGCCGCTCCGCCCATTTGAGCCCGCCGCCGGCAAACATCGCATAGGTCGCATTCTCCGATGCGGCATAGCGGGCGATCCGCACGTCCTGGCCATGGTCCCTGATGTCGCGGACCGTCAGCAGGCCGACGCGTAAATCGAGATCGAACCGGCCCTTTGCGAAGGCGGCGAGCTGCCGCAGCGCCGAACCGGCCATCGCTTCTGCGCCCGGCGCCAGCGCAAAGGCCGCGCCATCGCCGCGAAACACGAAGGGAAAATCGAAATTGCCGCGCCCGTTGCCGATCGCGGCAATCGCCGAGGCGCCGACATAGTTGACGTCCTCGTAGCGCCCGGCCCGGATCGCGCCGGTCGAATTCACCACGTCGGTAATGCCGATCAGCCAGTCGTCCGGCAGCGGCTCGTAGACGTCGGGATCGAGCACGCGGGAAAACTCGCGATAGGCGCGAACCGGCGCGGCGTCGCCATTGTTGTGCATTTCCATCCTCCGTGCCGACGGATCCGACCGAACTCCATGCACCCGCCCCTGGCGGATCTTTCCCATGAGCGCGGCGCCGCCAAATTAGATCGGATGCGACATAAATACCGAGAAGAGCAGAATGTCAAGTTGACACTATTAAATCGGATACGACAATAACCGACATCATCACGCCGGCGCCCAACCGGTCAGGAAATCGCCACAACCTCGAGCTCCTGGTCGCCGACCTGGACCAGGTCGCCCACCGCCTTGCCCATGAGGAGGCGCGCCACCGGCGAGACATAGGAGATCGACCCCGCCTTGGGGTCCGCCTCGTCCTCGCCGACGATCCGGTACTTTTGCACCCGCCCGTCGTCGCGGCTGAAGGTGACGATGCTGCCGAAGGCGACGGTCTCGGTGGAAGTGGGCTCGGGCATCAGCTGCGCGGTGCGCAGCCGCTCGTTGAGATAGCGCAGGTCGCGCAGCGGTCCCGCCTGCTGGCGCCGCTTTTCGTTCACGTCGTCGACCGCGGCCGCCGCCTCATAGGCCGTGCGCGCCTCCTGAAGCAGCACCTCCAGCGCCTTCAGCCCGGCCTCCGTCACCAGGTTCGGATGCGGCGAAACCGGCCGGTCCGGCAGCAACGTCTCGGCGGCGGTTTCGGCACTTTCTTCCTTGGTGAAGGCAACGCTCAATCTTCAAAACTCCGTATGGCTTGAGGGCAGGATGGGCGCGGCGGCTGCAATAGCGCCCCCTCGCCGGCCGATCAACCCTACCGCATTTCCGCCCGGCCGGGGTGAGAAGAATGGCACTTGCCGGTTCCCCCACCCTTGGGAAGCATCTTACCCGATCCGGGGCTCGCCGGCCCAGAATTGGCGGATCTGGATCCACCAACCGAGAGTCTCCGGGGCGAGCCATGGGAGAAAATCGTCGGGGCTGGTTACGCGATGAAAATTCCCATTTTGCAAGTCCTCGAGCAACCCCACCGTCGCAGCTTCCTTGACGTAGGCGTCGCCATGGATGTGCCAGCGTTCGACCACGTCGAAGACCGCCCGGAAACCAGGCGTGTCGCCCGCCTCCAGCTTTCTGATCAGGTGACGTGCAAGCTCCGCCAAGGCCAGGTAAAGCGGCGGCGGTTCGTCGTCGTCTCGCCACTCTTCCTGGAACGCCGCCCATGTTTCGGCAAAGGACGGGTCGGCCTGCAAGAGCGGCTCAAACATGTTCGAGCGGTCGATCGTGAATGAACGTGCGTCGCTATCGTTGTCGGGCATAGCATCGTTCTGCCTCTCTTGAGCTCCTGTTGCAAGCCGCGACTGGATCGGACACGGCCCTGTCGAGAGCTGGCGGCGACGCCTGCCCTGCTGCGGCATAGCGCGCGTCTACCGCCCGCCGAACCGGCAACTGATCTCTCGTTAATCTCCATCATCGCCTATGGCGCGAAAGCCGCGATCCGTGCAACAACCCCCAGTATGGATAAAAGCCTGCGGGCCTAGGCCCCGGCAGCATCATGCGGGAGAACATCGTTGGGCGAGCCCTTTGTCGTCTACGGAGCCTCAGGCTCCGGATCCGTTCCGATCGAGGCCGCCTTGGGCCTCATCGGCGTGCCCTATCGCCTCGAGGAGCACGCCCCCTGGGAGGGTGACCGGCAGGCGGACAGGCTCGCCCGCATCAATCCCTTGCGCCAGGTCCCGGCGCTGGCGCTGCCGACCGGCGAAGTGTTGACCGAAAGTGCCGCGATCCTGATCTGGCTGGCCGATGCCTATCCCGGCGCCCGCCTCGCGCCCGCTCCGGCCGACGTCCGGCGGCCGGCCTTCCTCAGATGGATGACCTTCGTCTCCTCGGCCATCTACGCGCTCTACTGGATCGCCGACAATCCTGCCCGCGTGATCGACAGGGCGGAGGACCACGCCGGCGTCAAGGCACGCCTGTTTGACCGTATCGCCAGTTGCTGGGAGCAGATGGGAACACAGTTGCGTCCTCAACAGTACCTGCTCGGCGACGAGCTTACGGTCCTCGACCTCTATGTGGCGACCGCCTCCCGCTGGTCGCCCGGCCGGCGCCGCTTCTACACCGCCGCTCCCGGGCTTGCCGAAACGGTCCGCCGCGTCGACGCCGACCCTCGCCTTGCGACCCTGTGGGCGGAGCGCTTCCCGTTTACGGACGGCTGGGAGCGTTGAGGGCCTGGCCCTGCAGGGCATCGGTCGAGGTCTGGCCGGTCAGCGCCGCGGCGAGGAGAGCTTTGCCTGAAGCTCGGCTGCGCCGACAGCCGCAAGGTTTGCCCCACTGAAGAAGGCGTCTCTGGTGACCTCCAGCCTGCTCCAGGGCGGTGGCTTAAGGGCGGCCAGCGCTTCGGCCGAATTTGCCTCGACCTCGGACAGGATCAGCCCGGACAGTACGCCCTCAAAGACATCGATGCTGCAGGGCGTTCCCTCGATATCGAGGCGATAGCGCCGCTTGCGGACCCTGTTTCCGGGCAGATGCGACAGCAGTTCGTATTCGCCGGCGGTCAGATAGATGTTGACGATCGGCTGAGACGTGGTGCTATCCGACGGGTATTTCTTGCAGAACTTGAACGCGGGCGGACGCCCATCGCTGAAGGTGATCGCGCGCGCCCGCAGCCGGCTGCCGGAGACGTAGAGGTCCTCGATCGTCCGATAGTCGTGCCGCGACAGATCCGGGCACCGTTCGACGAGAAAACGCCGCTCGTGCTCGATCTGCGCATATTTGGGAACGTCAGTTTTGGCAGGCATCATCATTCACTTCATCTCATCTTCCGGCGTGGCAGGCGCACAATAGGTCTGTTCCGCAGCGCTGCAAGCGCCACCATCCTGCCCGCGGGCAAAGCCCTGAACCCGGGTCGCTGCCTGTCGCCGATTGCGGCGCGCCGGCCTTCCATGCGAGAACCTCGGCAATGCCCCAAGAAGCCACCCGCCCGCTCCTCACCGAAGACGACCTGCGCCACATCACCCGCTGGGCCGCCCTCTCAGCCGGGCGGGCCCTGCCGGTCTTTGAGGCCGTCGCCGCCGATCCTCGCCCGCGCCAGGCGATCGCGGCTGCCCGCGCCTTTGCCGAAGGGGCACCGCGCAGCACCGCCTTGCGAAAGGTCGGCTGGGGCGCCCAGGCCGCCGCCCGCGAGATCGGCGATCCTGCAGCCAGGGCAGCCGCTCGGGCGGCCTCGGCCGCTGCGGGTGCCGCCTATACCCATCCGATCGAGACGCCGCACCAGATCAATCACGTGCTCGCGCCCGCCGCCTATGCCATCCAGGCGCTCGCCTCTGGCGCCGATGACGAGGCTGCGGTCATGGAAAAAGAGGTGAGCCTGGCAATCGCCGCCGCCTCGCCCGAGCTTCGACAGATCGTTCGGACGATGCCGGGGCGAAAGCCGAGCAAGGGCGACTTCCACGCCCTGCTCTACCGGCTCGACGTCGCGTTGCGACGCTGACAACCGCCAGGGGCCGTGCCGAGATCATGACAAGGCCCGCTCGCGCTCCTTCTTCGCCTCGTCGCTGAGCCAGGCGATCACGGTCTGAAGGCCGAGCGATTTGCGGTAGCGCGGCCAGACGAGATAGAAATCCGAAGGCCCCGGCATCGCGGCTGCAAAGATGCGCACGAGCCGGCCTTCGGCGATGTCCTGCGCCACGAAATTGCGGTTAGCGAGAACGATGCCCTGGCCGGCGATCGCCGCCTCGATCGCGTGCGAGGTCTGGTTGAAGCTGATGCCCTTGAACGCGGCCTGCGGGCTTTCGCCGAAATGCCGCTCGATGAACTCGGGCCAGAAATTATGCGCGTCGTGCAGCAGCGTGTAGTCGGCAAGCTCGGCGGCCGTATCCGGCACCTTGTCGCCGATCAGCCGCGGGCTGCAGACGGCGATCGTCTCCTGCTCGAACAGAAGTTCCACCGCCAGCCCCGCCCCGAAGGGCGGCCGGCCGTAGCGCACGGCAAGGTCGACACCATCGGCCTGGAAGTTCGACATGCGGTCGGTCGCAAGGATGTGCAGGTCGAGATCGCGATGACGGCTGGTGAAATCCGGCAGCCGCGGGATCAGCCACTTCGAGGCGAAGGACGGCGTGGTGCTGATCGTCAGCCGGACCGGCTGCGGCTTCAACCCGTCGGTCGCCCGCGCGATGATCTCAAGCGCCCGTCTGACATCGGCGATATAGGCCCGCCCCTCGCCGGTCAGCGCCAGCATGCGCGGCAGCCGCTCGAAGAGCTTGACCCCGAGCTCGGCTTCGAGCCCGCGGATCTGCTGGGCGACCGCCCCTTGCGTCACGCCGAGTTCTTCGGCCGCGAGGCGGAAGTTCAGATGGCGCGCGGCCACCTCGAACACTCTCACGCCATTCAGCGAAGGCAGCTTTCCGGGTGCGTCACTCATCGAATAGTTTTTCTACTGGCATATGAAAGCGAAACTGCTTCGCCGTTGCGGCGCGGAGATGGTATTTCAATCGCAACGGCAGCACAATCGACACCGGCCACGCACGAGAGAGGACCGAACCATGGCAGTAGAAAAAGTTGCAATCATCACCGCCGGTGGCTCTGGCATGGGCGCCGAAAGCGCCAGGCGCCTAGCCGCCGATGGCTACAAGGTCGCGATCCTGTCTTCCTCCGGCAAGGGCGAGGCGCTGGCCGCCGAACTCGGCGGCATCGGCGTCACCGGCTCCAACCAGTCGAACGACGACCTGAGGCGCCTGGTCGAGGCGACCATGGAAAAATGGGGCCGGATCGACGTTCTGGTCAACAGCGCCGGCCACGGCCCGCGCGCCCAGATCCTGGAAATCACCGACGAGCAGTGGCACACCGGCCTCGACGTCTACCTGATGAACGTCATCCGCCCGGTCCGGCTCGTCACGCCGATCATGCAGAAGCAGAAATCGGGCGCGATCATCAACATCTCCACCGCCTGGGCCTTCGAGCCCTCGCCGATGTTCCCGACCTCGGCCGTCTTCCGCGCCGGCCTTGCCTCCTACACCAAGATCTTCGCCGACACCTATGCCGGCGACAACGTGCGCATGAACAACGTTCTGCCCGGCTGGATCGACAGCCTGCCGGCCACCGAAGAACGCCGCGACGCCGTGCCGATGAAGCGCTACGGCACCAGCGCCGAAATCGCCGCCACCGTCGCCTTCCTCGCCTCGGAGGGCGCCGCCTACATCACCGGCCAGAACCTGAAGGTGGACGGCGGTCTGACGCGCCACGTCTGAGCGAAGCCGCATCTTTCACCCCTGACGCGCGCCGCACAGGGCGCGCGTCAGCCTGAAACTGAACACCGACCCATGGGTTCCCTGCTGGTGCTGCCCGGCCGGCCGGTTGACCGCGGCGAGGACTTGACCCTATACCGGGCTCGCGCGCCTGAATTGCGCAGAGGAATTGTCGATGCTGGAGCTTGTTCTCACCCACTGAGCGTCTTGACCAAGACGCCGAACCGCGCCGTCACCGGCGAACGATATCGGTCGTTCGCAGTCGATGGCGCGCGACCATGGGTTTCAAGAACAGGTTTTTACAATGACCACCATCGACATACGTTCCGAACAAGCAAATGACATCGCCACCATCCGTGCGGTCACCAAGGCCGCCTTCGCACCGATGGCCTATAGCAGCCAGACGGAAGCCGAAATCATCGACGCGCTGCGCGACGCCGGCGCCCTGACGATCTCGCTTATCGCCCTCGACCAGGGCGAAATTGTCGGCCACGTCGCCTTCTCACCTGTCACGATCGACGGCGAGGACAAGGGCTGGTTCGGGCTCGGCCCGGTCTCCGTCAGACCCGACCGCCAGAAGAGCGGCACGGGCGGCAGGCTGATCCGCGAGGGCCTGACGCGCCTTGCCAAGACCGGCGCCAGGGGCTGCGTCGTCCTCGGCGAACCCGGCTACTACAAGCGCTTCGGCTTCGACAACCACGCCGCCCTGCGCTTCGAAGGCGTACCGGCCGAGTACTTCATGGCGCAGGCGTTCGAAGGCCGGGTACCATCAGGGCGTGTCAGCTACCACGCAGGCTTTGACGCCAGCTGATCGGCAAAGCGGCACTGGAGCGGGACGTGGAAACACATCCCGCTCCGACCCGCACCGGCAAACCGCGTCTTCGGGGGCGCGGTGCGAAAATCTCGCTATCCTGTTGTCTTTCTTGCAGAAGCTCCTATTTCCCGTCGAAACCGAACCCAGGAGTTCCCGCATGAACCGAAACGGCCTCTATCTCGTCATCGCCCTGCTCGCCGTCGCCGTCGTCGGCCTCGGCGTTTACGTCTACCAGGAGGAGACGAAGCCGGGCGTCGAGATCAAGATCGGGAAGGACGGCGTTTCGGTTCAGGAAAACTAGGCGCGCCTCAACGGCCTTGATTTTGCGCACCGAATGCCAGCCCATGGCAGCAGCCATCGCGACTCGCTCGACCTGGGCGATCGCGAAAAGCTGCACCGACACGGCAAGAGGGGCCGCCTTGACAGAAAGCAGATCATGGACCGCCGCACTCCTGATCGCGGCCTCGTTCGCCACCACGGCAAAAGCGGACGAGACCGGCCGCGCACCTTCGGGAACCTATTGCGGCCAACTCTCCTCCGCCGGCGTCCTGTCGGATGCGCAGACCCGCTTCGAGGTCGTTGCCGGCGGCACGGTCATCGGCAAATATGTGTTCTCCGATCAGGGTCAGTCCGTCGACGGTGAACTCGCCGAAACCGGCGACGATGGCGACGGCAGTGATCTCACGCGAAGCTTCATGTGGCGCGACAAATACGGCTACGGCCAGCTGATCGTCACCTTCACCTCCGACTTCTCAGAGTTCGACGGCAAGTGGAACGCCGGCGGCTCGGAGTTCCTGCCTTGGAACGGCCGGCGGTGTCATCAATCGATCAGCTGAGGCGTGGAACCCGGCGACTGGGTCTGCCAATGCGCGCTTACCGTCCGCCCGATTAACATCCACAGGTTGCGCGGTGCACATGGCATCCGGCCTTGCGAGGTGATGCCGCAAGGGACGGCTCCGCGACATGGCGTTTCGCCACGACCAGCGTGCCGGAACATGCATCAGCACGACGCCGTATGGGTGGGATGGGATGGCTAAACTTCTGGGCAAGCTCTGGCGCTGGATCACGTATCATCGCCATCGCAGCGAGCTATGGGCGCTCGGCCTGGCGATGAAGGAGCCTGTGCTGGCGATCTTTCCAATCCTGACCACAGTGGGTTTTTGGTGGGGCCTCATTGCCCTGTTCGTCATTCTCCCGACGATGTTGCTGCTCGAAGTTCTCGGCCGCACCGGCCGGCTGATCCTCGCCGTCCTGGGCATCCCCGCCCTTGTCGCCCTCTTGGCTGTGGTGGCAACGTGGTTCTTTCGCTGGTACTTTATCGCCGCCGGTTTGATGTTCGGTCGGCGCGCGATGGCACAAGTCAAGGAAAAGGCCCTGCTTGAAACCATTCAGGCCTACCGGACAAGCGCCGGTTGAAGGCGGGCGACCCGGCGCTTTCCGTCACGGCCCCGGCAGCTTTTCCGCGATCTGCCGGAAGCCGTCGGCCGAAAATCCCGTCAGTGTCGGCATCTCCCAATCGAAGAAGCGCTGATCGGCGACGGCATGAAGCATCAAGCTGCGAACGCCGGCGAGTTCTGTATCCGTAAGCCCGGTCGAAGGCACCACCTCCAGAACGGCGTCGTGGATGCGTCGGGCAATGTGTCCGACATGCGTGGCGCAGACGACATCGCCCGCCTGATCCATCTGCACCAGGACGTCAGCGATGGCCGCCAGGAGTATCTCGTCTCTCATGTTTCCCTTTCCGTCATTCTCACGCCGCCATCACCCCGCGCATCAGCCCTTCCAGCCACTCGGCGAACACCTTCAGCCGGCGCGAAAGATGCTGGCGGTGCGGGTAGAGCAGCGCCATCGGCATCGGCGCGGCCACGTGATCCGGCATCACCTCCACAAGTCGGCCCTCGCGAATGTGGTCGATCACGTCGAAGGCCGGGATCTGGATGAGGCCGAGGCCGGCAAGGCAGCAGGCGATGCTGCCTTCCGCGCTGTTGACGCTGACCCGGCCGGGGACGGAAACAGTGCGCGCCTCGCCGCCTTCGATCCATTCCCAGTCCTCCACCCGGCCGCTCGAGGGCGAGGCATAGTTGACGGCGAAATGGCTGGCGAGATCGGCCGGCGTTTGCGGCATGCCGTTGCGCTTAAGATAATCCGGGCTTGCGACATTGATCAGCCGGAGCATGCCGAACGGCCGGGCGATCAGGCCGGAATCGGCAAGCGGGCCGACGCGCAGCGCACAGTCGACGCTCTCCTCGATCAGATGCACCGCCCGGTCGGTCATGCCGAGATCGATGTCGATGCCGGGAAAGCGCGCGAAAAACTCCGGCAGCGCCGGGGCGACGATCAGCCGGCCGATGCGGCTCGGCAGGTCGACGCGCAACCGCCCGGTCGGGCCGCTCGTATCGCGGCGAAACAGGTTCTCCGCCTCGTCCATGTCCTGGATCAGCCTCAGGCACCGCTCGTAGAAGGCGGCACCATCCTGTGTCGGCGCCACCTTTCGGGTCGTGCGGTGCAGGAGCCGCGTGCCGAGCCTGCTTTCGAGCGTCTGCACCGCCGCCGAGACCGAAGAGCGCGGCAGGCCAAGCGTGTCGGCCGCGCGGGTAAAGCTCGCGCTTTCGACGACGCGGGCAAAGATCCGGAAAAGCTCGATCCTGTCCATGCCCGCTCCGCCTTCCCAAATTCTATTGTTCGCCAATTCTGACAAGTCATGTCACGTGCGGGCGCTTTATACCAGGGATTGCGACGATATTCTCAACCCTGCAATGCCTGCCGGCTCCCCTCCTTCCCATGGGCTGCGGCAAGGCGTGCGCTACTTGAAACGCAAGCGCTTCGCGGGGGCGGCCGTTCGGCCGAAACGCCGGTCGCGCCAGGGTGAGATTGGGACGCCGGCGAGCTTTCCGCCGGCCGTCCGGTCGCAGAAACCGGCCGCACTCGCCGGCCGCAGAAGGAGAATTTCATGGCAGACCACAGCATCAAAGGCAAAACCGTTCTCATCGCCGGCGGCGCGAAGAACCTCGGCGGCCTGCTCGCGCGCGATCTCGCCGAACACGGCGCGCGCGGCGTGGCGATCCATTACAACAGCGCCGCCACAAGGGCGGCAGCCGAAGAGACGGTCGCGGCGATCAAGGCAGCGGGCGCTGCGGCGCATGCCTTTGCGGGCGACCTGACGAGCGCTGCCAATGTCGAGAAGCTTTTTGCCGACGCCAAGGCGGCGCTCGGCAGCATCGACATCGCCGTCAACACCGTCGGCAAGGTCTTGAAGAAGCCCTTCGTCGAGATCACCGAGGCGGAATATGACGAGATGAGCGCCGTCAATTCCAAGTCCGCCTTCTTCTTCCTGCGCGAAGCCGGCAGAAACGTCAGCGACAACGGCAAGGTCTGCACGCTCGTCACCTCGCTGCTGGGCGCCTTCACGCCCTTCTATGCGGCTTACGCCGGCACCAAGGCGCCAGTCGAGCATTTCACCCGCGCGGCCGCCAAGGAGTTCGGCGAACGCGGTATCTCGGTGACCGCCATCGGCCCCGGCCCGATGGACACGCCCTTCTTCTATCCGGCCGAAGGTGCTGATGCCGTCGCCTACCACAAGACCGCTTCGGCGCTCTCCGGCTTCTCCAGGACCGGCCTCACCGACATCGAGGACATCGTCCCCTATATCCGCTTCCTCGTCTCCGACGGCTGGTGGATGACCGGCCAGACGATCCTGGTCAACGGCGGCTACACGACGAAGTAGACGCCTGTCGCCACATCCGCCTTCGGGACAGTAAGGGGCAAACTTGCAACGCGGGCGACGCTGCCCCTCATCCGCCTGCCGGCACCTTCTCCCCGTTCTGATGGGGAGAAGGGACAAGCGGCACCGGGTTGCCAAACCTGAGGCTGGTCTTGAAACGGCGAGGAGCGCATCCGAGCGCGCACCGTGCGCCTCGCTCCCCGTCCAAAGGGAGAGAGGTCCACGGGACAGTGGGGGCAAACTGACACCGCGGGCAAGCCCCATGCCGACAGGCAGGGATGTTCCCGCTCCGCGATCAACGCAGGCGAGAGGCTATGAAGTCGCCGGCCCATGCCACCTGCGGCTCAGACAGGCGCAAGCGAGCCAATTTTCGATTGCGCCTCAGTCCCGCTTCGGTAGCCGCTGAACAACCTCGACCACGTCCCGCGTGCGTGTCGCCCGCCCGCGCCATGTGGCATCGAATTCCGTGCCCGGCGATTGATTGGCGGCGTTCGCAGCCGCCAGACTGTAGAATTCGTAGAAGGCAGTGTGCTTCGAAGGATCGGTTCGGCTCCAAGCACGCCAGCCCCCGACCGCCCCAAAGGCGCTGAGTGCGTCTGGCATATGTCGGTCATACCATTGGTCGAAGGAGGCTCGGTCCGCTTCATTGGGAACCTCGGCGTGCACGATGAGCAGAGCTTGCGTGGACATTTTGCCCCCCGTTTCTCAGATCGCAGGTGACATGACGCGCTCGGATAAGCTTACAGGAGTTCGACATGGTTCGCGACAACACGCCCTTGAGGGGGTGGGCAGGATACCAAGCCCCTCATCCGCCTGCCGGCACCTTCTCCCCGCTCTGACGGGGAGAAGGGACAAGCGGCGCCGGCCTCGCGAAATTCGAGCGAGGACAATGAGACGTTGGGCTTGGCAGCCAAAGGCGCTCCCAGCGGCTCTCTCCGGCAGGACAGTGAGGGGCAATCGTCGACTGGGCCGGCCCTCACTCAAAATTCGATTGGAATTTTAGAACGTTATGTAATGTGATGTGTTTGGCCTCGCGGCGCACAACCGAACTTGGTGGATGAATTTCATGGCTGGTGTTCCCTCTTTCTGCCATCGCCTTCTGGCAAGCCTTGCGCTGCTTCTCACGCTCGCCCTGCCCGCCATCGCCCAGACGACACCACCGCCGATCACCGTCATCCTCACACCCGACCAGAGCGCTGCCGAGATCGAGGAGGCCTTGCGCGCCGCAACAAGGGCCGGTGGCCCTGTCACCGTCGAGTGGCGCGACGCTCAAGCACCGGCGGCCGCTTCCACGGCAGAAGCGGACAGGGCGGCACAGACGGCGGAAACCGCGCCGTCCGAACCCGCGTCGGCAGCAGAGACGCCCGATACCCTCGACACGCTTTCCGCCCGTTTTCTCAACGGCTTGCAGATGGGCCTTGCCGGCATGTCAGGTATCGCCGCGGTGATGGCTGACGTTGCGTCAGGCATCCGCGCCGAGGGCTGGTCGGTGGTCTCGGTCGTGGGCGTGGCCGCGCTCGCCATTGCCGTCGGGCTCGCCGCCGGCTTTGCCTTCCGCCTCCTCGCCCATCGCCTTTTCCGCTCGTCGTTCGAGGTGGTCGACCTGTTGCACCGCATGCGCGCATCGATCATCCGTCTCGGCTTCGACATCGCCTATCTCGTGATATTTGCCGCCGTCGCCCATGGCTTTGCGCATCTGTTCCTGACGCGCGGCACAGCACCCTCCGAGCTCGCGTGGGCGCTGATCACAATCGCCGTCGTCTCTGCCGCCTATGCCGTCGGCGCGCGCTTCCTGTTTGCGCCGACGCGCCCAGAAATCCGGCTGCTGGACATCGCCCGCCCACGCTTCCATGCCAACATGCTTGCCACCTATGGCGCGATCGGCGCCGTGGTCGGCGCGAGCCTGCGCTTCGCGCATCAGCGGGCGCTCGATCTTTCCGCCACCGACGGCTGGCTCTTGATCGGCGTGACACTGCTGACCCTCGTCAAGCTCTACTGGTTCATCGCCGGTGCCGCCGATATCCGGGCGCTCTTTGCCGGCGAAAACCCCGGACCCGTGCGCCGCGCCATCGCCTTCGGCGTGCCGGAGTTCTATGCCTTGAGCGCCATCGTGCTCTGGCTGATGAGCGTCATCGTCGCCGGCAGCCCCAACAGCGCGGCCTGGAGCTTTGCCGGCGGCACGACGCAGATCATCCTGCTCGCGCTGCCGATCGTCGCCTTCGGCATCCACTCGCTTGCCGGTGCGGCCGCCGAGCGGCGACGCACGCCCGGCTCCTCCCGCCTGCATGCGGCGATCTCCGGCAGCATCCAGACGGCGCTTGCCGGCGCCACCTGGCTCGCCGGCCTGCACATCATCATCGCGCTCTGGCGGCCGATCATGGTCCAGGACGATACCGCCGCCGCCGTCGGCTGGATCGTCATCCTCGAGCGCATCAGCCTTG
The DNA here is from genome assembly GCF_002940685.1 of Ensifer adhaerens. Lineage (GTDB taxonomy): Bacteria > Pseudomonadota > Alphaproteobacteria > Rhizobiales > Rhizobiaceae > Ensifer > Ensifer adhaerens_E. The sequence continues at coordinate 469,317 of NZ_PNFP01000002.1, read as the reverse complement.
CGGTCGTCGCCGCCTGGGTCATCTGCAGCTTCCTCTGGCGCAGCTTCGAGGCCTTTGCGCCAACCGCCCGCGTGGCGCTTCCCGGCGAAAGCGAAGACGACACGGTGATCCAGCAGCAGAGCCGGCTCTCGACCATCCTGCCGCTCGTGCGCAACCTGATCTTCGGCGGCATCTTCGCCGTCACCAGCCTCGTCGTCCTGTCGGCGCTCGGCATCAACATCGCGCCACTCTTGGCCGGCTTCGGCGTGCTGGGTCTCGCGCTGTCCTTCGGCTCGCAAACGCTGGTGAAGGACGTCGTCTCCGGCATCTTCTTCATCGCCGACGACGCCTTCCGCGTCGGCGAATATGTCGACACCGGCAAGCTCAAGGGAACGGTCGAGCGCATCTCGCTGCGTTCGCTGAGGCTGCGCCACCAGAACGGTCAGATCCACACGGTCCCCTATGGCCAGCTTCAGGCCGTGACCAATTACAGCCGCGACTGGAGCACCGTGAAGTTCGAGCTGAAGTTCGAGCGCGACGCCGACCCCGAAAAGATCCGCAAGACGATCAAGAAGGTCGGCCTCGCCATGCTCGAAGACCCGGAGATCGGCGGCGAATTCCTGGTGCCCCTGAAGATGCAGGGCATCCAGGACGTGACGGAAAACTCGCTCGTCGTGCGCCTGAAATTCACCTCACGCCCCGGCAATCCCAGCATCCTGCAGCGCGAGGCGATGAAGCGGCTGTTGCCGGCGCTGCGCGAAGCCGGCCTCGACCTCGCCTCCAACGCCGTCACCGTGCGCTCCGGTCCCGGCGGCGCCGCAGAGGCGGAAGCGGCGGCCGCCAACCTGGCGCTGGCGAAAAAGCCGGTGGTGGCAGAAGCGGCCGACGCGGAAGGCTGAAGTGGGGCTCAGCCAGAAGCACGAAACGCGGAGCATCATGCCCCTCGGACCTCTCAGCACGGCCAGCGTGTTCCACCCGGCCGGTTTCTGCTAAGAAGCGAGCCACGCAGAAGGAGCGCTGAGCGATGGATAACAATCACCTTTGGTACTGTCTCACCGGCACGAAGGACACCAACACCGGCATGCTTCGCTTCCTGCTCGCCGTCGGCGCGTTCATCGTGCTGTTCGGCAGCCTCTTCTGGATCCTCGGCCGCTAGCCCCCGGGCCGATGGCCCGGCCGGCCATCGCACGTCCCTCCCAAGCCATTCGTAACCATCCCTGGATTTCGCGGCCCGTAACCCCGCCGAAATACGGCAAGTGCCGTATGTCGCCTCCGCGCCGATGCGGCTAGGCCTGAGCGTGCCGCGCGTGTCGCGTGGTTCAAACCGAGGAGACGATCCATGAAAACCATTCTTGCCGCAGCGGCTGCGTTCGCCTTCGCGACCTCCGTCTTCGCCGCCGCGCCATCGGCACCAGTCGAAAGCAAGACCGTTCAGAAGGCCGGGATTCTGATCGAATTGGCCAAGGGGCCAAACCGGAACGCCGCCACCAGCACGAGCCGAAACGACAGCAAGAGCCGCGAGCGCAACAAGGGCTCCACCAAGGACGGAAGATCGGTGTTCACCGGCAAATAAGCTTTGGTCCGGGTGGCATCAGCCGCCCACCACCGTCAAGATCGTGCCTGCGTCGCGGTGCATGACGTCAGCCTTGCCGACCGGCTGAAAATGTCGGGCGGCAGGGCGACAGCGGCAGGGTTTCCTTGGCTTCACGCCGGTGCCACCCCCTGACGTACCGGTGGGCGCGCAGCTCAAAGCTGCATTGGCCGCCGTCTTCCCGCTGTCCCCGCGGGAACAAGAACCGCCCTCATCCATTTGCTAGAACGGGTCAACGAAAGGCCAAAGGCCTTTCACCGGGAAGCATCTGATTTCCGGATCGAAAACCGCCTGGCGCAACGAAGGGTCAAGCCGGGCAACAAGGAAGTCGGAGCAACGCCCATGCGTATCATCCTCGTAGCCCTCGTCGCCTCGGTCATGAGCATCCTGGTGTTCAAATATGCCGACCATTCGCTCGGCAATACGCAAATCGTCGCGACCGCCGAACAGCTCGCCGCGCTCTAGGACGAGCGCCACGGCCAGTCCTGCAATCTCGGCAGAACCTCCACCGCCTGCACCAATCTGCGCCATGTCCCAACCGGCGAACTCCACCACGGTTGCGAGACTGGGCCGATGGGGCGAAAGTGCCTTTCCCGCCGCTGCCCTGTTCACCTGCGACGCCCCCGTTTCGCTCTTCGTCGATCCGTCTGGACGGGCAGAGATTGCAGGCCAAATCGGGTGCGATCGATACGCATTCCGCCCGTCGGCGCGCAGTCGACATCAGCAGTTTGCCCGCCCGTCGCCCCCGCCCTGAAAGAGACACGCAAACGGACGAGGACGGCACGAACACGACAACCTCTGATACTATCCTGCCCGCCCGAAGGAGACCGACTCCGGCATGCTCCGTTTCCTGCTGGTGGTCACCGCATTCGTCGTGGTCTCCATCAGTCCGCTTTTGATCACAAGCCTTTGGAACGCCGTGCCTCCGGACGGAGATGCGAAGCGGGTTCTAAAACCATGTTTCTACGGCATCTTTCGGCGTTGAGCGATCCCACTGTACACCGGATGCCCGCAACCGGACAAAACTTGTCACGAACGGGACCGGCGCCTTCCGCTTCCGGTCCCAGTCTACCCGTCCGGCCGGAGCAGAATTGGTAACGACCAATTTCGCAACCTCTAATAGACGGCGAACGATCGGAGAACGGTCCGAGCACGAAAGCGGTTTTTGTCTAACCTCCTCCCCCAAATGGGGGAGGAACATTCCATGAATCCGATCGAAGCGAGGACGCACATCTTGCTAGTCCTTAAAGTTGCACTACATAGGCAAGGATAACAATTTATACGATTGAATAAATGAACCTTCGTCTCGTCGCCGGCGGTATGTTTGCCGCCCTCTTGTGCGCAGTCGCCATCGTCATGTTCGCGCCGCGAACGGAGCAATCCATGAGTTATTCCAAGTACGAGTGGGCGCTGTCCGCGCTGCGCAAGCGCCCGGGCGCGCAGCGGCAATATGTAGAGGCATGCGTGTCGGAGTACCTGCCCGACCTAAAGGACGATGCGCTTGAGGGAACGCCCTATTCCAGCCGGAAGGAAATGGCGGAGGACGTCTGCCGGCGCTACTTCAAAGTGTTCATCGATGGCAGGCTGACCTTCGCCGAGTTCAACCGCTCGATCTACGAGGATCTTCCATTCTCGGTGGTCGAGGAAGCTGAGCGCCGGGAGCCACGCACGCCGCGGGACTGAGGCTCCCCCTCGGCGCCCGCCATACGCTTTGCCTCATCCGGCATTTCGCAGCCGCAAACCCTGCCGCCGCCACCGCAAAGAAGTTCCGGCCTTCCTCGCCGTGATGTCGTGGCAGCTCGACCCCTCAACGTATCTCGACGGCGGCCGCCTCCCGCAAGGCGATGCATTCATCCCGCGAGGTTGCCGGAGCGCCGGGCGCCCGGCGGCGCCGTCCGTCGGTCGCCGGCAAACAACGGTCCACCATGGGGCGCCAGTTCATCCTCGGCCAGCCGGATCAGATCTGCCGCCTCTCCCGCGCCGGCGTGGCGCAACGCCGTGTCGAAGCGCTCGGCAAGGACCGTGTCCATCCGTCGGATCAGCCGCGGCAGCCACTTACCACGGCCCGACCAATGCCCGCGGCCCCTGAGCATCAGGTCGGCGAGCGGCCGCATCAGTTCGGCGGCAATGGCGCGGACCTCGGCGGCCGGGCGCGGATCGCGCAGATCGTCGACCAGATCGGTGATCTGGTAGCGAAGTCCGTCGCGGATCTCCGGCGTCAGCGGCGCCGGCCCCTGTTCCAGGCGCCGCTGCGCCTCGGCCTGAAGCGCTTCGGCGCGCACGGGCTCAGGGCCGATCGCCACCCCGCCTGCAAGCATGTGCGGGAGCACCGGGCAACCGCCTGCCATATCCTGGTCGGCAAACCAGTTGAGCGTCTCGAAGTCGTGCACGAAGGCCTCGATCGGAAATCCGTCGAAATGGAAGCTTTCCCGCCAGGCGGCCGGCAGGGCCTCGTAGAGCACCACCAGGTCGATATCCGAGGTCTCCGTGCCCTCGCCGCGCAGGATCGAGCCCGCAACGATTGCAAAGATCGCCTGCGGAAAGCGTTCGGCAAGCACCGCTTCAGCCGCCGTCACCGCCCTCGCTGCACGGTCGTCGGCGGCACGCTCTGCCGTCACGCCGGTGTTTCCGGTCTCCTCGCTCATTCAAGCCTCCATACGCGAGGACCCTCCCGATATGGCGTCATCACATCGGGCGGGTCCTTGAAGCAGGCGATGGATGCGAGCGCTATTGCAGCGTGCGGGTCGGTGCCGGCGCCGGCTGGGCGACCGCGGCACCGGCCGGGTTGTTGGCCGCCGAACGCGCGCCGTCGAGGCCGGTCGCGACGACGGAGACGCGGAACGTGCCATCGAGTGTGCGGTCGAAGATCGAGCCGACGACGATGTCGGCCTCGTCATAGACCTCCTCGCGGATGCGGGTCGCGGCTTCGTCGACCTCGAACAGCGTCATGTCCATGCCGCCGGAAATCGAGATCAGCACGCCGCGGGCGCCGCGCATCGACACTTCGTCGAGCAGCGGATTGGCGATCGCCGCTTCCGCGGCCTTCAGCGCCCGGCCCTCGCCGGTCGCCTCGCCGGTGCCCATCATGGCGCGCCCCATGCCCTTCATGACCGACTTCACGTCGGCGAAGTCCAGGTTGATCAGGCCTTCCTTGACGATCAGGTCGGTGATGCAGCCGACGCCGGAATAGAGCACCCGGTCGGCGATCACGAAGGCATCGGCAAAGGTGGTCTTGGCATCGGCGATGCGGAAGAGGTTCTGGTTGGGGATGACGATGACGGTATCAGCCGCCTCGCGCAGCCGCTCGATGCCCTGCTCGGCCGTCTCCATGCGGCGCTTGCCCTCGAAGCTGAAGGGCTTGGTAACGACGCCGACCGTCAGGATGCCGGCCTTGCGCGCCGCTGCCGCGATAACCGGTGCCGCACCCGTGCCCGTGCCGCCGCCCATGCCGGCGGTGACGAAGCACATATGGGTGCCGCCGAGGTGATCCATGATCTCGTCGATCGATTCTTCCGCCGCCGCCCGGCCGACATCCGGCAGCGAGCCGGCGCCGAGGCCTTCGGTGACGGCAGCGCCGAGCTGGATGATGCGCGACGACTTCGACATGGCGAGTGCCTGCGCGTCGGTGTTGGCGACCACGAAATCGACGCCCTGAAGCCCTTCGTTGATCATGTTGTTGATGGCGTTGCCGCCACCACCGCCGACCCCGATGACGGTGATCTTCGGGCGCATTTCGGTGATCGTGGGCTTCTTGAAATCGGTCATGGCTTTGTCTCCTAGAGCCAACGCCGGAGGGCGTCAGCGGCGGGCGAATCGGGCAGCTTGTATTTTAGGAATTGAAAAAAGCCATGGAGAAGGCAAGGAAAAAGGACGGGATGCCTATCCACATATGAATTTTAGCGGGTCCGCAAAGGCAGGAAACGCGCCATCGGAGTTCCGCGACCGAACGGAGAAATATGTCTGAAAATCAAGGCCATAGGAAGTATCAGCCCCTCACCCTAACCCTCTCCCCGCAGGCGGGGAGAGGGGACGAGGACCACGGCCGCGTCACGACGTTCCGCCATTAGCGCAAGCCGCAGCGACCACGGGCGGACATTGTGGCGAGCGGCCACCGCGAGTCACCTTCTCCCCGTCAAAACGGGGAGAAGGTGGCCGGCAGGCCGGATGAGGGGCTAATCCTGCCACCCGAATACGGGCCAGGAATGCCCCTCACCTGACCAATCCTCAAACCTCGAAGCTCGGCCGCGAGCGCACTCGCTCCAGCCAGCGCTGGACGTTCTTCGCCGACGTCGGGATTTCCATGCCGAAGACGTCGCAGAGCCAGGCGGTGACGCCGGCCGTGATGTCGGCGATCGAGAATTGGTCGCCGGCGAGGAATAGCCGACCATCCGAAAGCTCGTCGTCGAGCCAGCCCCACTTCTTCGGCACCGCCACGCGCTCGGTCTCGGCAAAGGCCGGAAACTGCGTCAGCCGCTCGGCAAAGAAGGCGTCCGAATGCAGCGCCACATTGCCGACGGTGCCGAGGATCACCAGTTCGGCGCGCCGGTTCCACATCTCCACCTTGGCGCGGCTGACGGCATCATGGCCGAAGAGCTGCGGCTCGCGCTTGGTCTCCTCGAGATAGCGGCAGATCGCGACGCTCTCGGTAATGATCGTGCCGTCGTCGAGTTCCAGCACCGGAATCTGGCCGAGCGAATTGACCGCCAGGAACGCGCGAGCCTTGTGCTCGCCCTTGGCGAAATCGACATCCACCATCGGCAGCGAAATCCCCTTCTCCGCCATGAAGATACGCACGCGATAGGAATTCGGGCCCATGCCCTGATAAAGCTTCATCTTGTCCTCCTGTCGATGAGGCGCCCTCGCCTCGTTCCTCCTCAACCGCGTCTTAAGCGGGATACTGATTGTTTATAGCAACCAGTTTCATTTAACTCAATGGTTTATTTCGAGACGTGGCAAATCTTTTCGCTGAGTACCATGGCGCGTGCACCCGCCGTGGCCGCTAGGAAATGTTCCGCGACAGCAATGCCCTGTGGCGCTCGAAGGCGTCCCGCTCTCGCATCCAATGGTCGAGATGCCCGTCCTGCTTCAGTCGCTCGGTCGCAGGCAGGCCGATCATTGCCAGCATCGCCGCCTCGTCGCCCATATGCCGAAGCACATCGGCAACCATCGCAAGCAGCGCTTCGTCGCAGGCAAGACCATAGGTCGCGCACAGTCGTTTCAGCCGCCGGCTGCCATCGCCGAGATCCGTCAGCGCCGCTGCCTTCAGCTCTTCGGAATGGAAGGAAAGCGGCACCGTCCAATAGGCAAGATAGGCAAGGTCGCGCAGCCGCGGCCCGGGACCGGCGAGATCGAAGTCGATGATCCCCGCCGGCGCGCCGGCGCGGAAAATCAGATTGTACGGCGCAAAATCATTGTGGCAGACGACCTCCCAGCGGCGGCGATCCGGATATCGGAAGGCCCAGCGATCCTCAGCGCCGAACTCGAATTCGGCGACCGCGTCATGATAGGCCTTCAGCAGCGCCGCGGCGGCCACCAGCGCATCCTCGGAAAGCCAGGTCCCCGAAGACACCCCGGCATCGCCTTCGACGAAACTCAGGACCTCGCGGCCTTGCCCGTCAAGGCCAAGGAAGCGCGGCGAGCCCGCAAACCCCTTTGCCTCGAGATGAAGGAGCAGCCGGTGAACGCTTGCGCTGTGCGGGCTCGTGGCGCGTCGCACCGTATCGCCCACGCGCACGACGTCCACGTTGACGTTCCCGCCCGCAAGCGGCGTTTCCTGTGTCGGCGTTTCGGAAATCATCAAACCGTTCGAGGCTGGAGGCGAATTCAGGCTGAACATCGGCTGCAGACCGCCCCCTGTCAACGAAGCCGTCGCATCGGCGGCGCGGCTGATCCGTCTTGAATCCGCCGGGCGATCATGCTTGCCTCTCGGAAAAGGAGCCTTGCCATGTTCGTCCGATCCGCCGTCTGCTGCCTCGCCCTCCTCCTTGCCGCCGGCCAGGCCGCTGCAGCGCTTGCGCCGAACTTTCAGCGCGCCCGCGAACTGAACGCCGTCATCAACGCGGTCGCCGTCGCCGTTCCCAAGCACCCCATCGACAAGGTCATCAGCCAGGGCCGCGACCGCTATGCGGTCGTCGCCGGCACGTGCACCGTCATTGCAAGGATCGTCGGCCTGCCGTCGAAACCCGGGATCGTCGGCCCGCGCCAGTTCGAGGTCGAACTCGACAAGCCCGATTGTGATTGAGCCCATCACGCGACGCTACAACCGCCATCCCTGGCTCACCACGAAGCGCGCCGTATCCCCCGGCCCTATCGCGCTATCGCCATAGGCCTTCAGCGCCTGGCCGTCGGGCAGCGCCAGCGTCAGGGCAAAGCGCTCACCCTCGAAGACGCAGGACATGACGCGAAGCGCCATGCCCTCGCCGTCGCGGCGCACATGTTCCGGCCGCACCAGAACGTCGCGCAAGGGCTGGGTATCTGCCCCGCCAACACCGCTCAAAGCCTCGCGCAGCGCCGGCCATTCCAGCCCCCGCGGCGCGCCATCCGGCACGGCCAGTTTCAGCACCGCGCCGCGGCCGATCAGGCCGCCGACGACGGCGCCTTCGGGCCTTGCGTAGATTTCGGCGGGCGGCGCCATCTGCATCAGCCGCCCTTCGTGCATGACCGCGACATCGGTCGCAAGCGCCATCGCCTCGGCCTGGTCGTGGGTCACATAGATCATGGTGGCGCCCGAGCGCTCGTGGAAGATGCGGAAGGTCTCCTCCATCGACTTGCGCAGATGCTGGTCGAGATTGGCGAGCGGCTCGTCGAGCAGCACGACATCGGGCGAGGTCACCAGGCAGCGGGCGAGCGCCACGCGCTGGCGCTGGCCGCCGGAAAGCGCTGCCGGACGCCGATCGGCGTAATCGGTCAGCTTCACCAGCGCCAGCGCGTCGGCGACGCTTCTTTGCCACGCAGACCCCGAAATGCCGCGCACCTTCAAGGGATAACCGACATTTTCGGCGACCGTCATATGCGGCCAGAGCGCATAGGACTGGAACACCATCGCCATGTTGCGCCGCTCCGGCGGCAGCGCCAGCGAGGCATCGGAAAGCCGCCTCTCGCCGAAATCGATCGAGCCGTCGCTCGGGCGCTCGAAGCCGGCGATCATCCTGAGCACCGTCGTCTTGCCGCAGCCGGACGGCCCGAGCAGCGCGAGAAAGCCGCCCGGACGCACCTTAAGCGACACGTCCGACACCGCCGGCCGCCCGCCGCCGAAATCCTTGGAGAGGTGATTGAGGATCAGTTGCGCCACGGCAGCACGCCTTTCGGAAGATAGTTTGCGAGAGCCTCGAGCGCGGCCATCAGGAGGACGACCATGACGACCACGAGGACCGAGAGTGCTGCGGCAAGGTCCGACGAGCCGCTGTCGTCGAGATTGAAGATGGCAACGCCGAGCGTCTGGGTACCGGCCGACCAGAGCAGCGCCGAGACCGTCAGCTCGTTGGCCGCGATCAGGAAGACGAGGATGATCGCAGCCCCGGCTGCCGGTGCCACCAGGGGCAGGATCACGTCCCGCATGCGGCGCAGGAACCCGGCACCCGCAAGCCGCGCTGCCTCTTCGAGCGACGGGTCCATCTGCAGGAAGGCGCTCATCACCGGCTTCAGGCTGACGGCGAGGAACGAGGAGAAATAGGCAATCAGGATGATCCAGATCGTGCCGTAGAGCGAGACGTTGAGAACGGGCAGAGGTGCCGCGAAGGTCAGGATGAAGGCGACCGCAAGCACGATGCCCGGCAGCGCATAGGGGATCTCGACGAGGATGCCGAGGGTGTTCGCCAGCCACCCCTTGCGCCGGGTCATCAGATAGGCCGCCGGCACCGCGACCGCGAGCAGACCGAATGCGGCACTGGTGGCAAGGAACACCGAATTGCCCAGTGCCTTCAGCGTCATTGCCTGGCGAATGAGAATTTCTTCGTAAGCGCGCAGCGACACGGTTTGCCAGTTGAGCGGCACGCCATAGGCCGGCACCAGCGAACTCGCGACGAGGGCGGCGAGCGGCGCCACCAGCACGAGGAAGAGGATCGCGACCAGCACCAGTTCGACGAACGGTCGGAAGCGCCCGAGCGAAAAGGCGGCATTCCCCCCGGAGAGACCGATGATGCGGTAGTCCCTCCCCGCAAGCGCCCGCTGCTGCAGCAAGAGGCCGGCGGCGGCGATCACGGCAATGAGGCTGGAGAGAAGCGCGATCTCGCCGAAGGTGCCGGCGCCGAAGCTCGCGAGCCGCGTATAGATCAGCGTCGGCAGCACCTCGATCCCCGCGGGAATGCCGAGGATCGCCGGGATGCCGAAATTGCCAACGCCGGAAACAAACGCGATCGCGGCCCCGGCAATCAACCCCGGCAGCGAGAGCGGCGCGACGATGTCGCAAAAGACGCGGAACGGCGTGGCGCCCGAGAGCCGTGCCGCCTCGACACCATCACGCGGCGAGGCCGATAGGCCTGCCTTCAGCGCCAGGAAAACGAGCGGCGCATGCTGCACGCCAAGAAGCAGCGAGATGCCCATGAGCGAATAGAGCGGCTGCGGGCTGCCGAGCGGCGGCGCAAGCCCGAGCGTCTTTAGCAGCGGGCTTGCCGGCCCGGTCATCTCCACCCAGGCAAGGGCCGTCACCTGCGGCGGGATCATCATCGGCAGCATGAAGGCGAAGCTCAGCGCCAGCTTGCCGCGCACATCCGTCAGCGCCACCGAGAAGGCAAAGAGCGCGCCGATGACGACGGAGACGACCATGCCGCCCGTCGCCGTGATCAGCGTGTTGCGGATGGCGGCGAAGGTCGCGGGTTCGGTGAGCACGCCGATCGACCGGCCGGAGACGAGGCCAGCAAAGCCGGCTTTGGCCAGGCTGAAGAGCGGAAGGAGGCAGAGGAGAAACAGGCAGCCGAGAACGAAGGGCACCAGCCAGCGCGGCTCGGCAGCGGGGCTCGCCCCTGCCCGCACCCCTGCCCGCGATCGCGGCGCGCTCTTCATCCGGCTTCGAATGGGAAAGCGCAGCCAGCGGTGCCGGCTGCGCAGATCGTTGCGTTCAAGCATTTATGCGATCAGTTCGTGCCGAAGATGCCGGAGAAGGTTTTCAGGTCCGCGTCGGAATTTTTCACGGCCTCGGCAGCGTTCACCGGCAGCACCTTGATCGTCTCGCGGGCGGGATAGCCCGCAGGCAGCGCCACGCCGTTGCGGGCCGGGATATAACCCATCTTCACCGCCGTCTTCTGCCCTTCCTCGGAAAGCAGGAAGTCGACGAACTTCTTCGCAGCCTCGACGTTCTTGGCGGTCTTCAGGATGCCGACCGGCTCGGTCACGGCGGACACGCCCTCGGCCGGGAAGACGAATTCCACCGGCGCGCCCTTGGCCTTCTCGCGGATCGCCATGAAGTCGACGAGCATGCCATAGGCCTTCTCGCCGGTTGCGACCGCCTTCAAGACGCCGCCATTGCCGCCGGCGGCCGTCGCGCCGTTGGCCGCGAGCGCCTTGTAGTAGTCCCAGCCGAGGCCGTCGATGCCGGTCAGCGTTTGCGCATGGATCAGCGCCGCGCCCGACGTCAGCGGGCTCGGCATGGTGACGAGGCCCTTGGCTTCCGCCTTGCCAAGATCCTGCCAGCCCTGAGGCTTCATGGCGGCCGAGGTGTTGTAGACGATGCCGGTCGTGATCATCTTGGTGGAGTAATAGGCTCCGTCGGCGTCATAGAGTGCGGCGTCGTAGTTCGCCGCTTCCGGCGACTTGTAGCCTTCGAGGTGGCCCGCTTCCTTCAGCCGCTGCATCGTCACCGTGTCGGCAATCAGCAGCACGTCGGCAACCGGATTGCCGGCCTCGATCTCGGCCATCAGCTTGGCCATGATCTTCGTCGTGCCCTCGCGCACCCATTCGACCTCGATGCCGGGATTGGCCGCCTGGAACGCGTCGACCGTCGCCTGCGCGTCCTCGTTCGGCTGGCTGGTGTAAAGAACCAGGCTCTCGGCATAGGCCGCGGTCGAAAGCAGGCCCGCGACAACCGCGCCGGCAAGGACGGAAACGAACGATTTCATGAGTAATACCCTCGTGTTGAAACTGGCGCCGAGGGATAGGGCCGGCCTTTTACAGGGGTATGACAGTTTCGCAGGTCAATCGCTGGCTCGACAGACCAGCCCCCCAAGAAGGAAGGCAAGCGGCTCACTGGGAGGGTGAGGACGTAATGTTGCGGTAGTGGACATAGGCCCTCGCCACGGCAGAGAGGAATTCGCGGTCCCGATGGCCATTGTAGTCGTAGATTCTGAAGACCCTCGCGAAATTTCGCGCGGCCCGCTCAGACTTCGGTCCGAACTTGTTGTCCAGTTCGCCGTGATAGAAGCCCAGATGGGCGAGATACTTCTGCAGCAGGTCGACGTCACCAGCGGCAGATTCGAGCATCAACCTGTCAAATTCCTGCTCGACGTAAAGCGACAGACCGTGATCGCTCTTCTTGTTCACGATGGTTAGCTGATATCCCAAATTCGCTGCAGCGATGAAGGTGTTCAACGCGTTCAGGATGAGATTGTAGTCGATGGGCCTGCCGCCGACGGGCAAGAGAGCCAGATTGAGGGACAGCATCATCGAGGCTATCCTGGACTTCATGTGAAATGGACTGCTGAGCGAGTATTCCAGCACCTCGAAGAGACAACCATCCCCCACATAATCCTGGGACGGATCAAGAACCTTTCTGAGATAGTCCTCGTCCACGCCGGTTATCAGGTTGTTTTCGCCGTAGCGGAGACGCCCCCTCTCCTCGTCGCTCCCGTCGGTGACGGCAACAACGTGAAGCGCCTCCACGGCCAGCTCCCTGATGGCGATCCCGATGCGCCGCATGAGGACCGTGGCCAGGACGGCCTCGACAGCGGTTTTCTCCATGCCGTGCCTGGGCACCACCGGGCCGAGATAGCCGTCGAGCTTGCCGAACGATACGTCGACCTCCCCCTGCAGCTTGCCATACCAACTCGGAGACTGCGCGGTCAGAACAAAACTACGATCTTCAAGCTTCCTCCAAAGAGAGGAAACATCATTTATCGTTATGTCAAACACATACGGCAAGTCCAGCGCAGCATTTAGCTCTTCCGGCAATGCTTCCTCCCTGAAGAATGCTGTTCGTGACGTAATGTAGTGGAAATACAGCCCCCATATTCACATATTATATTTCTAACATATAGTCATCTTAACGGATTAGAGCCGTACCAAATCGGATCAATTGATGATTTGAACACGAACGGCCAGGCAATACTTTTGGCACACTTGGCAGCCGATATGTGCCAAACCGATCGACGGCGGCATCTTCCAAAAAAATTTCGGCCCGATGTCACACCGGCTCCTGCTGTCTCGTCATGGTCTCGGAACCAACGAAAGGAAACGGAACCATGACTGCCAAGATCGACCTTTTCGCCGCTGCCCCCGCACTGATGAAGAACTGGATGGGCACCTCCATCGCCGTTGCCTCAAGCCTTGACGCCACCATCATCGAGCTCGTCAAGATCCGTGCCTCGCAGATCAACGGCTGCGCCAACTGCATCAACATGCACACCCAGGAAGCCCGCGAAAAGGGCGAGACCGAGCAGCGCATCTACCTGCTTTCGGCCTGGCGCGAGGCGCCCTGCTATTCCGATCGCGAGCGCGCCGCGCTAGGCTGGACCGAAGCGCTGACGCGGCTTTCGGAAGGCCACACCCACGAAGCGGCCTATCAGGCGCTGAAGGACCATTTCACCGAGGAGGAACAGGTGAAGCTCACGCTGATGATCAACGTCATCAACGGCTGGAACCGTCTCGCCGTCGGCTTCGGCCTCTGGATCGATCCGGCCGCCGCCAAAGCCGCGCAGGCCGCTGCCTGATGACGGGCAGCGCCCATGAGGACGCCGCGGCGGTTTTCGATCCGCTGCGTCCGAAGCTCGTCCGTGTCGCCTACCGCATGCTCGGCTCGGTCGCCGATGCGGAAGACATGGTGCAGGAGGCCTTCATCCGCTGGATGGGGGCCGACCGCACGTCCGTGCGCGAGCCCGAAGCGTTCCTGCGCCGCACGGTGACGAGGCTCTGCCTCGACCAGTTGAAATCCGCGCGGCTGAAGCGCGAGACCTATGTCGGCCCCTGGCTTCCCGATCCCGTCGTCGAGGAGGAGCCGGAGGACGACGTCACCCTGCCCCTGATGCTGGCGCTCGAACGGCTGTCGCCGCTGGAGCGTGCCGCCTTCCTGCTGCACGACGTCTTCGGCCAGAGTTTCGACGAGGTGGCGAAAACGATCGAGCGCGACGCCGCCGCCTGCCGCCAGCTCGCCGCCCGCGCCCGCACCCATGTGCGCGAGGAACGGCCTCGCTTCCAGGTCGAGCAGCAGCGCGGGCTGGAACTCGCCAACGCGTTCTTCGCGGCGTCGAGAAGCGGCGACATGAAGACGCTCGGCGCCATGCTCGCAGCCGATGTCAGCGTGCATTCCGACGGCGGCGGCAAGCGCCCGGCCGCCCTGCAACCGATCCTCGGCTTCGACGCCGTGATGAAGGTGCACGCGCAACTGGCCGCCCTCTTTGCCAAAAACGGCTCGACGCTCGTGCGCGCCGGCTTCATCAATGGGCTCCCCGGCTTCATCACGCGGGAAGCCGATGGCGAACTGCAGACGACCGCGCTCGAAATCGAGGACGGCAAGGTCGTGGCGATCTACGTGGTGCGCAACCCGGACAAGCTGGCGCATCTGCATTAGGCGTGAGCTGTCGCAACCTGCTGCTTCGCGTCCTCAATTTTCGGAGCGCAGGCCCTCGACATAGACACCGAGATTGGTGCCCTTACCGCTGACAAAAACGTGTCCGCCCGGATGAAGCTCCTGCCTGAACTCGTCCGATACTCGACAGAGACTGTTGAAGAGGAACGAAATGTCTTGCAACTCGATGGGAGAGCGGCATCGACTGGTGCCGTGTCGTTTCGCGTCTGCCACGGTAAAAGGGAGCTCGACCTGTTTCCCCGCGATCAAGGCAAGGATCATCGGAACGGCAAACACGACGATGTTTTTCCCCGTATAGTAACCGTAGAAGCCGTAGAGTGGAGCGGCGAAAATCACGATCAGCCTCTTGGTCTCGCTGCCTCGAATCCGGTATTTGCTTTTGTAAATGAGCCACAGGAATCCGGCGGCGACAATCAGGCCAACCGCGCCCCCTGGAAGCTCTGATGTGGCGATCCATTCAATCGACGGCAGGAATGGATATCCGAGCATTTTCGCCCAAAGTGGCAGCCAGCCGAGTAGCATCAGGAGAGTAGCCAGGTAGCGCGCCGGACCAGGCAGTTTCTGCTGCGGCGTCTCACCGTTCACATCGCCCATAGAGCCACACCGTCGCGTCCAAAGAGGTTCAATCCTTTCTTTGGCATACCGAAGGTTGTGGTTTCAAGAGCGCTGACCATAGGGCGATCGGCTTGCTGCCAATCTATTTAGCGTGCTGTGCGGAGCGGGAGGGCACCGCGTCCCACGCGACATCCTCCAACGCTCCAAATGCCTACCAGGCGCTAAGCCGCCCGCCCCCGCTCGGCACCACCCGCCTCCGGAATCCGCGCGATCACCTTGATCTCGAAATCGAAGCCGGCGAGCCAATTGACGCCGATGGCGGTCCAGTTGGGATAGGGCTTTTCGGAAAAGACGCGGTCCTTGACCGCCAGGATCGTTTCGAATTGGTTCTCCGGATCGGTGTGGAAGCTTGTCACGTCGACGATATCGTCGAAGGTGGCGCCGGCGGCCTTCAGCGTCGCTTCGAGATTGTCAAAGGCGCGCTCCACCTGGCGGGCGAAATCCGGCTCGGGCGTGCCATCCTCGCGGCTGCCGACCTGGCCGGAAACGAACAGCAGATCGCCGGAGCGGATGGCGGCGGAATAACGGTGCTGCTCGTAGAGCGCGTGGCGGTTTGCCGGAAAGATTGCGTTGCGTTTGGTCATCGGTCTGGTCCTTCTCTTAAATTCAGGGCGCAGAAACGGGCGAGCGCTGCCCGGTCAGGCAGAACTTCACAAAACCCGTTTCATTTGATATACGGCGCGTATCTGAGATAATGAAATACGGAACGTATGTCAACTTCATATACGTTGCGTATATGAAGTTGAGGCAATCATGGCCAGAAGCCGCCAGGAGACGATGGAAGAAAACCGCGTGAAGCTGATCGCGGCCGGCCGCAAGGCATTCGCGGAAAAGGGCTATGCGGCGGCCTCGATGGATGAGCTGACCGCCGATGTCGGGCTGACCCGCGGCGCGCTCTACCACAATTTCGGCGACAAGCGCGGGCTGCTTGCCGCCGTCGTCACCGAGATCGATGGCGAGATGGCGGCGCGCGCCAAGCAGATCGCTTCCAGCGCCGGGGATCCCTGGCAGTGCATGCTTGCCGAAGGATCCGCCTATATCGAGATGGCGCTCGACCCGGAGGTTCAGCGCATCGTGCTGCTCGATGGCCCCTCGGTGCTTGGCGACCCCTCGAAATGGCCAAGCCAGAACAGCTGCCTTCAGGCAACGAAACGCTCGGTGGAGCAACTGCTGGCAGAAGGCGTCCTGAAACCGGTCGATGCCGAAGCAGCGGCCCGCCTCCTAAGTGGGGCTGCCCTCAATGCCGCCCTCTGGGTCGCCGCCAGCGACGATCCCAAGGTCGTGCTGCCGAAGGCGATCGACGCCTTCAAGACGCTGACCTCGGGGCTGCTGGCCGATCGCTGACGAGACCGCAGCGACGGAAAACTAGGCCCACTTCCCGCCGACCAGCTCCCAGAGATCGATCCCCGCAGCCCGCCCCTTCACGTGCACCATCCCCATGGAGCGGAAGGCGAAACCGTCGGCGACGGCAGCCTGCACCGCGCCGCTCACCAGGATCGAGGTGTTGAACTCCTTGTTCAATCCTTCAAGCCGCGAGGCGACGTTGATCGTGTCGCCCATGGCCGTGTACTGCTGGCGCGCGATCGCGCCGAAACTGCCGACGACCGCCGGCCCCGTATGGACGCCAAACCGCGTGAACAGTTCCGGACGGCCGCTTTTGCGGTTGGTCTCGTTCAGACGATCCACCGCCGCCTTCATCGCAAGCGCGCAATGACAGCCATTTTCGATGTGCTGCGGATCGGCAACGGGCGCGTTCCAGATGACGAAGATGCTGTCGCCGAGATACTGGATCACCGTGCCGCGATACTCTTCGGCCACCGTGTTCAGCATCTCGAAATAGGCCGAGAGGATATCGACGACCTCCTCCGGTGAATGCTGTTCGGAAATGGTCGTGAAGTCGCGCACGTCGGTAAAAAGCGCCGTCACCTCCTGCCGCTTGCCTCGCACCGCCGCCCCGCCCTCGGGATCGATGATCCGCCGCACCACTTCGCGCGGCACGTAGAGGGCAAATTGCACGATGGCACGACGGCTGGCGGAAAGCGCGCCGCCAAGCGTGTTGATCTCCGTGATCCAGGAATGCGGGGCGTCGTTGCCGGCAAAATTCAGGTCGCCGATCCGCCGCGCCTCGTCGGCAAGATGATAGAGCTTGCGGCTGATCACGCGGGACAGCATGAGCGAGCCGACGACACCCGCCACCAGCAGGCCCGCGGCAATCATGAGGTTGCGCACCAACAGCCGATTTGCCTGCGCCACGAGGTCCTGCAGCGGCACGACGATGGCGACCGAACTGCCCTTGAACAGACCGGCCGGGCTGACTGGAGCAATCTGCACCAGATAGCGTTCGCCGGCGAAATCCGTTTCGGCCAGACCGCCACGCTGATAACCGGGCTCCTTTCGCAGCCGGGCGACGACGTCTAGGCTCGGGTCGAGGCGGCGCATGTCGCCCGCGCCTGCTCCCGACCACGCGCCGAGGATCGTGCTCATCACCGCCTGATCGGAATGCGCCACGAGGTTGTCGTCGCTGCCGACGATGTAGGACCGGGCGCGCGGCGAAATCTGCCGCGCGTCGAGCAGGCGGCTGACGGTCTGCAGGTGGATATTGGTGCCGACGACGATCCCCTCCTGCCCCTTCAGCGGAGAAGCGAGCGCCAGCGTCGGAACCTTGAGCGTGCCCGTGATATAGGGCCCGACGGAAACCATGCCGCCGCTCCTGACCGCCGCCTGATACCAGGGGCTCTGTCGCGGGTCGAAGCTCGTCTTTTCGAACGGCCGTTCCCCGATCTGGCGCGCCGCGCCGTCAAGGAAGCGGAGCGTCGAGACCGTGCCTGCGGTTTGTCCAGGCGCGAGCAGCCGGACGGCGAACGCGGTGCCCACTGGCGCTTCAAGCGTCTGGCGGACATAGTCCCGCTCAGTATTGATCACCTGCAGGTAGGAACCATCGGGGTAGCCGGCATAGATGCTGGCCGCGTTGGAGACGCTTCTGAGCGCTTCCAGGAAAAACTGCACCTTCGGCTCCAGGTCGCCGGGCGGCGCAATGGCAAGCTGCGGCACGGTGGAAGCAAGCGCGACGGCCTCCTGGCCGCCCTCGAGCGCGTTCCTGTAGCCCTCGATGAGGCGCAGGCTCATCTCACGCATGTGCTTCTCGCCGGCAAGGATCGCCGCCTGTCGCCCCTGGCTGAACGCCATCCAGATGATCGGTGTGGCCGTCAGCAGCAGCAGGGCGACGACGAGCACGCTGAGATGCACTCTGAGAGGCCTGGACCAGTTCACGCAATTCCCCCGAACCGCGACCGTATGCAGGCGAGCCTAGCACCTGCCTTCATGAGGAGGAATGCATATTCCTTCAAGGAAAAGGCCATTTCACGCTCCGTCGGAGAATGAAATGGCCGCTCTTGGCAGGTCTAGGAACGAAGCGTCAGTTCAGCGGAATGGCGTTGCCGTCCTTGCTGTCCTGGTAGGCGGAGGAGAGTTCGTCATACTTCGCCCGGATGGCGTCGGCGCGCGCCTTCAGCGCCTTGCGCTGCGGCTCGGGCAGAGCGTCGATCAGCGCATGAATCGACTGGCCCTTCCAGAAGGCGTTCGTCCGGTTGTAGCCACCCGGCTCCAGCGTGAAGACCTCTTTCAGGATCTTGAGGTCATGCGGAATGGAGAAACTGTCGCGGGAATCCTCGTGGCTGAAGAAGTAGAAGAAATTGTCGAAGCCTGCCCAGGTGATCGCCGAAAGGCACATCGAGCACGGCTCGTGCGTCGACAGGAAGATGAGGTCGCGGCTGTCCGGGCGCTCGGTGCCCTCGATCTCGTAGAACCGCTTCAGCGTGTGCACTTCGCCGTGCCAGAGCGGGTTTTCCGTCTCGTTGTTGGTCTCGACGAGCACGGTGGAAAGGTCGGATTTGCGCATCAGCGCCGCGCCGAAGATCTTGTTTCCGGCGGCAACGCCCGCTTCCGTCGCCGGAATGATGCCCTTCTCCATCGTGCCAAGCAGAGCATCGAGCAGTGCATAGTTGTCGGTTTGCTGTGTCGTCATTCCCAATGTCCTTTTGTTGGGTTTTCAATCAACGCCAGGAAAAACAGGAAGCGGCTTCCTGCCCGGAATGGCGGGGCAATCAAGCAATCCCAGGAAATGCAGTCTGGGATTGCGTCATTTCAGAGAGCTTGCCGGTTCAGTGCGCCTCCGCCGCAATCAGCGGCACCTCGGTGCCCTTGGCATCGTAAAGCTTGCCGTTGAGGAAATAGTCGCCGTCGTGCAGCCTTGCGATGTCCTGGTAGCGGATCGTGCGTTCGGTTGCAGCCACAAACACAGACTGCTGGTCGGAATTGCCTGCGGTGAAGTGGTTGAAGAGCAGGTTGAGCAGGATCGCCATGACGGCCGCCGACGAGATGCCCGAATGGAAGATCGTCGCCACCCAGGCCGGGAAATGCTCGTAGAAGCCGGGTGCTGCGATCGGGATCATGCCGAAGCCGATCGAGGTCGCGACGATGACGAGGTTCATGTTGTTGTTGTACTCGACCTTGGACAGCGTGCGGATGCCGCTGGCCGCGACCGTGCCGAAGAGCACGATGCCGGCGCCGCCAAGCACCGAGGTCGGCACCGAGGCGACGACGCGTCCCATGATCGGAAGCAGGCCGAGCGTCACCAGGAACAGGCCGCCCGTTGCGACCACATAGCGGCTCTTCACGCCGGTCACCGCCACCAGACCGACATTCTGGGCGAATGCGCTCTGGGTGAAGGAGCCGACGATCGGTGCCAGGATGCTCGACAGCATGTCGGCACGAAGGCCGTCGCCAAGCCGGCGCGAATCCACCTTGGTCTCGACGATTTCGCCGACGGCGAGAATGTCGGCAGACGTTTCCACCAAGGTCACCATGATGACGATCAGCATCGAGATGATGGCAGCAAGCTCGAAGGTCGGATAGCCGAAATGGAAGATCCTCGGCAATGCGAAGACCGGGCCATCAGCAACTTGCGAGAAATCGGTCATGCCGGCGACATAGGCGATGCCGGTGCCGATCACGATCGACAGCAGGATCGAAAGCCTGGAGATCGAAGCGTTGCCGAGTTTGCTCAAGACCAGCACGATGATGAGCGTGACCGCCGCAAGCTGGATGTTGGCCGTGCTGCCGAAGTCTGGCGCCGCCTTGTTGCCGCCCATCGCCCAGAATGCCGCAACCGGCATCAGCGTCAGGCCGATGGTGGTGATGACGATGCCGGTGACGAGCGGCGGGAAGAAGCGGGTGATGCGCGAAAACACCGGCGTGATCAGAAGGCCGATCAATGAGGCCGCGATGACGGCACCAAGGATCGCCGGAATGCCACCATTGCCGGAAATGGCGATCATCGTGGCGACGCCTGAGAACGAGACGCCCTGCACCAGCGGCAGGCGGCTTCCGAAGAACGGCACGCCGATCGTCTGCAGGATGGTCGCAAGGCCGCCGGCAAACAGCGAGGCGGTGACGAGCAGGCCGACATCGGACGAGTTCAACCCGGCCGCCTGGCCGAGGATCAGCGGAACGGCGACGATGCCGCCATACATGGTCAAGACGTGCTGCAGGCCATAGGCGAGGTTCGCGCCGATGCTCAGCCTTTCGTCTTCCGGATTTTGGACCGGATTCTGGGCCAGATTCTGGGTATGCGTAGTGTCCTCTGAAATGCTTGCCAAGGGTATCTCCTCCATACCTTCGCGATATGTCCCGTCTCCAGCGGGACAACCAAAAGGGTACTGAAGGTAGGCAAATCTCGCTTTCCTAAAAAAGGCGAAACACCTTTCGGGTTTTGGGCGGGAATGGGCGGAGCGGAAATATCTGCCGCAATCGGCCCTTTTTAAGCGGTTTCCAGCGCTTTCAGCCGCAAAATCCGATTGCCAGGGGGCAATCTCCCCACGGGCGGGCCGTTCAAAGGAGAGCAGAGATCATCACATTGCGCAATGGTCGCGGCATTGGCCAGCACCCATATGGACGCGACTGCCCCCTAGAGGCTGCAGCCCGGATGTTTGTAGAGATCGGCTTGCGACAGATCCGGCGGGCATGGCGTGCTCTTGCCGGTGCCCTGGCCGCAGGCTGAAGGTTTGATCTGCGAGATCGCCGAGTAGCGCCCCTGGGAAACATGCACCCGGACGCAAGTCTTGGTGCCGGCATTCCACCAGGTATTGGCGCCACCGACGTCGACATAGCCCCTGGACTGCATCTCGCTCTCGGCACCGGGCGCGCGTGCGCCGACGAGATCGGCGATATCGGCCGGCGATTTGGCAAGGGTTGATGTCGGAAGGGAAAGCAAGGCTGCAGCGGTGATCGCGATGCTGAGACGCATAGGACGAATTCCTTCTGGGCAGGAAGAGCCTGTTCGCATGCTAGCGCGACTGTTTTAGCAGAGGAGAAAATGGATGGCGAGAACGATCACGCAACCCACGAATGCACAGCAACGGCCGCCTGCCGTCGCCTCGGCCCGACGGCAGGCAAAGGCGGCCCTTCAAGTTGATATCGGCGGCAGCTCGGGCGCATCAAGCCCGCGGAAGGGATCGCGCCAGGCCTCGATCTGCTCGAGCCGCCTCGCCCAGCGCGCAAGGGCCGGATAGTCCCCGATCGGCAGCCGTGCGGCGTCGTTGTAGGGCAGGAACGTCGCCATGCGGAAATCCGCATAGGAAATGGTGTCGCCGAGCAGCCAAGCCCGTCCGGAGAGCTCGGCCTCAAGCACCTTTGCCGCCTTGTGAAACGCCTTCAGCCCCTCCTCCACCATCGCTTCATCGCAAGGGCCGATGCGGTAGCGCAGCTTGGTGCCGCGCTCCCAATGCACCATGTCGCAGGCTTTCACGAAGTTCTCCTTGCCCCAGCTGATCCAGCGGATCATCTCCGGCTCATCGTCATCGCTTCTCCACAAGTTGGAGCCGACCTGGCGAGAGAGAAAGCAGGCGATCGCATCCGCCTCCCAGAGCGCCCTGCCGGGACGTTCGAGGATCGGCAAAAGCAGATTGGGGTTGAGCAGCCGATAACGCTCCGCCTGCCCCTCGGCGAACGGCGCGGCAAATTCGAAGTCGACCTCGGCATTCAGAAACCGCGCCGTTGCGACGGCCAGGCGCGGATTGGGGTTGCGGCTGAAATAAAGCTTCATGCGGCTTGGTCCTCCTTGTGCACGTCCTTAAGGACGTACGAAGGCTGCCTTTGCCGACAGCGAGCGAGATAAAATCGACCGCCGCTCTGGAGAATGTCGCGCAAAAGCGCGCGACAACGACATGCGCCAAATCAATAACTTGAAACGCACGGAGCGAACCTGAACGATCGCGACGCGCTCTAGGTGGCGCCGGGCTTGTTGCGACCGCGCCAGAGCAAGGCCGTCAGCACGGCATGAACCGCAACCGCGGGCCACAGAAGCAGGCCGGTGGAACCATCAGTCAGTCCCAGCCAGGCCAGATAGAGCGTGGCTGCCGCACTGTAGATCAGCATGCCGAGGAAACCTGAGTTCTTGAAGCAGGCTACGGCGAGCGCAATCAGGGCAATCCCGGCCACCCGCGCCGTCGGGACCGCAGGCCCGGTCAGTCCTTCGCCGAGCAGTACCTCCCCCACGAACGAAGGCACCACCACCAGCGCGAGCCCTGTTGCCATCTCCCCGAAGGCGGCGAGATCAAGCACGCGTGTCATGGGAACCACCTCTGCCAGCCTTTGCGTCCAATCCTTGCGATGCATGGGCGCGAGAGCGTCCCGCTCTCTCTAGGGTGTTGCGTTTGGCTTCAATTCGAAAGTCAGCTTCTCGATCTTGCCGGTGAAGCGGAAGGGCGTGTCGTAGCGGTGCTCCAGAAGGGCGACGCCGGTGCGCGTGTCGAGACCGACGTCGAAGGTCTCATCCTCGGGGAAAGTGACCGGGATCCCATGATCGATGCTGTTCCTGGCGACCTCCTTGCCGTCCACCGACAGAACGCCCGTGCCGCCGGCGCCAAGTCCCTTTCCATCCGACTTGAAGTCGAAGACGATCCTGTGTTTGCCGGGTTCGAGTTCCGGTCCCTCCCACAGGGTGCGCTTGAGGTCGAGGAGATTGTAGAGGAACACGACCTTCCCGCTGCCGACACCGAAGTCTCCCTTGCTGAGGAAGAGGCCGTAGCCGCCAAAGCGGCCGCCTTCGGTGACGATCATGCCTTGCGCACCGTCGTCGGGTATCACGACATCGGCAGTGATCGTATAGGATTTGTTCAAGGTGCTCGGTGCTGCGCTGGCCGGCACACCGCTCAGCTCTCCGCGATAGGTGAACTCCGTACGGCCGGCCGTCAGGTTCGGTCGCGGCGCGTTCCAGCGTGCGAGCGTCGAATTGTCGAGCGGCAGCACGTTGTACTTCTTCGCCTCGGCATAGAAGAGATCCTGCAATTCCTTCAGCTTGTCAGGCATTTTGGCGGCAAGATCGTTGAACTGCGTCGGGTCTTCGTCGACGTTGTAAAGCTCCCAATTGTAGCCGGTGATCACGTCGGGTGGCGTCTTGGTGCTGAGTTCCCACGGCAGTGTGGCGGGCGTCGTCGCGGCGACCCAGCCGTCGTGGTAGATCGCGCGGTTTCCCAGCATCTCGAAGTACTGCGTCTGGTGTTGCGTCGGGGCTGCGGCATTCGCCTTGTCCCATGTGTAGGCCATGCTGACGCCTTCGATCGCCTCCTGCTTGATGCCGTTGATCGTCTCCGGTTGCGGGATGCCCGTCGCCTCCAGGATCGTCGGCACGATGTCGATGAAGTGGTGGAACTGCGCGCGGATACCGCCCGCGTCGTTGATATGGCCGGGCCAGGACATGACCATGCCCTGCGCCGTCCCGCCGAAGTGCGATGGCACCTGCTTGACCCACTTGAACGGTGTCCCCATCGCCCAGGCCCAGCCGGCTGCGAAATGCGGGAATGTCCGCTCCGAACCCCAGAACGGGTACCAGAGAAACTGGTCCTTCACCGGAACGTCGACGCCGTTGAACGTGGTGAACTCATTCGGCGTGCCGTTGAGCATGCCCTCGGCGCTCGCCCCGTTGTCGCCGCCAATGTAGATGATCAGGGTATTGTCGATCTGTCCAAGGTCATCAACCGCCTGGATGACGCGACCGATCTCGTTGTCGGCATAGGCAAGGTAGGCGCCGTATACATCGGCCTGCCGGATGAACAGTTTCTTCGCCTCCAAACTGAGGGAATCCCATTGCGGCAAGCCCTCCGGCCATGGCGTGAGCTTCGCGTTTTCAGGCATGATGCCGAGCCGCTTCTGATTGGCGAAGATCGTCTCGCGCACCTTGTTCCAGCCCTCGTCGAAGAGGTGCATGTCGCTGATCTTCTTGATCCATTCGGGCGTCGGGTGGTGCGGCGCGTGGGTGGCACCGGGCACGTAATAGACGAACCAGGGCTTGCCGGGGGCGATCTCGCTCAGTTGCCTGATGTGCTGGATCGCCTCGTCGGCCATGGCCGTTTCCATGTTCCATTTGGGATTGCCTTCAAACGGATAGATGGCAGTGGTGTTGCGGAACAGGTTCGGCTGCCACTGGCTCGCATCGCCGCCGACGAAGCCGTAGAAGTAGTCGAAGCCCATGCCCGTCGGCCACTGGTTGAAGGGGCCGGCCTGGCTCGATTGGTAGGACGGCGTGTTGTGGTTCTTGCCGAACCACGCGGTGGCGTAGCCATTTTCCTTGAGGATCGTGCCAACAGTGCCTTTCTCGATCGGAATGATTGAATCGTAGCCCGGGTATCCGGTCGCGATCTCCCCGACGACCCCATAGCCGACCGAATGGTGGTTGCGTCCGGTGATCAGCGCTGCGCGAGACGGCGAGCACAGGGACGTCGAGTGAAAGTTCGTGAAGCGAAGCCCCTCTTTCGCGATGCGGTCCATCGCGGGCGTCGGGATGACACCGCCGAAGGTGCTGGGCGCGCCGAAGCCCTGATCGTCCGTCATGATGAGAAGCACATTGGGCGCGCCTTTCGGCGGCACGACCCGCGGAGCCCACCAGGGCGTCGATTCCGAGGCCTTTTCCCTGATCACGCCGCCAAAGCCCGGACTTGGTGACGGAAGCTGCTTACCTGTAATTGTCGTGGTCGCTCCCGGGGCGCCGAGCGTCCCTGAAACCTGCTGTGCCCATGCGGACGTAAAACCAAGCGCGAAGAAGGCTGCACCCGCAAGCATGCTCTGGCCAATGGTCATGGCGAACACCCCTATTGCAGATCGTTGAAACCCCTCCGATTTAGGGTAGCCTAATATACGCAAACCAGACCCGACACGCGAGGGATTTGCGACCGGCGCTGTCCGTCCGATCGATCGCGGACGGTCCGGCCGACGGACGCCCGGATCACTTCGCCAGGCATTCGGCTCTGAAACGTCGCATCTGTGAATTCGTTTCCCATATCCTGCGAAGCGTAGCCGACTACCGGGCATCCGCTCGCTGACCTATTTCTCCAGACAACGGCGATGCACCGCATCGCCTGCCCCATCGATCAGCAAAGGACAGGACAATGACACTCAAGGACATTCTCCCCGGAAAGCTTGGCTTCGGCGCCGCGCCGCTCGGCAACATGTTCCGTGAAATTCCGGAACAGGAAGCGCTTGGCACCGTCGAAGCCGCCTGGAAAGACGGCATCCGCTATTTCGACAACGCCCCATTCTATGGCGCAGGGCTTGCCGAAATCCGCATGGGCGAGGCGCTTGGCGGTCGCCCGCGCGACGAATACGTCATCAGCACCAAGGTCGGCCGGGTGATCCTCGACGAGATCGAGGATGTCAGCGCCCGCGACCTCGGCGAGAAAGGCGACGTCTTCCGCTATGGCCGCCCCAACAAGATCGTCAACGACTACTCCCATGACGCGACGCTGCGCTCGATCGAGGACAGCCTCAAGCGCCTGAAGACCGATCGGATCGAGATCGCCTTCGTCCACGACGTTGCCCAGGATTTCTACGGCGACGAATGGCTCGATGTCTTCGAGACCGCACGCAAGGGCGCATTCAGGGCGCTGGACCGGCTGCGCGACGAAGGCGTGATCAAGGCCTGGGGCCTCGGCGTCAACCGGGTGGAGCCGATCGAATTGCTCTTGGCGCTCGAAGGTCCGCGCCCCGACGGCTTCCTGCTCGCCGGCCGCTATACGCTGCTGGACCATGACCGCGCGCTCCAGCGTGTCATGCCCGCGGTCGCCGAGCGCGGCCTCGGCATCGTCGTCGGCGGCCCCTATAGCTCCGGCGCGCTCGTCGGCGGACCGAACTTCGAATATGCCCCGGCCACGCCGGCAATCCTCGACAAGGTCGCGCGCATCAAGGCGATCGCCGACTGCTACAGCATCTCGATGAAGGCCGCCGGCCTGCAATTTGCGCTCGCCAATCCCGCGGTCGCCGCCGTCATCCCCGGCGCCAGCCAGCCGAGCCGCATCGCCGAAGACCGCGCTGCTTTGAACGAGACCGTGCCGGACGACTTCTGGCGGGACTTGAAGTTAGCCGGTCTCGTGAACCCCGAAGCGCCGCTGCCGATTGCCGGGTAAGCACTCACCTCCCCGCCCGTCCCAGCGGGCGGGGCAACCGGCCGCACCGTGCCGCCCGCCAGGCCGATGCGCAACACCGATGCGAAAGACCGGAACGCCTCGACCGGTCCAACCGACCTTCCGCGAACCTCGCCCGCCTGCTCGGCCACGATCGGCCCGCCTGCGGATGACGAGGATCAGAACGGATTGACGTAGTTGGTGATCGCGATCTGGCGCAAAAGCACCCGGCGGATCACATGTGCGGCCTTCACCCGGTCGGTGAAGATCGCCGCGTCGCCCGTGGCGCCGGCCGGCAGCCGCGCGGCAAAGGCCTGGTCGTCGAGCTTCACCCGAACGATGAAGGGCGCGGCAGCGACCGTCTCCGGCGTCACCGCCGTGCCGGAGACGCGCGCCTGCCCGGATGCGATCGCCTGCAGCACGCCCTCGACATTGCCGGTATAGGTTTCGCCGGGCGCAAACTTGAAGGTCGCCTCCACCCTCTGGCCAGGTTGAATATAACGCGCATCGATCTGGTTGATCTCGACCCCGATGATCGTCTCCGACGTGTCGATAAAGGCCATGGCCGGTGACAGCGGCAGCGTCGTCACCCGCGCGCCCTTGCGCAGCGCAAGATTGGTCACGTAGCCATCGGCCGGCGCCCGCACCGTCGTCTTGCCGAGCTCCCACTCGGCATTGGTAATCTGCGCCTTCAGATTGTCGACGTCCGTCTGGCGCTGCTGCACGTCGAATTCGGTCGCCGCATCGCGCGACTGCAGCTTCGTCATCTGCGAAAGCCGCAGCTCCTGCAGCGACAGCTGCGCCTGCAGCGCATCCACCTTCGCCTGGTAGGGCACGGGGTCGATGCGGAAGAGCACGTCCCCGGCCTTGAGCGGGCTGTTGGCAGCGACCGGCACCTCCGTGACCTCGCCGGCGACATCGGGCACGATCGCCACCGAATTGCGCACCACCAGCGCCTCGCCCTGCGGCGCGCCCCAGTTCATCGGAATGAACAGGCCGACGAGCAGCAGCAGGAACACGATGACCGGCGAGATCTTCCAGAACAGGTTGAAAGGCACGATCCTGAACTTCACCAACAGGAACAGGATGGCCAGATAGACGTTGAGCAGGACGACGATCATGGCTGGCGCGCCTCGCTCGCATGAACTTCGCCGGCCGGGGCAGCATCGGGATGCCCCCCGCTTGGGCGCGGCACGTCGACATAGGCCCAGATGAGCGCAATCGGCCAGAGCGCGAAGCCGAGGAACAGCGTTACCCAGCCCGCAACATTGACGGCCTCGCTCCAGGGATGGTTGCGCCTTCTTGCGATCGAGCCCGGCAGCATGGCGAGAAAAATCAGCACGGCGACCGTGCTCACCACGAGCACGATCAGCACGATCCAGGCAAAGAGATCGATAAAACTCATAAAGTTCCGCTCCGTTCTTGACCGGAACGCTAGGCCCGGACCTCGGGCGCGCGGAAGTACGTAACAGTTACCACGTGCGCCCAAGCGGCTTGAGCGAAAGACACGGCCTCAGCCGAATTCACCCCGGTCCAGTGGATAGACCGGCCGCCGCACCCGCTGAAACTTGCGCGCGCCGATATTGGCGCTGCTGAGGCCCGTGCCGTCGATCTCGACGATATCGGACGCGATCGGCCCGAAGGCGGCGCGGAAGTGCTGCTGCGATTTGACGACGACGATCTGATAGTCGGACGGCTCGATGCCGACGGCGCGAAAGAGGTTGCGGTCGAGCATCTGCTGGCGCTCGCTGCAGATGAGGATGTCGATGCCTTCAACATGAAAGCGCACGCTCGGCCCCATCGTCGCCGGCAGGCCCTGGAACATCGGCCCCTCGAAGACGATCCTGCCGTCCGAGATCGCCTCCACCCTGCCCTTGACCTTGATCGGCCCGCCGCCGACCTCAGGGTCGATCTTGCAGCCGAGCGTCACCTCGCGTCTCGCACCGATGCCGGCGGCGATCAGCTCGGCCACGACTTCCGGATCGCAGAGCGCACCGAAAGCCGCGTTTCCGACGCCGATATCGAGCAGCCTGGCGAGCACGCAGGTGGAATCGCTGTAGGCGCCACAGCCGGGATTGTCGGAAAAATCAGCCACCACAAGTGGCCCGGCCTCCCCCTTGGCCAGATGCGCCGCAACGATGCCGGGCAGCGCATCGAGCGGCAATTGCACGTCCTGATGCTCCCGCCGGTCCCAGATCTCGCGGCAAAGCCGCTCGGCCTCGGCTTCCGCGTCTTCGGGCGCCAACCGGTTACGGTCGTAGCAGATGACCGCCGAGGGGCCGGTGTTGAAGATATCGGCATCGTAGAAGCCGGCATTGATCGAGGTCGCGAGCATGCCGTCGCGCGCCGCGATCCCGTCGGCGATCTCGAGCAGCTCGGTCATGGCGCAGGCATGCGTCGTGCGCCCGTCGTTGCAGCCGTTCAGCATCGGCGGCTGACGGATCGCGAGCGCCGGGCGGATCTCGCCGCGCATCGCGCGCTCCAGCAGCGCGCCGGCCTTGTGGGCGCATTCGGCCATGTCCACGTGCGGATAGGTGCGGAACGAGACGGCGATATCGAGCAGCAGGGCCATCTCGGGCGCGGAATTGGCGTGCAGGTCGAAGGTCGCGGCAATGGGCAAGTCCGGCCCCACCAGGCCGCGCACCACCTGCAGAAGCTGGATCTGCGCATCGTCAGCCGTTTCCGTGCACATGGCGCCATGAAAGACGACGAAGACCCCGTCGAGCTTTTCGCCATCAAGCGCGCTTGTCAGATCCGCGACGAAGCGCTGCCGCATCGCCTCCTCGATCCGCCCGCCGGGCTCGGCCCGCGCCGCCACGGTATAGACCGGCTGCCAGCCGTACCTGTCGCAACAATCAATGAAGCCGCCGATCTCCGAATTGGTGCCGCGGCAATGGGCCTCGATCTCGGCGCCGACGAAATAGTGGCAGGCCTCGAAGTCCCTGAACCCTGTCTTGAGCTTGGAAAACGTATTGGTTTCCTGGTTGAATTCGAGAACGGCGACCCTGAAGCTCATCGCATGCACTTTCGTTTGGCTGACTGGGAAGGAAGGAGACGGGCGCCGGGGAAACGCGAAACCCCGGCGCCCGTCTGTCGCCCACCGTGCGATGCGTCGAACGCAGCACGCGGCAAGCGAATTCTGTGTGGCTGGGCGGCCCTTGGATTTGAGGTTGCCTCACGCCCCTTTGGAGGGGCTGCCTCCACGGGAGGTTACCCCTCACGCGTCTTTAGAGGGATCTGCCCCTCACGCGTCTTTGGAGGGAGGCTGCCCCTCACCCTGACCCTCTCCCCGCAGGCGGGGAGAGGGAACGCGGATGAGCCGCGAGGCTGTGCCCTCCCGAGCGTTCCGGGAGGAAACCACAAGTGTCAGAGGTTACGGGCGAGCGGGCGCCCCCTCCCTTCTCCCCGCGCGGGGAGAAGGTGGCCGGCTGGCCGGATGAGGGGCAAGCGCGCATCGATGCTAGAGGCCAGAAGGCACCGGGCATCCAGCCGCGCCTCGCCTCAGCGAAAATACTCACTCGTCGTCTTCGGCTTCGCCATGATGTCGAAGTCGAAATACTGCTTGCGGATCTTCTCGTAGGTGCCGTTTTCCATGATCGTCTTCAGGCCCTGATTGAGTTTGGCCAAAAGCGCCTCGTCGCCCTTGCGCACGGCCATGGCGTTGCCCTCGGCCGTGTCGAGCACGAAGCTGTCGCCGACGAAGGCGCAGCAGCCGCTCTCTTCCTTGGCGAGCCACTCGGTAAAGGCCATCTGCCCTTCGAGGATCAGGTCGAGGCGGCCATTTTCCATGTCGAGAAACACCTCGCTCATCGTCGGATAAAGCTTCACTTCGCTTTCGGGAAAGAACTGCTGCAGCGCCTCGACCGCGACCGAGCCCGATTGCGTGCCGATTACCTTGCCCTTCAGCGCCTCGGGCGAGATGTCCTTGAGGCCCAGATCCTTGCGGGCGACGAAGCGCATGGCGTTGAAATAGTAGGGCTTGGTGAAGTCCACCTGCGTCTTGCGGTCCGGGTTGATCGCCATCGAGGCGATCATCACGTCGAACTTCTTGGCCTGCAGGGCGGGAATGATGCCCGCCCACTCGTTGGTGCTCCAGACGCAATCCACCTTGATCTCGGCGCAGACCGCCTGGCCGATATCGTAGTCGAACCCTTTGATCTCGCCGGCCGCCGTCACATAGTTGAACGGCGCATAGTCGCCCTCGGTGCCGATCGAAAGCGTCTCGGCCCGCACGCTCCCGCCGGCCATCAGTGCGAAGGCGGCGAATGCCGTCGCAGTCATGAACTTCTTTTTCATCTCGTTCCCTCCGTGCTTCGTTCGGCAATCCTGGAAACTGGGTCAAAGCGACTTCCGCCGGGTCCTTGCCCGATCCGTTCATTCGCCGGTTTGCCTGAATTTCCTGGATTTCCTGCCGATCCCGTTTGCGTTTTCGCTTTATTATGCTTCGACAATGCGGGACGAACCGGACCTTCGCAATGTGAAAGAAATCATTCCAGCCATCGAAATAATTCATGTAGGCTGACCGGCGCCACAGAACCCCGGAGCAACGGATGCGTGACCTGCCGAGCCTCAAATCCCTGCGCGCCTTCGAGGCGGCCGCGCGCAACGGCAGCCTGACGGCCGCCGCCGACGAGCTCTGCATCGGCCAGGGGGCGATCAGCCACCAGATCCGCAACCTGGAGCTCAATCTTGGCCTTCGGGTCTTCGTCAGAAAACAGCACGGCGTCGAGCTGACGCCCGAAGGCGGGCTGCTCTATGCCTCCTGCCAGCGCGCCTTCGACGATCTCGAAGGCGTCGTCCAGCACATCCGCCCGCGCGCAAGCGGCAAGATCCTGCGGGTGCGCGTCGGGCCGTTCTTCTCGATGAAGGTGATCGCGCCGCGCATCTCCGAATTTCTCGCCGCCAATCCCGGCGTGCAGATCCACCTCTCCCATCTCGAAACGATGACCGCCGGCACCGGCCCGGCCGATGTCACCATCGCCTATTGCCTGCAGCCGCCGGCCGGACGCTTCACCCGCAAGCTCCTGCGCGAACGCCTGGTGCCGGTCTGCGGCCGCGACCTCTGGCAGGACGACAGCCAGGCGCTGCTTTCCGGCAACCGGCTGCACTATCGCGGCCTTCAGGAGTGGCAAAGCTGGATCGCCTCCTCCGGCCTCGCCCTTCCGCGCAGCCGCCAGGACCTGATCTTCGACGACCAGCACATCATTCTCGAAGCGGTGAGAGAAGGCCAGGGCGTGGCCCTGATCGACCGCACCATGGTCGAACACGAACTCAAATCCGGTCAGATCCGCCTCGCCCACGAGCATTTCTACGAGCCGGCCGAAACCTACCAGTTCGTCTGCCAGGAAGACCTCCTGCGCACCAAGCCGGTAACAAAGGCCTTCCTCAACTGGCTGATCGCCGAGATCGAGGAGCGCGAGCGGCAGAGCGCGGAGGCGGTGCAGACATCTGCCACAAGCTAGCCGTCGGCGGCCGCGAACGTCCCTCCTTCCCAACGGAAGAACCGGCCACCGCACGCCCGTCGCGCACGGCGGTCGCCCCCTTAGACGGCGGCTCCTTGCACAGCCCCGGCGAGCGGATCGAGCGGGCCGTTACATCATCGGAGAGGATGATGGACGCCGCCGCGACGTTCTCCTCAAGGCGGCTGCGCCTGCGTGTGCCGGGGATTGGCACCACCTTGGCATTCAACTTGCGGGCCTGCATGTGCAGCCAGGCCAGCGACAGCTGGGCCGGGGTAATGCCGAGGCCACGCGCGGCTTCCTCGACCTTTGCCACCACCTGCCTGTTCGCCTGCTCGTTCTGCGATGCGAAACGCGGGAAATTGAGGTGGACTGGATCAAGGCAGGCAAGCCGGACACGGCGCCGCGACTGGAGGACCACCAGTGCTGACGGTCCGAAGCTCGTCCAGCCCCTGCTCCCGCGAGATGACGGGAACATAGCCCAGCTCCCGCTTTGCCTTGCCGATATCGAGCGAGATCTCGACGGCCGACGTGGCATAGGCCTGTGATGTCAGCGGAACGCTGATCCTCCCCCTGGAGAGGGCTGCGAGAACATCGCCGCCCCAGGCAACGGCTCTGACGACGGCGCGCGGAACGGATTTGTCCGGCGGGACGATCCCTTGCGTTTCCAGAAGCTGCGAGACGAACGTTCGGAACGGCACGGCATCGCCATCGGCGATGAAATAGACCTCCCCGCCCCGCCCGCTTGCAAGCGCAAGCGCCACGGCCTGGCACAGGTTGGCGACATGGGTGGTCGAGGTCAGGTAGGTGCCTCCCGCGATCCAGGCGAGCTTGCCGGAGCGGGCGGCCTCGACCAGTACCGGCAGCGCCGTGGTATCGTCACGCCCCCAGACGAAGCGCGGCCGAAGGGCAACGACCGAGAACGCCGGACTGCTGGCCGCAAGTGCGACACGCTCGGCCGCCGCCTTGCTGCGCGAGTAGCTGCCGGCCGGGCGGCGCGGAAACGGCGCCGTCTCGTCCACCTGCACCAGCGGGTGCCCATCGGCGAGCACGGATTCGGTGCTGATATGGATCGCTTTGCGGAGACCGGCGGCGCGGGCCGCCTCCATGACGATCCGCGTGCCCTCCTCGTTCACCCGGCGCTGCTGCGGCGTGCCTGGTCCATGATCGGTATCGGCCGCCGCATGGACAAGCGCATCGCAGCCCGCCATCCCGGCGGCGAAGTCTGCACTCAGCAGGTCGCCTATAAAGGCCGTCGCACCGAGTTGGCGGACGCGGTCGGCCGACCTTTGGCTGCGCGCCAGAGCGACAACGGAAACGCCGCCCGCAACAAAATGGCGGATGAGGTTGCGGCCGACATAGCCGCTGCCGCCGGTGATGAAAATGCGCCGGAACGGGGCGCGTTCGTCCGTGGCCACGGCGGATGTGGCATCGCAAGCTTCGTTCATTTCACTGCACCTATGAGGTTTGGACGCTTAGCGCGCGTCCGGATGATCGGCTGCCTGCGGGGTTGTAGTCACGAGCCAGTTGATTTCGCGCAGCACCTCGTCGCGGTCCGCACGCGAAAAATGATGAAAGTCGAGATATTCGAGGAACTTGAGACCCTCGAGCGCGAGATAGGCAAGCAACGCCCCGCGCGGCGACTGCGAGTTCTGGAGAATTCTCGCGATCGTCGCATCCTGGCTTGCCTGCATCTTCCGGCGCAAACCGGCATCGAGCGTAAGCGCCGCGCTCAGGTTCAGCGCCACTGCCCGGAATTCCTCGGGCGGCGGTTCGGCCGCAGCAACGATGCGCCCCCTGACCGCTCGATCCTGAAGATCACCGATCGTCGCTTCGATCCGGGCGTGGTGCTCGTTGTCGCGCTCAAAAGCCCGGTCGACGATGGCCTCGATCAGCGCCTGCTTGGACTTGTAGTCATAAAGCACGCTCGCCTTGCTGACGCCGGCCTCCTTGGCGACGGCATCGACGGTCAGGTTGGCAGCACCATCGCGACCGACGACCCGTTCGGCGGCATCCAGCACCTGCTGTTGATCAATTGCGCGTTTCCGGCCCATGGCTCCATCCGATTTATTTCCGACCGGATGGTTATAAATAATCTATCGGCGCCTTTGTCAAGCGCGTTGGATCCCTTAGAAAGCCGGATCGCCTCCTCAGGCCTCACCCTTCCGCGCAGCCGCCAGGACCTGATCTTCAACGACCAGCACATCATTCTGGAGGCGGTGAAGGAGGGCCAGGGCGTGGCCCTGATCTACCGCACCATGGTGCTGGCCCCGCCGTCTTCTCCACTCCAAAAAATCGAACATGGGTAAAAATGCACGCGTCAGCTGTGCAATTGCCAGGCGCCGCTGAGATCGTCACGCGTCGTTTTCGTGCCCTGCCTTGGCTACCCCGCCTGCTGCGCCCCATGGGCGTGGATTACCGCATCGGCCTCCTTGCCGTAGAGTTCCTCGAAATGGTCGAAGCTCTTGGAGAAGTAGCCGATGCCCTGCGTCGCCGCCCGGAGCGCCCGGGCGAGATCGTCGAGCGCCGATCCGGGCACCAGCGCGCGAAAGATGTCCCAGCCCTTGGCGGTCTCGTCGCGGTCGAAGCCGAGCACCTGGCCCTTGTAGGTGGAGACGATCGGCACCAGGCTGCCGGAATAGATCGAGGGGATGTGGATCTCGACGCGGATGACCGGCTGCATCAGCACCGCCGATGCCTGCGACAGCGCCTGGCGCACGCCCATCTTGGCGGCCGCGCGGAAGGCGAAGTCGTTGCTGTCGACCGAATGGTGCTGGCCGTCGGTCAGGGTCACGCCGACATCGATCACCTGGAAGCCGAGCGGCCCCTTTTCCATCGCCTCGCGCGCGCCCGCCTCGATCGCCGGGATGAAGTTGCGCGGCACTGCCCCGCCCTTCACCGTCTCGGCAAAGGAGAAGCCGGCGCCGCGCTCGTTCGGATGCACGCTGAGCTTGACGTCGGCGAACTGCCCGGCGCCACCGGTCTGCTTGCGGTGGCGGTAGTGCACATCGGACGGTTTCAGCACCGTCTCGCGGTAGGTCGGGCTCGGCGGCCTGTCGCTGACGCCGACATGGAAGACGTCGGCAAGCGTCCGGCAGAGGTCGCGCAGATGCATCGGCCCCTGCACGCAGACGAGCTGGGCACCGGTGCCTTCCTCCTGCATGACCGAAAGCGCGCGGTCGGTCTCGGCGAGCTTGGCGAGCGTGCCGGAAAGCTTGGTCTCGTCGCGCTCGCTGTCCGGCACCAATATGCGCTCCAGCATCGGCGTCGGCGGCACCGCCCAGTCCGGCGCATCGGCGGCGGTGTTGGCGGCAAGCAGCGCCGGCACCGGCAGATGGTCGGCCTTGACAGCGGCAAAGATCGCGCCCGCCTCGGGCGTCGCGTTCGCCACCGGCTTGCCGGTCGCCGGATCCTGCAGCGAGCCGATACCGCCGCCGCCAAGCGTCGTGCCCTGCTTGATGCCTGACGTCAGCGCCCTGACCAGCACGGTCTTGCCGACATTCGCCTTGTGATAGGCATGGAAGCTGACGGCCGAAAGGGATGCCTCGGCGATCGGGCCGGTCGCTGCCAGTCTCGCTCGAAGCGCATCGACCTGAGGCGCCTCGTGGCGCAGCGCCTTCATCAACCTCAGAATGCCGTTGGCGTGGCTTGCAGCACCCACCAGCACCGGGATGATGCGGTTTTCTTTCAGGAGCCGTGTGGAGATCGCATAGATCGTGTCGTTGGCCGGCAGCCGGTCCTCGATCAGCTCACCCAGCAGCCAGTCGTCGAATTCGGAGAAATGCTCGAGCAGTTCGGTGCGCGCCTCCTTTTCGCGCTCCATCGTCGTGTCGGGAATTGCGATCAGCGCCGAGGTCTGCCCCTCGCGGTAGCGCCAGGCGCGCTCGGAGATGAGGTCACAGGTGCCGACAATCTTGTCGCCCTCACGGATCGGCACCTGGCGCATGAGCAGCATGTGGCCGGAATAGTCCTGCAGCGCGGCAATGACGTCGCGCAACCGCCCCTGCGGCTCGTCCATGCGGTTGATGAAGAGAATGCAGGGCGTGCCCGACGCCTCGATCGCCTTCAGGTAGGGAGCGGCCAGCACCGCTTCCTCGGGCACCGGCGAGACGCAGAGCACGCAGGCGTCGCTGGCGATCAGCGCGTGCTGCGCGTGGCCCAGCGCCTCGGTGCCGCCGGGCGCGTCGAGCGCACACCAGGCTTCGCCACCAAATTCGAATTCCGTGAGGTTCAGTCCATAGGGTGAAGCAGCTTTTCTCGAGGCCCCCTCCAGACCGGCCAGCTTGTCTACCAGCGTGGTCTTTCCGGTCTGCGAGGGCCCAAGTACCGTGAAGCAGCGCATCGGCAATCCTCCCCTGTCGCGATGACGACGGGCGCCGAGCGTTGCGACGCCCTTGTTCTATTAATTCTAGGGCAGCTTTTGCGCTTTCAATGGCTGCCGGCAAATTCGCTGGCCTTCGCGTTGGCCTGCGTTGACAAATGGGCCCCACTCAGCCACAATCTGATTGCATATTTAAACCAGTATCAAAAAGATATCACTCATGATGGACAACCGCGCGCTCAGCGCTAGATCTATCGAAACATCAGCCTTGTCGAACCGTCCGAACCGGAGATCGCCTTGATGTCGCTTACCCTTTACCAGCACCCGCTCGCGTCCTTCTGCCACAAGGTGCTGATCGCGCTCTACGAGAACGACACGCCGTTCACGAGCAGCCTCGTCGACCTGCTCGATCCGGCGGAGGCCGCCCGCTTCGCCGCCCTCTGGCCAGCCGGCAAGATGCCGGTCCTGACCGACAGCGCCCGCGACGTGGTGATGCCGGAGACCTCCATCATCATCGAGTATCTCGATCGCCACTATCCCGGCGCGGTCAGGCTCATTCCCGACGACGCGGATCAGGCGCTGAAAGCCCGGCTCTGGGACCGCTTCTTCGATCTCTATGTCCACGTGCCGATGCAGAAGATCGTCACCGATACGCTGCGGGCCGAGGGTGAAAACGACCATCGTGGCGTCAAGGACGCCCGCGCGACGCTCAGGCTCGCCTATGGCATGGCCGACAAGCACTTCGCCGAAAACACCTTTGCCGCCGGCGACAGCTTCAGCCTCGCCGATTGTGCCGCCACGCCGGCTCTCTTCTATGCCGGCATCGTCGAACCCTTCGGTGAGAAATATCCGCATCTCTCGGCCTATTTCGAGCGGTTGCTCGCGCGCGCCTCCGTCCGCCGCGTGCTCGCCGAGGCGCGGCCCTATTTCCACATGTTCCCCTATAGGAACCTTATGCCGGCGCGGTTCGTCGAGGCCTAGAGCTGTCGCGCAAAAATGTGCAGCGGTTTGCGACGACGACATGCGACAAATCAATCACTTAAGGCGCCGAGCGGATCTGAAGGATCGCGACGCGCCTTAAGACACGGGGCGCGCGCCGCGCGTTTGCCGGCGTCAGCACCGGCTCAGCTATTGGCGCGGCGCCACGTTGTACCACCCTGCTGCTCCAGCCACATGGCGTTTTCGAACAGCACGCGTTCGTCGGAAATGCCCCGGCGAAACTGGCCGGTGATATGGCGGGCCAGCCGATCGGCGCGCTTCCCGTAGCGCGGGATGTCGCACCAGATGCAGACCCGGTCGAAGGTGCGTTGCAACATGTCAAGATCGTCGGGGCCGATCTGGCCGTCCGGTTCGCGTGCAATCTCCTGCATTGAAACCTCCTGGCTGCCATGGACCGGCATCTCGGCATCTGCTTGCGCCGCCGCCCGCAGATCGAAGCCGATCGTGTATTTCAAGGCGCCCCTCTCGCGGATGCCGCGCTGGTAGCAACTGAAGATGCGTCTTGCGATTGCTTCAGCCATCTCGCAGTTGCGCGGCAGACCGCGCTCGCGCAGGATCTCGCGGAAGATCTGCTCGATCTGGTTCATTTCGTGAGGGAGAAACGCCTTGGCGTTGACCGTGTCAAACATCGCGCGACCTCCTGAACTGGGGCGAAAGCGCGAATGATCTTCCAGCCGCCGGGGCCCGTAATACTGCCCAGCGATGGCGGGATTATGCGCCGATCCGGCCATAAAGCAACGTCGCCGCGCGCGAACCGGCCGCGGGTGATCGCTTTTCGCCCGGGGCAAAGACCTCGCAATCCTTTCCCGCCTGCGGAAGGTTGCCTCCAGCCGGGATGAAGGGCATCCCCTTCTTGCTATTTCACCTGTGCCGGCGGGGTGCCGATCGGGAAGGCGATGGTGACGAAGCCGGCCGTGCCTTCCGGCCGGTTCTTGGCGCCGAATTCCTGGAACACCTTGAGCGTCAGCGACACCGGCGTCTCGGCCATCTTGAAGTTGTAGCCCATGGTGCCGCCGATCGCCGCAATGCGGCCCTTGAAGGGGCCGAGCCCTGCGCCGGGGCCGCTGTCGCCGGTGACCTGCTGGTAGAAATAGCCCGCGACGCCGGCGGAGAACTCCTGGCCGAAATGCTTGGTCACCGCCCATTCCGCGTGGAATTCCGTACCCGTCCGATAGTCCGTCGCCGGGTTCTCGCCGTTGAAGGTGAAGCCGGCGGCGCCCGAGATGTCGAAGCCGGTTTCCGGATTGAACCAGGTGCCGGCGAGCGTGAAGTCGCCCGCCCAGCGGTTGAACGAGAGATTGGCGAGCTGCCCCTTCTGGTAGTCGCCGATCGGCACGTTGACCGAGGCATTCGCCGTCCAGTGGAAGTTGCCCTCGTGCCAGCCGAGCGTGGCACCGAGTACGGGGTCGCCGACGGTGAAGATGGAATCGCTGGCGTTTGCAGAACGGCCGGCCCGCGGTGCCGACAGCGTGGCGTCGACATCGGGGCCGCCGAAGGGCACGATCGCCGTGAAGCCGAGATTGCCGCCGAGCACCTCCTCCGGCATGACCCAGAGGCCGGTGCCGAAGACGCCGACCAGCGTCGCATCCACTTCACCGACGATCTCGCCGCCGAGCGGAAGCTGCTTGTTGCCCTTGAGCTCGCCGACATAGAAGTAGTTGTCGTTCTGGAAATAGGTCCCGGGCGGCGCCAGCAGGCCGGCCATCGGCCCGCGCGCGCCGAGCAAATAGAAGCCCGCGCCGTTTTCGGCAGCCTCCACGGTCGACGGCGCGATCATGCTGAACAGGCCGGCGGCAACAGCCGACGCGGAAGCCAGGCTTTTCGCGAACTTCATGAAAGTGATTCCCCTCATCTCTCGAGCGGAACGATATCACTTCGCCCTCATCAAGCCAGCCCTAACAAATCGCAGGGTTGCGTCTGCCTCACTCGATCGCGGACAGAAGCGAGCGGCCGAACCTTGCGCCAGCGGCGCTCGCCGCTACTTTGTCTGGGGCGGCGGCAGGCCCGGCGGGCAACGGAGCTGTTCCGCAAGGCTGATCCACGCGCGAAGCAAAGGACCCTGACCATGGAATACCGCTTGATCGGCCGTTCCGGCCTGAAGATTTCCACGATCACCATGGGCACCATGACGATCGGCGGCCGCGGCAAGTTCGCCGAGGTCGGCAATGTCGGTCTCAAGGAGGCGAGCCGTTATGTCGATCTCTGCCTCGATGCCGGCGTCAACCTGATCGACACCGCCGACATCTATTCGACCGGCCATTGCGAGGAGATCATCGGCGACGTGCTCGGCGGCAAGCGAAAGAACGGCGTGCTCGTCGCCACCAAGGCGCGCTTTTCCATGGGGCCGGGGCCGAACGACGGCGGGCTTTCGCGCCACCACCTGATCGCCGCCTGCGAGGCGAGCCTGAAGCGCCTGAAGACCGACGTCATCGACCTCTACCAGGTGCATCAATGGGATGGCCTGACACCGCTCGAAGAGACCATGGAAGCGCTCGACAGCCTCGTTCGCAGCGGCAAGGTGCGCTATATCGGCTGCTCCAACTATTCCGGCTGGCACGTCATGAAGGCGCTCGGCGTCAGCGCGCTCGAAGGACGCCAGCGCTTCGTCAGCCAGCAGATCCACTACACGCTTGAAGCCCGCGAGGCCGAATACGAGCTCCTGCCGATCGCCATCGACCAGGGGCTCGGCGTGCTCGTCTGGAGCCCGCTTTCAGGCGGGCTTCTCTCCGGCAAGCACCGGCGCGGCGAAACGCCCGATGGCACCCGCCAGCTCGCCGGCTGGAAGGAACCGCCGATCCGCGACGAGGAGCGGCTCTGGAAGATCGTCGACATGCTGGTGGCGATTGCGGGCGAACGCGGCGTGTCGCCGGCTCAGGTTGCGCTTGCCTGGCTGATCGGCCGCAGGGCCGTGACCTCGGTCATCATCGGCGGCCGCACCGAGGCGCAGTTCTCGGACAATCTCGCTGCCGCAAACCTGAAGCTTACCGACGAGGAGAAGGAACTGCTCGACGCCGTCAGCCTGCCGCCGGTCCTCTACCCCTACTGGCATCAGCTCTGGACCGCCAAGGACCGGCTCGGCGAGGCCGACCTGTCGCTGCTGGGCCCGCATGTTTGACGCATGCGGGAACGGACCTTCGACCCGGGCCGTCAGGATGAAGTCAAGGCGTTCAACACTGCTTTTTAGGAAAACCGCACCCAAGTTGCGTTGCTGGAGACAAAGTCGTGTATGACTTCAATCATTTAGAGCGCCGAGCAAAAGAATTAATCGCAAGCGGGAATGCAGCGGACGCCATCAAGCTTTATCTTTTCATGGCAGATGGCGACCAGTCGCTGGATGCCGGATATCTCGGAGAGCGACTGGGGGAGTGCTATGAGAACGTTGGCGACCTGCATGCCGCAAAATATTGGTATGGAAGAGCGGTAGAAGAAAATCCCGACGTCAGGCGGGCCTCCGTGGAAGCGCGTGAAAGGCTCCGCCAGGTCAGCATCGATCCTTTTCTGGGGGACGCAGAAAAGTAGTCGTGGCTCTCCAACCGCGCGACCACGGGCTGAAAACTAGTTTGCCAACGGACCTAGTTGGCAGCGAAGCAATAGAACAGCCCCTCGCCGCCGGTGCCCTTGAAGGCCTCGACCGTGCAGCCGCCGCGCGTCGCATGCGACGCGTTCCAGGATTTGGCCTCGGCGGAATCGTTCAGTCCGGTGCGGTCGCTGTGGCCGACGATCGCGGCCCCCTCGGCGCCGCCCATCGTCCAGTTGCCGCAGGTGTCCGTCGCCGCGGTACCATCGGCCTTCGAGCCCGTCAGGATGTCGTGGCGGTTGGGCGTGTCGCCGCGCCCGTTGATCACCTCGCCCTTTTCGTTGAGCGCCGTCTGCTTCGTCAGGTTGTTCTTGTCGCTGTGGAGCATTGCCACGTCATCAGCGATCTTCTCGCCCTTGGCGTTGTACCAGGGGCCGGTGCCGATCCGGTCCTTGGCGTTCTCCGCGTCCGTGGACAGATAGGCCTTCCAGCTCTTGCCGGTCGATCCCGCCGCCTTGGCGAGCGTATCGCAATAGGCGTCCGCCCCCTTGAGGCCACCGAGATCGCCACCCTTGCCGGGGTTCACGCTGGTGACGAAGAAACTCATGCTGGTGTCCTGCGCAGTGGCCGCGCCGGAACAGGCCAGGGCGAATGCGATTGCTGCAATTGCGCGCTTCATGGCTCTCTCTCCCATCAAAAGTGCCGAAAAGCCTATCGGCCGCGGCCAACGGAGTAAAATCGAATTGCCGTGATGGCAGAGCGCGCCACCGCGCACGACGGCAACGCAAGGCGCATGGCGACCTCTGCGCACCCCATCGGGTGAAGGGCGATGCAGGCGGCGTAGCATACGCGCTGCCCCTCATCCCCCTGCCGGGACCTTCTCCCCGTCACGACGAGGAGAAGGAGGCTTGCGGCACCCGCCCTGTCCAACCTCGTCTCCCTTGGGTTTGTGAGATCAGCCGCCGACTGGTGGCACCGCCGTCGTCCACGTCCCCTCTCCCCGCTTGGCGGGGAGAGGGTTAGGATGAAGGGCAGAACCGGGCGCATTCGCCCGGCGGCGCAAACGCGGGCATCAGCCGGCTACCCCTTGACTTCCCGCCTAACATCGCCATTTCATATCATATGATACGTCAGAAGACTTCATAGGAGACAACCATGGTCAGCGCCCAACCGGCATTTGCCCCCGATCGGCAAGCGGCCCGGCACGAGGAAGCGGTCATCGTCAGGGCCGTGGTGAAGGCCTGTGACCTCTGGAACCTCACCAACAAGGAGGCGGCCCAGCTCTTCGACGTGCCGATCGCCACCTGGAACCGGATGAAGGCCGGGGACTTCAAGGGCAGGCTCGACCAGGACAAGAAGATGCGCGCGAGCCTGATCGTCGGCATCTTCAAGGGCCTGCGCCTCTTCTTCAATGGCCCGCTCACCTATCAGTGGCCGAAGGCGGTCAACACCGGTCCGCTGTTTGCCGGCCGCTCGCCGGTCGACCTGATGATCGAGGGCGGCATTCCCGGGATGCTGAAGGTCCGGCGCTATCTCGACGGGTTGCGCGGCGGCCTATGATCGCGCTGCCCGAAATCGACTTCAACGAGCCGGCCACCGTCCGGCTGATCTCGACCGCCTATATCGACGAACCCGCCGTCAGGCCTCTCGCCGAGGATGACGACGAGATCGAGATCCTCAACCGGCTGGAGGCGATGACCTCGGCGCGGCTGAGCCCGCTGGCGCTGCCCGCGGGCGTCGACCCGGCCGAACTCCTGAACGAGACCTACGGTTATGGCTGGTCGCTGATCAACGCCGCCTTCTGCCATGCCCGCCCGCCTGGCAACCGCTTCAACGGCGAGGAGCGCGGCGCCTGGTACTGCGCCTTCGGCCCGCGTGCACTTCAGACCTGCCAGGCGGAAATCGTCTATCACCGCACCCGCGCGCTCAGCGAAGCCGGCAGCTTTCACGACATCGGCCGCTACCGCGAACTGATCGCCGGCTTCACCTGCCGCTTTCATGACGTGCGCGGCGAGAAGGGAGCCGCCTATCTCTCCCCCGACACCGCCGTCGCCTACCCGGCCGGTCAGGCGCTTGCCGCCACCATTCTGGCTGAGGGCGGCAACGGCCTGATCTATCCGTCGGCCCGCGACCCGGAGGGCGAATGCCTCGCCGTCTTTCGCCCCTCGGTCATCCAGAACGTCCGCCAGGGCCGCACCATCACCCTTGAATGGTCGGGCGCGCCCGAGCCGCGGATCGTGGAAGAGGCCTGAGCGGCGGGTCTGTTTCCCAGTTCGGCTGCCGACGCAATGTTGCTGCAATGCGCCCGTCAGAGAAGGGCTCGCTTTCCGGATTTCGGCGCGTAGAGTGGCCGAGCCGGTGCGGCCGAAACTGAAACAACTTCTAGATCAAATTCTTATTGACGTTTTGCCAGGCTGGGCGCCGTCCCCGCGCCACCATTGTTTGCCCCCAACTCCCTCGCCCGCTGATCGGGAGAGGGAACGGCAGCGGCCCGGCTCCGCCTACCCTTCGGTTCCCCTGCCCGCCCCGCAGAGGCTACCGCGCGCAAGAGCGCAGGATGCGGATGCCGAGAGCGCTGCAAGGTCCCTTCTCCCCGCTCGCCCCGCGGGGAGAAGGCGACCGCAGACGGGATGCTGCAGGCACTGCCGTTCAGCACAGCGTCGACCATGAGGAACGAATGACGATTACACTTTTGCCCGTCGATACCGTCGATGCTGATGTCATCCGAAAGCTCGACGTTCACGAAGATCAGATGGACTTCATCGCCAGCAACGAGGAATCCCTCGAAGAACTGGCCGAACGCCCCGAATGCGTCGGCTTTGCCGTGATGGCGGAAGGCGAGCCGGTCGGCTTTGCCATGTATGCGCTCGACCCGGATGACGGCAACCACTGGATCTACCGGCTGATGATCGATGCCCGCCACCAGGGCAAGGGTTATGGCGCCAAGGCGCTTGCAGCCCTCATCGAACAGATGGCCAAAATCCCCGAATGCGGCGACATCTATCTCGGCGTC
This sequence comes from Ensifer adhaerens, assembly GCF_002940685.1. Taxonomy (GTDB): domain Bacteria; phylum Pseudomonadota; class Alphaproteobacteria; order Rhizobiales; family Rhizobiaceae; genus Ensifer; species Ensifer adhaerens_E. The sequence goes on along the minus strand of NZ_PNFP01000002.1, from coordinate 425,637 downwards.
TATCCGGAAAACACCCGCGCCCACGCGCTTTACCACCGCTTCGGCTTCCGCGAGACCGGCATGGTGCTGGGCGAGGAAAAGGTGATGCGGCTCGATCGAAACTAGACGATAAAAGGCCAAGGCAAGCAGCCTTCTTCCGCCCGGGCGGGAGAAGGCCCATGTCTTCGCCTCGGGTGCTACAATGGCACCGCCGTCCAAGGATCCGAAGGAGGCCACCCTGCCGCTGACCAGCCAGATTTCAGCCTATGATCCGCAATGGCCCGACCTGTTCCTCCTTGAGCAGCGGCGCATTCGGGCCGTATTCTCGGATGCACTGGTCGTCATCCATCATGTCGGAAGCACGGCCGTACCCGGTCTGGCGGCCAAGCCGGAAATCGATCTTCTGGTCGAGGTGGAAAGGCAAGAAGGCACGGCCGACGTGGATCATCGCATGGCATTGCTTGGATATGTTCGCGGCAAGGACCTCTCCAGGGACCATCATTTCTATCGGCGCGACATCAACGGGGTGCGAACCCACAAGGTTCATGTCTGTTCGTCGGGACATTGGCAGATCGCAAGAATGCTGCGCTTTCGCGACCTGCTGCGGGAGGACCCGACCCTGCGTGCCCGCTATCAGGAACTGAAGTTGCACCTTGAGGCCACGAACCAGCACGGGATCGGCGAGTACCTGGCCTTGAAAGCCCCGTTCATCGACGCGGTCGTGGGGCCCAAGCCCGAGCAATATTGACGTCCGGCGCCGATTGCGGACATCGGCCGATCGACGCACTATCCTTACCTGCGCATCAACAGGGGAAGCGGAACATGCTCGACGGCTCATGCCATTGCGGCAACGGAAAGTGGACATTTAAAGGCCATCCCGGTTCGATCACCGCCTGCAACTGCACCCTCTGCCACCGCTACGGCACGCTCTGGGCCTATGATTACGAGGGCGAACGCATCGCCGTCAGCGGCGAGCTCACCGCCTATACCCGCGCCGACGAAGGGAGCCCGACGCTCGAGATCCTGTTCTGCCCGACCTGCGCCGGCGTCGTCGCCTGGCGCAGCCTTCATCTTGACGAACGAGGCCGCCGGCGCATCGCCGTCAATCTCAGGCTCGCGGCACTGGAACAGGTCGCCAATCTCCCGATCGATCATTTCGATGGCTTGGCCACCTTCGAGGACCTGCCATCGGACGGCCGCTGCGTGCGCGATCTTTGGGCGTGATAAGTGAGCACAAGCATCGGTTGAGGCGAACTGAAACGCAATATCCGGGGATGAGGGTATAGGAGCATGGCGAGACGCTGCTTTTCCGGATGACTTATACCGATGTGCTGCGTAGCCTGGAGAGCATGGGATTGGGGAATTGGACAGATACGGAAAATGACGCGATCGTCGCGGCCTATTTTTCTATGCTACGCGACGAACTTTCTGGTCAATCCTACAACAAGGCCTTGCACAACCGGGTTCTGCAAGACGCGCTCGGAAGAAGTCGCGGCTCGATAGAATTCAAACATTGCAACATTTCGGCTGCTGCGAAAGGGTTTGGTCTTCCCACTCTCAGCGGTTACCAGCCGCGGTTCAATTTTCAGATGTCGTTGGCCGAGGCAATATCCCGTTGGTTAGCGCAGCATCCGCAATGGGACAGTGTCCTTGGTTCCCGTCCGGCATCCGGCATGGCCGAGCCACTGGCGCTGTTCATCGGTGTCCCGCCCACTCTCCACAATGCCCCACCACCCGACGAATTGACACAGATGCAGACGGTCGCTCGGCGTTTCGATGTGGCCGGGCGGGACGAACGCAACCGTGCACTCGGCCGCGCTGGAGAAGAGCGCGTATTCCATCACGAACGCGCACAGCTACAACAGAGCGGTCGTCAGGATTTGGCCCGCCAGGTTCGGTGGGTGGCGCAGGAAGATGGCGATGGCGCGGGCTATGATATAGCGAGCTTCACGCCGGATGGGCGCGCGCGTTTGATCGAGGTTAAGACCACCAACGGTTGGGAACGAACGCCATTCCATATTTCGCGCAACGAACTTGAGGTGGCTGAGATGCGACGCGAGGAGTGGTGCCTCCTCCGTCTCTATGATTTCTCACGCCACCCACGGGCCTTTGAACTGCGACCGCCTCTTGACGCTCATGTCTCGCTCATCGCAACCAGCTATCAGGCAAGTTTCCACTGAGCAAGTTGAAGCGGTTCACCTCGACACGAGGGAAATGCGCAAACGTTTCAAGGCAGTCAATGGGTCGCTAGCACCCGCGCCTCCACCGGCAGATCGATGCCTTTCAGGCTCAGCAGCCGCGTTGCGGCGTTCGACACAAGATCCCCGGCCTCGCTGGCGGTTTCCGCCGAGATCAGGATTTCCCCCGCCTCCGCCTGGGATTCGAGCCGCGAGGCCAGGTTGACCGTGCCGCCGATCGCGGTGAAATCGCTGCGGAATGTCGAGAACTCGCCGATCTCGACCTCGCCCGAGTGAATGCCGACACCCACCCCGAGCGGCGCGTCGCCAAGGCCAGCGAAGTCGAGGCGGCCGAGGGCATCGGCGCAATGCTTCTGGATATCGAGTGCTGCCCGGATCGCCGCGTCCGCGTGATCCTTCCGGATAATCGGAAAATTGAAGATCGCCATCAGCCCGTCGCCCATGGTCTTGTTGACGATGCCGTCATGCGCCCAGATGGCCTGAGCGCAGCGATCCTGAAACAGGCTGACGATCTCACTCAATCTCATCCGCTCGATCCGCTCCGACAGATGGGTGAAGCCGCGGATGTCGGCAAAGAGGATCGTGGCACTTGCCGCAACGTGACTTTGCTTCTTCACGTAACGGAAGGAGCGCTCGCAGATCGTGCAGATGTTCGGATTCATCTTGCTGCGGGTAATCCCGAAGGCGCGAAACGGCAGCGCCAGGGGCCCGCGGATCGGGATCGGCATATGCATCTGGTCCCAGCAGCCGCGGCAGATGCGGGCGTCGCCGCGGTGGTTTTGCTGAATGGCAGAGGCTTCGGTCATGGGCTGCATCTGCTCCGTCTTCAAAGAAGTGAAGAGCATGGAGCTTCTGCCATTTGGCAAGGTTTAGCAACGGCTGGAATAGCGTGAACCCTAGCGCATCAAGAGGTCGCCGCCGGCAGTGGCGAAGCGCGGGACCGCTCAGCCCGCATGGACGCCTTCCCGCCCAGGTGGTATCGCTGGCGTCCTTCGCTCAAGGTAAGGCACCCGTTGAAAAACGTTCTCTTCGTCTGCAGTCAGAACAAGCTGCGCAGCCCCACCGCCGAACAGGTGTTCGCGGGACGGTCGGATATCGAGGTTTCGTCAGCCGGCACGAACAACGACGCCGAAAACCCGCTTTCGCAGGAGCAGATCGAATGGGCAGACATCATCTTCGTGATGGAGCGGGCCCATCGCGCGAAAGTCCAGAAAAGGTATCGATCCGCCCTCAGGAACAAACGCCTGATATGCCTGGGCATTCCGGATGATTACGCGTTCATGGATCCCGACTTGATCGAGTTGCTGAAGGCAAAGGTGCCCCAGTTTCTCTAGAGTCGAAAGGCACGCGCTGCATTCCGGCCTGTCCTAACCCACCTTCTTCGCCGCCGGGATCACCCAGGAACCATCGAGGATCGACGGCGGGCTGTCGTCCGGCCAATAGAGCCGCATCATCAGGATGAACTTGCCCTTGGGCGCCGGCAGCCAGTTGTTTTCCTTATCCTTGCCGGGTGATTCATTCTGGATGTAGATCTCCGTCGAACCGTCGGCATTGGCCTTGGGGCCGACCCGGGCGCTGATCGAATAGCGGTTGAGCGGATTGTCGACGAAGAAATAGTTCTCGTCGTACATGGTGATCGACCAGAAGCCGCGCACCGGCGGCAATTGGCCCTTTGGGAAGGTGATGACGTATTTGTTGGAGCCATGATAGGCGCGGGAAACCAGGCCGTCCCTGGACTTCAGCGACGTCGGATAGATCGCATCCTGCGGACGGTTGGCACCAAGCCCGATCGCCGTGATCAGCGCGCGCTGCAGGTAGTTTGTGCCGTAGATACCGGTCTTGGTGGTAAAACCCCAGCCGTTGATATTCTGCACGTCGCCATCGCTGAACTTGAAGTGCAGCATGATGCGGTGGAACGCCATTGCGGGGATGCGCGAAACGAAGGCGGCGTCGAGCTTGCTCTTGTCGAAATCCTGGCCCGGCACGATACCGATCTCGGCAAACTTGGCGACCGCTTCGCCATCCGCCGCCGTCGGCGGATTGGTCTTCATCAGCTCGCAAAGCAGGGTGAAATAGTCGACCGCATCCATGCGGTTAACCTGTTCGCGCACCGCGGTCTTCATGTCGATCGCCGGATCGACCTTGCCCGCCGGCGGCGTCCAGTCCTTGCCGTAGGCGCTCAGCGGACAAAGCTTGCATTCATCCTGCAGCGCGTGCACCGCCGCATAGTCCTCCGGCGTGCCGTCGCAGTAGATGCGCCCGAGGATCCAGACGATGCTCGTCGGCGATTTGTATTCGGTCACGCCGTCCGGAAGGCTGCCCTGCCAGCCTGGCCCGGTAATCGCATAGGCCTGAGGGCCGCCGCCGGTCGTGCGTTTGCCCGGCACCTGAAACACCGTCGTCCAGCCGTCGAGCATCGGAAACAGGAAGAACCGATCCTTCATGTCGGGGATCGACAAGACCCAGGGTTCCTTGCCGACATCGACGAAGGCGGTCGTATAGAGCGTATCGGCGTTCGGCGCGGTCACGTCCTTGAAGGACGCATTCGGATACTGGCGCAGCTTGATGATGTGGCCCATCGGCCCCTTGCTGCCTTCCGCCTTTTCCACGTTGGTGATGACGCGGCGGGTGATTTCGGTCGTCACCAGCGGATAACCGTAGATATAGGCCTCGACCGCCAGCCAGAATTCGTCCGCAGCCTCGACCGGATCGAAAAGCGGAGATTCCAGCGCATTTGCAAAGGAAAACGAAGCTGTTGCCAGCAGGCCAGCGCTTCCCAAAGCGATGGCTCGACGGGTCATGTCCATGATTGCCTCCCCCTGTTCTCTCAACGCGAAGGAGGTTAGCACATGCTAAATTACACCACCAGACATTGTGTTCTCTGAACTTGGCGTTGAGATCAATGGCCGACGTCACACCGCTCGCCCCATTGCAACCGCCGGCATTTCTCAGCCGACCGTCGGCCGCCCCGCAATGCGGGGCAGCCCAGGACCTCGACGAAAGCCGATCAGAACGACAGGCGGTTGCTGGACCAGACCGGGCCGAAGCGCTCTTCTTCCTTGAGAGTGTTGGAGCCGTAAGAGAAGCGCAAGCCCCCGAAGATGGTGCTCGTATCGCCGGAGACCGATGCGCTCAGGCCCGATAGCTCCTCGTTGGTGTATTTGTAGCCGGCAAAGAGCGTGACGGGCACGGTCTCCAGCCGGTAGTTGGCCGTCAGCTTCAGGCTGCGCAGGTCGTAATCCAGGTCGCCTTCGCTGATGCGATGGAGCGAGCCGTCGACGTCGAAGCGCAGGTTGTCGGTCGCGTAGACGCGGGCGCCGAGCGCACCCATGTAGTGGTTGGCGTCGATGTCTTCGAAGTCTTCCACGACCGCCTGGCCATAACCGAGTGCGCCGTGCAGCGTCCAGGTATCGAGGAAATAGGCCGCTTCGACGCCGCCCATGTAGTCGTTGAGGTCGACGCCGATGCCCGGATCGAGGCGTGCCCCTTGCGCGAAGACGCCGGCCGCAAAGAGATCGTTGCGGTAGTAGCCATGCAGCGCGCCGTCATAGCTGTCGGTATCGAGATCCTCGTAGGAGGCGCGCGTGTAACCGAGATCGACCTGCAGGTTCATGCCGGCGCCGGCGTCGAAATTCACCGCACCGCGAAGATCCCATGCATCCGCATCGATGTCGCCGGGCGAGTCCACGGCCGCGCCATAGGAGCCCTCGATATAGCCGGTGATGCCGCCGGACGCCTGCTCCACCGGCACTTCATAGGCGTCCTCAGTCCCCACCAGCGGACCGTCGATGTCCGCGGCGACTGCCATCCCGACGCTTGAAAAGAGAAAAATGACGAAACTGCTCGTCCTGACCATTGCCCCACTCCGGTTAAAGCCCCGGAGCAAATGTAAACAATCATGGTTAATGCAATCTCTACGGGAAGCAGGGCAGACGTCCTGCCAACGTCGACACGATCCGGACACTGTGGCAGCCGTTCATCCCGCGGACGGCCTTCGTCCCGCTCGCCGCGCAAGCACTTGAGGCTGCCCCTCCTCCCGCGATGAGGACTTGCCCCTCATCCGCCTCGTAAGGGCTTGCCCCTCATCCGGCCTGCCGGCCACCTTCTCCCCGCGGGCGGGGAGAAGGGCACGCGAGGCACCCGCTCGCCTCGACGGCAAGCGCCAGAGTTTCACTTCGGCGGTTTGTCGTGGACGCCCCGAACCTGGCTCGTCCCCTCTCCCCGCTTGGCGGGGAGAGGGTTGGGGTGAGGGACAAGCAGGATTGATCCTCAGGCCCGAGAAGAGAGGCAGGCCCTCCCCTTGAGCTCGACGGAAAACCCTTACTGGTTGGAGATCTTCTCGCGCAGCTGCTCGTCCCGGGCAGCGATCTCCGGTGTCACCGCGTCGCCGAAATCCTCCATCTCGAAGACCGGGCGGATTTCGATTTCGCTCGGACCCGGCATCGGGTTCGGGCAGCGCTTCACCCAGGCGATCGCCTCGGCCATGTCCTTGACCGTCCAGATCCAGAAGCCGGCGACCAGTTCCTTGGTCTCGGCAAACGGACCGTCGATCACCATGCGATCGGCGCCGTCGAAGGCGACGCGGGCGCCGCGCGAGGACGGATGCAGGCCCTCGCCTGCCTGCATGATGCCGGCATTGACCAGCTCCTCGTTGTACTTGCCCATGGCTTCCAGAAGCTCGGTCGACGGCATGTTGCCGGCTTCGCTGTCCTCGGTCGCCTTTACAAAAACCACTACGCGCATTGTCCATTCTCCTCTGTCACGCCAGCCCCGGTCCTCGTGACCCCTGGGGGTACCGGCGTGGTGAAACCCAAATAGGTAGAGCGGATTGCAGGCGAAAGACCCGCACGGATTTTTTTCCTATCCCGCTCCGGTGGAGAAAGCCGGATTGGCCTTCCTGGCTAAATGACGAACGGGAAACGGCGGTGCCGACAGCGGTGGCGATTTTTTTTCTGAAAAAAGTTTGGCGTGGGGAAACGAACAGTGACGGCCCCCGCCCGTCCATCGCCGCCAAAGCGAGTATGCCCCGTTTGGCTCGGCGGTCGCAGCACCCTCCACCCTCATCTCTGTGCTCGTCACAGAGAACCAGCGGCCGTGCGTCGGCACGGCGGGGAGTACGGTCTTGGCGCGTTACCTTCCGGCTTGGCGGGAAAAGTCCCTCGCGCCGCGGACGCGACGCGGCTGGATTCCTGTGACAAGCACAGGAATGAGGGAGGCAATGTTGGCGCCAGCAGAGGCCATCACTTGCTCGGCCTTGCCCAAGGACCGCAAAAAGGGCCACGCCGCACCGGCATGGCCCTGGAGAATTCAATGCGGCTCTGGCGGGCCGCCGCTCGCCTACTGCGCCTGCATGTGCAGATCCGCCATCGCCTGCCGCAGATCGTCGATCGGCGTCTGGTTCGCCATCTTCTTGCCTTCCAGTTCCGGCGGCATCTTCCAGCCGGGGTCGATGCCTTCCATGTTGGGCAGCTCGTGCGCGATGCCCTTGTGGCAGTCGATGCAGGTGGCCTTGCCCGAAAGCAGGTAGCGGGTGTGGATCTCCGCCGCGCGTTGGGTCTGCTTCTGCAGGTCCATGGCGACGGACGAATGGCAGTTGCGGCATTCCAGGCTGTCGTTGGCCTTCATCCGCGCCCATTCGTGCTGCGCCAGCTCCAGCCGCTTTTCGAGGAATTTCGGCCTTGTGCTGATGGTGCCGAAGATCTTGCCCCAGACTTCCTTCGAGGCCTGCATCTTGCGGGCGATCTTGTCGGTCCATTCATGCGGCACGTGGCAGTCCGGGCAGCTGGCGCGCACGCCGGAGCGGTTGGAGAAGTGGATGGTGCGGGTCAGCTCCTGGTAGACGTTGTCGTGCATCTCGTGACAGGAGGTGCAGAACTTCTCGGTGTTGGTAAGTTCCAGCGCCGTGTTGAACGCACCCCAGAACATGACGCCGCCGACGAAGCCACCGAGCGTGAGGAAGCCGAGGCCCAGCGTGCCCGCCGGCGTCTTCATGATGCCCCAGGCCCAAAGGATGATTTTCCTGATCCATGCGATCATGTCGTCACTCGCTTCCGGCCGGCTTGAAACCCAGTTCGCTCATGTCCTTGAAATTGCTCGGCACCAGCGGGCTGGTGTCGGCCTGCGGCACGTGGCACGCCGTGCAGAAATAGCGCCGCGGCGAAACGTCGGCGATCATCTGCCCGTCGCGCGTCATGTAATGGGTGACGCTGATCATCGGCGCGCCGGAATCCTGGGTGAACTCGCGCTTGTGGCAGGACAGGCACCGGTTGGCATTGACCGAAAGCTCATAGCCCTCGATCGAATGCGGGATGACCGGAGGCTGGTCGGGATAGGCGCGCATCTTGCGCTTGTCGTCGACCACCCATTTCGGCAGCGGTGCTGCCGCCTCCGTCGCCATCTGCGGCGTCGGGCCCTCGAGCTGCGGCACCAGCTTTTCGGCCACTTGCGCGACGGCCGCCGTGGTGACGAAGACCATCAGGGCAGCAGCAAGGGCTATCCAGAAAGGCCGTTTCGAACCGGCCTCAGTCAGCCGTGACCACCCTAGAGGGTGACGGGAACGATCTTGACCGCGCATTTTTTGAAATCCGTCTGTTTGGAGATGGGATCGGTGGCGTCGAGGGTAACCTTGTTGATCAGCTGGCTGGCATCGAACCAGGGAACAAAGACAACGCCGGGCGGCATGCGGTTGCGGCCGCGGATGTCGACACGCGAGCGGATTTCGCCGCGCCGCGAGACGATGCGCACTTCCATGCCCTGGTTGATGCCGCGCTTGCGCGCATCCTCGGCATTCATGAAGACGCGGGCGCCGGGAAACGCCTTGTAGAGTTCCGGCACCCGCATGGTCATCGAACCCGAGTGCCAGTGTTCGAGCACGCGGCCGGTCACCAGCCAGGTATCGTATTCCTCATCCGGGGATTCGGCCGGCGGCTCGTAGGGCACGGCAAGGATGATCGCCTTGCCGTCCTTGTTGCCGTAGAACTTCACGCCCTCGCCCGCCTTCACGTAAGGGTCGAAGCCCTCGCGGTAGCGCCAGCGCGTCTCCTGGCCGTTGACGACGGGCCAGCGCAGGCCGCGCACCTCGTGATAGGTGTCGTAGGGCGCCAGATCATGGCCGTGGCCGCGGCCGAATTCGGCGTATTCCTCGAACATTCCCTTCTGGATGTAGAAGCCGAAGTCCTTGGCCTCGTTGTTGTCGTACTCGGCGCTGACGTCCGTCAGCGGATAACGGTCGACCTCGCCGTTCTTGAAGAGAACGTCGAACAGCGTCTTGCCGCGATATTCGGGGCTCGCGTCGAGGATCTCCTTCGGCCACACTTCGTCGGTGATGAAGCGCTTGGAGAATTCCACCATCTGCCAGAGGTCCGAGCGCGCCTCGCCAGGCGCCTGCACGAGCTGGTGCCAGACATGGGTGCGCCGCTCGGCGTTGCCGTAGGCCCCTTCCTTCTCCACCCACATGGCGGCGGGCAGGATGAGATCGGCGCTCATCGCCGTGATCGTCGGATAGGCGTCGGAGACGACGATGAAATTGTCCGGGTTGCGATAGCCCTGCCAGGTCTCGTTGGCGGTGTTCGGCCCCGCCTGGACGTTGTTGTTGACCTGCACCCAGTAGAAATTGAGCTTGCCGTCCTTCAGCATCCGGTCCTGCTGCACGGCGTGATAGCCGGGCTTTTCCGGGATGATGCCGTGCGGGATGCGCCAGATCTCCTCCGCATGCTTGCGATGCTCGGGATTGGTCACAACCATGTCGGCCGGCAGCCGGTGGGCAAAGGTGCCGACCTCGCGCGCGGTGCCACAGGCCGACGGCTGACCGGTCAGCGAGAACGGGCTGTTGCCCGGCTCGGAAATCTTGCCGGTCAAGAGATGCAGGTTATAGACCATCTGGTTGGCCCAGACGCCGCGCACATGCTGGTTGAAGCCCATGGTCCAGAGCGACATCACCTTGCGGCTCGGGTCGGCATAGAGCTCGGCAAGCTGTTCGAGGAATTCCGGGTCGACGCCGGTCATCTCGGCTGTCTTCTTCAGCGTGTATTCGGAAACGAATTCCTTGAACGCCGCGAAATCCATCGGCTCGGTCTTGCCGGGATCCTTGGAGTTGGCGGCATTAACCTCGACCGGGTTGTCGGGCCTCAAGCCATAGCCGATGTCGGTAACGCCGCGAGCAAACTTCGTGTGCTTGTTGACGAAATCCTCGTTGACCCTGCCGGTCGTAATGATGTGGTTGGCGATATAGTTGAGGATGACGAGGTCGGTGCCCGGCTTGAAGACGATGGGGATATCGGCCAGATCCATGCTGCGATGGGTAAAGGTCGAAAGCACCGCGACGCGCACATGCGGCTGGCCGAGACGCCGGTCGGCGACGCGGGTCCAGAGAATGGGGTGCATCTCCGCCATGTTCGAGCCCCAGAGCACGAAGGCGTCGGCATTCTCGAAATCGTCATAGCAGCCCATCGGCTCGTCCATGCCGAAGGTGCGCATGAAGGCGACGGCGGCCGACGCCATGCAGTGGCGGGCATTGGGGTCGAGATTGTTGGAGCGGAAGCCTGCGCGCATCAGCTTGGTCGCCGCATAGCCCTCGAAGATCGTCCATTGGCCGGAGCCGAACATGCCGACCGCCGTCGGCCCCTTCTCCTTCAGGACCTTTTTTGCCTGCTCGGCCATCACGTTGAAGGCTTCGTCCCAGCTCACCGGTTCGAACTCGCCGTCCTTGGCGTAGGCGCCGCCGCGCTTCCTTAGGAGCGGCGTCGTCAGCCGGTCGTTGCCGTACATGATCTTGGAAAGGAAATAGCCCTTGATGCAGTTGAGGCCGCGGTTGACCTCCGCCTGCATGTCGCCATGGGTGGCGACCACCTGGCCTTCCTTGACGCCCACCATGACGCCGCAGCCCGTGCCGCAGAAGCGGCAGGGCGCCTTCGACCATTTGATTTCCAGCGCGTTGACGCCACCCGGCACCGGCTGGGCTGCGGCAGGTAGCGCAATGCCGGCCGTGGCGGCGGCGATGCCGGCCGCATGGGCCTTCAGAATGTCACGCCGCGTCAGTTCTCCGCTCATGGCTCCTGCCTTTCCTCTTCCATTTCCACATGCTCGAAAACCATGTTGGCCGAGATCACCCCGTCGAGCAGCGAGATCTGCGTCAGGCGTTCGCCGAGCGCGCCCGTGCTTTTGCCTTCGATGACGACGACGATCTTGCCGCCGCCATGGCCATGGATTTCGACGTTCTCCATTCCTTCAAGCACAGCCAGCACGGATTCGGTGGCCTGCGGCATCGTGGCGACCACGGCGCTCGAAATGTGATAGGGCGTGCCCGCCTTTGCGGCCTCAGACATGCGCCACCTCCTTTTCCAGCGCCTTCACCGCAATCGCGCCGACGGGGCAGCCACTGAGGCAGGCGCCGCAACCGGTGCACGTCGCGTCGTTGATTTCAGGCAGGAACGGGCCGCCGATGCGCGGGCGAAAGCGGATCGCCTGCTCCGGACAGCTTTCGCCGCAGGACTGGCAGGCAACGTTCCGGCGCGCCAGGCACGTATCGGTGATGGCCGCGACGTGGGGGAAGCGCCACACGTCCTTCGTCTCGAATACGGGTTCGGGACAGGCGTCCGCGCAGGCGCCACAAAAGGTGCATTCGCCGCCCGAAAAGTCGACGAAGGGATGGCCGCCTTCAAGGCGGATGATGTCGGTGGGACATCGCTCGACACAGGCGCCGCAGCCGGTGCAGGCGGCAAGGCTCAGCTCCGACACACCGGGCGGCCGGATGCGCGCGGGCCTTGCGGCAGCGCGGCCGGTAAAGAGTTCACGGCGTGAGAGAGGTTCGACCTTCATGGCTCGACCTCAATGCCCGGGCGGGCCCGGCGGGCCGAAGATGATCTGCAGCATCCAGACAAGGAAGCCATAGCCGCCGACGATACCGACGGCGACGATCGGCCAGATGCCGAAAGCGAGCACGAAGAAGGTGATGAGTTCGGCGCGCCGCGATCGCGGTGGCTTTTCGATCGGCTGTTGCTGAACGAGTTCCGACATTTCCGCGTCCCCCAACACAATCTAAAGTAAGATGCGCCACCCGAAATAAAAATCAATCCCATGACTTGCCGATGACACGCCTGAATCGTCGCTGAGAGTAATTACCGAACGGACCGGGTCATTGATCTGGGTCAAATCGACAGGAAACCGAAACAAGAATCGCCAGAAATTCTCGACGCACCTGCCGAAACAACTTGCGGCGACCGCTGAATTTTCCGATTTTCGTTATATTTACACAAATATAACGAAAATCGCTTCAGTCGTCAGGATAGGCCAAACATCGCAAGGCACAGGCGAATCACGCGGACCACGGACGCTGCATCTCCCCGGCGCGGCGCTGAGGAAATGATCGTCCTTGCAACCCAGAGCTTTATCCCCTATCCCGGACGCATGACACAGCTTCTCGAAATCGGAACCGCGCGCGTGCTGAAATGCGCGGCTAGTGGCCCTCTCCTTGCGGCACCGGGCGACGCCAATGATTTTCTCGGCGACGCTTGGGCGCATGAGGCGACCGTCGTGGCGATCCCGGTGGAACGGCTCGGGCCCGATTTTCTCGATCTTTCGACCCGCATCGCCGGCGACGTCTTCCAGAAATTCGTCAACTACCACATGCGTCTCGCCATCGTCGGCGATATCGGCGCCAGGCTCGAGGCGAGCAAGGCGCTGACCGATTTCGTGCGCGAGACGAACAAGGGCACATCCATCTGGTTCGTGCCGGACTTCGAGACGCTGCGGACAAAGCTGGAAGCCATCCCGGCCGCGTGAACGCCACTGGCATCCGGGGGTCGCGGGGCGCGCCTTTGCCGTTGTGGGCGGACACCGCCAGGTTAAGCTCGCCGCCAGCGTTTTCGGCCAAGCAGGTACCAGGCCCAATGACGACCAGACCGCCAGCGATGAAATCCGGGCTCTCCCCTTCCGTGCGCCTGCGCACCGATCGTCTCCTCCTGCGCCCGACCACGCCTGCGGATGCACCCCGCGCCTTCGAAATCCAGTCCGATTGGGATGTGACGCGCATGCTGCGCATGGCGCTATTCCCGCCTGATCTCGACGACATGACCGGCTGGTTCGGCGAGCATCCGCGCGAATGGTTGGCGGGTACGGCCTTTCGATTCGCCATCGAGCGCGCCGGCCGCATGATCGGCGTGGTCGATCTCGACGAGATCGACGGCGAGGAAGGCGAACTCGGCTACTGGCTGGAAAGGCCGAGCTGGGGAAAGGGCTATGCCTTCGAGGCAGCAGAGGCGGTCGTGGATTTTGCTTTCCGCCAGGTCGGGCTGTTGGCGCTTCGCTCCGGGCACGCGGCCGACAATCCGGCATCCGGCAAGGTGCTGCTCAAGCTCGGCTTTCGCCCGCTGCTTTCCATGCGCAAGCTCTCCCGTTCAAGGGGCGAGGAGATCCTGCATCAAAGCTACGGCCTCACCGCCAATGCGTGGCGAAACCGGCCGGACGCCGACCGCTGAGGGCCAGCCGGCCATTTCGCTCGGGTCCGCCCGGTCACCGACGCCCCGAGACGGTCCCGTCCACTACGCCGACGCCTCTCCGCTCCGCATGATGCGCTTGCCAAGCGCCCTGCCCCCAACCGCGATTGCAAGGGCGATCACCGTCAAAAGCCCGGCCACGGCGAAGGTCACCTGCATGCCCCGGGCGACCGCCTCAGGCGCCGCTTCGGAAACCTCGCTCGCCCCCACGGCCGAAGCGAAGACCGCGCCCAGGACGGATGCGCCGGTCACGAGGCCGAGATTGCGCGAGAGGTTGACGAGGCCGGAAACGACGCCGCGCCGGTCCGCGCTCACATCCGCCATGACCGCCGTATTGTTGGCCGCCTGGAACAGTTGGTAGCCGGGCGTCAAAAGCGCGATCGCCGCGATATAGCCCGCAACGCCCAAAAGCCCCGGCAGCAGCACCAGCGCCGCACAGCCCGCAACCATCGCTGCAAGACCGACCGTGACTACGAAGCCCGCGCCCAGGCGATCGACGATACGGCCGGCGACCACGCCACCAAAGGCCGAGATGACCGGACCGACCGACAGGACGAGCCCGACCATCGCCGCATCTAGCCCCAGCCCGCGCGACAGATAAAACGGCCCGACCACCAGCGTTGCCATCATCACGGTCGAGACAAGCGCATTGGTCGAAAGCCCGCGGCTGAAAACCGGATCGCGCAACATCGCCGGCCGGATCAGCGGTGAGGCTACCTTGGTCTCGACCCGCAGGAACAGCGCGAGACCCACAGCGGCGACCGAAAGCAGCGCGACATTGAGCGCGCCGAAACTGCCGCGTCCCACCGTCATCGCCAATGCATAGGCGCCGAGCGAAAGCGCAAGCAGCAACGTGCCCACGACGTCGAAGCGTGCGCGTTCCCTGCCCTCATTCCCCTTGTCGGCCGGCAGATGCCGATGGGCAAGCACGAGCGCCAGAAGCCCCAGCGGCACGTTGACGAGGAAGATCGCCCGCCAGCCGGGGCCGGCCAGCAATGCACCGCCGAGCGACGGCCCGAGCGCGGTGCCGATGGCCGACATGGTGCCGATGAGCCCCATGGCGCTGCCGGTCTTCTCCTTCGCCACCGCCTCGCCGACAAAAGCCATGGTCAGCGCCATCATGATCGCAGCCCCGATGCCCTGCACCACCCGCACCGCGACGAGCAGCGGGAAAGCGGGCGTCAGGCCGCAAAGCACCGAGGCTGCGGTAAAGAGCGCGATGCCGGCAAGCAGAAGCCGCCGCCGGCCGACGATATCGCCGAGCCGCCCGACGCTGACGATCAGCGTGGTGATGGCAAGCAGATAGGCAAGCACCACCCATTGCACCGCCTGGAACGAGACACCGAAAGCATCCGCCAGCGCCGGAAGCGCCACATTGGCGCTGCTGGTGCCAAGCGAAGAGAGCAGCATGGAAAGCGAGAGGCTGGTGAGCACCCAGCGAACCGAGGCGGTGGCGGGAGCGCTGGCAGTTTTCGTCGCGCTCATCGCCCACTTCCCGCGCGCGGGGTTTCACGCCGATCATGGGCAGCGCGGGAAATCGAGGGGAAACAAGAAGCTAGCGCGCCTTCATGATTCAAAACATGCGGCAACGACTTCCGGTCAGACGGGGAAATCGGGGCGGGCACAAGCGGGCATGGGATCATCGGAAAACCCTCCAAGGTCGGTTCTCCAAAAAATTAGACCTCGCCTTCATATGGCGGAAGGCGCAGCATTTGCACTTCATTCGTGCGTTTGACGCCACATCATCGATGAACTCGTGTTATGAAGGGCGATGACCAGACCGGATCTCAACCTGCTCGTGACCCTCGACGTGCTGCTTGCGGAAGGCAGCGTCGCCCGCGCCGCAAGGCGCCTGCGGCTCAGCCCCTCGGCCATGAGCCGGGCGCTGGCAAGGCTGCGCGAGGCGACCGGCGATCCGCTGCTGGTGCGCGCCGGCCGCGGGCTTGTGCCGACGCCGAGGGCGCTGGAACTGCGCAGCCGCATCGGCCCGCTCGTCGAGGCGGCCGAGGCCTGCCTGCGTCCGGCCGAAAACCTGGATCTGAAGACGCTTTCCCGTACCTTCACGCTCAGGAACCGCGAGGGTTTCGTCGAAAATTTCGGCGCGGCGCTGATTGCCCGCGTTGCAAGCCAAGCGCCCGGCGTGCGTCTGCGCTTCGTGCAGAAGCTCGACCGGGAAAGCAGCCAACTTCGCGACGGAACCGTCGACCTCGAAACCGCCGTGGTCAGCGAGACGACCGGTCCGGAACTGCGGGCGCAGGCGCTTTTCCACGACCGTTTCGTCGGCGTCATCCGATCGGGCCATCCGCTGGCGAGCGGCGAAGTCACGACCACCCGCTACGCCAGCGCCCGCCACATCCACGTCTCGCGCCGCGGCAACGACGCCGGTCCGATCGATGCGGCCCTTGCGGCCCTCGAACTCAGCCGCGAGATCGCCGCCACCGTCGGCAGCTTCTCCGAGGCGCTGGCGCTCGCGCGTGCCACCGACCTCGTCGCCAGCGTTCCCGAGCGCTATACCGGGAGCCTGCGCGAAAACCTCGTCACCTTCCCCCTGCCTGTCGCCCTGCCCGAAATCACCATCTCGCTGCTCTGGCACCCGCGTCTCGACGCCGATCCGGCGCATCGCTGGCTAAGGGCCTGCGTGCGGGAGGTGTGCACCGCATAAGACCAAGGCAGCCCCGGACGGCTACCAATGGCAGGCGATGCGCCTTGACGACGACCTGCGCGGCGCGGCCGCCCCGGTTGCCTCCGAAAGGCCCTCGGGGTATTGGCCTGACGGGGGCCGCGATGCAGCCATGGGACGGCTGCCCTTGAGCGACGCATAGGAGAGTTCATGTTCGACCACGTCAAATTCGGTGTCCGCGACTATGCGGCAAGCCTCGACTTCTACCTGAAGGCGCTCGAACCGCTCGGCGTCTCCGTGGTCGATCATGGCGCGCACGGCGTCGAGATGAGCACGGACGGCAAGTCGTCCCTGTGCCTCTACCAAACCGACGAAAAGCCGGCGCATCTTCATGTGGCCTTCATGGCCGCGACCCGCGAGCAGGTCGACGCCTTCTACCACGCAGCCCTTGCGGCCGGCGGCAAGGACAACGGCGCCCCCGGCCTGCGCCCGCGCTACCACGCCAACTACTACGCAGCCTTCGTTTTCGATCCGGACGGCCACAATATCGAGGCGGTCTGCCACGAGGCCTGAGGCCGGGGGCCCGACCGGGTCCCTGCTCGCCTCTCCGCGGCGGGTGTCGTCATCGGGCATCGGCATCGGGCGGGTTAAGCCGAGATTCATCCGGTTATTCGCCGGCGATTTCCTTGAGCAGTGCTTCCGCCGCCAGTTTGCCCAGAGCATTTCCCGCCAGCGGGCTGTCTCCGGTCAACAGCCTGCGGTCCCGATGCACGGCACCGGAAATACCGTCGTTGATGATGTCCATACCCAGCTGATTCTTGAGCTTCTCGCCGAATTTCCAGGTCAGGCGGCCAGGCATATAGCCGATCTCGGGTGTCTCGGCATCCATCGCATCGGGAAACGCGCAGATTTTGTATCCGCGATAGATGTCGCTGTTGCCGACAGCAAGGAAGGCCGCCGGACCGTGGCAGAGCGATATGACGAACCTGTCTTTCGCTGCCGCCCATTCCAGGGCAGCCTTCACATCCCCGCTTTCGGGCAGGCCAATCAAGGCGCCATGCCCGCCGGGAACGAAAATGGCGACGTAGTCATCGAGGCCCTGCTCGATCACCGTCGACAACTTCAGAGGCTGCTTGAACTGTGCACTGTAGCTAGTGAAGAAGGTCTTCACCTCATCGTCCTCGGTCGGCATGGCCCAGTATTCGAATTTCACGGGATTGCCCGACAGCGTCGCCACATCGAAGGCAAAGCCGGCCTTGTCGACATGGTACATTGGCAGCAACGTCTCCAGCGGATGGTTGCCAGTTGAGAAGAACGTACCGTTGTCGGTTAAGAGGTAGCGCTCATCCGCACCGATCATCAGCACCTTTCTCCCGCCCTTGTAAGGATTTGGGTAGTCAGCGCCGCCGAGGTTGGATTTCGGCGACGTGAACTGGCTCAGCGAGTAGGGGGAAGGGAAAAAGGCATTGTCCTCTGCTGGATCACGCGTCGGAGTCATTTCGGGAGTTTTCTGATTGGTCATTTCAATGCCCCCCTGCTTTTCTTTCTACGACGACCATCAACGTCACGCTTCCCCAAAAGGTTCCGCCGGCTGCGCTACCGATCATCACGCCGACGGTCACGCTGATGCCGCGCCAGCGGCGCCCCACCTCGGACAGCGACCGGAAGTCGGTCTTCATGAGCATCGGGATGATCGTCAGCCAGATGAGGATCGCGACCGGAATGTTGACTTTGGCGATCTCGGCTACGGCTTCGGTTCGGGAGCGCAGCACAAGGCTGCGGCAGTGGCCGGCGCGCAGATTTCCGGGTTTCCGCCGCAGCAGTCTTCCATCAGGAAGCGGACGAGACCGGCAAGCGCATCGTAGGCCGCGCGATAGATGATCGAGCGGGATTCGCGCTGCTGGGTGATCAGGCCGGCGCGCTCCAGTTCCTTCAATGTTCGAGCGCGAGACCGCCACCTTTTCCGCCAGCCCAAGCGGCTGCTGCGGGCGCCGGGTAACGGCCGCGATGGATCGCGGCCATCCCTGCCCGAACTACTTCCGGACCTCGATCACGAGCGGATAGCCCTCGTCGTCCCAGTCCTGAAATCCGCCGGCGAAATAGTAGACGTGGGTGTAGCCCCAGGCGATCGCCTTGGCCGATGCATAGGCGGCATGGGTGCAGTTCCTGCCCTGACAATAGAAGGCGACCTCGTCCTTCTTTCCCGCCACCTGGGCGAGGCTTTCCTTCGATAACGCGGTCAGCAGCGACAGGTTGATGGCCCTCGGGAGATGGCCGATGTCATAGGTGAGCGGAGCCCGCACATCGATGAAGGTCACGCCGCGCGCCAGCAGCGCCCTTGCCTCCGCCACATCGACCTTTATCGTTTTGTCGACGCTCAACTCCCCCTTCGTCAGCGTCATGAGCCTTACATAGTCGGCAAGCGCCAGGTCCGTGCCGGCACCCTCGGGCAATCCGGCCTTGCGCAACCCTTCCTGCAGGCGCGCAATGTAGGGCCTGTGGTAGCTGAAAACGCTGCCATACCATTCATAGGCGCTTTCCTGGACGGTGAGCGGGTCGCCCAGGCTGGACGCAGCCAGCTTGTTGTATTGGTCGACCAGCGCCGCAATGCCGCCCGTGCGTCCGAGATGGCCGTAGCTCGCGATCAAGGTGGCATAGTCCGCCAGAAGGGCAGACTTCGTTTCGATCACGGGTTCATAGGTGTCGGCGGCCTGCTGGTACTTCCCTTGGCAGAAGAGCGACACCGCCAGCATGCGCAGCGTCGCCCGCGCGGGATGGGGATCGAACCGCATCGCCTGGCGGACCTCCTGTTCCGCCTCCGCCGCGCGTCCCGTCGCGTTGAGGATCCGCGCCATGCCGACATGGTTGTCGGGATCGTTGGGCGCCAGCTTCACCGCCCGGCCGATGGCAGCGAACGCTTCGTCGTAGCGCCCCTGCTGTGCCAGCACCTGCGCCGAGATCGCATAGGCAAGCGGTGTCGGCCTCTCCATGGCCTTGGCAAGATTTCTGGTAAGGTTCCTGGACGCGGCTTCTCTGCGGGAGTAGTCAAAGGACAGGATGCTTGCCCGCCAGTTTGCCGCCGCCAGCGACGCGTAGGCGCGACTATAGTCCGGATCGAGCACGATCGCTTTCTGGAAGAATGTGGAGGCCGCAACCGTTTCGGCCTCGCTGTCGCGGCGAAGATGTTCCCAGCCGCGCAGCAAGGTGTCGTAGGCCTGCGGGTTCGTGGTTTCCGGCACCGCTGCCACGCTCTTCTCGGCACTCGTCAGCTTCACCGAGAGCGTCGAGACGATCTGTCCGATCACCCTGTCCTGCAAGCCGAACACGCCGCTCATTTCACCGTCATAGCGTTCGGCCCAGAGATGGTGCCCGTCGATGGCGTCGATCAGTTGCGCATTGACCCGGACATGGTTCCCCTCGCGACGCACGCTGCCCTCGAGAATGTAGTGCACACCCAGTTCCTCGGCCACCTGCTGCGCCTTGGTGGGCTTGCCCTTGTAGGCAAAGGTCGAGTTGCGCGCGATCACGAAGATGCCCGAGAGCTTCGAGAGTTCGGTGATCAGGTCGTCGGTCATGCCGTCGGCGAAATAGTTCTGCGCCGCATCGGAGCTGAGATTTTCGAAGGGCAGGACCGCGATCGAAGGCGTCTGGGGCAGCGGCAACGCCATCCGCGCAACGGACGCCGCGTCGGCGCCCTCGCGCCTCTGCACCAGCCAGGTGGCAGCAAGGCCGGCCAGGACCAGCAAGACAAAGCCAGCCGCAATTCCCCAGCCGCGACGATGCTTGAGGTGCAGGCGCCGATGCGGGACCTCCCCGTCGAACCGAACCCGATAGACGCGGACCGGACGCTGGATGTTCTTCACGTGCTGCTCGCCGATGAATTCCAGCGGCAGTTCGAACTTGCCCTGCAGGTGATCGAAGGCGGTGCCGGAAAGGAACAGCCCTCCCGGCTCGCATATCTGCTCGAGCCGGGCCGCGACATTGACCCCATCGCCGAGCAGGTCGTCCCCGTCGACCACGACATCGCCAAGATTGATGCCCATGCGCAGGAGCATCCGCTGCTCGGGCGGCACGTCCGACTGGCGAGCGGCGGCCTCCTTCTGCGATGCGACAGCACAGGCGACGGCATCGACGACGGAGCCGAACTCCACGATCGCGCCGTCGCCCATGAGCTTCACGATGCGTCCGTGATAGTCCAGTCGCAGGGGATCGAAGATGTCGGAACGCCACGCCTTGATGGCAGCCAGCGTCCGCGCCTCGTCGGCCTCCATCAGTCGCGAGTAACCGACGATGTCGAGGGCGAGAATGGCCACCAGCCGCCGTTCGGCGCGACCTGCTTCCATAGCCACCTCTCCCGAAGGTGCAGAAGACCCCGCAATTACGCTGTCAGGGGCCGAAACCACGTCCTCGTGCCCCTGAATCCATGCTTGATTCAAAATGCGGACCCGAAGGATGCGGACCGGTCCTCACCCGGCCCCCGCCTTCACCAGCCCCTCGCGCAGATGCTGCGCATCGCTCTCCTGTGCATAGTGCAGCGTGCCGAGAAACGTCCCGATCTCGAAGGCCGGGTTGAGCGCCCTGACCTTTTCCATATGGGCACCCGCCGCGACCCCGTCGCCCAGCCAGCCGTGGCAGGCGGCGACGAAGGCGTGCTGGGTTTCGTCCATGGCCGAAAGATGCATGAAGGCCTCGATCGCTTCGCCATATTGGCGGGCGCAGAAATGCGCCTTGCCGAGATGGCTCCAGAAGCGTTCCGGGTGGTGCGGGTTGAGCCGCATCGCCTTCAGGATCCACTCCGCCCCCTCCTCCGGCCGGCCGAGCCAGGTCAGGAGTTCGCCCTGCTGCACCACCACCAGGTCGTAGTTGGGATTGAGGAACAGCGCCCGCTCCTGGTGATAGCGCGCCGTCGTCAGCGCATTGTTGTTGACGTTGACGGCAGCCAGGATCCGGTGCACGTCGGCGTCGTTGTCGTCGAGCGAAAGCGCCCGTTCGAGCTCGGCATTGACCTCGGCCCAGGTCGCCTCGCGGTCGGCGCACCAGCCGTTGACCCAGGATTGCCCGAGGATACAGGCCCGCCAGGCATGGGCGTGGGCATAGCCGGGGTCGAGCGAAACCGCCCGGTCGATCAGCGCCTGCGCCTCGGCGTTGTCGGCAACGCTGCTGCGGTGATGCAGCACCTTGGCCGCAAGCGCACATTCATAGGCCGCCATGTTCGCGGGCTTGGTGCGTGAGAGCTGGTCGCGCTGCGCCGCCTCCAGCCGCCCGGGCACGGTCGCGGCGATCGCCGCCGTCACCTCGTCCTGGATGGCGAAGATGTCGTCGAGCTGCCGGTCGTATTTGTCGGCCCAGATATGGGCGTCGTTGGCGGCATCGATGAGCTGGACGGTGACACGCACCCGCCCGCCGATCTTGCGCACGCTGCCTTCCACCAGATATTGCGCCCCGAGGCTGGCCGCCACCTCGCGCACGTTCACCGAATGGTTCTTGTAGACGAAGCTCGAATTGCGCGAGATGACGAAGAGCTCGTGCCGTCGCGAAAGCTCGGTGATGATGTCCTCCGTCAGCCCGTCGGCGAAAAACTCCTGGTCCGGATCGCCGCTCATATTGTCGAAGGGCAAAACCACGATCGTCGGCTTGCAGACGCCCGTCGCCGCCGCACCTGCGGCCGGTGAAGTCGGCAGCTCGACGCTGTCGAGCCCGATGCGGTAGAGACGCACCGGGCGGCTGATGTTCTTCAGCGTCTTTTCGCCGAGGTCGTCGATCGGCAGCTCCAGCCGGTCGGTCACCTGCGTTGCCACTGCCGCCGTCACGCAGATGCCGCCGACCTCGGCCAGTTGCTCGGCGCGCGCGGCGATGTTGACACCATCGCCGAAGATGTCGTCGTCCTCGAAGATGATGTCGCCGAGATTGATGCCGATGCGGAACTCGATCCGCCGGTCCTCCGGCACGTCGGAATTGCGCCTCTTCATGCGCTGTTGAATCTCGACGGCACACTTGACCGCATCGGTCACGCTCTGGAATTCGACCAGCAGGCCGTCGCCGGTGGTCTTGATCAGCCGGCCCTTGTTCTTGGCGATCGCCGGGTCGATCAGCTCAATGCGGTGGGTGCGAAGGCGCGCAAGCGTGCCCGCTTCGTCGGCCTCCATCAGCCTGGAGTAGCCGGCCATGTCGGCCGCCAGCACTGCGGCTAATCTCTGCTCCATGGGTTTGCCAACTCTTGGGAAAAGCGGCCTCATCCGGAGGCCCGGACCAAGGAGATTACAGGGCAAATACTATCGCACGCGGGCACGATCGGCCACTTAAATTAGGAATACCTGCAAAAACGATGCCACGCCCGGCCGTCGACCGCGACGACAGCGCCGCGCATCTCATCAGACGCGCAAAGGTCGCTGTAACACTCTGATCTGCTGCATGTCTTTTTCCTTGGATCGAGGGCGATCTAAGGAGACACGCAGCAGGCGGGAACGCCCGCAGCCGCCCCCTCAACAAGGTGGAATTCACCGTCGACGAGGCGGTAGAACCCATCCTGCGGAACCGGCAGTTCCAGCATTTCCCGCTGCGAGAGCCCGGCATAGACGCCGCGCAGCAACCGCCCGAACAGCCCGTGGGAAATCGCGACGGTCGGCTGGCGGACATCGGCGATAAAGCCTTTCGCCCGGGCGCAGGCGGCATCGAAGCTCTCCCCGTCCGGCGAGCGGAAATACCAGTCGAAGGCGTCGGAACCGTCGAGCTTGCCCGGAAACTCGTTGTCGATCTCGAACATCGTCATGCCGTCCCAGGCTCCGACCGAAACCTCCATCAAGCGCGGATCCTCGCGGCGGGCAAGCGGCAGGACCCGCTCAACCCGGTCGGCCGTTTCGCGGGTCCGGCCAAGCGGGCTGACATGCATTTCGAAGGCTGGCGCCGCGCCGGCAATTTCCGTCGCGAGGAGTGCCGCAACGAGATCCGCCTGCTCGATGCCCCGCCTGGTCAGCGGTGAATCCTTCTGTCCCTGGAAGCGGCCGAGCGTGTTCCACACGGTCTCGCCATGGCGGAGAAGATAGATCAAGGCACGCCCTTTTGGAGAAATTGGCGCTGCCGGTCGCCGGCGGTGACAGCCGCCCTCGGCCTTGCAGCACCTCACGTAACGTCAGTTCAACCTATCGAACCGCGGTGCGGCGTCAACAGGCCACTTCACGCTGCGTGAGCGCGGTGAAAATGCGCGCCTAGGTCCTGCCGGCCGCTTGACATTACTTGCCTTAGGCAACTAATTATATGACCAAGGCAATATTACAAAGGCATCTTCCATGTCTCCGCAGCAAACCGAAGACCGCGCCTTGACGGTGCGGCGCTTCAACCGTTTCTACACCCGCCTGATCGGCCTTTTGCACGAGCACCTGCTCGCCAGCGCGTTTTCGCTGACGGAGGTGCGCATTCTCTATGAGCTGGCGCACCGGCCGGCGCTGACGGCGACCGATCTCTGCCGCGAACTCGGCCTCGACGCCGGTTACCTGAGCCGGGTCATCACCGGCTTCGAGAAGAAGGGACTGATCGAAAAGACCCGCTCGCCCGCCGACGGCCGGGTTGCGCAACTCGAACTGACGGAAACCGGGCGCGCGACCTTCGAGCCGCTGGAGAATGCATCCCAGCGCGAAGTGGTCGCCATGCTGGACAAGCTCTCCGTGCCGGAACAGAAGCAACTGGTAGGCGCCATGGGCGAGATCGAGAGCCTGCTTCAGGAAGAGCGGGTGCCGGGCTTTATCCTGCGCGATCCGCAGCCCGGCGACATGGGCTGGGTCATTCACCGCCAGGGCGCGCTCTACGCCGAGGAATATGGCTGGAGCACCGCGTTCGAGGCGCTGGTCGCCGAGATCGTCGTCAAGTACATGCACGACTACGATCCGAAGTCCGACCGCTGCTGGATTGCCGAAAAGGACGGCAAGATCGTCGGCTCGGTGTTTCTCGTCCGCCACGACGAGACGACGGCAAAACTGCGCCTGCTCTATGTCGAACCCAGCGCCCGTGGTCTCGGCATCGGCCGCCGGCTGGTCGAGGAATGCATGCGCCACGCCCGGCTTCTGGGCTACAACCGCATGATCCTCTGGACCAATGCCGGCCTCGACGCCGCCCGCCACATCTACGAAAAGGCCGGCTTCGCGCTGATCGAGGAAGAATTCCACCACAGCTTCGGCAAGGACTTGACCGGCCAGATCTTCGCGCGGGACCTGTAAGGGGCGACGCATCGCCGCCCGGGGCGCGGCGCATTGCAGGGACCGATGGCGGCGCGCGCGCTTCCCGTCAGTAAAAAAGACTTGAAACGCTCTGGTCTCTTGCCGTGCGGGCAAGCGCTTCGCCGATCAGCGGCGCGATGGTGATGCGCCGGATGTTGCGGGTCTGGCGTTGCGCTTCGGTTTCGTGGATCGAGTCGGTCACGACAAGTTCCTTGAACCTGCTGGCGCCGATGCGTTCGCAGGCGCCTTCGGAAAGGACGCCATGGGTGATATAGGCCGAAACCTCCGTGGCGCCCGCCTTCAACAGCGCGTCCGCCGCGTTGATCAGCGTCCCGCCGCTATCGACGATGTCGTCGATCAGCAGACAGCTTTTCCCGGACACATTGCCGATGACGTTCATCACTTCCGACACGCCCGGGCGCGGGCGGCGCTTGTCGACGATCGCAAGATCGGTGCCGATGCGCTTGGCAATGGCACGCGCCCGCGCGACCCCACCCACATCGGGTGAAACGACCATGAGATTGCCGATGTCGTAGCGCTCCTTGATGTCGCGGGCCATCACCGGCGCCGAATAGAGGTTATCGGTCGGGATATCGAAGAAGCCCTGGATCTGATCCGTGTGCAGGTCGAGCGTCATGACGCGGTGCACGCCGGCCCCGGCGATCATGTTGGCGACCAGCTTGGCCGAGATCGGTGTGCGGCCGGTGGCGCGGCGGTCCTGGCGGGCATAGCCGAAATAGGGAATGACGGCGGTGATCCGGCGCGCCGACGAACGGCGCAGCGTATCGGCCAGGATCAGGAGCTCCATCAGATTGCCGTCGGCAGGCGTGCTCGTCGACTGGAGCACGTAGACGTCCTCGCCGCGCACATTCTCATGAAGCTGAACGTTGATTTCCTGGTCGGCGAAACGCTTGACCGTGCAGTCCGCCAGGGGAAGTTTCAGGTAGTCGGCAATGGCTTCTGCAAGGGCACGGTTGGCGTTGCCGGTCACCAGCTTCATCGGCGCGATCCTGTCTCAAGGAGCCTTCGGGAGAGAGGTCGTATGCGGCAGCTTTAGAGGGTTGCGCAAGGTATTACAACCGAGTGCGATGCTGCCGGTGAAACAGCCGGATCAGCCTTGGAACAATGCGATCGAGAACCCGACCAGCAAACTGGTGCAGCAGACTATTCCGATGGGATATCCCCGGAGCATCTTCTCCCGAGGTGACATCTCAAAATCAGGATCAGTCGAGTCGCCACCATACATCTTGGGCCCGAAATCGACGGTGAAATCCCAGCCGTTGTCCCTGTAGAACAGCAACGACCTGGTGAACCAATAGATGTCCCTGATCAAAAAGGCCGCGAGCGCTGCCACGATGACGTACAACATGTAATCGACGCCTTCGGATTTCGGCAAGCTGCTTCCCTCACTCCACCGGATCGAGACCATCAGGACTGTCATTCTTCAGCGAGCCGATCCTCCACACGGCCATCAGCTCATGCGGTAACGGCTTCATCAGGTCAGGGCCTTGGTCTTCCGGCGACGGTACCATCGTCACTGGATGATGCAGGTTCCCGGCCAATCGCGGCAGGAGTTGCGCGCGCAGCTTGCCAGAGACAGGCCGGTAATCAGAACACAGGCGATGACGGCAATCTTTCGCAACGTTATGCTTCTCAAGCTTCGGTCCTTCTTTTCTCACCCGTTCCCGTCATGACGTTGACGCAAGCGCGATCAACCAGGCTGCCAGGGCGATCAAAAGCCAGAGCCGCGCGTGCCTGTAGCGTTGACGGCGCGCGCCTCCCCAATCGTAGGACATGAGCTTCCTCCTCGCGGTCCAGGACAATGCTCGATTGTGGTAACAGCAAAAGACACTCCCTGATGGACGTGCCGTTGTCAATGCCCGGCCCCAGATCAGACGAGATCGAACCTTCCGATCGACCCGTGCAAATCCTCCGCGCGATGTCTTGTCACCGTCAATCGACCGGATCGAGAATATCCGGCGTATCGTTCTTCGGCGAGCCGACCTTGGCTCCAATCTTCCACATGGTCATCAGCTCAGGCGGAAACGGCTTCATCAGATCGGGGGCTTCGGGCTCCGGGGAAAGCCAGCGCTCGTAATCGTCAGGGTGCAGGATCACGGGCATGCGGTCGTGGATGTCGGCCATCATGGCGTTGGCGTCGGTGGTGACGATCGCGAAGGTGCGAATGTCCTCGTCGGTCGCAGGATTGCGCCAGCTCTCCCAGATGCCGGCAAGGCAGAAGGGCTCGCCCGTCTTCATGGCGATGGCGTAGGGCTGCTTGTCCTTGCCGGTGCCGTGAATGTCCTTCCACTCGAAGAAGCCGTCGATCGGCACCAGGCAGCGCCGGCGCTGATAGGACGAGCGGAACTTGGTCGCGATCGTGTCGGAACGCACGTTGACGAGCGGCCGCCCCGCCTTCGGATCCTTCGTCCAACTCGGGATCAGCCCCCAGCGCGCCGAGACGAAGACCGGACCGAAGAGATCGGGATCACGGATCACGTCGCGGATGATGATCGGATAGGTGAGCGTCGGCGCACCGTTATAGCGCGGAAACTGGTTGGCGATCGTCTCGACGCCGCCGCGTGTCGCAAAGCCGAAGGCGCGCAGCAGGCCCTCCAGATTGGTCTTCAGATAGACGCGTCCGCACATGGTGGCTCCTTTGGCCCGTGGCTGCCAGGCATAGGTATGGCGCAGTCCGAACGCGTCAACGCCGTCACTTCACAGGAACGGCCTCGGGAAACGACCAGCTCCCGTTGAGAACCTCGCCGCGTGGCCGGTAGAGGCGAACCATGTAGTTCCAGCCATCCATGATCGGCAGGCAGTTTGGCACCTTGCCGTCGCAACCGCCGAACTGGATATCGACGTCGCCGCCATCGCCTTTTTCAGCCGTCATGTTGTTCAGCGTGTAGGCGTCGAACGCGTTTGCCTGAAAATACCCCTTCGCATTGTAGAGGCTGATCGACCAGAAGCCGTCGACAGGCACGTCCTTGACCGTCAAGCGATAGATCGTCTTGCCGTCATTCTCCTTCGGCACGACGTTGAGATAGATCGCATCCTTCTCGGGGTTACCGCCCCAGGCGGAGGCGGCGCCGATCAGACGGCGGACCGGATCGACCGCGCCCCTCGCCCCGAAGGCGCCGTTGGTGTCGGGCAGCGTCGATGCGAGCACGAGCAGCGCATCCCGCACCTTCTTCTGGCTCGCTGCATCGAAGTTTGGCGTCTCGAATTTTCCGGGGCCGCCGGGCTGCTCCACCTTGACGGCATCCTGCAGCCGATGGACCTCGTCGGCATCGCCCGTCTTGTTCGGATCGACGAGGATCCTCAGTGCGGCAAAGACATAGCGGGTCCCGATGTTCTGCTTGGAGAGAACATGCTGGCCGGGCGCGTAGATCACCTCAGGTGTATACTGGTCTTCGTCGATGATCTGCATCGACATGAACCGGCCGCCCGCATCCGGAAGCGTGACGGTGACCGGGCCAGCATCCAGATCGAACACTGCGCCGGAATAAAGCGTGTCACGGTTGGTGCGGATGACGGTCTGCTTGTCGATCGGCAGCATCACCCTGTTGTGCTCGAACTTGCCGAAACCATCCTTCTTCGCCACCGCGCTGAAGTAGAGATCGCTCTCGGCGCGCACGAAATTGTCGACCGTCACCGGCGTGCTGCCACTGTCCTGAGCAACGGCAGGGGCGCTGACAGATAAGCCGAGTGAGACTGTCAAAAATGCAATCCCGACGTATCGATGGGTCACGGTTTCCTCCTCGCATTGCAGGCTCGATATGGATTTAAGGCATCTTCTCGACGTCAGGCAGTTTCCATGTCTTCTCGAACAGCGGCTTTTCCGGCCCATAGAGGCGGAAGAGCAGCTCGAACTTGCGCGCGGGATCGACTGGTACCCAATTTGCCGCCTTGCCCTCAGGCGCCTTGGCGCCGAAATAGACGTCCACCGAGCCGTCGGCATTTTTCTTCACCCCCTCGCCGATCGAGGCGACGCTGGCCTTGTCCATGTTGCGGATCAGCGCATGGGTCTCGCGGTCGTAAGCGGTCACCGACCAGTATTGCTCGACCGGCGCATCCTTCGGCACGACGAGGCGATAATCGGCGCTGCCGTCGAAGGCGTTGCCATCCTTGTCCTTGTTGGCCATCAGGTAGAACTGCGCCGTGCCCAGCCGCTTGATGCCGGTGAAGCCGAGCGTATAGGTCACGCCACGGGCATCGACCGGATAGAGATCGGGATCGGAATAGGCTTCCGAGGCGGCCTTCACCATCTCGGCCACAGCCGCCGGAAACCAGCGAATACCCTCGTTGATGACAGGGAATCCGGCATCGTAGCGTGCGGAAAGCTCTGCCTTCGCCTCGGCCGCCGCCTTGTCGAGCAGCGCCCTGGTTTCCGGGCTTGGCTGGTAGGGCTTGCCCTTCTCGATGCCGAGCGTCCTCAGCTGGTCGATCATCACCCGGTCGCGCTCGAGCCAGGGTTCCGTCTGGACGACCCGGTTGAGATTGTCGAAGAAGCTGGCGTCGAAGTGGATGGTGCTGTCGAACAGCACGTCATAGGCGTCGGTGAAGACCGTCGCCGGCGTATTCTCGGTCACGGGCATCGGGTAGATCTGGATTCGCTTGCCGTAGGCGACCGACTTTTCGACCTCGGCGTCGGCATGGCTCTTCAAATTGGAGCGCAGCAGCGCAAATCCGGTGAAGGTGTCCGACCGAAGCGGAATGAAGCCCTCCGGCACCTCGCCCATGTAATCCGGCGGCAGGATCAGGTATTTACCGCCCTTGCCCTCGTCGGCGCCATGCGGGCCGGCATCTTCGAGCGGCATCTGCCAGGCGTTGACGATGTTGCCGGCGATCGATCCGCCTTCGGCCGGCGGGATCTCGATGACGATGGGCCCATCCTTCACGTTCCAGAACGACATGAAATAGATCGAATCCGGGTTCGGCGTCAGCGTCTGGTTCTTCCAGTTGACCGGCTTCGACCAGTAAACGATCTCGTTGACCTTGGCCTTGGTGGTCGAAAGCATCGCCTGCAGCATCAGGTCGGCATTGACCGCCGGCATGCCCCAGATCACCGCCTCCGTCGCCCGACGCTCGATCGTGCGGTCCCGCATTTCAGCCGGCAACGTATCCTGCGCCGGGACGTTGGTCGCGCCGACCAGAAGCGCCAGACCCGTGAGTACAAATCGCAGCATGCCGAATCTCCCTCATACGCCACGGCTGGCGGTCTTGAAATTTCTCGACCGCCGCTGCCTCGCAAACTCCATTGCGGGCCACCAATGCGAAATTTAGTGCGAATACATGCCGAGCAGTAGACCCGTTGCGTGCGACGCGCGGAAGTACGTTACGGTTACAGCCGCAAACAGCGACGCGGCGATCGGCCGGCGCATCACCGCATCCTCATCCCTTTTGAAAAGCACCGCGTCACTTGACATCGAACCAAAATAAGTAGATCGGTCTACCTAATGAACTGGAGAAAGCCATGAGCGAGAAAGCACCGGCGCGCGAGCGCCTGCTGAAGGCGGCAGCCGAACTGTTCTATCGGGACGGGGTCGGTGCCACCGGCATCGATGCGATCACCGCGCATGCGGGCGTCGCCAAGATGAGCCTCTACAACAACTTCTCGTCCAAGACCGATCTGGTGAACGCCTATATCGAGGCGCGCCACCGGGAATGGCAGGCGCTTTACCACGAGCGCCTGGCCCATGCGGCAACGCCGCGAGACCGCGTACTGGCGATCTTCGACAGCTATGTCGATCATGCCGAGATGGCCTATTCCTGGGGCTTTCGCGGCTGCGGGCTGCTCAATGCCGCAGCCGAGCTTTCCGTCGGCGATCCCGCCCGCGACATCGTCGCCTCGCAGAAAGACGAGGTGGAAACGCTCTTCAAGCAATATCTCGCCGAGATGAAACCCGACGCGGGTGCCGCCGTCGACGAGACGGCGGAGCATCTCTCCTTCCTGCTCGAAGGTGCGATGTCGCGCGCCGGGCTCGACGGGCATGACGCACGGCTGAAGACCGCGCGCCGGATCGCCATCTCGATCATGGATCAGCTATGACCTCCCGCAATTCCGCCTCTCTCGTCGGCTTTGCCTGCGTGCTCACCGCCTCCGCCCTTTGGGGCACGACCGGCACCACCGCCACCTTTGCGTCAGGGGTCAGCCCGCTCGGGATCGGCGCCGTCGCCATGGGCCTTGGCGGCCTGCTGCTGGCGCTGACGGCGCTGCGTTCGATCGTCAAGAGCCGGGCGAAGATCGCCGCGCAATGGCCGATGCTGATCCTCGGCTCGCTCTCTGTCGCGATCTATCCGCTCGCCTTCTACTCTTCCATGCATCTCGCCGGCGTCGCCATCGGCACCGTCATCTCCATCGGCTCGGCGCCGCTCGCCGCTTCGCTGATCGAGCGCATCTTCGACGGTCAGAAGCTCACCACGCGCTGGTTGCTGGGTGCTGCCGCCGGCCTTGGCGGCGCCGTGCTTCTCACATTCTCGGAAAGCCACGGCAGCGCCGGTGCCGCCGACGCGACGGCCGTCCTCTACGGCATCCTGCTCGGCCTCGTCTCCGGCCTGCTCTACGCGCTCTATTCCTGGGTGGCGCGGCGACTGATGCAGGCCGGCATTCCGCCGCGCGCCGCCATGGGCTCGATCTTCGGCGTCGGCGGCGCCTTGCTGTTGCCGGTCCTCGCCTTCACCGGCGCACCGCTTTTGGCGTCGTGGACCAATGTCGCCGTCGGCCTCTATATGGCGCTGGTGCCGGTGCTCGTGGCTTACGTGCTCTTTGCCTATGGCCTCGCCCGCGTGTCGGCCACCATGGCGACGACGCTGTCGCTGCTCGAACCTGTCATTGCCGCCGTGCTTGCCGTCGCTATCGTCGGCGAGCGCCTGCCGGCCGAGGGCTGGGCGGGCATCGGGCTGATCGTCGGCTCGCTCTTCATCCTCACCCTGCCGATGCCGGGCCGGCGCCGCCGCGCCGAACCCCGGCAATCCGCCGCCGTCGATGCGGCTCTCCCAACCCGCTAGAGCCGGAGCCCTTGATATGAGCGACGTCGCCGCGCTGCCCGCTCGCCAGCCAAGCCGGGTGTGGGGGATTTTCATCCTGATCCTGCTCGAGGCAGCACTGGTGATCTCCTGGAGCGCCGGTTTCGTCGGCATCCGCTTTGCCATCGACCACGCACCGCTCTTCCTGATCCTCTTCTGGCGCAGCCTCGTCTCCGGCTTGCTGCTGCTCCCCTTCGCGCTGACGATCGGGCCGAAGATCCGCTGGAAGGATGCCGTGCCGCAGATGCTCTTCGGCGCGCTTGCCATGTCCGGCTATCTCGCGGGCTTTGCGCTTGCGATTTCCCATGGCGTACCGACCGGCCTGGTGGCGTTGATCACCGACATGCTGCCGCTCGCCGTCGCCATCCTCTCCTGGCCGGTGCTCGGCCAGGCCTTGACCGCCCGCCAATGGCTCGGCTCCTTCATCGGGCTGACCGGTGTCTTGATCGCGTCTGGCTGGTCGATCGACGTCGGCAATGTGCCGCTCTGGGCCTATGGCCTGCCTGTTCTCGGCACCCTGTCGCTGGCGCTGGCGACACTGCTGCAGAAGCGCAGCGCGGCCGGCGCCATGCCGGTGCATCAGGGCCTCGCAATCCAGTGCCTTTCGGCGGCAGCGATCTTCGCGCTTTTCGCCTGGCACGAAGGCGGCGTGCTGCCCGTCCTCGATCCGGGCTTTATCAGCGGCATCCTCTGGCTGGTCTTCGTCGCTACCTTCGGCGCCTGGAGTCTCTACTACCTGGCGCTGAAAAAATCCTCGCCCGCCCGCGTCACCGCCATCCTTTATCTCAGCCCGCCGGTGACGATGATCTGGGCCTTCGTGATGTTCGGCGAACCCCTCTCCTGGGCCATGGCCTTGGGCCTCCTCGTCTCGCTCGTCGGCATCGTCATCGTCGCGCGGGCACGGCCGGCCCAGGGCCAAAATCCGGCACACGCTTAGGAAAGCCGCCCCTGGCGACTTGCATCTTGCGGTGGTGTCTGCGACAGCTTCGCTCCGAACCACCGGGGGCAGCGGCCATGAGCTTTTCCGAAGTCAAACCACGTCACGTGCTCTGCCTGCTCGGCGGGCAAAAGCCCTTCTCCGAGCTTTGCGAGATCATCCAGTCGGCGATCGACCGCTTCGCCCCGGGCTTCGAGATCGACTACACGTTTTCCGAGGACGCGCCGGATGATCGCATGCCGATGTCCTTCGAGGTCTGCCGGGATCGCGTCATGAAGGGCGCCTGGACCGAAGCGGACGAAGAGGCCGTCGGCGACCATCGCTCGGTCATCTATGTGCTCGGCCCGCCGATGACGGCAGAGGATGCGGTCAAACACTCAGCCATTGCACTTCGGCTGGTCGCCCACACCCTCGATAACGGCATCGTCGCCGCCAAGGGCGAGAGCGCCGGCGTCGCGCATGGCGCGGACCGATGGAAAGAGCTTGCCCGCGATGCGGAAGGCCGGACGGGTGCACCGCTCGCCCGCCCCTGCCGCCTCGCCTTTGGCAAGCGCCCGATCGGCACGGCAGAACATCTCTACAGCATCGGCTTCCATCTGGTCGGGATACCCGACGTCTACGCGCCACGCAGCCTGTCTGACGACGAACTGGCGCTGAGCGCGATCATCGACGCGGTTGCCGATGAGGTCTTCAGCGACGGCGTCGAGACGGTGCTGACCCGCCGCGGCGCCAAGTTGCTGCCGGTCGACGCCTATGACGAGGACGATTTCAAGTACAATCCCTTTGGGGCCATCCATCTGGCGTCATAGTTGGGTTTGGCAAATGCCGTCCTCATCCGGTGCTTGTCACAGAGACCCAGCAGCGCCGCGCCTGCGGCGCGAAAAAATCTCTTCAGCCCAAAGACTTGGGCTGGCTGGATTCCTGTGACGAGCACAGGAATGAGGGAGGCGTTGTTGGCGTCAGTGGCGCCCAAAGTTTCTGGCCGGCCTGGCGTGAGGTCTCCCACCCACCCTCATCTCTGTGCTTGTCACAGAGATCCAGCAGCCGCGCGTCGGCGCGGCGGGATATGCGATCCCGGCGCGACGCCTTTCGGCCCTGCCGGAAGTACCCCTCGGGCCGCGGAAATGCCTTTCCACACCGCGCGACTTGAATCGCAAGCCGGATTTCGAAACCGTCAGGCCCGCCGTCCGCCCCTCTTGCATCGCGCCGCGATTCGTAATAATTGAAGTTACATGAAAAAAGACAGTCGCCTTTCCTCCGTCCTGCACGCGCTCCTGCACATGGCCGAGCGCGACGAACCCCTGACCTCGGACGAGCTTGCGCTCTGCATGCGCACCAATCCGGTCGTCGTCCGCCGCACCATGGGCTTCCTCAGGGATGCCGGCATCGTCTCCTCCGCCCGCGGCCATGCCGGCGGCTGGGCGATCACCGCCGACCTCAAGACCGTGACGCTCAGGCAATTGCACGAAACGCTCGGCGAGCCTGCGATCTTTGCCATCGGCAACAAGCAGGAAATGCCGGAATGCCTCGTCGAGCAGGCGGTCAACGCTGCACTCGATACCGCCTTTGCCGAGGCCGAGGCGCTGCTGCTCGACCGCTTCGCTCATGTGACGCTCGCCGACCTCGCCGAGGATTTCGCACGGCGGCACCGGCTTCGATCGCAATGACAGCAGCCCGTCGATCCACGTCCTGACGTGATCGATCCCGATCCATCCGGCGCTCCCGGAACCGCTTAGATCGCGGTTTCCCGGCCGGAACCCTATTGCCCAAGGCCCGGGTCGAGACACTGTTTCAAAAGCCGGTGGGCTTACCTGCGCCCAACCGAAAGGAAGACCCCATGCAACAGGACGTCATCATCATCGGCGGCAGCTATGCCGGCATGGCCGCCGCCCTTCAGCTCTTGCGTGCCCGCCGGCGTGTGCTGATCATCGACGAGGGCATTCGCCGCAATCGCTTTGCCAGCCACTCCCATGGCTTCCTCGGCCAGGACGGCATCGACCCCGGCGAAATCGCAGCAAGCGCCCGCAAGCAGCTTCTTGCCTATCCCACACTCACCTGGATCGACGGCCGCGCCGAAAAGGCCAGCGGCAAGCAGGATGCGTTCATCGTCACGACCGCCGACGGCGCCTCCTTTGAAGGCCGGCGCCTGCTCTTTGCAACCGGCGTCAAGGACGGCCTGCCCGCGATCGAGGGGCTGTCTCAGCGCTGGGGCAAGAGCGTCTTCCATTGCCCCTATTGCCACGGCTACGAGCTGAACGAGGGCGAGATCGCCGTCATTGCCTCAAGCCCGATGTCGATCCACCAGGCCCAGCTCATTCCGGAATGGGGCAAGGTCACCTTCTTCACCAACGGTGCACTCACGCTGGACGCCGAAGCGCGCGCCGACCTCGAAAGACGTGGCGTCACCCTCGACGAAACTCCGGTCGCAAGGCTCGAAGGCCATGCCGACGTGGCTCTGACGGACGGCCGCCGCCTGTCGTTTGCGGGCATTTTCGTCGCCACCCGCACCACGCCCGCAAGCGACATCGCCGAACGCTTCGGCTGCGAGATCGAGGAAACGCCGATGGGGCTGCAGATCCGGGCAACGGGCGCGAAGGAAACCACCGTCCCCGGCGCCTATGCCTGCGGCGACGTCGGTCGCGTTCCCCACTCCGTCTCGCTCGCCGTCGGCGATGGCGCCTGGGCCGGCGCGCAGCTGCACCGCTCGCTGGTCTTCGGATAGAAGTCGGCGAGGCCGCCCTGCGACAGCAGGACCGACCGACCGAACGGCGCACACGCCCCGCGCCGTTCGGCCTCCAACCTTGTCAAGTCAGCGGCCCCTGTGCTTCGTTCGGTCCAAATGTAAGTTGGAGTGACAGATGCCAATAGCCCTCACCTGCTTCCAGGGTCGCGCCGGCGACCACAATGACCTCGGGACTCCCGGCGCAAAATCGATCGCCGCCCATCTCGCCAGAAAACTCGGCCTCGAAGCCGTCACGATCGGAGACCCGGAACCGGCGCTGAACGGCGACTGGACGGTCGAACTTGAAGCCGCGATGCCGGCGCTCAGGCGCATGCAGGATCGCTTCGACGCGGTTTACGCCTCGGGATCAGCCTCGCTGGCGGCAACGAGCCGTTGCGCCGTCTCTTTGGCAACGCTGCCCGCCGTGGCGAAACACCATGAGGACGCGGTCGTCGTCTGGTTCGATGCGCATGGAGACCTCAACACGCCCGAGGCCAGCAGCACCGGCTATCTCGGCGGACTGGCGCTCTCGGGCCCCTGCGGCCTCTGGCAGTCCGGCCTCGGCGACGGGCTCTCCATCGCCAATGTTGTGCTGGTCGGCCAGCGCGACCTCGACCCCTTCGAGGCCGAGCTCATCGAGGCGAAGCAGATCCCGCATATCCGCCCCGGCACCGATCTTGCGCAGAAGCTCGCCGAAGCCGTCGCCGGCCGGCCGGTCTACATCCACCTCGACTGCGACGTGCTGAACCCAGGCATCGTGCCCACCGACTACCAGCATGAGGATGGGCTGTCGCTCGATGACCTGCGTGCAACCTGTGCAGTTCTTGCCAGGAGCGAGGTCGTTGGGCTGGAAATCGCCGAGTTTCAGAACGTCTGGTCGGCGGGCGGCGAACCGGTTTCGCCCGATCCGCTGATCGACGCCCTGGAACCGCTTCTGCAAAAGCTGAGGAACTGAGGCGACGGCCGACGCGCTTGATTGCGCAAAACCCGTTTGGGCGTAGCATGAATGCTCTACTTGCCTTCCCGTGTCGGCTGCAATGACGCTCAGATCGGTCCTTCTTGCCTGCGCCTGCCTGCTTGGCGGAAGCACCTCCGCCGAGCCGCTGCGTGTCGATCTCGAACTGGTGCTCGCCGTCGACGTCTCCTACTCCATGGAACTCGACGAGCAGCGGCTGCAGCGGCAGGGTTATGTCGCCGCCTTCCTCGCGCCGGCGCTGATTGAGGCGATCGAGAGCGGCCCCTTCGGCCGCATCGCCATCACCTATGTCGAATGGGGCGGCGCGGCGGTGCAGGTCACCCCCTGGACGCTGATCGACGGTCGCGGCACGGCGGCGCAATATTCCGAGCTTCTCAGCCGGCAGCCGATCCGGCGCATCGCCTTCACCTCGATTTCCAACACGCTGGCCTTCACCCGGCGCCTGTTCGACTACAGCCCCTTTGAGGGCAGCCGTCGCGTCATCGATATCTCCGGCGACGGACCCAACAATTCCGGCGTCCCCGCCCCCGTCGCGCGCAACTCCACCGTCGCCCGCGGCATTACCATCGACGGCCTGCCGATCATGCTGAAGACGCATGTCGCCTCGGACTCTGCCTCGATCCCCGATCTCGACGCCTATTACCGCGACTGCGTGATCGGCGGCGACGGCGCCTTTCTCGTCAAGGTGACGGACAGCGGCGCGTTTGCGAGCGCCATCCTGCGCAAACTGGTCACCGAAATCTCCGGCCTGGAGATAAGCCGCCTGTCGCCGGCCACCGTGCGCCCCGCCCAGTTCGGCAAGGATTACAATTGCTTCATCGGCGAGGAGATGCAGGAGCGCATGATCGGGAAGTAGCAAGGACCGAGTGCAGCCCTTCTATCCACAGCGAATGGCCGCCGGCGCGTTGACTCCAGTTAGGCGCCTTATTATCTGTCGCCTCATGACAATGGAACAAAAGCACCGGGCCCTGTTGCAGGAAGCCGAGCGTCGCGCGGTCGCCGAGACCGGCAACATGCGCGCCTGCTTCGAACTGCTGGCGCTCTCGGGCGCGATCGACAGGGACTGCGCCGCAAGACTGGCACCCTACCGGCTCTCGGAAGGCAAGTTCGTTATCCTCTTCCTGCTGACCGATCAACCGCACGGCCTGTCGCCGCATGAGCTTGCCGATCGCGCCGGCGTGACGCGCGCCACCATCACCGGGCTCCTCGACGGGCTGGAGCGCGACGGCTTCGTCGAGCGCCGCTCCGGCCTTCATGACCGGCGGAAAATCGCGGTCGTGCTCACCGAAACCGGCCGCAGGACTGCCAGCGACCTGCTTGGCGAGCACAGCGCCTGGATCGCCTCGCTCTTTGCCGGCTTCAGCGCCGAGGAACACCAGACCTTCCACCGGCTGCTTGGGCGCATCTGGCAAAATCTTGGAAGCGGCGCGACGCCGAAGCACACGCCGGAAGTCGAGACGTGAGCAAGGTGAAGACCAAGGCCCGCGGCGGCGGCGCCATCGCCGCCGAGCGCCTGGCGCAACTGAACGCCGGCGCGGAAGCGGCGACCCTGACCGAATGCCTCGCGGTCGATTTTGCGGCGCTCCTCGGCAACGCCCTGCCTGGGATCGGCGACGACGCCATCGCCGAGATGAGAGAAGCCGCCTCGGCCGGCATCTCCAGGCGTATGCCGCTTGCCGCCCGGCTGATCGCGGAGCGCCTCGGCCCCTCGACTTTCGAGACGCTCAAGCATCATTCCTCGGACACGGTGCGCGGCTGGGCATGCTTCATGGTTGCGGCCGCCGAAGACTTGCCCCTTGCCGACCGGCTGGCCACAATCCGGCCCCTTGCCGACGACGGCCATTTCGGCGTTCGCGAATGGGCCTGGATCGCCATCCGCCCGCATCTCGCCGCCGACCTGGATCAGGCGATCGCCCTGCTTGCGGCGGGCTGGACGCCTGATCCATCCGAGCGCGTCCGCCGTTTCGCCTCGGAAGCGATCCGCCCGCGCGGCGTCTGGTGCGCCCATATCGCAGCCCTCAGGAGGGAACCCGAACGCGCGCTTGCGGTGCTCGAGCCGTTGCGCGCCGATCCCTCGCCTTACGTGCAGGACTCAGTCGGCAACTTGCTGAACGATGCAGCCAAGGACCGGCCGGATTGGGTCCAGGCCCTCTGCGACCGCTGGTCGGCCGAAAGCCCGGCGCCGGCGACGGCGCGCATCTGCCGGCGCGCACTCCGCTCCATCCCCAAGAAATCCAGTTCCGGAAACGCGTGAAACCGCCCAACCGGAAGTGCGTAACCATAAGACTGACAAGAAGAAAGCAGACCATGCCTCACTACCTGACCGAACTTTACAGCGCCAAGCCGGCCTGGCTCGCCCTTTCCCGCCAGGGCCGCCAGCAGTTCTTCACCGCCATCGGTTCCGCCATGCCGGCGCTGTCGGCGATCGGCGTCGAGCTCATCACCTTCGGCAAGGTCGACCAGTCGAAACTGCATGCGGCGTCGCAGACCTTCTTTGCGGTCTGGCGCTGCCCGGATGCGACGGCGCTCGAGGCGCTCGTTTCCGGCATCGCCCAATCGGGCTGGCACGAATATTTCGACACGATCAACGCCGGCGGCAAAGGCACGGATTTCGCCGGCCACCTCGCCGAACTCGGCGCGGCCGCCTGAGCCCCACGCTATCCGGCCGGCTTGAGGGGGCTGTAGAACACGATCTCCGGATCGTTCTCGTCGAGATTGTCGATGTAGCCGCTTGGCCGGAACCCGGCCTTGACCAGCAGGTCCTGCATCGGACGGTTCGACATGTTGGTCGAGCTGAAGAGTTTTTCGCCCGACGCCATGGACTGAAAGCGGGCGATCAGCGCGGCGCCAAGGCCGCGCCGGCGCCAAGGCGCGCCCACCATCAGCATCTCGATGAAGCCATGGCCGAAGAAGTGGTGGGTCAGCACGCCATAGGCGGCAACCTCCCCCTCGATCTCGACCAGATGGCAGCACCCCTCTTCGATCCAGCCGGCAATGTCGGCGCATCGCTTCGGATCGCTGGCCGCGATCGCGTCGATCGCGCAGAGCGCCTTATGGTCGTCCTTGACCGCAGGTCGAATTCGCATGGTTGCAGCTCCCGGCAAGTTTGGCGGGAAACTAGGATGATCGGCCGGCGCGCGCAATCCGTGAAGCAGCGACAGGACCCCGTCTTTAACGCGGCCATTTACAGTTACGTACTTACCGTTCGCCGACTTTCCTGCGCCTAGTGGCAGCTCCAACAGATTGAAGCGTTGCGTCCGCAGGCCCAGGGCCAGCTATGGGCGCCAGCACCATGCCTGCCGGGACACGGCAGGGCGCCGTCGCGGCGCCAGTGAAAACCAGGATGCTTCCAACGGCGGTGTTCCTTCGTCTCGAAGCCGAGCACCCGCCCAGCCCGAGGAGAAGAGGATGACCCGCCGTTTCGCCTACCTTGCGGCAGCAGCGACCGCGCTGACCACGATCGCCTTGACATCGCCGGCAATCGCCCAGGACGCGGTCGAGGCACCGCCCCTGGTCGAGCAGATCAACAACGGCAAGTGGCTGGACCAGGCGGAGGCCGAAAGCCTGCTGGACGAACTCTTCTACCAGCGCGCCATCCACGCCTACATGACCATGCTGCCGGCGCTGAACGTGATCGGCATGCGCGACGGGTCGGAGGCCGAATTCGGCAAGGGCTACAACGTGCTGCCGATCTGGAAGGATCGCATGGATGCGCGTGCCTGGGTGCCGACGCCGAACGCCGACGTCATCTATTCGATGAACTATCTGGACCTCAAGGAAACCGGGCCGCTGGTGATTGCGGCCCCGCCGAACGTCATCGGCATGTTCACCGATTTCTTCCAGCGCACCATTACCGACGTGGGCGCGATCGGCCCGGACCGGGCGCGCGGCGGCCTCTACCTGCTGTTGCCGCCGGGCTATGACGGCGAGGTGCCGAAGGGCTATTTCACCTTCACGTCATCGACCTACAACGTCTTCCTGTTCTTCCGCACGATCATGGGCAAGGGCGAAAACGGGCCGGATCCGGCGCCGGCCGTCGCCAATGCCGAACAGACCCGCATCTACCCGCTTTACGCGACCGAAAAGGACGCCAAGCCGATGGACTTCCCGAACGGCTCGGGCAAGCGCATCAACATGATGTACCCGGTCGACAGCACCTACTGGACCAAGCTCAAGGATTTCGTCGACTACGAGCCCGTCTCGGCCATCACGCCGGAGCTTCGCGGTGTGCTCGCCTCCATCGGCATCATCAAGGGCCAGCCGTTCAAGCCGACCACGAAACAGCAGGCGCTCCTCAAGAAGGCGGTCGAGACCGCACCGCGGATGATCATGGCGCTGCGCCAGGGCGGCCGACCCGACGGACGCAACCTCTACTACAAGGACCGGCAGTACGAGAACGTCTGGGCCGGCTCGACGGCCGAATGGTTCCAGGAAAGCTATCTCGACGTGAACCAGCGTGCCGGCTTCTTCCAGGTCGCCTATTCCTCGGCGCCGGCCATGGCCATGCACACGATCGATTCCGGTTCGAAATACCCGACCGCGCTTCGTGACGCCGATGGCGATTTCCTGAACGGCTCCAACGGCTACAGGCTGCACCTGCCGCCAAACCCGCCGGCCAAGCTTTTCTGGGCGGTGACGGCCTACAACGTCACCGACGGCACCATGGTGGAGACGCCGAAGCTTTTGCCTTCGATCAATGCCTTCAACAAGGTCAAGGTGAATGAAGACGGTTCCGTCGACCTCTATTTCGGGGCGAGCAAGCCCACCGGGGCCGACGACAGCAACTGGATCCAGACGGTGCCCGATCGCAATTTCATCGCCACCGTGCGGCTCTATGGAACCGGAGTCGAATTCTACGACCAGACCTGGAAGCCGGACGATCTGGTGAAGGTGAAGTGAGGTTTTGGGGCGCGTCACCGGCGCCTCTGCCCCAGCGCGCCTGGCGACGCTCACGTCACCGTGATCGCGCCGGACGCCCGAAGTAACCGTTACGTACTTCCTCGCGACGGCCCGTCCATAGAAAGTTGAACCGATTTTCCTGAAACCAAAGGTCGGAGGCCTCAGAGCATGTCGGACAGCAGCGGTATCAGCAGAGCAGATTTTCTTCGCGGCGTTGCATCGGCAGGTCTTGCCGTTACCTTCGTCGGAAAAGCCGGGACGGCCACGGCACAGGATGCGCCACCGGTGCCGCAGACCGGAGCCAAGGCAAAACCGGCGACGGAGGCAACGCTTCAATACAACGCGATGTATCGCAACGGCCTGCCCTTCGACGACGTTCAGGACTTCGTGGATTCGCGCAAAGGCCTGCTGGCTTCCCTGCCGGACCCGGTGATCATCAAGAATGCTGACGGCGTACCGGTCTGGGATTTGAGCGTGTACCAGTTTCTCGGCACATCCGAAGCCGACGACGCGCCCGACACGGTCAACCCCAGCCTCTGGCGCATGGCCAAGCTCAACATGATCCACGGCCTGTTCGAGGTGGTGGCTGATGGTGTCTATCAGGCGCGTGGCTATGACCTGTCGGTCATGAGTATCCTTCGAACCGATACCGGCTATCTGGTGATCGATCCGCTCGTCAGCTCGGAAACCGCGGCAGCTGTCTGGAAAGAGCTGGTCATCCCGAAGCTTGGCGACAAGCCGATCGTCGCGGTGCTCTATACCCATAGCCACGTCGACCATTACGGCGGCGTCCGCGGTCTTGTCAGCCAGGCCGATATCGACGCCGGTAAGGTCAAGATCATCGCGCCCGCCGATTTCACCGAAGCCGCCGTCGGCGAAAACATCATCGCCGGCAACGCCATGAGCCGGCGCGCCAGCTACATGTACGGCAACCTCCTGTCCCGTGGTCCGCAAGGCCAAGTCGATGGGGGCCTCGGCAAATCGACTTCGGCAGGCGAGATCGGGCTTGCCCTTCCGACGGACTGGGCGACCGAAACCGGGCAGAAGATCGTCGTCGACGGTCTCGAACTTCACGTGCTGATGGCGCCGAACTCGGAAGCGCCTTCGGAATTCATGTTCTACATTCCGAAATACAAGGCCTTCTGCGCCGCGGAAGACGCCTGCCACACGCTGCACAATCTCTACACGCTGCGCGGCGCCAAGGTTCGTGATGGCCTGCTCTGGTCGAAGTACCTGCAGCAGGCGCTCGACATGTTCGGCGGCGAAATGGAAGTGCTGTTTGCCTCGCACCATTGGCCGACCTGGGGCAACGAGCGCGTCGTCACGCACATCAAGAAGCAGCGCGACCTGTTCCGCTATCTGCACGACCAGGTCATGCGCATGGCCAATAGCGGGATGACGCCGAAGGAGATCGGCGAGGTGATCCGCTTGCCGGAGGGGCTAGCGACAACCTGGGCCTGCCGCAGCTATTACGGCACCGTCTATCACGACGCGGTGGCGCAATATAACCTGCGCCTCGGCTTCTTCGACGGCGTTCCGTCCAACCTGCACCAGCTTCCCCCAACGGAAGCCGGCCGACGCTACGTCGACTTCATGGGCGGCGCCGACAATGTGTTGAGGCAGGCGAAGGTCTCGTTCGACAAGGGCGACTACCGCTGGGTGGCCGAGGTGGTGAACCACGTGGTCTTCTCGGACGCCAACAACACCGCCGCCAAGCAATTGCTTGCCGACACTTACGAGCAGCTTGGCTACCAGTCGGAATCCGGTCCCTGGCGCAATTTCTACCTGACCGGCGCGCGTGAACTGCGTGAAGGCGTCACCCAACTGCCGACGCCGAACACGGCAAGCCCCGACACGATCAAGGCCATGCCGCTCGAGATGTTCTTCGACTTCCTCGGCGTGCGCCTCAACGGCGATCGCGCCGCCGGCAAGACGATCACCATCAACATGGAGCTGACCGACACCAAGGAGAAATATGCCGTCGGCGTCGAAAACTCGGCGATCCACTATTCCAAGGACAAGAGCGACCAGAATGCCGATGTCTCGATCGTCACCACGCGGGCGGATCTGAACGACGTCATGCTCGGCATCTCCACCATGGAGAAGCAGGTGGTCGAAGGAAAGGCGAAGTTGACGGGCGATCCGAAGAAGCTCTCGGAGTTCGTCGGCCTGCTCGAC
Source organism: Ensifer adhaerens (assembly GCF_002940685.1). Lineage (GTDB taxonomy): Bacteria > Pseudomonadota > Alphaproteobacteria > Rhizobiales > Rhizobiaceae > Ensifer > Ensifer adhaerens_E. The sequence continues at coordinate 382,397 of NZ_PNFP01000002.1, read as the reverse complement.
AACTTCGAGTTCTGGTTCAACATCGTCACCGCTTGAGAGGGAGAGCAGGAGGCCATGTGCACGATCTGCACACTGACGATCGAGTTTGCCGTCGAGCATCCGGACGCGCTTGCGGTTGCGGTAGCGACAAGAGAGGCGATCGAAACCGGCCCCCTGCCCGAACTCGATCCGCAGTCGGAAATTGACTTGGCACAGTCGCGCCACAACGCGACTGTGCTCCTCACCACGATCCAGCAGCGCATCGAACAGGTGCTGTCGGCATCGCGGCTTGCCAGACTTCCGGACTTCTACGTGCTGATGATCGAAAGTCGGACCTGGGGCTATTTCCACCCGGCCTTGGGGGGATTTGACGCCAACGCGAACCCGTCGCCACCGCGCGTCGCGCCGGACGAGAACGGCATTCGCGACAATATTCTTGTGATGTCGCAAGCGGCGGCCGAGGAGTTGATTCACGGCCGATTACCGTTCGAACGTGCACTGGAGATGGGCGTCGCCGTCGTCGACGCGCCCGGCACCGACGCGCAGACGATCCGTTCTGCCCTGATCGTGGCCTATCCGCTGGAACAGTTCAGCGATTTCGTCTGCACGGAAGTCGCGTGAGCGTTTATTGCGGCGGGCTGTTCCCGCTGAACCCTTGCCGCGTCCACTGATAGACGGACGTATCCGTGCGGAAATTGCCGACGCGCGCCGAGGCCAGGTCGAGAATGTTGACGATGATCGCCGTCCAGACCAGCGTCAGAAGCACGATCAGGAAGCGCACCGGCCTGCCCTTGAGGCCGAACTGGTAACCGAGCGCGCCCATGCTCAACACCATGACGCCGAGCAACAGCCAGAAGATCTGCCACGGCAGGCGAATGCCGAGCGCGTAGCGTTCGGCCGTGCTCGCGTCGAAGGTTTCGTTGACGGCCGCCATCAGCGACGCGGATACGGGATCCGGGTCCTGCTGGACGATCGTCGTCACCCGCTGCCAGATCTGCTGCTGCAGGGCGGACGTGTCGGTGTTGGCCTTGGCAAGCGCATCGCTGTTGCGCCCTGCCCGCACGAAGTCCTCGCGCGCCTTGGTGTAATCTTCCAGAAGCTTGGCGATATCGAGCGCCTCCGGCGTGCCGATCGCCTTGGCCCGCAGCCAGGCGGTGCCGATGGCGTTGGCTTCAGCCAGCGTGCCCTGCCGCCGCTCGGTGAAGCGCGTGGTCGAAAAGGAAAGCGTCAGCGCCAGCACGAAGGCGAGCAGCCCGAGCATGCCGGCAACGACGACGCCGACGTTTTCGGTCTGGCCACCGGCCCGCTCCTTGCTGCGCACACCGAAGCGATAACCGATTTCGTGGGCGGCAAGCTGGATGAACAGCAAGACCAGCGCGAAGATCAGCACGCTGATTTCAGCAAGCGAAATGAGGAAATCCATCGGCTTCTCGCATGGTGTGGGGCAGCAAAACGCCAGGCCGAAAAGGAGATCCAAACCCTGGTCTCGCCTTCCGGTCTGGCGTGATCGTCGTCCATCCCACCGCCAGCCGAGGCCAGCGACGGGGCGTTTCGCCCTACCGCGGCGCCAGGCTTTCCAGTTCGCCGAGCCGCTTCATCGCTGCCTGCTGCGCCAACCAACCGTAGTTGATGCCGCTGGCATTCAGTGTGCTGCCGGCCTGGTAGGGGTAATCGTTGAAGTCCTGGAAGAACTCCTTGATCTTGCCCTGGATCGGCACCAGCAGCCACATATTGCGGGCAAGGAACTCGATCGCTCCGCCGCCGTCTTCCATGCCGCGTTCATAGGGATCCATGCGCAGGTTGGCGATGACCGCCCAGCTCGGTACCTCGCGGGTGGCCGTCGCGATATTGCCGTGGCTCGCCTGGGCGAAGCTCAGCTTCCAGTCGTTCCAGCGGATGGCGTTAAGGTTGCCGCCCTGGTCGAAGTAATAGACGGAGTCGCGCGGCGGCTCCTTCGCCTCACCTTTGAGCAGCGCCGTCAGATCGTAGCCGTCGAGATGCACCTTGAAGGTCTTGGACGTGCCCTTGAAGCCCGCCTTCATCTCCTCCTTGACGTCGCCGATGCCGGCGGCCGCAGCAAATGTCGGCAACCAGTCCATCAGCGTCACCGGGTCGTTGATCTGCGAGCCCGGCTTCACCACGCCCGGCCAGCGCACCATCATCGGAATGCGGAAGCCGCCTTCCCAGGTGGTGCCCTTTTCGCCATGGAACATCGTCTGCGCGCCATCCGGCCACAGCGCCAGTTCGGCACCGTTGTCAGTGGTGTAGAGCACGATGGTGTTGTCGGCGATGCCGAGATCGTCGAGCTGCTGCAGGAGCTGGCCGACATGGCCGTCATGCTCGACCATGCCGTCGGCATGGATGCCCTTGCCTGTCTTGCCGAGTGAGTCCGGCTTGAGGTGTGTGAAGACGTGCATGCGGGTCGAGTTGAACCAGCAGAAGAACGGCTTGTCGGCCTTCACCTGACGGTCGATGTAATCCTTGGCCGCCGTCAGGAATTCTTCGTCGATCGTTTCCATGCGCTTGGTGTTGAGCGCACCGGTATCCTCGATCTTGCCGTCGGCGCTCGACTTGATGACCCCGCGCGGCCCGAACCGCTTCTTGAACTCCGGATCCTTCGGATAGAAGTAGCCTTCCGGCTCTTCCTCGGCGTTCAGATGGTAGAGGTTGCCGAAGAATTCGTCGAAGCCGTGTTTGGTCGGCAGGTGCTCGTCGCGGTCGCCCAAATGGTTCTTGCCGAACTGGCCGGTCGAATAGCCCTTGGTCTTCAAGACATCGGCGATCGTCGGCATCCAGTCCTGAATGCCATGGGGGTCGCCCGGCATGCCGATGGTGAGCAACCCCGTGCGGAACGGCTCCTGGCCGAGGATGAAGGAGGCGCGGCCGGCCGTGCAGCTGTTCTGGCCGTAGCTATCGGTGAAGATCGCCCCTTCGGCGGCGATGCGGTCGATGTTCGGCGTGCGGTAGCCCATCAGGCCCATCGTATAGGCGCTGATCTGCGGGATGCCGATGTCGTCGCCGAAGATGACGAGGATGTTCGGCGGTTTGCCGCTCGAAGAGGTGGACTGCTGGGCTCTGGCCGGGCTCACCGACGCGCCGGATGCCACCAGCGAGGCGGCCGCAAAGATCGTCCCGCTCAAAAGCAGGTCACGGCGGCTGACGTCCGTTACCCCTTCGGCCATTGCGGATGTGGCCTTGCTATCGTCACGCATGCTCATCGTACTCTCCCTGTTAAGGCGATCGGAAACGTAACTCTCAATTAGGACCGTGTGGATGATGCCGCTCGGAGGGGACCTGTCCAAGTACGTAACAGTTACGGTGTGCCCGCCTGCAACCGTTACCGCGTCGCGCGTCAGGGACATTCAGCCGGTGCGACGGCTGCCCTGACAGATTGCCGCAACCGGGCCTTCGGCCTTTGGCAGGACATCGCCGCGTGCCTATATGCAAGGCGCCAAAGGACAAGCGTTGCGGCCAAGGCCGCCAGAGAAGGGCATTGAAATGGACGACAACGACCTCAAGGGCCGCGCCGCCCATGTCGCCGCGATCGCCAAGCGGGCGGAAGCGGAGATGAAGACGATCGGCATCGATGACGCCTTCATCAGCCGGCTGGTCGATACGTTCTACGCCCGCGTGCTTGCCCATCCCGAGCTCGGCCCCGTCTTCGACGCCAGGCTTTCAGGCCGTTGGCCGGAGCATATGGACAAGATGAAGAGCTTCTGGTCGGCCGTCGCCTTTCGCAACGGCAGCTATGGCGGCAAGCCCGTGCAGGCCCATATCGGCGTCGCCAACATGACGCCCGATCTCTTCCCGAAGTGGCTGGCGCTGTTCTCGACGACGCTCGACGACATCGCCCCGAACGCGGAGGCCAAGGCCTGGTTCATGGCAACGGCCGAACGCATCGCCCGCAGCCTGACGCTGTCGCTCTTCTACAATCCGGCGCTCGACGACCCCGCGCTGAAGCGGGGGTAGTCCCGGCCGCCTTCGGGCAGCCGATCCCGGCATTCCCGCGCCGAGCATCCGCGTCACTTCCGCGCCGCCCAAGAGGCGGCAACGGAAGCGAGAATGATCGGCGTGCCCGCACCCTGCCACAGCGTCACCTCTTCGCCGCGGAACAGTGCTGCCCCGCCCATGCCGAAGACCGGTGTCAAGGTCCGGATATCCGCGTCGGCCGCAAGATCCGGGCGGCGAAGGCGATCGCGGCGCTTTCCCTGAGACAGGAGACCGTCAGAGCGAGCGGCCCGCCATCAGGATGTCGTCGGCCTCTTCGCACGACATGGCAAACACCCGTTTGCCGAGTTCGAAGCTGAAGCCGCCCCTGGCAAAGGCGGAAAGCTCCTTCGCCGTTCGCTTTTCGTCGAGCTCGGCCTTGCGAAACGGCCCGAAAGCACGCTTTCGCGCCAGCACGACCGCCGCATAAAGATCGTCGGCCTCGGCCAAGGCCGCCGCGACGGCGTCCCGTGCCACACCCTTCTCCGACAGTTTCTGTGCGATCGCCCGCTTCGACTTGCCGCCGCGCATGGCCGAACGGGTCTTGATCTCCGCATAGGCCCGGTCGTTGAGCGCGCCATTGTCATAGGCGAAGGTCACGGCGGCGGCAGCCAGCAGCTCCACCTGGGTGACGCTGATATCCTCGAACTTCTCCCGCGCCTTGCGCGAAATGGCGTCGAACAGCTGCTTTTCCGTCAGCATCTGCCGCGCGAGCCGATAGGCCGCCGAATTGCGCGCCCAGGCATACATGCGCGGCGTCGGCTGGTCCTTTTGCTCCGTCTCGTCTTCCAGGTCCAATTCCGTTCCATCCCCCGGCGCGACCCCGATGAAGGAACGGCGCATCGAAGGGGAGACATGATCCGACTCTGCCAGGCAAGGCAATCGCAGCGGCAACGGCCTATCCCGGTTTTCCCGGATTTGTTGTGCGAACGCGAGCCGGTCGTGGCGGCGGCGTCAGCCGGCCGTGTTTGCAAGCGGTGCCGAGTTCGCCCGGCCGACTTCCGAAAGCATCCAGTCGCTAAAGGCGAGGATCCGCGGGTCCTGGCTTGCGCTTTCGGGGTAGACGAGGTGATAGGCATAGTCGCCGCCAAGGCTGACGCCGATGTCAAACAGCCGCACCAGCCGCCCCTCCGCCAGTTCGTTCTTGATCATCGCGAGATCGACGAGCCCGACCGCGCCGCCGTCGGTCACCGCCTCCACCACATGGCTTGTGTCGCTAAAGGCGACGCAGCGGCTGTCGTCGAACGCGTCGATGCCGGCAGCCGCCATCCACATGCGCCAGTTCGGCCAGAGCATGCCTTCGGTGTAGCACTCGACATGGCAGAGCGTGTGATCGAACAGCGCATCCGGGCTCTTGGGCTCGCCGCCGGCCGAAATCAGCTTCGGGCTGCACACCGGCGCGATCACCGCCTCGAACAGGCGCTCCGCGTGTAGCTGCGGATACCGGCCCGAGCCGAAGCGAATGGCAAGATCGACATCGTCCGCATCGAAATCCCTCACCTCGTCGTTGATGTCGAATGTCAACTCGATCGCCGGATGGGCGGCGCGAAACTGCGACAGCCGTGGCAGCAGCCAGTTGGTGGCAAAACGGGGGGTCAGCGACACGCGAAGCTCCCGGGCGCCGCGCGCCATGCGGCGGGCGCGCCCGACCGCACCCTGCAGCGCCTCCAACGCCTGGACGGTCGCCTCGAACACGACGGCGCCCGCCGGCGTCAGCTGGATGCTGCGGCTGCTGCGGGCAAACAGCACGAGGCCAAGCTGGTCCTCGATTTCCTTGATCTGGTAGCTGACCGCCGCCGGCGTCAGCCCCACCTCGTCGGCCGCGCGGGTGAAATTGAGATGGCGGCCGGCAGCCTCGAATGTCCGCAGCGCACGCGTTCCTGGCAGCATTCGGCCCATGGATCTTCAAGTCCAGTTTAATGATCGATCCAGAACTACTTGTTTTTCAAAGATCGATCAATCGGGAATGATCGAAGGCATTGATGATCCGGGCCATCGCAACCGCGGAAGTCCGCAGCGCGATGCCAAATCCATGGAGTAAACATAGATGTCAGTTGGCTTGACCCCGAGCGACGAGCGGACCCTTGGCGCCCCGTCGATCGACACCAGCGACGCACTCAGATGGCCGCCGCGCCTTTGGGTTGCGCTCTTCATCTTCAGCGGGGTGATCTTGCTCGATGGTCTCGACATGTCGATGATCGCCGTGGCCATCCCCGAAATCCAGGCGGAGTTCGGCATCAGCGCCGCAACCGCGCAATGGCTGGTCAGCGCCTATATCCTCGCCTTCGGTGGCTTCCTGTTGCTTGGCGGTCGCTGTGCGGACCTTTTTGGCCGCCGGCGCGTGCTGGTCGCCGGCCTCGGCGTCTTTGCCGTCGTGTCGCTGTTCGGCATGGTCACCAACGATCCCGTGCTTCTGATCGTCTCGCGCTTCATCAAGGGCATGACGGCGGGTTTTACCGGGCCGGCCGCCATGTCGCTGCTCACCACCACCTTCCCCGAAGGCCCGCACCGCAACAGGGCCTTCGGCATCTTCAACCTCTTCGAGGCCTCGGGTTACTCCTCCGGCCTCATCGTCGGCGGCCTGCTTGCCGCGCTCGACTGGCGCTACATCTTCGTGCTGCCGGCGCCGATCGCCGTACTGCTGATGATCGCCGCCCTGCGCTTCCTGCCGAAGGACCCGCCGCGCACGGAACGCCTCAGGCCCGATCTCGCCGGTGCCGTCACGCTTGTTGCCGGCATGCTGCTTTTCGTCTTCACCATCGCCTCGACCGCCGATTCCGGCTGGACGTCGCTGCGCACGATCGGTGGTCTTTCCCTCTCGGCCCTCCTCCTCGTCGCCTTCGTGGCGATCGAGCGGCATGTCGAGCAGCCGCTGATCCGGCTCGGCATCTTTCGCAACAGAAGCCTGGTGGCCGCCAATGTCAGCGCCGCCCTGCTCTATGGCGGCGCCATGGGCTTCCAGTTCCTGATCGCGCTCTACCTGCAGAACCTCAACGGCTGGACGCCGCTGCACATGGCGCTGGTGCTGCTGCCGGCCGGCCTCATGGTCGTCCTTCTCGGGCCGAAGCTCGGCGCACTGATGAACCGTTTCGGCGTCGACCGCGTGCTGATGGTCGGCCTTACCGCCTTCCTGCCCTGCTATCTGCTGATGCTTAGGATCGGCCCGACGCCCGACCTGTGGACGGTGCTTCTGCCGGCCGCGCTGCTCTCGGGCATCGGCTTTGCGCTCAGCATCTCGGCCCTCATGGTCGCCGGCACCAGCGGCGTGGCCGACGAGGAGCAGGGACTGGCCGCCGGCCTGCTCAACAGCTCGCTGCAGGTGGGCGGCGCCTGCGGCCTTGCGGTCGTCACCGCCACGATCATGCCCGGCACGACGCTCTCGATGCTCTATCCCGGCGTCTTCGTCATCCTCGCCTTCGCCGTCCTGACCCTGCTTGCGCAGCTGATCAGCCGGCGCGGCTGAAGCCGCGGCAAAGCAATCGGGCCGGTCGCCGGGATGTCCCGGCGATCGGCTTGCCTCTAGCGCCTAGTCAAACTTCTCGGTGCTGTCGGCCTTGCCCTTTACCCAGTAGCCCGACGCCTTCAGCCAGGTGAGCGGCAGGCCGCGCTCCTCGACGAAATGAGTGCGGATCGCCCGGGTCACCGCCGCTTCGGCCGCGATCCAGACGAAGGTGCCGGGTTCGAGCGGCACTTCGCGCACGCGCGACAGCAGCGCTGCGGGATCGTTCGCCTTCTCCAGCGGGCGATAGACCCAATGGGTGGTGAGCGCCGCTTCGGTGCGGAAGACCTGCCGCTCCTCCGGCCCGGTGACGACGGCGATCGACGTGATCTGGTGGCCGGCAGGCGTCTCCTCGATCCGCCGGCCGATCGCCGGCAGCGCCGTCTCGTCGCCGATCAGGAGCCAGCGCCTGAAATCGCCGGAAACGACCGCCGAGCCGCGCGGCCCGCCGATTTCGAGTTGGTCGCCGACCGCGGCCTTCATCGCCCAGGCGGTGACGGGGCCTGCCTCGTGCAGCGCGAAATCGAGCGCCAGCATGCGCGCGTCGGTGTCGTAGCGGCGCGGCGTATAGTCACGGTGCTCGACCGTGCCGTCGGCGCCGGGCACGAAGATCTTGATGTGGTCATCGGCACCGAGGCTGACGAAATCTGCGAGATCCTCGCCGGACAGCGTGATCCGCAGCATGCCCGGCGTCACCCGCTCGATACCGGAGACGACGAGCGACCGGCGCTTGAGTTCGTGGCGAACACGCTCGATGCGCGGCGTCGGGAGATGGGAATAGGTGGGGGAATTGTCCATTTGCATCCTTCTGGAAGGCCTCGAAAGCTCGATCCGCAGGACACAGTCGCGCAGATCGAAGCCGCCTCTGGCCGTTCGATCATACGCGTTGAGTGACGTTAACGCTTACGTGGCCGGGATACGCCCGGCCATGTCACGGAAATCTGTCTACCGGAACGGCCCGCTTCGATCAATGCGTCATCTTGACCAAAAAAAGAAGGTTTTTCCAGGCAAAAGAAAAACGCGCCCACGGGTGCGAGCGCGTTGATCCGAAAACCGCAAAGGCGTGGGCCTTAGGCCGCCAGCGCCGCCTCGCCACGGACGAGATCGCCGAGGCGGCGGATGCCCTCGTCGATCATCTGGTCGTTGGCGCAGGAGAAGGAGACGCGCAGCGTGTTTTCGCCCGAGCCATCGGCAAAGAAGGCGCGGCCGGGAACGAAGGCGACCTTGGCCGTCTCGATCGACTTGGCGAGCAGTGCGGCACCGTCCATGCCCTTCGGCAGCGTGACCCAGACGAACATGCCGCCTTCCGGCTTGGTCCAGGTGACGCCCGCCGGCATGTACTTCTCAAGGGCTGCGAGCATGGCGTTGCGGCGCTGCTTGTAGACCCGGTGGATCTTTGCCACCTGCTCATCGAAGCCACGCTCGGCAACGGTGCAGATCGCCATCTGGTTGATGGTCGAGGAGTGCAGATCCGCCGCCTGCTTCAAGAGCACGAGCTTGCGGATGACCTTGTCCGAGGCGACGACCCAGCCGACGCGAAGGCCCGGTGCCAGCGTCTTCGAGAACGAGCCGCAATAGATCGTGCGGGTGTTGTTGATGTCGCCCTTCTTGGCGATTTCGAGCGCCAGGATCGGCGGGACCGGCTCGCCGTCATAGCGCAGCGACTGGTAGGCGGCATCCTCGATGACGGCGATGTCGAGCTCTTCGGCCAGTGCCAGCACGCGCTCGCGTCCGGCACGGTCGACGGTCTCGCCGGTCGGGTTGGCGAAATCGGCCGAGAGATAGGCGAACTTGACGCGGCCACCCGCCTCGCCTGCCGCCTGGCGGTAGGCTTCCGGCGTGCGGTTGCCATTGGGGTTCAGCTGGTCGTAGGTCGGCTCATAGGCGTTGAAGGCCTGCAGCGCGCCGAGATAGGTCGGCCAGGTGACGAGCGCCGTGTCCTTCGGCGACAGGAACAGCTTGCCGAGATAGTCGAGGCCCTGCTGCGAACCTGACGTGATGAAGATGTTGTCGACGCCGGCGGGAATGCCGAGATCGGCCATCTGCCTGGCAAGCCATTCGCGCAGCGGCTTGTAGCCTTCGCTGACCGAATACTGCAGCGCCGCACTCACGGCCGGGCCGGAAAAGATCTCGGCATAGGCGTCCTTGAACTCCGCATCCGGAAACAGCGCAGGATCAGGAATGCCGCCGGCGAACGAAATGATGTCCGGACGGTCGAGCAGCTTCAGGAGTTCGCGGATTTCCGAGGCGCGCATCCGGCTCGAGCGCGTCGCGAAGATATGTTCCCAATCCAGCATGGGGTGTTTCCTCAGAGATTATATGCGGAAAGCGGTTCTCCGCTTCCTCCACGTCGTTTAGAGCGCCATGCGTTACCATGAATGGACGAAGGATGCTCTGGTCTTGTCGTTCTAGTGCATCTTTTCGCGCCAAGCGACCCACTTGAAAACGGAATGCTCCAGACGGTCACTCGACAGGATCACGGCGGCCAATTTATGTCAACATTATTGACCTAAATTTCGTGCACTTTTCGGCCTTTGACGCAGCGTCAAATGCCTCACGTTGCGTCAACTTAGGCACCGTTCCTACCCCCGGCAGCGATGCGGGATGCACCGTAACTGTTACGTCCTTGCTCCCTGCGCGCGGGCGGCGCAGAGTCCCTGCCAATCACCGATTGCCTTTTCATCAGCCCAAGCCTCGGTCATCCACGGCGATATGGAGCGTAGTGTCATGAGCAAGCATCCGGTAAGCGATATCAGACAGAACGAACCGCAAAACGACCACTTGAGCGTCAGCCGCCGCGACCTGCTGCTCGGCGGCAGCGCGCTTGCCGCAGCCGCCCTTACGGTTTCGGCAACCGCCGCCCAGGCGCAGCAATCCACCGCACCTGCGGCCGGCAGCAGCAAGCCCAACATTCTGATGATCATGGGCGACGATATCGGCTGGTTTAACCCCAGCATCTACCACCGTGGCCTGATGGGCTATCGCACCCCCAACATCGACCGTATCGGCAACGAAGGCGCGATGTTTACCGACTGGTATGGCGAGCAGAGCTGCACCGCCGGCCGCGCCGCCTTCATCACCGGCCAGTCGCCGATCCGCACCGGCCTCACCAAGGTCGGCCTGCCCGGCGCCGATATCGGCCTGCAGCCGGAGGATCCGACCGTTGCCGAATTGCTGAAGGCGCAGGGTTATGCGACCGGCCAGTTCGGCAAGAACCACCTGGGCGACAAGGACGAGTTCCTGCCGACCAATCACGGCTTCGACGAGTTCTTCGGCAACCTCTATCACCTCAACGCCGAGGAGGAGCCGGAAAACCCCGACTATCCGAAAAACCCGGAATTCAAGAAGCGCTTCGGCCCGCGCGGCGTCATCCACTCCTATGCCGATGGCCGCGTGGAGGATACGGGCGCGCTGACCAGGAAGCGGATGGAGACGGTCGATGCCGAGTTCCTGGCCGCCGCCCTCGATTTCATCGACCGCCAGAACAATGCCGAGAAACCCTGGTTCTGCTACTTCAACTCGACCCGCATGCACATCTTCACCCACCTGAAGGCCGAGTCCCAGGGCAAGACCGGCAAGGGTCTCTACCCCGACGGCATGGTGGAACATGACGGCATGGTCGGCGAACTCCTGAAGAAGCTCGACGATCTCGGCGTTCTCGACAACACCATCGTCGTCTACACCACCGACAACGGTGCCGAGGTCATGAGCTGGCCGGACGGCGGCTCGACGCCCTTCCGCGGCGAAAAGGCCACCAACTGGGAAGGCGGCTACCGGGTGCCGATGCTGATCCGCTGGCCGGGCGTGATCAAGCCGAACACGGTCTATAACGACATGTTCTCGCACTACGACCTGATCCCGACCTTCTGTGCGGCGGCCGGCGAGCCGGATGTCGTCGCCAAATGCCTGACCGGCTATCAGGCCGGCAGCAAGACCTTCAAGGTCCATCTCGACGGCTACAACCTGATGCCCTTCTTCCGCGGCGAGGTCGCCGATGGCCCGCGCCGCGATTTCCTCTACTGGAACGACGACGGCGAACTGGTCGCGGTCCGGGTGCTGGACTGGAAGCTCAACTTCAAGATCCAGGAACACACCGGCATCGGCGTCTGGCAGCGCGAGTTCAGCAACCTGCGCATCCCGCTGATCTTCAACCTGAGAGCAGATCCGTTCGAGCGCGGCCCGGAATCCTTCGAATACGACCGCTGGATGGCCGAGCGTGCCTTCATCCTCGTGCCCTCGCAGGCGCTCGTCGCCAAGTGGCTCGAAAGCTTCAAGGAGTTCCCGATCCGCCAGAAGCCGGCGAGCTTCAATCTCGATGAGGTGATGGGCAAGCTGTCGAACGCGAAGCAGTAGAGACGATGCCCCTCGCCGCCGCCATCCCGCGGGGCAGCACCTTGCGGGATGGCGTTTCGCTGGCGCCCGCATGATTGTCCGGGGCACTGCGCGACCCTTGACGTTCAGAACGGGCCGGCGGCGGCGAGAACCACGAAATCCGCTAACCCGACGTATCAACGCGGGAAATTGCGGACACAGGAGGCGGAGAAGAGATTCTCGCGCCTCATTTCGACCGGAGGGACTAGGCCATGAGCAGACTGTTTATCCTGTCGGCTGGCGCCACCCTGGCGCTGGTATCAACGGCGTATGCGGCATCCACGCCACCCGCAACGCAACCCCTCAAGATCGCCAAGGAGTGCAGCCAGTTCACCGGCGACACGCCGAGCTTCTGCACCATCACGGAATCCAACCTCGAGGCGATCCCGGCGGGCACCAAGATCCTCTATTACGGGCCGGTCGTTGCCAATCCGCTGTTCTCCAGCAGCACCGCGGTCATCGCCGTCGGCAATGGCGACTCGGCGGTCGGATACTGCGTCGTCTACGATACGGCCAAGCCGCCGCTTGGAACCTGCGCCTTCCACGCCGGCAGCGGCACGCTTTCCGGTTTCCAGGCGATCGTGAAGGTCACGGTCGACGACAAGCAGATCTGGCACTGGGACGGAGACTACGTGCTCGGCGCCACCCAGGCCGCCAAGTGAGACCTTGAGAACACCGGCCTCACACCCGGCCACAACACGACGAGGCAGAGCCCGGCCCTTGGCCGGACACGCTCTGCCCGTTGCGGCAAGCCACGCGCGCGATCCTCGCATCGGCGAGGCAATGACGGTTTATGGTCTAACGGCCGGCGCGCTGGCGTGACCTGAAAACAGCAGCTGGAACCGAGCGCAAGCGTGACGACGCCGGTGAAGCGCTGCTGCCAGACAAGCAGCCGCGGCAAACGGTAGAGCGCCTGCCCGACCGTGCCCGAACCGAGCGCCACCGAGCCGATCCCCCCGTTCGTCCGCCTGCTGAACGACGTGGCCGCGCAAGTCGAGGTCGTCGGGCTCGGCATCACCGAACACCTACCCTGGGACGCGATCGCCATCCGCGACATGCTGCGCGCGCTGCCGCTGATCGGCAGGGAGAAGTCAGCGGAGCGGCCAGCCCAGCCCCTGCCCGCAGCGCCGCGCGTCCTGTCAGGCGCGCGAAAAACGCTGCAGCACTATGAATTCCTGCATGTTTTTCCTTTACTCGGCCACGATTGGAGGTGACACGCGGGTAGCGCACTTGTCTTTCGCGCCTGCGCCCGCGCCCAGTACCGCCAACGAGGAGCATTCATGGCAAAGCCAGACGACGAGACTCTCGCCTTCTACCGCGACAACGCCGCCACCTACGCGGCGCGCGAACGCAAGCCGCCGACCGCGCGCCTCGCCGCCTTCATCGGTCGGCTGCCCCCGGGCGCCGCCGTGCTCGATCTCGGCTGCGGCGGCGGCCAGGACAGTCTCATCCTTCTGGAGCATGGGCTCGACGTCACCGCTTGCGACGGCTCGGCCGAGCTTGCGCGCGAGGCGGAAGCGCTGATCGGCCGCACGGTGGACGTCGTCAGGTTCCAGGAAATCGACTGGCAGGCGCGTTTTGACGCCATCTGGGCCGAGGCCTCGCTCCTGCATGTGCCACGCGCAGAACTGGCCGATGTCCTCAACCGCATTCGGCTGGCGCTGAGGCCAGGCGGTTTCATTCAGGCGAGCTTCAAGGCCGGGAGTTCGGAGGGCCACGACCGCTTCGGCCGCTACTTCAACTATCCGTCAGCGACGTGGCTGCGCGGCTGTTTCGAAGAAGCGGGCTGGTCGAACATCGCGATCGCCGAGGCCGATGGCGGCGGCTATGACGGCGAGCCGACGCGCTGGCTGCACGTGACCGCGCTCCAGGCCGCTTGAGGCGCCCAGGCGCCGGCGGCCGATCCGTCACGATCGGAAAGTATCCCGCAACCCCTGCGCCCCCCTCAGGCCTCTCGGCTGAAGTAACTCAAGATCAGAAGCGTGCAGATCGCCGCAACGATCAAGGCGTCGAAAAGTGCAAAATGCTCGAAGAATGAGAGCATGGCATTTCCTCCTTCCAACTAAACCTATGAGAGCACAGATTCCCTGAAGTTGGAAGGGAAATTCAGAAATATACTATTTCCCCGGGACAACCGGGCCAAACACTATTTGCACTGCAATAACATTCCCTTGCACTGCACAACGGCATTTCCTTGCGAAATCAACGCGTGGATTTTCTGCACAGTGCAGCCGGCGATAGATCGCTTTGGCATCAGGCGTTCCGCCCCCGTCAACACGACAAAGTTAATTTGACGGCGCTACCGGAAGATGCAGATATTAGAACTACCGAATAAATATCCCGCCGACCGGTCGGATGGCTTTTCCAGGGGGTGCGCATGTCTGAACTGCAAGCGAGTGACGCCCGTGCAAACGCAGGCGGCGGCGAGCCTGCTGGCGCTGGTCGGGGCAAGGGTCTGACGCGGCGCGAGATGCTGATGAGCACGGCGGCGATTGCCGCTGCCGCCGGGCTGCCGGCGGGCCTTGCCGCGCTCTCTTCGAGCCCGGCGCTGGCCAATGGCGCGGCACCGCCGAACATCGTCTACATCATCGCCGACGATCTCGGCTGGGGCGATGTCGGCTTCCGCGGCTCGGACATCAAGACGCCCAACCTCGACAAGCTCGCCGAAACGGGCGTGACCTTCGACGAATTCTACACCCAGCCGATGTGCACGCCGACGCGCGCCGCATTCCTCACCGGTCGTTACCCCCTGCGCTATGGCCTGCAGACCGGCGTGATCCCCTCGCCCGGCTCCTACGGGCTGGCGCTCGACGAATATCTGCTGCCCCAGGTCATGAAGGACGCGGGCTACAGGACCGCGCTCATCGGCAAATGGCATCTCGGCCATGCGAAGGCGGATTACTGGCCGAAGCAGCGCGGCTTCGACACCTTCTACGGCGCGCTGGTTGGCGAGATCGACCACTTCAAGCATTCCTCCCATGGGGTGAAGGACTGGTATCGCGGCAACAAGCCGCTCGAGGAAGCCGGCTTCGACAACACGCTCTTCGGCAACGAGGCGGCACGGGTGGTCGAGAGCCACGACCCCGCCAGCCCGCTGTTCCTCTATCTCGCCTTCACCGCGCCGCACACGCCCTTCCAGGCGCCGGAAGACTATCTCGATCGCTACAAGCACATTGCCGATGAGAACCGGCGCGCCTATGCGGCGATGATCTCGGTGCTCGACGACGGCGTCGGCAGGCTGCTCGCCGCGCTCGAAGAACGCGGCATGCGCGACAACACGCTGATCGTCTTTCACAGCGACAATGGCGGCGTGACGAGCTCGCTCTTTGCCGGAGACAGCAAGGTGAGCGGCGGGTTGCCGGCCGACAATGGCCCCTACCGCAACGGCAAGGGCACGCTCTATGAGGGCGGCACCCGCGTCGTGGCTCTTGCCAACTGGCCGAAGAAGATCACGCCCGGCAAGGTCGCAGGCATGGTCCATGTGGTCGACATGTATCCGACGCTGGCGGCGATCGCCGGCGCAGCACTCGACAAGAACCAGCCGCTCGACGGCATCAACCTCTGGCCGTCCTTGAGTGAAGGCAAGCCGTCGGCGCGCAGGGAGCTGGTCTACAACGTCGACCCCATGGGCGGCGCCGTGCGCCGGGACAACTGGAAGCTCGTCTGGAAAGCGACGCTGCCGCAGAAGGTCGAACTCTTCGACCTTTCCGCCGACCCGTCCGAGGCGCGCGACCTTTCGGCCGACCATGCCGACCGGGTGCGCGACCTCCAGGACTGGATCACCAGCCTTGCCGGCGAGATGGACCAGCCGCTGCTGCTGATGGACGCCGCACGATTGACATTCTACGCACCGCCCATCGTCGCCGATCCGTCGACGCTGTTCAGTCTCGGCGATTAGCGCGGTGCGTTCCCACGAACCCGCACTCCGGCACCCGGCATTGCCGGTGCCTGTGTCCCTTGGCCGACGACGATCGAGGGACACGCAGCAGGACTAGAATTTCACCGTCAGTCCGCCCATCACCGTTCGCCCGCGCCCGACAAGGCGCTTGTCCAGGTAATGGGCGGGCTTGTACGCCGTGTTCGCCAGGTTCTCGACGTTCAGGAACAGGGTGGCGTTGTCGTTGAACTTGTAGGTCGCAAAGGCGTCGACGAGCGTATAGCTGTCGAACTCGATCAGATCGGGGCCCATCGGCGGCTTGACCCCCTTTGTCTTGCCGAGTGGCGCACCTGTCCGCTGACCGTCAGCTTCTCACCCAGCGCCCTGAAGCCGGCGTTGATGGTCAGCGTGTCTTCCGGCAGCCCATTGATCTCGCCGACGCCGAAACCGTCGGACCACATGCCGTAGGGCAGATGCGTCTTCGTGTTGGAATAGGTGATCCCGCCGAAGATCTGTCCGGTATCGTACTGGGCTTCGAGTTCGAAACCTTCGATGCGCGTCTTGCCCGGCACGTTCACGAACTGCAGCATCGCCACGTATGGCGGACCACTGGGGCGCGCCGCCGAGGTGATGTAGTTTTCAACGTCGTTGCTGAAGTAGTTCGCCTTCACGCGCAGGCTGTCGCCTTCGCTGAGCAGCCCGTCGCTGAGGATATTGACGCCAACCTCCCAACCGAGGCTCGTTTCGCCCTTGAGGTTCGGGTTGGGGCTGGTCGGGTTCGGCGTGCTGCCATGGGCGCCGGGAAAGAAGGTTTCGGTGACCGATGGCGGGCGCGAGGTCTTGGCATAACGGGTGTAGAACTGGATGCCATCCCATGGCGTGGCCGCCAGCGTCACCCGCGGATTGAAGCTGTTCTCGCTCCTTTCGATGCGCTCGATGGCATTTTGGCTGCCGACGCGCTTGGCCACGTCCCCGCGCAAATCGAACGTGTCGAAATGGAAGCCGGGGGTCAGCTCGAAGATGCCATAGGTAAAGGTGGCATCGGCAAAGAGGCTGCCGACGCCGATTTGACCGTCTCCAGGCCCACCCGTGCCCCAGGGTTGTCCGTTCGACACGTCGTCATGGTAGTACGCGCCACCATAGCTCAGCGCCAGGGCGACATCGTCGGAGAGCGAAAGTTCGCTGCGATTGGTCACGTCGATGCCAAGGCCGCGATCGCGGGTGAAGCGGCCCTTGTAGCTGCCTTCGACGAAGCGGACGGAGGAGTCGTTGAGATAGGCGTTGACCGTCAGGTTCACGAGATCGTCGCCCGGCGCATAGTCGTAGCGGGCCGTATAGGTCTGGTTCCGATAGACCTGCGGCTCGGCGCGAATGCTCGAGTGATTGTTGTACCACACGCCGCCCAGCAAGAGCCTGTGATCGTCGCCGTTGCCAAGCTCGAGCTTGACGAGCCCGGACTTCAGGTCTTCGGCAAGATCGGTGGCAATGATGCGCCTTCCACGGTCATCGACCCCGCTCAAGGGAGAGCCGGAATCACGGCGGTTGAACGCGCCCATGAAGCCGATCCCGGTGTCGGTGCGCATGCCCGCCGCCGCCATGGTCGACCAGCCATACTCGTTGTTGCCGAACTTGACGGTGCTGAGCGCGCCTGCGGTCCTGCCGGGCTCAACGACGTCGTCGATGCCAAGCGTGCGGAAATTGGCAGCGCCGCCCAGTGCCCCGACGCCCGCTGCGCCGCCGAGCGCTCCGCGACCGATGTCCATGCCGGCCAGGAGATCGCTATCCACGAAGGTGGAGCCGCCGGAAACGCCGTGCCCCATGACGCGGATGTTCTGGCGCGCGCCGTCGATCGTCATGTTGACGCGGCCATAGCCTTCCATGCCGCGGATGTTGACGGCCACGCCGGCGCCCGACATCGCCTTGCGCGTGAACGTGCCGGCGCCCGACCGCAGCGCGTTGTCGACGTTTCCCGCATAGCGTTCCTGAAGTGTCTCGCCATCCATCGACGAAGCGGCGGCTGCCGTTTCGTAAGGCGCGTCCTTGCCGGCAACCAGGCCGCCAAGCGTCGGCATCCTGGCGTGGGCGCTGATCGCCTTCAGGCGGGTGGCGCCGTCGTCCGAGGGCGCCGCCGCTCCCGCTCCGATCAGGACGATCGAGTTCGAGCCTTCCGCGCCATAGCTGTAGCCGGTGCCGGCCAGCATTCGATCCAGGGCCTCGGCGGGCGTGAAGCGCCCGTTGACGGGCGAGGTTCGCACGGAAGGCGGCAGCACGCCGCCGGCGAGAACGTTGACCCCGCTCTGAGCGGAATATCTTGCGATCGCCGCCGCGATCGGCAACGCCGGGATGGCAAATTCGACCGTCCGCTCCTCAACCCTTCGCGCCGTTTTATCCTGGGCTTGCCCGTATGCCGGCAAGGCCGGGGCAAGAATGGCGATCGCGGACGAGCACAACAGGATCCTGCCCAAGGTGGCGGCGCTTAAGGTATTGAAGGTCGTCATTGCATGTCACTCCGAATGCTGCGCAGGCCGGGCGCGACATTGATCGCCGCGCAGGAGCCTGCTGTCGGAGGTAAGACGCCGGTTGCCGCTTCCTTTCTGATCCGGCCTTCAGATTTTTTTAAACAATCCGATCCGCGCGATAGATCAGCGTTCCCCATAGGGGGATATGCCGGGTGGAAATCGGCAGCACCCGCGCGAGTTGCGGAAGGACCACGTCGATTTCGTCGATCCGCGCGACCAGCGTCACATGGAGGCGAGAGAGCCGGTCATCCATCAGGATCAGCCGTTGCGGCGTCCAGCGGTTGAGCACGTCGATGACCTCGCCGAACGGCCTGCCGAGAAAGACGAGCCTGCCGCTTCGCCAGGCGAGATCGGTTTCGACATCGGAAGGCCGGGCCGTTCCCATCTCTCCGGCGCGACAGGTCAGCTGCTGCCCCTCGTCGAGCCGGAGCGACCGGCCGCCATAGTCGACCATCACGGCGCTTTCCGAGACGACGATCTCCAGCTGGTCGCTAAGGATGGAAAGGTTGAACGCGGTTCCGAGCGCCACCACCCTGCCCCCATTCGCGTCAACCGCAAACGGCCGCTGCGCGTCCTTTGCAACCGTGAAGTAGGCCTCGCCCCGATCGAGGGTAACCTTGCGTTCGGCCATCGTGAAATGCACCGACAGGCTGGTGCCGCCCGACATCTCCACCCGCGTGCCGTCATCGAGCACGACGGTGCGCCTTTCCCCCCGCGCGGTTTGCAGCTGGTTTCCGATCGAGGAGCGATAGGCGCCATAGCCGGCCGATGACGCGAATGCCAGCACCGCCAGGTGCATCAACTGCCGGCGGGTGGGCGAACGGCTGCCCTTCTTCTTCTGTCGGCCCGCCTCAAGCCCGGCGGCGCTCGTCCACAGCGCTTCGATCTCGGCATAACATGCGGCATGGTCCGGCGATGCCTGCATCCAGCGCTCGTGCGCCGCCAGCGTCTCCGGCGCGGCCTGGCCGTCGCTTATGACCGTGAACCACTTGATCGCGTCCCGTTGCACCGGATCGAGCGACTGCGATGCCTCGTCTGCCCACTCGTCCTGGCCATCCTGATGTTTCCTGGTCGTCATCGGGGCCACCTTTTTCCGCCCTCGTTTGCCTTGCGCAGTTGCGTCTGCAGATGCATCAGCACGGAAGCGAGGCGGCTATAGGCGGTTTGCAGGGGAATGGAGAGTCGCTCGGCGATCTCGGCAAATGTCAGACCTTCCATGCGAAGGTCGTAGACCAGCCTTGGCCCTTCCGGCACGTCCATCAGGGCGCGCTCCAGGAGACGCAGTTGCTCGGCAGAAATCAGCAGCTCGTCTGGCTGCGGTGCGGGATCGACGATCGCGTCGAGATCAATCTCCCCGGCCGGAGCGACGATGCGAACGCGCCGTTGCGCATCGATCTGCAGATTGATCGCGGTCCTGTAGAGATAGGCCCGGCCGTTGGAGGGCAGTTCGCCCATCGGCGTCTTGTCCACGAGCTGCGCCAAACGCACAAACGCATCCTGGCTCAGGTCAGCCGCCGTATCGGCCGTAACGCCGCGCCTGCGAAGATACCCCTGCAGTTCCCGGCTGTATCTCCGGAACAGATTGGCTAGATCCCACATGATCCGCCCAGGCACTGGCGCAGTCGCGAAAATTCAAACATTCCGCGCAGTTACTTAATATGATTTATTGAGTCAAGATTTTTGCGGAAGCATCAGGCCTTACCGCACCGAATGCTCCCCTGCGCGGATGCTTGCTACCTCCGCGCGACTGAAGCAGGCGCGTGCCAGGCGCCGGCTCATGGGTCGCGATGCGTGCATTTGTACGCACGATAGCCTTGCGCGTCCGCTTGCACGGGCGGCGCTGTCGCACGTCTTCCGTGCGCAAGCTAACCGGCCGGCGTCACCGATTTCACGCTGCCGGCGGTGTCGACGACACAGGTGAACTTGCGGCCGGCGGCGTCGAGGTCGACGCTGTAGGAGGCGGCGTCAAGCGCCCGGGAACTGGTCGGCAGCACCTTGGCGCTGTCGACCTGGGCCGCCCCGGCGACCGCATGAGCGCACAGAAGCTGCAGGTCGGCTGGCGCCGTCTGCAGGCTGGTGCGCGCCATGTCTTCGGGTTTGGGCTGCGACGACTGGCAGCCGCTCAATGCGGCGAGCGCCGCAAGCGTCAGAACAAGGCCTTTCATACGCAATATCCCCTCGTCCACCACGTATCCTCCCCTTCGGATCTTCTGTCCCTGGTTTTCTCGGTCGATCGGCCGCTCGTGTCCCCGGCGGCCGATCGCTATTGTCCCGGCGCTCGCAGGCGCCTGCGCCGGCGCGCCGCTCGCGCGGCCCACCTTGTCTGCGTCTTCTCACACGCCCTTGTAGAGCGCCGCTCCCTGCATCAGCACGATCACCTTGGCGCCGATCTCGATGCGCGAATGCAGGTCGATGACGTCGTCATTGTTCATGCGGATGCAGCCGGAGGAGACGTCGAGGCCAATCGTCCAGGGCTCCACCGTGCCGTGGATGCGGTAGATCGTGTCCTGGTCGCCCTCGTAGAGATAGAGCGCGCGGGCGCCGAGCGGATTGTCCGGCCCACCGGGCATGCCGGCCGCCCATTTTGCCGCGTTCGGGTCGCGCGCCACCATTTCGGCCGGCGGCGTCCAGGTCGGCCATTCCGCCGTGCGCCCGACACGCACGATGCCGGCCCAGCCGAAACCCTCGCGCCCGACGCCGATGCCGTAGCGGATCGCCTGGCCGCCGGGCTGGACGAGATAGAGAAAGTGCTGGTTGCCGTCGATGATGATCGTGCCCGGCTTTTCCGCCGTGCGGAAGGTCACCACCTGGCGACGGAAGGCTTCGGGCAACTGGTTGTTGCGGGCGAAATATTGCCGGGCTTTCTTCTTGTCGTAATTCACCCATTTCTTGGTGCGGGCGTCGTAGATCTGCGTCTGCGCCAGGGCGGCGAGCGGCCCGAGGCAGAGAGCGGCGGCAAGAATGCCG
Organism: Ensifer adhaerens; assembly: GCF_002940685.1. Taxonomy (GTDB): domain Bacteria; phylum Pseudomonadota; class Alphaproteobacteria; order Rhizobiales; family Rhizobiaceae; genus Ensifer; species Ensifer adhaerens_E. The sequence goes on along the minus strand of NZ_PNFP01000002.1, from coordinate 361,198 downwards.
GCGCCGAGCCCGCGCCGCGTGAAGGCCGGGCGAGCTTTGGCATCGAGGCGGCTGTCGTCAGCGGTTTTCGTCATGGCTTGGCCCACCCGTCGATGCGGGCCGCATTGTCCTCGGCCCATTTCTTCGCATAGTCCGCCGGCGCCTGCCGCTCGACCTCAAGCGCATAGCTCATCTTCGTCACTTCCTCCGGCGAGAAATCCACCTTCTCCAGGAACTTCGCGACATCAGGGTGCTTCTTGCCGAAGGCGGTGGCATAGGCGATCTGGAAATGCGCCGCTTCCCACGCGGTCGAGGCACTGGATTTCGACACCCAGAGCGGGTCGCTCGGCGGCAGGATCTTCCACTTGGCGGCATCGTGCGGCGGCTCTTCAAGCCGGACGATCTGGTGCAGTTCGAAGACATGATGCGGCGCATAGCAATAGAACACCATCGGCCGCTCGGTCGCGACCGCGGCATCGACCGCCGCCATCGCCACCTCCTCCTCCGCCTCGAACAAAGTCAGCGTCTTGCCATAGCCGTAGCCGGCCGCACGCGCCCGCTCGATGCCGGTCGAAAGCCAGGTGGCAGCGCCGATCCACATCTCGCCCTTGCCGTCGCCGTCGGTGTCGAGGATCTTCGTCTTTTCGGCATCGCTGAGATCGGCCGCCGATTTGATCGTCTTGGCCGCCTCCGGCGTGGCGCAGAGCCCCTGCCAGGCCGGAACGCTGCGCTCGGTCAGCTGGCCGACCTTCTTGTCGGTCACGTATTTGCGCACGACGTCCTCGAAGTTCGGCCGCCAGACCTCCGGCTGGATATCGACGGTGCCCACCTCGAAACCGACGAAGGCATTGAGCGTGCCGAGTTCCTTGACCTCCGCATCGAGCCCGAACTTCTTGGCTATGCCGACTTTCAGGATATTGGCCGTTGCTTGGCCCGACGGCCAGTTCGGCATGGCGATCACCAGATCGGCGGCCGCAACCGGCGGGGCCACGGATGCAGTGAGAACGGCAGCCAGCACCGCTGGCAGAAACCTCGGCTTTCCCTTCACAATCCCCTCCGTCCTCGAGCAATCGATGCGAATGATGTCGTGAATGCGTATGGAATGCGTCGTGCTGCGAGGTGACAGACCGCCGCGCTGTCAGGCGGCCGGTATCACCCCCGGGAGTTCCCTTGTGCCGTCGACCGGCATCTTGGTTTGTCGATTTCCTGACGTCTTGGCCGGCAGGATGCATAGAACGGCAGCCTTCGTCAACGATCAGGCTGCACCCTGCGTTGCACGGAAGGCTTCTCGATCAGCATTCAGGCGACAACGTCCTGCACGATCGCCAGGACGGCCTGCCTCCGCATTGCGGCGTGTGGCGCTGTGCGTCGCCCGGCTGGCCACCTCCAGGAAAAAGATGAGGCGGGCCACACCCCCGGCCCGCCTTCCGCCGGTGGCAGGGCACAAACACCCCGCGCATCCCGGCCTTGTCTGTCGCCTCAGGCGGCCTGGGCGTCGGTTGCCCGGCGTCGGTCGCCGATGCCGCCCCTTGCCGCCGCCGTGCCCGGCTCGCGCCGCTCGGTGCGGCGGTTGAGCTGGAAGCGGTTGACGAGTTCCGTCAGCCGCTGCGCCCCCTCGGCGAGACGAACACTGACATCGGCGGTGCGTTCCACCATGCTGGCATTCTTCTGCGTCGTAGCATCGATGTCGTTGACGGCGACACTGATCTCGCTCAGGCCGGCCGTCTGCTCGGTCGCAGCCGTCGCAATCGCCTCGATGCGAGTGTCGATCGCTTCGACATAGTTTTCGATCTCCTTCAGCGCGCTGCCGGTATCGCCGACGAGGCGCACGCCTTCGGCGACCTCCGAGACGGAATTCTGGATCAGCGCCTTGATCTCCTTGGCAGCCTTGGCCGAGCGCTGGGCAAGCTCGCGCACCTCCGAGGCGACGACCGCAAAGCCCTTGCCGGCCTCGCCTGCACGTGCCGCCTCGACGCCGGCGTTGAGCGCCAGAAGGTTGGTCTGGAAGGCGATCTCGTCGATCACGCCGATGATCTGGCTGATCTCCTCGGACGCGGCCTTGATGCGCTGCATTGCCGTCACCGCATCGCGCACGACGCCGGAAGAATTGTGCGCCGATTGCCGCGCGTTCTGCACGAGCGAACGGGTCTGCTGGGTATTTTCCGTCGAGGTGCGCACGGTGACCGTGACCTGCTCCAGCGCCGCCGAGGTCTCCTCCAGCGCCGCTGCCTGCTGGCGCGTGCGATCGGCCAGATGCTCGGCCGCATCTTTCATCTCGTGGCTGTTGGAATTGAGGTCGCGGGTCTGGCTGAGCACCGCCGACAGCGTTTCCTGGAACATGCCGATCGAGGTGTTGAAGTCGCGCCGCAGGGTTTCGAGCTCGCCGACGAAAGGCTCGTCCAGCGTCATGCGGATGTTGCACTCGGCCAGACGTCCGAGCCCGGCGCCGATCTGCTCAACCGCCAGCACGCGATCGGAAACGTCGACGGCGAATTTCACCACCTTCGATACCCGACCGGCATCGTCGAGGATCGGGTTATAGGAAGCCTGGATGAAGACCGGCTTGCCGCCCTTGCCGATGCGCTTGAACTGGTCGGTGACGAAGCGCCCGGCCGAAAGATCGCGCCAGAAGGCGGCATAGTCTGGCGAGCGGGCGTAGTCCTGCTCGCAAAAGATGGAATGGTGCCGCCCGACAATCTCGTGAAGCGCGTAGCCCATCGCCGAAAGAAAATTCTCGTTGGCGGTGATGATCTCGCCCGCGGGCGAAAATTCGATGATCGCCTGGGCGCGCGACAAGGCATCGATCTTGCCCTGGTCGTCGGTGCTCTTCGCCTTCGTCGCGGTGATGTCGGTTGCGAACTTCACCACCTTGTAGGGCTTGCGGCCGCGAAACACCGGGTTGTAGGAGGCCTCGATCCAGATCTCGCGCCCACCCTTGCCGATGCGACGGTACTGCTGGCTGTCATATTCGCCGCGGGCAAGGCGCGCCCAGAAATCGGCATAAGCGCTCGATGCAGCCTCCTGCGGCTGCACGAACATACGGTGATGCCGGCCGACGATCTCGCTGAGTTCGTAGCCCATCGCACGGCAGAAATTCTCGTTGGCTGTCAGGATCGTGCCGGAAAGATCGAATTCGATGATCGCCTGCGACCGGTTGATCGCGTCGAGCATGGCTTTGGCATCGGAGGCAAAAAGAGACGGCAGGCCAGTCATGGGAGCGGGACCTATAGCTAACAAATCGAAAAGGGATACATGCGAATTGTAGCTATTCGTATGATAAATTCCTTAAGCGATCGTTTTCGAAAGCGACCGAACCCCTATGATTGTTGGGCTTTCGCGCTCAGGCTCCCCCTGTCCCGATTGCGCGCGGCGTCCTGAAATCGCCTAGCCCAGGTCGCCGGCCACCAGCCAGATCATAGGTTCGAGCGCAAAGCTCCGGTGCAGCAGGACGTTCAGATACCGGGGCTTACGGACCGCCGGCACGTCTCCTACCCAAGCGCAACTCCGTCCCTCGCGCCTCAAATGCGGACGCGAAGGATCAAGGATCTCCTGCCTAAAAGTTGGACACGCGGCTATTGCCCACGCCGCCGCGGTCGGCCGGTGCTACCAGTTGCCCGGGTCCGCGGTATGATCGATGCTGGCGAATTCGTCGGCGCTCTCCCGGTCGAGCGTCAGGCTGGTGGCTTTCTTCTGATCGTCGGTGACGGCATAGTCGAGCGGCGCCGCCTCCCGGGTCAGAAACTGGTACATCAGGAGCGCTGCCTCCTCGGCGTTGTCGGCCTCGAATTCCCTGGTAACGCTGACGGAGAACGTCTTCATCGTCCCTCTGTCCCCTTGCTCGTTTCGACCGCCTGCTGGCTGAGATATGAGATGGCGCGCGTTCAGCCGGCGTCAATGCGCGGGCATCAATGCGTCGGCGTCAACGCGTTACTGGCCCGTCCGCCATTTTCCAGGCGGCAAGGCCGCCCTCGATATGGCAGGCGCTGGTGAGGCCGGCCGCCTGCGCGGCCTCCACCGCCATCGCCGAGCGCTCGCCATAGGCGCAGTAGAAGACGATGCGTTTGCCGGTCGCTTCCGCCAGCTCATGCAGCATGCCGCCGGCGGAGATATTGTCCTGGAGCTCCGGATAGGGCGCATGCAAAGAGCCGGGGATGAGCCCGTGTTTTTCGCGCTCGGCCTTTTCGCGCAGGTCGACCAGCGCGATCTTCGCATGGCCGCACAGCACCAGGGCTTCCTTCGCCGAAAGCGCCCAGCCGCGCCGGGCGATCTCGTCCTGGTGCAGGCCGACATGAATGTTTGCCGGGACCGCCACATCCATCATCTTCGGGTTCGGCAGGTTGAGGTTGTTCATCAGGTCGACATATTCGTCGACGGATTTGACCCTGAGCCGCGGGTTGAAGCACTTCTCCTCGCCGATGGTCGAGACCGTGTCGCCCTTGTAGTCATGTGCCGGATAGACCAGCGTCTCGTCCGGCAGCTTCAAGAGCTTGTTGAAGATCGAGTCATATTGCTGACGCGGATCGCCGTTCTGGAAATCGGTGCGGCCGGTGCCGCGGATGAGCAGCGTATCGCCGGTGAAGACCCGCCGGCCCATGTCCCCGGCCATCAGGAACGAATAGGAATCGTCCGTGTGGCCGGGCGTATAGAGCACGTCGAGGCTCAGGCCCTCGATCGCCACCCGGTCGCCCTCCGCCACCCGCATCGAAACGACATCGGCCGCCGTCTGTTCGCCCATCACGGTGATGCAATGGGTCCGGTCGCGCAGCGCCCCGAGCCCGGTGATGTGATCGGCATGCAGATGGGTATCGACCGCCTTGACCAGGCGCAGGTCAAGTTCGCGCACGAGCTGCAGGTAGCGCTCGACCTTTTCCAGCACCGGATCGATGATCAGCGCCTCGCCGCCCTGGCGGCTGGCAATCAGGTAGGTATAGGTGCCGGACACGCTGTCGAACAATTGACGGAAGATCATCGGCGACTCCGTTGCACAGGATAACGCGGCGTCCAATCGAGAGGTCGTGGCAGCGATGGGCCTCGCCCCTCAGCCGTACGGTGAGGGAAACGCCCCTCATCCGCCTGCCGGCACCTTCTCCCCGCAGGCGGGGCGAAGGCACGGTGCCGCGCTCTCGCGTTTCCCTCTGCACTCTTGCAACCGAGGGGCGTTGCTGCATCCCGAGTTTCCTCGCCGCCTTTCGGCCTAAACCACCGACCAGATGGGGCACCAGGCTCTTCAGCCGGAACTCCGGAACATCGGTGCCCGAAGAGCCGAGCGGGTCCCGCGCGTCTCCTTCTCCCTGCGAGCGGGGAGAAGGTGCCGGCAGGCGGATGAGGGCCACGGCCCTCACCGCACGGATACCGCCTTGCCGATCTGGTGCCTCAGCCCTTCGGCTGCGGCACGATGCGGATATAGGGCTTCGGAGCCTTCCAGCCCTCCGGATAGACCTTGCGGGCATCCTCGTCCGTGACCGAGCCGGCGATGATCACGTCTTCGCCCTGCTGCCAGTTCACCGGCGTCGCCACCTTGTGCTTGGCCGTCAGCTGCAGCGAGTCGATGACGCGCAGCACCTCGTCGAAGTTGCGGCCGGTCGTCATCGGGTAGATGAGGATCAGCTTGATCTTCTTGTCCGGGCCGACGACGAAGACGTTGCGCACCGTCTGGTTGTCGGCGGGCGTACGCTTGGTCGGGTCGCCCGAGACCGGCGCCGGCAGCATGCCGTAGAGCTTCGACACGGTGTAGTCGACGTCGGCGATCATCGGGAAGTTCGGCGCATGGCCCTGTGTTTCCTCGATATCGGCGGCCCAGCCGGCATGGCGGTCGAGCGGATCGACCGACAGGCCGATGATCTTGACGCCGCGCCGGTCGAATTCCGGCTTGATGCGCGCCATGTAGCCGAGTTCGGTGGTGCAGACGGGCGTAAAGTCCTTCGGGTGCGAAAACAGCACCGCCCAGGAGTCGCCGATCCAGTCGTGAAACCGGATCGTGCCGTCGGTCGTCCCGACCTCGAAGTCCGGTGCGAGGTCATTGATTGCAAGCGTCACGATACCCTCCAGTTGTGTATGCACCGCACCCTTCCGGTGCGGTGGCAGCGCTGAGATTTTTGGCAACGCGGCGTCCCCGTCGGGCATTGAAAGGTCCGCTGTAAGTCTCTGGTTTCTTCCACGTTCCATGCTCCGCCCTGACGATGGCAGCAGGAAAATAATACTTGGAAAATCAAATTGTTACAGTAACCGTTGCAGGCCCGTCCGGACGCCCGTCGCAATTGGCGCGACGCCCAGTTTGCCACTTTTGCCGTTTAAGGCAACCGGAAAGACGACGAATGGCCAAGGCTCGCGCCAGACACGCCAGGGTGGCGGCGGTCGCCTGAATGGCAATCTCTAGCGCAGCAGCGCCCCGTAGGTCGCCAGGTCGACATTGCCGCCGCTCAGGACGATGCCGACGCGCTTGCCGGCGCAGGCGATCACCCCTTCGAGCACGGCGGCAGCGGCAAGGCAGCCGGTCGGCTCCACGACGATCTTCATGCGCTCGCCGAAGAACCGCATGGTCTCGACCAGCTGGGCGTCGCTGACCGTGACAATGTCGGCGACGGTGCGCTGGATGATCGGAAAGTTGTGGACGCCGATGCTGGGCGTCAGCGCGCCGTCGGCAATCGACTTCGGAATGGCGATTTCGACGATCCTGCCCTGGCGCAGCGACTGCTGGCCGTCATTGCCGGCCTCCGGCTCGACGCCGACGATGGTCGCGCCGGGCGAGCGTTCCCTGGCGGCAAGCGCCGTGCCGGCAAGCAGCCCGCCGCCGCCGAGCGGCGTGATGATCAGGTCGAGTTCGCCGACCTCCTCGATCAGTTCGAGGACGGCCGTGCCCTGGCCGGCGATCACATCGGGGTGGTCGAAAGGCGGGATCAGGACGGCGCCGCGCTCGGCCGCGAGCCGCGCGCTGATGGCGGAGCGGTCCTCCTTGTAGCGGTCGTAGAACACGACGTCGGCGCCGTAGCCGCGCGTCGCCGCCACCTTCATGTCGGGCGCATCGGCGGGCATCACGATCGTCGCCGCCACGCCCTGCAGCCGCGCGGCATAGGCGATCGCCTGGGCATGGTTGCCGGAGGAGAAGGCGACGACGCCCTGCCGTGACCCTTTTTCCTTCAGCGCGGCGATGGCGTTATAGGCGCCGCGGAACTTGAAGGCGCCGCCGCGCTGGACGTTTTCCGCCTTGAAGAACAGCCGCGCGCCGGTTGCGGCATCGGCCGTGCGCGAGGTCAGGACCGGCGTCCGATGCGCCACCCCGGCGATACGGTTTCGGGCAAGCTGCACGTCGTCGAATGTCGGAATGCGCAATGCCTCGTCCGCCGTTGAAACTGCCATCGAGTCTCCCCCTGAGCCTGCTTTTCCGAAGGCTAATGAAGACCGCCATGCAAGGCAAGGATGTCAGCCGCGTCCCCCATTTTTGGACGCGTCCCCATCCCTGGATGGGACCGTGCGGTAGTGGTCGACGGCGAAGCTGAAGAGCACCTTGAGCATGAAGAGGCCGGACACCGCCATCAGCGCCGGCGGCAGGCCGGGCAGAAGCGGCAGGCCGGTCAGGCCGATCGCCAGCAGCAGCCCACCGACGAAGGTCTGCGCGCTTCGCCCCGCCAAAAGGTTGACGAGCGCGGCCGCGACGATCGTATAGGCCCAGACGGCGACCGCGGCTGAAATGCCGGTGCCGACAAGCAGCGCGACGAGAATGATGTGAAAATGGATGGCGATGAAGACCCGGCGGTTGCGCGGCCGGGCGGCATAGAAATCGTTGGTCGACGGCGTGAAATTGGCGACGCAGCCGGCGGCGATGTCGAGTACGAGGACAAGCGCCAGCGCCGTCCGCCACCAGGCGAGCTCCGCAAGCAGCGGAAAGGCCGCCATGGCGAACACGACGGCAACACCGACGCCGAACAGGAGGATTGCCGCGAGATAGACGAGCGGCTGTTCTTCACCGAAGACATCGTGCAGGTGGGGATGGATGCGAAGAGTTTTCATCAGGGATCACAAGGGGCGCCGGACGGGATGGTGGCCACTATGAACGGACGTAGCCAGGCTGCAAGCAGGTAACGGTAACGCGCGGGGGTAGAGGCCGAACCGCCACAGGTTCCGCCGAAGCGACCTATGCCCGCGTCACGCGATCAGCGGCGCGGTCGTGCAGTTCCGCAGAACTTCGGCAAGGGCTGCCACGCCCTTCGCAATCTCCGCCGCCTCGAGGCTCGCATACCCCATGACGATGCCAGCCCGGTCCGGCCGGTGGCCGGCATCGGCCGCCGCATAGAGCGGCGAGACCGGATAAAGGCCGACGCCCGCGGCCCTTGCCCCTGCGACGAGGGCGCTTTCCTCCGTCTTTTCCAGCCGTTCGAACCAGACGACCACGTGCAGGCCGGCATCGGCGCCGGATATGGTCACCTGGTCGCCGAATTCGGCCTTGAGCGCCGTCAAGAGTGCCTCGCGCCGGCGGCCGTTGTTGCGACGACTCTTGCGGATGTGCCGCTCATAGGCGCCGCTTGCAATCATTGCCGCCAGCGCCTCCTGTTCGAGAACAGGCGAATGGCGGTCGATCAGTTGCTTGGCGGCCGCAAAGGCCGGAAAGAGCGGCGGCGGCACGACGAGATAGCCGAGCCGGAGCATCGGCGACAGGCTCTTGGAGATCGTGCCGAGATAGAGCACGTTTTCCGCCGGCGCCATGGTCTGGAGCGGCGGGATCGGCCGGATGTCGTAGCGATACTCGCCGTCGTAATCGTCTTCGAGCACATAGGCGCCGGTCCGACGCGACCAGGCAAGGAGTTCCTGCCGCCTACGCGCCGCAAGCACGCTGCCGAGCGGAAACTGATGCGACGGCGTGACATAGGCGAGCCTGGCGTCCGCCACCCTTTCGAGAGCATCGGTCCTCAACCCCTCCGCGTCGACGGCAACGGGGATCACCTCGGCGCCGGCAGCCGCAAACACCCGGTGCGCCATGACATAGCCCGGATCCTCGATCGCCACGCGGTCGCCGGGATCGACGAGCACGCGCGCCGCAAGATCCAGCCCCTGCTGCGAGCCGTTGACGACGACGATCTGCTCGGCTTCGCAGCGAAGCCCCCGCGCCCGCCAGAGATAGGCCTGCAAGGCAGAGCGCAGGCTGGAAGAGCCGGCGGGGTGCTCATAGGCAAGCCGCGGCCTTCGGCGGCGGAGCGTCGTGTTGACCGCCTGCCGCCACGCTTTGTCGGGAAAATCCGTGGCCGACAGGTCGCCGTAGCGAAAATCGGCGATGAGACGCGAGGAGGCGGACGGCATCCAGACAGGCCCGTCGCGAAGGGCGGCGCCAAGGCGCGACAGGCGCACATCCGGGGGCCGCCCCTCCTCTTGAACCCGATGGCCCGCCTGCCGCCCGGAGGTGGCCGCCGAACCGGTGCCGTGCCGATCCGCAAGCCGCGCCACCCGCGACCGCGCGCCCTGGCGACTTTCCAGAAACCCCTCGGAAAGGAGCTGTTCGTAAGCCGCCGTCACGGTCGTGCGCGAAACGCCAAGCTCGGCGGCGAGCGCCCGCGTCGACGGCAGCAGCGCCTCGGCGCCATAGGTGCCCTCAAGGATCTGCGCCTTCAGCGCCGCATAGATCCGCCGGGTGGTCCCGACCGCAGTCTCGTCCTTCATCGCCACCAGCTGGCCCACACATTTATGCGAAAACTGGATATTCTTGTCCGTCCAGTTTGCCTCTATGACGGGACAGGCACAAGGAGCGAAATCATGTACACACCGCCTGCCTTCAAGGAAGAAACGCTGAGCGTGCTGCACGACATCATCGACGCCGCATCGCTCTCGACCTTCGTCACCGCCACCGCCGATGGGCTGCTGGCGACCCCGCTGCCGCTGCTGCTTGATCGCGACGAGGGCCCTCATGGCACGCTCTACGGCCACGTCGCCCGCGCCAATCCGCAAGGAACGACGCCGGCAATCGGTGCGGCACTGGCGACCTTCATGGGACCGGACGCCTATGTCTCGCCGTCCTGGTACGCCGCCAAGCGCGAGCACGGAAAGGTCGTGCCGACCTGGAACTATGTCGCCGTACACGCCTATGGCGCGGCCGAGTTCTTCACCGACGAAGACCGCCTTCTCGACGTCGTCACGCGGCTGACCAACCGTCACGAGAAGGCGCGCACCGAGCCCTGGCAGGTGAGCGACGCCCCGACCGCTTTCGTCAACGCGCAGCTTCGCGGCATCATCGGCATCCGGCTGCCGATCGACCGCCTCGACGGCAAGCGCAAGATGAGCCAGAACCGCAGCACCGAGGACCGCGCCGGCGTCTCGGCCGGGCTTGCGGCCAGCCCCCGTCCCGAGGATCGTCTCCTCGCCGGGGAGATCCCGGCCTGACGCCCGACAGTCCCGTGCCCCGTCGCCTGCCGCATGACCGCTTGCGGCGCTCGTGATTTTCCTTCAACTTTCCCGCGCAGCCCCTACAAAGGTCCCCGCAAGAGGCCGCGCAGCAGCAGACGAGGTGTAACCGCATGCCATCGCTCGACATTCTCCTCACCTTCTTCGTCACCACGGCGATCTTCGCCTATATCCCGGGCCCGGCCATGCTCTATGCCGCCGCGCAGACCATGGCGCGCGGCCGCATTGCCGGACTGATGGCGTCGCTCGGCATCCATCTCGGCTGTTACGTGCACGTCATTGCTGCGGCTGCCGGTCTTTCGATCCTGTTTCATGCGGTGCCGACGCTCTATCTCGCGGTGAAGCTTGCGGGTGCGGCCTACCTCGTCTGGCTCGGCTTCACGCTGATGCGCGCCAAGACGGGCGGCAACGGCGGCCAGCCCCTGGTCGAGGCGAAATCGGCGCGCCGCGCCTTCTTCGAAAGCATCACCGTCGAGGTATTGAACCCGAAGACCGCGATCTTCTTCGTCGCCTTCCTGCCGCAGTTCACCGATGCGTCGGCCGCCTTCCCGATCTGGGTGCAGTTCCTGCTGCTCGGCGCCCTCGCCAACCTGATGTTTTCCTCGGCCGACCTCGTCTGCGTGTTTCTCGCCGGCGCCGTCGTTTCCAGGATGCGCCGTTCCGGCCGGGCGCAGCGCCTGATGCAGCGCGCCGGCGGCACGGTGCTGATCGGGCTCGGCGCACATCTCGCCTTGCAGCGCACCTGATGCCGCGAAGCTGAAGCGACGCGTACCACCGCCGACTGGTTTTGCCCCGGACGCCTGATCATGCCCCCGTTGCAGCGGCAGAAGTTGCCGCTATCATGCCCGAAGGGCCATCGGGGGATACGCGCATGGGAGAAGGCGGCCAACGAATTCTGAGCACAGGCGCGGACGTGCTTGTCGACACGCTGCTTGCAAACGGCGTCGACGTCTGCTTCGCCAATCCCGGCACATCGGAAATGCATTTCGTCGCCGCCCTCGATCGAAAGCCTGAGATGCGCTGCATTCTCGGCCTTGCCGAAGGCGTGGTCACCGGTGCTGCCGACGGCTATGCGCGCATGACCGGCCGCCCGGCAGCTACCCTTCTCCACACCGGCCCGGGGCTCGCAAACGGGCTTGCCAACCTGCACAATGCCCGCCGCGCCCGCACGCCTGTTCTCAACATCGTCGGTGACCACGCCTCCCATCACCTGGCACTCGATGCGCCGCTCACCAGCGATATCGAGGGGCTGGCGGGCCCGATGTCGAACTGGGTCGGACGGGTGAAGGAGGCCGGCGATGTCGGTCCGACGGCGGCCGCTGCCTATCGCGCGTCGTTGACGCCCCCCGGCGTCGCCACCATGATCCTGCCGGCGGACGCGTCCTGGGGCGCCGTATCGCTCGACGCGCCGCCGCAGAAGGTCCATGTCGAAGCGCCCCTGCCCGCAAGCCCTGAGACCCTGCGCGAGGTGGCGAGCCTCATCCGCGCCAACCCTGAAGGGGCCGCCATGGTTCTCAGCGGGACGGCGGCCCAGGCCGAAAACCTCGCCATCGCCGGGCGGATCGCGGCGGCCTGCAACGTCCAGCTTTTCAACGAGGTGCTTGTCGCCCACACCCAGCGCGGTCGCGGGCGGGTGGCGCCGCGACGCATTCCCTATCCGATCGACATGGCGCTCGAGGCGCTGCGCGACGTCAAGGTTCTGATCCTCGTCGGCGCACCGGAGCCGGTGGCCTTCTTCGCCTATCCGGGAAAACCCGGCCGCCTGGTGCCGGAAGGCTGCACGGTGGTCACGCTCGCCGGCCACGGTGAAGACCTCAAGGCGTCGCTCGAAGCGCTGCGCGACGAACTCGGCATCAGCCCGACCCACCCCCTTCCCGCAGCAGGGGTGCCCGTCGACGAAGGCGAGCCGTCCGGCACGCTCACCGAAGACGCGATCGCCGTCATTGTCGCCCATAAGGTCCCGGAGAATGCCATCGTCTGCGACGAGGCGGCCACCTCGGCCCGCCGCTACTTCGCGCTTTCGGCCTTCTCGGCGCCGCACGACGTCATCATGCAGACCGGCGGCGCCATCGGCGAAGGCATTCCGCTTGCGACAGGGGCTGCGATCGCCTGCCCCGACCGCAAGGTGATCTGCCTTGAGGCCGACGGCTGCGCCATGTACAACATTCAGGGCTTGTGGACCCAGGCGCGCGAAAATCTCGACGTCGTCACCGTCATCTTCTCCAACCGCACCTATGCCATCCTGCATGCCGAGATGCGCAATGTCGGCGTCGAGGAGATCGGCGCCAATGCGCGGCAGATGCTCAACCTCGACAACCCGACCCTCGACTGGGTTTCGCTCGCCCGCGGCCTTGGCGTCGAGGCGGCCGTCGCCACCTCCTGCGAAGCGTTCGCCGCGCTCTTTTCAGCCGCCCTGTCGCGGCGCGGACCGTTCCTGATCGAAGCCCGCCTGGCGTAAATTTCGGCGCCGTTTTCGCACCGGATCGGGCAGCGGTGCGCGAGCGTGCGCGGGAACACCAATTGCCGGAAAAGGCACGGTCCAGAACCCGCAAATCACAGGATAACCCATTGATTCAGATTGTAATTTCACAAAAGTTCGGCCGCAAACTTGCGCCTGCGGACTTCTCGCTTATATTAGCGACGCCCTAGGTTCGCGCTCATCTGCCTTGAGTCGCATTTCAGTTTTGGGCCCCCTTCAACCGGCAGCGTTCTTTGCCGGTGGACCAACGAAGGAGACACTTCATGTCCTTTAAGAAAGACCTAACCAAGGCCCCCGGCGCAAATCTGTCCCGCGTCAAAGTCGGAGCCGCAATCAAGCGTTCGCGTGAAACCGCCGGCTATTCGGTGGACGATCTGTCGGTCACGACTGGCCTGACGGAAATCGAAATATCGAAGATCGAGCTCGGCGCCGATACCGATCCCGCCAAGCTGCAGCGCATCGCCGCCGCACTGCAGGTCTCGCCGCAGACCTTCACCTGAAAAAGCGGAGGCGGTGCGCGACAGAATAAAGCGTGCCGCCGCCTGACCTTCCCCTGCCACCGCTGTCCGGCGCGAACCGATATGGTTCCTCAAGCCCCGGCGCGGAAGGCCAAGCCAGCCTCCTTCCGATAGCAATCACCTCTTGCACGACCGCCATCAGCGGCCACGCTGCCGGCTGGCGCGTGCGCCGGATCTCCGTTGCCGGTTGCCGGGTTCAGGGGCTTCAATAAAAGAAAAATAGAGGCACGGAAAACCCGCATTTTCAGGCCTTTGCCGAGATTTATACAGCTGCCCGAAATTAAATAATCCAACATTTTCGTTGAGTTTCAAAAAGTATCGTCTATATATCAGGTCATCGAATATTGCTTGTGACCTTTGACACTGCGCTTTCGCGTGGCCAGATCTCCTCTCAAATATCGATCAACGCCGGGGAAATATTCTCTGGTACTCTCAACGATTGAAGGAAATCATCATGGCTTCAGGCACGGTAAAATGGTTCAACGCCACCAAGGGCTTCGGCTTCATTCAGCCGGATGACGGCAGCACCGATGTGTTCGTGCACATCTCCGCGGTAGAACGCGCTGGCATGCGCTCGCTGTCCGACGGCCAGAAGGTGACGTTCGACGTCGTCAGTGACCGCAAGACGGGCAAGAGCTCGGCTGACAATCTGCGGTCGGCATAATTTGTCATTCGCCCTCCTCTGACCACGGATGTACTGGCAGGGAGGCGCTTGAATGACGGGAAGAGGTCGGGGAACAACCCGACCTTTTTGCGTCTTTGGACCCTACATTTCTCGCTACGGGAGATAGGCATGCCGGCGCCGATTTTGCGCCGGCCAACAACAGGAGAACATTTTTTGCAGGTACTCGTCAGGGACAATAACGTCGATCAGGCATTGCGCGTCTTGAAGAAGAAGATGCAGCGCGAGGGCCTGTTCCGGGAATTCAAGGCGCGCACGAGCTACGAAAAGCCGTCGGAAAAGCGTGCCCGTGAAAAGGCGGAAGCGATCCGGCGCCAGCGCAAGCTCGCTCGCAAGAAGCTTCAGCGCGAAGGCCTCCTGCCCGCGCCCAAGCGCGCAGCGCGCACGCGCTGATCGTCGAGGCCGGCAAGCCCGCCGCTGAAAGGAGACACGACATGACTCCCTCGCAAGGCGCAGCCTCCAAGCCGGCCAAGACCTCCGCAAGCGACAAGGCGGCGGCGACCGACCACACGGCGAGAGCCATCGTTGCCGCCGAAAAACTCGCGCGCGACAAGAAGACCGAAAAGCTCAAGGCACAGCGCCTTGAGCGCGCCGCAGCCGAACCGGCTGCGGAGACGCCCGCAAGCAAGCCGACCCGGAAAACGCGCCGGCCGTGACTGAGGCCGACGTCGAAACACGCAGGCGCCAGACACCGGCAGAGCCGTTGTGCGAGCCAAAAGGGCCATGCCCGCTCCGGGCGGTTTATCGCAGACGGAACGACGCTCCAGGAGTAGAATTGCTGGAACGCTCTCCGCGCAATCGGGCCGATGCGTGGCGTAAGCGACATCCTCGTCAACAGGAGGGGCATCATGTCATCCGCGGAGCGACATCCGCTGGCTCCCTCGGACCTCGCAATGCTCGACGGCGTATTGCGGCGCGCGGGCTTTCACCAGCACGTGGACCGCGACGACCAGGACAGCCTTCGTCTTGCCGCCGTCTTTCTGATCAGGAGGTTCCAGGCGGGCGTTACCGCGGCCGACACCCTGCTTTCCGAATTGCAGCGGCGGAATGGGCTGCGCACGCCGCGGCAGATCGAAACCGCAAATCTCGAACAGTGGGAGAACGACGGAGGCGCGCCGCAGAGGCACAGCGTCGTTACCTGCTACACCAGTGCCCGACGCCTCCCGCAGTCCGAGGCAATGCCCGCCCAGGGCCCGGCACCGCCTGCCGGCAAGGGCGTGAAATCCGGATGAGGCCTGCTTGCGGCTACGTCGGAGGATGCCCCGAAGGCGATCTTTCTTGTGCCGGACGCTTTTGAGGCGCATGGTTTGACGATCGACATTGGCCGACTTGGCTTATCGCGGTGTGTGGGGCTCTCGACCCGCCAATCTCCTCCTTTATCGACAGCCGTGCGTGCGCGGGATCCGCGCGAAGGCGAGCCGCATGATCGGCGGAAGGCAAACCTCCTGGCCCGGGCAGCTATCCTCGCCCCTACCGATTTACCGGCGCCGCACCCGTTTGAACGAACGGCACTGAACCGCAACTCTCTGACGATTGGAGGAACCCATGTTCCACACGGTCACACGCAGACTTCGCCGATACGACTACACCCTGGCAGCGATCAAGGCGTCGCTCGTCCTTTCCCTGCTCTTCGTCGCGCTCATGACGTTGAGCGGTCTCCTGTGGTGACGGCCGCCGCCAATCCATCCTGTTCCGTGACATGACACCTGGCCATCGGCGGCGGCACGCGTCCCCCGTGTTGCGCCGAGGTGGTGGTTGGGGGCAAATTGCCTGAGGATTCTCTTCGAGGCTCCGTCACACCAACCCGGCATTGCGCGCTGAACGGAACACCCCATGGCACTTCACCTCCAAACCCCTCTGATCGAATCCCTGTCGCTGGGCCTCGCCTCGGGTCGCTCGATCTTTCTGAAGATGGAAGCGCTGCAGCCACCGGGCTCGTTCAAGATCCGCGGGGTCGGTGCTGCCTGCGAGCACCACGCGCGCGCCGGCAAACGGCGCTTCGTCTCCTCCTCCGGCGGCAATGCCGGCATGGCGGTCGCCTATGCCGGGCGTATGCTTTCGATCCCTGTTTCCGTCTTCGTCCCCGAAACGACGACCGAGCGCGCGAAGGGCCTGATCCGCCAGCAGGGCGCCGACGTCATCGTGCACGGTGCCGCCTGGGATGAGGCCAACGCCGCCGCCCTTGCCTCCCTCGATGCCGACACCGCCTTCATCCACCCCTTCGACGACCCACTGCTGTGGAGCGGACATGCGACCATGATCGACGAGGTCGCGCAATCCGGCCTGTCCTTCGATGCAGTCGTCGTGTCGGTCGGCGGTGGCGGGCTCTTTGCCGGCGTTGCCGAGGGGCTTGAGCGCAACGGACTGCGGCACGTGCCGATCTTCGCGGTCGAGACCGAAGGCACCGCCTCGCTCGCCGCCTCCATGGAGGCCGGCGCCTTGGTCGAGCTTGCCTCGGTCAGCGGCATCGCCACCTCGCTTGCCGCCCGCAAGGTGAGCGAGCGCGCCTTCGAACTCAGCCGGACCCGCCCCGTCGAAAGCATCGTCGTCAGCGACGCGGATGCCGCTTCAGCCTGCATCCGCTTTCTCGACGATCACCGCGTGCTGGTCGAACCCGCCTGCGGTGCAGCCCTTGCAGTTGCCTATGCCCATGCCGACCGTCTGGCCGAGCACCAGACCATCCTCATCATCGCCTGCGGCGGCGCAACGACGACGGTTGAAAGATTGCAGGCCTGGCAGGAGTTCTGAGCCGTTCGGGTTAGCGGGCTTGCTTCCCGACCGCCGTTTCCACGTGGCCCCGGAGCTTGCGCACCTGACCAGACGCGCGGCGCTGTGAGTGGATCGCACCGGCATCCCGAAACGAAAAAAGCCGGAGCTAACGCCCCGGCTTTCTTCATTCAACCGTTCGATAAGGCTTAGTTCTTCGCCTTGTCGACCAGCTTGTTCTTGCCGATCCAGGGCATCATGCCGCGCAGCTTGGCGCCGACTTCCTCGATCTGGTGGCTGTCGTTGACGCGGCGGATGCCCTTGAAGCGGGCGGCACCCGACTTGTACTCCTGCATCCACTCGGAGGTGAACTTGCCGGTCTGGATGTCCTTGAGGACGCGCTTCATCTCGGCCTTGGTTTCTTCGGTGATGATGCGCGGGCCGGTGACGTATTCGCCCCACTCGGCGGTGTTGGAGATCGAGTAGTTCATGTTGGCGATGCCGCCTTCATAGATCAGGTCGACGATCAGCTTCACTTCGTGCAGGCACTCGAAATAGGCCATTTCCGGCGCGTAGCCACCTTCGACCAGCGTTTCGAAGCCGGCGCGAATGAGCTCGACGAGACCGCCGCACAGAACGACCTGTTCGCCGAAGAGGTCGGTTTCGCACTCTTCCTTGAAGTTGGTTTCGATGATGCCCGAACGGCCGCCGCCGACGCCGCAGGCGTAGGAGAGCGCGAGGTCGAGAGCGTTGCCGGAAGCGTCCTGGTGAACGGCAACGAGGCAGGGAACGCCGCCGCCCTTCTGGTATTCGCCGCGAACCGTGTGGCCCGGGCCCTTCGGCGCGATCATGACGACGTCGAGCGAAGCCTTCGGCTCGATCAGGCCGAAGTGAACGTTGAGGCCGTGGGCGAATGCGATCGCAGCGCCGTCACGGATGTTGCCGGCGATTTCGGCCTTGTAGATTTCGGCCTGCAGTTCGTCCGGCGTCGCCATCATGATGAGGTCGGCCCACTTGGCGGCTTCTGCAACCGACAGTACCGAGAGGCCGTCGGCCTCGACCTTGGCAGCCGTTGCCGAACCTGGCTTCAGCGCGATGCGGATTTCCTTGGCGCCGGAATCCTTCAGGTTCAGCGCATGGGCGCGGCCCTGGCTGCCGTAGCCGACGATGGCGACCTTCTTCGACTTGATCAGGTTGATATCGGCATCACGATCGTAATAGACGCGCATTTTAGTGGTCCTTCCCGTTGCTTGTCAGTTGCTTCCGCCCCATCGCCCCGGAGATCCGGGGCCATGCAGCAATTCCTGGCGTCGCAGCGACCTTTGCGCTTCTTCGAAGCGCGGCGCTGTGACTTTTCTTTGCCGCAGCGACCTTTGCGCTTCTTCGAAGCGCGGCGCTGCGGGCCGTTACC
Source organism: Ensifer adhaerens (assembly GCF_002940685.1). GTDB lineage: Bacteria > Pseudomonadota > Alphaproteobacteria > Rhizobiales > Rhizobiaceae > Ensifer > Ensifer adhaerens_E. The sequence goes on along the minus strand of NZ_PNFP01000002.1, from coordinate 343,037 downwards.
TCTTCGTGCCGTAAAGCGAAAGGAAGGCTGAAACCGCCTGCTCCGCCTTGCGGCCAAAACCCTTTTTCATTTCGCCGGCCTCTTCGCCGAGCAGCATCTTCAGATGCCAGTCGGAGACGATGAGCCCGTAGAGCGCACCATAGGCCTCGTCGGCATCGTCGAACGCCAGCAGTCCCGCCTTGCGGCCGGCCTCGAGCAGCGCCGCCGCCCGCCGGCCGATCTGCCGGCGCCCGCGCTCCTGCAGCATGTGCCCGAGCTTGGAGCCGTCGCGGCTCGCCTGGCCGATCGCCAGGCGATTGAGCGCCAGCGACACGTCACCGGCGAGAACCTCGAGCAGATCCTTGGCAAACACGATCAGATGCCGCTCAAGGCTCTCGGCGTCGAGCGCGCGGGCGGCAACATCCTGCGTGCGCACCTTGCTCGCCTGGAAGCCGATCATCGCCGAGATCAGGCCGTCGCGATCGCCGAACCACTTGTAGAGGCTTTCCTTGGAGCAATTGGCCGCGCGCGCAATGCCGGCCGTCGTCAGCGCCTTTTCGCCGCCGTCGACGAGAAGCCGCAATGCCTGCTCGAGAACGGCGCCCTGACGTTCCGTCAGCCCCTCCCCGGCATTCGCCTCCCTCATCGCCGCAGTCATCTGCACGTCGCCTCGCTCCCAATCAGTACCGTACGGTACGGTTCGCATTCTTCTAGTGAAGCGTCCCCGTGGCGTCAAGACGATTCTCAAGAAGCGGCAAAATTTCGGCGGTGCGCATCGGAACTACAGTCGGGTCCGGTGATGTCGATGCTCTTTGAACAGGAGCCTGCTCCAGGCAGGAGCCGCCGATAGCGCTGTTCGGGGCGTTAGCTCAGCATGAAGAACACAAAGGGCATCAGAAATGAAACCGCCGTCGTCATCATCAGAACGGTGGCGGCGGTCATCAATCTCAGGAAATTGACGAAGGTCATAGTTGCTTCAACACGTTTCGAACTCTTCTTCAGATAGTCAAATCGAAAATAGAGTTGCGAATAGGCAAAACAGCCCCAGGCGACAAAGAGCATGCACCACAGGGCCTTGAATTTCAGCTCTTTGTAATGCGGGCGAATGCTGACAAATTCGGCAACGACCGAATTGTCCGTCCGCACCGCGAGCAAGAAGATGGCGATGGTTGCGGCCAGCAGCCCTAACACCATGATGATTCCGGAAGTGATGACGCCCTGCTCTTCGTCCGTCCAGGATTTCGTGGCCATTGCGCAACCTCAGATCCCCAAGATGAACGGGTACAGCCACGATAACACGGCGCAAAAACCGGAATAAATACCGACAACGGGTGACAATTCGACATTTGCGGCCATCGACGAGAAGACGCAATTCCTGCTCGAAAACGGCGCGCCCTGACCGCGATGACAGCCGGCGAAGTTTCGGCGGTGACCGCGAAGAAAATGCGCCCCATGGGTTCCGGGCCGCCCAAACTACCGCGACCTGCCTTTCGACCGGGTGCGACAGTTTCCGCATTACCTGCGGCTGCCCCAGCCCCTATAGTGCCGCCGTCTTGCGGCAGCGACAGGCGCTGGCCGCGCCTTTGGATTGTCCGCCACATGACCGCAGCGAGCCGCCCCGATCTGACAGACATTCACAGGGGCGACTGGGTAGACCGGCGATTGCCGCAGGCAATGCGGCCCTATACCCGTCTTGCGCGGCTGGACAGGCCGGTTGGCATCTGGCTGACGCTCTTTCCCTGTTGGGCAGCCCTTTTTCAGGCCGCACATGGCCTTCCCGGGCTTCGCGATCTTCTCATGTTCACGCTCGGCGCGCTGCTCATGCGCAGTGCCGGTTCCACCATCAACGACATTGCCGACCGCAAGTTCGACGGACATGTCGAGCGAACGCGGTTCCGCCCCCTCGCCAATGGCGAGATTGGCCTGCCGCGAGCGATACTCTTCCTGATCGTGCAATTTGCACTGGCCGCTTCGCTCCTTGTCTTTCTGACCCCCGACAGCCGCCTTCTGGCCGTCTCAGTCGTGCCGCTCGTGCTCCTTTATCCTTTCTGCAAGCGGTTCACCCATTGGCCGCAGGCGGTTCTGGGCGCGGCCTTCAACTGGGGCATGCTCATGGCGTGGACGCAGGTCGCCGGACATGTTCCGATCGGCGCCGTCATGATGTGGGCAGGCGCCGTCGCGTGGCAGATCGGCTATGACACGGCCTATGCCTATGTCGATGTGCGCGACGACAAGCGCCTCGGCCTGAAATCGACGGCAATCCTGTTCGGCGCGCACGGCAAGGCCTTGATCGCCCTGTTCTACGGCCTGACCGTGGCCGCCTGGTCCGTTGGCGGCTGGATGCTCGGGATGTCGGGCCTCTATGCCATCGGCATGGTGGTGATCGCGGCTCATCTTGCATGGCAAGCCTGGCGCTTCGACCTCGATCGTCCCGAGATCAGCTATCGCCTGTTTCTGGCGAACATCCTGACCGGCGTGCTTCTGGCCGTCACCGCGCTCGCCGGAACGTGGTGAGCGACATACGGCCTGCCGGTTCGCTTGCCTCGGCGCTCTGGTGAAGGCGTTTTCGGCCGAGCAAGCATGGCCGCTTGAGCCATGGGTGGCCCCAGCTGGAGAGAGCGGATGGGCGCTCGGCAGCGGCGCCACCCGGAGTTGGGCGGTGCGTTCGCCGACAGAGCCCCACCTGGAAGGGCGGCCGTCGTCCACGTCCCCTCTCCCGCCTGCGCGGGCAAAACTTGCGTGCCCGCTCCGGCTGCATCATGAGGCATCCCGGCAGTCGCCCGGGTTCGTGCATCGTCTCGACGCCTGAACAGCAGGAGGCGATGACCGCCGCCCCGTGAGCAGGCGCGCGACCTCGGTCCTCCAATTGGATGGGACCTGGATTTGATGCGACCGCTGTAACTTGGCCTCATGCAGAGCCCAAAGTGCCAGAAACAAGGTCGACAGGGCGAAGAACGCCAGCGCTGCCAGGTGCAGTTTGCCAATGCGGCGCGCGAAATAGGCACCGGCCTTCGCCTCGATAGCTCGACCTGCCGCCCCCGCTTGTCGGACATTTTCGTTCAGATGCCGGGTTACTTTTCCTTCAGAACGATCCCGCGCGCGCGACAGGTCTTCGTCGCCGGGCCCGGCGCCGAGCCCAACGCGGGCAGCGCCAAAGAGTAGGATCGCCGACAGGAACCAGAACACCATAAAAGAGAGTGCGGCAAGCATGCCGACCGGAGTGTTGATGTCCATTGCCGTGTACCGTCCAGACGCGTCTCCTGCCACGCGCGAAGGATATACTCTCATTTGACATGAGATTTTCAAGCCAGACCCGTAAAGGTTGCGCGAGAAAACAAGCAGATCGCCTACCTCCAGCCGCGCATCGTCTCCTCGATGAAGGCTGCCACGGCCGCCACGCTCGGCACGCGTGCCCGTTCCGGATGCATCATCAGGTAGACCGGACGCTCGGCTGCCGTCTCCGGTTCGTCCACTGCCTCGAAGCGAGGATCGCGCAAGCCCGAGACCTCAGGCAGCATCAGTTCGGCGCCAAGCGCAAGGGCCGCCTCCATCAGGATCTCCAGCTTGTCGGCCGTCAGCGCCACGCGCGCATCTGGCCGAAGCCGGTCGAGCACCTGCATCTCCGGCACGTGGGCGAGCGCCGGACCGTAGCGGACGATCGGGCAAGATCCCGCCGCCTGCCCCTTCGGCCGGAACAGGCGGAAGCGCAGCGTGCCGAGGCTCTTCACCCGCACGCTGTCCTCGCCGGTGCGCGCCATGCGGATGGCGATGTCGGCCTCGCGCCGCTCGATGCTGAGCATCTGGTTGTCGGCGACAAGATCGAGCGTCAGGCCCGGATGGCGCTGTTCGAGCCGGGAAAGCGCCGGCGCAAGGATCGCGCTCAGGACGAAGCCGACGCTCGTCACCCTGACCTGCCCTTTAAGCTCCGCCGTGGTCCGCAACAGCGTCGCAAGCGAAAGCGACGCCTCCTCGGATATCGTTCGCAGCCGATCGACGACCGGGATGAGCACCGGCGTCGGCGTCAGCCGGCCGTCGATACGGTCGAACAGCGCCGCTCCCACCCGCCGCTCCAACGCGGCAAGCCGGCGGGAAACCGTCGTCTGGTCGACGCCGAGCGAGCGCGCCGCCTGGCTGAGCGTTGCGCCGCGCACCAGATGATCCAGCAGTTCGAGATCCGCCCATCCTGCATTCATGCAGCTCTTCCTCCGAAAACTTCGGATCACTCTGCAGTGATGCAGCCGCTAAGATCAAGCCCATGGACAGTGCGCTTCGACGAGCCAATCCCAGGGTCACGGCTCGGAACCCACCGCCCAACCAGAACCGCCTTCCACTGCCCCGCCTTCCATCAACCCTCTCGACAACCCCATCCGCACGCAACAAGGAACCTGCCCATGTCCATTTCAGCCCCCGCCGCAACCCTCTTCACGCTCGCCGGCGTCACCCTTTCCCCGCCGCCGCTTGGCGCGGCGACGCTGGTCCTGATCGACTACCAGAACGAATATCTCGCCGGCCCGTTGCGCCTCGTCGAGCCGGAAGCGGCGATCGAAAAGGCGCGGCAGCTGCTGGTGGCAGCCCGCGAAGCCGGCGCGAAGATCATCCATGTCGCCCATCGCGGTTCAGCCGGCGGCATGTTCGACCGGGCAGCGCATCGCGGCGCCATCGTCGACGCGCTGGCGCCGCTTGCGGGCGAAACGGTGGTCGAAAAGACCCGGCCGAACGGCTTCTCGGACACCAACCTTGCCGAAGTGGTTGGCCCGGCCGGGACCCCGATCATCTTCGCCGGCTTCATGACCCACAATTGCGTGTCATCCACCGCCCGCGCCGCCAAGGATCTCGGCTACGGCATCACCATTGCAGCCGACGCCTGCACCACCCGCGACCTGCCATCGGCATCAGGCACGATTTCAGCCCGCGCCCTGCACGAGGCCGAACTCGCCGGCCTTGCCGACCACCACGGCGCCGTCGTCGATGTCGCCGTGTTGACGGCGCAGCGCTGACCTCGCCATTGGCCAGGGAGAAACCTGGCCGCCCGTGTCGCGGGCGGCCGCGGCACGGCTCCGCAGGAACGGCAAGGTTCAGCAATCACAACGCTCTGGCAGGCCATTCATGTCAGGTTCTTGCCTATCGGCTTTGAACTTCGGCGACGCCGAGGTCGCCGGATAGGTTCAACCGGCTTTGCCGATAGGACCAAGCACGCCACGCACCAGGATGCGCGCCGCCTGCGCCAGCCCCCTGTCGTCAGGCGACGGCTGCATGAGCCGCACCAGCGTCAGCCCCTCCAGCGCGGCAAGCAGCGCCCGCGCGCGGTCGCGTGCCTCGCCCGCGCCGATCGCCTCTCCGCCGATGCGCGCGAGGACCGCCGTCAGAGCGTCGGTCGCCCGCTCCAGCCGCGCGGAAAAGATCGCGGCGATGCGCGGGCTGCGGTGGCTGGCGCCAACGATCTCGAGCCATACCGCCGCCTCGCCGGCGTTCCAGTCCCTGATCGACGCGACGTGGTCGGCGATCAGCGCGTCCTCCAGGCCGAGGGGATCGCTGGCGGCGGTCAGTGGAAAGGCGTGATCGGGCAAAAGTTCGGCGACAAGCCCCTCGACGATCGCCTCCTTGCCGTCGAAATGCACGTAGACGCCGCCAATGCTCATGCCGGCCTCTTTGCAGATGTCGCGGATCGAGGTGGCCGAAAAGCCGGATGTTATGAAGGCGCGCATCGCCGCAGCGAGAATATGCTGCCGGCGCTCGTCGGCCCTGTCGCTGGAAATGCGTGGCAAGCCTGCCTCCCCATCTAAAACGAACGTTTGTTCTCATAGGATTGACGAATCTGTCAATGCTCCATAAAAAACGATCGTTCGTTTTATGGAGTTTCATTCATGCCCGTTGCCTCCCAATCCCATCCGCCCGCCCTCGCTGCCCGCCATTCCTGGGCGATCTTCATGGCCCTTTCGCTGGTCGTGGGCGCCTTCATCTATCTCCTCATCCCCGCGCTCCTCGCACGCGGCTGGAGCGGCCCCTATGCCGTAACGGTCCCGCTCGGCGCCGGCTTCCTGCTGATGTTCGCCTTCACCTATGTCGGGCTCAGGTCCGAAGGCGCCATGGCCGATTGGAAGGAACGGCTGCGGCTCACCCGTCCGTCGGCGGGCGACATCGGCTGGGGCGTTGCACTCGGCCTGTCGATGATCGCCTCCGTCGTCCTCGTAGAGGGCTACGTGCAGGATTTCATCCTCGCCAGCGTCCCGATGCGGCCGCCGCAATGGTTCCTCGATATCCTGAAAAGCTCCGGCACCGTGTTCGGCGCTCCGGGCCTTGGCCGCTGGGATTTCCTGGCGCTGCACCTCGTCCTTTTTGCCCTCAACATCTTCGGCGAGGAGCTGCTGTTTCGCGGCTACCTGCTGCCGCGTCAGGAGCGTTTCGGCCACACCTATGCGTGGGCGCTGAACGGCCTGCAGTGGACGGCCTTTCACTGGTTCTGGTTCCATGTACTGCCGGCCATCCTGCCGACAAGCCTGCTTCTCGCCTGGATTACGCTCCGCCGCCAAAGCACCTGGTGCGCCATTATCGGCCACGGCATGCTGAACGGCCTGCCGGTGCTCGGCACCTTCCTGACGGTCGCAGGCTTCGGCGGATAGGCAGCCCTTTGCCCACATCGGCAGGGCACCGGCCAGGTGCGGCGGCCCCGCCGCCGCGCAACATTACGAAAATATAATGATCTCAATGCTTTTCGCTCGCCCCGTTCCCTTCTATTTTTAACAGGGGAATTTGCCGGACAAGGCGCAAGCGATGAACAAGACGATCAAGACGGCCAGAGCCGACACCGCGCCCCGCGAAGAGGCGGCGCCCAATGTCACCTTCATTCCTGGTGCGGTCAAAAAGGTGAGGCGCAGGCGCCGCTCGCGGTCCTGGCTCTGGCTGCCGGTGGTGCTCGCCGTTGCCGGTGCCGCCTGGTATGGCTGGACGCGGTATGGCGAAAACCCCGCCTCGACCGCAATGGTGACCGAAGCGGTGGCCCGCGGCGACATCGAAAACAGCGTGACGGCCGTCGGCACCCTCGATGCGGTCAATTCCGTCGATGCCGGCGCGCAGGTCTCCGGCCAGCTGAAGGCGCTGCATGTGACGATCGGCGACAAGGTCACGCAAGACCAGCTGGTCGCGGAAATCGACCCGGCCACGATCGAGAACCGCATCGAGATCGATCAGGCGGAGCTTGCCAATCTCCAGGCCCAGCTGATCTCCAAGAAGGCGCAGCTCGTTCTGAAACAGGCCAATATCGACCGCCAGCGCAATCTCGTCGAAACCCGGAGCGTGGCGCAATCGACGCTCGACCAGGCGATCGCCGATCTCGCCGCGGCTGAAGCCGACGTCAACGCCATCGAGGCGCAGATCCGCAAGCAGCAGGCGACGCTTGCCGGCGACAAGGTCGATCTCGGTTACACCAAGATCTACGCGCCGATCTCGGGCACCATCGTCGCCAATCCGGCCAAGGCCGGCCAGACGCTCAACGCCAACCAGACGACACCGACCATCGTCACCATCGCCGACCTCTCCACCATGACCGTCAAGGCGCAGGTGTCGGAAGCCGACGTCACCCGGCTGAAGGTCGGCATGGACGCCTATTTCACCCTGCTCGGCCAGCCCGGCAAGCACTTCGCCGGCAGGCTGCGGCAGATCCAGCCGATGCCCGACACCGCCAACAACGTCGTGCTCTATTACGCGCTCTTCGACGTGCCCAATCCCGAAGGCGAGCTGATGATGTCGATGAGCGCCCAGGTGTTTTTCGTCCAGGCGGCGGCCAAGGATGTGCTGATCGTGCCGAGCGGCGCCTTGAGCCACCCGGCCAAGGGCGCGGGCGATGCCGCCGGCCAGGGCAGCGACCGGCGTGACGGCCAGAGGAACAGCCAACGCGGCGAAGGCGGCAAGGCGCAGGTGACCGTCGTCACCGCCTCCGGCGCGCTCGAAACCCGCGACGTCGAGGTCGGCATCCGCAACCGCGTCAGCGCGGAAATCAAGAGCGGCCTCGAAGAGGGCGAGAAGGTGGTCGTCAGCACCGGCTCCACAGGCAGCGGCAACACCCGCGACAACCGAAACCAGCGCGGCATGCGCATGCCGCCGATGTTCTGATCAGGCTTTAGAGACTGGCCATGGCTCCGCTCCTCTCGCTCAGGCACGTCAGCAAGACCTATTTCAACGGCGACCTCGCCGTCGAGGTCCTGCATGGCCTGTCGCTCGATATCGAGGCGGGCGAGTTCGTGGCGATCGTCGGCCAGTCGGGTTCGGGCAAGTCGACGCTGATGAACATCCTCGGCTGCCTCGACCAGCCGACCGGCGGCGATTACCTGATCGATGGCGAGAGTGTCGCAACCCTCGACAGCGACGAGCTGGCGGCGCTGCGCCGCCGTACCTTCGGCTTCGTCTTCCAGAGCTACAACCTCATCCCGACCGCAAGCGCCAAGGAGAACGTCGAGGTCCCGGCCGTCTATGCCGGCATGTCGGCCCGCGACCGGCACGACCGTGCCGAGGCGCTGCTCGACGCGCTGAAACTCGGCGAGCGCCTCGACCACCGGCCAAGCCAGCTCTCCGGCGGCCAGCAGCAACGTGTTTCCATCGCCCGCGCGCTCATGAACGGCGGCCGGGTGATCCTCGCCGACGAGCCGACCGGCGCGCTCGACAGCCAGAGCGGTTCCGACGTGATGGCGCTGCTGCGCGACATGAACGACCAGGGCCACACGGTCATCGTCATCACCCATTCGCGCGAGGTCGCCGAACAGGCCGACCGGCTGATCGAGATCCATGACGGCTGCATCGTCGCCGACCGCGCCAGGAAAGCCCGCGTCAATGCCGAGGGTGCTGCCGCCCTCGCCCGCCATGTCAGCGAAGGCTCGGCGGCGATCGCCGACGTCACCGAAGCGGTCAAGATGGCGTTTCGGGCGCTGAAGGCCAATCTCTTCCGCACCATCCTGACGCTGCTCGGCATCGTCATCGGCGTCGGCTCGGTCGTCGCGATGCTGGCGATCGGCACCGGAGCGCAGGATTCGGTTCTGAGCCGCATTTCCTCCATGGGCTCGGACCTGCTGGTCGTGCGCCCGAGCATGGCGAATTTCCGCGGCAGCGCGGGCGGAAGCAACGTGACGCTGGTGCCGGCCGATGCGGATGCGATCCTCGAGGTGCCGAATGTCGCTTTCGCCGTGCCGGAGATGACGAGCTCCGTCACGCTTCGCCGCGGCAATGTCGACTATCAGACGACCGCCAACGGCACCGTGCCGCAGTTCACCACCGCCAAATCCTGGAAGATGGCCAAGGGCGAGTTCATCAACCAGAACGACATGGACACCTACGCACCGGTGGCCGTGCTCGGCCAGACGGTGGTCAAGACGCTGTTTCCCGACGGCGACAATCCGATCGGGCAATATGTGCTCGTCAACAAGATCCCCTTCCAGGTGATCGGCGTGATGGCGGAAATGGGCGCCACCTCCTTCGGCAACGACCAGGACGACGTCGTGCTGGTGCCCTTGACCACCGGCAGCATCCGCCTTTTCGGCCAGCGCAACATCCGCACCATCACCGTCCAGGTGAAGGACGGTTCGGCGATCGACATCACCCAGCAGACGATCCAGGCGCTGCTCGACCAGCGCCACAAGCGCCAGGACACGCAGATCACCAACATGTCCTCCGTGCGCGAGGCCTTCACCGAGACCTCGAACACGCTGAAGCTGTTCCTCGCCTCGGTCGCCGCGATCTCGCTGCTCGTCGGCGGCATCGGCGTCATGAACATCATGCTCGTCTCGGTGAGCGAGCGCACCCGCGAGATCGGCGTGCGCATGGCGACCGGCGCCCGCCAGCGCGATATCCTCCTGCAGTTCATCATCGAGGCGCTGGTCGTCTCGGCTATCGGCGGCACGCTCGGCGTAGCACTCGGGCTCGGCACCGGGGCGCTTGCCGGCCAGTTCGGCATGCCGGTCTCCTTCACGCTCGGCCCGGTCGCGCTCGCCTTTGCCTGCGCCTTCCTCACCGGCCTCGTCTTCGGCTTTCTGCCTGCCCGCAACGCCTCGCGCCTGCAGCCGGCGGTGGCGCTGAGCGCGGACTAGGCAAGAGCGACGCTCCTGCCCGCCAGACGGCAGACAAGTGTCTCGACACGACCCAAGATAGCAGACGCTGCACGCTTGGGGGTTGATTCGCGATGTGGAAGGCGTTTGCCGTTCTCTACGGGCTGATTTTCATTTTCGGGCTGTCATTGGCTTTCGTCACGCTGCCCCCTGAAATCGCGGTGCAGCTGTCTTCCGCCGACCGAGCCCTGTTCTATGCGGGCCTGGCCGTGGAATTTGCGGCCATGATAGGCGCCTTTGCCTACGCCTTCGACCTGAGAGTCCCGCCCTCGTCATTTTGGCGGCCATTCAGCTGGGCTCTTGCAGGCTGGTGTCTCTACACGTCGCTGGACAAGGCCTGGGACGTCGCCATGCTCATCACCAGCCCGAAACCCGGAGACGAAGGCTTGGTGTCAGCCGTCTTCGGCCTGCTGCTCCTGCTTCTTCTCAACTATTTCGCCTGGCTCGGCGTCTGGCGTTATGGCCGCCAAACAGAGCAGCAGCCGGCCCCCACTGGCTAAGGGTGGAACGCCCGCACGCCACGCACTCCGGGGAACGAATGCGACAGCCGGCGGCATGCAGGCCGGGTGTAAGGCCTTGCGACCATCTCGCCCGTCGAACGATAGACAAGGCGCTCTTCACCACCCAAACTGGCACCAACGCAGATACAGGATGATTCGCGATGTGGAAGGCATTCGCAATTTTCTACGTGCTCAGCCTTGCTTTCGGCCTGGTCATAGGCGCGACGCTGCTCCTGGGCTTGTGGGACGAGATGGCATACGGGATCAAGATCCTCGGCAGCGTCAGCCTGGTCATGGCGCTGGCAACGGCGATCGGCCTCGTCGCTTACGCCTTTAACCTGCAGGTCCCTCCGTTCGGGTTCTGGCGGCCTTACAGCTGGCTGCTCGGCATCCTTCTCGCAGGACTGTCGCTGATCGGCGTCGTTCGATTTGCCGGTCAGTTCGAAGGGGGCGATGATCTCGTCAGTCTGCTCTGGCTTTTCCTGTTTGTGCTCGTCAATTATTTCAGCTGGCTCGGCGTCTGGCGTTATAGCCGCCGCGTGTCGGTCCTCGCCTAGGGCGCGCCTCGGGTTCACAGGGCGTGCGCTGTCGCCCCAGTTAGACGCATTGCTGCCAGGAGATATGATTGCCGATGTGGAAGATCTTTGCTGTTCTGACATGCGGGCTGACCGTAGCCGCCTTCACTTGGTTTGCGCTCATTGTTTCTGAACAGGCGCCAGGCGAAGTCAACGTGATCGACCTGATCAGCCTGGTCCTATCGGTGCCGGCATCCATCGGCGTCGTCTGCTACGCCTTTGACAAGGACCTTCTGCCGTCGGCCTTCTGGCCACCTTTCGCACGAGTCCTGACCTTCTGGACCGCTCTTTATCTCGTCGGCACCGCCTGGATGATCCTGTCCCTCGGCATCGCCAATTCTGCGTGGAGCGAGCTGGCCGCAATGGCGGCACTCTATGCCGCCGCCCTGGCGCTTGCCTATTATGGCTGGCTTGGTGTCTGGCGCTATGCTGCCCGCGTGAAGCGTCATCCTTCCTCAAGCTGACGGGCGAACGGCCTTCCGAACGCCCCTCCAAGGCAAGCGCGACATGCTCAACCTCGTCCTTTACAGCGACCAGATCCACCCCGACTGCGCGGCGATCGATCGGAGGCTCGTGGAGCTGCTGAAGGCGCACAGCGCCGGCAATCGCATCGCCTATGTCGCCTCCGGCCCGGAGCCGGACCGCAGTTTCTTCCTTGCTGCCCGGTCCTATTACGGCCGATACGGCCTCGACCTTAGCCTGTTCTTCGATCTCGACGAACCGCAGTCCGGGGAAGCCACGACCGCCCTCTTCGCCTCGGACGCCATCCACCTCTCGGGCGGCCACACCGGCGGCTTTCTCGAACGGCTGAAGCGCAGCGGCATGCTCGCGCCGCTCCGCGGCTTTGCGCGATCAGGCGGTGTTCTCATCGGCGTCAGTGCCGGCGCCATTCTCATGGGGCCGACGATCGCGACCGATGGACCCTTCGTGGGCAAGCGGCCGGAGGACGTAATGGACGCCGACGCGCTCGCTCTTGCGCCCTTCGAGTTCTTCCCGCATCTCGGCGACGACGACACCTACCTGCCCGCGCTGCTGCGCTACAGCATGTCGACCTCGCGGCCGATCCTTGCGTGCAACGACAGCGACGGCGTTGTCGTCACAGGCAGTCGGGTCGAGTGTTTTGGAGAGCCCCTGTGGATCTCGGGTGGTGCCGTGCGGACACCTGACGACATCAACCTTGACGGTTTCTCGATAGCCAAGGCTTGAGATGGCCATTCCAGTCGCCCGCCCCGAAATCCCAAGACCCGGAAGGTGTCATTTGACCCGCCACCAGCACATGGAATTGCAAGCCATCATCCGGAAGAGCCCGCTGCTCACGGCGGTCCTCGATCATTGGAACCACGTGGCTCTGCCCGATGCCTGGCTAGCGGCCGGCGCAATCGCCCAGACCGTCTGGAACCACGCCTTCGCAATGCCGCCGACGCATGGCATCGGCGACATCGACATCGTCTATTTCGATGGCGACGACCTCTCGGAAGAAGCGGAAGCCGGACATGCAGTCCGGATCGGAAGCCTGTTTGCCGCCTTGCCCGTGCGGATCGACGTCAAGAACGAGGCGCGCGTCCATCTCTGGTACGAAGAAAAGTTCGGCCGTCCGATCCGCCCCTATGCCTCGACACCGGCAGCGATCGCGACATTCCCGACGACGGCAACCGCCATCGGCATACGCCCTTCGCACGACGGGCCAGAAGTCTGCGGGCCAGAAACCTGCGGGCTGGAGATCTGTGCGCCCTTCGGCCTTGCCGACCTCCTGTCGCTCGTCGTGCGCGCCAACAAGAGCCAGATCACGCGCGAGATTTTTGAGCGCAAGGTCAATCGCTGGCGCGCCCTCTGGCCGGGCCTGACGATCGAGCGCTGGGACCGGTAACCGGCCGGCGCTGAAGCCAGCAACGTCACTCGCCAACGTCACAGGCCCGACGTCACATCGCCCCTGCTTGCGCGGCCTCCGCATGCCGCACGGCGGCTGTGCTCTTGCGCGCCGGAACCGGCGCAGCCTTGCGCCGTCCAAGCTCGGCCTCCCCGGCTGTCACGCCGATATCGGCCAGATGCTCCGCATCGAGTTCGCGCAACTGCTGCAATTGCCAGTACCGCGAGCGCGGCGAGGCGACGAGATAGAGACCGAGTTCCCGGATCATGTCGAACATCCATGTTTCGCTTCCAATCATGGACACAGTCTGCGCCTCGACATTTCCTAAAAGAAGCTTAGCATTCCTATTCCACGCATAAGAGAAACTTTGGTATGGGCGCGCTCGATCTCGACTATCTCAAGACTTTTGCTCTGGTCGCCGAACTCGGCAGCTTTTCGGCCGCCGCCGAGCGCCTCGGGCTGACGCAGCCGGCGATCAGCCTGCAGGTGCGGGCACTGGAAAAACAGCTCGGCGTACGCCTGGTCGAACGGGTCGGCCGCACGGCGCGGCCGAGTGCCGCCGGCGAGGAACTGCTTGCCCATGCCGGCAGCATCGAGGCCGCCACCAGCCGGGCGATCGAGGCCGTTTCGCGCCATGCGAGAGGCGTGCTCGGCCGCGTGCGCATCGGCACCGGCGCCACCCCTTGCGCCTTCCTGCTGCCGCCGCTTCTGGCCGATCTCAAGCGCCGCTTTCCCGACCTCGACATCACGGTGACGACAGGCAACAGCGCCGACATCGTGCGCGCGGTGGACGAGAACCTGCTCGATATCGGGCTCGTGACGCTTCCGGTCACCGGGCGCATCTTCGATGTCGCGCCGCTTTTCGACGAGCGCTTCGTCGCCATCGCGCCTTTGGGAACCGAACTGCCCGAGAGCGTGACGGCACAAGACCTGGCGGCGTATCCGATGATTTTCTACGAACCGGGCGCCAACACCCGCCGGATCACCGACGAGTGGCTGCTATCGGGCGGCGCGGACGTCAGGCCGCTGATGTCGTTCGGCAGTGTCGATGCGATCAAGGAAATGGTTGCCGCCGGCCTTGGCGCCGCACTTGTGCCGGAGATCGCGCTGCGCGCCGGGGATCGCGAACGGCTTGAGGTGCGGGAGGTGTCGCCACCCTTCGCGCGCCGATCCGCCCTGGTGCTTCGCCGCGACAAGCGGCTCGATCGCGCGTTGCGCGAGACGCTCTCCGCATTGAGGACATTGGCGAACCTGGATGACGTCTAGAGAAACCAACGCCAGAAATAGGCATAACTGCGCTCGCGGCAGGCGCTATAGATGCCTTACCTCGTCAGGCGTCGCGCCCCAGTTGTCGTTGAGCCCGTCGCGACAGGTGACCGGAGCAGCGATCAACGCGTCGATATCGACATCGTCGAGGCAGGCGACGTTGATGTTGTAATAGGTCTCGTTGGTCATGTTCGGCGCATCGATCCGCTCGAACGGTCTGACCCCGCAACGGCTGCAAAAGTAATGATGCGCGACCGCGTTACGGCCGCGGTAATCCGTCAGCGCCTCTTCCCCTGAAACCAGCTTGAAGGCCTCGGGCCGGATCGCCACGCACCAGAGCCGCATCTTCACGCAGATCGTGCAATTGCACTTCTCCGTGCCGGCGCTGATGTCGAGATCCGCCTCGATGCGCACTGCGCCGCAGTGGCAGCTCCCCGTGTAGGTCCTCAGCATCCGCTCCCTGCCCCTTTTTTCGGCACGAACTATGCCATCGCCTTCAAAGATTGAAAATCGGCACGCCTCAACCTGCCTGCGAAATTGAACGGGCGGAAATCGGGTGGGCGCTCGTGTCTGCCGCCGGTAGTCAGGGCGCCTCAACCAAGAGGAGCAAGTCCATGTCCATGCTTGAAAACAAGATCGCCATCATCACCGGCGCGTCGTCCGGCATCGGCCGCGCGATCGCCGAGCTTTTCGCCGCCGAAGGCGCCAGGGTGGTTCTCAACGCCCGCAGCGAAGCGCCGCTGCAAGCCGTCGTCGAGGCAATCCGTGGCAAGGGCGGCAAGGCCGTTGCGATCAGCGGCGACGTCACTGCCGAAGAAACCCATATGCGGCTGGTGGAAACGGCCGTCGGCCGCTTCGGCGGCCTCGATATCGCCGTCAACAATGCCGGTGCCGTCCACGCCATGAAGCCGATCGCCGAGATCACCGCTGCCGAATGGCAGCAGTCGCTTGCGACCAACCTCACTTCCGCCTTCCTCGGCGCCCGCCACCAGATCCCGGCCATGCTTTCCCGCGGCGGCGGCGCGCTGGTCTTCACCTCCACCTTCGTCGGCACCAGCGTCGGCATTCCCGGCATGGCGGCCTATGGCGCCCCCAAGGCCGGGCTGATGGGCCTCGTCAAGGGCATCACCGCCGATTACGGCGCGATGGGCATCCGCGCCAATGCGCTGCTGCCCGGCGGCGTCGACACCCCGGCTGCCGGCAGCAAGGAGAACAAGGAATGGGCCGCCGGCCTGCACGCGATGAAGCGCATCGCCCAGCCGGAAGAAATCGCCCAGGCAGCGCTTTTCCTCTCCGGCCCGATGGCAAGCTTCGTCTCGGGCGCAGCACTCTTTGCCGATGGTGGCAATGCTGCGGTGAAGTAGGCGCCCGCTCAAACCCCGGGGGCGGCCCTCTCATTGCAGCCCCCGGTCACCAATTTTTCCAACCTTTGCGCGCTGTCCCAAAGGACTGCTCATGGATCTCGGCCGGGGGCCGATCCTGACAAACCCACGCCTGTCTGGGGGCGCAGGGGAAACGGCGGGCCCAGCACGCCGGAAACAATCATTGCGTGCGTTGCCAAATTCGCCAATCTTCGGCTTTGCAACAGTCAGGTTTCATCGACGACGAGCGTCGCGCTTCATCCAGAAAACGCAGGGTTTCGCAAATGGCCTTCATCCCCTTCAAAGGCGCAAAAATCGCATTGCTCTTTCAGGGGCAGTTGATTGCCTACCAGCGCGACCAGAAACCGGAGATCCCCTTTCCCGGGATGTGGGATCTTCCTGGGGGTGGGCGGGAAAACGATGAAAGCCCGGTGGAATGCGCGATCAGGGAGACCGGCGAGGAATTCAACATCACAATCGATCCAGCGTGGATTGTGTGGGAGCGCTACTACCCGGCGCGGATCACGACCGACCCTGGAAGTTACTTCCTTGTCGGAAAGCTCGAAGATGGCTTCGGGCCGATAAGGTTTGGCGACGAGGGCCAGCAGTGGGCAATCATGTCGATCACCGACTTCCTGGACCACCCTGATGTCGTCGAGAGTTTGAAGAGCAGATTGCGCGACTATCTCGCCGAGAACATGTGACAGGGTTTTCCGCGCCAATGACGGTCGAGGCAACGGCAGGATGGCACCCCGACCGCAATCATCCCATGTCGGTCCGGCACCCGCCGTCTCGGGTCGTCGCCGCGGCTGCGGCGACGACCCTCACACCGGGATCTCCGTCGTCTCCTTGCCCGTGCGGATCACGAAGGCGGTGTAGTAGCGCGCGACATTGGTCTCCTCGCGGAAAAGCCGTTCGGTGAGCGCGTCGAGCTCGTCCATGTCCTTCAGCCGCAGCATCAAAATGGCGTCGGTCTCGCCGCTGACGCTATAGGCCTGGATCACCGCCGGCTCCTTTTCCGCCATGTCGAGGAAGCGGCGGATGTACTGTTCGCCGTGACGCTCAAGCTCGACGGTGATGATCGCCTTCATCGTGCGACCCGCCTTTGTGGGATTGAGCACCGCCACGATCCTGTCGATGACGCCGGTCTCGTGTAGCCGCCTGATGCGGCGCAGGCAGCTCGACGGCGAAAGGCCGACCACTTCCGCAAGCTCGGCATTGGTGCGCGACGCGTCCTGCTGCAAGAGCCTCAAGAGCTTGCTGTCGATCTTGTCCATCTCCGTCCGTCCTCCTGTTGCGGTCATTTGCAATTTTATTGCACGAAAGTGCATATTTTGACCACAACTGCGAAGGGCCTCGCGCTAGTCCTTGGACAACACCCCAAGGAGAGACCGCCATGACCGTTCTGATCATTCTCTACCGCAAGACCCTCGCCACGCTCGAAGTCTATCTCGATCTCGTGCGCATCATCGTTCCCGTCACCATCGCCACCCATGTGCTGCAGGAGCTTGGCGTCATCCGCGCCGTCGCGCCCGTCTTCGAGCCGCTGATGACCCTCGTCGGCCTGCCGCCCGAGCTGGCCTTTGCCTGGCTGACGGGCCTGCTCGTCGGTATCTGGGGGGCCGTCGTCGTCGTCTTCGCGCTGGTTCCGGTTTCGGAGCTGACGACCGCCGACATGACCGTGTTTTCGGCGCTGATGCTCGTTGCCCACGCGATTCCGATCGAGCAGCGCATCATCCAGAAGGCCGGCCCGAGCTTCCTCGCCACGGCCGCGATCCGGATCGGCGGCGGCCTGGTCTTCGCTGCACTGCTGCACCAACTCTTCGCCATCACCGGCTGGCTTTCGACGCCGCTTGCGCCGAGCTGGATACCGGCGAACGAAACCGCCACCTGGACCGGCTTCGCCTGGAGCACGCTGAAGACGCTCGCCACCATGCTCGTCGTGCTCTTGGCCCTGAGCTGGACGATCGAGATCCTGAAGCTCGTCGGCATCCTCGGCTTGCTGAACCGGGGCATGGCGCCGCTCTTCCGGCTTGCCGGCGTCAAGACCGAGACCGTGCCCTTTGCCGCCGTCGGCGTGCTCTTGGGAATTTCCTATGGCGGCGCTCTTCTGATCCGCGAGGCGCGCGAGGCCAATGTCGAGCCGCGCCAGGTGTTCCTCGCCTGCGTCTTCATGGGTTTCGGACATAGCCTCATCGAGGACACCCTGGTGGTGGTCGCGCTCGGCGCGGATTTCACCAGCGTCTTCTTCGGCCGGCTGGTCTTTGCGATCGTCGCCACGGCCATCGTCGCCCGGGTGGTCGCCTCGGCGCCGGACGCCTTGTTCTTCCGCTCCTTCTTCCGCAAGGACGGTGGCGAGCCGGCCCTGTCGGAGGCGTGAGCCTGCCCCACCAAGGCGCGCGGCGGCCCTACTCCGCCGCGGCCGCTGCAACCGGTGCTGGCCCGGGCATCCGCCCGAAGGCGGCGCGGTAGGCGGCCGGCGTCGTCGAAAGCTGCTGGCGGAAGTGGTGGCGCAGCGTCTGGGTCGAGCCGAAGCCCGAGGCTTCCGCCACCTGCTCCATGCCGAGTGCGGTCTCCTCCAGCAATTGCCGGGCCCGCGACAGCCTTTCCCCCAGCAGCCAGCGCGCCGGCGTCGTACCGGTCGCCGCCTCGAAGCGGCGCAGGAAGGTGCGCTCGCTCATGCCGGCGGCCTTGGCGAGAGCCGCAATCGAAAAATCTTCTCCGAGCCGTCCGCGCATCCGATCAATCAGCGGCCCGAGCCTCGCGCTCTCGTGCACATCAGGCACGGCCCGCTCGATGAACTGCGCCTGGCCGCCGTCGCGGTGCGGCGGCACGACGAGGCGGCGCGCGACGCGGTTAGCCGCCTCGCTGCCGAAATCGCGGCGGATCAGGTGCAGGCAGAGATCGATGCCGGCCGCACTGCCCGCCGAGGTCAAGACCTGGCCGGCATCGACATAGAGCACATCCGGCACCACCTCGATGTCGGGATAGAGCGCCACAAGCTTGTCGGTGTAGCGCCAATGGGTGGTCGCCCTGCGGCCCGAGAGCAGCCCGGCCGCTGCCAGCACGAAGACGCCGGAGCAGATGGAAAGCACGCGTGCACCGCGCTGGTGGGCATCGCGCAGCGCCGCGCAAACCGCCTCCGGCACCGGTTGATCGGCACCGCGCCAGCCGGGCACGATGATCGTGCCGGCTTTGCCTAAAAGCTCGATGCCGCCATCAGCAACGAAGCGCACGCCGCCGGTGGCCCTGAGTTCGCCGGGATCGACCGAGGCGACGGCGAAACGATACCAGCCCTCGCCCATTTCCGGTCGCGGCAGGCCGAACATCTCGACGGCGACGCCGAATTCGAAGGTGCAGAGCCCGTCATAGGCAAGCGCCACGACGAGCGGGTTCTGGAGCGGCTGGGCAGCGGAAAATGACTTTGGCATGATCTTGAGCATATATGGCAAAGCTGCCAACTGCCAGACCTTACCGCGCGCTGCTACATATCTCCTCGTCAACACGCCACAGCCCGAGGAGAGCCCGATGAGCACTGTTACCGATATCCCCGCCGCATCGCCCGAGATCGCCATTGCCCATTTCGCCGGGCGCTTGAGCGTCGAGACCGATTGCGCCGACGTCGCCCATGCGCTGAAGAGCGGCGAGCAGGATTTCGTGCTCCTGCATGTGGTCGGCTCGGATGCCGCCTATGCCCGCCGCCACGTGCCGGGCGCGATCCACCTGCCGCACCGCCAGATCAGCGCCGAGCGCATGGCCGACTGGCCCGAGGATACCCTCTTCGTCGCCTATTGCGCCGGCCCCCATTGCAACGGCGCCGACCAGGCGGCACTCAAGCTCGCCCACCTCGGCCGGCCGGTGAAGATCATGATCGGCGGCATCACCGGCTGGGAAGACGAAGGCCTTGCCTTTGCGACCGGTTCTGCCCCCGGCGAAGCGCAGGCACTGCTCGCCGCCTGAGCAGGCGCGAAGACCCTTTTGCAGTGCCGCGCGCCTTGCGGAATGCGCGGCACTGCAGCATTTTTGATCGCGTTTGATTTCGCCCTGAAATCGATCGCGATTGAGGCAAAGGATGCGGTTCGGCCGGCCTCTCACCGGCGTTTCGTGGCCATGCCAGCACGCTAACCCCTTTGCACGAGTTATCGACATGCACGCATCACCCCTCACCGTCAGGCCCTTTGACCGTCAGGACGTCGCCGACGTGCTGCGGCTGATGCGCGACCTTGCGGTGTTCGAAGGCTACATCGACGAGTTCCGTGTGACCGAGCGGGACCTGATCGAGCACGGGCTTGGCGACAACCCGCGCTTCGGCGTGCTGGTCGCAGATCTCGGCGGTCGCGCCGTCGGCATCGCCGTGCATTACATCATTCCCTGGACCTACGACCTGAAGCCGACGCTGGTGCTGAAGGAACTTTTCGTCGATGAAACAGCGCGTTCCCTCGGCGCCGGCGCGGCGCTGATCGACGCCCTGAAGCGCCGCGCCGCAGCGATCGGCGCGCCGCGCATCGAATGGTCGGTGCTTGCGAGCAATGACGCTGCGAAGCGCTTCTACCGGCGCCAGGGCGCGAAACTCGATGCGATCTGGGAGCCCTGGACGCTGCTGATCCAGACAGAGGATGACGGCCAGGAAGCGTCCGGTGTCTGACCTTGTCCCTGCGGGCTACCGTCAGGAAAATCCTGACCCGATTGGGTGAAAAAGCTGGGGATTTTCCCGTAACCCAAATTGACTATTAAAATCCCCTTAAAATCCATTGCTTTCAGGCCACGCTTTTGCCACACTGTACTTGCGATTGCGCCACGGAAGTATGCAATCCCCGGAAGAGTATGCATGCTTGCGGTTATATTGCGGTGCAGTTGCTTTATTAATTTGATTGCGCGCTTGAGCCTCCGTCACAACGGGGGCTCAATCATTTTTGGACACCCCTTTCCCCGCCAGCGACGCGCCGGCGCTGTCGCGCAGCCCTAGTGAAGATGCGCTGCCTCGCATCGCAATTTGAAGGCACGTGCGAGCGCTTTAACCGCGAGGATGCCCCGCGCGGGCTTTGGCGCTGGCGGATCGGTCCGGTCGGCAAGGACGAGGCTGAGAATTTGCAGGCAGATCGCGCGAGGCTGAAGGAAGCCGTGGCCCGCATCAAGAAGAAGATCTGCGCGCGATAGGCGCGCCGGCCGGGATCGGGAACCCCGGCCGGATGTCTTCATGCTTAATGCCCGCCGAGCACCA
The DNA here is from genome assembly GCF_002940685.1 of Ensifer adhaerens. Taxonomy (GTDB): domain Bacteria; phylum Pseudomonadota; class Alphaproteobacteria; order Rhizobiales; family Rhizobiaceae; genus Ensifer; species Ensifer adhaerens_E. The sequence goes on along the minus strand of NZ_PNFP01000002.1, from coordinate 322,177 downwards.
GCGTCTGCACGGGCAGCATCAGCGCCTGGATGCGCAGGATCGCCGCATGCACGAGGCCAACAGCATCGACCCCGTGCAGATAGGCCCACTGCAGCGTGCTGATCCCGGGCTTGTCCAGTTCGTCGTGGTTGCTGGTATAGGCATTGGCGATGCAGCTGCTGCCGGGCGGCACATCGTCGAGCACGCCGGGATAAAGCGGCTCCATCACCACGGTCAGCGTTCCCGGCTGCGAGATCTGCGCAACGTCGATCAGCTGGTCACTGGCGCGCACCTGACCGGAGGCGATCACGTCCTGCACCTCGGTGACGACGAGCGGGATGATCGTGAACGGCTTGCCGACGCAGGTCGCCTCGCCGATCATGCCCGGCTTCATGACCTGTGCCTCGATCTGCCCGAAGCCGGCGACCAGCCGCGCGCGGCCTGCGTCTTCCGGCACGAGCACGCCCGCCGGTCTCAGCAGCGGGTTGACGATTTCGCCGACCCGAAGCGTGAACTGCTGCAGCGTACCGGACACGCCGGCGCGCACGGTGGTCTTCGATATATCGACCTCCGCCTGCGTCAGCGCCGCCTCGGCGCTCGCCTTCTGCGACGGCAGCAGCGACGTTAGCTTCGTCTCCAGCGTCTGCTTGTTGGATTGCGCCGCCGTCAGCGCGCCCTTGCGTCCTTCGAGCGCCACCTGGCGGCGTTCGATCTCGCGGCGGGCGACGACATTGGGGTTGAGCCTGTTGAGCTCGACCTGGGTGTCGTATTCGTCCTGCGCCTGCTGGACGGCGGCCTGCGCCTGGACGATCACGCCATCGGCGGCAACGAGCTCCGTGCGCGCGACGGTCAGCTCGGCGTCGACCTCGGCGATCTGGCGGCGGGCGACCTCGGCGGCCGCTTCCTCCTCCGAGCTGTCGAGCTTGAACAGCGGCTGGCCGGCCTTCACCTTCTCAAAGCGCGTGGCGTAAATCTCCGTGACACGACCATTGGTCTCCGGCAGCACGGCGACCGTACGGAAAGCCGCGGTCACGTTCTTCGTCGACGGGTGGAAGTAGAAGATCAGCGTGATCAGGGAGATGGTCAGCACGATGCAGGCGGTAATGCCCCAGCGCAGTTCGAACCAGACCGAATAGATGGTGATCTCGCGCCCGATCCGTTTTCCCTGGCCGTAGCGGCGGAAGAGATAGTCGGGCAGGATGGTCAGCATCGAGCAAAGGATGAACTCGAACATGGTTTATGCCTTCCCTTCCGTCGACGGCTGAGCGGGTGACGCGTGGCCGTGGCCGTGGCCGGGCAACGCGCGGGGCAGCGGATGCGGCTCGGTCGCGGCCTCTTCGGCTTCGGCCACGGGCCGCTCCGCAGCGGCAGGCTGGTCAACCACCTTGCCGGCAATCTTCTCCAGCGAGCCGGCGATCGATGAAAGCGGCGAGGAGAAATCGGGAAAATCGATCAGCGCCAGGATGAGGGCCGCACCCCACAGGATGTTGTTGTGGGTGAGCAGCGACAGGAGCGCCAGAACCGCCACCAGCTCCAGCTGGATCTTGTTGGTCTTGTGCGCCATGACCTCCGGCAGCGAGTGAAGCCGGAGATAGAGCGTGCCGAGCGCGAAGACCGCAACGATCAGGAAGATGGCGACCGCACTGAGCAGCCAGTCGGACTGACCGGGCGCCGTGATAAAGCCTGGAAGATGATGAATGGCAGCAGGATGGATGGCTTCGGACATTACGCCTCCGCATATCGGACTGGACCACGAGAATCGTACATTAGCACACCACTAGAAAACAAAAACAAAAGCTTGCACGTCAACCGCAACTTGACCTTGCAGTGCCGCACGCCCTATCAAATCGGCCCGCCGGCAGCTTGAAGGGCCGCCGGTTTCGAGCAGGATCGAAAGGCACATGCTGTTCCCGCGGTAACGGCATGGCATGACGGCTCGCCCTAAGGCGCGCAGGCACCCGCGTCATACTGGGCGGTAGCTGAGAGCCCTGCGCATGACCGCCGGAAGGAGACCGCCAATGGCGCAGAACGTCTACGATCAACCGGAATTCTTCGAAGGCTACAGCCAGCTCGGGCGCTCGGTGCATGGTCTTGCGGGTGCCGCCGAATGGCCGGCGATTCGCGCGCTCTTGCCGGATCTTTCAGGAAACAGCGTCGTCGATCTCGGCTGCGGCTACGGCTGGTTCTCGCGCTATGCCCGCGAGGCTGGCGCTGCCCGTGTGCTCGGGCTCGATCTCTCGGAGAAGATGATCGCCCGCGCCAGGGCCGACACGTCGGATGCGGCGATCGACTACAGAATAGCCGATCTCGACCAGCTCGACCTGCCCAAAGGAAGCTTCGACTTCGCCTACAGCTCGCTTGCCTTCCACTATGTCGAGGATTTCGGCCGGCTGGTCGCCACCATTCACCGGGCGCTCGTGCCCGGTGCGCAGTTCGTCTTCACCATCGAGCACCCGATCTACATGGCCTCGCACAATCCCGGCTGGCGCATCGAAAATGGCGAGCGCACCTGGCCGGTCGATCACTACTCGGCCGAAGGCCCGCGCACGACCGACTGGCTCGCCAAAGGCGTCATCAAGCACCACCGCACGATCGGCACGACGCTGAACACGCTGATTGGGGCGGGCTTTGCCATCCGCCATGTTCAGGAATGGCGCCCGAGCAAAGAGCAGATCGCCGAGATCCCGGCGCTTGAGGAGGAAGTCGATCGGCCGATGATCCTGATCGTGAAGGTTGAGAAGTAGGCTGGCTAGTCGGCTATGGCGGCTTCAGGGGGAGAGAAAGGTCTCCATAGCTGCCGCCCGGCAGGCATAAACCATGCCGATTGCGCCTGCTTCGCGACGGCTGACGTTCGCCTTGCCCCAATCGGCCTGTCCGGATTTTGCGCTCGGCATGCGCACGGACTTTAGGGCGTCAGGCAGGGTTTCGTTCACGCAGCCAAGAATAAACGCGCGCACGGCCTGAATGCCGCACTCGGCGCCCTGTGCGTTCAGTCGACCCTGTGGCAGCTCCCTCAACCGCTGGTCCACGCCCTTAAGAAGGAAGGTGCTTTCCTCGCGTGAAAACGCGTTTGCCGCGAGCAGCTTACTCAGGCGCGCCCGTTCCACCGGATAGCTGACCTCCGGACAAGATTGGGCGGCCTCGGCGGCGGGCCCACCACAAGCGCCAAGCACCAAGGCAATGGCAAAGGCGCGGCCCGAAACCTCATACTTCGTCATGTGGATCTCCGAATCTCTGCGAATGAGAGGGGAAAATAGCCATCAGAACACCATCTAGAAAGTGTAGTTCGAGGCGACTACCCCTTCTCCTTCAGCGTCTCCTTCTGGGTGATCAGCCGGGCGCTGTGCTGGCCGCTCAGATAGGTCCAGAACCAGCTCCAGGCGACGGCGAAGCGGCTGCGGGTGCCGATCAGGAAGTAGATATGGGCGATGCCCCAGATCCACCAGGCGAGCGCGCCCTTGAGCTTGAAGCGGCCGAAATCGATGATAGCGGCGCGCCTACCGATGGTGGCGAGGCTGCCCTGGTGGCGATAGCGGAAATCTTCGGGCGGTTTGTCGCCGGCAAGCCGCGCGCGGATGACGTCGGCCACATAGGCGCCCTGCTGCTTGGCGGCGGGCGCAATGCCCGGCACCGGCTTGCCGCCGTCATAGGTGACCGAAGCCGTGTCCCCGATGACGAAGACATCGGGATGGCCGGGAGCCGTGAGATCGGCGCCGACGATCGCCCTGCCGGCGCGGTCGGCCGGGACATCCAGCCAGCGGGCGGCGGGCGAGGCCTGTACACCTGCGGCCCAGACGAGCGTGCGGCTGCCGACGAACTGGTCGCCGATGACAACGCCCTCTTCCGTGCAGGATGTCACGGGCGTACCTGTGCGCACCTCGACGCCGAGCCGCTCAAGCTCCTTGACCGCATAGGTCGAAAGATCTTCGCTGAACGCGGCGAGGATACGCGGGCCGGCTTCGACCAGGATCACCCGCGCCTTGCGCGTGTCGATACGGCGAAATTCGTCGGGAAGCGTCCGGTGCGCCATCTCCGCGATGATGCCGGCAAGCTCGACGCCGGTCGGGCCGGCACCGATGACGGTGAAGGTCAGGAGCGCGTCACGAACATCAGGATCCTCTTCCAGTTCGGCGCGCTCGAAGGCGAGCAACACCCGGCGGCGGATCGTCGTCGCGTCCTCCAGCGTCTTCAGGCCGGGCGCGAAGGGTTCCCATTCGTCATGGCCGAAATAGGCGTGCGTCGCGCCTGTCGCCAGCACCAGCGTGTCATAGCCGATCCGTTGGCCGCCCTTCAGCACCACGGCCTTCCCGGCCTCATCGACATCGCTCACTTCGCCAAGCAGCGTCGTCACCTCGGGCCGGTCGCGCCAGAGGCTGCGGATTGGCCAGGCGATCTCGGAGGTCGCGATCAGCGTCGTTGCGACCTGGTAGAGCAAGGGCTGGAAGAGATGATGGTTGCGCCGGTCGATGAGCGTGATCCTGACCGGCGCGCCGGCGAGCCCCTTGACGAGCTGCAATCCGCCGAACCCGCCGCCGACGACGACCACGTGATGCCTGTCCTGCATGTTCTTTCCAGTCGGCTTTGCGACCGGCCTTCCGTTGGACATGCCACAACATTGGGGTTGTGACGGCCAAGGACAAGCGCAACCACCTCATGTCACCCTTGCAAAAAGTCAAGAACGGCGGCGGAACCGGTGCGCAGCCGTCAGCGCTCGTCCGGCGCGAGATGCCGGATCCGCGCCACATGCGCCTGAATGTCTTCTGCCGTATACGGCGAATGGCGGCGTACCTCGCTTGCCGGATCGAAGCCGAGACCCAGCCGCTTTTCCGGGCGAAAGGACCGCATGGGCCGGATCGGCCTCGGCGCAAATCCGCCGCCGCAGGTCGGGCAGACATTGTGAAGCACCGTCTCCACGCAGCTTGCGCAATAGGTGCATTCGTAAGAGCAGATGCGCGCGTCCGCAGATGCCGGCGGCAGGTCGCGGTCGCACAGTTCGCAGTTCGGTCTGAGTTCAAGCATGGTTGGCTCCAAGGGTGGCGGATGATGTCCCGCTTGCTCCCATGAAAAGCCTTTGGCATAAATGACAATATGCCCTCGTTTTACGCCAAACCCGAGAATGCCGCGCGAACCGTCGCGATCGTGCTTTTCGATCGCACCAAGCTGATCGACGTGACTGGCCCGCTGCAGGTCTTCAACGACGCCCGCACCGCGTCGGGTGGGCGGGCCTATTCTATTTCCCTGGTCTCCGAGTTCGGCGGACCGGTCGCAACCGACACGGGCTTTGCGCTCGATACCCGCCCCTTTTCCGATTGCGCCGCGCCCGACACCCTCATCGTCTCGGGCGGGCAGAGCGCGCTCGAAGCGGCGAATTCGCAGGCGCTCCAGGCATTCCTTTCGGCCATGACCGGTCAATGCCGGCGCCTCGGCTCCATCTGCCTCGGCGCCTTCATTCTCGCGCGCGGCGGCCATCTCAATGGGCGGCGCGCCACGACCCATTGGGAAGATTGCGCCCAGTTGCAGCAGGATTTCCCTGATATCGAGGTGCGCGAGGATTCGATCTTCGAGGAGGATCGCGGCATCTGGACCTCCGCCGGCGTCACCGCAGGCATCGATATGGCGCTTGCGATGGTCGAAGAGGACCTCGGCCGCAGCGAGGCCCTGCGGCTCGCGCGCTCCCTGGTGCTCTACGTCAGGCGCACCGGCGGCCAGCGCCAGTTCAGCGCCGCCCTGCACCAGCAGATGACGAGCCGGGGCGACCGCTTCGATGCGCTGGTGGCCGAGATCCGCTTGGAACTTGCAGCCGACCTCTCCGTGCCGCGGCTTGCGGAGATGGCGCGCATGAGCGAGCGGAATTTCTCCCGCCTGTTCACGCGGGAGGTTGGGGCAAGCCCGGCGCAGTTCGTCGAGGACTTGCGGGTCGACGCGGCCTGCGAGGCGATCGAGCGCGGCGACGTGTCCGTTTCCCTCGCCCCGTTGCTTTTCGGCTTCGGCAACGCCGAACGCATGCGCCGCGCCTTCCAGCGCCGCAAGGGCATCGCTCCGTCGGACTATGCGGCGCGCTTCGGTCCGCCCCGACGGACGAAACCCGCAGGAGAAGCCTACAAGGACGCAGACGTGGCCGCGAAGGCGATATCCTCCACCGCATCCGTAAGCACGATCTCGTCGCCGAGCGACCATTCGGCCGCGCGTGCGGCAAGCCGCGCCGGCACCATCGGCGAGCGGCCGGGACCGGGCGGCACGTCATAGGTCGCGTGTGCGTCATTGGCGAGGATCACGGTAAAATCCTTTGCCATTGCCGTGCGGGCCGTCGCCGCCAGGCACATCTCCGAAAGCATGCCGCAGATCGCGATCGTCTCGACCTTGCGCGCCCGAAGCCGGTCTTCGAGATCGGTGCCGTCGAAGCCGTCGTCGTTCCGTTTGCGCACCACCACCTCTCCCGCTCCGGCGGGAAAGAACAGCTGCCACCCGTCGGTCTCCGGTTCGTCGACGGCGCCCTCGGGCCCATCGTTCTGCAGGAAGATCACCGGCACGCCCGCCGCACGGGCATTCTGCAAAAGCAGGCCGATGGCGCGCTGCAGGTCGACATGTCCGGGCACGGCTTCCGGTCCTGAAATAAAGGCCCGCTGCACATCGACAACCACCAGCGCATCGGCACCGCCTACCGCTTTGCTCACTGCGTCACTCGTCATTTCGCCTCACACCGCATAATCGACCGGCACCGCCGTGCCGCTCTTCAGGATTTCCATCGAGATCGAGGCGGAAACGTCGAACAGCTCGACCTTTCGCACGATCTGCTTGTAGACCACGTCGTAGTGCTCAACCCGCGGCAGCACGACCTTGACGATATAGTCATGATTTCCGGTCAGACGATGGGCCTCGACGATTTCGGGGATATCGCTGATCGCCCGGCGGAAGGTCTCGATCCATTCGTCCGAGTGATGCGCCGTCTTGATCAGCGCAAAGACGGTGGTCGGCACGCCCATGCGCTCGCGATCGAGCACGACGATGCGCCTGGCGATATAGCCCGCCTCCTCCAGCCGCTGGATGCGGCGCGAACAGGCCGAAAGCGACAGGTTCACCCGCTCCGCCAGTTCGCCGACGGCCACACTCGCATCCTGCTGCAACAGCGCCAAAAGCTTCCTGTCCCTATCGTCGAGCACGCCGATCCCTCCCATGATCCGAAATCTGTACGCCACATAATTGCACATTTGCTTACTGATGCGCAAATAGTTCGCGCACACGGCCGCTTTTGCTCAGATCAAAGCGAACCATTGCCGCCGCCCCTGCGGCATAGTTCCTCCCATCAAACGGCGGTCGCACCGGACAGCGGCGAAAGCGGACAGAGAGGAATGGTTATGCGCAAGATCGGTCTTATCGGCGGCATGAGCTTCGAAAGCTCGGCAGTCTACTATCGCATGGTCAACGAGGCCGTTCGCGAGCGCCTGGGTGGGCTGCATTCGGCCGAGGTGCTTTTGCACTCCGTCGATTTCCAGTCGATCGTCGACCTGCAGAAAGCCGGGCGCTGGGAAGACGCCGCCAAGCGGCTTGCCGCTGTCGCCCAGGGCCTCGAAGCGGCGGGTGCCGACTGCGTGCTGATCTGCACCAACACCATGCACCTGATCGCCGATCAGGTTCAGGCGGCCATCGACGTGCCCCTCATCAACATCATCGACGAGACGGCAGCGCGCCTGAAGGCCGCCGGCAGCCGCCGGCCGCTGCTGCTTGCCACCCGCTACACCATGGAGCACGGTTTTTATGCCGAGCGCATGAGGAGCCACGGCATCGACATCCTGGTGCCGGACGCCGACGGTCGCACCCTCGTGCACGATGTCATCTTCGACGAGCTTTGCGCCGGCAAGGTGCTGCGTTCGTCCCGCCGGGCGCTGATCGAGCTGATCGACAAGGCCGAAGCGCAAGGTGCCGATGCCGTCATCCTCGGCTGCACCGAGATCTGCCTGACCCTCGACCCCAGAGCCCTGCCGCTTCCGGGCTTCGATTCCACCGCGATCCACGCCGAAGCAGCCGTGGAGTTCGCACTGGAAGGGACTTGCCTCAAGCGGGCGGCCTGAACAGCCGCGCATGGGGCTACGCCGCCACGTAGCGGCTATCGGCCACGCGCAAGCGGCTGCAGAAAGACGCGCTCGTAGCTCACGAACGGCGGATCGTCGGCGTAAAGCGCGTTCGCCGCTATCCCGTCCGGGTCCGCGGCCACGTCGCTGCGATAACGCAGATAAGCGACCTCATCAGCAAAGGTGAAGAGCGCGACGGCGATGTCGCCGGCGCCGTCTTCGCCCACCCCCGGAAAGCTGGTACCGACGCCGGCGGGTTTTTCGCGCGGTATGAAATAGCCGTGATGCGTGCCGCCGTGCCGCTCGATCAGCGTCATCCAGGTTTGCGCATAGGCCTCGAAATCCGCCAGGCGGCCCGGCTTCAGCCGGTAGCGGATTTCGCAGGTGACTGTTGCTTGCGCCATAGCGCACTGATCTCCTGTCATCCGGTCTTCACGATCGACGATCGCGTTGACGAAGCTGCTCTTTTCAGTGGTGTAGCGATCGCCGTCATATCGATGGGCGTCGGCGAGACGTGCCTTCAGCGCCGCGTAGGCTGAGGCGTTGTCTTCATGGCTGCGCAGATGGTCGCGGAACAACAGGCGCCGTCGGTGCGTCTCGTTGTCCGGCGGGCAGAGATAGACCCGAAGCTTCGGCTCGACATCCTGCAGCAGGAAGGCCCAGACATCGTCGTCGTATCGGTTGCCGCGCGCCTGATAGCCGGCCTCGACCAGCAAGGCACTGGCGGCGGCGACGTCGGCCAGGCTCTTCACGGTGACATCAATATCGATGATGGCCTTTGCCGCCATGCCGGGAACGGCGGTGCTGCCGATATGATCGACAGCGATCGCCAGCGCGCCGAGGATACGTCGCAGCTCCCGTTCGCTCTCCCGGTAGCGTTGCGGCCAGCCCGGGTCATAGGCGACGATCTCCACCCGCGTCGCCATTCAGAGCCCCGTCCCGTCTACGATGCCGCCCTCTCCTTGGCGAGGCCCTCGCAGGCCGATGCAATTGCCCCAGGGGTCGCGCACCTGGCACATCCAAAGCCCCTCCTGGATCGCCATCGGCCCGCGATAGAGAGGCGCGCCGAGCACCTGGAAATGGGCGAGCGCCCGATCGAGATCGGCGACTGCCCAGTAGACGACGGAACCGGCAGCGCCGCTTGCCACCTTCTCGTCGGCCTGAACGATTTCAAGGTCGATAGCGCCGATCCGCAGATAGGCAAAATCAAAGGCGGCAAGAAACCGGCGTTCAGCGTCAGGAAATGCGCGCTGATACCAGGCAAGACCCGCCTGCGTATCGGCAACATGCACCAGAATGGCCGCCACGCCGTCCGTCATCAGAACTCTCCATCCGCCATCCGGATCGCCTTGATACAGGATTCGCTGCCGTCTCAGGCGGAAATCGCCGGGGCGACCGCTTGGCCGCCCTCGTCCGAGCCGACCGCCATCGCCTGCCAGTCGCATTCGCCAAGTCCTGCCGGCTTGAACGGGTCGACCAGCGTGCCCGAAACGATCGAGGCAAGCAGCGCCCTGATCGGCGGCGTGCGCGCGACGGTCGCGACCAGCTTGTCGCGCAGCCAGGCGAGCGCCGCCGAGTCCGACTGGTAGAAGGGCGTGAAGAGGAGCGACAGCAGCTGGAACAGCGCGACGTGGTTGCGGCGGGCGGCGGCATAGGCGGCAAGCGCGGCATCAAGGTCGGGCGACGTGTCGAGCGCATGCACGAGCGCCGCGACATCGAGCAACGCCATGTTCGCGCCCTGCCCGAGCTGCGGGCTGGTCGAATGGGCGCTGTCGCCGACAAAGACGGTACGGCCGGAGGCTGGCCGGCGCATGGTGCGATGCGCATAACGCGCCAGCGTCAGTTGCTCCCAGTCGGAGATCTGGTCGAGCACAGGCGCACAATCCGGCCAGTAGGCGAGGATCCCCGCCTTCCAGTGATCGAGCCCGGCCTGTCTTATCGCATCCGCGTCCGCCACCTTGAGGCTCCAGAAGAAGGCGATGCGCTCCCGCTCGCCCGCCCGCGCCCGGCCGGCAGGCAAGATGCCGATCATCACCTTCGCCCGGTCGTAGCGCTGCATCAGCGCGTGGCGATCGTGGTGAAGGCCGTCGCTGTCGAGCGTCGCCCAGAAGGCGCCGTAGACGAGTTCGCGCACCCTGGGCGCGACGCTGGAACCGGCGGCCAGCGCCGAGCGTGCGCCGCTCGCATCGATCACCAGATCATAGGCGCCCGCCTCGCGACCTTCCGCATCAACCAGCACGGCCTTGCCGCCTGCCATCCGCACGTCGGTCAGCGTGACGCCGGTTCTAATCGTCAGCCCCGCCGCGACCGCGGCGTCGTGAAGCGTATTGAACAGGGCCGCCCGCTGCACCGCCAGCCCGAAGCGCCCGCTGGCGAGCGCGTTATAACGCACATCGAGCACGGTGCGTCCGGACCTGGCGTCGGCGCCATGCAGCCTGTCGATCCGGCTGCCGAGGGCCAGCATCGGCTGCAGCAGGCCGAGCGTGTTCAGGACCGTCAGGCCCGTCGGCTGCAGCATCAGCCCGGAACCGACCGGCGAGGCCGCGTCGAAACGCTCGAGCAGCTCCACCCGATGGCCGCGGCGCGACAGCATCAGCGCCGCGGCCAACCCCGCCGGGCCGGCGCCTGCTATGCCGATGTGAAGTGTCTTCATGGTTCCCCGACGTGACGCAACTGATCGGCGAAACTATAGGGAAAATCAAGGCGCTAGGGCAAGGTCGCACGGTGGGACATGGCGTCGCGCATGACGCTTGACGCAAGGAACGCGCGGGAACGACCGCCCCTCATCCGGCCTGCCGGCCACCTTCTCCCCGCAAGCGGGGCGAAGGCGACGCGCGGCGCCCGCTCGCTTCACCGTCACGCTCAATCTGTGGCGCCGTTGCATGTAGCGCGCGCACTCGCTTCACCCACGCGCTCGGCTGTGGCCGTTACATCAACGTGGCACGCGCCCGTCATCAATATCGCATGCGCCCACGCCCCTGACGGCGGCTCCGTTCGGCAACGCTCCGAGCGGGGCACGTCCCCTCTCCCCGCCTGCGGTGAGAGGGTTAGTCCTCGGGTTAAACCCGAGGAGAGGGGCAAGGCCGGCTCACGATCAGCGGAAAAAAAATGGCGGGCGCGCCAGAGTGCGCACGAACCCGCGGCGCACGGGTGGTGCGCCGCCGCTACGAACGCCCTACCCCACCGCGTCATAGACCTCGCGTGCCGCGCGGATTGCGCCGTGGTTTTCCACCGACCAGTCGACGAAATGCTTGAGCAGGCCGAGCAGCGAGCGGCCGAGATCGGTGAGCGCATATTCCACGCTCGGCGGTTGCGTCGGGTAGACGGTACGGTGGATATAGCCGTCGCGTTGCAGGTCGCGCAGCGTCTGCGTCAGCATGCGCTGGGAGATGTCGGGGATCAGCCGCCGGAGCTGCGAGAAACGCAAGGGGCCGTCGGCGAGCGACAGGATCATCAGCGAATTCCACTTGCCGCCGATATTGTCCATGACATCGCGGACCGGGCAGTTTTCCATATCCATCGGCACGCCGCAGACGATCGCCACGCGCTTGCCCTTCACCTCGCCTGTCACCTTGTTCATCGGCGGTACCCTTCTTGTAACCACGAGAGAAAAAACTGCCTCCTTTACAGCCCTACTGCGATTACGGGATAAGAGCAAGTCTCAAAAAGAGACCATGTGCCAACGCTCCCTCCCAGGCGGCGGCGTCAAGGCGGGAGAGGAATGGACGGGCGCTCCCCGCGCATCCCTGTCCCGGTTCAGAAGAGAAAAGGAAAAGACATGTCCGATACATTGCTCGTCACCGGCGCAACCGGAAAGCTCGGCAAACTCGTGCTCGAAGAACTGCTGGCATCCGGCATCGCGCCGGCCCGCATCATCGCCACCAGCCGCGACATCACCAAGCTCGCCGATTACACCGCCAAGGGTGTTCAGACCCGCATTGCCGATTTCGACGACCCGGCTTCGCTCGACACGGCATTCGCCGGCGCCGACCGCATCCTGATCATCTCGACCGACGCCCTGGATCAGCCGGGCAAGCGGCTGAAGCAGCACCTCGCCGCGGTCGCCGCCGCCAAAAAGGCCGGCGCCAGGCACATCCTCTACACCTCGATGCCAAGCCCGGAGACCTCCGTCATCCCCTTCGCGCCCGATCATCTCGGCACCGAGAACGCCATCAAGGCGACCGGCATTCCCTATACGATCCTGCGCAACGGCTGGTACATGGAGAACCTGTTCATGGCGCTGCCGCATGCGCTTGAGACCGGCCATTGGTATTCCTCGTCGGGCGAAGGCCGCCTCGCCCACATCGCCCGCGCCGATGCCGCCAGGGCCGCGGCCGCCGCACTCGCCGCCCTCGTTGCCGCGGCGACCGGCAAGCCGCTTGAGGTCGTGCATATCTCGGACGAGGCGCTCGCCGGCGGCCTGAAGAGCGCCGGCCTGCCCGATTTTCTGGTTCCGATCGTCGTTTCCTTCGATGCCAACACGCGCGAGGGCCATATCGGCATGGTGACCGATGACCTCTCGACGCTGACCGGCCAATCCCCGGCCAGGCTCGCCGCGTTCCTCGGCGCGAGCAAGGCGGCGCTTGCCGGCTGATCGGCACGCTTGAAACCGCGAGGGCCCGGCCGTTCGTGCCGGGCCATCAAGCGGCAAGCGGGAGACGCCGATTGCACCTTTCAACCCCGGCAAAAGGGCTTTGCTCGTCGCTGCCGCGGCTTTTTTGTTCTTGTTATGTTCACGTTTGTGCGCTATGCATTTCCCCACCTTCACCACCGGAGAAAGGGAACATCATGAGCGCTTATGTGACCGTGGGTGCATTGGACTGCGCCCGCTCGAATGCCTTCTATGACGCAATCCTCGCGACCATCGGATGGATGAAGCACGTCGAATTTCCGGACTGGCGCGCCTATTCCGAAGGCGGGAGCGGCAAGGGCTTTGTCCTGTGGGTCTGCAAACCTTTCGACGGCGAGCCGGCAACCGCCGGAAACGGCTCCATGGTCGGCTTCATGGCCAAGTCGCCCGCCGAGGTGGATGCTTTCTACCAGGCCGCCATGGCCAGTGGCGGAGCGGACGAAGGCGCGCCCGGGCCGCGCCCGCATTATGGGCCTGACTGGTACTCCGCCTACATGCGCGACCCATCCGGAAACAAGATCTCGGTCGTCTACAACGGCTAGGGCATGTCGCACCAAAGTGCGCGGCGGGTTTGGCGATTACGACCTGCGACGAACCAGCAATTTAAAGCGCACCAAGCGATCCCAAGGATCGACACGCTTTTGCTTTGCCAGCGCGACAATTCGGGCCGGTTTGCGAAAACGACGTGCAAGGATCGAAGTCCGGGGCGCAGGACGCGAAACTGAGGGATCGCGACCGTGCCCTGGCGGGTCTCCTGGGCTTGTTTCCCAGGGCGTCTGGACGGACCGTGCGCAGGAGCCGCGCCTGCCGCACGGTCCGCCCGGATTTCGCCTCGCCTACCTGACCGCCTCCACCGGTGCGGCATCTGCCTTAAGCGCGATCTGCGAGAGAACCAGCGCGCTGATACCGGCGACGAAGAAGCCGGCCGAGAGGTTGAGCGTCGTGCCGTCATAAAAGGCGCCAATGCCGATCGCAAAGAGCGTCGCGATCAGGCTCGACCCCGAAGCGATCAGCGACGCACCGAGCCCCGCCACCTGCCCGAGCGAGCGCATGGCCATGGCGTTGAGATTGCCGAACAGCACCCCGATCGCAAAGAAGGCGGCAAAGCCGAGCGCCAGGAGCACGGTGAGCGGCGGCCGTCCGCCCCAGAGGCTCGATGCCACGAGCATTGCAAGCCCCGCCGCGGCGAGCCCGATGAAGCCGTGGCGCGCCATCGTCTCGGCGCCGAAGCGCTGCACCAGTTTCGCGTTGAGAAACGAGGCAAGCCCGATGCCGGTGGCGAGCAGGGCAAAATAGAGCGGGAAGGTCTGGCCGATGCCGTAGGCGTCGAAGAAGAGGTCGGCCGCCGTGCTCAGATAGAGGAGCTGCGCCCCGAAGACGAGCCCGGTCGCGACGATCAGCAGCGTCACACGGCCGTTCGACAGGATGCGCCGGCCGTTCGACAAGAGCAGTCGTGGGCGAAAGGCAATGCGCTTGTCGGCCGGCAGTGTTTCCGGCTGCCGCATCACCAGCCACAGGCCGAGAAGACCGGCTGCCGCGAGATAGACCGCAAAGACGCTGCGCCAGCCGCCAACGGTGATGATCCCCTGCGCGAGCGTCGGTGCCAGCATCGGCACCAGGATGAACAGCGTGAACATGAAGGACATGACGCGAGCCATGGCGTCGCCCTCGAACTGGTCGCGGATCATCGCCCTGGTCGCAATCTTCGGCCCGGAAACGCCGACCCCCTGCAGGAAACGGCCGAGGATGACCATTTCGAGCGAGCCGGCCACCATCGCGATGACAGTGCCGAGCGCGTAGACGCCAAGGCCAAGCACCAGCGCCTTCTTTCGCCCCATCGCGTCGGAGAGCGGCCCGAGCAGCAGCTCGCCGAAGGCCATGCCGAAGATGAACAGCGAAATGATGTGCTGGGTGGAAAGCGGCGGCGCAACGCCGAGATCGACGCCGATCTGGCGCAGGCCCGGCAGCAGCGCGTCGATGCTGATGGAGGTGAGCGAGGTCAAGAGCGCGTAGAGAACGATGCGCTCGCGAAAACTGGATTGAGATGTCATTGGCCGCACATATCGGAGAACTGAGGGCTCAACCTATAGCAGTCCTGCCGCCAGATGCGTGCGGCGACCGCAATATTTTTTGAGCAGCTTCCTGCCAGGGCGTGCGTAAAAACAACAAGCTAGCGTATCGACCACCCGAGCACGGGAGCGCACGTCTAGCCTTTGACGGCAAGAAACAGGCCGCTTTCCTTCTGCACGTTCAATACGCCCCCGTCTTCGGCGAAGGCAGAGCGGATCGCTTCCTTGAAGGCGGAAAGCTGATCGTCGCCGGCCTGGTCTCCAGGCGGAAAGGAGGTCAGGGCCAGGTACACGTCGTTCGGATCGGTCACGACCATATGGGCGGGATGAACGTAGCACTTAACATTGCCAAACTGCTCCTGAAGCAGCTTCTCGGCCTGCGTGAAGCCGAAGGCGGCAGCGGCCGGATCGTGGGGCGTGCCGCCGAATACAGTCGTCAACGCGTAGAGGCGGCGCATATTGTTCGTGCCGTTGGTCGTGATGGCGAGGAAACCTCCAGGCTTCAGAACGCGAAACATGTCGGCGACCGCCCTCGCCGGATCGGCCAGGTGATAGAGCATGTGCATGGCGACAACGCCGTCAAAACGCTCATCCTCAAACGGCAACGCCGCCGCATCCGCCACACTGCCATTCACCGAGACGAACGGCAACGACGCGCAGCGTTGCATGGCCTCGTCGACCATGCCTTGGGACAGATCGGTCAGGGTGAGATCGAGATTGTGAGGGACCGTGTCCGCCACCGCCTCCCAGAACCATGCCGGACCGCAACCGACATCGACGATCTTGTCGCCGGCCTTCAAGGGCAGATGGCTTGCGATCCATGGGAACCACGGGCGATCAGATACGGTGTACTGGGATTGAAGCCGCGCTCGTGCCGCGAGGTTTTGGCTGTTGCCGTACTGTTTTGCATTGCCCGTTGTCAGTGAAGTCACTTCGATCTCCTCGATCGTTTTGTCCGCGTCTGCTGCTTCCGGTCGAGATCGGCCGGCCGCAAACCACCCCGCAAACTCTTGAGAAACTATTTTTAATCAATGACTTGAAACGCCACCACCGTCTCCGGCCTAAGGCCGCAGATGCGAGGCATCCGCCAGGCTGACGACCGCCCGGTTCCGGAAAAAGTCGTCCTGGCGCAGATGGGTGATGCTTCCGGATTTCGCCGGGAAGCTCAAGAAACCGGTGGCCTCGACCGGAACCTTCATCCAGGCGGCGATCACCAGCGTCAGCGTGAAGCCGTGGGTGACGATGATCTGCGTCTGGCATGGCCTGGCGACGATCGCCTCGACACAGGGAAAGACCCTGAGCGCCACGTCGCGGCGGGTTTCGGCGCCCTCGATGCCGCAGGGGTGATCGAGCCTGTCGTCATCCGGCGCCGGCACGTAGCGCGCGTCGAGCCAGGCCTGCGGCTTGCCGCCCGCCACGCCATAGCTGATTTCCCGGAGAGAGGCGCTTGGGGTCACAGGGCGACCAAGGCGGTTGCCGATCGCCGCCGCCGTTTCCGCGGCACGCAAAAGGTCCGAGCTGAAGATCTCGACGTCCCCGTCGCCAACGAGAGCCGCCAGGCGCTCCGCCGTCGCCACCGCGTCCCCTCGGCCGCGCGCCGTCAGGCCGGTGTCGTACCAGCCGCCCACCCTGCCCTCGACATGATGGACGGATTCCGTATGGGTGACGACGAAGAGCTCCTTCAAGACGGAGGCTATGTCAGACCTCCTGGCCGCAGGCGCGGCGGAAGCGGCGCACCGTCTCGGCCATGCCGTATTCGAGCGCGTCCGCGGTCAGGCCGTGGCCGATCGACACTTCGGCAAGGTTGGGGATGTGCCGGGCCAGGAGCGGCAGGTTGGCAACCGTCAGGTCGTGGCCGGCATTGACGTCGAGACCGAGTTCGGCTGCCATCGCCGCCGTGCGGCCGAGTTCGCCGGCAATCTTCTCGGCTTTCTCAGGATCGTCATAGCAGCCGCCATAGGGACCGGTGTAAAGCTCGATGCGGTCGGCGCCCGTTTCCTTGGCGATGCGCAACGCCTCCTGGTCCTCATCGCCATCGGCAAACAGCGAAACGCGAAAACCCTTTTTCTTCAGCCGGCCGACCACGTGGCCGAGCAGGTTGTGATTCTTGCGGAAGTCCCAGCCGTGGTCGGAGGTCGCCTGCGCCGGATCGTCGGGCAC
Organism: Ensifer adhaerens; assembly: GCF_002940685.1. Classification (GTDB taxonomy): domain Bacteria; phylum Pseudomonadota; class Alphaproteobacteria; order Rhizobiales; family Rhizobiaceae; genus Ensifer; species Ensifer adhaerens_E. The sequence goes on along the minus strand of NZ_PNFP01000002.1, from coordinate 305,270 downwards.
CAGCGTCACCTGTTCCGGCCGGTGGGCTTCGACGAGACCGAGGAACTCCTCGTTCGGGTAGCCCTCCATGTTGAATTCCGTCTCCGGGAATGCGCCGTCGATCAGGTCGCGGATCGGCTGCAGGTCGGAAAAGCGGACATGGCGCTGGTCGGGCCGCGGATGCACCGTCAGGCCGGCGGCACCTGCCTCGAGCGCGATGCGCCCGAGCGCGGTAACGGAGGGCCAGGGAAGATCGCGCCGGTTGCGAAGCATTGCGACGGCATTCAGATTCACGGACAGTTTTGCAGGCATGTCTGAACTTTCCAGAGGCGGGGCCGGTCACGGCCCGGATGCGGGCAATGTGGATGCAATGTTCTACTGCATATTTACGGAAAGCAGAAACGGTTTGAGATCGAGATTATGAAGCAATTCCAAGGAGTACCGCGCCGACGGCCGCGACGATTGAACGCGGGGCGTTTGCCCGTCTTGCCTTGATCGAATCTTGACAATCGATCTTTCTAATATGCAGGAAAGCTCAAGCAGAAAGGGCGAAACTTCGCCCCCGAGACCGTTCGCGGCAACGCGAACGGTTGCCGCTCAGATCTTTCAAGGGGAACCGGACGCAATTTTTACGATTATTTCAGAAAAAACTCAAATTTGGCGTCTAATACCCCTGACAACCACCATTTTTGGCCTTAAGTTTCCGAATCAGATCGAATGGCCCTGGCCCGCGCCGCGATCGCCTTCATAGATTTTAGATCACATGACCCTGGAGCAAACACCGATGATGACGGTCGGAAGACCCTGCGATGAGACGATACGGCGGACGCTCCGTCGCATCCTCGAAAGCAAGGCTTTCGCGCGCTCCGAACGCCTGAGGGCGTTCCTCGCCTATGTCGTCGAAAAGGAGATGATCGGCGAAGGCCCTCAGCTCAAGGGTTACTCGATCGCCATCGACGTCTTCGACCGGCCGCAGGCCTTCAACGCCGACAGCGACCCGCTGGTGCGTGTGCACGCCGGCAAGCTGCGCAAGCTCCTGAAGGCGTTCTACGAGGGCGACGGCGCCGATGAGGAATGGCGCATCGCCATTCCCAAGGGAACCTATGTTCCGGAATACCGCCACGTGCTGACGGAAGTCACAGCGGAGGCCGTGCCCGCGGCGCGCCAGCCGAAGCCGGCAAAGCGGCGCTTTGCCGGGCATCGCCCCGCCTGGCCGCCGGCACCGTTCTCTTCGCCGCTGTCCGTCTTGAGCGTCCTGCCGCTCTTGCTCTTTGCGCCGATGCCGTCCCAGGAAATGACGCTGGACCTCGACGCCCAGGCCAAGCTTTTCAACGCCCGCCACGCGACCGAACGGGTCCTGCCGTCGGTGACCGTGAAGCTCATCGGCGCCGAAAACAGCGACGCCAAGGCCTTTGCGACCGCGCTTCGGCTCGCCGCCCAGCGCCACAAGACGCTGGCGCGCGCCACCGACGGCGACACCGGCCGGCCCGTGTCGCGCAACTCCGCCCTCTCCTTCACCGTCCAGGTAACCTGGTACGACGCGCCGGCCCAGGGTATTCGCGTCACGCTTTCCCATGACGGCGAGAACGTGCCGATGCGCCAGGACTTCATCACCTGGAAGCGGCTTGAGACCGAACCGGACCTGCTTTTCGAGAGCATGTCGCTCGCCGCCGAACTGTTCTCGCTCGATGGCGAGATCTACGAGCACGCGCGCGAAGAGCAGATCGAAAGCCCGCTGATGGGCTGCATGGCCGCCACCCAGCGCTATCGCAAGCATCTCACCCGCGACACCTTCGAGACCGCCTGGAGCTGCCAGCAAAAACTCTCGCCGCTGCGCGGCGACGAGCCGCTGTTCATCCTGAGCTCCAACAGCCCGCTCAAGGTGATCGGACACTGAGCGTGCGCGGTGGGGCCGGCAAAGGCCGGCCCGCATGAAGCGGCTGCGATCCCCGGTCCGCCACATTCGTCTGCCATACTGGGGTCTGGCCATATTAGCGATTCGCGTATACGGTGCACGCATGCGTTGGGAATGGGTGCCTGGGTGCTCGTCAGGCAAGCATCCTTGTCCTGAGTAAGCCGCGCCTTTCGCGCGGGGTGCCCCAACCGAGCAGCAGGTATTGTCGTTGACGATCAACGAGTGCCTCACCGCGCGGATCCGTCCGCACCTTTGAGACCCGGCGATCGCCACCGCTTCCGGACGCGGATTGCGCGCACCCCTGGGTCGGCCTCGATTCAGGATACGTGCAGAAACAGCGCGCCGACAGACGCGCAGGCTGTAGACCGGGGACCATCGACATGCCGCGAGACCACTGGAAATTCGAGGGCGTGCTGGCCGCGCCGGATCGCGTCGGCTTCCTGCCCGACCTGCCTCTTCCCCACCACGACCCGAGCACTCCGCTTGCGATCGCCGACATGGCGGACGCCTTTGGCGTCACCCATCGAACGCTGCATTTCTACGAGGAAAAGGGGCTGCTGACTGCCGCCCGCATGGGACCGATGCGGGTCTACAACGAAGATCACATCCGCCGCATGGCCGTCATCAACGCCTGCCGCGAGATCGACATGCCGATCTCGACCATCCTGGAGCTCCTGACCGGGCTCGCCGGCACCGAGGAGCAGGCCGAGGCCGACCGGCTGTTTCGCGACGCGCTGCTCGCAAGGCGCCGCGAACTCGCCGCCCAGCAGGCCAACCTGCGCCGGCAGATGCAACGCATTTCCGAGCTGCTCGAAACCACCAACGGAGGCAACGAGGCCACCGACGCGGATGGCCATGTCCACCTCTCGCCGATCGAAAGCGAATGCCTGACCTTCATGGCCGACGGCTACCCCGCCGCGCGCATAGCCGGGCTGATGGACATGGACGTGGCGGCGGCGCTGACGCTCGAAGCCGGCATCATCCGCAAGTTCGGCGCCAACAACCGCTTCCAGGCGATCGCCAAGGCCGTGCTGTCGGGCATGATCTCGGCGGAATAACCAGCCACCGCCCCCTGCTCGCCGCCGGCTGCTCCGACATTCGTCAGCCGCCCGGCAAAGGGACGAGCGGAGACCCCGGAGGCCTCCGGCAAGACGAGGACCGCGGCAAGGTTTCTCCCGAGCCCGCCGATAATGGGATGTCTTCGCTGCCGCGCCCATGGTACGAGGCGCTGAAACGACCTTGAGCGAGATGCCCCGATGCTTCCCTGGATAGAACTGGACCGCGCAACCATTCCCGGCGACGGCGATGAATTGCGCCTGAAGCAGCGCGGGCAGGAATTCTCGATCATGCTCGGCTCGACCGAGCTGATGAACAGCCGGCTGAGCGGCTCGGAAGAGGCCTTGGCGACGCTCGCCCACGAGCGCATCGCCGGCCGGAAAAGCATGAGCCTGCTGATCGGCGGCCTCGGCATGGGCTTCACGCTGAGGGCAGCCCTCGGCGTGCTTCCCGCCGATGCCCGGGTGGTGGTCGCCGAACTGGTGCCGGCTGTCGTCGACTGGGCGCGCGGACCGATGGCCGATCTGCACAAGGGCACGCTCGACGATCCCCGTGTCGAGATCCATGTCGGCGATGTCGGCGCGCTGATCCGTTCGAAGAAGGCGGCGTACGACGCCATCCTGCTCGATGTCGACAATGGCCCCGACGGCCTGACCCGCCCCTCCAACGACAGCCTCTACAGCCATACCGGCCTTCGCGCCGCTCAAGGCGCGCTTCGCCCCGGTGGCGTGCTTTCCGTCTGGTCGTCGGCGCCCGACAGCGCCTTTACCCGCCGCCTGCGCGAAGTCGGTTTTGCCACCGACGAGGTCAAGGTGCGCGCCAACGGCAAACGCGGCGGCGCCCGCCATGTGTTGTGGATGGCGACGAAACGGTAACGCTGCGTCCTGCACCCGCCATTTCATGGCACAGCCAGCACGTGCTTTGGCTTTCCCAACGGTCAGCGAACGATGGTCAGTCGCTCCGCAGCCCGGGTGATCGCCGTATAGAGCCAGCGCTCGCGCGTGTCGCGGAAGGCCCAGCTTTCGTCGAACAGCACGACATTGTTCCACTGCGAGCCCTGCGCCTTGTGCACCGTCAGCGCATAGCCGTAGTCGAACTCGTCGTAACGCTTGCGCGTCGTCCAGGGGATCTCGCCCTCGACGTCCTCGAAGGCCGTCTTCAACAGCTTGATCTTGGCGGCACCGCGATCCATGTCGTCGTCTTCAGGCCGGATCATCAGGTTGATCCCGGGCTTGACCGTTTCCTTCGACGAACTCATCACCTGCCACAGCGAGCCGTTGAGCAGGCCCTTGGCCGGGTCGTTCCTGAGGCACACGAGCTTGTCGCCCGATTGCGGATACTCGCTGGTAAAGCCTTTCAGTTCGCGCAGACGCTGGTTGTAGCGCCGGCGGGTCTTGTTGGTGCCGACCAGCACCTGGTCGGCTTCGAGCACCAGTTCCTGGTTCACCTGCGAGCGACCGATCACCTGCGTGGTGCCATAGTCGCCATGCATGATCTCCTCGCCTTCGCGCACCTGCATGGCGAGTTGGATGATCGGGTTGTCGCGCGCCTGGCGGTGAATGTCCGTCAGCAGATAGTCCGGCTCCTGGTTGGTGAAGAAGCCGCCACCCGAGACCGGCGGCAGCTGGCCGGGGTCGCCGAGCACCAGGATCGGCGTGCCGAAGCTCATCAGGTCCTTGCCGAGCGCCTCGTCGACCATCGAGCATTCGTCGACGATGATGAGCGCCGCCTTGGCGACCGGGCTCTGGCGGTTGATCGAAAACATCGGCGCGATCGAGGTCTTGCCGGTTTCCTCGTCGGAAACCTCCTCCTCGCCGCGCGGCCGGTAGATCAGCGAGTGGATGGTCTTGGCATTGCTCGCGCCCTTGGAGCGCAGAACCTGCGCCGCCTTGCCGGTGAAGGCGGCAAACAGCACGTCGCCGTCGACATGCTCGGCGAAATGGCGCGCAAGCGTCGTCTTGCCGGTGCCGGCATAGCCGAACAGCCTGAAGAGCGGCGAGCGACCCTCTTTCAGCCATTGCGAAACGGCCTTCAGGGCCTCGTCCTGTTGCGGTGCGAATTGCATGGGGCTGAGTGTCAGGATTCGGGCGACACACGCAAGCCCGGAATTGCCGCCCCACCGGAGTACCAGGAGCCGCCAGCCTCGCAACAGGCACCCGTCCGCGCAAAATTACCCCGCAAAATCAAGGCCGCACCGCGTCACCGCCCTTGCCGCCGCGGCTGTCGCCACGCAGAATTTGTTCACGTTTTTTTCTCATTTCGCCTCCTGCCTCGACGGCGCGCGCGCTCTGCGCTGTCGATCCTGTGGCACTTTCTTGCTCTGCCCCTTGAATGCAACGTCGCATTGTTGCTAACGAGCGTGACGTGATGGCGCCCGCGCTTTGGCTGGCGAAGACCATCGCTTGAGCCCGTCAAGGCCGGCCCCGATGGCCGCTTCTGCCTTTCCGGGTCATGCCGGAGAGTGCCCGTGACAACCGACAAGCCCGCAGCGCCGCCCACTCCGGACAAGGTCGGCATCGGACGGCTCGCGCCCTGGCTGCAATGGAGCCTGCTTTTGGCGGTTTCCATCGTCCTTGCCTCCATCTTCGAATTCATCGGCCTTCCCGCCGGGCTGCTCATGGGCCCGATGCTTGCCGCAGTGCTCGTCGGCATGAACGGCGGCACGATCCGCCTGCCGCGCCAGCTGTTCTTCTGCGTCCAGTTCATCCTGGCGATGATGATCGCCGGCGCCATGACGCCCGGAATGCTCGTCACCTTCTCCGGCAACTGGCCCTTGTTTCTCGCCGTGATCCTCTCGGTCATCGCCGTCAGCACGCTCTGCGGCTGGGTCATCACCCGCATGCGCATCCTGCCGGGAACGACGGCCATCTGGGGCTCGTCGGCGGGCGCCGCCTCGACCATGCTGTTGATGGCCGACGCCTATGGCGCCGATGCGCGTCTCGTCGCCTTCATGCAGTATCTGCGGGTGATCTTCGTCGCCAGCACCGCAACCGTGGTTGCGCATATGTGGGTCACCGGCACTGAGGCCGAGCAGACGACCCACTGGTTTGCGCCGATCGATGGCCTGCTCTTCCTCGAGACGATCGCCGTCGGGCTTGGCGCAGCGCTCGCCGGCCGCTTCCTGCGCGTGCCGGCCGGCGCCTTCCTGTTGCCGTTCCTCCTTGGCGCCGTGCTCAATGTCTCGGGCGTCATGACCACCGTTCTGCCGCAATGGCTGCTGGCGATCTGTTTTGCGGCTCTCGGCTGGAACATCGGCCTCGGCTTCACCCGCCAGATCCTGATCCATGCACGCCGCGCCCTGGTGCCGACGATCGTCTCGATCGTCGTGCTGATCTCGTTCTCCGGGTTGCTCGCCCTGCTCCTGATCGAGATGGTCGGCATCGACCCGCTGACCGCCTATCTCGCCACCAGCCCCGGCGGTCTCGATTCGATCGCGGTGATTGCCGCCTCGAGCAATGTCGACCTCTCCTTCGTCATGGCGCTGCAAACCGCCCGCCTCCTGATCATCACCATGATCGGCCCGACGCTCGCCCGCTTCGTCGCCGACCGGGCCTAATATCCTCAGGAGACCCGGCCGTTCTGGCCGGATCGAGAAAGGCTTCGACGGCATGCGCCGCCTTGAGGCGTTCTCGGCGGCTGGCGATGCGCCACGAAACAGGACGACATGCGCAGCACGCGCACCAGTTTTCCGGGAATAAATCCTGTCCCTGCCGTGTCTTACGGTTGGATCTGCATCACGCGGCTCTTGCGGAATCGGGACGTGGAGGCTTTCCGCCCGCTTCCGGACAGGTAAACCATCTTGAGGAAGGACAATTGCCATGAGAACGTTTGGACTGACGATCGCCATGCTGCTTGCAGCCAGCGCCACGGCCTTCGCCGCGCCGCCGGTCAAGGAAGTCGAGTCGGCCAAGGGCAAGGTACTGGCCGGCGAAAACGGCATGACGCTCTACACCTACAAGGACGATCATGGCGGCATGTCCTCATGCTACGACAATTGCGCCAAGAACTGGCCACCTTTCCTCGCGGAAGCCAGCGCCAAGGCCGACGGTGCCTATACGCTCGTCGAGCGCAAGGACGGCAAGAAGCAATGGGCCAAGGACGGCATGCCGCTCTATTTCTTCGTCAAGGACAAGAAGATGGGTGACATTACCGGTGACGGCGTAAAGGGCGAATGGGATGTCGCAAAGCCGTAATGGCGACGACGAGGATGCGGGGGAACACCCCGCATCCGATCGCTTCGAGGAGGATGTGCTGGCGCTGGTGCCGGCGCTGCGGCGCTATGCCCGCAGCCTCGTGCGCTCGGACCCGGATGGCGAGGACCTGTTGCAGGATTGCGTCGAGAAGGTGCTTTCGCGCCGCGCGCAGTGGCGCGGCGTCAACCTGCGCGCCTGGGCCTTCACCATCATGACCAATCTTGGCCGCAACCGGCACCGCTATGTCGCGATGCATCCGCAGGTGGCGCTGGACGAGGATCTGGGCCTGCAGGCGGAAGATCGCGAGAGCGATCCCCTGGAGCGTTCGCGGCTGGAACGGGCGCTGAACGGCCTTTCCCCGGAAAACCGCTCGGTGCTGATGCTCGTGGTGATCGAAGGATACCGCTACCAGGACGTGGCCGAGATGATGGCCATTCCGATCGGCACCGTGATGTCGCGCCTGTCGCGCGCGCGGCGCCAGCTCGCAGAAGCCATGAAGGACGACAATGTGATCAGCATGCGGAGACCGAAATGACGGACGACTTCAACACCGTCTCCGACGACGACCTCAACGCCTATGTCGACGGCGTCCTGAGCCCCGAGCAACGGGCGCGGATCGAAAAATGGCTCGAAAGGAACCCGGCGCGCGCCGAGGAGGTCAGGCAATGGCAGGCGCAGGCGGTCGAGCTTCGGGCGCACTTTGCAGGCTACGCCCGCAGCGATGTGCGCGACCGGGCGCTGCTTTCGCGCGCCGCGCAGGGGGACAACGCGCAGCCGGCGCCTGACAGGGTCGCGCCCCACCTCGGCCGCCGCATGCGCGCCATCGCCGCCGGCCTTGCGCTTTTTGCCGCCGGCACGCTTACGGGTCTCTACGCGCCCGCCCTGCTGACCGCCGATACTGAGATCCGGCCGATCGCCGTTGCCGACAGCCTGCCGCGCCAGGCGCAATCGGCGTTCCTGGTCTATGCCAGCGAGGTGCGCCATGCGGTCGAAGTCGGGGCCGACGAGCAGAGCCATCTTGCCACCTGGCTCGGCAAACGCCTCGACCATCCGTTGTCGATCCCCGATCTCTCCTCGCTCGGCTTCTCGCTCGTCGGCGGCAGGCTGCTGCCGGTCAACGGCAGGGCCGGCGCGATGTTCATGTACGAGGATGGCACCGGGCAACGGCTGACCGTGCTTCTCGGCCGCAACGATGACAACCGCGAAACCAGCTTCCGCATCGACAGCGCCAACGGCGTCGAAACCTTCTACTGGATCGACGGCCCCATCGGCTACGCTGTCACCGGCGAGGTGCCGCGTGAACTGCTGCAGCAGGTGGCCGACGAGTGCTACCGGCAGTTCGAAAAGAGCGAGGCAACGAAGAGCTGATCCGCGTTCCCACCAATGTACTTCAGAGGGTTATGGTCGGCTCCGCACTGTCACCTCACCTTACGTGATCCGAGACGCCCGACCCGGATCCGCGACACGCTCACGGCTGACGGGACGCCTCACCTGCCGGTGCCATATCTCGACAGATACGCGCAAAACATGTCCGCCATGGCCTCCGCATAGGCTTCGATCTCGCCTTCGCTGCGTGCCGTTCCCGAAAAATCCTTCCCGACCGTCGCCATCGTCGTCATGATCAGGTCACCGGCAAGGTCCCGCGTATCGGCGGGCACATCCGGAAGCAGCTCGGTCATGAACCGATCTATGAGCGGATCATTGGCCTCCTTCGCTTCCCGCGCTTCGGGCGCATCGCGATAGAGCGGCGCCGCGTCGCCGAGCGCGCCTCGAACGGCCGCTTCCTCGCATTCCGAGCGCAGGAAGGCGTGAACCAGGGATCGCAGCCGGTCGAGCGGCGACCGCGACCCGTCGCTGAGGATCGTCGCAACCAGGCCTGACGTCTGCCGCCACTCGTCGCTTTGCAGGCGAAAGAGGATCGCGCCCTTGTTGGGAAAATACTGATACAGCGAGCCGACGCTGACGCCCGCCCGCTCCGCGACGCGGGCCGTGGTAAATCGCTGCGCGCCTTCCTCCTCCAAAACCTGAACAGCCGCCTGGAGAATGGCCTTCACCAGCTCGTTCGAGCGTGCTTGCCTGGGCGCTTTTCTTGAAGAAATACCGGCACTTGGTCTGCTTGGCATCGGGGCCGCCTGCAATGCGATTAGCGAATGCGACGAATTATTCGTATTTTCCTCCGTGAACGCAAGCCCATCGAAAACGAAGGAACATCCGATGACCACGCTTACCAGCCAGCCGCTCAAGGGCCTTCTCGATCGCCTGTTCGACGAGGCCGATGCCGCGACCGGACCCGCAATCGGCGAAATGCCTGCCAGCGAGCGCGAACGGCTGCTTCACAGCAAGACCGACTATCTGCAGCTCTACGGCCTGCTGCGGGACCTGTGGCTTCCGGTCTCACGCCAGACCGGAAACCTCCTCTATATGCTCGCCCGCACGAGCCGCGCCCGCAGGATCGTCGAGTTCGGGACGTCCTTTGGCATTTCGACGCTCTTTCTCGCAGCGGCGCTACGCGACAATGGCGGCGGCCAGCTGATCACCAGCGAATTCGAACCCTCCAAAGTGGCACGGGCAGGACAGAACCTCGCCGCGGCCGGCCTCGGAGATCTCGTCGAGATCCGCCAAGGCGACGCGCTTAAGACCTTCGCCGATCTTCCTGATGCCATCGACCTGGTGCTGCTCGACGGAGCGAAACCGATCTACCTCGACGTCTTCAAGCTGATCGAACCCCGACTGCGTCCAGGCGCCCTGATCATCGCCGACGACGCCGACAATTGCCCCGAATATCTCGACTACATCCGCTCGGGCCCCGGCACCTTCCTGTCGACCCCGTTTGCCGACGACATCGAAGTGACGATGCGCCTCGCCTGATCGGCACCATCGTTTCATGGACCGACGACGCGTGACCCGCTGATGGCGGCCACATCAAGGAGAACATCAATGCACATATTCGTAACGGGCGCGACCGGCTGGGTCGGATCGGCCGTGGTCAAGGACCTGATCGAGGCGGGACACAGGGTTTCCGGCCTTGCACGCTCGAAGGAAAAGGCCGCCGCCCTGGCCGCGACCGGAGCTCGCGCCGTCGAAGGCGGTCTTGGCGACGCGGCAATCCTGCAACGGGCCGCAGGGCAAGCCGATGCCGTCATCCACACGGCCTTCCGGCACGACTTCGTCCATGGCCCCCTCGACCAGGATTTTTCCAGCTTCATGGAAAGTGCGGCCGAGGATCAGCGCGTCATCGCGCTTCTGGGCGAGGTTCTCGCCGGATCGGATCGGCCCCTTTTGGTAACCTCCGGTCTCGCCGGGCTGCCGCTCGGTGCAACCGAGGCCGACCGGCCGAGCGCCGTCGTACCACGCAAATCGGAAAGCGCCGCCCGCACCCTGGCCGAACGCGGCGTGCGTGCGGCAACGGTCCGGCTCGCGCCTTCGGTTCACGGCCTGGGTGATCACGGCTTCATCCCCATCCTCGTGCGCCTAGCGCGCCAGACCGGCGTTTCGGCTTATCTCGAAGACGGCGGCAATTCCTGGTCCGGCGTCTACCGTGATGATGCCGCGCGGGTCTATCGGCTTGCGCTCGAAAGCGGCACGTCCGAGAGCGTCTACCACGCCGTGGCGGACGAAAAGGTGCCCTTCAGGCAGATCGCCGAGATCATCGGTCGAAATCTCCGCCTGCCGGTCGAAGCCCGCCCGCGCGCGCATTTCGGCTGGTTTGCAAACATGGCCGGCGGAAACATGGCCGCCTCCAGCGCCCGTACCCGCGCCTTGCTCGGCTGGCGCCCATCTGGTCCGGGCCTGCTGAGCGATCTGGACCAGCCAGGCTATTACGCAGCGGGAGATGTCGAGAACGTCTAAGCGACGGGTTGCAGCATTTGACGGTGCTCGTCGAAACAGCAGCACCTGAAGACATATATTCCAAACTGCTTGCGAACGGTTGCAGGGGGCGTATCCTCTACCGATCCAGTCCACGGGCTGGTCCAGCCCGTGGCAAGCTGGGTCCTGTGGCCGCTGGAGACCAACTTGTTGGGGCTGGGCAATGTTTACGCTTCTCGCTGTCGTCGCGCGGGCGGGATTGGCGCGCGCCTTCATGATCCTTTTCGCAATAGGCCTTGCGGGCCTCACGCCCGGCAACCCCCACGCTCAGGAGCAGGCGCCCGGCTATCGGGCCTGGACGGGCGATTTCGACGGCATGCAGCAACGTCGCCTGATCCGCATTCTCGTGCCCTTCAGCAAGACGATCTACTTCATCGACCGTGGCGAGCAGCTGGGCACGGCCGTCGAGACCGGCAATGCGCTTGCAGACGAACTCAACAAGGGGCAGAAAAAGGAGATCGACAAGATCAGGATCGTCTATGTACCCACGAGCCGGGATCGGTTGCTCGCGGCCCTTGTCGAGGGTCGCGGCGACATCGTCGCCGCCAACCTGACGATCACGCCCTCGCGCAAGGAGGTCGTCGACTTTACCGATCCGCTCGCAACAGAGGTCAAGGAAGTACTGGTGACGGGTCCGTCGGCCCAGGCGATCGCAACCCTCGACGACCTCGGCGGCAAGACAGTGTTTGTGCGGCAGAGCAGCAGCTACTTCGAACATCTCGGCGTGCTGAATGCCCGCCTCAAGGCATCCGGCAAGGCCGTGATCGATATCCGGCCAATCGACGAAAATCTCGAAGACGAGGACCTGATGGAGATGGTCAATGCCGGCCTGCTTCCCTGGTGCGTCGTCGACGATCACAAGGCGCGCATATGGGCGACCGTGTTCGATCACGTCGTCCTGCATGAGGATATCGCGGTTGCCGAGGAAGGCGAGATCGCCTGGGCAATTCGCAAGGACAGCCCGAGGCTCGCGGCGACCCTGAATGCCTTCGTCAAGACACACAAGGTCGGAACCACCTTCGGCAACATTTTGAAGAAGCGCTACTACCAGAACGAAAAGGTGGTGCGCTCCGCCTATGAGCGCTCCGAGCTTGAAAAATATCGCACGCTGCTTGCCTTCTTCGAGACGCACGCCACCACCTACGACTTCGACATGCTGCTGCTTGCCGCGCAGGGTTACCAGGAATCGCAACTCGACCAGAGCAAGCGCAGCCCGCGCGGCGCCGTCGGCATCATGCAATTGCTCCCGACGACGGCGGCCGACAGATCGATCGCCATCAGCGATGTGGACAAGGACGCCAACCGCAACATCGAGGCCGGCGCCAAATACATGCGCTATCTGATTTCAACCTATATCGATGAGCCGGGCCTCGATCCCGTCAACCGGACCTTGCTTGCTTTCGCCGCCTACAATGCCGGCCCCGGAAACCTGCGCAAGATCCGCCGGGCCACCCGAGAGATGGGGCTCGATCCCAACATCTGGTTCGGCAATGCGGAGAACGGAGCGGCAAGGATAATCGGCCGCGAGACGGTGCAGTATGTCGGCAACATCTACAAATACTATGTCGCCTACGCGCTCTTCACCGATCTCGAAGCCCGCCGGGCGAAGAGCGCCGCGCAGCCTGCGCAATAGAATTGCATGGCAGCGCGCCGACTTGCCGTATGAGGAACCGGCAGGCTGCCTCACCGCAGCGGATCGTTCTCGATCACGATCGGTTGCCCATGCGGCGTTGCCTGCGCCGCGCGCTGCCAGCTGAGCGTCAGGTCTTCCAGTTCGCGGCCGGAGGCCAACGAAAGCTCGGTGACGAGGCGCGAAAGTGCGGCCACCCAGCAATCGTAATAGTCGCTGGCGTCCGCCTTGCGGCCGGGCTTGTAGAGTTCGGCCGAAAGCGCCTCGGCCCATTCGGGCCAGGAGAACACGCCCCTTTCGTGCAGCCGCACCGTCATGGCAAAGGCGTTTGCCTGCCAGGGTTCGGCAAAGACCGGGTCGCCCTCCGGCGATTTCGGCAGTTCGGCCGAGGCAATCAGCGGTGACGTCACCTTACACGTGCTCAAGATAGCTCTCCCAGGCATCGATCGAGACTGATAGCGTCGGGTCGGCGCCCTCGCCCCAGATCTCGGGCCCGTCGAAGACGACGGTATAGAGCCATTGCGGATTTTCGCCGCGACCATGGGCGTTATCATCCGGAAAGACAAAGGAGCCCTGCACCGCTTCCACCCGGCCGCGCTTGGCGCGGGCATAGCGTGGCAACCGCGTGTGGGTCTCCGGATTGAAGTTCTTCGTCTTCACCCGGTCGCCGACGGCAAAGCGCGGTACGGCTTCGACCGGGCGGTCGCAGGGGCCGCCCTTGGCAAGCACGCCCGCCACCATCTCGGCCTTCAGCACCCGCTTGGGCGCAGCGCCCTTTTCCAGCATGTGGCCGCCATCGAGCTCGGCCTGGGTCACGAAGCCGTGGCGCTTGAGGAGCGTTTCCAGCGCCCGCGTCCAGATCTCGTAATAGCTCGCCGAGAGGTAGGTCGCCGGCGGCAGGTTTTCGCGGGCATGCCGGCTTTCGTCGATCGTCCAGGCCCCGAAGGCGCCGCAGGAGAGCGTGACGCCGAGCGCCCGCTTTTCCCAATCGGCATGAAAATAAGGCTCGTCCTTTTCCGGCGCCACCGGGCCGAGGCCGTGGGCACCGCCGAGATCGTGCGGACCGTTCATCGAAGCGCCTCCGCGGAAAGGGCAATCCCGGTACCGATCATGGAGTCGCGCGTCACCAGTTCGGCAAGCTCCTCCTCGCTGAAACCGTCGGTCCCGGCCGGGCGCTCGGGGATCACCAGGTAGCGCAGCTCCGCGGTCGAATCCCAGACGCGGATGCGGGTCGTTTCGGGAAGCGCGAGCCCGAACTCTGAAAGCACCCCGCGCGGGTCGATGACGGCGCGCGAACGGTAGGGCGGCGCCTTGTACCAGACCGGCGGCAACCCGAGCACCGACCAGGGATAGCAGGAACAGAGGGTGCAGACGACGAGGTTATGGGTGTCGGGCGTGTTGAACACGGCGCGCATATGCTCGCCCTGCCGGCCGGTATAGCTGAGGCTGGCGATCGCCTCGGTCGCATCGCGCTTCAGCCATTCGGCAAAGTCCGGATCGACCCAGGCCTTGGCGACCACGCGGGCGCCGTTGCGCGGCCCGATCTTCGTCTCATAGGTCTCGACGATCGCATCGATCGCCGCCGGATCGATCAGCCCCTTCTCCGTCAGCACCGTTTCCAGCGCCTTCACCCGCGCTTCCATGTCGGTGAAATGGTTGTCGTGGTGATGGTCGTGATCGTGGTGATCGTGATGGTGTTCGGACATTGCCTGGCTCCTCGCAACGCCGTGCCATCACAGGCACAAAGATGGCGCTGCCTCCTCTTAAAGTCGTAGCGCATAAACCCCGGATTCGAAATCGATTTCAACGTCTGCGGGTGCCCGCAATTGTCACCGTGACAAGTCGGGCTGGCCTCTTTAGAAACGGACTTGGCCGGCTAAACTTTGACGGCATATGGTGCTGTCGCATGCAACCGCCTCCTCTATTCTAGCACGATGAAAGTTCTGATTCTCGGCGCCACCGGCTTCATCGGCTCGGCCCTCCTCGATCGACTGGCAAGCGACGGACACCGGGTGACCGGGCTTGGCCGCAATGTCACCCGCGCCCGGCTGATGCGGCCAGAGGCGCAATGGCTTGCGGCCGATCTGGCGCGCATGCATGACGCCAACGACTGGAAGCTTCTCGTCGAGAGCCATGATGTCGTCGTCAATTGCGCCGGCGCGCTGCAAGATGGTCTTGCCGACGATGTGGCCGCAACGCAGGAAACAGCGATGCTGGCGCTTTATGCGGCGGCGAAGGCATCGCCCGTCCGCATCGTCCAGATCTCTGCGCCACGTGGCGAAACGGGCAGCGACAGTTCCTTCCTCGCCACCAAGTTTCGCGCCGACGAGGCACTGGCGGCAAGCGGCGTTGCGCATGTCATATTGCGGCCGGCTCTCGTGCTCGGCCGCAACGCCCATGGCGGCTCGGCGCTTCTGCGCGCACTCGCAGCCCTGCCCTTCGTCATACCGCTCGTCCATGCAAATGCCCGCGTCGAGACCGTGGCCCTGAGCGATGTCGCCGACGCGGTCAGCGCCGCCGTCGCCGGCCTGATGCCGGAGGCAAGCGATCTCGTGCTCGGCCACGAGGCTCCGCCGACGCTTGCCGAACTCGTGGCGCTGCATCGCCAATGGCTCGGGCTGCCGCCCGCCGCCGTCGTCCGTCTGCCGGCCCTCTTCGCCGCGCCCGTCGGCCTTGCCGCCGATGTTGCCGGAAGGCTCGGCTGGCGTTCCCCGCTGCGCTCGACCGCCCTTGCGGTCATGGCCGGCGGGGTCTCTGCTGCAGGCGGGAACCGGGCCCGGGGACCATTCCTGTCCGCCAGCCGCAGCCTCTCAGCCAACCCATCCGGCGTGCAGGATCTCTGGTTTGCGCGCCTTTACGTCCTGAAGCCGGTTTTGATCGTTGGTCTTTCGCTCTTCTGGCTGCTGTCGGGGATCATTCCGCTCTTTGCCTTCGATGACGCGCGGCAGCATTTGCTGCGGTTTCTGGCGCAAGGCCCGGCAACGGCCCTGACGCTTGCCACCTGCCTTGCCGATGTCGCGTTGGGAATCGCCGTCCTGGTCCGCCCTATTGCTAGGCGCGCGCTCTTCGGCATGCTCGCACTGAGCGCCGCCTACCTCACCTCCGCCACCCTCTTCGAACCCGCACTCTGGGCGGATCCGCTCGGACCGCTCGTCAAGGTCCTGCCGTCGCTGCTTGCCACGCTTTCGGCGCTGGCCATTCTGGATGAACGCTGATGCTTCAGGAAGACCTGCTGCGCCTCGCCCATGTGATCGGCGCTGCCGTGCTCTTCGGCACCGGCGCAGGCATCGCCTTCTTCATGGTCGTGGCCAGGCGCACGCGTGATGCGCGATTGATTGCCCATGTCGCGGGAACGGTGGTCATCGCCGATACGGTTTTCACGGCCACCGCCGTGCTGCTCCAGCCGATGACCGGCTACCTGCTGGCGAAGAGTATCGGCTGGTCGCTGACGGAAGGATGGATCGTGCTGTCGCTGATCCTCTACGTGATCACCGGCCTCTTCTGGCTGCCGGTGGTATGGATCCAGCTGCGACTACGCGATCTCGCTCGCCTCGCAACGGCAAGCGGGGCGCCGCTGCCAGCAGAGTTCGACCGCCTCTATGCCATCTGGTTTGCCTGCGGTTTTCCCGCCTTCTTCGCGGTCACCGGCATCTTTTGGCTGATGCTGGTGAAGCCGCAATTCGTCTTATTTTAGCATCGGCCAGAGGCTGATGACGAGCAGAACCGCCATGGTGATGTTGAACCATTTCAGCCGCGACGGCTCCGAGAGCCATTGGCGTAGCGCCGAGCCGAAGCCCGCCCAGGTGGAGACGCTCGGCACGTTGACGAGCGCAAAGACGACGCCGACAACGAGCACGCTGAAGAGATAGCTGTCGCTGCTGGTATAGGTCGCCATCGCTGACACCGCCATGACCCACGCCTTGGGGTTGACCCATTGAAACGCGGCAGCCCCGATGAAGCTCATCGGTTGCGCGCCGGCCTTGCCGTCGGAAAGCGACCGCGAGGTGCCGATCTTCCAGGCGATCCAGACGAGATAGGCGCCACCGGCAAACTTCAGCGCCGTGTAGACGAGCGGCACGGAGTGAAGCAGCGCGCCGAGACCGAAACCGACGGCGATCAGAAGCGCGAAGAAGCCGGCACCGATGCCCAGCATATGCGGAATGGTGCGGACGAAACCGAAATTCACGCCCGACGCGAACAGCATCATGTTGTTCGGCCCCGGCGTGATCGAGGTGGTGAATGCGAACAAAAACAGCGCCAGCAGCGTATCGGCCTGCATGGTTTCCTCCCGATCAATTGGGTCAGCATAATTGACCTAATGACCGGTACCAGCCGCGAACTTGTCATGGTGACAATTGCTGGTGGTGACCCCGGACGTCCGGGGCCGGGTGTTGCGGCGGCCCAGTGCCGGTTCGGTGCGACGCCCAAACCGCCTGATACAGCCTGCTTGGCAATGCAGCGCGCCCTTTCCGGACAACCGATGGTCCGCCTCCTCGGGCCGAAGGAACTGTCGCTCACATCCCTGCCACACGGACGAGGATGTGAGCGTGGCGCTGCTCAAGGGACTTTGCCGGGCGCGCCGACAAAGCCGTTGCCCGATCAGCGGGTGGCCGGCCCTATCCCCACTTCATCTCGCCCTTGGCAACCTTGGCGCCGAGTTCGAGCGTGGAGACACCAGGCAGATCCGGATAGCGTTTTGTCATCGCCGCGATCAGCTCGGCGCTGTCCTTGGCGGCAGCCGCCGCCTCGTTGAAGGCCACGAGATAATCACGGGTGAAGCGGATGGCTTCGAGACCTTCCGGCCCGCTTTCGCTCCTGTGCGCCGGCACGACGATCTCGGGCTTGCGCGCTGCCATGGCGTCGAGCGCCTCGATCCACTTCTGCCGGCCTTCCGCGGTCGCCTCGTCGGCGACCCAGACATGCGAGCCGGAATAGACGAGCACGCCGCCGAAGATCGCCTGCAGTTCCGGCACGAAGAGATAGCGCCGGTCCTTCATTCCTGCGATCGTCACGATCTCGATCGTGCCGTCCTCGAGCGTCAGCGACGTGCGATCGTCGGGCATCGGCATCACCACGTCGGCGAGCGTCTGCGGGCCATTGTCCTTAAGCTGGGGCCCCCAGGTCTCAAGCTTGCCCTCAACATTGGCCTTGATCGCCTCGACGGTCGCCGAAGCGGCGATCACCTTGGCATCCGGGAAAGCCTCGACGATGGGTTTCAGGCTGAAGTAGAAGTCCGGGTCGTTGCAGCTGACATAGATCGTCGTCAGCCGTTTGCCCGTCGCCTTGATCGCCTCGGCAACGGCGCGGCCATCGGAAAACGTGAAGCCGCCATCGATCAGGATCGCCTCGCTCTTTCCCGTCAGAAGCACCGGCGTGCGGTTGAAGCCGGCGTCATCCGCCTGGAAGTAGCGCCATTCGAGCGTCGAGGCGGCCGTGGCAAGGCGGCTGCCGATCGGCTGGATGAGGATGGCGGCGCTGGCCGCCGCCATGGTCTTCAGCGCGGTCCGCCGGGTCAACTGGATCTGCATGGGGTCTCCTTGGGCTTGGATCTTGCCCGACAGGATGACGGCAGGCGCCCGCTTGAAAAAGCCCGTCGATCCGGACAGGCTGTCTGATAGTTTCAGACAATCACAAAGAATTGGCGATGACTGTAAACCTAAATCGACTGTCGCATTTCGTTGCCGTCGTCGAAAGCGGCTCGTTCACGGCCGCAGCCGAGCGGCTGGGACTTGCCAAAGCGGCGGTCAGCCATCAGGTCGCCCAGCTCGAGAAGGAGTTGGGCACGACGCTCCTCGTGCGCACCACAAGGCGGCTGAGCCCGACGGCCACCGGCCAGCGCTTCTACGAGCGCTGCTCGCTGATCCTGCGCGATGCCGACGAGGCCGTCGGCGCGGTCTCGGCCGAAACCGACGTCCCGAGCGGCACGCTGACGCTGACGGCACCTCTCGACTATGGCGCCAAGGTCGTGACCAACGCCGTCGCCGCCTATCTCGCCACCTATCCCGCCATGCGGGTGGAGCTCAGCTTCGGCGACACCGTGCTCGACATGATCGAGAAGCGCCTCGACCTCGCCATCCGCGCCGGCTGGCTCGTCGATTCCAGCGAACGGGCAAAACGCATCGGCACGTTCCAGCAACACCTGGTCGCAGCATCCGCCTATGCCGCAAGGCTCGGTGACATCACCGATCCAAGACAACTGGCCGAGGCCGACTGGATCGCCAATGGCGCCTTGAAGGCACCGCTCGAATGGACCTTCACGGACGCCACGGGGCAGGAAGCGTCGATCGTCGGCAGGGCGCTGGTGACCGCCGACAGCACCGATTCCGCCCATTGCTGCGTGGTCGCCGGTATCGGCCTTGCGGTGCTGCCGGATTACCAGGTGCGAACCGACATCGCCGAAGGCCGGTTGGTGCGGTTGCTCACTGACTGGTCGCTGCCCTCGGGCGGTATCCATGTCGTCTATCCGCCATCGCATTTCCGCCCGGCGCGCGTGCGTGCCTTCGTCGAGATCCTGCAGCGCATGGAGAGGGAACGCGGGCGGCTTGCCGGATGACCGGCCATGGCTCGAAAGGCCGCGGGGATGCGCTAGATTGCCCGCTACGCGGAATTTCCTGAAAGCGTTTCCGCTTTTACGGATAGCAACAGGGCGCACGTCAAAGTGCTACAGGGTTTCAGGCGTATCTTGAAAGAGGCGCCCGCTGCGGGCACTTTCGACTGCGAGGAGAACAGCATGCACGATCCGATCCCGACGACGACCCTGCCCGACGGCCGCAAGATCCCCGTTCTCGGCCAGGGAACCTGGCGCATGGGCGACAGCGCAGCGCGCAAGGCCGATGAGGTGAAGAGCCTGCAACTCGGCCTCGATCTCGGCCTGACGCTGATCGACACGGCCGAAATGTATGGCAACGGCGCCTCGGAGCGCGTGGTCGGCGAAGCGGTGCGCGGGCGGCGCGACGAGGCCTTCATCGTCAGCAAGGTGCTGCCCTCGAACGCCAGCCGCATCGGCACCGAAGCCGCCTGCGAGCGCAGCCTGAAACATCTTGGGCTCGACCATATCGATCTCTATCTGCTGCACTGGCGCGGCGGTTATCCGCTGGCGGAAACGGTCGCGGCCTTCGAGGCGCTGAAGAAATCAGGCAAGATCGGCGCCTGGGGCGTCTCCAATTTCGACGTCGACGACATGGAGGAACTGCTGTCGGTACCGGACGGAAAGAACGTTGCCGTCAACCAGGTGCTCTACAACCTCTCCCGCCGCGGTATCGAATTCGACCTCTTGCCCTGGTGCCAGAAGCGCGGCATCGCCATCATGGCCTATTCGCCGCTCGACGAGGGTCGGTTGCTGCGCAATCCGGATCTCATCCACATCGCCAAGGCGCATCAGGCAACGCCGGCGCAGATCGCGCTTGCCTTCCTCAAGACCCTACCCGGCGTGATCTCGATCCCGAAGACCGGCTCGGCCGACCGCGCCCGCGAAAACCGCGACGCCATGGACACCCACCTGACGGCGGCAGATCTCGCCGATCTCGACCGCGCCTTCCCGCCGCCAAAGCGCAAGCGCTCGCTGGAGATGATCTAGCGCAGCAGCCCACGCAGGACCGGACAGCTCCTGCCACGGGCGACCGGCTGCTCCGGCATCGCGGCGACGCGCCTGAGGCCCACGCGCCGTCCGGTATTGGACGGCAGCCTGATCGCCGAGGCGAGCCTTAGATGCGAAAGCAGGCGGATGAACCACCACCCGAGATCGACCTGCCCGGGTTCGATGCCGAGCCGGGCGGAGTCCGGAAACGCGTGGTGGTTGCCGTGATAGGCCTCGCCGAAGGTCACCAGGCCGAAACGCGGCAGGTTGTAGCCCTGCACGGCAACGCCATCGACCCTCCACCCCTGTTCGCCGCCGCGATGGGCGAAGTGACCGACCAGCCAATGCCCGGTCAGCGAAACGGAGACCCGTACGGCCACGCCCCAGACCAGCCAGGAAATTCCGCCGAAGGCAAAGAGCAGGACAGCCAAAGGCGCCTGCTGCCACATCCACGTCGCCTCGAGGAAGCGATAGAAGCGATCCTGCACGACACGCTCTTCGATGAAGAACCGCGGCGGGTGGTCAAGGGCAACGGCGCAGTGCATCTGCCAGAATGCGTCCTTGAAGAACCCGCGGCGGTGCGCAAAGAGATCGTGGCAAGCCTCCTGGCGCTGCGCCCAGTCGCGAATGTCGTGCGCATGGATCATGCCGAACGGCCCTGCCATGCCGACAAGCACGCCGAAGTAGACGAGGCTACGCTCGAGCCAGAGCGGCGTTTCGAAGGAGCGATGGATCAGCAGGCGGTGCATGCCGACCGAATGACCAAGGCAGATCGTCAGCGCCGTCAGGACGGTGAAGACCGCGAGCGCACCCGGCGAAAACGTCATTGGACCGCCGATGACCGCCACCAGCGTCATTGCGGCGACCCAGAGCGATTTGCCGGGAACCCACACGACCTTGCCGCTCACCGGGTCGCTACCCGGCTGCGCAATCATTCTGCCAGTCGATACGACGTCCATGCCCCCCTCCTTGACAAAACCCGGAATGACAAAACCCGGACCAGATTTCAGGCAACACTGAAGGATCCGGTTGAAAACAATCGGCGCAGAAGGTAATTAGGAAATAAACTAACTACATGTTTATCTGCGAATAGGTATTTAGGCAATGTCCTAATTATCTATCGGTCAAACTGCCGCGACAAAGGAGGCCTTGTGAACGACGACACGCTCAACCCCGATGCAGGCGGATCGGCACAGCGCGTGTTCAACGCCCTGTCCTCGCTGCATCGGCGCAAGATCCTGGCCTATCTCTCGGCCTCCAGCCTGACGGCGGGCGAGATCGCCGAGCGCTTCAACATGAGCAAGCCCTCGGTGTCGCAACATCTGACCGTTCTCGAAAACGCCGGCCTGATCGCCAAGGAAAAGCGCGGCCAGTTCGTTCACTACACGATCGTGACCAACAACCTGATCAACACGCTGAACGGCTTTGCCCAGGAGGTCTGCCCCGTCAGCCGACCGCTCAAGCGGGAGAGCGAAGCCAAGGCGAAGAACGGTTGAGAGCAGCCGCGCGCCGTGAGCGATGCGCCCTCATCGGCGCGGCAAGAGAAGCGTTCCTCCGCCGGACGTCTGGAGTGTATGTCAGCGGCAACCTCGTCCCCTCTCCCCGCCTGCGGCGAGAGGGTTAGGGTGAGGGGCGGCTCGACGGCATAGCCCGCGTGAACCTTGCGCTCGCACGAAATCACCTTAGACGCGGTCCGCCTGCGTGCGCGGTTGATATTATCAGTCAGGGCGGCCCGCGATTTCCATCACGACCTTGCCCTTGGCGCGACCGGATTCCAGATAGGCGAAGGCTTCGGCGACATCCTTCAGCGCAAATACCCGGTCGATGACGGGCCTCACCGTCCTGGCGTCGATGAGAGCGGCGAGTTCGGCAAGCTCGGCACCATCGGGATGCATGAAGAGATAGCGGTAGGCGACGCCATGCTTCCGGGCGACTGCCCGTATCCTGTAGGACGCAAACCAGAAAAGCGTGCTGAGCAACAGGCCGCGACCGAGATCCTTGCGCGCCGTTTCGGGCTCGGGCATGCCGGCGATGGACACCACCTTGCCGCCGGGCTTGACGACGCCGAATGATCTTAAGAGCGTTTCGCCGCCCAGCAGGTCGAAGGCGCCGTCCATGCCGCGCAGATGTTCCTCGAAGCGCTCCTTCGTGTAGTCGATGACCACGTCCGCGCCGAGCTCTTCGACAAGCGCCCGCCCACGGGGCGACGCCGTGGTCGTCACCTCCGCACCCAGCCATTTCGCCAGCTGGATGGCGAAGGTGCCGACGCCGCCGGCACCACCGGGTATGAAGATGCGGCTTCCCCGGCTGACATGAAGCTCGTCGCGCAGCGCCTGCAAGGCCGTGAGACCCGCGAGCGGCACGCCGGCCGCCGTGTTGAAATCCGTGGACGCGGGCATCTTCGCCAGGAATTTATCGGGCACGACGGCGTATTCGGCGAGACCGCCCATGGCCCCCTTCGGCATGCGGGCAAAGACCCGGTCTCCAGGTTGGAAAGACGTGACGCCGTCTCCGAGCGCCTCGACGACGCCCGAGAGTTCGTTGCCCATGACGGCAGGCAGCGGATAGCGCTGGACGACCTTGAGCATGCCTTCGCGCGTCTTGTAATCGACAGGATTAAGCCCCGCGGCCTGCACCCGCACAAGCACCTCGCCACGCGCGGCTCGTGGACGCGGCACCTCCCGCAGCTCGGCGGCGTCGGGGCCGCCATACCGTGTCAGAACGAATGCCTGCATCGTCGTCGCGCTCATCCGGCACCTGATATCTCTCGGTCTCTGTCCGCGATTAGTCGGCGAGAAATGCCGGCGGAGTCAACAGAGTGCCCGTGTCCGTCGGCTTTAGCCGCCTACCCCTCGGATCACCCGGCGAGTGGCGCCCCTCATCCGGCCTGCCGGCCACCTTCTCCCCGCTTGCGGGGAGAAGGAAACGTGCATCGACCCGCCCGGCACAAATGCACCACGGCGATTCTCGAGACTTTGGTTTCTGGATGATTTGGGGGTTTCTGGATGATTTGGGAAGATGCAGCACGCTCGGCGCCAGTCCCCTCTCCCCGCCTGCGGGGAGAGGGTTAGTCCTCGGGTTAAACCCGAGGAGAGGGGCAAACCTACCGAAGTGTGAGGGGCAGATCAGAAGCGTGAAGTGCCGCCCATCGTGACGTCAAAGTCGCCACAAAGCGGAAGGGGCGGCCCCGTGAGCCGCCCCTCCCAAAAAATCACATGCCCTGCGGGCCGCGGTTCATGGCCGCAATGCCGGTGCGGCAGACCTCGATGAGGCCGAGCGGCTTCATGATGGCGATGAACTGTTCGATCTTCGACGGCTTGCCGGTGATCTCGAAGACGAAGTGATCGATATTGGCGTCGATGACCGAGGCGCGGAAGGCGTCGGCGAGACGCAGCGCCTCGACCCGGTGGTCGCCCGAGCCATGCACCTTGACGAGCGCCAGTTCGCGCTCGATCGGCCGGTCATGGCCG
The DNA here is from genome assembly GCF_002940685.1 of Ensifer adhaerens. Classification (GTDB taxonomy): domain Bacteria; phylum Pseudomonadota; class Alphaproteobacteria; order Rhizobiales; family Rhizobiaceae; genus Ensifer; species Ensifer adhaerens_E. The sequence continues at coordinate 281,584 of NZ_PNFP01000002.1, read as the reverse complement.
AGCGAGCCGGCACGCACCGTCAGATCGACGACGCGGTGGACCGGAACCAGTCGTTCGAGCTGGTTCTTGATCTGGTCGAGCACGTGCGGCGTGCCGCGCGTCACGATGGTGATGCGCGACAGGTGCGCCTCGTGCTCGGTTTCGGAAACCGTGAGGCTTTCGATGTTGTAGCCGCGGCCCGAGAACAGGCCGATGACGCGGGCAAGGACGCCCGGCTCGTTGTCGACGAGGACCGAAAGCGTGTGTGTTTCGGCGAGCTCGGTCTCCTTGGCGATGAAGTAGGCGGAGCCGGTCGGTTGAAGGTGTGCGTTCATTTCGATTGGTTCCTCTACCTGTCTCAGACCAGCTGACGGCCCTTGGCGTCGATCGCGTTGGCGACCGCTTCGTCCGTGGCTTCGTCGGGCAACAGCATCTCGTTATGGGCCTTGCCCGACGGGATCATCGGGAAGCAGTTGGCGAGGTTGGCCACGCGGCAGTCGAAGATGACAGGCGCCGGCGTATCGATCATCTTGCGGATCGCAGCGTCGAGCTCGCTCGGCTTTTCGCAACGGATGCCGACGCCGCCATAGGCTTCGGCCAGCTTGACGAAGTCAGGCATGGCCTCGGTGTAGGAGTGCGACAGGCGGTTGCCGTGAAGCAGCTGCTGCCACTGCCGCACCATGCCCATGTACTGGTTGTTGAGGATGAAGATCTTGACCGGCAGGCCGTACTGTACGGCGCAGGACATTTCCTGGATGCACATCTGGATCGAGGCGTCGCCGGCGATGTCGACGACGAGGCTGTTGGGATGCGCGACCTGGACGCCGATGGCGGCCGGGAAGCCGTAGCCCATGGTGCCGAGGCCACCCGAGGTCATCCAGCGGTTCGGCTGCTCGAAGCCGAAGAACTGGGCTGCCCACATCTGGTGCTGGCCGACTTCCGTGGTGATGTAGGTGTCGCGGTCCTTGCTCAGCTCATAGAGCCGCTGGATCGCGTATTGCGGCATGATGACGTCGTCGTTCGGCGCATAGGCGAGCGAGTTGCGGGCACGCCACTTGGTGATCGTCTCCCACCAGTCCGAGAGCCGTGCCTTGTCGGCCGACTTGGAGGCTGCGCGCCACAGGCGGACCATGTCTTCCAGAACCGTGCCGACATCGCCGAGGATCGGCACGTCGACGCGGACGTTCTTGTTGATCGACGACGGGTCGATGTCGATGTGGATCTTCTTGGAATTGGGCGAGAACGCGTTGAGGCGGCCGGTGATGCGGTCGTCGAAGCGGGCTCCGATGCAGACCATGACGTCGCAATCGTGCATCGCCATGTTGGCCTCGTAAGTGCCGTGCATGCCGAGCATGCCGAGCCAGGCCTTGCCGGAGGCCGGATAGGCACCGAGGCCCATCAGCGTCGAGGTGATCGGGAAGCCCGTCAGTTCGACCAGCTCGCGCAGCAGATGCGAGGCTTCCGGGCCGGAATTGATGACGCCGCCACCGGAATAGATGATCGGCTGGCGCGCGTTGCGCATCAGCTCGACCGCTTCCTCGATCTTCTTCAGATCGCCCTGCTTCTTCGGCTGGTAGCTCTTCTGGGTCGGGACCGCCGACGGCGGCGTGTAGGTGCCGGTCGCAAACTGAACGTCCTTCGGGATGTCGACGACGACAGGACCCGGGCGGCCCGACTGGGCGACGCGGAAAGCCTCATGGATGATGCGGGCGAGATCGTTGACGTCCTTGACCAGCCAGTTGTGCTTGGTGCACGGACGGGTGATGCCGACGGTGTCGCATTCCTGGAAGGCGTCGGAGCCGATCAGCGAGGTCGGAACCTGGCCGGAGATGCAGACGAGCGGGATCGAATCCATCAGCGCGTCCTGCAGCGGTGTCACCGCATTGGTGGCGCCGGGGCCTGACGTGACCAGCATGACGCCGACCTTGCCGGTGGAGCGGGCATAACCTTCGGCCATGTGGCCGGCGCCCTGCTCGTGGCGAACGAGGATGTGCTGGATATCGTCCTGCTGGTGGATTTCGTCATAGATCGGAAGCACAGCGCCGCCCGGATAGCCGAAGATATGCTCGACGCCGTTGTCTCTCAGTGCCTGGAGAACGATCTCCGCGCCTGTCATCTGGTTTTCTGTACCGCTCATTGACTTGCTTCCGTCCCTTTTCCCAGTTGGGTGCTTAGCTTGTTTGAAGGCATAAAAAAAGGCCCCGTCAGGAGCCTCGTTCAGCGCATGGGTGGCTACCGCCGGATGGTTACACCATCCTGCCCATGCGCCGTCCCACCACAAGAATAACCGCAAAATTTTTCATGGGCCGAGTTGATAAACACAAATGCCCGGGGCGTCAACGGCTTTTAGTTACACGATCGGGCTTCAGAGCGGAACTTTGTTGCGCGCGATCGAAGCACTCGCCCCGGAAGCCACCGGGAAAGCCATGCGGTCCAAGGCCTGGCGGCAACGGCGCGGCGCCGCCCGCCTGCAACCTCCAAAGGCAATCAGAGCCCGGCTTGACGGCCGCGCGGCTTGGCGCTACGTCGGTCTCCGGGCTTCAGATCCCCGCCGCTCGCAGACATCAAGTCCCGGTGAAATCTGACATCTGACGATACCCTCTCGCCCCGAACGCATTTCGTGTGGCAGGCAATGCGAGCCCCTCCTCTTCTTGATCGAAATGCGAAGACCAGGAGCGTGAGATGTCTGAAGACACCTCCAGAAAGAGTGCATTCCTGACCGCGCCGCTTGGCGCGATCTTCTTGAAGACGGCGCTGCCGATCATCTTCGTCATGAGCATGAACGGGCTTTTGACCGTCGTCGATGCGATCATGCTCGGCATCTATGTCGGCACCGACGCCGTCGCCGCCGTGACCACGGTGTTCCCGATCTTCATCCTCACGGTGGCACTGGCGACGCTCGTCGTCGGCGGCATGGCGAGCGTGCTTGCCCGCCATCTCGGCGCCGGCCGCTTTGTCGAAGCCCGCGGCACCTTCGCCAGCGCCCACATGCTGGCGCTGACGATCGCCGCTGCGCTGATCGTTCTGTTCCTGGGGCTTGGCGACCGACTGGTGCTGATGCTCGCCAATGGTCCGGGTCCGCTGGCGGCCATGGCCGAGCGCTACATCGCGATCATCATCGTCTGCGCGCCCGTCCAGTTCCTGCTGGCGGTGCAATCGGATGCGCTTCGCTGCGAGGGGCGCGCCGGGCTGATGGCCGGCCTCAGCCTGCTGGTCTCGGTGGCGAACCTCGCCCTCAACTACGTGCTGATTGCGCTCCTGGACATGGGCGTTGCGGGCTCGGCGACCGGCACCGTGCTGGCGCAGGTCCTGGCGCTTGGCCTGATCGCCCTTTTCCGCCTGTTCGGACGCACGGAGCTTCGGCTTTCCGCCCTCTTCCGGCACAACCCGCTGAACGGATGGAGCCGCATGATCGCGCTGGGCAGCCCGCAAAGCCTCGGTTTCATCGGCATGGCGCTGGTTTCGGTGACTATCATGGCGGCGTTGCAGAGAACGGCTACCGAGAGCTACGACACCACGATCGCCGCCTACGGCATCATCACGCGCATCATGACCTTCGCGCTCCTGCCGCTCCTCGGCCTCAGCCAGGCGATGCAGGCGATCGTCGGCAACAATGTCGGCGCCGGCCTGAAGGATCGGGCGGCAAGGATGCTGCGGCTCGGTGTGCTCGTCGCGTTCCTCTATTGCCTCGTCATCGAAGTGCTGCTCGTCGGCTTTGCCCGGCCGATCGGCGCGGCCTTCGTCGATAGCGACGCGGTCATCGCCGCCATCGCGCGCATCATGCCGGTGATGGTGGCGATGTATGCCTTTTCCGGGCCACTGATCATGCTCGGCAGCTATTTCCAGACGATCGGCGATGCCGGCCGGGCCGCGATCCTGGGACTTGCCAAACCCTATCTCTTCACCATGCCGCTCGTCGTGTTCCTCGCGTCGAGCTTCGGTGAACGGGGCATCTGGTTCGCCACGCCCGCGGCCGAGGCGCTGCTGCTCGCCGTTGCGATGCTGGTGCTGTGGCAAGCATCGCGGCGGCGGGCTTTGGCGCAGGCTGGCTGATCACCCCGCGACGCGCCGGCTTTCCGGCGCGTCCCCACCCTATCGCTAGAACCTCGAGAACCCCGCAAGCGGCGGCATGATGAAGCCGCGTCCATCGGTGATGAACGGGGCAATGCCCTGAGCCACGGCCTCGCTCGGACTGCCGTAGACTTCGAGCCGCTCTACCGTGCAATGGGCGGAGACGTCGTTGATATGCGCATCCGAGATCTGCCAGTGGCGAAGCACGTCGTCGCAGTTGCGGTAAAGCTGGAAGCTTACCGCCCGCATCTCTTTCTCGTCGATAAAGGTCTGCACCATCAGTTGCGGCGCGTGCTCTTCGACGAAGGCGATGGCGCGCCCGACCGCCTCGCAAAATGCGTCGAGGTGGCCAGGAGTGATCCTCATCAGGTTCCGAAACAGCAGTTGCTCGGTCATGCGTCCTCCATGTCGCGTGTCGCTGGCTCCCCGGGCCGGATTCGAGAGGGGGAGATGGCGTTCAGGCGAACGCCATGGAGAGGCTTGTAAGAGTTCAAGCGCAGTTGAGGTCAAGTCGCAGAAACCAGAGAATTTTCAGGGATCTCCGCGCGCTCGTGCACGCGGCATTAACACTTGCCATGGCAAATTAGCATGGCTGCATGAGGCAGCTTTAAAACCAAAGGCAATGAGATGCTGGACCTCCCTCTGCTTACTCCCCTCCTCCTCAGTTTCGGCGCGATCTACCTGTTCTTCCGCTGGGTCGTGTTCGACATGAACGCCCCGAAATAGTCCGCCCTCAAGTCTGCCTCCGTGCAGACTCTGCGATCCGTCCCGGACCGCGCGGAGGCATCCCCCTATTCATTGACAAGCCGAGCGACGAGATCGCCGAGCAGGCGCTCGAGCTGCGCGTCGCGATCCCTGCCGAGTGCATCAAGCCCCACCACCTGGCGCATAATCTGCACGCCGGCCACGAGCGACATCAACAGCGCCGCCCGCTCGGCCGCATCCGGGCCTGAAAGCGCCTCGGTCACATTCTTCTGGTGATGGCTTTCCACCACCGCCCGCGCAATCTCGACCGCACGCTCGTTGGAAATCGAGCGCAGCATGATGAGGAAGCCGTCGAGTGCGGTTGCCTCCGGCTCCGTCACCTTCAGGAGCGCCTTGCTGATACGCGCCGCCCGGTCAGGCGCTGACAGCGTCTCCGGCGTGGCGATGATCGGCCGCTGGTTGGCGGTCGAAAGCACCTCGGCAAACAATCCCTCCTTCGACCCGAAATAGCGGTTGATCAGCATCGCCGTGACCCCCGCCCCTTCGGCGATCTCGCGCACCCCGGCACCCTCATAGCCCGAAGCGATGAAGGCAGACCGCGCGGAGGCCAGGATTGCAGCGCGCGTGGCGGTCGCGTCGCGGCGACGCGCGTCCTTTTCAGCAGGCCCCTTATCAGCGGGCCCCTTTTCACCAGGCATGGCCTCTCCTTAGTATACACCTGTAGACATAGACATGAATCGAAAGTATACGGATGCAGACATTCTGCCGCAACGCCCTCGGCAGGCAGTCTCGTTCCATCCGACGGAGCTCCCGGTGACCAGCATCTGCATCTATAGCGATAGCCTCAATTTCTTCCGTTCCTGGCTTTCAGATCCACTCCGCGTCGCCTCGGTCACGCCGTCCAGCCGCTCGCTTGCCCGGCTGATCACGCGGGAGGCTGCTGACGGCCGGGTGCTCGAACTTGGCCCCGGCACCGGCGTCTTCACCCGCGCACTGATCGAGCGCGGCGTGCGCGAGGAGGATCTGGTTCTCGTCGAATGCGGCACCGAATTCGCAGCCGTGCTGAAAGAGCGCTTTCCCGCCTCCACCATTCTTTCAATCGATGCGGCACGCCTTGCCGAAGGTCGGCCCGAAATTTCCGCGGGCATCGGCGCTGCTGTCAGCGGCCTGCCGCTCCTCTCCATGCCGCCCCGCAAGGTTATCGCAATCCTTGCGGGCATTTTCCTCCACATGCGGCCGGGCGGCCAGCTCTACCAGTTTACCTATGGGCCGCGCTGCCCGATCCCGCGGCCGCTGCTCGACCGGCTCGGGCTGCGCGCCAAGCGTGTGGGCGGCACCATCCGAAACTTCCCGCCGGCCTCCGTCTACCGGATCAGCCGGCGCCAACCTTCAAGCCTGGCGGGCATGTTCGGGCCTCGCGGCTGACATAACGAAAGAAGAAGAAGATGAAGGAAACGGTTCTCGTCACCGGCGGCACAGGCTTCGTCGCCCGCTGGTGCATCGCCTCCCTGCTCAAGCGCGGTTACTACGTCCGTGCGACCCTGCGCGACCTTGGAAAAACCGAGGCCGTCAGGCGCTCGATCGCTACCGTCAGCGATGCGACTGACCCGCTGTCCTTCGCCAGGGCCGATCTGACCGGAGATGACGGCTGGGCCGAGGCGATGGAAGGCTGCACCTATGTCCTGCACGTCGCCTCGCCGCTTGGCAGCGTGGCTGGTGGCGGCCGCGACGCCTATGTGGGGCCTGCGCGAGAAGGCACGCTGCGGGTGCTTGCCGCCGCCGTCGATGCCGGCGTCCGGCGCGTGGTGATGACCTCTGCCGCCGCCACGACCCGGCCGCCGCTCGCATCCGGCCTCATCAGCGACGAGACGCGCTGGGCCGATCCGGATGACCCGCAGTTCGACCATTACCGGGTTTCCAAGATCCTTGCCGAGCGCGCCGCCTGGAAATTCATGGAGGGCAAGGCGACGGAGTTTACCACCGTGCTTCCCGGCGCCGTCTTCGGGCCGGTGCTTTCGAGCGAGAACCTCGGCTCCGTGAAGATCATCGGCGACCTCGTCGCCGGCCGGCCGCGATTCCTGCCGCGCCTCGGCTTCTGGGTGGTCGACGTGCGCGATCTCACCGACCTGCACGTGACCGCGATGACCGCGCCTGAGGCCGCCGGCGAGCGCTTCATCGCCGCCGGTGATTTCCAGTGGATGGAGGACATCGCCGCAACGCTGCGAACGGGCCTCGGCACCGATGGCCGCAAGGTGCCGACACGTCGACTGCCGACGGCGCTGGTGCGTCTGCTTGCCCCGCTCAGCCCCGATTTGAAGCCGCTGGCGCCGCTTCTCGGTCGCAAGTTCGCGCTGACATCGGACAAGGCCCGGCGCATGCTCGGCTTTTCGCCGCGGCCGGTGAGCACGACGGTGCTCGATTGCGCCCATAGCCTCATCAAAACGGACCTGATCAAGACAGGCGCCTGATCCGGACCGCAGGGCGCTGACGAGAGCCTGCCTCAAGGCACCTGCGGCGGCAGCAGGAACAGCGTCATGGCGAAGATCACATAGACGGTCAGCGCCAGCACGCCCATGTACCAGGCGGAGCGCCCACCGTTCGAAAGCAGCGTTGCGGCCATGGTCGCGACCAGCATCATCACGATGGCGCCCGGCCAGAACTGCAGGTCCATCGGCTGCGGCCCGAGCACGTAACTCAAGAGCACCAGGAGCGGCGCGACGAAAAGCGCGATCTGCACGGCGCTGCCGAGCGCAATGCCGACGCTCAGGTCCAGCCGATCCTTGCGCGCCGCGGAGAAGGCCGTCGCCATCTCGGCCGCAGCACCGACGAGCGCGACGACGACGAAGCCGACGAAGGCAGGCGTCATGCCCAGCTCCTCGGCCGCCACCTGCACCGAGCCGACGAAGACTTCGCTGACGAGCGCCACCAGCACGGTCACCACCAGCAGCACGATGATGCCGACCGAAAGCGGCCAATGCGCCTCGTCGCCGCCATGCTCCGAGGCGGCCGAGACGAACAGTTCGCTATGAGTCTTCAGCGAAAACAGCATCCAGAGCCCGTAGACGATGATGAGGACAATGGAGAGGCCGGCGCTCAGTTGCTGGGTGAAGGCGGCCTGCGGCAGGCCGTCGGCAGCCTCGATCAGCGAAGGCACGAGCACGGCGATCGTCGCCATGAACAAAAGGCTCGCCAGAAAGCGCGCATTGACGCGGTTGAACTCCTGCAGGTGAAACTTCAACCCGCCCAGGAGAAACGAGCCACCCAGCATGAACAGCGTGTTGGTGACGATCGCACCGGCGAGCGAAGCCTTGACCAGCAGATATTGCCCGGCGGCAAGCGCCATCAACGCGATGACCAGTTCGGTCAGGTTGCCGAGCGTGGCATTCAAGAGCGCGCCGACCGTGTCGCCGGTGCGCGCAGCCACCGCTTCGGTCGCCTGGCTCAGGAGCGCGGCCAGCGGCACGATCGCCGCCACCGACAGCAGGAAGAGCAGTGTATGGGCATCCGGCCAAAGATGTTCGCCGGCGATCGCAATCGGCACGAAGATCAGCAGCCAGAGAATGGGCGTCCGGATGATAGTGGCAATCGCATTGCTCATGGCTTCCCCCGCCCCTTGAGCACTGGTGACCAGCAACACCTCTGAGAACCACGCGGGCAGCCGTGGCTGGTCGATGCGCAAATTATCCCGCGTGCAGAGCCGATGCGCATTGATTTTCGTCAAGTGATGACAGCGATGCTTTCAGCGCATCGGCCGAGCCTCAGACGCGCTGGATCAGCGCCCGCCCGATCGGCTTCGGCGGCTCGCCACTCAAGACCAGCGACGTCGTCACCGCGCCATAGCGGGCGATCGTGTCGACGATCGTCTCCAGTTCGCCCGGCGTCGGCACCAGCACCTTGAGGAGGAAACAATCCTCGCCCGTCAGCCGCAGCACTTCGATCACCTGCGGCATCTGCGAAAACTGCTTGAGGCAGGCGCGGATATGCTCGTGCGTCGTCTTCAGCCGGATCACCGCCATCATGCCAAGGCCGAGGCGTGCCGCATCGATGCGCGCGCCATAGCCCGAGATGACGCCGCGCTCCTCCAGCCGCTTGACCCGCTCCGAAGTTGCCGGCTGCGACAGGCCGATGCGGCGCCCGAGCTCCGAGACCGCGATGCGACCGTCCTCCTGCAGGATTTCGACGATGGCGATGTCGGTCGGGTCGAGGGGAAATTGATCGATACGGGCCATAGTCAGATCTCACCTTTAATCCATCGGCAAACGCGGGCTCTTTCCGATGATTTCCCATTCACGCCCGCGGTGGAAGCGGTCAATTTCGAGAAAATCTAAAATGAGAGGAAAACATGCGCGATATCATCATTCTGCCCGGCATCGGCAACTCCGGCGAGACCCATTGGCAGAGCCACTGGGAACGGGCGAACCCCGACCTGCGCCGCTTCCAGCCGAGCGATTGGGATAGACCGAACCTCGCAGACTGGATCGCCGCACTCGACAGCGCCGTTGCCTCGGCCGACGAACCGCCCCTTCTCGTCGCCCACAGCCTCGCCTGTTTGCTCGTCGCCCATTGGCAGAAGGCGTCCGTGCTGCCCGTCGCCGGCGCCTTCCTGGTTGCGGTTCCCGACCCCGCATGCCCGGCCTTTCCGGCCGAGGCTGCCGGGTTTGCCGCGGTTCCGGCGGAACGATTCCGTTTCCCTTCGCTTGTCGTTGCCAGCTCCAACGACCCCTTTGGCAGTGTCGGCTACGCTCAGATGCGGGCCGCGCAATGGGGAAGCGGCTTGGTCGAGGTCGGTGCCCTTGGTCACATCAACGGCAGGAGTGGATTGGGCGACTGGCCGGAAGGGCGCGTGCTGTTCCGGTCGTTTGTCGCGGGCGCCGCCCATGAAAGCGCAAGCCGCGCGGTCAACGGCTGACGATGACGTGCCGAGCGCCGGCTCAGTTGCCGCCGCTTTGCCGCGGCAACATCTCGAAACCACTTATTAAATCCCCTGGAGCTAAGATAAGGGGCCGTATTGCCGGGGTTTCCTGCGTTGCTGAACAATGAACTTCATTCCTCGATCCGTGCCGGAGAGCAGGATCGCCGTGACGGCCTGAAGCCTGGTAACCGCTTCCTCGGGCGCGTGGTTGCCTGCAACGGCGCGCGCGCCACCATTGCCGCCATAGCCGAGAGCGGCGAGACGTCGCTGACCGAGCTCTGGTCCGTCGGCCGCCTGATCTCCATTTCCGTCGGCCGGAACCGCGTGGTAGCGCTGGTCTATTCGATGCAGACCGCCTCCAGCGAATGGGGCGAAGAGGCCAACAACACCTTCCGCATCGAGGTCGAGCTGATGGGGGAGGTCCACAAGGGGCCCGACGGGCGCGAAGAGTTTTCCGCCGGCATCAGCCAGTACCCCTATCTCGGCGCCATCGCCCACCGTATCCGCGCCGCCGACCTTGCGCGCATCTACGATTCCGGCCGCAGCGACAGCTGCATCATCGGCAAGCTGACCCAGGACGAGAGCCTGGATGCGACCATTCACGTGCCTTCGATGCTCGCCAAGCATTTCGCCATCGTCGGCACGACGGGCGTCGGCAAGTCGACCGCCGTCACACTGCTGCTCAACCGGGCGATAGCGGCCGATCCCAAGCTGCGCGTGCTGATCCTCGACCCGCACAACGAGTTCGCCGCCGCCTTTCCCGACCTTGCCGTCGTCATCGACACCGACACGCTCGACCTGCCCTTCTGGTTCTTCCGTCTGGAAGAATTCGCCGAGGTGATCTTCCGCGGCCGCCCGGCCCCGCCGGATGAACTCGACATGCTGCGCGACCTCATTCCCGAGGCCAAGAAGGCCTTCCGCGGCGGCGGCGGCGAAGCCGGCATCGTGCGGCGTCAGACGGAAAAGAGCTCGATCACCGCCGACACGCCGGTGCCTTACCGCATCGCCGATCTCCTGGCGCTGATCGACGAACGCATCGGCCGTCTCGAGGGGCGCAACGACAAGCCGCATCTGCGCTCGCTCAAGGTCAGGATCGCCTCGGCGATCAACGACCCGCGCTATCATTTCATGTTCTCCTCGAACACGATCACCGACACCATCCAGGACACGATCGCCCGGGTGTTCCGCATCCCCGGCGACGGCCGGCCGATCGCCACCTTCCAGCTCGCAGGCATCCCCTCGGAAGTCGTCAACTCCGTCGCCTCCGTTCTTTGCCGCATGGCCTTTGAAATCGGGCTCTGGAGCAATGGCGGCATCCATATGCTCGTCGTCTGCGAGGAGGCGCATCGCTACGTGCCCGCCGACCCCTCGCTCGGCTTCCTGCCGACGCGCCAGGCGATCGCCCGCATCGCCAAGGAAGGCCGCAAGTACGGCGTCTCGCTCGGCATCGTCACCCAGCGCCCCGGCGAACTCGACCCGACGATCCTGTCGCAGTGCTCGACGGTCTTTGCCATGCGGCTTGCCAACGACCGCGACCAGGACATCATCCGCTCGGCCATTCCGAACTCGTCGACATCGACCACCAGCTTCATCTCCTCGATCGGCAACGGCGAAGCGATCGCCTTCGGCGAAGCCGTCTCCGTACCGATGCGCATGCGCTTTTCCCGCATCGCCGAGGAGCGGCTGCCGCGCGCCCACGGGATCACCGACCGCATCGACGAAGACCACCCGCCGACCGTCGACCTGCGCGCGATCGTCAGCCGCATGCGCGCCATCAACGGGCCGGACATCTCGAGCTTCCAGCAGAGCTACTTGGCGGCGCAGAGCGTCAGCGAGGCGCAGCGCTGGGAGACGGAACTCGGCGCAGCGGCAGAGGAGGAGCCGGAACAGGGCTTCAGCGAGCCGCAGCCTGAGATCGAGCCCTATCGGCCGGACATGCTTCCGCGCGCCGCTGCCCCCGTCAATCCGGAACTGGAACGCTTCAACCAGATCCGCCAGCAGCTCTTGAACGAGCCGCCGGCGACCGATCAGGCGCAACGCCGTCCGCCGCCGGCCGACCCGGCGTCCGGCGAACGGCCACGCCAAGGGTCGCTGCGCGAAAGCCTGTTGAAGCGGCCCCTCGGCAGCATCATCCGCAAGCCCTAGGCAGCGAAGGCGTGAAACGGCGGGCGCTCCATTTGCCCGATGACAACCAGAGATGTAAAAGCGTTTCGTCTAGACATGCGCTGCGGGCGGCAGTGCGTGAACAACTCTGGGAGCGCCGGTCTTCTGGACATCGCCCGTCGACGCCTCAACGGGCGCGCACAATTACGGGATTATGTAGCAAATGCCACCGGTGTCCGCTTCTGGCCCATTGCGGACATTGGGCGTCGCAAAAATTAGCCGCAAAACTGCGCGGTTTAGGCTGCTACCAACCGGGACGGATCAAGCAAGCCACTTTCCTTACCCGGCTTTGGGATCACACTGCGTGAGCTGATCATGTTTCAGATTGCTCCGAAATGTCACTTTCGAGCTTTGCCTATCGTCGACCTAGCAACTGACCCTCAGCTTTTCGCCTGATTATAGGCCTCGAATAGATCGGTAACGAGAACGCCATTGATCCGCGTTCCGGTCAAATCGGCATCTTTGATGTCCGAATCTGCCAATGTGACACCGCTTATGGTCAATCGCGATAGGTTTGCATTCGTGACGGCGGCTCCAGACAGATTGACGTTATCAAAGCGTGCCCCCGCAAGGTTCACATCGTCAAATTCCGCCTCGCATAAATTGGTGTCGATGAATTTCGCGTTCGTCAAAACAGCGTAAAATCGTGCGTCTGCGAGATTTACGCCATCGAAGTTAGCGCCTGACATATCGGCACGCTCGTAACGCGTTCCCTGCATTTGAGGGCCATCAAATGGGGCGTTTGCTTGCTGATCGGTCATTGTCGTTCCTCTCGTCGATTTGTAATCGCGATTGAGAGAGTACCTAACTTGTGGTGGTATCGCAAAAATCCTGATTAAAGCAAAACTTGTTTCCCTGACTTTCGCAAAGTCGCAGAATTTGCCGTTTCGGACACCCACAATTTGCGGACAATGACCGATGGGTGCGTCGGGCTCACAGTCGCCGACGCCGAAGCGCTTTCGGTTGGTTCTCGGCTGTGAAAGCGCATTAGGGGCCGGCAGGAGGAAATCATATCCCGAGGATTTGCTCGTGCGCCCCGGTTGCGCCCCAGCGCACGATCTCGGCAAGGATCGGCATCAGCGCCCGCCCCTTTTCGGTCAGGCTGTACTCCACCTTGCGCGGAACCACCGGATAGTCCCGGCGGCTGATCAGGCCGCGCTCCTCCAGTTCCCGCAGTTCTCGGCTGAGAATGCGCGGGGTGATCGGCTTTCCGAGCCCACCGCGAAGCAGCGAGCGTCCAATTTCGCCATAGCGGTGCGTGCCGCCTTCGAGCACGCAGAGGATGTGGAGCTTGTAGCGCCCCCCGACGATCTGGTTGAAGGCGATGGCAGGGCAGAGCCGGATATGGCGCATGTCGAGACCGGTCAGGCTGGAGACTTTGGGCCCGACGCCCCGGTCCGGTGCCACGGCTTGTTCCGTCATGCCGCTTACCCTCCATACTATCCTTTTTGTCCGTATTTACGATATCGTACCAGAGAGTTAGCGTGCTTTCAGCAATCAATGCGGGAGGAAAGCACGATGGCTGCAACGGCACTGGCACTCGGAAAGGCGCGGTTCGAGACGGTTTTCGGAGCGCGGCCATGAGTGTGGAGATGACCGTTCTTTCGCTCGGCTGCATCTTCGGCATCGTCCAGGTTTTCGTCGCAGCCCAACTCCAGACCCGCCAGAACGGGTTGGCCTGGTCGCTCTCCTCGCGCGAAGCGGCCGTACCGCCGCCGACACCCCTGGTCGGGCGGCTGAAACGCGCGCAGGCAAACTTCCTCGAGACATTTCCCTTCGCCGCCTCCGCGCTGCTTGCGGTCGAAATCACCGGCGCGGGCAACGCGACGACAGCGATCGGCGCGATCGTCTGGCTTTCGGCGCGGCTCGCCTTCTGGCTGGTCTATGCAATCGGCATCCCGGTGCTCCGCTCGATCCTGTTTGCGGTCAGCATCCTCGGCATCGCCTTGATGCTGTGGCCGCTTCTGGCCTGATTGCAGTGGACGGGAGCAACGCGGGAACAATCGGGCAAGCCGCCCGTTGTCGTGGCGACACCTTGGGGTAGGATCGCTCAAAAGGTCTGCCGAACGACCGACGAAGACGGGAGCGCGCCATGGTCACAAGCATCACCCCTTTTTTGATGTTCCAGGAGGGCGTCGCCGACGCCGCCATGGCCTTCTACATCTCGCTGTTTCCGAATGCCGAGGTGCTGGAGGTCGAGCGCTATGGCCCGGACGAACAGGGGCCCGAAGGCAGCGTCAAGGTGGCGCTTTTCCGGCTCGGCGCGCAAAGGGTCAAATGCATCGACAGCCCCGTCAGGCACGCCTTCGATTTCACGCCGTCCTTCTCCTTCTTCGTCGAATGCCAGAGCGAGGACGAGATCATCACGCTCTCAGGCATGCTCGCCGAAGGCGGCGCGGTACTGATGCCGCTCGACAACTACGGCTTCAGCCAGCGCTTCAGCTGGGTCAACGACCGCTTCGGCGTGTCCTGGCAGTTGAACCTGGCGGACTGATCGCAGCCCCGTCGAGCGAGACTGAAGCGTCAGCCCCTCAAATCGGCATAGTCCCACGATGCCGCAAGCCGGAGACGGGCCCCTTTGACGGCGTCGGCGTAGCCTGCCCGAAAAGGTGCTACCAGTTGCTTTTCCAGATCCGCAAGCAGCCCGTGCAGCACCGCGCATTCAGCGGTGCTTTCGAAGCACTCCGCAGCTGGCGTCGGAGCATCATTCTCCTCGCACCAACGGGAAAGAAGGTCGAAAAGTACGAGGGCTTCATCGGGAGAAAGGCGGATCTCCGCGCTGTCGGGTCGTGATTCCTGCTCGTTGTTCATGGTCGGGCGCCGGCTCCTCCCCTCGACAACACGGCCTCTCCGCTCTCGATGCGCTGCCAGCTTTCGTCGAGCTGGTTGCGAAACCAGGTCATCTGCCGCTTGGCATATTGTCGCGTCGCCGCGGCACCCAGCTCAATCACCTCGGCCTCGTCGAGCTCGCCCCTTAGAAGTGCGGCGATCTGGCTGACGCCGATCGCCTTCATCACGGGCATCTCCGGTGGAAGATCGAGCGCAAGCAGCGCCTTGACCTCGTCGATCGCGCCTCCGGCCAGCATCAGCCCGAAGCGGCGATTGATGCGGTCGTGCAGGAGCTTGCGCTCCGGCAGCACCACGTATTTTGCGGCCCGGTCCGGATCGACGATCATAGGCCCGGTCTGCTTCTGGAAGAAGCGGATCGGCTTGCCGGTCGCCTCCACCACCTCGAGCGCCCGCACGATGCGCTGGCCATCGCCGGGCTTCAGCGTCGCCGCCGTTTCCGGGTCCCTGGCCTCAAGGTCGCGATGCAGCGCCTCCGGCCCCTCCATTTTCAGCCGCTCGCGCAAGCGCTCACGGATCGCGGCCGGGATCTCCGGCATGTCCGAGAGACCACCCGTCAGCGCCCTGAAGTAAAGCCCGGTGCCTCCGACGAAGACCGGCAGGCGGCCTTCGCCCTTGAGCCGCGCGACCAGCGCCTGCGCCTCGCGCACCCAGGCCCCGGTGGAATAGGCTGATGTCGCCGGCACATGGCCGTAAAGACAGTGCTCGATGCCGCCCATCTCGGAGACGTCCGGCCGGGCCGTCAACAGTCGCAGCGTGTCATAGACCTGCATGCTGTCGGCATTGACGACCACGCCGCCGTGCCGCCGCGCCAGTTCGACGGCAAGCGCAGACTTGCCGCTGGCGGTCGGCCCGGTTATCAGGATCGCGTCGCTCTCGGTATCAAGGTTGTTGTCCATGGCTCTCGTTGCCACGCTTATCGCCAATCCGTCAAATCCTGTTCTGACGCCAGCACTCGCGGAAGCCGCGGCAGACGCCGTCAAGGCATCCGGCCTCTACTGGCTCGCCGATGGCGTCGCCTGCGACATCGCGCTTGTCGACGGCACCGACCCGGATGCCGCAGAAGCCCTGCTGCGCGGTGTGATCGGAAACGCCGCAATCGACGTCGCCGTGCAGGACGCCGAAAGCCGCCGCAAGAGGCTTTTGATCGCCGACATGGATTCGACCATGATCGGCCAGGAATGCATCGACGAACTGGCCGCCGAAGTCGGCCTCAAGGACAAGGTCGCCGCAATCACCGCCCGCGCCATGAACGGCGAGATTGCCTTCGAGCCGGCGCTGATCGAACGCGTGGCCCTTCTGAAGGGCCTGCCGCTTGGTGTCGTCGACGAGGTGATTTCCAAGCGCATCACGCTGACGCCGGGCGGCAAGCAGCTGATCGCGACGATGAAGAGCAAGGGGCATTACACCGCGCTCGTCTCCGGCGGTTTCACCGTCTTTACCGGCCCGATCGCCGAGATGCTCGGCTTCGACGAGAACCGCGCCAATACGCTGCTAGCGGAGGATGGCATCCTCTCGGGCGAAGTGGCCTCCCCCATTCTCGGCAAGCAGGCCAAGGTCGACGCCCTCATCGATATCGCCGGCCGCCTCGGTATCGCGACGGACGAGGCTCTTGCCGTCGGCGACGGCGCCAACGATCTCGGCATGATCCAGCTTGCCGGCACCGGCGTTGCGCTGCACGCAAAGCCCGTCGTCGCCGAGCAGGCGAAGGTCCGCATCGACCACGGCGACCTCACCGCCCTTCTCTATCTCCAGGGCTACCGCAAGACGGATTTCGTCGGATGATCATCTGCGAGACCGAGCGGCTGCGCATTCGCGCCTGGAAGGAAAGCGATCGCGATCTCTTCTTCGCGATCAACAGCGATCCCACGGTGATGGAATTCTTTCCCTTCCGCCGCAGCCGCGCGGAATCGGACGCGCTGTTCGACCGCGTCGGCAAGGGCATCGCCGAAACCGGCTTCGGCTTCTTCGCCGTGGCACTCAAGGGCGACGACCGGCCGATCGGCTTCTGTGGCCTGGCGCTCACGGATCTGGAACCGCACCTGCCCAAAGGAACGGTCGAAATCGGCTGGCGACTGGCCCCACCCTACTGGGGCAAGGGCTACATCACCGAAGCAGCCTCAGACCTGCTGCGCTACGGCTTTGAGGAAAAGGGGTTGAGGGAGGTCGTCTCCTTCGCCGTCGCGGCCAATACCCGCTCGACCGCGGTGATGCAGCGGCTCGGCATGCGCCGCGATCCGAGCCGCGATTTCGACCATCCGCGTGTGCCAACCGACCAGCCGGCGCTGGTGAGACACGTGCTTTATGCGATCAGCGCCGGGGAATGGGAAACGCACCGGCTCCCCTAGGTCGAAGCCCGGCGGCGCCCGCATCCCGTCGCCGCCTCCTTCTCGGCGCGAATGACAGAGATTAACCATAGTTTGTTAACCAGATTTATGGTTGAAATGCCCTGCTCCATTCGCCCATGAAGGGCACCTTCCCTGATTTAGAGTTTCATAATGTCCAGCATTCTTACGAACGCTGGGGCGATATCTGCGCTCCACACATTGCGGTCGATCAATTCCGACATGGTCAGAGTTCAGGATCAGTTCGCCACCGGTTTGCGCGTCAACAGGGCGTCCGACAACGCGGCCTATTGGTCGATCGCAACAACCATGCGATCGGACAACAAGGCGCTATCGGCCGTCGGCGACAGCATCGCAATCGGCCAGGCAATTCTCGACACCGCATACCAGGGCATGGACGGCGTGCGAACGCATCTAGAAGCGCTCAAGAACAATCTCATCACCGCGCGCGATCTGCCGCTCAGTACATCAAACGGCGCCCCCTTGAGCTTCAGCGACTTCCTGCGGGCTTTCGAAGGCAGCACGCTCGCCAAGATCGACGCGGAAATCGACCAGCACGCGGCCGCCACGTGGACCATTGCCAAGTCCTCGAGCTTCAACGGCGTCAACCTGCTCGTGAACTCTTACGACGATACAGAGACAAGCTACTCGCATCTCGATTTTGTCGTCGGATACGCGGACGGCGCCGTTCAGACCGCCCGTATCGATCGGGCCGACACGACACTCTATAACGCCAATCTGCAGAACTTTCCGGCCGGCGCCCTCGGGACGATGGGGTTACTCGACGCGGCGATTACCTATCCCGGCCACTATTACTCGCTGCCTCCGCTGAAGTACCATCTCTATCCCGGCATTGGACAAACAGAACCGCTCGGACCAAGCACATCTTTGCTCGCGACCATCGAGTTCAACGTCCAGAATGATCCCGCCCTTCGCGCATCACGTTACGACGAGGCCATATCGTCGCTTGACGGCACAATCGAACGGCTCGTCGATCGCATGGCAACGATCGGCGCATTCACGTCAAGCCTAAAAGCCTATGACGCGTTCAACCAGAAGCGTTCCGACGCCCTCGAAAAAGGTGTCGGGCAGTTGGTTGATGCCGACATGAACGAGACGTCGACCCGACTGAAGGCACTCCAGGCGCAGGAGCAACTGGGCATTCAGGCGCTGCAGATTGCCAACACGACGCCGCAGGCGATCTTGCAACTGTTCCGCTGACGGATCTGACGGTACCCGTGCTCATGCGCGGACCGTCGCAGTGGCAGTGGCAGTGCAACGGGCATGTGCCGCGTCGTCAACTGGCCCGCCCCGCCCCCGGGTAGCTCCGTTCGATCCAGCCAACAAAGGCCTTCGCCGCATCCGAGAGCGCCTCGAAACGCCGGGCGACGAGGAAGAAGGCGCCATAGGGTACCGAGACATCGAAGGGCTGGATCAGCCGGCCGGCGATAATGTCGTCGCGGGCGTGATCGCGGTCGATCAGGCCGACGCCGCTGCCGCGCAGCGTCGCCTGCAGCACCATCGAGCCGTCGGCGAAGATGGCGCCGCGCGCAAGCTTGACCGGCGGAGAGCCGGCGGCCGAAAACCACTGCTCCCAGAGCGCACGGTTGTCCTCGTGCAGCAAGGGATGCTGCAACAGGTCGTCAGGCCGATGAAGTGGCCGCCCGGCGGCGGCGAGCGGCGGCGCGATCACCGGAACCATTTCCACCTCGGCCAGGGGCCGCGTCTCCACCCGTGGCCAGGAGCGGGCGGTAAGGCTGTGGCGGATGGCGATATCGGCGTCTCCGCCGCGGAATTCGGCGAGCCGCGACTCCGCATCGATCACCAGATCGATCTCCGGATGCGCCTGCTGAAATTCCTGCAGATGCGGCACCAGCCAGCAGCCGGCAAAGGACGGTTCGGCGCTGACCTTCAGCGTCTGCGACTGGCGCCGCCCCGAGAGCGCATCCAGGCCTTCGCCGACCATGTCGAAGGCGGCAGTCAGCGTGCCGAGCAGCGCCTGGCCATCGTCCGTCAGCCGCACGCCGCGGTGGAGCCTTTCAAACAGTGGTCGGCCGATCAACTCCTCGAGTTCGCGCACCTGCCGGCTGATGGCCGCCTGCGAGACGAAAAGCTCCGATGCAGCCAGCGTGAAACTCTCCAGCCGCCCGGCCGCCTCGAAACTCCGCAACGCTGTCAGGGGCAGCCGGCCGCGCTTCATGCATAACCTCAAGTTATCCGAAAATGACTGTAAACTCGTTTGAGGGGTGCCGGCAAGTGGAGTGAAATGGCGGTCAGAAAGGAGGTGCAGCCATGCTTGCGATCATCGAAATCCTGTTCGAAGCGCTGCGGCTGGCGACCTTCCAGCCGGTGCGCAGGCCACACCCGCGCGTGGCAGCCTGCCCGAGCCATGAGATCTGATGCCAATTCCGGTGCGGGCGGTTCCCACATGTCTCCCAAGCTTTTCCCCTCACCCTGGCCCTCTCCCCGCCCGCGGGGAGAGGGAGCGCGAGACACGGCTTTCCATCGTCCTGAATTCCGTTCGGCGACGGAAAAATGGGGAGGCTGCGGCAGGATCGCGAGCGGCTGCGGCAATGTCCCTTCTGCCCGCCTGCGGGAGAAGGTCGCGGCAGCGGGATGAGCGGCGGCCGCGCGCACCCATCCCTTGGCAAGAGCGGCAGAAGCCGGCGCCTGAATCAAAACCTGAAGAAACGGATTCGGCTTCTGAGCCCCGCAGGCGATAGCCTTGAAAAGATTCAGGCAATCGCCTTCCGAGCAAGGCGGCGTCGCGACACCGATTTCACTGCCGCGACCGCAGGATCAGGAAAGGTGCAATGCGCCCTAATCCACCCTGACCGTCACGAAGCGCAGCTCGCCGGTCTTGTTGGCGAGCAACAGCTGCGCATTGTGCCGGCCGCTGGATTTCAGCTCCTCGACCCGGTCGGCCACGTCGTCGGGCGTACCCATCGCCTCCTGGCTGACCTCGACAATGACGTCGCCGGGTTCCACCCGCCGTTCGGCCGCCACAGAGTTCGGAGCGACCTCGGTGATGACAACGCCATCCACACCCTCGTCGATGCCGTATTTCTTGCGCGCCTCTTCGTTGAGCGTCGAAAGCTTCATGCCGAGCACGACGTCGGTCGCAGGAAGCGGTGCTGCCTCCGGCTTGTCCGCCTTCGGCTGGTCTTCGCCGGTTGCTGCCGGCGCGCTTGCAAGCTGGCCATCCTCGAGACGCCCGAGTGTCACCTTGACCGTCTGTTCCTTGCCGTCGCGGATCACCACCACGTCGACCGCCTTGCCCACGGGGCTTTCGGCAACCGCGCGCGGCAGGTCGCGCATCTCGCCGATGTCGCGGCCGTCAAACTTGACGATCACGTCGCCGGCCTTGATTTCCTCATGGGCGATCGGTCCGCCTTCGATGATGCCGGAAACGAGCGCACCCCGCGGCGCCTCCATCTTCAGGCTCTCGGCGATGTCGTCGGTCACCGGCTGGATGCGCACGCCGAGCCAGCCGCGCCGGGTCTCGCCGAAGTCCTTGAGCTGCAGCACCACATTGGCGGCAAGCTCCGTCGGCACCGAGAAACCGATGCCGATCGAGCCGCCCGTCGGCGAGATGATCGCCGTGTTGATGCCGATGACTTCGCCGGCCATGTTGAACAGCGGCCCGCCGGAGTTGCCGCGGTTGATCGCCGCGTCGGTCTGGATGAAGTTGTCATAGGGGCCGGCATTGATGTTGCGGCCACGCGCCGAGATGATGCCGACGGAGACCGAGCCACCAAGGCCGAACGGGTTGCCGATCGCCATCACCCAGTCGCCGATGCGCATCTTGCGGGAATCGCCGAAAGGCACGGCCTTCAGCGGCGCCTTCGGCTCGACCTTCAGCACCGCTAGATCGGTCTTGGTGTCCTTGCCGACGAGCTTGGCCTTCAGCTTGCTGCCATTGGCGAAGTTGATCTCGATGTCGTCGGCGCCCTCGATCACGTGGTTGTTGGTGACGATGAAGCCTGTCGGGTCGATGACGAAGCCGGAGCCGAGCGATTCGACCGTGCGCTGGCGGTTGCTCTGGTCGCGCTGGCCCTTGAAGAATTCGTCGAAATAGGGCTGGTAGGGCGATCCCTCCGGCACCTGCGGCGCCGGCGCGTCGTCGTCGTTCTTGACCTTCTGCGAGGTCGCGATGTTGACGACGGCGTCAAGCAGGCCTGCGGCAAGATCGGCAACGGAGGCCGGGCCATTGGTCGGCGGACGGATCGCCGTGTTCTGGGCAAGCGCCGTGCTGCTGAAAGCGAGCGTGCCTGCGAGCGCCAGAACGCCCAGGGTGGTGCCAAGCGAGTGAGCTCGGGATTTCGTTCGCGTGGACAATTCGCTTAAGCTCCTCTGGCTGTTCAGCGGGCAACCGCTTCTGGCCGCCACCTCTCCTGCCTATGGCCCACCTGCGCCATAGCACTTTGATTTCGCACACTTTCGCCTCGGTCGAAACCGTGGCGGCGCGTGGGCGGCGCGATCCTCGACACAATTCATCGATCCCGCGACACCTGATCTTGTCTGCAGGATAAGGCGGAATTCGGAAGCGTCCAAACACGATTTCCTGATCCTTTCGCGCTACGGCGCGAAAGGTCTCAAAGATGCCGGCACGCATTCATGAAAAGGAGGACGTGGCCGCTCAGGTCGTCAGTTCGTGGCCATGCTCTTTCAGTGCGCGTACCGCCTTGTCGAGGTCGGAGCCGGCAACGAAGATGTAGTCGGTGCTGAAGGTCGAGTTGGCAAAGATGCCGACGCCGGCATCCGAAAGCGGCTGAAGCACCGAGGCAAGGACACCCGGCACGTCGAAGGCAAAGTGCTGCTCGATCCGGAAGCAGCGCCAGCCGAGGGAACTCTGGACGCTGGAAGGCACGCGCGCGGCGCGGCAGACGAGCGTCATTTCTTCGCGCGAGCTCGACACGGTCCAGAAGCCGGGCCCCGGCAACCATTCCGGTATGCTGGAGCCGATGTTGAGACGGGTGATGGCATATTCGGCATCGACCAAGCGGATCAGCAGTTTACGTGGCATTTCGCATTATCCTCGAAGCAACCATACAAGTCCGACCCCGGCAGCCACTGAAACGAGCCCCGCCAGTCGAAGCTGATGTTCGGGGACATACGGCAAACGCTTCGCCATTTCCACCAAAACCAAAGGGGCCAGTGCGTACACCAGCCCCTCGATGATCAGGAAGAAAGCAAATCCTGTCAGAAAGTCTGACATCGCCCGCCTAGTTTCCGGTCGCTGCTTGAGGTGCTTCAGCCGGCGCAGTGCCTTCCGAATTATTGAAGTAACGGAAGAATTCCGAATGCGGCGACAGAACGAGCGTCGTGTCCGGGCTGCCGATCGACTGCGTGTAGGCGCTCATCGAGCGATAGAACTCGAAGAACTTCGGATCGCGCGCAAAGGCGTCGGCAAAGGTCCTCGTCCGTTCGGCTTCGCCTTCACCGCGCAGGATTTCCGAATCGCGCTGGGCGTCGGCGACGATCTCGACGACCTGGCGGTCGGCAATCGCGCGGCGGCGCTGGCCTTCTTCGTTACCGCGGGCGCGGATGAGTTCCGCTTCCGCCAGGCGCTCGGCCTTCATGCGGTCGTAGGTCTGCTGCGAGACTTCCTGCGTCAGGTCGGTGCGACGGATGCGGACGTCCTCGATGTTGAGGCCGAGCGACTCGGCATCGTTCTTGAGGTCGGCGCGCACTTCACGCATCATCGACGCGCGCTCGTCCGAGAGCGCGGCCTCGAAGCCACGAAGACCGTAGACGCGACGCAGCGATGCGTCGAGACGGGTCCTGAGGCGCGATTCAGCGGCATCGCGATCGCCCGAGACCGTTTCGCGGAAGCGACGGGGATCGGAGATCTTGTAGACGACGAAGGCGTCGACTTCATAGAACTTGCCGCCCGAGACCTGGACGCGGATGTTGTCGAGGTCGAAGCGCAGCGCCTGGTCTTCGACATACTGCACGCGGTCAGCATCCATGAAGGCAAACGGCAGCTTGAAGTAGAGGCCGGGCTCGCTCTTGACGTCCTTGATCTGACCGAAGCGCACAACGATCGCCTGCTGGCGCTCGTTGACGACGAAGACCGAGGAATAGATGCCGACGAAGACGACGGCGAGCAGGATCAGGATAACGGAGGTACGGTTGTTGATCACTGGGCTGCTCCCGACACTGCTGCGGCACCCGACGTGGTCGGACGGCCGATTTCGTTCAGCGGCAGGTACGGCAGAACGCCCTGCCCGTTCTTCTCGTCTATGATGACCTTCTTCGACTTGCCGAGAACGCCCTGCATGGTTTCGAGATAGAGACGCTTGCGGGTCACGTCAGGTGCCTTGGAGTACTCGTCATAGACCGAGACGAAGCGTTGCGCCTCACCCTGCGCTTCCTTGACGACGCGGTCCTTGTAGGCGGCTGCCTCTTCGCGGATCTGCGCGCCCTGACCGCGTGCCTTGCCGAGCACCTGGTTGGCATATTGGTTCGCTTCTTCGACGAAGCGGTCCTCGTCCTGCTCGGCGCGCTGTACTTCGTCGAACGCGTCGGCCACTTCGCGCGGCGGTGCGGCGTCCTCGATCGCGACCGTGTTGACGGAAACGCCGGTACCGTAGGTGTCCATCGTTGCCTGGATCGTACTCTTCACGTCGGCAGCGATCGCCTGACGGTTGTCACGGAAGATGTCCTGTGCCGGACGGCGGCCGACGACTTCGCGCATCGCGCTTTCGGCGACCTGCTGCAGCGTGTCGGACGGATTCTCGACGTTGAAGAGATAAGCCTTCGGGTCGGTGACCGAATAGAGAACCGAGAACTGGACGTTGACGATGTTCTGGTCGCCGGTGAGCATCAGGCCGGAATTCGACTGGCCGCTGGAGCGGCCGCCGATGTTCTGCTGCTGCTCGGTGATCTTGACGAATTCGACGGTCTCGAACGGCCAGAAATGATAGTGCAGGCCCGGCATCGAGATCTCGTCCTTCGGCTTGCCGAAGCGCATTTCGACGCCACGCTCGTCCGGCTGGACGGTGTAGATCGAATTGATCAGCACGAAGCCGACGATCAGCAGGCCGACAATGGCGAAGACGCCGCCGTTGAAGCCGCCGGGAACGACGTTCTTAAGCTGGTCCTGGCCACGGCGAATGATCTCTTCCAGATCCGGCGGGCCGCCCTTGCCGCCACCGCGCGGCCGGTTCGGCCCCTGGCCCCAGGGCCCTCCCTGATTGCCACCGCCGCCGCCGCCCCATGGGCCACCGCCGCCGCCATTCTGATTGCTCCAGGGCATCAAAACCTCTCTGTTGAATACTTCTCACGCAGAACGGCCGCGCCACCGCACGGTCGTTCATGATGTGAAACCGTTATAGGTATCCCCCGCACCGCTTTCAACGCGATAGACCCGAGTTCACCGTAAATGGTTCAAAATAGTTGACGATCCGCCGCGTCAGGCTGTCGCACGCCGCCTGTAGGTGACGAAATGCATGGCGTGGCTGTCCTTTTCGCCCTGCGGCAGATCCTCTTCGAACACCTTCTCGAAGCGCTCGGGATCGATATCGGGAAAGCGCGTATCGCCATCCACCGTCGCCTGCACTTCGGTCACATGCAGGACATCGGCCTGCGCGATCGACTGGCGATAGATCTCGCCGCCACCGATCACGCAGATTTCGTCCACGCCCGCCGCCGCCGCTTCACGGCCCGCAAGCGCGATCGCGGCGTCGAGCGACGGCACGACGCTTGCGCCGTCGGCGACGAAATCGGCGTTGCGGGTGATGACGATGTTCAAGCGGCCGGGCAGCGGCCGCCCGAGCGACGCCCAGGTCTTGCGCCCCATGATCACGGGCTTGCCGATCGTCAGCGCCTTGAAGCGCTTGAGGTCGGTTGAAAGCCGCCAGGGCAGATCGCCGTCGCGACCGATGACGCCGTTGGCGGCAACGGCAACGACGATCGATATCTTCGGATGGTTGGTCTTCGTCTCGGTCATGGAACTCTTTTCAGTCATGGAAACCCTGCGGCTTGCTGTCGATTTCGCGCGCCCGGTCATAGGCCGCCCGGTCGGTCACGACGCGAATGTAGCGATCGACCACCGTGCTTTCGGGAAGGATCTTGCGCATCCACTGCAGCGCGCTTGCCAGAAGCAGGTCGGCAGCACTCATGGTTTCGCCGAGCAGATAGGTCCGGCGGGTGAGCACGTCGATCACATGGGCGCACATTTCGCTGTAGAGCCGCGCCTGCGCCGGATTGTTGATGGTGGCGCCGGAGATGTGGGCGAGCGCCGTCGGCTCGATCACCCCGGCATAATAGGCAAGCCAGGAAAGATAGGCGCCGCGCTCCTTATGCCCCGGCGGGCGCCCCAGGCTGCAATCGGGATAAAGATCGGTGAGATACTGCACGACCGCCGCCGACTCCCAGATCACCGTCCCGTTGTGGATGAGCGCCGGCACCTGTTTGTGCGGGTGCGGATTGCTGTCGTCGGGTGCGCCGGAGCCATCCCAGCGGCGGATGGAGACGTAGCGGATCTCGTATTCCGCGCCCAGTTCCTCGAGCAGCCAGACGATGCGCGACGAGCGGGAAAGCGGCGCATGAATCAATGTGAGCATCAATACCTCCTCGAAGGCCGCCCTCCCCGGCAAGGCCCTCCGCTGCATCTGCCGCCCAGCGGCTTTGCGCCGTTCCTGCACACCCCATCCGTCACGGGGCCGCACGCGGCGCATCAACAGGCGGGCAATGCGCCGGCGACCTCGCCACGCCGGCCAGCCACCCGACAGCCCGATTGCGGCCTGCTGCGTCGGCTGGACCGCCCGGATCAGACGGCAATCGGCGCCTTGATGGTTGAATCGGCTTCGTAGCCGACGAGCGTAAAGTCTTCGAAGCGGAAAGAAAACAGGTCCTTCACCTGAGGATTGATCTCCATCCGCGGCAGCGCCTTCGGCGTGCGGGTGAGCTGCAGGCGGGCCTGTTCGAAGTGGTTGTGGTAGATATGCGCGTCGCCGAGCGTGTGCACGAAATCACCGGGTTTCAGGCCCGTCACCTGCGCCACCATCATCGTCAGGAGTGCGTAGGAGGCGATGTTGAACGGCACGCCGAGGAAGATGTCTGCCGAGCGCTGGTAAAGCTGGCAGGAGAGCTTGCCGTCGGAGACGTAGAACTGGAACAGGCAATGGCAGGGCGGCAGCGCCATCTCGTCGACCAGCGCCGGGTTCCAGGCCGAAACGATGTGCCGGCGCGAATTCGGGTTGGTCTTCAGGCTTTCGACCAGACCGACGATCTGGTCGATATGGCGCCCGTCCGGCGCCGGCCAGGAGCGCCACTGGTAGCCGTAGACCGGGCCGAGGTCGCCGTTCTCGTCGGCCCACTCGTCCCAGATGGTGACGCCGTTTTCCTTGAGGTAGCGAATGTTGGTATCGCCCTTCAGGAACCACAGCAGTTCATGGATGATCGAGCGCAGGTGCAGCTTCTTGGTCGTCAGCACCGGGAAGCCCTCGGAGAGGTCGAAGCGCATCTGGTGGCCAAAGACCGAGCGCGTGCCCGTTCCCGTCCGATCGCCCCGGTCGGATCCGTTGGTCATCACATGGTCGAGAAGGTCGAGATATTGCTGCATGGTCTGGCGCCGCCGATTCGTACTTTCCTCAAATTTAGGACGAAGCCGGCGGCGAACCAATGACCAAGGGCGGATTATCCCGGATAATTCGGCGGGAGTTTACAAGGTCTGCAGCTTGCCGAGGTTCTTCGCCACCAGATAGTAGAAGGTAACGCGCGATTTCGACCGGTCGGCCGACATCGCCTTGACGGTGGCCTCGATCGCCTTGTCCGCGTCCGCACCGCTGATGCCGAGCTTCTTCTCGCACCATTTTTCCCTGACCCGCTCAAGCTCCTTCGGATCGGTCGCCGAAACGAGCGAGGAATCCTTGTTGCGCAGCGCGATGCCGAGATGACGCACGATCTTGTTCACGATCGCTTCGTCGGCGCCGCTGTCGTATTTCTGCACGTCTGCGAGGTAGTCCGTCATGATGCCTCCAGCTTGTCTGTTTTTCGAAACGGCGGCCGGATTACGCCGGCCGCGTGGGAGCAGCGGGAGTTTTTCATGGATGCCGGGCAAGTCAAGGCAGTTGAGCGCCGCGCCGCCCGGGAGAAAGTCATATATCCGACACATCCCCCTTTTCTTGGACGCCGGAAAGACCTATATGAACGGTGCCGTCTTCGGGCGGCTATGGCAATAAACGGGCGATGAAATAAACCCATTGGACCCGGGGGCGGTACCCGGCGCCTCCACCAAAAACCGATCTCTTCCGATCGGCTTTTGATGGGGGCGAAATAGGATCGACAAGGGCGTAAAGATCGACTTTTTGCTCGGCATTGTACCACCGTTATCGGGCTAAACTTATAGTTGCAAACGACAACTATGCTGAAGCACGTCTCGCTGCTTAATCGCGGTGCGACACTTCAAATCAAGTCCTTCCGGGTAGCACCGTAAGGCGGGGTCCGAAGGCACCTGGCAACAGAAGCCTTCACCTTCTCCCCCGCTTCGAAATGGTCTATAGATGCTTGAATAATTGACTCGTCTGCTTCAGACGGGCAATGAAAAGCCGACGGCAAGACGTCGCGCCGGCAGCAGACAAGTAAGATTGAGTTCGAGGAAAGACGGGACGCTCATGGGCCAGGACCATATCCGCTACGACATTCTGGCACAGGACGCGCTCCGCAGCGTCATCCGCAAGGTTCTGTCTGAGGTCGCGACCACCGGCCACCTGCCGGGCGAGCACCATTTCTTCATCACCTTCCTCACCGGCGCGCCCGGCGTACGCATCTCGCAGCATCTCAAGGCGAAATATCCGGAGCAGATGACGATCGTCGTCCAGCACCAGTTCTGGGAGCTGAAGGTGACCGAAGCCGGCTTCGAAATCGGCCTTTCCTTCTCCGACACGCCCGAGCGGCTGGTCATTCCGTTCAACGCGATTCGCGGTTTCTACGATCCCTCGGTCAATTTCGAGCTGGAGTTCGACGTGGCCGCCGGCGAGGAAGAAGAACAGGAATCGGCTGAGATCACCGCCTACCCGGTGCCTGAGGAAAATGCCGAGACCGCGGCAAAGGACGACAAGCCCACCGAGCCGAAGAATGGCGGCGGCTCCGTCGTCTCGCTCGATTCCTTCCGCAAGAAGAACTGATACAGCGCCGCCTTGCGTGTCCAGGCGGACGCGCAAGGCGAGAGCATGTTGCGCAGCGGTTTTGCGAGAACGACATGCGACAAATCGATAACTTCAAGCGCACGGAGCGAATCTGACGGATCGCGCCGCGCCTTAAGGAGCCTCGGACCATGACCGGCGATGTCGTCAATCTGCGCCAGTTCCGCAAGCGCCGCGAGCGCACGGAAAAGGAAAAGCAGGCCGAGCAGAACCGCATCTCCTTCGGCCGCACCAAGGCCGAAAAATCCCTGACGAAGGCGCTGAACGACAAGGCGGACAGCCGCCTCGATCAGGGCCGCATCGAGCGCCCTGCCGCAGACGAAGGCGACGCCGGCAAGGACTGAGCCCAGCCAAAAGCGATTCCGGAGCAAGGACTTGCGGCAACGTCCGGAATCGAAACGCCAACTCCTTGAATCATTTTTGTAAGGCCGGGCGATGATCCGTAAGCACTCCGCGACGCTCCACGGCCACCGCACCAGCTTCTCGCTCGAAGATGCCTTCTGGCATGAACTGAAGGCGATCGCCGAGGCGCGGGCGATCCCCCTTGCGCAACTGATCGCCGAGATCGACGACCAGCGCACGCCCGACAGCAACCTCTCTTCGGCGCTGCGGGTCCACGTGCTCGAATGGCTGAAGTCGAAGCTATCTGCCGCCCCCTCTTCCGAGCCGCGCTGACCCCGAAGCAATACCGGCGATCACGGCCAGATACGGCTGAGCCAGACCGCGTGACTGTGTGGCGCATGCAACAGCAGCAGCCATTTCGTCTGCCCCGGATTCCACTATCGGTCGAAATCGGTTGTTTTCGTCATCGCTTATATAATGATCACTGTGTTGGAGGCGGCGGCTTCTGCCGTCGACACGCATAGCTCTGAGAGTAAGCGGGACCGAACGGAAAACGCGCAAGTGGTTTTCCTGGGAACTGCACAGCGGGAGGCGTTTCATGAGTATCTCTACGCGACTGGGCCTTGCGGCCTGCCTGAGCCTGGTTCCCTTTCTGCCTGTTCATGCGGCCGATATCACGCCGCTGATGGCCCCCGCGGCCCCCGTGGAAGAAACCGAAAGCGGCTGGCAATTCACCTTCGCGCCCTATTTCTGGATGGCGGGCCTGTCGGGCGACACCGCGCAATTCGGGCTTCCGACCGTTCATATCGACTCCAGTTTCAGCGACATCTGGAGCAATCTCGATTTCGCCGCCATGGCAATCGTCGAGGCGCGCAAGGACCGGTTCAGCATCTTTGGCGACCTCATCTACACGAAACTCTCCGGCGACGGCGAAGCGCGCGGCATCCTCACCGATACGGTCGATGTGGAATCCGAGACCTTCGCCGGCCTCATCGGCGTTGGCTACACGGTGTTTGAAGATCAGCAATCGCATCTCGATGTCGTCGGCGGCGTAAAGGTCTGGTCCGTCGACACCACCATATCCTTCCAGGGCGGCCCGCTCGACGGTGTCAGCCGCAGTGACAGCAAGACCTGGGTCGACGGCATGGTGGGCGTGCGCGGCAACTATTTCTTCACCCCGGAGATCTACCTGACCGGCTGGGGCATGGTCGGCGGCGGCGGCGCCGACATCGACTGGGACGTCGGCCTTGGCCTCGGCTACCGTTTCAACGACACGATCTCGGCGATTGCCGGCTATCGGGCCCTTGGCGTCGACTACGACAATGACGGCTTCATCTTCGACGTGGTGCAGCAGGGCCCGATCCTCGGACTTTCCATCCGCTTCTGAAGGCAGACCGCATCGCGGGGCAAGCCGGCCATCGCGCCGCCGGCCACCCCGATGGCAAGACGCGTCCCTTGGTCATCGGACCAGACGGATTGCGCCGGGATTGTTGATGGTGGTGTTGGCGAGCACCGCCTTGCAATCCAGCTTGAAGCTGCTGTTGCCGATCATGGTGATCTCCTGGGCGACGACCCGCACGCATTCGCCTCCGGTGACGCCATTGCCGGCATACTGGATCTCGCGCGACGCCGGCATGTAGATGATGCCGGCGAGCGACGAGGCGCTGTTGCCGTTGATGGTGGCGGTCGCCGTGTTGTTGCGGCCGGCGACGATCGAGAATCCGGCCCAGTCGCCTGTCGTCGGCGCGCTGACGTGGAAGGTAGCGCCACCGTGAATGTCGAGCTGGGCGCCGTTCAGGAGGAAGAAGGTAACCCCGTCCGCCGTCACCACCGACTGACTGGTAAACTTCAGATTGCCGCCATCGACGATGTAGTTGCCCGGCCGGAGAAGAACCTTGCCCTTGATTTCGAGGCTACCATAGGTGCCGGGCTTCAGCTCGACACGGTAGCTGTCGGGCGCATTGTTCGGCGTCTTGCCGGTGCCGTTGCAGTCCCCATTGCCGCCACCGCCGCCGACGAAGTTCTGCCCGCATCCGGCAAGGCTCACCCAACCTGCCGTCGCCGGCATCTTCTTTGACCGGAATGGGTCGGCAAGCGGCGCCACGTCCTCCACGGCATGGCCGCAGGCAAGCGCCAGATTGGCGAGCGTCGCCGACACCTTGCCGGCGGCATAGAGACATTCCGCCTTGAGCGTGGCCGAGCCGCTGAGATAGATCGATTGCGTATCGGTCGAGTTGGATGTGATCGTGCAGCCTGATGTATCGACACTCGCCCCACCGCTGACCTCGAAGGCCCGGCTTGCCGTCGGGTGCAGCGCCAGGATGCAGGCCTCCCGCCCGGGCATGCGTGCAGCGACGCTTTCCCGGCCGATCGTATAGGGTCGCAGCCCGAAGAAGAGCGGATTGTATGTCAGCGCGTAAGCGGCCGTCGCCGTGGTCTCGACGCCGGCAGCGCCGAAGGCGACCTGGATCGGCCCGGCCGCCACCGACACGCCACTTTCCGGGGTGACCGGATCGACGATCTCCGGCAGGCCGAAATTCGCGAGGAAGACATTGTTGGCCAGATCCCTGGCGCCGGCCTCGGTCTCACCCTCGCCGTAGGATTTGACCGCGGAGAACGCGGCCGCATCGAGCGCCGCCTGCATCTTGGCGGCCTCCAGGTTCATGCGCGCCAGGTTGATGGCGATCGACGCGGCGCCCAGCAGCGGCACCGCGATCAGCGCGGTCAGGACGGTAAAGTTGCCGTTCTCGTCCCCAAGGATACGAGCGGCCGTCTCCTTCATATGGTAGCGCATCTCTGATCATTGCCCCCTCAGCAGACGGCGGCGCCTCCGCTCGGGTGGCTCCGGAGCGGTCAACGTCATCGTTCCCATGCGCCGAACGAAAACGCGGCTCGCAAGCCGCATCCCCCTGCCTCATTCAGTGCAAATCGCTAATTTAGAGCTCAATGGTGGAATATGTGCTTCAGAATTCGTTAAAACTCTGCCGATCCCCCTTTTTCGCCACTATGCCGAGGGAACCGGCCTGACGCCGGCCCGCCGCCAGGCACGTCGTAGTGTGAAGGCGTCGCCATCGATGGAACGGATCACGGCACGGGCGTTCGCATGCGCAAACGACGGCGCTCCCTCCGGTCGCTGAGCGCCGGAACCGTGATGCTTGAGAAGTGATCGCCGGCTATTGCACCGTAACGTCGGGCAGAACGTCGAAGTTGAGCTTCTGGCCGGGGGTGGCACCGGCGCCTCCGCCGGTCGCGCCATCCGGCCCGGCCTGCGGGATCGACTGGCCCTGGCCCGCTCCGCGCACGGCCTCTGCCGCCCGGCGTGCGGCTTCTGCCTGTCGCTCCGCCTCGGCCCTGCGCTCCGCCTCTGCCTTGCGTTCCGCTTCTGCCCGCGCTTCGGCCTCCGCCTTGACGCGTGCGGCCTCGGCAGTTGCCGCCGCGCGCCGGCGCTCTTCGGCGACCGCGCGCTTGCGTTCCAGTTCCCTTGCCTCGGCCCGCGCCTTGTAGAGCGCGAGTTCGCGCCGCAGTCGCTGCTTCTCCAGCACGTTCGCCTGCAGGATCTCGACGCGCCGGCGCTCACGCTCGAAAGCCCGCAGCGACAGGAAATTCGCGAGATCGGCAACGTTGAGATCGACGCCCGGTGCGTCCAGCAGGCCGGCATAACCGATGTGCACACGCGGTTCGGCGCCCGCAAGCGCCTCGTCTCCGGCCCGGAAGGTCAGGTCGATGCCGGCGTCGATACGGCCCGCCGCAAGGTCGAGCGAAGCCTCGCCGGTCATCGCGGCATTACCGTCGCCGGCCGTCACATTCTGCGCTCTGAGCACCCCGCCGGCAATGCTGAACGGCGCCTTGACGACGCCGACAAGCGATTGGCCGGAAAATACGGCCGCTTCCGCGGCACTTCGGATCGCGTCCGCCGAGATCTGCGTCTTCAGCGCATCGGCCGCTGCGATCAGTTGCGGCAGCGCCGCACTGTTGATCCCGGCAAGCGTCATGCCGTTGAAGGTGGCAGTGCCCGAACCGCTTGCCGAATGCGCCATCGCCTCCGGCGTCGCGCCCGAGGCCTCAAGCGCAACCGAAAGGTCGAAGGTCCCGGTCGCCACAGGCGCGCCCGCATGGGTCCATCCCGCCTGGCCAAGGTCCCCGGCTTTGACGTCCAGGCGCGAACGCAGGAAGCCCGAACCGTTGGCGTTGCCGATCTGCACCCGCCCGGCGAGCTTGCCGCCCAGCCAGTCGCCGGTCGCATCGGTCAACGAAATCTCGTCGCCCTTCCATTCCATCTTGCCGGCAAAGCTGGTGACCGCGCCGTAGACGCCCGGCCAGAATTTCTGCGCCTGCACGTCCAGTGCCACGTTGAGCCCGGTCCAGGCAGGTTGCGCCAGAGCCCCCTTCGAGAAGGCCCCGTTCGTATCCTCGATCGGGCCGAGGACACCCTCGCCGAGCCACGCCAGATCGAGCGTGTCGAGCGTCAGCTGTCCGCTGGCCGCCCCCGGCGTCTTGCGGTCGATCGTCAGATTGCCGGTAAAGCCGTTGTGGTCGGCCTTGCCCTCGACAGTGGTCAGCGCGATCGTTTCCGGCGTGGCGGCGACATCGGCCGAGACCGTCAGCGGCAGGCCGCTGCCCATCTGCGGCAGCGCCACGCCCTGAAGCAGGAGGTAAGGCTCGAGATCCTGGGTCTGCAGCGTCAGCTTGGCCTGACCTTCGAGGAAATGGTCGCGGGAAAGATCGACGTTGCCCTTGGCGGCGAGCGACGTCTTTTCGGTGGTAAAGGTGACCGTGCCGTTGGCCGTCGGGCCGTCGGTGCTTTGCAGCTTGATCGAGAGAATGCCGTTGGCATCCGCATCGAAAGGCAGGGGATCAAAGCCCGTCTGGCCGAGAAGCAGGCGCGTCTCGGGGTTTTCGAGCGTCGCTTCCAAGAGCATCGCCTTGCCAGTCAGCGCCTGTGCAATGTCGGGCGCCTGGTAGCTGGCGGCGATCTTGGTGCCGTTGGCGGTTCCGAAGATGCCGAAGGTCGCCGGCGCATTGCCTTCCTTGTTGCCGGCCGTCAGCGTCACGTCGAAGGCCGTGTCGCTGTAGTAGGGGCCGGCCTTGATCAGCTGCCTCAGCGCCGGATGATCGACCGCATGGCGACCGATCATTTCCAGGAACGGCGTCAGGTTCTTGGCGGCAAGCTTCATCTTGGCCGAAACGACGGGCTTATCCAGATCGCCGCTGGCCCTGCCGGAAAAGGCGAGCTGAGCGCCGGCGAGCGAGCCGATCGCCAGGCGCTCGGCCTGCAACTGACCGTTCTTCAGGGTCAGAACCGCCTGCACGTCCTGCGCTTCCTCGCCGAAGGCGGAAAACTGATCGGCCGAAAGATCGGCGGCAATGGCATGCTGCAGCAGCGTTTCGGTGGAAGCATCACCGGCCACAAGGCCT
The DNA here is from genome assembly GCF_002940685.1 of Ensifer adhaerens. Taxonomy (GTDB): domain Bacteria; phylum Pseudomonadota; class Alphaproteobacteria; order Rhizobiales; family Rhizobiaceae; genus Ensifer; species Ensifer adhaerens_E. Next base: position 247,652 of record NZ_PNFP01000002.1, on the reverse strand, counting down.
GTCAGCGCCTGCAGCGCCTCGAAGTCGATGCGGTTGCCCTTGAGCTGCAGCGAGAGGTTCGGCTGCTGGTCGGCGAAGGATTGCCGCTCAAGACGCCCCTTGAGGCTTGCCTCGTCGGCCGCGACTTCGAGGTTTTCGAACTGCTGCAGCGTGTCGGTGAGGTTGACCCTCGCCGAAAAGCCGGCCGTCTTCAGCTTGCGGATCGCCGGATCGACCGAGCCCGCCAGCCAGTTGGCAAGGCCGGAAGGCTGGTTGGAGGCGAGCAAGAGGTCGCCGCGGAAGCTGCGCTGACCGTTCAGGTTCAGCCGCCCCTTGGCCTCCAGTTGCGTGCGCCCCGGCAGGAGCGCCACCACATTGTCGATCACCCAGCCGGGGCCGTCGGGTTGCACGTCGATGCGCACGTCACGCACCGTCGTGTCGCCGACGACGATCGCCGGCAGTTTCAGGCTGGCGCGGCCGGGCACCTGCGGGATGGGAATGTCGGCGACGATCGTCAGCATCGCTTCGAGGCGCTGGCGCATCGAAATCGCCGGATCGCGGCCGGTCTTGTTGTTGCGGCTCGGGCCGATACGACTGACGTCGATCTGCTGGCCGTCGGCGATCAGCAGGAACTTCTGGTCCTTGCCGGTATCGAGCGTCGCCTCGCCGGTGACGACGTAGGGATCGTCCGACGGGCCGATTTCGAAGCGGTACTCCGGAACACGGATGCTCTCGTTGGTCAGCTGGAAGTCGCCGTTGATGCGCAGCGGCGCCCTCTGGTCCGCCTCCTTGGCCTCGCCCTGCGGCCGGTTCTCCGTCAGCGTGAAGCGGCCGCTATAGACCGGCCTGAAATCGACGATCCGCAGCGAACCGTCGGTCTCGACGCCAAAGGGGCGCTTGTCCGGCGTCACCCGCGCCTTCAGGCTGAGCGCGCCCGCCTGGTCCACCTCGTTGCTGGTGAAGGAGAAGCTGCCGGCTTCGCCATCGAGTGCTGCGCGCCCCTCGACCTTCCAGGGCCCGGCGAGCGAGCGGGCCGACACGTCGGCGGCAAGGTCGCTGACGCGGCGGGTGCGGCCGGTCTGCTCGTCGACGAACTCGATCTGGCCATTGGAGATCTCGACGTTTTCAAGCACGACGGTCTTGGCCGGGATCGACGCCCGGCGGCCCCGCGCCCAGTCAAGCGTGCCATCGGGCAACAGGCGCACCTTGGCCCGCGGACGGTCGAGCTTCATGTCGAAGATCAGCGCCTCGCCGCTCAGGAACGGTGCAAGCTCGGCGCTCATCGAGAATTGCGCCACCTGGATCAGCGGTTCGCCGTCCTCGGCAGCGCCGACGCGCACGTCGTTGAGCGTCACCGTCGGGAACGGGATCAGCCGCGCATCGACGCTGCCGTGCACGACGACGGGCTTGCCCATGATGCGGCTCGCCTCGCGTTCGAATTCCTTGCGGAAGTCCGTCCAGTCAATGAACCACGGGGCGATCAGCGCCGCAAAGAGCGCAACGACCACAAGTCCACCGAAGCCAAGCAGAATTCGCGAAAGCACCGTGCCTATATTCCCATTCCGTTCAGCGGCGCATGCCCGCGCCGCGCATCGATTGGAACGCCAGGACCTGGCGCCCGCTGACAGCACCATCTCTGGCACTGTAGCATCTTGATTTGCCGCATAATTCGCCGGGCGTCCATGCCGACATCGGAACTATGCAGTATCACACTTTGGCCCCGGCGCATCGCCCCAAAAAGCGCAACGCCCGACGGCCGCGTCCCTCATCCGCCTCAGGCGAAGATCTTGCCGGGGTTGAAGATGTTGTCCGGATCGAGCGAGCGCTTGACCTGCCGCATCAGGTCCAGCGCATCGCCGAGTTCGGCTTGAAGAAACGGCATCTTGCCCTGGCCGATGCCATGTTCGCCGGTGCAGGTTCCATCCATCGCAAGCGCCCGCGCATTGAGACGGTCGACGAAGGCCTCGGCGCGCGCGACGTCGGCGGGATCCTTGTCGTCAAACAGCAAGCCGACGTGGAAATTCCCGTCGCCCGCGTGACCGACGATCGGCGCAGTCAGTCCATGGGCGGCGCTGTCTTCCTGGGTTGCCGCCACGCATTCCGCCAGCCGCGAGATCGGCACGCAGACGTCGGTCGACAGGATCGCCGCGCCCGGGATCAGGCTCTTTTGCGCCCAGTAGGCATTGTGCCTGGCCTTCCAGAGCCGCGCCCGCTCCTCCGGATTGGTGGTCCACAGGAAATCGCTGGCGCCGAACTCCGAGGCGATCTCGCCGAACTGGCGCGCCTGCAATTCAACGCTTTCGGGACTGCCGTGGAACTCGACGAAGAGTGTCGGCGTCTCCTGATAGGAAAGGCCGGAATAGCCGTTGCAGGCCTTCATCTGCAGCGCATCGAGAAGTTCGATGCGCGCCACCGGAATGCCCGACTGGATGGTGAGGATCACCGCGTTGCAGGCGTCTTCGATCGTCGGGAACGGGCAGACGCCGCCGGAAATCACCTCCGGAATGCCCTGCAGCCGGAGCGTGATCGAGGTGATGATGCCGAGCGTGCCTTCCGCGCCGACGAAAAGCCGCGTCAGGTCGTAGCCGGCGGACGACTTGCGCGCCCGGTGGGCGGTGCGGATCTCGCGGCCGTCCGCTGTCACCACCGTCAGCGCCAGCACATTGTCCTTCATCGTGCCGTAGCGCACCGCATTGGTGCCCGACGCCCGCGTCGAGGCCATGCCGCCGATCGAGGCGTTGGCGCCGGGATCGATCGGGAAGAACAGCCCGGTGTCGCGCAGATAGGTGTTGAGCTCCTCGCGGGTGATGCCCGGCTCGACGCGGCAGTCGAGATCCTCGGCATTGACCTCGAGCACCTTGTTCATGCGCGAGAGATCGACGGAGATGCCGCCATGGGGCGCGTTGATATGCCCTTCCAGCGACGAGCCCGTGCCGAAGGCAATGAGCGGCGCCTTGTGGCGGGCGGCGATCGCGACGATCTCGCGCACGTCCTCGGAGCTTTCGGCAAACACCACGCCATCGGGAAGCTGCGCCGGAATATAGGTGGTGGTGTGGGCATGCTGGGCGCGGATCGCCTCGCCCGTCTGGAACCGATCGCCGAAGCGAGCGGAAAGGTCCGCCTTCGCCGCCGTTATGCCGGTCTCATTTTTCACGCCAGCCCTGATTGCCTTCAATGCCACGGAAAACGCCCTTCCTCTTGCATCTGCGCCTTAGCCTTGGGGGAAACGCCCGGGAAGCGCAGTCATTTCAAGGCGCTACTGTGCAAATCGGAATCACTTTGTCCAGACGCTCGCGCACTTCCCGGTCACAGTAGCGCAGGAAAACGCCTGACGTGAGACCGGAGTGTCACAAGACTGCATGAGAGCGTGGAAAACGGCCGGCTTTCACCCCGGCAGGCGCCTCAACACGGGCACGCAGAGGAGATAGAGCGCGATGCCGGCAATCCACACCCAGCCGTCCCAGGAGGCGAGCGTCCACGAATAGAGGCCGACGAAAAGCAGCGGGCCGATGATCGAAGCCAGGCTGGCAAGGCTGGCAAGCGCGCCCTGCAGCCGGCCCTGGCCCGCCTCGTCGACGGCGCGCGACAAAAGCGCCTGCAAAGCGGGCGTGCCGATGCCGCCGCCGGCAAGCAGCAGCACGATCGGCAATACCATCCAGCTCTCCGTGGCAAGCGCCAGCAGCCCGTAGCCGAGACTGTCGAGCACGATGCCGAGCTGCAGCGCCCGCTTTTCGCCAAGCCGTGTCGCGACCGGCCCGGCGACCACCCCTTGCGCCAGCGCATGCAGCAGGCCGAAAGCGGCAAGCGAAAACCCGGTCGCCGTCGCATCCCAACCGAAACGGCGCTCGCCGAAGATGACCCAGAGCACCGCCGGCACCTGGCCGACGAGCTGCACGATGAAGAACACGGCCAGAAGCGACTTCCGGAGTGGGGCACCGAAGGTCCGGCGCAGCCCCGCCAGCGGCCCTGCGAATGATCCGACAAGCGGATCGAGCGTGCTTGCCGCTTCGCCCGCCACGATCGGCCGCCGGCTTTCCGGCAGGAACAGCAAGGCCATGAGAAATCCGAGGCCGCTCAGAACAGCCGCAGCCGCGAAGGGCGCATGCGGCCCGAGGGAACCGAGCACCCCACCGACGACCGGCCCGGCGATCATGCCGATACCGAAGCAGGCCCCGAGCGTACCGAAGTGCCGCGCCCGCGCCTCCCCTTCGGTCGTGTCGGCAATGGCCGCACCGGCGACCGCGCCGGTCGCCCCGGTAATGCCGGCGATCATGCGGCCGAGATAGAGGATCGTCAGCGTCGGCGCGCTCGCCATCACCGCATAGTCGATCGCCGCACCGGCGAGCGATACGAGCAGCACCGGCCGCCGGCCATAACGATCGGAAAGGAGGCCGAGCACGGGAGCGAAGGCGAACTGCATGACCGCATAGAGCGAGACCAGGACGCCGTAGTGCCCGGCGACATCGTCGGCATGGGCAAGGTTGTGCAGGAGGCCCGGCAGAACCGGCATGACGAGGCCGATGCCGAACGCATCGAGTGCCACCGCCGCAAACAGCGCCGAGAGCGCCTTGCGCCCCGCCCTTGCGCCACGGCCGGTTTCGATCCCGGTCGCGGCCTTCGTAGCCCCCTGCGTCATGTCACGATTCCTTATCATTGATAAATTAATGCACAGGAAACTTATCGATGATAAATTGTCAAGCGACGGATGGAGCGAGAGATGACGAAACTGCAAAGAGACGCGGTGGTGCGGGCCGCCCTGACGTTGCTCAACGAGGTGGGACTGGACGGGCTGACGACCCGGCGGCTGGCAGAGCGGCTCGGCGTGCAGCAGCCGGCGCTCTACTGGCATTTCAGGAGCAAGCAGGCGCTGATCGCCGCACTTGCCGAAGCAATGATGGCGGAAAACCACGATCACGCCTTGCCGCAGCCGGGCGAGGATTGGCGCGCCTTTCTCACCGCCAATGCTCGCAGTTTCCGCAGAAGCCTGCTTGCCTATCGCGACGGTGCCCGCATCCACGCCGGCACAAGGCCGAGTGCATCACAGATGACGGCGGTGGAAGCGCAGATGACGCTCTTGCACGAGGCCGGATTTGCGCCAGCCGATGCCGCCTCGTCGCTTCTCCTGGTCAGCCACTTCGTCGTCGGCTCGGTGCTGGAGCAGCAGACGGCCGAGGAAGCGGCGGACGACGGAACCGGGACCAAACCGGCAGCCATGCCCGACGCGCCGCTGCTTGCCGCGGCAATGGCGGAGCTTGACCGGGCCGGCCCGGACGCCACGTTCGAACAGGGTCTCGCAACGATCGTCGCAGGCCTGGCGCAACGCCGTGACTGACACCGTCAGGACCGAAAAGCCATTCCATTTCAAGACACTGTCGCATCAATCGGAATCAGTTTCACTGACGCGGGAAGCCCCCTCCATGCGTCGAACGCCGCCAAGATCCTGCCTCGTGCTGGCCCGCGGCAATCTTTCGCCCTTCGCATCCGGGCGCTCGCCAGCCCCGCCCTTCTGCCCTGCGGACCGGAAAACATTGCTACGTATGAGAGCGAAGCGCCAGAAAACACCTGCCGTTTCGCCGGCCTTGGATTATGATGGTTGCGGGAAGGAAGGAGGGGCAAATGATCGGTCTCACCGCTTTGCTCACCGCGTCGGTCTTTTTCGGCGCCGCCATCTACATCACCTGGGCCGAGCAGCCGGCAAGGCTGCATCTCGATGATCGGGCAGCACTCGTGCAGTGGCTCCCATCGTATCGCCGCGGCTTCGAGATGCAGGCGACGCTCGCGCTCGTCTCGGGCCTGCTCGGCGCCGGCGCCTGGGGTCAGACCGGCCACGTGCTCTGGGGACTGGGCGCCGCGATCATCATCATGAACTGGCCCTACACGCTGCTCTTCGTCATGCCGGTCAATCGCCAGCTGGAGGCAGTCCGGCCGGAGGACGCCGGCGACGCCAGCCGCGAGCTGCTTCAATTTTGGGGCAGGCTTCACGCCGGGCGCAGCGCGCTCGGCGGGTTGGCGGCAGCGATTTATCTCATTGCCGCCGCCCTCGAAACATAGAAGGGACAGCCCCTCGGGTTAGCGCGCCTCCAGCGCCGCCGCCGCGTCCATTTCCTCGTGCAGCTTGCGCTCCTCGTCCGCGTGCGGCTTGGTGAAGCGCGCGATCACCAGATAGGCGACCGGCGTCAGGTAGAGCGTGACGATCACCGCGAGGCCAAGACCGCCGACGAGCACCCAGCCGAGCGCGATGCGCGCTTCCGCGCCTGCTCCGCTTGCGAGCACCAGCGGCACCGCGCCGACGATGGTGGCGATCATCGTCATCATGACGGGACGCAGACGAATATTGGCGGCGTTCTCGATCGCCGAGCGCACGTCCTCACCGCGGTCGCGCAGCTGGTTGGCGAATTCGACGATCAGGATGCCGTTCTTCGCCATGATGCCGACGAGCATGACGAGGCCGATCTGGCTGTAGATGTTGAGCGTATTGCCGGTCATGATCATCGCAAAGACCGCGCAGGCAAGCCCGAGCGGCACCGTCGACATGATGATGAAGCCGCTGACGAAGCTTTCGAACTGGGCGGCAAGCACCAGGAAGATGATGACGAGCGCAAAGCCGAAGGTGACGAACAGCCCGTTGGCGTTTTCGTTGAGGGTCGCGGCTTCGGCAAGCGGCATGATGCGCGAGCCCGGCGGCAGAAGCGGCTCTGCCATCTGCTCGACCATGGTCAGCGCCTCGCCGAGCGCCAGATCGGACTTGAGGCCGGCCGAAAGCGACACGGCACGCAGTTGCGATTCCCGCGAAAGCTGCGGCGCCACCGCCATCTCCTCGACGCTGGCGATCGTCGACATCGGCACGATCTTGCCGTCGCCGGCCTTGAGGAAGATGTTCTGCAGGTCGGTCGGGTCGTTGACCGGGTTGGTCGAGGACAGCAGCTTCACCGGATAGGATTCGCCGTCGACATAGACGTCGACGACGCTGTTGCCATCGAGCATCGCCTGCAGCGCCCAGGCCAGGCCGCCGATATCGACGCCCATGTCGGAGGCACGCTCGCGGTCGATGGTGATCGAAAGCTGCGCCTGGTTGGCCTCATAGTTGAGGCGGACGTTCTCGAAGCGGCCGGTGTCTTCCATCTGGCGCACCAGCTTTGCCGCCGCATCGCCGAGCTTGTTGTAGTCGTTGCCGACGAGCGCCACCTGCAGGCCGCTGCCGGCGCCGCGAATGCCCAAGCTGTTCGGCTGGATCGCAAAGACCCGGACCGACGGAATCCGCCCCGTCATCCTATTGATGTCGGCGACGATCTCCTGCTGGCTGCGGTCACGCTTTTCCCAGGGGGCGAGCGTCAGTACCATGAAGCCGCTGTTGACCGAACCGCCCTGCCCCGAAATCGAGAAAATATTGTCGATCTCGCCGGACTTGACGAGCGGCTGCAGGCCGTCCTCGATGCGGCGCATCTGCGCCTGCGCGTACTCGAGCGAAACGCCCTGCGGCGCGTTGATGCGCATCATGATCTGCGAACGGTCTTCCGTCGGCGTCAGTTCCGATTTCAGCGTCAGGAAGCCGGCGCCCCCCATGACGGTGAAGAAGCCCGCGACGACGAAGACGAGCAGCGGCGAGTTGAGGCAGGCTCGGAGCGTCACCCGGTAGAAGCCGGCCGCCCGCGCCCCGAAGCGCGCCATCGGCCCCGGAACGTCATGTGTCTCCTTCGTCAGCATGCGCGAGGCGAGCATCGGGCAGAGCGTCAGTGACACGAAGGACGAAAGCAGGATCGCGAAGGCGAGCACGAAGCCGAACTCGCGGAAGAGACCGCCGGTCTGGCCCGGCAGGAAGGAGAGCGGCACGAAGACAGCCGCCAGTGTCGCCGTCGTCGCCAGCACCGCGAAGAACACTTCGAGCGTGCCGTGCACGGCCGCCGCCCGCGGCCCCAACCCCTCGGCGCGGCGGCGCACGATGTTTTCGAGCACCACGATCGCGTCGTCGACGACAAGCCCGGTCGCAAGCACGATGGCGAGCAGCGTCAGGATGTTGATCGAGAAGCCGGCGAGATAGATCGCCGCCACCGTGCCGATCAGCGCAATCGGCATCGAGATCGTCGGGATCAGCGTCGCCCGCCAGTCGAGCAGGAACAGGTAGATGACCAAGGTCACGATGAAGACGGCGACGATCAGCGCAATCTCCACCTCGTGGATGGCGCCGTTGATGAAGACGGCGTCGTCGCTGGTGATCCGGAGCTGCGTGCCCTCGGGCAGGATCTGCGTCTGGATCGTATCGACGACCTTGCGCACGCCCTCGGAAATATCGACGGTGTTGGACTGCGCCTGGCGCACGATGCCAAGCCCGATGCCCTGGCGGCCGTTGGAGCGCAGCGCCGTCGTGCCGGTATCGGGACCGAGCGTGACGGTCGCCACATCGCGCAGGCGCACATTGTTGACGAGGATCAGGTTTTCGAACTGCTCCGGCGTCTGCAGGTCGGCCGTGGCGCGCACCGAGATGTCCTGGCTGGCGCTGGTCAACTTGCCGGCCGGCACGTCGTAGGAAGCATTCGCCAGCGCCGTGCGCAGATTTGCCACCGTCACCCCGCGCCCGGCAAGTTTCGCCTGGTCGAGGTCGATGCGGAAGATCTTCTCCTGGTCGCCATAGACGGCAACGTCGGCGACCCCTTCCACCGCCGCCAGCCGGTCGCTGATCTCGTTTTCGACGAGCAGCGTCATGTCTTCCATCGACATGGTGTCGGAGGTGAGCGCGAGGCGCATGATCGGCTGGCTGTCGGCATCGGCTTTGACGATGCTCGGCTCGTCGACGTCTTCGGGCAGCTGGTTGCGCACCCGGCCGAGCGCATCGCGAATGTCGTTGGCGGCCTGTCCGATATCGGTGGTGTCGGAGAACTGCAGCGTCACGCGGCTGCGGCCGAAATTGGAGGTGGACGAGATGTCGCGAATGCCCTGGACGCGCGACACGGCCCCTTCGACCACCGAGGTCACCTCGCGGTCCATCGTTTCGGGTGCCGCTCCATCCAGCGTCGTCGTCACCGAAATGACCGGCTGGTCGACCTGCGGCAGCTCGCGGATTTCGATGCCGTTCCAGGCGGCAAGCCCGGCCACGACGATCAGCGTGTTGACGACGAGCGCGAAGATCGGGCGACGGATGAAGAGTGCGGTAAAGCCGGTCTTGCCGCGCTCGCGCGCCGACATCTGGCCGCCACCGCTGCCGTGGCCAGATCCGTGGCCGCTTGCCTGACTGTCGCCGCCGCTCACTTGGTTTCCTCCGCGACCTTCTGAGCCGTATCCTGGCTGCGCTCGCGGCCGGCGATGCGCACGTCGCCGCCGTCGCGCAGGCGCTGCACGCCTTCGGTGACGACCTCGTCGCCTTCCGACAGCGCCGCATCCACCAGCACCTTGTCCGGATTGCGCTGGATGATCTTCACCGGCACCTTCTCGCTCTTGTCGCCCGAGACGCGCCAGACATAGGAGCCTTCCGAGCTCCACTGGATCGCCAGCGGATCGACCGTCGGATAGGTGTCGCCGTCAAAGGCGACGGTGACGGAGAAGGACATGCCTGCCCTCAACATATCATCGGGGTTTTCGAGCCTTGCGCGCACGCGCAGCGTCCGGCTCGCCTGGTCGAGGCGGTTGTCGATCGCGTGGATCGCACCGTCGAGCTGGTTGCCCGGCTGGGCGATGGCGAAGGCCGTGACCGGCTGGCCGACGGTGATCTTGTTGGCGAAGCGCTCCGGCACCCAGAAATCGACGAGGATCTCTGAGCGGTCGTCGACGACGGCAATCGGCGTCGTCGTCGTGACGTAGTCGCCGACATTGACGGTAATGATGCCGACGACGCCCTTGGAAGGCGCAACGATGTCGCGGCGCTTGAGATCGAGCTCGGCCGTCTTCAGCGCCAGTTCGGCCGTCTGCATGGCGATTTCGGCGTCGCGCACTTCCACGGCCGTCACCGCGCGCGCGGTGCTGAGGTTGCGGTAGCGTTCCACCTTCTCGCGCGCGCTGTCGCGCGTCAGCCGTGCCTGGTCGGCGGCGATCTTCTGGTCGTCGCTGTCGAGCTTGGCGATCACCTGGCCCTGCGCCACCTTCTCGCCGGAGCGCACGAGAATTTCGGTGAGGTTGCCGGTTGCCGTCGGCGTGACGGTGACGGAGTGGATCGCCTCGCCGTTGCCGATGGCGTTCAGCCGGTCGTTGACGACGGAAGTGCCTGAAGGCCGGACCATGACGAGAATGGCATTGTTGCCGCCCTGGCCGCGACCATTGCCGCGCTCGCCGCCTGCACCGCCTGCGGCGCCGGGCTTGGACAAGGCATCGATCAGCGGGTGCGAAACGCCAATGGCGGCCAGCGTTTCACCGGCGCCGGGCACGAACCGCACCCAGACGGTTGCGCCCACGAGAAGCACAGCGGCGCTCACCGCAAGCTGTTTCCAAACCCGCATTCAAGTCTCCGAATAAAGCATAAACACGCCCCAGCGCGGCGCGGCCGGCGGTTCGTTCCGTTAGCGCGGAGTATCCCTGTTCGCGCGCGTCGGGGCAATGACCGAATGCCATCATTACGCAATTGTAATAAAAGCGATTTTGTTGGCGGCATGATGGCGTTCAAGCCTGCCTCGGGCGTGAGCGGCCCCTGATTTTGCAGGCTCTTCAGCGGCACCTTCTGGCACTGCCGGCCTATTTTCGCCCCTCACGATTGAGCAAGAACAAGATACGCAAGCAGGGTTGTCGGCACCAACATCATCGCCATGGTCAGCAGCACCATCGCCGTAAAAAATACAATAAAGGCGAAGAAATCCATATACAGTTCAAGCGGCTTCATTTGAAGCTTGATTGAATCGAACTCAACAACGAGCCTATAATACATAAAGGAAACGAACAGATTGAAAGCGCACGACATATAAACATTGTAGTTCTTGAGAACAGTGTGAAATTTGCCTGCCTTTTCAACGATGTCCCTGTCCGCTGATAAAACCACCGCAGCAAGGGCCAGAGTCAAGCAGAGAAGAAACAATACGACCGCCAATCCATATACGAGGAGAACCCTTTCCCTGTCCGACCAGGAACGCTTGGCCATCGGCAATCTCCGCTTCACGGGGAAGGTGATTTCCGCCCCCTACCCGCAACTATAAATAGCACGCGGAGAAATATTAGAAAATAGAAATTCACGATCGAAGCACCGTGTCGATCGCGCGCGCCAGCCCGCCGAGCTTCACACGGAGACTCCATGGGCAATCGACATTTACAGCCGCGAGGACTGCGCTATCTTGCAACCACCGGCTACGACTTCCGGCCGATTTCGCCGACTAACTTCAGTCCTCTTGAGAAGGAGCAAAGACGATGTGCGATGCCTGCGTCATGGAAACGGTCAAGGCGCGCATGCTTTCGCGCCGCAGCTTCTTCAAAGCCGCCGCGGTCGGAACGGCGGGCCTTGCCGCCGCAAGCGTTGGCGCGGCACCTCCTGCCCTCGCCCAGGGACATGCAAGCGTCACCGACCTGACCCACGAGCTGCATGAGAATTTCCCGACCTTCTTCGGCCAGCAGCAGTTCTTCCGCGAGGAGAAGTTCAACTACGCCAAGGACAAGTTCAACATGTTCGAGCTTAGGGTGAACGAACACACCGGCACCCATGTCGACGCGCCGCTGCACTTCTCCGCCGACGGCCTTTCGGTCGCCGAACTGCCGGTCGAAAAGCTCGTCGTGCCGCTCGTGATCGTCGATATCAGAGAGAAGGCCGAGAAAGATGCCGATGCGCAGGTGACGCCCGACGACCTCAAGGCCTGGGTCGCCGCCAATGGCGCGATCCCGGAAAACGCCTGCGTCGCCATGCTGTCGGGCTGGGGTGCGCATATGGGCACGGACAAGTTCCGCAATGCCGATGGCGCCGGCAAGCTGCACTTTCCCGGCTTCCACGTGGAGGCGGCGAAGTATCTCATCGAAGAGAGCAAGGCTGCCGGCATTGCCGTCGACACGCTGTCGCTCGACCATGGCCCCTCGCCCGATTTCGCCACGCATTATGCCTGGCTGCCCGAGGGCCGCTGGGGCCTGGAGGCCGCCGCCAATCTCGACAAGCTGCCGGTCAAGGGCGCGACGCTCATTCTCGGCGCGCCGAAGCACCGCGGCGGCACCGGCGGCCCGGCCCGCGTCTTCGCGCTCGCCTGATCTCGCACCCCGATCCGGCGGCGCCAAGGCCGCCGGCAACCATTCGCAGGAGCCCTATGAGCACCGTTACCCCGCCCCCGAACCCGGAAGCCGATCCGCGCGTCAAAGCCGTGTTCGATGACATTCGCACCACCCGCAAGTCCGATTTCATCAACAACATGTGGCTGTGGCTCGCCTTCGACCCGGAGCTCCTGGAACAGACCTGGCGCGACGTGAAAGCGGTGATGGCAACGCCGTCGGCGCTCGATCCGCTGGTCAAGGAAATGCTCTATATCGCCGTCTCCGTCACCAATGGCTGCGGCTACTGTGCCCATTCCCATGCGGCTGCGGCAAAGGCGAAGGGCATGACGAACGCCGAGCATGCGGACCTGCTTCGGGTGATCTCGCTTGCCGCCCGCACCAACCAGTTGGCGACCGCTCTGCAGGTGCCTGTGGATGCCGCCTTCGACAAGACAAAGGAATAGACCACGCGATCAAGAATAAGCGGTCTCGAAATCGCCTGTCTTTCCACAGGCTTGGTGTCGCTGGCGCAGAAAACGGAATAAAAGAAGAACATCCTTTCTGGCCTTTCCCCACCGAATCACTACATTGAGCCGCATGATGAGTGGTTTCGACGATATTCCCTTCTTCGACGAGGAGCCGGCGCCGCGCAAGCAGCAGCCCGCCCCCGCAGGTATTCCGGCAACGGGCGGCATTGCAGCGCGCGCCATGGCGGCACGCGATCGCGTCCAGCCGCGCCCGGATTATCTCTCCGGCCTCAACCCGGAGCAGGCCGAAGCGGTCGAAACCCTCGACGGCCCCGTGCTGGTGCTTGCCGGCGCCGGTACCGGCAAGACCCGGGTGCTGACGACGCGCATCGCCCATATCCTTTCGACCAATCGCGCCTTCCCCTCGCAGATCCTGGCGGTGACCTTCACCAACAAGGCGGCGCGCGAGATGAAGGAACGCATCGGCGTGCTCGTCGGCCATGCGGTCGAAGGCATGCCCTGGCTCGGCACCTTCCACTCGATCGGCGTCAAGCTTCTGCGCCGCCACGCCGAACTCGTCGGCCTGCGGTCCGATTTCACCATCCTCGATACCGACGACGTGGTGAGATTGATCAAGCAGCTCATCCAGGCCGAAGGCATCGACGACAAGCGCTGGCCGGCCAAGCAGTTTGCCGGCATGATCGACGGCTGGAAGAACAAGGGGCTCGATCCCGCCCAGATCCCCGAGGGCGACGCTCGCGCCTTTGCCAACGGCAAGGGCCGCGAACTCTATGCCGCCTATCAGAACCGGCTCCTGACGCTCAACGCCTGCGACTTCGGCGACCTGCTGCTGCACCCGATCCGCATCTTCCGCATGCATGCGGACGTGCTGAAGGACTATCACGACAAGTTCCGCTACATCCTCGTCGACGAGTACCAGGACACCAACACCGCGCAGTACATGTGGCTGCGGCTCTTGGCGCAGCGGCCGAAGGGCGTGCCCCAGAACGTCTGCTGTGTCGGCGACGATGACCAGTCGATCTATGGCTGGCGCGGCGCCGAAGTCGACAACATCCTGCGCTTCGAGAAGGATTTCCCGGGCGCCAAGGTGATCAAGCTCGAGCGCAACTATCGTTCGACCGAACATATCCTCGGTGCCGCCGGCCACCTGATCGCCCACAACGAGGGCCGCCTCGGCAAGACGCTCTTTACCGACCGCACCAATCCGGATGACGAGAAGGTGCAGGTGCACGCCGCCTGGGATTCCGAAGAGGAAGCCCGCGCCGTCGGCGAGGAGATCGAGCAACTCCAGCGCCAGAAGCACAATCTGAACGACATGGCGATCCTGGTGCGCGCCTCGTTCCAGATGCGCGAGTTCGAAGACCGCTTCGTCACCCTCGGCCTCAACTACCGCGTCATCGGCGGCCCGCGCTTCTACGAACGCCTCGAAATCCGCGATGCCATGGCCTATTTCCGCCTCGTCTGCCAGCCGGCCGACGATCTCGCCTTCGAGCGCATCATCAACACGCCGAAGCGCGGCCTTGGCGACACCACCGTGCGCACGCTGCACGACTATGCCCGCGCCCGCGATGTGCCCATGCTGGCCGCGGCCTCCGAGATCATCGAGACCGACGAGCTGAAGCCGAAGGCGCGCAAGGCGCTGTTCGACGTCGTCACCGATTTCCGCCGCTGGCAGACCCTGCTTGAGACCACGGTTCACACCGAACTTGCCGAGCAGATCCTCGAGGAAAGCGGCTACACCGACATGTGGAAGGCCGACAAGTCGGCCGAGGCCCCCGGAAGGCTCGAAAACCTGAAGGAACTCATCCGCTCGATGGAAGCCTTCGAGAGCCTGCGCGGCTTCCTCGAACACGTGGCGCTGGTCATGGATGCCGAGCAGAACGAGAACCTCGACGCCGTCTCGATCATGACACTGCACTCGGCCAAGGGCCTGGAGTTCGACACCGTCTTCCTGCCCGGCTGGGAGGAAGGCCTGTTCCCGCACCAGCGCGCGCTCGACGAGGGCGGCCGCTCCGGCCTCGAAGAAGAACGGCGCCTTGCCTATGTCGGCATTACCCGGGCCAAGCACCGCTGCCACATCTGGTTCGTCTCCAACCGCCGCATCCACGGCCTCTGGCAGTCGACCATGCCCTCGCGCTTCCTTGAGGAGCTGCCGCTCGCCCATGTGGACGTGGCCGAAAACGAACAATCCTACGGCGGTTATGGCCGCGGCGGCTACGGCCAGTCGCGCTTCGACAAGGCCGATCCGTTCCAGAACAACTACTCCACGCCCGGCTGGAAGCGCGCCCAGCAGCACCGCTCCGACGCCACCCGCGACAACTGGGGCACCCGCTCTGGTCACGCGGTCGAGCGCATCGGCTACGGCGAAAGCGGCCCGCGCGGCCGCACCATCGACGGCGAGCTGGTGGCAAAATCGACGGCCACCGAACCCTCACGCTTCGTAGTCGGCGACCGCGTCTTCCACATGAAATTCGGCAACGGCAACATCGCCTCGATCGAGGGCAACAAGCTCACCATCGACTTCGACCGCGCCGGCCAGAAGCGGGTGCTCGACGGGTTTGTCGAGAAGGCGTGAGGCGCAGACATGGCAGGGCGACCGCGGCAACGTCCAGTGTCCTCCTTGGTGGGAACGAACCAACCTGATGTGATCAACACTTCCCGGACAGTTGAAATAGCCAGGTCTTGGCCAAAAACGATCGGCATTTTGGCCGCAGGTATCGGACTGTCATGGTGTTCGCTCGATATTGCGCTGCACTGGTCCCCTCAAGTTCGCTCTGGCAGCTTCATCGAGTTTGCTGGCTATTTCGGCTTGGTGTTCTTTCCGGCCGGTATTCTGGCCGGCCTCTTCGGCGCCATCCGGTTTCGTGGTCCTCTGGTCACTCTTTCGCCTGAAGGCTTCCGTGACCGCCGACAGGCGCGGAGCACAATTCCTTGGACGGCAATCGCCGAAGTCCGCCTAGTCCGGATTCATAGACGGAAGATAATCCAGCTGAAGCTAGATCCAGGCTTCACTGGTCCTCTCCGCAAGGGAATTGCCTCGATGTTGGCCGGCGGCGTGCTGGGTAGCTTCAAAGGGATTTACATAGCTTCCTTCGAGCTGGCGATCAGTTTCGCCGAGCTAGAGGCGCTAGTCCTCGCCTACCATCGCGACCACCGCCCGAAGTCATAATCTCCTCTCAAAACATCTTCCGATACACCAGAAAGCCCGACTTCTCCGCCACCTTGTCGTAGAGCGCCATCGCCGTCTCGTTGGTCTCGTGCGTCATCCAGTAGACGCGCGGCGCGCCGACGGACCGTGCCGCCTCGTAGACGCCCTCGATCAGCGCTCGCCCGACGCCCTTGCCGCGCGCCTCGGCATTGGTGAAGAGGTCCTGCAGGTAGCAGTTCGGCTGGATCATCGTCGTGCTGCGGTGGAAGAGATAGTGGGTCAGCCCGATCAGCCGCCCTTCACTTTCGGCCACCAGCGCATGCACTGGCTCGTAGGCGTCGAAGAAGCGTGACCAGGTCATGGCGGTGATCTGAGGATCGAGAGCGGTCTCGCCGGAGCGACCGTAAAAGGCGTTGTAACCGTCCCAGAGCGGCAGCCACTGCTCATAGTCGGTCCTGGATATCGGGCGGATCAAAAGGGCGTCGGTCATATCGGTTCCTGCTCGTTCGCGGCGAATGGCGTTTACCGGACAGCATCTGGGATTTGCGCGCAAGGCGCATCTTTGCGACTGACTTTTCCCCCGATAATTGCGAATATTACACCCACCTAAAATAACAGGATGTTCAACGACCGAGGGCGGGCGATGAGATGTCTTGGACAAGCACGACACGCTGGCTGGCGGAACTGGGCCTGACGCAGACGCGAGAGGCCGACCGGCAAGGGATAATGGTGGCAAACCTGGCGGCGGCCGTCATTGCCGTTTCCTCGATCGGCTTTGCCATCCTCTACGCGCTTTACCAGGAGCCGAGCCTCAAGAAGCTGGTGATCTGCAATGTGCTCTTGGCGGCAACAGCCACCATGACGCCGCTCTTGCACCGGTTTGGCAAGATCGCGTCGGCCCTCTGGGAGTTCGCCATCTGCGCCGTGGCGCTCTCGGTGATCAGCGCCCATATCGGCGGACGGTCCGGCGTCTTGTTCAATCTGCTCGGCGTCACGCCTGTCGCGTTCGCGATCCTCGGGCTCGAGCACTGGCGACTGGTCGCCGGCCTGGGCCTTGCCTCCGCCGCCATCATCGTCGTCGGCATTGCCGCCTTTCCGGAGCCTCAGGCCGGCGTCTACCACGACGAGAGCTTCCTGCTCCTGATCAACACCTCGACCATGCTCACCGTCACGCTTCTGATGTTCGCCACAATGCACTATGCCCTGTCGCTCGCACGTGAAGCCCAGACGCGGCTTAGCAATCTCATGCTGTCGATCATGCCGGCAGAAATCGTCGAGAAACTGCACAGCGACGACCATGCCGCGACGGTCAAGAAGTTCGACATGGCAACCGTGCTGCTCATCGATATCGTCCAGTTCGTCAGGCTCTCCAACGAGATCGGCCCGGAACGGACGGTTCAGCTGCTCGATGCCTTCTTCTCGGCCCTCGATGCGGCATCGGCCCGCTTCGGCGTGGAAAAGATCAAGACCATCGGCGATGCCTATCTGGCGGCGGCAGGGGTTCCAAGCGCCCATCCGAACGGGGTCGAAGCCGCTGCCAGCTTTGGCTTCACCGCCTTTGAGATCGCCGGCCATGTCGGCAAGGCGCATGGCGTTGCCCTTGAGCTGCGGATCGGCATGGCATCGGGGGCGGTGACGGCGGGCGTGCTCGGTCGCACCCGCTATGCCTATGACATCTGGGGCGCGCCCGTGAACCTTGCAGCGCGGCTCGAGGCGATCGGCCAGGCCGGATGCATCATCACGACCGGTCAGATCAAGGCGATGCTCGAGGAAAAATACAGCTTCGAGCCTGGAGAACGCGCCAACATCAAGGGCTTCGGCGAGACCGAGACCTGGAGAATGACAAGGCGCGCCTGAGGCGCGCCGCGATCTTTCAGATCCGCTCCGTGCGCCTCAAGTTGTTGATTTGGCGCATGTCGTTATCGCAAGACCGCTGCGCATTCTTGCGCGACATGCTCTAGCGAGGCAGCGCTCGCTTGGCGCTGGGCCGGCCAGCGTCGCTGCGTACCGAAGCGCTGGGTGACCTCAGCCTCTGGCCATCGCCGCGGTAATCGCCTGAACGTCGGTCACGATCGCATCACCCATGAAGACGATGTTGTCCATCGACCGTTCGCCGGCCTCGTGGTGCCCTGCCCCGCAGGCGTCGCGCACGACGACGGGCACCAGGCCAAGATCGGTTCGCATGGCGCACCGTCGGGTCGATGCCGATCTCGGTGGCGATACCGCAGATGGCAAAGGAGGTGAGCCCGAGATCGCGCAGGATCATGGCGAGCGGCGTGCCCTCGAAGGCCGAAAACGTGATCTTGTCGAGGATCGCTTCGTCCGCGCGCGGCTGGAGTTCCGGCACCAGTTCGAAGCCCGGCGTGCCGCGCAGGAACCAGGGGTGCACCGCATCCGGGTCGTCGGTGCGCTGCCAGGTCATCGCCTGGCGCGTCTGGAACGCCCCCATCAGCGGTTTCGGCATCGACAGATGCCGAAGAAAGATCACCGGAAACCCGCCGGCGCGCGCCGCCGCCAGCACCTTCAGCACCTCGGCAAGGATCGCCGCACCGTTCTTGACCTGGCTGGTGATCCCCACCTGCATGTCATAGACAACAAGCGCCATGCGATCCGGACGACAGAAATCCTCGAGCGTCCTTCCGATTTCCAGCTTCGTGGCCATAGCCTCTCCTCTGCGGCGCCTCCTCTGGCGCCGCTCCGCCGACGTCTCGCGCCGGAATGTGGCGCGTGATGCCCGTGGTTGCAATATGGCCGGAGCGCTTCACGCAACTATTCGGACAGGTTCGGCGTTCGGATCAACCAGCGGGCCGATCTGGCCCGGCGTCCGCATCAGCCCTCGTTCTCCCGCCGCGCCTTCTCCATCAGCGCCAGCACCTCCTC
This sequence comes from Ensifer adhaerens, assembly GCF_002940685.1. GTDB lineage: Bacteria > Pseudomonadota > Alphaproteobacteria > Rhizobiales > Rhizobiaceae > Ensifer > Ensifer adhaerens_E. The sequence goes on along the minus strand of NZ_PNFP01000002.1, from coordinate 229,016 downwards.
GTCCGCCGTCTGCTCGAAGTTGCGATAGTACAGGCCGACGGCGCGAAAGGCGAAGGGCGTGGCGAGGCAGATGAGGCGGTCGACCTGGCTTGCAAGGTCGGCGAGTTCGTTTTTCGGCGCCACCGGGACGGCGAGCACCAGACGCCCTGCCCCCATCCGCTTCAGCGCCTTGATCGCCGCCCGCACGGTGCCGCCGGTGGCGATGCCGTCATCGACGAGGATCACGTCGCGATCCCGCGGCGAGGCCGGCACGCGGTCGCCGAAATAGAGCGCGCGGCGCCGCAGGATTTCGGCGCGCTGGCGCCCGGCTTCGGCGTCCAGATAACCTTTCGGCGGGCGGACCAGCCGGATCGCCTGGCGGTTGAGCACGAGTTCGGGCTCCTCGCCGTCGACCAGCGCGCCGAGACCGAATTCGGAATGCCCCGGCGCGCCGATCTTGCGCACGATCAGGATTTCCAGTGGCGCCCGGATATGGGCGGCGATTTCATAGGCGACCGGCACGCCGCCGCGCGGCAGGGCCATGACGAGCGGCTTGTCGAGGCTCTCGCCTTCGACCGCGCGCGCCAGCTGGCGTCCGGCGTCCGCCCTGTCCTCGAAGAGCCACGCTGCCGTGAACATGTCGCCTCTCCCGGTTCGTCGTCCTGCGTGAACATCGGGCCTGAAGGCACGCCCCGCATGCCGGGACTGCGGCGCGGATCGCGCCGCGCGAAGAGCCTTGCCCGAGGTCGCCTGCAGCACCGTTCCTGCACGCCTCCCCGCCCGCCGGCATGCCATCCTTCGGTTGATCCGGCGCCGCTGTGAACAACCGCCCCCAAACACCGCCAATCGCTAAAATTGCAACGGATTTCGCCGGGTTTCGTTAAGGCGCCATCGCTACCAATTGGCGTTGTATATCTGGCTGAGACGCAAGCCGCCTTTGTTGATTTTAGCACGACAGGCCGTTTCGAAATGAGCTTTCTCCCTGCCATATCGATCATCGCCCTTCTGGCGATGCTCCCTGTGCTGATTTCCCTGCGAGCCTCGATGGTCGAGGGGGGCACGGACTTTGCCGCCGCCTGCGCGGTTGCGGCCGCGGCGACCTTCTTCCTGATGCTGGCCGAGATCCCGGCGCTGCAGCCGCTGTCGCTGATCGGCATCGTCGTGCTTGCGGGCGCCTGTCTGTTCGTGCTCTCGGGCTTTCACCGTGCGCTCGGTGTCGCAAGGCCGATGTCGACGCCGCTGGTCGCTGCCGCCTCGGTTTCCGCCGTGGTGTTGCTCATTGCCGCCTTCGGCCCGCAGCGTGCGACATTGCACGCCCTCTCCGCCGTCGGTATTGCTGCCGCCTTCGTGCTGGTCATCGCCGTCTGTTCGCAGCATCGACGCGCGGCTCCGGGTCCGATCGAGCGCCTCTGCGTCATCGCCTGCGCCGCCATCGGCTGCTCGGCGCTGATGGCGATCACGGTGTTCTCACCGATCGCCCACGCAGCGCCCGAGACCTCGCTTGCGTCGGCGCGCTGGGATTTCGCCTGTGTCCTCCTCAAGTATTTCTACCTGCCTGTGCTGTTCCTGGGCGTGATCCTGATGATCCAGAACCGGGTGATCACCGACCTCAAGAGCGCGATCGCCCGCGACGAGCTGACGGGCGCCCTGTCGCGCCGCGCCCTGCTCGACCTCGGGCAGCGGGCGCTGGCGGTGAGCTTCGCGCGGCAAAGGCCTGTCACCTTCCTGCTGCTCGATCTCGACTATTTCAAGCAGATCAACGACCGCTATGGCCACGCGGTCGGCGACACCGCGCTCGGCCATTTCGCCGGCACCGTCGCCGCCTGTCTCGGAAACCGCGGCACGCTCGGGCGCATTGGCGGCGAAGAGTTCGGCATCGTCCTGCCCAATCACTCGGAGGATGCCGCGTTTGCGGTCGCCGAAGAGATCGGCCGCACGGTGCGCGATACGCCGATCGGCCGCTTCGACCGCCCGATCCGGCTGACGGTGAGCATCGGCCTTGCCGAAGCCGGGCCCGGCGATACGATCAGCGACATCATGATCCGTGCGGATATGGCGCTCTACGACGCCAAGGCCGATGGCCGCGACCGCTGCACCATCGCCGGCCGCTTCCAGCCCGAGGCCAGTGCACGGGCGCTTGCCGCCGCCGCCGCGCAGATGCGGGCAGCCGAAAACCGGAACCTCGAGCCGCAGCTTCTTCGCAGCACCGGCTGAAGCTGGCGGTATCCCCGCCTTGTAAAGCGATTTCCCGCACCTATGTGAAGCTCGCTGCCCGACCGCATGGTTTCTCAGGGGCGCCGCCCCGGCAAAACATGCGGCAATTCAAGATGCTACGGCGACCTTGCGTGAAGCGCCGGGCGCTGCAGGAGGACACTGATGTCGCGTTCGCTTCGTGCGTTCTTTTTTGCCGGCCTTGCCGCGCTCGCCGCTGCCGCCCTGCCCGCCCGCGCCGAAACGGTCGGCGAAGTGGGCGTCGACTGGCTCGGCAACGACATCATGATCGATGCCGTCAGCGACCCGAAAATCAAGGGCGTGACCTGCCATGTCACCTATTTCGACCGCAGCGTCATCGACAGGCTGAAGAACGGTAACTGGTTCGAGGATCCGTCCAACAATTCGATCGCCTGCCGCCAGACGGGCCCGATCGAGATCGGCGACATCGATCTTTCGAAGGACGGGGAAGAGGTCTTTCGCGCCGGGCTGTCGCTGGTCTGGAAGAACCTCCTGGTCACCCGGATCTATGACCGCAAGAACGACACGCTGATCTACCTCGCCCATTCCCGCGAACTGACGGATGGCTCGGCCAAGATGTCGATCACCACCATCCCGCTCTACGGGCAGGCCGTCACCTGGCAGAACGGCAAGCCGCAATAATCGCTGGTGGCTTAAGGCCCCCTTTCCGCAACACGGTTGAAGCGCCCTTCACGGGCGCTTCAAAAGCCGCATCAGAGCGGTGCGTGTTGGAAGGCTGGGAGGAGCCACTCCGCTCCTGATCGCTCCTAGAGCGCCGTGCGTTCAGTCGAACGCACCAACGACGCTCTGGCACTTTGGTTCTAGAATACCTTTCCGCCTCCGGTGATTTCACTCGAAAGCGGGATGCTCTAGTAGGACGTCGGCGGAACGATGCCCTGATAATAGTCGCCATCACCACCCTGGTACCCACCATAGGGGCTTCGATCGCGGTAAACAGGGGTCGGTGTGGACGTTCTGTTGATGCTGCCCGTCGACATCCTGTCAACGGTTGCGGACGGCCGCGTCATCGGCGTCATCGCCTTGTGCGTGTTCTGCGTTCCGGGAGGATTGTTGACGTCGATGCCCTGATAGTAGCTATCGGCCAGAGCCGGCGACGCCATGACCATCGTTACGGAGAGCGCGGCGATGAGTTTCCTTGGGGAGATTGTCATAGGTTAAACTCCTGTTGTCGGGACCAGGCACCCGGCCTCCGTTCGGGCACCCGGCAACACCGGTAAAGTAGTACAAGTAACCCGCCCAGCCACTTGACGTTTTGTCACAATGGCATCGCCCAAGCGTGAAGTTCATTGCCGAAGTTTAACTTGACCCTATCGTTCCCGTATCTGCGGAAAGGCTCTGAAATCATGCCGAAACGCGAGAAAGCCCCGGCGCCGGTGCGCCGGGGCTTTCTCTGATAAGGAACGGGTTTGCGTCAGGCGGCCTGCGCCAGCTCGTCGGCAATGACCGTATCGAGGTTGAGGAAGCAGACCATGGTCTTTTCGAGCGCGACGATGCCGCGGCAGAAGGCGCGCTGCGCTTCCGGAATGATCTCTGGCGCCGGCTGCAGCGCCTCGCTCTTGATCGTCATCATGTCGGAGACCTGTTCGACCAGGAGACCGACCAGCTTGCCGGCGATGTCGGTGACGATGATCGCCGAACGCTCGGACGGTTCGGTCATCTTCATGCCGAGGCGGGCCGCCATGTCGATGACCGGGATCACCGCGCCGCGCAGGTTGATGAGGCCAAGCACGTAGGGCGGCGTGTGCGGCATCGGCGTCACCGGCGCCCAGCCGCGGATTTCGCGGATCGCCATGATGTCGATGCAGAATTCCTGGTCGCCGAGGTGGAACGACACGATTTCGAGATAGGCGCCGGACTGCTTGATTGCGTTGCTCATGTTCAGAATTCTTCCCAGTTTTCACCGGAGGCCGTCGTCGACGGCACCGAGCCCGGTTTGTTGCCGAATGCGCCCGCAAGCTTGCCCATCAGGGCCTTGGCGGGAGATGGAGTTGGAAACGAGGCCATTTTGGCAGCGCCGATCTTGCGCAGCGGCACCGCTTCGTTGGTGCCCCTGGCGACCGGCCGCTGGACGGGCGCTGCCGGAGCGGCGCGCGGCGGCGCTTGAACCGTCGCCTTTGGCGATGCGATCTTCGGCGGCGCTATCGGGGTCGCTGTCTGAGCGGGCATGGCACGCTGCATCGTTTGGCCTTCGCGGAACTGGCCGACGAGATCCGTCAGGCGTTCGGCGTCCTGCGCCAGCGTATGGCTGGAGGCGTTGGTCTGTTCGACCATCGCGGCGTTCTGCTGGGTCATCTGGTCGAGCTGGCCGACGGCGGTGCTGATCTCGCTGAGGCCGGTCGACTGCTCGCGCGCCGCCATCACGATCGACGTCATGAGTTCATTGATCCGGGCGACATCGGTGCCGATCCGCCCAAGCGCCTCACCGGTCGCCCGCACCAGTTTGACGCCGGTGCCGACCTCGTTGCCGGACCGGCTGACGAGCGCCTTGATGTCCTTGGCAGCACCGGCGGCACGCTGCGCCAGTTCGCGCACTTCCTGCGCCACCACGGCAAAGCCCTTGCCGGCCTCGCCCGCCCGCGCCGCCTCGACGCCGGCGTTCAGCGCCAGAAGATTGGTCTGGAAGGCGATCTCGTCGATGACGTTGATGATCTTGCCGATTTCGTTCGAGGCGCCCTCGATGCGCGCCATGGCGGCGATCGCCTCGCCGACGATGCGGCCGGACTCCTCGGCATTGGTGCGGGTCTGGTCGACCATCTGGCTCGCCTCTTCGGCGCGCTGGGTCGCGGTGCGGACCGTCACGGTGATTTCGTCGAGTGCTGCCGAGGTCTGCTCCAGCGAAGCGGCCTGCCGCTCGGTGCGGCGCGCCAGGTCGTCGGCGGCCGTACGCATCTGCCGTCCATTCGATTCAATGGAGAGCGCATTGTCCTTGACGCTCGATAGCACGACGCGCAGCCGTTCGACCGTCTGGTTGAAGTTCTGCCGGAGCTGGTCAAGGTTGCCGTCGAAGGGCCGGTCGATCGCAACGGCCAGATTGCCATCGGCAAGCTGCGTCATGGCGCGGCCGAGATTGTCGATCGCCGTCTGGATGCGGTGCACCGCCGCCTCGCGCTCGTTCTGCTGCTGTTCGCGCTCCCTCTCGATCTCGCGGCGGCTCAGCGCTGCGCTCTGCTCAAGAGAGTGTTTTTCGATCGCCGACAGGCGGAAAAGATCGACCGAGCGCGCCATGGCGCCGATTTCGTCGCCACGGTCGAGCGCTTCCACCTTGGCCGAGAGCTCGCCCTTCTGGATCCGCTGCATGCCGTCGCGCAGGGCGAGGATGCCGTGCCGGAGCGTGCTGCCGTGGAACCAGAGCAGATAGAGCAGTGTCGCCATGGCGAGCAGGCCGGAGGCGAGCTGAAGCTGGAACGCTTGGTCGGAGACCGCGCGCGCTTCGGCGACGCGTGTCTGGACCAGCGTGGTTGCCGCCTCGGAAAGGCTGGCAAGTGCTGCGGCGACCCGCTCGCCGGCGCCATCGATGGCGTCGTCGATCTTGCCGAAGTCGTCGGCGGAAGCCTTGCCTTCGATCAGCGTCTTCAGGTCGGTGCCGATCGCCTGACGCAGTTCGGCCACGTCGGCGTCAAAGCTCGAAAGCGCGTCGCTACGGCCGATGAGGCCAGCAAGCGCCTTGATATCGGCGGACTTCGTCTCGAGCAGTTGCAAGATCTGGGCGATGCTGGCGGCGCGCGCCGGCTGGATCGCTCCCTCCTCGCGGTCGATGATGCTGTCCATCGCATTGAGCACGAGATTGGTGGTCGCAAGCCGGATCTCGTCGACCGTGGTCAGGCCGTTCTGCGCGGCGATCGCCCCCTTGAGCGCATCGTTCGCGCGGCCGCCCTCGTACCAGCCGACCCCGAGCACGGAGCCGAAACCGACGAAAGCGGCACCGGCAAGGGTCGCAAGCCGCTGGCTTACGGAGAGATTGCGCTTCAATGGGGAAGACGAGGCAGTCATAGACAGTCCATGCTCACGGACCCGGCGCGGGCCGGATCCTCCGTTAGGATCGATGCGGAAAACCGGGCTCGATCAAACCGGATGACCTCATGTCATGTCGGAGCCAAACGCTCCCCCCGCGCTGGCAAAACACTGTCAAACAGACCTTAAACATTCGCTAAGGCGCCCCGCCGATCCCCAGGGAAAGCATCTTATTTTCGAGATCGCGCATATTTACTGCAAGCGCCGGTTTTCCCGGCAACCAGGGGCACAATCGAACGGCTCGGCAAGCCTTGGTTTTCCACCCTTGCCCGGTCTCGGGCCGGCGCCCGCCGCAATCACGCGCGAGGGGTCGGGCCGGCTTCCCCTTCCTGCGCGAGATGGTATGATTGCGTCCATGAACACGAAGACCCAGCGCTCGATCCGCCTGCCTCTTGCCGCAACCCTTGCGGCCGGCATCGCCGTCGTCCTCCTGCTCGCTTTCCGCGGCTGGATGGAAAACGGCGCCGAGATGTTCCTCGCCCTCGCTCAATCGGGCCTTTCCTGGTGTTTTTAGAGCGGCCACGCTCCTAAGTTTTGCCCCTCACCCTAACCCTCTCCCCGCGAGCAGGGAGAGGGACGAGAGCGAGCGAGACGTCACCGCGCGGTTATTCTGCGGTGGGTGTTGGGGCACCGGGGGCTCATTGTCAGAGCGGGAAATCGCCACACGGCTCCTTCTCGCCGTCATGACGGGGAGAAGGTCGCGGCAGCGGGATGAGGGGCGCGACGAGAAGCCGCCGCCACAACCTGCGGCAATTGTCCCATTTGCGCGGGGTCCGTGAAGGCGGTATCAAGGGCCGATCAACCGGACATGGCCGTCTTCGGCCCCAACAAAATCGGTAGCACGCATGAAAACCATCCGCATCGTCCTTTGGGCCGCCGTCGTCGTCATGGCAGGCATCCTGGGCTGGCTGAGCTATGAAATGACCCAGTCGAAGCAGCAGGCCGCCTCCGGCCCCTTCGGCGTTCCCTTCACGCTGGTTGCCCAGGACGGCAAGGAAATCACCGAGAAGGCCTTCACCGGCAAGCCGACCGCGCTCTTCTTCGGCTTTACCCATTGCCCCGAGGTCTGCCCGACGACGCTGTTCGAGCTGAACGGCTGGCTGGAAAAGGTCGACCCCGAGGGCAACAAGCTGCAGGCCTATTTCATCACCGTCGATCCCGAGCGCGACACGCCGGAAATCCTCGGCCAGTACGTCTCCAACGTCTCCAAGCGCATCACCGGCATTTCCGGCCCGGCTGACAAGGTGATGGAGATGGTCAAGGGCTTCCGCGTCTACGCCAAGAAGGTTCCGGTCGACGCTGCAAAGCCGGACGGTGACTACACCATGGACCACACCGCGTCGGTCTTCCTGCTTGACGCCAACGGCAAGTTCTCCGGCACGATCGCCTATGAGGAGAACCCGGAGACCGCGGTCAAGAAACTGGAAAACCTGACCAAGGGCTGAGCCCTTCGTTCGTGACCGTGAAGTTGCAAGCGCCGGCCCCGTCCGGCGCTTTGCCTTTGTGGGGCAATCGTGATAGCGCACAGCACACGATTGCCGCCGCTTGAGCGCCTGTCTTCTACGGTGATGCGGGCGGCGGATTTGCCAGCCGAAGGACGGACCCTTGAGCGAGATCAGACTTTTCGTCACCACCACCGAGAAGCAGGCGGAAGCCGTGCTCGACCGCATGAGCGAGGTCTTCGGCGAAGAGGACTTTGCGATCGGCACGACGGAAGTCGACGAGAAGCGCGACATCTGGGAAGCCTCGATCTACATGATGGCGGTCGACGAGGAGGGTGTGAACGAACGCCTCACCGAAGCGCTCACGCAAGACTTCGGCCATCTTCCGATCGCGCGCGAAGTGCTGCCGGATATCGACTGGATCGCCAAGTCGCTCGAAGGCCTGGCGCCGGTGCGCGCCGGCCGCTTCGTCGTGCACGGTTCGCATGACCGCGACAAGGTCAAGACCGGCGAGATCGCCATCGAGATCGACGCCGGCCAGGCCTTCGGCACCGGTCACCACGGCACGACCGCCGGCTGCCTCGAAGTGCTCGCTTCTGTTGCCCGCACCCGCACCGTGAAGAACGTGCTCGACCTTGGCACCGGCAGCGGCGTGCTGGCGATCGCCGCCTGGAAATTGATGCACGTGCCGGTGCTCGCCACCGACATCGACCCGATCGCCACCCGCGTGGCGGAAGAAAACGCCCGGGTCAACGGCGTCGTCACCGGCATGACCTTTGCAACCGCGCCCGGCTTTCACTCGACAGCCTTCAGCTCCAACGGCCCCTTCGACCTCATCATCGCCAACATCCTCGCCCGTCCCTTGATGAAGATGGCGCCGCAGCTCGTCGCCAACCTCGCCCCCGGCGGTTCGGTGATCCTGTCAGGTATCCTCGCCGAACAGCGCTGGAAGGTGCTTGCCCACTACAACGGCCAGCACCTGCGCCACGTGCGCACCATCTGGCGCAACGGCTGGGTGACGATTCATCTGGAGAAGTGAGGGCGCGGCCGCTAATCCTGCGCGGCCACGACATCCTCAATCAACACCGTCGGCGTCTCACGCTCGAACGACCAATGCCGCGCAAGGCACTCGAAAGTGTCGTCGCGAAGATAGAATAGGAAATGCCTGTCCGTCGGCTCCGGCATCGGTGCCGGGCGCCAACCCGATACCTGGTCGCGGAGCGGATCGTCGCCCACCAACTCGTAAAACTCACCCCATTTGGGCGCGAGCCTGCTGTAACGGCATTGGCCGCGAAACCAGCCCTCGTCATTGGTCGCTCCGAGCCGCCAGGCTTGGCATCCGTCGAAAGTGAGATAACCGATCTCATCCTCGCGTGCCGGATGCCCCCAATGAGCCAGCCGAAAGCAAAGCTGGATTACGCTTCCTGCCGCGCGGACTTCCACCGCCGGAACATTCGGATCAGCGTTCCAGTTGTCGTTGAGCTGTATGAAGGTCAAGCTTGGCAAGCGAACTACCCCACGACCGTATCGATTCGGCTGGAATGATACTTCTTGCCGTGACAATCCAGATCGGAAAAACGAAAAGGCCGCCTCGTCTATCATGACGGGCGGCCTTTCGAAACTAAGGCGATGCCAGAGGCATCGCCTGCTGGTTGGCTTGTGACCAACCATGCCCGCGAGCCTGAGGAGGAGGAGTGCTCGAGCGGGCGTCTACCGTTCCGAAGCTGACCACCCTTGAGGGAGGAGGAGAACAGAGTGACCAACTATTCTCGGAACCGCAGCTTTTTGAACCACCGGATGTTCGTCCGTGTTCGTTGAGGCGGCTTATAAACTATTATTCCGATAGAGAAAGGGTTTTCTTAGCATGGGTGCCATGCACTGAGCGCATATGTATGGTGAATGAGCAATTGCTCTCCTCTCGGCTTGCAACCTGAGGCATTGCGAGAACCGTGGGCGGGCCACCTTTACAGGATATCGCCTCTTTCCCGGCAAGGGCGATTTCCGCTAACATGGCCCATCTTTTCCCGCGGTTTGCCGCTCAATCTACCGGAATTCCCTCATGTTTCAGTCTTTTGAAGTCACCTCCACGCCGCAATTCGGCAAGGAGCGCACCGAAGCCCTGCGTGCGTCCTTCGCAGCTCTTGGCATCGACGGCTTTCTCGTGCCGCGCGCCGACGAGTTCCAGGGCGAATACGTGCCCGCCTCCTCCGAACGCCTGTCGTGGCTGACGGGCTTTACCGGCTCGGCCGGCGTCGCCCTCATCACGCAGCGTGAAGCAGTCGTCTTCGTCGATGGACGTTACGTCACGCAGCTCAAGGAACAGGTCGACGGCTCCGTCTTTACGGGTGGCGACCTCATCGGCGAGCCGCCGCATCTCTGGCTGGAAAACCACGGATCCAAGGGCTTCAAGCTCGGCATCGATCCCTGGGTGCACACCGGCGCCGAGGTTCGCCGGCTGGAGAAGGCACTCGCCACGCTCGGCGGCTCCCTCGTCTTTCTCGACCATAACCCGCTCGACAGGATCTGGACCAACCGCCCGGCCGCCCCGCTCGGCAAGGTGACGATCCAGCCGATCGAGCATGCCGGCACGCTTGCCAAGGACAAGATCGCGACGATCGCCGCCGGCCTTTCCAAGGCAGGCGCTGACGCCGTCGTCTTGACCGACCCCTCCTCCGTCGCCTGGACCTTCAACATCCGTGGGTCCGACGTGCCGCATACGCCGCATCCGCTCGCTCGCGCCATCATCCACGCCGACGGCCGCGCCGAGCTCTTCCTCGACAAGCGCAAGACCGGCATCGAGCAGGAGGCCTATCTCACCCAGATCGCCGACATCGTCGCGCCGTCGACCTTCGACGATCGTCTGCGCGCGCTCGGCGCTGCCGGCACCTCGGTCATGATCGATCCCGATCTCGCCTCCTTCGCCATTTCCGAGCTGATCCGTTCCAAGGGCGGCAAGATCGTCGAAGCGGTCGACCCTGCCCGCCTGCCGCGCGCCCAGAAGAACAAGGCCGAGATCGAAGGCTCGACCCGTGCCCATCTGCAGGATGGTGCGGCCATGGTCGAGTTCCTCGCCTGGCTCGACAGCCAGCAGCCCGGCACGGTCACCGAGATCGGCGCCACCAACCAGCTCGAAGCCGCCCGCGCCACCGTCGGCGAGCGCATGCAGAACCCGCTCAAGGACATCTCCTTCGACACGATCTCCGGCGCCGGCGCCCATGCGGCGATCATGCACTACCGCGTCACCACCGCCACCGACCAGGCGATCGAAGCGGGCACGATGTTCCTGATCGATTCCGGCGCACAGTACATCAACGGCACCACCGACATCACCCGCACGATCGCTGTCGGCGCCGTGCCCGAAGAGCAGAAGCGCTTCTTCACCCTGGTGCTGAAGGGCATGATTGCGATCAGCCTCGCGCGCTTCCCCAAGGGCTCGCGCGGCGTCGACCTCGATCCGCTCGCCCGCATCGCGCTCTGGAAGGCGGGCGCCGACTATGCCCACGGCACCGGCCACGGCGTCGGCTCCTATCTCTCGGTGCATGAAGGCCCGCAGCGCATCGCCCGCCTTTCGACCCAGGAGCTGCTGCCCGGCATGATCCTTTCCAACGAGCCCGGCTACTACCGCCCCGGCGCCTTTGGCATCCGCATCGAAAACCTTATCGTTGTGCAGCCGGCGGCGACGGTTGAAGGCGGCGACCTGCCGATGCTCGGCTTCGACACGATCACCTTCTGCCCGATCGACCGCCGCCTGGTGCTGCCGGCGCTGCTCACCGACGAGGAGCTCGGCTGGCTCAACGCCTATCATGCCGAGACGCGCGAAAAGCTGATGCCGGTGCTTGCGAGCGACGAGACCCGCGACTGGCTGAAGGCCGCGACGGAAGCGCTCTCACGCTGAGTCATGCACTCACTTGGGCTCCTGCTGTCGCGGGAGCCCAGACAACGAGGCGCCGTGCTGCCGGTTGCGTGCAGCGCCCTCTCCTGCCAGACCCTAGAGCATGTCGCGCAAAAGTGCGCAGAGGTTTTGCGATAACGACATGCGCTAAATCAATAACTCAAAGCGCACGGAGCGAATCTGAAAGATCGCGACGCGCTTCAGTTTCGGGAAATCCCGGTTCCTCGCTCAGATGCCCAGAAGCTTCTTCGCTTCGCCAAGCGTTGCCTCCGAACCGGCGTGATCGCCGGCCTGGTGCTGTTCCTCGCCCTTCTTGCGCAGTTCCATGACCTTGGTCATGTCGGCCTGCGACAGTGAGGCGGTCTGCATGGCCGCATCGATCGCCTTCATCATCGTCGGGCATTGATTGGCAAAGGCCGTGGCCGGCGCGAGCGCCAGCAAGAGGGCAATAGAAATCCTGGTCAACATGGTCGCTCCTCCACCGCCGGGAGGCGTCATGCGGCAGCGGCATTGCACCTGCGCCACTTGGCGCCGTGCGTCGCTGGCGTGCCTCTCCGGCAACCGGGGAATAATAAACCAGCGCACGCCTATCGCCAATGTTGGCGACAGATCTCGCCGTCCGCGCGGCCCTTGACGCGACGCGAACGGATCACGCGCCTACATCACCAGATGCCGGATCACCATCACCACCACCCAGCCGATGACCAGCATGCGTAGCGTCGAGAGATTGAGCCCGAGCGCGATGGCAAAGGCGATGAACATGGCGATCGTCACGTCGAGCCCGCCATAGACGAAGGCCGGCGCCACCAGCGTCGTCAGCACGGCAGCCGGAACGGCGTTGAGCGCCGCCTCCAGCCGCGGCGGGATCTGTTTCATCTGGGTAATCAGGATGTAGCCGCCGACGCGCGTCAGGAAGGTTGCAACCGCTGCCGCGATGATCAGGTAGATGAGGTTGAGGTGTTGCGGATCCATGCTCACGCCTCCTTCTCGATGCCGGTCGGTGCCGGCGCCTGATTGCTCGGCGGCAGCAAGGCGGCGAGCACGATGCCGGCGAGCGCGCCGATGCTGACATGCCAGGGCGAGCCGACGAAGTGCATGCCGGCAACGGAGGCAAGCCCCGAGACGGCGACGATCGGCAGGAACCGGTCACGCTTGCGGAAGCCCATGACCAGCCCCATGAAATAGACCGGCAAAAGCACGTCGAGGCCGATCGCCTTGGGATCGCCGATCATCTGGCCGAAGATCGCGCCGACGAGCGTGTTGATGATCCAGGGAATGTAGATGACGAGGCCGAAGCCGAGATACCAGGAAAACGTGATCGGCAGGCCGCGCTCTCCGCGCTTCTCGGTCTCGGCATATTGCGGATCGACCAGCAGGAAGAAGGCCAGGAATTTCTGCCCGAAGGTGAAGTGGCGGACATATTTGGCGATCGAGGCCGAATAGAGCACGTGGCGGAAGTTGACCGCAAAGACCGAGAGCACCACCAGCCAGGGCTGGACGTGATTGCCGAAGAGCTCGATGCCGACCATCTGGCTGGCGCCGGCATAGACGGTCGCGCTCATGAACACCGCATCGGCAATGGTGAAGCCGTTGTCGACCGCAAGCGCCCCGAAGAGCGCACCGAAGGGCGATGCTGCCAGCATGATGGGAAAGCCGCCGCGGACCCCTTCCCAGAATTCATCTTTTTTCATGGAAACCTCCGCCGGCCGAGGCGATGACGCGCCATACGGCCGGTGCCGGACTGATAGGCGCTCGCGCCCCCGGCAACAATTCAAATCAACTGATACAATGATTGAATTTTATGATGCCTTGGCCGAACAAGGCTTGAACAAAATGCGCACCGATCGAGAAACCGGTGCGCATTGCATCAGAAATTCGTATGCCAGAGCGGACGGCCGCTCTCTATTTTTTGACCTGGAACGTGTGCTCGATGCCCGGGAAGCTGCGCGCCTTCACCTCGGCCGCATAGTCTTCGGCAGCCTTCGAGATCGCCGGCGCCAGCTCGGCGAAGTGCTTGACGAAGCGCGGCTTGAAGTCGTTGAAGAGGCCGAGCATGTCGTCGGAGACGAGGATCTGTCCGTCGCAGGCCGGCGACGCGCCGATGCCGATGGTCGGCGAGCGCAGTTCGGCGGTAATCTCGCGGGCAACCGGCTCGACCGTGCCTTCGATGACGATCCCAAAGGCGCCGGCATCGTCGATCGCCTTGGCGTCGCGACGGATCTTGGCCACTTCCTTGTCGTTGCGGCCGACCGAGCGATAGCCGCCGGTCGTGTTGACGAGCTGCGGCATCAGCCCGACATGCCCAAGCACCGGAATGCCGCGGCTGACGAGGAACGCGACCGTCTCGGCCATCTCCGCCCCGCCCTCGAGCTTCACTGCGCTGCAGCCGGTTTCTTTCAGGATCCGTGCCGCACTGCGGAACGCCTGCTCCTTCGATTCCTGATAGGAGCCGAAGGGCATGTCGATGACGACGCAGGCCTGCTGCGAGCCGCGCATGACCGCCTGGCCATGGGCGATCATCATTTCGAGTGTCACGCCGACGGTCGTATCGAGACCGTAGAGCACCATGCCGACGGAATCGCCGACGAGCAGAAAGTCCACATGCGGATCGAGCAGCCTTGCGATCGGCGTCGTATAGGCCGTGAGGCTGACGATCGGGCGCTCGCCCTTCAAGGCTTCGATGTTGGCGGGGCTGAGGCGGCGCTTCTGGGATTGCACGCTCATGTCAGGCAACCTTCGCAATTGATGCGGATTTCGGGGCGATCACGCGGTTGTCGAGCAGCTTGGTCGTGCCGAAGCGGACGAAGAGCAGGAGCAGCACCGGTCGGTCGCCGATGGTCTCAAGGGTCTCCAGCGTCTCGGGATCGCGCACGGCCACGACCTCGGGCTTGGCGAGCGGTTCGCTTGCCAGAAATTCGGTCACGGCCTTTTCAAGCGCCGCCACGTCGCTGACGCCGGAGGCGACCAGTCGCGTCGCCTCGTCCAGCGCCTTCGGCACGATCGCCGCAGCACTGCGTTCCTCGGCGGTCAGATAGACATTGCGCGACGAGCAGGCGAGCCCATCGGCCTCGCGCACCGTCGGCACGCCGATCACGGTGACCGGCTGGGCAAGATCGTCGACCATACGGCGGATGATCTGCAGCTGCTGGAAATCTTTCTCGCCGAAATAGGCCCGGTCCGGCTGGACGATGTTGAAGAGCTTGGTGACGACGGTGGCGACGCCGGCGAAATGACCGGGGCGGACCGAACCCTCGAGCTCGCTGCCAAGCGTCGGCACGTCGACGACGGTTTCCATCGGGCGCGGATACATGTCGGCGACACCCGGGGCAAAGAGATAGTCGACATTGCCCTTTTCAAGCATCGCCTGGTCGCGGGCAAGATCGCGCGGATACTTGGAGAGATCCTCGTTGGCGCCGAACTGCAGCGGATTGACGAAGATGCTGGCGACGACGATGTCGTTTGCCTCGCGGGCCCGGCGCATCAGCTCCATATGGCCGACATGCAGGTAGCCCATGGTCGGCACGAAGCCGACCGACTTGCCAGCGCGTCTATGCTCGGCAAGCGCTGCACGCAGCTCGGCGATGGTGGTGAACGTCTTCATCTCCGGACCCTCCAATCCGCGCCGGCGCCCTGCCCTTTTTGGATGCTGACGCGCTGCCTTCGGAGACTGGCCGCGACCTGCTCCACGAAAAGGCATTTGCATAAAATTCGGCTGCAATCCTCTATCTTGTGCAGCGCAAAAAAACAATCGGATTGATGACAGCTTCATGACGCTCGGCCGTGGTTGACTTCCACCGCCAGCCTGTCACGGTTGGTGATCGATGCCACCTGCAACCCTCGCTGGAGAGCAAGACCCGGCCTACGCCTTCTCGGCCTTCTTGTCCCGACGCTTGCCTTCGCCGGTCTCGCCGAAGCCAAGATCCCGCTCGTCAATGCCACCTGCCCCGGCAAGATCGAGGTCCACGCCGACGAAGGCGGCCCGATCTATATCAACGGCAAGGAAGCCAGGCTGAAGGTCTTCAACGACACCTATTACGAAGCGCACGGCGCC
This sequence comes from Ensifer adhaerens, assembly GCF_002940685.1. GTDB lineage: Bacteria > Pseudomonadota > Alphaproteobacteria > Rhizobiales > Rhizobiaceae > Ensifer > Ensifer adhaerens_E. The sequence goes on along the minus strand of NZ_PNFP01000002.1, from coordinate 213,388 downwards.
GGCGTCGTCATCTCCTTGAGCGTCAATCCCGACGGCTCGCCCAGCGTCTCCTACACCGGCAAGGGCGGCGTCAATGGGGTGTGCACGGTGAAGTAATGGGCAAGGCGCGAGGTATTTCCCTTTTCCCCGGCGCCTCGCCTAAAGCCCCTACGATGGCTGTTTGGAGCGAATGGCGCCCCATTCTCCCTCATCCTCGCCCTTGTGGCGGGGATCCAGCGACCCGACGTCCGTCGGGTCAAAGAACCTTTCAGCCCAAGGACTTGGGCTGACTGGATTCCTGTGACAAGCACAGGAATGAGGAGGATGGTGACGGCTTGCGCCGAGGACGAGATGGGCAGTCCAGGGCCGCTCGCACCTTGCTGCAGACGGCCTACTTCCCGACGCGTTGCTGCAGGTGTTGCGGGTAGCGGGCGCCCTGCACCTCGACAGTTGAGAGCGCCGCCTGGATCTGTCCAAGCTCCTCTGCCGTGAGCGCGACACCCGCCGCACCGAGATTCTCCTCCAGCCGATGCAGTTTCGTCGTGCCGGGAATCGGCACGATCCACGGCTTCTGTGCCAAGAGCCAGGCAAGGGCGATCTGCGCCTTCGTCACGCCCTTGGCCGCGGCAATCGCGCCGAGCAGATCGACCAGCGCCTGGTTGGCCCGACGCGCTTCGGGCGAGAAGCGCGGCACGATCATGCGGAAATCGTTTTTATCGAAGGTCGTGGTCTCGTCGATCGCACCGGTCAGGAAACCCTTGCCGAGCGGGCTGAAAGGCACGAAACCGATGCCGAGTTCTTCAAGCAGCGGCAGGATTTCGGCCTCCGGCTCGCGCCACCAGAGCGAATACTCGCTCTGCAGCGCCGTTACCTTTTGCACGGCATGGGCGCGCCGGATCGAGGCGGCGCCCGCCTCGGACATTCCGAAATGGCCGACCTTGCCCTCGGCGATCAGGTCCTTGACCGCACCCGCGACATCTTCGATCGGCACGTTGGGGTCGACGCGGTGCTGGTAGAAGAGGTCGATCCGGTCGGTCCTCAGCCGCTTCAGGGACGCTTCGGCGACCGCGCGGATACGCTCCGGCCGGCTGTCCAGACCTTGGGCGACATCGCCGTTGACGAAGCCGAACTTGGTGGCGATCACCACCTCGTCGCGGATCGGCGCAAGCGCCTCCCCGACCAGATCCTCGTTGCCGGCATAGGCTTCGGCGCTGTCGAAGAAGGTGACGCCGAGGTCATGCGCGGCACGGATGAGCTTGATCGCCTCGGACCGTTCCGTTGCCGGGCCGTAGCCGTAGCTGAGGCCCATGCAGCCAAAGCCGATGGCCGAGACTTCGAGATTGCTTTTTCCAAGCTTGCGTTTCTGCATTGTCATGCTCCTTGATCAGGCCGCGACGTCGAGGGAGGGCGAGCGGCAATTCTGGCAGGCGCGTGAACGGGCCGTCGCCGAACGCTCGACCCGCCCCACGGTTTGAGGCCGCACGACCAGCGCGACGACGGTAAGTGCGAGCGCCAGCAAGGCCGTGCAGCCGATGAGAACATTATCCACCCGGTGGGCGAGCAGCGCGCTGCCTGCAAGACCGTCGGCACCGATGGCCGCGACGACGACGAGCACGCTGAGACCAAGCGAATTGCCGAGCTGGTGGGCGACATTGACAACACCGCCGGCAGCGCCCGCATCGCCGGGCGCAACACCGGCAATGCCCGCAACGGTCAACGGGCTGAGCGTGAAGCCCTGGCCGAGCCCGATCAGCATCAAGGGCAGCGCCATGCCGAAGAGATAGGACGTATCGGCCGAGATCTGGCCGATGACGATCATACCGGCCAGCGCCGAAATCAGGCCGAAGGCAAGCAGACGCCGGTTGCCGAACCGGGGTGTCAGCCTCGGAACCGAGATCGCGGCAACGAAATTGACAAGTGTCGCCGGGATGAAGGCAAGACCGGAGGCAAGGGGATCGAAGCCTCGAACGCCCTGCAGATAGTGGGTAAAGAAGAAAAAGAACCCGATCATCGCCGCGAGGAACAAGACGCGCGCCAGATAGGCCCCGACCCGTTCGCGACTGGCAAACAGCCTGAGCGGCATGATTGGCTGGCTCGCGCGGCGCTCGTTGATGACGAAGGCGATAAGCAGGAGAAGACCGAGCACAAGCGTCACAAGCGTCAGTGGGTCATGCGCCCCCTCCTCCGCCGAGCGCACGATGCCGAAGACGAGCGCCGTCATGCCAAGCGTCGAGGTCACCGCACCCGCAAGGTCGAACTCGCCGGTGCGCCGCTCCGTCTCGCCGACATATTTGCGCGCGGCCAGCATGAGGGCGATGCCGATCGGCAGGTTGATGAAGAAACCGACCCGCCAGCTGAGCCAGCCGGCAAGCAGTCCGCCAAGCACCATGCCGAAGCTCGCGCCGATGCCGGCGACCGAGCTGTAATAGGCGACCGCCCGCGTACGCTCCGGCCCTTCGGAAAAGTGCGTCTGGATCAGCGCCAGCGTCGCCGGCGCCAGGATTGCCGAGCCGAAGCCTTGCACGGCGCGGGCGGCCAGCAGCCAGGCCGGTGATGGGGCAAGGCCGATGACCACGGAAGCCGCCGTGAAAATCGCAAGCCCGGTCATGAACATCCGGCGCCGGCCGAGAATGTCGCCGGCCCGCGCCCCAAGCAAAAGGAAGCCGCCGAAGGCCAGCGTATAGGTGCTGTGCACCCAGGAAAGCCCGGCATCGCCGAACTGCAACTCGTCGCGGATCTTTGGCAGGCCAGTGATCACGATCGAAATATCGAGCACGATCATCAGGTAGCTGACGATGATGATCGCCAGCACCGCGGTCTTGCGGGACGAGAGCTGTGTTGCCGAAGTCATGTCCATGATCACGCCTACTCCGCCTCGGCGCCATATTCAGCGTCGGTCACCTTTTCCATCCAGTCGACCGCCTTGCCGTCGAGCGCCTCCTGGATGGCGATATGGGTCATCGCCGTCGTCGGTCCGGCGCCGTGCCAATGTTTCTCGCCCGGCTCGAACCAGACGACGTCACCGGGCCGGATTTCCTCGATCGGCCCGCCTTTGCGCTGCACGCGACCAAAACCGGAAACGACGATCAGCACCTGGCCGAGCGGATGCGTGTGCCAGGCAGTCCGAGCACCGGGCTCGAAGGTGACGGCGTTGCCGGCGGCGCGCGCCGGCTCGCTGACGGCAAACAACGGGTCGATGCGCACCGTTCCGCTGAACCAGTCCTCCGGTCCCCTGGCCGAGGGCTGTGAGCCGCTTCTCTTGATCTCCATGGCTTCTTCTCCTTGGCAGACCCGGCGTCTGCCTTGTTGCTGTGCACAATCTAGCCATGGCTGCCGCTTGCGATTAGATGGTATAAACGGCATGGACCTATGAGAAGGATTCATGAATGCTGCGCGAGAACATCAACGATCTGCTTGCCTTCGCAGCCGTTGCGCGCGAGCGCAGCTTCACGCGGGCCGCCGCCCAGCTTGGCGTATCGCAATCGGCGCTCAGCCACGCGATGCGGGCGCTCGAAGCACGGCTCGGCGTGCGTCTGCTCACCCGCACCACCCGCAGCGTCTCGCCGACCGAGGCGGGCGAACGGCTGCTCTCAACCCTCGTCCCGCATTTCGAACAGCTGGAAACGGAGCTGACGGCGCTGAGCGAGATCAGGGACAAGCCCGCAGGCACGGTGCGCATCACCACCGCCGAGCATGGGGCGGAAACCGTGCTCTGGCCGAAGCTCGAAAAACTGCTGCCCGATTACCCTGATATCAAGGTCGAGATCATCATCGACTATGGCCTCACCGACATCGTTGCCGAGCGCTACGACGCCGGGGTGCGGCTCGGAGAACAGGTCGCCAAGGACATGATCGCCGTGCGCATCGGACCGGATATGCGCATGGCGGTCGTCGGCACGCCCGGCTATTTCGAGAAGCACCCGCAGCCGATCGTGCCGCAGGACCTGACCCAGCACAGCTGCATCAATCTGCGGCTACCCACCTATGGCGGCATCTATGGCTGGGAGTTCGAAAAGGACGGGCGCGAGCTGAAGGTCCGCGTCGACGGACAGCTGGTTTTCAGCCGCCTCGCGCACCGCCTCACCGCCTGCCTCGCCGGCTTCGGCCTTGCCTTCGTGCCCGAGGAATCGGTGCTCACCCATATTGCCGAGGGTCGCCTCATCCGCGTGCTCGAAGACTGGTGCGACCCGTTTCCGGGCTACCACCTTTATTACCCCAGCCGCCGCCAGTCCTCGCCCGCCTTTGCGGTGATGGTGGAGGCGCTGCGCTATCGTGGGTGAGAACCGACGGCGCTCGCTCGGGCGGCCTCCAGGACCCATTCTCGAAACGCGGCAATCTTCGGCTGCTCCGCCTTCGCTTCCGGATAGACGAGATAATAGGCAAAGGCCTCGATATGCGTTTCGCTCGCCAGCTGGACCAGGCGTCCCGCTTCGATCTCCGGCGCCACCATCGCGGCAGGAAGCAGGCCGGCGCCTAGGCCGGCGAGCACCGCCTGCTGGAGCAGTGCCGTATCGTCGAAGGACGGTCCGGTCGGCAACGTCGCCTCGGCCATATCGTTCGTCTGCAGCCAGAGGCTCCATCCCTTCCTGTCGGCATCCTGCACCTTCGGCCAGGTCGCCAACGCGGCCGGGCCTGCAGGCCGCCCCAGGCGCTCAACCAGCGACGGTGCAGCGACAGGCACCATCGCGACCGCAAGCACATGGTCGCTGCGCAGGCCCGGATAGTGGCCATAGCCGTGGCGGAAGGCGACATCGACGCCGCTGCGCGAAAAATCGACGAGCGCATTGCTGGTGACGACCTGCAGATCGATCTCCGGATGGCGATCGCGGAATGAGGCCATACGCGGCACGAGCCAGGCGGACGCGAAGAACGACGTGGCACTGACCGTCAGAACGCCGCTGTCCGTCGCCGCGGCGACCCGTCTTGAAGCGTCCGCGATCTGCCGGAAAGCATTGCGCACCGGCGGCAGATAGTCCCGCCCGACATCGGTCAGGAAGATACCGCGATTGACCCGGACGAAGAGCCTGACACCAAGATGCTGCTCCAGCACCTTCAGCATCTGGCTGACGGCACCCGGCGTCACGCACAACTCTTCTGCCGCATCCTTCACCGAGAGGTGGCGGGCAGCAGCCTCGAATGCGCGAAGGGCGTTCAGGGGTGGGATCTTCGCCTCTATCATTTAGAAATTCTAATCTGAAACCCGTAGCAATAATGGTTTGTGCGCGACCAGGATAACCGAAATATTGAGCCTCATGCAACATGAGCGTACCGGACAGAAGCCTGATACTGAAATGAGGAAATATAATGCGAACCTCGCAGGACCTTTGCGCGCCGCCCGCGCCGACAGGAACGACAGAGAATGCCACAGGGCTTGCCTATCTCGGCCTTGTGGAGGTCGGAGCCCTGATCGCAGATCGGGCAATCACATCGCGAGACGTGGTTGAATCCCAGCTTCGGCGCATCGCGGAACGCGACACGGAACTCAAGGGCTACGTCCTCGTGCTCGAGGCTTCGGCCCGGGCCGAGGCCGATGAGGCCGACAGGGAAATCGCTGCAGGGCGGCATCGCGGGCCGCTCCATGGCGTCCCGATTGCCGTCAAGGATCTGTTCTGGCTGAAGGACGCGCCGACTGCCGCAGGAACCGCGGTCCACCGGACCTTCGTACCGGACGTGGATGCGACCGTGGTCCAGCGTCTGCGCGACGCAGGCGCCGTGCTGATCGGCAAGACTGAGCTCACCGAAGGAGCCTACTCGGATCACCATCCCTCGGTAACGCCGCCCAAAAACCCCTGGAACGACGATTATTGGCCGGGCATTTCCTCAAGCGGCTCGGGCGTGGCGACGGCCGCGGGGCTTTGCTACGGCGCACTCGCCTCCGACACCGGCGGCTCCATCCGCTGGCCGGCGGCCGCAAACGGCGTGACCGGGCTGAAACCGACCTGGGGCCGCGTCAGCCGCTTCGGCGCCTTTGCGCTTGCGCCTTCGCTCGATCACGTCGGGACCATGGCGCGCAGCACCATCGATGCGGCCGCCGTCCTCGCCGCAATCGCGGGACGCGACCCGCGCGATCCGACCGCGCTTCAAGATCCGGTGCCGGACTACCGCGCCGCCGCCGACACGGGCGTGCGTGGCCTGAGAGTGGGCGTCGACCGGGCGTGGAACAGCGCCGACGTCGATCCTGAGACGCAGGCAGCACTGGGAGAGGCTCTGCGCGTCTTTGCCGATCTCGGTGCCGAGATCGTCGACGTCCGGTTTCCCGACGTGGCCCAGATCGTCGCCGACTGGGTACCCAATTGCGCGGTCGAGGCGGCGGTTGCCCACGAGGCAAGCTTTGCCGCGCACAGGGATCAGTATGGCCCGGTATTGGCCGGCGTCATCGAAGCCGGCGCCGCGCTTTTCGGTCTCGATTATCAGAAGATCCTGCTGCGGCGCGCGGCATTTCGCGGTGCGGTCGACGCGCTCTTTTCCGCAGTCGACCTCCTGCTGACACCGGTGCAGCCATTCGCGCCGCTGACGCTGAAGGCCATCGCAACGCTTGGCGAACAACCTGAGCTCATCGCGATGCTGCAGCGTTACACCTGCCCTTTCGACATGAGCGGACACCCGACGCTGACCTTTCCCGGCGGTTTCAGCAACGCCGGCATGCCGATCGGGCTTCAGCTCGTGGCAGGTCGCCTGAAGGAGGCCGACCTTGTGGCGGGCGGCGCCGCCTTCCAGGCGACAACATCCTGGCATCAGCGGCATCCGGAGATCTGACATGCACGCCAACACATCGCATAAACGCGTCTTTTATGGCTGGGTGGTCGTCGCCGCCGCCTTCACCATCACCTTTGTCGGCTTCGGCAGCGCCTATACGTTCAGCGCATTCGTCGAGCCGCTCCAGCGTGACTTCCACGCGTCGCGCGGCTCGGTGGCGCTGGTCTTCTCGCTGGCGGGCTTCCTCTATTTCGCATTGGGGATCGTGTCCGGCCCGCTTGCCGACCGCTGGGGCGCGCGGCCGCTTGCCATGTTCGGCATGCTTCTGGTCGGCCTTGGTCTGGCGCTCGCCGGCCAGGCGCGCAGCATCGCCGAGGTCTACGCCGCTTACGGTCTCGGCATCGGCCTCGGCGTCGGCCTTGCCTATGTGCCGACGATCGGCGCGGTCCAGCGCTGGTTCGTGGCGCGCCGGGGGCTCGCCTCCGGGCTTGCGGTCAGTGGCATCGGCGTCGGCACGCTGGTCATGCCGCCGCTTGCCACCTGGCTGATCGCCTCACTCGGCTGGCGGGAAACCTATCTCGTTCTCGGCGCGCTCGCCGCCATCGTCGGCATCGGCATGTCCACCCTGATCGCCGACGACCCGAGAGACCGCGGCACCGGCCCGGACGGCGCCCCGATCAACGTACAGGCAACGGCGAAGACACCTTCCGGCATCCCCATGCGCCAGGCCATCCGGACCCGGCGGTTCATCGGCCTTTACGCGGCCTGCCTGCTCTCGGCCCTCGGCGTCTTCGTGCCCTTCGTGCATCTGGTGCCCTATGCGCTCGATCATGGCGTCACCCAGGCCTCTGCCGTGATGCTGCTGGGAATGATCGGTGTCGGAAGCACGCTTGGTCGCTTCCTGCTCGGTGGTCTTGCCGACCGCATTGGCAGGCGGGTCTTCCTCGTCGCCATGTTCGCCGGCATGGCCGCCTCCCTCGCCCTCTGGGCCTTTGCCGGGAGTTTCGTGCCGCTTGCGATTTTCGCGCTCGTCTTCGGCATCACCTACGGCGGATGGGTCGCCATTCTGCCCGCCGTCGTGATGGATTATTTCGGCGGACGCCAGGTCGGCAGCATCATCGGCGCGCTCTACACGAGCGTTGCCATCGGCACGCTCGTTGGGCCAAGCACCGCCGGTTTTGCCTTCGATGTCAGCCACAGCTACACACTGCCCATCCTGGCGGGCGCGGTGGCGAACGGCCTTGCGGCACTCGTCGCCATCGCCGCCATCCGTGCACCGGCAACGTCTATTCTTGCGAGCTGACCGGGCGTGGCCATCATGCGAGCCGTTCCAGCAGGCGATCGCCTGTCGCCCGCAGTCTCGGTTGAATACCCTTGAATACCAAGGGTTGCGCCCCACATCAGCCCGGCTCAAAAAAATCTTTGAGCCGGTGTCGGGATCTCCGATCGGCATTCGTCCTTAGTTCGTAAAACACAAATCCATTCCCAAGGAGCATTTCATGCGCATGATTTTCGTAAACCTGCCGGTCAAGGATCTGAAGGCTTCGCGCGCGTTCTTCGCCGCGCTGGGCTACACCTTCAACGAGCAGTTCTCCGACGACACGGCCGCCTGCACGGTGATCTCGGACAATATCTTCGTCATGCTTCTAACGGAGCCGAAGTTCCGCGACTTCATCACCGGCGAGATCAGCGACACCAGGAAGGGCACCGAAGTCATCACCGCCCTTTCCGCGGGCAGCCGCGCCGAAGTCGACGACATGCTTGCCAAGGCGCTCGCTGCCGGCGCCAAGCCGTGGAAGCCGGCGATCGACTACGGCTTCATGTACGGCATCTCCTTCCAGGACCTCGACGGCCATGTCTGGGAATTCATGTGGATGGACCAGGAAGCGGCCCAGCAGCAGGGCTGATCGCCAAAGCGTTCACGGCTTCAGAAACCGCTCGGATGTTCCGGGCGGTTTTTTTTGATGCCTCAGCATTTTCTCGGACGTGACTGTGGCTTCTCGCGCGGCCGACGCCGCGCTGCTGGATTCCTGTGACCAGCACAGGAATGGGGACGAAGCTTGGGCCGTCCATTGGGAAATCTCCTCGCTTGGGATCAGAGCGAGTGCAAGATTGTCGGCTTGCCGTTCACAAGGACAGTCGCCTGGCAGCTGCCACAACGAGCGGTGGCTTGGGACCGTTCCCCCTCTCCCTCATTCCTGTGCTCGTCACAGGAATCCAGCCGCGGCGCGTCCGCGCCGCGAAAAGACAGTGTTCAGTGCGATGGCGACCCCTAACCGCCAATCAGCGCCAGCCACTCGTCCTCGTCCATCGTCTGGACGCCGAGTTCACGCGCCTTGTCGAGCTTTGATCCCGCGCCCGGACCGGCAACGACGATGTCGGTTTTCTTCGACACCGAACCCGCCACCTTGGCGCCGAGGCTTTCGGCCTTGGCCTTGGCTTCGTCGCGCGTCATCTTTTCGAGCGAGCCGGTAAAGACGACGGTCTTGCCGGCGACCGGGCTGTCGCTTGCAACCGGCGCTTCCGCCGCCTCCGGCGTCACCTCGGAGAGCAGCCGCGTGACCACTTCGAGGTTGCGCGGCTCCTTGTAGAACTCGACGATGGCGCGGGCGACGACCTCGCCGATGCCGTCGATGCTGTTGAGCTCGTTCCAGGCGTCGCCGGTAAACGTCGAAGCTTCGCTCATCGCCGCGCCGAAGTGCTCGTAGTTGCCATAGGAACGCGCCAAGAGTTTCGCCGTCGTCTCACCCACATGGCGGATGCCGAGCGCGTAGATGAAACGCTGTAGCGCGATCGAACGGCGCGTATTGATGGCGTCGTAGAGCTTGCGCACGCTGACGCGGCCAAAGCCGTCGATGTTTTCGAGCTTGGTGAGCGATGCCTCCTGGCGCTTCTCCAGCGTAAAGATATCCGGCGCCGTGCGGATGTTGAGCGTCGGGTCTTCGCTCTCGAAGAAGAACTCGATCTGCTTCGAACCCAGCCCTTCGATGTCATAGGCATTGCGCGAGACGAAGTGCTTCAGGTGCTCGACCGCCTGGGCACGGCAGACGAAGCCGCCGGTGCAGCGGCGCACCGCATCCACCTTGCCGGTTTTCTCGTTGATGTCGCGTACCGCATGGCTGCCGCAGACGGGGCACGTGCTCGGGAAGCGATAGGGCTCGGAGCCTTCCTTGCGCTCGTCCATGACGACATCGACGATCTGCGGGATGACGTCGCCGGCGCGCTGGACGATCACCATGTCGCCGATGCGGATGTCCCTGCCCTCGCGGATCGGCTCGCCGGAATTGCCGAGGCCCTTGATGTAGTCCTCGTTGTGCAGCGTCGCATTGGTGACGACGACGCCGCCGACGGTGATCGGCTCCAGCCTTGCAACCGGTGTCAGCGCACCGGTGCGGCCGACCTGGATGTCGATCGCCGTCAGCCGCGTAAACGCCTGCTCGGCCGGGAACTTGTGCGCCGTCGCCCAGCGCGGCGAGCGCGAGCGGAAGCCGAGGCGGGCCTGCAGGTCGAGCCGATCGACCTTGTAGACGACGCCGTCGATGTCGTAGTCGAGATCCGGCCGTTCACGCTCGATGTGGTGGTAATGTTCCAGCAGCGCATCGGCCGAGGAGAGCCGCTGCATCAGCGGGTTGACCGGGAAGCCCCAGCTCTTGAACACCTCGACCATGCCCATCTGCGTGTCGGCAGGCATTTCTGAGATCTCGCCCCAGGCATAGGCAAAGAAGCGCAGCTTGCGGCTCGCCGTCACCTTGGCGTCGAGCTGGCGAAGCGAGCCGGAAGCGGTGTTGCGCGGATTGACGTAGAGCGGCTTGCCCTGCGCTGCCATCTCCGCGTTGAGTGCTGCAAAGTCCGATTTGCCCATGTAGATTTCGCCGCGCACCTCGACGATGTCAGGGGCGCCTGCCGGCAGCGTCTGCGGGATCATGCCGATGGTGCGGATATTGGCGGTGACGTTTTCGCCCGTCGTTCCGTCGCCGCGGGTCGCGGCCGTCACGAGGCGCCGGTTTTCGTAGCGCAGCGACATGGAGAGCCCGTCGATCTTCGGCTCGGCGGTAAAGGCAATGGAATTATCGGGCAATTGCCCGAGGAAGCGATAGACCGAAGCGACGAAGTCGCGGGCATCCTCGTCGGAAAAGGTGTTGTCGAGCGACAGCATCGGCCGGGCGTGCACCACCTGCTGGAAGGTGACGGACGGCGCCGCCCCCACCTTCTTCGACGGGCTGTCCTCGCGGATAAGCGCCGGAAAGCGCGCTTCGATCGCGTCGTTGCGCCGCTTCAGCGCGTCATAGTCCGCGTCCGAGATCTCCGGCGCGTCCTGGCCGTGATAGAGCGCATCGTGGCGCGCCAGTTCGGCCGCGAGAAACGCGAGCTCTTCTGCCGCTTCCGTTTCGTTGAGATTCTCGACGGGTTTCAGTTCTTGGGACATACGCAAAGACTCCGGATTCGGAGTCGTTTTGTAGAGCAACCGGTGGGAAAGAAAAGACCACCCGGCGCCGCCCGTTCACACGCCCCTGGCATCGGCCATCCGAGGCGCGGGCCCGGCAGGCGGCCTCACATCGAGCTCGCACCAGCGTTCGCAGCGCTTCTGGTAACGGCAGCGTATGGCCTCCAGATCCCGTTTGTGGACGCCACGCTTGCAATAGATCCATTTGCCTTCCGCCTGACCGCGCATCACCCGGCTCACCGGCTGCAGGCCGAACATCTTCAGGATCGCTGCGCCCCCCTTGTCCCAGCCGATGCTGTAGATGTCGATGCCATCGGGCGGGAAGGTGTGGTGTTCGAGAATGGCCGAAACCGTCGCCCAGACAAGGATACCGTTCTGGCGGCGGCGCTCGGCACGCATGGAATCGAGCAGAAAGCTGAGGTTGAGGATGGTCGCGAGATAGACGACCTTGGCCTTTCGCGCCTGCGGGTGGGCGAGCAGCCCGCCCATGAGCAGGCTGTCGAACGTGTAGTCGCCCTGCAGAAACAGTTTGAAGTGGTTTCTCTCAAACGCATAGTAGTCGATGAAAGCGAAGATCTGCTCGTCCTGATCCTGCAGGCAGATCAGGCTGTAGGGGTCGGAGAGGAAAGCCTTCATGTCTTCCTCAGGGCCGACCGCATCGCTGCGAAAGACAGACTGTGCCTTGCGGACCGCCTCAGATAGGGACGGCCTTCGTGCGCGCACGGCGCCACCAGCGCCGGCGGCAAGGCCTCTTCCGCGTTCGGCGGCTGGGGATCGACCTCCTCCTGCGCCGTCACGAACGGCGACGCGTGGCTTAGCCTTGCGACAAGGGATATTGCGATGGCGGCGATCGCAGCGGACGCGAACACGCCGAAGCCGCCCAGTTTTTGGTTCGCTTCCTTTATCGTCAGGATGAGGCCGGCATAGGCGAGCGCGATAAGCAGGATCAGTTCCGGATGCGCACGCATCTGCGCAAACCGGATCGCCAGCCTATGCCGCAGTTTCTCCCACATGCCCAAGGTGCCCCAACCGCAGAGGAAATAGAACACGGGTGCAGCGGTGCAACAATTCAACCAAAAGGCTTAGGAAGCGCAAGGCCGTGGCATCGGATGAACACCCTAGGGACGTCGCATCCTTCGGCCGCCAATGTTTCCACCTGGCGGCAGGATGATCTAGCCGTTGCCGGAAAGCAGGCGCGCGGCGGCCGCTCTCGCCTCTTCGGTGATCGAGGCGCCAGCGAGCATGCGGGCAATTTCCTCGGTGCGTGCCTTGTCGTCCATGCGGGCGACACGGGTTGCGATCATCTCGGCCTTTTCGGCCGAAGGGCCCTTGGAGATCAGGAGATGGGTCGCGGCGCGCGCGGCAACCTGCGGCGCGTGGGTGACGGACAGCACCTGCACCGTGCCGGAAAGCCGTTTCAGCCGCTGGCCGATGGCATCGGCAACCGCACCGCCGACGCCGGTGTCGATTTCGTCGAAAACGAGGGTCGGCGCCGAGCCGCGGTCGGCAAGCGCCACCTTCAGCGCCAGCAGGAAGCGCGAGAGTTCGCCACCCGAAGCCACCTTCATGATCGGCCCCGGCCGCGTGCCGGGGTTGGTCTGGACGTGGAACTCGACGAGATCGATGCCGTCGACGGTTGGCAGCGACGGATTGCTCTGAACTTCGACCATGAAGCGCGCGCGCTCGAGCTTGAGCGCCGGCAACTCGGCCATCACGGCGTCGGAAAGCGCGGTCGCCGTATGGCGGCGCTTTTCCGAAAGCGAGCGGGCTGCAGCGTCGAACGCCACCCGCGCCACTCCCACCTGCGCCTCAAGCTGCTTCAGCTTTTCCTCGCCGGCATCGAGATCGGCGAGATCGGAGATCATCCGGACGGCCAGCGCCGGCAATTCCGTCACCGGAACCGAATATTTGCGGCTGGCGGCGCGCAGCGCGAACAGCCGCTCCTCCACCCGCTCCAGTTCCTTCGGGTCAAATTCGGTGTTGCGCAGCGCCCGCTCGACCGACATCTGCGCATCCGAAAGCTGGTTGAGCGCACCGTCGAGCAACTCGACCGTTTCTTCGAGCAGGCCCGGCGCTTCCTGGCTCTTGCGCTCGAGACGGCGCACGAGCGAGGCGATCAGCGGAACCGGCGAAGCATTGCCGTTGAGGAACTCCGAGGCCTCGTTGATGTCGCCGGCGATGCGCTCGGCCTTCATCATCCGCGCCCGGTTCTCGGCAAGCTCGTCCTCTTCGCCGTCACGGGGGCTGAGCTTTTCCAGTTCCTCGACGGAGGAGCGCAGATAGTCCGCTTCGCGCGCCGCCGCCTCGACCCGCTCGCGATGCTTCTTCAGGCCGCGCTCGGCATCTTTCCAGGCGCGATAGAGTTCGCTGACATGTACCGCTTCGTCGGCAGTCCCGCCGAAGGCGTCGAGCAGCGTGCGGTGCGCGTCGATATCGACGAGCGCACGGTCGTCGTGCTGCCCATGGATTTCAACCAGCGTCTGGCCGAGCTGGCGCATCAGCTGGACGCTGATCGGCTGGTCGTTGACATAGGCCTTGGTGCGGCCGTCGGCCGACTGCACCCGGCGGAAGATCAGGTCGCCGTCGTCGTCGATGCCGTTTTCCCTGAGCATCAGCCGCGTCTGATGGCCGGCCGGCACGTCGAAGACGGCCGTCACCTGCCCCTTGTCGGAGCCATGGCGCACAAGCGAACCGTCGCCGCGCCCGCCAAGGGCGAGCGACAGGCTGTCGAGCAGGATGGATTTGCCGGCCCCGGTCTCACCGGTCAGCACCGAGAGCCCGGCGTCGAAATTGAGATCAAGCCGTTCAATCAGGACGATATCGCGGATCGAAAGCTGAGCAAGCATCCGGGGTCATATCTTCCTTGAAGGGCGCCGATGACAATCAGGCGCCGACGAGTTTCTTGGCGGCACGCGAAATCCAGGAGTTGCCGCTTTCACGCGGCTCGAGGCCACTCGACTGCAGCAGCTTGAACGAATCGGCATACCACTGGCTGTCCGGATAGTTGTGGCCAAGAACGGCGGCAGCGGTCTGCGCCTCCTGGGTCACACCCATCGCGAAGTAGGCTTCGGTGAGGCGCGCCAGCGCCTCTTCCACCTGGTTGGTATTCGGGTACTGCTCGACGACGACACGGAAGCGCGACACGGCGGCAAGGTATTCCTTGCGCTCCAGATAGTAGCGTCCGACCTGCATTTCCTTGCCGGCGAGCTGGTCGCGGGCAAAACGGATCTTCGACTTGGCGTCGTCGACATATTCGGAGTCCGGATAGCGGTCGACGACCGCCTGCATGGCCTCGATCGCCTTGAACGCCGGCTTCTGGTCCTGCGTCACCGCCGGGATCTGCTTGGTGTAGGCAAGACCCTGGATGTATTGCGCGTAGGCTGCGTCTTCCGACTGCGGATAGAGATTGAGGTAACGGCCGGTGGCGTTGATCGCCTCCTGGTACTGGCCGTTGCGGTAGGAAACGAAGGCGTTCATGACCAGCGCCTTCCGGGCATATTCCGAGAACGGATGCTGGCGGTCGAGCGCTTCGAACTTGCGCGACGCCTCCGTCGTCTTGCCCGCGTTGAGGTTGGCAAGACCCTGATTGTAGAGCACCTCCGGCGGATCGGTCTCGGCCGTCAGCTTGGTGATGTCGATATCGGGATCGTTCTGGCAGGCGGTAATCAGGGCGCTGCCGGCGACGGCCGCGACGATGACGGCGGCGACGCGCGCTGACTTTTTCAAATCCACAGAAACTGCAAGAACCATCGGATATTCCCGTTCCACTCTGCGGGCATGGACCCCGCCAGACATGCGCTTTTAGAGCAAGTTACCTTGAGACCGCAACGTCATGATCGGTGATTCATGCAAATTTGTGGCAGCTCTATCATGAAAATGCCGGCCTTTCGGCCGGCGACTGGAGGAGATGATGACTTTTCTTGTTATGCGGACCAGGGCGCGAAGCCCGGAGCTGCAACTGCAACCATATCGCGCGCGCGGGTGCGCTGGCGCGGGGTCGCCGTTTCGACGACTTCATAGGCCGTCGGATCGCTGAGCAACGCCTTCAGCGCATTGGCGTTCATCTTGTGGCCACCGCGATAGGAGCGGTAGCAGCCGATGAACGGCGCGCCGGCAAGCGAAAGGTCGCCAACCGCATCGAGCGTCTTGTGGCGCACGAATTCGTCGGTGTAGCGCAGGCCCTCGACGTTGATCACCGTGTTGTCGTCGGAAATGACGACCGAGTTTTCGAGCGACGAGCCGAGCGCAAAGCCGGCGGCCCAGAGGCGCTCGACGTCGCGCATGAAGCCGAAGGTGCGGGCACGCGACAGTTCGCGCTTGAAGACCGACGGCGTCATGTCGCCCTTCCAGGACTGGCGGCCGATCAGCGGGCAATCGAAATCGATCTCGACCTCGAAGCGCATGCCGTCATAGGGCGTGAACTCCGACCAGGAGGCGCCCGATTCGATGCGCACCGGCTTGACGATGCGGATATAGCGGCGCTTGACCGCAAGCGCGCGAATGCCCACCTGCTCGATCGCGTCGATGAAGGGTTCGGAGCTGCCGTCCATGATCGGCATTTCGGCGCCATGCACCTCGACCGTGAGGTTGTCGAGGCCGAGCGCGTAGATCGCAGCCATCACGTGTTCGATCGTGGCGATCGAGGTGGCCGGCGACATGCCGAGAACGGTGCAGAGATCGGTGGGGCCGACCTGCGAGGAAACCGCCTTGTATTCGCTGACCCGTCCGTTGGAAAGAACGCGCTGGAAAACGACGCCCGCATCGGCCTCGGCCGGATGGAAGGTGATGGACACCTCAGCACCGGAGTGAACGCCAATTCCCTTGAGCGTTACCGGGCTTGCAATCGTCGTCTGAAACCCGAGCAATTCGATTCCCATTCTCGTCACTTTCAATACCTGTGGCCGATGGCCAAACCTGCTGGCGGACGCAGCGTTATCAAGAGCGCAAAAAAGGCGCCCGAGAGTCTCGACACAAAGGTCGATCCTCTGCGTTTCGAACAGACAGCGTTTGATCGAATCGCATGCGTCCCCAATTCCGAGTCTGAAAATAGGAGTTTGGAGGCACCATTCCAAATCACTGTTCGTTTCGCTTTGTTACGCATTTGCGACGGTCCGTAACATGGAAACAAACACCTGAAATGATGAAGAAAACGCAAAAATGCCCGGGCAGTTGCCCGGGCATTCGGCAAGGTGAAGGAACGGGCCTTCCAATCAGTTCGATTGACGGCGCAGGAACGCCGGGATTTCGAGCTGATCATCTTCTTGCGGGCGCGCCTGCTGCGAAACGCGACCGTGATCGTCAAGCTGGCCGCGACGCGGCGCATAGAGGCTCGCCTCCGGCGAGAGCGGCCGGCGCTGCTGAGAGGCAGCGGTCGGTGCGGAAGCCGTCATGTCGGCGGCCGCCGGGGCCTGTTCGCGCTCACGCAGGCCAAGCGAGCTGGTGATGCGGTTGAGGAGACCCATCGGGCCGCGTTCTTCCGCGATCGGGGCAGCCGGCTGGGCGCGGCGGTCCATCTCCGCCTTCACGACGGGCGGAAAGTCTTCGACCTTCGGCATGCGAACCTGTTCCGGCTGCTGGCGCATCACCGGAGCGACGGGCTCCTGGCGCATCACCGGCTGCGGCTGGGGCTGAGCCGGCTGCATCTGCGGCTGCGGCTGGCGCATGACCGGAGCGGCCTCTACCGGTGCGGCACCGGCGAAAAGCTTGCTCTGGGGGCGAAAGTTATCCTCGTGAGCCGGCTGAACGTGAACCGGAGCCTGGGCCTGAGCGGCACGGGTCGCAATGTCGAGCTCGCGCTCCATTTCGGCTTCGCGGATGGCAGCGGCGATGTGATCGGCAGTTGCCTGCGGTTGCATCGGCTGCTGCACCGGCTGGGCGACCGGCTGCTGCATGACCGGCTGGTGAACCGGGGCCGGCTGGTGCTGGGCAACCGGCTGCGGCTGCTGGGCCGGAACGGCGGCGGACGGACGGACGACCGGCTTTGCTGCTACCGGACGAAAGTCGGCGGAACGACCCGCCACCTCCGCGGCCGTGCGGTCGATGCCGGTGGCAACGACCGAGACGCGGATGAGGCCTTCGAGGTCTTCGTCGAAAGTCGCGCCGAGGATGATGTTGGCATCCGGGTCGACTTCTTCGCGAATACGGGTTGCCGCTTCGTCGAGTTCGAACAGGGTGAGGTCGCGGCCGCCGGTGATCGAGATCAGGAGGCCCTGGGCGCCCTTCATCGAGGTTTCGTCGAGCAGCGGGTTGGCGATCGCGGCTTCGGCGGCGGCCAGTGCACGGCCTTCGCCCGAAGCTTCGCCGGTGCCCATCATGGCGCGGCCCATCTCACGCATCACCGAGCGAACGTCAGCGAAGTCGAGGTTGATGAGGCCTTCCTTGACCATGAGGTCGGTGATGCAGGCAACACCCGAATAGAGAACCTGGTCGGCCATCGCGAACGCGTCGGCAAAGGTCGTGCGGTCGTTGGCGATGCGGAAGAGGTTCTGGTTGGGGATGACGATCAGGGTGTCGACCGACTTCTGCAGTTCGGCAATGCCCTGGTCGGCGAGACGCATGCGGCGCGCGCCTTCGAAGTGGAACGGCTTGGTGACGACGCCGACGGTCAGGATGCCCTTGTTGCGGGCGGCCTGGGCAACGATCGGGGCCGCACCGGTGCCGGTGCCGCCGCCCATGCCGGCGGTGACGAAGCACATGTGGGTGCCGTTGAGGTGATCGATGATCTCATCGATGCACTCTTCGGCGGCCGCACGGCCGACTTCCGGCTGCGAACCGGCGCCGAGACCTTCGGTAACGGCGACACCCATTTGGATGATGCGCTCGGCCTTGGTCATGGTCAGCGCCTGGGCGTCGGTGTTGGCGACGACGAAATCGACGCCCTGGAGGCCTGCAGTGATCATGTTGTTGACAGCATTGCCGCCGCCGCCACCTACACCAAAGACGGTGATGCGGGGCTTCAGCTCCGTGATATCCGGCTTCTGCAAGTTGATAGTCATAGTACCCGTTCCTTCTGGTTTCTGGCCGCCTTGCCGAGCCGGCCAAATCTTTCAAAGTCCTAGTTTATCTTCACCCGGCCCCGTCCCTGTCGGCGCCGGTCTTCACTCAAAAGCTTTCCTTCAGCCACTGGCCCATGCGGGCGATGCGGCCGTTGCCGGCGCCGAGCGCCGAGAACATGCCGCCGTGGGAGGCATGGGTCTCGAGGTCGGCGACCTGCGGATAGATCATCAGGCCGACCGCCGTGGAGAAGGCCGGGCCCTTGGCCGCCGCCGGCAGCCCGGAAACCCCGAGCGGACGGCCGATGCGAACATTGCGGGCGAGGATGCGGCGTGCCGCTTCCGGCAGGCCGGTCAGCTGGCTGGCACCGCCCGTCAGAACGATGCGCTTGCCGACGATCGGGCTGAAGCCCGAGCGCTGGATGCGATCGCGGATGAGTTCGAGCGTCTCTTCGATGCGGGCGCGCACGATGCGCGACACGAGCGCGCGCGGCACATGCGTCGGCTGGTCGCGGTCGTCCTCGCCGATCGGCGGAACCGAGACGATGTCGCGTTCGTCGGCGCTGTTGGGCAGCGCCGAGCCGTGCACGACCTTCAGCCGCTCGGCGTCCTCGATGCGGGTCGAAAGACCGCGAGCCAGATCGGTCGTCACGTGATGGCCGCCGAGGCTGACGGCGTCGGCGTGAACCAGCTTGCCTTCGGCAAAGACCGAGATCGTCGTCGTGCCGCCACCCATGTCGATCGCAGCGCAGCCGAGCTCGACCTCGTCGTCGACGAGGGCGGCAAGACCGCTGGCATAGGGGGTCGCCACCATGCCCTCGACCGAAAGGTGGGCGCGGTTGACGCAGAGTTCGAGGTTCTTGAGCGCCGCGCGTTCGGCCGTCAGCACATGCATGTCGACGCCGAGAACGTCGCCGAACATGGCGAGCGGATCGCGGATGCCGCGCTCGCCGTCGAGCGAGAAGCCCGTCGGCAGCGAATGCAGGATGGCGCGGTCGGAGCGCAGCGACTGCTGGCCGGCAGCGGAGAGAACCTTGCGCAGATCGTTGGCGTCGACTTCCTGGCCGCCGAGATCGATGGTCGCGGTATAGACATCGCTCTGCAGCCGGCCGGCGGAAACATTGACGATCAGGCTGTCGATGGTGAGGCCGGCCATGCGCTCGGCCGCATCGACTGCGAGCCGGACGACGCTTTCCACCGCATCGAGGTCGGCGACGACGCCGTTCTTGACGCCGCGGGACTTCTGGTGGCCGATGCCGATGATTTCGACGCTATGCGTGCGGTTCGGCAGGATCTGGCTTTCGGCGCGCGGCGTCAGCCGGCCGATCATGCAGACCACCTTGGTCGAACCGATATCCAGCACCGAGACGACATGAGACCGCTTCGAGGAAAGCGGCTTCAGGCGCGGCAGGCCAAAGCTGGAGGAACCGAACAGACTCATATGCGGCCTTCTTTCTTCTTTTCGGTCTCCTGCGCCTTCAGCATCTTGTCCCTCGCCTTCAAGGCAACTTCGCGCCGGGTCACTGCGTCCGGCGTCAACTGAACTGTGGTTCTGTCTTCGAGCCTCAGGTCCACGGCAGCGATATCGCGCTCGAGGAGCTGGTGCTGGCTTTCCATGTCGGAGAGCACCTTCATCGCCCGGGCGACGTCGTGCTCCGGCAGCTTGACGACGATGCCGTTGTCGAGGCGCAGGTCCCAGCGGCGGCCGGCCACGCGAACGAAGGCCTTGACCCGCGAACGGATCTCCGGCCAGCGGGAAAATTCGTCGTAGAAATCGGCAGCCGCCGTCTCGGCGTCACGACCGACGAAGAGCGGCAGTGCGGCAAACTTGTTGTCGCGCAAGGGCGCGATCACGCTGCCGCTGCGCTCGATCAGAGACAGGTCCGATCCGTGCTGCCAGATGCCGAAGGCCTTGCGCTCGGTGAGGCTGACCTCGATCGTGCCGGGATAGACCTTGCGCACCGTCACGCCCTGAACCCAGGGCATTTCCGCAATCAGCTTGCGCGCCTCGGCGATATCGAGCGCCACCAGCGACGTGGTGCCGTCGAGGCCGAGCTGCTGGAGAATGTCGATCTCCGAGGTCTGGTCATTGCCGGAGACCTTGACGTCTTCGATCGCAAAGCCTGCGGCCGTGGTCGAGGCCTGCGCGAAATTCTGCGTATGGCCGCCGAGCGACATGCCGTAAAAGCCCGTCGCCGCGAAAAAGGCGAGCGCCGACAGCGTGCCGGTATGGGCGGGAAAGCGAACGCGGCCGGCACCGAGGCTGACGAAGAAGCGAACGACGCGACGGAGCGGACGCGGCAATACGCGCGCGCCGTCCACATCGACGGCGGCGGCGCCATCGAGGTGACGAACCCTCTTGCCCCTCTTGCCCCTCAACGCAAACACGACGCGTCCTCCACCATCCAACTCAAAAACTCACCGAAGCTGTAGCCGGCATGCGCGGCCATCTCGGGCACCAGGGATGTTGGCGTCATGCCGGGCTGGGTGTTGATTTCCAGCCAGATGAGCTCACCCTCGGCGGAGGAGCTGTCATCGAAACGAAAGTCGGATCGGCTGACGCCCCGGCAACCGATTGCCTGATGCGCCTTCAGAGCGAGTGTTTGTATTTTTTGGTAAATATTTGGTGAAATCTGTGCCGGAATGACGTGGCGCGAACCACCTTTTACGTATTTGGAATCATAATCGTAGAAGGCATGGCCCTGCGGGATGATTTCAGTGACGCCAAGTGCCTTGTCGCCCATGACGCCACAGGTCAGTTCGCGGCCGGCAACATAACGCTCGACCATGATTCGGTCGCCGTAGCGCCATTCGCTCGAAGTCACCACCTGCGGCGGATGCGACTGATCTTCCTTGACGATGACGACGCCGAAGCTGGAACCCTCGGAAACCGGCTTGACGACGTAAGGCGGCTTCATCGGATGCTTCGGACCGAAGGCATGACGATCCATCACCTGCGCATCCGCGACCGGAATGCCCGACGCAGCCGCAACGTGTTTGGCCTGCGCCTTGTCCATGGCGAGCGCCGAGGCAAGCACGCCGGAATGGGTGTAGGGAATCTGCAGATATTCGAGGATACCCTGGATCGTGCCGTCCTCACCGAACGGACCGTGAAGGGCATTGAAGGCGACGTCAGGCCGCAAGGCGGCCAACGTCTCCGCGACGCTGCGATCGACGTCGATCCGGGTGACGCGATAGCCGGCAGCCTCAAGGGCATCCGCGCAGGCAGCCCCGGACGACAGGCTAACCGGTCGCTCCGAAGAAAATCCGCCCATCAGGACAGCCACATGCTTGCCGTTCATCAAAACCCCCAGACAATACGCCACTATCGCAAGGTTTCCTTGCGTCTGGCTGGCTCCCGCCCTCGCGAGTCAGCTGTGCCATTGGGGTCACTAGAACGTCATTAAGGTTAACGAACCGTTTACTTTCGTTAACCCTGGTCAGGAAATGAAACGCCGTTCGCAGGCGCAAGCGCATGTGGAACAAGGCATTTTAGCGAGAGATCAAAGGGTTGCGGAGCGATCTTGAATCTAATGCATAAACAGAAGAAAAGATGAAAAAACCCGCCGCAACCGGGGCGGCGGGTTCATGCGCAACCGCATTCGAACCTGGATCAATCGTCGTCGCCGACGATCTTCCAGACGATGCCGGCGATCGCCGCGCCGACGATCGGCGCCACCCAGAACAGCCACAATTGCGCGATCGCCCAGTCGCCGACGAAGAGCGCCTGCCCCGTCGAGCGGGCCGGATTGACCGACGTGTTCGTCACCGGGATCGAGACAAGATGGATCAGGGTCAGCGCCAGGCCGATGGCGATCGGCGCGAAGCCGGCGGGCACGCGGCCATGGGTGGAGCCGAGAATGATGAACAGGAAGAAGGCGGTCAGCACCACCTCGGCAACCAGTGCCGCCGTCAGCGAGTAGCCGCCCGGCGAATGGTCGCCATAGCCGTTGGCGGCAAAACCGCCGAGCTGGAAATCCCCCTTGCCGCTGGCGATCAGATAGATAACCGCCGCGGCGGCGATGGCGCCCAGCACCTGGGCGATGACATAGCCGCCCAGCTTGTGCGCCGGAAACTTGCCGGCAACCAGCAGCCCGACAGAGACGGCGGGATTGAAATGCCCGCCGGAAATGCCGCCGACCGCATAGGCCATGGTGAGCACCGTCAGGCCGAAAGCAAAGGAGACGCCGAGATAGCCAATACCGACCTCAGGAAGGGCAGCCGCCAGCACGGCGCTGCCGCAACCACCGAAAACGAGCCAGAATGTACCGAGAAATTCCGCTGAAAGCCTTTTGAACATGCATTCGCTCCTGAAAAACGAAGCCGATCGCTTCAGTTGCCGAGAGTTTGCCACAATTTGATTCCCGTCAATCCGGGTTGTCGAACTCCTTCGAGCGCACGCGGAAGACGAAATCGAAAGCGCGCGGCGAAAGCACGGGCCGGCGAGAGCGAGGCGCCCGGGGCGTCGCTGAAGCGGGCCATGCGCACGCAGAATAATCCTGCGCATCGCGCCGATATCGTTCGCATATCTTACGAATTCGGGGTTTCGCCATGCCGAAACTTGCGTTAAGACGCCCGCACCCGCCTCCCAAGACGGTCTTACATCCATAGGAACAATGATAATGACAGACGCGACAACCTCCCTGTCGCCGAAGGACAATGCGTCAAAGCACGCGGCAGTGAACTCCCCTGCCCGGGTGCTGTTCGCAAGCCTCGTCGGCACGACCATCGAGTTCTTCGACTTTTACGTTTACGCCACCGCCGCGGTGCTGGTCTTCCCGCACCTGTTCTTCCCCTCCGCCGATCCGACCTCGGCGATGCTGCAATCCTTCGCGACTTTCTCGATCGCCTTCTTCGCCCGCCCCTTCGGCGCCGTGATCTTCGGTCATTTCGGCGACAAGGTCGGCCGCAAGGCGACGCTCGTTGCAGCGCTGATGACCATGGGCATTTCCACCGTCGTCATCGGCCTTCTGCCGACCTATGCGACGATCGGCGTCGCAGCGCCGCTGCTGCTCGCCCTTTGCCGCTTCGGCCAGGGCCTCGGCCTTGGCGGCGAATGGGGTGGCGCGGTGCTGCTCGCCACCGAAAACGCGCCTGAGGGCAAGCGTAGCTGGTATGCCATGTTCCCGCAGCTCGGCGCGCCGATCGGCTTCATCCTGTCGGCCGGCACCTTCCTCATCCTCGGCGAAATCATGAGCAACGAGGCCTTCCTCGCCTGGGGCTGGCGCGTGCCGTTCATCGCCAGCATCCTGCTCGTCGCCGTCGGCCTCTATGTCCGCCTGAAGATCACCGAAACGCCGGAATTCCAGAAGGCCGTCGACAAGCACGAGCGCGTGCAGGTGCCGATCGCCGAGATCTTCCGCTTCCACAAGCGCAGCCTGGTGCTCGGCACCTTCGTGGCGCTCGCCACCTTCGTGCTGTTCTACCTGATGACGGTGTTCTCGCTCTCCTGGGGCACGGCCAAGCTCGGCTATTCCCGCGAGCAGTTCCTCGTGGTGCAGATGACCGGCGTCGTCTTCTTCGGCCTGATGATCCCGGTTGCCGGCATCCTGTCGGACCGCTACGGCCGCCGACTGATCCTGATCATCACCACCATCGGCATCGGCGTCTTCGGCCTGTTCATGGCACCGCTTCTTGCCGGCGGCATCGGCGGCGCGTTCCTGTTCTCGATCATCGGGCTTGGCCTCATGGGCCTCACCTACGGTCCGATCGGGGCAGCGCTGGCCTCCCCCTTCCCGACCTCGGTGCGCTACACCGGCGCCTCGATGACCTTCAACCTCGCCGGCATCTTCGGCGCGTCGCTGGCGCCCTATATCGCCACCTGGCTCGCCACCAACTACAGCCTGGATTACGTCGGCTACTATCTGCTCGCCGCCGCCGCCATCACGCTCATCTGCCTGGTGCTTTCGACGGAAGACGAGGTTTCGGCCTGACATCGGTCTGGCTGCGTGAGCGGCCGGCCGATCACGAACAAAAAGGGCCGCAGCGGCGACGCTGCGGCCCTTTTTGTTTGGTAACGTGAAGGGCGTTTTCTTTGATCGCCCCGCCCCTTCCACCGTCATCCTCGGGCTCGACCCGAGGATCCATTCCCAAGGCAAACCCATGCCGCGGCTGGAGCACGGATGCTCGGCTCAAGCCCGAGCATGACGGAGGATATGGGTCCCTCGTCGGTTCTCATCGCCCCAAAAGAAAAGGGCCGCAGCGCTTCCGCCACGGCCCCCTGATCACGTCGCAACCCAGCCTCAGGCGATGCCGCGGCCGAGGAATTCCTTGATCTCGTAGCCCGGCATGAAGGTGCCGATGCGCTTGATTTCCCATTCCAGCCGGACGCCGGAATGTTCGAGCACGCGCTGGCGCACGGTCTCGCCGAGGTATTCGAGCTCGTAGCCGGTCGCCTGGCCGGTGTTGATCATGAAGTTGCAGTGCAGCGGCGACATCTGCGCGCTGCCGATCATCATGCCGCGGCAGCCGGCCTCGTCGATCAGCTTCCAGGCCGAGTGGCCCTCCGGGTTCTTGAAGGTCGAGCCGCCGGTCTTCTCGCGGATCGGCTGCACGGTCTCGCGATGCTGGCGCACCGCATCCATGTCGGTGCGGATCTTGTTCTTGTCCTCGGCATAGCCTTCGAACACCGCGTGGGTGAAGATCAGGTCCTTCGCCGCCGCCGAATGGCGGTAGGCGTAGCCCATGTCGGCATTCGACAGAACATGCTGGTTGCCCTGGCGGTCGACCGCATGGACCTCGACCACGCGTTCGCGGGTCTCGGCACCATTGGCGCCGGCGTTCATGCGCAGTGCGCCGCCGAGCGAGCCCGGAATGCCGTAGTAGAAATAGAAACCGCCGATGCCGTGATCGAGCGCCATGGCCGCAATGTTCTTGTCAGGGCAGATGGCGCCGGCCTTGATGCGGTTTTCGCCGACAAGTTCCAGATCGCCGAAACCCTTGGCCGAAAGACGGATGACGACGCCGGGAATGCCGCCGTCGCGCACGAGAAGATTCGAGCCGACGCCGACAACCATGACGGGCACGTCCGCCGGCACGAGCTTCAGGAAGGTGATGAGATCATCCGTGTCGTGCGGCTGGAACATCAGCTCGGCAAGGCCGCCGGCGCGGAACCAGGTGACACGATCCATCGGCGCATCCGGCGTGATGCGGCCGCGCACAGCGCTGACGCCACTTCCGAGCGATTCCAGTAGTTTCTGACCGTTGACCTGTTTCATGCTCAATTTCCTGAAATATCCGCGAGTTCCTTAGGCAGGGCAGCCGCCCAGTAGGTGATGCTGCCAGCCCCCAAGAGAACCACAAAATCGCCGGGCTGTGCAATCTTGCTGACGACCGGCGCGATTGCCTCCGGACCGGAGACATAGCGCGCATCACGATGGCCGCCAGCCTTGATGCGATCGACCAGTTCCTCGGCCGTTGCGCCCGGAATGAGGTCTTCGCCGGCTGCATAGACCGGCGCGATCAGGATCGTGTCGGCGTCGTTGAAGCACGCGGAGAAATCTTCGAACAGGCTCGAAAGGCGCGAGTAGCGGTGCGGCTGGTGCACGGCGATGATTCGGCCCTGGCAGGCCTCGCGCGCAGCGCGGAGCACCGCCTTGATCTCGACCGGGTGGTGGCCGTAGTCGTCATAGACGCGCACGCCGTTCCACTCCCCGGTAAGGGTGAAGCGACGTTTGACGCCACCGAAGGAGGCAAGCCCCTTGGCGATCGCCTCCGGGCTGACGCCCAGGCGCTGGGCAACCGCGATGGCCGCAGTCGCATTCGAGACGTTGTGGCGGCCGGGCATCGGCAGGCGCAGGTCCTTCATCGGGATCACCTGGCCGGTGCGGCGGCGGCGGATCTCGATGTCGAAGACGGAGGTGGCGCCGTCCATGCGGATGTTGTGGAAGCGCACGTCGGCCTGCGGGTTCTCGCCGTAGGTGACGACCTTGCGGTCCTCGATCTTGCCGACCATGGTCTGCACTTCCGGGTGGTCGAGGCAAAGCACGCCGAAGCCGTAGAAGGGCACGTTCTCGACGAACTGGCGGAAGGCGGCGCGCACCGCATCGAAATTGCCGTAGTGGTCGAGATGTTCGGGGTCGATATTGGTGACGACGGCAACGTCGGCCGGCAGCTTCAGGAAGGTGCCGTCGGATTCGTCGGCCTCCACCACCATCCACTCGCCCTCGCCCATGCGGGCATTGGTGCCATAGGCGTTGATGATGCCGCCGTTGATGACGGTCGGGTCGAGGCCGCCGGCTTCGAGCAGTGCCGCGACCATCGAGGTCGTCGTCGTCTTGCCGTGCGTGCCGCCGATCGCGATCGCGTTGCGGAAGCGCATGAGTTCGGCCAGCATCTCGGCGCGGCGCACGACCGGCAGGAATTTCTCGCGGGCGGCGATCAGCTCCGGATTGTCCTTCTTGATCGCGGTCGAAACGACGATCACCTCGGCATCGCCGAGATTTTCCGCCTTGTGGCCGACGAAGACCTCGATGCCCTTGGCGCGCAGGCGCTGGACATTGGCGCTGTCGGACTGGTCGGAACCCTGGACCTTGTGGCCGAGATTGTGCAGCACCTCGGCAATGCCGCTCATGCCAATGCCGCCGATACCGATGAAGTGGACCAGCCCGATGGTTTTCGGCATTTTCATGAGCGTGTTTCCCTGAATTTCTCGACTGTCAAACCGCTGGCAATAGCCTCTACGAGGGATGCAAGCAAGCTTGCAGCGTCCGGCTTGCCGGTTTCCCGCGCATTTGCCGCCATATCGGCGAGCGATTGCGGCTTGCCGATCGCATCCTTGAGGATGCCGGCCAGACGGTCGGCGGTCAGCTCCGCTTGCGCGATCACCCGCGCACCGCCCTTGGCGGCAAGGGCGGCCGCATTGGCCGCCTGGTCATGATCCAGTGCATAGGGATAGGGCACGAGGATCGCCGGCCGGCCGATGACCGCAAGCTCCGATACCGTCGAGGCGCCGGAGCGGCAAATGACGAGCTGAGCGCCGGCGATGCGCTCGGCCATGTCGGTGAAGAACGGCGAAACCTCGGCCGGAACGCCCAGCTTTTCATAGGTGGCGATCACGCCGTCCTTGTCTTCTGGCCGCGCCTGCTGCGTGACCTTGAAGCGCTGGCGAACGTCGTCTTCGAGGCGGCAAATCGCCTGGGGAACGGCCTTGGAGAAGTATTGCGCGCCCTGGCTGCCACCGAAGACGACGAGATGGAACGGCGCGTCGCCGACAGCCGACGTGTAGGGCACATTGGCAGCGGCGAGCACGGCCGGGCGAACCGGATTGCCTGTCGTCACGGTCTTTTCGGCAAAGGCGCCGGTGCCTTCCGGCAGGAAGCCGCCGGCAATCGCCTTGACGCGCGAGGCGAGCGCCTTGTTGGCGCGGCCCATGACGGCGTTCTGCTCGTGGATGATCGAAGGCACGCCCATGCCGGTGGCGGCAAGCAGCGGCGGCACGGTCGGGTAACCGCCGAAGCCGACGACGGCCTTGGGCTTCAGCCGCGCGATCAGCTTGCGCGCGGCGCGCATGCCGGTCCACAGCGTCCACAGCGATTTCACGACGCTGATCGGGTTCTTCGAGCCGATGGTTGCCGAAGGCACGACATGCACTTCGTCGGCCGGGAACTTGCCGGCATAGCGCTCGGCGCGGCTGTCGGTGACGAGGTGCACCGAGTAGCCCATGGCCTTCAGTTCGTGCGCCAGCGCTTCTGCCGGAAAGAGATGGCCGCCGGTTCCGCCGGCGGCGAGCAGGATGATGCCTTTAGTCATATTTTACTCCGCCGGCACGCCAATGCCGGACCGAAACAGGCTGCGCTCCACGGCGCGCTTCTCCGGACGGTGACGGGTCAAGGCCAGGATGAAGCCGGCAGTGACGCAGATCGCCACCATGGACGAGCCACCATAGGAGATCAGCGGCAGGGTCATGCCCTTGGCCGGAAGCAGTTCGAGGTTCACGCCGATGTTGATCATCGACTGGATGCCGATCTGGAGGACCAGGCCGGCAACGGCGAACCGGTTGAAGTCGTTGCGTTCGCGGAAGGCATGGTTGAGGCCGCGCATCACCAGGAAGGCGAAGATCAGCACGATGACCATGCAGAAGACGATGCCGAATTCCTCGGCCGCAACAGAGAAGACGAAGTCGGTATGGCTGTCCGGGATGATACGCTTGACGATGCCCTCGCCCGGGCCCCGGCCGAACCAGTCGCCGCGGATGATCGCCTCGCGGGCAGTGTCCATCTGGAAGGTGTCGCCTTCGCCGGTCAGGAACTTGTCGATACGTGCGGCCACGTGCGGCAGCATCGTATAGGCGACGAAGAAGCCACCAAGGGCTGCGCCCCCGAGCAGGATGATCCACAGCCAGGGCATGCCGGCCATGAAGAACATGCCGCCCCAGACGGCGGTGGTCAGGATCGTCTGGCCAAGGTCGGGCTGGGCGACGAGGAGCGCGCCGACGATACCGAAAAGCAGGATGGCGAAGAGGTTGCCCGGGATTTCCGGCTGGCGCGCATGTTCGGAAAAGAGCCAGGCGCAGACGACGACAAAGGCCGGCTTCATGAATTCGGACGGCTGGATCGAGATGCCGCCGATCGAGATCCAGCGCATCGAGCCCTTCACCTCTTCGCCGATGAAGAGCACCAGAACCATCATCCCGAGCGAGCCGGCCAGAAGCAGGATCGCCGCGCGTCGGACCTGGCGCGGCGAAAGGAAGGAGATGCCGACCATCACCACCAGCGACGGCAAGAGGAAGAGCGCATGACGCCGGACGAAGTGGAAACTGTCGAGGCCGATGCGCTCGGCAACCGCCGGGCTTGCGGCGAAGGACAGCATGAAGCCGACGCCCATCAACAAAATGAAGGTCGCCAGAAAGAACCTGTCGATCGTCCAGAACCAGTCGGCCACGGGGCCACGTTCGGCTCGGCTTACCATCTTGTCAGTCCCCTTCTCCGGCGCCCATTGCGCCCACGTCCGAATTCCCGCACCACCTGCCGCATCGACCGGCGCGCAATTGCGCCAGGCGAGGGATCAAATCAGCATCGTCACGCCTTCGATCGCGCGCACATGGCCGACGAAGGCATCGCCGCGTACCTCGAAGTTCTTATACTGGTCGAAGCTTGCGCAAGCCGGTGACAGCATCACCGCCGAACCACCCGTCTCGTCCCTGCCGGCATCGGCCGCGGCGTGCGCCACCGCCTGCTCCAGCGTGCCCGAGATCTCATAGGGTACGGCTTCGCCAAGCGTAGCGGCGAAAGCCGGTGCGGCCTCGCCGATCAGATAGGCCTTGGCGATCTTCGGGAAGAAGGGTGCAAGCGTCGTGATGCCCCCTTCCTTCGGCAGACCACCGGCGATCCAGTAGATGCGGTCATAGCTCGAAAGCGCCGGTGCTGCCGCATCCGCATTGGTCGCCTTGCTGTCGTTGACGAAGACGACAGAGCCCTTGCGGCCGACCGGCTGCATGCGGTGCTTGAGACCGGGGAAGCTCTTCAGGCCGGCGTGGATTTCCGCCGCGCTGACGCCGACCGCAAGGCATGCCGCGATGGCCGCCGCCGCGTTCTGGGCGTTGTGACCGCCGCGCAGCGTCTGGATGCCGTCGAGATCGACGAACAGCCCGGACGTGCCACCCTCGGCCTTGAAGATGCGCGAGCCCTCTGCATGGAGGCCGCTCGCCAGCACGTGGCGGCGCGAAATCCGCACCGTCCTGGTGCCGGCGCGCTCGATGCGATCGGCGATCAGCGCCGAAAAGCTGTCGTCGACACCGACGATGGCCGTGGCGCTGCCGGCGACCAGCCGCTCCTTGATGTCGGCGTAATGCTGCATGGTGCCGTGTCGATCGAGATGATCCGGCGTGAGGTTGAGCAGGATACCGGCCGTCGGGTTCAGCGTCGGCGCCAGATCGATCTGATAGGACGAGCACTCGACCACGTAGAAACGGCCCGCCTTCGGCGGGTCGAGGGTCAGCACCGCCGTGCCGATATTGCCGCCTAGCTGTGTGTCGCGGCCGCTTTCCTTGAGGATATGCGCGATCAGCGCCGTCGTCGTCGACTTGCCGTTGGTGCCGGTAATCGCGATGAAGGGGCAATCGGGCGCATGCGCCCGGCGCTCGCGCACGAAGAGTTCGACGTCGCCGATGATCTCGACGCCGGCCGCATGGGCAAGATCGACCGTCCAGTGGGGCTTGGGATGCGTGAGCGGCACGCCGGGCGACAGCACGAAGGCGGCAAAGGCCGCCCAATCGACCGTGCGCAGGTCCGCCGTCGGCACGCCTGACGCAGACGCCTTGGCGACGCTGTCGGGATTGTCGTCCCAGGCGGTGACCTGGGCGCCGCCGGCCACGAGCGCCTGCGCGGTCGCGAGCCCCGAGCCGCCGAGACCGAAGAGAGCGACTTTCCTGCCCTTGAAGGAGGTGACCGGGATCATCGTCCGCTCACCGCAGCTTGAGGGTGGAGAGACCGACCATCGCCAGGATGACGGCGATGATCCAGAAACGGATCACGACCTGGCTCTCGGTCCAGCCCTTCTTTTCGAAGTGGTGGTGGATCGGCGCCATCAGGAAGACACGGCGGCCGGTGCGCTTGAACCAGAAGACCTGGATGATGACCGACAGCGTCTCCATGACGAAGAGGCCGCCGATGATGATCATGACGATCTCGTGCTTGACGGCAACGGCTACGGTGCCGATCAGGCCGCCAAGCGCCAGCGACCCGGTGTCGCCCATGAAGATGGCGGCCGGCGGCGCGTTGAACCAGAGAAAGCCGAGGCCGGCGCCGATGACGGCGCCGAGGATGACGGCAAGCTCGCCCGTGCCGGGCACGAAATGGATCTGCAGGTAGTTGGCGAAGACGGCGTTACCGGCGAGATAGGCGATGAGGCCGAAGGCGGCCGCCGCAATCATCACAGGCACGATCGCGAGACCGTCGAGACCGTCCGTCAGGTTCACGGCATTGCCGGCGCCGACGATGACGAAGCCGCCGAACAGCACGAAGAAGTAGCCGAGGTTGAGAACGAGATCCTTGAAGAAGGGGAAGGTGACCGAGGAGCCGAAGGTGGAGCCAGCCGCACCGCCGGAAAGCGAGGCCTGCATCATGAAGAACACGGCGATCGCCGCGATCACGAACTCAATGCCGAGGCGCGCCTTGCCGGAAAAGCCCTTGTCCGACTGCTTCGTAACCTTGAGGTAATCATCGTAGAAGCCAATCGCACCGAAGCCGAGCGTAACGAGCAGCGTCGAGACCACGTAGACGCTCGAAAGATCGGCCCAGAGCAGCGACGAGACGACGATGCCGGCCAGGATCATCAGGCCGCCCATGGTCGGCGTGCCGGCCTTCTTGAAATGCGTCTGCGGCCCGTCGGCGCGGATCGGCTGGCCCTTGCCCTGGCGGATGCGCAACGATGCGATCATCGCCGGCCCGAACAGGAACACGATCAGGGCCGAGGTGAAGAGCGCCGCACCGGTGCGGAACGTGATGTAGCGAAATAGATTGAAAAACTGAAAGTGGTCCGCCAGTTCCACGAGCCAAATGAGCATAAGGGACCTTTCCCCAAAGGTTTCCTGCATAATTCCCTAAACCGGCATCGGTTTAGGGGCAGCAATTTAAAGTGTTACAGCGGCCTTTACTGGTCTCACGAGACCCGTGGCGCCGTAGAATTCGAAACTCGTCCAACAGAATCATCTGAAAAACGATACGCGCTAACATGCGAAAGCGTTAGGGCGCGCCCACCTAACTCCAGACTGTATCCACCGCAGCCGTCATGGGCGGCGTCGCCGGCCTAATCCGCCGGCGATCCCCCGGCCGCGTCGACATCGGCTGCCGGATAGGCTTCGATCAGCGCCTGCACGATCTTGGCGCAGCCGGTCCCCTTGGACGACTTGATCATGACGACGTCACCCGGCGCGACGGCTGCCAGCGCATAGGTCTTCAGGTCCTCCACGCTCTCGCGGTAGACCACCGAAACCTCGGGAGGAAGCGCGTCGCGCAGATGCGCCATCAGTGGTCCGGCCAGCCAGACATCAGCAATGCCGGCTTCGGCGAGCGGACGGGCGAGTGCTGCATGTACGTCGACCGCGTGTTCACCCATTTCCAGCATGTCGCCGAGCACGGCGACGCGACGGCCGCCTTCAGGCGGCTCGCTGTCGGCAAGCAGCGAAATCGCCGCCCGCATCGAGCTCGGATTGGCGTTGTAGCTCTCGTCGATCAGCTTCAGCGTGCCGCCGCCGATCGAAAGCGTGTGGCGCCGCCCCCTGCCCGTTTCGGCCTGCATGGTCGCAAGCGCCGAGGCCGCATAGTCGAGGTCGCCGCCGGCGAGTTTGACAGCGGCCAGAACCGCAACGGCATTCTCGGCGATGTGCCGTCCGGGCGCACCGATCGCCACTTCCAGCGTCCGTCCGCCGATGCCAGCCCAGAGAACGGAGCCTTCCGGACCGCCGCTGAACTCGACCAGCCGGAATTCCGCCTTGGGATTGGCGCCGAAGGAATGGATATGGCTGACGCCGGCTGCAGCCGCGGCGTTTTCGAGCAGCTTGTGTTGCGGGCTGTCGTGAATGATCAACGCATGACCGCCATTGACGACGCCTTCGAAGATCTCGGCCTTCGCCTCGGCGATCTGGTCGAGGCTCTCGAAATTGCCGAGATGGGCGGCAGCGATGCTGGTGACGATGGCCACATGCGGGCGCACCATGGCGGTCAGCGGCCGGATCTCGCCCGGATGGTTCATGCCGATCTCGAAGATGCCGAAATCGGTTGCCTCGGGCATGCGCGCCAGCGTCAGCGGCACGCCCCAGTGATTGTTGAAGGAGGCGACCGACGCATGCACGCGGCCTTGCGGCTTGAGCACGTGGCGCAGCATCTCCTTGGTGGTCGTCTTGCCGACCGAGCCGGTGACGGCGATGATCTTGGCGGCGCTGCGGTCGCGCGCCGCACAGCCGAGGCGGATCATCGCTTCGAGAACGTCGTCGACGACGATCAGCGGCGCGTTGAGCCGCCCGAGCGCCGGCAGCTTGCCTTCGCTGACGACCAGCACCGCCGCGCCGTTGGCGAGCGCGATACCGGCATAGTCGTGGCCATCGACGCGATCGCCCTTGATCGCGAAGAAAGCTTCGCCCTTGCCGATCGAGCGGCTGTCGATGGAGATCCCCGAGATGCCTTCAGGCAGGTTGCCGACCGGCCGGCCATTCATGGCGGCCAGGAGATCGCTGCTTGTCCAGAGCCAGTTCAAATCACAAGCCTCCCAATGCCTTGCGGACCTCCGCATGATCCGAGAAGGGCAGCGTCACGGAGCCGACCGTCTGGCCCTCCTCGTGCCCCTTGCCGGCGACGATCAGCGTGTCGCCGGTCTTCAGCATGCCGACCGCCGTGCGGATCGCCTCTGCGCGGTCGCCGATCTCGATCGCGCCCTTGGCAGCGGCCATGATCTCGGCGCGGATTACCTCGGGCACTTCCGAGCGCGGATTGTCGTCGGTGACGATCGTCACGTCGGCAAGCCGCGTGGCGATCTCGCCCATGATCGGACGCTTGCCCTTGTCGCGGTCGCCGCCGCAGCCGAAGACCACGACGACCCGGCCGGTCGTGAACGGGCGCACCGAGGCGAGCACGTTTTCCAGTGCATCCGGCTTGTGGGCGTAGTCGACATAGGCGAGCGCGCCGTCCCTGGTCTGGCCGACCAGTTCAAGACGGCCGGAAGCCCCCTGCAGCTTTTCGAGCGCGGAGAAGGCCGCCTTGGCGCTGATGCCGGTGGACATGGCAAGGCCTGCTGCGACCAGCGCGTTCGCCACCTGGAAATCGCCGGCGAGCGGAATGTGGATTTCGAAGATGTCGTCGCCGACATGCACCTCGGCCGATTGCTTGTGGCGGAAATGCTCGACCCGCTTCAGCGAGATAAAATCGCCCTTGCGGCCGACGGTGCGCACCTCGAGCTTGGCCTTGCGGGCAGCCGCGATCGCCTGCTCCGACCATTGGTCGTCGGCAAAGATGACCGCCGGCGCGCCCTTGGGCAGCAGCGCATTAAACAGCCGCATCTTGGAGGCCATGTAGTGCTCGACCGTCGGATGGTAGTCCATGTGGTCGCGGCCGAGATTGGTGAAGGCCGCAGCGGCGAGACGCACACCATCGAGCCGGCTCTGGTCGAGCCCGTGGCTTGAGGCTTCCATCGCCGCATGGGTGACGCCGGCGTCAGTGAGTTCGGCGAGCAGCTTGTGCAGCGACACCGGATCGGGCGTCGTCAGCGAGCCGTAGTCGTTGCGCCCGGGGGCAACGACGCCCGTCGTGCCGATCATCGCTGCCGCGAAGCCGGAATGCGCCCAGATCTGGCGGGTGAAGGAGGCGACCGAGGTCTTCCCGGCGGTGCCGGTGACGGCAACCATGGTTTCCGGCTGACGGCCGTAGAAGGCGGCGGCGGCGCGCGCAAGAAAGGCGCGCGGTTCAGAAAGTTTCAGCACCGGTGCCGACGCGGCGTCGATGTCCGAGCCGGCTTCGGTGACGACGGCAACCGCTCCGCGCTTCAGGGCGTCGGCGACATAGGCGCTGCCGTTGGCCTTGCTGCCGGTGACCGCGACGAAGAGATCCCCTGGCTGAACCTGCCGGCTATCGGCCGTCAGTCCGGCAACGTCGATATCGGCGGCAGCGCCGCTCAGTTGCGCCGAAAGTTCCGGGAAGTTCGGTCCCGCCAGGTCTTTGATCTTCATGAACGCACGTCTCGCATCGATTTCGATCCGCAAGAATCGCGAATCGTCCGCTTTCTCATTTCATGTCTAATAAGACACAAGCAAGGCAGAACCGTCTTCTCCAAACTTTGGTTCGACACCGAGCAGCGGCGCGGAGCGGCTGATGATGTCGCGAACCATGGGAGCCGCGTTCGAGCCTGCCGTGCGCCCGCCACCCTCGCCGGTCTTCGGCGCATCGATGAAGGTCAGCACGATGTATTTCGGGTCGTCGATCGGGAAGGCCGCGAGGAAGGCGTTGAAGTTCTGGTCGCTGGCATAGCGACCGTTGACCACCTTGTCGGCCGTGCCGGTCTTGCCGCCGACGTTGAAGCCCGGCACCAGCGCACGCTTGCCGGAGCCTGCAATGCCGTTCCAGCGCAAGAGGAAGCGCATGTCGTCGCTGGTGCTCTTCTTGACCACCGGCGTGGCGACGGCGTTGGCCTCTTCCTCGGTGCGCGGCAGGAAGGTCGGCTCGATCAGCTTGCCGCCGTTGACGAGTGCAGCGCCCGCAACCGCCGTCTGCAGCGGCGTCGTCGAGACGCCGTGGCCGAAGGAGATGGTGACCGAGTTGATCTTCTTCCACTCGCGCGGCTGGGTCGGGGATTTGACCTCCGGCAGTTCGGTCGGCAGCTTCGAAAGCAGGCCGAGGCGCGTCAGGAATTCCTTGTGGCCGGGGATGCCGACGAGGTCGGCGATCTTCGCGGTGCCGATGTTGGACGAATACTGGAAGATTTCCGGGACGGTCAGCACGCGGCGCTTGCCGTGGAAGTCCTTGATGGTGAAGCCGCCGATCCGGATCGGCGCCGAGGCGTCGAAGCTGTCGTTGAGCGTCACCTTGCCGGAATCGAGCCCCATGGCGATGGTGAAGGTCTTGAAGGTGGAACCCATTTCGAACGTGCCGTTCGACATGCGGTTCATCCAGCCCTCTTCCGCTCCTTCGGCCGGCTTGTTCGGGTCGTAGTCGGGAACCGACGCCATCGCAAGCACTTCGCCGGTATGCACGTCGAGCACGACGGCGCCGGCGGCGAGCGCCTGATAGTTCTTCATGCCGGCGTCGATGACGTCGCGCACGATGTTCTGCACGCGCACGTCGATCGAAAGCTTGACCGGCTCGAGCTTGGCGTCGCTGGTCATGCCGATCGCGGCAAGGTCGGCGAGACCCTGGCTGTCGATATAGCGCTCCATGCCGGCAACGCCGCGATTGTCGATGTTGACATGGCCGACGATGTGCGCAGCCGTGTGGCCGCCCGGATAGAAGCGACGCTTTTCCGGACGGAAACCGACGCCGGGAATGCCGAGCGCCAGAATGTCGGACTGCTGCTTCGGCGTCAGCTGGCGGCGCAGCCACTGGAAGCGCGATTTCGACTTCAGCTTGTTGTAGATCTCGCGGGCGTTGATGTCGGGCAGAACCGTCGACAGCCGTTCGACCGCTTCGTCGGCATCGACGATCTTGTGCGGCTCGGCATAGAGCGAGACGGTGCGGATGTCGGTCGCAAGGATCTCGCCGTTACGGTCGAGAATGTCGGGGCGCGACGCCATCAGGTTGTCGGCCCGGCCGATGCTGGAAACCGTTTCGGGAGCCGCCATGCCGTATTGCACGAGGCGGCCGCCGATGACGGCATAGACGATGCCGAAGCTGGCAATCACGATGGCGACGCGGTTCTTCGCCTGGTTCGTGGTTTTCTTCCGCGTCCCCTGGAAGGTGACGTTGACGCCGCTTTCGGCCGGCCGGTTGTTGCCGCCCGCCGAGAAATGCGCCTTGCTTTTCAACACCATGATGCGGGAGAGAAACGACATCAGCGCGCCACCGAGCCAGTTGCGATGTTATCGGTCTTGTTGATGATGGCGGCAACGCCGTCCTTTGCCGACTTGTCCTCCGGCACGGGCAGGTCCGCCTTCAGCATCGGCAGTTCCTGCGGCTGGGCGATCTGCGTCGAGGGGGTCGGCACGAGCTGCAGGTCGGCTCCGAAGGCGCCGACGAGGCGCTCCAACCGGTTCGGCTGGGTCAGAAGCGCCCAGTCCGCGCGGAGCAGGTCGATCGTATCCTCTTCCAGCTTGATCGCCACATCGAGCTTGCGGACTTCCTCAAGCTTGTTTTCGGCGCGGTGCTTGATCGTGTAGGTGACCGTCGCGGCGGCCGTCATGACGACGATCAGAACGATATCGAACGTTCGCAGCATGTCTTGTCAGCCCCCCAGCCGTGCAAGGCTTGCCAGTTCCGGCAGATTGAAAATGGACAGATCGTTTCCCGGCGACGCGGCCTGCGTGCGGATGCCGGCGCGCAGCTTGGCGGAGCGGGCACGCGGATTGAGGGACGCTTCTTCCTCGCTGGCTGCCACCATAGGCTTGCCAACTGGCGTGAAGGTTGCCGCCCGCGCCGAGACCATCGGCAGATGGCGCGAGCCGCCGGCCTTGCCGGAGCGATCCTGGAAGAAGGCTTTGACGATGCGGTCTTCGAGCGAATGGAACGAGACGACGACGAGACGGCCGCCGGGCTTCAGTGCCTGCTCGGCGGCAAACAGCGCCTCTGCCAGTTCGCCGAGTTCGTCGTTGACGAAGACGCGCAGCGCCTGGAACACGCGGGTCGCCGGATGGATCTTGTCCTTGGCCTTGCGCGGCGTCACCACCTCGATCAGGCCGGCAAGATCGCGGGTCGTCTCGAAGGGCTGCTCGGCGCGGCGCTTCTCGATGGCACGGGCGATGCGGCCCGCCTGCTTCTCTTCACCGAGAAAACCGAAGATGCGGATGAGATCGGAGACCTTGGCGCGGTTGACGACATCGGCCGCAGAAACGCCCGACGCCGACATGCGCATGTCGAGCGGCCCCTTCTTCTGAAAAGAAAAGCCGCGTTCGGCCTCGTCGATCTGCATGGAGGAGACGCCGATATCGAGCACGACACCGTCAAGCCCGCCCTCGGGCGCATGGTCGGCGAGTTCGGAAAACTGTGCGTGAATGAGCTTCAGCCGACCGCCCCATTCGGCGACCTGCGCCTGCCCTGCGGCAATCGCCGTCGGGTCGCGGTCGAGCGCGATCACGTCGGCGCCGGCTTTCAGGATTGCGGAACTGTAGCCGCCGGCACCGAAGGTGCCATCGAGAATGACCTTGCCGGGCGCAGGCTCAAGGGCCGCCAGAACTTCCGGCAAGAGGACGGGAATGTGACGAACCGGTCCGCCTTCGGCTTCAGGAATACCTCCGCCTTGATCCGTCACCATTCCCTCTCTCCATTCTATTCTGGACGCAACCCCCGTGACTTGCGCCCTTCCCGGGCCGCCGCCTGCGCCTTTTGAAAGGCCTGCGGCTCCCAGAGCTGAAAATAATCGCCCCGCCCGACAAACATCACGTCGGTCGAGATCCCGGTGAAGTCGCGGATGAAATCCGTCATCATCAACCGGCCTTCCGGATCGAGCTTCACGAAGACCCCGCCGCCGTGAACCAGCAGCGACATCTCGTTGGCCTCCGGGGAAAAAGGATCCTCGGCCGCCATCTGCCTCTCGAACCGATCCAGGAGTTCCGGTCCGCCGACGCTGATCGCCGGAAAGACGAAATCCTGAAAACAGTATAGCTCCCGAACGCCCCCATCCGACAGCACGGAACGAAACGCCGAGGGAACGGAGACCCGCCCCTTCGCATCGATCCGATTGGTGGCATGTGACAAGAAGCGGTTCATGACGCGAAACGGCCGCCCAAGACTGACGGGCCACGATCATCGACCCGCGAGAACACGTCACCACGCACACAAGACAGCCCCGCCGGACAGTAGAATGCCCGACCACCTTCCGAAGCCGGAAGGTACTGGAATCTTGCGATGTCGGGCCGCGAAGCAGCCCCTGCGCAGTGCCATTATGGGATATCATGGGACCATATGGGCGTCAATGGGAATGGATCGTAAACAGCCGTCGGGCTGATCAAATATTGATAGGTTGTTAAGTTTAACGAAGGGTTACGAAGAGACCCCCACTGTCCGGGAATGCGACGGCGGAACAGCTTCAAATCGTTGAAAAATCAGAATGTGAGAAAAAGTGCAGAAACAGGGAGCCCGCGCACCGCCCAGGTGGCGGGGAAAACCGCCCGACGAAGAAAACGGGCGCGTCCGCAGCCAGCGCCGCCGTGGCGCACGAGGCCAAATCAGGATGGCGGAACCGAACAATTGCCGGGATCCGGGCACTCGTCCGGCCGGCGGCAGGCGACGGCGTTCCCTTGGGCAATCTGAAAACAGCCGCCGCATTGGACCGGGCCCGCGACGCACGCGCGCCTCATCGGAGAAAGAGAAGAAATCGCCAGTTGGCCTGTAAGCCGGGTTCTGTATGGCCCCGCTGCCCGAAAGCAACGGAACGTGGCAGCCATTCATCTGGGACTGCGCTTGCACGCAGCCTCTTGCAACCCACCCGGATGACTGGCCCGGAAACAGGCTGGACGCTTGCGCGCCCGCGTCATCCCTATTCGGTCTTGCTCCCGGTGGGGTTTGCCGTGCCGTCCATGTCGCCATGTCCGCGGTGGGCTCTTACCCCACCCTTTCACCCTTACTCCGCAAGCGGAGCGGTTTGCTTTCTGTGGCACTTTCCCTGAGGTCACCCTCGCCGGACGTTATCCGGCACCGTGCTTCCGTGGAGCCCGGACTTTCCTCCCCCCGCGGCCTTTCGGCACTTGCGGAGCGCGGCTGCCCGGCCAACTGGCAGGCGCTCCTTAACGCAAGCCTCCGCCCTGCGCCACAAAAAACGGCAGCCGTTTTCAGCGGCCAACAGGACAGATCGAAGTGATTTGGGTCGTTGCCGCCGGCCTAGCGAAAGGCGACGGCGAAATCCGCGTCGTATTCGGGCTCGTCGATCCGGCCGTTGAGCACGAGTACGGCACCGAGCCTGCCGATCTCGTCGGAGCTTTTTGCCGCCTGGCCGTTGCCGCCCGTGACGACGGCGATGCGATCGCCCTCGGCAAAGCCGATATAGGGCAGCCCGTGCCGTGTAAACGCGGTGACGCAGGGCGAAAAATGGGTGGAGACGGGCTGGAAGTCAGGCATCACTTCGCAAAGCAGCCCGCGCAGATGCTCGGCCGCCACGGCACCGCCCGGCCCGCGGAACCAGTGCCGTATCGCCGGCTCGTCGTCGAGGATCCGGTCCGTCGGATCGCCGCCGATCTTGATGTAGCTCTTGCCGTCCGCATAGACGACCGGCGGCAGCAGGTAATAGCTCTTCTCCTGTTCCGGCGCCGCGCCGATCAGCGAGGGCATGCCCTCGAAGTCGTGCAGGTCGCCTTCCGCGACTTCGGCGAAAAACACCGTGCGGGCCTTCACGGTCAGATCGATCGGCCGCGGCAACAGCGTATCGGATAGAGAGAAACCACCGGCAGCGACGATGGCCCGGGGAGCTGCCAGTCGGTCGCCGTTGAGCGTGGTGACGACCACGCCGCCCGCAGTCTGCGAGATCGAGCGGACCTCTTCGCGCACGATCCTGGCGCCTGCCCATTCGGCGCAAACGACCTGCGCCGCGACGAGCGCGCGCGGATTGACGTAACCGGCGCCGAAGCGCTCGTGGATGCCTGCGGTTCCCACGGGGAAACGGAACCAGGGAAAACGTCGCGAGAGCCTATCCCCGTCCAGGAGCGGCGCCTCGACGCCAAGCGCATCACGCGCTCTTTCCACTCGCTCGATATAGTCGTAGCTCGAGCCGGGCGCCGGTCCTGCCATCAGGCAACCGACCTCGTGATAGAAGGGGATGTTGCTTTCGCGTTCGATCTCGCGGTAGCGTTCGATCGAACGCCTGGCAAGCCGCGCCCAGACGGGATCGCCGTCGATCGTGCGGGTGATGCGGGCATTGTCGTAGTGACTGGAAAAGACGCCGGAATGGCTGGCCCGGTCGATCGGCTCATCCGGACCCACGAGCGCGACGCGCGCGCCTGACAAAGCCAGGTGGCGGGCGGCGGCGGCGCCCATCATGCCCTTGCCGACGACAATGAAATCGAAGCTCTCCGACATGCCCTTCTCCCGTCCGTATTGCTCAGCGGAGATAGCACGCCGTCGCCGGCATGACACTGTGACGGTGGAAGAAATTCAACCGCGGCGCGCCGAATGCGCCCTTTTCCTGCAAGTGCCGGAACGCGAGACCTGTCCGACAAGAGCACCCGCCCCGACCACAATGGCCGCAGGCGGACGAAGCTTTTGCGGCGCGGGCGAAGCTTCGCCTGCGCCAGACATCAGACCGCTCAGTCGATGATGTCCTGGACCTTGCCGCAGTAGCGCTTGGAAACCGGGTTCATGCGCTTGGCGCCATGGCCGGCATTGTACTTGAGGATGGTGCCGCAGGTGGTGCCGCCGGACAGATCGTGCGCCTTGGCGAGATACATCATGCCGAACTTGATGTTGGTTTCCGGGTCGTAGAGACCCTTGGAGGAACCGGAATAGCCCATCATGCGAGCCGTTGCGGGCTTGATCTGCATCAGGCCGATTTCGCCGGCGCTGCCGCGTGCCTTGGGATTGAAGTTGCTCTCGACCTTGACGACCGCATGCGCCAGGTCGACCGGAACGCCGTACTGCTTGGCGTAGCTCTTGATGAGGGCCGTGTACTTGACGTTCTGCGGCAGGTCCGGTTTCGGAAAGCCTGTGGTCCGGGTGACGGTTGGGATGGATGAGGTCTTGATGGTCTTGTCGACGTTCCCCGCATACGACGTACCCATCCCGGCGAAGAACATGCCAAGGCATGCCGCCACCGCAGCAACAGACGAAATTCTCATGTAGTTTGAATTCTCCGGTCTGGGGAATGGAGCGAAGCGCACCCCGCTTCGAGCCTCACTTCCCGATCGTTTCATTCACAGGAAGTGAGCCTTGCGCCCTGATGCTCCTGCAGTTCCAATGATCGGGAAATGAACGGCGCATCATGGTAAACATGTGGCAAAGCTAAAAAAATGCGCAAAGAACGTTCCGGGAAGCCGGATAGGGACGAAAAAATCTTCCGCCTCAGGCGATGAACTGCGGCAGTCCGGAAAGCAGGCGGTGCAGCGTATCGAGGGTTGAGATGTCGGCGATGCCGTCCACCCTTTGTTGCCGGAAATGCCTCTGGAACGCGGCCACCGCGCCCTCGGTTTTTTCGCAGAAATCACCAGTCACATCAATGCCGTAACCATAGAGCGACAGCATCGACTGGATGGCCTCCACCGGCTGGCCGCGGTCGCCGCGCTGAAAGAAGCGCCCGCCGCCGATCGCAGCCGGTTCGACCCAGTGGCCGACCCCTTCGCGATGAAGCACGTGCCAGGGAAATTTTTCTCCGGGGTCGACCTTGCGAATGGGAGCGATATCGCTGTGCGCCAGCACCCTTTCAGGCGCGATCGACCACCGCTGGCCACAGTCCCGACACAATTCGACGACCGCCTCGATCTGCTTTTCCGGAAAGTCCGGCAATCCGCCGGGATGGCCGGGATTGGCGATCTCGACGCCGATCGAGCAGGAGTTGATGTCGGTCTCGCCCTTCCAGAAGCTCTTGCCCGCGTGCCAGGCACGGCGCGCCTCGGGCACGAGCTGGTCGACGCGCCCATCCTCGTGCACGAAATAATGGCTGGAGACCTGGCTCTCTTCCCGGCACAGCCATTCGAGCGCCGAAGCGCCGGTCGGCATGCCGGTATAGTGCAGCACGATCATATCCGGGGCGCGCTCACCGACGCGGTCGCCGAAATTCGGCGACGGCATGAAGCGGGCCCCCGGATAGTCGCAGTATCTAGAAGTCATGCAGCTCGGCGTTCTTTCTCGATCGCCTCGTAGGCGGCGTTGAGCGCCGCCATGCGATCATTGGCGATCGCGTGGAATTCATGCGGCACGCCGCGGGCGACCAGCATGTCGGGATGGTTTTCCGAAACCAGCACACGGTAGCGCTTGCGGATGTCGGAGAAATCATCCTTACGCGAAACGCCGAGCACCTGATAGGGGTCGCGACCGTCGCCATGCACATGACGGGCCATGATCCGTTCGAAATGCGCCTCGTCCATGCCGAAGATGTCGGCGACCCGCAGCAGGAAGGCGAGCTCCCGCTCATGCACGGCACCGTCGGACTTAGCGATGTGGAACAGGCCGTCGACGATGTCCTCGAGGATGGGGCAGTTGTGCTCGCAGGACGAGCACAGCGACGCCATCTTCTCGGCATAGGCCTCGTAGCCGGCGACGTCCTGGCGCG
The DNA here is from genome assembly GCF_002940685.1 of Ensifer adhaerens. Lineage (GTDB taxonomy): Bacteria > Pseudomonadota > Alphaproteobacteria > Rhizobiales > Rhizobiaceae > Ensifer > Ensifer adhaerens_E. The sequence goes on along the minus strand of NZ_PNFP01000002.1, from coordinate 170,449 downwards.
CGAGGTTGTAGAGACGCGCCACATTCTGCGCCTGATCGGGCGGGAACTGGAAGATGTCACGGAAGGCGGCGACCTCGGCCTCGCTGACAATGCCGTCGGCCTTGGCCATCTTGGCCGAAAGCGCGATCATCGCCACGGAGAAGGCAACCTTGCGCCGTGTCTCCGGGTCGCCCTCAAATAGAGTGCGCACAGCCTCGACCACGCCGGCAAGCGCATTGCCGGTGGCGGTAACGATCTTGAGGAGGCTATCCCAGAATGACATGCGAGAATCCCTGTCTCTCCAGCTTATAGCATGGACTATTGTGGTGGCAAATTGCAAGCGGTGGCACGGCTCAAACCACGAGGATGCCGAATTTGTGATGGCACCTCACTATTGTCAATCCATCGATTTGAAACTTGCGACAGCCAAGCGGTGGAATGCTGTTCCCTTGGGAACAGCACCTCACCCGAAAGGGCGATGCTTCGGGCTTTGAAGGCGTCCCACCGGCTGACATGTCTGAAACCGACCCGTTGACGTATGGCTTGCGGTCGTCGCGATAGAAATTTTGCCGCTTTGTTCCGGTTCACGTCAAAAGCACCGACGCAATTTATGAAGGCGCAGCGCGCACGTTGGAGGAAAGAATGCTGTCACGCAGAGCCGTACTTGCGCAGGGCGCACTGGCCGCAGGCGGCATGCTCACGGCGAGCGCCGAAGGCGGCCCGGCGCGGGCACAGGGAGAGACGGGGCGGTGGCGGATGCCGGAGGAAGGCGAACCCCACGCCGCAACCTGGATGGCGTTCGGCCCCAGCAACAGGATCTGGGGCAAGCGGCTGAAGTCTGTCGCACAGGAAAACCTGGCGGAGATCGCCAAGGCCATCGCTGCGCATGAGCCGGTCAACATGCTCGTTCGCGAGGAAGACCAGGCTCTGGCCGAGCGGCTCTGCGGGCCGAGCGTCAATCTCGTCGTCCAGCCGATCGATGATCTGTGGATGCGCGATACCGGTCCGGTATTCGTCAAGAGCGCGTCCGGCGAGCTTGCTGGCGTCGACTTCAATTTCAACGGCTGGGGCGAGAAGCAAAGCCACGCCAGGGACGCCAAGGTTGCCGGTTTAGTGACGCAAGAGGCAGAGGCGCACCTGATCGAGACCGAACTGGTTCTGGAAGGCGGCGGCATCGAGGTGGACGGGGACGGCACGGCGATCATCACCGAAAGCTGCGTGCTCAATCCCAACCGCAATCCGGGCGTCAGCAAAGCCGCCTGCGAAAAAGAGCTGTTCCGGCTCCTCGGCCTGGAAAAGATCATCTGGCTGCCCGGCATTGCCGGCATGGACATTACGGATGGCCATACCGACTTCTACGCGCGCTTTGCCGGCGCCGGCGTTGTCGTCGCCGGCCTGGACAATGATCCGGACTCCTTCGACCACGACGTCATGCGGAGGCACCTGGAGATCCTGCGCGACGCGACCGACGCCCGCGGCCGGCGGCTGAAGGTGGTCACCCTGCCGGGGCCGGAACAGATCCGCGAAGATTATGAGAACCGGGATTTCGCTGCGGGCTACATCAATTTCTACGTCTGCAACGGGGCGGTCATTGCGCCGGAGTTCGGCGACCGCGACGCGGACAAAAACACCCGCGACGTGCTGTCCGATCTGTTTCCGGACCGCCAGATCATCCAGCTGAACATCGACGGCATCGCGGCGGGCGGCGGCGGCATCCATTGTACGACGCAACAGCAACCGGCGTAGCGCTGCGGGCGGCTCGACAACCCGGCACAAGCGGAAGTTCGATCGCCCCTGCCCCGTCCGACGTTCCTTCACCGATCCGGCGGCGGCATTTTTACACCGTCGTCACACAGGCCCGTCATTTAATTTCCATCTGATTTGGGTTATGGAGGCCCAACTATCGCATGCCAAAGTCCCGAGGAGGAAACATGGCCAAGAAAAAAGTCGCAATGCTGACGGCCGGCGGGCTCGCGCCCTGCCTGTCATCCGCTGTTGGGGGACTGATCGAGCGCTATACGGACGTAGCACCCGAATACGAACTGGTCGCCTATCGCTCCGGATACCAGGGCCTGCTCCTGGCCGATCGCATCGAAATCACCCGCGACATGCGCGAGAAGGCCCATATCCTGCACCGCCACGGCGGCTCGCCGATCGGCAACAGCCGCGTCAAGCTCACCAACGCCGCCGACTGCGTCAAGCGCGGCCTCGTCAAGGAAGGTGAGAACCCGCTGCGGATCGCGGCCGAGCGGCTTGCCAAGGACGGCATCTCGATCCTCCACACCATCGGCGGCGACGACACCAACACGACCGCGGCCGACCTTGCCGCCTATCTCGGCGCCAACGGCTACGACCTGACCGTGGTCGGCCTGCCGAAGACCGTCGACAACGACGTCGTTCCGATCCGCCAGACGCTCGGCGCCTGGACGGCTGCCGAATACGGCGCCCGCTTCTTCGACAATGTCAGCAACGAACAGAGTGCCGCCCCGCGCACGCTCGTCGTCCATGAAGTTATGGGCCGCCACAGCGGCTGGCTGACGGCGGCCACCGCCCGTTCCTATATCCAGATGACCGACGACAAGGAATTCGTCGACGGCTTCATGATGAACCGGCAAATGAAGAACATCGACGGCCTTTACCTGCCGGAGATGAAGTTCGATCTGCAGGGCGAAGCCGATCGCCTGCGCAAAGTCATGGACCGCACCGGCTTCGTCACGCTGTTCGTCAGCGAAGGTGCCTGCCTCGACGCGATCGTCGCCGAACGGGAAGCGGCCGGCGAAACGATCAAGCGCGATGCCTTCGGCCATGTGAAGATCGACACGATCAATGTCGGCAACTGGTTCTCCAAGCAGTTCGCAGCCCTTCTCGGCGCCGAGCGCTCGATGGTGCAGAAATCCGGCTACTACGCCCGCTCGGCCCCGGCCAACGGCGACGACCTGCGCCTGATCCAGAGCATGGTCGACCTTGCCGTCGAAAGCGCGCTCAACAAGGTCTCGGGCGTGACGGGTCACGACGAGGATCAGGGCGGCAAGCTGCGCACGATCGAGTTCCCGCGCATCAAGGGCGGCAAGCAGTTCGACACCTCGACCAAGTGGTTCGGCGAAGTCATGGACGTCATCGGCCAGAAGTGGCAGGCCCAGAAGCACTGACCGACACTTGCCGGCGGGTGCATATGCCATCCGCCGACAACGCCTGATTAGACGTTGACGGCTCCGCGTTTCCGTGGCTGGCTCGGCGAATTGATTGCCGAACACCACCTTTAGCGCGGAGCTTTTTCATGTCGTTCGAACACTGGTTTGCCTTTGCCGCGGCCTCGGCCGTGCTGCTCGCCATCCCCGGCCCCACCATTCTCCTCGTCATTTCCTATGCGCTCGGCCATGGCCGCAAGACGGCGGGCGCGACGGTCGCCGGCGTGGCGCTTGGCGATTTCACCGCCATGACCGCCTCCATGCTCGGCCTCGGCGCCCTGCTCGCCACCTCTGCCGCCATCTTCACCGTCTTGAAATGGGTGGGCGCTGCCTATCTCATTTGGCTCGGCATCAAGCTCTGGCGCGCGCCGGTGGCCGCCGGCGGCGACGCCGACCTCGAAAGCACGTCGACGGAACGCCCGCTTCGCATCTTCTTTCACACCTATGCGGTGACTGCGCTGAACCCGAAGAGCATCGTCTTCTTCGTCGCCTTCCTGCCGCAGTTCCTCGATCTCAGCCAGCCGCTCATTCCCCAGATGGCGATTTTCGAGCTGACGTTCCTCACGCTCGCGATCCTCAATGCCAGCCTCTATGCAGCCCTTGCGACCGCCGCCCGCAGCACGATTTCCAAGCCGAATGTGCGGCGAATCGTCAACCGCGCCGGTGGCTCCATGCTGATTGGCGCCGGGCTTCTGACGGCCACGATGAAGCGGGCCACGGCCTGAAATTCGACCCCACGCTTGCCGCCGCCAGCCTCATAGGTTAATGGAGATTCACGCTTGGCGGCTGGCAACCGCTGATTTGCAGGGGCTACGGGGCCCAGAAGCACGAAAGTGACAGAATGGCGAATTACCGTATTTCCCTTTCCAAACAGACGTTTGGCGTGGCAGCATTGTTGTCTGCGACCATCGTCTCGGGATGCTCAACGGTAGAGCACACGTCGCTTGCAGAATTGACGGCCGTGCAGACGGTCACCCCGCTCGCAAAGCCCGGCACCGAGATGACGGCCTATGCGCTGCCCACGCCTGATGGTGTGGCCACCGCGACCAGCGCAGCACTTGTCGCCCAGACGGCCGCAACGACGACCGGCATGGCTACGACCTACCCGGTCGCAACCGACCTGGCGCAGGGCGCCGCAGCCGCCCCCGCATTGGTCGCGGTTCCCGCGGCCAAGCCCGGCGACACCATGGCGCTTGCCATGGTTGCGCCTGCAACGCAGACCGGCGCAGGCGCTGCGATTGCCGCAGCCGAAGCCCCGGCCTCGGGCAATGCAACGCAGATGGCAGCCACTGCCATCTCGCCTGTGGCGACCAAGACGGCCCGCGTCCAGGATCTTCCGGTTTCCACGCTCGCGGTTGCCGCTGCAATGGAATCGGACTTCGACACCGGCGAACCGGTCGGTCTCGAAACGCTGGTCGCCAACCGCATGATCGTGCCGACCGAGCGCCCGAAGACCGGCGTCATCGGCTCGACGGTGGCCGCCGTCGCCAACGTCATCCCGGATTCGATGAAGTTTACCAACACGCCGACCAGCTCGCGTCCCGAACTCGACAAGCTGATCAAGTATTATGCCGACCTCAATGGCATTCCGGTGGAACTGGTGCACCGCGTCGTCAAGCGCGAGAGCAACTACAACCCGCGCGCCTACAGCAAGGGCAATTATGGCCTGATGCAGATCCGCTACAACACCGCCAAGGGCCTCGGCTATGACGGTCCGGCGGAAGGTCTCTTCGACGCCGAGACCAACATCAAATACGCGACGAAGTACCTGCACGGCGCCTGGATGGTGGCCGACAACCAGCACGACGGCGCGGTCAAGCTCTATGCGAGTGGCTATTACTACCACGCCAAGCGCAAGGGTCTGCTTGAGGAACTCGGCATGAAGTGAGCCGGCCAGCCCGGCTCGCCCGCCGCTTCTCACCGTTTCTGGAATTTCCCTTGCGAGGCGCTCAATCGAGCGCCTCTATTATTTTGCCGTTCAGTTTCTGCACGTCGTAGCCGAGACGCGAGGGCGTGAGCCCCAGCCGCACCACCGCCAGTTTCAGCGAAGGCACGAGCATGATCGCCTGGCCGTCATGGCCGAGCATCCAGAAGGCATCCGCCGGGAAACTGCCAGTTCCCGCCCGCACGCCGTTTTCCTCCAGCCATACCTGGCCCTGGCCGTATTTTCCGCCCGATGCCTTGGTCGGCGCGCGCATGAAGGCGACATAGTCCTTCGGCAGCATCGCCCTCCCCTTCCAGACACCGTCCTGCAGCAGAAACTGGGCGAAACGCGCCCAGTCCTGCGCCGTTGCATACATATAGGACGAGCCGACGAAGGTACCGCTCTCGTCCGTCTCCAGAACGGCGCTCGTCATGCCGAGCGGTGCAAACAGCGCGTCATAAGGAAAGGCGAGCGCTGCCGCCGGGTCGTCGAACGTTCGCATCCAGATCCGCGACAGGAGCGTGCTTGTGCCGCTCGAATAGCTGAACGTCGTGCCGGGCTTGGCGCCAAGTGTTCGCGTTGCGGCAAAGCCTGCCATGTCCCTTTCAAGGTAAAGCATGCGCGTCACGTCGGTGACGTCGCCGTAATTCTCGTTGAAGGCGAGCCCGCTCTGCATCCCCATCAGGTCGGCAAGGGTGATGGCGGCCCGCTCGTCCCCGGCCCATTCGGGCAGCAGGTCGGCGCGCGAAACCTCCATGCGCCCCTCGGCGACCCGAAGGCCGATCAGCGCCGCCGTTACCGACTTGGTCATCGACCAGCCGAGCAGCGGCGTCGAACGATCAAATCCCTGGCCATAGGTTTCGGCCACCAGCCGGCCATCGCGGATCACGGCGATCGCCCGCACGCCAGGCCCGGCGAGATCCGCATCCTCTACGAGCTTCTGCAGGGCCGGATCGATCGCAGCCCCCTCGCCTTCCGGCCAGGCCGCGCCCGGCAGGGGTGCTGCCGCGGCAGTTTTTGTCTCGATCGGCGACAGACCCGCGGCAACGCCGTCCGGCAGGCTGGCGCAGCCGGCGCCCGGGCGATAGGCCGCATAACCGGCTGCCGCAAAACCGAGGATGCGCGCTGTCACCATCTGCTTCTCGCTGTCGACGCCGACGCGCACGAGCTTGAGCAAGGGATGCCCCGGCGCCTGCACGTCGTCGGCGAGCACCGCCTGGGCGTCACGGCCGGCGATGAACACGTTGGAACAGACGATTTTCGCCGCATAGCCGTCGCCGACCTTCAGCAGTTCCGGCGGCGCCAGCGCAAGCCAGCCGAACAGCGCGGCGACAATCAGCGCCAGCACAGCACTCGATATCTTCAACAAGCGTCCCATGCGGTCCTCCGGCCTGATGCGCAAAGAGAACCAGCATTTTTGCGGAAGGGAAAGCCCCGGCCGGCTCAACTTTTCATTTTAGAACGGCGCGCGCAGGCACGAAAAAGTGCATTGCTTCCGAGGTCGGGACACAAAGTCCCTCACGCCCGGACGGCGCGGTAAGCCTCTTCCATTCCGCCATCGCCGACGAGCACCGACACGTCAGCCATAACAGGCGAAACCCAGGGGCCGCGGATCTCGATAGCACCGCAGGCCCGCGCGCAATCCGCCTCGCTTTCCTTTTCGACGCCATTGACGGCGATCGAAAGCCGCAGCACCTGCCCGGTCTTGATCAAGCAGGCGAGCAGCGCCACGCTGCGCTCGCTTCCGTGCGCCGCCCGCACGGCTGCAAGGTCGACGGTCACCTGGTCGGGCTCCACGTCGGAGATCTGGTTCAACGGCAGCGACGAGGCGGAGCCGCCGCCAAGAGCGACGCGAACGCCGAGCGCGCGCAGTCCCCGCAGGTTTTCCGCGACAACGGCGAGGTCGTCGGTCGAGACGCCTTCGGCAACCTCGATCGTCAGGCGCTCCGGTGAAAGGTCCGCCTCCGCAAGGCACCGCTCCACCTGTGCGACGAAGTCGCGGTCGCGCAGTTGCGGGACGAAGGGAGCGACCGTCAGCCCCTTCGGCTGGGGCCAGATCGCCGCCTGCCTGCAGGCCGTCTGAAGCGCCCAGGCGCCCAGCGACCGCGTGATCGCGCTCTGCTCCGGCGGCTCGAACGTTTCCGCATCGATGACGCCGAGCTGCGGATGCCGCCAGCGCAAGAGCGCCTGGAACCCGCGGATGGATCCGCTTTCGATGCTAAGGATCGGCAAGAATACGAGAAAGAACTCATCCTCCGCGAAACCGCGCGTGAGATCGCGCTCGGCTTCCGCCTTGAGCCGCATGGCACGGGACAGGGTTTCGGAGTGGAAGGCATGGCTGTTGCCGCTGATCGCCTTGGCCTCGTAGAGCGCCAGATCCGCCCGCTTCAAGACGTCGGATGTCGACTTGTCCGCCCGCTCGATGAAGGCGATGCCGATGCTGCAGCCGGAAGCGACGCGCGTTTCGCCGAGGTCGAACGGCGCTTCGAACAGCCTCTCCACCCGCATAGCGAGCATTTCCGCATCGGCCTGGGATGGCGCACGCGCGGCCGCAAGCACGAACTCGTCGCCGCCGAGGCGATAGACGGTCGCCTCGCCGGCAAAGGCACGTTTGAGACGGCCGCCGAACAGCGCCAGCAGCCTGTCGCCGGCGTCGTGCCCCAGCGTATCGTTGATCATCTTGAAGCGGTCGAGATCGAGAAGAAGCAAGGCGTTGCGCGCAAACGCTGCACCTTCCGCGCAAAGCGCCTGGCTGATGTCGACCTCGAGCGCTGCGCGGTTTGCAAGCCCCGTCAGCTTGTCGCGGTGGACCTCGTTGCGCAGGCGGCGCTCGGCGCGCCGCGCTGCGCGCAACTCCAGCTCGAGCCGGCGCGAGTAGCGCCAGCGATAGAAGGAACCGCCGAGAACAAAGGGCATGGCGCCGGCCGCCAGCACGGCGGGGACATCCCAATGCGGCGCCATCTCGCCGGGAAGAGCGGTTCCACTGGCGAGCCAGGCCGCCGAAACCAGAGCCCCCAATGCCGCGCCGGCAGCCGCAAATCGCTGCTCGGGCTTCGGCAGAAACGTACTTAACATCATGTCGACGCCCCCCGTATGTGAGGAGGTGCTAGCACGTCAGGGTTTAATGAATTCTTATGGGTGAAAAATTGTAGATTTGCGCTCCGGAGGCCGTCCAGACCCTGTGGGAAAGCCCGTCATCAAAGTGTAGCCGAGTCACTTTAGAAGCGCCTAAGTTTCAACTGGATGACCGGCAGAGATGAATGAACTCGCTCCCGACGTTGGCTTTGGCAGAAAAAATCCGAAGCTGAAAAACGCCCTGCTCCAGCACAAGACCCTCTCGTTCGCAGGCTTCTCGGAACGCCTGTTCGGCCTGCTCTTTTCGGGCCTCGTCTATCCGCAGATCTGGGAAGATCCGATCGTCGACATGGAGGCGATGCGCCTGACCCCGGAAAGCCGGATCGTCACCATCGGCTCCGGCGGCTGCAACATGCTGACCTATCTCTCGGCCGGCCCGCGCAGCATCGACGTCGTCGACCTCAACCCGCATCACATCGCGCTGAACCGCCTGAAGCTTGCGGCCTTCCGCCATCTGCCGAGCCACAAGGACGTCGCCCGTTTCCTGGCGACGCAAGGCACGGCGACCAACGTCCAGGCCTTCGACCTGTTCATCGCGCCGAAGCTCGACGCGGCGACGCTCGGCTACTGGAACGGCCGCGACATGACCGGCCGCCGGCGCATCGGCGTCTTTAACCGCAACATCTACCGCACCGGCCTGCTCGGCCGCTTCATTGCCGCAAGCCACGTGCTTGCCCGCCTGCACGGCGTCAACCCGGAGGAATTCGTCAAGGCGCGCTCCATGCGCGAACAGCGCCAGTTCTTCGACGAGCGTCTGGCGCCGCTTTTCGATCGTCCCGTCATCCGCTGGATCACCGGGCGCAAGAGTTCGCTCTTCGGTCTTGGCATCCCGCCGCAGCAGTTCGACGAACTTGCAAGCCTGAGTGCCGAGAAGTCGCTGGCCGCCGTGCTGCGCCATCGCCTCGAAAAGCTCACCTGTCACTTCCCGCTGCGCGAAAACTACTTCGCCTGGCAGGCCTTCGGCCGGCGCTACCCGCTGCCGCACGAAGGCGACCTGCCGCCCTATCTCGATGCCCGGGCCTATGAGGCGATCCGCAACAATGCCGATCGCGTCGAGGTGCGCCATGCGAGCTTCACCGAACTTCTCGCGGGCAAATCCGCGGGCTCCGTCGACCGCTATATCCTGCTCGATGCGCAGGACTGGATGACCGATCAGCAGCTGAACGACCTCTGGACGGAAATCACCCGCACGGCGGATGAAGGTGCTGTCGTGATCTTCCGCACGGCCGCCGAAGACAGCATCCTGCCGGGCCGCGTCTCGTCGGCGCTGCTCGACCAGTGGCACTACGACGCCGAGGCCTCGTTGAGGCTCGGCGCCGACGACCGCTCCGCCATCTATGGCGGCTTCCACATCTACCGCAAGAAGGGCTGAGACGTGCAACAGGCCGGGATCTCCCACGCGCGGCGCATGGACCACATGTACCGCTACCAGCGGCACTTCTACGATCTGACACGGAAGTACTATCTCTTCGGCCGCGACACGCTGATCCGCGAAATGAACCCGGCCTCCGGCGCCTCGGTGCTCGAGGTCGGCTGCGGCACCGGGCGCAATCTGGCACTGATCGGCCGCTGTTTTCCGTCGGCCCGCCTGTTCGGGCTCGACATATCCCAGGAAATGCTGACGTCGGCCGACGCGAAGCTCAATCGCGGCGGCAAGAGGCGCGCCACGCTCCACGTCGCCGACGCAACCGATTTCGACCCGGCGGCCTTCGGCGAAAGGGGGTTCGACCACATCGTCATCTCCTACTCGCTGTCGATGATCCCCGATTGGCAGAAGGCGATCGATGCGGCGATCGCGGCACTCAATCCGGGCGGCTCGCTGCACATTGCCGATTTCGGCCAGCAGGAGCGTCTGCCGACGAGCTTCCGCCGGGCGCTGCACGGCTGGCTGAACCGCTTCCACGTGACGCCGCGCGAGCGCCTGTTCGACGTGCTGCGCGAAAAAGCCCGGGCAAATGGCGCCGATCTGGAGCGGCGCGCGATCGGCCGCGGCTATGCCTGGCTTGCCGTCTATCACCGCCCGGCCGTGGCGATCGCCGCCTAGGACGGTAGCCATTCACCCGGCGGTTTTCATGCCCCATGGGGACAGCCTGCCCTGGAAAGCGCCGAAACCGCCTGGTTTCGGCGCTTTCGCGCTGGGGGATGCCGCCCGCAATTCCCGCTTGAGCTAACTCAATTTTTACGATGATATGGTGAAAATGAGGTTCACGCCTCACAGGGGAAATCACCGACAGGAAGCCATCGTGTGAGGCAGGATCATCGATTGTCTCTAGACAGGAAAATCATGCGCCGGCTTCTCCTGGCTCTGCTGCCCCTTGCCACTCTTCTTTCCGGCTGCTCGTCGACCGACTATGACCTGATGCAGACGGCATCGATCCCGCCGCGCTTCCACGACACCGATCCGCAAAACTTCGGCGATCGCACGCCCCAGCACCACAACGTCCACGGCATCGACGTTTCGAAATGGAATGGCGATATCGACTGGACGAAGGTCAAGAATTCGGGCGTTTCCTTCGCCTTCATCAAGGCGACGGAGGGCAAGGACCGGGTCGATACCCGCTTTGGCGAATACTGGCAGAAGGCGCGTGCCGCCGGCATCCCCTATGCGCCCTATCACTTCTACTATTTCTGCTCGACCGCCGACGACCAGGCCGACTGGTTCATCGCCAACGTGCCGAAGAGCGCGGTCTACCTGCCGCCGGTTCTGGACGTCGAGTGGAACGGCGAATCGAAGACCTGCCGCCACCGTCCCTCGCCGGATGAGGTCCGCGTCGAGATGAAGCGCTTCATGGACCGGCTCGAAGCCCATTACGGCAAACGCCCGATCATCTACACCTCGGTCGACTTCCACCGCGACAATCTCGTCGACCAGTTCAAGGAACATCACTTCTGGGTGCGTTCGGTCGCCAAGCATCCGGGTGAGGTCTATGTCGAGCGCCGTTGGGCGTTCTGGCAATACACCAGCACCGGGGTCATCCCCGGTATTGACGGCGCCACCGACATCAATGTCTTCGCCGGCTCGGCGAAAAACTGGAAGAACTGGGTCGCGGCGGTCTCGCAGCCGAAGTGAGACCGACATTCCTGCCGACAACTGCGGCAGGCAGGCCCGTTTTCTTCTTTCGGTCATAATGCTCTGAAAGAGCAACGACAGATTTTGCATCCAGCAATTGGCTGCCCGTGGTGGCGCGTCGCGCCCCACGGCAAAGAAAGGAATTTATGATGAACCGCACCACCAGGCGCGCCCTCACCTCCGTCGCGCTTCTGGCGCTGATCGCCTCCGCCGCGTCCGCCCAGGCCGCAGCACCGACCAGCACTCAGGCAAAAGCCCCGGCTGTCGCCTGCGGCGGCGATCTCGGCGCCTTCCTGCAGGGCGTCAAGGCAGAGGCGGTCGCCAAGGGCGTTCCGGCCGATGTCGTCGACCGGGCGCTTGCCGGTGCCGCGATCAACGAAAAGGTCTTGAGCCGCGACCGTACGCAGGGCGTCTTCAAGCAGACCTTCACCGAATTCTCCAAGCGCACCGTCAGCAAGTCGCGCCTCGATATCGGCCAGCAGAAGATGAAGGAATATGCCGACGTCTTTGCCCGCGCCGAGAAGGAATTCGGCGTGCCGGCGCCCGTCATCACCGCCTTCTGGGCGATGGAAACCGACTTCGGTGCCGTCCAGGGCGACTTCAACACCCGCGATGCGCTTGTGACGCTGTCGCATGACTGCCGCCGACCGGAAATGTTCCGCCCGCAGCTGATCGCGGCCATCGAGATGGTGCAGCACGGCGACCTCGACCCGGCAACGACGACCGGCGCCTGGGCCGGCGAGATCGGCCAGGTGCAGATGCTGCCGGAAGACATCATCGCCTATGGCGTCGATGGCGACGGCGACGGCCACGTCAACCTGAAGAAGAGCTCGCCCGACGCGATCCTGACCGCCGCCAAGTTCATCCAGAGCCTCGGCTACAAGGCTGGCCAGCCGGTAATCCAGGAAGTCAGCGTTCCCGAGCAACTCCCCTGGGAAAAGACCGGCCTGCAGCCGGGCATGAAGGCCAGCGACTGGTTCGCGCTCGGCGTCAAGCCGCGCAACGGCGACACCGCCTTCGGCAACCTTGAAGCCTCGCTGGTGCTGCCGCAGGGCCGCAAGGGCGTGGCCTTCCTCACCTACCCCAACTTCAACGTCTATCTCGAATGGAACCAGTCGTTCATCTACACGACCTCTGCCGCCTATTTCGCGACCCGTCTCGGCGGCGCGCCGACCTATGAAGGCGGCAATCCGGAACCGGGCCTCGACGACACCGGCATGAAGGCACTGCAGACCAAGCTGCAGACGCTCGGCCACGACGTCGGCAAGATCGACGGCATCCTCGGCTCGGGCACCCGCGCCGCATTGCAGAAGGAACAGCTCCGCCTCGGTCGCCCGGCCGACGGCTGGGCGACGCTGGACCTCCTGAACGCGCTCTGAGCATCAGCCGACGTTCAAACCATGACCCTGGAGATCGAAACGATCTCCGGGGTTTTTTCATGCCGCGTCAGCCGATCGGCTCATGGTCGGCGAAGGCCCGCCGGTTCGCCCCTGCCCTACCTGTCATGCCTCGCCCAGCCGCCATGATCGCCGCAAGAACCGGGTGGTTCCGGTGAGCAAGCCGGGTTATGAATCGGCCGTCGGCGCACAACCGACCCGGGAGCAGCGAAGACGGCCCGTGCGCCATCCCCTCCGCGCGTCGCCGGGAGGAGGCCGACGGCGAGCAACCAATCAGCACGGACGGGCCTCACCATGAATGCGCGAACAACCGTCGACGGCCATCAGATGAACGTCAGCACCTGGGCGCTGCTCGCCCTGCTCGGCCTGATCTGGGGCGGGTCGTTCTTCTTCGCCCGCGTCGCCGTTGCCCATGTGCCGCCTTTCACGCTGGTATTCCTGCGCTTGGGGCTAGCGGCGCTGGCGCTGCACATCTATATCCGCGGCCGCTTCGGCATGTACGAGGCTCTTGCCGGCCGCTGGCGCGAATTCGCGCTGATGGGGCTGATCAACAACGTCATCCCGCATGCCTTCATCTTTCTCGGCCAGACCGAGATCGGCGCCGGGCTTGCCGCGATCCTCAACGCCACGACACCGGTCTGGACCGTGATCATCGCCAACATGGCGACGGAGGACGAGAAGCTAAGCTCCGCCAAGCTTGCCGGCTGCCTGCTGGGGCTTGCCGGCACCGTCGTGCTGATCGGGCCGAGCGCGCTCGCCGGTCTCTTCGGCACGTCGAGCAGCGTGCCGCTCTGGGCGCTCGTGCTGCCGGTGCTTGCCGCCATCAGCTATGGCTTTGCCGCCACCTACGGCAAGAGGTTCCGCGATCTGGCACCGCCGGTGACGGCCGCAGGCCAACTGACGGCTTCGACGCTGATTGCGCTGCCCGGGGCTGCCTTCATCGACACGCCCTGGATGCTGCCGATGCCACCCCTCGAGGTCATCCTGTCGATCCTCGGCCTGGCACTCGTCTCCACGGCCTATGCCTACATTCTCTATTTCCGCATCATGCGCGAGGCCGGTGCCACCAACGCCTCGCTGGTCACCCTTTTGGTGCCGCCAAGCGCGATCCTGCTCGGTTACCTCTTTCTCGGAGAGACTCTGCAGGCGGCCGATTTCGCCGGCATGGTGCTGATCGCCCTTGGCCTTGCGGTGCTCGATGGTCGGATCCTGCGCCGCAAACGGCCGGCCTGACGACGACAGGGCCCATTTGCTCCGAGCCGATCAAACGACAGCACGATGCAGGTGCCGCAGCGACCTCGGCGCACCGGTTGATGCGTGACTCCGGAGGGGAATCGGCGGCCGATTTGCGTCCCTTCCTGGGCCACTCACGCATGGTTACAGACGGATATATTAACCTTGCCGAAGCGATTGTGAAAAAAATGTGGCATCCTGGAAACTTAAATAAAATCAGAATTATAGCCCTGTGAATAAGACCCCATCGGCTCACGCATTTCGCACTGCAGCACAAGTTTCCCTTTAACGCGTCGTGATTTCGCCCTATGTTTTAACGCGTTAACGCAGGGAGGGTCTTCCATGGGCCTTACACATTCGCTGAATGTCCTCATGATCAGTGCAGCGTTCGTATTCGTGGCCACGATGCTCTTCATCTGATGAGCGGCCGCTGAGAGTCCAAACCGAATAGGGACTTAAATTTCCGGGAAACCATTTTGCAGCACCAAGCCAGTTAGACCGCCAAGAGAGCACAGGGTCTAGACGCTGCGACAAACGAGAAAGCGCCTGAAGATCGATCTTCGGGCGCTTTCCTTTTTGGCGAATGCTGCGGCGATCGGCGTGTCTGCTGCGACCGCAGCCGAGCTACCCCCGACAGGCACGTCGCTATTTGAAGGGCACTGCCACCTGCACGGTCTGCCAGGACGCACGGCGCTTTCGCCGCCATCCGCAGTTCAGGATGGAGAGTGAGCCTTGCGCGTCGCAAAGGTGCCGGTGAAGGTCAGGCCGCAGCGCCGGCCGCCACCATCCGCGGCGCATCGATCGGGGGCGCCGCCTCCGCCTCGACCCGCTCGAACCCGACGAGATCAAGCACTGAAGTCACGAGCGGCGAACGGTTCATCGTATAGAGATGGAAGTCGCGCACCCCGCGGCGGGCGAGATCGACGATCTGCTCGGCGGCGATGTGGGTCGCCTCCTTGAAGCGCTCCTCCGGCCGGTCTTCGAGATGCACCAGCCGGGTGACGATCGCCTCCGGCACGCTGGCGCCGCAAAGGCCGGCGAATTTTTGCACCTGCGCCAGATTATTGATCGGCAGGATACCCGGCACGATCGGGATATTGACGCCAGCGCGACGCACCCGCTCGAGGTAACGCTCGAAATCGTTGTTGTCGAAGAAGAACTGGGTCATCGCGCGGGTTGCACCGGCGTCGACCTTGCGCTTCAGCATGTCGATGTCGGCTGCCACGTCCGGGCTCTCCGGGTGCTTTTCCGGATAGGACGAAACCGAAATCTCGATATCGTCGCCGCGCGCGCGGATCGCCCGCACGAGATCGGTGCTGCTGGCATAACCCTCCGGATGCGGTTGGTAGATGCTGCCGAGGCCGCCCTGCGGATCGCCGCGCAGCGCCACGAAGTGGCGGACGCCAAAGCTCAGATATTCATCGATGACCGCATCGACTTCCGCCTTCGGCGCGCCGACGCAGGTCAGATGCGCCGCAGTGCTGGCGAAGCCCTTCTCCTCGATCATCCGCCTGACCGTCGTCAGCGAGCGCGCCTTGGTCGAGCCGCCGGCGCCATAGGTGACCGTCACGAAGGCAGGACCGAAGACCGAGAGGTCTTCCGCCGCCTGGAAGAGCTGCGCCTCCATCTCGTCGGTCTTGGGTGGGAAATATTCGAAGGAGAGCCGGAGATTGCCGCGTTCGGCCGGATAAAGCGTCTGTGCCGTCATAATCAAACTCCCCCCGCCTGGACACGCGGCCGCGGCGTTTCATTCTCATTCACGGCTCGCCGATCACGCGCGAGCCAGATCGTCACCGTCAGTTTTCCATCGTCCGCCCCCTCAGGCGAAAGATCCGTGGTCTTTTCGAGCACAAGGCCGGCCTTCGCCAGCCAATCGGCCATCGCCTGGTGCGAGAAGCCGAGGCGCGCATGGGCGTGCTCGTCGCGCAGATGCTCAAGCCCATGGGGAGCGAAGTCGATGATGACCAGCCGCCCGCCCGGCGTCAGCATGCGCGCCGCTTCCGCAATCGCCGCTTCCGGCTCCTCGAGGAAATGCAGCACCTGGTGAATGGTGACGAGATCGAAGGCCTGGCCGTCGAGCGGCAGGTTGAAGATGTCGCCGTGGCGGATCGAGGCCTTGGTGATGCCGGCACGATCGAGGTTGGAGCGCGCGACCGCGAGCATGTCGCGGCTGGCGTCGACGCCGATGCCGCGACGATAGAGACCTTCGAAGAGCTGCAGGATGCGGCCGGTGCCGGTTCCGAGATCGAGCAGGCTTTCGACCGGTTCGTCGCCGACCATCTCGCGCAGCTTCGCCTCGACGTCGCGTTCGCTGACATGCAGGCGGCGAAGCTCGTCCCAGCCGGCGGCGTTGCGGCTGAAATAGGCCTGGGCCTTCTCCGACCGCGCCCTCTTCAAGGTGGTAAGCCGCGCAGCGTCGCGCGCAAGCACCGCATCGTCGGCGGAGGCGGAGGCCAGCATCGCCCGCACGAGCCCGACGCGAGCACCGTCCTGCCGGAGGCGAAAATAGGCCCAAGCGCCTTCCTGGTAGCGGTCGATCAGCTCGACCTCGGCAAGCAGCTTCAGGTGCCTGGAAATGCGCGGCTGCGATTGGCCGAGAATTTCGGTAAGATCGGTGACCGTGAGATCGCCGGCGGCCAGCAGCGCGACGAGACGCATGCGGGTCGGCTCACCCGCCGCCTTCAGCACGTCCACCAACGCATCCAGACCCAGTTCTCTCTGAAGAGCCATCACGATCCCCATCAACACATAAAGATATGTTTATGTGATTTGCAGTGGTGACGCAAGCAGATTTGCGCGCAGAGGCCAAACAATGGCGTGCACAAGACAGGTCCTGCGTGCATCGCGTCGCGGCCCTGCGCCAACCCGGCAGGCACTGCCATTGGCCGTCAGGATGGTCGGCGGCAAGCACCTTGCGAAAGGCGTCCGGCGCTGGCCGCGAAAATGCCATGCAGCAAAATGGGCGAAGCCGGCGCATCGCCCGTTCTTAGCCGCGCACCCGTAAATGCGGTTCCACGCATTGGCGGTCGCCCTTGGCCTGCATGCCTCCTTTCAGAGGAAGCCGACCACAGGACCAAAATGCAGGAATTCAAAAGCCATCAGCAACCTTCGCGCGCCGGCCGAGACGCGCGGCGATGTCGCTAAATGCGTTCGAACTGGCTGGCGAACTTGGCATTGTAGGCGTGGAAATCGCCTTCGGGCGTTATCACCAACTCGGTGATGTTGGCGCGCTGGAAGGCGTCCTCGGCCGCTTGATCGTTGATCTTCAGACTGACGGTCAGCGCCCCATCCTCTGTATGAACCAGCTTGTAATCGTAGGAAACGGCTTCTCCGAAGCAGATGATTTCGCCACCCCGAACGATCAGTTTCGAAGTCGAATCCTGCACGTCCACCCACCGGCCCTGCATCTCGGCAGGAAGCGGAGCGTCGCGATCAAGCCGTTCCATGATTGACCTCTCGAAACTGTCTTGCACCATCTGTTCATTCGCGGGCAACGCTCGACAAGGGGCATTCGCAACTGGCGGCTTCCAAGAGAGGCAGACTTCTGATCCAGCATCAAAAGGACGCCGATGTGACCCGACCGACTTCGAGTGGCGCGTGCTCGAGCGCTTCTGCCCGCCGAGCCGCCAGCCGCACATGATGACCGGCGCGCGCTCTCCGGCATTTTCCGGGCACTGCTGCGGCGCTCTGGTGCACCGTGGTGCGACCCGCCCGAGCGCTCTTGGCCCAGATCATGGGCCGCGTTCGCCTGCCACGGCAAGCAAACGCGACACGTCAGGCGCGCCGCAGAGACTGCGGCGCGCCCAATGCGATCAGCGCGTCAGGCGCTTGTAGGTGACGCGCTTCGGATTGACCGAGTCCGGGCCGAGGCGGCGGATCTTGTCCTTCTCGTAGTCCTCGAAGTTGCCTTCGAACCACTCGACCTGGCTGTCGCCCTCAAAGGCGAGAATGTGCGTTGCCAGGCGGTCGAGGAACATGCGGTCGTGGCTGATGATAACGGCGCAACCGGCGAAGTTTTCGAGCGCCACTTCGAGTGCGGCCAGCGTCTCGGTGTCGAGGTCGTTGGTCGGTTCGTCAAGCAGCAGCACGTTGCCGCCGGACTTCAGCATCTTGGCGAGGTGAACGCGGTTGCGCTGACCGCCTGAGAGGTTGCCGACCTTCTGCTGCTGGTCGCCGCCCTTGAAGTTGAAGGTCGAGCAATAGGCGCGCGAGTTCATCTCGTGCTTGCCGAGCTTGATGACTTCGGCGCCGCCGGAGATTTCTTCCCACACGGTCTTGTTGCCGTCGAGTGCGTCGCGGCTCTGGTCGACATAGCCGAGATGCACGGTGTCGCCGATGCGGATCGAGCCGCCGTCGGGCTGTTCCTGGCCGGTGATCATGCGGAAGAGCGTCGTCTTGCCGGCGCCGTTCGGGCCGATGATGCCGACGATGCCGCCCGGCGGCAGCTTCAAGGACAGGTTGTCGATCAGCAGGCGATCGCCGTAACCCTTGGTGACGCCCTCCATCTCGATGACCACCTGGCCGAGGCGCTCGCCGACCGGAATGATGATCTGCGCGTCGCCCGGACGCTGGGCTTCCGCCGCGTTGACCAGTTCGTCATAGGAGCGGATACGGGCCTTGGACTTGGCCTGGCGGGCCTTGGGGCTCGATGCGATCCATTCCTGTTCGCGGGCGATTGCCTTCTGGCGGGACGCCTCTTCGCGGCCTTCCTGCTGCATGCGCTTGGCCTTGGCAACGAGGTAGGCCGAGTAGTTGCCTTCGTAAGGAATGCTGCGACCGCGGTCGAGCTCGAGGATCCAGCCGGTGACGTTGTCGAGGAAGTAGCGGTCGTGGGTGATCATCAGCACGGCGCCCGGATATTCGCGCAGGTGCTTTTCAAGCCAGGCGATCGTCTCGGCGTCGAGGTGGTTGGTCGGTTCGTCGAGGAGCAGCAGGTCAGGCTGCGACAGAAGCAGCTTGCAGAGCGCGACACGGCGCTTTTCACCGCCCGACAGGTTGGTCACTTCCGCGTCGCCCGGCGGGCAGCGCAGCGCTTCCATGGCCATTTCCACCTGGCTCTCGAGATCCCAGAGGTTCTGGCTGTCGATGATGTCCTGGAGCTTGGCGCCCTCTTCCGCCGTCTCGTCGGAATAGTTCATCATCAGTTCGTTGTAGCGGTCGACGATCGCCTTCTTCTTGGCAACGCCTTCCATGGCGTTTTCGAGCACGGTCTTCGTCGGGTCGAGCTGCGGCTCCTGCGGCAGGTAGCCGACGGTCGCACCTTCTGCCACCCAGGCCTCGCCGGTGAACTCCTTGTCGAGGCCGGCCATGATGCGCAGAACCGTCGACTTACCGGCACCGTTCGGGCCGAGGATACCGATCTTGGCGTCCGGGTAGAACGACAGATGAACGTTCTCGAGAACCTTCTTCGCGCCGTAGGACTTATTAAGTCCGGCCATATGATAGATGAACTGACGTGCCATGAGGGAATGCTCCGCAGGGATAAGGAAATTTGCCCGCTATGTAGGCGAATTAGTGGAAGGGGGCAATGAGCAAAGGCATCCGCCCCCGTCCTATCCCAAAACGAACATCCCCATCGACACATCAGGCAAGCAACGCCAGGAGGCGCCGCAAAATCCGCGCCCCGGGGCCCCTGGCATGGCCCCACCCGCGCGAAATGCCCTAGCCGCGACCGGCGGTATCCGCGATGCCCTTGGCGCATTTGAACTCGGTGGCGCCGGCCGCCTGGATCAGTGGGCCGAGGCTCGATGCCTTCATGACGTCGCCGGCAAGCCCGATCGTCAGCCCGGTGATGATGCTGCGACCCTGAACGGTCTGGCAGCGCATGCGCACCCGGTCGCCGGCTCCCGCACCAAAACTCTGGTCGAAGGCCTGCTTGATCGTCGCCTCATCGAGTTCCGAGCCGGCACGCTGGCGGAACAGGGCGCCGACCGCCGAGCGGTTGAGCTCTTCCAGCATCCGCAGCTGCACCGAGAAATAGTCGTCGACCGAGCCGCTCTGGCAGGTTCCGCTCCGCAGCCACTGGTGCCGGTCGAGGCCGGACTGCACGCCGGGCATGGCGACGAGCAGCCGCGCCGCCGTGTCGTCGGCCATCGCAAGTTTCGGCAGCTCCAGCCAGCTGCCCTTGCGATCCTTGGCGCGCGCCTCGGCTGCCACCCCACAATAGCTCTTGCGCAAGGGCCACAGGCCATGCAGCGAAAAATTGGTGGCGTCGAAGCGCTCCGCCGTCTGGCTTTCGCATTCCTTGCGCTGAGGCCGCGTCTCGCAGAAGCCGGGCTGCCAGCTCACCGCCAGCACATACTCGGTGCGGCTGGCAGCGCTTGCAGGCGCAGCCGCCTCGGACGGGTCTTCACCGGCAGCAAAGGCTCCCGGCGCAAGCAACAGCGCCAGCACCGCAAAAATGCCCGCCGCCGGACCCGATATCGCTTTCAGCAAACTCACCATGATATCCTCCCGCAAAACAAAACGGGAACAAATATCGCTCAAAACGGGAAAATTGCAACCCCTAATGTCAGATGCCGCCAAATCGCTTGTGACCTCATGCGCAACGATCAACAAGCGGCGATTGCCTTTACCACGCAAATCGATTTGAAATCTCTAAGGTCTGTCGATTGTTGCCGGGAGAAGAGATGTTCGGGCAGGTGAAGACGCATCAGAGCCCGACCGGTGCCAGCTTGAGCTGGCGGCATTTTCCGGCAACCACAGAGGCCCGCGGCATCCTTCTCTTAAGCCATGGCCTTGCCGAGCATTCCGGCCGATATGCCCGTTTTGCCGAGGCGATGGCCGGCCATGGATTTCACGTCTATGCCCACGACCATCGCGGCCATGGCGCAACGCGGGCGCCGGACGCGCCGCTTGGCATGTTTTCGAACCGCGACGGCCTCGACAAGGTCTTCGCCGATATTCGCGCCGTGCGCGAGATCGCGACCACCGACAATCCGGGGCTTCCGGTCGTCCTCTTCGGCCATTCCATGGGCGGGCTGATCGCGCTCAACGCTGCCGAGGCCGATCCCGGCCTCTATGACGCGCTCGCCGTCTGGAACTCCAATTTCCGTCCCGGTCTAGCCGGCCGCGGCGGGCAGCTGATCCTGAAGATCGAAAAGGCGCTCAAAGGCTCGGATGTGCCGAGCCCGCTCCTGACCAGGCTTACCTTCGGCATGTGGGGCGGCGCGATCAAGGATCGCAAGACCGATCTCGACTGGCTGTCGCGCGACGACGTCGAGGTGGCGAAATATGCCGCCGACCCACTCTGCGGCTTCGATGCGACCGTCTCGCTCTGGCTCGATCTTTTCCGCCTGTCCTACGCCGGCGCCCGGCCCGACCGGCTGGCGCGGCTTCGCAACGACCTGCCCGTTCATCTCGTCGGCGGCAGCGCCGACCCATCGACCGAAATGGGCAATGCCATCCGCTGGCTTGGCACGAAGATGAAGGCCGCCGGCCTCAGCGACGTCACCGTCACCGTCTATGACGGCATGCGCCACGAGACGCTGAACGAACTCGGCCGGGAACAGGCAACAGCCGACTTCGCCGCCTGGTGTCTGCGCGCTGTCGCAGGGCGCCGCTGACCGGAAACATCATGGCCGACATTTCCCTTTCCAAGATCGCCACGGACCACAGCCGCATCTCCTACGGGCTGACACTGATGGTGATCTCGGTGCTTCTGTCGCCGCTGATCGACATCTTCGCCAAGCTCGCGATCGCCACCGTTCCCTCGGCTGAAATCACCGCCACGCGCTTCCTGCTGCAGGTTATCTTCATCCTGCCCATCGTATTGATCCGCGGCACCCTCTTTGATCTCACCTGGAGGAAGACCGGGCTACACGCGCTGCGCGGCGGTCTCCTGGTCGTCACCATGCTCTCCTTCATCACCACGCTGAAGGTGATGGAGGTTGCGGATGCGATCGCGATCTTCTTCGTCGAGCCGATCATCCTGACGATCCTCGGCAGCATCTTCCTGAAGGAGACGATCGGCTGGCGGCGCTACACCGCCTGCGGCGTCGGCTTCTTCGGCGCCCTGCTCGTCATCCAGCCGAGCATGCAGGAGGTCGGCTGGATTGCGCTCCTGCCCGTCGTCGCCGCCTTCGGCCTTGCCGTTTTCCTGCTCGTCACCCGCATGGTGGCGCAGAACGAAGATCCCTGGTCAATGCAGTTTCATGCCGGCATCTGGGGCGGGCTCTTCTGTCTCGTGCTGCTCTATTTCGGCGAGGGCACGGGTTCCGGCATCTTCGATCCGGTCTGGCCCGAAGGCGCCGCCTGGTACTACCTGCTCGGCGTCGGCGTCACCGCCACCATATCGGGCGTGCTCGGCGTCTATGCCTATCGTGCCGCCCCGGCCTCGGTGCTGGCGCCGCTGCAATATCTCGAAATCGTCTCCGCCACCATTTTCGGCTGGCTCGTCTTCGGCGATCTGCCCGACGCACTGAAATGGCTCGGTATCGCCATCATCATCGGCTCCGGCCTCTACATCATCTGGCGCGAACGCCGCATTCACAAGGATACGAGTGTGGCACCCGTGTCACCCGCCATCTGAAAACAAAAGAAAGACCATCGGGAGGAATATCATGAAAACTGGAGGTCAGCTCATCGTCGACGCGCTCGTCGCCAACGGCGTGAAGCGCATCGCCTGCGTGCCGGGAGAAAGCTATCTCGCCGTGCTCGACGCGCTCTACGACACCGACATCGACGTGCTCGTCTGCCGCCAGGAGGGCGGTGCGGCGATGATGGCGGACGCCTGGGGGCGGCTGACCGGCGAGCCCGGCATCTGCATGGTGACCCGCGGCCCGGGCGCGACCAACGCTTCGGCCGGCCTCCATGTCGCAAGGCAGGACTCGATCCCGATGATCCTCTTCATCGGCCAGGTGCAAAGCGAGGCGCGCGAACGCGAAGCCTTCCAGGAGATCGAGTACCGCCGCGCCTTCACCGAGGTCGCCAAGTGGGTGGGCGAGATCGACGATCCTGCCCGCATCCCGGAATTCGTCACCCGCGCCTTCGCCGTCGCCACCTCCGGGCGGCCCGGCCCGGTCGTTCTGACCCTGCCCGAGGACATGCTGACCCGCAGCGCCGAAGCGCCCGCCGCCAAGCCGTACCAGCCGGTCGAAGGGCATCCGGGCCCGGCGCAGGTCAAGCGGCTCGGCGAAATGCTCGAGAACGCCAAGCGCCCGATCGCCGTCCTCGGCGGCACCCGCTGGACGGCGGCAAGCGTCGCTGAGTTCCAGCGTTTCGCCGAGCGCTGGAAGCTGCCGGTCGGCTGCTCCTTCCGTCGCCAGATGCTGTTTGACCACCTGCACCCGAATTACGCCGGCGACGTCGGCATCGGCATCAACCCGGCTCTCTCAAAGGAGATCAAGGAAGCGGATCTCGTGCTGCTGCTCGGCGGCCGCTTCTCGGAGATGCCGTCCTCCGGCTACACGCTGATGGACAGCCCCTACCCGCGCCAGACCCTGGTGCACGTGCATCCTGACAGTTCCGAACTCGGTCGCGTCTACCGGCCGGAGCTGGCGATCGCCGCCAGCCCGCGCGACTTCGTCGCCGCGCTGGAAGGCCTTGCACCTTCGGGCGAGCCGACCTGGTCTGCGCGCACCGAGGCCATGCACGCGGCCTACCTCAAATGGTCGACGCCGCCCGAGACCGGCCCGGGTGCGGTCCAGATGGGCCCGATCATGAACTGGATCGAGGCGAACGTGCCTGAGGATACGATCTTCACCAATGGCGCCGGCAACTACGCCACCTGGG
This sequence comes from Ensifer adhaerens, assembly GCF_002940685.1. Classification (GTDB taxonomy): domain Bacteria; phylum Pseudomonadota; class Alphaproteobacteria; order Rhizobiales; family Rhizobiaceae; genus Ensifer; species Ensifer adhaerens_E. The sequence goes on along the minus strand of NZ_PNFP01000002.1, from coordinate 146,791 downwards.
TGCACCGCTTCCACCGCTTCCGCCGCTACGCCACCCAGGCCGCTCCCGCCTCGGGTTCCATGGGCTACGGCCTGCCGGCCGCCGTCGCCGCCAAGAAGCTGCATCCGGATCGCGAAGTCATCTGCTTTGCCGGCGACGGTTGTTTCCTCATGCACGGCCAGGAATTCGCCACCGCCGTTCGCTACCGCCTGCCGATCATCACCGTCGTCGTCAACAACGGCATCTACGGCACGATCCGCATGCACCAGGAGCGTGATTATCCCGGTCGCGTCAGCGCCACCGATCTCACCAACCCGGATTTCGCAGCGCTCGCCCGCGCCTATGGCGGCCATGGCGAAACGGTCGAGAGGACGGAAGAGTTTGCCGACGCGTTCCTGAGGGCGCGCGCCAGCGGCAAGCCGGCGATCATCGAGATCAAGCTCGACCCGGAGGCAATCACGCCGACGCGCACGCTGAGCGAGATCAGGGCTGGCTGAGCAGGCGTCACTCAAGCCGGGTTCAATCACGGCGCAGACGCGCCGTGGCTGGATTCCTGTGACAAGCACAGGAATGAGGGCGTTCTGAAAGCCGCGGCTGTGGGTTGTTTTGATGGAGGACGCGCCCTGCGGGGCGCTCCGCCATACGCACCCGGGGTCGATAACCCCGCAAATGTGCAGAGCGGGAGCAGGCCGTAGCAAACGCCAGAGCGTTATCGGCGCTTCCTCCCCCTCCCTCATTCCTGTGCTTGTCACAGAAATCCAGCAGCGCCGCGTCCGCGGCGCGGGAAACGCTGACACCTTACCCTGCCAGCGACCGCGAACCGCCCTGCCGCCTACTCCAGCCACTCGGTCGAAAACGCACCGGCCTCATGCAGGTCGGTCGTCTCCAGACGCCCCGGCCCGAGGTTCTCGAACTTGTGCGGCACATTGGCCGGCGCCACGACGATCTGACCGGCCTCGGCGTCGATGGTGCGATCGCCGACGGTGAAGCGGGCGCGGCCGACGCGGACGATAAAGGTTTCAGGATAGGGATGGCGGTGCAGTTTCGGCCCGTAGCCGATCTCATCGGTGGAAACGAAGATCACCGAAAGGCCTGCGCCATAGACGCCACCCTCGAATTCGCCCTTCCAGGCGTCGGGCGCGTCCGCCCATAGCTCACGTGTAATGAGATGCGCTTCGGCCATGCCGGTCCTCCATGGTCAGATGGAACGAAACGGCCGAGCGCGATCCACGGGGACTACAACCCTTGCTCAGCCGCGAACATGCTAGATCTGCTGGCAGAGCGAGAGTCGGAGCGGTGACAATCTGACATCGGTCACTAGATGTCCGTCATGCCCGTTCTTTAAGCCCCCGAAATCCGTCCCAAACTGCATCCACCAGTCTACAGACCAACGTCAACTTTAATGAAAAGGCGTTTCTCGCGAAGTGATCTCCGCCACGCATCATAAATGCTTCATATATCTTGCCGGCAAGATACAGGACCGCCACCCAGAGAACGACAGATCTACTGTATCCACTAGCAAAAGAGGCGGCCAGCAGCACAAGTAGAAGTGCCCTATAGTAACGAATATGCGAGCGAATTAGGCCAAGCATACTCATTCCTCTGAATCAGGATTGCATACCGGACTACCCCCGCTCATCCGCCCATTGCTCGCGCGAAATGAGATGCGCTTCGGCCATGCCGATCCTCCACGGTCAGATGGAACGATACGGCCGAGCGCGAGGGTGTTTGTATTGCTCAGGCTCAGCCGCGGATATGCTGGGTCTGCTGGTAGACGGCCGTCGAGCGCGCGCCCGAACGGCAATAGCCGAGCATCGGCCGCTGGAACTCGTCGAGCGCGTCGACCATGTTCTTCACGGCATCGGCGGTCACGCCCATCGGGCCGACGGGAATGTGCTTGGTTTCGATGCCGAGCTCTTCGGCACGCGCCGCGATGGAATCGAAGGTCGGCTGGTCCGGCGCCTCGAAGTCCGGGCGGTGGCAGACGATGGACTTGAAACCGAGCGCCTTGATCTGGTCGAGATCCTCGACCGTGATCTGGCCGGTGACCGAGTATTCGTCGTTGATCTGGCGGATGTCCATGGTCGTCTTCCTCAGCAAATGTGGTGGCCCCTGATGTAGGCGCAGCCTCATCTCCCGTCAATTCAAAAGCCGCATCGTCAAGGCGCATGATCAGACGACCGAAAAGGCGATGGCGTAGCTCTGTGCCTCGCCCGGCTGAAGCGGAATCAGTTCCCCGGCCGCCGCCAGCTCCGGCCGCTTGGCGATGCGGTGCGACACCGGCTCGATGCTGATGACGTTGGCCTCGCCGCGCTGGCAGCGCCACATCTGCAGGAACGGCAGCGTGTCTGCCCGGAACCGCACTTTCAGATTCCGCCCGCCGAGGCCGGCAAGGCCCGCAAGCGTGACCTCCGACCAGCCGTCGGAACCAATGGCCGCCGGCAGGCAGAAATGCGCGCTCTCGCCGTCGCCGAAACGCCAGGCGCTCGCGCCGCCCGCAAGCGACGCGCTGACGATGCGGGTATCGGGCCCGAGCAGGCGGCCGGCAATGTTGAGGTGATACATCATGACGGGCGGAAAGGCGGATGTCCCTGAATTGACGACGCGATCCTCGAGCACCACTTCGTGTCGCGCGGCATCGATCCGCCAGCGCCGTTCGACCCGCGCCTGCCCGCCACCCGCAAGCGCCACCACGATCGTCGCCGTGCAGGCGGTTCCGTCGCTCGCCATCGCCGTTTCGCTGACGGCCGTTCCGGCCAGCGACCCATGCAGCGGGTAGCGCGCGCCGTCCGCCCCGCCCTCGACCGGTTCCGGGTGGCGGATATGTTCTGGACCGCAGGTGAAAAGAAAACCGGCAAGCGCCCGGTCGATCCTGGGATCCCCATCCGACGGGATAGCAGCCCCCGGCGACAGGTCGACGCCGTCGACGACGAAGGCGGCGATATCGAGCGCCGAGAGCCGGTCGAACAGCACATGATTCTCTTGAAGATCCTGAGGTTCTTCGAGCGTCTTCAGCATGTCCTCTTCCTCAAATCGGCCGCAGAATCACTGCAATCACAAAGACATGATAGCTGAGGAGAGACGCAATTCACCGGTTGAAGCCCGGGATTGCACCGCCTAGATAGAATTTAACCGCTTGTTCATGATGAATTCATTTTTTTCACATTAACGTCGAAATCCAAATGTACCGCGCCACATTCACCACAATGAAAACAGGTTCTCTCGTGACGTCAGCGACCCGCACAGGCCTCTCGCTCCTCGCCGCAGCCGGCTTTCTTGCCGTGGATCTGACGGCTGCCTTGGCACAGGACTATCGCGGCTACAATCGCTATGGCGATGACGTCATGCTGGTCACGCCCGACGGCGAAATCCTGGACTATGTGCCCCGCTCCGACGAAGTGCAGACCATGCGCGACAGCCGCGGCCGCACGCTTTTGATCGACAGCTGGGGCAATGTGGTCGCAACTGTGGTGCCCAACAATCGCGGCCGTCAACGCGACTACGGCGGCAACCGCCAGGGCGACTATGGCGGCTACCGCCGTCAGGGTGACGTGGACATCTATTCCAACCGACGCAACCGGGAAACCGGTTATGGCTATTCCGAGCCCGGCGATGTCACCGGCTCCATTCCCGATTACCGCGACGTCGTTCCGCCCTCGACCGACGGCAACGAACTGCCAAACAGCCTGCCGGGCCTGATCGACGGCACGCAAGAAGCCTCCGTCGATCCGAACGACGGCAACCCGATGCGCCAGTCGATGCCGCCGGCGATCTCGGTCAAGTCGAAGTCGCGCGCCGAAATCACAGCGCTGCAGGTCTTCCTCGATCGCGAAGGTTTCTCGCCCGGCGTCATCGACGGCAAGATGGGCTCGAACGTCACCAAGGCGATCGAGGCATGGCAGCAGGCCACCGGCGAAACGCTCGACCCCAACAACACCGAGGACATTCTCGAGCGTCTGCGCATGAGCGGCGGCATGCCGATCACCAGCTATACGATCACGGCGGCCGACGCCGCCGGCCCTTATGTCGCCTCCATTCCCGAGGATTATGCGCACAAGGCGATGCTGCCGCACATGTCGTTTACCTCAACGACGGAAATGCTCGGCGAGAAGTTCCACATGGACGAAGCCTATCTGCGCGAGCTGAACCCGGGCGTCGACTTCACCATCCCCGGCACCATCATCAAGGTCATCAATCCCGGCGCCAACAAGACCGGCAAGGTCGCCCGCATCCTCGCCGACAAGGCGCGCAAGCAGGTGCTGGCCTATGACGACGCCGGCAAGCTCATCGCCGCCTACCCGGCAACGATCGGCTCGTCCGACACGCCGTCTCCATCAGGCACCGTCAATGTCGAGCGCATCGCGCTCAATCCGGGTTATACCTACAATCCGAAGATCAACTTCAAGCAGGGCAACAACGACAAGATTCTGACGCTTCAGCCCGGTCCGAACGGTCCTGTCGGCACCGTCTGGATCGCGCTTTCGAAGCCCACCTACGGCATTCACGGCACGCCGGAACCGTCGAAGATCGGCAAGACCCAGAGCCATGGCTGCGTGCGCCTGACCAACTGGGACGCGACCGAGCTTGCCAAGATGGTGAGCGCCGGCGTCACGGTCGAGTTCGTCGACTGACGGAACGACAGATTTTCGTCAGTCGAAGCGTTGTTTTTCGGGCATTTTTTTGCACGGTTTCCCCCAATTGGGTGAGTGACTTCGCGTCTGCAGCATAGATGATGGAGTTGCCTGGTTGACCATCCACGACAAGGCACTCGATGTTAAATGTCTTTGCGCCGACCCGTCGGCTAAATTGTTTCAGACCTATCAATTTGCAAAGACCGCAGCTGCCGACGACCCAGCTGCGGTTTTTTTTCGAGCGCCCGGCCCCGCGCTCTTAACCTCTCTCCTTGCATCATGACTTCATGAAACATTGTCATGAGAATTTTCCCGCCAATCGGCTATCACCTGTTATCTCGATGACAATGGCCGACATGCGGCCGCACGTGAAGGATGGCCTGAATGGCGACGGAGCGCACCCTGCCCAACCTCTGGCATGCGACGGCACCGGCCGCCCCTGAGACCGGGCCCCTCAGCCATGACCTGACGACCGATGTCGCGATCATCGGCGGCGGCTTTACCGGCCTTTCGGCAGCGCTGCACCTCGCCGAAAAAGGTGTGAAGGCAACGGTCATCGAAGCCAGGATGATCGGCTTTGGCGGCTCCGGCCGCAATGTCGGCCTTGTCAATGCCGGCATGTGGGTGAAGCCCGACGACCTGATCTCGACGCTTGGGGCCGAGGCCGGCAACCGCTTGCTCACCGAACTCGGCGACGGCCCGTCGATGGTCTATGCGCTGGTCGAAAAACACGGGATCGCCTGCGAGGCCGTTCGCAACGGCACGCTGCATATGGCCGTCGGCAGCGAAGGCGTTACCGAAATCAGGGACCGCGAAGCGCAGTGGCAGAAGCGCGGTGCTCCGGTCGAGGCGCTCTCGGCCGAACGCGCGCACGCGCTCACCGGTGCCGAAGGCTTTTCCGGCGCCCTGCTCGACCGCCGCGCGGGAACCATCCAGCCGCTCGCCTATGCCCGCGGGCTGGCGCGTGCCGCCCTTGCCGCCGGCGCCGAAATCTACACCGACACGCCACTGACTGGCGCCGAGCGAAAGGGCGACAGCTGGGTGCTGAAGGCCGGCAACAACGTGGTCCGCGCAAAACAGGTCATCCTTGCTACCAACGCCTATGGCGGCCTGTTCGCCGAGAGCCCGTGGCAGGCCCATACGCGGGAACTGACGATCCTGCCCTATTTCCAGTTTGCCACCAATCCGCTGCCGGACGCCGTGGCTGCCCGCATCCTGCCGGAGCGCCAGGGCACCTGGGACACCGGCCTCGTCATGACCTCCTTCCGCATGGACCAGCAGAACCGTCTGATCTTCGGCTCGATCGGAAGGCTCGACGCGATCGCCGAAGGCACGCACCGCGCCTTTGCCGCCCGCTCGCTGCGCAAGCTCTTCCCCTTCCTCGGCGACTTCCGGTTTGAGTACTGGTGGGACGGCCGCATCGGCATGACCACCAATAACCTGCCGGCCATGCACACGCTTGCCCCCAACGTCGTCTCCGTCAGCGGCTACAACGGCCGCGGCATCGCGCCAGGCACCGTCTTCGGCCGCGCCTTGGCCAGCCACGTTACCGGCGAGACCTCGGCGATCCCGCTCGCCGAAACGCCCGTGACTCCGGACACCTGGCGCGGCGTGAAGTCCGCCTTCTACCATGCGGGCGCGCAGGCCAAGCACTTCATCGACCGGCGATTCTGAGACGGGGCACGGCGCGAACCGTTCATGTCGGTCCGCAACATGCCGCGCCGTTCCGGCGCAGGGTGAAATGCGTGGCCAGTCGCCGGCCGGACTGCGCCGGGCCCATGCTGACCTATCTTTGAATGTTGAAACCTTGGGGTGTAGCGTCCATCGCGGTTGCCCATCCAAACCTGCTGCCGGGTTGAAGGGCCGCGGAACCTTACTCGACGACCATGTTCATCAACGTCGAAGCGTAATCGGCAGACTTCGACCAGGAGCATCGGATCGTCTCATGCTGCACCCGCAGGTCAGGTTCTCGCCGTCCAACATCGCCACCCTGAAGAAGTCCCTCCGGGATCATTATCCGCACATCAAGTCCTCGCACCTGGACGAGGCAATCGCCGCATCGTTCAGCTTCAAATCCCATGCGGCATTGCGCCCGGCACTGCTTCAGGTCGGCAACCACGCCCGGCTGATCGTCATCACCGATCATATGTTGCTACTGCTTCGGCTGGATGAACTGGGGTATCGGGGCATCGACGCGGGGGACCTGCGCCACCTGATGTGGAGCATCGCGTTCCCGGATAGCTGGTACGACCAGCACCAGGAAAAGGCCGTGACGAAGCGCAGAAGGCCGACAGCGGCCAATTCGCAGTAGCGCCACCAGCCCTCTCCTGCCGGCGGTGGCGCGCTATGGAGACCGGCGCACGGTCGTGACCTTCAGCGCCGAAACCCAAAAACCGCTTGCGATTTGAGATCAGTCACCTTAACCTCGACTGATTGCACCTCGCAAGCAGACCCGTGCGAACGGGCCATTCGAGACAAGGAACTGGCTATGGCAAAGCTCGTGTTCGGAATGAATCAGTCGCTGGACGGCTACGTCGATCACATGGAGTTTGGACCGAGCCCCACGCTCTTCCGCCACTTCATCAAGGAGGCCGAACAGCAGGCGGGCAGCCTGTACGGTCGCCGCATCTACGACATCATGCGCTACTGGGACGACGAGCATCCCGAATGGGATGCGGACAGACGCGCCTTCGCGGCGGCGTGGCGGAAGCAGCCGAAATGGGTCGTCTCACGCTCGCTGACGTCTGTCGGACCCAACGCCCGGCTCGTCGATGGTGATCTCGGCGCCGCGGTGCGCAAGCTGAAGGCCGAGCGCGACGGCGAGATCGAAGTGGCTGGCCCGGTCCTGGCGCACAGCCTCACCGAACTTGGCTTGATCGACGAGTACCGGATCTACCTGCACCCGGTCGTGCTCGGTCACGGCAACCCCTATTTCGCCGGCCCCCGGCCGCCGCTCCGCCTGGTATCTCATGATCGGATCGGCGAGGACGTGGTGCGGCTGGTTTACGTTCCTGCTTAGCCTACCGGGCCTGCCAGCCCGACCGAGCAGAAACGCCCCGGATCATGCCCGATCCGAGGCGCCGCTTCGATCGGAAGGCGCGTTCACGCCGTAGCACGAACCCGTCCGCTCAGCAGCAATCTTGCTTTTCAAGCCAGGGGTCCGGCGCGTTGGCGTTCCCGTTGCCCTCACGCGGCGCGTCTCCAGCGGTAGAACCAACCGTCGACCCTCTCCCCGGTCGCCTTCAGCAACAAGGCGCCGGGCAGGAACTGGCCACGCACAAGGCCGATCTTTTCGAGAACACGGCAGCTGGCCTCATGCGCTGCCGCGCATACGGTATGAACCTCGGACAGGCGTGACTGCTGCTTGACCCAGTGCATGATCGCCAGGCCGGCTTCCGTCGCCAGTCCCCGTCCCCAATAGGCCGGACCGATGCCATAGTGAATTTCCGCGCTGTCCCCATCCAGAAACATAAGGAAGAGGCCGATCGACCGCTGGTCGCTGCGGTCGATGATGCTCCAGATGAAGCGGTCGCCATCCGACCAGTTGCTTTCTCCCCACGCATGGATGACCGCCTCGGTGCTGGCTTGTGCAGGATGAGCGCCGCGCGGCAAAAATCGCGCTGCCAAACTGTTGCCTGTGTATTCCGCAAACACGGACGCTGCGTGTTCAGAGCGGGCTGCACGCAGGACAAGGCGGCTTGTCGTTAGTTCAACGGGTGGCGTGTTTTGCACTTCTAGAGGTTCTGCCGTGGATACGTTCGGCCCACCTAAATCCATAGGCGCGAAGTGTGAAAGCAGTCTTTGACCGCTTTCACACAAAAACACGCTGTCTCGTCGTGGAGCTGCCCCCGTTCGACAGCCCTAACAACCCCACAGAAACGCCCCGGATAAACGCCAGGAGCTGCAGTTGTCGCTGGGTCGCTCGCGTTCTTGAATCAGCAGAACACTGCAACAGAAAGCTCTCCCCTCGACGACGTTGCGCGTAGCGCGGACGGCCGCCTACACGACCGCTGTCTAATCGACAGCCTCGCGGAGAAGCGTCAGGAAGTCTGGGAAACGCTCTGCAACGGGATGAAGCCCGTCCTGACCTCGCAGCTCGTGGTACCAGAGCACAATGGACGGCTCAGACGATGATCGATAATCGAAGCATACGAGGTTTCCTCCACCGTCTTCTCCAAAGGGAATGATCTGGCGCGGTAAATCATGCTCCTTCCAGCAAGCGAGAGATGTCCATACAGACTCAGTATCCCACGGCAATAGCGAGAGCCACAATCCGAACCCACCGGCTTGCGGGGTTCCCGTGACGGGGAACTCTGCATCACCGTAGGCACCATTGTGAGTGCGAATTAGCTCGCGGTACAACGGCGGGAAATCAACGCCCAGCATCATTGCGGCACCGACCAAGACGGCGTCGGGCAAGAGGTCATCCTTGGGTTGAAAGCCAGCCACGCGCATTTGCCGGGATGTCCTCTGCTGTATTTCTAGGAGTCGATGGACCTGCCTGCAAAGTGCGACACCAGTCGGCGTCCAAGGAGTTATCCAAGCGCCGCTTGGCCCGACCTGACCTCATCCGAGACGCATGCTACGCCGCCGCGCGGTAACCCGTGCCGGCGCTGACCTGCACCTGTCCCGACGTGCGGAAGGCCCTGAGCCGCATGGCGATGTGTTCAGCCTCTCCCGTCAATGCCTGGCTGGCGGCATTCGCCTGTTCGACCATGGCGGCATTCTGCTGGGTGATCTGGTCCATCTGGGTGATGGCGGTGTTGACCTCCTGCAGGCCGGTCGCCTGTTCGGCGGTGCTCGCACGGATGGCGCCGAAGACGGAGCTGACCTCGACCACCTGCGCGACGATCTGCTGCAGCGACTGGGCCACCTGGTTGACCGAGTTGACGCCATCGTCCACCTGGCCGCGCGACTTGGCGATCAGGCCCTGAATGTCCTTGGCCGCTTCGGCGCAACGCTGCGCCAGCGCCCGGACCTCGGAGGCGACGACCGCAAAGCCCCTGCCCGCCTCGCCGGCGCGCGCCGCTTCGATGCCGGCATTGAGCGCCAGAAGATTGGTCTGGAAGGCGATCTCGTCGATGACGTCGACGATCCGCGCGATGCTCGCAGACGACGTCTGGATCTCCTGCATCACCTCGATCGCGTGGCTGACGATCTCGCCGCTCTGTTCGGCATTGGCGCGGGCGGCAATCACCGTCGAATTCGCCTGGTTGGCGCCTTCGGCGGTCTGCTTGACGGTGCGCGTCACCTGCTCGACGGCGGCCGCTGTTTCTTCCAGGTTCGCCGCCTGCCGTTCCGTGCGCCGGGCAAGATCGTCGGCCGCAGCCGCGATTTCCTTGGCGCTCGTATGGATCTGGCTGGCGCCGGCCTCGATGCCGCCGATCGCGCGCGAGAGCTCGCCGATCGCATGGTTGAAGTTCTCGCCGAGTTCCTGATAGGCGGCGGGCAGATCCGCGCCGATGCGCGCCGTCAGGTCGCCTTCGGCGATCTTCTTCAGCGCCGCCCCGAAGGTCTTGCTGATCAGCGCGCGCTCGGCCGAAAGCACCTCTTCCTGCACGGCGCGCTGCTTGGTGACGTCGGAGGCGTCCATATAGACGGAGATCGACAGATCCATGTCGAGGAAGACGCCCTTGATCAGGCTCGACAGCATCGCCGCCATGTCCTCGGCCGACGTGCCCTTGCGCGAGAACAGGCCGGCCTTCGGCCAATGCGCCTCGACAATCTCGGTAATCAGATGCTCGGCGATCAGCGCATAGCCGCCGATGTACCAGCGCGGCTCGAGACCGATGCGCGCATGCACCAGGCCGATGGTGCGCACCTTGGCGCTGTAGTCCTCGTTGAAATTGGCGTCGACGATGTTGGCCCAGTGGCCAACCTGGGCGCCCTTGGCGCGGTCGATATGTGCGTCGGAGGAGAAGAAGCGCTTGGTCTCGGGCGTCGTCTTGACCTTGACGTAGAACTTGTCGAGGGCGGGTTTAAGTTCCTTTTCCAGGATCGGCTTCAGCGCCTTGAGGCTGGTTCTGGCGGCGTCATCGAGCGCCATGAAATTCAGACGACCGGCAACGTCTTGCGTGCCGGCAGCGGCGTGTTCCGTTTTCATGCGCGAACTTCCCTGCATGCTCATTTCTGGATCATGGAGACAGGATCGACGGCACTGAAGCGTCCGAGATCTTGGCCGCAATCATGGCGGCCGGTTACCCTGTTGCGTCGATCGCAGGGGCAAGCTGTGTCCAAGGTCACTGATAGAAGCGCAGGGTAAAGGAAGCCTTACGCGCGACAGCTATTTCGCGAGGCCCGAAACACAACTCAACCGGAACTGACAAACATCAATTCCGGTTGATACGCAATAAACGGTGGGGTTCGAGGATCAGGCGGCGTTGCGCGAGGCCCAGGACGGCATGCGCGCAGCCCAGGAGCGGCGGGCCTTGGCCGGCATCAGCGCCAGCACTTCGCTGGCCAGCGCGGTTGCGTTCTCGCGCGCCTTGTCGAGGTTGCTGACGCGGTTCGGATCCATCGTCTGCAGCGTGCCGCCGAGATCGAAGATCTCGCGATAGGCCGCACGCTCGACGATCGGCGTGTCGAGCACCGAGACGCCACGCTCGGCGAGCATCGCCTTGATCGTCTGCAGCGCGCGCGTGGTGACGAGCGAGTTGACGCGGGTGAGCACGACCGAATGGTTGATGCGATGGCCCGAGCGATCCTGGATCTGCCGGATCAGTTCAAGGATTTGGGCGGCCCCCTTTGCGTCCATGGCACAGCCCTGCACCGGGATCAGCACGTGGTCGGAGATGGCGAGCGCAAGCGCTACGATCTGGTCCTTGGCACCCGCGAGATCGATGACGATGTAATCCGCCTCGTCCTTCGCCTCGCGGATATGACATTCGAGCGAACCGGGCGTGATGTGCGAGATGACGGTGAGATTGGCGATGTGGCCGGACGCTTCGGCCCAGCTGGTAATCCAGCGCTGCGGATCGGCATCGAGAACGACCACCCGGTGCCCCTGCCGCGCCAGTTCCGTCGACAGGATCAGCGCCGCGGTCGTCTTGCCCGCGCCACCCTTTGCATTGGCGAAAGTGATGACCGCCATGATATTCCCCATTCTCTGCATGTTTCGCGCGAACGGCGCGGCCACGGCCGACGGTTCGCTTCTTAACGAAACCTTACAGAAGATGGTTAACGAAATGGTAACGCGGGCACGTCAAACCTGACAGTCGAGCCCCGCGGCATTGCCGGGAACCTCATCACGGCGGTGCCGGAAGACCCGTGGGAGCAAGGATTTCAGGCGCGCACGACAACCGGATCCGCTGTCCGTCGCGTGCGGTAGCACATGGACGAAAACGGACCGTGTCGCGCCGCCTCGCCCGGCGGATTGAGCAGTCGAAGCACATCGTCCGCCAATGCGCGGGCATTGGCCTGCGCCCTCGCCAGGTTGCTGACACGCGCGGCATCGAGCGAATACAGCGTGTCGCCCTGTTCGAAAAGCTCGCGAAACGCGGTGCGCTCCACAAGCGGGGTGTCGACCAGCCGGATCCGGCTCTCTGCAAGCGACAGCTTGACGCTGCGCATCGCCCGCGTCGTCACGATCGGGTTGACGCGGGTCAGCACCACCGCGTGGTTGATGTCGGCGCGCGCATTGTTTTCGATGTAGCGGATCAGGTCCAGCACCTGGATGGCGCCGCGTGCATCCATGGCGCAGCCCTGCACCGGGATCAGCGTCAGGTCGCAAAGGCCGATCGCCAGCGCCACCAGCACATCGGCAGCCCCGGACAGATCGATGACCACATGCTCGACCTGGCCGCGCAGCCTTCTCAGATGATCGCTGAGCGTGGTGGTCGTTATGCCCGGCAGCACGAAAAGATTGCCGTCGTGGCGGCCGTGGCGAAACCAGTCGGTCATGCAGGCGAGAGGATCGCAATCAAGCACCGCAACGCGGTCACCGCGCCGTGCGAATTCGCAGGCAAGCAGCAAGGCTGCCGTTGTCTTGCCGGCTCCCCCCTTCGCATTCGCGAGGGAAACAATCGCCATCGGTCGACCCTAACTCAACGCGGGCCCGGCTTTTCGCGGGGCCGTTACATACGCACACCCTAATGCAAGCGTTCCAGACCGCGGTAAACAAAGCGTTAAGCAGACGCTTCGCAAACCCGAAACGTGACAGTTGGATGACAATTAGGTGACAGATTGCCTGCAATGGCAAGTCGTAATTTCGGATTACCTAAACCAGGAGCCGACGCCTTCGCCACGACGGCGAAGGCGTCGGAAATTGCTCAGATGCATTCGCGGAAGAGCTTCTTGGCGGCGTCGAGCGTCAGCTCGACCGGGTTACCGCCGGCCGTCGGGTCGACGATCGCCATTTCCGACATTTCGTCGATCCGGTCGGTGCCAACGCCGAGGGCTGCGAGCTTGTCCGGAACGCCGAGTTCCTCGCGCAGCTTCAGCACGTAGTCGTAGAAGCCGTCGAAACCGCCTGATATGCCGAGATAGGCGGCAGCGCGCGCTATTCTCTCCTCGATCACCGGGCGGTTGAAGCGCAAGACCGGCGGCATCACGACGGCGTTGGTCATGCCGTGGTGGGTGTTGTAGATGGCTCCAACAGGATGCGACAGCGAGTGGATGGCGCCGAGCCCCTTCTGGAAAGCGACGGCGCCCATGGCGGCGGCACTCATCATGTTGGCGCGGGCCTCGATGTCGGTGCCGTCCTTGTAGGCGCGCGGCAGATACTCCTTGACGAGGCGCATGCCTTCGAGCGCAATGCCAGCCGACATCGGGTGGTAGAAGGGCGAGGAATAGGCTTCCAGGCAATGGGCAAAAGCGTCCATGCCGGTGCCGGCCGTGATCACCTTCGGCATGCCGACCGTCAGTTCCGGGTCGCAGATCGTGACTGCCGGCAGGAACTTCGGATGGAAGATCACCTTCTTCACATGGCTTGCGGAATTGGTGATGACGCTGGCACGGCCGACTTCCGAGCCGGTGCCGGCCGTCGTCGGCACGGCGACGATCGGCGCGATGCCCTCGACGCTGGCGCGCGTCCACCAGTCGCCGATGTCCTCGAAGTCCCAGACCGGCCGGCTCTGGCCGGCCATGAAGGCGACGCACTTGCCGAGATCGAGGCCCGAGCCGCCGCCGAAGGCGACGACGCCGTCATGACCGCCGTCCTTGAACGCCTTGACGCCGGCTTCAAGGTTGACATCGTTGGGGTTCGGATCCACGTCGGCAAAGATCGCCCGGCCGAGACCGGCGGCCGAAAGGATGTCGAGCGCGTTCTGCGTGATCGCCATCGGCGCCAGGCCCCGGTCGGTGATCAGAAGCGGCTTCTTCATGCCGACCGCCTTGCAGTGGTCGGCAAGCTCCTTGATCCGGCCGGCACCGAACTTGATGGACGTCGGATAGCTCCAGTTGGCGGTGATGGTCATGCGGTGACTTTCTTCAGATGGTAGGATTTCGGGCGGGTGAGGTTCTGGAAGCCGATGATCGACAGCGAGCCGCCGCGGCCGGTTTCCTTGACGCCGGTCCAGCAGAGCGCCGGGTCGAGATAGTCGGCGCGGTTCATGAACACCGTACCGGTCTCGATATCCGCGCCGATGCGAGCGGCGCGCTCGGCATCCTTGGTCCAGAGCGATGCGGTGAGCCCGTACTGGCTGTCGTTCATCAGCTCAATCGCCTGGCTGTCGCTTTTCACCTTCATGATGCCGACGGCAGGGCCGAAGGTCTCTTCGCGCATGAAGGCCATGGAATGGTCGACATTCACGAGGATCTGCGGCGCGAGATAGGCGCCGCCGTCGTCGGCAGGGAAAAGCTTCGGATCGATCAGCGCCTTGGCGCCCTTTGAAACGGCATCGGCGATCTGCTCGCGCACGGTGGCGGCAAAGCGCTTGTTGGCCATCGGCCCGAGCGTCGTTTCCGGATCGAGCGGATTGCCGAGCTTGTAGTTGGAAACCCAGGCGACCGACTTCTCGACGAAGGCGTCATAGAGAGACTCGTGCACATAGATGCGCTCGATGCCGCAGCAGCACTGGCCGGAATTGTAGGTGGCGCCGTCCATCAACGTGTCGACGGCCGCGTCGAGGTCGGCGTCCTCCATGACGTAGCCCGGATCCTTGCCGCCGAGTTCGAGGCCAAGCCCGGTGAAGGTGCCGGCGGCAGCCCGTTCGATCGAGCGGCCGCCTTCGACCGAACCGGTGAAGTTGACGAAGTCGAAGCTCTTGCCCGCAATCAGCGCTGCCGTCGTCTCATGGTCGAGGAAGATGTTCTGGAAGACGTCGGCGGGAACGCCGGCCTCGACGAAGGCACGCACCATGCGCTCGCCGACGAGGATCGTCTGGCTCGCATGCTTGATGATGACCGTGTTGCCGGCCATCAGCGCCGGCGCGACCGTGTTGATCGCGGTCATGTAGGGATAGTTCCACGGCGCCACGACGAAGACGACGCCATGCGGTTCGCGGGCGATGCGGCGCTCGAAGCGGTCGCTTTCCTCGATCACAAGCGGCTTCAGCGCATCGGCAGCGATCGTCGCGACATAGTTCGAGCGCTCGTTGAAGCCCTTGAACTCGCCGCCATAGCGCACCGGCCGGCCCATCTGCCAGGCAAGCTCCGGCACCACTTCGTCGACCATCTCGTTGAGGCGCGCGACACCGGCCAGAACCAGATTGACGCGCTCGTCGAGCGGACGGCGCGCCCA
This sequence comes from Ensifer adhaerens, assembly GCF_002940685.1. GTDB lineage: Bacteria > Pseudomonadota > Alphaproteobacteria > Rhizobiales > Rhizobiaceae > Ensifer > Ensifer adhaerens_E. Next base: position 131,503 of record NZ_PNFP01000002.1, on the reverse strand, counting down.
GGCCTTCTGTGCCTGGCGGGCGCGGGAAACCACCTGCTTTGCCATGTCCAGCGGCATCGCCGGGCGCTCTGCGTAGACCTCGCCGTTCACCGGCGAAATGCACTTGATCATGCTCATGATCGTCTTCCTGCTTTCATTGCGAATGATGCGATGGCCGCTCCGGTCAGGAACGGCCATCCTTGTGAAATGATTATGTCGCGGGTCAGGCCCGTTCGAAACCGCGTGCGACCTCCCAGTCGGTGACGCGGCGATCATATTCTTCCTGCTCCCAGCGCCCTGCCCGCGTATAGTGCTCGATGACCTCGTCGCCGAAGGCGGCGCGCAGCATCTTCGATTCCGTCAGCGCGGCCGTCGCGTCGCGCAGCGTGCGCGGGATCTCGCGCACGTCCTTGCCGCCATAGGCGTCGCCGACGAAGGGCGCTTCCAGTTCCATCTTGTTTTCGATACCGGAAATGCCGGCGGCGATCAAAGCGGCGAAAGCGAGATAAGGATTGAGATCGGAGCCGCCGACGCGGCATTCGATACGGATCGCCTTGGTGTCTTCGCCGCAGAGACGATACCCGGCCGTGCGGTTGTCCTTGCTCCAGACCGCCTTGGTCGGCGCGAAGGTACCGGCCATGAAGCGCTTGTAGGAGTTGATGTAGGGTGCGAGGAAATAGGTGATCTCGCTCGCATGGGTGAGAAGCCCGGCCACATAGTGGCGCATCATCTCGGACATGCCGTATTTGCCGCTCTCGTCGTAGAACTTCGACGACTTGCCGTCCGCGCTCCAGAGCGATTGGTGGATATGCGAGGACGAACCGGCGGCCGCATAGTTCCACTTGGCAAGGAAGGTGATGGCCTTGCCGCGCGACCAGGCGATTTCCTTGCAGCCGTTTTTGATGATCGCATGCCGGTCGGCCATCGTCAGCGCGTCGGCATAGCGCACGTTGATTTCTTCCTGGCCGGCCGACGCCTCACCCTTGGAATTCTCGACCGGAATGTCTGCACCCTGGAGACCGTTGCGGATCGCCCGCATCACGTCCTCTTCCTTGGTCGTCTGGAAGATGTGGTAGTCCTCGTTGTAGCCGCTGACGAGCTGCAGGTCGCGATAGCCGGACTGGCGGGCATCGTCATAGGACTGGTCGAAGAGGAAGAATTCGAGTTCGCTCGCCATATAGGCCTTGAGACCCATCTTCTCGAGGCGCGCCACCTGCTTCTTCAGGATCGCCCGAGGCGAATGCGGCACTTCCTCATGGGTGTGATGGTCGAGCATGTCGCAGAGAACCAGCGCCGTGCCTTCGAGCCAGGGGATGCGGCGAAGCGTCGAAAGGTCCGGCTTCATCGTATAGTCGCCGTAGCCCTTTTCCCAGCTTGTCGCCTTGTAGCCGGGAACGGTCTCCATCTCCATGTCGGTCGCCAGCAGGTAGTTGCAGCTATGCGTTTCCTTCCAGGCGCCATCGACGAAGAATTGCGCGTGGAAGCGCTTGCCCATCAGCCGGCCCTGCATGTCGACCTGGCAGGCGAGCACCGTATCGATGCGGCCGGCGGCGACGTCTTCCTTCAACTCGTCAAACGTATAGCTCATCAACTTCCATCCCATGTTTTGTCACGCGGCCGTTCCCTTGAGGTCACGATGTTTTTTGGCCGCGTGAACGTGATCAGCTCGAATTGTCTGGCGCGGGGTGCGGCCGGAAACCGCGCACTTTGTCTTTCGATTTCGTCCGGCCCCAAAGAAAAGGCGGAAGTCGCGGTCGCGCTTCCGCCCTTTTGTCGTTGATCAGATCTGGCCGACGGCCTTTTCTGCAGCGGCGATCTCTGCCTGGCGGCGTACCACCTCGTCACCGATCGGCGGGCCGCGGAAGCGGCGGCTCTCGAAGCCGAACCAGACAGCGCCGGTCAGCACCAGGAAGCCCACGGTGATGTAGAGCGCCCAGTCGTTCGGCGGCTGCACGCCGAGGACGAAGATCAGCACCATGGCGATGATCGAGAGTACGGCGAACAGCTTGAACATGCTCTCGCCGAGGTTCCACGGGCCCATCTTGTCCCACTTCGAGGTTCCCCAGGCGAAGAGGCCGAGCGTGATCGGGATCGCAAAGGAGAAGAACAGGAAGATGACCGTGCACGAAACGACGATGGTGTAGACCGGCGTCTCGCCGATCGAGACCAGCGACGAGCCCCAGACGAACAGGACCGACAGGATCGAGCCGATCCAGATCGCGGCAACCGGCGTGCGGTAGGTCGGGCTCACCTTGGCAAGCGCCTTGGAGGCCGGCAGACCGCCGTCGCGCGAAAACGCGAAGATCATGCGCGACACCGATGTCACCGTTGCCAGACCGCACAGCCACTGGCTGACGAGGATGGCGAGATAGAGGATGTCCTTGATGATGGGGTGCACCTGCGCATCCATTGCCCAGAAGAACACGTTCCAGCCCTGCTTGGCGGCTTCGTCCATGTTCGGGATCATCAGCACGAACGAGCACAGCATGATGTAGCCGAAAAGCGCCGACCAGAGCACCGACGAGACCATGCCACGCGGCACCGAATGGGCGGCTTTGACCGTCTCTTCCGAAGTGTGCGCCGAAGCGTCATAGCCGGTGATCGTGTAGATCGGCAGGAGCAGGCCGAGCAGGAACACCCAGGTGCCCGAGGTCTGAGGCCACACGTTGCCGCCGGCTTCACCGGAATAGTTGGAGAAGGTGAAGAGACGGGCGATGTCGTAGCTGTCGGCTGCGACCAGGCATACGAGCGCCAGCAGGATCGACGTCGCGAAGATCAGGTAGCCCGAAAAGTCGGTGAGCTTGGCTGTCAGCCCGATGCCCATATGGTTTACCAGCGCCTGCCCGCCGGTGATGATGGCGAGGAAGACGATGCGCGTCAGCGTCGTATCGGCGAGGCCGAAATAGGGCGTGCCGAAGGAACCCATGAAGAAATAATAGGTGCCGACGTTGATCGCACCGAGAACGGTGACGAGACCGAGCAGGTTGAACCAGGCCGTCAGCCAGCCGGTGAAGCGGTTGCCGAGGATCGAACCCCAGTGATAGAGGCCACCCGCCGTCGGATAGGCCGAGCTGATCTGTGCCATGGCAACGGCGAAAACCAAGGAGATGAAGCAGCCAAGCGGCCAGCCGATGCCGATCGCAGCGCCCCCTGCGCCGGCGGTCGCCTGGGCGAGCGAGTTGATGCCGCCCGAAAGAATGCAGATGATCGAGAACGACACCGCGAAGTTCGAGAACTGGCTCATGCGCCGCTCGAGCTCCTGGGCGTAGCCCATCGAGTGCAAGACGCTCATGTCCTGCTTTTTGTCTGAATCACTGTAGTCCGACATTTTTCTTCCCCTGATTTCTTCAGACCACACCGCCCCATTGCGGCAGGGTCCCATAAACCACCCTGCCCCGGCTGGCCGGAACAGGACCGCGGCAACGCCGCTCCCCAGGGTCTTTTATTGTGCCGAAAGTGCCGCCACGCCTTTGGCGAGCAGCCCTTCCAGGTAATCGGCCATGACCCTTTGGCCGATGTCATTGCGAATGAGATCGTTGCGGATCTCGATCATCACATTCGGCAGCCCGTTCTGGACGCCGTATTCGATCAGGCTATGGGTAACGCCGTCGGCCGGGCCGTAAGGCTCGTTGCGACGGATGTCATAGGCGACCCTGCCCTTCGTGGCGGTCGCCAGCATATGGTCGGCAAGCCGGCTGTCGGCATCGTGCAGCACGCCGACTTCGACTGCCCGCGGCTTGCCGAAATAGACGGGCGTAAAACTGTGCATCGTGACCAGTACCGGCGGACGGCCGGCAGCCTTGCGCTCGGAAACGAAACGGGCGACCGCATCGTGGAACGGCCGGTAGATCTCGTCGACACGCGCCTGGCGCTCGTCGGCCGACATCGTCCGGTTTCCCGGGATCTCGTAGACCTCGCTGACGGCAGGCATGGCCGCGTCCGCTTCCGGCGGGCGGTTGCAGTCATAGGCAAGGCGGGAGAAGCGCTGGTAGATCAGTGTCGCGTCGAGCCTTGCCGCAAGGAGCCTCGCGACCGCAAGCGCACCCGGATCCCAGGCGATATGGCTTTCGAGCGCCTGTTCGCTGAGGCCGAGCGTCCCGAGCCGCTCGGGAACCAGGCGCGAGGCGTGCTCGCAGACGAGTACGATATCGCCCGTGCCTGCGGCGTTTTCGACCGCAACCGGCTCACCATCTGCTTCGGTCAAAAGTCGCGTCAACACCGGCATCCCCTCTTGCCCCGTTAGACGTTCGTTAATGAAAAGAATTCTTCAGAGAACGGCGAGTGTCAATCAAAATCTGAAACGATCTCTTCAAAATTGCGATTGACTCCAATTGTGACAGCGATGTTTAATCTGTCACAAACCGGCTCTAGATCGGTTCAGGGGAGACAATTTGAGCAGCAAGGCGACATCCACGACGGTGTCGGACGTGATCACTGCCCAATTCAACGCGCTGACCCGCGCGGAGAAGCAACTGGCGGAGACACTTCTCGACAATTATCCCGTATCGGGACTCGGCTCGATCACCACGGTCGCCGAGAACGCCGGCGTTTCGACTCCGACGGTCGCGCGCATGGTGCAGAAGCTCGGCTTCCGCGGCTTCCCGGATTTCCAGGCGCGCCTGCACCAGGAACTCGAAGCGACGATCTCCAACCCGATCACCAAGCACGACCGCTGGGCGGCCAACGCGCCCGGCACCCACACGCTCAACCGCTTTGCCGATGCCATCACCAGCAACCTGCGCGAAACGCTGACCCAGATCGAGCCGCAGGACTTCGACGAGGCGGCCGCTCTCATCGCCGACCGCAAACGCAGCGTCTATCTGCTTGGCGGGCGCATCACCCGTTCGCTCGCCGATTATCTCTTCACCCACCTGCAGGTGATCCGCCCCGGCGTCACCGAGATCGCTTCGAACGCCAGCGCCTGGCCGCACTACGTGCTCGACATGCGCCAGGGCGACGTGCTGATTCTCTTCGACATTCGCCGCTACGAGCAGGAAATGGTGACGCTTGCCAAATCCGCCCGCGAGCGCGGCGTCGAGATCGTGCTTTTTACCGATCGCTGGAGTTCGCCGGTCGCCAAGTCCGCCTCAAAGGTGTTTCGCTCGCAGATCGAGGTGCCGTCCGCCTGGGACAGCTCGGTGGTGATTCTGTTTTTGATCGAAGCCCTGATCGAGGCTGTGCAGAGTTCGAACTGGGAGGAGACCCGAGACCGAATGAAGACGCTCGAGGGCCTGTTCGATTCCACCCGCATCTTTCGCAAACCCGTTTAGGAGAGCTGCCGACACCGTTCAAAGGATTTCATGCAGTTATGCGACAGTGGCCCGCCGGACCAAAAAAAGAAATGTTCTTACAACGACATACGCGGCGCGAACGGATAAACCCCTGTCACATTACTTTCATCGCACCTCTTTAACAGCTTCGCCGAAATCGACTGAAACCCCACGAATTTGACTAAACCCATAAGGAGAACTCCAGTGATTTCAAAAACCCGACGCCTGCTTTCGCTCTCCACCGCCATTTTCCTGGCGACGACCGCAATCGCCGCTGCCGAGCCGAGCGCCGAGCTCATCGAAGCCGCCAAGAAGGAAGGCATGCTGACGACGATCGCCCTGCCCCACGACTGGTGCGGCTATGGCGACGTCATCGCCTCCTTCAAGGCCAAGTATCCGGAAATCCAGGTCAACGAACTGAACCCGGACGCAGGCTCGGCCGACGAAGTCGAAGCCGTCAAGGCAAACAAGGACAACAAGGGCCCGCAGGCGCCTGACGTCATCGACGTCGGTCTCGCCTTCGGCCCGCAGATGAAGGCCGAAGGCCTGCTGCAGCCCTACAAGGTCTCCACCTGGGACGAGATCCCCGACAGCGTCAAGGACGCCGAAGGCTATTGGTACGGCGACTACTACGGCGTGATGTCCTTCCTCGTGAACAAGGACCTCGTCCAGAACGCACCGAAGGACTGGGCCGATCTCCTGAAGCCGGAATATGCCGGTCAGGTCGCTCTCGCCGGCGACCCGCGCGCCTCGAACCAGGCGATCCTCGGCGTTCTCGCCGCTGGTCTCGCCAAGGGCGCAAAGTCGGGCAAGGAAGCCGGTGAAGCCGGTCTCGGCTACTTCGCCGAACTGAACAAGGCCGGCAACTTCGTTCCTGTCATCGGCAAGTCGGGCACGCTCGCCCAGGGCTCGACCCCGATCGTGGTTGCCTGGGACTACAACGCGCTCGGTTGGGCCAAAACCCTCGCGGGCAACCCGCCGACCGAAGTCGTCGTCCCGGCGAGCGGCGTTCTCGCCGGCGTCTACGTTCAGGGCATCTCGGCCTACGCGCCGCACCCGAACGCAGCGAAGCTGTGGATGGAGCACCTCTATTCCGACGAAGGACAGCTCGGCTGGCTCAAGGGCTTCTGCCACCCGACCCGCTTCAACGCCATGGTCAAGGCCGGCAAGGTTCCGCAGGAGCTGATCGACGCCCTGCCGCCGGCAGCAGCCTATGAAAAGGCCTACTTCCCGACGCTCGAAGAAGTCGACGCCAACAAGGCTGCCGTCACCGGCGGCTGGGATTCCGTCGTCGGCGCGAACGTCCAGTAAGCCTTTCCACAGTCCTGTCGCCCCGGCCGGTTTTCCGACCGGGGCGCTTAGGTTATTCGTAAGAAATTCAAGTCTTTGGGGCGAGAACTGGAAACCGTGCGCGGTCCGCCTGCATCCCGCTTCTCACTGGCAGCAATCGATAACGCCCGCGTCGAAAACGCGGCTTCAGGGGCGCGAACGGAATGTCATCTGCTAAACCCGACGCCAGCCCGCCGGCGCGTCGCCTACCGCTTCACTGGCTGGGCATTCTTCCCTTTGCCGCCTTCGTGACGCTGTTCCTGCTTCTGCCGACGATGAAGATCGTGGTCGGTGCCTTCCAGACGCCCGATGGCAGCTTCACGCTCGACAACATCCGCGGCCTGTTCACGCCCTCGATCCTGGCTGCCTACTGGATCTCCATCAAGATCAGCATCGCCTCGGCCCTTCTCGGTTGCCTGATCGGCTTTGCCATGGCGTCTGCCATCGTCTTCGGCGGTCTGCCGAAGGGCATTCGTGGTCCGCTGCTCACCTTCTCGGGCGTCGCCTCCAACTTCGCCGGCGTGCCGCTCGCCTTCGCCTTCCTCGCGACCCTCGGCCCAGTCGGCATCGTCACCGTCTTCCTGCGCTCGAACTTCGGTCTCGACCTCCGGATGCTCGGCTTCAACCTGCTCTCCTTCTGGGGGCTGACAGTCACCTATCTGTTCTTCCAGATCCCGCTGATGATCCTGATCATCACGCCGGCGCTCGACGGGCTGAAGCGCGAATGGCGCGAGGCCGCCGAAATTCTCGGTGCCACCGGCCTGCAATACTGGCGCATGGTCGCCTTCCCGATCCTGCTGCCGTCGCTGCTCGGCACGCTGGCGCTGCTCTTCGCCAATGCCTTCGGCGCCGTTGCGACCGCGATCGCGCTCACCGGCTCGTCGCTGTCGATCGTGCCGATCCTGCTCTTTGCCCAGATCCGCGGCGACGTGCTCGGCAATCCGCATCTCGGCTACGCGCTCGCCTTCGGCATGATCGTCGTCACCGGCATCGCCAACGCGATCTACATCTGGCTCCGTTCCCGCAGCGAAAGGTGGCTGAAATGAAGAAGATCTGGTCCTGGGGAGCCCTCGTTTTCGGCCTCCTCTATTTCACCCTGCCGCTCATCGGCATGACCAACTTCTCGCTCAAGATGCGCCGCGGCGAATACTCGTTCGATGCCTATCAGAAGGTCTTTGCCGATCCGCGCTTCCAGGAGACCTTCACCTATTCGGTGATGCAGGCGCTGTTCACCATCATCTTCGGCGTGCTGCTCGTCGTACCCACAGCCTATTGGGTCCGGCTCAAGCTGCCGCGGCTGCGCCCGGTGATCGAGTTCATCACGCTTCTGCCGCTGGTCATCCCGGCGATCGTCATCGTCTTCGGTTACATCCGGCTCTACAACACCTCGAGCTGGCTGCCGCTGACCGGCTCGCTGACGGGCACCAACATCCTCCTGATGTTCGGTTATGCGACGCTCGCGCTTCCCTACATGTACCGCGCGGTCGACACCGGGCTTCGCACCATCGACGTCGCCACGCTCACCGAAGCCGCACAGAGCCTTGGCGCCGGCTGGGCGACGATCCTTGCCAAGATCATCCTGCCGAACGTGCTCGTCGCGGTGCTCTCGGGCGCCTTCCTGACCTTCGCCATCGTCATCGGCGAGTTCACCATGGCGGCGCTTCTCAACCGCCCGGCCTTCGGCCCGTACATGCAGCTGCTCGGCGCCAACCGCGCCTATGAGCCGGCCGCACTCGCCGTCATCGCATTCGGCATCACCTGGGGCTGCCTCGGCCTCATCCAGCTCGTCTCGCGCTTCCAGAAAAGCGCGCCTCCTAAGGCCTGAGGACCGCACCCATGAGTTTCCTGTCACTCACCAGCATCAAGAAGTCCTTCGGCCCGGTTCAGGTCGTGCATGATTTCAACATGAACATCGAGAAGGGCGAGTTCGTGTCGTTCCTCGGCCCGTCCGGCTGCGGCAAGACGACGGTTCTGCGCATGATCGCCGGCTTCGAGACGCCGACCAGCGGCAAGATCGTCATCAACGGCAAGGATCAGAACGCGCTGAAGCCCAACCAGCGCAACATCGGCATGGTGTTCCAGGCCTATGCGCTGTTTCCCAACATGAACGTGCATGACAATGTCGCCTTCGGCCTCAAGGTCGCAGGCACCGACAAGTCGGAGATCGACGCGAGGGTGAAGCAGATGCTCGGGCTGATCAAGCTCGAGCACCTGGCGGACCGCTTCCCCTACCAGCTCTCCGGCGGCCAGCAGCAGCGCGTTGCGCTTGCCCGCGCCATTGCGGTCAAGCCGCAGGTGCTGCTGCTCGACGAGCCGCTTTCGGCGCTCGACGCCAAGATCCGCGTGTCGCTGCGCGAGGAAATCCGGCAGATCCAGCAGCAGCTCGGCATCACCACGGTCTTCGTCACCCACGACCAGGAAGAGGCGCTGTCGATCTCCGACCGCATCGTCGTCATGAATGCCGGCCGTGCCGACCAGATCGGCACGCCCTTCGAGATCTACAACACGCCCTCGACGCGCTTCGTCGCCTCCTTCGTCGGCACGCTCAGCATCATCGAGGGCAAGGTCGCCGACCCGGCCGCAGGTGCCGTCACGATCGGCAATCAGCAGATCGCGCTGAAGGATCCGATTTCCGGCATGAAGGGCGGCGACAGCATCTCGCTGGCGCTGCGTCCGGAAGCCGGCTCGATCGCCGAGGGCGCCAAGGGCGATACCGCCCTTGCCGGCGAGGTCGTCTCGACCAGCTTCCTCGGCTCGGTCATCCGCACCCGCCTTCGCGTCGGCGGCGACGTCATCTCCTTCGACATGTTCAACAATCCGGGCGTGGCCCCGCCGGTTTCCGGCGACAACGTCACCCTGCGCTTTGCCGCCAAAGACTTGCTCGTCATTCGCGAGTAGCACCAACCGGCATGGCGCAGCGAATGGCTGCGCCATCGGTAAACGCTGAACGAGGACGAGATCATGGCCAAGGCGGAACCAAGTGCCTTTGTCAGGCACATCCAGGACGAACTCTCCGATCTCGGACCCGTCCAGACAGAGCGTTTCTTCGGCGGCTGGGCCTATCTCGTCGCCGACAAACGCTTTGCCGTCAGCATCAAGGACCGCCTCTACTTCCGGGTTGACCAGGCGCTGAAGGACGCCCTTGCGGCCGAGGGCTGCCAGCCTTTCGCCTATCAGAAGGCCGGCAAGACCGTGGTCGTGCACCGCTTCTACGAAGCGCCGGTCGATTGCCTCGACGACCACGATGCCCTTCTCCATTGGGCCGGACGGGCACTTGCAGCCGAAGACGACGAGCTTCGCGGATAAACAGGGGTGCATTGCCGCCGCGTCTGAAACGCGCCGCCCCCAACGCCGCCGCCATCGAAACGAATTTGCCAGACCTCTGCCCGATAAGCAAAAATCTGTCGTGATTTCTGCTCTTTTCGTCGCGCCGTGCGTTTGACCGCGCCTCTGCGGCCTATATAGTCGCGATGTTCTCAGGGCGGGGCGAAATTCCCCACCGGCGGTAGCGGTCGAAAGACCGAAGCCCGCGAGCGCTTTGGAGCTTACGCCCCAGAGGTCAGCAGATCCGGTCGAATTCCGGAGCCGACGGTCACAGTCCGGATGGAAGAGAGCAAGCAGGAACGTGGGACCCCACCGGGGACCCCGCGCGCATGCATGTTCGCCCGACGGGATCATTGGAAAACGCCAAACCCTGAAAGGCTTGAGACCATGACCATTCTTTCCCACCCCGCCGCCAAGATCGCGATCGTTCGTGCCCGCTGGCATGCCGATATCGTCGACCGATGCGTCGATGCCTTCGTGGCGCAATGGACGAAGCTCGGCGGCTCGGCGGCAGACGTCGAGATCTTCGACGTGCCCGGTGCTCTGGAAATCCCGCTGCATGCGCAGACGCTGGCCAAGACCGGCCGCTATGCCGCGATCCTCGGCACCGCCTTTGTCGTCGACGGCGGCATCTACCGTCACGACTTCGTCGCCGGAACCGTGCTCGACGCCATGATGCGCGTGCAGCTCGACACCAATGTGCCAGTGCTTTCGGCCGTGCTGACGCCGCATAATTTCCAGGAGAGCGAACCGCTGATCGCCTTCTTCCGCGAGCACTTCGTCTTGAAGGGTACGGAGGCCGCCAACGCCTGCGCCCAGATCCTCGATGCCCGCGCCAAGCTGGCGCTGGTCAACGCCTGATCGGCCGTTACACCTTTGAGGCGCCGGCGCTCTACTCGGCCCCTCATCCGCCCGGTGAGGGCTTGCCCCTCATCCGGCTGCCGCCACCTTCTCCCCGCTCGCGGGGAGAAGGACGCATGGGCACGCTTGTCGCCCAAATATACCCCTGACTATCGAGAACGACTGTCTCCCAGGGACAATCAGAGACCCCGGCATTGGCAAGAGGCCTCGTCCCCTCTCCCCGCCTGCGGGGAGAGGGTTAGGGTGAGGGGCTAGGCTCGCCGATTGCTTTAAGTTCACGAGCCTGCCGTCCCATTGAATCGACTTCTGAACCAGCTGAATCAAGCCGACAGCTCCTACCGATAACGCGCTGTTTCGACTCTCGAATTCTCGCAAAATCAATGCACCCCTTCACCCTTGTGCAGGCCACGCTCCAGCGCCGCCGCGCGTTGCCGGTGTCCCGCCACCTCGTAGCCAACAATGACGACGACGGGCGCCAGCATCAGGATGATCAGGCACTTGGCCATGTCGAGCCCGGCGATCGCCGCGACCACTGAGGCAGCCAACACCAGCGCCGAGCCGGCAAGCAGCCAGAGGTGCAGGCGGTCTACCTGCTGCATGAGATAGGCATACATCGCGTAGAGCAGACCGATGTAGAAGGCCACGGGAACCGCGACCGTCAGCACGGTTGCGACCGAGCCGATATGGGCCTTGTGCTCGATGTAATAGGCCGCGACATGCAGCCCGGCCCCGGTGGCGACGATCGAGGCGAAGATCGGCATGTGGCCGTAGCCCCAGACGAAGGACCGCTTTTGACGGTACTGATGCAGGATCTCGGCGCTCGGCAGCAGGAAATAGATCCACCACATGCCGAAGGTGAGCCCCGTCCCCGCCAGGCAGACGAGCGCGACATCGAGGTTCCAGCCCTGCCCTTCGACCACGGCGGAGATCGAGGCGACCGTGCCGACCACCCCTTCCCCGAGCGCGATGATGGCAAGCAGTCCGTAGCGCTCGGCGATGTGATGGGCATGCCAGGGCGTTCCGCCGTAGCGCATCTCGGCGATATAGGGACCGAGCATTTCGATCGCCGTCAGCCCCACGACCATGACGAAGGTCACCAGCAACGAGAAATCGAAGAAGATCAGCACGACCCAGCCAAGCTGGGCGAGGCTGATTGCCTTGACATAGGCCATGCAGGCATCCCGTCGTGCCGGGTCCTGCCGGCTGGCACGCAGCCATTGGAAGAGCATCGCCACCCGCATGACGACATAGCCGAGCACCATGATGCCGTTGTTGAGGTGTTCGCCCTTGTCGATCGATTCGAACATCGGCGGCAGGCCGATCGCAAGGATCAGCACGCCGACCATCTGCACCATGGTGACGATACGGAAAACCCAGTCGTCCGTGTCATAGGCGGAGGCAAACCAGCTGAAATTGATCCAGGCCCAGCAGATGGAGAACGTCGCAAGCGCAAAGCCGGCGAGGCCGGAAAAGATGTGCCCCTCCGCCAGGAAATGGGCAAGCTGCGAAGCGGCGAGACTGAAGGCGATGACGAAGGTCAGGTCGAACAACAGTTCGAGCGTCGTCGCCGTCCGGTGATGTTCATGCGTGTCGCGGCCGCTCATGCGCGCAACATGATGGTGCGCGCTTTGATGCGGCTCGGTCGAGGTCGTTTCACTCATGCGGCAACGTCCTTCATTTGACGATCCGCAAGAATATTCAAATATTTGCAGAAGCTTCGTCAAGGCGAAGGACGAGCCCGGACGCGAAAACGCCCGGCATCGCTGCCGGGCGTGTCGTCACGATGCCCGAGGGAGGATCAACGGCACCGCGATATTGGGTCAGGCCCTGAGATCGGGAGGGGATGCGGGCGGAAACCGCCCACATTTTTCCTCACCCGGCCCTGGCGGCATCCAGGCGATTGATCGCCTCGACATTGCCGGCCGAAGAACCGTTCGGGTCGAACTCGGAGGCGAGCCAGGTGTCGACGATCGACTTTGCCAGTTCCGGGCCGATGACGCGGGCGCCCATGGTGATGATCTGGGCGTTGTTCGACTTGGCGGCCCGCTCGGCCGAATAGGTGTCGTGCGTCAGCGCCGCGCGGATGCCCGGCACCTTGTTGGCGGAGATGCACACACCGATACCGGTGCCGCAAAAGAGGATGCCGCGGTCATGCTTGCCCTCGACGACCTGCTGCGCCAGGTTCTGCGCGAGGTCCGCATAGAAGCCGGACTGGCTGAGGTCCACGACTTCGACGTCGCTCCGGCTGCCAAGATGGGCGGCGATGACATCCAGCAGGGGCTTGCCGGCGCTGTCGGCTCCGATTGCAATCTTCATGATTGTTCCTTTCGTTCTTCTTGAGCTGCAACGGCCGGAGGCTCAGATCGCCTTTGCGACACGCTGCAGAATGTCGAGATAGCCAGTGACGTCCCAGGCGGAGCGGCCGATGAAGAGGCCGTCGATATGCGCCTCAGTAATCAGTTCTTCGCAATTGCCGGGGTTGACGCTGCCGCCGTAGAGCACCGGCACGCGCCGGCCGAGTGCGGCTTCGGCCACCTCGGCGATGCGCTTGTGACGCTCGTCGGCATAGTCAGCCGTCGCCGGGATGCCGTTGACGCCGATCGCCCAGACCGGCTCGTAGGCAAGCAGGATCTCAGCCGCCTTCGCCTCGCCTTCGAGACGCTCAAGCGCGCCTTCGACCTGGCGCTTCAGCACCTGATCCGCCTCGCCCGCTTCGCGCTCGGCAAGCGTCTCGCCGATGCAGATCAGCGGCACCAGACCGTGGCGCACGGCGGCGGCCGTCTTCAGGCCGACGGTGCGATCGGTCTCGCCGAAATGCTCGCGACGCTCGCTGTGCCCGAGCTCGACCACGTCGAGATTGCAGTCTTTCAGCATCAGCGGCGACACTTCGCCGGTCCAGGCGCCGGCATCGTCCCAATGCATGTTCTGCGCACCGACCTTGACGCTGGTGCCGGAAAGACGCGCCTTGACCTCGCGCACCGCCGTGAACGGCGGGATGACGAAGCGTTGGATGCGCGCGTCGCGCGTCGCGTCGGCCGCGGCAAGACCGTCGGCAAAGGCCATCGCCTCGGCGAGCGTCTTGTTCATCTTCCAGCTGGTGCCGACCCACAGGCCCGACTTCTTCATGCTTTCTCCTTGCGATGGTCGACCCTGACCAGCCGGATGCCCGCCTCCTCGAGCGGTGCCGCGTGCTCCGCCGCCACCTCGGCGCCGGTCAGCACCGCGTCGAAGGCATCGAGCCCGGTCAGGAAGTGGAGCGCCGAGCGCCCGAATTTGTCGTGGTCCACCAGCAGGTACGTGCGCTTGGCCGCCTTCGCCATCAGGCGCTTGGCCTGCACCACCTCCTGGTCCTGGTGGAAGGCCGCGGTTCCCTCGATCGCCGAACTCGACAGAAAGGCGATGTCGACGCGCAGCGACCTGAGCGCCTCGTCGGTAACGATGCCGAAGAAGCCGTTGAACTTCTTGCTGTACTGTCCGCCGAGGGCGATGACGTTGATGCCGGGGGCGCCTGAGAGACTGGTGATCACCCCGAGATTGTTGGTGATGACCGTCAGCGGACGGATATCGCGGATGCAGTCGGCGATCGCGCCGGTTGTCGAACTGTCGTCGATGAGGATGCTCTGCCCCGGCTCGATCAGGCTTGCCGCATGCTCGGCGATCCGCCGCTTTTCGGAGATCGCGATCTTCTCGCGGTAGCGGAAGTCGCTTTCGAATTGCGGGCTCGACTGGATCGAAGCGCCGCCATGCACCTTGCGCAGAAGGCCCGCCTGCTCGAGGTCGTCGAGATCGCGATGCACCGTCATCTTGCTGACGCCGAAGCGCAAGGACAGGTCTTCGACGGAGGCCGTCCCGGCCTCCATCAGCACATCCATGATCGCCTGTCGCCTGTCTTCCGGCTTCATCGTCTCGGTCCCGATCACGCGCAGCCTCAGCCGCGCTCACCGTGAGAAGATAACACCTATTTGTGATATTTCAATTTCTATCACGTGATTTTGTGATTTTTCAATGTGATTTTGCAATGTGGCTTTTCGGGCGATTGAAGCCCGTGTCGATGTAGGGCTCCCAGAATTCGACCGACTCCCGGATCATCTGGACGACGTTGTGATCCGTCGGCTCGCGCTCGCGGAAGGAAAGCTCCAGGCAGATCTCGTTGTCCGTGCCGCCGCCGGCCTTGACTGCCCCGATCAGCTTCTCCGGCGTGATGCGGCCGTCGCGGTTGTAGGCGGCGGTGAACGGCCAATGACCGCCCTTGTTCATCGAGGACTGCTTGATGTGGATGATCGGCGATCGCTCCGGAAAGGCGCCCGCCCAGGCATAGGGATCGATGTCGTCGGGGTTGTCGGAGGTGACGTCGCCATGGTCGATGTCGACCATCATCTTCATCGGGATCGGCAGATCCGCTTCGGCCAGCCGCCGGTCGAGCGCCCGGCATTCCTCGATCGTGTGACCGAATTCGCGGCCGACCGACATCGGCTCCCAGAAGACATAGGAGAGCCCCGCCGCCATGCCGTGCTCGGCCACCTCGCGCCAGCAGTCGATGGCGACCCTCATCATCTCTTCGCGCCGTGCCGGGTCACCATAGTCCTTGAGCGTGAAGATCGCGAACTGCGTGCCCATGCCCGACGCGCCGAGCTCGGCGGAGATGTCGGCAAAGGTCTTGAACCAGTCGACATAGTAGCGCCTGACATCCGGGTCCGGGTGGCCGAAATGGTTGAGCCGGCCATAGGGCCCGGTCATGCCCGAGGTGATCTTCACGCCGGTACGGTCGAGTGCTTTGCGAAACTGCCTGAGCGTCTTGGCAATCGTTGCGGCCGGCCAGCCGGGATTGACGAACTCGTGGGTGAGCTGGACGTAGCCGATACGGATCTTCTCGGCAATCGTGTCGATCAGGTCATCGGGCTCAGCAAAGCGGTTGACCAGCGGATTGGTGTTGAGCGAGAGCGTGAAGGCCACGGTCGGCTCCTCCTACCAGGTAAATTTCGGAAGAATGAAATCGGGGCTGGCGCCATGCTCGGCAAAGAGCCGGCGGCGCTCCTCGTCCGAGGCGCGCTCCAGGATCCCGGTCGTCACCAGCACCGCGTGAAGCCCTGCATTCGCCGCACCGGCAATGTCGTGCTCGATGCTGTCGCCGATCGCGCAGACCCGCGTCGAATCGGGCTGCCCGAGGAAGTCGAGCGCTGACGCATAGATGTCGGCAAAGGGTTTGCCGATCCAGCGAACGGTGCCGCCGAGTTCCTCGTAAAGCTCGGCGATGCGGCCAGCGCCGAAGGCGGTACCTTCCTTCGTCAGCATCACCTTGTCCGGATTGGTGCAGAGACAGGGCACGCCGCGTCTGGCGGCCGGTGCCAAAAGCGCCTCGTAGTGGGAAAGCGGCTGGACATCGCCCTCGCTCGCGGCGAGCAACACGAAATCGGCATCGGCACCACTCTCCGTGCGTTCGAGGTCTAGCCCCGTCAGCGGCGAGACGTCACCGTCGCGACTGATCAGCAGGCACTTGCGCCGCCCACCGGCGGCACCCGCGCCTTCCCGCCTGAGGATCTGCCAGGCGACCTCGCCCGAGGTCAGGAACCAATCCCAGCTTCCCGCGACGAAACCGAGATCGACGAGGCGGCGGTCGTTTTCCGCCGACCGCTTGCCGGAATTCGAGAGGATGATGATGCGCTTTCCCGCATCCTTCAGCTTGACCAGCGTTTCGGCCGCGCCCGGATAGGGCCCGAGGCCATCGCGCAACACCCCGAACTGATCGATCAGGAAGGCGTCGTAGCGATCGGCAATCTCCCCAAGTCCCTCGATCGCAGTCGTTTGAGCAAACGTCACAGCACACCAGCCTTTCTGGCACCCGCAAGAGCAAGCCGCGCCGTGCCGGCCGCCGCCTCCTCGGAGAGAACCGGCAGGAACGGCACGCCGAGCTTGCGCGCCCGGATAGCGCCCCAGGCCGCGTTCTTCGCGCCGCCGCCGACACTGCGGAGCGATCGGAGCCCCGGTCCGCCAAGCGCTGTCAGCCGCTGATAGGCGAGGCTCTCGACGCCTGCGATGCCCTCGAAGATCGCCTTGAGGAAGGTCGCGTCATCGGCCGGCCGCGGGCTCATGCGCGGGGCGAAATCCGGATCGGCGATGGGAAAGCGCTCTCCGGGCTTCACCAGCGGATAATAATCGAGCCCGGTGTCGACGGCCGGATCGATCTCGGCCGAAAGTGCAGCGATCCGGTCGGCTGAGAAATGTTCCGCCAGCACCACCCCGCCCGTATTGGAAGCCCCGCCGGCGAGCCACATCTCGCCGATGCGGTGACTGTAGAGCCCGTATTCCGGCGCAAATAGCGGACGGTCGGAAAGCATCTTCACCGTCAGCGTGGTACCGAGCGCGCTGACGCCGTCGCCCGGCTGATCGGCGCCGGTGGCGAGAAACGAGGCGCATCCGTCCGTGGTGCCGGCAACGACCACCACGTCGCTTGAAAACCCGAAGGCTTCGGCCGCTTCCGGCGAGATCGTCGCGATCGGCGCACCGGCCGGCAGTACATCCGGCAGCAGATCGACAAGCGCGCCGGTCCTTTCCATCCAGTCCGGCCAGGACCGCGACACCGGATCGTAGCCGGTCTTGAGCGCATTGTTCTCGTCGGAGACATCGTAGAGCCCGGTGAAATGGCCGGCCAGCCAATCGGCCTGATGGATCACCCGGAAGACACCCGGCAGCGACTGGAAGACGAGAAGCTTGGCAAGGCCGGATGTGGCGCCATGCGCGGCACTCTCGCGCGGCGCGTGGGCGGCAATCGCCTCGAGAAGCGCGCGGTCGCCAACCGGATCATTGTACATCATCGGCACCACCAGCGGCGCGCCCGCATGATCGACCGGCAGCATCGTACCTGATGTGCCGTCGATCGAAAGCGCAACGACCTTCCGCCGGTTGACGCCGCCGAGCGCTTCACCAAGCGCCGCCTGCACCGCCTTCCACCAGCCGATCGGATCGCGATGATCGTCGGAGAAGGATGAAAGCTTCGCCGCACCCGACGCCACGATGGTGCCGTCCGCCGCCATGGCAACCGCCCGTGCACCGGAGGTGCCGAGGTCGATACCGACAACGAGTTTGTCTGACTGGCTGCTCATTGCAGCACCTGTCCGGCCCGATTGAGCTGCTGGCGGTACTTTTCCGCGTCCCAGCCGAGAAGCTCGGCGTTTTCCGCTTCGCTCAGATAGCGCAGCCGCGCATCGGTCGGAATGCGCGCCGTCACGTCGGCAAGGCACCGGGCCATGGCGAAGGCACCAGCGGATATCTCCTTCTGCACCAGCACGCCCTTGCCGGGAAAGAGCAGCAAGGGCGGCAGGCTGTCGCCGGTCGCACGCCGTTTCGTCTCGATCGAAAGCGCGGTCTCGCCGGGTGCGGCGACCACGACACCCTTGCCGAGGAAGATCACATGATCCGGATAAAGGCTGCCACCGGCAGCAAGCCGGCAACTGTCGAGATCGGCGGCGACCGAATGAAGGGCAACGTCCTCCGGCAGCCGGTAATCGCTGTCGACGGCAAGGCGGGAAAGCGCCGCCAGATCTGCCGCCGGAGCGAGCCTGCGCGCCCCGGTCAGGCGGCGGGTAATGTCCGTCAGCAGGATCGCCGCATCGACCACGGTTTCAGCAGCGACGACCAGGCCGTGATTACCGAGGATCAGAATCGACGTGTTGTCCTGCATCCGCTCGGCAATCGCCTTGGCAAGCGGCAATCCCGGCCGGGCATAGGGCACGAAAACATGGGGGTAGCCCGCAAGCCGCTCGGCAGCGATCGCCGCACCGTTGCTCTGCACCGCCGTCGCGATCGTCTCGACGCAGTGCACATGCACCACCACCTTCTGCGGCATCAGCGCATGCACCGTGGTTTCGATCGAGGGGCGCAGGCCCGAAGGGTTGCGCTCGGCGATCACGAAATCCTGCGCCTTCTCGGTTGCCGGATCGTTCGCATCCAGCGCTTCGAGCAAGGGCTCAAGCGCCACCGGCACCATGACGTCGCGCTGGCGCGCATGCGCCAGCCAGAGACCGGACGCCTTGATCCAGAGCGTTCCGCCCTCCTTGATCGAGGTGTTGCCGCCCGCCCCCTGCACCAGAAGCGGATCCGCCCCCACCCGGGCCGAAAGATCGAGAAGCGCTTCGAATTCCAGACTTCGCATCCGATCTCCTTCAGGCCGCTTGCTGCTGGCGTTCCAGCCAATGGGTAAAAGCCTGCCGCTCGGCCGGCGTCATGTGCAGGCCATGCTTGGTGCGCCGGTCGAGAATATCATCCGCCGTCAGCGCCCATTCGTTGTCGATGAGGAAGCGCGCCTCGCGCTCGAAAAAGAGCGGGCCGAAGGCCGGACCGAGATCGTCGAGTGATGTGGCTCCGGCAAGCAGTGCATGCGTCCGCGTGCCATAAAGCCGCGCATAGTGTTTGGCGAGATCCGATGGCAGCCAGCGGTAGCGCGCCTTGAGCTCACCCAGAAACAGATCGAAATCGGCGTCTGCCATATCGCCGCCCGGCAGATGCGCCTTCGCCGTCCAAGCTGGCCCCATCTTGGGAAAAAAGGACTTCAGCCGCTCCAGCGCGTGCTCGGAAAGCTTGCGGAAGGTGGTGATCTTGCCGCCGAAGACCGAAAGCAGCGGCGGCTGCCCCTCGGCCGCATCGACCTCGAAGATGTAGTCGCGCGTCACCGCCGACGGGTTCTCGGCATTGTCGTCATAGAGCGGGCGTACGCCGGAGAAGCTGTAGACGATATCGTCGGAGGTCAGCTGCTGTTTGAAGTAGCGGTTCACCGATTTCAGGAGATAGGCGATCTCGTTGTCGTCGGCGGCCACATCCTCCGGACGGCCTTCGTAAGGGATATCCGTCGTGCCGATCAGCGCCAGGTCGTTCTGGTAGGGATTGATGAAGATCACCCGCTTGTCCGGGTTCTGGACGAGATAGGCCTGCCGTCCCTCCCAGAATTTCGGCACGACGATGTGGCTGCCCTTGACCAGCCGCACGCTGCGGGTGGAGTTCAGGCCGCCGATCCGGCCGATGACGTCGTTGACCCAGGGACCGGCGGTGTTGACGACGCAGCGCGCCCTCGCCTCGCTTTTCGCCCCCGTCCGCGTGTCGGTCATCTCGATCGACCAGAGCCCGTCGCGCCTGCGGATCGCGCTGCAGGCGGTGCGCGTCAGCACCCGCGCGCCGCGATCCCGGGCGTCGAGCGCGTTCAAGACCACCAGCCGGGCGTCGTCCACCCAACAGTCCGAATATTCGAACGCTTTGCGATATTCACGCTTGATCGGCGCGCCCTCCGGCGCCGTCGCGAGATCGAGGCTGCGCGTGCCCGGCAGGCGCTTGCGCCCGCCGAGATGGTCGTAGAGGAAGAGCCCGAGGCGCACGAGCCATGCTGGCCGGTCCTCAGGGTTATGCGGCAGCACGAAACGCATCGGCCAGATGATGTGCGGGGCGGACCGAAGCAGCACCTCGCGCTCGATCAGCGCCTCGCGCACCAGGCGAAACTCGTAATATTCGAGGTAGCGCAGGCCGCCATGCACCAGCTTTCCGGAGCGCGAACTCGTGCCTTGCGCCAGGTCGTCCTTCTCGCACAGGAGAACCGAGAGCCCGCGCCCGGCCGCGTCGCGCGCAATGCCCGCGCCGTTGACGCCGCCGCCGACGACGAACAGATCGTATATTCCGCTATCGGAACTCAACGTCGTTCCTCCTGTCATCAGCACGGATTGACCGGCGGCAGACCGGCGATGTAGCGGCGCACTTCCTCGGCCGCCATTTCCGCGGCAAAGGTCACGGTGCGCACCGAAGCGCCGGCGATATGCGGCGTCAGCGTCACGTTCGGCAGTTTGAGCAGTGGCCAGTCCTCCGGCACCGGCTCGACGGCGAAGGTCTCCAGCATCGCCGCCGACAGATGACCGCTCTCGAGGCTTTCGTAGAGCGCGTCGTAGTCGCAGAGCGGCCCACGCGCCGTGTTCACGAAGATCGCGCCCGGTTTCATCCTGGCGAAGGTCTCGGCGTTCATCATGTTGCGCGTCTCCTCGGTCACGCGCGGGTGCAAGGTCACCACGTCTGAGCGGGAGAGAAGATCGTCGAGCGACACCTGCTCGACACCAGCGTTCAGATCATCGGCCGAGAGCTGCACATAGGGATCGTGCACCAGCACCCTGGTGCCGAAGGCGCGCAGGAGGCGCACCACCTTGGTGCCGATATTGCCATAGCCGATGACGCCGACGGTCATCTCGCAGAGTTCGCGGCCGGTGCGGTCGGCGCGGTAGAGGTCGCCGCGCCATTCTCCCTTGCGCAGGGCCTCATGGCCGGTGCGGATCAGCCGCGTTTCGGCGAGAATGGCGCCGAGCGTGAATTCGGCAACGGCGTTGGCGTTGCGACCGGGCGTGTTGACGACGCGAACGCCGGCATCCCTCGCAGCCCCCATGTCGATATTGACAGGACCGCCGCGCGAGACAGCGACGAGCTTCAAGCCGGGCAGCGCCTGAAGCATGGCACGGGAAAGCGGAGCCAGCTGCGTCACCAGGATTTCGGCGTCGGCAATGAAGTCGATGATGTCCTCGGGCTTGCCGAGATATTCCTTGAGGCCATCCATGCCCTCCACGGCGTAGCCGTGCTCCATCGGCACATCCGGCCAGGGCAGTTCGAGGGTGCGAATGTCATGGCCGTTGCCGGTCGCCTCGACGATCTTGTCGCGGAACACGTCCGGCAGCATGAACCGGTCGCCGATGATCGCTATCTTCTTCATTTCGGTCTTTCCTGTTGGTCTTCCGTGGCGGCACCTTGGGAGAGTGCGTGCCAGACGGGTCTGAGCGCCTTTCGCGACTGCTGGTAGGCGGGGAAGAGTTCGTCAAAGCGGCGGGCGAGCCCCGGATCGGCGGCTTCCGCCGGCCGCTGGTAAGGGGTGACCCAGTCGCCGAGGCAATCGGCCATCGAGGGATAGATGCCAAGCGAAACGGCGGCGATCATGGCGGCACCCGCGGCCCCCGCCTCCTCCCGCTCGCTCGTCTGGACGCTCGCGCCAAGGGCCGCCCCCAAAATGCGGCGGAGCGAAGCGCTGCGGGCAGCACCGCCCGTCAGCCGGATGCGGGAGGGCAACGGCCCCATCTCGGCGTAGCAATCGCGCGCGGCCATGGCGAGGCCGTCGAAGACCGCCTTCACCATGTCGGGAAAGCCGTGGGCGACCGACAGCCCGACGAAGGAGGCGCGCGCCGAAGCGTCGACGAAGGGCCCGCGCTCGCCGGCTTCCGAGATATAGGGCTGAAAGATCAGCGACGTGTCCCTGGCGTCGGCCAGCCAGCCATCGACATAAGCGAGCAATTCGTTCTTTGACTTCTCGACACCCATGCCCTTGAGCAGGCCCGACCCGACCGACAGGATCCAGTCGATGTTGAGCGTCGCCGCCATGTTGGACTGCATCTGCGCATAGGCGCCCGGGATCGGCATGCACATGGTGTAGCCGGTCAAATCCCGGTTCAGCCGCACGTCGTCGGCGCCATTGGCAAGCCGCATGTGCATGCCGGTCGAGCCGATGATCGAGCAGCCGGTATCAGTGCCCGGATCGTAGAGCCCGGCCCCAAGCGCCGTGCAGACGACATCGACGTAGCCGAGCACGATGGGCGTACCCTCGGTAAGGCCGGTCGCCTTCGCCGCTTGCGCTGAAAGCGAGTGATGCGTGGTGGCGCCGTCGACGATCTCCGGCAGCACATGCTTCAGCTTTTCGAGGCCGAGAAAGGCGATAACGTCGTCGTTGTAGGTCCGGGTGCGGAAGTTGCCGAAGCTGAAATTGGCCTCGGACGGATCGGTCGCGCGCTTGCCGGTCAGCCTGAAATAGAGCCAGTCCTTGCAGTGGAAGGTGGTGGCGACGCCCGAAAGCATCTCGGGCGCATGATCGCAAATCCAGCGTAGCTGCGGCCCCTGCTGGCAGGCGGCAAGGCCAGAACCGGTGCTTTCGAAGCGCGCGATATCGCCGCTGTCGGCGCGCAGCCGCTCGACGGTCTCGCCGGCGCGCGCATCGAGCCAGAGCCAGCCCTTGCCGACCGGCACGCCCGCCTTGTCGATCATCCAGGTGCCGTCGCCCTGGCCGGTGACCGCGATCGAGGCAACGCGGCCCGCGAGGTTTTCGATCTTGTCGGAGAGCTGCTTTAGCGTCGTTGCCGCGTCGGCCCAGGTACGTTCCAGATCCTGCACGCTGCCGGCGCGACCTACGGCCTCATAGGCGTTCGGCAGCGCCGCCATGGCGAGCTGCCGGCCGGTGAGATCGAAGGCCACCGACTTGATGACCGACGTCCCCGCATCGATGCCGATGAGGATGTCCCGCATCAGGCAAGCTCCTGTCCATGGCTGATCGCCCGCCCGCTCTCGCCGTCGAAGACGTGCAGGCTCGACGGGTCCAGATGAATGCCGATGGGCTGACCGACATCGAGCTGCGTGCGGTCGTGCTCGACCAGCACCATGGTGCCGCCGGCGAAATCCGCCGCGATATGGGTCTGGTCGCCGAGCCACTGGTTGACGGCGACGCGGCCGGTGACGCCGTCGGCGCTGCGGCGCACCGAAT
Organism: Ensifer adhaerens; assembly: GCF_002940685.1. Lineage (GTDB taxonomy): Bacteria > Pseudomonadota > Alphaproteobacteria > Rhizobiales > Rhizobiaceae > Ensifer > Ensifer adhaerens_E. The sequence goes on along the minus strand of NZ_PNFP01000002.1, from coordinate 108,202 downwards.
AGGGGCGGATGCCGAGCACCACCTTCTGCCGCTTGACGAGTTCGTCACGCACCGCATGCGAGAAATCCGAGGCCGCATATTCAAGCCGCACGCCATCCTTGAGGCCAAAGGCCATCTTGCTTTCGGAGCCGGAAACGCTGGCCTCGAACACGTTCATCGGCGGCTCGCCGACGAAGGTGCCGGTGAAGAGATTGGCCGGCCGCTCCTTGATCTTCTGCGGCGTGTCGAACTGCTGCAGCACGCCGCCTTCCATGACGGCGATACGATCGGCAAGAGCGTTGGCCTCGGTCTGGTCGTGGGTGACGAGGATCGCCGTCAGCCCGCGTTCCTTGATGAAGTGCTTGATGCGCCCGCGAAGCAGTGCCCGAAGCTGCGGCTCGAGCTGCCCCATCGGCTCGTCGAGCAGATGCAGGTTGGCATCTCGGATCAGCGCCCGGCCGAGCGAGGCGCGCTGCTGCTGGCCGCCGGAAATCGAGCTCGGGTAACGCCCGAGAATGTCTTCGATCTCAAGCAGCTTGGCGATACCCGCCACCTTCTCGTCGACGACACTCTGAGAGAGCTTCGAGGCCTTCAGCGCAAAAGCGATGTTTTCGCGCACCGTCAGCGGCGGATAAAGCGAATAGCCCTCGAACGCCATGGCGACGTTGCGGCGCACCGGCGGCAGCGTCTGGACCTCTTTGCCTGCAAGCGAGATCGTGCCGCGCGACACCGCCTCGAAGCCGGCGATCATGCGCAAGGTCGAGGTCTTGCCGCAGCCGGACGAGCCGAGCAGCGCGATGATCTCGCCCTTTTTCACATCCATGTTCAGGTTCTTGACGGCATGCACGCCGTAATCGACGGGGCCATAGAACTTGTCGACGTCCTTGATCAGAAGGGCGGTGTCGGTCATGCCGCTTCTCCATTGCGCTTGGCTGCAAGGTCGGCGCGCGGCAAAAGAGCGCCGCTCGTCTTGTCAAAGAGAAAGGCCTGCGTGCCATTGACGGCAATATGGGCAGGTCCCGCGGTCGGGCCAGGCGTACCGGCCGGGCGCGACACCAGGATTTCGCGGCCGCGGGCCGTCAGGGCCAGGGTCACAGTCTTTTCGTTGAGCGGCGTTTCCGCCTCCACGGTCACAGGGATGGCGCCAGGTGCGGCGGCATCGACGAAGCTGATCGCTTCCGGACGCAGGCCAAGCACGCACGGACTGCCGACGACATCGGCGCCGTAATCAGCAAGCCGAACCCGGACATTGGAGAGTTCCACGAACACCCCCTCGCCGCCGCGTTGCGGCGTGACATCGAGCAGGTTGATGGTGGGGTCGCCGAAGAGCCGGGCAATCTCGATATCGGCGGGGGCGTTGTAGATCTCCTGCGGCGTGCCGATCTGACGGATGCTACCTGAGGCCATGACCGCGATCCGGTCGCCGAGCGCCATCGCCTCCTTGTAGTCCTGGGTAACGTAGACGACGGTTGCGCCTTGAGCTGCAAGCAGCCGCGGCAGTTCCAGCCGCATCTCGAAGCGCAGCTTGGCGTCGACGTTGCGCAAGGGATCGTCGAGCAGAAGCAGCGGCGGCGAGCCGACGAGTGCGCGGGCAAGGGCCGTGCGCTGCTTCTGGCCGTTCGAAAGCGCCTTCGGGTGATGCGTCAGCACATGGTCGATCTTCAAGAGTTTCGCCACCTTCTGCACGCCGGCTGCGATCTTCTCCTTCGACGATTTCGTTGCCGTCAGCGGGCTGGCGATATTGTCGAAGGCGCTCATATGCGGGAACAGCGCGAAGTTCTGGAACGCCATGCCGACGCCGCGATGCTCGGCATCGACATCGGTCATGTCCTCGCCGCCGATCAGCACCCGGCCCGCGTCCGGTTCGATGACACCGGCGACCAGCCGAAGCAGCACGGTCTTACCGGCGCCGGAGGGGCCGAAGAGCACCAGCCGCTCGCCATCGGCGACGTCGAGCGTCAGGTCATCGAGAACCGTCTGGCTCTTGTAGCGCTTGACGATGTTCTTCAGTTGCAGCGTGGTCATGAGTTACCCTTTCACCGCGCCGAGCGACAGGCCTTCGACAAGGTAGCGCTGGGCGTAGAGTGCAAGTGCGAGCGTCGGCGTGACCGAAAGCACGATGGCCGCCGCGATCTGCCCGTATTGGATGCCCGATGAGGTGACGAAGGCAAGCGCGCCCACCGTCACCGGCTGCTTGTCGGCGGACGCCAGCACCAGCGCGAAGACGAAGTTGTTCCAGGCGAAGATGAAGGCAAGCAGGCCGGCGGCGGCAATGCCGGGACCGGCAAGCGGCAGCGCGATCTTGCGGAAGGTCGCAAGCCAGGAATGGCCGGCAATGCGATAGGCATATTCGACGTCGGCCGAGATGTCCTCGAAGTAGCCGCGCACGATCCAGAGGATCAGCGGCAGGCAGATCAGCTGGTAGACCCAGATCAGCCCGACATAGGTGTTGGAAAGGCCGAGCCACTGGAAATACTGCGTCAGCGGCAGCAGAACCAAGAGCGGCGGCGCGAAGCGGAAGGACAGAAGCGTGAACGCGATGTCTTCCGAACCCTTGAACTTGTGGCGCGCGAAGGCATAGGCCGCGGGCACGCCGAGCACCAGCGACACGGCGACCGACGCCACCGACAGGAAGATCGAGTTGCCGAGATTGCTCATGAAAGCGATGTCGAGCGTGCCGGCCGCCGTCTGCAGCTTGCCGGTGATCAGCGCCGCGTAATTCGAGAGCGTCGGCGAGAACACGATCGACGGCGGGATCGCCAGGATCGTCTCGTTCGTCTGGAACGACATCAGGAAGATCCAGAAGATCGGGAACATGAAGAAGACGACGACGAGCGTGAGGGCGAGACCGCGTAAGATCCGTTCGAGCGGAGACATGGTTTCCATTGGTCCCTCCTTTACGCTTCGCCGCGTGCGCGTTCGCGCAGCCGCAGCCAGTTTTTGATGAAGACGTTGGACAGCGTGTAGGTGATCGCCCAGAGAATGATCAGAAGCGCTGCCGAACGGCCGACATTGGTCGACTGGAAGAAGTTGAGATAGGCCTCGACCTGGAAGACGGTGAGCGTATTGCCGGGCCCGCCCTGCGTCATCGCGTAGATGATGTCGAACTGCTGGATACTGTCGAGCAACCGGAACAGCGTCGCCGTCAGGATATAGGGTGTGAGCATCGGAAGCGTGATGCGGAAGAAGACGAAGCTGCGCGGCACGCCGTCAAGGGCGGCGGCCTCGAAAGGCTGCGTCGGCAGAGAGCGCAGGCCTGCCAGGAGCAGGATCATGATGAAGGGCGTATAGACCCAGATGTCGACGAGCACTACGGTCAAGAGCGCCGTGTCCGGCGAGGACGCCCAGCGGAAATCATGCAGACCGATCAGGCTTGCAAGGTAGCTGAGGATACCGAAGCTCGGATTGGTCATCAGCTTCCACATCAGCGCCGCCAGCGCCGGCGCGATCATCAGCGGCAGAAGCAGCATGATCGAGATGAAGTTGTTGACCGTCGAGCGCCGCTGCAACAAGAGCGCGATGCCGAGCCCGAGCAGCAGTTCCAGCGTCACGGTGAGGCCGGCATAGAGCAGCGATACCTTGAGCGTGTTCCAGAAAGCCGGGTCGGTAAAGAAGTTGATGTAGTTTTCGCCCCAGTTGAACTGGCGCGCCCAGGGCTGGCTCAGCCTATAGCGCTGGAACGAATAGACCACCGCCGTGAAGAACGGGATGAGGATGCCGATGCAGACGAGCAGTGCCGGCAGGCTCAGCACATAGGGAAGCATCTTCCTGCTGATCCTGAAGCCGGAGGCTGGCCTCTTGAGGGTTTCTGTTGAAGCCATGTCGAGCTCCGTTCCTGAAGTCTTTAAAGAGCACGCGGCACGCGGGAGCCTTTCAGGCGCCGCGCCAGTTCCTCGGCATCTCAGGTTGATTTGCGCGCGACCTCAAGCGGATCGCCACAGGCCGACTGCCGCCGGCATCTCGGGATCCCCGGCGCCTGTCAGCGCCGGGGATCGCTTGGGAGGCCTATCAGCCGAGACCCGCTTCTTGGAGCTGGCGGTTGATGCTTTCTGCAAGCTGGTCGAGACCTTCGTCGACCGGCACCTGCTTGGCGACCATCTTCTGCAGCGTCGAGGCCCATTCGGTCGTCACGTCGAAGAACAGCGGCTGCGCGGTGAAGTGGATCTTGGCACCCGGCGCCGAAACGTCGTGCATTTCCACATAACCCGGATAGCTCTTGTTCAGCCGCTCGCGGAACATCTCGTCCTTCCACACCGAAGCGCGGACCGGGTTGACGAAGTCCATCTTCGTCGCGCCGAAGATCGCGTGCTCGAGCCCGGTCGCCCACTGCAGGAAGTACCAGGTCGCGTCCTTGTCCTTGGAGAAATTGGACATGGCGAGCGACCAGATCCAGATGTTCGGCGTCGGGGCGGAAGCTGCCGGGTTCGCGGCAAACGGCGCATAGGCAAGCTTGCCGGCCATCTTGTTGTCGCCGCCGTTCATGAAGTAGCCGAGGATGTCGGCGTCGTAGATCATGGCCGAGGCGCCGGCGCCGAGATCGGTGCCGACCTGATACCAGGTGTAGGTCGACCAGTCCTTCGGGCCGCTTTCCTGGATCATCGACACCCATTTGGCGTGGAAGGCCTTGGATTCGGCCGTGTTCATCGCCGCCGAAAGCTTGCCGTCGGCTGCAACGTTGAGGTCCTTCTGGCCGAAGTTGGCGTAACCCGAGAGGAAGCCCGGATGGATCGTCGCCCAGGAGCGGGAGCCGCGCACGCCGATGCCGTAGACACCGCCGCCGACATCCTTGGTGAGCTTGGCGGCAGCCGCTGAAAGCTCGTCGATGTTCTTCGGAACGGCAACGCCCGCCTTGTCGAACATGGCCTGGTTGAACGAGAGATTGTTCTGTTCGTAGCCCCACGGGATGCACCATTGCTTGGCGTCGTCGGAGCCGAGCGCCCCACCCGGCTGGCCGTTCCAGGCGCAGGAGTTCTTCACGCCCGGCAGGAAGTCGTCCCAGGCATATTGCGGGTTGGTCTTGGCCGGATCATTGATCCATTCCTTGAGGTCGGTGATCCAGCCGGCCGGGCCATAGGTCCAGGTCATGTAGGCGCCGGTCATGAAGGCATCGTATTCGGCCGAGCCCGACGACAGTGCCGCCGTCACCTTGTCGAAATAGACGTCTTCCGGGAAGACGTCATAGGTGACATCGATGCCGGTCAGATCCTTGAAGGTCTGCAGGTTGGCAATCATCGCATCGGCGTAAGGGTGCTTGTTCAAAAGCAGCTTCAGCTTCTTGCCGGAATGCGCCTTCCAGTCGAAATCGGCGGCGAGCGCCTGGGTCGACATCATGTTGAACAACGTGCCGGCCGTGCCGACGGTCAGGCCTGCAGCGCCCAATCCCTTGAGCATGCCGCGGCGGTCCACCTCCCCACGCAGGAATGCGCTGATGAGGTCCTTCTCCTTCTCGTACATCCGTCTTCTCCTCCGTTGCGGGTATGATTGCGACTGCCGGCTACCCCACCGGTATTCCTCCCTTTAGGGCCCTGAACGGCAGATCCTCCCTGCCCTTCGCATGGCCCCGAATGTCTCAGCGCTTCATGCGCCGTCGGCCGCAAGCGCCCGTGCCGTCCGCTCGTCGGTGATAAGCCCGCTCAGATGCCCGCTGCTAAGCACCGCCCGGATGGCCGGCACCTTGATCTTGCCGCCGGCAACCGCCACCGTGCGGCGGTTCTTCAGGTCCTCGCGGCTGAGCGTGAAGGTGCGGTCGGACAGCGTCGTCTCGATCGGCTTGCCGTCGCGGTCGAAGAAGTGGCCGAGCAACTCTCCCATCGCTCCGCCCTTCTGGATGTCCTCGATCTCGCTCGTCTCGATCATGCCGGTCGAAACCAGCGAGGCCTCGCGCACGGCGGTACCGATGCCGACCATCAGGAGGTCGGCGGTCTTGGCGAGATCGAAAACCTCGCGCACGCCGCGCTGGCTGAAGAGCACGTCGCGGTCCTCGACGGTGTTGGCAAAGAACGGCACCGGCATGACATAGGCCTCTGCCCCGGTGCGCTCGGCGAGCCGGTGGATCACGTCATGCGGGTTGGCCGAAAACTTGCGCGTCAGTCCGCCGAGAAGCGAGACGAAGCGGGTGTTGCCGCTGGCCATGCGCGGCAGGTATTCGACGCAGGCCGCGAGCGTGCGGCCATGGCCGACACCGACCAGCGCCGTCTCGCCGCGCTCGATCTCACGCTTCAGGAACTGCGCGCCGGAAATGCCGAGCGCCTTCAACGGCAGATCGTCGGAATCGAAGTCCGGTACCACCTCGCAGTAGTCGAGGCCGTAGCGCGCCGAGAGCGTCTGTTCGAGCTCGACGCATTCGGAGACTTCGCCGTCGATATAGACCTTCACCAGCCCTTCCTGGTTGGCCTTCATGATCAGCCGGTGGGCCTTGAGCGAGGTCAGCCCCAGTCGCTTGGCGACCTCCGCCTGGGTCAGGCCGCCGGCGTAATGCAGCCAGGCCGCCCGCGTCGCCATGCTGGTCTCGTCGTCACGAATGCCTGTCCCGCCGATCGTCATTGTTTCCCACCCGGCCCTTGTTGCGCTGCATGATATTTTTTGCACCGCGTGATATTTTTATCCGTTAATGAAAGAAATTTCATGGCGTGAAATTTTTGTCAATAGCGTTTGACAAATGAGCGATCACGTTTGCGAAGAGACGGTTGAACGGTTGCGGCGGCCGCACGCAGAAGCAGCGGCCGCAGGCAGGCGCCCGACGGCGTAGGCTCGTTAAAAGCGGAAAAGGGGCAACGCGGGCGGACAATCGAACCGCCCGTCAGCAGTGCAAGGATCGCAGAATTATTGCCCGAGGTTTCTCAGATAGAGCGACAGCAGCTGCGTCTGCGAGGAGATGCCGAGCTTGCGGTAGACGTTGCGGCGGTGGACCTTCACCGTGCCGGTGGAGATGCCGAGCCTGAGGCCGATCGATTCTGACGAATGGCCCTGCAGCACCAGTTCGATGATTGAGGCTTCCCGCTCCGTCAGATTGAGATGCTGCCAGACGCCGTCGGCCGGCGGGTGCGTCGCCTTGCGCTTGCTGCGCCCGGTTTTAGCCAGCGCCGCATCGAACCGGCGCCCGAGACCCGCCCAGTGGTGGCGCACCAGCGCCGAGACCAGCGGCTCGACCTTTTTCAGAAGCGCGAATTCCGTAGCACTGAAAGTCCCGGTCGCCTCGCGCCGCATCAGCGACAGCACCACGGTGATCTGCTCGTCTACGGGCACGAAAAAACCGACCTCTTCGGCAAGCCCCGTCTGCACATAATAGGTGCGATAGTATTCCGAGGAGAAGAACCGATCCGGCGCCAGCTCCCGCATCCGCCAGACGCCGGGTTTGCCCTTTATCGCCGCGTGATAGAACGGATCGAGCAGATAGGGCCCCGCCTGATAAAGGCTGACGAAGAGCACATGATCCCTAGCGTTGAAGGTGCTGTAGAGGTCGATCGGCCGTTCCTTGCCGCGATAGGCAAAGACAACCACGTAGTCGAAGGTCATCAGCGTCGACATCAGCTGGCGATAGGCGTTACCGACCGCCTCGTCCTCAAGCGGAGCGCCCGCCACCAGCGGCGCCATGACCTGAAAAAGTCCTTCGAGATCGACGCTCAAACCGCTCCCCCGGCCGATGCCCACAGCTTCAAGGGTATACTCCTCACACAGAGCGATCTGCGTTGAAATACCTCTCTCGGGGTATATACCGGCAGGGCGCGTGGTGACTAGGCTGCGTGTCAATGACGGTGGAGCGCCGGGGCGGGAGATTCCCGGCGACATCCGATAACAACCGCAGGGAACAGACGTGACATCCGCTTCGACGAACGACATCGAGTTCCGTTCGGTCGCCAAACGTTATGGCGCCGTGACGGCCGTTTCCGACATCAATCTTCAGGTGCCGCGCGGCGCCTTCATGGCGCTTCTCGGGCCGTCCGGCTGCGGCAAGACCACCTGCCTGCGCATGATCGGCGGCTTCGAGCAGCCGAGCGAAGGCACGGTCTTCATCAGCGGCGAGCCGATGAACGGCGTTGCCGCCTATCGCCGCCCGGTCAACATGGTGTTCCAGCACTATGCGCTGTTCCCCCATCTCGATGTCGAGGCCAACGTCTCCTACGGTCTGAGGCAGATGCGCCCGCGCATCGCCAGTTCAGAGATATCACGACGCGCCCAGGAGGCGCTGGAAATGGTGCGGCTCGGCGGTTTCGGCAAACGCCGCATCCACGAAATGTCCGGCGGCCAGCAGCAGCGTGTGGCGCTTGCCCGCGCCATCGTCAACAAGCCGAAGGTGCTTTTGCTCGACGAGCCCCTCGCCGCGCTCGACAAGAAGCTGCGCACCGCCATGCAGATCGAGCTGCAGACGCTGCAGCGCGAACTCGGCATCACCTTCGTGCTCGTCACCCACGACCAGGAGGAAGCGCTGTCGATGAGCGATTTCGTCTGTGTCATGAATGCCGGCCGCATCGTCCAGGTCGGACCGCCCCAGGAAATCTACGACCGCCCCGCCAGCCTCTTCGTCGCCGATTTCGTCGGCAAGACCAACCGCATCGATGCGACCGTCGACGGCGCCTCATCGCTCGTCCTTGCCAATGGCGCGCGCTTTTTTGCCCCCGCCGTCAACTGCACGAAAGGTGCGGCAACGGTGGCGCTGAGACCCGAGGCGATCCGGCTGACGCGCAATGGCGCAGCAAGCGTCGAAGCCTTGGCCGGCACCGTTACCCACCGGATCTTCCTGGGGTCCGCGGTCGAATACTCGGTCGCAGTCGACGGGCTGGGCGATTTCCTCGTCACGGCCGACCGCCGCACGCTTGGCGATGCCGAACTGGTCGAGCCCGGCGAAAAGGTCGGCCTCGCCTTCGATCCGAAGGCGTTGCACGTCTTTCCGGCCTGAAATCTCCCGGCCTCACCGCCGGTTCTGCCGCCTACGCATGAACGTCAAACGATAAAGGGAACAGCGTCATGAGCAAATGGTACAGAGAAAATGCCCCTATCACCGCCGATCAGCTCGCCGACGAACTGATGCGCCTGAAGCGCGGCTCGGTCACCCGCCGTCACTTCCTCGGCGTCACCGGCCTCGGCCTTGCGACCGCCGTTCTGGCGCGCCAGCCGGGCCTCTTCAATTCCACCGCCTTTGCCGGCGATCTCGGCACGCAGATGTCGATCGCCACCTGGCCGAACTACCATGACCCCGCCACCTTCGAGGCCTTCCAGGCGGCAACCGGCGTTGCCGTCGAGGTCAACGTCTTCGGCTCCAACGAAGAGATGCTGGCGAAGCTCCAGGCCGGCGGCACCGGCTGGGATCTCTTCGTTCCCACCAACTACACGATCTCGACCTATGTGAAGCTCGGGCTGATCGACGAACTCGATATGTCCAAGCTGCCGAACTACGACGCTGCAACCGAGACGGCGCGCTTCACCAACGAAGGTGTTGTCGACGGCAAGACCTATGCCGTGCCGAAGAACTGGGGCACGACCGGCATCGCGGTGAATTCGGCGAAGATCAAGAAACCGGTGACCAGCTGGAAGGACTTCTTCGAGATCGCCATGACCGAGGGCGACGGCCGCGCCATGGTGCATGATTATCAGCTCACCACCATCGGCAACGCGCTGGTGTCGCTCGGCTACTCCTTCAATTCGATCAAGCCGGACGAACTCGCCAAGGCCGAAGAGCTGCTGATCAAGGTGAAGCCGCATCTCTACGCCATCAACAGCGACTACCAGCCGTCGATGCGCGCGACCGATGCCTGGATGACCATGTGCTGGACCAACGACGGCGCCCAGCTCAACCGCGACATGCCGGAAATCCTGTTCACGCTCGGCAAGGACGGCGGCGAGATCTGGTCGGATTTCTACGCGATCCCGAAAAGTGCGGCCAACAAGGCCGCCGGCTATGCCCTACTCAACTATCTGATGGCGCCGGAAAACGCCATGAAGGAGCACATCGCCAACGGCGCGCCGACGACCGACAGCCGCGTCATGAAGCTGCTTCCGGTCGACGTGACCGGCAACAAGATCGTCTATCCGGACGAGGCCTCGCTGACCCCACTCGAATTCGGCGCCGCTGTCACCCTCACCGACCCCGGCCGCGCCGAACTGATGGCGCGCTTCAAGTCGGCTTGATCTCAGTTCGGACGCAGCGTTGAGAGGAAAGCGCCCCTCATCCGCCTGCCGGCACCTTCTCCCCGTTCTGACGGGGAGAAGGAACAAGCCGCAAGCTCCCTGCTCCCTCGCTTCTGCCGGAAGAGAGGGAGCGAGCAGGCGCCACAAATCCCCTTCGCCCCGCAAGCGGGGAGAAGGTGGCCGGCAGGCCGGATGAGGGGCAGAAACTCGAAATCGACTTTAACGGATACATTTTCATGACCGCGGCAACGAATACGAAGAGAAACCTGGTGACGGCGGCGCTGGTGGCGCCGGCTGCCGCCTGGCTGATGATCTTCCTCGTGCTGCCCTTCATCGCCATGCTGGTCTTCGCCTTCGGCGAGCGTGCACCGGAAGGCGGCTATCAGGCGGCCTTCACCTTCGCTCAGTTCGCCAACCTGCCGACACGCGCGGCCGCCTTCTGGAACACGTTGATCCTGGCACCGATCGGCGCGCTCGCCTGCCTGCTGATCGCCTATCCGGTCGCCTATTACCTCGCGGTCAGGGCGAACCCGCGCTACCGGCTGATCCTCGTATCGCTTGTCGTCGTGCCCTTCTGGACCAGCCTGCTCGTGCGCACCTATGCCTGGATGTACATCCTCGGTTCGCGCGGCATCCCGAACCTACTTTCGATGATCGGTATCGAGGACGTCAGGATGCTGAACACGCCGGGCGCCGTGCTGCTCGGCATCGTCTATGGCTACCTGCCGCTGATGATCATGCCCATTTACGTGAGCCTCGAAAAACTCGACCGCCGGCTGCTCGAAGCCTCGGCCGATCTCGGCGCCAAGCCTGTGTCGACCTTCTTCGGCGTCACCCTGCCGCTCTCCTTGCCGGGCGTGATGACGGGTGTCGCGCTGGTGACGATCCTGCTGCTCGGCGAATACCTGATCCCGCAGCTGCTCGGCGGCGGCAAGGTGTTCTTCATCGGCAACGCGCTGGTCGATCTCTTCCTGCAATCGCGAAACTGGCCCTTCGGCTCGGCGATCGCCGTCACGCTGGTTGCCGTCGTCGTGGTGATCCTGATGGTGGCCATGCGCATCGCCTTCCGCGTCGCCGGCACAAGACAGGTGGATCTCGTCTGATGCGCGCCTTCATCTCTTCCGTCTATCTCTTCCTCTACGCGCCGATCGCGCTGGTCGTGCTGTTCTCCTTCAACGCCGGCCGCAACGCCAGCGAGTTCACCGGGTTCTCGACCGCCTGGTATGGCAAGGCGCTTGGCAACACCTTCCTCGTCTCGGCGCTGCAGAACAGCCTGCTGATCGCCTTTACCAGCGCCACGCTCGCGGCGATCTTCGGCACGATGGCGGCGCTTGGCATGGAGCGCCTGGCGCCGCGCAACCGGGCAATCTTCGATGCGCTGTTCGCAGCGGCCATCGTCGTGCCCGGCGTCGTCATCGGCATCGCGACGCTGGTCGCCCTCGTCGCCGTCTTCTCCTTCGTCAACCCGGCGCTCGCCACCATCTGGCCGGGCGATCAGCCGCCGCAACTCGGTCTCGGTTATGGCTCGATCATCGCCGCCCATGGCCTGTTTTCCATGGCGCTGGTGACGATGATCGTGAAGGCGCGCATCGCGAGCCTTGGCCGCGACATCGTCGAGGCGTCGAGCGATCTCTACGCGACGCCGCTCACCACCTTCCGGCTGATCGTGCTGCCGCAGATCTTGCCGTCGATCCTCGCCGGTTTTCTTCTGGCCTTCACCTTCTCCTTCGACGATTTCATCATCGCCTTCTTCGTCGCAGGCTCGAAGACCACGCTGCCGATCTACGTCTTCGCCTCGATCCGCCGCGGCGTGACACCCGAGATCAACGCGATCGCGACGCTGGTGCTCGTCGCCTCGCTGCTTCTGATCCTGACAGCCCGCATCCTGATGCGGGAAAAGAAAACGAAATCCGGGGAGTGAAACCATGATCCTGAAAGACCGGGTCGCGATCGTGACCGGAGCCGGCTCCGGGATCGGTCAGGCGGGTGCGGCCATCATGGCGCGCGAGGGCGCCCATGTCGTCGTCGTCGACCGCAGCCTTGCGGCAGCAGCAACCGCCGTCGAGGCGATCGCTGAAAAGGGCGGCAGCGCCGAGGCGCTGGCGATCGACGTCACGGATGACGCAGCCCTTTCCGACGGCATCGCCGAAATCCTCTATCGCCACGGCCGCATCGACATCCTGCACAATCATGCCGGCGCCCAGGTCGCGGGCGATCTGGAAGAGGTCGAGGTCGCCGGCTTTGACCGCTCCTGGAACCTCAATGTGCGTGCCCATTTCATGGCGGCACGCCTCGTCATGCCGTCAATGCGCGCCGCCGGCCGCGGTGTCATCGTCAACACCTCGTCCTCGTCAGGTGTCCTCTACGACCGCGAGATGATCGCCTATACCACCACCAAACACGCCGTCATCGCCATGACCAAGCAGATGGCCGGCGACTACGCCCGCCACGGCATCCGCGTCAACGCGCTCTGCCCCGGCTGGGTCGACACGCCCTTCAACGAGCCCTTCATCGCGCAGATGGGCGGCCGCAGCGCAATCGAATCCTATATCCGGGAAAAGGTGCCGCTCGGCCGCTGGGCCAGTGTGGAAGAGATCGCCGAGTCGATCCTCTTCCTCGTCTCCGACCGCTCCTCCTACATGACCGGCCAGATCCTGGTGGTCGATGGCGGCGAGACGGTGGTGTGACCGTGTGCGTTGAAGTTGCATTCACCTGACGTCGCAACGGGCGGCGGCGCGCGCTCCCCACTGCCGTCCTGGCTTGGAGCGCTGCCCCTTCCACATTTCTGTGTGTCTGGAAGCACCTCCTCCCCCCTCATTTCTGTGCTCGTCACAGAAATTCAGCCACGGCGCGTCCGCGCCGTGAGTGACTCCGACCAAGACGCAAAGGCGTTCTTGGCGCCGCCGACGCGGCGCTGCTGGATTCCTGTGACAGGCACAGGAATGAGGTTGGCGAATTGGGAAGCCCGATCACGCCCCCGGAACCACGCCCCGACACGCCCAGGCGACCGCCGCAAAAGACCGCGGCCCATCCGGCTGGCCGGCCCGATAGGCGGCCTTGACCGCCGCATCGATCTTCGCCCGCTGGCCGGCATCAAGCGTCCCGATGTACTTGCCGAGCGGTCCCTCGCCGGCTGCGATCGGCTGCCAGAAATCGTCGAACGATAGATAATCCATCCGGATCATCAGCGACGTCTGCTCCACCTTTTCAAGACCATTGGCGGCAAAACTCTGCATCATCTCACCGGGCCGCATCATCGGCTGGGAGCAGTAGCGGCTGCGCACCTGTTCGGCATTCCCATCAAGCATCGCCGCCACATCGAGCACCATGCGCATGCCCGGCATGCCGCCGTAATGATCCCAGACGACGGCTGCAACCACGCCGCCCGGCCGCGTGACCCGGCGCATCTCGGCAATCGCCTTCCCCGCTTCCGGCACGAAATGCAGCACCAGCATCGCCAGTGCCCGGTCGCAGGACGCATCGGCAAAGGGAAGCGCGCAGGCGTCGGCCTGCTGGACCTTGATCCTGGGATCGCTGTTCGCCTTGATCGTCGCCTCGACGAAAACCGGTGAAAAATCGATCGCAACGATCTCGCTGAGATCGGCTGCATGCGGCAGCGCGAAGGTCAGGCTACCGGTACCGCAGCCGACGTCCAGCACCCGCTCGCCGTCGGCGAGCCCTGCGAAATCGATGAACAACGGTGCAAGCTGCCGGCTCCACCGGCCCATCAATTGTTCATAGCCGTCGGCACTCTGCACATTGAAGCTCGATGTCATGATCGCCTCCAGGCAGCAAAGGCGGCATATTAGCGCCTGGCGGGCGGGGTACCAAGGCATTCGATCGCAAAGCAGGCTCGGGGAGCGCCTCCTCTCCCTCATTTCCGTGCTTGCCACAGAAATCCAGCGGCGCTGCGTCGGCAGCGCCAGAGACTCTGGTTTTCAGCGCTATTCACGGCGCAGACGCGCCGTGGCTGGATCTCTGTGACAAGCACAGAGATGAGGGAGGGCCCATGCGGGCACCTCCCACTCCGACGCAAGCCCTACACCTTCACATGCCCAATGCCCTTGGCGGCGATCTCCTCGAAGCTTTCGTCATAGCCGGCATCGGCATAGCGGATCACGCCGAGCGAGGTGTCGTTGGTGAGCGCATGGTCAAGCCGTTCGTCGGCCTCGACCGTGCCGTCGGCGACCACAGTGACGCCGCAGCTCGTCATGTAGCCGGCGTAGCCGCCACCGCCCGAATGGACGACGACGAGGTCGGCCATCGACGAGCAGAGCAGCATGGCGTCGAGCAGTGGCCAGTCGGCGATCGCGTCCGAACCGTCCTTCATCCGCTCGGTCATGATGTTCGGATGCGCCATGGCGCCGGCGTCGAGATGGTCGCGCGAAAACGCGATCGGCCCCTTGAGTTCTCCTGCCGCCACCAGCTCGTTCACCCGCCGCGCCAGCGCCGTGCGTTCGCCGTGGCCGAGCCAGGCGATGCGTGCCGGCAGGCCCTCGAAGGGGATATGCTGGCGCGCAAGCCGGATCCAGTTGGTGATGATGCGGTTGTGCGGAAACATGTCGAGCAGCAGATCGTCGATCCGGGCGATGTCGCTCTCCTCGCCTGACAGCGCCATCCAGCGGAAGGGCCCGATGGCGCGGGCAAAGAGCGGGCGCAGATAGGCCTCGGTGAAGATCGGAATGTCGAAGGCATTGGCAACACCGCCCTCGCGCGCCTGGGTGCGGATCAGGTTGCCGTTGTCGAAGACTTCCGAGCCCTTCGCCTGGAAGTCGAGCATCGCCTTGACGTGCTCGACGATCGAGGCGCGGCTCGCTGCCATCAACTGCCCCTGGCCGTCGTCACGCAGCGACTTCACCTGGTCGAGGCTCATGCCCTTCGGCACATAGCCGTAGACGAGGTCGTGCGCCGAGGTCTGATCGGTCACCACGTCAGGCACGATGCCGCGCCGGGCGATCTCCGGATAGATCTCCGCCGCATTGCCGACAAGACCGACGGAGAGCGCCCGCTTTTCCTTCACCGCCGCGTCGATCATCGCCAGCGCCGCATCGAGATCGGGCGCGATCTCCTGGAGATAGCCGATCTCCCGGCGCTTCTTGGCCCGCTCCGCGTCGATGTCGACGCAGAGGATCGCAGCCCCCGCCATCCGACCCGCAAGCGGCTGCGCGCCCCCCATGCCGCCGAGCCCCGCCGTCAGCACGAAGCGGCCGGCGAGATCGCCGCCGAAGCGGCGCTCGGCGATGCGCATGAAGATCTCGTAGGTGCCCTGGATCACGCCCTGGCTGCCGATATATTGCCAGGCGCCGGCCGTCAGCCCGCCCCAGCAGATCAGCCCCTTGCGCTGCAATTCGTAAAACACCTCGGCCTTCGCCCATTGGCCGACGATGTTGCAATTGGCCATGATGACGAGCGGCGCCTTGGCATGGGTTTTGAGCAGCCCCACCGGCTTTCCCGACTGGATGATCAGCGTCTGGTCCTCGTCCATCTCGGTGAGCGTCTTGACGATGGCGCGATGCGCCGGCCAGTTGCGCGCCGCCTTGCCGAGGGCTGCATAGACGACGAGATTGTCCGGATCCTCGCCGACCGAAAGCACGTTTTCGAGCAGCCGCAACAGCGCCTCCTGCCGCCAGCCCTTGGTGCGCAGCTCCGGCCCGCCGGGAATGGGAAAACCAGGATGACGGGGATTGGCCTTGGGCATCGTCTCGTTCCTTGTTGTTGTTTCGGCGGGGCGGTTGCCCCAGACATTCACGGCGGCGGGAAGTCGCTGCCTCTCGTTTATGGCGGAGGCAGATCCCTGCTCCCTTGCATTGGTGACACGCGCAAGTCGCCGCCCCTCACGTCTGTGGCGGCGGGTGGCAACGGCCCCTCACCCTAGCCCTCTCCCCGCTCGCGGGGAGAGGGGATGCGTTGTGCTTGCCGCGCCGGCCCGTACCATCATGCAATTTTCCCGTCCCGCATTGGGCGAATGATTGGCCGGCGCTCGCCACACGCTCGACGTTGCTAGCGGCCACGTCCCCTCTCCCCGCCTGCGGGGAGAGGGTTAGGGTGAGGGGCAAACCTCGCGGTTCATCGGCGAGCCAAGCCAGCAATTCTCACTTCGGTGGCAACGTCTCGACGAACGCAAGCGCCCCATCAAGCAACCGCTTGCGCAGGGCATCGTCGCCATAGGCCTCCGCCCCTGCCCGCACCCAGCCGTGCATCGCCCGCCCGTTCATTACCATCAGCTCGATATCGGGCAGCGCAAGCGCCCAGCCGTCATTGCCCTTGCCGAGCCGGACGAGCAGCGAACCCTCGCGCGCGCCGAGCAGCAGGTTGCCGTGCAGCAGATAGGCCCAGCCGCCGAACATCGCCTTTTCCGAGAGCCCGGCGCGGTCGCCGAGCTCTTCGCGGATCAGCTCCTCCAGACCGGCATCGCGCGCCATCACTCTCTCCCGTCAGCTCCGGCCGGAAAGCGCGTAGCGGGCAAGCTCGATGCCCATGGCTTTCTCCACCGATGGATAGACCGTCGGGTCGAGCACGCTTGACGACAGCGGGATCACCGTCTTTGGCACATGCAGGACGAAGATCCTCATGCCCACCTGCAACTGGCCGACGCTCAAAGGTTCGCCCTCCGGCGACAGCGTGGTGATGACGTCGGGGAAGGTCGCAAGCCGCGTGCCTTCCGCAGAGTCAACCGCCATATACTCGTTCATCACGTGCAATACTGTTGAGTCAGCGCCCTTCCCCAGGGTCACTGTGCCGATGTCGAAGGCTTCCTTGGTATAGACGACGGATTTGTCGGTGATCGTGCCTTCGGCGAGCAACGCGCCGTTGGTGGTCTTGACGATGGCATCGATGATGGAACTGCCGCCCTTGGCTTCCGCCGCGATGATCGCCTCGCCGAGCTTGAGCGCCAGCGAAATGCCGCCGAGCGCCGCATTGTCCCTGACATACGATGCCCTGACCGGGTTGCGGCACGAAGCGATGAAGCCGCCGGACATGTCGGAGGCGGTGCGCAGGACCGGCGAGACCTTGGCGGTGGCGCCGCGCACGACCAGCTCGATGTAGCGGTTCTCCTCGCGATTTCCCCCGACGGCCGTCTGGATCATCGGCTCGGGCGACCCGGCAAGGCCGATCGAGCCCATGTCGCCGGTCGGATGGGCGCGGATGTCGCCGACCGCATCGACCACCTTGGTGCCGAGGATTGCCGAGGGCAGCCAGCCGTTGAGCGTCGAGGACTTACCGTTCTGGCCGATGATCAGGCCGGAAAGCTTCTCGCCAAGCGCCTCCTGCAAGAGCTGAACGGCCTTGACGTAGTCGACGCCGCGCATTTCCCACGGCGTGGTCGAAGCCGGCGCGCCGATCGCCGCTGCCGTCGCCACCCAGTCGTTGGCGTCGAGCTCGTCGATCGACACAAGCTCGGGCTTGCCGATCGATACCGCGGCGTAGCCGAGCATGCGGCCATGATCGGCCCAGCCGCCGCCGCCGGCGGCATAGACGGAGCCGCCCTTGACCGCTGCCTCGACGTCCTTTTCCTTCAGTATCCGGCCCATCTCACACCTTCTCCTGCAATTTCCTGTCGAGCCTCTTCACCGCATCGAAGAGCACGGCGGCGCCAAGCGCGATATCGTCGTTTTCCGCCCACTCCTCGGGCGCATGCGAGCGCCCACCGAGGCATGGAATGAAGATCATCGCCGAGCGGGTGATACGCCCCATCCAGGCGGTGTCGTGGCCGGCACCGGACGCCATGCGCCGGTGCTTGGCACCGATCGCCTCGCAGCTCTGTTCCAGCGTCGAAAGTAAGAGCGCATCGCCCGGCGTCGGGTGGTTGTCCGAGATCACATTGACAGGCGCGATCGTCACATCAGACGCCTCGGCGAGGCCCTGACACAAAGGCTGAAGCGTATCGAGGAACCGTTCCATCTGCGGCCGCAGTTCGGCGCGCGCGTCGATCAGCAACCGCACTTTTGACGGCACCACATTGGCCGCATTCGGCTCGATCGAGAACTCGCCGACCGTCGCGGTAAAGTGCCCGTCGCCTCGCGAAAACTCCGTCGCCAGCCTTTCGATTTCCAGCACCAGCCGGGAGGCTGCAACCAGCGCGTCGCGGCGATGCCCCATCGGCGTCGTGCCGGCGTGATCCGCCTGTCCCTCG
The DNA here is from genome assembly GCF_002940685.1 of Ensifer adhaerens. Classification (GTDB taxonomy): domain Bacteria; phylum Pseudomonadota; class Alphaproteobacteria; order Rhizobiales; family Rhizobiaceae; genus Ensifer; species Ensifer adhaerens_E. Next base: position 89,964 of record NZ_PNFP01000002.1, on the reverse strand, counting down.
ACGATGATCTCGATGCGGGTAATGCCGGAAATCGCGGTGACGACGCCGATATCAAGCCGCCCGGTTTCGAGCACCGGCCCCTGCTCGATGTGCAGTTCGAGAAAGGCCTTGATGTCGGAGCGCTTCGAGCCGGAAAGCCTGGAGGGATCGCCGCCCACTTCGACGATGCCTTGCCTGAGGCTCAGATCTCCCTGCGTGCGGCTCAGCCAGCCATCCGGCAACACGCCTGCCATGCCCCGGCTGCCGACGCAGGACACGCCGAAGATCGACACTTCCTCCGCCAGGAAATCGACGATCTCCAGATCGTGGTCGAGCTCGATGCCGTTATCGGCAAGCGCACGCGCCACTTCGAGTGCGGCAGCGACGCCGGCAATGCCGTCGAAACGACCGCCATCCGGCACCGTGTCCGAGTGCGAGCCGAGCAGAATGGTGCCGAGCGCCGACTTTTTCCCCTTGCGGCGGCCGATGAGATTGCCGGCGGCATCGATGCGGGTCTCGAGACCTGCCGCGCGAAAGCGCCGGTCGAGAAAGGCGCGACCTTCGAGGAAAAGCGGCGTAAAGGCGCGGCGCGTATAGGGCCGGTCCGGTTCGGTAATCCCCGAGAGGCCGTTGACGATACCGGCGATGCGGGCAGCATTGACGGGCAGATTGGCCGGAACCTTGTTTGGGGCAGACTTACTCATCACGCCTCCTGCAGCGTCAGCGTCGGCAGCGGCCGAACGAATTGGCCACCGCCCGGTTCGGCAAGAACCTGGCGGCCATCGAAGGCAAGCCTGCCCCGCAGATAGGTGGCAGCCACCCGCCAGGGCAGTCGGATGCCATTATAGGGCGACCAGCCGACGACGTTGTGACCGCTTTCCGCGGCATCATAGACATAGGGTTCCGGCGTCATGACGATGATATCGGCATCTTTGCCCGGCTCCAGCGCCCCTTTTTGGTGGTCGAGGCGGAAGTGCCGGGCCGGGTTCAGCGTCATCAGTTCGGCTGCGCGCGTCAAGGAAATGCCACGCTCCAGCGCGCCCTTGACGAAGAGCGGCACCATGACTTCGAGCCCAGGCACGCCGGACGAATTGGCCAGCATGTCCGGATTGGTCTTTCGGTCTTCCGACCAGCTGACGTGATCGGTCGAGACCATGGTCACCGTGCCGTCGGCCACGTGCCGCCAGAGCTTTTCCACCTCGGCGCGCGGCCGGATCGGCGGGTTGATCTTCGCCTTGCCGCCGAGGCGGCGGACATCGTTTTCCTCGTCGAGCGTCAGGTAGTGGATGCAGCACTCGATCGTCGCCTTGTGGCCTTGTGCCCTGTACGCGGCGGCGATTTCGTAGCCGCGGCCAAGCGAGCAATGCACCACATGGGCCGGGCAGCCGGTGGCCGCCCCCGTCTCATAGATCTGGTTGGTGGCAAGCAGTTCGGTCAGCGGCGGGCGCGACAGACCGTGGGCGCGGTAGTCGGTAATCCCTTGCGCCTTGACCTTGTCGATCGCCGCACGCACCGCTTCGTCGTCCTCATTGTGGACGCCCGCGGCTAGCCCCGTCGGCGCGATCGCGCGGAAGCAGTCTTCGAGCAGCGCTGCCGGAATGCGGGGAAAGCGTTTTGGATCGGTGCCGAAGGTCGAGAATTTGAAGGCGGCGACGCCTGCCTCCACCATTTCGAGAATGCGCGCCGGCCCCTCCTCCGGATCGACGGTGCCATAGAGCGCGAAATCGACGCGTGCCTGCGGGCTCGCGTGATCGATCTTGCGGCGAAGGGCTTCCGCCGAGCAGACGAGATTGCCCTCGTCATAGGGCATGTCGACAATGGTGGTGACGCCGCCGGCTGCCGCCGAGCGGGTCGACCAGAGGAAATCCTCCTGGTTCTTCTGCGACAGCGAATGCACCTGCGCGTCGACCGCACCCGGCAGGATCAGCGCCTCTCCGAGATCGTGCCGCTCGCGCGCAGCCGGTGCCACGCCCTGGCCGACATGCACCACCTTGCCGTCGCGAACCGCGACATGGCCGCCCTCGACGATCCCTTGGGGGAGAACAACGGTGCCTTTCAGAACGAGATCGAAATCGGACATGCTGCTCTCCCAGTCTGATTATTTGTCGAGCGCGAAGAAGTCGTCGAATTCCGGCATCGGCGCGGTCGCAACGAAGGAGCGCAGAAGATCGTGGCAGGTAAACGCATCCTGCAGCGCCTCGATCTCCTTCGAGAGCGGCCGGTCCTTGAGATACATGGGGCTCACCGAGCGCGTCTGGTCATAGGCGCGCTTGACGATCCCCTGCGGCTGGTCGCCGACGAGATCGATCGCCTGGGCCGAAAGCATCGCCTCGATCGCGGCAAGCTGGCGGAGATCCCGTACCTGCGTTTCCATGCGCTCGACGATCAGCGGCAGGAACGTCGCCTCCTCTTCGAGACCGCCCGCGACCACGATCGACTGGGCCGAGAGCGGCACCGCGAGCGACTGCACGCGCATGTAAAGTTCGACCGCAAGCTTCATCAGCGGCCCGAGCCCGGTCGCGACCTCGCCCGGCGCCACCAGGTTGACCGAAAGATTGCGGCGTCCGCCGTTGGAAAGAAGGATGCAGCGGTTCAAGACGTTGCGCGCCGCATGGGAAAAGGCGATCTGCGCCGCCTCGATGTAGAGCGTCGTCGTCAGCGGCAGCGATGCGCCGGAAGAATGCACCTGGCCACCGATCACGACCGGATTGTCGTCGGAGAGATAGGTCTGCTCCACCAGCCGCCCGGCGGCGACCAGCAGCGTATCGACCACGGCGCCGAAGACCTGGGCGGTCATGCGCAGGCTCAAGGGATCGTGGATCGCCGTCGGCACCGGCCAGTCGGAGATACCGGATTGGCCATAGAGCCAGGAGCCGACCACCGCCTCGCCGCGGGTCGAGAGCGTCGCCGCCACCCGCCAGGGATCGGCAGACGCCCCGAGCGCTTGGGACGACATGACCCCGGTGACGAGCAGCACGCGGATGGCCGAAGCCGCCTCGCGCAGCACGTCGGCGGCAGCGGCAAAGGCGATGGCGTTGACGCTGAGGGCCGCCAGCGCGTCGCGCGGCTGCATGACGAACGGCTTGAGCCCCGCTTCGGCAAGCGCCGTATCGGCCGAAACGAGACGCCCCTGGTAATAGGCCTCGCCGACACCTGTCAGCACCGAGGCGATCTGGCCCATCAGCCCGATATCGGCGCATCCCATCGAGCCGTGGCGGCGCACCGCCGGAATGATATCGTGTTCGCTGAGTGCCAGAAACGCCCGGATCAGGTCCGGGCTGCAGCCGGTGTGGCCCCGCATCGCCGTGTTGACACGGATGGCGATCGCCATGCGTACGATCGCCGGCGCAAAGAATTCGCCGGTGCCGAAGTGATGCGCGCGCACCAGAGAATTGTTGAATTCGGCAAGGTCGTCGGCCGTCCAGAGCCGATCCTTCATCGAGCCGACGCCGGTGTTGGAGCCATAGACGGGAAGCCCCATCGCGACGCGGTCGGCAACCACCTTGTGGGCCGCCGCCACGCGTTCCATGCCGCCGTCGTCCGCCACCGGTCGCGCCCTTCCCGCGCCGATGTCCTCGAGTGTCGCGAAATCCAGCGGTTTCCCGCAGAGAACGATGGTCTTGACCTGGTGCAGCATGCCGATAGGGATCCTCCCGCGCTGGATCGCCCCGGGTTCGAAGCGCTGCGCGGATGCTCTGATGTCTCGCAACCGACGCTCGAAAATGCCGGGGTGCTCCATGCATGCTATGCGCTTATCGCGCATCCATGCTATATCCCAAATCCAGAACGGGTGATGCAGATTTCAGAACGCGCCAGATGCAGGTGCCGCGTCCGGGGACATGTGAATGGATATGGCGACGATCACTTTGGTCGATGCAGTGCTTCGCGAAGGTGGTGTTCGCCGCGCCGCATCCCTTTGCGGCCGGGCACCGTCGAGCGTCAGCGCCGCGGTCAAGCGATTCGAACAGGCGATCTCCATGCCACTCTTCCGCCGGGAAGAAACAGCGCTGGTGGTGACGCTCGAAGCGCGCGCGCGCGCCGTCGACGTCGAAGAGGCAACCGGCAAGATCACCGCCATCCTGGAAGGCGTCGGGCGGGAGGCGAGCGCCCCCATACCGCCGATCGGTCTCGTCGCGCTCGACCGCTTCGTCCGCATCGCCCGCTCCGGCAGCATCCGCGCCACGGCAAAGGCGCTCGGCCTCGGCCAGCCGCAGCTGACGCGGCAGATGGCGGATCTCGAACGCCATCTCGGTACCAGGCTGTTCGAGCGCTCCCATGGTGGGGTCCTCTGTACGCCAATGGCTGAGCGGATCATTCCCCTCAGCGAGGCCCTGCTCGATATCTGGGCGCGGCTGACCCACGCCTCTGCCGACCGCTTTCGCCGCGACGTCGCCACCTGGCGGCTCGGCGCCGTCATGCCGCTCGGCCCGGAAAGCGAGATCGCCCGCATGCTCGCGGCCCTGACGGCGAACTGGCACCGAAGCCGGCCGCGCCAGCCGCTGTACATTTCCAGCACGACGGCCGACGAACTTCTGGCCGGTCTGCGCAGCCGCCGCTTCGATGCCGCCCTGCTCGATGTCGCCGAGATCCCCCTGGATTGCGACGGCCGGCTGGTGTCGCAGACGCCGCTGGTGCTCGCCGGCCCGGCCTCCGCCCTTTCCGAGCACGGCGGAGACCTGCCGCGGCTGCTTGCTGCCTGCCCGATCGCGGTGCCGAGCGTCCGCAGCGGCCTGCGCCGCGAGGCCGCCCGCTTTCTCGACGATACGCTTGATGAAACCGAACGGCGGCGCGTCACCCTGGTCGAGGTCGATTCCATCCCTGTCATCATCAACCTCGTTCGCCAGCACGGCTATCTCTCGGTGCTGCCGCATTCCTCGCTCGCTCGCGTGCACCTCCCGCCGGCCATGATCCGGCTCGGTCCGGCCTATCGGCAATCGCTCACCCTCGTCTGGCCGCGCGGCGCCTTTGCCGGGGAGATCGGAGAACTGATGATCTCGATGATGAAAAGAGCGGGCGCGCAGACATGATGGGTTGGGAAGTAGACAGTGCTCAGCACAACGCTCCCGTATCTGGAGCATCTCCGCTACCCTCATTCCTGTGCTCGTCACAGGAATCCAGTCGACGCGCGTCGGCGCGGCGGAAGGACTCTTTTCAGCCCAAGGACTTGGGCTGACTGGATTCCTGTGACAAGCACAGGAATGAGGGAGGAAGAGACTGTCGCGGGCCAAAGCCACAAAGCTCTGTGTCCGGCGTACCAGAATCGGAATCAATTCCTGATCATCCGCCACCAACCGCCTGAAACGACTCCGAAAACTCCCCGTTGAATCAACACATGAAGCGCCGCCTCAGCTCTTCAGCTTCAGCCGCCTGCGTGTCTCGCTCGGGCTTTCGCGATAATGGGCACGGTAGCTGCGCGAGAAGGAAGACGACGAATTGAAGCCGGAGATGGCGGCGATGTCGGCGAATTCCATGCGCGTCTCGATCACCTTGCGCCGGGCGGCGTTCAGCCGAAGCGCCAGATAGTGTTCGTGCGGCGCCACCCCCATCGTATCGCGAAAGAGATCCTGCAAATGGCGGGTGCTGACGCCGATGCGGCGGGCGAGTCTGGCGAGCGTCAGCGGCAACTCCACCGTTTCCTCCATCAGCTTGACGGCAGCGCCCACGCGCGGATCGAGGATGCGCATGTTGCCGATCGCCGGCATTTGCAGGAGATCGCCGCGGGTGCGCTCCTGCTCGTAGATGAAGAGGCGCGAGACCTCCAGCGCCAGCGAATAGCCATGCACCCGACGGATCAATTCGAGCATCAGGTCGAGCGTCGGCAGCGAGCCGCCCGTCGTGATGCGCTTGCCGTCGATGACGAAGCGCTCGCGCACCATCGTCACCTGCGGATAGGTGGTGGTGAAATCCTCGAAATCCTCCCAATGGGTGGTCGCCTTGAAATTGTCGAGCAGGCTGGTCTCGGCAAGCAGCCAGGAACCCGATTCGATCCCCGCCATCAGCTCTCGGTGCCGGGCCGTCTGCGAAAGCAGCATCTTCAGCTGCGAGGTGGCGCTGCGCTCCCAGTTGTAGCTCGAGAGGATGAACAGCGGCGCTGTCTCGCGCTGCGGCCGGAAGGCGCCTGACACTGGGATGGGAATTCCGCTCTTCGTCTCGATCGGCGTGCCATCCGGGCTGTAGATCGCCCAGTCATAGAGCGGTCGCCCGGCGATACGGTTGGCGGCGCGCATCGGCTCGATGACCGAGGCGACGAGGATCAGATTGGTCTCCGGCAGCACCAGGATATCGACGTGCTGCACCTGCGAAACGTTCTGATCCATGCCCCAACTTCTCCGCCCTGTCGCCGATAATGTATAGGATGCAGCCGATAATGAAAAGCAATGTGGTCGTTCTTGGATCGTAATGGGGTCAATAAAAGGGAGACAGCAATGCCGCTCAGCATGAACCGCGAGGTATTCATCACCTGCGCCGTCACCGGCTCGGGAGACACCGTTTCAAAGTCCAGCCACGTTCCGATCACGCCGAAGCAGATCGCCGAAGCGGCGGTCGAGGCAGCCAGGGCCGGCGCTGCCGTGATCCACTGCCACGTTCGCGATCCGGAAACCGGCGCGCCGTCCCGCAGGCTCGATCTCTACCGGGAAGTGACCGACCGTATCCGCTCCGCCGATATCGACATCGTCCTGAACCTGACCGCCGGCATGGGCGGCGATCTGGTGTTCGGCAATGTCGAGAAGCCCCTGCCCGTCAACGAGAAGGGCACCGACATGGCCGGCGCCACCGAGCGCGTCGCCCATGTCGCCGAATGTCTGCCCGAGATCTGCACGCTCGACTGCGGCACCATGAACTTCTCGCTCGGCGACTACGTCATGACGAACACGCCGTCGATGCTGCGCGAAATGGCCCGCCAGATGACGGCGCTCGGCGTGCGCCCCGAGATCGAAGCCTTCGATACCGGCCATCTCTGGTTTGCCAAGCAACTCGTCGAGGAAGGCCTGATCGAGGATCCGGTGCTGATCCAGCTCTGCATGGGCATTCCGTGGGGCGCGCCCGATGACCTCAACACCTTCATGGCCATGGTCAACAACGTTCCCGCCAACTGGACCTTCTCGGCCTTCTCCATCGGCCGCAATGCGCTTGCCTATCCGGCAGCGGCGGTTCTCGCCGGCGGCAACGTCCGCGTCGGCCTTGAAGACAACCTCTATATCGGCAAGGGCCAGCTCGCCACCAACGGCCGGCTCGTCGAAAAGGCGGTCGGCGTCATCGAGGGCATGGGCGCCAAGATCATCGGACCGAAAGAGGTCCGCGAGAAACTGAAGCTGACGAAGCGCTGAGCAGGGACAGAACGATCATGAGCTTTATCACCAAAGCAGCCTGTGTCGGCGGTGGCGTCATCGGTGGTGCCTGGGTGGCGCGCTTTGCGCTTGCCGGCATCGACGTGAAGATCTTCGACCCGCATCCGGAAGCCGAACGCATCATCGGCGAAGTCATGGCCAATGCCGAGCGCGCCTATGCGATGCTGACCATGGCGCCGCTGCCGCCGAAGGGAAAACTGGCCTTCTGCAAGAGCATCGAGGAAGCCGTCGAAGGCGCTGACTGGATTCAGGAAAGCGTGCCGGAGCGGCTGGAGCTGAAGCGCGGCGTCATCACCAAGATCGATGCGGCCGCACGGCCCGACGCACTGATCGGCTCCTCCACCTCGGGCCTTCTGCCCTCCGATCTCCAGTCCGAGATGCACCACCCCGAGCGCATGTTCGTGGCGCATCCCTATAACCCCGTCTACCTGCTGCCGCTCGTCGAACTGGTCGGCGGCAAGAAGACGACGAAAGCGACGATCGAGCGCGCCATGTTGGGCGTCGAGCAGATCGGCATGAAGGGCGTCGTCATCGCCAAGGAAATTGAGGCCTTCGTCGGCGACCGCCTGCTCGAGGCGCTCTGGCGTGAGGCTCTGTGGCTGATCCAGGACGACATCTGCGATACCGAAACGCTCGACAACGTCATGCGCTACTCCTTCGGCATGCGCTGGGCGCAGATGGGCCTGTTCGAGACCTACCGCATCGCCGGCGGCGAAGCGGGTATGCGCCACTTCCTCGCCCAGTTCGGCCCGTGCCTGAAATGGCCCTGGACGAAGTTCACCGACGTCGTCGACCTCGACGATGCGCTGGTCGAAAAGATCGGCGCTCAGTCGGACGCGCAGGCCGCCGGCCGCTCCATCCGCGAGCTCGAACGCATCCGCGACGAAAACCTTGTCGGCATCATGCATGCGTTGAAATCCGGCAATGGCGGCGAAGGCTGGGGTGCCGGCAAGCTGCTTGCCGATTTCGAAGCCAAGCTGTGGGCCAACGCGAAGAAGCCGGAAGCGAACCTCGGCGACGTCAAGCCGCTGCGCATTCTCGACACCAAGGTCAGCGCCGCCTGGGTCGACTACAACGGCCACATGACCGAGCACCGCTATCTCCAGGTCTTCGGCGACACCTCCGACGGCGTGCTGCGCCTGATCGGCGTCGACCTCGAATATGTCCGCGACGGCCACAGCTACTACACGGTCGAGACCCATATCCGGAACCTCGGCGAGGCCAAGCTCGGCGAGGCGCTCTATTCGACCTGCCAGATCCTGTCGTCGGACGAAAAGCGCCTGCATATCTTCTCGACGATCTACAATGCCGCGACCAACGAGGCCGTCGCCACCGCCGAGCAGATGATGCTGCATGTCGACAGCAAGGCCGGCAAGGCGGTCGCGGCACCCGAGACGGTGCTGGGCAAGCTCCGCGCAATTACCGAAGCCCATGCGCAGCTGCCGACGCCTGAAGGCGCCGGGCGCTTCGTCGGCCAGAAGCGCGCCTGACCGTAACGGCGGCAGGCCAGCAACAACAGGCAGCTTCGCCTTCCGGCGGAGCCGCAACCCGCAGCCGAAGGACGCTTGAGGAGGCGGCCATCGTTTGCGGCACCGACGTCAGCGGCGCGAAAACGAGGGGAACAACACAATGAATTTCGCACTGACCGAAGAACAGCAGATGATCGTCGATACGGTCAGGAGCTTCGTCGAAACCGAAATCTATCCGCATGAAGACGAGGTCGAGCGCACCGGCGTGGTGCCGCGCGAGCTCGGCCAGGAAATCGCCCGGAAATGCAAGGAGATCGGTTTCTTCGGCTGCAATTTCCCGGAGGAAGTGGGCGGCGCCGGCCTCGACCACACCTCTTTCACCCTGGTCGAGCGTGAACTCGGCCGCGGCTCCATGGGCCTCACCGTCTTCTTCGGCCGCCCCTCGGGCATCCTGATGGGCTGCAATGCCGAGCAGCGCGAGAAATATCTGATCCCGGCCGTCAAGGGCGAGAAGTTCGACGCCCTTGCGATGACCGAGCCGGATGCCGGCTCCGACGTGCGCGGTATGAAGTGCTTTGCCCGCAAGGATGGCGACGACTGGATAGTCAACGGCACCAAGCATTTCATCAGCCATGCCGACATTGCCGATTTCGTCATCGTCTTCATCGCCACCGGCGAGGAAGACACGCCGCGCGGACCGAAGAAGAAGATCACCTGTTTCCTTGTCGACCGCGGCACGCCCGGCTTCGAGATCCGCAAGGGCTACAACTCGGTCTCCCACCGCGGCTACAACAACTGCATCCTGACCTTCGACGATTGCCGCCTGCCCTCTTCCCAGATCCTCGGTGAAGTGCACAAGGGCTTCGACGTCGCCAACGACTGGCTCTACGCCACCCGCCTGACGGTGGCTGCGACCTCTGTCGGCCGCGCGCGCCGCGCCTTCGACTATGCGCTGAACTATGCTGCCGATCGCAAGCAGTTCGGCAAGCCGATCGGCGCCAACCAGGGCGTCTCCTTCAAGCTCGCCGACATGATCACCGACATCGACGCCGCCGATCTCCTGACGCTGTCGGCTGCCTGGCGGCTCGACAACGGCCTGCCCTCCAACCGCGAGATCGCGTCGGCCAAGGTCTTCGCCACCGAGATGCTCGCCCGCGTCACCGACGAGGCGATCCAGATCTTCGGCGGCATGGGTCTGATGGACGACCTGCCGCTCGCCCGCTTCTGGCGCGACGCCCGCGTCGAGCGCATCTGGGACGGGACGTCGGAAATCCAGCGCCACATCATCAGCCGCGACCTGCTGCGGCCGCTGGGAGCGTGATGAGGATGAAGGTCAGCGTTCCTCAGTTCACCCCCCTCTGCCCTGCCGGGCATCTCCCCCACAAGGGGGGAGAGAGGCCAGAGGCGGCAAACCTCTCTTCCCTCATTCCTGTGCTTGTCACAGGAATCCAGCAGCGGCACGTCCGTGCCGCGCATGACCAAGGCACGCAGCGCACGCGTTTCGAGATGAAAAGTGTTCCTACCGGCTTGCAGACGCAAGCCGGCTGGATTCCTGTGACAAGCACAGGAATGAGGGCGCTGGCGGCAAGCGCTATGGCGGAGTGCAAGGCAGCATGACCTCCACTCCCCGCTCCCTCGACCGCCTGATCCGCCCGCGCTCGATCGCCGTCTTCGGCGGCAAGGAAGCCCGGCGGGTCATCGAACAATGCGACAAGATGGGTTTTACCGGCGAAATCTGGCCGGTGCACCCGCGCGAGGCCGAGATCCTCGGCCGCAAATGCTACCGCTCGGTTGCCGAACTGCCCGGCGCCCCCGACGCCTCCTTCGTCGGCGTCAACCGGCAGCTGACGATCGACATCATTCGCGATCTGGCTAGCCGCGGCTCAGGCGGCGCCGTCTGTTATGCCTCGGGCTTTCGCGAGGCCGCAAGCGAGCTGGACGACGGCAACGACATGCAGGAGGCGCTGGTCGCCGCTGCCGGCGACATGCCGATCGTCGGGCCCAATTGCTACGGCTTCATCAACATGCTCGATGGCGCTCTGCTCTGGCCAGACCAGCACGGCATGCTCCGCGTGGAAAAAGGCGTCGCGATCCTGACGCAGTCGTCCAACATCGCCTGCAACATTTCCATGCAGACGCGCGGCCTGCCGCTTGCCTATGTCATGACCGCCGGCAACCAGGCGCAGACGGGCCTGTCCGACATCGCCTGCGCAGTGCTTGAAGACCCGCGCGTCACCGCCGTCGGACTGCATATCGAAGGCTTCGACAGCGTGGCAGCCTTAGAGCGGTTGGCAACGCGGGCGCGTGAGCTCGGCAAGCCGGTGGTGACGCTGAAGGTCGGCAAGTCGGAAGCGGCCCAGCTTGCGACGGTGTCGCATACCGCCTCGCTTGCCGGCAACGACCGCGTCTCCTCTGCCCTGCTTGCCCGTCTCGGCATCGGTCGCGTCGACACGCTGCCGGCACTTCTCGAATCCCTGAAGCTGTTGCATGTGACAGGCCCGCTCGACAGCCGCGACATCTCCTCGATGAGCTGTTCCGGCGGCGAGGCCTCGCTGATGGCGGACGCCGGTGAGCGCTACCGGGTCACCTACCGCCCCTTGCACGACGAGCAGAAGAAACCACTGAAAGACGCGCTCGGCGAGATGGTGACGATCGCCAACCCGCTCGACTACCACACCTTCGTCTGGGGCAACCGCGAGAAGCAGACGACCGCGTTTGCCGCCATGATGACGGGCGGTTATGCAATCAATCTGCTCGTGCTCGATTTCCCGCGGCTCGACCGCTGCGACCCGGCCGATTGGGAAACCACCTGCCATGCGGTGATCGACGCGGCGAGAGCCACCGGCGCCCGCGCCGGCATCGTCGCAAGCCTCGGCGAGAACATGCCGGAGGCAACCGCCCTCTTCCTGATGAAGGCCGGCATCGTGCCCTTTTTCGGCATCGAGGAGGCGCTGGCGGCCATCGAGACGGCCGCCGACATCGGGGCGGCCTGGGCAAAGCCAGCCCCGCCACGACTGCTCGATGGCAGCGGTGTCCACGCCTGGGAAACAATCACACTCAGCGAACACGAGGCCAAGGTAGAACTTGCCACCGCGGGCCTACAGGTGCCCGCGGGCAAGACCGCGGCAACCGCCGAAGAGGCGGCAGCGGCTGCCGAAGCACTCGGCTTCCCGGTGGTGCTGAAGGGCCTCGGCGTCGCCCACAAGACCGAAGCGGGCGCCGTGAAGCTCAACCTTTCAAGCCGCGACGAGGTTCATGCGGCGGCAAAGGCGATGGCCGGAGTCGCCTCCGGTTACCTCGTCGAAAAGATGGTCGCAAAACCGGTCGCGGAACTCATCATCGGCGCGATGCGCGACCCCGTGGCAGGCCCGGTGCTGACGATCGGCGCCGGCGGTATCCTCGTGGAACTGCTCGACGATTCCGCCATCCTGACGCTGCCGACGACGCCGGAAGCGATCAAGGAAGCGATCGGTGGGCTGAAGATCCGCAAGCTCATCGACGGCTATCGCGGCGGTCCGGCCGGCGATTTCGCTGCATTGACCGACGCTGTCGCCGCAGCGGCATCCTATGTCGTTGCAAACGCTTCGAATCTCGAAGAACTCGATATCAATCCTTTGATGGTGTTGCCGCAGGGCCAGGGAGCCGTTGCCGCAGACGCCCTCATTCGCCGGAGGAACTGACCCTCATGACCGGACCGATCCTCACACGCCGCGAAGGCGCCATCCTCGAAGTCACGATCGACCGGCCGAAGGCGAACGCCATCGACTTGAAGACCAGCCGGGTCATGGGCGAGATTTTTCGCGACTTCCGCGACGACGACAGCTTGCGCGTCGCGATCATCACCGGCGCCGGCGAAAAATTCTTCTGTCCGGGATGGGACCTGAAGGCTGCCGCCGACGGCGACGCGGTCGATGGCGACTATGGCGTCGGCGGGTTCGGCGGCATGCAGGAGCTGCGCGATCTCAACAAGCCAATCATCGCGGCTGTCAACGGCATCTGCTGCGGCGGCGGCCTCGAGATCGCGCTTTCGACCGACCTGATCCTGGCGGCCGAACATGCAACCTTCGCTCTGCCCGAGATTCGCTCGGGCACGGTTGCCGACGCCGCCTCGATCAAGCTGCCGAAGCGCATCCCCTATCACATCGCCATGGACATGCTTTTGACCGGTCGCTGGCTCGATGTGCAGGAGGCGCATCGCTGGGGCTTCGTCAACGAGATCCTGCCGGCAAACAAACTGATGGAGCGCGCCTGGGAACTCGCCCGCCTGCTCGAAAGCGGCCCGCCGCTCGTCTATGCCGCGATCAAGGAAGTGGTGCGCGCCGCCGAAGGCGAGGCTTTCCAGACGACGATGAACAAGATCACCCAAAGGCAGTTCAAGACCGTCGACATTCTCTATTCGAGCGAAGACCAGTTGGAAGGCGCACGCGCCTTTGCGGAGAAACGCGACCCCGTGTGGAAGGGCCGCTAGAGCGGGAAAGGTGTGCGCGGCTTTCCGCCCGCATCCCGCTCCCGATCGATACCGCCGACCCTTGGCGGCGCAGGCAACAGAGCCGGACGACCGGCACCGGAACGTGACGAGACGCGCGGGAAAAACCGCGCGCCATCAAACGCGCATCCATAAGCCAAGCTTATGGAAATAAATTGTAATTTAGGGCGTTACAACAAGAGTTCCAGCGATTACGCTTATCGATCTGAACGAAGGGCGCTCGGTCCGAAGGAGGGAGAAACAAGACCCGGAACAACCAGAAACGGCCGCTTTGGGCCGGTCCGAAGCCATCGATACAATCTCTACCAACCACAACGAACGGCGAATGCCGACGAGAAAAGGGAACAGGGGAATGAGCGATTACAAGGATTACCTCACACGACAGGTCATGCTCGGCAAGATGAACCGGCGCGAGTTTTTGGGCCGCGCGGCTGCCGCCGGTATCCTCGCTTCGACGGCGGGCACGCTGTTTGCCACCAGCGCTGCAGCGCAGGAGCCGAAGCGCGGCGGCCATCTGAAGCTCGGTCTCGAAGGGGCGGCTGCAACCGACTCGAAGGATCCGGCCAAGGCACTCTCGCAGTTCATGTTCGTCGTCGGCCGCAACTGGGGCGACATGCTGGTCGAAAGCCATCCGACCACAGGCGCACCGGTGCCGGCCCTTGCCGAATCCTGGGAGCCGTCCGCCGACGCCTCGACCTGGACCTTCACTATCCGCAAGGGCGTGAAGTTCCATGACGGCAAGGAGCTGACGCTCGACGACGTCATCAAGACCCTGCAGCGCCACACCGACGAGAAGTCGGAATCCGGCGCGCTCGGCGTGATGAAGTCGATCAAGGAGATCAAGGCCGACGGCGACAAGCTGGTGCTCGTGCTGACGGAAGGCAATGCCGACCTGCCGCTGCTGCTGACCGACTATCACCTCATCATCCAGCCGGGCGGCGGCATCGACGCGCCCGACGCGATGATCGGCACCGGCCCCTTCAAGGTGACGAGCTTCGAGGCCGGCGTTCGCGCCACCTTCGAGAAGAATGCCGACGACTGGCGCACCGACCGCGGTTACGTCGACTCGGTCGAACTGATCGCCATGAACGATGCGACCGCCCGTATCGCGGCCCTTTCTTCCGGCCAGGTGCACTACATCAACCGCGTCGATCCGAAGACGGTAAACCTTCTGAAGAAGGCGCCGACGGTCGAGATCCTGAACACGTCGGGCCGCGGCCACTACGTGTTCATCATGCACTGCAACACCGCCCCCTTCGACAATAACGACCTGCGCATGGCGCTGAAATATTCGATGGACCGGGAAACCATGGTCCAGCGCATCCTCGGCGGCTACGGCAAGGTCGGCAACGACTTCCCGATCAACGACACCTATGCCCTCTTCCCCGAAGGCATCGAGCAGCGCGCCTACGATCCCGACAAGGCGGCCTTCCATTACAAGAAGTCCGGCCATAGCGGCCCGGTGCTGCTGCGCACCTCCGACGTCGCCTTCCCGGGGGCGGTCGATGCGGCCGTGCTCTATCAGGAAAGCGCCAAGAAGGCCGGCATCGAGATCGAGGTCAAGCGCGAGCCGGGCGACGGCTACTGGACCAATGTCTGGAACGTGCAGCCCTTCTCCACCTCCTACTGGGGCGGCCGCCCGACCCAGGACCAGATGTATTCCACCGCCTATCTCTCGACCGCCGACTGGAACGACACCCGCTTCCTGCGCAAGGACTTCGACAAGATCCTGCTCGAGGCCCGCGCCGAACTCGACGAGGCCAAGCGCAAGGACATGTACCGCACCATGGCCATGATGGTGCGGGACGAAGGCGGCCTGATCCTGCCGATGTTCAACGACTTCGTGAACGCCTCCACCAAGCAGGTGAAGGGCTACGTGCACGATATCGGCAACGACATGTCGAACGGCTATGTCGCAACCCGGGTATGGCTGGACGCATGATGATGGAAAGCGGACCGCTCACTGGTCCGGTTCCGACGGACGGGAGCGCGGATGGAACCCATCCGCGCCCTGCCGAACTTTCCGGAGTACCAGCAAAACCCAACCCGGCAGCCGCCAACCCCTCGAACGGCCAGATCGGCGGCACCTTCTGGCGCCGCTTCACCTTCCGTCGCCCGCTCGTGGCGCTGATCCTGCAGCGCCTCGGCTTGAGCGTCGGCCTTCTCTTTGCCGTTTCGCTGATGATATCAGGCGGCATCGAGGCGCTGCCGGGCGATTTCGCCACCACCTATCTCGGCCAGTCGGCAACGCCGCAGGCGGTGGAAAACATCCGCAAGGATCTCGGCCTCGACAAGCCCTGGAGCGAACGTTACCTCTCCTGGCTCGGCGGCGCCGTAAAGGGCGATTTCGGAACGTCCTGGGCCAGCAAGAACTCCGTCGGCGAACAGATCTCCAAGCGCCTCGGCAATTCGCTGTTCCTCGCCTTCTTCGCAGCGCTCGTCTCCGTGCCGCTCGCCGTCGGCCTCGGCATGCTGGCGGTGCAGTTCCGCAACAGGCTACCCGACAAGATCATCAACGTCGTCTCGCTCGCGGCGATCTCGCTGCCGGAGTTCTTCGTCGGCTACCTGCTGATCATGTTCTTCGCCGTCCAATACGGCATCGCGACCTTCCCCGCGACCGTCTATGACAGCATGAGCTTCACCGAACGGCTCTCGGCGATCGCCCTTCCGGTCGCGACCCTCGTTCTCGTCGTTCTCGCCCACATGATGCGCATGACCCGCGCGGCCATCCTCAACGTCATGTCGTCGGCCTATGTCGAGACGGCGGAGTTGAAGGGCCTCAGCATGTTCCGCATCATCGCGCGCCATGCGGCTCCCAACGCCGTGGCGCCGGTCATCAACGTCATTGCGCTCAACCTTGCCTATCTCGTCGTCGGCGTCGTCGTCGTCGAGGTGGTCTTCGTCTATCCGGGCATGGGCCAGTACATGGTGGATGCGGTGACCGTGCGCGACATGCCGGTCGTTCAGGCCTGCGGCCTGATCTTTGCCGCCTTCTACATCTTCCTGAACATGGCGGCCGACATTCTCGCGATCATCGCCAACCCGAGACTGAGGCACCCGCGATGAACCTGAGATCCATCCCCTTTAGCGCCTGGATCGGCATCGCCGGCATTGCGATCGCGATCTTCTGCGCGCTCTTCGCACCCATGATCGCCCCCTTCGGCGAACGCGACGTCGTCGGCGACGTCTGGCTTCCGGCCGGCGGCGACTTCCTGCTCGGCACAGACAATCTCGGCCGCGACCTGCTCTCGCGTCTGATCTATGGCGCCCGCACCACCATCTTCGTGGCGCTGGCGGCAACCGTGCTCTCCTTCTCGCTCGGCATGCTCCTGAGCTTCACGGCCGCCGTCGTCGGCGGCTTCACCGATCAGCTCTTCTCTCGCTTCAATGACCTGATGATGGCGATCCCGACGCTGATCTTCGCCCTCGTCGTGCTTGCCGTGCTGCCGCAGCATCTGTGGATCCTGATCCTCGTGATGGCGGTGCTCGACAGTACCCGCGTCTTCCGCATCGGCCGGGCCGTCGCGCTCGATGTCGCGGTCATGGAGTTCGTCGAAGCCGCAAGGCTGCGCGGCGAAGGTTCGCTCTGGATCATCTTCCGCGAGATCCTGCCGAACACGCTGTCGCCGCTGCTCGCCGAATTCGGCCTGCGCTTCGCCTTCTCGATCCTGTTCCTCTCCACCCTCTCCTTCCTCGGTCTCGGCATCCAGCCGCCGGCAGCGGACTGGGGCGGCATGGTCAAGGACAACAAGGACGGCATCATCTTCGGCATTTCGGCAGCACTCATCCCGGGTGCCGCGATCGCCACGCTGGCGATCTGCGTCAACCTCGTGGTCGACTGGCTGATGAAGAGAACCTCGAGCCTCAAGGGAGGACGCGGCGATGCCTGAGATGCTTTCCGTCAAGAACCTCAAGATCGAAGCGACCAGCTATCCGCCGGGCGAACCGCCCAAGGTCGTGACCCTCGTCGAAGGCGTGTCGTTCGACGTTCAAAAGGGCAAGGTGCTCGGCCTCATCGGCGAGTCCGGCGCTGGCAAGTCGACCATCGGCCTTTCGGCGCTCGCCTACGGCCGCGGCGGCGTGCGCATCACCGGCGGTCAGGTCCTGCTCGACGGCAAGGACATCCTGACGCTCGACAGGAGCGGCATCCGCTCGATCCGCGGCGCCCGCGTCTGCTACGTCGCGCAATCGGCAGCGGCCGCCTTCAACCCGGCGCACCGGCTCGGCGACCAGGTGATCGAGGCGTCGCTGCGCCACGGCATCATGAGCCGCGAGGAGGCAAGGAAGCGGGCGCTCTATCTTTTCCGGGTGCTGGGCCTGCCCAATCCGGAAACCTTCGGCGACCGCTATCCGCACCAGGTCTCCGGCGGGCAACTGCAACGCGCGATGACCGCCATGGCGCTCTGCCCCAACCCGGAACTGATCGTCTTCGACGAGCCGACGACGGCGCTCGACGTGACGACCCAGATCGACGTGCTCGCCGCAATCAAGCATGCGATCGAAGAGACGCATACGGCAGCCCTCTACATCACCCACGATCTCGCCGTCGTCGCCCAGATCTCCGACGACATCATGGTGCTGCGCCACGGCAAGACGGTGGAATACGGCACCACGCAGCAGATCATCGAAGAGCCGCGCGAGGATTACACCCGCGCGCTCGTCAGCGTCCGCCAGACAAAACGCGAGGAGGCCGCCGACCAGACCGGGACGCAGCTGAAGATCGAGCATGTCAGCGCCGGCTATGCCAATGGCTTCAAGGTGCTGCACGACGTCTCGATGCATCTGCCGAAGGGTCAGACGCTGGCGATCGTCGGCGAAAGTGGTTCAGGCAAGTCCACCCTTGCCCGTGTCATCACCGGCCTTCTGCCGCCGACCGAGGGCCGCATCACCTTTGAGGGCAAGGAACTGCCGCGGGCCTTGAAGGGTCGCAGCAACGACGAGCTGCGCCGCATCCAGATGATCTACCAGATGGCCGATACCGCGATGAACCCGCGCCAGACGGTGCGCGACATCGTCGGCCGACCGCTCTCCTTCTACTTCGGCCTGCACGGCCAGAAGAAGACCGAGCGGGTGAACGAGCTCCTGGACCAGATCGAAATGGGCGGCCGTTTCCTTGATCGTTACCCGGCGGAACTTTCGGGCGGCCAGAAGCAGCGGGTGGCGATCGCAAGGGCGCTCGCCGCCAAGCCGGAGCTGATCCTCTGCGACGAGCCGACGTCAGCACTCGACCCGCTAGTGGCCGAAGGCATCCTGAATCTGCTTTTGAAGCTTCAGGAGGAAACCGCTGTTTCCTATGTCTTTATCACCCACGACATCGCCATCGTGCGGGCGATTGCCGACAGCGTCGCGGTCATGCATCGCGGCCGCCTCGTGCGCTTCGGGCCGAAGTCGAAGGTGCTGTCGCCGCCCTTCGACGACTACACCGACCTGTTGTTGAAGTCGGTTCCGGAGATGGAGATCGGCTGGCTGGAGCGGGTGCTGAAGACGCGGCGCATGGAAAGCGCCGGCAACTGAAAAACGGGACGGCGGCACGATCGCGTGCCGCCGTCTCATGCCTTCGTCAGGCAAGCTCAGCGTTGCCAGAAGGCCTTGCTCGTCTCTGCGCGAACCTCAGCCCTCGTCATCCCGATATCCTTCAGCCGCTCCGGATATTGATCGGCCATGAGCTGAAGTTGCTCACGGACGCGAACGCGGTCCTCCCAGATGACAAGGATCCGGAAAGGATCGTGACGGCCAAGGCTGTCGGCGAGATATTTGGCCGGCTGGCTGAGATCCAGCCGGACGGCGTGATAGAAATCGGACATTCCCGAAAGCAGGCTGCTCATCGCCGTTCCCACCTCTTCTTGCCCCTCAGGGCGTTGAAACACTGTCGGAACTCTAGGCGCGTCGCACGCGTCCCACATCGCGCAGCTGCTGTGTTTTCCTCTCCTGCATTTGTAGTATTTTGCCTGCAGCACCGCGCGCGCCGTTGGACGCGCAAGGGGCACTGTGGCACCTTGCAGTATGCCGCCATTGAAAACGGCCCGGTCAGATGGCAGGAAGCAGCCATGAACCGTATTTCGACACCACAGGTCGCCACCGAAGCCTTGTCAGACCGCGAGCGCTCCGTGGCCGAGCGTTTTGCCGCCGGCCTGACCTATCGCGAAATCGGCGAAGCGCTGTTTATCGCGCCGTCGACGGTGCGCACGCATCTGGCAACGATCTACGGCAAGCTCGGCGTTCGCAACAAGATCGAGCTTGCCGCCTCGGTCGCACAGATGGTGGCCGGCAGGACGGCAACCGAGGCGGTCGCGCCATTGCGCGACGCCGAGCCCGCTTCGCCGACGCTCGCCGTCTTTCCCATCGAGAGCCTCAATCCGGAGGAGCGCTGGCACCGCTTTGCCGACGGCCTGTCATCCGACATCTGCGTCGATCTCGCGCGCTTCGCCGATCTGCCCGTGATCGCCTTCCATACGATGAAGCTGCTCGGCAACCGGCCGGAAAGCTTCGAAGACCACGTCCAGGCGGTCGGCGCCACCTATGCCATCACCGGCCAGCTGCGCGCCGACGACCGGCGGGTCCGCCTGACGATCCAGCTTTCCGATACGCGCACCGGCATGACACTCTGGAGCGAGCGCTATGAGCGCACGATGGAGGACGTGCTGACGCTGCAGGACAGCCTCACTGAGAGCGTCATCAACGTGCTCGCCGGCTGCTTCGGCACGCTCGCCGCCATCGGCCGCAAGGCGAGCCGGCAAAAGCCGCCGGGCAGCCTGCAAGCCTATGACTACTTCCTGCTGGGTGTCGAACAGCACAATCGCTTCAGCCCGGACGGCAACGCCGCCGCCATGCAATTGCTGACGCGCTCGATCGAGCTAGATCCCGGGCGGGCGCGCGCCTGGACCGAACTCGCCTATGCCCATTCCATCCAGGCGGCCAACGGCTTTGCCGACGACCTCGAAAGCGCAAGAAAGAACTGGCGCAGCGCCGCCGAGGAGGCGCTGCGACTCGATCCGACGGATCCGGCCGGCCATACCTGTATCGGCGATTTCAAAGCCTGCATCGGTGATCTCGCGGGTGCCGCCGAAGCCCACGCTCGGGCGCTCGAATATGGCAGGAACAACGCCGATACGCTGGCGCTGCTCGCGGGAGCCAAGGCCCTGATCGTCGGCGATCCCGCCGATGGGATTCCCTTCATCGAGCGCGCGCTTTCGCTCAACCCGCTCGGCCCGCCCTGGTACCATGGCATGTTCGCGCGCGTCCTCTTCGTCGTCGGGCGCTATCGTGAGTGCCTGTCCGCGCTTGAAAAGAGTTCGCAGGAATCGCCCAATACGCTGATGTTCCAAGCGATGGCCCATGCTCTGAACGGCGAGGCCAAAGAGGCTGCAGAGGTCGCGGGGCGGCTGCGGGCCGAGTTTCCGTCCTTCACCGTGGAGCGTTTCATCGAGGGCTATCCGGTCACCAATCCACCGGCGCGCGCCGCAATTCGGGACGGCGCGCGGCTGGCAAGGCTTGACCAGGAGCCTGGTTTCCCCGACCCCGCTTCAACGACATGAAGCCCTAGCCAACCGCTATGGCGCGACCTGTCGCGCCAGCTTTTTGCGCTGCTCGACAAGAAAGTCCATCAGCGCTCGGGTCTTGGCGGGCATCTGAGCGCGCGACGGCACGTAAAGAAAGAACGCCGGACGGGGATGAACCCACGGCAGAAGAACACGCGCCAAAGTGCCATCCTCCAGATACGGACGAACGCAGAGGTCGAGGTGCTGCACCAGGCCGACGCCCTGCAGCGCCGCCCGCAACATGCTGTCGTCGTCGTTGAAGACGGCGTTGCCCTGGGGTTCGTAGATCACGGCGCGTGCTTCTTGGTCGGGCGTGAGGAACGTCCAGCGGTCGATGGTGCCGCTCGAGGTGAATCGATAGGACAGGCAATTGTGCTGTTTCAGCTCCTGAGGCGTCTCAGGAATGCCGTGGCGCTGGAAGTATTGAGGCGATCCGACGATCGCCATCTCCAGCGGCGGCGTGATGGGCACCGCGATCATGTGCTCGTCCAGGCTTTCGCCCAACCGGATGCCGGCGTCGAGCCCTTCGGCCACGATGTTGGAGAGACCGTCGTCGGTCACCAGTTCCAGCCGCAGCTTCGGATAGCGCGTCAGAAACGCCGCCATATGCGGCTCGATCAACGACCGCGCGGCGACGCGTGAGACGGATAGCCGGATCGTGCCCGACGGTTCCGTGCCGGTCTCGCCCAGGTCCGTGACCGCGCCTTCGATCGCGGCAAAGGCGGGCTGCAGCACGTCGAACAGACGCTGGCCTTCCTCGGTCAACGACATGTCGCGCGTCGTGCGGTTGATGAGCCGCACGTTCAAGTGTCGTTCCAGCGATTTCAGGTGCTGCGACACGGTTGCGCGCGTCACCTCCATTTCCATGGCGGCCTTGGTGAAGCTGCGGCGGCGGGCCACGTGGACGAACCACGCCATGGCGGGAAGCAGAGAAGGATCCAGAGGCATATTGTCAGTTATCACTTAACACTGATGTCATGTCCAGGCGGTTTATCCGATCAATTCGCTCGCCTAACATACCCCCATACCCACCGACATCGTGTCTCGGCAGGGCAGTCAGAGGAGACCTGGTTATGACCGGAATTTCAAAGGAACGAATGCAGAAGGCGCGGGAGCAGGAAAAAACTATCTCCCCGGAAGATCACGCCAAGGTCAAGGCGCTGGCCGGCATGGTCAAGATGCCGCGCAGCTTCATCTTCAAGAACCCCGACGAATACGGCATGGAAGGTTGGTATGACCTGTCCATCCCGTCGGACGACGGCACGCCGCTAGAAGCCTGGTACATCCCGGCCAAGGGCGGCGAGAGCAACAAGCTCGTCATCTTCAACCATGCGCTTCCGATGTGCCGCGCCGGCTATCCCGGCCATATGGGCGCGCCGTGGGGCAACTTCATCGAGCCGGTCGAGATCGACTTCGTTATCCAGTACAAGCACCTGACCGATGCCGGCTACAACGTGCTGACCTACGACTTCCGCAATCACGGACAGAGCGGTGCTGCCAACGGCGGCGTCTGCGGCGTCGGCCAGTGGGAATGGCGTGACTGCGTCGGCGTGAAGAAGTTCGTCGATGCCCATCCGCGCCTGGGCAAGATGGACGTTGCCCTGTTCAGCCAGTGCCTGGGCGGCGTTTCGCAGTATGCGGCCATCACCAAGCACCCCGAGCTGTTTGAAAACGTCAAATGCCTGCTCAGCCCGCTGGTTCCCAAC
Organism: Ensifer adhaerens; assembly: GCF_002940685.1. GTDB lineage: Bacteria > Pseudomonadota > Alphaproteobacteria > Rhizobiales > Rhizobiaceae > Ensifer > Ensifer adhaerens_E. Next base: position 67,437 of record NZ_PNFP01000002.1, on the reverse strand, counting down.
ATGACGTCGGTCTTCACCAAGCTTTCGGGCTACCAGGGCATCACGCAGTACCAGGAACTGATCGACCTGGAGATACTGAAGCTCGGTGGTTTTGCTGCCGCTGACATGTCGGGCAGATTGTGGGCTCCGAACGTCAAGCTGCCGGTCTTCATGTGGCAAGTGCTCGACGATGCCGTCATCAACAACCCGAGCGACGCCGAGAGCACCTTCGACGCGCTCGCGAGCAACGACAAGGAACTCTACTGGATCGAAGGTACGACCAAGCGCTTCGAGGACGGCTACAACTGGTTCGGCCGTCACCCCGAAAAGGTGCTGTCCTATCTGGCCAAATACATGAACTGACGCCTTGAGGCGGATGCCGGAGCGGTTACCGTGGCGATAGCCAGCAGGGGCGCTCCGGCTCGTTCAGTCGGAATGCACATGCGATATCGCGTGGCGCGGAGAGATCTGATGGTATCGGAGCGCCAGGCAACCGTCATTTCTGCCGGCAATCGACATCGCCCACCCGCTGCGCCGCGTTACCCTCGAAGGTCACCGTCGCCTCACCCTTGGCCGAACAATCGCCCTTTTCGCCGCTGCCGGCGCGGAAGTGCACGACCGGCTGGCCCTCGATCATGATGCTCGGCACCACCTCGTAAAGTTCCGGCGGGCAATTGGCGACATCGGAGAGTCGAAGCGCCGGCTGGCCGCCGATCATCACGCTGGAAGCACCCGAAAGCGCGCAGGACGGGATCGGCGCGCGCGCCTCCTCGGCCATTGCCGCTGACATCGGCAAGCCGATGCAAACACAGGCGATGGCGGCCGCAGCAAGTTTCATGATCCCCTCCTCCATGGTTCCGTTTCGGTGAAACCTAGCACATGGCCACGCCGCCTCAATACTCGGTCGGCACGGTCAAAAGCTCGGCATCGGGCGTATCGAGAAAGGCCCGGACCGTCTGCGGCAGATGCCGCGAACCGAAGGAAAGCACGCCGCAGCGCGAGAGCATCTGCCGCAGATCCGGCTGCGCCCCAAGCGAGCGCCAGATCATCCGCGACGCGTAAGGCAGGTTCTCCTTGCGCCAGGAGACCCCCATGGTGGTGCCGCGCAGATAGACCCGCTGGTGCACTTCGAACGGCAGAAGGATCGTCTGCGCCAGCATCGGCTCACGCCCGATGCTGCGCTCGGCGATGAAGATGCGATTTCGCCAGAAGGTGACGAGGCCGACATATTTCGAGAACTGCTGGATCTCGTTTGCGGGATCGCGGATGCGCTCGATCGATTTCACCCGGATCGAGCCCGCCTCCTCGTAGATCCTTGCGCAGGAGCAGACGACGAGCCCCGGCCAGGAAAGCGACACGTGATAGGTCTGGTAGTAGCCGATATGGCGCCTGAGGCCCCCGATATCGCCGGGAAAGCCTTCGAGCAGCAGGCCGGCATCCGACCGGTCTCGATCGGGCCGCGTCATGCGGGCCTCGAACTGTTTGGCCGGCAATGCGAAGTCTTCGGCAGAAAGCCCGAAAAAGCGGGCGATGCGCGCCACGTTGTGCGGCGAAGGCCGCGCCTCGCCGGCGATGTAACGATTGAACTGTTGGCGGTTGATACCGATTTCGCGGCAGATCTGCGAGATCGACCGCCGGGTCGCGCAGGCAAATCTCAGATTGGCGGCGAAGATTTCGATGTCTTGCACGATGCTTTCCGTACCCCATTCAACGCGCCGATGGCTCTTTCCGAGCGGTGGCACCGAGATAGCGTAAAAGCGCGTAAAGAAGCGTCAAGTCGCGAAATTGTGCGCCAACCGGCAAACGCTAGGTTTTCCCTAACAAGCATCACTCCAAAGGGAACCTTGAGATGACCGAATTTATGAAGCGCCCCGACGGCCTCCTCGTTCCGGCAGGCATGGCCTCGGCCGGCCTCAGCCGGCGCAGCTTCCTGGCCGGCACCGCGGCACTTGGCGTTGCTGCCGGTTTTGGCGGAACTCTGACAGCGACCGATGCGCGCGCTCAGGAACCGAAGCGCGGCGGCCATCTGAAGCTTGGCCTCAAGGGCGGCGCCACCACCGATTCGCTCGATCCGGCCGCCTATAGCGGTTCCGTCTCCTTCGTCATCGGCCATCTCTGGGGCGACACGCTGGTCGAATCCGACCCGAAGACCGGTGCGCCGCTGCCGGCGCTTGCCGAATCCTGGCAGCCCTCGGCCGATGCGTCTGAGTGGACCTTCAAGATCCGCAGCGACGTCAGCTTCCATGACGGCAGCAAGCTGACGATTGCCGACGTCGTCGCGACGCTGAAGCGCCACGCCGACGAAGGCTCCAAGTCCGGCGCGCTCGGGCTGATGCGCTCGATCAAGACGATCGAGGAGAAGGCAGGCAGCCTGGTGCTGACCTTGACCGAAGGCAATGCCGACCTGCCGCTGCTTCTGACCGACTATCACCTGATCATCCAGCCGAAGGGCGGTCTCGACAATCCGGCCTCGCCCATCGGCACCGGCCCCTACAAGCTTTCAAGCTACGAGGCGGGCCTGCGCGCCACCTTCGAGAAGAACGCCGATGACTGGCGTGCCGACCGCGGTTTCGTCGACAGCGTCGAGGTCATCGTGATGAACGACACCACGGCACGGATCGCCGCTCTTTCCTCCGGCCAGGTGCACTTCATCAACAACATCGACCCGAAGACCGTGCCGCTCCTGAAGCGCGCCCCGCGCGTCGAGATCCTGAGAACCGCCGGCAAGGGCTTCTACAGCTTCCTGATGCATTGCGACACCGCGCCCTTCGACAACAACGATCTGAGGCTGGCGCTGAAATACGCGGTCGATCGCCAGGCAATCCTCGACCGGGTGCTCGGCGGCTTCGGTACGCTCGGCAACGACTATCCGGTCAACGGCAACTATGCGCTGGCGCCCGAAGGCATCGAGCAGCGGGCCTACGATCCGGACAAGGCCGCCTTCCACTTCAAGAAATCCGGCCATGACCGGCCGATCCTCTTGCGCACCTCGGATGCCGCCTTCCCGGGTGCCGCCGATGCGGCCGTGCTCTTCCAGGAAAGCGCCAAGAAGGCGGGCATCGAGATCGAGGTGCGGCGCGAGCCGGAGGACGGCTACTGGACCAATGTCTGGAACGTGCAGCCCTTCTGCGCCTCCTATTGGGGCGGCCGGCCGACGCAAGATTCGCGCTACTCCACCTCCTATCTCTCGACAGCCGAATGGAACGACACGCGCTTCAAGCGCGAAGATTTCGACAAGCTCCTGCTGCAGGCCCGCTCCGAACTGGACGAGACCAAGCGCAAGGAGATGTACCACACCATGGCAATGACGGTGCGCGACGAAGGCGGCCTGATCCTGCCCGTCTTCAACGACTACGTGAACGCCGCCTCGGCATCGCTGAAAGGTTTCGTCGACGACATCGGCAACGACTTGTCCAACGGTTATGTCGGCAGCCGCGTCTGGTTCGACAGCTAAGCGCGCGTCGGCACGTCCGTTGGAACAAAGAGATGGAATCTGGGAACCACATGTCCGAACGTGAATTCACATTGATCGAAAACGAATGGATCCGGCTGAAGGACGGCACCGTGCTTGCCGCCCGCATCTGGATGCCCGATGGCGCCAACACCGAGCCGGTCCCGACGGTGCTCGAGTACCTGCCCTACCGCAAGCAGGGCGGCACCAGCCTGCGGGACGAATCCACCTATCCGGTCTTTGCCGCCGCCGGCATCGCCGGCGTGCGTGTCGATATCCGCGGCTCCGGCGAAAGCGATGGCGTCATCGACGGCGAGTATACGCCGCGCGAGCTTTCCGACGGCTGCGAGATCATCGAATGGATCGCCGCGCAACCGTGGTCCAACGGCAAGGTCGGCATGATGGGCATCTCCTGGGGCGGCTTCAACTGCCTCCAGGTCGCAGCCTTGAAGCCGCCGGCGCTGAAGGCCGTCATCTCCATCGCCTCCACCGTCGATCGCTACAACGACGACATCCACTACAAGAACGGCTGCCACCTCTCCGCCCAGTTGTCCTGGGCAGCGACCATGCTTGCCTACCAGTCGCGCTCGCCCGATCCCGATATCGTCGGCGACCGCTGGAAGGAAATGTGGATGGAACGGCTGGAGAATGAGCCCTACTTCATGCAGGAATGGCTGGAACACCAGCGCCGCGATGCCTTCTGGCAACATGGTTCCATTTGCGAGGATTTCGACAAGGTCGAGATCCCGGCACTCGTCATCGCCGGCTGGGCCGACGGCTACCGCAACACGCCCTTGAAGGCGGTCGAGGGCCTCGGCGGCAGGGCCAAGGCGCTGATCGGCCCCTGGGTGCACAAGTACCCGCATTTCGCCTTCCCCAAGCCGCGCGCCGATTTTCACGGCGAGGCGATCCGCTGGTGGAACCGCTGGCTGCGCAACGAGGAAAACGGCGCCGAGAACGGGCCGCAGGTGCGCGCCTACATCCTCGACGGCCCGCGCCCGTCGCTCAGGCGTGACAGCGATCCCGGCCGCTGGGTGGCAAAGGATGCCTGGACGCAGCCGGAAATGCAGCTTTTCGGCGTTTCCCATGACGGCCGCCTGACGCCGTCTGCCGGCGGCACCGGCGTCGGCGAGATCTACCTGAAATCGCCGCTCGATACCGGCACGGCATCCGGCGAGTATTTCACGCTGAAGCCCGATGCCGAAATGGCCGGCGACCAGCGCATCGACGATATCGGCTCGCTTGTCTTCGAGACGGCGCCGCTGCTTCAACCCGCCGACTATCTCGGCCAGCCGACATTGACCGTCGAGGTCACCTGCCAGGCCGCAAACGCCAATCTTGCCGTCCGCCTCGTCGACGTGCATCCGGATGGCACCGCCACCCGCGTCGCCTTCGGCGTGCTCAACCTTTCGCATCGCGACGGCAATGCCAGCCCGCGCGCGATGGAGCCTGGCCGCAAGACGCGCATCACGCTGACGCTCGACGCGTGCGGCTACCGCTTCCGCGCGGGAAATCGCATCCGCGTGTCGCTGTCGACCGCCTACTGGCCGCTGATCCTGCCGCAGCCGACCGATCCCGGCCTTGCGATCGATACGGCGAGCCTGTCGCTCGCGCTGCCGCTGCTCGGCGCGCACCGCGAGATCGTCGTACCGGAGCCGGAAAACCCCGACCCGCTGCCGAAGTACCGGGAACTGAAGCGCGGCAACACCAGCCGCACGGTCGAGCGCGACATGACCCACGGCATGACGCACTACCGGATCTACGAGGACACCGGCCTTTCCGAGCACCCGGACACCGGCCTTGCCACCCAGGACATCCGCGACGAGACCTGGTCGATCGCGCCCGACGATCCGCTGTCGATGATCGGCACTTCGACATGGACCTGCATTGCCAGGCGCGACGGCTGGTCGGTGCGCACGGTCTCGACCGCGACGTTGCGCTGCACCGCAGCCGAGTGGATCACCGAGGCCGAAGTCGTCGCCTATGAAGGCGAAACACGGGTTTTCGAGAAGCACTTCGAAAAGCGCGTCCCTCGCGATTTCATGTAGGGCATAGCCTCGGAACGGCCGGGCGGATTGGCGACTTCCTCTCCGTCCGGCGCCATTCGCTTGACTTTCGCGTAAACGCGCTGTACCAATCGGTAAACACTTTACCGATCGGTACACAAATGCGCCATTTCTTCTCGCGTCACCAGCCTCCCGTCCATATCAACCGCGGTCTGATCGCCGGTATTGGCGGTCTCGTCGCCATCGCCGCCGTCGGTGCGCTGACCAACCTCGTCGGCCATCCCATGCTGATGGCGCCCTTTGGCGCCAGCTGCGTGCTGATCTTCTCCGTCGCATCAAGCCCGCTGTCGCAGCCGGCCAATGTCGTTGGCGGCCATGTCGTCGCCACCCTCGTCGGCCTGGTCTTGAGGGCAGCCTTTCCCAACGAGTGGTGGGCGGTCGCCATCGCGGTTGGCGCCGCGATCGCGCTGATGGCGGCGCTGCGCATCACCCATCCGCCGGCGGGCGCCAACCCGCTCGTCGTCTTTGCGGCCGATCCCGGCTTCGAGTTCCTGCTCTTCCCGGTGCTGACCGGTTCGCTGATCCTGGTTGCCGTCGGCGCCCTCTTCCACCGTTTTGCCAGGGTCGAGTATCCGCTTGTAAGGAAGCCCGCATGAGCCGCGTCGTCACCGAGCGAAAGGACGTCATCGCCATGTTGGCGGAAATCTTCCGCGAACATGGCTATGACGGCGCCAGCCTCAGCCTGATCACCGAAAAGACAGGGCTTGGAAAAGGCAGCCTCTACCACTTCTTCCCCGGCGGAAAGGAGGAGATGGCCGAGGCCGTGCTCTCCGACATCGCCGCCTGGTTCCGCACGCATATCTTCGACGCGCTACGCGAAGGCGAAGACCCGGCAGAGGCGATCGAGGCGATGTTTGCCGGCGTCGACAGCTACTTCCGGCAGGGCAGACGCCTCTGCCTGATGGGGGTGATCGCCACGAGCGGCGGCCATGACCGCTTCGCCCGCGACCTAAACGGCTACTTCACCGATTGGCGCACGGAGCTCGCCGCGGCGCTCGAACGCGCAGGCGCTCCGACGGCCGAATGCAGCGCCCTTGCCGAGGAAATCGTCGGCGGCATCCAGGGCGCGCTGATCCTTGCCCGCAGCCTCGACGACCCTGGCGCCTTCGGCCGGGTGCTTTCCCGTCTCAAGGCGCGCTGCCTGATGGCCCCGGCCAGCTAGGCAGGCTGCACGCCTCCTCTGCCACCTTTTCCAGAAATGACAAAAATCAGGTCTAGGCGCCCGCGCGCCTTGACAAGATCCGTCACGCGCAGATATTAACCGATAAGTTAAATAACTCTAAGGTTAAAGACTGGGCGCATTGGGGCGCCCGGAGGAGGAGGCATTGATGCAAGCGGCGACCGCAAACGCAGCACGCAAGGAAATCAGCCTGGAAATCGTCCGCGACTTCGACGCACCGGTGAGCCTTGTCTTCAAGGTCTGGTCGACACCGGAGCATCTGCTGCGCTGGTGGGGTCCGCGGGATTTCACGCCGCACTCGGTCAGCATGGACTTTCGTCCGGGCGGCGCATGGCGCGCCTGCATCCGTTCGCCCGAAGGCCGGGACTATTGGATGAGCGGCCTTTATCGCGAGGTGCGCGCCCCGGAGAAGCTGGTCTTCAGCTTCGCCTGGGACGAAGACGGCGCGCCCGGCGCCGATACGCTGATCACCGTTTCCCTTGCCGATATCGGCGGCAAGACGCGGCTCACCTTCCAGCAAACACCATTCGAGACCGTCGAAGAGCGCGACTCGCACCAGGAAGGCTGGGGCGAGTGCCTCGAGCGGCTCAGGGATTATGTCGACCATGTCTGAGATCGCAAACCCGCAAGCCGAAACCGCGCCCGGTCCGAAGGCGACCCGGCGCGAGTGGATCGGGCTCGCCGTGCTGGCGCTGCCCTGCATGCTCTATTCCATGGACCTGACCGTGCTGAACCTTGCGGTTCCGCAGTTGGCCGAACAGCTCAAGCCCTCCGCCTCGCAACTCCTCTGGATCATCGATGTCTACGGCTTCATGGTCGCGGGCTCGCTGATTACCATGGGCACGCTCGGCGACCGCATCGGCCGTCGGCGCCTGCTGATGATCGGCTCGATCGCCTTCGGCCTCGCCTCGATCTTCGCCGCCTTCGCCTGGAATGCCGAAACGCTGATCATAGCCCGCGCCGTGCTCGGCGTCGCGGCGGCGACACTTGCGCCCTCCACCCTCTCGCTCATCCGCAACATGTTCCTCGACGACCGGCAGCGCACCTTTGCGATCGGGGTGTGGATCGCCAGCTTCTCGGCCGGCGGCGCCATCGGCCCCGTGGTCGGCGGCCTCATGCTGTCACAGTTCTGGTGGGGCTCGGTCTTCCTGCTCGCCGTTCCGGTCATGGTGCTGATCCTCATCCTCGGCCCGATCTTGCTGCCGGAATTCCGCGATCCCGAAGCCGGGCGGATCGATCTCGTCAGCGCCGCTCAGTCGCTCGTCGCCGTGCTGTCGGTGATCTACGGCATGAAGCACATCGCCGAGGCGGGATTCGATACGACCGCGGTCTTCTTCATCCTGCTCGGCATCGTAGTCGCGATCCTGTTTGCGCGGCGCCAGCTGCGTCTCGCCGATCCGTTGATCGACCTGTCGCTGTTCAGGACGCCCACCTTCAGCGCGGCGCTCGGCGTCAACATTCTCGGCCTCTTCGTCGGCTTCGGCGCCTTCCTGTTCGTGGCGCAATACCTGCAGCTGGTGCTTGGGCTTTCGCCCTTCGTTGCCGGGCTGTGGTCGGTGCCGACGGGTGTCGCCATGGTCGTCGCCTCGATGACGGTGCCGATGCTCGCCACTCGGTTTTCCGCTTCCAACCTGATTGCGGCCGGCTTCGTGCTGACGGCGATCGGCTTTGCCATCTGCACCCAGGTCGGCACCGCAAGCAGCCCGCTGCTCGTGACAACGGGCCTCGTCGTCCTCTGCCTCGGCTTTGCCCCGGTCGGCACGCTGACGACCGACATGATCGTCGGGTCGGCCCCGCCGGAGCGCGCCGGTGCCGCCTCCGCAATCTCGGAAACCAGCTTCGAATTCGGCGGCGCGCTCGGCATCGCCGTGCTCGGCAGCCTTTTGACCTCGGCCTATCGCGGCCGCATGGACCAGTTGGTGGTGACCGGCCTGCCGGAGGAAACGGTTGCAGCGGCGCGCCAGACGCTGGGCGGTGCGGTGGCCGTTGCTGCCGACCTGCCGCCGGCAGAAGCCGAGCGGCTGCTGACCGCCGCCCGCGATGTCTTCACCCAGTCCTTCACCTTCACGGCGTCGATCTGCGTGCTGCTGTCGCTGGTGACGGCCCTCATCGCCTTCCTGCTTCTGCGCAAGGCGAAGGATGACGGCGAGGGCACGGATCCGGTCATTGCCGATCGCCCGGCAACGACCGGAACGGTCGGTTAGGGCAGCGCGCGTTGCGATTCCCATCCGAACCGCGTCACGTGAGATGAGCAAGCGGCGCCAGGCGCCGGAACGAAAGCCGTCAGCGGCACAAGTCATCGGCGCCGGCCCTTAGGCCGGCGAACGGTGAAGCCTGCCAAACATCAGGGAGGAACCGATGAAGACACTCTATCGCGGCAGCTGCCATTGCGGCGCCGTCACCTTCGAATGCCAGCTCGATCTTGCCGAAGGCGTCCGCCGTTGCAACTGTTCCTTCTGCGCCAAGACGCGCATGCAGAAGGCCTTTGCGCTGCGCGAAGAATTCGAGATCACTGCGGGCCAAGACAGGCTGACGAGCTACCGGGCCGACAATTCGAGCTGGATCGTCGGCGACGTCGACCATTACTTCTGCAGCCGCTGCGGCGTCCGGCCCTTCTCGCGCGGCTACCACAAGGATTTCATCGGCCACTTCTACGCGGTCAACGTCGCCTGCCTCGATGGCGTCAGCGACGCGGAACTCGCCGAAGCACCCATCATCTACGAGAACGGCCGCGACGACGACCATTTCAACCCGCCTGCCGACACGCGCTTCATGTGAGCGCGCGGCCAGTCAGGCGACGGTCAGCGCACGAAGGGCGGCCAGTGCTCGCTCGGCGTCCGCTTCCGGCACGAAGATGTGGTCGTGGTAATAGGCAGCGATCACATTGGCGCTGATGCCCTCGCGCGTCAGCGCCACGGAGACGGCCGCCGTCAACCCGACTGCTTCGAGCGCCGAATGCACGTTGAGCGTGATCCTGCGAAGCAGCGGACCATAGGTGAGCCCGGCCTCGTCGGCGGCGTCGCGGGCAAGCACCAGGGTCAACCCCTCATCCTCGCGATAGGTGGCAAGCGCCTCCAGCATCTGGTAGCGCGCCTGATCCCGATAGGCGACGGTGCAATAGACATAGGTCTGCGGATAAAGAACCGGGTTCATCGTCGAAAGCAGCTTCGCGAGATCCGTTTCTCCGGCCATGACATCGTCCCCTGTTCTCGGCGCGCCTCACATTCGTCCACTGGTAGCGGATCGTCACGTTGGCGTGAAGCACGCGATCGCGATTTGACCGTTGCCAATCCCATGAAAACATGAGGTCATCGAACGCCCGGCGCTGGAGCCGGGCGACGGGAGGACGCGATGGCGCGCAGCAAGTCGGCACAAGCCTTTGACAGGTCCCTCACAAGATTGGCTGCTGCCTTCGCCGCGTTGCTGGCGTTTTCGCCCATCGCCGCTGCCCAGGAACCGGCCGTCGTCATCCCGCCGCCGTCGCTTGACGAAAAGTCATCCGCATCGACGGAAGTCGCTGTCTTCGCCGGCGGCTGTTTCTGGGGCGTGCAGGGCGTCTTCCAGCACCTCAAGGGCGTGAAGAAGGCCGTCTCCGGTTATGCCGGCGGCACGGCTGCCACGGCCGACTATGAGACGGTGAGCGGCGGTAAGACCGGGCACGCGGAATCCGTCGAAGTGACCTTCGATCCGCGCGAAGTGACCTATGGACAGCTCTTGCAGGTGTTCTTCTCCGTCGCCCACAACCCGACGCAGCTCAACTATCAGGGCCCGGACCACGGCACCCAGTATCGTTCGGCGCTCTTTGCCGTCACGAACGAGCAGAAGAAGATCGCCTCAGCCTACATCGCCCAACTCGGCAAATCGGGCGCCTTCCCTGCGGCGATCGTCACGCAGGTCTCGCCCTTCAAGGGCTTCTACGCCGCCGAAGACTACCACCAGGACTTCCTGACGCGGAACCCGACACATCCCTATATCGTCTATAACGACCTGCCGAAGATCGAGAATCTGAGAGCCCTGTTCCCGAAGAGCTTCCGCGCAAACCCGGTGCTAGTCTTCAAGGCGAAGAGCTAGCGCATGTCGCGCAAAAGTGCGCAGCGGTTTTGCGATAACGACATGCGCCAAATCAATAACCTAAAGCGCACGGAGCGAATCTGAAAGAGCGCGACGCGCTTTAGCGCACCGTCTGCCTGCCTCGGATTTGCGGCGTGCCAGGCAGCGCCTCAGCGTGTCCCGACGAGAACGGCAACCCCCTCCGCCAGCCGCCGAAACCCTTCGCGCGCGCCGTCGCTCATATGCCGCGCCCGAAGCCAGGCGTGGATCATCTGCGGCTCTTCACGAAAAGTGACGTTGACGCCGGCGGCTGCAAGCCGGGCCGCATAGAGGCGGGCGTCGTCGCGCAAGGGGTCGAAGAAGGCGCCGCTGATATAGCTCGGCGGCAGGCCCGAGAGATCCGTTTCCGCGAGTGGTGCGGCGAAGGGATTGCCCATCGGCGCCTTCAGGATGTCGCGATAGTAACCGACATCGGCCGTCGTCAGCCCCGGCGCTTCGGCCATTTCCTCATAGGAGCCCGAGACCAGATCGCCGCCGAGCCCTGGATAGATCAGCACCTGGCCGACAATGCCCTTGAGACCTTCCGCCCGAGCCTTGAGCACGACGCCCGCCGTCAGATTGCCACCGGCGCTGTCGCCGGCAACGACGACCGGACGGCCGTCCGACAGAAGGTGCTGCAACACGGCGTAACTGTCGTCAAAAGCCGTCGGCCAGACGTGCTCCGGCGCCAGCCGATAATCGACCGAAACCAGCTCGGCCCCGGCAAAATCCGCAAGCTCGGCGCAGATGGCGTCGTGGCTGTCGAGCGAGCCGACGACGAAGCCGCCGCCATGGATGTAGTAGATGCGCGTGTCGGTCGAGATCGTCACCGGCCGATAACGCCGGATCGGAATGCGAGCATCGACGAGCGTGTCCTCGCGGGTGAGACCGACCGGGCTCGGCCCATCGAATTCGGCGCAGAGCGCGTCGTACCATTGGCGCTGCTGCTCGATCGAGGCATCGACCGCATCGGCGGGATAGAAGTCCTCGCAGCGGCGGTGGAAGGCGAGGATCCCCTCCTCCGTCGGCATCGGCCGCCTGGTCACCTGATCCACGTCGTCCTCCCTGCAATCCCGAAGTCGCTTGCAGCTTAGCACCGGCGTTCCGGCTCCCTGTCCGAAAACCGACATCACCGGAAAAAATCCGTGGCGACGGCATGCGCTTCCACCCTTGCCAGCCCTGCTCCGCACCTATTAACTCGTGCCATGGCCTTCACGTTCAGACAGTTGCAGTATTTCGTCGCCGTCGCCGAACAGGGGTCGATCACCCGTGCGGCGCAGAACCTGTCGATCTCGCAATCCTCGATCACCGAGGCGATCAAGGAGCTGGAAGGCGATCTCGGCGTCGAACTCTTCGACCGGCATCCGCGCGGGCTGTCGATCACCCACAACGGCCACCAGTTCCTGCGCCATGCAACGAAAATCCTAGCCAATGTCTCCGACGCCCGCCGCAGCTTTTCCGACAGCCGCGAGGAGACCGGCGGCAAGCTCAATCTCGGCGTGACCTCGCTCGTCGCCGGCTACGTGCTCTCCGATCTGCTCGCCCGCTACCGTCGCGCCTGCCCGGGCGTCGAGGTCAGCGCCATCGAGGACAACGGCTCCTATCTCGAACACCTGCTGATCGGCGGCGAACTCGACGTCGCCGTCATGGTCATCTCCAACCTGCGTGACCGCATGGCGCTGCAGGCGGAAATTCTGGAGACCTCGCCCTATCGCCTGTGGCTGCCGATCGGCCATCCCCTGGTCAGCGCCGACATCATCTCCGTCAGCGATATCGCCAAGGAGCCGCTGATCATGCTGACGGTGGACGAAATCGAGGAGAACACCGGCAAGCTCCTGTCCGCACTCGGCGCTCGCCCGCATGTGGCCTTCCGCACCCGCTCGGTGGAGGCGGTGCGCAGCCTGGTCGCGACCGGCGCCGGTATCGCGCTCCTGCCCGATCTTGTCTACCGCCCCTGGTCGCTGGAAGGCGACCGCATCGAAAGCCGCGACGTCTCGGGCGCCCTTCCCGTCGTGCAGGTCGGCATGGTCTGGCGCAAGGGCTCCGGCCTGCCGCAATCGGCGCGCGATTTCGTCGGCATCGCCGAGGCGCTTCGAAGCGCCAGACCGCGCTAACTCATCGGTTTTATTGCTCTTCTTCTGGAAAGAGCCACACCCTTGGCGTGCCGGCGGGTGAGCGATATCGGAAAATCCGAAAGCGACATTCTGTTTAATGAATTTGCGAATACGGTGAAATGAAGGCACGCTTCATCCTGGGAACGAAGCCGCAAAACGCGGCTCAAAACTGGGAGAATTCAGATGAAGCAGATGCTCAAATCCTGCACGGCATTGACCCTGACGCTCGGCCTTGTCGCACCGGCCTTCGCGCAGGAGCCGCTGAAGGAGCTCGGCAAGGGCGAAGGCGAACTCTCCATCGTCGCCTGGGCCGGCTACATCGAGCGCGGCGAGACCGACAAGGCCTACGACTGGGTCACGGATTTCGAAAAGCAGACGGGCTGCAAGGTCTCGGTGAAGACCGCCGCCACCTCCGACGAAATGGTGGCGCTGATGAACGAAGGCGGCTTCGACCTCGTTACTGCCTCGGGCGACGCCTCGCTGCGCCTCGTTGCCGGCAAGCGCGTCCAGCCTGTTAACACCGACCTCATCCCGAGCTGGAAGACGATCGACGAGCGCATGCAGAACGCTCCCTGGTACACGGTCAACGGCGTGCACTACGGCACGCCCTACGTCTGGGGCCCGAACGTGCTGATGTACAACACCGAAGCCTTCAAGGGCGAAGCGCCGAAGAGCTGGAATGTCGTCTTCGAGGAAATGAACCTGCCCGACGGCAAGTCCAACAAGGGCCGCGTCCAGGCCTATGACGGCCCGATCCATGTGGCCGATGCCGCCAACTACCTGATGAAGCACAAGCCGGAACTCGGCATCAAGGATCCCTACGAGCTCAACGAAGACCAGTACAAGGCAGCCCTTGAACTGCTGCGCGGCCAGCGCAAGCTCGTCGGCCGCTACTGGCACGACGCGATGATCCAGATCGACGACTTCAAGAACGAAGGCGTCGTGGCCTCCGGCTCCTGGCCGTTCCAGGTCAACCTGATGGAAGCCGAAAAGCTGCCGATCGCCTCGACCATTCCGGAAGAAGGCGTAACCGGATGGGCGGATACCACCATGCTGCACGCCGACAGCCAGCATCCGAACTGCGCCTATATGTGGATGGAGCACTCGCTGTCGCCGAAGGTCCAGGGTGACGTTTCCGCCTGGTTCGGCGCCAACCCGTCCGTCGGGGCTGCCTGCAAGGGCAACGAACTCCTGACCGACGCCGGCTGCAAGACCAACGGCTACGAGGACTTCGACAAGGTCAAGTTCTGGAAGACGCCTGTCAGCAAGTGCGAAAGCCAGGGCGAATGCGTGCCCTATCACCGCTGGGTCTCCGACTATATCGGCGTGATCGGCGGCCGGTAAGCCGTCGCGACATATTGCAAGCATCGCCCCTCACCTTGGGCCCTCTCCCCACGCGGGGAGAGGGAACGCCCCCGGCAAACCCGCAGGGCGTGACCTTGAGGCAAGACGCCCGCCGCACGTCCCCTTCGCCCCGCAAGCGGGGAGAAGGTGCCCGGCAGGGCGGATGAGGGGCCTTCCCTCACCGCGGGGATGAGGGGCTAAACTTCCCGGAGTAACTTGAATGACCACCGCCGTTCTCTTCGACAATGTTTCCCGCCACTTCGGCGCCGTGCGCGCCGTCGACGGCGTGAACCTCGAGATTGCCGAGGGCGAGTTCTTCGCCATGCTCGGCCCCTCGGGCTCGGGCAAGACCACCTGCCTGCGCCTGATGGCCGGCTTCGAGCAGCCGACCGGCGGCCATATCGAGATCTTCGGTGAAACCGCCGAGGGCGTGCCTCCCTATCGCCGCAGCGTCAACACGGTCTTCCAGGACTACGCCCTCTTCCCGCATCTCTCGATCCTCGACAACGTCGCCTACGGGCTGATGGTCAAGGGTGTCGGCCGCGAAGAACGCCGCAAGGCCGCCGAAGACGCGCTCGCCATGGTCAAGCTGCCGGGCTACGGCACCCGCCGCCCGGGCCAGCTCTCGGGCGGCCAGCGCCAGCGCGTGGCGCTTGCCCGCGCGCTCGTCAACAAGCCCAAGGTGCTGCTCCTCGACGAACCGCTCGGCGCGCTCGACCTGAAGCTGCGCGAGCAGATGCAGGAGGAATTGAAGAGCCTGCAGAAATCGCTCGGCATCACCTTCGTCTTCGTCACCCATGACCAGGGCGAGGCGCTGTCGATGGCCGATCGCATCGCCGTCTTCAACGACGGTCGCATCCAGCAGCTCGGCCGCCCGGAGGACGTCTACAAGCAGCCGAAGACGCGCTTTGTTGCCGATTTCGTCGGCTCGTCCAACGTCCTTCCCGCCAAGCTTTGCCAGCGCCTCGGCTTGAAGGCGCCGTCGGCCAGCCTGCGTCCCGAGGCGATCGCCATCGCAGCGCCGGCAAATGGCGCACTCAGCCTCTCCGGCACCGTCGCCGCCCACAGTTTCCTCGGCGCCGTCAACCGTGTCGTCGTCGATGTCGATGGCGCCCGCGTCGCCGTTGCCAGCCCCGCAGCGCTCGCCGTGCCTGAACTCGGCAGCCCCGTCATCATCAGCTTTGACGCCAACGAGCTGCACCCGATGGAGGACGCATGACCGCCTTTGCCGAACCCATCGCTCTGCCGGAGCGCCGCGGCCCTGCCGGCCGCCTGTCGGACTTCTTCTGGAAGCACCCGTATCTGCTCTTGACGATCATGCTCGCGCCGCCGCTGCTCTGGCTCGGCATCGTCTATCTCGGCTCGCTCTTTGCGCTTCTGCTGCAGAGCTTCTTCTCGATCGACGACTTCTCGGGCCTGATCAACTACGAGTTCACGCTGGCAACCTATCGCCAACTCCTCAGCGAAACCAATCTCGACATCATCCTGCGCACGGTGCTGATGGCCGCGACCGTCACGCTCGCCTCCGCCGTCATCGCCTTCCCGATCGCCTACTACGCGGCGCGTTACGCGCAGGGCAAATGGAAGGTGCTCTTCTACCTCGGCGTCATGCTGCCTCTCTGGTCGAGCTATCTGGTCAAGATCTACGCCTGGAAGCTGATCCTTGCCAAGGAAGGCATCCTCACCTGGTTCTTCGAAAAGCTGCATCTCATGTGGCTGCTCGACGCCTGGCTGGCACTGCCCGTGGTCGGCGGCAACTCGCTCTCGGTCAGCTACACCGGCACATTCATCGTCTTCGTCTATGTCTGGCTGCCCTTCATGATCCTGCCGATCCAGGCAGCGCTCGAACGGGTTCCCGGAAACCTGATCGAGGCGTCCTCGGATCTCGGCGGCACGCCGGCCCAGACCTTCCGCTTCGTGCTCTTTCCGCTGGCGCTCCCCGGCATCGTCGCCGGATCGATCTTCACCTTCTCGCTGACACTCGGCGACTACATCATCCCGCAGATCGTCGGCTCGTCGCGCCTCTTCATCGGCCAGGCGGTCTATGCCCAGCAGGGAACCGCCGGCAACATCCCGCTCGCCGCCGCCTTCACCGTGGTGCCGATCGTCATCATGGGCGCCTACCTCTTTGTCGCCAAACGCATGGGGGCCTTCGATGCGCTCTGATCGCCTCAACCGCTCGCCGATGGGCCTGAAGATTGCGGCCGGCGTCGGCCTCGCCTTCCTGCACCTGCCGATCCTCCTGATCTTCCTCTATGCGTTCACGACCGAGGAAAAGAGCTACCAGTTCCCGCCGCCGGGGCTGACGACACAGTGGTTTGCCGTTGCCTGGAACCGGCCCGACGTCTGGGCGGCGCTGACGCTGTCGGTCAAGGTCGCCTCGATCGCGACCGCCGTGGCGCTGGTGCTCGGCACGCTTTGTGCGGCCGCCGTCAGCCAGACGCGCTTCTTCGGCCGTGAGACGATCTCGCTGCTCGTCATCCTGCCGATCGCACTTCCCGGCATCATCACCGGAATTGCGCTGCGCTCCGCCTTCTCGATGGCCGATATCCCCTTCTCGTTCTGGACCATCGTGCTCGGCCACGCGACCTTCTGCATCGTCGTCGTCTACAACAATGCGGTCGCCCGCTTCCGGCGGATTTCCGGCTCGCTGATCGAGGCCTCGATGGACCTCGGCGCCGACGGCTTTCAGACCTTCCGCTACATCATCCTGCCGAACATCGGCACGGCGCTGCTCGCCGGCGGCATGCTCGCCTTCGCGCTGTCCTTCGACGAGGTGATCGTCACCACCTTTACCGCCGGTCAGCAGTCGACGCTGCCGATCTGGATGCTCGAAGAGCTGATCCGCCCGCGCCAGCGGCCGGTGACCAATGTGGTCGCCATGGTCGTGGTGCTCGTCACCTTCCTGCCGATCCTCGGCGCCTACTACCTCACCCGCGACGGCGACCAGATCGCCGGCGCCGGCAAATAACTCGACTTTCAAGGGAGAACAGACATGGACACCCAACTGCTGATCGGATCGCGCTTCGAGGCCGGCACCGAGGCCGACGAACACATCCTGAACCCGCGGACGGGCGGCAAGATCGTCGACCTGCCGGAGGCCTCGCATGCCCAGGTCGAGGCGGCCGTCGACGCGGCTGAAAAGGCCTTCACCAGCTGGTCGCAGACCACGCCCGCCGAGCGCTCCAACTATCTCCTGAAGATCGCCGATGCGATCGAGAAGGATGCCGACGGCTTTGCAGCACTCGAAGCACTCAACTGCGGCAAGCCGATCAACGCGGTGAAGAACGACGAGCTGCCGGCGATCGTCGACTGCTGGCGCTTCTTTGCCGGCGCCGTGCGCAACCTGCACGCCCCGACCGCGGGCGAATATCTGCCGGGCCACACCTCGATGATCCGCCGCGACCCGATCGGCATCGTCGGTTCGATCGCGCCGTGGAACTATCCGCTGATGATGATGGCCTGGAAGCTGGCGCCGGCGATCGCCGGCGGCAACACCGTCGTCTTCAAACCGTCCGAACAGACGCCGCTGACGGCGCTGAAGCTTGCCCGCGTGCTTGCCGATATCCTGCCGGAAGGCGTGGTCAACGTCGTTTCCGGCCGCGGCGAAACCGTCGGCAACGCGCTGATCAACCACCCGAAGATCTCGATGGTCTCGATCACCGGCGATATCGCCACCGGCAAGAAGGTGCTGGCGGCTGCCGCCAAGACCGTCAAGCGCACCCATCTCGAACTCGGCGGCAAGGCACCCGTCATCGTCTATGACGACGCCGATCTCGAAGCGGTCGTCAACGGCATCCGCACCTTCGGCTATTACAATGCCGGCCAGGACTGCACCGCCGCCTGCCGCATCTATGCCGAGGCCGGCATCTACGAAAAGCTCGTCGCCGACCTCACCTCCGCCGTCTCGACCATCCGCTACAATCTCGCCGATGACACCGAAAACGAGATCGGCCCCTTGATCTCGCGCCGTCAGCGCGACCGTGTCGCCAGCTTCGTCGAGCGCGCCGCCGACCAGAAGCACATCGAGATCACCACCGGCGGGGCCGCCGGCAGCGCGGACGGCTTCTTCTTCCAGCCGACGGTTGTGGCCGGCGCCACCCAGGAAGACGAGATCGTGCGCCGCGAAGTCTTCGGCCCTGTTGTCTCCGTTACCCGCTTCACCGGCAAGGACGATGCGATCGCCTGGGCCAATGACAGCGACTATGGCCTTGCCTCCTCCGTCTGGACCAAGGACATCTCCCGGGCGATGAAGGCGGCCTCGCGCCTCCAATACGGCTGCACCTGGATCAACACCCACTTCATGCTGACCAACGAGATGCCGCATGGCGGCGTCAAGCAGTCGGGCTACGGCAAGGACATGTCGGTCTACGCGCTGGAAGACTACACCGCCGTTCGCCACATCATGATCAACCACGGCTGAGGCTTACGCGCCTCTGCCGCACTCGGACAACGCATGCAAACGAACAAACGGGAGGAGTTTGCCATGTACCGTCGTCAATTGCTCCTTGCTGCAGGTGCGCTCGGCTTGAGCGCCCTGGTGCTGCCGCCGGCGGCCCTTGCCGCCGACGCGGCACCGGATGTGGTCGCGGCCTATGTCGCGGCGTGGAACGCCCATGATGCGGGCAAGGCCGCATCCTACTTTGCCGACGACGTCACCTATTACGACGCGTCGGTCGGCAAGCCGGTGACCGGCAAGGATGCCGCCAAGACCGGCGTCATCGACAACTTCCTCAACGCCGTTCCCGATGCCGTCTGGACCATGAAGGGCGACCCGATCGCTAGCGGCGACAAGGTCTCGTTCGAATGGGAGTTCTCCGGCACCAATTCCGGCGCCTGGGCCGACGGCACGGCCGCGACCAACAAGAGCTTCAAGTTCACGGGCGCATCCGTTTTCACGGTCAAGGACGGCAAGATCACCGCCCAGAACGACTATTACGACGCGCTCGGCTTCTACAAGCAGCTCGGACTGATGTGACGTTCATGTTCAATGGGCCTTTCGAACCGCAGGTGAGCGCCTGCGGTTCCGCTCTTCATGCCAATGCCTCGCGAGGAAACACCTGGTGGTTCCTGAGACAACCATATCAAGAATTCGCACAACCGAATGATGAGTCACAGAGTCCAATCCCCCGCGCAAAAGTAGACTGAGAAACTCGATTCGAAGCCGAGACTAGGGTATTGGGTGGGCGGGGATCACGTGGCGGCAGCGCTTGGAAGTGGGTAGATCTGTCCAGCAAAAGTGTGGGCGCCATAATTACAAATCGCGTATTCTTGCGCGGGCATGAAGGAATACACAATGGCGCCAAGTAATAACTCGCTGGATGGATATTTTCCCGAGCTAGACTTTGGCATTGATACCCTTTCATCGCCAGACTTACATCACATAAATGTCTCTGTATTTGATCATTGGCTCAGCCAGGAAGAGGCTGCCGACATTCCGATCATGAGCTATTCGATTGCACACGATGAGGCGATGATGGCTAGTTACCTGCACGGCGAAGAAAAATTTCTTCGGCTCTATCGTTCATTGTCGAAACAAGGCGTCCTATGTAACAGCCCTACGCCGGCGCGCAATTTTGATGAGATCGACGACGAGATTGAACAGATTTTCGTCGATAGTCTCCGAGAGAAACGTGCAATGGACGTGTTTTTTAAAAGTCATGAACTTCGCGTTATCGGCAGATACGATCGGACGGATCTGTTCATTGCCCGAGATCCTGCTTTCCTTGTAAAAATCAGAGAGGAAGTCGCGAAAGCCGGCCTCTTTGTCTTAGCTTAACTGTTCATTGAAACCGTGATGAACACAAACTTTCTAACGAAACGTTGACGCATGAGGACTTCGACGCTGCGAAGCAGCATGAAGGCTGCTTCACCAACGTCGGATTTGACCTGACAAGCGAGTGGGACGCATACGCCCGCCCGAACAAAAAACATGATCGCAAAAGTCATAAAATGACTTGCGTCGACCAAAATCATGAGTAACACGGTCACCTTATGAGTTTCTGACCACGCTCAGAAGGTGTCGCATGTTTGCAGAACGGCGTTCTGTCACCGCTGCAGTTCCGCTGGGACCGTTCCACTGCCGGGTGGCGCGATGACGGTTGCCATCTCCGAAGCGGTGGTCGAGACCGGCGGCCCCAAGGCACTCTCGGCGGCCTTTGCCGGCACCCATGCCTGGTGCAACGAGAAAATGGTGCTCTCGGACGAGCTTTCCGACGGCATGGCACTGCCGGACTTCTTTGCGTCCGGCGCCTTCGACCGGGCGCTCGATGTCTACACGGAGAAATCCGGCGCCAGCGATCGCCGTGCTGTCGCCTCCATGTGGTCGCTCTACTATTTTTCGAGCCTCACCATTCCCTATCTGGTGGCGCGCGTGCTTGACCATCAGGTGCTGCCCGTCGCCTTCGACCGGATGAAGGTGGCGCTCGCAGAAGATGGCCTTCCGCGAACCTTCGGTGTCGCCACATCGGGCGACTGGCAGCAAGCGGACGACAGCGACGTGTTCGCCACGCTTGCCCCCCTGATGCAGGGGCATCTGCGCGAGGTCGTCGGCTATCTCAAGTCCGTCGGCGGCATCGCCCCGAAGCTCGCCTGGAACAATGCCCTCGTCTACATCGACTACGCGCTGCGCGCCTCCGGCATCGAGCCGCTGAATGCCCAGGCCGATGCGCTGATCGGCAGCAAGTCCCTGCCGGACGGAACGCCCAATCCCTTCTTCGATTGCCTGCGCCATGAGGAAGAAGACGGCGCCCGCGTCTGCCGGCGCAAGATCTGCTGCCTGCGCTATCTGTTGCCAGGCGTCCCAAGCTGCGGCAGCCTGTGCGCCCTCCCAAGCCAAAGGAACCAATAGGTTTTGTCTTCCCGCTTCCGCTTCCCGGCCGTCCTGCGGCCGATGCTCGTTCTCCTTGCCGCCCTGCTCTTTGCCGCTGCGGCCCGCGCCGAAGGCAATTGGCCGATGACCGTCACCGACGCGACGGGCCGCGAGGTGACGATACCGGCAAAGCCGAAGGCGATCCTGCTTGGAAGCGGCTTCAATCTCGTCCCGCTGTCGCTCATTCATCCCGATCCCGTCAGCCTGCTCGCCGGCTGGTCCGGCGACATGAAGACCGACAATCCCGAGATCTACGAGAGCTTCCGGCGCAAGTTTCCTGCGATCGCCGAGGTGCCGCAGATCGACGATGGAACCGGCCCGGGCCTCTCCTTCGAGACGCTGCTGACGGTGAAGGCCGATCTCGCGCTGCTCAACAACTGGCAATCCGACACCGAGTCCGGCAGGCGCGCCATCGAGTATCTGACCAGCATCGGCGTGCCCGTGGTGGTCGTCGACTTCTACAACGACGCGCTGACGGGTACGCCGCGCATGATGCGCCTGCTCGGCCGGATCCTCGAACGGGAGGACCAGGCCGAAGCCTTTGCCCGGCTCTATGAGGACAAGCTCGCGCTGATCCGCTCGCGCATCGCCGCCAAGCCGGAGCCGCGCCCGCTGGTGCTGATGGACGCCTTCCCCCAGCCCGACCGCTGTTGCTGGGCCTATGGCACCGGTGGCCTCGGCGAGTTCCTGACGGTGGCCGGCGGCCGCAACTTCGCCGAAGGCGTGCTGCCGCGGCCGGGCGGCATCGTCAACGCCGAGGCGATCATGGCCGCCAATCCGGACATCTATATCGCCACCTCCTCGCCTGGCGGCAAATACGGCACGCTCTCGATCGGCCCCGGCGTCAGCGAAGACGAAGCCCGCGAGACGCTCGCCCGCACGATCGAGGCACCGGCCCTTGCGAGCATCCGCGCCGTGCAGGAGAAGCGCGTGCACGGTCTCTGGAACTTCTTCAACACGATCCCGCTCAACATCGTCGCGGCGGAAGCCTTCGCCACCTGGATCCGGCCGGACCTCTTTGGCGATCTCGATCCGAAGAAGAGCCTTGCCGAGATCAACGAACGTTTCGCCGCCGTGCCGTTCGAGGGCACCTACTGGGTGGACCTGACGCCGGCGAAGTAGAGCCCTTGCGCTCGATCGGCGGTGTCACGCCGGATGCGACGTCCCGCGCCCGTGCGAGTGCATGCATGCGCGGCGGTGTCACGCCTGTTCACCAATTCGTCAGGGGGCTTCCTTTCGTCAGACGTCCCGGCGTGTTGCCAGTCGATGCCCACCCTATATAAAGGCCAGGTGGTGTAGCGCGCCGTTCCCACAAGGCGAGCGTCGCTCTAACGCTTTGATCGGCTGCATGATTTCTCTCTTGCGTCGGATCCGATTCAAGGAATGATGCGGGGTGAGGAGGATCTTGATGCTGTGGTTGATCGCGTTACCGTTGGGCCTTGTGGTCGTGTACCTGGCAGCACGTTTCAGCCGCTTTCGCCAATGGGCCGAACCGATCCTTTCCGTTGCCGTGGCGCTCGGCCTGCTCGTCGCCTTCATCATCTGGTTTGCCGACCGCGACGGCCGCACGCCCGCAGCACCCGAACCGGCTCCGACGACGCAGCCCGCCGGCCTCACCGCCGCCGATGTCGCCCTGGACGGCCTCACCTTCGAGCAGAGCCAGCCGGAGCGGAGCTTCCGGCTGCGCGGCACGGTGACGAACAAGGGCTCGCAGCTGCTTGAGTATTTCCGTCTGGCGGTCACGCTGGAAAACTGCCCTGACGGCAATTGCGAGACGATCGGCAACGACACCGCGCTGATCCTTGCGCGCGTGCCGGCAGGACAGAGCCGGTCGTTCGAAACCTTCCTCACCTTCCCCAACCGCGAGGGCGAAAGCCTGACGGCGCCGAAATGGACAACCGAGATCCGGGAAGTTCGCGGCGCCAACCGGTGACAACAGGCGCGGGACGGAAGCAGGTGAGCGGTAGCACCCACCTGCCCGCGCCCGATCGTCAAGCGGCCGCCGGGCGCTGCAGCGCTTCGACGAGCGCGGCCGTCGTCGTCACGTCGGCGAATTCCGCCCGCAAGGTGGCCACATGGGCGCGGTGGATCTCGCGCGCGGAAATCACTTCACCCTCGCCATCCGGCTGGTCGAAGCAGTCGCAGGCATCCTCGACGAGGATCATGCGGTAGCCGAGATTGGCGCCGACCCGCACCGAGGTCGACACGCACATGTCCGTCGAAATGCCGAAGGCAACAACCGTGTCGACGCCGAGGCGGCGCAGACGCAGGTCGAGATCGGTGCCGATAAAGGCGGCGTTGACTCCCTTGGTAACAAGCGCTTCATCGCCCACTGGCCCGAAGCCGGGCCGGAAGCTGTTGCCGGGCGCGCCAAGCGATAGTGTCGAGCCGGGCATGACGCTGTCGTGGCGCACGTGAATGACCGGCCGGCCGCTGGCCCGCCAGGCGGCAAGGAGCGCAAGACCCTTCCGGTCGACGGCATCATTCCAGCGGCGTGGCCACGGCGCGTGATCAAAGGCCTGCTGCATGTCGATCGGCAGCAGCACGGCGTTATCGGGAACAGTCAGTCTGGTCATGGCAAGGCTCCTTCGTTGCGAAAAGACGCTAGCTCGCCTATCGTCCGGTTTCACTGGACATGATGACGCCTGACCGGACGAATGTCCGGATTTGGCAGGATGGAGGCGACGTTTTGACGGAAATCGATGAAAAGGATCGCCTGCTGCTGGCGGCGCTGCGGCAGGATTCGCGCCAGAGCCTGGTGGCGCTCGCCCGCCACAGCGGGCTTTCGCGCAGTGCCGCCCATGATCGCCTCAGACGGCTGGAAGCAAAGGGCGTGATTGCCGGCTACACCATTCGTCTGGGTGTCGCCGAGGAGAGCCCGACCGTCAAGTCGCTGATCGCCATCACCTTCCAGCCCGGCAAGAACTGCGACCATATCGTTCCGCACCTCTCGGCCATGCCGCCCATCGTCACCTGCTGGTCGCTCGCCGGCGCCACCGACCTGATGGTGCTGGTCGAATGCGCCTCCAACGGCGACCTTGATACGATCCGCCGCCAGATCTCGATCATCCCCGACGTCGCCACCGTACAGACGCATGTGGCGCTGCGCACGCATTTCGACCGGCGGGACTGACGCGACCAGTCCATCGCGTGCCGCCCACCGGAACCGGTCAGGGCCGGCTGATTTCGTCGAGATACCAGTGGATGTAGCGCAGCTCGTTATGCTCCATCGGCGCGATCGGGCCCGGCACGAAATAGTGCGAGCGCACGCCGCGCGACGTGTGTTCGATGATCGCCTTGTCTTCCTCGGTCGTCACGTTCCACAGCCACGTCAGCCGGTCGAGTTCGTAGTCCCGCCCCTCCTCTCCCTTGGCGTCGACCAGCCAGATCAGTTCCATCTCCGAGGTCTCGGCGGTCTTCGGAATGAAACGATAGATCATGCCGTGGTCGGGATAGCAGACGAGGAATGTGGTGCCGCCGAGATGGATGGAGGTGACGCCGCCGTCGAAATCGGAAAAGCGCCCCATCAGCGTGCTCAGCGCCTGCCCGTCCTTGCTGCCGGTCTTGGCGCCGTCATAGAGCGGATAGCGGAAGGCATGCACCGCCTCCTTGCCTCCGGCCGAAGTCTGCCAGTGATTGCCGGAGCCGACCTCGATGCCGAGTTCGCAGGTACGCGCCTCCATCCGGGCGTTCAGTTCCTCGATCATGTGCAGCGGCTGCTCCAGCGCGTGCGTCTGCGAATACTCCGGATGCGCCGGGCCGCAATGATAGCACTCGACATAGTTCTCGACCGCGAGCTTCCAGTTGGCCTCGACCGGATAGGTCTGGCGATGGGCGATCTTCGCCGAGCCCCAGCCATATTGGCCGCAGGTCGCGTGCAGCAGATGTTCGACATCGGAGAAGTCGAGAGGGACATCGGCGAAGGAGATGAAGATCAGGCCTTCAACCACGCGCACATGCAGCTTCTTCAGCCCGTGATCCTCGCGCCTGAAATCCTTCGGCATCAGCCGTGCTGCCTTGAGCGCCCCGTCATTGCCATAGGTCCACGCATGATAGGGGCAGACGAAGGCACGGGCATTGCCCTTGTCCTTGGTGCAGACCTCAGCCCCGCGATGGCGGCAGACATTGAGCATCGCATGGATTTCGCCGCTTGCCGTGCGCGTGACGATCACCTGCTCGGACGCCATGCGAAAGACCTCGAAATCATTGGCGTTCGGGATCGCACTTTCGTGCGCCACGCAGTGCCAGTGACGGCGAAAGACCCGCTCCAGATCGCGTTCATAGATCTCCGGATCGAGATAGAAGGCGCGGGCAAGCCCATGGCCGGGGCGGTGCGCGGCGACCAGCTGATCGATCCGGTCGCCGGTGACGGTCGTAGTCTTGAGCTCCGAAACGAGCATGGGGCTGAACTCCAAAAACAGAACCGGAAGAACCGCGTTCCGGCGCGCGTGTATTTCGTTCTGAGGCACTGCGATCGCCACGCGTCACCTTCTCCCCGTCTAAACGGGGAGAAGGTGACCGGCGGTCGGATGAGGGGCAGATGCCGCCATCCCCGGGCACACACCACCACCCGCGGTCTCCGGCTGACACCGCAGCCCGCAGCATTTCCTTGCAATCTTTAGAGGACGAGCGACCGGACCCGGCCGCCCGCTGCCTCCGCCTGCAACCCAGGCGGAGGAAACTCAGCAGAAGATCTGGAACTTCTCCCGGATCGCCCTGTCGATCTCAGGCGCGATCACAGAGGGCGCCGCTTCGGCGAGAATGCGGTTCTTCTTCTCGATCGCCTTGGCCACCAGGTCCGGACGGCCGATCTCGACCCATTCCTTCGGGCTCGTGCGGTCGGCGACCGCCGGATAGATGTACTCCGTCTGCATCAGCCCCAGCGTCTGCGGATGACCGAGATAGTGGCCGGGGCCATCGAGGCAGACCGAGCGCATGGTGTCGAGCGAGACGGAATCCTCCGTCACGTCGATGCCGCGGATGCAGCGCTGCACCTGCCCCAGGAGGTCGTCGCCGAGCACCAGCGATTCCAGGCAGAAGCCGAGCAGCGAGGCATGCATGCCGACGGCTTCATAGACCATGTTGAGACCCGAGAGCCCGGCCATGACGTTGGAAATCGCCTGCTCCCAGCCGGCCTGCATGTCCGGCAGCTTGGCGTCTGCAATGCCTGCGGCCGCCCCGCCCGGCAGGCGGTAGAACTGGTGCATCTGCGCGCAGCCAGCCGTCAAAAGCGCCTGTTCGCCGGAGCCGCCGGACATCGCCCCGGTACGAAGATCCGAGACGAAGGGCCAGGTGCCGAAGACCGCCGGGTGCCCGGGCGCCATGGCGTTGACATAGACGACGCCCGCCAAACATTCGGCAACCGCCTGCACGATCGCGGTTGCAAGCGGCGCCGGCGCCGTCGCCCCGGCCTGCCCCGCCGACAGCAGCAGGATCGGCATCCCGGCGCGGATGCACTTCTCCATGGTGATGCAGCTTTCCTCGGCAAACTTCATCGGCGGCACGACGAAGCAGTTCGAGTTGGAAACGAAGGGCCGCGTCCGCCACTTGTCCTCGCCACCGGCGATCATGTGGATGAGATCGAAGCAGCCGTCGACATGCGAGGGATCGGAAAAGCTGGTTCCGACATGTTTGGTCGTGCCGGCGCAGCAGGCATAGAGCGTGTTGACGTCCATCAGAAAATTGTCGGCGACGTCGCGACAGACCATGGCGCGCTGGAAGAAATGCACATTGTCGAGATGGTGCACGAGCTGCGCAGCGTTCAAGAGGTCCTTGGCGGTCGATTCGCGATATTCACGCTTCTCGACGTCGACGATGTGCACCGCCGCACCGGCCGTGCCGTAATAGACGCGGGTGCCGGAGAGCTCGAGGTCCTGCTTCGGATCGCGGGCATGAAGCGTGATGTCGCGCGCGGCGATCGCAAGCATGTCCTCGACCAGCGCCCGGGGAAAACGGATGCGTCCGTCATCGCCAAGAATGGCCCCGGCGCCGGTCATGATCTCGACGCCCGACTTCGGCGCATTGGCAAGGCCGATCTGCTCCAGCGCATCGAGTGCCGCCTCGTGGATGCGCCGCACCCCGGCATCTGTCAGCGGCTTGTACTGCCCGCCGGAAAGCCCCGGTCGCACCGGCCGGATGTTTTCCGCCAGCGGTGCTGCGCGCAACGCCACCCGCGCCGCCCGCCCGCCGGATCGTCTCGAAGCCGCAACTGCGCAATCGTCAGCCATCATCATCTCCCAATGGGGCGTTGCCCCTCATCCGCGCGGTGAGGGGCAGCCACAAAATTCACGCCCTACATCCGCACCCGCTCCGCCCGCGGGTCGTACATCGGCTTCAGCGACGCCTCGGCTTTCACCCGCGTTCCGGCGATCTCGATCTCGAAGCGCGAGCCGAGCACGTCGTCAGCGCTCTCGCCTTCCGACGGCACGTAACCGAGGCCGATCGCGCCGCCGAGGTGGTGGCCGTAATTGCCTGACGTGATCGTGCCGACGATCCTGCCGTCGCGCACGATCGCCTCGTTGTGGAAGAGCAGCGGCTCCGGATCGGTTAGCCGGAACTGCACCAGCCGGCGCGACAGGCCGCGGTTGTGCTTGGCAAGCACCGCCTCGCGACCGATGAAATCGCCCTTGTCGGCCTTCACCGCGAAGCCGAGCCCGGCTTCGAGCACGTGGTCCTCGTCGGTGATGTCGTGGCCGAAATGGCGGAAGGCCTTCTCGATGCGGCAGCTGTCGAGCGTATGGATGCCGCAGAGCTTGAGGCCAAGCCCCTCGCCCGCCGCCTCCAGTGCCTCAAACACATGCGCCGTCTGGTCGGTCGGGACATAGAGTTCCCAGCCGAGTTCGCCGACATAGGTGACGCGGTGGGCGCGGGCGAGGCCCATGCCGACCTCGATCTCGCGCGCCGTGCCGAAGGGATGGGCGGCATTGGAAAAATCGTTGGGGCTCACCTTCTGCATCAGCTCGCGGGCCTTCGGCCCCATGACGCAAAGCACGCTTTCACCGGCGCCGACATCGGTGATGACGACGAACTCGTCGGTGAGGTGCTTGCGCAACCAGGCAAGATCGCGCTGCAGCGTCGCGCCCGGCACGACCAGCAGGAAGGCGGTTTCCGAGAGGCGCGTCACCGTCAGGTCGCTCTCGATGCCGCCGCGGGCATTCAGCATCTGGGTATAGACGATGCGGCCGGGCTCGACATTCATCTCGTTGGCGCAGAGCCGCTGCAGGAAGGAGAGCGCATCGCGCCCCTCCACCCGGATCTTGCCGAAGGAGGTCATGTCGAACAGTCCGACGCCGTTTCGGACCGCCAGATGCTCGTCCCTCTGGTTCTCGAACCAGTTCTGCCGCTTCCAGGAATAGCGATATTCGCGCTCCTGGCCTTCCCTCGCAAACCAGTTAGCGCGCTCCCAGCCAGCGACTTCGCCGAAGACGGCGCCGCGGGCTTTCAGATGCTCATGCAGCGGCGAACGGCGCACACCGCGGGCCGTCGCCATCTGGCGATAGGGGAAATGATCCGCATAGAGCAGGCCGAGTGTTTCCGAGACGCGGTCTTTCAGGTAGGCGCGGTTCTTCTGGAACGGCTGCGCCCGGCGGATATCCACCTCCCAGAGATCGAAGGGCGGCTCGCCGTCGTTCATCCATTGGGCGAGCGCCATGCCCGCGCCGCCGGACGAAACGATGCCGATCGAGTTGTAGCCGGCCGCAACCCAGTAGCCCTTCACCTCAGGCGCTTCGCCGAGATAATAGCGGTCGTCGGGCGTGAAGCTCTCCGGGCCGTTGAAAAAGGTGTGGATGCCGGCCGTTTCCAGCATCGGCATGCGGTTGACGGCCATTTCGAGGATCGGCGCGAAGTGATCGAAATCGTCGGGCAGCTGGTCGAAGCAGAAATCCTCGCGGATGCCCTCCATGCCCCAGGGCTTGGCCTTGAGCTCGAAGGCGCCGATCAGCATCTTGCCGGCATCTTCCTTGTAGTAGGTGCATTCATCCGGCACGCGCAGGACCGGCAGGCGCTTCAGCTCCGGGATCGCCTCGGTGACGATGTAGAAATGCTCGCAGGCGTGCAGCGGCACGGTGACGCCCGATTGCCGGGCGAACTCCCTGCCCCACATGCCGGCGCAGTTGACGACATGGTCGGTCTCGATCGTGTAGGTCTCGCCGTTCTGCTCGCAGGTGACGCCTCTCACCCGGCCGTCCTTTTTCAACACGGACGTCACCTTGACGCCCTCGATGATCGTGGCGCCGTTCTGGCGCGCACCCTTGGCAAGCGCCATGGCGATGTTGGCCGGGTCGCACTGGCCGTCGAGCGGAAGATGCACAGCCGCCTTCACATCCGAGGTGTTGAGGTGCGGATACATCGCCTTCACCTCATCAGGCGTGATTTCGCGCACGTCGACCTTGAAGGCGCGCGCCAGCGAGGCCTGGCGGTAGATC
This sequence comes from Ensifer adhaerens, assembly GCF_002940685.1. Classification (GTDB taxonomy): domain Bacteria; phylum Pseudomonadota; class Alphaproteobacteria; order Rhizobiales; family Rhizobiaceae; genus Ensifer; species Ensifer adhaerens_E. The sequence continues at coordinate 37,917 of NZ_PNFP01000002.1, read as the reverse complement.
TCCTCCTTGCGCTCCTCCGTCAGCGCCACGGTGATCGAGCCATTCTGGCGCATGCCGGTGGAAATGCCGGTTTCGGCTTCGAGCTTGACGTAGAGGTCGGCCGAATATTTCGCGAGCCGCGTCATGTTCTGCGAGGCGCGCAGTTGGCCGATGAGACCGGCCGCATGCCAGGTGGTGCCCGAGGTCAGCTGCTTGCGCTCCAAGAGCACCACGTCGGTCCAGCCGAGCTTGGCCAGGTGATAGGCGACCGAACAGCCGGACACGCCGCCGCCGATGATGACCGCACGGGCTTTCGAGGGAATGGGCTTCGTCATGCGCGCAGTCTTTCATTGGAGGGATCCCAGAGCGGCTGGTCCGCCTCGACCGTCGCCTTGAAGCGGTCGCCGAAGATCTCGACCTCGATCTCCTTGCCGGGCACGGCAAGATCGGCCCTGAGCATGCCGAGCGCGATCGACTTGCCGACGCGGTAGCCCCAGTTGCCCGAGGTCGTTTCGCCGACCACCTGACCGTCGGACCAGAGCGTCGACATGTAGGGCGCGTCGCAGCCGTCAGCGGCGACCGTCAGCGTCACGAAGCGCTTGGAAACGCCCTGCTGCTTCTCGCGCTCCAGCGCCGCCTTGCCCTTGAAGCCCGGCTTGCCCCAGTCGACGAAACGTTCAAGCCCGCCCTGCAAGATGGTGTAGTCGGTTGAAAGATCGCCCTTCCAGGCGCGGTAGCCCTTCTCGATGCGCAGGCTGTCGAGCGCCTCCATGCCGAAGGGTTTGAGGCCATGTTTCTGTCCGGCCGCCCAGACGGCGTCGAAGATGACGGCCGTATCGTCCACCTTGGTGTGGATCTCCCAGCCGAGTTCGCCGGCGAAGGAGACGCGCACGAGCTGGCAGTAACGCCCGGCGATCTGCGCCGTCTGGTGCGTGAGCCAGCCCTTGGTCAGATCAGCCTCGCTGACCTCCGCGAGGATCGCGCGCGACTTCGGGCCGGTGAGGATCTGGCAGGAGAAGGATTTGGTCACGTCGTCGATGGTGAAGGCGGCGTTGTCAGGCATATGCTTGCGCAGCCATTCAAGATCATGCCACTGCGCGGTGGCGGCGGTGATCAGGAAGAAGAAATCCTCGTCGATCATCATCACCGACATCTCGGTGACGATGCGGCCCTTGTCGTCGGCGAAATAGGCAAGGCCGATACGGCCGGGCTTCGGCACGCGCCCGGTGATGAGACCGGACAGCCATTCGGTCGCCCCTTCGCCCTTTACCCGGAAGCGCGAGAAGCCCGGCAGGTCGAGAATGCCGGCGGCATCGCGCACGGCCAGACACTCCTCCTTGATGCGTTCCGCCCACGGACCCTCGCGGCCCCAGGTCTGCGTCGCCTCTTCGGACGTGTCGTCGCCGGGTTTGGCGTACCACATGGCGCGCTCCCAGCCGTTATAGGGCTTGAACTGGGCGCCCAGAGCGGCGATCCGGTCGTGGATCGGCGACAGCTTTCGGTCTCGGCCGGCCGGCCAGTAATGCTTGGGGAAGTGCATCGCATATTCGTGGCCGTAGATCTCCATGCCCTTGGCGATGCAATAATCCTGGTCGGTGTAGTCGGTGTAGCGCCGCGGGTCGCAGGACCACATGTCCCACTCGGTCTGGCCCTCGGTGATCCATTCGGCGAGCACCTTGCCGGCACCGCCTGCCTGGCAGATGCCGAAGGTGAAGACGCAGGCCTCGAATGCGTTGGGAACGCCGGGCATCGGGCCGATCAGCGGGTTGCCGTCGGGCGCATAGGGGATCGGGCCGTTGATGATGCGCGACAGCCCGGCGGTTCCAAGGATCGGCACGCGCTCGACCGCATCGTTCAGGTACCATTCCAGCCGGTCGAGGTCGTCGGGGAAGAGCTGGAAGGAGAAGTCTTCCGGCATCGGGTCGTCGAGCGTCACCCAATGGGCGCGACAGTTGCGCTCGTAGGGCCCGAGGTTCATGCCGTTCTTCTCCTGGCGGAGATAGTAGGAGCTGTCGACATCACGCAGAAGCGGCAGCTTGTGGCCGGCCTCCTTCGACCAGGCGGCCAGCTCCGGGATTTCGTCGAACAGGATATACTGATGGCTCATCACCATCATCGGCACGTCGCGGCCGAACATCTTGCCGACCTCGCGGGCATAGTAGCCGGCGGCGTTGACGACGTGTTCGCAGCGGATCTCGCCCTGAGGCGTCGAGATCACCCATTCGTCGTTTTCCCGTCGCGCCCCGGTCACGGGACAGAAGCGGATAATCTTCGCGCCCATGTCGCGCGCGCCCTTGGCGAGCGCCTGCGTCAGCTGCGCCGGGTCGATGTCGCCGTCATAGGGATCGTAAAGCGCACCGGTCAGCTCGTGCGTTTCGAGGAACGGGTAGCGGACGCGCATCTCGTCGGGCGACAGGATATCGAGATCCATGCCCTGGTAGCGGCCCATGCCGACGACGCGCTTGAACTCCTGCAGCCGCTCCTTGGAGTGGCCGAGTCGGATCGAGCCGGTGACGTGATAATTCATCGGGTAATCGACGAGCGCGCCGAGATCGCGATAGAGCGACGCCGAATAGCGCTGCATGTTCATGATCGACCAGGAGGACGAAAAGGTCGGCACGTTGCCGGCCGCATGCCAGGTCGAGCCCGCCGTCAGCTCGTTCTTTTCCAGAAGCACGCAATCGGTCCAGCCGGCCTTGGCCAAATGGTAGAGCGAGGAAGCGCCAATCGCTCCCCCGCCGATGATCACGACGCGTGCGTGCGACGGCAAATTCGACATCAACTGTTCCCTCGTTTTGGCGGAATTCTTGCCGGGGAAGCGGGGCGCCATCAAGCGACGGAAACAGGCTTTATTGATCGATGAATTCGATTAGATTGAACCTATCGAAGCGGGAGCGCACGGCATGCAGGTGGAACTGATCGAAACCTTCCTCGACCTGATGGAAAGCCGCTCCTTCAACCGCACCGCCGAGCGGCTGAACATCACCCAGTCGACCGTCTCGCACCGGGTGAAGGCGCTGGAAGCGCAGTTCAACCGCAAGCTCTTCACCCGCAACAAGGGCGGCACGGTGCCGACGGCCGCCGGCCTACGCTTCCTCGATTACGCAAAAGCGCTGCAGAACCAATGGCATGAGGCAACGCGTGCGGTCACAAGCGCCGGTGCGCTGGAGCGCTCGATGCGGCTTGGCATCCAGCATGATCTGGCAGAGGCTTTCGCCGGCGAATGGATGGCGGCCATCAGGCAGGACCTGCCCGCAACCGAGGTCTACATGGAGGCCGATTACTCCAACCAGATGAACCGCGACCTCGGCGCCGGCGACCTGGATCTGGCGATCCTCTACACCCCCCACTACCTGCCCGATCTCTATTATGAACGGATCGGCGATCTGCATTACGTGATGGTGAGCACCGAGGCGCGGGAACTGGCCGAAGTGCGCTCGGAGAGCTATGTCCGCTCGAGCTATTCGCCGACCTTCGACCGCGCCCACCGGCTGGCCTTGCCGCACCTCTCGGCGGCCCTGCTTTCGGCCGGCCAGAACATGGCGATCACCCGGCTGCTCGCGGTGCTCGGCGGTGCCGCCTATGTGACCGCGGCGACGGCCGAGCGGCTGTCGGCGCACGGATCTGCGCAGCGCGTACAGGATGCGCCGGTGATCCCGCAAACCGTCTATGCCGCCACCAGCCTTCGCACCCGCCATGCGCACCAGCACCGCAAGATCATTGCCGCCATGGGAGCGTTGCTCGCCACATTGCCCGTGCCGGGAGAAACTCAGTAGCGGCCCTTGAGCATCGTCTTCAGCCGCTCGGCATCCGCCTCGGTCACGCCGGGCGGCGCCACCACCTGCATCCAGGCGTCGATATAGTGCTCCGGCGCATAGACATGGCCGTAGCCGATCGGCGACGTCGTCGCCAGCGCCATGTCGGCGAGCAACTGGAACATGGTGACAACCGGGAACCAGCGGAGCGCCGGCGAGACGTCGGCCCCGCGCGGCGCCTTCATCCAGTCCGGCTCGCGGTAGAAGGAATGGGGGTCGAAAAAGGTGATCGGGTCGCTGGCATACTGCAGGTAGACGATGCGGACATTGCCCCACTTGGCACCCGGAATGTTGAGCGCGTTCTCCTGGTTGGTGAAGCGGATGACCGAACCGTCGCGATAAAGCGGCCGCCATTCCGGCGAGCCCGGATTGCGGTTGCCGGTGATCTGCAGCCAGGTCCTGGTCGGGAACGGCGAGCCGACCCAGAGCGCGCCCTGGAACGGATCGCTGATGATGTCGAAGGGATCGACCGAGCCTTGCGAGTTCATCGAGCCAAGGCTGAGGCCGTAGAGATAGAGCCTGGGCCGCTTGTCCCTGGGCAAGGTCGTCCAGTAGCCGTAGACAGCGTCGAAGAGGGCATCAGCCGTCTCCGCGCCATATTCCGGCTCGACCAGCAGCGACAGCCAGCTCGTCAGGTAGGAATACTGTACCGCCACGCTGGCGACATCGCCCTTCAACAGATATTCGAGCGAATCGAGACCCGGCGGATCGATCCAGCCGGTGCCGGTCGGCACGACGATCAGGAGGTTCGTGCGCTCGAAACCACCGACACGCTTCAGCTCTTCCAGCGCCAGCTTCGCCCGCTCCTTCGCCGTCTCGGCCGAATTGAGGCCGGCATAGACGCGCAAGGGCTCCTTCGCCTCTCCGCCGAAGAAGCCGCCGATGTCCTTCGCTGCCGGTCCGGATGCGATGAACTGGCGCCCCTGACGGCCGAGTTCGTCCCAGGCCATCAGCGACGCGCTGCTGCCGGTCTTCAAGGGATCGGTCGGCGGTGCGACATCCGGGTCGATCAGCGCGTCCAGCCGCTGGAACGAGCTGTCGGCCGCATGCAGGGCATAGCGGAAGATGACGCCGTCAACGGCGGACCAGAACAGCGCGATAGCCGCGACGACGGCTGCGACCTTCGCCAGCGGGCGCGTCAGCACATGCTCGAAGCGCCGGGAAAGAAAGCGGAAGGTCAGCCGGAAGAGGCGCGCGATAAGCACGATGGCGACGAACACGAGCGCCGCGATCAGCCCGAGCTTGAACGGCTCGGCGCTTTCGACCGGGTCGAGCCCCATGATCTCACGCACCGTGTTCTGCCAGTAGGCGGTGCGCCAGAGGAAGGTGAGCGCAACCGCGATGCAGCCAACCGCCGCCACCACCTTCACGATGAAACCGGTGCGGCCGCGGATCTCCGGCAGGTCGAGCAGCGACCAGACCCAGCGCAACAGCACGCCGATCGCATAGCCCGCGGAAAGCGACAGGCCCGAAATCACCGCCTGCACCACATAGGGCCGCGGGATCAGGCTCGGCGTCAGCGACATGGCGAAGAAGAAGACGCCGACGATCAGGCCCGTGGTCGAAAACGATGCGAGCAGGCCAGAGAGAAACCGCGGCACCGGCAACCTCGACAGCAGCGTCTGTTGAAGATGGTCCATGGCGTCGGGTCCCCACTGATGCTGGCACGGTCACCGGAACGGCCGCAGGCCGATCCGACGGCGGCAATGTCGCCTCCCCGACGTGCGCAGTCAATCGCCGCAACTGCAAGACGCCCCGATAGGGCCGTCGGCGGGCACTTCGGCGCTAGGCCCGGGTGACCTCGACCGGCGTCTTCATGATGATTTCGCGGTGCGGGAACGGGATCGAGATACCCGCCGCCTTGAAGGCGTCCCAAAGGGCGACGAGCACCTGGCCGCGAATGTTCGTCAGCCCGTTGCCCGGATCGGAAATCCAGAACCGCAGCTTGAAATCGAGCGAAGAGGCGCCGAAACCCGTCATCCAGCACACCGGCTGCGCGTAGCTGCTCGCCACCCGCGGAAGCGACGTGGCGGTCGCGATGGCGAGGCGCGTGACCTCGTGTGGGTCGCTGTCGTAGGAGGTTCCGAAATCGACCTCGATGCGGACGAAGTCGCTCGAAAACGACCAGTTGACCACCTGTTGCGAAATGAAGTCCTCGTTCGGGATGAGATATTCCTTGCCGTCCCTGGTGATGACCGAGACGAAGCGGGAACGCAGGTCGCGCACGGAGCCGAAGGTATCGCCGAGCGTGATCGTGTCGCCCGGCTTGATCGACTTGTCGAGCAGGATGATGATGCCGGAGATGAAGTTGGAGACCACCTTCTGCAGACCAAAACCGATACCGACGCCGACCGCGCCGGAAAAGACCGTGAGCGCGGTAAGATCGATGCCGGTCGCCGCAAGCGCGATCGCGCCGGCAAGGCCGATCAGCGCGATCTTGACCAGTTTGCTGATCAGCACCTTGAAGGAGGGTGTCAGATCCGACGACCGCTGGATCCAGTGCGACGAGACATTGCCGATCAGAACGGCAAGCCAGATCAGCGCCGAGGAAAGCACGATGGCTTTCAGGACCAGCAGCAGCGACAGGCGAACCGCGCCGAGATTGATGGCAACGCCATCGAGTGTCGTCAGGATCACCCGGTCGAGCCCCACCGCATAGAGGGCAAAATAGATCCAGCCGACGACGGCGGTGACGCGCGCGAGCATCTGATTGCGGATGATGCGCGTGAGCACCGAGATGACGAACCACGCCGCCGTCAGCGTCAGTGCGGTCGCGACCAGCCAGCGATAGGACGGCCAGCCGAAGCGCAGGATCATGCCGTCGGCGATCCAGAGCCAGACGATCAGAAACAGCCATCGCAGCCGCCGCATGAACGCGATGATGACCCGCAAGAGATCCGGATTGCCCTTGATCAGGCGGGCGCGAGCCTCCACCCGCGGCTCTATCCGCTTGGCCAGCACACCACAGATCAGGTAGCCGGCAACGATGATGGCGAGCTGATAATAGGTCCACTCGTTGAGAAGAACGCTCTGCAAGCGCGAAGCGACGTCATCGAAAGTTGCTGCGAAATCCATCGTCTCTCTCCGAGAGATCAAGGCGTCCGCCGAGCGTTTGGGACGCCCTAATCCTGCGAATCTAGGGCATCCTCGGCACATTCAAAGACGGATCGAAGATTATCGAACGTCTTCATAGACTTATGAAGGAGGTTGGTACTAGACCCGCCGCTCCTTGATGGTGTTCATGACGAAGCTCGTTTCGATCGAGGCGACGCATTTGAGCCTTGCAATCTTTTCCTTGATGAAGCGTTCATACTGATCGAGGCCGGCGCTCATCACCTTCAGCACATAATCGCGCGAGCCGGTCACCAGGTGGCATTCGAGCACCTCGTCCCAGCCGCGCACCGCCTCCTCGAACATGACGATCTCATCCTCGTGCTGGCGGCTGAGCGTCACGGTCGCAATCGCCGTCATCGTCCAGCCGTCGACCGCCGGGTCGACCAAGGCCGTATAGCCGCGGATGACGCCGGTTTCCTCCAGCCGCCGCAGCCGGCGCAGGCAGGGCGACGCCGAGAGCCCCACGCGCTCGGCAAGCTCGTTGTTGGTAAGCCGGGCATCCGCCACCAGCTCCTTCAAAATCCTGCGATCCGTCTCGTCGGCAATTTTCTGCGCCATATCTTTCCAACTCAGCCAAATCCTTGCTCAACTCAAGGCGATCCGGCCGGAAATAGCAAGGATCGGCCCAAGCATCTGATATAATTTGCCTGTCAGTCGAGTCCGCTTCGCTTGAGGAGACAAGCCATGACCGCACCGCATCCTTCCAAGACCCACATCGGAAACCACAAGCTGCATCCCGAAACGCAGATGCTGAACTATGGCTACGATCCGGAACTGTCGGAGGGCGCGGTCAAACCACCGGTCTTTCTGACCTCCACCTTCGTCTTCCGCTCGGCCGAAGAGGGCCGCGACTTCTTCGACTTCGTCTCCGGCCGGAAGGAACCGCCGGCAGGTGTGGGCGCCGGCCTCGTCTATTCGCGCTTCAACCATCCAAACAGCGAGATCGTCGAGGACCGCCTCGCCGTCTACGAGCGCACCGAAAGCTGCGCGCTGTTCTCGTCGGGCATGTCGGCGATCGCCACGACGCTGCTCGCCTTCGTCAAGCCGGGCGACGCGGTGCTGCACAGCCAGCCGCTCTATGGCGGCACCGAGACGCTGCTTGCCCGCACCTTCCTCAATCTCGGCGTTGCGGCCGTCGGCTTTGCCGATGGCGTGAACGAGGCCGCTGTCAGCGCCGCCGCGGAAGAGGCGATGGCCAAGGGCCGCGTCTCGGTGATCCTGATCGAAACGCCGGCAAACCCGACCAACAGCCTCGTCGATGTCGCCATGATCCGCCGCGTCGCCGATCAGATCGGCCGGAAACAGGGTCATACGCCGATTGTTGCCTGCGACAACACCCTGCTCGGTCCGGTGTTCCAGCGGCCGATCGAACACGGCGCCGACATCTCGCTCTATTCGCTGACCAAATATGTCGGCGGCCATTCCGACCTGATTGCCGGCGCGGCGCTTGGCTCCAAGGCGGTGATGAAGCAGGTGAAGGCGCTGCGCGGCGCGATCGGCACCCAGCTCGACCCGCATTCCTGCTGGATGCTCGGCCGTTCGCTGGAAACGCTGTCGGTGCGCATGCAGAAGGCCGACGACAATGCCCGTATCGTCGCCGAATTCCTGCGCGAGCACCCGAAGGTCGAGCGCATCCACTACCTGCCCTTCCACGGCGAGGACACGCCCGTCGGCCGGACCTTCAAGGCGCAATGCACCGGCGCCGGCTCGACCTTCTCCTTCGACATCGCGGGCGGCCAGGAGGCGGCCTTCCGCTTCCTCAATGCGTTGCAGATCTTCAAGCTCGCCGTCAGCCTCGGCGGCACGGAATCGCTTGCCAGCCACCCGGCGGCGATGACCCATTCCGGCGTGCCGATCGAGGTGCGCCACCGCATCGGCGTGCTGGAATCGACCATCCGCCTGTCGATCGGCATCGAGCATCCGGACGACCTCGTGGCCGATCTTTCAAACGCGCTGTCGCTCGCCTGATGCAAGAGGCCGCCGGTCCCGCCGGCGGCCCCTTCGCTGATTTCAGATGGCGCAACTCCGGACGGAAAACCGCTGCGCACTTTTCCTGGAATTGGCTCGCTTGGCTGGCGCAACTCCGGACGGAAAACCGCTGCGCACTTTTCCTGGAATTGCTCAGTGCGCCAGGATGTTGACGATATTGCCGAACGGGTCGCGCATGTAGAAACGGCGCACGCCCCAGGCTTCGTTGGTGATGTCGTAGATGATCTCGGCGCCCGCGGCCTTGGCCCGCTGATAGGTCCGGTCGACGTCGTCCACTTCGATCGAAAGCGTCGGCACGGGCGTATCGTTGCCGCCCTCGCTGGCGATGCTCAGTTGCGGCATCGCGGCCTTGCCCTCGGCGGCAAAGGTCAGGATCCAGCCGTGGTCCATCACCACGTCCAGTTCCAGAAGGTCACCGTAGAAGGCGCGGGCTGCCTGCGGGTCAGAGGCGTAGAGGTTTGAGACGATACGCTTGACGGTCATGGAATTGCTCTCCTCTTGAGCGCCGCAATACGGCCGCGTCGACGCTCCCCAGTTGTTCGGCTGATAGCAATACCCGCCAACGACAGCCGGTTGAAAGCGGAAATCGCATTACTTCACGTTGAGGCCGACACACGCTCCGATGACGTCTTCGCGTTTGCGCCAACCAGCGCCAACCGCACCAGCGTCGCCGCCGCCCTGCCCGCCACGTCCATATAGCCTGCATCCCGCTGCAGCAGTACCACCGCGAAACTGCCGTCGAGCAGCAACAGGATCTGTTTGGCAAGCACGGCGGGCTCCACCGCACCCGCTTCGGCGAGCGTCTCTGCCATCCACGCCTCGAACTTCTTCTTGTGGGCAGCACCGATGCGGATCGCCGGGTGGCCCGGCATGTTGGCGAGCTCGGCCGAGGTGCGCAGGAAACCGCAGCCCTTCCACTTCGGGTGGCGCGCCGTCCGCGCCAGGTTGACGAAGATCGCCTCGACCTTGTCGGCAACATCCCCGTCGCCCGCCTCGAACCACTTGCGGAAGAGTTTCAGATTGGGCTGGTCGCGGCCTTCGAGATAAGCGGCGATCAGCTCGTCCTTGCTGTCGAAATGATAGTAGAGCGTGCGTTTGGTCACGCCCGCCGCTTCCGCCACCGCATCGACGCTGACGGCGCGGATGCCCTCGGCATAGAACAGCTTTTCCGCCGCTGCGACGATCAGGTCCCGGGTCGATTTCTGAGCTTTCGCCATCTCTCATGTATACCGACTAGTGAATATACATGACATCTTCCCTCACCTAACCTCTCCTCGTCAACACCTGCCGGAGAGCAACCATGTCCAACACCGTGCTGATGCAGATTTCCGAGGGCATCGCCCTCCTCACTCTCAACCGCCCAGAGAAACTCAACGCGCTGAGCTACGAGCTGATCGATCGGCTCATGAGCCTTCTCGACCAGATCGAAGTGAACGACGCCGTCGGCGCGGTGATCGTCACCGGCGCCGGCGACCGTGCCTTTTCCGCCGGCGGCGACATCCATGAGTTTTCGGAAAGCGTGGCGAAGGGCGTGAACCCGGCGGTACGTGACTTCGTCCGCCGCGGCCAGAGGCTGACAGCGCGGCTGGAGGCCTTTCCCAAGCCTGTCATCGCCGCCGTCAACGGCCTCGCCTATGGCGGTGGCTGCGAGATCACCGAAGCGGTGCATCTCGCTGTCGCCAGCGACCGGGCGCGCTTTGCCAAGCCGGAGATCAAGCTCGGCATGCCACCAACCTTCGGCGGCACGCAGCGCCTGCCGCGGCTTGCCGGCCGCAAGCGCGCGCTCGAACTCTTGCTGACGGGCGAGGATTTCTTGGCCGATCGCGCGCTGGAGATGGGACTGGTCAATGCCGTCGTCCCCCATGACGACCTGTTGCCAGCCGCTTGCGATCTCGCGAGGCGTATCATGGCCCATTCACCCCTCGCCATGCGCGCCATCATCACCGCCGTCACACGCGGCCTCAACATGTCGATCGCGGAGGGGCTGCTCGTCGAAAGCGAGCAGTTCGCGCAGATGGTGCCGACCGACGATCTCTCCGATGCCCTCGCCGCCTGGAAGGGGCGACGCATCCACGACGACCGCCCCGGTCTCGCCTTCTCGCGTTTCGACCAAATCATTCAACCAAAAGGTTGACAATTGTGGCAATCGGAGAGATATTCAACAACATGGTTGAATATCAGAACGCACATCTCGATGCCGTGTTTCATGCGCTTTCGGACCCGACGCGACGCGCCATGCTCCAGGACCTTTCGCGGGGCGAAAGACTGGTGGGCGAGCTTGCGGCGCCGTTCTCGATCTCGCTGGCCGCGGCATCGAAGCACATCAAGGTGCTGGAAGGAGCAGGTCTGGTGCGCCGCGAAGTGAAAGGTCGCACGCATGTGTGCCGGCTCGATGCCGCGCCGATGCATGCAGGCATGGAGTGGATGCGCCACTACGAAGCCTTCTGGCGGACCCGCATCGACGCACTCGAGGCGCTGCTTCTCGCCGAAGACGCCACTATCCAAAGTGATCCGGAGGAAAAGCCATGACAACGCATGCCACAGCCTTTGCCAGCGCCGACTATGGCCGCGTCATCGCACCGGATGCGGTGCGCATCGAGCGCCTGCTGCCCGGCCCGATCGAGCGGATCTGGTCCTATCTGACCGAGGAAAGCAAGCGCCGGCTCTGGATGGCGTCCGGAACGATCGGATCGAAGGAAGGGGCCGAGGTCGAGCACGTCTTTCGCCATTCGGACCTGACGACGGACGACGATCCACCGCCGCAGAAATATGCCGAGCACGCCGGCGAGGTCCGCAATTACGGTCACGTGCTCGCCTGGGAACCGCCACGGCTCCTCGCCTATACCTGGAACGAGGAGACCGGCACACCCTCGGAGGTCCGCTTCGAGCTCAGTCCCCGCGGCGACAAGGTCCTGCTCGTCGTCACCCATAAGCGCATCGCCGACCGCGCCATCATGACCAGCTTCTCCGCCGGCTGGCACGTGCACCTCGACATATTGCGTTCTCTGCTCGAAGGCGAAAAGCCGGCAGCCTTCTGGAGCAAGTTCGCCGACCTTGAAGCGCAATATGACGCGCGTATTCCGAAGCCTTGATGGCGAGATGGGCTTGAAGGTCAAGACGCGTGCAGGCGCCGGCAAGGATCGACTTGCCGGCGCTTTCGTCAGGCGCGGGCGAAACCGAGAATGAAGAACGCGAGCGCACCGATCGATGCGACGGTGCGCACGTGGTTCCACCAGACCCAATCGGTCAGATAGCGCTCACGCCAGAGATCGGTCGCCGCCTGACCGGGGGCTGCGGCGGCAAGCGCATCGTTCATCGGCACGTTGAAGACAATGGTCACCAGCAGCACGCCGACGACATAGGCGATGCCGCCGGCAGCAAGCCACCACCGGCCCTCGCCGCCCGAGACGAAGGCGCCGACAATGAGCGCCAGACCAAGCAGCGCCGTGCCCATGAAGGCGCTGAGGAAGATCGGGTTCTGGATCACGACATTGATCGCATTCATCGCGGCGATCCCCTGCTCCGGCGGCAGCCGCGACAGGGCCTGCATGATGCAGACCGAGAAGATGAAGAACAGCCCGGCCATCAGGCCGGAACCGATCGCGGCGGCAAACGCCAGGGTGGGGATAAACGGGATCATGCGGCAAGACTCCAGACACCGGTTGCTGCGGTTTCCCGGGCATAATCCGCAAAGTCGCGCGGAGGCCGCCCAAGCACGCGCTCGACATCGGACGTCAGACTGGAATTGCGTCCGTCGAGCACCGAGGAGAAGAGATAGCGGATGAGTTCGACATAGTCATCCGGCACGCCGTCGGCCTTGAGCTGCGCCGCAAAGTCGGCAACCGGAATGGCCTGATAGGAGATCGGACGGTTGGCCGCCGCAGCGATCTCGGCCACGGCGTCGGCAAAGGTCATCAGCCGCGATCCCGTCAGCGAATAGATCTTGCCGACATGGCCGTCGTTCAGAAGGGCTTCAACCGCCACGTCGGCAATGTCGTCGCAGCTGACGAACGGCTCGGTGACGGCATCCACCGGCAGGAAGACCGAACCGGCCACGACACCCTCGGCAAGGAAGCCTTCGTCGAAGTTTTCGAAGAACCAGCTGCCCCGAATGATCGTCCAGTCGGCGCCCGACGCCATAAGCGCGCGCTCGGCCGCTTCCGCCTCGTCCTCGCCGCGCCCCGACAGAAGCACCAGCCGCTTGATGCCGGCGCCCACGGCAAGGCTCGAGAACCTGCTGATGACATCGACAGAACCCGGCACCGCCAGATCGGGCTGGTAGCAGACATAGATACGATCGACATTTTCAAGAACGGGCGCCCAGGTCGCCTCGTCCGTCCAATCGAAGGAAGGCGACACCGAACGGGCGCCGATGCGCACCGCAACGCCTCGCTCCTGAAGGCGCTCGGCCACCCGCCGCCCCGTCTTGCCGGTACCGCCCAAAACCAGTGTGACTTTCTGAGACATCGTTACCTCCTGAGGTTCCACCAACAAATATGAGCATCGCTCACATTTGCAAATGTGATAAATCCTCGTATCTTAGGAGTCAAGTCAAAATGTGAGCATCCCTCATGATTCTATCTGCAAGCCCCGCCACCCTTCCCACCGACGACGAGACCGCGCTGCGCCGGACGCCGAGCCAGAAGCGCAGCCGCGAGCGCGTGGAGCAGATCCTTGCCTGCGCGACGGCGCTCATCCAGGAGAAGGGCAGCGACGCCATGCGTATGAGCGAAGTTGCTGAAAAGGCTGGCATTTCGATCGGCTCGCTGTACCAGTATTTCCCCGACAAGGCGGCGATCGTGCGCACGCTCGCCGAACGCTACAATGCGGTCTGCAACGAGTGCATTGCCGCCGAACTCGCCAAGGTCACGTCGATCGCCGAACTGCGCGACGCGTTCTCGCTACTGTTCGACATCTATTACGACATGTTCCTCGCCGAGCCGGTCATGCGCGACATCTGGTCGGCGATGCAGGCCGACAAGGCCTTGCGCGAAATCGACCTCGCGCAGAGCCGCGCCGGCGGAAAGCTGCTCGCCGATGTCTGGGCCCGACTTGTGCCCGATACGCCGCGCGAGGAGATCGACAGCGCCGCCTTCCTGATCATGCATCTCGGCGACTGCACCATGCGGCTTGCGGTCTCTGTCGACCGGGCCGAGGGCGACCGGATCGTCGAGGCGTTCAAACGCATGACCATCAAGGATTTTGTCGCGGATGGGCCGCGCGGCGGCGCAGGCTCAATTGACAACGCCATGACACGATCCTAATCATCTGGGATCGATTGGTTCCCGGGACGCGAACGTGTTTCGGGAGTAAACGGGAACGTGACGGATGGACCCACTCTGGGCATTCAAATCACGGCCGACCCCGCGACTGTAGAACGACGTCGATCCGCCGTTCCGGAGCGATCCGGAAGAAGCCACTGGTTAAGACCGCGAGAGGGCGGCCGAACTGGGAAGGCGAGGCAGATCGGGGGCTTCCCGCCCAACGCCGTGAGCCAGGAAACCTGCCACTCGATGCGGGCATAGGGCCCAACCGGGAATTTCCCGATGCCATCACGGAGGTTGTCATGGCTACGTCTACCATTTCGAGCACCCCGCTCTCCCTCAGCGATCGTCTGACCGCTGGCGTCATGGCGCTCTTCATCGGCGCATTCCTCGTCTTCGGCGCGGGCCTTGCCAACTCGGCAGTGCTGCACGACACGGCGCACGACACCCGCCACTCCTACGGCTTCCCCTGCCACTGACCGATGTTTCGGAACGTAACCAACGTTCCGCATCGAACAATCTGCGGACCTGAACGCATCCGGCCCGAGCCGGATGCAGGCCTGTGTGCATCCCGGTTTTTCCGGTGCGCGAAAGCCATCCGCAGCACAGGGAAAATGGGAAGGCTCAAGGACCACGCCACAGGGCGTGGCTTTTGTCGTTATCGAGGGATTTCAAGATGATTGTCAGAACGCTTCTGGCCGCGATCGTGGCTGGATTGATTGCCGGTGTCTTCATGACCGGCGCCCAGGAATTGCGCGTCACGCCGCTCATCCTGCATGCCGAAGAATTCGAAGGCGAGGCTCCGGCCGCAACCGAACAGCCGGCCGCCCAGCCGGGTGCCGCGCAGCCGGCCGCCGAAAACCACGACCAGCATTCGTCGCTGAAGGCGGTCTCGCCGCTTGGCGCCCTGCTCGACGCGCTGTCGCCGATCACGCCGGCCTACGCCCACGAGGGCGAACATGAGGAAGGCGGCATCATGTTCGGCATGAGCCGCTTCTCCGGCACGCTGATGGCCAATCTGGTCACCGGCTCGGGCTTCGGCCTGCTCTTGGCCGGCGTCAGCCTGGTGATTGGCTACCCGATCACACTCAGGAACGGCGCGCTCTGGGGCGCCTGCGGCTGGCTTGCGGTGCACATGCTGCCGGCAATCGGCCTGCCACCGGAACTGCCGGGCTTCCCGGCCGCCGAACTCGGTGACCGCCAGACCTGGTGGCTGGCAACGGTGGCATTGTCCGCCGTCGGCCTCTATCTCGTCGTCCTGCGCGAGGAGATCGTCTCCAAGGTTGCAGGCCTGGTGCTGATCGCAGCACCCCATGTCTATGGCGCACCGCAGCCGCTCGACATTTCCAGCAACGTTCCGGCCGTGCTTGGCGCCGAGTTTGCCGTTGCCGCACTCGCCACCACGCTCGCCTTCTGGATCGTGCTTGGCGTCGTTTCCGGCTTCATCAACGAACGTTTCGTCAAGGCACAGTGATCGTAGCGATCACGGCCGGTCAGCAAAGAGACGGCGGGGTTCAGGCCCCGCCGTTTTGCATGAGATGCGCCGCCAGCCGCGCGCGGCGATCCTCCTGACCGAGCAGGACACAGGTATCGCAGAAGCTGCCGCCCTCGGTTCGGAAATAGAGACAGCAACCGCAGCGGATCCGGTACTGGCGCGACAGTTGTTCGCCGCTTGCCGGATCGAGAGCCGAGACCTGCTCGTAGCAGAGTTCGTCGGAATAGAGCCGCGACCCCGGCCGCTTGACGATCGCCAGCGCCGCGGCCATGCCGCCCGCCTCGTCGCCCAACGCACGGCCGATCTCCAGGAACGCGCCGGCAAGGGAATCCGCAGCCAGCCGCCACTGCGCCCCGGAGGAAAGTCCCGCGCGTTTCCTCAGAACCGCAATCACCGGCGCCAGATGAGCGATAAAGCCACGTTCGAAAGCACCGGCGCCATCAGCACCCTGGCGCTCCGCCGTCGCCGGCTGGAGGCGAAAATGATAGCGCTTGCCCGCGACTTCCGCGCCGCGGTGAAGGCGTGTCCAGTCCTCGAAGCGAATGCCGGCGATCTCAGCCTGGAGCCCGGCGCCGAGATGGAATGCGCCAAGGACGACGCTGAGCTGGCGGCTATAGAAGGCGATCAGGTGTGCCGCCCGGATCCGGTCGGTCATGCCGGCCCCGAAAAAATCCTGATAGCCAAGCCCCGCCTCGACGCCCGCGCCGCCCGCAGCCCAGAAGTCGGCCGGCGTACTGAAATCGCCGGCAGCTGGCCCGAGCGAAACGGCAGCATCGGGAAACTGCGCGCGCAAGCGGTCGGCCACCGCCAGTGCCTGCGGCGGAAAGGGGGCCGCGATGTCCGCTTTCGGCGGGTGGTCGTTCAAGCGCATGCCGTCTCCGTCGCCCATTCTCATCCTCAGGTGCTGGATGCGGGCGGATCACCCGCACGCGCCGTCCCTCTCCCGCAGCCAGCCGCCGTCAAAGCCCGCCCGCTTCAGGCCGAGGCGGATCGCCGGTACGGTGCGTGCCAGCGTCCAGGCAAGGCCGCTTCGCCAGTTCTCGATCATCATGACAACCAGCCCCTGGTCAAGACCGACGACCCGCTCGTCGATCCAGCCCTCCGGCCCGCCGCCGCCAAGGCTCGGGTTGAAGCCGCCGGCAAAGCGCCCCTTGTTCAGAAGCCGGGGATAGCCGGCCGCCATATGGGTAAGCGCCGCATGCGCTGCTTCCGGCTCGAACGGCAGGCAGGCAAGCGCCGCCCAGGGCACGAGCGTGCCATCGTCAGGACCGAAGGGCGCGCCGCGATTGGCATAGCCGAAGAACCGCTGCCAGCGTCCATCGCGAAGCCGCTGTCGTCCGCGCGGCGCATGGCAGGCGCTGAGGCCCCACAGGTGCTCGCCGTAGCCGGCGAAACCGCCGGGATTGGAGCGTGCGTGGTCCCGCTGCAACGCGATGGCGCGCCGGGTATTTTCGAAATAGTCCGTTCCCCGCTCCCGCATCGTCCGATCGCCAAGCCCGCGCAGATCGAGCCAGGCCTGCGGGAAGAGGTGGATGAAGAGCGGCGCCGCATGAAGATGGATTTCGCCCGCGACCGAGATCCAGTCATGGCCCTCGGCAAAGGCGGCGTAATGCGCCGGCTCGATCGCATGCTCGGGTGCGCCGAGCGCCAGCACGTAGAGCAGCAGCGCTTCGCTGTAGCCCCGCCAGCGATGTTTCAGAAAGTGCCCCGGCGGCCGCCAGCCCATCGTCAGCGTGTCGCCGCGATTGAGCGCCCAGCGCCAGTCGACCCGCGCATAGAGCCGATGGGCCAGCGCGCGGATCTCGCATTCGTCCGCATCTCTGCCTGAGAAGTAGGCGGCGGCGGTCAGGCAGCCGGCGATCAGCAGCGCCGTATCGACGGTCGAAAGCTCGCTTTGCCAGGCGCGCTCGCCGGTCCGCAGATCGAGAAAGTGATAGTAGAAACCGCGATAGCCCGTCGCCTGCCGGTGGCGGGACTGCGGGCTTTGGTCAAGGAAACGCAACAGCGTCAGCACCCGCCGCGCCGCATCGCTACGCGTGAGCCAGCCGCGCTCGACGCCGACGGGATAACAGGAAAGGCCGAAGCCGGTGGCGGCGATGCTCGCCGGCGCGCCCGGCAGTGCGGTATCGGCAATCAATCCGGTGGCCGGATCCGAATGTTCGAGAAAGTATGCGAACGCCGCCTGCTGCAATCTATCGACCTGAAATCGCTCGATATTTTCCGTCGACTCTCGCATCCCTACCTTTCCTGGCCATGCACCCGGTCGAGGCGGGCGTCGACAAAATCACTCTTTGTTGAAGGCCAACTACACCCAAACGGTCGCCGAAAGCCAATCTTGTGTTACATTCTTCTAATCTGACCGCGCGCAATGACTGGTTGAAGCGATGTTGAGCGTGTTGGCGTTACTCCTTTCATTGAGTGGTGGCCCGAGCCCATCGACCGCCATACCGACAGATGTTGACGTCGAATTGGTCCTCGCTGTCGACATGTCCGGTTCGATGGATCTCGATGAGGCCCGCATCCAGCGCGCCGGTTATGTCGAGGCGCTGAGGCATCGCGACTTCCTCGATGCCGTCGAAAGCGGCCAGCTGGGCAAGATCGTCATCGGCTACTTCGAATGGGCCGGAACGGTGAACGAATCGTCGGTCGTCGCCTGGACGGTCATCGACAATGCCGCCGATGCCGATGCTTTTGCCAAGCTGATCGAGGCGCGACCGGTCGGCACGCGCCGCGGCACCTCGATTTCCAACGCCATCACCTATGGCACGGCGCTGATCGATTCCAACGCGTTTTCGGGCATGCGCCGGGTGATCGATGTCTCCGGTGACGGCCCCAACAATATCGGCCCGCCGGTGCTTCCGGCCCGCAATACCGCGATCGAACGCGGCATCACCATCAACGGGCTTGCCATCCTCATCCGCCCGTCGGTCTCCACCGGTCCGCTCGACCAGTATTATGCCGAATGCGTCATCGGCGGCCCCGGCTCCTTCGTGCTGCCGGTGCACGAGCCCGAAGACTTTTCCGTCGCGATCCGCCAGAAGCTCGTGCTCGAGGTCAGCGGCCTGCCGCCGCCGCCGACCGTGCGCTACGTCGATGCCTTCCCGGCACCCGATTGCCTGATCGGCGAGAAGCTGCGGCCGGGCTTCCTCGACCGCGTCTATCCGGAACTCGACAAGTAGCCGTGTTCTCGCCAGGCGATGCCGCGCAACCTTTGCGCGTCAGATTGTCGTTTCCCTTCGCATCGTCCGACGATAAGATGGCGCGTTGCTTCGCGGATCGATTCATGTCCTTGACCACCACGCCCCATCAGGCCGAACTGGCCACCGACCCGACCACCGACACGGGCAGCCAGCATATCCGCGACACGCTGCGCGATGCGATCGTCGAGCGGCGGCTTGCGCCCGGCACCAAGCTTTCGGAGAGCGATGTCGGCGAACTCTTCAATGTCAGCCGCACGCTGGTGCGCGCCGCCCTGCAGGCGCTGTCCTACGAGGGCCTCGTCAACGTCGAGAAGAACCGCGGCGCCTTCGTCGCCCACCCCTCGATCGACGAGGCACGCCAGATTTTTGCCACCCGGCGGCTGATCGAGCCCGGCGTCGTGCGGGCTGCGGCAGCCAATATCGGCAAGGCCGAGCTTGCCGAGCTTCGCCGCATGCTGGCCGCCGAGCGGCAACTGACCGAACAGCGCGGGCAACCCGCCCGCCGCGCCGAGATCAAGGCGTCGGGCGATTTCCACCTGGCGCTTGCCGATCTCTCCGGCAACGCGATCCTGCGCCGTTTCATGGACGAACTCATCGCCCGCTCGTCGCTGGTGATCGCGCTTTACGGACAATCGACCGTTTCGAGCTGCGGCCACAGCGAACACGACGAGATCGTCAACGCCATCGAGCGCGGCGACGTCGACGCGGCCGCGCGGCTGATGGTCCACCATATCGACCACATCGAAGCCGACCTCGACCTGCGCACCCACAAATCGACCGACCTCAAGGCGGCGCTGGAACTCTGAGCCGCCTGCGCCTCAGTGCTCCCGGTAGGCGGCGACGACCGCCGCCGGGCCCGGATTATCAAAACCTCTCAACACCGATCCGGGCTCGACGGAGCTCCCCTGCCGCACGTCCCTTCGGCCGCCGTCGGCGAGCGTGAGCGCCAGCGAACTGCCGGGAAAAAGTTCGTTGGTAATTTCGTCCGCTTCGGAATTTGCAAAGCGGATCACTGCCTTGTTGTCGTTGATCGTCACGTCCTCGCAAGGCACGGGCCGGAAACGCTTCGACCGCTGCGGCAAAAAATCCACCGCCCGAGTGGAACCATTGCCGCACTCCGACGTTCGCCCTTCGCTCGAAAAGACTGCCAAAGAGGAATGCAATGAGCGAGAAGCTTTTCCCCACCCCCATCCCCCTCAAGCTATCGGCCAGACGGCAGACCGTGGTCAGAACGGTCTTCGAAGCCGTTGAACTGCTCAGGCAGTGGCCGGGCCGGCGCGGACGGGAGTATCGCGCGGCTCTCAGGCGTTGCCTGGATGCGCTGGACGGATTGACGAGTACCGACCGGGCCAGCCGCTGCTTTGCTGCCGCGGCACGCGAATCGGGCCTGTTGCTGGCCTGAACCGGAAGCATCAGGGTGATCCGGTATCGCAAGGTGATCCGGGACATCAAGGGCTCCGCAAGCTTGAAGCCTTTGCGATGCGCCGAAGGACGATCGGCGCGTCGCCCCACCGGAAGCGCCTCTGCTGCGATCAGCAGGATTTCATGCCACGCAAGGCAATCAGTCGGCGAGTTCGGCCGCTTCCTTCGGTCCGCGGTCGGCAAGCGCCTTGAGCGCCGCCTTGTCGAGCCGCCAGTCCGGCGCGCCGTAACCGAGCGGCCATTTGTACGGCTCCTTGTCGTTGAAGAAGACGACGGTCGTCAGAAGCGGGAAGGTCCGGCGATAGGTCTGCTGGTCGAGGATTTCGGCATACCAGGCGCGCTTGTAGTCGGCCGAACCGGAGACGCCGAGTTCGGCGACGATCACGGGCTTGCCGTAACGCGAAACGCGCTGGTACTTTTCCTTGAGCGCCTCGACGAAACGGCGTTCGCGCCCCCAGTAATCGACATCCATCTTCTGCAAGCCCCAGACGGGAATGCCGATGGCATCGACGACATCGTCGCCCGGGTAGTAGGCCGAAAGATTGCGGTGACCCTTCGGCGACCAGACGTAGCGCGCGGCCGGCGCCAACTCCCGGCACTTGGCCACGAAGTAACGGAACGCCGTCTTGTAGCCTTCGCTGTCGCGGCGCGCCCAGGGGTAGCGCTCGCTGGGTTCCTCCATCTCGTGGCCCCAGCGAATGTAGACCTGCCCGGCGAAGTCGGCGGCACGGGTGCAGATCTCGACAATTTCGCGGTCGAAGCGGCCCTTGCCGATATCGGCGAACAGCCGGTTGCCGCCGGCGCGCCAGTCGGCGGCGTGGGTATAGGGTTCGACCGAGAGCATCAGCGCCCGCCCCTGCTGCTGCGCCATCGCGAACTTCCGTTTCAACAGCGCCCGGTCCGGCTTCTGCCAGTAGACGAAGACATGCTCGAGCGTCAGCGCGTCGCTGTCAGCGACCGTGTCATGCGGATCGTAGACGCCGATTTCGACCGTGCGCGCTTGCGGCTTCCCTGTCTCAGGCGCGATGGCGGCGGTCGTCAGCGTCCGGTCGATACCGTTGGCGGGATCCTGCGCGCGCACCGGCAAAGCTCCGGTAACCGCCAGAAGCGCCAGCACACCTGCGCCAAGCACCGATCTCAAGACTGTAGTAGACAAGGAAACTCTCCGGCGGGCCACGTACGGCACCGCATGAAACCAGACATTGCTTGCTGCGCGCTGGAGACGGTGATCGGCACGGACGCCCCCGTCACGCCCGCCAACCCTGCAACGCGCCTGTTCAACCGAAACCTGGCGGTCAGAAAGCCACCGCCGAAAAATCAGGGATCACCCGACCGGTTACGCCTCGTTCCCGAAGGCTGCCGCCGCTAGAGCGAGGCTCTCAGGAAACAGCGCGACGTGCGCCCAAAGCCGCTCGGCGAGCAGATATAGGGCGCGCGGCCAATGTAGGCGGTCGCGCGCCTGCGTATCGGTGCCGGCTCGACGATATCCTCGTCCGCTTCGGCGACCTTCAGCCCCTTCTCTTCCTTGCGAACCTTGACCGCGGGGCTCGCATAGGCGCTGGAATGGCCCGAGGCAAACAGCGGCGTTTCGCTGACGACCGTCGACGAACAGCCGGCAGACAGAAGCAGGAGGCCTAGCACTGATGTTGTCGGTACGAGAAACTTGAAACCCGAAACGGCGGTGCGGCTTGCGCCGGCACATGCGGTTTTTGATCGCATAAACGTCCTTTCGAATAGCGGTCCAGCCGCCCGGGGCTTCCTTAGGGCGAAAAGGCGGTGATCTTCAACCCCCTTTTTCATTATTCATCGCTTAAATTAACAATTCCTTTCTTAAGAATTCCGCCATGGTTGTGCGGCGGCTTCCGCCAGGTAGCGACAAGCCTCCAAGCCTTGCCGAAGGAAGCACCATCGCCGGCGCGGACCGTGGAAGATCCAACCCAGGAAAAACAAAGGCTTGATCGAGCATGCGCCCGACCGCATCGGCAATCGCAACCTGCCTTGACCGGTTCGAACCCACCACGCCCGGTGGCAATACCCGGCCGACCCGGCGTCCGGTGCCCGCGGACAAAAAAAATCTGCCTCCAGCCACCGCTTCACCGGCAAATCCTCGGGCGCGACAGGTCGCCGGAGCGAAGAGCCGCCCCAATCCCTATTTTTAGCTATCCCGCATTTACAGATCCTTGACCTCTGCCGGCCACCTTGGACCCAGGCGCAACATGTCTGAGCGTATGCGCCCACTCCAAAACTGCCCGCGTTCTGCGGGCATTTTTTTTGAACCCTCCGTCTGGCAGCAACGGCCTTCAGGCAGAGGAAGACGATGCCGCCGACGATACGGCGTTCGCGCCAGGCCGATTCCTGTGCGGAAGCGCCGGGTCCGAACCATGCACCGATGCACTTCGCACCGGATGGTATGCGGAGGATTTCGACAGCATCGCTAACAACGCGGCACCAGGCCGGCGCATTAGTCGTTGCGTAGCCGAGCGTTACGCCAAGCGCGCGCTCCGGATCGTTGTTGACTATGAAGAGGCGGACTTGGCTCATTTGGCGGCCTGCAATCCTGTGGAGGGTTGCCGGCTGGCCGCTGCTAAACGCTCAGTTGAATGATAATTTTCGCCAAATCGGACTTGGAGGTGGTTGTTGTGGCGGAAAAGAACGAAAGCTCGAATGGAGACGGGCCCACCATTAAGGCGGAGACTTGGTTTGCCTTGGCGTTCGCGAGCTTTCTCATTACCGCGGTTGTGGCGATACTCTTCGCAATCTGGGTTTTTGACGTCAAAGACCAAGCAATGGTCTATCGTGCGCAGGCATTCGCGCCATTTGGTGCCGCCCTGCTTGCAGTCGTCACCTTCCTCACAGTTGCTTGGCGCGGGGTGCTCAACACCCAGCAGCTGAAACACCAGGCAGATCAGCTCGAGCAGCAGAGACTCCAGGTTCAGCAACAAACTCGTCAGAACGACGCAAACGAGGAAGCCAACCTGGCAAAGCTTCTGCAGGAAGGCGCCAAACTGTTGGTTGAACCAAACCGCACGGCGGAGGTTCGCGCTGGCATTGCGACGCTTGAGGTATTGTTGACCGAGCCGAGGAGGCGTTTCTCGGTCCAGGCGATGGATCTGCTTGCGGAATTCGTAAAGGAGAACTTCGAGATCGAGGATCTTGAAGGATCCATCAACGCAGCAATTCGCGCGCTGCAGATCGGGGAAGACAATGGATTGAGATCCCGAATTCGCGCAACGTTGGAGCTGCCACAGAGCCCAAAGCGGCCGGAATGGCGATACATCCCTGGCTTCGAAGAGCTTACATACTGGGGAGGAGGGATGCTTCAGTCGACGTTTAATCGAGCAGTCAACGGCCCATCGAAAGCGAGCTTTTACAACGTGGTCATAATCGGAGCGACCGTGCCTAATCGATATTACAGCGAATGTGTCTTCCGCAGATGCACTATCCTGAGCACGTCGGTAGGTAGACTTCGCAACAACGAGTTTACTAACTGCAATTTCAGCGGTGCCATCATCGAAGATTATCAGGAAGAGATCGACCAGAATTTCCGCATCAGAGGCGGCGACAATTACTACGAGTTCGACAATCCTCCTGATATCGGTCGAAGCTTCGACTGGTCCGGAATTCTCACTATGGTCGCCTCCGACAAAGGGCCGGACTAAGCTCGCTACAAGCGGACTGGGCACCGTCTCGAGCACGGATAAGTAAGTGATCTGGTTCACCCTGTCGCCTCCAAAGCTGTGGAGGCGTGAGCAGGCATGGCTGCTAACGCCAAAGTTGAATGATAATCAGCTTTCTGTTGAAGCAGTTGATGGAGGGACGATTGTCGAAGGAAGCTGAAGTGGCCGCCGCAAAAGTAAGCGAGGGGCCGAGCGACGATCCGAGACAGTGGTACAACACAGCAGTTGGACTGGCTATCTTCACTGGGACTGTCGGTTTTATGGCGGTACTCTATGTGTTCTGGGCAGACACCCCTCGTCAAAGTGTTCTCCGCGCACAGATCGTCGCGCCGGTCGGCGTCGCCCTCTTTGCCTTGGTGACATTCTGCACTGTTGTTTGGCGTGGTCTCCTCAATACACAGCAACTCGAGCAACAGGCGAAACAGCTTGAGCATCAGGCAAAGCAGCTTGAGCACCAAGCTCGTCAATTGGAGTATCAGGCCGTTCAACTTCAGCAACAGATCCGCCAAAACGACGCAAGCGACGATGCGAACCTGGCCAAGCTCCTGCAAGAAGGCGCCAAACTGCTGGGCGAAAAAGAGAAAGAGGCCCAGATACTGGGCGGCATCGTGACTTTGGAAATGTTGATTGACGAGCCGAAGCGGAAGTTTTCACTGCAGGTGATGGACCTGCTCGCAGACTTCTATTTGCGCGCCTATCACAATCCTAACCTGAACAATGCGAGACTGGCAGCAAGGCGCGCTCTTGCGCACGGCCATCGCTTGGGATTTCAGTCTAAGGTCCGGGGAGTTCTTGAAGCAAAGCCAGATGGACACACGATTTGGGAAGGTGTGCGCGGCTTCGGATCGATAAAGTACGTTGGTGGCTCGATCCTGAACCCGCTCATAAGAGCCCACGGGGATACTTATTTTTGGATCCAAAAGGTTAAAGCACAACATTGCGAATTCAATGGACGGCAATTCATTGACGACTGCGAAATAAAAGAAAGCAAATTTCGGGAAGTCAGCTTTCTGAGCATGATAAACCCGGGCGCAATAATCGACTGCGATTTTAGCAACTGTAAATTTGGCAACATTCCAGAAGAGTATCTGCTAAAAATGAAGCTCGACGCCGGAAACTTTTATATTACAGGTTCGCCGCCCACTCACGAAAAATTCAAAGACTGGAGCAGGATACTGACGGAGCTGCCGGCCGAAAAAAAATGGGCCAACCATTACGATTTTAACATGCCGAGCGACATCGAATGACGCGGTGTCCTTGGTGCTTCGGTTGATTTGGATCACCATAATTGCACCCTTCCGTCCATCAAGTCGGCAACGCGCTGCATGCTGGCCTCGACTTCAGCGCCATCGCGCCAGGCCTTGACCGTCTTGCGGATGGCGCGCAGCAGATCCGTCCGCTGCAGGCCGACGCACGGACGCGTGTCACAGCTCTACAGCCGTGAAGCGGAACAGCAGCGTCTTGCGAGGGATGGGATGACCAGGCTCAGAAGGCGGGTTCACCCAAAAACCGGCCGGCTAACTTATTGGCTAACCTTCTTGGCCAACCATCACTTAAGCAATTGGAATCATTGCAATTTGGTGGGCCCGGAGGGACTCGAACCCCCAACCAAGCGGTTATGAGCCGCCGGCTCTAACCATTGAGCTACAGGCCCACTCTGGATCCGCCCCTGTCCTCAAACCGTAACGATCCGGGGATAGAAACGGGGCAGCAACCTTAAGTGCTACGGCGGCCTTTGCGCTTGCGAACAAGGCGTGGCAGCGTAGCGATCCAGCGGCGCGAACCAATGGCAGTTCGCGTGTGCCTTGGCTCTAGCCGAAAACCTTTTTGCGGACAAGCCATTGCCGCAATGCTCACACAATCGGCGGCCAAGAAGACGCCAGGGACGGAACAACCGGAGAGACATCGACCATGATTTCTACACGCACAGCCCGCACGCTTTCGATCGCCGCCTTCGCCGCCGCCTTTGCCGGCATCGCCGCCGCTCAGGCGCAGGAGACGGACAAGGACAAGGCAACCATCGTCGTTGCCGGCGAAGGCCGCGCGACGACCGCGCCGGACATGGCGGTCCTGCAGCTGAGCGTCGTCAAGGACGCCAAGACTGCGCGCGAAGCGCTCGACGCCAACAACAAGACCATGGCCGAAGTGCTGAAGGCGCTGACGGACAGCGGCATTGCCGATCGCGACCTGCAGACGAGCGGCTTCATGCTGAACCCGCAGTACAGCTACCCGACCAACACCGACGGCAGCAACCGCGCGCCGGAACTGATCGGCTACCAGGTGACCAACGGCGTCAGCGTTCGCGTCCGCGATCTCGCCAAGCTCGGCGAAGTCATCGACAAGTCGGTGACGCTCGGCGTCAACCAGGGCGGCGGCGTGCAGTTCACCAACGACAAGCCGGAAGCCGTGATCACCGAGGCGCGCAAGGCGGCCGTCGCCGACGCCGTCGAGAAGGCCAAGGTGCTGGCGGACGCGGCCGGCGTCACGGTCGGCAAGATCGTCAACATCACCGAGCAGGGCTTCCGTCCCGAGCCGATCCCGATGATGCGCGCCGGCATGGCCAAGGAATATGCCGCCGACGCCGTTCCGGTCGCAACCGGCGAAAACAGCTACAATGTGACGGTCAACGTGACCTTCGAAATCAAGCAGTAAGACTGCCAGGAACGCCCGCAGCCAAACGCGGGCGTTCGACAATCGAAAGCCCCTGGCACCAAAGATCGGTGCCGGGGGCTTTTCTTTTGGGCGGCGGTCACCGCGCCGCACTCTGGCCAGGGCCGGTCCCGGCGCTAAACGCGGTCCGACCTCCAGGCCTGGGTTTGCCGGCGCCGGCATTGGCATCGCTTCCTGCGCGCGATTTTTCCCGCACCTCGCCTTGCGGCATTGCCTGCTGCTGCGCGATCTCTGCCTGGCGTCGCCCCTCGCCCGCGTTTCTTGCCACCTTCATCGCTAAAGCGAGTATCGAGCCCCGCCGGATCGTTGCGTCATATGTTCGGTCGCGGGAGATGTCTGGCCGGTGTTCCGGGAGGTGGCCGACACATGGGCTGGATCTGGTCTGCAAAAGATCGGTCCAGGCCGGAGACCCTGCATGTTCGATGGAGGAGCGCCGTGCGGTCGTCCGTCTGGCGACGGGGCGCACCGGCCGAAGCCTTGCCGTCGGTTCGGCAACGGCGCGAATGCTGGCTGAAACGCCTGGAACGAAGACCGATCGAGGGGATGATTGCGCACCTTTGGACCGCGCTATCGGCCTGTTCCACCCCGCCTCGTTCGCAGGTCCCGCCCGGGACTTCGCGCAACCGGCGCCCGTTCGGCCGCCGCAAGACAAAAAAAGCCCCCCATGCCTTGGCATGAGGGGCCATACTTCCGCCGGCCGGGGGAGACGAGGCGGGAAGGTTACGCGGTCTTACCAGCGGCCGATCGTCGGGCAGCCGCGGACGTTTGCGAAGACGATCGTCTGGCGATAGCCGTCGCGACGACCTTCGACGACGACACGGCGCGACGAGACGTCGGCGACATAGGCGCGGCGGAAGCCACGATCGCGGGCCTTGTCGACGGCCATCCAGGGCGCGCAACGGCCGCGGCGGTCACGGTCCCAGTGGCGGTCACGGCCGCGACCCCAGTCGCGCTCGTCGCCGTAGCCACCATTGTAGTCGCGGTACTGTACATCGACGCCGCCGCGCGGGCCGAAGCCGAATTCGATCGAGTCGGCCGAAGCGGTGGAGGCGGCGCCCAGCAGGCCGGTCAGTCCGATGACGGCGGCGGCAGCGGCGTTAAAAAAGCGGTTCTTCATAATCTCTCTCCAGGCTTGAAGGGTTCAAGGGGCAATCACCGTCCCAAGCGATTGATCAAAGAATAGGTCCCCTTAGCTGAACGACAGCGGAACTTGATGTTCATGGGAGGTTCAGGTTGCCGGAACGTGATGCGCGGCCCGTTGCGACGCGACAGCCCGCCTCAACCGCAAAGCGGCCCCGTTGCGGGGCGCAAAGGATAAGGCATTGCTTATACACAATATTCGGGAAGGACTTATGCGCTTCGACGGCGCCCCGATGGACCATTGCCTCGCCGCAAACGCGCTGCGAATCAGTCCGCCGCCGGTTCGCGCCAACTTCGGGATCGGCAGCCACTTTTCCGGGGTAGAACCCGCTCACGCGATCGCCGAACGGCGGCGAACGGGCGGAAGACGCGCTCCCGTGGGCGTTGACGCGCCCTGCCCCCGCAGCCCCTAACCGGCAAGCGCGCGCTCGAAGACACGAAGGTTGCGATAATGGCTGAGGCGGGTGATGGAACCGTCCTCGATCTCGAAGACGAGCACGCTCGGGATGGAATAGCTCTGGCCCGTTGCGGGGGCAAAGCCCTCCATCGTCTCGCGATAGGTGCCGCGCGCCGTCAGATCGGCGGCCACGCGCTGGCCGAAGGCGTCGCGCATCAGCACGACGTCGCCGAACTGCTCGTCGAAACGGCGCAGATAGTTCATCAGCCAGGCGCGCAATGGGCCGGCGCCGACGGTGCGCTGGCCGGTGAGCGAATCAAGCTCGACATCCTCGTGGACGAGCCGCGCAAGCGCCTCGAAATCGCGCTGGTTCAGCGCCTCGATGAAGCGGCTGGCAATCGTCTGTGCATCGGTCATCCCTGCTCCTCCCCGGCATCGAACGCCGGCTCTCGGGCCCTGTTCTTGACCCTTTATCTAGAACCGCCGCGGCGCCGTTCAATCGTGCTCGGCGGAGATCAGGCGGAAAGGTGCAGGACGATCTCGCGGCGATGCGGACGGTCGCGATGCTCGAAGAGATAGAGCCCCTGCCAGGTGCCGGTGAGCATGCGGCCGTGCGCGACGGGAATGCCGAGCGATACCGGCGTCAGCGCTGCCTTGATATGCGCCGGCATGTCGTCGGGGCCCTCCTGGGTATGCACGATCCAGCGCATGGACGGATCGGTCGATGGCGGCACGAGCCGGCGGAAGAACGCGTCGAGGTCGCGCTTCACGTCCGGATCGGCATTTTCCTGGATCAGAAGCGAGCAGGAGGTGTGCCGCACGAAGACGGTGAGCAGCCCCTCGCCGTCCGCGTTCGCACGCACGAAGGCCGCCGCCTCGTCGGTGAATTCGTAGAGCCCCTGGCCATGGGTGGTGATGGTGATGCGCGTTTGCGGCATGAAGGCCTCCGGCAAGCGGCCGCATCCGCCGCAAAGGCGGTGCGACCCGTTGATAGCCCAATGCTTTTATCCCCGGGCTGCTCCCGCTCCAAGGCGATCTGCCGCAAGCCGTCGCGCAATCGGCGCCTACATCTCCAGGAAGGCGTCGAAGCCGCCATAGATCAGGCGCTTGCCGTCGAAGACCTCCTTCCAGGCATCGCCCTGCAGCCGCGGATCGGCCATGACCTTGGCAACGATCTGATCACGATCCGTGCGGGACCTGTAGGAGACCCAGGAGAAAACCACCGTTTCATCGTCCTTGGCCTGCACCGAGCGAGGAAAGGACGTGACCTCGCCATAGGGCACGTCGTCTGCCAGGCATTCGGTGTAGGAGAGCGCGCCGTGCTCCATCCACACCTCCCCTGCTGCTTTCGCCATCGCCTTGTAGGCCTCGATATTAGCTTTCGGCACAGCCACCAGAAATCCATCCACATAGGTCATCGTCGTTTCCTCCTCGGTTCGCTCGACAGAGCAAAGGACGCGCGACGCGGAAAGGTTCCGACACCCGGCCCGAATTTTTTTGTCGGGAACGCCCGCTTGCCTGTCGGGTCGATGGCGCACCGTTCGTCCTTGGGCGGTACCGGCCATCAAGGGAGACATCCACATGCAGAAGATCACGCCTTTTCTCTGGTTCGACGATCAACTGGAGGAAGCCATCGGCTTTTACACCTCCATCTTCCGCAACGCGCGCATCACCGACGTCAAGAAGGGGCCGGACGGCAAGGCCTTCACCGCTTCCTTCGAGCTCGAGGGGCAGCACTTCATGGGGCTTAACGGCGGTCCGCATTTCAAGTTCAGCGAGGCGGTGTCGTTTTTCGTGCGCTGCGCCGACCAGACCGAGGTCGACTACTTCTGGGACAGGCTCTCAGACGGCGGCACGCCGCAGCATTGCGGCTGGCTGAAGGACAGGTTCGGGCTTGCCTGGCAGATCATTCCCGACGCCCTGATGCGCCATCTCGGCGATCCCGATCCGGCCCGTGCAGCCCGCGCCCAGCAGGCGATGATGGGGATGATCAAGATCGACATCGCCGAACTCGACCGCGCAGCCGCTGGCTAAGCGGAGAAGACAGTCGCTCGATGCCCGCTCAGCAGCGGGACGATGTCAGCTGCCGCAGCCTCTGAGCTGCTTGCTGTAGACCGAGGCCATGCCGGCGGCGCGCTTGGCGCCGTTCTTCGCCGTGTCGCTCCAGTTGCCGCGGGCATAGCCGGCGTGGCCATGGTAGTAGGCGATGTAGAGCCGGTAGGCGTCGTTGAGCGCGATGCCGTTCTTTTGGGCGCTTTCGCGGTGATACCAGGCGATGAAGCGGATCGCGTCGCCGAAATCCGAACGGCGCGCCGCCCAGCGGCCGGTCTCGCTCTGGTAGCGCGCCCAGGTGCCGTCGAGCGCCTGGGAATAGCCGTAGGCGGTCGAAACGCGCGTCCAGGGAATGAAGCCGAAGAGCTTGGTGCGCGGCGGCCGGGCATTATGACGGAACCCGGATTCGGTATAGACGGTCGCCATCAGGATCGGCACGGGCACGCCGTACTCGCGCTGGGCGCTGTAAGCCTCCCGGCGCCAATTGTTGAAAAGGCCATCTTGCTGCTCAAAAACGGCACAGGCATTCCGGGTGTCTCTCGGCACCGTTCCGCAGCCGGCCAGCAACAGGAGGACGACGACAAATACGCAACGCATCGCAGAACCTCGGGTTTCCGAGAGATTGATAAAACGTAAACCTTAAGGATCCCTTTTGATTCAATTGCGAGCGATCGGGAGAGTGCGAGCGATGGGGAGAGGCACGTGCATCGGCAAATTTCGCTCTATCGGGGGTTTTGACCTGGCCCTATCAAGGGGACGAAGCGCGGCACGCCGGCAAATAGCATCAATCAGGGAGCATCAATGAAGTCCGATCAGAAATACGTCGTCACCCTGCCGCATGTCAGTGAATTCCCCGAGCCCATGAGCTTGAAGAAGGGAGACCGGGTTTTCGTCGGCGAACGGTATGACGGTGCTGAAGGCTGGCCCGATTGGTATCTCTGTTCGGTTCCGGGGCAGGAGGCCGGGTTCGTGCCGGAGCAAATGCTCGACCGCCATGCCGACGGGGCCGGCACGATGCTGGAGGACTTCACCAACCGGGAACTGGACGTCGTCGAAGGCGAGCTGCTGCATGGCGAGCGCCAGCTGAACGGTTGGCTGTGGGCTGCTCGACTTTCCGACGGCGCGACCGGGTGGGTGCCTCTCGACAATGTACGCGTCAGCGCGCCTGAATCCTGAAGTTCGCCGTCGCAAGTCTTGGTAACTTGCCGACAATCGGGCATCGGCGGCAACGAAGTTTGAGCGCGGATCCAGCCAAGGGCAGAGCATGGACGTTCAAGCGCCTTACCGAAGAACAACCTCGTGGCCCGGGGTCGCCCGCAAATTGTGCGCTCTGGCGCCCGTTGCGGCGGCCGTCTGGCTGATTGCGGGCGGATTGCCCATCGGCCAGGTGCTCGCTGCCGGTAACGACGCCCTCTATCGAAGCGACGCGATCGTCACCGGAACCGGCGAGATCAACCGTCAGATCGGCTTTCGCGAATGTTTGCGCGAAGTGCTGGTCAAACTATCAGGCGATCCGACGATAACGGATACGCCCGGATTTGCCGCAGCCGATGCGAAGGCCGGCAGCTTCGTTTCATCCTACTCCTATCGCGACCGCCTCGAGGGTATTCCCATCCATGACGAGCAGGGCACGCACGACCGCCCGCACGACCTTACCTGCCGATACCGGCCGGCGGCGCTCGATCCGCTCCTCAAAGAACTCGGCCGCAAGCCTTGGCTCGCCCCGCGCCCGGCGATCGCCGTATGGCTGGCGGTCAAGGACCAGAAACGCCGCTTCGTGCTGACGCGCGACGGCAGTGAAAGCCCCTATATGGTGGATGCGCTTCAGGCCGCGGCAGGTCCGCTGGCGCTCTCGGCCATCCTGCCGGATGCGGCCGACGTCATTGCCCGCAAACCCGTCCTCGACCCCCTGCCTGAGGCAGACCCCGCACAACTCTTCCCGCCCGCGACGCGAACCGATAGCGACGTGCCACTCATCGGCACGCTCGTCTGGTCCGATCAAGCCCGCGGCTGGATCGCCAAATGGCAGATGGACGCGGGCGGCAGGCGCTACCGCTGGCGGTTGAGCGGCGTGAGCTTTGACGACGCCTTTCGCAACGCTATGCAGGGCGCGGCGCGCATCCTCTCGGGAAACGGCGCGCCCTGAGCTGGGACATGTGCCTGGCGTTGCGGCCGCGATTTCCCACATGGCCGCCGCCATGCCGGCTGCTCATCCAAGCGATGCGATCAGCTCGCGATAGGCGGCCTCGGGAAAGGCCTTCAGCGTCGTCGAGCGCACATTGCCGGCCATGCCAAGCGTGAGCGCGAAGCGCGCGGCCACCGCGTCGTCAGGCGCCTCGACGATGGCGACCATGTCGTAGTCGCCCATGGTCAGGAAGAAATGCTTGAAGGAGCCGCCCATCTCGCCGAGCACATTTCGTGCGAGGTCGAGCCGCTTCGGAGAATCGCGCACATTCTTGACGCCCTGCTCGGTCCAGTTGAGGAGCATGACATAGGTGGTCATCTGACACCTCCACGGGGCACGCTTCACGCCCGCGGTGCGATTGCTCCCGCGTCCTAGACGGGGTGCCCCAGATTGCTGCGAAACGGCGACTATACTCCCCGGCGAAAGCGCCCACAATAAATCGCATGGGTGAGGCGGAAACGAAAAAGCCGGGCGCGCGGCCCGGCTTCCTTATCTTTGCATGTACCCGACTTTAGCTGTCGAGGAACGAGCGCAATTTCCGCGAGCGGCTCGGATGCTTGAGCTTGCGGAGCGCCTTTGCTTCGATCTGGCGGATACGTTCGCGGGTAACCGAGAACTGCTGACCGACTTCTTCGAGCGTGTGGTCGGTGTTCATGCCGATACCGAAGCGCATGCGCAGCACGCGCTCTTCGCGCGGCGTCAGCGAAGCGAGAACGCGGGTGGTCGTCTCGCGCAGGTTCGCCTGGATGGCGGCGTCGATCGGCAGCAGCGCGTTCTTGTCCTCGATGAAATCGCCGAGGTGCGAATCCTCTTCGTCACCGACAGGCGTTTCGAGCGAGATCGGCTCCTTGGCGATCTTCAGGACCTTGCGGACCTTCTCGAGCGGCATGGCGAGCTTTTCGGCCAGTTCTTCCGGCGTCGGCTCGCGACCGATCTCGTGCAGCATCTGGCGCGAGGTGCGGACGATCTTGTTGATCGTCTCGATCATGTGCACCGGAATGCGGATCGTGCGGGCCTGGTCGGCGATCGACCGGGTGATCGCCTGACGGATCCACCAGGTGGCGTAGGTCGAGAACTTGTAGCCGCGGCGGTATTCGAACTTGTCGACCGCCTTCATCAGGCCGATGTTGCCTTCCTGGATCAAGTCGAGGAACTGCAGACCGCGGTTGGTATACTTCTTGGCGATGGAGATGACGAGGCGCAGGTTCGCTTCGACCATTTCCTTCTTGGCGATGCGCGCTTCGCGCTCGCCCTTCTGCACCATGGAAACGATGCGGCGGAACTCGGCGATCGAGATGCCGGTTTCGGTCGCAAGGTTCTGGATCTCCTGGCGGATGTCGCGGATCGTCTGGTTTTCGCTCTTGGCGAATTCCTTCCAGCCCTTGCCGGCCAGGTTGCTGATCGACTTCATCCAGTTCGGGTCGAGTTCGGCGCCCGAATACTGCTCAAGGAACGAGTCACGCTTGACGCCGTAGGATTCGGCAAGGCGCAGCAGGCGACCTTCGTTCTGCATCAGGCGCTTGGAGATGTCGTAGAGCTGCTCGACCAGGCTGTCGACGCGGTTCTGGTTGAGCGACAGCGACTTGACCGCCTTGATCAGCTCGTCCTTGAGTTCCTTGTAGCGGCGCTCCTGGGCGGGCGACAGCGTGCCGGTGGCGGCAAGACGGGCTTCCACCTGCTGGTCCTGCAACTTGCGCAGCTTCTTGTAGGTCTCGGCGATGATGTCGAGGGTTTCCATGACCTGCGGGCGCAGTTCCGCTTCCATGGCCGCGAGCGAGAGGTTCGACTCGTCGTCGTCTTCCTCTTCTTCTTCCGCCGGCATGACATCGCCGCCGACATTGGTGATGTCGTCGTCATTGGCAGGCGAGCGAACCTTGCGGGTCTTTTCCTTTTCCTCGGCAGCCTTGCGGTCGGCCTCGATCTTTTCCGGGCTCTGGAACTGCGGGGCAGCCTTGGCCTCGGGACCGGAATAGGTGGTTTCGAGATCGATGATCTCGCGCAGAAGCGTCTGGCCTTCGTTCAGTTCGTCGCGCCAGATGATCAGCGCCTGGAAGGTCAGCGGGCTCTCACAGAGACCGGCGATCATCGTCTCGCGGCCAGCCTCGATGCGCTTGGCGATCGCGATTTCGCCTTCGCGCGACAGAAGCTCGACCGAGCCCATTTCGCGCAGGTACATGCGGACCGGATCGTCGGTACGATCGGTCGGCTCTTTCTTCTTGCTGGTCGCAAGCGACGTGCCGCTGGAAGGCGCGAGTTCACCGCCCTCGCTGTCGCCATCGTCGTCGCTGGCCTCGTCGTCGCCGCCGCCGGCAGCTTCTTCGGCTTCCTCGTCCTCGATCACGTTGATGCCCATGTCGGACAGCATCGCCATCGTGTCTTCGATCTGCTCGGAGGTGACTTCCTCGGACGGAAGGACGGAGTTCAGCTCGTCCATCGTCACGTAGCCGCGCTTCTTGGCGGCCTTGATCATCTTCTTGACAGCGTCATCGGAAAGATCGAGAAGCGGGCCGTCCGGAGCGCCTTCGCGTTCTACGTCAGCTTCTTCGTTTTCTTTGACTTTGGTTGCCATTTAGTTCGTCGCTTTCCTTGTCGCAACCGGCGTGAGCCCGGTGCCAATGCCGCTCGAAGGTCCGGGCGCGCCGCGCACCCGCCACCGAATCATTTCCCCTGACGTAACGGGATGATGTTTAATTCCTGTTTAACCACGAGTGTACTCGTGGCGAAGCGGGCAAGCTCCGACAGTCCTGCCACTGAAACGTCTCTGGCATGATTCCCTAACCGCCGTGTCATTTCGCCATTTCTTATTCGGAAATGGTGATTCCCAGAATTTTCGATCCCGTCAAGCATTTCCGCTGAAAAACCCGATGATTCGGTAAAAATCACCGTTCCTGTCGCTTTTTGGGGTTTATCAGCTTCCGCTGAAGATGTAGGCGCTGCCCGCCAAAAGACAAGGGTAACACCGATTTAATCGGCAAGGTCTCGTTGTGCCATAGCCGCACGCGCAACCAGGGTTGCATTCCCGGGCCCGATTCTAAGCCGAACGGCCGTCATATTTGACGACCTTCACCGCCTCGATGTCGAAGTCCGGCAGGCAGCGCAGGTTGATCGCCGCCATCCGCCCGTGCGGCCCCTCGCCCTCACCGAACGGCGCGATGCCGCAGGTCGCGCAGAACCGGTGCTCTATCACGTGCTTGTTGAAGACATAGGTCGAAAGGTCTGCTTCCGGCGTCGTGAGCGTCAGCTGGTCACGGGAAACGAAGGCGAGCAGACCGCCGCGGCGCCGGCAGAGCGAGCAATTGCAGTCGATCGCTTCGCCAAATTCCCCTTCGACCTCGAAGGCGATCTTGCCGCAGTGACAGCTTCCCTCGTAGCGCATGCATCTGTCTCCTGTTCTTCCGGGTGCCGGCGATTGCGCGCCCCGGCCGACAAGATAGTGCGTCCCTTAGCCCAAGCAAGCGCAGCCACCGCACGGACGCCCGCACGCAAAACAATTCCCCGCGGCGCCGATTATCAATGCAAACTCGCAAGATTATTCCGGTTTTTTGCTTGCGTTCGACCTGATGGCGCACGACCTTCGCGCCAAAATGGAGGCTCGAATGCTCATCAAGGAAACCGAATCCATGCGGGTGCTGTCGATCGCGCGGCGGATCACCATTCCGGACGTCAAGAACGAGAGTGCGGTGCTGGCGCCTGTCATCGAGGCGGAGATGGAACAGGCCGGCATGATGCCCGCAGGTCCCTGGATCTTCATCGCGAACGATCTGCCGAAAAACGCCAGGACGCGATTCGACTGGCGCATCTGCCGCCCGGTCACGGGCGGTGAGGACTATCGCGGCGCGCTCGATCTGATCGACCTGGAGCCGATCATGGTCGCCTCCGCGCTGCACCAGGGCCCGATGCGCAGCCTCTTTACCCAGGGCTACGCGCCGCTGGTCGCAAAGATCGAGATGTCCAGGCACAATTTCTCCGGCGAAAGCCGCGAGATCTACCACCGCTGGGCTGGCCAGGGCGCCCGCTACCACGAGATCGAAATCCAGTTCGGCCTTGCCAACTGAGCCGCCGCGCATCGCCTGGACGACGGCCCGGCCTGCTCACCAGTCCATGACGACCTTGCCGGAGTTGCCGGAGCGCATGGCCTGGAAGCCGTCGCGGAACTCGTCGATCTTGATGCGGTGGGTGATGACGGGGGACAGGTCGAGGCCGCCCTGCACGAAGGCGATCATCTTGTACCAGGTCTCGAACATCTCGCGGCCATAGATGCCCTTGAGGTTGAGCATCTTGAAGATCACCTTGTTCCAGTCGATCTCGAAGCCGGCCGGCGCGATGCCGAGGATGGCGATCTTGCCGCCATTGTTCATCTTGTCGATCATGTCGCGGAAGGCGGGGGCTGCGCCGGACATTTCCAGCCCGACGTCGAAACCTTCGGTCATGCCGATCGCCTTCATCACGTCGGCGAGGTTCTCCTTCGAGGCGTCGACGACGTGGTCGATGCCGACGCTTTTCGCAAGCGCCAGCCGCGTCGGGTTGATGTCGGTGATGACGACCTTGCGCGCACCCGAGCGCTTGGCGACCAGCGCCCCCATGATGCCGATCGGGCCGGCGCCGGTGACCAGCACGTCCTCGCCGACGAGATCGAAGGAGAGCGCCGTGTGCACCGCGTTGCCGAACGGATCGAAGATCGCCGCCACTTCGTCGGGCACATCCTCGGGGATCGGCACGACGTTATATTCCGGCAGGCAGACGAACTCGCCGAATGAGCCCGGCCGGTTGACGCCGACGCCGAGCGTGTTGCGGCAGAGATGCCCGCGTCCGGCGCGGCAGTTGCGGCACTTGCCGCAGACGATATGGCCCTCGCCCGAGACGCGTTCGCCGACATGGTACTTGGTGACGGCCGAGCCGACCTCGGCGATCTCGCCCATGAACTCGTGGCCGACGACCATCGGCACCGGAATGGTTTTTTGCGCCCACTGGTCCCAGTTCCAGATGTGCACGTCGGTGCCGCAGAT
The DNA here is from genome assembly GCF_002940685.1 of Ensifer adhaerens. GTDB lineage: Bacteria > Pseudomonadota > Alphaproteobacteria > Rhizobiales > Rhizobiaceae > Ensifer > Ensifer adhaerens_E. The sequence goes on along the minus strand of NZ_PNFP01000002.1, from coordinate 512 downwards.
CGCCGACTTCTTCACCTTGATCAGCACGTCGTTCGGGCCGATCTCCGGCACCGGCACCCGCTCCATCCACAGGCCCTCTTCCGGCTTCGACTTCACCAGCGCCTTCATCATGTTCGTCATCAGTCTCTCCCTCAGATCACACCAAGCTCGCGGCCGACCTCTTCGAAGGCGGCGATCGCGCGGCGCACGTCGGTCTCGCTGTGGGCCGCCGACATCTGCGTGCGGATGCGCGCCTGGCCCTTCGGCACCACCGGGAAGGAAAAGCCGATGACATAGACGCCCTTCTTCAGCATGCGCGCCGCCATTTCCTGGGCGAGCGCCGCGTCCCCGAGCATGACAGGAATGATCGGGTGGCCTTCGCCGGCGAGCGTGAAGCCGAGCTTCGACATCTCGGTGCGGAAGAGGCTGGCATTGGCATAAAGCCGCTGACGCAGCGCATCGCCGTTGTCGATCAGGTCGAACACCTTCAGCGATGCCGCCGCAATCACCGGCGCCAGCGTGTTGGAAAACAG
>NZ_PNFP01000019.1 GCF_002940685.1 Ensifer adhaerens | reverse complement strand
GCGCTCAACGCCGGCTGTGCGATGCACATGCGCGCGGCCGCACGATTGAAGTGCAGTTCCTCGGCCACCGCGACGAAATAGGAAAGCTGACGTAGTTCCATCTGCGGCTCCGCTCCTCATCGCCTCATCGACCATTGCAATCATCACTACATATTGTTCTTATAACACTCCATATCGTTCGTGGCTATATTTGTGTCTCTGAGGAACAAATTGTTCCCATGGACACACTCGCAAGACGATTGCAGGAGCGAGCCCAACAGCTGGGTATTTCAAATGCTGAGGCAGCTCGGCGGGTGGGGCTCGACGAACGTCGTTATGCGCATTACGCGTCAGGGCGCAGAGAGCCAGACTTGGCAACGCTCGTGAGAATCGCAGACGCTTTGGGAACTTCGCCTAACTGGCTCTTAGGAGTGACCGTCAGCACATCGCAGGATGCGCATTTGGCGGCCTTGGTCGAACGCTTCGCCAATGCAGCGAATGGCATGTCCAAACAAGAAATCGAGCTCTGCGTGATACAGGCAGAGGCAATTGTCGCAGCCAAGAATCGGGCCTAACCTTTGCCCTTCAGGCATTCCAGTCGATACATTATGCGATCATTTTGGCCCAGAGCGTGAACATACGCGCAACAAGCCTTTGTACAGGGTTGATCCGCCCTTCGGCTTGACCGTTGCTTCACGGGAGTTCAATGCATTTTTTACGGCATAAATATCCCAGCGCCAGATGCTGGCGAACCGCATGGTTGCCGGGATGGTGCCCGCCTTTTCCGGAACGCCATGCAATGCGCCATTTTGCAGAAATCGCCGGAACAAACTCGTTTAGGAACTTCGCGGCGTCGCCTGATGTCTTTGGCTGCGCGCCAGCCCGACAAAGCGACGCTTCACCTCTTCGAACAGGGCCGGAGGCAACGGGCCGTGGTAGCCGCTATCCGTGTCGAGCGGCCGGACGTCCGGCCCTGGCCAGGCAAAGCGGTTGCTTTCCGTCAAGACAATCCAGGAGCGTTCGTCATCCAGTCCCAAACGACGTTTTGTCGCCGTCGGGATCTCGACTGCCTCGGCTGGATTGGAGGGCGGCGCATGCGTGATCGGAAGGACGCGGACCACCGGCGTTCCATCTTCCAAGGTGGCAACGATGGCAAGAACGAGCGCCGGGCGATCCTTGTCACCCTCTTCTCGTCCCTCCAAATGCTGCCAGTGCCAAAGATAGGAATACCGGAAGACCCAGCCGACCTTTGGCTCAGTCGGCAGCATTCTTGTCCTTCGTCAATTCGGCATTGAGATGGTCAAGTCCAGGATCCATCGTGGATGTTTCGACTGCAGCGAGGTCGTCCGCATCCAACGCGCTCGTCAGTTCGACTCGGCGCTCGCGCCGCATCAAGCGAAGATAGTCCTCATAGGCGATCAAAACCGTACGCGGTCGGCCGTTCTTGGTGATAATCAACGGCTCGCGCACGGCTGCGTCCTGGTAGGCTCCAAAGTTCTTGGAGACCGCAGCGGCAGTGACGGTGGATGTCATCATGCACCTCCATTTTTCCGTAAAATACGTACTTTACGGAAATTTACAAGACGCCAACGTCACCAAGAGATTAAATATGGTCCGGAAGAAAGCAACGGATGTCGTCCCGAAAGTCGATGACGTGGCGACACTGAAACACCTCGCCAGCGAGGGCATGGGCGACAACACGTTTCTTGCTTCCTTGCTACCTCACTGGTGCCTACACGCCAACGGCGCCTGCCTTCCTGTGGGGCCCGAGCCGGTCGGCTCAACGTCGATTGGTTGCAGGCTGGAGTCCTGCCGGGCCCTCCATACCGCCAAACTGATCCCCAGACGGCCACCAGCATGCCGCACTCTCGGTCGCAAAAGGCTTTTGCGAACTACTTACGACAAGGAATCACTGAGCGAAGACCGCGGCCTTTGCTTGCTACGACCGTTGCGCCCACACCTTCATGTTAGCGATCTGCATCGCCGCCGCCTTAATATTCTGGCTCTGATCAGAGGGTCATGATCTTAGATTATTCTTCCATTCCTTGGCTTTATCAATTATTTCAATTATGTATATCCCTTTTTGTTCTGTGTAGTTTCTTCTATTGCTTCTATTGCTTTTTTCTAAGTGAATTTTTAGTTTTTCATATTTCTTTGCCTCTTCTGTATGGTGATTTAAATAATCTCTAAAGTTAATTTGATCGTTCCACCTATCACTATTATGCTTTACGATATGGATATGATGCGTCCTTATTTCCTCACTCATGTCTCCTTTTATAAAAAGTACATCATCTTCTTTAAAGGGTCGGTGAAAATAATTATTCTGAGCCAATTTTTCTATAAATGAATTGACTCCATTTAATTCCTCTACCCCTACAATAATATCAATTATCGGCTTTGCTTTTATACTTTTAATAGATGTACTTCCGACATGCTGTATATCTACCGCAAAAACTCCAAGTATACGTTTTAAGTCATTAATTGCTTCATTTGCGTATGTTTCCCACAGAGTACTATGAGACAGTAATTTTACCGTGCCTCTTCTCAATCCCAAAATAGTTATATCCTGCATGCTGTTTATTTCCTGTATGTGAACCTTAATCCGGCGATCATCAACCTTGCGACACCATGGGATAGAGGAAAATAAGGCTCAATACGGCGCATCTGCGATAGCGACAACCGAATAAGGTGACCAGAGGCGCACCTCCTAAGGCGACCACTGAAACAGTGAAATTAATCCACGCGATCATCGCCTTTTTCAATCGAGCAGTCTTGCTTGACCCTCAGCTTGCGCGCGCGCCCAACCAGCGACCTTGACCACTGCCATACCGGCCTGAATCACACGCTGATGCCAGCGGGCGAAGATCACCCCATCGTTCTCGACAACGATATCGGACCACCGTCCGTCCGAATTCGCGCTAAAAGCGTCGTAGAACCGTGCGACGCAGTCTCCCTTCTTCACCTGTGTTCCCAGCGGTTTGAGGTGCATGACGATGCCCGTTCGCTCGCTTCTGACGACTTCGACCGCATCCAGCGTCGTGAGGAGCGGGTCCGCGCCAATGTCGGTTCGGCTGATGCCTTTCACTGCGCCCACACGAACAAGAAAATCGTTAAGCGCTCGGCTATCGGAAACCGCAAACTCCGGCGTGACATCGGAAAGTCCGCGCATTTCGAGCGTACAGGCCGCAGTCCTGAATGCAGCCCGATAACTATTCTCACGCAGATGAGCATTGATGATATCCCAAGCCTCGCTATGCACCTCGTCGAACGGAGCATCCGCCGACTTGTCCGCGAGAATAACGACAGGGATATCGAGTTTTTGTGCCAGGTGCTGGAACACAGGCCACGATGTCCCGGAGGTATAGAGGTGAAGGGTGGCCTCCATATCGGCATGAACATCGACAATTACATCGGAACCCCATGCCAATCCCATCAATGCCGATTGCAGGCGTTCTACCGGAGTGCCAAAGCCAGCGAGACTGTCGAAGATTTCAGCACCGATGCGCAGTGCTTCAGCGGCCGTTTGTCGGTCACAACCGAGCTCCTTCAACCGCTCCACCACCTTTTCTCCGACCTGGGGGAATCCGCGATTGAAGTTTCGGCCGTCGAATGAAAATCGGCCCAAGTGGCGCCCGAGAACGAACTGCTTCGCGCCGAGTGGATTGCAATGCGGCACGACAACGATCTCGCCAATGATCTGGCCGGCGGCGTCCGCCTTCTTCAACAGCTCGACCAACTCGCAGAGCGCCACTGTGGCGGAAACCTCGTCTGCGTGAAGGGCCCCCTGCAGGTACACCTTCGGCCGCGCGCCGGTGGCGCCAAAACGGTGAACGACAACGGCTTCTCCGGCAACATCTATCCGCTCAACCTCCATGACGAGGCATGGCTCCAAAGAGATTGATCGAAACCCGCGCAGCTGGCGCGGACAAGCCTTCGACGGGCAAACCCGTCGATGCAGGTCCCGGGTTTGTGTAGTAGCGGTTTCGGACCGACATGTTGTCATGCAGTTCGTCCGCTGAGCTGCCGGCGGTATAGTAGGTCGTCGCCTTACGCACGTCCTGGAAGCTCAGGTCTGTGTCCTTAAAAACCGCCTCCACCGCTTTCATGATGCTGGCTGTCTGCTCCACCAGGCTGCGATCGGATGAGACATCAAAGGCCTGCAGATAAAAATGATCGCCTGCCATGCACAGCGATATCGATAAACCGTCCGGGTCACCCGACCAATGGCCCGTGGCGGGAGCCTTGGCGAACGTCAGCTCTGCGACGATATCCGCGTCGATATCGGAGACCCGCACGGCGTTGCGCGCCGAACCACTCCCGTTCTCTGAAAGACCAGTATTGGGGATGTCGCAACCGACCGGAAGAAACCATTGTTGTGCAAGCAACGTACTCTCCGTAAGGTTTGCGCGAGCGAGGAGTCGGCTCAGCAGCGGCCCGAGTTCCTGATCGGTAGCGCGAGGAAACGAAACTGTCGCCCAGTGGAACGGACCGGCGTCGGACACCTCCAGTATGAGACCACTCTCCTCATCGACAATGTGGTTGAAGTCTGCCTTCTCTTCGGAGGCAAACACGTCGACCTCGATCAGCATGCCGTCATAGTAGAAATGCGGAACGGCCACCGGAATGACCTGAACGGATTGTCCGAACGCACCGCAGAACAATTCCTTCAAACGCGCTGCGTCGCCCGGGGCCGTCTTCACATAATAGACAAGAAGCTGGCCGACAGACCAGATCGCGCACCCCATCTCCCCGAGATAGCGCTCGATGAAGCCTATGACGGCCTCCGCCTGTGCCGAGAGGTCGCCGGGAAACAGGACGGCGCCTTCCCCGTCCAGCGGGCACTGGCCGCAGGACCAGGCAAGCGTCCCTTCCTTCACGATGAGCGAATAGGGATGCTCGATGCGCATCTTCCAGACATTGTCGAAGGGAAGGAACGAAAGCGATGTGTCGCGCATGAGATCTTACCCCGCCTGCAGAACCTTGGAGAGAAACTGGGCTGCCCGCGGGCTTTGCGGTTGAGTGAAGAAGGCATTCGGCTCGCCCTGTTCGACAAACTTCCCGCCTTCAAAGAAACAAACACGGTCGGCCACCTCGCGCGCGAAACCCATCTGATGGGTTACGAGCAGCATCGTATAGGAATGCGTGCGCGCCAGTTCGCGGATGACCTCAAGCACCTCGCCCACCATTTCCGGATCGAGGGCAGACGTCGGCTCGTCAAACAGCAGAATTTCAGGCTGCATGGCGAGTGCACGCGCGATGGCAACACGCTGCTGCTGGCCGCCGGAAAGCTGGCTTGGATAGTGGTTCCGTTTGTCAGCAAGCCCGACCTTTGCAAGCAGGCCTTCGGCGCGCGCCTCCGCTTCAGCCCGTGGGAGGCCAAGAGAATGAATCGGCGCCTCAATGCAATTGCCAAGAACCGTCATGTGCGGAAAGAGGTTGAAGCTCTGAAACACCATGCCGATCTTCGATCGCAGCTTTCGCACATGGGCCTGGCTTGCCGGGACGAGTGCGTCGCCCTGCCGCATCCTGTTCATCGGTTCGCCGTCTATCCAGATCACGCCCTCGTTGATCCGTTCGAGTGTCATCAGAACCCGCAGAACCGTGGTCTTGCCCGATCCGGAGGGGCCGATGACCGCCACAACTTCGCCGGGCGCGATATCGAGGTCCAGGCTGTCGAGGACGGTCAACTCCCCGTAACGCTTTGTGACTTTGTCGAACCTGATTTTCGGCGTTTTCAACGGTAGATCCTCCGGTTGACGATGAATTCGACCCAGCGGACAAGCGCTGCGCAAATGAGGCTGAGAATGAGAAAAAGCAGGCCGGTCAGGGTGATCGCCTCCGAGAAACGGTAGAATTCCGCGCCGATGAGCTTTGCCGCCTGCATCATCTCGGCGACGGCGACGAAGGAGAGCAGCGGTGTCTCCTTGAAGATGACGATCAGGTAATTGCCGAGCGAGGGTACGATCGGCGGCAGCATCTGCGGAATGATGACATCCCGCATCGTGCGGTAACGACCGAGATTGAGCGCCGTGCACGCCTCCCACTGCCCGCGCGGCACGGCTTCGAAACCGGCCCGGAAGACTTCCGAGCAAAGCGCGGCGTAGTAAACGCCAATCGCAAGTACCCCCGTGGCGAACGGCGGTAGCGTGATGCCCACTTCCGGCAGGAGATAGAACAGGAAAAAGATCTGCACGAGCAGCGGTGTCGAACGGAGGAATTCGACAATCTCGCCGACAATAACCGATATGCTCCGGTTCTTCCCCACCCGCAGCAGCATCAGCGGCAGACCTAGCAGGACGGCCAGCAGGAAGGCGAGGATGGTGACTTCGATTGTGGTGATTATGCCCGAAAGAAGCCGGGGCATGACGGTGTGAATGGCAAAGGTCCAGTCCCAGTTCATCAGTTGAGCGCTCCCCGGTAACGCGACACGCGGACTTCCAGGAGCTTCGATCCGTAGCGGACAACCTGGCAGAGGCAGTAATAGAGCAGCATGGTGATCAGGAAGATCTCGACCGTGCGGTAGTGGATGAGGTTCTGCTTGACGGCGGCGGAGGTGATGTCGACCAGCGTGACCGCCGAGACCATGGCCGTCGCCTTGACGAGCTCGATCGTCAGATTGGTCATGCCGGGCACCATGATCGCGAAGGCCTGCGGAAGGACGATCCGGAAAAGCCGCTTCCATTCGGGCATGTTGAGGGCGATGCAGGCTTCGGTCTGGCCGCGCGGCACGGACAGGATCGCGCCTCGCACCACTTCCGCCCCATAGGCCCCGAAGTTGAGCCCCATGCCTAAGACAGCTGCCGTCATCGGCGTGAGCACCACGCCGAATTCGGGAAGCACGAAAAACAGCCAGAACAGCTGCACAAGCAGTGAGGTGCCACGGAAAATCTCGACATAGATTCCCGCGGCAAACCGCAGCGCCAGGTTCGCACTCGTTCGGCCAAGCGCGGCGAGTAGCGAACAGAAGAGGAAGAGCACGAAGGACAGTCCCGCAACCTGAAGCGTGACGACGAGACCTTTCAGCAGCGCCGGCAGGAAGACCTTGAGTTCGGAAAAGGTAGCGAACGCCAACCCGACCAGAAAGGCGATGGCCCCGACCAAGGCGGAGATACGAACGGTGTTCATCCGGCAAAAACCTCGATGAGACGAAAGACAGTCCAGGCGTTGCCTTCGCGACCTCGGGCTGGCCTATCTCCCGTTGAATTGTAGCGCAGAGCCCGGCGCTAAACGATCAGCCGGCGGCTGAACAGCCGGCCGAATTTGTTGGAAGGCGCCTCGGCGCCGACAGTCTCCAGGCATTGCCACGCGATGGCCTGGTTGCTGGTGACGACGGGCTTTCCAGTCCGCTCTTCGATTTCAGCAATGACCGACCCAACCACGATACCGGTGCAGGAGATGAAGATAGCCTCCGCGCTGTCTGAATCCGCGGCCAGCGCGGCCGTGACGAAGCACTCCGGCGGCATGAGCATCATCGCAAAACCATCCTCGGTGTGAAATGCTGCGCCGCTTACGATCTCGAACCCGTCCTTGGACAGAACACCTGCTACCTGGGCATTCACGCTCGTCACATAAGGTGTGGCGACGGCGATCTTGCGTACTTTCAAAGCGTTCAGTGCTCTTGCAACGGCCCCAATCGGCGTGATGACGGGGATCTCGGGCCGAACGGTCTCGATCAGTGTGGTCAACCGATCGTGGCCGATGAATGCGCTTCCCGAGGTGCAGCCGTAGACGATGCAATCCAGCCATTCGGCTTCCGGAAGAAGATCGGCTGCCGCAACCACCCGATCTCCCATTTTCGACAGTTCCGTACCAACCGTGGTTCCGCTGAAGGGAACGCGTGAGGTGTAGATGCCCGCGGAGGTCCCATCCAGGAAACGATGCAACTCGCCAGACATGGCAGTTTCCATCGTCAACTCGATGAGGCCGATCGCCGGCCGGTGCACGGGAACGTTGCGCAGCATCGGCATGGCAACGTGCTGCCAATTCTCGGCGCCCGATCCGTCAGTGACGGGGAGGTTAGTAGGGGTTATCAGTGACATGCTATCTCCTTTCTTCGGGTTCAATGGTCGTACCGCCTGAGTGGCCACCAGCGTCCCTCCGCCGGCGGGGCTGTTGACCCGGCTAACGCTCGCGCCACCAGTCCTGTGCCTGCAGCTTCCAGTAAGTGAGTTGGGCAATGGACATGCCTGCAACCCCGCCGGCCCACGCCAGGCCGAATGGACTAAAGATCCTGTATCGATCGGACTGACCGAGGATGGCTTCGGCGACAAGCTTGCCCCCAATCGCCGTGGTATTGAGGCCATGACCGCCAAACGCCGTGCAATACCAGACCCCAGGCTGCAATCTGCCGACCTGGGGCATCAGATGCCTGGCATAGGACATCAACCCCGACCAAGAGACCTCGGTCTTGAGATCAGCAAGCTGCGGAAACGTGGTCGTCATCTCGCGGCGCAACTGTGCGGCCAACACTCCGGGCGACGCGGCCCTTGTGGTTATCCGTCCGCCCCAAAGGAGACGCCGGCCGCCGTCGACGACACGATAGTAGTCGCCTGCCCGCCGGCTATCGAGGACTGCGTCTGTGGTGGTCACCGCAGCACGGACAAGGTCGGGCCTCGCTTCCGAAAGCATGACGTAGGTAGCGATCGGCAGATAGGCGCGTCTCAATTTCGGGATCAGTCCGCCCGTATAGCCTCCGGTGGCAATCACCACATCCCGCGCCTTGACCTGCCCGCCGGCGGCGCGAAGCGATTTTTCCGGTCCGGAGAACGTACCGGATAGGGTACGGCTCGTTTCAAAGACCTTGCCGCCGAGGCGCTCTATTTCGCGGCCGACCGCGCGCAGGTAGTTCAGCGGATGCATGTGGAAGGCTCGCGGATCGCGCAACGCTTGAAAATAGCGTTTTGAATTGAGAACGCCTTGCACCTGTTCGCGTCCCAGATACTCGATGGGGTAGCCGAATTCCCGTTGAAGATGGTCTGCCTGAGACCGCAATTCCGTACCGTCCTCATGCCGCGAAACGCTCATGATACCGTCGACAGGAGCAGCACAAGCGATGTTCAGAGCACGGATCGTATCCCGAACAAATTCCATGCCTTCGATCGAAAGCCTATGCAGCGCACGTGCGTTGTCAGTGCCTGCGGCTCGCTCAATGGTCTTGTGCCCGGTCGCATAGCCGGGGAAAACAAAGCCGCCGTTTCGGCCGGAAGCACCCCAGCCTACGCGCTCGGCCTCCAACACCGCGACCGACTGCCCGCTGCGGGCCAACTGCAACGCCACGGTCAGGCCGGCAAGCCCCCCGCCAACAACGCATGTGTCACACTCGATCGTTCCGGCCAGAGCCGAAAACGGCGCATCGTCCGCAAGTGTTCTTCCATAGAATGTATCGATGTAGCCCATGGGGGTCCCAGTCAGGTTGAGGTATTCGCGTTGTTGCATACGGTCGGGTCGCCAAGCGCCAAAAAATCCACAGCGATACGGCTGTTCTGGTCAGCGAGCCGGAATACCGGCAGCCCGGTAGAAGCGGGGCCAGGGCGCTGGTAGTAGCCGTTGCGGACCATCATGTTTTCGTAGAGTTCATCCGCCGTGCTGCCACCGACATAGTGGCTCGTGGATTTGACGACGGAGTTGAAGTCCATGTCTTCAGCAGCCAGCGCCTCGGCAAGCGCTTCCATGAGTTTTGTTGTCTGCGGAACCAGTCCCAGTTCCGGGTCGAGCGAGCGTCCGCTCAGCCAAACGAACCGTCCCGATCGGCGTGAGACGACCCTGACATTGCCAATGTCCCTTGTTTCTCGCTCAACCTTTGCCGTGCGGCCCCTCACATAGGTCAACTCTCCGACCAGGCGGGCAGCCGGGTCCGCGCTTTCCACAAGACTGCCCTTGTCGGAAATCAGCCTGGCCTGCCAGAGGGTATCGGCAAGCCGGCCGGCGTTCCCCTGTGGCGCCATCCAATGTTCGGCAAGGCGCTGGTCGGGCGCAATTCCAAAATCGGCAAGCGCCGATTGCAGCAAAGCGATACCTTCGGTCATCCGGGCGGGATCGATCGTCAAGCCAACCCACGAGAGTTCACCCGCGTCGACAATCTTGACCAGTGCCCCGTCGCGCGAATGTTCGTAAGTCGCACCATCGGCAGCACCGCCGAAAGCATCGGCCTCGATCAGCATTCCGTCATAGTAGAAGTAGGGAACAGCGATCGGAACCAGCACCGGACGGGTGCCGAAGCGTTCACGGCAGCAGGCCATCATCCGAGCTGCATCGTCGGCTTCCCGCTGCACATAATAAAGAACGAGTTTTCCGATGGCGCTGAGTGGAATTCCGTTCTTTCCCAGGATCGCCTCGATGTGATCGCAAACGACGCGCGTCTGACCGAGCAGATCGTTGGGCGCCAGAACATTCGAAGCTCCGTCCAGCGGGACCTGGCCACAGGTCCAGGAAAGCTCCCGATCACTGACGAGCAGAGAGTAAGGAACCTGGATCTCCAGTTTCCAGGGGTCGCCAAATGGGATGAACGATCGCATCATCAATCCTGTTCTCTACCCGGGGCGTGGCCACCATCGCCCGCCCGCCGTTTCGGTGCGCACAAGATGCATCGCCTCACGCAACCCCACCATTGACAAAAAAATCGGCGCGTCCCTAAATTCAAGTTATGAAAAACTTGCGTTCAGCCGTCGGCACACCATCAGCGATCATTGCTTTCGAGACGGCAGGCAGGCATTTGAATTTCAGCAAAGCCGCGGACGAATTGAACGTCAGCCAGCCCGCAATAAGCCGGCAGATCCGCAATCTCGAGGCCCATATCGGCCGGCCCCTGTTCATTCGCCGTGGCAACAAGGTTCAATTGACCGAGCAGGGGCGGATCCTGTTCGAGGCCACAAGTGGATCCTTCCAGCAAATCATTGCTGCAGTGGACCAAATCGTCGAGGGAACGCGCGACAAGGTCATAAAGCTTCAATCGCAGCCGATTCTGATTTCGACCTTCCTCATTCCAGCCGTCATCGAGCTGCAGCGCGCATTTCCCGACGTCCTTATCGACATACAGGCATCGGACAACAACGCCGCAATCGACAACGAGCGACCAACCATCGCGATACTGTATGGAGATGGAAATTGGCCGGGAATGAAGTCGGAGCTGTTGTTCCGCGACGTCTACTTTCCGACCTGCCATCCGCTCCTGCTCAAGGAGATCCGAAGCGCCGACCCAGCAGAGCTTTTTAGCCGCCTGCCTCTCGTGCAGATCCCGAATTTTATCGACCCGTGGATGGAGTGGCGCAAATGGGGAGAACACTTCGGCATCGACAGCCTGACGACGAAGCGGCCTCAATTCATCAATGACTATGAGATGCTGTTGCGGGCGTGCCGCTCCGGGCAAGGCGTGGCCGTTGGTGCGATCCACTTCGTTAGGGAGGCGCTCGCGGAAGGCTCGCTGGTCCGCATCACCGAGCTGACCGTGAACTCGAATTTCGGCTTCCATTTCGTTTATGACCGGACCTGGCTGGAAAACCGAGCGTTCGTTGACGTTCTCTCATGGCTGCGCGACTGCGCCGAAGACACGCGGCAGCAATGTCAGGCCATGCTGGAAAACAAAGAGCTGCTGTGGCGGCCATGATGCCGGCGCTGGCTCGCGGCTTCAGACTGCTGAAAAGCTGTCGTCCCGAGCCGAGACGTTGCTCCGTCCAAATACGGAGCTGGCGAAAACGACGCGGGAGACTTCACCCGGATGTTGGAACGCATGCCGCCGCGCCGACGGCATGCGTCATGAACTCACTTGCCGGCGCACAGGTTCTCGGTGGAAAACCGCGGCATTTCGTCGGCAGAGAGACCATTGCGCTTGAGCATCTCCACTTGTTCAGAGCTCGCCAGTCGCTTTTTCAGGGACACGTTGAACGCCTTTACAAATTCCGCGTCGGTCTGGCGGAAAGCAAAGGCGCCATGCGGCATCACGACACGACCCTTGACGGTGTCAAACGGCTTGGTCATCTCCAGGTCGCGTTCGGGAACGGAATCGACCAGGGCCCTGATCCCGGGTGCGTCGACGTAGAGTGCATCGACACGTCCCGCCCGCAGTGCCGCAGCGCCAGTCGCGGTATCGGGGACTTGCATGACGTTCGCCTCCAGCACACCGGCATCTGCGGCGTATCCCACCTGCGCGCTTCCCGCGATGACAGCGACCTTTAGTCCCTTCGCCGCCAGGTCTTCAATGGACTGCAAGCCGTTCGAATTGCCTTTCGGGATAGCCATCGCTTGCGAAAAGCCGAGATATGGCTCCGAGAAGGCGACCTGCTTACAGCGGTCCGGAGTGACGTACATTCCCGCCGCGACGATATCGAAGCGCCCTGCGTTCAGGCCGGGAACAAGATTACCCCAATCAGTATCCACCATATCTGCGATTTTTAGGCCCATGTCCTCCAGAACGGCACGAACTGTCTCCGGATCAGTTCCCACCAAGTCCCCGGCCTCGTTGAGATAGGCATTCGGGCGGTAGCTATAAAAAGCGATCGTCAGGCCTTCGTTGTGACCCTTCGCATCCAGGCTCTCGGCTGATGCGATATTTGCAGCGCCTGGGCCGAACGACAAGGCCAGCGCAAATGCCGTGACGGTCAGTGCTCTTCGAGTACGGTTCATTTCATCCTCCCATGATTGCGTTCCGTTCGAGCCCAGATTCTGAAATACATCTCCTCACGGTCAATGGCACAAATACTTCGGTACTTGATAACCTGATGTTATGAACGATGACGCGCCCTACGCTGGCAATGGGTGGCAATCCCAAAGGCCTCCGACCCGCTACATGCACAAAACAAGCAGAGCGCGTGCCAGTCGATACATTATGCGATCTTGTGAGCCCAGAACGTGAACATCCTAGCAACCAGCCCTCTAACGGTCCTTCAATCACTGGCCACTTGGGCCACGGACAGGTTTTGGTAGTCCGAAGCGGACAATCAATTCGTTGGACAGGGGCGGCGGGTTTGCGCCTTCAAACCAAACGCAGTTGTTCACGACGCTACATTCCAATAGCAGACTCTGTTAGTAGCATTTGAAGCATCGACAACCTCGCCGCGTTATGGAGATTTTTTTGCAAGACGTTCTGATCGAAAGGCGTCAGGTTGTGCGGATACACATCGATCAACTCGTACGATCGACCGCACCGAGTGCGCCACGGGAAGACGAGGCAATCTATGCCAGCATCGCGTTGCGCTTTCTGATGGACGACAACGCGCTGGGCGCCGTTGCTCATGAGCTCGGAATTGCCGTGGAAGTCGATGTCCCCGACTTCACCGGAACTCCGCTGACACAGGCGATTGTGTTCGCCGCAGGCGGCTATCCTTATGATGGTCATGTAACCGAGGCTTATTATGCTTATCGTGCTTCCGGGCGCGAAAGTCCTCACCGTCAGCAGTTTGAAGAAAACGTGAAGGCGTCGCCCAGTCGTCCGCCGGTGATAGCGCTGAAGTTCACCAAGTTTCTCGCTACGCCTTGTTTGGGGTTTGCCGGTGAGATCGTCGATCGCGCGACACTCATCCGCTATGTCGCTAACAGATGCGGCGGGGCCCACCACCATAGTTCCCGCACCAAGTTCGACGCGATCGACAATAGGCTGACCGATGTTGGGCGCGGACTGCGGGTTCGCGGCGATGGTATGTCTGTGGTGTTCATGGAGACTCTTGGGACTGCATGGTTGTTGCTACAGAGCCCCGGTGTCACCGCGCTGCGGCACGCCTTAGCCTCTGATTGCGGCCCGTAGTTCAAGGCGGTCTCGGAAATTCAAGTCCTCCGAGTCATAGGGAGTTGACTTGCCTATTCGCGACATGCAAGCAGCCGTCTATTTTGCTCTGTTGTTATTTGTTGGTCTCTTTAAAGTCGAACTCTCTATCCTTTCGCGTTCAGACGCGTGTAGCGAGCACGGGCATGACGTTGAGAGGGAGCGCCTGACGCGCCGACCCCGAAAACCCAGAGTGCCATTGGCGAAGCTTCAAAGATTGCCGCTCGACCGGATCGGCCGGACTTGGCTGATCAGATCGGGTTGCAGGGATAGGCGTTCCTGATCTCGGCATTGAAGAACTGTCCGATAGAGGAGGCCTCCACCAGCCGATCGTACATGAACTGGGGGACGTTGTAGTATTCGTAAACCTTGCCGGTGGCGACGAACTCCACCTCAAGTGTCTCTGAATCAGGAGCATAGCCCACTGAAGCCAAACTCGACGAGCTTACTGGATGTCGTTCCATTCATTCCTCCGTCCATCGTGGGTTCTGGGATCGCCATGCAGCCGTGACGTTCACGTAATTCTCGCCGCTGCGTTCCTTACTCCAGTTTTGAGCAACGCGCGGATCCTCGCTGGCGGGCCGCTTGCCTTCCTCGGGAAGCGTGATCCTGCATCGCACAGGCAGCTTGGCAGCCTCGCCGGTGATCACAGCTTCGCCCGTACGAAGCACCGGCAAGCTGTCCACGATGCCGCTCAAACTGTCAGGCAGGGCAGCCTGAACCTTGCTGCGGTCCGACGAGTTCGACAGGCGCAGCGAGAAGAACGTGCCGCACTGGGAGAGAATGGTCTCGTCGATCTCGGATGGGCGCTGGCTCACGATCATCGCGCCGAGGCCAAACTTGCGACCCTCTTTAACAATGCGCTGGACGGCATCCCGCGCAAGGTTGGCATCGTCCCGGCCCAGGTAGCGATGTGCCTCCTCCAAAACTACCAGCAGGGGACGCGCTCGCCCACCCTCGGGCATCTCACGGCTCCAGAAGAGAGCCTCGTAAATGATGTTCAGGATGCCTCCAATTAGGCGCATAAGGATCGAGCTCGGCACACCCGACAGATCCAGCACTGTGATCGGCCGATCGTGCCCGAGCCAACTCTCGAGCAATTGGGGCAGGTCGTTCTGCGGAACCCCGTTGAGGCTCGGCTCCCATGGTCCAGGATGGAGCATGAAATCGTACTGTCGATCCAGTAGCCTTGACCTAAGCTGTTCGAGCTGTCGCCGGATCGACAGCACGTTCGTTTTGTTTGCGAACGGCGACGTGCTGCCTTGACCGGGCAACGGATAGGTAGGCGCCGTAAGTGTTTCAGCATCGCCCTGAGCGGTTTGAGCCGAAGTCTGCTGAGTGTTCTCTATCCAGGTCTTAATTTCCGGGTCGATCAGGTGGAACCAAAGCGATTTCAGGCTGAACGGCAGAGGGCTGCCCGCGGTCAACGAGTTGGCATCGACGCCGGGACAATTCATCTGGGCCAAGACTGCAGTTTTCGCTCTGAGAATGCGGTCCTGAATCGCCGTTAGCGCCTTCTCCTCGGTCTTGCCGAGCAGGAACGTCAACAGGTCCTCCAGATCGAGTGCCCAATAGGGAACATAGAGGCGTTCCTCATTCTCAAGCGGGTTCACGCGGAAGACTTTGGCGACCTCGCCAAGCGCGCGGCCGTACTCGCCGTGGATGTCCATCAAGAGCACCCGTGCATTTGGAAAGCTGGAGTGGTCACCCTGGCCAACCGAAAGGGAGCGCAGCAGGCTTGTGACCGTCGTCGACTTGCCAGCGCCAGTCGACCCCAATACCGCGGAGTGGCGCGTCACTAGCTTGTCCAGATCGACACGGACGGGGATGCTTTCTGCCCCAGACAGTCTACCGATGGTGACCTGCCCCGTGTCAGTGGTCCCGTAGATGCGGGCGAGATCCTCCTCGACGACGAGATGCACCTGGTCGTTAATCGCAGGATACTGGCTGATCCCACGCTCGAAGGTCGCTTCTAGGACCTCACCAACGAGCTGCACCTTGATCCAGCGGTCCCCTCTGGCCCCGCTATCCACCAGCGTCTCAGGGGTGGCCGTAGCACCGACGTCGGAGATGATACCGTACAGGTCGTGATAGCCCTGCGGGATGCGGACGAAGCTGCCGACCTGGCCGATACGGTAACTGCGACCACCAATGATAGCGATACCAGAGGCAGTCCCCTCGAACTGTCGCACATTGATCGTCGCGCCCGCCACGGCTCCAACGTGACCGAGAAGCGTTGGTGCGCTCATCACGCTACCGTGGAGGCGGATGCGGCCGAAACGTCCGCCGCAGCGGGTGCGGCCGATGTAACGAAGACCTGCGTGGAACGCGACGCGGAGAAGAAACGCGCAAACGGCTCGATTGCCCCGAGCGTAAACTCATGCTGGCCGCCACCTTGAGGCTCCGACCAGTAAGAGGACCGGATCGGTCCCCAGTCCTTTGAGGGAAGCTCCGAAGGCACGCGCCACGGGCCCTCCGACCCATTCACCAACGCCGCGTCACGAGCGTAGACGCTGAAGTTAGGTAGCCGGCGACCGAGCTCTCTAGCACAAGTCTCGTTGGCGAGTTTCTGGAACTGGAACGCGAACACGCTCGCGGATGGGTTCGACGCGAGTCCCTCATCGATTCGTGCTGAGATATGAGCGTCAGCGAACGAGAACCCGATCGAAATCAGCAGAGTGTCCGGCGTCGCGAGGAAGGCGCGCAGCCTGTCAAGAAGCGCTGCGTAAGGTGCCTTTTGGGTCTGCTCGTACTTGAGGTGCTCGGGGAAGACGAGATGCCGGGCGTTGTCCTTTCCGGAGCGGATCACCTCTTCCTTGCCGTTAGAGCACCACCCTAGCGACCCGTGCAACTTCCAGAGACGCGTCCATCTTGCAGGTAGGTCGTTGTTGGAGACCGTGACCGGGTCGAAGAAAGGCTCACGACCACCCGTGAAGCCGTCGAAGTACGGCGCGCGCACGCGCTCGAGCGCTTCCTCGAGCAGCAGATCGTAGTTCGTCGTGAAGATCTCGATAGGATGATCACGACCGGCACCTGTGATCCAGGTCACGATGTCGCTGTAGGCCGAGTTGCTCTCGGGCAAGGTGACTGTAACGACCTTCCCGATCTCCTCGCACACGCGCTCGCCAAACTGCGCATATCCTGGTCCGTCCAAGTCATGGATCTTGGCCGGCCCTATCACCTTCGCGAGCGACCGAATCCTGGACAGGAGCGTCTCGATGTCGTCCTTGGGCGCGAGCTCCTTCTTAAGCTCGGCGATCTGCTTCCCATATTCTATCTCGAGTTCATCGAGGACAAGTTTGGTCAAACCGGCGACCGCCGGTATCAGAGGGTAGGTCCCATCTGTTTTCTTCATTCCTGCCGAAGCGCCGGCGCCCAAAAGCAGTCCGATCCTCTTTCGGCCTCCGGCTATAATCGCACGGAGCGCGGTCATGTATTGGTCAGGATTGTGTACGATCTCGCTTGGCATAGTTCCCCCAAGCAACGACTATGGCACCTCCACAGTTTAAACGACAAATTGAATCTTACTCAATTCACACCATATCGTTCTGAGCCGGCACGATTTGTTCGGTGGGCGGCACTCGGCCAGCCATTACGGTGCAAATGGCGGCGGATAAAACAACCCGCCTGAAGGCCTGTGTACAATAAGGGCGCGAGAAGCAGCCGTATGTGGACGGCCCCAACTGGCACCATCCGCCTGAGAAGACTGGAAGCCGGCAACATGCCGCTCTGTCCGGATGTCTCCGATCTTACGCCTTGAGCGGAATCGAACCGTCGACACTTTTCAGTTGGGCTCAGGTGAAGTCATCAAACGTATCACCCTCCTCCCAGGGTAGGCCTTGCGCCAGCACGAAATGTTTCTCGGCGCCCTCGCCAGTGAAAAAGGTGCCTTGGCTTTCATGCACAAACCTGCCGTCCTCAAACGTCACCTGCGTAAGTGACCAAGGTTTGATCGCATCAGGGCCGTGTTCTCCAAGAATGAGAAGGCGTTCGCCGTCCGAGGACGTAGCGGCTTTGCCAACCTTGGTGACGCCATAAGGCGAAATGGCAACGATCGTACCCTGCTGCAAGCGCTCGTAGTAGGTAGCCAACGGCGTCCCATCGGTTGTTTCGGGGCATAACGGAAACTCGGCTGGGACTCTCCACTTGCGCTGAACAGCACCCGGAGTTTTCGACAGAACGAATTCCGGTAATGGCGCTTCTATGGGGGCTGCCGACCTACCGAAGATCCATTCACCGAGAGTGCCTTTGCCTGCGGGGCGGTCAGATTGCGCCCAAGCGAGCAGGCGCTTGCGGCTATACTCTGCCTCCGTCAATGAGACCGTTCGCATCCATTCCCAATCCTGCGCGAGTTTGCCGTTCTTCGGATTAGCCGGATCAGCAAGAAACTCCTCGATGCTACCGTAAAGCAACTCCACGCGCTTCGCTGTGATCGGATTGAGGAGGATGTTTTCAAGTCTCGTAACCCAGCGCAAATTCTCGGGACGGTTGTTGCAGCGGTTTGTATCGACGTGATCGACAACATGACCTTTACTCGGTTGCTCGCCGTGAAAAGCCGTTGCGACAATCCGGTGAACTTTATGAGCCGAGATTGCCATGTAGGCATCGCTTGCGCTTTGCACACCAAACGTCCAGATCTCATCGAGTGGCCGGCGCCGTTTTCCCTCTAACGCGGTTCGGAACACCGCACCGTTATCGCGTACGCGATAGGTCTCCCCACGATAGCTACAACGGGCCTCGTTCTCGAAAACATGGATCTGCGTCTCGCTCGACATACCCATCTCCTACCATCGATAAATCATTGGGGCAGCGAGCCGCCAGCGCCCCTACCCGTCTCTCTCTGCGTGCTTGCCGTCTGACCATATTTCGTAATCGGTTTTTTGAACTTCCAATCGCGAATTCGCTTCGCCGATACGCCAACGTCGAAGTAGGTAAAACTCCAACGCTTTGCGGGTGGTGACTTTCAATGTCTCTTCCGTGAAACCGTATTCTTTCCGAACGACCACGGCCTGTTCGATTGAAAGACCAGCTTTCGGCCGAAGCCAGATGACAGCACGCGTATTCCAATCCTCATCCTCCGGAAGCAGATCTACAACTTCACGCGTTTCAAACGAGCTTCCTTCGTCGATGCGAACAGGCAAATAGTCGCGATAAGATTGGTGCTTAAAGCTGTACGCACGAAGATGGACGTTTTCGCCATCCAAAGTGAACCGAACCGGTGCGAGCCATTGGCTTTCGTCAGCACCCGTTGTCATCGACGTGTAGGAAACGTTGATCGCCTTGGCAGATTTCATTGCCTCGTGAAGCCGGACAATGATTGATGGCTCGGCCCACCGCTTGGGCGGAGGAACGATCGCAGACGATCGCCCCTCGCTCAGATTCGCGAGCGCTTCAAAATCTGACGTCAAATCAGGGGGGACAAGGGCGCGATGCCCATCAGCGACAATGTAGGCCTTGCGAACCGCGTCGTACTCTGGGGGTATCGAAGCAATTTGCAGATAAGCTCGGAAATCGAGAGCAGCTTGGGCACTTGAGATGTCGAAGCGCTCCATAAGATCGCGCCTCTTAGCGCTACCTCGCCAAACGAGGCAGCGATCAAGGAAAACTATGCGCTGTCTTTGCGCGTCATTGAGGTCGTCGAGGGTCATACTCAAAATCTATCTTGACGCGAATTAAACGTCCATATAAAAATTATACGTATAAAAATTATATGGATTTTAAGATGAAGATCCTGCACACCGCCGACCTGCACCTGGGACGACAGTTTAACGGGCTTTCTTTGGACGACGATCATGCGGCAGTCCTGAACCAGATTGTTGAAGCCATTCACCATCATCGCCCCGACGTCCTTGTGATCGCAGGCGACGTCTTTGACCGCGCGGCCCCGCCTGCTTCAGCGGTGCGCCAGTTCAACGCTTTCCTTTCGCGGGTTGCCAAGGAAACGGAGGCGGCGGTCGTCATCATTTCCGGCAATCATGATTCCGCAGATCGGATAGAAGCGATGTCGACAATGCCCGATAGGAACCGGGCCATGATTCGCGGCGCGATCTCAGTCAATGAACATCCCTTCGTCCTTTACGACGCCCACGGTCCAGTCGCCTTTTCGGGCCTCCCGTTCTCGTACGAATACGCGGCCCGCGAATGTTTCGGCGACGAGTCGCTCGCCTCACCGGCGGATGTGCTGAATGCGCAGATCGTGGCGGCCCGCCAGCACGTGCCAGTCGGCACACGCTGGGTGGTAGTAGCCCATGCCTTTGTTACCGGATCTTGCGTCAGTGAATCGGAGCGCCCGCTTGCAAGAGTTGGCGGCATCGAGACTGTTTCTGCCGAGCTTTTCGAAGGCGCTTGCTATGTCGCGCTCGGGCACATTCACCGGCCGCAAACCGTCGGCGCGCAGCACATCCGTTATCCAGGTTCTCCACTGGCGTTCGGCTTCGACGAAGCCGATCACGACAAATCGATGTGTCTCGTCGAACTGGATGGCGCGGGCAATGTTGCCGTCGAACAAATCGCTTTCCGCCCGACGAGGAAGGTTCGAATTCTCACAGGACCACACTCTGAACTAATGGCCGCGGAGAGATCGACGGATCTCATCAAGATCGTGCTGACTGACGAAACGCCCGTAATCGAGGCGATGAAACGGCTTAGAACCGTCTTCCCCCATGCTTGCCAGATGACCTACCAGCGGGATGAACGTTCCCCGATCGGAGTGCACCTCCCTACGTCACCAGCAAGCGCTATCGAGCCGCTGTCCCTTATCGGCGAATTCGTCGAGCAAGTGCGCACGACACCGATAACAGAGGTGGAGCGAACGATCGTCGCGAGTGCCCTTTATGAGATCAGTTCGGAGGAGCAGGCAGCATGAAACCGGTACGGCTGACCATGCAGGCATTCGGCCCCTATGCAGGGCGCGAAGTCGTCGATTTTCGCAGTGCAGTTGATGCTGGATTGTTCGGTATCTATGGCCAGACCGGATCCGGAAAGTCGACGATCTTCAGCGCTATGACCTTCGCTCTCTTCGGCCAGGCGGCGAAGGTAGAGCAAGATGCGCCGACCCTACGATGCGACAGCGCTGACGGAGATCTCCCCACTGAAGTCGAGTTGGTGTTCGACCTCGCCGACAAACGCTACGTGGTTCGCCGCCGGCCAGAACAACGCCGTCCGAAGCAGCGGGGCACGGGTGAGACGCGTGATGCGCATGAGGCATGGTTGTTCGATGCCACCGGTCTCGCGCTGGATGCGATCACCCCCGATCACCCGGGAAAGATAATTGAAGAAAAGAAGGTCGCATCGGTCGGAAAGGCGATTGAGGAACTCCTCGGCTACGGCTCACAACAGTTCCGCCAGATCGTACTCTTACCACAAGGCCGGTTCGAAGCCTTCCTTGCCGCGGACACGAGAACACGGCTTAGCATTCTGCGCGACCTCTTCGACGTCTCTCTTTATCGAGATCTAGCGGCCACGCTAAAAAATGACGCCGAAATTTCAGAGAGACAGTTTCGAGAGGAACGAGCAATCTTCGCCCGACGGTTGTCGTTGGAGGGCTTCGAAAGCCTTGAGGCGTTAAAGGGCGGCATCGCGAAAGTCGATGGCGAGCTTCTGGCACTCCAGACAAAGGAAGAAGAACAGCGTGTCCGTCTAAAACAGAACCAGACTTTGCTTGAGGGCGCTCGGCACGTCGAAGGCCTGTTCAAAGCAGCAGAGCGCGCAGCGACGGAACTCGAAACGTTAAGCGATCGAAGCAAGGAAATCGATGACTTGGACTTTCGGTTTCGCTCAGCCGAAAAGGCCGCATCGTTGCTCGGTTTCAAAGACCTCGTAACCGAGGCGGAACAGGATTTCGCGAAAGCTGATGCTGCCCATGTCAAAGCACAAGAACAGGCCCTAAGTGCTGCCAAAGAGGCCGAAGCCGCTTCCGTTGCTCGTCAAAACGAGGAGGCCCGCGCCAATGAAGTTGTCGCGATGGCGCGCGAGGTGGACACGCTTGAGCACTATCGGACCAGTCTCGAAAAGTCGAGCGAAGCGGCGGTAGCAGCGCAGTCGTCAGCGAGTAAGCTTACTCTCGCAAGCGAAACGCTTCGGACAACCAGCGATCGGCTTGCCGCATTGTTGCGAAAACACCAGACCGAAACCCAGTCGTTGAAGGTCGCTCAACGGTTAGAGGCACAGCGGTTCGACCTTGATCGCCAGCTCGCTACGCTCGACCTCAATTTGAAGCTTGCTGAGCATGTCGACAGAGCCGAACGGGACGTAGCTTCTTCCCGACTTCGCATCGATGGCCTGGTAGCTGGGCACCAGGAAGCGCTTGACGCTTCCACCCAGGCGCGACTCGGGTTCGAACATGCCGAACGCCGGCTTTCGGACGTGCAAGCACTTTATTTAGCACAAAAGCTGCAGCCGGGGCAGCCGTGCTCGGTCTGTGGCGCAACGCATCATCCGGCTCCGGCAACGGGCGGCGTCGAACACGTAGGTCTCGACATCGCCTTTCGGGACGCGAAAACGGAGCTGCAAAAGCGGCAGATCGCCGAGCACGAGGCTCATACAGAACTCGCCTCCGCTCGAGGTATACTTGCGGAGCGAGAAGAACGGCTCGAAAGTCTCGAACGGCCCCATATGCCATTGACGCAACTGCGCGGCGAAGTCGCCACGACGAAAGCAGCCTTGGAAGCGCTCGGCCCAACGGTCGACATCCGATTGGCAGAAGCGACTCTGGAAAAGCTAAGCCAGGAACTACTCGCTGAAGAGGCCACGCGTGAGAAGCATCGGATAGAAGTCCAGCAAGCAGAAAAGGAGGTTGCGGGCGCTGCCGCCGCGCTTAGTGCGATGCTTTCAGAAATCCCGGCGGACCTACGCGATCCCAAGATGCTCGACGACAAACTTAGGGCAAAGCAGCAAGCCCTACAGGAGCGTGAGAATGCGCGTCGGGCGATCGGTGAGAATGTCGTCAAGGCCAGCGAACGCGCGCTCGGTGCACGAAAGGATCTTGAGGCCGCCGAAGCTCTTCTAAAGGACCGCCAGCAGCGGCTGACGAAGGCCCACGAAGATTTTTCTGCACGTCTGTCACAGGCGAGCCTCACGGAAGATGCCTTTCAAGAGCTGAAGAGTGCTGTCGCGAGCATTGAACAGGACCGTGCGGCCGTCGAGCTCTTTCGGCGCCAAATGCACGCCGCAAACGATGCGTCTCGCAAAGCCGAGGACGCGCTTGCCGGTCGCGAGCGCCCCGATCTGGCCCCACTGGAACGCGACGTTAGTGACGCCGAACGGGCACTGCTAATGGCACAGGACTTTCGTGCCGATGCTGCTGCACGCTTTGGCCAATTGAACAAACTGCTCGACGAACTTGCTGAAACAATTGATCGTCTCGATCGAGCCGAGGCCGAAAGTGGCCCACTGCGAGAACTAGCGGCGCTTATGGACGCGAAGAATGCCTTCAATCTGGACCTCGAGACTTTCGCGATCGGGGCCATGTTCGACAAGGTCCTGATCGCCGCAAACCAGCGCTTTGGCCCCATGTCCAATGGACGGTACAGTCTCGAACGCGCCACCGAGGGAACCGGGCGCGGCCGACGTGGTCTTGGCATCCAGGTTCATGATATCCACACCGGCAAGCCCCGATCGACCACCACCCTTTCAGGCGGCGAAAGCTTTATTGCCGCGCTTGCGCTCGCGCTCGGCCTTTCCGACGTGGTAGAGAGTTTAAACGGTAAGGTGCGGTTGGACACCATCTTCATTGATGAGGGGTTTGGAAGCCTCGACACGGAGAACGGCGCCGGAACTCTCGATCAGGTGCTTCAAGCGCTAAGTTCGCTCGTCAGTCAAAACCGATCGGTCGGCTTGATCTCGCACGTTCCCTTGGTCCAAGAAGCCATTCCCAACGGCTTCTATGTTCGCAAGGATCTTTCGGGCAGCCGCGTCGAACACAGAGGAGTGTTCTGAATGGGCAATCGATGGTTTTCCCGCAAATCACATCCACGCCGGCTAGCGTCCGGCAAGATTACATCGGTCTGCGGCACGATCGTCTGTCGCACCACCGGTGGAGAAAAGAAGAACAGTCGCTACCGTCATCCTTGCCCACGCTGCGGTACACCCATCGTCAGCGTTCATATGAGAAGGGGTGGTTGGGTCCACTTCGAAAGCGGAGACGGTTTAACGAGTACGAAACACTGGTGCCTTCACCTTGGTGAAAGTCTCGGCCGAGGCCGCGACGACCTCACGCTGGACCTCTTTAACCGATAGTCCCGATCATTAAGGTTGCACCGGGCCTAGCCAAAACAGCCGCGTCATCACCTTTAATTGCAATGCTACAACTACATCAGACTGAGTTCGAGATCATGAGTGCCGCGGTCGAATCTTTCACGGCGAGGAATGTTTCGTCGACAGTCAGTCGTCGCCCGGATCTAAGGGAGACGCCAATCAGTGGATGCGCAACCCGCGCTGGCAGCAGCGATTAGGCTCTGTGAAGAACCTAAAGCGATCCTGGCCCCATGGCTGTGTTCCGGCGTGAACGCAGCTCGCTCCGATTGACGCGCGGCCCACGGCCATCGCGCCTCTCGGTGCACGTCACAGCCCGACCGCGCTTTCCCGAGCGAGGGCGTGAACGGCGTCAAGCGCCGGTCCCATGCACAGGATCTCGGTGATCCGGCGGACCGTTTTGGCGAAGTGCAACATCTCGTCCCCGCGAAGCGGTCGTCCCATCACGTCGGTTTCTCGGTAGGAGAGCCACTTCTTCAGCACCGGGTAACCACCCAGGGTGTAGGTCCAAACCTTCGCAGGAATAGCTAACCAGCCGGCCATGCCGTTTATATGAACATCGACGGCACGGCCGCCGAGCAGGGTCAGCACGGTGTCGAGATCGAGGTTGTGTCTACTCCCGAGCAGTTCAAGAGCCTCTAGCTCTTTATCAGACCACGCGCGCTCCGTCACAGCCCCAGCACCTGGCATAACGAGACGCGTGCCGTTCGGCTTGCGCTGCACCGATCCCCAGCCGACGGTGACCTCGTGGGTCGATCCATGTGGCAGTCCCAACGTTGCAAGCCCCGGGCGCAGCGAGCCTCGTGTAACGCCATCGACTTCTACTTCGGCATCCAGCAGCGCACTGAGGACGACACCAAGATCTGCAGACGACTTGAACACCTCATCGTCACCCGGGAACGGAATGCGAGGCCAGTCAATGCGGAGCGCATCCATGTTTCCGGCTTCGTAGCTCGGAGCATTCAGGGTCGCAATGATGTGGTCGAATAGCTGTTGGGCGGTAAGGCCACGCTTCTCGAGGGCCTCCTTGATCGATCGTGAAACGTTCGGCCCGATGTTCTGACTGTCCTGTCGGACCAGGGCCGGGAAGATAGAGACATTACTCTCCACCAAGTGGTGATCGCCGAGAACGCTGATCATCTGCGGGCGATAGAACACTCCCATCCGATTGCGCTCGCCCGCCGTGAGGAAGCGGTTTCCAGCACTCACATTCGCGGCGAACTCGGGCCGCTCTCGGTCGATGAGATCTGTGTCGGGCCGCCAATACGCCCAGCGCACGTCGAAAGGACGATAGGCGTAACGTATGATCTGTCCGTCATCATGCTCCGCTGCAACTAGCATGGCGCGGGTGTTCGTGGGCTTATATTTGCCGGAAGCGTTCATCAGCGCCGGGAAGGATTTCGCCAGCTCCGCGTTGCTGACCTTCGGGTCGAGATACCGTCCGATCCGCTTTTCCAGTACGTCGCTGTCGATGTCGACCAAAAACTCGTCCCGGCTTGTCTTCACCCCGGGGAAGCTGACCGGAAGGAGCTGGGGCAGCGTGGGCCAGTCAAAGTAACCTGCGCCGACTGAGGATGGCATGAACTGCAGGCGCATCGAGAGCGAGGGCTGAACCGCCTCGTAGAGCTGATGCGGATCGGCTTCAGCGGTCGCGGCCAGCGTCGCTCGTTTAGCAACACCCCAGAGATTCCGGAACTCGACCGAACTCGTCGGCTGGTGATCCAGCTTGCGGACCATGGTCGCGATCGCCGTGCCGACCTGTATGCCGGTCGGGTTTGCCGGCGTTGAGAAGGCCGAGGGATCAGGCAGGCCCTCCGGCGTCTTTTTGCCAGTCTTGTACTTGTCCCCGTTCAAGCAATCGATCGTGATGCTGTCAAACACGTCTAGATACCGCTCGCGCATGCCCGTACAGCTCAAGCTGTCGAGCCACCCGTAGTTGGAGATGAACGAGATCACGCCCGCGCCGGTCTTCTCGGCGATGCGGCGCTCGGCCATTCGGAAGAAGCGCACATAAAGTTCATTTAGGCCTTGGCCTTGGGGCGCGGCGACCTTCTTGACCTTACGGTATTCGTCCGACAGCGCGCGCTCCTCGGCATTGTCGGAGATACCGGCGAAGCCGTCGTAAGGCGGGTTGCCGAGCACCACCAAGATCGGCCGCGACTGCTTCACGGCATCGGCCGAAGCACGCTCAGCTTCGAGCTCCGGGAAAGGCAGCGGCTTGTTGGTATGGGGCTCCCAGCCGGTCAGCGCATTTGTCAGATAGATGGCAGGACGCTGGTCGTCCGCCAGCGGCGCATTCATGTGGGCCAACGTCATTCCGGCCTGCATATGCGCCACGACGAACGGCGCGGGCATGATCTCGAAGCCGAAGACCCGATCCATTGCCGCAGTGCGTAGCTTATCCGCTAGGGTGCTTCCGAGGCCGTGGAGCTGAAGGTTGTACTCGATGCGGCGCAGGACAGCATTGATGTAGCCTCCCGTTCCGCAGCACGGATCGAGCACGTAAACGCGCTCGTCCGCCAGACCGTCGGCGATCCCGAGTTCGTCCTTCAGTGTTCGATCGACCCGCGCAACCATATAGTCGACGATCTCGGCCGGCGTATACCAAACGCCGAATTGCTTGCGGAGTTGGGGATCGAACGCTTCGAGGAACGGCTCGTAGAAATACTGAACGGCTTGGCCTTCCTCGAAGCGCTTGAGGAATTCAGCGGCGTTGACACGGTTAAGGGTGTTGCCGGTCCAGTCGAGAACCTCGACAAGATCAAGTTGCTTGATGCTCTTGGGAGAAGTCAGCTGCTGAAACAACGCTCCGACGAAGGGTATGTGAAGGTTCCACGCCGCCGAATGCCAGTCGAATCTGGCTGGAACCCGCGGCGTTGAACGCGCCCAGATCACCCATGACGAGAAGAGGCCGTAGAACAAGGTCTGGACGAGGGTGGATCGAAAGAAATGGTCACCCTTCTCCTCGTCGAAGGTGATGCCGAGCGCATCCTCGAGGGCCGATCGAACGGTCTTAAGCGCGGGAAGATCGCCAGCCGCCTCGACGCGTGACAAGGCATCCCGCGCATAGGACGCCAGAAACCAAGCGACATCCTTCGGTCGGACGAGGGCTACGTTCTGCGTTAGCGCCCGACGCAGATATTCCACAAGCGCGCGCCCAACCGCCTGCGCCGTCTCGGAAGGAGTCTGGACCATGTTCCAGAACTCTGCTGCGCTGTCGGCGAGGCGAAAGCCTTCAAGGCGTAGGGCATCGCCCCCAGGCCCTTCGCCGATGAGCTGGAATGCGCGCAGATTACTGACCAATACGAGGCGATAGACGCCGAAATACTTGCTGACCTGAGCCGGCGTGGATTTGAAGAGAGAATCGTCGGCGACTGGCTTCAACTCGACGACGCCGCGCTCCGGAAACTGACCCTTGCGTGGCTCGCCCTTTTGCAGTTGGCTGACGGCGAAGAGCCCGTAATCAGGACTATCCGCGCCTATGTCGGCGAGCTGCGATACCGCCAGCACCTTGGGGGAGAGGCCGTTCCCCACGCGTTCGAATAACGTGTGAAGCGCAGGATAATACGAAGTCTCGGGCGTGCCGGCGCCGAGGGCGTGGACACGCCGCACCGACTCGAAGAACTCCTTCGCAATCTCGATCGGATCGTTACTCACGCGCCCTCAGTCCTCCTTCAACCCTTTGTGCTCACGCTGCGGATCTTCTCGTCAACGTCATTTCCACTTGTGCCACTCATTGGGCTCGGCTTCGAAACACCGTCAGCGTCACCGAACGGAGATCGCACGAAATCCGTTAAGATCCGTTTGATTCGGGGTGCCCATTGAGAATAGATGTCAGGAGCTCCTTCCTTTCTCATAGGAACCCCACGCGCGAAACCGCCCCCTCCTCGTCATCTCACGCCGGCCAAGTTCGCCGACAATCCGCCGCACCAAGATCAGCGGGTCGTTTTCACGCACCGCGCCCTGCCCGGCAATCGCCCTTTCGATCGCGGCAGCACCCGATGCACGTAAGCTGCCATCTTTGCGCTCGGAAAGAATGGTCATACATCGCAACGTTCTCCCCGGGAGCCTTCCTCCTTTTCAAGATGGAACATATCGATTAAACACTAACGTGTATGCAATACGTGCTTCATCTTATACGGGTTCCGCTGCTTATTTCTCGGGTGACTTCCCATTCCGCCGATCAAAAAAGCCACAGGCCTCACGCCCACCGAACAACATCTAGCTAAACTGGCCGATGATACGTTTCTGGATCTTTGGTCCTGGCCCAACGTATTTAAGAAGCCGGGCAAGGAGTTGTGTGACCTTCTGATTGTCTGCGGTGACGATGTGCTTATGTTCAGCGACAAGCACAACACGTGGCCGGATGACCCCTTCGAACTCGCATGGAAGCGTTGGTACAATCGCGCGATTGAAAAATCAGCCGATCAGATCCGCAAAGCTGACCTTTGGTTAAAATCAAATCCTCATGCAATCTTTGCGGACGGCAAATGCCAGCAACCGATCCCCCTCGAATTGCCTCCGATCGGACGAAGGCGTGTCCACGGAATCTGCGTCGCGAGCGGCGCGGAGGTAGCTGCCTCTGCCTACTTCAATGACCCGGACGGCACATTCATGATCATGCCGCACCTGCGCGGGAAGGATCATGTCGACTTCGGCTTGCCACATCATCGGCCGTTCTGTATCGGCGACGTCGATCCTGATGGCCCGTTCGTTCATGTCTTCAACATGGCAACGCTTGATATCGTCATGTCAGAATTCGATACTATCACTGACTTTACGAAATACCTAAACGCGCGGGCCAACCTCATTCGCTCGGGAAGGTTGTTGTTTTCGCCGAGTGAAGCGGAGCTAGTCGCCAACTATCTGTTGATGATGGAGCCGAATGGGGAACATCGGTTCCCTGCGGTCTCGGATGTGAAGGGTGCCAACGCGGATTCTGACACGGCAATAGCATTCGTGCAGGGGGAGTATGCCTACCTCATCCGCTCCCCCGAATATCAGCGGCGATGGGCTGCGAACCGTGTTTCGTATGAGTGGGACCGGCTGATAGGTCTTTTCACCCACGGGGTCCTGAACGACACCCAATTCCGCATACTGGACACTGATCCCACCGTTGAACTCGCCGAACGTGCGCTGCGCATCATGGCGAGAGAGGACCGTGTACAGCGCCGCGTGCTTGCTGAGGCGCTCATCGGCGCGCGGGAGGCGCTCGATTCGCAGAAATTGGCTCGGATCGCCCGGATTGCCGTTACACGGGATCGGGCGACGGGCGAGAAGGTTGCCTATGTTTTTCTTGTTCTCGCCGCCACTGACGCGATGGCCCAGGAGGATTATCGCCGCGTCAGGGCAACTATGCTGCAGACATATTGCCTCGCTGTATTGCACGACGATCGCGACCTGAAACTCTGCGTCGGAATCGCGGTCATGGCGATCTCCGATAAGGGCGAATCCGAGGATCTCGTTGCCTATCCACAGCAGGAGTGGACATCGGAATTGATCGAAGACTTGCGCCTGGGTCGCGAGAATTTCGAGGTCATCCAAACGCCCCTTGAGTTGAACGCGACGGCTATACGAGCGAGCAGCTTTCCCCCAGATCCTGCGTTCGAAGGCATGACCCGCCAACAACGTCGGTCATTGCAACGTCAACGAGCTAAACAGCAACGTTCCGCATGGCGATCGCTATAGTCAATGCGTTGGCTTCCGCCTGACCTCGCTTACACGGCCGGATCGCTGCCTGCACTGTCGGCGCAGAAATAGGCACGTCGGGCTCCTCGGGTCCCATCAAAACCGAAGTCCTCGAAAAGGAGGCACCGCCGCCGACATCGTTCAATTTCGGAGTTGCTATACCGTTTCAAACCGAAAATTGTCATATGTCCGTTGGGTTTAGACGCTAAACGGCGTACATTTTTCCGTTGACGATTTCAGCGAGCCACTTTTGCCAGGCCATTGCAATATCGGACATCAATCGCAACTCAGGCACTTTACGAGCATCGATAATCGATGAGCCTAAATTCTGAAGATCGGGCGTGACAGCGCGACACAAACCGCTACGTCGGCTGCCGCTTCCCGCGCAATTTCCCCTATGCACTCGCGCTTTGAACCGCGCTCCCTCTTCGGCGTGAAGTCGTTCGGTCAAAATCGATCGTCATTTTCTCATCTTACCTCTTCGATTGAAGTCGGAAAGCAAAAGCCACAAGTGTACCCCTGTTACCCGCCATTGAATCGCACTTGACCGCCTTAGCGGATCATTAACCATGTGGATTAACATCATAAATTTCTCAATCGGAAGTCATTTAGCTTGATACTTCCGTCATCCGGACACCAATTTTTGCGCCTCATCGCTATCGATAGGTATCAGGTATCGGTGGTCATCAGGCCCGGGCGGATAAAGCTTCGATCCCACGGATCGACACGGGAGAATCACCTACTACATAGAATGGCCTGACCCGATCCTTGGGTCCACCCCGAGCGTCCTTTCCCCGGCTGGTTTCTCCAATCTCCGGCTTCCATGAAACGGCGGTCGTTTGCTGCCCCTCGTGTCGCACAATTTTGCCCAGGGAAGCCCGCTGGAGCGATTTCTTCACCGCATATGGTCAGTTGGTCGCCCGAGATTCCGTTTTGCTCCTGACGGGCTTCTGTTTACGTCATAAAACACGCTTGCAACATATCTATTTCTCGCGCATTTTTTAATCTTTGCAAATCATATCCAAGCGGGTGGTCCAAAAGCGCGATGGCGAAGCAACAACCAGTTAACGACCAACCTAAGCAAAGGCTGGTTGGCTATGCGCGCGTGTCGACCGATGATCACGCCCACGATACCCAGCTCGACGAGCTGCGGGGGGCCGGCTGCGACCGCATCCATCAGGAGCACGGTTCGGGGCCATCGCACGCGCGCCCGGTGCTGAACAAATTGCTGAGCGAGCTCACAGCGGGAGACGTCCTCGTCGTCGTCCGCCTCGATCGGCTGGCGAGATCCGTAAGCCATTTGCTGCAGGTGATCCAGGATCTCGAAAAGCGCGGTGTCCATTTCCGGTCGATCCACGATCCGATCGACACCTCGACGCCGCAGGGCATGTTTTCGCTTGAGGTCCTGAGCGCGGTCGCCCAGCTTGAGCGTTCGCTGCTCGCCGAGCGCACCAAGGCCGGCATCAGAGAAGCGAAGGCGCGCGGCAAGCTTCCTGGCAACCCGGGCCTGAGGGAACGACGGCCGGAGGCGATTGCGGCGGTTTCGAAGGCGCGCGAAAAACTCTATCTCGATCAGCTTCTCTCCTCGTCGCAGACCTGGCTGCCCATGGTGCGGCAACTCCGGCCCAAGCACAGCTGGGAGAATGTCGTGCGCGTCCTCAATCGCCGCGGCCAGGACTGGACGGTCGAGCGCCTTCGTCGCGCGGTTCATCGCCTGGTCCGCGAAAAGCGCGCGGAGAAAGATCTCCTGGCCCGGTCCCCGCGACGCGCCCCCGAGGACCATCTGATGCAGCTGGTGGCGGCGATCGCCATTGCCGATCCCGATCTGTCGCTCCGCGGCATCGCCGCTGAACTGGACCTGATGGGAGAACCGCCGAAAGGCGGCGGCAGAAAATGGCAGCCCTCCTCCGTTCGAGACCTGCTGGATGAAGCCCACCGGTTTGGCCTCATCCGCCGCTGAGCCGGATTTTATCCGGGCGCCATGGCGCCATTCTCCCGACTGCGGGCTGCGCCAGCGAGCGCCATCGACCTGCGCGATCGGGCATTGCTCCTTATCCGCATTGCATCCGATGCTGGGTCGATCGGAAGTGGGAGGCTTGCGCGACCCCGATCTTATGGATGAGCAGCGCGCTCATACCGACAGCGACCTACGGCCACTGCCCTCCCCTCCCCCGCCCGTCAATGTGCGTTGGCCGTAGCAAGACAACGGGCGAGCGACGAGGCCATGCAGCCGCACCGTCCGCGTTCGTCACACAGACGGTGCGGCGACGACAAGCGTCTCGGAACGCAAGCAAACAGCGCAGCGGGGTTGATCATCTGGCGTCGCTCCATCGCTTCAACCCGGCTATGGGACGAACCCGATCTCCCTCCCCGAAGCACGGGGTATTGACCGCCCCGTTGCGCGTGCAAATCTCCCCAAGCGGCTCAAGCGGAATGCCGAGGTCCTCTCTCACTTTGCGTGTTGACCCATCCGTCTGAAAAGGCTGAAGTGCTCAGGCACGTCGGTGAGGAGTCTGGCCCTGAAAAGCAGCAACGATTTCATAGCAGCTGGGGCTATCGAGCGCCTGATCGAAGCCTACAACTGGGAAGACAGCCCCCTTGGCCCCAGAGAGAATTGGCCACACTGTCTTAACGCCGCATTGGACATTCTGCTGCCTGCGCGCGCCCAGATCGTGATGTTCTGGGGCGAGGAATTCGTCGCCCTCTACAACGAAGCCTACGCACCCACGATCGGGGACAAGCACCCGCGCGCATTGGGACGTCCCGCCAGAGAGAACTGGGGTGAACTGTGGAGTGATCTGGAACCCCTGCTTCGAAGCGTTCTGGACCACGGAGAGACGGTGTTTGCGAAGGACCGTCCCTTCTATATCGAACGCCACGGCTACCCGGAAACGGTCCACTTCGACATCTCCTATTCCCCCGTGCGCGACGAAGAGCGCCGCGTTCGGGGGGTGCTTTGCATCGTCAGTGAAACGACGGACCGCGTGAAATTCGAGGGTGCCTTGCAGGCGAGCGAAGAGCGACTGCGCGCGATTTTTTCGCAGTCGGCTGCAGGGATCGTCCAGACGGACCTGACGGGCCGCTTTCTCCTCGTCAACGATCGCTTCTGCGAAATCGTCGGCTATAGCGAGCGCGAGCTGCTGACGATGCGAATGCGCGATATCTGCCTTCCCCGGGACGTCCCCGAGAGCGACCGGCTGTTCAACATGTTGGCTGAAAGCGGCCAGGGTTTCGAGTTGGAGAGCCGGTTCATGCGAAAGGATGGCACGTTGGTCTGGGTAGCAAGCTCAGTCTCGGCGCTTCGCGACAAGCATGGCAGTCAACAGCAAGCCACAGCGATCATTGTCGACATCACCGAGCGCAAGCGTGCACAAGACGTCGAACGTCGACTGGCTGCGATCATCGCTTCGTCCAACGATGCCATTCTTGGCATCGACCTCGGCATGAAAATCACGAGTTGGAATGCCGGAGCCGAACGGCTCTACGGATACACGGCCGACGAGATGGTGGGCCGATCCGTCCTGGCGCTGGTTCCTGAGGACCGCCAGGGCGAGGAGCCTGCCATCTTGCGCCAGGTCAACGCCGGCCTAAAGGTCGAACCCTATGAAACGGTGAGGCGTCACAAGGACGGCAGAAACGTCGATGTGCTCCTCAGCGTCTCGCCCATCTATGACGCCTACGGCGCGATCGTCGGGGCATCGAAGCTCGCACACGACATCACGGCGCGCAAAGACGCAGAACGTCTCCAGAGCGTTCTCGTTGGTGAACTGAACCATCGGGTCAAGAACCTATTTGCAACCGTGCTTGCCATCTCCCGACAAACGCTCGGCCACGGCCAGCTGGACGCCGCAGACGTGCGCTCGTTTGAAGCGCGGCTCTCCTCGATGGCGCGCGCCCATGATCTTCTGATCCACGGGACCTGGGAGAAGGCCGAATTGCGGGCGATCGTCGAACAGTCGATTTCACCCTATTCACCGGACCGCTTCGAAGTCTCCGGCCCATCGATCCAGGTTCCTCCAAGGGCGGTCGTCTCGATCTGCCTGGCACTTCATGAACTTGCCACGAATGCAGCCAAGTATGGCGCCCTTTCGGTCGATAAGGGCCGCGTCTCAATCACCTGGACGCTTGAAGCCGGGTCTCCTGCCAGACTGATCCTGCGATGGGAGGAAACCGGAGGCCCCCTGGTGAAACAACCGACCCGCAGAGGATTTGGCTCCCGGCTGATCGAGAGCCTGTTGGCGGCCGAATTGAACGGCACGGTCAACATCTCTTATGATCCACAAGGCGTCATTTGCGAGGTCGATGCCCATCTCCTTACCGAATGGGATCCGCAGCCAAAAAGCCAGATGTCCTGAAACGCTCGCGCTAACCTTCGGGCAGATCATCAGCGATCGCCTCTGCGGTCGAAGCCACCCTCGTTAAAGTCCCCAAGTGCGATCACCCCTGCGTCGTCGAGACGAGATAGCCACGTTCGAGGTCGCCGCGGAGACCCTTGGCGAATGCGGCGACCACGCCCTTTTCTGCTTCGATAAACCCGATTTTTGGGCACCGGCCGCGAGAGTTGCAGCCGCGGCCTATGCACTTGGTCGCGACGGGTCTTACAGGATTCATGCGGCAGCGGTCGCGGGACTGCCTTGTCCCGGGCGGGCTCGCACGGTGCTGATCCGCGCTTGCGAAGGCGGTCTCGTCGCAACGACACTCAAATTGGCGCGAGATGCGCTCGGCAAAGAATGCGCTAAGATCGGCGGCGAAATCCTCGAACTCCGAACACATCATCAAAACCAAGATGCGTAAGCTCGATTGCGAGCAAATTCGATGATCGCCATG
Source organism: Ensifer adhaerens (assembly GCF_002940685.1). GTDB lineage: Bacteria > Pseudomonadota > Alphaproteobacteria > Rhizobiales > Rhizobiaceae > Ensifer > Ensifer adhaerens_E. The sequence goes on along the minus strand of NZ_PNFP01000019.1, from coordinate 98,862 downwards.
AGGCTGCCTTGGCTCAACGGGTCAAGGCCAAGTTCGAAGGCGAGCAGACCGAGCCGCGCAAGGGGCCGAAGCGCGAAACGTCGTTGGTCAGATCGAAGCGCTCCGCGAAAGGGCGGACATGCAGCCCAAGAAGGCAAGGGCCAGCACAGCCACCAAGAAACCCGTCCGCGGTCGCAGCACCAAGGAGGCGAGTGAGGGTATGGCCGGCAACCACGTCGAAAGACATGGGCGTCGGGTCGTGCCACACGAGAAACTGGAGGAGGTCAATGGACTGTTGTGGCCTGGCACCCGTCGGCGAGGGTTGAAAACGTCAAATAGCGTTCTGCGGATGCCGCCGCGGTGATGGAGTCCCCACGCTTCGCTGCGGGGCCGTTACCATGATCAGTTGGAACGAGATACGTATACTCAGCGAGTGCAATGGCCTGGTCAGCCGGCGAACATTCGAGCACCAAGCATTCGCCAGCAATCAGGGAATAACGGGGAAGCCTTTGAGTGGCACGGGTGAGCTCGTTGCGCACGACAGGGCACCACTTGCCGGACCTCTTGCGCGGAACATCCGCACACTCGAACGTTCACGGTTATCGATGAATTGGATAAGCCAAAACCCTGACAGCTGTCAGGGTTTCTGGGAGGCGTCCTCCGGCGAACGGGGGGAGGGGCTGATCCTCCGTGCGCGGCTCCTGCTCGATGCGAAATGAGGCGCAGTCCTTCATCGCGTTTCAGGCATAGCCGGATCAAAAACCCTGACAGCTGTCAGGGTTCCGGAGCGAGCAACACACATCCTGTCGCTCAACCATAGCTTGCTCAGTCCTCGACGCTGATCATCACGCGGCACCGCCAGTTAGCGCTTCTCTTAGGACCAAGCAGACGACCCACTGTAGAGAAGATCCGCCCAGAAAATCGATCAACCCGGCGGCGCGAGACCAGTTCGCGCTTTGCGCATGACGTGAGCCATGCTGAGTTCGCTACCCGTCCGCCTCCTGTCCCCAAGAAGAAGGAAGGCGGACGGAATGCCTGCTTGGCGCTCCCTAATGGTAAGTCCGGGTGCACCGAATGCAGTCGAGAAATGGCAAGCCTCTACGGAGTGGGCAGGGGACCCCACGCGCCCCATTGCAGAAACAGACCAGACCGCTCGTCAAACGAGCACGGGCACAACGTCCGATGGCGACAAGAATGATCCGGCACCATACACGCATCGCATCAAAATTTCTGTGCCAGCCTTCCGGATTCATGTTCAGATACCAATGAACCGGTCGATCCATTGCCCCAAGTCCGTTCGGCCTCAGCGCGGATCAGGCTTGCTGCTGCTCTTGGCCGGGTCGAGTTCGATGTACAACGAGAGAGATCGAGTTCGCCGACAAACCTCACCCAACGCGTCGTTCCGCGCTCCCATTCGCTCTCAACAGGGCCATCAGCATTGGACCAAGAGAAAATTCGCCGCGCCGCGCCTTCGACGTCAGGTCGCGCAGGTAACCTCCAGCCGAATTGATATGTCCTGCCCGTTCCAGGATGCAGGCGACCGCTACTGCAGCATTTTCAGGACCCATCACTTCGCAAGCATCCTGATAGGCGTTCGGGCTTACGCCCAACATCGAACGCACCACGACGGCGGTGGCCATCAGATCACGCCAGCTCGAGATCACTCCACCAGGTGCGTACATGGCGATCTCGGGGCAGGCGCGCGTCACCAGGCTCAACGGAAATGCCTTAGGCGGCTCCGCCGATGGCCGTTTCTCCGGCTCGATTTTCGCTTCCAGCTCGTTTCCAGAGCTAGGTTCAAGTTCATTTAAGGATTCGGTATGTGAATTCTGTATGTGGCGCTCAAATTGGACATCATTGCTGCTCACATTTTCGGAATTATCCAAAAGATCCAATTGATTGACGATCTCCGAGCACAGCAGGTCCATCTCTTCGAGGATCGGCGCCAGGTCGTGGATCGTTGGAGAGCGAGGGATGCGGGCGACAAGTGCCTGATAGATGTCCTGGACCTTGCCCCAGTCGCCGCTTGCGCCCTCTTCAATTGCTGCAGAGATGAGCTTGCGCGCATCGCGCCTACGGATCGTCAGCGTTTCCTTGGTCCGGCGAAGCAAGGCGTGGTCGGCTGCCAACTGCTGGGCCATTTGCGCAAGCTCTTCCGAGCGCACAAGCAGTGGAGAAAGGTCGAAGCCGAAGGCATCCTCGATGGCGCCGGCCCTGTCCTTGCGCACGTAGCGCTTCCCGTTTGCGCTGTCCTTGCGAATGATCAGACCAGCATCAACCAGCGCTGCCAAGTGCCGTCTCAACGTGGCGCCGGCAATACCGTGCGCGCGGATCGACAGTTGAGCATTCGACGGAAAAACGATGAGAGCATCTCCTTGCCGGAGATGGGTCTCGGGATAGAAGCTCAAAAGCGCACTAAGGACGGCAAGCGCACGATCCTGCAGCCCAAGACGCACCCTTGCTTCACAGGCGTCACGGAACACTTTCCACTTGTCGACTGATTTGTTCGACCTGATCTCTGTGGACGCCACTTGCTGTTTTATCAGCGCAAGCGTCATCGGCCGCCGCCCAAAAGGCGTCGTCACACTTCCACTCTGCATCTTCTTTCACCTTTCAGAAGGCAAAAGACGTCCGCTCACCCAATTCGGTGCCAAAAACTCTTGACGGGGATTCGTGGAAATGCGATTCTCAGATTGTCCAGATATGAGAGAGGCTTCCACGACGGCAACGTTTAGGGGGCCTTTTTCTTTTGCGGTATTCCTTTCCGTATTCCTTGTCGAATGAGATCAACTGACAGCTTGTCAGCGACTTCTAACGTTCGTTCTCACGAGAGAAACGTTCGATGAGGGCCGGCAATTCTTTGCCGACGAACTTCACAAAATCCTGACCGAGCGGGCCGTCTGCCGCGATCCGAAGCTCCTTTGCCGAGATCTTCCAAGCGCCGAGTTTCGTTCCGGTGCTGTCCAAAAGATCACTGCCGTTTTCTCGCGGCGGGTTCGATGGCTTGATCGCCTCAAAAGCCCGCTGGAAGCGCTGATCCGACACCGCGGCACCGTTCGTTCCTTGCGAGAGGACCTGACGCACCACGGCAAGAGCACCTGGATCGCTGGCGATCGTTTTTGCAAACTCTATCCAGCGCGGACGACCCACTTTAGGTGCTCGTCCGATCGCTTCGATCACATCGGCCGGGATCGTCCGGTAAACGCCGCGCATGCGAGCGAGCTCTGCATCCGCGATCGACAGCGCCGCATAGATGTTGCGCGCCTTGATGCCGGCATCATCCATTCGCGATGCAAACAACGTGCGCTCAATCCAGGTCAGATCCTGCCGGCTCGCGTTCTCGATGCCTTGCGCGACGACGAGATCGAGGTCCGAGATATCGACCTCGAGCGCGCGAACGTTGCGTCTAAGTTCTTTGGCAGCGCGCCAGCGACGATGACCGTAGACAATCTGATAGCGCCCTGCCGATGATGGGTGGCGCCGGACCTGGATCGGCACCTTCTGCCCTTCGGCTTCGATCGAACGCTTGAACGTCTCGAAATCGCTGCTGTCATCATCTGACAGCCGGTCGGGGTAGGGGGAGGGCTCGACGAGCGCGGGGTCGAGATCAAGGATTGATCCGCCGCCCGCCTCGACGATCGCCTTCAAACGGTCGCGCTCGGCCCTGATATCATCGATAGCGCGATGTGCTGCGCCGACAACGCCCGCGCCAACACGCGGCGACGGGGCAGGGGGCGCGGGCTGCGGATCGTCTGCGAGCTTGTTCTCCAATTCTTGAGACAGCAGACCGAAGCTTGCGACAATCGACTTGCGAGAAGACTTGCTCATGTCCGTCCCCAGCTATCATTGACAAGGCGGACAATCGCCTCATTGACCGCGTCGACGGCTTCCCGGGCGCGCTTATGGGTATCGCGACCGATCTGGCCCATTTCGAGCTCGTATATCGAACGCTTTGCCAGGCCAGCCGCTTCCACGGCGGTACTTTCGATGGCGGTCGGCAAGAGAACGTCGGTGCCAAACATGTGTCGCAGCATTGCAACGACCTGCGACTGCGGCGCATCGTTCGGGTCATGCCGCGTCACGAGATAACGGATGAAATCCTGGTCGAGCTGGGCGCCACTCTCATTCAGGACGCTGATCAGGTCACCCATCATCAGCAGGAACTGGCTCATGGAGGCCACATCCAGCATGGCGGGATGGACCGTGATGACCATGCTTGTCGCCGCATAGATCGCGCTCAAGGTCAGGAAGCCAAGCGAGGGCGGGGTGTCCAGGATAACGATGTCGTAGTCCTGTTCGACCTCTGCCAATGCAAGCTTCAGGCGCTCGAAGAAGATCGCGCCGGAGCCCGACTTGTTCGCCAGGACCCGAGGGGTTTCGTGCTCATATTCCATGACTTCGAGGTTGCCGGGAACGAGATCGACGCCATCGAAATAGGTCTTGCGGATGATGTCCCTGATCGGACGCCGCTCGGCATCGTCGTAGCGAAGCGCTGCGTAGATCGTTTCGTTGGCGCCGACATCGAGTTCAGGCTGCGCGCCGAACATTGCAGACAGCGATGCCTGGGGATCGAGATCGAGTGCGAGAACGCGATAGCCTTGGAGCGCGAGGTAGTGCGCAAGATGAACACAGGTCGTGGTCTTTGCGCTACCGCCCTTGAAGTTCGCGATCGCAAGGACCTGCAGGTGCTCGCCAGGGCGGCGACGAGGCAAAAAGCGGAGTGCTTCTGCAGGCTTCTGCTTTGCAAACAGCTCCCGAAGTTCGTTGATCTGCGCGAGCGTGTAGACCCGATGGTTGTTCTCAAGGCGGCTCGGCGTCGGCCCGCGCCCTTCCGATGACATCAGCTTCAGGGTCGAATCCGGTATGGATGTCAGCTTCGAGACTTCGTTCGTGAGAAACGACCGCAGGGCCTTCTCTGATCTCGGCGGGTACATCCGCGTCCGCAGCTGCTGCAGCTGGTTCGACAAAAGACCGGCGTGCCGCAAGATCTTTGCGGCGGCGTCTTCCTTGAGTTGAACATCATTTTCTGCGCGTTGAGCTATCGCCATTTTTCCCTCTTGGCGGTCTAAGACCGGTTTGACGGCCATTATCCGCCAAGAGATAGAACACGATTCTCCCGAACCGTCCAGAATTATAGGGTTAACAAAGCTTTAACGCCCTTTGCAGGGCCTTCGCGCCTGAATCGGCACTAGTCCTTGGAATCGCGTCGCTTTTTGCCAAACAAAACAAAACCAGGAGAGGAAATTGCGCACACATTTGTTCAGCTGAACGCCCTCGTTGCAAGCGCGATCGTCTCGTCCCTTCGTTCCCGATACCCGAATCAGCAGCGGCAAGCTGACACGACCCGTCGCCCTTCCATGACGAGCCGGCCTCTCTGCCATCGCGGCGGACGATCTCCTCTGCGCAGAGCCTTGGGTTTCAATCACCCCTAGAATCGATGTGGCGAAATCTGGGGGACATTTTTCACCCTGGCAACGGGGTCTTCAATCGTAGCACTTCTCCTCCAACCAGCGGAGGAGAGTGAGCGATGATGATCATGGCCATTGAGAATGGCAGCTCGGGCAGCGAGGAGTATCTCCTTGACCAGATGCATGCGCTCCGCGCGAAGGTGTTCAAGGATCGCCTTCGCTGGCAGGTGCTTGCGCGCGACGGCCGTGAGCGCGACGCGTTTGACGATCTTGATCCCGTCTACATCCTGGCCGTGACTGCAGGCGATAACGTGGTCGGCTGTGCGCGTCTTCTTCCTGCGCTTGGCCCGACGATGCTCTTGTCGGTGTTTCCGCAACTTGTCACCGATCAGACGTTTCTCCCGCACGCGCGAATGGTCGAGAGCTCAAGGTTTTGCGTCGACACAGCCGTTCAACGAACCGGCGGCGAAGTTCTCCACCAGATTAGCCATTGGATGTTTGCAGGCATCCTCGAGTGGTGCCTTTTGCGCGAAGACACCGAGGTTGTCACCGTTACTGATATCGGTGTCGAGCGCATCCTTCAGCGGGCCGGCTGGCCCCTTCGGCGGCTGGGTTCACCGCAAAAGATAGGCCGGGGCAATGCCCTGGCCGGCGTTCTTGATGTCGATCGAGCAACCTTCGAACTGGTCAAGCCGGCCGGCTATGTCTCGAACTTCGGTGGCGGTTCCGCTCCAACGCCCACGGTGTCGTCGTGACGCAGAGCCGCTCTCTTCCCCGTCTTATTCGCAAGCTCGAGGACGCGTTCGGTCCAGCCGTTCGCGCGGCACTCGATGACCCGAGCGTCGTGGAAATCATGCTGAACTCGGATGGAAGCCTCTACGTGGAGCGCCTCGGTCAGGCGATCCGCCGGTTGGGAGACATGGATGCCGCCGCTGCTGAGATCGCAATCGGCAGCATCGCGCATGCGACGGGCACTTCGGTCGACGAACGAAGGCCGATCGTTTCGGCCGAGTTGCCGGTCAGTGGGCATCGCTTCGAGGGGGTGCTGCCTCCGATCGTCGCGGCACCGTCGTTCTCCATTCGCAGGCGTGCCTCGCGGCTCATCCCGCTTGCGCAATATGTCGACGATGGCGTCATGACCGGCAAGCAGGCTCGCCTTCTGGCTCATGCTGTCGCCGAGCGGCTCAACATCCTGGTTTCAGGGGGGACCGGCTCCGGCAAAACGACCCTGGCAAACGCCTTGATTTCAGAGATAGCGGCCATCGCACCCGATGATCGCCTGATCATCCTGGAGGATACCGTCGAAATCCGCTGCGGGTCGCACAACGTGCTTTCGCTGCGAACGAGCGACGAGATCGATATGTCGCGCCTGCTGAAAAGCACGCTCAGGTTACGCCCGGACCGCATCATCGTCGGCGAAGTCAGGGATGCAGCGGCGCTCTCTCTTCTGAAAGCATGGAACACCGGTCACCCCGGCGGTATCGCGACGGTTCACGCCAATTGCGCGCATTCGGCACTTCGCAGGCTTGAGCAACTGACCGCCGAAACAAGCCGGCAGCCGATGCAGCACGTCATCGCAGAAGCGGTCGATCTCGTCGTTTCAATCGAACGAACGGCAACCGGCCGGCGGCTTGGAGATCCTATGCGTGTCCTTGGACACGACGGGACTGCTTATCGACTGGAACAGTATCGGGAAGGGGAACGACATGCGACGTGATCTACACCTTGCGGCTGCGGCCTTCGCAAGTCTCATAATTGTGTTCAGCGGGGAACCGGCGTTCGCCGGATCGGGCGGCGGTCTGCCCTGGGAGGGCCCGCTCGAAAAAATTCAAAAGTCAATCACAGGCCCGGTCGCCGGCTTTATCGCTCTTTGCGCGGTGGCTGTCGCGGGCGGAATGCTGATCTTCGGCGGCGAGCTCAATGATTTCGCCAGACGGCTGATGTACATCGTTCTGGTCGCCGGGCTCCTCCTTGGAGCCACCCAGATCGTGCAGCTATTTGGCGCAACCGGTGCATCGATCGGCAACGAAGCTTCTGTCTTCCACTTCGAAACGAGAGGTGCCGGAGATGTATGAAGCGCTCTCACTCCTTGAGCGAAACCGTATCCATCGTGCCCTCTCGCGCCCAAGCCTGTTGCTCGGCGCCGACCGAGAGCTCGTCCTTGTCACGGGGCTTGCGACGGTCATTCTGATCTTCGTCGTCCTGACCATCTATTCGGCGCTGATCGGCTTCACGTTTTGGGCCCTTACCATCGGCATCTTGCGGCGCATGGCAAAGGCCGATCCCCTCATGCGCAAGGTCTATCTGCGGCACGTCCGCTATCGCCGGATCTACCGGCCGACTTCGACGCCCTGGCGAAGGGGCTGAGGGTTATCCAATGGTCAGACTGGCGCATTTCCGCTCAATTGAACCCTCCTTTGCCGACCTCGTGCCCTATGCTGCACTCGTCGACAATGGGGTGATCCTGTTAAAAGACGGCTCGTTGATGGCCGGGTGGTACTTTGCAGGCCCCGACAGCGAAAGCGCCACGGACCTCGAACGCAACGAAATTTCCCGTCAGATCAACGCGGTTCTCGCGCGGCTCGGATCCGGCTGGATGGTCCAGGTTGAAGCGCTCCGGGTGGACGCCGCCACATATCCGGACCGCGACCAATCGCACTTTCCCGATCCGATAACGAAAGCGATCGACGCTGAGCGCAGGGCGCTTTTCGAAAGGGAAGGGGCCCATTTCGAAAGCCGGCACGCACTCATTCTCACGCAGCGCCCGATCGAGGCTGGCCGGCGCGGTTTCGGAAAATATGTCTATGCCGACCCTGAAAGCCGTCACCAGGGCCTTGCCGATATAGCGCTTGATCGTTTTCAGGCCCGAGTGCGCGAGGTCGAGCAGTACCTGGCGAACTGGATTTCGTTGCGCCGCATGGCGACGCGAGAACTCGATCCGGGTAACGGTTCGCGCCGGCATCGCTTCGATGAGCTTTTTCAGTTCATTCGCTTTTGCATCACCGGTGAGAACCATCCGGTCAGACTGCCGGATATTGCCATGTATCTCGACTGGCTGGCGACAGCCGAGCTCCAGCATGGTTTAAATCCGATCGTCGACAATCGCCACGTGGGCGTGGTTGCGATCGACGGGCTACCGTCGGAGAGCTGGCCCGGCATTTTGAACAATCTGGACCGCCTGCCGCTTAGCTATCGCTGGTCATCACGTTTCATTTTCCTTGATCCGGAGGAGGCACGCGAGCGGCTCGAGCGAACCCGCAAGAAATGGCAGCAAAAGGTCCGCCCGTTCTTCGATCAACTTTTCCAGACGGACAGTCGATCTGTCGACCAGGATGCAATTGCCATGGTCGCCGAGGTCGAGGATGCGATCGCCCAGGCATCGTCAGAACTGGTTTCCTACGGCTATTATACGCCCGTCGTGGTCATCTTTGGCACCGATAGCGCCGTCGTTCGCGACAGATGCGAGATGATCAGGCAGGCGATCCAGGCAGAGGGCTTCGGGGCACGGATCGAGACGCTCAATGCGACAGAAGCCTACCTCGGCAGCCTTCCGGGCGTCTGGTACTGCAATCTGCGCGAACCCTTGATAAATACCCGCAATCTTGCGGACCTTATTCCGCTGAATACCGTGTGGGCAGGCAGTCCACGTGCTCCGTGCCCTTACCTGCCAAAGGCGTCGCCGCCCTTGATGCAGGTCGCGTCCGGTTCCACGCCCTTCAGGTTCAATCTTCACGTCGATGACGTCGGCCACACGCTCGTGTTCGGACCGACGGGATCTGGAAAATCGACGCTGCTTGCGCTGATCGCCGCGCAGTTCCGCCGCTATGCCGACGCCCAGATTTTTGCCTTCGACAAGGGCAACTCGATGCTGCCCCTGACGCTTGGCGTCGGCGGTAGCCACTACGATATCGGTGGAGAAGGGGAGGAAGCACCTCTTTGCTTCTGCCCGCTTCTTGATTTGGAGGGGGAGGGGGACCGGGCATGGGCGGGCCAATGGATCGAGACGCTGGCAGAACTGCAGGGCGCGTCGATCGGACCTGAAGAACGAAATGCGATCTCTCGGCAGATCGAGTTGATGGCCGCATCGCCCCGCAGGTCATTGTCCGATTTCGTAAGCGGCGTTCAACTGAAAGCGATCAAGGATGCCCTGCGGCACTATACGATCGACGGTCCCCTGGGCAGCCTCTTCGACGCCGAGACAGACACATTGTCTCTTGGCGCCTTTCAGACGTTCGAGATCGAGCAACTGATGAGCCTCGGTGAACGCACCCTCGTACCGGCGCTCACCTACCTCTTTCGCCGCATCGAGAAGCGACTGACGGGCGCCCCAAGCCTCATCATTCTTGATGAAGCCTGGCTGATGCTTGGCCATCCGGTCTTTCGCGATCGCATCCGCGGATGGCTGAAAGTGTTGCGGAAATCGAATTGCGCCGTGGTGCTTGCAACCCAGTCGATTTCCGATGCCGAACGATCGGGCATCATTGATGTGCTGAGGGAAAGCTGCCCAACGAAGATATGCCTTCCGAATGCTGCCGCTCGCCAGCCAGGGGCCAGAGAGTTCTATGAGCGAATGGGCTTCAACGAACGCCAGATCGAGATCATCGCCGCCTCGACACCCAAGCAGGAATACTACGTCACGTCACCGGAGGGCAGGCGTCTCTTCGACATGGCACTTGGCCCGCTCGCGCTCGCCTTCACGGGTGCCACCGGCAAGGACGATCTGAATCGCATTCGCGCGCTTTATCATGATTACGGCCGAGACTGGTCGATCGAATGGCTTAAATTGAAAGGGATTACCGATGCGGAAACGCTTCTTGCAGACGGCTGAACTGGCGGTCCTGTTGCTGCTGGCGATGGCTGCCAACGGCGGCCCTGCCCGCGCTGGTGGCGCCACGGGTGCGGCCACCGAATGGACCCAGCTTGCCAACAATGCAGAACTTATCAATCTGCTTGGAAAATCCGGCGTCCAGATCGAAAACCAGGTCAAGCAGATCAGTCAGCTTGCCGAGCAGATCCAGAACCAGCTGAAGATCTACGACAACATGCTGCAAAACACCGCCCGTCTTCCTGATCATGCCTGGGGGAAGATCGAAGCGGATCTTCGGCGCCTTCAAAAGATCGTCGACAGCGGCCGGGGGATTTCCTTCTCCATGGGCAATGCCGACGACGTCCTTCGTCAGCGTTTCGCAAGCTATGCCGATTTCAAGACGGGTCTTCCGGACGGTCAATCCTTCTCTGAGCGCTATCAGACATGGTCTGACACCAATCGCGATACCATCACGAGTACGCTAAGGGCGGCAAACCTGACGGCGGAGCAGTTTTCAAGCGAAGAGGCGACGATGCGCTCGCTTCGGTCGCTCTCGGAAACGTCCGACGGGCAAATGAAAGCGCTCCAGGTCGGCCACCAGATTGCAGCCGAACAGGTCGGGCAAATCCAGAAGCTTCGGGGCCTCGTCTCCCAGCAGATGACGATGATGGCGACCTGGTATCAGAGCGACCAGACGGACCGAGATCTCGCCCAGGCCAGACGGGAACGCTTCTTCGGTGGCGGGCGCGACTTCATACCAGAGGGTCAAAAAATGGAGCCACGCTGGTGAGTGCCGCTTCCCTTGCCCGCATGGGGCCTGACTGCGGTTTTAGCGCGGGCAGATCCCTTTGGCCGTTGGCTCTTGTCACCTGCTGCCTGCTGCTTTCGTCCGCGATCGATGTCCAGGCACAGGACGGGAGCGTGCTGACCGAACTTGAAAACCGGGTCGCGGTCGCGGCCAAGGGTTGGGAGGCGCGGGTGCTTTCGGCGGCACGCTCTCTATTCTGGATCCTTGCTGGTATCGAAGTGGCGATCGCTGCCGTCTGGCTCGCCCTGCAGGCAGCTTCGCTTGACGGCTGGTTTGCCGAACTCGTGCGCCGGATCATGTTCATAGGCCTCTTCGCCTTTACCCTCGAACAGGGCCCCGTCTTTGCAAAAGGGATCGTCGACAGCCTCTTTCAGATCGGCGCCGGCGGTGGGACGGCCTCTCCCGCGGGAATCTTCGATTCGGGGATCCGCGTCGCTTCGCACATGTCGAAGCAGATCCAGTTCGGGCTCTTCGAGGATAATGCACTGGCGATAGCTGCCGTCCTTGCGATGGTCGTCGTGGTGATTTCCTTCTCTCTCGTTGCGGCAATCTTCGTCGCGATCATGGTCGAGATGTATGTCGGCCTGTTGGCGGGGATGATCATGCTGGGGCTCGGCGGCTCTTCCCACACGAAGGATTTTGCCGTGCGCTATCTCGTCTACGCCTTCAGCGTTGGACTGAAGCTGATGGCGCTGGTGATGATCGCCCGCATCGGATCGGAAGTGCTGCTCGGTCTTGCCAGCGCCCCGACTGTAGAAACACAGCACTATGTGACGACGCTTGCCATTGCGGGTATTTCGGTGGTCGTCTTTGTCATTGCGATCTACGTTCCAAACATACTGCAGGGCGTCGTCCAGGGGGCATCCGTGACGGGCGGAATGGAGGCCATTCGACACGGTGGCCAGGCTGCCTCCTTTGCCGCCGGCGCCGCCTTTCTTTCGGCAGGCGCAATGGCTGCCGGCATGACGGCGGCAAAGTCGGCCCGCGCTGGCGGTGACTCGGCGGCGTCCTCGGCACTTCGCGGCATTCGCGAAGGGGCCGCCATAAGCGCACAGGCGATGGGATCGGCTGCAAAGGACAAGGCGATCGGCGCCCCAGGCGCCCGCGCCGCCTCCTTGATGGGCCTTGCCAATGACAAGCTCGACAAGAAGACCTCAGACACAAGCCGGTGAACGTCGCCCGGCGCTACCCCTGAAGCTTTCGAAGAGGATCACGATCAATGGCTGTTAGAGATGGCCCCGAGAACCCCTATATCGCCGCCCGACAGGAGTGGACTGAGCGTTACGGCTCCTATGTTCGGGCAGCGGTCGCCTGGCGCATCATCGGCTCGACTGCCATGACGATTGCGATCATCGGCTTCGGCTATGGGCTGTATCAAAGCTCCAAGGTCAAGCTCGTGCCCTATATCGTCGAGGTCGACAAGCTCGGAACGGCCGTCAGTGCAGGCTTTCCCGAGCAGATCGACTATGCCGACCAGCGTGTCGTACGCGCCCTGATAGCGGGCTTTTTTGTCAGTTTCCGGTCGGTGACGCCGGACGCGGTCGTGCAAAAGAAGTACATCGACCGAACCTATGCGCTTCTTCGCAACGCCGATCCGGCGACGGGCAAGGTCAATGACTGGTTTCGCGACAATTCGCCATTTGAAAGAGCGCGGCGCGCAACCGTCGCGGTCGAGGTGAACAACGTCATCGCGCTTTCCGACCAGACCTATCAGGTCGATTGGACCGAGTTCGAGCGCGACCGCGCAGGCAAGGAGACCGGCGTCAGGCGGTTTCGCGGGATCGGGACGGTAACTCTGACGGCACCGCAGGACGAGGCGGTGATCCGTCTCAACCCGATCGGTCTCTACCTTAGAGATCTCGACTGGACGGCACAGCTTTGACGGGGAAGGGAAAGTCGTGACTTACAGTAGAGCAGCGATAGCGGCACTGATTTTCGGTTTGATGTCGGGCGTGACCGTCCGCGGCGAAGAGATTTCGACGAAGGAAGCAAACGCGACGCGGCTGTCGGCGAAATGGCGGGCTGCTGCCGGCATCACGACAACCGGACCGGACGGCAAGGTCATCTTCCTTTATGGCGCAAGCCAGCCATCGGTCGTCTGCGCCCCGCTCCAGGTTTGTGATATCGAGCTTCAGGCGGGAGAGGTCGTGCGTGACGTGCTTGTGGGCGATACCGTTCGCTGGAAGGTCGAAGCCGCGACGTCTGGTGCTGCCGGCGGGCAGGCGATCCATCTTGTCGTCAAGCCGTCGGAGCCTTCGATAACGACGTCCATGGTCGTGACGACGTCGAGACGCACCTACCACCTCAAGCTGAAATCACACCCGACCCAATACATGGCGCGTATCGGCTTTGCCTATCCGGAGGACAGCTCGGCAAGCATCGCCGATGCCAATGCCCGGGTGGAAGCAGGTGCTGGCGGCGTTTCGGCCGAACGCCTCGATTTTCGATATTCGGTCAGTGGCCGAGCCCGCTGGAAACCGACGCGCGTCTATTCGGACGGACAGAAAACCTACATCCAGTTCCCGAAGTCGATTGCCAGCCAGGACGCGCCGGTTCTCTTTATCGTTTCCGGCGGCCAGAACCGGGTCGTCAACTACAGACTGAAGGACGGCGTGATGATCGTCGATTTTGACGTCGAACGCGCAGTCCTCGTCTTAGGCGTTGGATGGCGTCAGGAGAAAATCACGATCAGAAGGGGAGGGTAGGTGATGCAGGCTCATGCGGCCGCAGCCATTTTCGCCTGCGTCCTAGTCAGTGGCTGCCAGGGCGGCGGCCCTTCGCTGACGAGCGACGAGGCTCCTAAAGCAATCTCGATGCGTGCTGAAACAGCAATCGCCGGCGATATGGCGAGCCGTTTCGTCGAAGCGATGGGTAGCGAGAAGCCGCGTTCGGTCTCGCTGTCGCCGGCCGCGGGACAATCGGCCGAGGCGCTCGAAAATGCACTGAGGCTCTTCGGGTACGCGGTGGTTGGCAAAGATGAACAGGCTCTCACTAAAACCCCTGCCGTTCAGGTCACCTACGGCGCAACGGCCTTCGAGGATGTCGTCCTTGTGCACCTATCGACGCCTGCCCTTACTTTGACGCGGGCCTATCGAACGAGTGCTGAAGGTGCGCAGCCCGCGACCCCGCTTGCGGTCTCACGTCATCGATAGGAAATGCGACATGGCTCAATCGCTGCAGCTCTCACACCCTCCAAAACACATTCGCAGGGTCAATCGGCTTCCGCTTTTTATCGCCGGCGCAATGATGGTCCTGTTCTTCGCCATCATTGTCGCAGGCCTCGCATCGCGCGGAATTGGGCACCGGGCCGATCTGGGGCCGGACAAGTCTTCGGACGGTTCGGCATCGTCCTTTGCCGAAAACATCAAGCGTGGCGTTGCCGACGGCATCATCGCGGAACCGTTCGAGACGAGAAGCCATGCAAGTGCTGTGTCCCAGCCGTCGACCGACGCTCCCTTAAAGAGCGTGGAGAAGACAATCGAGACGTCGCCTGAGGTTGCCGATCGGAAGGGCGAAGTGAACGAAGATGATTGGCTGAAACAGCTCGAGCGTGAACGCAGCGAACAACTCCTTCGGGAACGCCATCGGCAGGACATGGCGAGACTTCAGGCGAGAAACGCAGCGCTTGAGTCGCCGCTTACGGTCGATATCGAACGCAGGCATCATGCAGACGTGGGGCCTGGCGATGCCGCAGCCATGAGCCCGCTTCCTTCTCGCCATCCCGCAGAGCTTTACGCGAGGGCACTTGAGGGGAGGGAAGGAGACCCAAACCTCCAAGCTTCCAAGAGTGCCTTTTTCAACTCCGATATCAAGGAGCTTGGATATTTGCCAAAGGCCGTCGTGCCGGCGCAATCGCCGTTCGAGCTGAAGCGCGGCTCTGTTATTCCGGCAACCTTGATTACCGGCATCAATTCCGACCTTCCAGGTCGTATCGCAGCCCAGGTCAGCCAGCCAGTCTACGACAGCGCCACCGGGCGCCATCTGATCATTCCGCAGGGCACGAAGCTCTTCGGCCGCTATGATGCAGAAGTTGCCTTCGGACAGTCTCGCGTACTCGTGATCTGGACCGATCTCATCTTTCCGAACGGTTCTACCTTGCAGATTGGCGGGATGGC
Organism: Ensifer adhaerens; assembly: GCF_002940685.1. Lineage (GTDB taxonomy): Bacteria > Pseudomonadota > Alphaproteobacteria > Rhizobiales > Rhizobiaceae > Ensifer > Ensifer adhaerens_E. Next base: position 83,745 of record NZ_PNFP01000019.1, on the reverse strand, counting down.
GGGGACAGATGCTGAGGGCTACGGCGGCTTTAAGGACAAAGTGGATCGACACGTCCTTCGAACCTTTGGTTCTGCGGCGCTTGTCGCCCTGATTGGCGCTGGCATCGACATGTCTCTTCCATCCGATCAACGCGACAGAGGACGCGACACGGCCTCAGATGCCGCCCGCCGCAGCTTCGCCGAGACATTCGGACGGGTCGCCGAGCGTACCATTGGCAAGAACCTTGATGTCCAGCCCACTCTGCGCATCAGACCGGGCTTCATTTTCAACGTCCTCGTCGACCAGGATATCGTCTTTCCCGGTGCCTATCGATGAGGCGGAGGGGGTAATGCAGGCATGTCTGGACGTGCCTGCATTACCGCGGGGATAAGGATTTCAGATCAAAAGGCGCCGTGTGGCGGTCGCGGTTGCCTGGGGCAGCCTGCAGACACCCAGTTTTTCCATGGCGCTCCTGAGGTTGCGGCGCACGCAGGTATAGGAGAGATCGAGAATCTTGGCGATTTCGATCGTCGTTTTCCCCTCAGACGCCCACTTGAGGCAGGCGAGCTCCCTGGCGCTGAACGGGGGCAGGCCATTGCTTTGCAGATGTTCCATATGCCGCATCCTTGAGTGCAGGTAGGCTGCGGCAGTGATACCGAGCCCTGATGTCTCACCCACGATGCAGCCACCTGCACCGCTTAGAGATGATGATGTGAAGGTGAGGATGGCGAACCGCCCGAAGCCGGCCGATACCGATACGGTTAGACCTTTCTTCAGCCCGAAATCGGCAGCCTCCGTGTAGAAGCGTCGCAACTCGCGGCTTGCTCTTGGCCGCAGGTCGTCGACCGACCAGCGGAAAACCTGAGTGCCACGCTTGGCCGCCGTCACCACGGGGTCGATCATCATGTAGGACTGAGCAAAGTAGCGTTCCTGCCATTCGGCGGGGTAATCGGTGGCGACAAAGTTGTCGTTCGGGTGAGCGCGGAGATAGGCATAGTGGTCAAACCCAGCGCCTCCTGCCAAATGTGCGAGGAACTCGTTCATGTCTGACGATGCCTGGACCTGGCAAACATCAATCAGTCTTTCGAAAATGCGTCGTTCGTTCATGCGATTTCGCCTCCGGCGCGTATTGGTCGGATTGAGCCTTTCGCAGGCGTGCAACGACACACGGTCTAGATGCGGAGGAATGGCGCTGCAATCAATTGTAACAGTCGCGCAACAAAACTTAACATTGCTCTCCGGACGCAGTTCCTGGCTAACTCATTGAATCTCCACGGTATGGGTCAGCATGTAGCCGCCCAGTCGTACCGTTTTCACGTAGATCGGATCATCCGGCACCGGTTCGATTTTTTGCCTCAGACGCCGAACATGAACGTCAACGCTTCGCTCCGAGGGTCCGGCAAGCCCAAATCGCGTCGCTTCGAGCAATTCCCTTCGCGACAGGACCCTGCCGGAGTTGCGGGCGAGCGCGAGCAGAATATCAAATTCACCGGCGGTCAGCGATGTCGACTGCCCGTCCCGGTTGTGAAGCGTGCGTCTTTGCGGATCTATGCGCCAACCATCGAACACCAACACTCTCGCGTCCTCGATGCCGCCCGTTCCGGACCTGGTCCGGCGCAGGATGCTGTGCAACCGGGCGAGCGTGGCGTCTTCTTCGCCGACCCTCAAGACGGAGGCATCGGCACCGGCATTCAAGCCTTCGACAACGAGAGTGTCGTCGTGTCTGTCCGCGATAAGAACGAGCGCGATGTCGCTTACGGAACGAACCTGCCGGCAAAACTTCAGCCATTCCATTGGAGGCGTTCGTCCCTCAAGCAAAAGCAGGTCAAACCTGCGGATCGTCAAGAGCCGAAGGGCCATTGTGGCGTTGGTGACCTGGACGTCGTAACCATGGCTGGTGAGGAGCGAGGCAAATCGTCGACGCGTATCTTTGTCCTCAATGACTGCCAGGACGGGTCTTGAACGGCCCGCGTTCCGCTTTTTTCTGGGCAACGAACCTCCCGCAAAGTCGGCATCGGCTGTGATTGCCATGCAACCTGTTGGGGAGCTAACGCTGCAAAAAGGCCGGGCTCAATGCACAAAAGTGTTCCTTAACGGTATCGCTGACGACAAATTCGGCACAGATTATGGCAGTTCGCCGATGCAGGATCGAAGCGCTGCCGGTCCCTTCTGACGGGCATCACGCCCCGTGACGTACGACCTCTTGCCACGACGGGCCACGCTCCCGCGCCTCGTAACAGGCGTCGGCAAGTATGTCTGCCTGTCGCGTCTGTTGCATCGCCTGCAAGAGCGACGAGGCTTGATGACAGAAGCTATTCCCGCATGGCAGAGGCGCTTACGTTCTGATGTTTTCGCGGAACCATTACAACTCTCCCTATGCCCGGGTTGAGCGATGTGCCTCTACGCGGAAGGATGTCGTCGCCAAACATGCGGTCGGCCGCGATCTAATCCATGGTCTCCTCGGCCGATGGAAGGAGCGTTTCATTCCGATCGCCAATACCGGCATCGGTCGAAGCATTTGCGCAGGATCCGGCCAAGAAATGCGGACACAGAAGACATAACGGTCCCGGCTCCCGCCTTGCCGGCGCCGAATTACAGTCCGGCCCGCTCAGCTTCGATAGACCTGCTTTGGCTGACCCGATACCCGTCGCAAGCTCGTGGTTCGACATCGCGTTTCTCCTTCCAAGCATTTCGATCATCGATCAGCCTGTTTGAAGCCTCCAATCGAACGCGCACTGCATTCATGCGGCACGGCGATCAATTTTCGCCTCAGGGGAAAGCGCTTCCGATTTTTCGCAACAATTCTTAATGGAAATTCGAGCCGCAAACCGTTGTGAATAAAACCAGTGCGTGCAATCCTTGGCCATTGCGTCAAGCACCGCGACCGGAGGCAAGCGATGCCTATCGCCGAAAACGGACCCTTGATCGTGGTGAGCTCGCGTGATGCGGGCTTCAGCCTTACGCATCGCCACATTCTAGCGGCAGCGGGATACGCCACCGACCTGTCGCTCGGCACCGAAGATTTCGCATCGATCACTGTTGGAAGATCCGTCGGGGCCGTGCTGATCGATGCCACTGATGCCGGTGCGGCAGGCTTCTGCCAGAGCCTCAGGCAGGACACCTCAACAAGGCCGGCTGCGATCGTCGCACTGTTGCGCGCCAGAGCGGCCGGGGCATTTCCGGCACTCATCCGCGCCGGTGCTGACGAGGTGTTCGTCTGCCCGGTTGAACCTCAACGCTACCTCGATGCGTTCAAGCACCATCTGTCGGCCCTCGATGGCACGCGCGCCAGGACTGCATCGCGCCATGCCGGCGGGCTTGCGGTCGATCTTCAAGGCCACCGCGCCTCGTGGCGCGGAGAGCCGTTTCATCTTGGCCTCCTCGAGTTTCGAGTGCTCGCGACATTGATCGGGGGAACCGACAAGGTGCACACGCGGCGCGAACTGATCGAACAGGCCTGGCCGAGCGGGATCTTCGTCGATCCACGAACTGTCAACGTTCACGTCGCCAGGCTTCGAAAAGCGCTCCTTGCCACGACCGGCTACGAGTGGATCCGCACTGTGCGCGGCGTCGGCTACGGATGGGCGGCGCTTGCTCCCGGCCTCGATCACCCCTCGGACTATTAGCAGCTCCTGGAGGCATGACATGGACACGGTCATCGTCAATGGCAGTCTGATCACCGGAGACAGCATCACCTTCCTTGAAAGGGCGAGCGTCAGGATTAGAGGAACGGCGATCCTCGACGTGACGCCTTACGAAACGACGGGAGGCGCTGGCGACCGTATTATCGATGCCGCCGGAGCAGTTATCCTGCCCGGCATCATCAATGCGCACGCACATGGCTGCATTGCCGGCCCTTCGATGCCATCGGGGGCATTGCCACTTTCAGCGGGGGACGTCTCCTATCAACGCAACCGCCATCTCTTGAGCGGCACGACCACGCTGCTGAACGTTTGCGGCCTCTCCACTCCGGATGAGATCGGGTCCGAAGCACTCGCGCCTCATCCGTTGGACATCCATGTTTCGACCGCCCATACCGCAAGCAGCATCGACGCCGCGAAGGTGGCGGACGGCGCGGGGCTGTCGTCGCACCATCTCTCGGCGACGATAGACGACATGCTTGCGAAGGGCGCAAAGGCGCTTGGAGAAGCAGGCGGCGGTCAAACGCTCGGCGGTGGCGCCCAGGACTATCGATATTTGCCGCAAGCCATCGAGCAGGCGATCGGCGTCGCTATCCACCCGAAGGTCGCCCGATTGTTCAAGGAGGCGGTTCTCGGGCGCAGGTTGGATGGTGGCGAGGCTGGGACCGACGATGAACTTGAAGCGCTTCTTGAGCGCCATGCCCTGGCCGGCCGCCTGACCGCCGCGGAGCTTCGCGGGCTCGTCATCAACACTGTCATGCCACCCGTTCACCTCGCGATGAAGGGCCTTGAGGAAGTCGCCGCCCAATCCGAGCGCGTCGAAAGGGCAGCGATATTCCACAATGCCCCACCAACGGCAGCAATCCTCGTGCGCCTCGCCGAAACCTACCCGCGCGCCCGGATGATCGCGGGGCATTCCAACCACCCGACGTTCCTGCCTGAAGAGGCCGTGGCAACGGCCAGACTGCTCAAAGAAAGGGGCGTAACGATCGATGCATCGACGCTCGACTGCGTCACGACGAGATGGCGCAACGGCCCGGAAAACCTTGATCTTCTGGCGGCCGAAGGACTGATCGATACGCTGTCCACGGATTATGCCGGCGGCGATTGGGACACGATCCTCTCAGCGATCCAGCGCATCATCGCAAAGAAGGAGATGCTGGCGCCGCAGGCCGTGGCGCTTGCGACCGGCAACGTCGCCAGGGCAATCCCGGAGCTTGCCGGCGACCGTGGATTGATCGAGAAGAACAAGCAGGCAGACATCGTCATATGCGACGCCCACAACCTTGCCCGCGTTCGGCATGTCATCGCGAAGGGCCGCCTTGTCGTTGAAAATGCGCGCATCCTTTGACGGCAGCAGGCTAGCGTAGCGCCATCAGCAGGCCGGAGCCATGGTCATCCGGTAGATCCAGAACGCCAGCAACGATTGCACACTGACGCTCAGTGGTAAGCACACGGCGTGTTACGCCGCGGAACTTCTCTTCGATTGCCTCGAACGACATCGGGCGTTGTGGGTCGCCGAGCGGCCCCAGGACCTCGGAACGCAATCGCTCGGAATGGGTCGTGATCGTGACCCGCGAAAGCGTTTCGCCCGGGAAAAGCGCATCGATCTCGTCGTTTATCGACAGCCGCACCCTTTCACAGAATGTTGAGAGGTCCTGGCGTTTGAGGAGATCGATGCCAAGAGGTGCAAGTGCGTCACGCCCCTCAATAGCGGCAATCGCGATGCAATATGGGAGGCTGTACTGCATGTCGACGAGCGTGGACGGCTGATGCTTGTTGCCAAGCCTGAGCGCCCAACCGAAGGTCTCGACTTCGACGCTGAGGATCCGGTGGGCGTCCAGTTTGCTCTTTTCGGTGAGCAAGAAGAAGGCGTCGAGCGCCGCATGGATGTAGCGGCAGCAGGCATAGGGCTTGAAGTAGGTTCCGGCAAGGTGTGACCGTTCCCCAAGACCGGACAGGATTACATGCCGATCATAGTAATCCGGGTGATCGAAAACGTCAGCCGGGCCGGTATGCCCGCCGATTGCCAGATGGGCCGCCGTGAGCCCGAGGACGGCACCCCAGGCAATGCCCTCCTTGACGTCGTTGCCTGTCAGCTGCGAGTACCCAGAGCTGCCATTGGCCTGCTGGTTTGGCGCAAGCACTGCAGCGATTGCGAGCGCATGGGCGATCTGATCTTCGCGGCAACGCAACAGTCGCGCCGCTGCCGCCGCCGCGGCGACCGACGCCCAACGCCCGGTCTGACGGGTCGCGATCATTTTTGGCATTTGCGCCGATGCGATACGTATGCCGACGTCATAGCCGACGGAAATTGCCGAAATCAGATCGCCTGCCCTGGCATTGGTCTCGGGAAGCAGCGTGAGGACGGTCGGAATGACTGCCGCTCCTGGATGCCCGCGCGCCAGCCGATGGCCGTCATCGAGATCGAGCGCAGATGCGGCCGAAGCGTTTGCAAACAAGGCGCCTGCGAGCGAGCCCGTTTGTCCTGTCGCCCAGATGGGACTTGAGCCGGTTCCCATGAGTGCGCACGCTGCCTGCCTGACGGCCGTCGGCCCCGGCATGTCGCGGCCGGCGACCGCAGCGCCGATGAGGTCAAGCAGGCACTTTAAGGCCATGTTTCTGTCGTCACAGCTCGGCAAACTGCGTTCGGCCGCCACAATGTGCTTTGCCAGGATTTCGGTGATCAGGGGCAAGGTCGCCTCCGCGTAGGCCTGCGTTCGACACCTTTTCGCTAACCGCGCGCCTTCAGGAGCTTCGCCCAGGTCGCTTCGGCAACGTAAAGATCAAGCGTTGGGAGCCCGACGCAGGTCACGCAAACTGGCCCTGGGCGGGATTGTTGCCACCCGGTTGGCGCCGACATTTCACCTATTCCCAAGAGCGGCCCCGCAGTCTCGAGGCTGAGGCCCTTGCGCGAAAAGTAGAGTGAAATGCTCTGGGAGTTGCGGCGCGAGACGGTCTTCAGATCGTCGCAGATGACGGTGCCCGTGCGAAGAGCACGCTTCAAATAGGCCCCAGGGACTTCGTCCCCGCCGAGGTGCAAGGTCGCGGCCTCCCTTGCAAGCTCGTGATCCTCGAATATCGGTGCGCGCGCATTCGTTGCCGTTATGGCGAGAGCACAGTCGCAAAGCGCGGCATTGTCGGTCACGGGTACCAAGGCTATCGGCGTAGACGAGGCTGCCTCATCGGCGAGCCGGGCGGCGTTCTCCGGGAGCCGGCTTCGGATAAGGATCCTCTCTATGCGCTCCGCGCCGGTCAACGACAGACAGTCAATGACGCTTCTTGCGACCGGCCCGGCACCAAAGAGAAAGACCGATATCTTCATCGGGGTCTCGACGAAGGTTTCCAGTACCAGCGACGCGTAGGTTCCTGTCCGCGCGGCCGACAGCGCAGTTCCATCGAAAAGCGCGACGGGCCTCAGCGTGGTCTTTTCCAGAAGCAGGTAGGTTGAGGTCGACCGGGGCAGGCCGCGCCGGCGATTGAATGCGTTGGCGCCGATGATCTTGACCCCGCCAAACCGCGGATTGACGCCATAAAGGGACGAAAGCTTCCACCCGAGCCGTTCAGCGAAGGATTCTCGTTCAGCCTTAAATTCGGCGATGGACCAGAATTCGTCCTCGGAAAGAGAAAGGACCGCCTTTTCGCCAACCGCAGATCCGCTGCGGATGTCACGCCATGCGGTTGCGACGGCCTCATGGGTCTCAGCCACTGTCAGCTCGGCACCGAGACGACGAAGTTCTTCGGTCGATACGACATCAAGGACCGGTTCGTGTAAAGTCATGCTCGCCTCCCAAAGATGAGGCTGCGAGCATACGGAAATGGCCGACGCACAGAGGCGAAGTTTTGGCCAATTCTTGAACGCCGGATGAAGCCGGGATCACAGCCAGGCGAACGACCGAAGACGGAACGATGGTCGGCCTCGCCACGAGCCGGTTGCTGCGGTTCATCGAGCAGATTCCAGTTCACAGCCGCAAGGTAGAGTGGAGCGGTGTGGCCTATCCAATTCCAATTGAATTTTATGGGTTTGATAAAGCCCGTGCAAACTAATCGAAGGATGATCCCTGCAACCATTCATAAGTGCGTTGACTTTGATGCCCGGAGAAATTAGCGGCATCGAATACGCAATCAATTGGTGTGTCTGGCCGTGGCCGGCACGGAATGGCTTAGTCAGGAATGGGCATGAAATTCGCGTCTGCAGGTGTTCTTTCGCTTTCTCTTTTCCTGGCACATGCCGCGGGTGCACAAGAAGCGCCGTCCCAGCCGGCAGACGCAGCTTCGGCCATTTCCACCCAAAGATTTGACGATTGGAGCTATCGCTGCGGCGAGGTCGCGCTTGAAGACGGGAAAACCGCCGCTCAGTGCGAGGTCGTTCAGGTTGCGCGCGTCAAACAAGGGGAAGAGGACGTAATCCTCTTGACCCTTGCAATCGCCAAGACCGTTCCTGAGGCCGAGGCGAAAGGGAAGCAAGAGCGTGACGCTGCCCTGTTGCTGACGGCCCTGGTCCCGCTCAACATCTTCCTGCCCGCCGGTTTCGGGCTTGATGTCGACGGCAAGGCGGTCACCGACACCGCCTACCGCAACTGCAATCAGGCAGGCTGCTGGGTGCAGCAGCGGCTTGAGCCCACCACGCTGGCGGCTTTGCAGAAAGGCCAGACGGGAGCCGCGCGGCTTCGGCTGATGAACGGCCAGAACGTCACGATCCGCTTTTCGCTCAAAGGGCTGACGGCAGCCTTGAACAAGCTCAAAGAACCGACCGCATCGAACTGATCAGGCGCCGGCATGAGGGGGCTGATTATCTTCGCGGTTTCGATCGGCTCTGCGCTGTCGCCTGGCGCATCCACCGCTTATGCCCAAACGCCTGCCGATGACTTCTCGCGCAATCAGGCTCAGGAAGACCGTCTGGAACGGCTCAATGCGCTCGGCGCGCAAACGCCTGGGGCGGACAAGGCCGAGGCGGCTCCCGCCTCTCCCATAGCCGGTTCGACAGGACCCTGTTTCGTCGTCGAGCAGGTTGCCGTCGAGGGGGCGAGCATCATCCCTTCCGACAAGATCTCGACCCTGACCGGCCAATATGCCGGGCAGTGTGTCGGCATTGCTGAGATCAACGATCTTCTGCGCAAAATCACGCACCTTTATCTCGATCGCGGCTTCATTGCATCGAGGGCCTACGTGCCTGAACAGGATATCGCAGCAACACGCACGTTGCGGCTCGTCGTGGTCGAAGGCACGCTTTCCGACATCTATCTCAACGGCAAGCCTGCTCAAGACTCCCGCATCGTGAAGTCGGCCTTCCCGGGCGTTCTCGGCAGGCCGGCAAACATTCGCGACATCGAGCAGGGGCTCGACCAGATCAACCGGCTGCCATCGAACAAGGCCAAGACGGAGATGCTGCCCGGGGCGGAGGAGGGGGCTTCGATCCTCAACGTCGGCATCGAAAGCGGCCGGCCCTGGCATTTCTCCCTGAGCAACAACAATCTGGGCCAGAAGCAGACCGGGACCTCGAAGAGTTCCTTTTCCCTGCGCAACGACAATCTGTTCGAACTCAACGACCTGACGTCGTTCACCTACGAGCGGACGGGCCCGGATTATCCGGGCGATAACGATGGCTGGGGCACGAGCGACAGTTTCTCAGGCTCCTTCAGTGTTCCCTACGGCTACTGGACATTCACGACCAACGGCTCCTGGTACCAATATGAAAGCTCGGTTCCCGGCAGTTTCTCTAGTGTCAACACGTCGGGCACATCAGGCCAGTTTGGCACCACCGTCGAGCGCGTCATTCACCGCGGCAAGGAGTCGCTCACCCAGCTTCATGGCGGGCTGACCTACAAGGAGACGGACAACTTCCTCCTCGGCAATCACATCGAGGTCGGAAGCCGGCGCTATACCGTCGGATCTCTCGGGCTGTCCCATTCGCAGCGGATGCTCGGCGGGCTCTGGACGTTCGATGTCGCGACGGACCAGGGCCTCGACCTCTTCGGCGCCGTCAAGCCCGGTGCACCTGGCGCCGGCGATGCCGACCCGGCCTTTACCAAGTTCTCCGGTACGGTCACCGCAAGCCTGCCGGTCGAGTTCCAGGGACAGCAGTTCGAATTCAGTTCCCTCGTCAATGGCCAGTACTCGCCCGACAACCTGTTCGGCGCCGAGCAGATGTCGCTTGGCGGTTACTCCAACGTGCGCGGAACCAGGGACGGAGTGCTTTTCGGCAACAACGGTTTCTTCATCCGCAACGAAATCACCTGGCGCACCATGCCGTGGCAGGAGAGCCGCGGCGTCGCCGAATTGCTTGGCGAATTGAGGCCGTATCTCGGCCTCGACTACGGCCGGATCTTCAAGCAGGCGCGCCACCGGATCGAGGGCGGCGACATGCTCGGCTGGACAGTCGGCGCGCGCCTGGTGGGCGGGCGCATGAATCTCGATATGGGCTACTCCGACGCGCAAGCGAGCGGAGACAACAAAGCTGACGCAGGCCTTTTCTTCGTCAGCACATCTGTACGGTGGTGATCAATGATATCTGAAGTTTCACGAGGATCTTTTTCGAGGCCGGCTGGGTTTGCGCGGCGGCTTGTCCTGCGTGCTGGCGCCCTTGGCCTGATGGTGTTTGCCCTGGCGTCATGCACGACCACGGACAAGCGCCTGGTCGAGGCGCTGAAAGGCACGTCCGTCTCCGAGGTCCGCGTCGAAACGGCTCCCGATGTGCGCAGAAGCAATCTCTTCAAATCGGGGCAGCCCGATCCGCAACTGTCTGCGGTCGTCAGCGCATTGAAGAGCAAGATGGGTCAGGAACTCGTCGGCCTTCCCGGTGGGCCTGTCCGCGGCCGTCTGGTCGTCACCTTGAACCTCGTCGATGTCAGCAGCGACGGCGAACGCATCCTCGTTGGCGGTGACAGTTCGATCGAGGGGACGGTGCGCCTGGAGAACGCTGCCACGGGCGCGTTGATCGCGGTGGAACCGAGGGTCCGCGCGCAGGACAACGGTGTCAAGGGAGGTGGATTGGGCGTGATCGTCGCCGTCGCGGTCAATGCGGCCACCATATCCGGTCAAAAGGATGCCCTGGCATCGCGGCTCGCCACGTCTTTCACAAAAGAAGTCAAGGCATGGCTGACCCAGAAATAGGTCCGCCATCCTGTCCGGCTCAGGCCGGCTGAAGCTTCCTGACGCCGGCCGCGTAGCGGGCGTCAGTCGAGATCCGGTACGTTTCACGAACAGGTGCACAATGGATAAGATGATTGCGCATATTGAGATCGGTCCCCAACGGCGTCCGTGGGCAGGCTCGTTCTTGAAACGCTGCGTCTCGATCCTGCTCAGTGCCGTTCTGTTCATGCAGCCGGTGCTCGTCAATGCCCAATCGGTGTCTGCGAGTGCTGCGGCACCGGGTTCCAATCAGCCCGGCATCGGTGCGGCACCCAACGGCGTGCCACTGGTCGATATCGTGACGCCGAACGCCCAAGGGCTCTCCCACAACAAATACGACCGCTTCAATGTCGGCCAACCCGGCCTCATCCTCAACAACTACAATGGCGAGGTTGGCACGTCGCTGCTCGGGGGCGTGACGCCGGGAAACGCCAATCTCAGGCAGAGCGGTCCCGCCACCGTTATCCTCAATGAGGTGACAAGCGGCAGCCGCAGCCAGTTGCTTGGTCCGACCGAGGTCTTTGGCGGAAGGGCCGACGTCATCATCGCAAATCCGAACGGGATTACCTGCGATGGCTGCGGCTTCATCAACACGCCCCGGACGACCTTGACGACGGGAACGCCCGATATCGGCGCCGACGGGCGGTTGAACGGCGTTACGGTTAGGGACGGCGACGTTACCATCGGAACAAAGGGCGGCAACTTTGCCGCAGGCCAGGGCGCGGTCGATCTCTTCGACATCGTCTCACGATCCGTCAGGATCGATGGCCCGGTTCATGCCAGGGATCTGAGGATTACGGCCGGGCGCAACAAGGTCGGTTATGCCTCGGGCGACATAACCCCGCTGGAGGCAACGACCGGCACGCCCGAATTTGCCATCGATGGCTCGGCGCTTGGTGCCATGCAGGCGGACCGGATCAAGATTGTCGTTACCGAAAAGGGCGCAGGGGTCCGCATGCGCGGCAACATGGCCGCCAATGTCGGCGAGTTGTCGCTTTCCGCTGATGGCAAGATTTCGATCGGCAACGCGTCGGGCGCCGATGGCGTGAAGCTCAATTCCAAGGCGAAGATCGAGGCCGGCAAGGTCACGTCGAAGAAGCGCGTGGTCGCCAAGGCAGATCGCGGCATCACGCTGCAGTCGGTCGCGGCCGACAGCGATATCGAGCTTGCAAGCGGCCTCGGCCTCCTCAGTGTCGCCGGCGACACAAGCGCGCTCGGCTCCATCATGCTGAATTCGTCGGGCGGTATTTCGGTCGATAACCTCGATGCCGGGGATTCGGTGTCGGTTCGCAGCGACGCCGGCGACGTCAAGGTGCGCGGCTCGGCCAAGGCTGGCGGAGACATCACCGTGTCGGCGGCATCCGGCGCCCTTTCGGCAGGATCGCTCGTCAGCTTCCGCAATCTTACGCTCGACGCCGGCCTTGATATCGGCATCAGCGGCGAGTTGCTTGCCCAGGGCAATATCAGCGCGGCGGCGCGCAGCATTCGGTCCAGCGCCGTTGTCAGCGGCATCGACCTCACCGCCAGCAGAGCCGGAAAAACCGTTCTCGGCGGAGCGGGCAACCTGACATTTTCGGCGAATGAGACGATCGAGTCTGCGAGCCTTCTCGCAGCCGGTCACCTCGACGCCACGGCCAATTCCCTCAAGCTCGGCGAGGTCCGCGGACATGGCGCCGTCAGGATCGTGGGAGACGTCGATGCCCGCGGCCAGATCCTCGGAGCCGGCGATGTCCTTATCGACGGGCGCACGATCGTCGCTGACACGATTGCCTCCGGCGTCGATTTCGCGGCCAGCACGCAGCCCGGTGCCGGATTGTCCCACGGCGCGAGCGGCATTCTCAGTCTTCTTGCTGACACCGGAAACGTCAACGTTCGCGCCCTTGCGAGCGCAGGGCAGTTGATTGTCACAGCCGGGGAGCTTTCCTCGCAAGGCATCTCCGCACGCGGTGCGATCGACATCAAGGGCAACGTGACCGTTGGCGGCCAGATACTCGGAGGAAACGACATCGTCGTCTCCGGGAAGCGTATCGCGGTCGACACACTGGTGTCCGGCGTGGACTTCGCCGGCACCACGGCTGGCGGACGCATCGCACTGACGGATCGGGGCAACATCACCATCAACGCGGCGTCTGGCGAAGTTCGTGGCGGGACCATGCTCGCCGCCGGCACGCTCAAGGCGACGGCCGGTCAGATTGCCGCAAAGGACCTGAGCAGCCGCGGCAATGTTGATCTGAGCGGCGACGTGGCCGTCAGCGGCAGGATCTCCGGCGCTGGCCGCGTGCATATCGATGGCCGATCGATTGCGGCCACGTCCATTGCGGCGGGCAGTGCGTCGAAGCTAGCTGACCTTTCTCTCGTCGCGCGCGACGGATCCATCAAGGCCGATGTGCTCGAAAGCACCGGCCAGTTGACGGTCGATGCGGCGCAGCTTGAGGCCCGCACCATTGCGGGGCGCAGCAATGTCGATGTCACCAGCGGTAACGCAACGGTCGGGCAGTTGTTCGCCGGCAAAAATCTCGGGATCTCAGGCGGAAACTTCACGTTCGAGACCTTGATCGCGGGTCTTGATTTTGATCGCACCGATGCTGCCGGTGGCAAGGCAATGCTTGCCGGTGACGGCGGGATCATCATCAACGCCGCTTCGGGCACGGTCAAAGCCACCACCCTCATGTCGGCAGCAGACCTCTCCGCAACCGTCGGCGGGCTCGTCGCTGGAACCGTGAAGGTCCATGGCAACATCGAACTGTCTGGCAATGCCGACGTCGCCAAGGAGATGCTGGCGTCGGGCAACGTTGCCGTTTCGGGCAACACCATCAAGGCCGGGACTGTCGCATCCGGCGTGGATTTCGCCGCGACGGATGCCGGCGGCGGGGCGATTGCCCTCTCGGATCGCGGCAACCTGACGATCGATGCGGCATCAGGCAGTGTCGAGGTCGGCGCGGTCCTGACCGCGGGCGACTTTACCAGCCGTTCCGACACCCTCACAGCCAAAAGCATCACTGCCCACGGCGCGGTCGCGATTAACGGCTCCACTGCGATCGACGGATCGCTTCTCGCTCAGGGCAATGTGACAATCCATGGCCGTAGCATCCGCGCCGGGGCGATCGCCTCCGGCGTCGACTTCACTGCTACGAAACGGTCCGCTTCGGGCAACATCGTGCTCGGGCCCGAGGGAACGCTGACGCTTAATGCGACCTCCGGCCAGGTGACGGCCGGAACTCTGTTGTCGGCAGGCGACCTCTCAGCAACGGCTGGGAAGATCGTTGCCTCGAACATCACCGGCCGCAGGGACATCCGCCTGACTGGCGAGACCGAGGCCAGGCAGATCCTTGGCGGCCGCGATATCGTGATCGGCGGCGGCCTGAAGGCAACGTCGATCGCTTCGGGTGTCGACTTTGCGGCGACCGAGGCTGGAAACGGATCGATCGCGCTTTCTGACCGCGGCAATCTGACAATCGACGCGACTTCCGGCAATGTCGATGCTGGCACCGTGCTCAACGCGGGCGCGTTGGACAGCCGGTCGAAAACCTTCACCGCCAGAAGCGTTACGGCACACGGCGCGGTCTCGATCGACGGTACGACGGCTATCGACGGCTCGCTGCTTGGTCAGGGCAACGTCGCGATCCGCGGCGACAGCATTCGCGCAGGCGCGATCGTCTCCGGTGTCGACTTCGCAGCGATCAAGCGTTCAGGCTCAGGAAACATCATCCTTGCGAGCGACGGGGCGCTGACGCTGACGGCGCTTTCGGGGGATGTGACGACGGGCATGTTGCTGTCGGCCGGCGACCTCGACGTCTCGGCATCGAAAATCGCCGCCAGCAACATCACCGGGCGCAAGGACATCCGCTTGAGCGGCGAGACCGAGGCCGGCCAGGTCCTCGGCGGTCGCGATATCACGATTGCCGGTTCGAAGGTCAAGGCAGGCTCGATCGCGGCCGGGGTCGACTTCGCAGCGACCGGAACGGGCGCGATCGCGCTTGCCGGGCGCGGTAATCTGGCGATCCAGGCGGCCTCGGGAAGCGTCGACGCCGGCACCGTGCTGACTGCTGGGTCGCTGGACAGCAAATCCGATAGCTTTGCCGCCCGGAGCGTGACCGCGAACGGCGCCGTGTCGATCGAAGGATCCGCGGCGATTGACGGCTCCTTGCTCAGCCAGGGCAACGTGACGATCAGGGGCGGCAGCATCCGTGCCGGTGCGATCGTCTCCGGTGTCGACTTTGCCGCGACCAGGCGTTCGGCCTCCGGCAACATCGTGCTGGGCGCCGATGGTGCGCTGACCCTCGTTGCGACCTCCGGCAATGTGACATCCGGTTCGCTGCTGTCGGCCGGCGATCTCGCCGCGACCGCATCAAAGATCGCGGTCACGAACATTACCGGGCGCAAGGACATCCGTCTGACCGGGGAGACCGAAGCGAGCCAGATCCTCGGGGCACGCGATATCGCGATAAACGGCGGCCGCGTGAAGGCAACCGCGATTGCTGCCGGTGTCGACTTTGCGGCAACCGAAGCCGGCAGCGGCGCGATCGCGCTTTCGGACCGGGGCAATCTGACGATCAACGCGGTCGCTGGGCCGGTCGAAACGGGCTCGATCCTGACGGCTGGCAACTTTACGAGCAACTCAGCCACCTTCTCAGCCAAGAGCGTGACGACACATGGCGCCGTATCGATCGAAGGATCGACCGCCATCGATGGTTCGCTGCTTGCTCGAAACGGCATCACGGTGCGTGGCGGCAGCATCAGCGCCGGCGCGATCGTTGCCGGCGTCGATTTCGACGCAACGAAACGTTCGGCCGCGGGCAACATCGTCCTCGGCGCCGGCGGTGCGCTGACCTTGGTTGCGACCTCCGGCAATCTGACATCCGGCTCGCTGTTGTCGGCCGGTGACCTGGTCGCAACCGCGTCGAAGGTGGCTGTCGCGAACATCACCGGTCGCAATGACATCCGCCTTGCCGGCGACCTCGAGAGCAGCCAAATTCTCGGCGGCCGGGATGTTGCGATAACCGGCAACCGGGTGAAGGCAACCGCGATTGCCGCCGGCGTCGACTTTGCGGCAACCGAAACCGGCAACGGCGCGATCGCGCTTTCCAATCGGGGTAACCTGACGATCAACGCGATCGCGGGGCCGGTCGAAACCGGCTCGATCCTGACGGCCGGCAACTTTACCAGCAGTTCCGCCACCTTTGCTGCCAACAGCGTGACGGCCCATGGCGCCGTGTCGATCGACGGATCCACCGTCATCGGCGGTTCGCTGCTCGGTCGAAATGCCGTGAACATTCGCGGCGGTAGCATCAGCGCCGGCGCAATCGTCTCCGGCGTCGACTTTGCGGCGACGAAGCGTTCGCCGTCCGGCAACATCGTGCTTGGCGCCGATGGCACCCTGACGCTTGCGGCGACCGCGGGCAACGTGACGGCGGGAACCTTGCTGTCATCAGGCGATTTGACCGTCTCAGCCGCAAACAGTGTTTCGGCCCAGGCGACAAGCCGTCGCAACCTGACGGTCGACGCCAACGGCAGCATCCGATTGACCGGCCAGACACTTGCCGGTTCCGACATTTCCCTGCGGGCCGATGCCGTCACCGTCGATACGCTGGTCTCCGGCGTCGATTTTGCCGCCACCGAGGCCTCTTCGAACGGGACGCTTGCGCTGAAGGGGCAAGGCAAGCTGACCCTTGCGGCTTCCTCTGCCGATGTGGCGGCGTCGAGCCTCGTCAGCGCAGGGCAGATGGATGTTTCGGCAAACCGGAACGTTTCCTACGGCAGCCTCCAGAGTTTCAACTCCGCGCGCCTCGCAAGTGCCAATGGTTCGATCAGCTTGGATCGCACAACCCGATCCGCCGGCGACATGACGCTCGTTGCCCGCAGCGTCGATCTCAGTGGCAATCGCGGACGCATCGCGACCGGGGGCACGCTCGCCATCACCGCGGACAATGCCAGCTTTGCGGGCAGCTCCTATACGTTCGGTGGCCTCGACCTCAGGCTGGTCGGCAGGGCAGACTTCTCCGGCGCGTCGATCAACGCGGTTCGCCGGTCGGGTGGTTCCGGCGACGTGAAGATCGTGGCCTCGGGCATCGACCAGAATGCAGCGACGATCCTGCTTGCCGAGCGCGACATCGCGTTGACGCTTGCCCGGCTGGACAATGCCGGGCAAATCGCCGCGGGACGCGATCTTTCGGTCTCGGCCGGCAATCTGAGCAACGGGCCGACCGGCCTGATCTACGCCGGCAACGACATCAATCTTCTTGTCGGCGGTGACATCCTCAACGACCGCGGCGCGATCATGGCCGGCGGCGATCTCACGATTGCCGGTGCTACAGCCGACCGCAACGGCGCGAGCCTCACCAACATTTCCGGCCTGATCCAGGCCGCATCCGACGTTTCGATCAGGACCGATCGTCTCGTCAACAGGCGCATCGCCAATCCGACCTTTACCCGGGACGTCGTAGTCGCATCGGACGTCAAGACCGGCTTCGAGCTCAATCCTGATGTCGCCGGCAAACCCTACGCGTTTCTCTTCGGCCGCAGCTCCGATGGCCGTGAGCTCTATCCCGGCATCGGTCCTCAGTTCTGGGCGGATTACGAACCGCAGTTGTGGAGCCAGGCCAAGACGGCCGATGGCGGGTCCTACCGGGCCTGGACCTGGATATCCGGAAACGGACCGAAATGGGTGGGAGAGATCAGCCGCTGGATTCGCGACCGTGTTCCCAGGGATGCGAACGGGGTGCCGATCTACGGTTCGGACAACCCGTCGCGCCACTTCATCGTGCAATATGTCAACCCCGGCGCCGACAGCAGCACAACCTATAGCTGGGACTTTGACGCCAACATCAGCCAGACGATCCATGAGGATCGGATCGCTGATGCCGGCGGCCCACAAGCAATGATCCGGGCAGGCCGTAACCTCGATGTCACGGCAACAAATCTGACGAATTCCTACAGCGCGATCGAAGCGGACGGCAATGCGACACTCAGGGGCTCGGCCTTCAGCAACGAGGGGCTGGCGCTCAATCGTACTGTGCAGACGACATGCAACGCGCGTGGTGCCTGCGAGGCCTATGATGCGCAGGGAAATCGCGATCCGTCCCGTGATATCGCCGCCGGCACCTCTATCATCTCAAAAGTGGAGACGACCGGTGTCGAAGCGGGAACGGTCAAGGCGGGCGGGCATCTCGACATCAGCGGTTTTGCCACATTTAGCAACACCGCTGCGGACCGCTCTGTCGCGGGATCGGCGAAGCTGGCACCGACGACGAAATCCGGCGATCCGCTCGCCGCGCTCGCCGGCCTGACGGCCGGCGGTGCGCTGTTCACGCCGAACGCCGCGCTGCTCGGCGTCGCGCAAGGCGCCGGGCTGACAGCGGGCAGCGAGCTCGCGGCGCCGACCACGACGTTTGCGGGAGAACGCACGACGGTTGCCATGGGGCCGGCGCTGTCGGCCAGCGGAAGTTCAGTCTCCGCCGCTTCCGGCTTGTCGGCGGACGGGGGCAAGGTTTCCGGGGGCGGTCCGGCCGCCACTACCGGCGCCACGGTTGTCGCCGCGGTTCAGTCCAACACGCCAGGCGCGACGGCGCCCGTCGCAGACGCCCTTTCCGGCAACCTCAAGGAGGCGCCCCAGGTCGATGTCGACCGGCTCGCAAGCCTTGCCAAGCCGGAGTCCGGAGGCTTCGGCGGAACGATCCCCGGCCAGGTCTTCCTGTTCGAAACGCGGGCTGCATTCCTTGACGTCGGCAAGTTCTACGGCTCGGGCTATTACCTCGACCGCGTCGGCTATCAGCCCGACACGCGCGTGCCGTTCCTCGGCGACGCCTATTTCGAGAACCAGCTGATCGATCGGCAGATCCGGCAGCAGACGGGTCTTGGTCTCGGCGGCACTTTCGACCCCGCCAAGGATGCGATCGAGGAAATGAAGCTGTTGCTCGACAACGGCATCGCCTACGTCAAGGAGAACAAGCTTTCGATCGGCGAGCGGCTTTCGCCCGAACAGATCGCGCGGCTCACCCAGTCGATCGTGCTCTACGAGAAGCAGGTCGTTCAGGGCGTCGAAGTTCTCGCCCCGGTCGTCTATCTCGCCAATGCCGACAAGGCGAAGCTGACGGCGAGTGGCGCGCTCATCGCCGGCGGCTCCGTCACGATGGATGTCGGCAGGCTCGACAATTCCGGCGCCATTGCCGCCAGAACCGATCTTTCGATCAAGGCAACCGACATCAAGGTTGATGGCGGCAGCTTCAAAGCTGGCGGCAACGTTCAGCTGGCCTCGACAGGCGACCTCACCTTTACCGCGCAATCGCTCGACATCGGCGGCATGAATGTCGTCAATCCGAATGCCGCGATCGTTGCCGGCGGAAATGCGACGCTTCTTGCCAATGACGGCCTGAAGCTGCAGGGCGCGACCATCGACGCGGCCGGCAACGTCGCGCTTTCGGCGGGTACCATCACTCTCGATGCCCTGAAGGTCGACAATGCGGGCTCGCAAAATGCGACCGGCAGCGCGATCAAGGCCGGCGGCAACCTGACGATTGCCGGCAACAGCGACGTCTCGATCATCGGCAGCGGCACGAAAGCCGGCAAGGACCTCACGATCACCTCGCAAGGGTCGGTCAACGTCGTCAGTACCGATGTCACCGGCAAGACCGATGACGGCTACAAGACGGTGATCGTGAAACGCCAGCAGGACGGGCAGCTCGTCTCCGGCGGCTCGACGACCGTCAATGCCGGCAGCGACATCCTCATCTCCGGCTCGTCGATCCGCAGCGGTGCCGACGTCACCCTCAAGGCGGCCGATGACATCAACATCACCGCAGCCCAGGAGACGACGTCGGAACGGTTTGGCAAGAGCCAGGTTTCGACCGAACGGCACCAGTCGTCCGAAATCAAGGCGGCGGGCTCGATCACGGCCAATGCCGGTGAGGGAACCGGCGATCACGATCTCAATATCGTCGGCAGCAAGCTGGAGGCGAAGGAGCGTGTCACCCTCAAGGCCGAAGGCGACCTGACGATCGCCGAAGCGCGCAACAGCGAGACGGGAGACTACGTCTGGGACGGCGGCGGCGACAAGACGAAGAGCCATGAAGCCGCGCAAACCTCGGTCCGTTCGTCCGTTTCCGGCGGAGGAGGGGTGTCCACCCGTTCCGGCGGCGACACGCTGGTCTCCGCTACGACGCTCGAAGCCGGCACCAAAGACCGAAAGGCCGACCTCACCGTCTCGGCCGGCGGCGACCTGGTCGTCACGTCAGGCAAGGACACTTACGAAAAACACGCGCAGTCGGAGCGCAAGGGCTTCCTGTCGAAGACCAGCGCCTCGGAAGACCGCCAACACGAAACGACAGTCGCCTCTGAGCTCGGCGCATCCGGCAATGTCACGCTGAACGCCGGCGACGATGTCGCGATCGCCGGCTCGAACATCGATGCCGGCCAGTCCGTGTCGATCGAGGGCGACAATGTCGCAATCATCGGCGCGGAGGAAAAACACGCCGACGCCGAACAGAAGAAGAAGTCCGGCCTCTTTGCCGGTTCGGGCGACGGCTTCATATCGCTCTGGGGCAAGGAGCAGAAGGACAGCCGGAAGACCGCGACCGAAAATGTCGGGTCGGCAATCACCGCCGGCGAGGACGTGACCGTCAAGGCGCGTGAAGGTGACGTCGCCGTGATCGGCTCGGCCATCGAGGCCGAGCGTGACATCCGGCTGGAGGCCGCCCGCGACGTCAACATCACGCCGGGTGCTGAAAGCTCCTCATCCGAGGAGAAGGAAAAGCGATCCGGCTTCGGCATCGCCTATTCCTCCGGCAATGGCGGCGCTTCGATCGGCATCGGCTATGGCTCGAAGAAGGACGAAGTCCGCCAGAGCGCAGAGACCAATTCGCGCTCGCAATTGGCCGCCGGCCGGGACGTGACTATCAACGCCGGCCGCGACGCCAACCTGCAGGCGGCGAAAGTCGAGGCCGAACGCGATGTGGCGATCACCGCTCAGCGCGACGTCAACCTGCTTTCGGCTCAGGACCGGTCGAACTTCGAGGAGGTACACGAACAGCTCTTTGCCGGCGTGACGTTGTCGGTGTCGAGCAGCCTGGTCAGCGCCGGTCAGAGCGTCGGCGAAGCCGCGGAGCAGGTGGCTTCGGGTAGTGGCACCTATTCGGTCGCCAACGCCGCCTTTGCAGGACTGCAGGCCTATAAGGCCTTGAAGGATCTGTCGGAGATATCGAAGACCGGCGAGGTTGGGCTCTCCGCGTCCCTGACCGCCGGCTTCAGTTACTCGAAGAATTCGAGCAAGGCCGAGAGTTCTGTTCCGGTCGTCTCCGCGGTGCGGGCAGGGCAGTCTGTCGTCATCGATGCAGTGTCGGGCGACATCAACGGCACGGGGGCGCAGATTGTTGCCGGGCGCGATGCGCTTGGACTGCCGAACCTATCCGGCAGCGAGACCGCCGGCGACATCACCCTCAAGGCGGGCAAGGACATCAACCTTGAGAGCGCCGTCGCAACCAGCAGTTCGTCGCAAAAGAACTCGGGCGTCAGCGCCGGCGTCGGCATCGGCGGAAGCATCGGCATCGGTCCGGCCGGTGTCAGCGACAACTTGGGCCTGATGGCCTTTGCGGGCGGCAACAAGGGCTCGTCCAACGACAACGCCACCGCGCATGTCAACAGCCATGTGACGGGCACAGGCGACGTCACGCTGAAATCCGGCACCGACACCAGCCTCAAGGGCGCGACCGTGACCGGCAGGTCGGTGACGGCCGACGTCGGCGGTGACCTGAAGATCGAGAGCCAGGTCGATACCACCACGGCCAAGGTGAAGCAGACGTCGGGCGGTATCACCGTCACCAGCACCGGTTTCGAGGCTTCGGGATCGAAGCAGAAGGCAAGCGGCGACGTTGCCGTCGTCAACGAGCAATCCGGCATCCACGCCGGCACCGGCGGCTTCGACATTGACGTCGAGGGCACCACGTCGCTGAAAGGCGGACTGGTCACGAGCGATGCGGCCGCCGAGAAGAACCGGATCGAGACCGGCAAGCTCGAATGGCAGGATGTCGATACCCATTCGAAGTGGAAAGCCGAATCCTATAGCGGCATGATCTCGTCGGGTGGCGCGACCATGACGCCGCCGCAAAAGGCCGGCGAGAGCGAGACCGGCAAGGCGCTGACCGCCGTTGCACCGGGAACGATCGTCATCACCGATCCTTCCGGGCAGACGCAGAACCTCGACGATCTCAGGCGCGATACCGCCAACACCAACACCTCGCTGCCCGGACTGCCGGACCTGCAGAACATCCTGCAGCAGCAGTACAAGACGCAAGAGGCCTATCAGGAAGCCTCCGCGATCATGGCGGGGTTGGTCGGCGACATCGCCGATGGGCTTGCCGAAGAGGCACAAAGGCGGGGTAACAAGGAAGAGGAAAAGATGTGGGCGGCGGGCGGCCTTGGCCGCGCAGCTCTGCACGCCGTCGGCGGCGGCCTGCTCGGCGGCGTCAACGACGTCTCCGGCATGATCAAGGGCGCCTTCGGCGGCGCGACGTCAGTGCTGATCGCGCCCTACATCGATCAATTGGTCAAGGGCCTTATCAACGACACCAACCTTGCCGGCACGCCCGCCGGCCAGTCGCTCGCCAACGTCATCTCCAGCGGCCTCGTCATGGGGCTGACCGGTGTGGTCGGTGGCGGTGATGCGGCGGCCTATGCGGGGGCGGAGTTCAAGTACAACTATCTGACGCATAAGGAGCGCGGAGAGTTCAACCGGACTCTTGCCGCTTGCGAGGGCGGTGACAAGGCAGCCTGCGCACATGTGGAAGAGTTGCAGCAACTGTCCGCGAGCCGTGACACGAAACTGGACAGTTGCGCCGGCAATTCCACAGCCGAGTGCGTCAAAGCCCGCAGGGATCTGAGGATCGCCGCTGCGGAGTACCTGGATGCAGCCCTGGCGAAAGGCGGCGACAATTTGGATGCGCTGTCACTGCTGGATCGGCACTTCGTGTTCCTGGCTGCTTCGCAACACGCGGACGCGAATGATGCTTGGGACAACAGGGATCTGGCCTCGGCTCAAAACGGTCTGAAGAGTGACGCGGCGAAAAAACTTCTGACTGCGAACAAGGACCAGACCTGGGGCATTCTGCGTGATCCGATCATTCTTGGCGCCATCCTCTACGGCGGCGTTGGCAATGCCAAGACGACCACTGGTAACGGATCAGGAGAGGGTAAAACGAAACCGAATGAGCATGGTGGACAAGGCGGCGAAGAAACCATCGGGGGCGTGCCAAGGGGGCCGAGCGAAGTCATCCTTCAGGTCCCTGGTCGAGTGCAGTCGCGGATCAACTTGCAGATCGGCACCACTAAGTTTGGCATGACACACGTACGCCGGGAGCACATGAGCGGAAAGCCTAATAAAAGCCAATTCACGATTTCGGAGGGTGAGGTTCGTGCCCTATTGCAGAGTAAATCTGTGGTGAATTCTCCCATTGTTAAAATTCTAGAAAGTAGAGATCATGGGAGGTTATACGTGCGGCAAGCCGATGTATTGAAGCCCATAGGAACGGATTATCTCAAGGGCCATCAGTCAACGTCGATCTTGACAATACAAACTGATAAATTCGGGAACATCGTGACCGCATTTCCGGGAAGGTAGTAGCATGGTTGGTAATTTTTCCCCTGCGGATCGGTTACGTTTTACAATGGAATGGCTGGGAAAGCCGGATGGAGCGAACGTCAGGAAGATTCTTGATGATGGTTTTCCGAGTATTGAGAATGCTTTTATACTTCATCATCACCAAGATCAGGGTGAAGATATATTTATCTTTCTCGTAAACTCGAATTTTATAGCAGAGATTGATATCGACGACCATCATCACATGATTGAAATAACGAATCTTCCAGAGTACATTCGTATTAATAAAAAGATGCCAAAGCATTTCAGGCGATTGATACAAGATTGCCTGGAATTCTCTAGGAGGAATTAGTACCATTCGGTGGTCAGGCGGTGAGTACCGCCGCTTTGTTTATTGGATCGAAGCTCAAGCGCGGGACGGCGTCTGCGAAGAGCTTCGGGATCCAGAGAAATTAGTTGGTCAGTGGAACGATCGGCGATTTAGGTGCAAGTCGTCGAATGAAGTATGGAAGCTGGCCTGTCCTGATCCAGGGTACTTCCCGAGCTCTTGGCTGCCGGACACCTCATCGGCATAATCGTAACCCGGCAAACGCAGGAGGTCGACGATCTCAGGCGCGGTATCACCAACACCTCGCTGCCCGGCCTGCAGAACATCCTGCAGCAGCAGTACAAGACGCAAGAGGCCTATCAGGAAGCCTCGGCGATCATGGCCGGCCTGGTGGGCGACATCGCCGACAAGCTCGCCGACCAACTTGAGCGCTATTGGAAAATAGCATTGGCAGATTGTTTTCCTGGTAGATCTATTAAGTTTGAAGTCGCAGACAATATACTAGACGAGTATGGGGTTTGTATAACATTCTTGCAGGTCGAATGATAGTTTCACCAATTTAACGCTCCGCAGATTTGTCGGTACGATTTCCCGCTAAATTACACCTCTAATCATGGTTTATACATTGAGCACTTGCGGTCCGTTTTTCCGATCGGCTACTTTGGCCACATTACTCACGGTTTCTGTGGCGATATCTCCGGCCTACTCAGAGTTTAGATCCTTTAAAATCGGCAGTGAAAACATGCTGCCAACATTGCAGGTAGGTGATGCCGTCGGAGTTGCATCCTATGCCCCTAATGAACCCATCGAGAGGGGCGATCTCGTCGCTTACGAGGTTCGCGTAAAGGAACTGCTGCAAAGCGCACCGACCGATGTGATCTTCGTGGGGCGGATCATCGGTCTGCCGAGAGAAACGATCGAGATGCGCCATGGCAATGTGGTTGTTGATGGAAAACCGTTTGGAACATCTCCTTTGCTTGCCAGAGCCGATGAAGACTGCCCGAAGGACTCCAGCTTCGGGACGTGCCGATTCCTTCGGGAAATCACTCCTGAGGGCAGCAGTTATGTAACACTCGATCTCGTCGACGAGACCCGCTTCGACAACACCAAACCAAAGACAATGG
This sequence comes from Ensifer adhaerens, assembly GCF_002940685.1. Classification (GTDB taxonomy): domain Bacteria; phylum Pseudomonadota; class Alphaproteobacteria; order Rhizobiales; family Rhizobiaceae; genus Ensifer; species Ensifer adhaerens_E. The sequence goes on along the minus strand of NZ_PNFP01000019.1, from coordinate 58,955 downwards.
GTCCGGATGAGTACTTCATAATGGGTGACAATCGGGATAATTCAGCTGATGCACGTATTTACGGTCCAACAGCGCGTACACGGATCGTTGGTAAGGTTCGTGGCATATGGGCTAGTTTGTCGCCAAACTATCAACGCCGGTTTGACGGCTATCCCGATTTGAAATGACTGGATCGAGTGCTCGCCGGAGACATCGGCGGTGGCCTGAAGATCGAGAGCCAGGTCGATGCCACCACAGCCAAGATGGGGCAGACGTCGTGATCAAGTTACGACTAACGAGTGAGTATTTGGCAGGGCCGATATTTGGTCCGGATCCAGACAGAATGGGGCACGTTGACATCGAAGATTTGCCCCTTTCTCAAGAACTGAGGGCTAGAATCATCGTGTGGGACGGTGAGTATCAGGCTACGTTCAACAGCGACTACCCGCCCGATTCTGGTTTCTCTACGTCTGAGGCGCAGCTTCGACATATGGCCGAGGGGGAACAATTGGCGAAATCGATACAACATCAATTAGGGAGCAGCTATACGGTTGAGTGTTGTCCATAAGGTGGGAATTGCTTTGGCATCCTCAACGCAAAGCAATTGTCCGTACCTGTCGGACTCGTCGCGTGTGGACGAAAACGGGCTTCGAAGTATTCCCCAAGAAGATCAACTCGATGCAATATTTCAGACTTCTGGATGAACTAAATTTTCCGAACCGATGGCATCTGCGGAGATTGGTGGGGATCGATGGTGCTGAGTTCGCCCGCCCCCCGATGGTTGCAATTGGCGACCCGGTCCGTGAGCGCGCCTATGAGGTGGAATTACAGGTCGATGGCACTGCCATGGACTACACCACGACAAGTTTCCGCAGCGTGCCGATTGCAAGTTTTGAGGTCGTGCGCGCGTTGTCCGGCCTTGATGGCTTTACGGCTCTTCCGGCTTCGATACGCGCCTTTTCGCAAAGGACCTCGTATCACATCCTGCACTTTTGGGATGAGGTGGACTGCGTGGATGAAGACAAGTCACAATTTGAGAAGTTTCAGCCGAACGATCCAATTCGACCCGACCTGGCGGGGCACTACAGCAGTTTTTTCAAGCTCATCATCGACCCCAATCGGACTGCTGGAAAAGACATCTTTAGGCTGGCTAAGAGCGGGTCGGAAGTGATCGTCAGCGAAGAGGTTAAGCGCCGTTTCGAGGCGGCAGATGTGACCGGAGCAGTATTTAAGCGTGTCACGGATGATTGAAAAAGGCGGCCTCCCTGGCTAATCGGGCCTCGTCTCCGACAACAAGTTGAACTAGCCTTCAGCGCCAATCTCGGCAACGACCTGACGGGCGGCAAGGGCACCTCGGCCGACCCGATCGGCAAACCGCTCGATATCAGTTCCCATTCCTCTCCAAGCTCTGCTCGCCGTCTCTCGCAGTCGGTGCCCCGGTATCGCGAGCGGCGTTGCCGAACGATGTCGTGAGCGTTGCTCTCAAGCAGCCTGGCGTTGGGTTTCTCGCGTTTCGCTTCGGAAAGCTGTTGACATGGCACTTTCTTGTATACTCTATAAATACAACAAGTATGCAATAAGAGGGGTGTGCGATGTCATCTTCGGCGGAGCCGATGAAACAGCCTGGTTGGGCAAAGAAGGTTACGGGGGCATCCCAGGCCGTCCTGCGGGGGGAAAAATTCCTGGCCGGTGTCTTCATAACGGTGCTTTTGGCCCTGATATTGGTGAACGTGGTCACGCGCTTTGCCAAAGTGCCGATCTACTGGATCGATGAAGCTTCGATCTTCTCCATGATCTGGCTGGGTTTCCTCGGAGCGTCGGTCATGACCCGGCTCCGGATCGATTTTGCGGTCACGCTGCTTTCCGATCATCTGCCGCCGAAATGGGTCTTACGCCTTCGGGCGTTCGCTACCGCGATTTCGCTGGCTTTCGCCATCGGGTTTCTCGTGATGTGCTGGTTGTGGATGGATCCCGTCGGCATCGCTTCCCACGGGTTTGACGCACAGGGTTATGCGGCCGAGACCTTCAACTTCCTCTACACCGAGAAAACCCAGACGCTGGAATGGCCGACCTGGATCGTCAACCTGATCCTCCCGGTCTTCGCGCTCACCCTGACGGTCCACTCTGCCGCGAACCTGCTTGAAGATCTCGGAATTGCCAGCAAGCGCGAGCAGGTTTCGCTGACGACTGCCGAAGGAGCCGCATGATGTTTACCTTCGGTGCATTCGTTGCCTTCATGCTGATCGGCCTGCCGATCTCCATCGTGCTGTGCCTGACGGCCGCGACCTACATCTGGCAGACCGACAACACGGTTCTGTTTGCTTCCTTCCCGACCCAGATGTTTACCGGCCTGGACAGCTATGGCCTGATCGCAATTCCGCTCTTCATCCTCATCGGCGAGATCATGAACGGCGGCGGCATCACCCGACGCATCATTGACATGGCGATGTCGTTTGTCGGTGCGCTCAAGGGTGGGCTCGCCTACGTGAACCTGCTGGCAAACATGTTCGTGGCTTCGATCCTCGGCTCGGCGGCCGCACAGGTCGCCCTGATGTCCCAGATGGTCGTGCCGGAAATGGAGCGGAAGGGTTATGACAAGACCTTTGCCGCCGGGCTGACCGCCTATGCCGGCATGCTTGGGCCGATCATCCCGCCATCGATCATGTTCGTCGTCTACAGCGTCATCGCCCAGGTGCCGGTCGGAACGATGCTCGCTGCAGGCATTATTCCCGGCGTCATTCTCTTCGTCGCTTTCTGCATCGTGATTGCGCTGATGGGATACATCTACAACTATCCGCGCGGGGACAGCCTGCCGATACGCGAACGCGTGGCGATTACGCTCAAGGCCGTGCCGACACTGATCATTCCGCTCATTATCGTGGGCTCGATCGTGACCGGGATTGCCAACCCGACGGAAGCCGCAGCCATGGGCGTGGTCGCGGCCATCCTCGTCGGCCGTTTCGTCACCGGCGATCTGCGCTTGAAGCAGCTTCCTGAAATGTTCGTCAAGGCAGGCGTTCTGTCGGCAGGCATCCTGTTTTTGATCGCCGCGGCAGCCGTATTCTCGTGGGTCCTCGTCTACGGGATGGTGCCGCAGCGTGTCGCCGAGTGGATCCAGACGATTGCCAAGGATCCCGTCACATTCATGCTTCTGGTCAACGTGATCCTTCTGATCATCGGCACCGTCATCGACGGCGCGCCGGGCCTGATCATGACGGTCCCGATCCTGCTGCCGATCGCAACGGAGGTCTATGGCATCGATCCGGTTCATTTCGGCGTCGTCGCCGTCATCAACCTGGTTCTGGGCTTCCTGTCGCCGCCCGTGGGACTGAACTTCTTCATCGCCGCTGCCGTGACCGGAGCGAAGCCCGGCCGGATGTTCATCGTGACACTGCCGTTCTTCTTCGTCTGCTGCATCATTCTCGTGCTGCTTTCGATCTTCCCGGCGCTCTCAACCTACTTCTCGTAACAGCAAGCTCACATAGAGGGGAACCAACATGAGCATTACACGTCGAACCTTTACGATGACGTCGCTCGGAGCAGCCATGGCTGCTTCCGCGCCGTCGATCCTGCGCGCACAGAGCGCGAAGATCTATCGACTGGGGATCACCACGCCTCCGGGCCACCCCTGGAACGTTGCGGCGGAAGCGGTCGGAAAGCGACTGTCCGAAGAAACGAACGGCCGCCTTGCCATTCAGGTCTTCCCCTCGAACCAGCTCGGAAACGAGGGCGCGATGCTGCAGCAAATGCAGTCGGGCGCCCTGGACCTGGGGTGGATCATGACCGCCGAACTCGGTTCGCGCATCCCTCAGGTCGCTGCCGTCAACGCGCCGTGGCTTGTTACGAGCACGGAGAAGGTTGCAAAGCTGGTCCGTCATCCGGTCGCTGCAAAGCTGCTCGACGTGCTGCCGGCTCAAACGGGCACGATCGGGCTTGGCTATGGCATAACCACCCTGCGTGTTGTCTTCACCGGCAAGGAAACCGCAGGCATCGACGACATCAAGGGCATGAAGCTGCGCATCAACACGACGCCTGCCTACCGCGACTTTTACCAGTTGCTCGGCGCGGCGCCGACCCCCATTCCCACTCCGCAGGTGTTCGACGCCATGTCCAACGGACAGGTGGACGGGCTTGAGGCCGACCTCGATCTGTCCTGGAACCAGCGCTACGACAAGGTCGCCAAGACCATGCTCCGGATGAATGCGATTTTCATGCCTTGCGTTGCATTGGCTTCCGGCCGTGTGTGGAAGGGCGTGCCGGACGCAGACCGCGAGATCATCACACGACTGACCCGTGAGGAACTCGACAAGCAGATCGACGCGACCGTCGCCAAGGAGGCCATGCTCCTTAAGAACTTCAAGGACACGGGCATCAAGATCGTAGAGGTGGACCTGCAGAATACCGCGGAACTCATTGCGGCCTATGACAAGATCTGGCTGCCCAAAGCACCGATCCTGCAAGAGCTGCGGGAAGTTGGCGCGACCCTCTGACGAACCTTTTATCGACACGGTCTCATTCTAGCGGGACCGTGTCGATTTCTGCTCATGTCGCGGCTCGGCCGGCTGTCGGGCCCGAGCTTGCCTGTTCGGTATACGTTTTTAAGCGAAACGCTCCAGCGGACCTCAACACGTCAGCCTCGAGCAGTCATTCCTGCAACGAGCGTGTGAAGGAATGCCAGCACGGACCGACGAACATCAGCGGACTTGATGCGCTGAAACGCTCTGTTTAGGGCAAGACCTTCCTTCGTCCCAACAAAGGCCGTCAGTTCAGCGAGTTCCCGGATTGACGTGCTTTCGAACGGAGCCCTCTCACGATCAACAAGGAGGGCAATGGGGACATCAAGGGCAGCCGCTATGGCGGCGAGGCGGCTGGAGCCGATCCTGATGCGACCGCTTTCGTATTTCCTGATCAGCTGGATCGAAACGCCGAGGTGCGTTGCCAGATCGCTTTGCCGCAGTCCGGCCCCGCGCCGAAGCTTACTGATGTGGCGCCCCAACTCCACATCTACCTTGTTCGGCAGCGGCCGCTTGCTCATTTGCCTCCCGAATACCCAAAACTCGGAACGAACCCGATGGTCTAAACAGCCAAGCCCTTCCGCGTCACCTGCGTTTACATACTATAGTTGATAAACTCAAAGTTTCAGGCCTGCCATCAGTGAGCGCATGGACATGCGCAAGTTGGTAGGCCGGAATTTTGCGCGCCTGCGTCGGGAGAAGGGGCTGACGCAGGAGGACGTTGCCGCGTCAGCGGAGATCAGCCAGCAATATGTCAGCGGCCTGGAGCGCGGTGAACGCAACCCGACGATCCAATCACTCTACAAGATCGCCCGGGCGCTCGGGGTCAGCCACATGGACTTGGTCAGGCCCGCCAGCGATGATGAGATGTGATCACCGCAATCAGCGCTGGGCCATGCGGACTTCGAGTTCAATCCCTTGTAGATCGACGCGATGCGCCGCCATCGGAATGAGGCTGCGCACTGTCGCGATGCGGGCCGGATCGATTTCGACGAACAGAACGTCGACGTCATCTTTGATCTCGGCCACGACCTTTCCCCAGGGATCGCACACCATCGAATGTCCGTGCATCTCACGTCGCTCTCCCGTAGGCGTTTCGTAGTGCCCGCATTGCCCGCAGGCCACGACATAGGCCTGAAACTCGATTGCACGCGCCCGGCAAAGCACTTCCCAATGGTCGATCCCTGTCTGCCGGGTGAAGGCCGCGGGCAAAATGAAGACGTCGACATTTTCTGAAGCCAAGCGGTCGAACAGTCGGGAGAAGCGCAGGTCGTAGCAGATGCAACAAGCAATCCTGAGCCCACCGATTTCGTAGATCAAAAGGCTATCGCCGGCGGCGACGGTCTCGGACTCGCGGTAGACCTTTCCATCCGGAGCCACGATGTCGAAGAGGTGGATTTTCCTGTAGACGCCGATTTCGTTGCCGTGGGCGTCGAACACGACGCTGGTGTTGTAGATGCGTTCAGACCCCGGCTTCGTTTCAAGCAAGCTGCCGGCATGAACGGCGACCTGATTGCGTGCTGCAAAATTCTTGACCAGCTCGTAGGCGGCGCCACCGGGCACGCGGTCAGCGGCAGCGCGCTTTTGATGAGCTGTTCCTCCGGTCCAATCGAAATGCTCGGGCAATACGATGAGGTCCGGTTTTCCAGAGAGCGTGCGCTGCAGGAGCAGCTCGGCTTGCCGGAGGTTGGCAGCACGATCCGGCTGCGAATTCATCTGGATAAGAGCGATCTTCATGATTGGGATTCCGGTTGGAACTCGAAGATGGAGCGACCGGTTGCGAGGTGCCTGCGCACGGCGACCGAAATTTCCTGGCGCGCGATCGCGCCGCGCGCCAGAGTGAGCATGTGCTCGCGCGGCGCAACGAACACGCCTTCCCGGTCGGCAAGGACGGCGTAGCCTGGCAGTACTGCGGCGCTACCGCAGGCCACCGGCTCGTTGATCGCTCCGCCGATCGAGATACGGCGGTTGGTGGTCTTCGAAGAGATCCCGCGGCACCAGACGGGCAGGCCGGTCTGCGTGATCTCCTCGGCGTCGGTGCAGGGACCGTCGATGACGATACCAACGGCGCCCCTGGCCTTCACTGCGGTTGCAACGCCGCCTCCCACGCAGGCGATGTCATCTCCATCCACCCGCGCGATGACGAGAAAGTCTCCGGGCATCAGGAGGTCGACAGCCCTGTAGATAACGGTGCCATCCCGCCCCGTCGCCGCGACGGTAATGGCCGAACCCGCCGCCTTTGCCGGAAACACCGGCAGTACGCCACGGCTGACGAAGCCGAGATGTTCGACGTGACCGATCGTAGCCGTCTCGGCCTTTGCCATAAGCGCGACCAACTCTTCGGAAAGGCTTTGATGCCTTTCATTCACCCGGTAAGGCTGCATCTTCTGACCTCCTGATGATCGGTTCGGTCAGACCGGGCGTTCGCCGGACGTGGTCGTGCGATGCATGATGCGGATCGAATTCGGATCGAAGCCATCGCGGCGGTGCATCGTGCAACGGTTGTCCCACATCATGATGTCACCGACATCCCACTGTTGGACGAAGACCTCGCTGGTCGTGGTGGTGTGCTGCCAGAGGTCGGCAAGGAGCGCTTCGCTCTCGTCGAGCGGCATGCCAACGATCCAGGCGCCCTCGGACGTCCCACCGAGATAGAGCGCCTTGCGGCCGGTTTCGCCGTGCAGGCGAACCAGAGGATGAACGATCCCGCTCCATTCGCGGAAGTCGCGGGTCTTCGGCGCAGACTTGCCAAGCCGGAGTTTGCCAGTCTTGTCGTAGACGTTCTGAAAGAAGATCTGACGTCCATCGACGGCCTTCTTCAAAGCCTCGGGCAAGGTGTCATAAGCGCGATAGGACGAGAGGAAGTAGGTGTCACCGCCGCTCGGCGGCACTGCGACCGCCCGCAGGATGGCGCCGGCCGGCGGCCGCTCGTAGAACCACGTATCTGTGTGCCAGGTCGCCTCGCTGTTGCCCATCGCGCCGCTCGGCTTGCCGTCCTTCATCGCATTGCTGATGACGAGGATTTCCTTGTGGGTCGGATGGCCGCCCTCCTGCAGCTGCTTTGGATGGATCACGAACTCCCCGAAATGCCGGGAGAAGGCAACCTGCTGCTCATCGCTCATGGACGTCGTCTTGAAGCGCAGCACGCCGTACTGCAGCCAGTAGCGCCGGACATCCTCGATGTCCTGTTGGCTATAGTTGTCGAAGTCGAAGCCTTCGATGTCGGCGCAAACATTCGATTCGTGCTGAACGGCAATAAGTCTCTGTTTATCAAGCATTTTTATCTCCTTTGAAGTAACCTCTTGAGGTCGGGACCATGGTAGGCGGGAGACATCGCGTGTTTCCAATAACGATGCTTTTGGATTGATTGCTCCACCCTATCGATCTGTCTCAAGCGCTCAGCGGCTGGATGTCGGCGTCGTCGATACCGAGATGAATGGCGTCCCCGACCTTCGGCGGAACACTTGCGCGGGTGGCGCGAAGCAGGACGTGAAGACGCACATCCGAACCGAGATCGGCATCGATCTCGAAGGCGGCACCGAGGTTGACAACCCGTCGCACGGTGGCATTGAGAAGGTTTGCGAACCCGCTCCCGCCGGCGCCCGGCGGCAGGACTGCGATGCTCTCCGGACGGATCGAGCAGTAACGGATCTCGGCAGTGAGTTCGATCTTGTGCGCCTTCAGGATCAATCCATCTCCAACCGCGAGTTCGAGATTGGCCGCTTGCGTTGCCGTGGATGTCACCGAAAGGATGTTCGATTTACCGATGAAATCTGCCACGAAGCGCGAGTTCGGCTCGCGGTAGAGGGCGGCTGGCTGCCCCTCTTGCGCAATCGCCCCTTGCCACATGACGACTACCCGATCGGACATCGCCATGGCCTCCTCCTGATCATGGGTGACGTAGACGAAGGTCATTCCGAGTTGTTGCTGGATCTCCTTCAGTTCGATCCGCATTGCCTCTCGAAGCTTCAGGTCGAGATTGGAAAGCGGCTCATCGAGAAGGAGAACCGATGGCCTCGGCGCGATCGCCCGGGCAAGTGCTACCCGCTGCTGTTGGCCGCCGGAGAGTTCCCGCGGGTAGCGTTCTCCCATTCCTTCGAGGTGAACGCTGCGGAGCGCGCTTTTGACGGTCGTTTCGGCTTCGTTACGGCGAACACCCTTCATCTTCAGGCCGAAGGCGACGTTCTCCGTCACCGTCATGTGTGGAAAGAGCGCATAGTTCTGGAACACCAAGCCAATGTTGCGGCGTTCCGGCGGCACGCGGACCTGGCTTCGTCCCTTGATACGAATGTCGCCGTGTGATGGGGCGGTAAAGCCCGCAATCATGTTGAGCGTGGTCGTCTTCCCGCAGCCGGATGGGCCGAGGATGCTGACGAATTCGCCTTGAGGAATTGCGAGGTCGATATCCTTGACGACCGCCATGCCGGCGTAGGACTTGCTGACCGAGACGAGTTCGATGTCGAGTGCGTTCATTTGCTGCCACCATGGAGTTGCGCGGAAAAACCGCCGATCTTTTCGAAGAGGAAGATGACCGCGAGGATGAAGGCCATCGAGGCGACGTTGACTGCCGCGAGCACTGGGTCGAGGCTGTATTCGAGGTAGTTGATCACGGTGATCGGCAACGTGCTGTCGCCTGGCCTGACCAGGAAAACCGAAAGCGGGATGTTGTTGAACGAGATGATGAAGGCGAAGGTCACGCCCGAAAGGACCCCGGGCTTGATCATCGGCAGCACCACCAGCCGGATGCGTTGAAGCTTGCCGGCTCCAAGGATCTGGGCCGCACGATCGAGGTTGGCGTCGAAATTCGCGAGCGAGGTCGCCACCATGCGGGTCACGAAGGGCAGGGCGAGCACCACATGCGCAGCAATCAACGCCGGCGTGCCGAGAAGCCCCTGGAGCCCGATCATCGAAAGAAAGAGCACGATGGCGACGCCCTTGACGATCTGCGGCACCGAAAGCGGCGATAGAAGGCAAGACATCAGGGCGTCGCTGCCCGGAATACGCTCGTAGACAACCGCATATGCCGCAAACAATCCAAGCACCCCGCTGATTGCCGCGACGACCGTTGCGATCTTCACGCTCGCAAGGAACGGATCGAGCCAGCGGCTGGACCAGAGATCCGCATACCATCGGCCGGTCCACTCCCAGGGCTGAAGCGTGACAGCCGATGTCGGGCTCAAGGAGGCTGCGACGACGACGATGAGCGGCAGGGTGATGAAGCAAAGGACCGCGCCGAGCGAAATCCAGTAGAGTATCGAGATAATCCTGTTCATCTTTCACCTCCCGATGAAACAGAGGCGCGCGATCTGCGGCGGCTTTCGTAGCGAACGCCGACGAACGAGATCGCCAGCATCATGAGGAGGAGTGCCATCGCCATGACCGAAGCGAACGGCCAATCGATGTAGAAAAGCACCTGCTCGTAGATCATCGTCGCCAGCACCTTGAAGCCTGCCCCACCGAGAAGAGCCGGGGTGGCATAGGCGCTCGCCGCCATTGTGAAGGCGATCAACATCGAGCTGACGATCCCGGGGACGGAGAGGGGCAGGACGATCGTGCGGATCACCGCCAGCCTCGATGCACCGAGCATCTGCGCTGCCCGCTCCAGGTTCGGGTCAATGCCCTGAATGCTTGTCATCAACGAGAGAATGCCAAAGGGAAGCACGACATGCGTCAGGCCGACGACGACGGCAAAGAGGTTCTTCGACAAGGGGAGGGGCGAACTGATCACGCCGAGTTGGAGGAGCAGGTCATTGATGAACCCCCGATCTTCCAGAATAATCAGCCAGCCATAGGTTCGAAGAACGACGCCGGCGAGTTCTGGCGCAAGCGCAAGCGCGAACACCACCGCCCGCCAGCGCGTGGTTGACCGCGCCAGGAAATAGGCGACCGGATAGCCGAGGACGGTTACGCTGACCGCAACCAGCAAGGACATCAAGGCAGTGCGACAGAACCCGGCAAGCGAGAGGCCGTCGGTGAAGAAGCGCTGATAGTGCTCGAGGGTCGGAGAGAACGTTTCGGTCTGAGTAAAGCTCATCCCGATCATCATCCCCATCGGCAGTGCAAAGAAGACCGAGAGCACCAGAAGTGACGGCGAAAGTGCTGCAAACGGAAACCAGGAGAGGGTACGCCGGCGTCGCGCCGGCGGATGCAGGTCGAGAGCAAGGCTGTTCATCAGTGCTCTCCTCAACGGGCGTTCGGAACGACGTCACGTTCCCAACGCTCGGCCCATACCGGCAATTTTTCCTGAAGTCGGAGGAGATCGGGCAGGTGCAGACGATCGCCGTCCGGCCCAACAGTGAGCTGCCGGTCCTTCAGCTCTTCGGGTACGGAGATGTCGCTGCGCGCGCTACCGACGCGGTAACCCGCGACCCACGCCTCCTGGCTCGACTTATCGAGGAAGAAATCGATGAACTTCCGGGCGGCATCCTTGTTTGCGGCACCGACTGGAATGTTGAGGGTTGCGACAAGCGGAATGGTCCCTTCCTTCGGGCTGATATAGTCGACCGGCAGGCCTTCATCGACCATCAGCTGCGCACGCCCGTTCCAGAACGGCATCGCCCAGACGGAGCCCTCGCGTAGATAGCTTTCAAGGATTGCGGAGGATTGCTCGAAACCCACCGACTGCGCCGATATCTTGGCCATGGCATCGAAGCCCGGGTCGATGTTGTCGATGAGGTCCCCTCCATTCGTGACCGACATCATCTCGAGCAGATAGACGGCCATGATGTTCTGGAAGGTGGGAAGAATGACCCTCTTGTTGAGCTCAGGATCGAGCAAAGCGGACCAGGAGGTGGGCTGCGAGGCAAGCTTGTCCGTCCGGTAGAGGAGTGAAAGGTACTGGACCTCGTGCACAGCGCCGCAGCCACCGGCGACCGCAGAAAGCTCGCCTTGAAGGGCGTTGAGGTTCGGGATCGACGACGGCGTCAACTGCTCAAGCAGGCCGTCCTTGCATCCTTGCAGCGACTGCGATGCCGTCATGACGACCAGATCGAACCCCGGCCGGCCTTGGGTGGCCTTGATCTTGGCATAGTCCTGCTGGGCGGAGCCGACGGCATCGTAGACGACGTCGATACCAAAGCGCTTCTCGAACGGTTCGATGATCCGCTCCCGGATGATGTCTTCGTAAGGTCCCCCATAGCTGTTGATGATAAGCGTTTCGGCCCCCGCCGTTCCGCTGCCAATGCCCGAAATTGCCAGGCACAAAGACGCAAGCAAGCGTTTCGCTCCCACGGTGTCTCTCCCATTCGTTGTAACCAGAACGAATGGTGGCCCTCGGGAGTCTGTGGGTCTAATCGGAGATCTCTAGGATTAATGTCCTAGACCTATCAATTCGGCTGAGAGCGGGACTATCTCGCGCCGGGCGACCGTTAGAGATACAGTCCTCGCCTGCCACATGTCGCTAGCTATCTACGGGGAGGTGCGAGATGGCCGTGACCACTCTTTCCAGCCGAGAGTTCAATCGCGACGTGAGAAGGCCGCGAAAAACGGCCCAGTCATCACCACGAACCGCGGTAACCCATCGTACGTCCTCATTTCCTACGATGAGTTCGAACGCTTGAGCGGCAGGCACCGGAACCTCGTTGAAGCGCTCGCCATACCCGGGCTTTCGTCAATCGACTTCGACCCGCAGCGGGCTCAAATCATGCCTCGCGAAGTGGATCTGTGTCTACCGGACAGGAACGATGGGCGCGTTCGACCCGATCCCCGATAGATCGATCCGCATGTCGGCCGACGTGATGTCGCCCGGTTGGGCTTCCTCGACCGATGGCAAGGAGGCTTCATCGCTGTTCCGCCTGTCCTGCGGGCGCATGACCTGTCGTTCGGCTGCCGGCCCGCCCGGGTCGTCCGCGCGGAATACGTCCTTGCCCTCGAATTCCCCAGAAACCCACGCGTGGAGGCTGTCTGACAGGACATAGGGCAGCGCTTCCTTGCTGGCGTTTCTGCCATACCACGCGGCGACGATCCGCATGATTTTTGCGAACATGACCGTCCCCATGCGAAGGTTTTCACAGGCGTCGAAGAGGGTAGGGCTCAGTACCGTGCCACTCTCTATCCCAAGGTGAGCAGGGTACGAGGTCATTCCAACCCGCACAATCGCCTGCCCGACATAGAGGCGGGCGATTGCGAGCGCTTGTTCTGGGGTCTCAGCCTTTTCCACCAGGATCTTCTTTCGGCCGACCTTGACAGTCACAGCCAGCGGATCGCCGTTCCCAACCGCGCGGACGAAGGCCTCGACCACGCTTAAATCCAGGGACGGATCTGCGCATTTCTCGATAAGCGCCGCCTCAAGCACGAGGGCCTCCAGATCACGTGTTGAAAGAAATCACGAGCGGAATGCCAAAGAGACTGGCCCAGGCCGCCAGGTTGGCGCGCTGGACATCGACGATCGAACTGCCGGCGGTCCACCAGCCGTTCCCAACGGCGACGATGACGTTGGCACCTGTAAGCATCGACTGAAGAACCGGCCAGACCAACAATTGCTCGTAGCAGATCAAGGGTGCAATTCGGCGCCCACCCAGTTCGACCACCGGGTTGGCAAAGAAGTGCGCCCGCGCCCCGCCGCGTTCACCGAACAGGGGACCCCAGGGACGCCACATCGAGACCGGAACTGGCATCCGCTCCCGATAAAGAATGTTACTGCCGTCACCATCGATCATGAGGAGCACGTTGTCGTATCCACCAGGATCGAGCGCCGCGGCGCCGGCAATGACCGTGACCCCGCGCCCATGTAAACTCTCCTTCCAGAACGAGCCAAGGGTCGGCGTCCAGAATCCCAGGGCACTCTCGGGCAAGACGATGACACTTGCGCTTTGGCTCGCGGTCTCATGGACCGTTGCGATCAGGTCACGCTGCCGTTTCAGAGTTGCGTCGCGGCCAAGCGAAGCCCCCATTTCAAGGTCGACGCCGCGCCACGCCGCAGGTAGTTGAGGATCGGTCCAGATAGCGGCGGACCAGAGCCAAAAGCCTGTCAAGGCAACGGCGACAGCCGGTCCCATTCGGGTTGCGAGGCCCATGAGACCGGCTGTCATGGCAACCAATCCCCACCATCCCCAGCCGGGGAACAGAACGCCTGAAGCGGTGAGCGGATGGGCCCATCCGGTTATCCCGAAGGGTGGAATGGCCATCAGCACCATCGCGACGAGAAAGCCAAGCGGCCTCCAGGCCGAGCGCCTGCTCCAGACCGCCAGATGGACCAGGACGAAGCTCACCGACGCTAACAGCCACAAGATGAGACCTGGCCAGACATCGGTGGAATAGAAGCGTTGGACACCAAGCGGCAGCCCGCGCGAAGCCGTCAGGAAGTACGCTGCCGAGACGATCAGAACCGCCATCCTGTTCGGGGCTTGCGACCAGATCAGGGCGAAGGCGCATGATGCCGGCAGCAGTAGCAAATTTCCGCTCCAGCCTATCCATCCGGCAAAGACGGCAGCGACCGCCAGCGCGGCCATTCGCGCGAGATCACGGCACATAGGTCAGCACCTCGTCGGCCAAACCGAGAATGCCGTCAGCGGGAACAGGACCAAAGTATCGCGAATCCCATGAGGCGGAAAAGCTTGAATACAGGAACACACTACCGCCAGGAACGATCCCGCCCGTAAAAGGCGAGAGCGGGCGACCACGACCATCGCTGCTTCGAACAGGGGTGCGTTCGATCACGCGCCCGTCGATCTTAAGATCAGGACTGGTCTCAACACGATGCCCTTCAATTGCGATCACCGTCTTTATGAGCGGGCCATATCCGCCAGGGCAAAGGCCTTGTTGCAAGTAGCCGCGCCTATGTGCCTCGCGAAACCGGGACGTGTCAGGCGGACAAACAAAAACCATGTCGCCTATCGCGACCGACCGCGTCAGCGGACGTATGCGCCAAAGTCCGAGCGACTGGCTTGGTGTCAGGTTGATGCGGTAGCCGCAAACAAAACCGTAGACGAAAATGGCGAGCAAAAGCAGCAATCCGGCCGACACCATGAGACGTCTTCGGCGCCCGTGACGCGTTACTCTTGAAAGGATCTTCATCACCGGTTCGCAAACCTCTTGCTTTGCGACTGGCGCTGCTTCCGGGGCAACTCCTCTGCACCGCAATCACGCACCAAAAGCAGTTGGATCGTCTGTATCACGCCCCAAACCAATCGCTGTTCGTTCTTCTGGTAAGGCGCACATCCGCGGTGAGGACGAAGAGGTCCCATCCGGCGCCTTTGGGTAATCCCGAGGAAGGCGCGCTCGCCGACTTTTGCCGACTGATCGGCAAGGCGGTCACAACCTCCTTGCTCTCTACCCGCGTGTTTCCTTTTGAGGCTCTGGACACGGAGGGGCCGGCAGTCAGGACGCGAAACCACACCGGGCACCGGTCGGGCTTCCCGTGGAGGAGCAATTGCTTGGTCCGAACAACAATTGAGCGGGCGGCGCCATTGAGCTCGATATTCGCGCAAGGGCGAGAGGCGGCCGACGTCACGGCACGGCCCGCGCTTCGCGTAACGACGCTGAGAGGAAAATGGGAACGACCATGCCGACTCCATCGTTAGCGGATCAGTGGGTTACCTCGGGAGCACGGAGTTATCAATCGCAAGTCAGGACGTCGCGCCGACGATGCGTGATCGCGTCAGTGATGCCGCTCCTTTGGAACGGCCGGATGATCACCAAAGGCGTCGACGGTGCAACGGACAGTTTTGTCCGTAGATGACCCAATCCATCTACCGTGAATTTCAGATCGGACGGCAGCCATGGGCCGAAAGAGTATTTTTGTTTGCTGGCGTGAATGGCAGCTTGAACGGTCGTAGAGAAAGCCAAACATGCCACCGCGCGAGCACGATCGTGCTTGCAGCCACTCCTTAGTCAGGCACACCGCATCGAGATCGCAATTGGTTCCGGCGCCCGGAGGAGCACTGCATTGCGATCTTCAAGTGCTGGCGTGGGCGACCGAGTGGCGCCAACTCGAGCGCCGCCGCGATCCTTTAGATAATCCTAGCAAAATGATTGAGCAGGCCCTGGCTAAGGGTCAGCGAACAAATCTGAGATCCAGCACCTTTGAAGCAAGGGCCGACTACGGTCGGGTCAGCAGCATTGGGATGCCCTGTCCGACACCAATGCACATGGTCGCGATCGCGCGCTTGGCGCACCGGGCCTCAAGCTCCAATGCAGCCGTCAGGGCCAGCCAGACATACCAAGGGGATGGCCGAGCGCGATGGCGCCGCCGTTGGGATTGACGTGCGGCGCATCGTCGGCCAGCCCGAGTTGTCGCAGGCAGGCGAGCGCCTGTGCCGTGGAGGCTTCATTCAGCTCGATCAAGGGCGGCGAGATCGTCCGGGCGCGCGCTGGAAAGCGCGCTACTGTAGCGACCGATGGGCGTGCGAACGCCGCCGACGATAGCGGCTTCAGCCATGGGACTGATCCTTTGTTTGTTCGGCGGTAAACATCGGCCCGCCCTTGTGGGCCGGGAAGCCGTAGCCGTTGATCATGACGAGATCGATGTCACTTGCGCGTGCGGCAATGCGCTCCGCCAGCAGCGCCTTGCCCTCGTCGCGCATGGCGTTCAGAAGCCGGCTCATGATTTCCCCGACAGTGAAGGCGCGCGGCATGATGCCCTTTTCGGCGCGCGCCGTTTCGATCAGCGCCGTCACATCGGGATCGACGGTGCGCTCGCCATTGGGGTAGGCGTACCAGCCGCGCCCGCTCTTGCGGCCGAGCCGGCCGGCCTCGCAGAGCCTGTCGGCGATCTCGACATATCGAGCCGCTGGGTCACGCGTCTCCGCCTGTCGCTTGCGCCGCGCCCAGGCGATCTCGAGCCCCGCCATGTCGTTGACGGCAAAGATCCCCATCGGGAAGCCGTAGGCTTCAAGCGCGGCATCGATTTCCTCAGGCAGTGCCCCATCTTCCAGCATGAATTCGGCTTCGCGGCGATAGGCCGAGAAGATACGGTTGCCGATGAACCCTTCGGTGACGCCTGACACGATGGGCAGCTTGCCGAGCCGTTTGACGAAGGCGAGTGCCGTCGCCAGTACATCGGGCGCCGTTCTGGCGCAGTCGACGACTTCGACGAGCCGCATGACATTGGCGGGTGAGAAGAAGTGCAGACCGACGACGCGCGACGGATCAGAAGTCGCGGCCGCGATCTCATCGGGATCGAGATAGCTGGTGTTGGTCGCGAGAATGGCGCCGGGCGTGACGATCCCGTCGAGACGCCGAAACAGTTCCGACTTGACGTTGATGTCGTCGAACACGGCTTCGATCACGAGGTCGGCCGCGGCGAGGTCAGTGGCTTGTGCCGTCGTCTGCAGCCGGGCGAGGCAATCGTCTCTGCCCTCGGCACCGAGGCGGCCGGAGCGAACGGTCTTGTCGAGCGTGTCGGTTATGCGCGTCCTGCCGCTGGCGGCCGCTTCCTCCGTCTGCTCCAGCGCGATGACGCGGTAGCCGCTGACGAGCGCGGAGACGGCTATGCCGGATCCCATCAGCCCGGTGCCGACCACTGCGACCGTCTTGATCGGCCTCGACGAAACCTGGTCGAGGCCCTTGACCTTGCCGGCGGCGCGCTCGGCGAAGAAGACATGCCTGAGGGCGGCGGATTCGGTGGAGTCTCGCAGCCGCAGGAAGGTGGCACGTTCCTCCGCCAGTCCCTGTTTAAGGTCGAGTTGTCCCGCTGCCTTGACGAGGCGAACCGCCTCGGCGGGAGCGGCCTGCCCACGGGCTTTCGCAAGAACTCTTGTTTCCGCCGCGCCCAGGGTGGCGGCGTCCGCCGGCGGAACCGGGATCGAGCCGGTCCGACGGAGCGGATTGCCGGCCTGTTCGTGCGCTACAGTGATTGCGGCTGCGACGGCATCGGCCGCAATGGCGTCGGCAAGGCCAAGCGTCACCGCTTCGCCGGCCTTGGCGGCACGGCCCGTGCCGATGAGGTCGATGGCCGCGCCGATGCCGATGAGGCGCGGCAGGCGCTGCGTCCCGCCGGCCCCGGGCACGAGACCGAGCTTTACCTCGGGCAATCCGAACGACGCCCTTTCGCCGGCAATGCGCCCGTGGCAGGCAAGCGCCAGCTCGCAGCCGCCGCCAAGGGCGGCGCCGTTGACGGCGCAGATGACCGGTTTGTCGAAGGCCTCGATGCGCTCGATCACTTGAGGCAGCATCGGTTCGACCGGTGGCTTGCCGAACTCCCTGATATCCGCTCCACCGATGAAGGTTTTGCCGGCGCCTGTAATCACGAGGCCGGCAATTTCCTGACCTCCTGCAGCATGGTCGAGTGCTGCCATCAGACCGGAGCGGACCTGCGCGGAGAGCGCGTTGACCGGCGGATTGTCGATGGTGACGACCAGAACGCCGTCCTGAAGTCGGGCGGAAACGCTCTCGGAAAAACGGATCTCGGCCATGTCGAAAAGCCTCAATCGGGGATGACGGCAGTCGCCTGGATTTCGATCTTGGCGCGGTCCTCGACGAGCGAGACCACCTGCATGGCCGCCATCGCCGGGAAGTGCCGGCCGATGATCTCACGGTAGGCCTGGCCGATGCCGCGCAGATTGCCGACATATTCCTGCTTGTCGGTGAAATACCAGGTCATCGTGGTGATGTGCTGCGGCTCGGCGCCGCCGGCCGCAAGCACCGCGACGACGTTCTTCAAGGTCTGGCGCACTTGCTCGACGAAGTCGTCCGTCTCGAACTCGGACTGCGCGTTCCAGCCGATCTGGCCGCCGACGAAAACGGTGCGGCCCTTGGCCGAGACGCCGTTGGCGTAGCCGATGGGCTTGGCCCAGCCTTCAGGTTGCAGGATGGTGTGCATCGGTGGTCTCCAGATGTTGTGTCAGCGCGGCGCGGATATCGTCCGGCCAGGCAGAAGAAGCGTGGGTGTCGAGCGAGGTGGCAACGACCCTTTGTTTCGCGGTCCAGAGCACCGTGTCCCTGGCCGAGACCGTATGCTCCATGTCGAGCGACGAGCGGCCGACGCCGACGACCTCAATCGCGAAATCGAGTTCGTCGCCCTGAAAGCCCGGACGAGAGAAGGTGAGATCGAGGCGCACCGTCGGCACGCCGATCCGCCGCTCGTCGTTCATGGTCTTCCAGGGAAAGCCGAGCGAGGCGAAGAAGTCCTCCGTCACGCCGACGAGGATGTTGAGGTAGGAGGGGAAATAGGCGATCCCCGAGGGGTCGCAGTCCCCGAAACGCAGCGGCCTCTTGGTCCTGAACATCGGTGCGGGACCTCAGTTCGCGAAGGCTGCGATGCCGGTGATGGCACGGCCGAGGATCAGCGCATGGATGTCATGCGTGCCCTCATAGGTGTTGACGACCTCGAGGTTGACGAGATGACGGGCGACAGGAAACTCGTCCGAGATACCGTTGCCCCCCAGCATGTCACGGGCAGTCCGGGCGATCTCCAGCGCCTTGCCGCAGGAATTGCGCTTGAGGATCGAGGTCAGCTCGACCGGCGGGTTGCCTTCGTCCTTCATGCGTCCGAGGCGCAAACACCCCTGCAGGCCAAGAGAAATCTCGGTCGCCATGTCCGCAAGCTTCTTCTGGATCAGCTGGTTGGCGGCAAGCGGCCGGCCGAACTGCTTGCGGTCGATGACGTATTGCCGCGCGGTCTCGTAGCAGGACTCGGCTGCACCGAGCGCGCCCCAGGCGATGCCGAAGCGCGCCGAGTTGAGGCAGGTGAAGGGGCCCTTCAGTCCGGTGACCTCAGGCAGCATGTTCTCGTCCGGAACGAAGACCTCGTCCATGACGATCTGGCCGGTGATCGAGGCTCTCAAGCCCACCTTGCCGTGGATTGTCGGTGCGCTGAGGCCCTTCCAGCCCTTCTCGAGGATGAAGCCGCGGATCAGGCCATCCGCTGTTTTTGCCCAGACGACGAAGACGTCGGCAATTGGTGCATTCGAGATCCAGGTCTTGGAACCGGAGAGCAGGTAGCCGCCATCGACCTTGGCCGCCTTGGTGATCATCGATCCGGGATCGGAGCCGTGGTCGGGTTCGGTCAGGCCGAAGCAGCCGATCCTCGTGCCGGCAATCAGCCCCGGCAGGTATTTGCGTTTCTGGTCCTCGCTGCCGAAGGTATAGATCGGCACGATCACCAGCGACGACTGCACGCTCATCATCGAGCGGTAGCCGCTGTCGATGCGCTCGATCTCGCGGGCAATCAGGCCGTAGGAGACATAGTTGAGGCCGGCGCCGCCGTATTCCTCGGAGACCATGGGACCGAGCAGGCCGAGTTCACCCATCTCGGCAAAGATCGACGGGTCGGTCTTTTCGTGCCGGAAGGCCTCCTGCACGCGGGGCGCCAGCCGGTCCTCGGCATAGCCTTGCGCGGTGTGCCGCACCATGCGTTCTTCTTCGGACAACTGGGCGTCCAGGTTGAACGGATCCTGCCAGTCGAATGACGCCTTCGAACCATGCATGTTCGACATCCCCTCGTTATCGTCCCGTGCCCTTCATCAGCTCGCGGCCGATGATGAGCTTTTGTACTTCGGTCGCGCCCTCGTAGATCCTGAGCGCCCGGATTTCGCGGTAGAGCCGCTCGGTGATTTCGCCGACGCGCACGCCGCGGCCGCCGAAGAGCTGCAGCGCCTGGTCGATCACCCATTGCGCATTCTCGGTCGCCGTCATCTTCGCCATCGCCGCTTCCCGCGTCGTCGGCCGCTTCTGCACGTCGCGCTGCCAGGCGGTACGGCAGGTCAGAAGGGCGGCGGCATCGATCGCGGTCGCCATCTCGCCGAGCGTGCTTTGCGCCGTCGGCAGGTCGGCAAGGGTCGCGCCGAACATCCTGCGGTTCTTTGCATGAGAGACCGCCTCATCGAGCGCGCGCCGGGCAAAGCCGATCGCGGCGGCTGCGACGGAGGGGCGGAAGATATCGAGCGTGCGCATGGCGATCTTGAAGCCTTCACCCGGGCTGCCCAAAAGCTGCGACGCCGGGATGCGGCAGTTGTCGAAGGCAAGTCGGGCAAGCGGATGCGGCGCGATCGTCTCGATGCGTTCGGCGATCGTGAACCCCGGCGTGTCGGCAAAAACGACGAAGGCGGAAATGCCGCGCGTGCCCGGCGCCTCGCCGGTGCGGGCAAACACGGTGTAGACATCTGCGATGCCGCCATTCGAAATCCAGGTCTTTTCGCCGTCGAGCACGAAGTGATCGCCGTCGCGCCGGGCGGCGCAGGCCATCGCCGCGACATCAGAGCCGGCTTCGGGTTCGGAAAGGGCAAAGGCGGAGATCCATTCGCCACGGGCGACCTTCGGCAGGATGGCCTGCTTCAGCGCCTCAGAACCGGACAGGCTGATTGCGCCGGTGCCGAGCCCCTGCATCGCGAAGGCGAAGTCGGCAAGGCCGTCCGCATAGGCAAGCGTCTCGCGGATAAGGCAGAGCGCGCGGCTGTCGATCTCCTCGCTTGCGCCGCCGAACGCCTTCGGCACGCAATGACGAAGTACGCCTGCGGTGCCGAGCGTTGCGACCAGATGTTTGCAGGCGGCATCGACCTCGCCGTGATCGATGTTCCCGAGCCCGCCGCTGGAAATGAAATCGTCGAGCTCGGTCGCGAGTAGGCGGTGGCTGCCGTCGAAAAACGGCCAGTCGAGATGGTCGCGGGTGGGTGGGCAGAGAGCCGCGTCATGGGAACTCATCGCTCAGTTCCCTTTGAATTCCGGCTTCGCCTTGGCGGCGAAGGCCTCGAAGGCGCGACGGAAGTCGCCGGTCGCCATGCAGATCGCCTGGGCCTGGGCTTCCGCTTCGATCAACTGGTCGATGCCCATTGCCCATTCCTGGTCGAGCATCTTCTTCGTCATCGCATGGGCGAACCAGGGGCCATCGGCGATGGTGCGGGCGAACTTCTGCGCTTCGGTAAACAGCGGCGCACGCTCATGCAGGGCGTTATAGAAGCCCCAGGCGTGGCCCTCTGCCGCGGTCATCACCCGGCCGGTGAAAAGCAGTTCGGCGGCACGGCCGTGGCCGATGATGCGCGGGAGAATGCCGCAGGCGCCCATGTCGGCGCCCGCCAGCCCGACGCGGGTGAAGAGGAACGCGGTCTTCGTTTCCGGGGTCGCCACGCGGAAATCCGACGCCATCGCCAGGATGGCGCCGGCGCCGGCGCAGATGCCGTCGACGGCTGCGATGACGGGCTGGGGGCAGGCACGGATCTGGCGAACCAGTTCACCGGTCATGCGGGTGAAATCGAGCAGATCGGGCATAGACATGCGCGTCAGCGGTTCGATGATTTCGAAGACGTCGCCGCCGGAGGAGAAGTTGTCGCCGGCACCGGTCATAACCACGGCGCGCACGTCGCTGGCGCGGGCAAGCGAGCGGAAGAGATCGGCAAGCTCCTCGTAGCTCTCGAAGGTCAGCGGGTTCTTCTTTGCCGGGCGGTTGAGCGTGATCGTTGCGACCCGCCCGTCGGCATCCGTTTCGAACAGGAAGTGCTTGGCCTTGTGGTCCTTGAAGGGGCGCTTCTTGGCCTGCATCGGGTTTGTCATCTCTAACCTCCGAGAACTTCGCCACCGGCGACCGCGATCGCCTGACCGGTGATTGCCGTTGCTCTTTCCGACACCAGCCAGGAGACCGTGTGGGCCACCTCGTCGGGCGTCACGAGGCGCCCTTGCGGATTGGATTTCGCAAGGCTGGCGCGCGCGTCCTCGCGCGAGCGGCCGGTCTTTTCGCTGATCGTATCGAGCGCGCCGTCGATCAGCGGCGTGTCGGTGAAGCCCGGGCAGACCGCGTTGACGGTGACGTCGGTGCGGGCAAGTTCGAGCGCCAGCCCTCGCGTCAGGCCGACGACGCCGTGCTTCGATGCGCAATAGGCGGAAACATAGGCGTAACCGGTGAGACCCGCGGTGCTGGCGACATTGACGATGCGGCCGTTGCCGGCGCGGCGCACCGAGGCAAGGGCTGCCTGCGTCACCAGATAGACGCCGGTCAGATTGATGGAGAGCACCCGCTGCCAGAGCGCAAAGTCGGTCTTTTCGAACGGTGCCGAAGGCGCTTCACCGGCGCAGTTGACGAGAACGGCGATGTCTCCGGCTTCCGCGATCGCGGCGGAAACACCTCGCTCAACCGCCTCCGGGTTCGTCACGTCGAAGGCGTCACGCACAAGGGCTTGTCCGCCGGCCGCAACGATTTCGTCGCGCGCGGCTTCGAGCGGTGCCGCGCGCCGCCCGGCGAGGCTGACGATATGGCCTTCGGCAGCGAGCGCCAGGGCGATTGCCCTGCCTATACCGCTTCCCGCACCTGTGATGAGGGCGTGTCTCTTGCTCATGGCTTGCCCGCCGTCGTTGCGGCGCGCGCCAGGTTGTTTACGTATTGCGCCCGGGCCGAATGATACTGTTTCGGCCAGGGCTCGCCGTCATAGCCGATCTTTGCCGCCTCGTGCAGGACGAAGGACGGGTCGGCGAGGTGCGGCCGGGCGATCGCGCAGAGGTCGGCACGACCGGCGGCGATGATCGAATTGGCGTGGTCGGCCTCCGAGATCGCGCCGACGGCAATGGTCGGAACCTGGATCTCGTTGCGGATCTTGTCGGAAAACGGCGTCTGGAACAGGCGGCCATAGACAGGCTTTTCTTCCTTCACCACCTGACCGGACGAGCAGTCGATCATGTCGGCGCCGGCTTCCTTGAACAGGCGGGCGAAAATCGTTGCGTCCTCGGGCGTGTTGCCGCCTTCGTGCCAGTCATGGGTCGAAAGGCGCACCGACATCGGCCGATCCTCGGGCCAGACCTTGCGCACAGCACGGAACACTGCGAGCGGGAAGCGGGCGCGGGCCGCATGGTCGCCGCCATATTCGTCGGTGCGAAGGTTGGTGAGGGGCGACAGGAAGCTCGAAAGCAGGTAGCCGTGGGCGACGTGCAGTTCGAGGATGTCGAAGCCGATGTCACGGGCGCGTTCGGTGGCTTGTACGAAATCAGCGAGGACCCGGTCCATGTCGGCACGCGTCATTTCGCGCGGGGTATCCGAATGCTTGAGATAGGGCAGGGGAGAGGCGGAAATCAGTGGCCAGCCGCCTTGCTCCAGGGGCTGGTCGATCCCTTCCCAGGCAAGCTTGGTTGCGCCCTTGCGTCCGGCATGGCCGAGCTGGATGCCGATCTTGGCCGGTGTCTGCTGGTGCACGAAATCGACGATGCGCTTGAAGGCCTGGGCCTGCTCGTCGTTCCAGAGGCCAAGGCATCCGGGCGTGATGCGGGCATCGGCCGACACACAGGTCATCTCCGGAAAGACGAGGGCGGCACCGCCCATGGCGCGCGCGCCCAGATGCACGAGGTGAAAGTCGTTCGGCATGCCGTCGGTTGCTGAATACATCGCCATCGGTGAAACCACGATGCGGTTCTTGAGCGTCAGGCCGCGCAGCTTGAACGGCGTGAACATCGGCGGCGGCACGCTACCGTTTGCCGTCGGCGCGA
Organism: Ensifer adhaerens; assembly: GCF_002940685.1. Lineage (GTDB taxonomy): Bacteria > Pseudomonadota > Alphaproteobacteria > Rhizobiales > Rhizobiaceae > Ensifer > Ensifer adhaerens_E. The sequence goes on along the minus strand of NZ_PNFP01000019.1, from coordinate 35,121 downwards.
CGCCGGCGCGTTCGGCAAACCAGCGCTCGAAGCCCTCGAGCCAGTCCTTGTCGCGCAGGCGAAGGTTCTCGTGGCTGATGCGCTGCGAGCGCGTCAGCATCGAATACATGAACTGCTCGGGCTCAAGCGTATCGGCGTAACGTGTACCGACCACTTCGAACCATTCCATGGCGTTGCGCGCCGCATTCTGGATGCGGGCGACATCGACCCGGCGCACCTCTTCGTAGGCGGAGAGCACGGCGGGGATGTTGGCCCTGTCGTGGCCGAGGATGTCGAACTGGCGGGTGAGTTCGATCGCGTCGTCGATCGCCAGCTTGGTGCCCGAGCCGATGGCGAAATGGGCGGTGTGGGCGCTGTCGCCCATTAGCACGACGTGGCTGCGGCCGTTGAAATGGCTCCACTTCTCGCAGATCAGCCGGCCGAAGTTCAGCCAGGCGGAACCGCGCAGGTGCCGCGCATTGGTCATCAGCGTGTGGCCGTCGAGCGTTCCGGCAAAGAGCTTTTCGCAGAACGCGATCGACTGGTCCTGGTCCATCTGGTCGAGGCCATGGGCGCGGAAGACATCGTCTGTCGTTTCGACGATGAAGGTCGAGGTGTTCTCGTCGAAACGATAGATATGGGCCTGGAACCAGCCATGCTCGGTGCGCTGGAAATCGAAGGTGAAGGCGTCGAACTTCTTGTTCGTGCCGAGCCAGACATAGCGGTTCGGCCGCATGACCATGTCGGGCTGAAACACGTCGGCATATTTGTTGCGGATGCGCGAATTGACGCCGTCGGAGGCGATGATCAGGTCCGCATCGGCAAACTGCGCGTCACTCTCCACGTCCTGTTCGAACACGAGTTCGACGCCCAGTTCGAGGCAGCGGTCCTGGAGGATGTTGAGCATCTTCTTGCGGCCGATGCCGACGAAGCCGTGGCCGGTCGTGCGGATCCTGCGGCCCTTGAACACCAGCTCGATGTCGTCCCAGTGGTTGAAGGAGACCTCGATCGCCTCGGCCGTTTCCGGGTCCCACTGCCGCATCGACTGCATGGTCTGATCGGAGAAGACGACGCCCCAGCCAAAGGTGTCGAAGGCACGGTTGCGCTCGACGACGGTGACGTGGTGTTCCGGGTGCTGGCGCTTCATCAGCAGCGCAAAATAGAGGCCTGCCGGCCCGCCACCGATACAGACGATCCGCATATGGTTCTCCTCCCGAGCTCCGGCTGCGTGTGTCGCCGTCCTGATGCCATTGGCCGGCATTCCGAACTGCTGAACGCAGGGTGGACTCGTTTCCGAGAAATTTCAAGCTTAAAATTGTTTTGGCGGAAGTGCCGCTGGAACGCGCGCACGAAGGCGGCACGCGAAACGGGGCAGCTCCCCGGGCGTCCCGGCGAAAAGCGAGGAAAAAACCGTCCTGGCGGTTTAGGCGTTGCGGGCGAGCGAAGCGATGACGGAGCGCTTGAGTTTGGCAAGTTCGTCCATCAGCACGACGCCCTCCTTTGCCGAAAGGCCGGCGAACAGGTCGGAGATCCAGTCGGCATGCCTTGCGGCCATTTTCTCGAACTCGGCGCGACCGAAGGGGGTGAGCGCGATGATCTGCACGCGCCGATCGGTCGGCAGCGTCGTGCGGCTGAGATGGCCGCTCTCCGTCAGCCGTTCCACCAGCACCGTGATGTTGCCGGGCGAGACCATCATGCGCTTGGAGACCTCGCCGAGCACCATGCCGTCGGGTGCGCGCTCCAATTGGGCCATCAGGTCGAAGCGCGGCAGGGTCGAGTCGAAATCCTCCCGCAGCCGCCGGCGGATTTCGCTTTCGACCAGCGTCGAGCAGGTCAAGAGACGCAGCCATAGCCTGAGCTCGGCGCGGTGATCACCCGGCGCCTCGAGCGCCTTGGTCTCGCCATCCACCCACTCCGGCGAGGTGTCGAACTTGTCTTCACCCATCATGCTCAATGTCCGCTTCCAACCCTTGGCCGCAAATCAGCGGGCTCTCTCGTAATATTGCTTCTAAAGAGGTTCGCAGGTCTTGGACAGGTTGTCACGGGCCGTCATTTGGACGCAAGGCCGGGCACCGACTGACCGTGCGACGGCGACGCGCGACCGCCGTCTTCAGATTGGACATAGACATTGACGGTAAAGCCGATGTGCTCGGCCATCAGGGTGCGGGCGCGCTCGATGTCGCGATCAAGTGCTGCCTCCATCAGCTCGGTATGGTGCTCGATCGCCATCGCGTCCTCAAGGGCCGCAACCGCCTCTTCGTAGCCGGCGCTCATGCCGGCAGCAGCCCGCATCGCCGGGGCGAGGCTTAAAAAACGATGGTGGCGGCGGAGCTGGTCGGAGATCGTCGCCTGGAAGCGCAACAGCCAATTGGACCGGGCCGCGCTGATCAGCGCCGCATGAAAAGCCGCGTGCTTTTCATCCCATTCGTCTACCTCGCTTTCGGAGAAATGCTCGACGGAGACCCTGCAGCGCGACAGGCGGTAGTGCGCGGTGACGACGGCGGATTCCCAGGCGCTGTCGCCGTTTTCGATCGACTCGATCAGGAGGGGCATTTCCACCGCAAGGCGCGCACGGGTGAGATCGTCCAGTTCCTCGCGCGAGACCGGCGCGACGGCAAAGCCGCGATTGCTGATCGCCGTGACGAGACCCTCTGCTTCCAGTCGCGACAGCGCTTCGCGCAGCGGCGTCCAGCCGATGCCGTAGCTTTCGCGCAGCGTACTCAGCTTCATCGGCGCGCCGGGTTTCAGTCGCGTCGCGAGGATATCGCGCCGCAAGAGCCTGTAGGCCGATTCTGTTTTGGTCGACTGCTCGTTGTCCTGCATCAAGTTCCCTTAACGCCCGCATCGGATCGACACAAATATATATAGTTCCGCACCAAAGATGAAAATATATATATTTGTTTGACAAGAACTCCGACCCTCGCCATCATCCCCGCACGCCGCCGAGGAGGGCGGTAACGCTCGTCAAATTCTGGGAGGGATGTATGAGCAAGAGCACCTGGCTTTCGGGATTGGTTGTCGCCGGCGCAATGGCATGGGGACTGGGAACTGCTGCCGCCGATCCGATCCGCATCGGCATCGCCAATTTCGGCGAACATCCGCAGCTGAGCGCGTCGATCGCCGGCTTCAAGAAGGCACTCGCCGAAAATGGCTTCGTCGAAGGCAAGGATGTGGTCTACACCGAGAGCCACACCAACTTTGACGCTTCTCTGGTGCCGCAGATGATCGCCAAGCTGCAGGCCGAACAGCCGAAGCTGGTCTATACGATCACCACGCCCGTCTCGCAGATCGCCAAGAAGGCGCTCGCCGGCTCCGGTATCCCGGTCGTCTTCTCTGCCGTTACCGATCCGGTTGCTGCAAAGCTCGTTCCGTCCTGGGAGGCGGGTGACGAGGGCATGACCGGTGCAACGGACCTTCAGGACGTGGCCGCCGTCATGGCCTTCACACACAAGCTGCTGCCGAACGCCAAGCGCTTTGGCGTGCCCTATAATCCGGGTGAGGCGAACGACCAGGCCCTGCTCGACAAGATCAAGGAAGCAGCGCCTGACGCAGGCTTCGAGGTCGTCGAAGTCGGCGTCGACAATGTCAACGACATCCAACAGCGCATCGCCTCCTTCGCCGGCAAGGCCGACGTGATCTATACGCCCGCGTCCAACCTCTTGCAGCCGGCCATCGGTGCCGTTTCGGCGGCAGCACGCCAGGCGCAGATCCCGATCGTCAACTCCGACGACGGTGCCGTGCGTGATGGCGTCGTGCCGGCAAGCTTTGCCGTCAACTACGAGCAGGTCGGCGTCAATGCCGGCAAGATCGCCGCCCAGATCCTCAAGGGCACGGACCCGAAGACGATCGCGCCGTCGCGCCCGGCCTACGAGGATCACGCACCGCTGATCTCGAAGAAGGCAACGGCCGCCTTCGGCATTGAGGTGCCGGCAGCGCTTGCGACCGAGTGCAACTGCGTCGTCGACTGATTTTCAGTTGGTCTCAACGGTGACGGCGCCACGGGCGCCGTCACTCCAGGATTAGGGGGAGCCAATGCTGGAAATCAGATCGGCCCGCAAGGTCTTCTACAAGGGGCAGGCGGACGAAAAGGTCGCGCTCGACGGCCTCAACCTCAGTCTTGCGACGGGCGAATTCGGTGTCGTCATCGGCTCGAACGGCGCCGGCAAGAGCAGCATGCTCAACGCCATCTCCGGTGCCCTCGTGCTCGACAGCGGCCAGATCGTCATCAACGGTGACGATGTGACGGCAACACCCGTGCACAAGCGTGCGATGCGGCTTGCGCGCGTCTTCCAGGACCCGATGCGCGGCACCGCCGCCTCGATGACGGTCGCCGAAAACATGCTGCTTGCGGAACTGCGCAGCAACAAGCGCACGCTGCGGCGCGGGCTGAATGCGACACGGCTTTCCACCTACAAGGAGCGGCTGTCGCTGCTGGGGCTTGGTCTCGAAAATCGCCTGGACACGCGGGTGGAACTGCTTTCCGGCGGACAGCGGCAGTCGCTGTCGTTGATCATGGCGGTCGGCGGCCAGCCGGAGCTGCTGCTGCTCGACGAACATACCGCAGCCCTTGATCCGCGCACCGCCGACATCGTCATGCAGGCGACGATCCGCGCGGTCGAAGCGCTGAAGCTGACGACGCTGATGGTGACCCACAACATGCAGCACGCGGTCGATTTCGGCCACAAGGTCATCATGCTCGACGCCGGGCGCGTGCGCCTTGAGATCGACGGCAAGGACAAGGTGCAAACGACAGTGCCGGATCTGATCGGCCATTTCTCCGTCAAAACCGACCGCATGTTCCTGGCGAGCTGACGATCATGGATATCCTTCAAAACACCTTCGCGAGCTTCGTCTCGCTCGTTCCCGTCACGCTCGCGCAGAGCCTGATCCTCGCCTTCGTCGTGCTCGGGATCATGATCCCGTTCCGTATGCTGAGCTTTCCGGATCTGACCAGCGAAGGCGCGTTCCCGCTCGGCGGCTGCGTCTGCGGCGTCCTGATGGCGGCCGGTATGTCACCACTCGCTGCAATCGCCATCGCGCTCCTGGCGGGCTTCGTCGCCGGTTGCTGCACGGCCTTCATCCATCTGCGGTTCCGGATCCACACGCTGCTTGCCGGCATCCTGATGATGACGATGCTCTATTCGATCAACCTCAGGATCATGGGGCGCTCGAACCTCTCGGTCTTCGGTGCGCCGACGGTGTTCGATTGGGCGCCCGGTCTTCAGCCGGGCTTCCCGGCAAGCAAGATCGTTGTCGCCGGGCTGATCGCGCTTGTCGTCTTCTTCCTGCTCTATCATTTCTTCCGGACCGAGAAGGGCACCGCGGTCCGCGCGGTCGGCGCCAACCCCGACATGGCCGAAGCCCAAGGCATCAATGTCTGGTTGGCAACGATCGGCGGTGTCGGGCTTGCCGGTGCGTTTTCGGCCGCAGGCGGCGCGCTGATGGTGCAGTCGCAGGGCTTTGCCGACGTCAACATGGGCCTCGGCATCCTCATCAACGGCCTTGCGGCGCTGATGATCGGCGAAGCGATCGTCGGCAAGCAGAGCGTGCTGCGCCAGCTCGCCGCCCCCTTTGTCGGCGCGATCGTCTACTACCAGCTCGTTTCCTTCTGCCTGGCCGCCGGCATGCCGCCGCCGGATCTGAAACTGGCGACCGGCCTCTTCGTTCTCGCCATGCTGGCGCTTCCGAGCCTCAAGCGAAGCCGCGGGCCGGCGCCTGCCCGCGAAACCGTTCGCGAATAGACAAGGACCACCTTCATGAATGCTGTTCCCGATTTTGCTGCGATCAAGGCCATGGATGCGGCCGACGTGCTCGGCCCGATGCGCGAGCGTTTCATCCTGCCGGAAGGCCTCATCTATCTCGACGGCAACTCACTCGGCGTCGCTTCGACCGTTGCCTTCGACGAACTGCGCAAGGCCGCGACGGAAGAGTGGGGCCAGGATCTCATCCGCAGCTGGAACACCGCCGGCTGGTTCGAGATGCCGCTTGCGCTTGGCGACCGCGTCGGGCGGCTGATCGGGGCGGCCGCCGGCCAGACGGTCGTCTGCGATACCACGTCGATCAATATCTACAAGGCGCTCCATGCGGCGATGGCGCTTCGCCCCGACCGTTCGGTGATCGTCAGCGAAGGCGGCAGCTTCCCAACCGATCTCTACATGGCCGAAGGCGTGGTCTCGACGCGTCCCGGCGCTTCGCTGCGCCTTGAAGGCGTCGATGCCCCTGACATCGAGGACCTGATCGACGGCAACGTCGCGGTGGTTCTCGTCAACCACGTCAACTACAAGTCCGGCGAGTTGCGCGACATGGCGGCACTGACCCGCAAGGCGCACGCACACGGCGCGCTCATCATCTGGGACCTTTGCCACACGGCCGGCGCACTGCCCGTCGATCTCGACGGCGCCAATGTCGATTTCGCCGTCGGCTGCACCTACAAGTACCTGAACGGCGGGCCCGGAGCCCCCGCCTTCATCTATGCCGCGACCCGTCACCACGGCAATATCCGCCAGCCGCTCACCGGCTGGTGGGGGCACGCGCGCCCCTTCGCCTTCGAAAAGCACTATGCTGCCGGCGAGGGCATCCGCCGCTTCCTCTGCGGCACGCAGCCGATCCTGTCGCTGCGGGCGCTGAAGGGCGCGCTCGACGTCTGGGACGAGGTTGACATGAAGGCGCTGCGCGAAAAGAGCATCCGGCTCACGGACCTCTTCATCACGCTCGTCGAGGCGAAATGCGGAGCCTATGGGCTGGCGCTCGAAAGCCCGCGCGACGGCACGAAGCGCGGAAGCCAGGTGTCGTTCAGCCATCCGCACGCCTACGAAATCATGCAGGCACTGATTGCCCGTGGCGTCATAGGCGATTTCCGCGCCCCGACGACGATGCGCTTCGGCTTCACGCCGCTTTACGTTGGCTATGCCGACGTGTGGCGCGCGGTCGAAATCCTCGAAGAGATCCTCAACACCGGCGCATGGCAGGACGCACGCTTTGCGGTCCGCGCGGCTGTGACCTGATCTCGATCTCATAGACTGCGGGTGCCACCATCCGCAGTCACCGGCCAAGGGGAACGGCTGCTTCATGACCGGTTCCCAGCGCTCCAGGCCTTCCGCGTTCACTTCCCTGAGACCTTGATGTCCATCAGTCCATCACGCACTTTCACGGTCGCGCCGGACCCCCCAAGGAAGTAGAGTTCGTCGCTTTCCTGCTCCGCTCCTGCCGCTAGTTCTGCAGATCTTTTGTCGGCAATTCCGAAATGCGAGCCAAAGGTGCGCCACTCCCCTCAAATGGTGTCGAGAAGGGCCAGAGCGCCGACGATCAGTGCGTCGACTCCCTGGACATGGTCTGCATCTATGGGTCTGTGGCTCGGCACATCTGACGTTGTTTCGGGTGCTTCCAGAGTTGACTTCGGGAGGACGGTGTCTGCGATCGCGACGCAATGGTAGGCAACCGTAAACAGCAGCCAGATCGATTGTCGCATGGTGAGGTCGAAAGCGTCTGCGACCAGACGCTGATGCGCGGCGATCTTGGCCATCATTTTTTCGGTGATCATGTCCCTTCGAAGCATGTAGGGAGCGATGCCCGCATGTGCCTCGACGAGGTTCCACATCGATAGGCTGAATGGCGTGAGATAGGCTTTGAGATCGGCGCGGTCGCCGCGAGGCGGTATCGGCAGCAACCAGCGCAGAAAAATCTCCTCGGCAACCAGCGTCTTCAGCGCATCGAGCCCGCTGACATGTTTGTAGAGCGCCACCTGGCTGACGCCGAGCTCCGCTGCGATTGCAACCATCGTAATGTTCGGAAGACCTATTCTGATGCCCGCGTCGGCAAGGCGTTCAAGCGTCAGCGTCGCGGGTCGCCCCCGCCGGTTGCTTCCTGTCATGTCCACACTTCCAGTTGCGTTGTATCGCGGCGCGCCCGCCTTCCGTGTCTTATAGAGCGATAGCCGAAGTTGTTCAATGATTTCTGATGGTTGTAGGAGACATCGATAGAAACATGACTTTGCAAGTCAAGAATGTTGACGGCCCTTGGCAATTAGTTTAGTGGGCATAAACTAATTAAGTGGAAGGCAGGGGCATGGGTTCGGATCACACCATAAATCGTCGTTGCGATAACAGGCGCGGCGCCAGAATTGGCCACGGCTTTGGGAGGTTGCTGGCTGGAACGGCGCTTGCAGCGTTCGTTGCGGCGCCTGTTATGGCGCAGGAGACGCACAAGACGAAGCGCACCGCAAAACCCGCGGATCAGACGCACGTGTCTGGAAGCGCAGATGGTGCGACCACGCTTGCTCCGATTGTCGCCACGGGTGTTGGAGATCTGCCTGCCGCCTATGCTGGTGGTCAGGTCGCGACGGGCAGCCGCGTCGGCATGCTTGGCAACAAGGACCTCATGGAGACGCCGTTCAACACCGTCTCCTACACCGAGGAATATATTCAGAACCGGGAGGCGCAGGATGTCGGCGCCGTCATCGGTGCGACCGATCCCTCGGTCTTTGTGCCCAACAAGCGCAACATCTATGAGACCTACTTCATCCGCGGCTTCAACAGTTCCGTGGACGATGCGACCTTTGCGGGCCTCGTCGGCATGGCGCCCAACATGCGCGGCTCGACGGAATTTGTCGAACGGGTCGAAGTGCTGAAGGGACCGGCTGCGTTCCTTTATGGCATGCCGCCGGGCGGCACAGTCGGGGGAAGCGTGGCGCTTGTGCCCAAGCGCGCCGACGACGAGCCGCTGACCCGTCTGACCACCACCTATGCATCGGACAGCCTCTGGGGCACCCATGTCGATCTCGGCCGGCGCTTCGGAGACGAGAACGAATGGGGCGTCCGTCTCAACGGCGTGTTGCGTGGTGGCGATACCGCCGTCGACAACGAAACGGATCAGGTGGTGCTTGGCTCCGCCGCACTTGACTGGCGTGGCGAGAATGCACGGTTCTCCTTCGACTACTACAAGCAGAAGGAGGACATGGACGGCGTAAACTACTTCGGCCTCTCGGGCCTCGGGTCTGCGGTCACCGTGCTGCCGGAGCCTCGCACGGGCGACCATTCGCTGGCCGCACCCTGGTCGTACACCACGAACGAGACCGAAGCCTTCGTGCTGCGTGGAGAAGTCGACCTCACTGACGCCATCACAGCCTATGCCGCATGGGGATGGCGTTTTGGAGGGTACGACGCCCTGATCACGCAGAACACGCTTCTGAACAATGCAGGTGACATCAGCGTCACCGGCCTCCGCTCAGCCCGTGACGGCCGGCAGGATTCCGGTGAGGTCGGCCTTCGGGGCGATTTCGCGACGGGGGAAATCAAGCATGAGTGGAATGTGGCGGCGACCCGGTTTAGCAAGCACAACGTCTTCAAAGATCGACGGTATGCCAACCTCACCTTGACGAACTACTATAACCTCAACTTCGGTCAAGCGCCCGATCTGACATCCTACAACGCGATGGGGCCCACCACGTCCGAAGACCAGGAGCTTTCCAGTGTCGCCGTGTCGGACACCATGAGCTTCTTTGAAGACCAACTGCAGCTGACCTTCGGGTTGCGCTATCAGAAGGTCGAGAGTGCCAATCGCAACCTTGTCACGGGCGCGTTGACGTCGAGCTACGATTCAAGCCGCGTGACGCCTGCGATTGCCGCGCTCTACAGGGCGAATGAAAGCCTGTCCTTCTACGCCAACTACATAGAAGGTCTGAGCCAGGGAGCGACAGCACCGCTCACTGCGAAGAATTCAGGCGAGGCTCTCGCGCCCTACCAGACCAAGCAGGTCGAGGTCGGAACCAAATGGGATCTCGGCGACTTCACCACGACCCTCAGCCTGTTCCAGATCGAAAAGCCGAGTGCCTATACCGATCCCGTTACCAACGTGTTCGGCACCTATGGCGAGCAGCGCAATCGCGGCGTCGAGCTGAACGTCTTCGGTGAGGTCCGCTCGGGACTGCGCCTTTTGGGCGGCGTCTCCTACACTGAGGCCGAGGTGACGAAATCCCTCAACGGTCTCCAGGACGGCAAGACTGCGGTCGGGGTGCCGGCGGTGATGGCGAAGCTCGGGCTGGAATACGATGTGCCGTCGGTTGAGGGGCTGACCCTGTCAGGCAACATCAACCATGTCGGCAAGCGCTACATCAACGGCGACAACACCCTTTCACTACCCGCCTTCACAACGCTCGATCTCGGCGCGCGCCATACCTTCGACGTGGATGGCAAGCCGCTGGTCGTGCGCGCCTCCATCCAGAACGTCACGAATGAGGCCTATTGGGGCGGAAACAGCCTGGCCGGAGGCTTCGGGGCGCCGCGCACCTATCTGCTTTCGGCATCCGTCGACTTCTGAAGAGCCAAATAGTGCAGGGCACTCCGTGCTGGCACCGGCGATATCCTTCACATCAGCGAGAAGAAAATGAGTGAGGACAAGGCAATATCCGGAGCGGAGCGACGGTCTCCGGTGAGACGGCTGCTACATCCGGTCCGCATGAGATTGGCCGTGGCGGTGGTCCTTGCCACGGTCGGGCAGGCTCTCGTGCTCGTCCCGCTGGCGGGGATTGCCGTCATTGCAAAGCTTGCGCTTGTCGACGGCGCAGGGGACGCCTCAGGCGACATCCCCGGTGTCGTTGCCATCAGCCTCTTCTGCCTTGTAGCCGGCATGGCGCTGGTGACGGCGGGCGAGCTTCTGGCTCATCTTGCCGATAACTGGCTTACGGTGCGCCTTCGCAAAGCGCTGGTCGACAGGCTGTCCAAGGTTCCGCTCGGATGGTTCTCCACTCATGCGTCGGGAGCCGTCAGGCAGGCGATACAGGACGACATCACGACACTGCATGAACTGACCGCGCATTACTATACGACGTATGGACGCTGCGTCGGCGCCATTGCGATTTCGGTTGTCTACTTGCTCGCCATCGATTGGCGCCTCGCCGTCCTGGCATTGCTGCCCTTCCCGCTGTTCCACCTGATTTTCGGTGCCGCGAAAAGGTCGATCACCGAGGAGCGCCTCAAGGATTTTATCGCCGGGCAGAGCCGCATCAGCAATGCAGTCGTCGAATTCATAAGCGGCATTCCGGTCGTCAAGGCGTTCGGCGCCGCAGGCAGGGCGCATGAGGGTTATCGCGACGCGGTCGATGGCTTCCAGAAAGCCTTCCTGCGCTTTACCGGACCGCTCGTCATTCCGCTCGCCAACGCCAACGCAATCATCACGCCGGTCACGGTGCTCGCGTTCACTCTGGCGTTCGGCTCGCTCTTCGTCCACCTGGGCTGGATTACGGCCGTTGATGTTTTGCCCTTCGCGCTTGTCGCGCCGGGTATTTCCGGCCCGATGATGCTTCTCGGCTTCCTGGGACATGCTGTTGCGAATGCCACCGGTGCTGCTGAAAGAGTGCAGAGCCTCCTCGACACGCCGCTGCTCGAACAGCCGGCGCCCGGGTCGAGCATGCGACCCGAGGGCACTGAAATCCGTTTCGAGGGCGTGCGCTACGCCTATGACGGGCCGAACGACGTCGTTTGCGATATCGATTTTACCCTCGAGCCCGGGACGGTCACCGCGATTGTCGGTCCGTCGGGCGCGGGTAAATCCACGATCGCCCGATTGCTTCTCCGGTTCTTCGACCCGGACCGCGGACGGATCACGCTTGGTGGCGTCGATCTGCGTCAGATCGCATCGACCGATCTCTATCGACGCATCGGTTTCGTCCTGCAGGACGTTCGTCTGATCCATGCGACCCTTGGCGACAACATCGCGCTCGGGCGTCCATCCGCGAGCCGTCAGGCGGTCGAAGCCGCGGCGCGCCTCGCCAACATTCACGACCGGATCATGGCACTGCCGCGCGGCTACGATACGGTTGTCGGCCAGGATGCGCGTCTGTCCGGCGGTGAAGAGCAACGTGTCGCTATCGCCCGCGCGATCCTTCTTGATCCTCCCGTATTGGTGCTCGACGAGGCGACGGCCGCTGCCGACGCCGAGAGCGAGGCTGCCGTCCAATCGGCCCTTTCCGGCTTCGCATCGGGGCGAACTCTCCTCGTCATTGCACACCGGCTGGACACCATCACGCATGCCGACCGCATCATCGTCATGGAGCGGGGAAGGATAGTCGAAGTTGGCAAGCATGCCGATCTCCTGGCGCTCAACGGCTGCTACGCCCGACTTTGGCGAGCGGGTGGCTATGGCGACCACATGCCGGAAACAGCAATCTGCGAGGTCACGCCATGATAAAAGCACTCTTGCGGCTGCTTTCGGACGATGCGCCCGTGTTCAGGCGCTATGTGGTGATGGCCCTGTCCTATGGTCTTCTGAGTGGCGCCACGATCGCCGCTGCAGTGCCCCTTCTCGGCAGTCTGCTACGAGGGGACGGCGAAGGAGCGGGGCGCTGGCTCGCTATCCTTCTCGTGGGTGTGGTGGCCTGCTGGTTGCTGCGGCGGCGCGTTGAGATCGCCGGTATCGGCGTGGGTCTCGCCATTCTTGGCGGCGCTCGCTTGCGCATCGGGGACCACGTCGCGCGTCTTCCGGTCGGATGGTTCACGTCCGAAAACACCGCGAGGCTCGGACATATCGTTACGCACGGCATGATGGAGATCGCCCAGCTTCCGGCCCATGTCGTCACGCCACTCGTCAGCGGAGCGGTGACCCCACTCGTTGTTGTATCGGCGCTTTTCGTGCTCGACGGGAGCATGGGATTGATAGGACTTGTCACTTTACCGCTGATGGTCGGCGTTTTCGTGCTGTCCGCGCGGCTTGGCCGTGCCGCCGACACCGCCTATCAAATGAGCGCCGCCGAAACCAGCCAACGCGCGGTCGAGTTCGCGCAGGCGCAATCCGTTTTGCGCGCCTTCAACGGCGAGGGCGGTGGGGTCAGGTTCCTCGAGGGCGCGATTGAAAGCCAGCATCGTTCGGGCCGAAGGCTGATCTGGCTCTCCACACTCTCGGTCGTGCTGAATGTCTGGATCCTGCAAGCCGCCTTTGCAGCATTGGTGATCGCGGCCGCTTCCCGGCTGACCAGTGATGTGTCCGTTCCCGAGATCGTGGCGGTCGTCGCTGCAATGCTTCTGGCCGTCCGCTTCGTGGATCCGCTCCTTGATGTGGCGGCCTTTGGGGCCGCAGTGCGCGGCGCCAGAAACCAGTTGGCGGAAGTCGATCGCGTTCTCACCGAAGATCCGCTATCGGAACCCGTCAATCCACAGTGCCCGCGGGACGCGTCAGTTGAACTGCGCGACGTCACCTTTGGCTACCGGCGGGGAGAACCTGCGGTCGTCAGCGGCGTTAGCCTGAGGGTCGAGCCGGGCAGCATGCTCGCGCTGATCGGTGCTTCAGGCTCCGGCAAGACCACGCTGATGCGCATGGTTGCGCGTTTCTTCGACGCCGATGCCGGCCAGGTCATGATCGGTGGCGTCGATATCCGCGACATCAGCTCAAAGGACCTCTCCGCACAGATCAGCCAGATTTTCCAGGACAGTTGGCTTTTTCAGGGCAGCATCGCCGACAATATCCGTATCGGTCGTCCGGGTGCGACGGATGACGACATCCGTGCCGCCGCGCAGTTGGCCGGTGTCGATGAGATCGCAGATCGCCTGCCGGATGGCTTCGACACGATCGTCGGCGAGGGCGGTGCGCGCCTGTCGGGCGGAGAGCGCCAGCGTGTCGCAATCGCGCGCGGGCTGATCAAGGATTCCCCGATCCTGCTGGTGGACGAAGCAACAGCGGCGCTCGATGCCGAGAACCAGGAAGCCATCGCCAGAACACTGTCTCGATTGCGTGGCAAGCGTACCGTTCTCGTTATCGCCCATCAGCTTTCGACCGTGCGAATGGCGGACGCCATCGTCGTCATGGAAAACGGCCGGGTTGCCGAGAAAGGTTCGCCGAGGGAACTGGAAGCCCGGGACGGACTTTATCGACACTTTCTGCAGCAGCGTCAGGCCGCCAAAGGATGGCGGATCGGTGCCTAGTCGTGAAGTATGCCTCGGCGTCGGGCGCGCCGCTGTGAAGCGGGCCACTATTCCGGTTGCCTTTACGGCGCTTTGTCTCGTTTCGCTCACTGTTGGCGTCAACCGGATGAGCCTCATGGCGCTCGCTTCGCTTTCAGACGAGGCATGGTTGACGCTGACGGCAAGCCGGTTGCCGCGGCTTGCCGCCCTCGTCCTGACCGGCGTGGGGCTCGCCACCTGTGGCGTGATACTGCAGCATGTGGTCCGCAACCGCTTCGTCGAACCGGCGACCACCGGCGGATTGGAGGCGGCCAAGCTCGGCATCCTGGTTGCCCTATCCGTGGCGCCGGCCAGCGGAGCCCTGGTGCGTGCGTCCCTGGCTCTTGGCTTCTGCTTCGCGGCCAGTCTCATCTATGTGGCTCTCATCGGACGCCTGCAGGTCAAGAACACCATCCTCGTTCCCGTCATCGGCCTGATGTACGGCAGCGTGCTTGGCGCGATCGCGGAATTCTACGCCTACAGCCGAAACATGCTGCAGAGCATGCAGGGGTGGCTGCTTGGCGACTTCTCGAAAATCGTTGAGGGAAATTACGAAATCGTCTGGCTCGTTCTGCCCGTCGTCTGCGCAGCTTACGCGTTTGCCCATCGCTTCACGCTGCTCGGCATGGGTAGCGACGTGGCGACCAGTCTGGGTATCAGCTATCGCGCCATGGTCGCGCTCGGTCTGCTCCTGGTGTCGACCACGGTGGCGGCGACCGTCGTCGCCGTCGGAGCGGTCCCCTTCGTCGGCCTCGTCGTGCCGAACGTCGTTGCGCTGAGGCAAGGGGACAATCTCGCCCGCACACTGCCGTCGGTGGCGCTCGGGGGCGCGTCGCTTGTGCTTGTCTGCGACATCCTTGGCCGGCTGTTGATCTACCCGTTCGAGGTGCCGATCGGTCTCACGATGGGCGGTGTGGGTGGTCTTCTGTTTCTTCTCTTGATCGTCAGGCAGAGACGATGAGGAGACGCGTAAGTTTGCTGGTCGCCTTAGTCGGCATTGCAGCGTTGTCGATCTTCTTCGTCTTCGTCGGCTCCGGCCTGGACTTTGCCTATATCATCCCGCGCAGGCTGACAAAGCTCGCCGCAATGATCGTCGGCGGCATTGCCGTCGGCCTGTCCTCGATCGTCTTCCAGACGATTGCCGGCAATCGCATTCTCACACCTGCCGTCATGGGATACGAGGCGGTTTATCTGCTGCTGCAGGCCCTTCTGGTGCTGATCCTCGGCACGTCCAGTCTGATGGTGTTGGGGGACTACGGCAACTTTCTGGCCTCGATCCTGATGATGGTCGCCTATTCGCTGGTCATCCACCACTGGCTGTTCAAGGGACCGCAGCTCGACGCCGGCCAGCCGCTTCTGGTCGGGCTGGTACTGACCATGGTGATCGGCACCTTCACGCAATTCGTCCAGCTCCGGATCAGTCCAGGCGAGTTCGCCATTTTCCAGGGCTTTTCGCTCATTTCGTTCGACCGCGTGGAGCCGGTGCAGCTGCTCTGGTCGACAGGGTTCGTCGCGGTGGTTTGCCTTGCCGGCTCAAGGAGCCTTGCCGTTCTCGACCTCATGGCGCTTGGGCGCGACCAGGCGCTTTCGCTTGGGGTTGATTATCAGCGGCACGTGCGCCTTTTGCTCGGGCTGATCGCGGTCCTTGTGGCCGTCTCCACCAGCCTCATCGGACCAACAGCATTCATGGGCATCTTCGTCGCGAACCTTGCCTATGCCTGCGCCCGAAGTGAACGGCATCGGGTGACGCTTCCACTCGGCTGCCTGATTGCGATCGGCATGTTCCTCGTTGCGCAACTGAGCGTCGAGCATGTCTTCAACTATCGCACCACCGTCGGGATCCTGATCAATCTTGCCTGCGGCGCCTGGTTCCTGGCGCTCACGCTGCGTTTCCGGGACATCGCATGATCAAAGTCACAGCACTCGCCAAGAGTTACGGCAATCGCCCCATCCTGTCGGATGTGCGGGCGGAGTTTTCAAGCGGGCACCTGACGTCCCTGATCGGGCCCAACGGGGCGGGCAAGTCCACATTGCTGATGTTGATCGCCCGGCTTCTCGCGCCGACGAGCGGCATCATTACCATCGACGGAACGGATATCGCCAGCCTTGCGGTCGGCGACTATGCAAAGCGCGTCGCAACGCTTCGACAGCGCCCCGACTGCAATATGCGGCTGTCGGTGGAGGAACTGGTGACCTTCGGCCGCTTTCCGCACAGTCGCGGGCGGTTGACCGCCGAAGACCGCGGCGCCGTCAACGAGGCGATCGCCTTCCTTTCCCTGGAACCGCTGCGCAACGCGTTGATTGACGAGATCAGCGGCGGCCAGCGCCAGATGGCGTTTCTTGCCATGACGATCGCGCAGGAAACCCAGTGCCTTCTGCTCGACGAACCCCTCAACAATCTCGACATGAAACACGCGGTCCAGATCATGCAGGCGTTGCGGACGCTTTGCGACGAGCTTGGGCGCACGGTGATCGCCGTCATTCACGACATCAACTTCGCTGCCAACTACTCCGACCATATCGTCGCCATGAAGGACGGCGCCGTGCACGCAGCCGGTTCCGTTTCCGAGGTTGTCACGGAAAGCGGTCTCGGAGAGCTCTACGGCCTCGATCTCGAGATCGTAGAACGGCAGCAGGGGTGTCTGTGCAACTACTTCACTCAGAAAGGAAAGACACGATGATCCGAGGCATGAAGTTTGGCCGCTTGGCTCTGGCACTGGCGCTGGCGGCGGCAGCGTTTGCTGTCGCTCCCGTCGCCGCGGGGAGCGCTGGTTCCGGCGACAGCGCCGCCTTCGAACCGGTCACCGTGGAGCA
Organism: Ensifer adhaerens; assembly: GCF_002940685.1. Classification (GTDB taxonomy): domain Bacteria; phylum Pseudomonadota; class Alphaproteobacteria; order Rhizobiales; family Rhizobiaceae; genus Ensifer; species Ensifer adhaerens_E. The sequence goes on along the minus strand of NZ_PNFP01000019.1, from coordinate 18,400 downwards.
CAAGCTCGGCAAGGCCTCAATTGAGCGGCGCCCGGAGCGGGTGGCCGCGCTCGACATGAATGAGCTGGACTTTCTTGATCAGCTGGGCGTGCCCGTGGCCGGGACGGCCAAGGACTTCGTCCCGCATTTTCTGTCGAAATACCGGGACGATCCTGATGTCGCGGACCTGGGGTTCATCGTCAAGCCCAACATCGAGCGCGTCTACGCCCTCCGTCCGGATCTTGTTCTCATCACATCGCTCCAGGCCGAGCATTACCGAGAGCTGAGCCGCTTTGCGCCTGTCATCCACTTCGATGTCGACTACAGGGATAGCGGCGCAGGCCACATCGAGGTCGTAAAAGACCATCTGATGACGCTTGCCCGTATCTTCGGAAAGGAAGAGGTCGCGCGCGAGAAAATCGCCGGCCTCGACGGGAAGCTTGCAGACCTGCAAAGCGTCACGCGAACAAGCGGCAAACGGGCGCTGATCGTGATGCACAACAATGGCGCCTTCAGTGCGTTCGGTGTTCGCTCGCGATACGGCTTTGTTTTCGATGCCTTCGGGGTAAAACCTGCCAATGACGCGGTCGAGACCGGTCTCCACGGACAACCGGTCACGAGCGAGTTCATTCAGGCAACAAACCCAGACATCATTTTCGTCATCGACCGCACCGCGGTCATGGAACGCCGATCGGTCTTGGATGTCGCAACGATCGAGAATCCACTCCTGCGCCAAACGAACGCCTGGAAGAATGGAAAGGTCGTGCTCGTAGATCCGGAGGCCTGGTACGTGACCGCTGCAAGCGTCACCTCGCTGAAAATCATGATGGAAGACGTACGAAGCGCGTATCGCGCTCAGTGATTGGATTGGTGAGCGTCAGGTGGCCCTGCAAATCAGCAGGGTCATCACGGCGAGCGCCTGGACAAGTGCACAGATGTTCTTCGGCCGGCTGCCGGGTTGACCACAGGAGACGACAAGACAGGCGTTCGGACGGGCAGCCATCAGCCCTCCGCAGCAAGGTCCCTTCGCCGGGACGATGGATGGGTTAGGCGTTATGCGATCAGCAGCACGCGGTGACTGCGCCGTTCTAGATTGGCCAACCGGTCCTCAGCAGACCCCATAGAGCAGCGGCAAAGCTCCGACTGCGGACAGAAGCAAGCACTCGGCGAGGGATTACGCGCACAAGGGATTGACGAGGCGTCCGTTACAGAAGGATCGCATAATGTATCGTCTGGAAACGACGGCGTGGGATTTTCGGTAGCCGTCGTTCGATGACGTGAGGAAGATCAGTCGCCCGCGCGAACGGACTGCTTCGGGTAGCCGATGCCCTCGATGCCAAGCTCGACGCTATCGTCGGCCTTGAGATAACGCGGCGGCTTCATGTCCATGCCGACGCCGGGCAGCGTGCCAGTCGAGATGATGTGCCCGGCTGCAGCGACATTTCGCACCAGCCGTTCCTCGCCGCGGTTTTCCGTGGGCCCTTCTGCTCAGAGTTTGTTTTTTCGGCGCGTGCCTGCGAGCGTGATCTGCCGTGCAATTCGGTTATCGAGATCGCCGATCGTCGGCGTCGCGCGCAGGCCGTCGATCGGCCGCGTAGTACATTGGCACTTTCAATGGCAGACAAATGGTATTAAATAGCTAGTCTGTCTAGCTATATCGGAGCGAAACTATGGAATGGCAACTGCAGGACGCCAAGAACCAATTCTCGAAGGTGGTGCAGAAGGCGCGCCATGAGGGGCCGCAGATTGTCACGCTGCGCGGTGAGCGCACGGCCGTCGTGCTGTCCGCTCATGACTACGACGCTCTGCGCGCCGGCCGGCCAACGCTGGTCGATGATCTGCTTGGCGGTCCCGCTTGGGACGATCAGCTCGCTGATGCGGTGAATGTACGCGTCAAGACGCCAAGCCGCGATGTGGCCTTCTGATGTATCTGGTTGACACCAACATAGTTTCAGAGGCGCGACGCGGTACGCCGGAGGCGGTATCCTGGCTGCGCTCTGTCGATCCGTTCAGCATCCACCTGAGTACGCTCACCCTCGGCGAAATCATGCGCGGCATTGCCCTGAAGCAGAAGTCGGATCCGAAGACTGCCGCGCACCTCACCGAATGGCTGCGCAAGCTGCGCCACGACCATGGCGACCGCATTTTGCCGATAACCGACCAAATCGCGGTCGAATGGGGCCGCATCGCCGCAATCCGCCCCCGCGGCGATATCGACGGGTTGATCGCCGCGACCGCGATCGTCCACGATCTCATCCTTGTTACACGCAACGTCAAGGATTTCGAAGACACAGACGCCTCCGTGATCAACCCTTGGGAGACGTCGGCGTGAGCCGCTCGGCGTCGAACACTCGCTGTATGCCGGCATTCACTGTGTCCATTCGACGGGAGCACCGGGTTCCTGTTTGGCACATCCTAACCGAAGTGCATCATGTATCCTTGGGGATGGCTTCCCATCGCGGCTTTCTCCCTGAGGAACTTGTCGTCCTTTGTCTCGCGGAGGTTTGACGCGCTTGCCGGCGGCTAGAGGTAAAGCAGGCTTCAAACGTCTTTCCTCTAAGGGATCAGCAACAGCTTGCCGGTGGTCGCCCGGCCTTCCATGTCGGCATGCGCGCGGGCGGCATCACAAAGCGGGTAGGTTCCACCGATGCGCACCTTGAGAGATCCATCGTCAATCCAACGGAACAACTGCTCGGTGCGAGCGCAAAGAAGTTCGGGCGTGCTGATGTGATCGAAGAATGTCGCATAGCCGATCTTGATGCTCTTCGGCAGGCTCATGATGTCGAGCGGCCCCGGACCGCCAAGCACCGGCCCATACCAGCAGAACGTGCCGGAGCGACGAAGCGCGGCGAGCGATCCTTGAAAGGTCTTGGGACCGGAACCGTCATAGACGACGCTTACACCTTCTCCGTCGGTGAGACGCAAAACCTCATCGATGTAGTTTCCCTCCGTGTCGACGATAACGTGGTTCGCGCCGGCCGCTTTTGCGACTTCCACCTTGTCGACGGACGAAACGCGGCCGATCACGTGTCCACGCCTCAGCCGGATGATCTGTGTCAGGAGCAGGCCGACGCCACCCGCCGCAGCGTGCACGAGTGCGGTGTCTCCAGGCTGAACCGGGTAGAAATCGGTGGCGAAGTGGCTCGCAGTCAGTCCTTGCATCATGACGGCGGCTGCTGTCTGGTCATCGATCGTGTCGGGAAGCCGTACGAGCGCATCCGCTGAAATCAGAACGTGCGAGGCATAGCTCCCTGGCGCGTAGACCCAGGCGACCCGGTCTCCGATGGCGAAATCATCGACCCCATCGCCAAGCTCGACGATGCGTCCTGCACCTTCGACGCCGAGAGTTTTCGGGTTTGGCCCGTCCGTCCATGCCATGCCCTGGCGCACGCCGATATCCATGAAGTTCACGCCTGCTGCGGCGACTTCGACCATTACATGTCCCGGTGTGGCGACGGGGTCGGGGAGATTGACAAATTCCATCACGTCAGTGCCACCGATCTCATTCATAACTACGGCTCGCATGATCTTCCTTTCTTGACTGATCATTCCAGAAATGCGCAAAAAATTTTGCCCTCATGTCACCGCCCGAAGTGCAATCCTGGCGAGGGTCTTGAGCTCTGCTGGGCCCGCGCCGCCGCGCGCAGCGATGCGCATGCCGGCGACATTCGCGAAGAGGAAGTCGGCGGTTTCTTCCGTGGAGAGCGTTGCGTCCAGATCCCCGTCCGCTTGAGCCTCGCTGATGCGTTGCTTGGCGGCATGCTTCAATCGCCGATCAGCAGCCTGATGAATTGCTGTAAGGTCAGGTCGGCTCTGGCCGAACTCGCAGACCGAATTCACGCCAAGACAGGCCTGGGAAGCATTTTCAGCCACTCGCTCCATCATCGCCCGGATGCCGTCTTGGGCACGCGGCGCGCCACGCAGCATGGCGATGTGGGCATCCGTTTCCGCGGCGGCGTAGCGTTCCACAGCAAGGGAGTAGAGCTTCCACTTGTCGCCGAACGTATCGTAAAGACTCTGCCGGCCAATCGACATCGCACGTACGAGCATATCGGTGGAGGTGCCCTCGAAACCGTGTTCGCGAAACACCTCGATGGCGGCATCGAGCGCCTGCTCTCTATCGAATTCCTTTGTCCTTGCCATGTGTGTGATTTAGGTATTCTGGAATGATCTGTCAAGAAACGAACATCGCAAACGCTCGGATATCTCCTTGAGAGCTTTAACTATGACATCGCGGATCGGCGGTTCGCTTCCGCTCAAGGCGCTAGAGGTGTCCACGGGCGGTCCGCGGCTTTGTCCGCCGTTGGAATTCTGTCACGGCGAACCTTGACGCACCGCGGCGGTTCAATGATAATCAAGGTGAACCAAGGAGAGTCAGGTCCCATGACTGCCGCATTCACCGTTCGTGTAAAAGATGAAACCGCGAGCAAGTTGGATCAGCTCGCTGAGAAGCTGGACCGGTCCCGCTCTTATATGGCTGCCGAAGCCATCGAGGCTTTCGTTGCGCAACAGGAATGGCAGCTTGCCGAGATTGAAGCGGGGTTGGCCGAGGCCGATCGGGGTGAGTTCGCCAGCGACGAAGATGTGGCGAAAGTAGTCGGGAAGTACGTCAAGTCTGCCCGCCAATCATGAGTGGGAAGCGTATTCGCTGGACGCTGCGGGCGTTGCGGCGACTTGATGAGATCGGCGCGTATATCGAGAAGGACGATCCAGACGCGGCGGCTCGCGTCGTGGCGCGGATTGTCACTGCCGTGGATGCATTAGCGGAGTACCCTGCCAGTGGGCGGCCTGGTCGTATTAAGAGTACGCGCGAGCTCGTGCTGGCCGACATTCCATACATCATTCCCTACCGCGTAAGTCGCGACGTCGAGATCCTCACCGTCATGCACGCCCACCAGCAATGGCCGCGGGTTCTCTAGTCGACGAACAAAATACGTGTCGGCGCGGATGAGCGATGATCGCATCAGCCTGCCCGCTATGGCGACGTAACGCGTTCCCGGCTCCGTCGTTCGGCGGGAAGCCTACGTTTTTTTAGAGACCTGAATACCCCCCGAACCTCATCCCTGCTAGTCAAAACCAAAACCGTCAGGCCAACTTTGGTTTCCAGTCGCGAGCGGATCGCATGACGATTGTGTCACGTTGGTTCCCGCTCTGTGCGTTCAGGATCGCATAATGTATCGACTGGAAGGTGCAGCCGGGACCCTCGTTCCCGGAGAGGCAGTCAGTGCTGGGCCCGACGACCTAGCCCCGCATTTCCCGCGCCACCGTTTTCAAGCGGCCAAGGTCTGCAAGGTGACGTGCCATGTAGCGCGACGCTTCTTCGTTTTTCCCTGAGAGGATCAGGTCCAGAAGCTCGATATGCTCAAGGCAGCGTTCCCGAGCGCTATCGCGATCCAGCATCTGGCGGTAGTCGATGAGGCGGCGAAGGCGATCGAGCCTGTTGAGCGCATCGATGAAGAAGCTGTTCTGGCAGCATGCGATGATCGCCTCGTGCATGCCGCTGTTCAACCCAAACAGCTTTGCATCCGACACGGTCCAGATGCCGCCGTTGACCAGCCACTCCTGTTCCTCGCGGCAGCGCAGAAGTGCAGGTCGGTTCAGCTTGAAGGTTGGCTCCAGCAGGGCAGCGGGCTCGATCAGCAGGCGAAACCGATAACTGTCCTCGTAGGCCTGGAGTGAAGTGAGAACCGGCAGAAATGCCCAGCCATGGCCCGGCAGTCGCTCGATCCAGCCCTCATTGGCCATGCGCAGCAGGATTTTTGACAGCCGGCCCTTCGTGAGATCGTAGCGGCGCAAAAACTCGCTTTCCGTGATCTTTTCCGGCAGGCGGCCATGCAGGCGGTCGTCCGCGATCGTCAGATAGATCTGTTCGTCATCCTCCGTGGGGGCCGATTCCAGTGACAGTTTCTCGGCCGCCCCGACATCGGCGATCATGTAGCCGCCGCCTTCTCCCTGTTTCAACACGCCCGCTTCGTGCAGGAGCTTCATGGCGTTTCGCACCGGCGAGCGTGACACCCGGAGCTGTTCGGCAAGCTTGCGTTCCACAAGGCGATCGCCCTCGGAAAGCTTGTCGGTGCGAATGTGGGCGACGATCTGGTCGGCGAGGCTGACGATCAGTGGGGTGGTCTGCAAGGCTAAGCTCCCGATTTTGCTCATCTATGCCACAGACGAGCGCTGACGCCAAGAGATTTTGGTTTTTCTCTATTGCAAAATACCAGATGGTGGCGTATTTGGTATTTTAGAGGAGAAAAAGACCAATAAGGTCTGGAGGACTCCAATTTGATCTTTGCTTGCTCGGCGCCGGCGTGAAGTCGGCGAACGATCTCGCACGGCCTCCGCCATCTCCTGAACGGTGAGGAAGACATGACGATTAAACTTCTCGTACTGCCGGGTGATGGGATCGGTCCGGAAATCACTGCAGCGACCTTGGAGGTGCTGAAGGCGACCGATGCCGCAACCGGCGTCGGGCTCGACTTCGAGCTCAAAGACATTGGCCTCAAGTCCCTTGCCGAGCAAGGCACCACACTGACGGATGCAGTGATGAAGCGGGTGCCTGAGGTCGATGGTGTCATTCTCGGTCCGGTCTCGCACTATGAGTATCCGTCGCACGACAAGGGCGGAATCAATCCGTCCGGCGAACTCAGAACCAAGTTCGAGCTTTATGCCAACATCCGTCCCTGCCGCTCGCGCGACGGGTTGACGATCCTTCGTAAGCCGATGGACCTCGTTCTGGTGCGCGAGAACACGGAAGGCTTCTATTCCGATCGCAACATGTATGCCGGAACGGGCGAATTCATGCCTGATCCGGATATGGCGTTTTCGATCCGCAAGGTAACTGCCAGGGCTTCCTCTCGCGTGGCCAGGGCGGCTTTCGAACTCGCACGCCACCGCCGCAAAAAAGTGACCGCGGTACATAAGGCCAATGTGGTCAAGCTGTCAGATGGGCTGTTCCTGCGCGAAGTGCGGAAAGTCGCGGAAGCCTATCCGGATGTGCATTTGGAAGAGTTGATCGTAGATGCGGCAGCCGCACATCTCATTCGCTCGCCGGATCGCTTCGACGTCATCGTCACCACCAACATGTTCGGCGATATCCTCTCGGATGAGGCCTCGGAGCTTTCGGGAAGCCTTGGACTTGGTGGGGCCATCAACGCCGGTGACGACATTTGCGTCGCACAAGCACAGCATGGATCGGCGCCTGACATTGCCGGCAGAAACGTGGCGAACCCGACCTCCCTCATTCTTTCGGCCGGCATGTTGCTTGATTGGCTCGCTCGCCGTCGAAACGATCCGCGCCTCGCGCGTGCCGCGGCACTGATCGAAACAGCGACCGACATCGTTTTGCGGGACCCGCATTCACGCACGCGCGACGTCGGCGGAGGCCTCGATACCGATGCCTTCACCGCGAAGGTGGTGGATGCCATTCGCGCTGCCGGTGCTTCGACATCGGCCGCCTGACGACACCTGAATTCCCGAAAGGGCAAGCCGGGAATGTGTTCCGGCGATCCTGGAGGAGGGGGCCGAGTGGCGGTCCCTGGGATCGAACAACACAAAGCACATGGATGGAGGAGTTTCCATGAAGAAGATCACAAGACGCGTCTTTTCAACGGCGCTGGCCGCCGCTGCAACGGCAATGCTGGTCCATCAGGCGACCGTTCCCGCCTACGCGCAGGAACAGCTGGAATCCCTGCACATCATGGCGCCGAGCAGCCCGGGAAGCGGCTACGACCAGCTCGCCAGAACCATTCAGACGATCCTGCAGGAAGACAAGCTGACCGGACCAGTTGAGGTTCAGAATGTCGCCGGTGGTGGCGGAACGGTCGGCCTTTCCCAGTTCGTGACGACCAAGCCGCGGCATCCGTCGGCAATGGTTATCGGCTTTGCGATGGTCGGTGGTGTCCTGACTACCAAGTCGCCTGTGACGCTCGATCAAACCGTTCCGGTCGCAAGGCTCATGGGCGAAGCCGATGCCATCGTGGTGCCGGCGAACTCCGATATCAAGACGATGGATGACCTTGTCGCCCGTCTGAAGGCAGATCCGGCGAAGGTCTCCTGGGCCGGTGGTTCGATCGGCGGTATTGATCACGTCGCTGCGGGCTTGATCGCCAAGACCGTCGGCGTCGACCCGAAGAAGATCAACTACGTAGTGCATGCCGGCGGCGGCGAGGTGCTGGCCTCGACACTTGGCGGCCACGCGACCGTTGGTATCAGCGGCTATGAGGAGTTCCGCGCGCAGGTCGAGGCAGGTCAGCTTCGTGCGCTTGCCGTCACGGGTGACACACGTATTCCGGGGGTCGAGGTGCCGACGCTGAAGGAGGCGGGCGTTGATCTCGCCGTCATGAACTGGCGCGGAATCATGGCGCACCCAAAGCTTGCCGACAAAGACCGCGAAGGGCTTGAGAAGGCGATTGCCGCCCTCGTCAAGACCCCTGAATGGAAGGCTGCTCTCGAGAAGCGCGGCTGGATCGATACCTATCTGCCGGCAGACGCTTTCGCTGCGTTCCTCGCCGACGAGCAGAAGCGCGTCGAGGGCGCATTGAAGGAAGTCGGGCTGCTCTGACCGGCGTCCGCCTTGGGAGGTGTCATCATGTTGAAATCGGCCAATTTCCGTATCGGGGAGACAATCCTCGGACTTGCATCGCTCGGTCTCGGTCTCTTCATCGGCGTCGAGACATGGTCGACGCCTCCCATAGCTGCCCAGACCGTCATCGGGCCAGGACTGTTTCCCGCTCTCATCGCCACGGGGCTGGTCCTCGTCGGCTTGCAGCTTCTCTACGAGGCTTTCCTTCATCGCTTGCAGGTGGAGGAGTTTCCCGAGCTCGACTGGAAGGCTGTCATCCTCGTGGCCGCAGCCTTCGCATCACAGCTCGTGCTGTTGGAGAGGCTCGGCTGGGTCGTCTCAGGCACTTTCCTCTTCGTCGTCTCGGCGATGGCCTTCGGCAGCCGGACTCATCTGCGCAACCTCATGATTGGGCTGTTGCTGACCGCGCTGACGTATCTCGTCTTCGACTACGGGCTCGATCTCGATCTGCCGACCGGCAGCTACGTCGAAGACCTGGTCGATCTTGCTGGCGGCACCGTTTGAAGTCGCGCTCGCTTCGAATGCTAACACCCGAGACCCGGCCGAATTCTCACAGCCCAAGGGCGGAATGAACATGGATACCCTAGCAGCACTCTTCCACGGCTTTGCCGTCGCCGCCACGCCATACAACCTGTTCTGGTCGCTGGTCGGCGTAACGCTTGGCACGGCGATCGGCGTTCTTCCCGGTATCGGACCGGCGCTGACGGTCGCCTTGCTTCTCCCCGTCACCTACGGGATGGAGCCGACAAGCGCCTTCATCATGTTTGCCGGCATTTACTATGGCGCCATGTATGGCGGATCGACCACTTCTATCTTGCTCAACACACCTGGTGAATCCGCATCCATCGTCACGGCGCTCGATGGCCATGCCATGGCACGCAAGGGTCGCGGCGCGCAGGCGCTGGCCACCGCCGCGATAGGTTCTTTCGTCGCCGGCACCATCGCGACAATCGCGCTCACCTTCGTCGCTCCATTGATGGTGAAGATCGCGCTCCTCTTCGGCCCGACGGAATACTTCGCACTCATGGTGCTTGCGCTCACTACCGTCACCGCGGTGCTTGGCGATTCGCTCTCTCGCGGCCTTGCCAGCCTGCTGTTCGGGCTTGCGCTGGGCCTTGTCGGGATCGATTTGCAGACGGGTCAGGCGCGCTTCACGCTCGGCATCTCGGAGCTGCTCGACGGCATCGACGTGGTGGTTGTTGCAGTCGGCCTCTTTGCCGTTGGCGAAACGCTGTTCACGGTTGCGCGCCACTGTTTCGAAATCGAGGAACTTTATCAGCTTAAGGGCTCCAAGTGGCTGAGCCGCGAAGACTGGCGCCGCTCCTGGAAGCCCTGGTTGCGTGGTACGGCCCTTGGCTTTCCGATCGGCGCCCTGCCGGCCGGCGGCAGCGAGATCCCGACCTTCCTGTCTTATCTGACGGAAAAGCGCCTTTCGAAGAACCCGGAAGAGTTCGGTCACGGCGCAATTGAGGCAGTTGCGGGACCGGAAGCCGCCAACAACGCCTCGGCCGCCGGTGTGCTTGCGCCGCTGCTGGCGCTCGGTCTGCCAACGTCTGCGACCGCAGCGATCATGCTCGCCGCCTTCCAGCAATACGGCATCCAGCCGGGACCGCTTCTCTTCGACAACAATCCCGAGCTCGTATGGGGGCTGATTGCCAGCCTTTACATCGGCAACGTCATGCTGCTTCTGCTCAACCTGCCGCTCGCCGGCGTCTGGGTGAAGCTGCTCGCGATCCCGCGTCCGTGGCTCTACTCAGGTATCCTGCTGTTTGCAACGATGGGCGCCTATACGCTCAACAACAACATCGTCGATGTGGCGTTGCTCTGGATCATCGGGCTTATCGGTTTCGGTATGCGGGTGCTGAACGTCCCGGTCGCCCCTTGCATCGTCGGCTTGATCCTCGGGCCGCTCGCCGAACAGCAGTTCCGTCGCGCCCTGACGATCAGCCAGGGAGATGCCAGCGTCTTCTTCACCCATCCGATCTCGCTCGCGCTGATTGTCATCGCTTTGACGCTTGTTCTCGTGCCCACCCTTTTGCGCTGGCGTGCCGCACGCCAGGCAAGCGAAGCCGCAAACCAAGCCTGAGTCTTGTCGTCGGTCACCGATCAACCAGGAACATCGCTATGTCGAAAGTCACATACTTCTCCATCGACGAACTGACTGCCTTCGCGACGAAGATATTCGCCGGCACTGGAATGTCAGAGCCCGATGCAGCCACGATCGCCCGCGATCTGGTGAAGGCCAATCTGCGCGGCATCGACTCCCACGGGGTCTCGCGGATCCCGATGTATGTCGAGCGGTTGCAACGAGGGCTTGTGAACCCACGGCCTGAGATCCGCGTCCAAAAGGTCGCAGGCGCTGTCTCTCTCGTCGACGGCGACAACGGAATGGGGTTCCTTGCCTCCCACAAGGCAATCGAAGAAGCGGTTGAACTCGCGAAAGCCAACGGCATTGGCTTGGTCGGGGTTCACCGCAGCACCCACTTTGGCATGGGTGCGCTTTACGCACTGCAGGCGATCGAAGCGGGCTACATCTCGATGATCTTCACGAACTCGTCACCGGCCATCCCGATGTGGGGCGGGCGCACGACCTTCCTCGGTGCAAGCCCGATTGCGGCGGGTATTCCGGGCGGGAAATACGCTCCCTATGTCATGGATATGGCGATGACCGTTATCGCCCGTGGTAAGATCCGCCTTGCGGCCATGAAGGGTGAGGCCATAGCGGAAGGACTTGCCCTGGACGTAGACGGCAATCCGACGACGGACGCGGCTAAGGCATTTGAAGGCGTCTGCCTGCCGTTTGGCGGGGTCAAAGGGTCCGTGCTTGCAACATTGATGGACCTCATGTCCGGCGTGCTCACCGGCGCGAATTTCGGCGGTGACGTGAAGAGCCTCTACTTCGATCACAGTGAGCCGCAGAACGTCGGCCACCTCTTCTTTGCCATCAAGCCTGATCTGTTCATGTCGCTTGAGAACTTCGACGCGCGCATGGACGAGTTCTACGAACGCATGAAGGCGCTTCCGAAGGCGGCTGGTGTCGGGGAGATCATGATGCCGGGCGAGCCGGAACAGCGCCGCGAGGACGAGCGGCTGAGGACGGGAATTCCGATCACCGAGAACGTGGTCGCGGACCTGGCAAAGGAAGGAGAACGCATCGGCGTGCACTTACCTGCCGGCAGGGCATCGGGCGAGGCGGCCTGATGAACCGTCTCTCCGCCCACATTGGCTACCTGTTCAGCGACATCCCGCTGTTGGAACGGCTTGAAGCGGCAGCCGGCGCCGGGTTTACGGCGATCGAGCACCCCAGACCATGGGAAGTTCCCGCAACCGAGATGCGATCGCGTCTCGCTGCCAATGGCCTTTCGATCTCGCAACTCTGCGCGGCTGTGGGTGACGCCAGCAAAGGTGAGAAGGGTCTCGCCGCGCTTCCAGGCAGGGAAATGGACTTCCGCGCCGGTTTCAACCGAGCGCTCGACTACGCGATTGCCGTGGATTGCCCGTTCGTCCATCCGATGGCCGGCGTACCCGGAAACGCCGACGTTGCTGCTGCAGCCGAGACCTATCATCGCAATCTGAGCTATGCCGTGGAACGAACCGCTGGCACGAGCGTCAAGATCCTCATCGAGGCGATCAGCGAGGTCGCGGTGCCGAGCTACTTCCTGTCCACGCTCTATCACGCCAGCCGGATCCAGGATATCTTCGGCCCCGGCAACGTCGCGCTGTTGCTGGACACCTTCCATGCCCGTGCAAACGGCGTCGATCTGGCGCAGTGGATAGGGGCCAATGCCCATCGGATCGGTCATGTCCATATCGCCGATCATCCGGGCCGGCATGAGCCCGGAACCGGGTCGATCGACTTCGACGCGCTCCTCGATGCCCTTGCCGAACAGGCCTATGAGGGCGCCATCGGCTTCGAATATATCCCTTCCAAAACGACCATCGACAGCGCCGCCTTCCTGCCTCGCTGGAAGCAATTGATCGGCGCCAAGCAACAGCAGGGGCAGCAAGACAGGAGGCTCGCATGATCACAGCAATCAATCCTACGAACGGCAGAGAATTGGCGCGTTTCGAAGCCCATGACGACGCTTATGTCGATGCGGCGCTTTCTGCAGCCGCTGCCGCCCAGAAGGCATGGCGGAAGGTGCCGGTCGAAGAGCGAGTGCGCCTGCTTGCCGGCATGGCGAAGGCGCTGCGTGCCGGTAAAGCCCGTTACGCCGAAATGATCACGCTCGAGATGGGCAAGCCGATCGTTGAGGCCTTGGCCGAGATCGAGAAATGCGCCTACAATTGCGATTTCTACGCCGAACAGGCGCCGGCGTATCTCGCGGACGAGCCGGTCAAATCCAATGCGTCCGAGAGTGTGGTCGCCTTCGATCCACTCGGCGTGGTGCTCGCGATCATGCCGTGGAACTATCCGTTCTGGCAGTTCTTTCGCTTCGCCGCACCCGCCTTTGCGGCCGGCAACGGCGCGATCCTCAAGCATGCCAACAACGTGCCGCAGTGCGCCTTGGCGATCGTGGAGATCATGGAACAGGCGGGTTGCCCGGAGGGGCTTTTCCGTACGTTGCTGATCGAGCCGCAGAAGGTCGCGGGTCTCATCGCCGATGATCGCATTGCTGCGGTCACGCTCACAGGCTCCACCGAGGTCGGCGCGATCGTTGCCGCGCAGGCCGGCAAGGCGCTGAAGAAGCAGGTGCTCGAACTTGGCGGTTCCGATCCGTTCATCGTGCTTGCCGACGCCGATCTGGAGGAAGCCGCGGCCGTTGCAGTCAAGGCACGCTACATCAATGTTGGCCAGTCCTGCGTCAACGCGAAACGGTTCATCGTCGAGGACGCGGTTGCCGACCGCTTCGTCGCACTGTTCTGCGCCGGCGTCGCCAAGCTGAAGATCGGTGATCCCCTTGAGCACGATACCAATATCGGGCCGATGGCGCGCGCCAATCTGCTGAGCGGCCTGCATGCGCAGGTGGAGAAGACGGTCGCGGCCGGTGCGACGCTGAAGATGGGCGGCAAGCCGATCGATGGCCACGGTTTCTACTACCCCCCGACCGTGCTCGACAACGTGACGGAGGAGATGACGGCGTTCAGAGAGGAAACCTTCGGGCCGGTTGCCGCGATCGTTCGGGCCAAGGATGCCGAGGACGCGATCCGCCTTGCGAACCAGACCGAATTTGGCCTCGGTTCGGCGATCTGGAGCCGCGATGTCGAGCGGGCGCGCACGCTCGCCCGCGACCTCGATGCCGGCGCCGTCTTCATCAACGGCATGGTCGCATCCGATCCGCGCTATCCCTTCGGCGGCATCAAGCGCTCCGGCTATGGCCGCGAACTCGGGGTCTATGGCATTCGCGAGTTCGTCAACATCAAGACCGTCTGGATCGGTCCTGCCGTGGCCGCAAAGTGAGGATGGCTTTGATGACGAAAGCAGCGATACTTCGCCCACGCGAATTGCCGACCAACGACCGCGGCGGCGGTGCGCGCACGACGCCGCTGGTCACGCGCAAGTGCGGATCGACCAGCATGATCAACGGCATTACGGCTTTCGACCCGGGCGCTGCGATCGGGCTGCACAAGCACAATTGCGAAGAAAGCGTGATGGTGATCGAAGGCCAGGCGATCGCGGAGATCGACGGTGTCCAGCATCATCTCGACACGAATGACACCACCTGGATACCGGCAAACGTGCCGCATCGTTTCATCAACCCGACCGACAAGCCCATGCGTATTTTCTGGGTCTATGCCTCCGTCGACGCCACCCGCACGATGATCGCCACCGGCGAGGAACGGTCGATCGACGCCGAACATGGCCATAAGCCCTCATGAGGTTCCAATGATCTATGAGGTTGCCGAGATCACGGTGAGGGCCGGTCAGGAAGCGAACTTCGAAAAGGGTGTCGAGCAAGCGGCCCCGCTTTTCCTTCGCGCGAAGGGCTGCCACGGCGTTTCACTCCACAGGCTCGTGGAGAACCAGTCGGTGTATCGCCTGCTTGTGAAATGGGAGACTGTCGACAATCACCTCGTCGATTTTCGCGGTTCCGATGACTTCCAGGAGTGGCGGCGTCTCGTCGCAGCGTTCTTCGACGGCCTACCGGTGGTGACCCATTCTACGTCTACGGCGCGATACATAGCCGAGTGACGAGAATGAAGGCGTATGCCATCACGAAGTTTCTGCTGACGCTTTCAATTGGAGGGGGCGGTGGATGGGTGATGTGGCATTTTCATATGCCACTCGCCTGGCTTCTTGGCGCGATGATCTTCTGCGGGCTTGCGGCGCTGGCGGGACTTCCCCTCGCCATGCCGAAGTTTGCGCGCCCTCCGATGACCGCTACCATCGGCGCAATGTTGGGGACGTCGTTCTCTCCGTCCGTCTTCGAACACGCGGGCGTATGGCTCGTGTCTCTTGCCGGGCTCGTTTTCTTCATCGCTGCCGCCGCGTCGGTGGCCTACGTCTACTTTCGCAAGGTTGGGAAATTCGACCATCCGACGGCGTTCTTCTCGGCCATGCCCGGTGGACTGGTCGAAATGGTCACGCTGGGTGCGGAACGTGGCGGCGATGAGAGGATGATTTCGCTCATCCACGCGGCGCGCATCTTCCTCGTGGTTCTCTGCATGCCGTTTGTCATCCAACTGATAACGGGGGAAGAGCTCGGTCGGAGCGGGTCCAGTTACGTCCCGTTCTCAGCACTCGAGGCGAAGGACCTCGCCTGGTTCGCAGCCGCCATAGGGATGGGTGTGGCGGCCGGTATTATCCTGCGTCTGCCCGCGCGCTATTTGCTCGGACCGATGATTGTCAGCGCGGGGTTACACCTGTCGGGCGTTTCCGATTTCCAGCTTCCGAGCGTATTCCTGGCGGCGGCGCAGGTGGTGATCGGGGCCACGGTCGGATGCCGGTTTGTGAACACCGCGCCTAGGTTGATTCTGAGGGTGATCGGGTTGTCCGTCGGCTCGACAGTGCTATTGCTTCTCGTGTCGCTTGGGTTCGCTTTGTTTATCTCGATCATGACCGGTGATCGCTTCATCGGAACGGTTCTCGCGTACTCGCCCGGAGGGGTTGCCGAGATGAGCTTGATAGCCCTTTCCCTCGGAATAGAAGTTCCCTTCGTGGTGTTTCACCACATTGTCCGGGTCTTGTTGGTAGTGGCCGGTTCTGCCGCCGTTTTCCGCCTGCGTATCGATCCGTTCAAAACCTAATGAACGCCTCTCGCCGGCGCTGCTGGCCTGTCGGCAATGCCGGCGAGCCGCTGATCGCTAGGAAATTGTTCGGTTGCGAACGGCAGGTCGCCTGTTCAGATCCTTTCAAGATGCTAGATGGTCACTGCGATCGGTCGTCACTCGAGTCCGACGACTTTTGCAGGTGCGAACGTTTGAAAACTCTTCACTCCGGAAATCATGCCGGACTTGAAGAGAGGTGTGCCGACGGCACCTTTCATCCAGCACTCCCGCTTTTTCTTAATGTAAGTAAAGGCAACACACCGGTCATTGTCGATGCAGGCCAGTCGGCACTGGAGTGGCGTCGCGTTCGTGATCGACGCGCGAACGCCGAGGTCGCCTCCAGGCAGATCGACATCCTCGAACAGCGCCTTCTTCGGATCGATTGTGCCCATGCTAAATGGCGTTGGATCTGGATCAGCGCTCGCCAGGAATTTCCCAGAGATAGCGACCGAGTTGCCATCCGCGCGACCTTCGTTCGCTTTCAGAAAGCAATTCGGTCCGCGCACAATCTTCGGATTGGCATTGAAGGTGAACGCTTTACAGGTGCCATTCATTTGCAGGCAGGTTGAAGCACATTCAACGACGTCGACCGTCCTCTTCGAGGCGAGGTCATCACCAAACAGGTCAAGGCCAGTGTAGACGGCGATCCGCGTCGGCTTACGGGCGAACTCTTCAATTGCCGACAGCTTGTGACTCTGACCGGGATCGATAGGCGATGGGTTAGTCGCGGCCACTTGTTGGCTGTTTGGTTCAGGGGTGGGGACTGCGGTTGAATTGGCCGTCGAGGGTGGTGCGCCCTCGAGACCGGCGGCCGGGGTTGTGGAGACCGGCTCGTTCGAGGCCGCCGCAGCGCCCTTGCGGTTGAGCTTATAGCGACCGATTTCTTCGCTCGAGAACACATGCATCTGCGACGGAGGCGTCTTGAACATCGTTGTCATGACTTCCGCCGGCGTATCGAAACGAGCGAGCATGTCGATAATGTCGGAAATCGACAGCTGGGCGTTGACGAGGTCGTTCGATTCACTGGAGATCTGGTGGACGCCAAGCTCACCGTCTACCTGGCGCTCAACACCCGCCATAAAAATAAAGGCGCAGGCCGAATAGCAACCTTTCCCTTTCGGGATAAAGGTGGAGAGGCGCCTCTCATGCACGTCGTCAGCAATCAGCAGTGCCATCTGGACAGCGCCGCCGACGCTGTCGAGCACCAGCAATCTGGCTTTCTGAGAAGCATGCAGCGCCCGCCTGAAATTCAAGGCGGAATAGAGGTCGATCTCGCCCGCGAGGGTGATGACGCTGGGGTCGCTCTCCTCGAATGAGAAGGGACCAAATTTCTTTGTGGCAGCGAGCGCCGGATTACCCACAAGCGAAAGGGCCAGGCAGAATGCCCATATGCGAATGAGGCCGAACGGAAAACTCGGCAAGATTGATACTCCCACGCTCTGTTTATATTCAGAGAACATTGATCAAATTGAAGTTGCAACACAAAAAAGCCGCAACGGTTAACAGTGCGACGGGTCAAGGATCTCGATCGGAGATTTCCGTGCGTGTTTGAACGATAGTGCGGATATCGGTCACGAGCCCGGCTACGATTCCGTGGGCTTGCCGTCTTCCAGAAAGCGTTAAATGATACAACCCAGGGGCGGGGAAATATCATGCGACGATTTCTTGTTGGCGGGGGCGTAGCCGCAACATTGATCTTTTGGCTCGGCACGAATAGCGGCGAGAGAGCGGCGGTCAATGAAACGCGGCTGCCTTCAGCAAAAATTGTCGTGCAAGAACAGAAACCCGGGGCGGCAGGCGGCACCCAAGTCTTTGGATCTGCGCCTCAGAAAGACAAGTCCTCTGCAACGGTTCAAAGCGCCGACACGGAAGTGATCGCCACGGTTTTCGTGCGCGGCAAGCGCGTCGCCTTACGAGAGGGACCGGGGAAAAAATTCCCGATCCTCGATCGCTACGATGCAGGTCGGCCGGTCCGCTTACTGTCTGTCGACGGCGAATGGTCGTATGTCCAAGACGACCTTACACGGCGGGAGGGGTGGATCGCATCACATCTCCTGAGTTCCGCCACACCTCGATCGGAGCCAAAGCGCGACAACTCTGCATCCGGAGAATCCTCCCGTGAAGAGCCAGGCAAAATCCCGCGGATTTCCGATTCCGTGATCGTGCAGCGCATCATCGCTGAGTCGATCTCCGGTTATAGTGGCTCGTGCCCATGCCCGGAGAGTCGCGACCGCGCTGGGCGGCGTTGCGGGCGCAGGAGCGCGTATTCGAAGCCGGGAGGTGCTGCTCCAATCTGCTATCCCAGCGACATTTCAAGAGCGATGATCGATGCGTTTCGCTCGCGGTTGTAGGCTCTGCTATGGAGGGCGCTCGGGGCCGCCAGCACTCGACGTTCACCGAGGGCCACCGGAATTCATGATCGATCGAACGCGGAAGTCCAGTGCGTGCCCCTGCGAAGAAGACGTTAAGCCGCGGCAGCTGCGCCTTCAACGAAGGGCTTGTTCATTTGATGTTCGCGCTTGGGACATCCTAACCGAAGTGCAACACGCCGGTTCTGAGGGTAGGGGTTCAACCTCCCTCTTGCAAATGTGCCCGGAACACTTCGGCCGGCGTCCTGTAGTCGAGGCACTTTCG
>NZ_PNFP01000018.1 GCF_002940685.1 Ensifer adhaerens | reverse complement strand
CAGATGAGCGATGATCCGCTCATCAGCCTGCCAGCCGTGGCGCGCTGATCATCCCGGTCCATGCCGGAGAGCACGGCGACCAATGCCGTCTGCTACACCACCTCACGGGACGCGATCCGCCTGTGCTCGGTAAAACGCTTCGAGATGTACCACGATCGCTTGCCGTCAGGGCCTCCCGGCTTCAACACGGGAAATAGCCATTCGCTTCCGTGATGGCGGATGAAATCGAGCAAGCCGGCAGCGATAAGGCGGGTATGGATGGGCACCTTGCGATCACCCGCCTCCGACTTGGCGTTGGTGATGTCGAAGTACCAGACGCCGTCCTCTTGTTTGATATCTTCCACCTTGCGATCACACATTTCATTCAACCGCATGCCGCTGTAAGCGGAAATGTAGCAAAGCCAAGCGAGCGTGTTGGGGTGGCTCTGTTCCTCGGGGCGGACCTCCGGCTGGGCGGCCAGCAGCTTCTTCATTTCATCGATCGTGTACGGCAGCTTCTGGGTCTTCCGCTTCTCGCCGATTTTGCGGTATTGATCCTCCCAAGGGTTTTCGCTCGACAACAGACCCCGCCGCTTCGCCCACTGCCAAACCATCGAGAGGGCGGTAGCGTATCGGTTGATGGTCCTGTTGCTCAGGCCAGTTTCGTGGTTGCCAAAATCCTTAATGATCTCGCTAAATGTCCGCTGCTTTGTCTGCGGGCTTCGACCCCAGTGGGGGTCAAGCGTGGCAATCTTGTCGAGAAACTCCGCCGCCTGCTTACGATCAATCTCATCCAGGCTTGGCTTGCCCGCCCACTGGTCGAACAGACGATACACGGCTTCGTATTGACCGCGTGTTTGCTCCGTGAGCTTCGCGGACGGGTCGCGTTGGATTTCCTCGATGTAGCGACGGGCCGCGTCGGCGAAGGCCTCCCCGGTCCTTCGCTTCTTCAAGGTCACCGGCTGGAGGGTTTCCATGTCGACGCCGTTGCGTCCGAAGGCGGGCGGCAGGGTGAAGGTTCTCCCGTCCATGACGGCTCGTCGTCCCGCTGCCGCTGCGATGCGCGCCGAAATGAGGGCATGGTCGAGATCGTTAACCTTCCCGCTCTCCAGCTTCTCGGCTTCAAGCTCGGCGAAAATGTCGACGTTCTCCTCGCTCTCGTTGTGCTCGGCAAGCATCTTCAGTGTGCCGTGGTATTCTGCCTGGGCTTTCTCCTCAATCTCGGCAGGTGTCCATGCGCGCTTGCCACGGAAGACTTCAAACTGTGCGGTCCACTCCGCAACCAGGGGCCAGCGATCTTTCTGTGCCTGTGTCAGATCGCGGGTACGCAGCGATTTCACGATATCCGACTTGCCGATCTTTTCGGTCAAATCGGCAGGAACCTTCATCGCAAAGTACCAGCCTTGCCGGCGCTTCTTGAGGTATAGAGTATCGGCCATTTGCTTCCCAGTAGTACACGATGGTGGTACACGTTGATAGCTCACGGCGGCGTAAGAAGTCAATAATAACAATGATTTCTTGGAGTTATTCGCGGATCAGTGGGGCTCCTGGCGCCCCAGCCACACTTCTCCAAACATTCGGTCGGGCGAGTGCGCAAGCGCCGGATATGCATGCACTCTTGTCAAGTCACGCTGCAACTGACACGCTAGTTGCGTTGATTCCAACATGTGTGAGGGAGAAGATGGCTCACAAATTCGAAATCTACAAAGACAAGGCTGGCGAGTTCCGTGTTCGCTTCAAGTACAACAGCGAAGTGATGTTCTCGACCGAGGGCTACAAGACCAAGGCCAGCGCGCAGAACGCCATCGACTCGATCAAGAAGAACGGTCCCGACGCACCCGTCGAGGACAACAGTGCCGGCTGAGTTCGACGCCATATCCTTTGGAGAAAACCCGCCGATTTCACCGGCGGGTTTTTTGTTCCTGAAGCTTAGCCTGCGGTCGCGGCCGGCTTGGTCTGGGCCGGTGCGCCGAGGAACTCTTCGCACCAGCTCGGGCCTTCGGCGCGCTTGCGGTCGCCGACAATGCTGATCGAGCGGATGACGTAGTCGGACGAGACGGTAAGCTGTACCGCGCAGCTCAGATACTCGGTGCGCGCCGACGAAATGCGCTTGCCACGCTTGCCGTCCTTGGTGGTTTCGTATTGCGCCGGGATCTTGCGGGTCTTGTAGCCGCCCTTCCAGCTATAGACCGTGGAGCTGCCGCTTTCGACGTCGGAGATCGGCGGACCGTATTGGGCGAAGAAACCACCGGCCGGCTGGCCGAGCCAACGGGCCTCGACCGCGTTCCTGGAGATCCCCGTTCCGGTCGTCGTACAGCCGGCAAGCACGAGCGCGAGGCCCGCCACCGTCATCATGCGGAAGTTCATGTTTCTGTCCCTTTGGTTCTCGTTCTGAAATAGGCATGGTGCGGAAGCCCGTATCCCCTGGTTTTCCGCGCTTTCCGTTGTGCCTCTAGCGCCAAAAGAGAGGAAAGGAAATCCACGCCGCGGCTCCAGTTTCAGGAAAATATGAAGCGTTGCAGAAAGTCCCTATCGCAAGGCCCTCCGGGCGTCGGCGGCGCAAGCAAAGGGCAATCCCGGCGCGAGTTTTCCACCGTCACAAATTTTTTGAGAAAGGCGCAAAGTTTTTCGAGCTAGGCGCTTGTGAAATCAAAATGCCTGTTCTATAGAGGCGCCGCTGGTCACGGAGTGTAGCGCAGTCTGGTAGCGCACCACGTTCGGGACGTGGGGGTCGCAAGTTCGAATCTTGCCACTCCGACCAGCCAAATCAATCCCTTAGCTGATATCTCCCGTTGTTCACGGCGCTGCGCGCCGGACCGGTAGCCGCTGTCTTCATCATGGCGCGATCCGCCGACCGTTGCCATCCCGGCGTCTCTCCTAGCCGTTCGTCGCTCCTTCGAAGCCATTGGTCGAAAACCCGTGCACCCACGCCTGCCGCCGTCTGTCGGTGCGCGGGCGGAGCCTCTAGGTTCCCGCCATTCGATCAACGACGAGGAACGGGAATGTCGATCAAGCATCTCTCCATTGCGGCGGTTCTGCTTGTGGCCGGCCATTCGATGGCGGCGGCACAGAGCTGCGAGAAGAACTTCAAGGCGACGGGCGTACCGCTGGTGACGCCGGTCTATTTCAAGACCTGGCAGGAGTTTCCGAAGCTGAAACCCGAGACCGCGTTGCAGCGGATGGCGCGCGGGGTGGCGGCCGAAGGGTTCTCGGGCATCGAGATCAACAAGGCGCTCGGCACCATCGAGGCCTATCAGGATACGGCCGGCTCCGGACGTTTGCAGACCCTGCGCGTCGTTGCCCGCAAGCGCGGCTCAGGCACGCGGGTCGATGCGATGTTCGATATCCAGGTCGGGCAGGTAGCCACCAAGCAGGTGGTGCAGGAGGGGCTCTGCAACATCATCCGATCCGCGACCGAATAGGTGCTGCGCCGGTTGCTCTGCAAGATTTGCGCGAGATTCTGTGGAGGAGCAACCAGTATCTGTGCTGCCCGCTTGACGTAGGCGCGTGGTGTGCGAATTCATCGACATGAACAATCGCACACCAGCGCTTTCGCGCGTTTTCGGGTAAGAAATGGTCTATTAGTTTCATTGATCCTTCTGTCGCATATTGCGCGACACTGTGAGCCTGACCTTCGCTTGGCGAGGGCACCGCTTTTCCAAATCATGGCAAATCAAGACGGCTCCCGGAGATTTCCGGGCGAGCAGCATCTTGCTTTCGACCAAGACGTTGCATGCGACGCTTTCGGCAGGACGTTGCATCGCTGGACATGACATTAAGATGATTGTTGCATGCTCGATCGACAGGCGCTTCGCGGAACTCGCGGGCGTCATGCTCTACTCCCTTGAGGAGAATGGCGGCATACCGGATGCCCAGATCTTTATCCTGGCCGACGGATTGCTGGCTTCCGACAAGGACATGCTGCAGGCCTGCGCGAGGCGAAAGCTGCATTTCATCGATATCGAAGGCGATCTCCTCAGCCGGATCTCGAGACTGAGGACGACGAGCTACTGGAGTCGTGCCACTTACGCGCGCCTGTATCTGCCGGAGCTGCTCGCGGATCGACCTTGTCGCATGCTCTATCTGGATGCCGACACGCTGATCAAGAAAAGCCTCGCGGCTCTGTTTGAATTGCAGCTCGCCGGCAAGGCGGTCGCGGCGGTTCCCTATGACGATCCGGCGCGTTTCAACGAGCCGCTTGCTCGGGCGGCGAAGACGCCTTACTTCAATGCGGGTGTCCTGCTCGTCGATATCGATGCGTGGAACGCACAGGACTACACTGCCCGAATCGCTAAACTGCTTCAGAGTCGTTCATTCGGTTTCTTGGACCAGGACGTTTTGAATCTTGCGACCGAGGGGAACTTCGTTCATCTCGCCGGCTGCTGGAATGCGAAGAAGGGATGGGAAGACTATTCCGAAGCTTCGATCGTGCACTTTACGCACGCCAAGCCCAATACGGTAGAATGCGAACACCCGGAAAAGGCAACTTTTCTGGAGTACCGGAAGCAGACGCCCTGGGGCTCGGCGCGGCTGATCACGAATCGCGATCGGCGCGTTCGCACCCTGCTGCTATCGATCAGAAAGAAGTGGCACCGGCTCTCGGCTTTTGCCCGGTAGCTGCGCATGATGGAGCCGTGCAGGCCAACGCACCTTAACGTTGCCCCTGACCATATGGTCGGTCAGCCTTGCTTCTCCAGGCCCTTCAGCACGGATTGCGCGCTGGCCTGCGCCTCCAGCATCGATGTGAAATTGCCCTGGGCAGGATAGGTGACGCCGCGAAACTTGATGACGAAGCACCATCTGCCGTTCTGGCGCTTCTCGACCGACACGCTTGTTTCCGGTTTCTTCTCCAAGCTCATCTTCATCTCCTTGAGCAGCTGCGCTCGCGATGCGCGACCCGCCTGATATCCGCAGGAGATGGTCTCTGTCCATATGCGTCGCGTTTATGTCGGTCGCCGTGGCTCAGTCGACATAAAGTTGCGATCTCAGGCGGTTTTTTGTTTGAAGCGTGTTGAAGCCGTCCGCCGTCGGGCCTAGACAGCCGCCATCATGCCAAGGAGTAACATTTTGAAGGCTGTCGCATCGTTTTCCCAGTTCGTCGGACGCACATTCGCGCTCTGGGTCATCCTATTCGCCGTTCTCGGCTTCGTTTTCCCTGATGTTTTCAAGCAGATCACGCCCTACATCGTCACGCTTCTCGGCATCATCATGTTCGGCATGGGCCTCACGATTTCGCCTGACGATTTCAAGGAGGTCGCCAAGCGCCCGTTCGAGGTCGGTATCGGCGTTGTCTCCCAGTTTCTGATCATGCCGCTGCTCGCAGTTCTGCTGACCGCCATCATTCCGATGTCGCCGGAAGTGGCCGCCGGCGTCATTCTCGTCGGTTGCTGCCCGGGTGGCACCTCGAGCAATGTGATGACCTATCTTTCCAAGGGCGATGTCGCGCTTTCGGTCGCCTGCACCAGCGTCACGACGCTGCTTGCGCCGATCGTCACGCCGTTCCTGGTATGGACGTTTGCCAGCCAGTACCTGCCGGTTGATGCGATGGCGATGTTCATGAGCATCGTCAAGGTCGTGCTTCTGCCGCTGGCGCTGGGCTTTCTCTTCCAGAAACTGCTGCCTGGCCTGGTCAAGGCATCGGTGCCGGCCCTGCCGCTGGTCAGCGTCACCGGCATCGTGCTGATCGTTGCAGCCGTCGTCGGCGCAAGCAAGGGAGCGATTGCAAGCTCCGGACTGCTGATCTTCGCCGTCGTTGTCCTGCACAATGGTCTCGGCTATCTGCTCGGCTTCTTCGCCGCCAGGGCGGCCGGCCTGTCGCTTGCCAAGCGCAAGGCGATCGCGATCGAAGTCGGCATGCAGAACAGTGGTCTGGGTGCGGCGCTCGCCAATGCCTATTTCTCGCCCGTGGCTGCGGTCCCGAGCGCGATCTTCAGCGTCTGGCACAACATTTCCGGCGCTCTGCTTGCCAACTATTTCGCGAGCCGTACGGAGGAAAACAATGCCGAGCCCGTGGTCAGCACCCGCTGATCACATTGCTCGCGACGAGTAGCAGGAGAGGGCTCGCAAGGGCCCTTTTTTGTTTGCCCGAGCCAGGATGGCTGCTTGGTCAGGCGGACTGTCCCACAACGTCCAGAAACGGTGAAACAGCCCTATCGATCCTCATGATCGACGCGCCAACTTACGAATGCGCGGATGGATGAAAAGATGTGATCCGTGCGATTTCGGGTCAGGGTGAAGCGATTGCCGGTCCTGTCCCGTTTTGGGACGGCGGATGGCTCGGCGGCGTCACATAACGACAACGATGCGCCGGTTTATTGTTCACATCGAAACGACGTGTTCACCGGTTGGCGTCTTATCAGCGTGAACAATCGGCGCGATACTTCCACCAACACTTGTTCATGCCCAAAGAGGCCCAGATGCTGAAGGAACCGATTTTCACCTTTCGCGAGATCGCCATATGGTCCGCCATCCTCGGCAGCGTTGTCGGCTATCAGCTGTGGCAGCATGCCGATCCCGCGCCGCTGACAATGGTTATGCCTGCGATCGAACAGCAGCTCTAGCGATGACGATTGCCGGCTGGGTCTACTCCTCCGGCATCCCGTTGCGGCGGGCCGCCTGCAGCAGCTCGATCTCGCCAGCGGCCGGACCGAACTGGTCTTGCAGCCGCTCGGCCTCTTCCGCGTCGATCCGGTATTTCCGCGCAAACGTCTCGATCGATACCGTGCGCCCGCGAATGCCTTGCCGTCTCGCGTCCTCGCCTTGCTGTTCCGATTTCATGGCGTTTCTCCCATGCGGCAGGGAGATAGCGCGACGCGCGCTTTTGGAAAGGCATCCGCGGCGAACGCCGGTGGACCTCAGTCGCCGCAGGCAAAACGAAAAAAGGGGCCGTTCTGGCCCCTTTTTGCTGCGTGATGTCGTTCAACCGTCGATATCGTCGATGATCTCCACCGCCTTGCCGGCGCTCACACGGCGGATCTCGGCCTCCTCGCGACGGTTGGCAAAGAGTTCCGTCGCCATCAGCTGGTCGGCAAGATCGGCCGGCAGCGAGAGGATGACGCGGGCGTCTTCCGTGTGGATGCCGCCGAGCGCCGAGCGCTTTGCCGTGATCATGCCGCCGGCCACCGTGTTGTTGGTGTCCGGGTCGATCAGGATGAAGGCGCCGGTCGTGCGGTTCTGTTCGTAGGTGTCGAAGATTGCCTGCTCGTCGAAGGAAAGATGCACCTTGCCGATGGCGTTCATCGGCAGCTGCTCGGCCTGGTTCCACTTGCCGGTCTTGAGATCGAGCTGGCTTGCCGGCTGCACCTGGACGCGCTGGCGGCGGCTGCCGCTCTTCAGCCAGTAGCGCTTGCCGGGCTGGATGCCTTCGGCCTGCAGGGCGACGAGTTGTGCGTCGAAGGAGAGGCCGGTCAGCGGCTGGCTGTCGATCGCGACGATCATGTCACCGCGCGACACATCCACCTGACGGTCGAGCACCAGCGTGATCGCGTCGCCGGCAACGGCTGCGTTGCGCACGAGGTCGAACGTGACGATCTTGGTGACGTTGGCGACCATGCCCGAGGGCAGGATCACGACGCTGTCGCCGGGCTTCACCGAGCCGCCGGCAACCGTTCCCTGATAGCCACGGAAGCTTTCGCCCGGGCGCGAGACGCGCTGCACCGGCAGGCGGAAGCCGACCGTCTGCGCCGAACGGGTGGTTGCCAGTTCCAGGACCTCGATCAAGGTCGGGCCGTCATACCAGGGCATTGCGGCACGGCCGTCATAGACGACGTTCTCGCCCTTCAGCGCCGAGACCGGGATGGCCGTGACCTGGCGCACGCCGAGCGACAGCGCCAGTTCCCTGAATTCGTGGCTGATCTCCTCGAAACGGGCGCGGTCGTAGTCTGTGAGGTCGATCTTGTTGACCGCCAGCACGAACTGCTTGATGCCCATCAGTGTCGCGATCGTCGCGTGCCGGCGGGTCTGTTCCAGAAGGCCGACGCGGGCGTCGACCAAGAGCACGGCGAGATCGGCGGTCGAAGCGCCCGTCGCCATGTTGCGGGTATATTGCTCATGGCCGGGCGTGTCGGCGACGATGAAGGAGCGCTTGTCGGTCGAGAAGTAGCGATAGGCGACGTCGATGGTGATGCCCTGTTCGCGCTCGGCCTGGAGGCCGTCGAGAAGCAGCGCGAAGTCGGGCAGGCCGAGATCGTTCTGCTTGCCGTTGGAATCGCGCTGCAGCGTCGCTGCCTGGTCTTCCTTGACCGCTTTGGTGTCCCAGAGCAGACGGCCGATCAGCGTCGACTTGCCGTCGTCGACCGAGCCGCAGGTGATGAGGCGCAGCGGGCGGCTGTCACGCGCAGCACGCGCCGGCTCCTGTGCCGGAAAGGCCAGAACTTCGCCGGCTACAACGTGCTCAACGGCATTCGCGGTTGCGGGTGCGGTCATCAGAAATATCCTTCGCGTTTCTTCTTTTCCATCGAGCCGGATTGGTCACGGTCGATGGCGCGGCCCTGGCGTTCGGATACGGTCGCGGTTTCGAGTTCGGAGATGATGTCGTCGAGCGTGGTTGCGTTCGAGCGGATGGCGCCGGTCAGCGGGAAGCAGCCGAGCGTGCGGAAGCGGATCACTTCCTCGCGCTTGGTTTCGCCCGGCAGCAGTTCGAGCCGCGGGTCTTCGGCAAGGATCATCATGCCGTCGCGTTCGACGATCGGGCGCTTCTCAGCGAAATAAAGCGGCACGATCGGAATGTCCTCGGCCTGGATGTAGCGCCAGATATCGACCTCGGTCCAGTTGGAGAGCGGGAAGGCGCGCACGCTTTCGCCCTTGCGGATCATGCCGTTGTAGACGTTCCAGAGTTCCGGGCGCTGGTTGCGCGGATCCCAGCGGTGGTCGGGCGTGCGGAACGAGTAGATGCGCTCCTTGGCGCGGCTTGCCTCCTCGTCGCGGCGTGCACCGCCGAAAGCGGCGTCGAACTGTCCGGCGTCGAGCGCCTGGCGCAGCGCCTCGGTCTTCATGATGTCGGTGTAGAGCGCCGAGCCATGGGTGAACGGCGTGACGTTCTCGGCCGCACCGCGCGGATTGACGTGCTCGATCAGGTCGAGGTCGTAGCGCTCGACGATCTCGTTGCGGAACGCGATCATCTCCGCGAACTTCCAGCCGGTGTTGACGTGCAGCAGCTGGAAGGGCACGCGGCCCGGATAGAAGGCCTTGCGCGCCAGGTGCAGCAGAACCGAGGAATCCTTGCCGATCGAATAGAGCATGACCGGGCGCTCGAACTCGGCGGCCACTTCGCGGAAGATGTGGATGGCTTCGTTTTCCAGCGCCTTCAGGTGCGGATCGAGCGGCGGTTTGGCGCTCTGCGGGTTATGCAGTTCCGTTTCCGGATGGATATGGGGCATTTCAGTCTCCGGGAGGATTTGTCTTTGATGGAGCGCGCCAGCCTCAGGCGGCGCTGCTCGAAGTCGGGATGATGGAGCTCGCTGCCGTCTCGGGAACGTGCAGGCCGCATTCACGCTTCTCGTCGTTCTCCCACCACCAGCGGCCGGCGCGCTCGGGCTCGCCGGGCTTGATGGCGCGGGTGCAGGGTTCGCAGCCGATCGATGGATAGCCGCGTGCATGCAGCGGGTTGACCGGGATGGCGTGAGTGGCGACGTGGGCACGAATGGTCTCGATGTCCCAGTCGGCAAGCGGGTTGATCTTGATCAGCCCGCGTTCGAGGTCAGCCTCGGCAAAGGGCGTCGAGGCGCGATTTCCCGACTGGCCGCGGCGCAGGCCGGTGACCCAGAAGGCTGCCCCTTCAAGCGCGCGCGCAAGCGGCTTCAGCTTGCGCACGTCGCAACAGGCGTGCCGGGCTTCGACGCTTTCGTAGAAACCGTTGAGGCCGTAACGCGCCGCATAGGCGTCGATGTCGGCCTGTTCCGGATGGTAGCGCTTGATCAGAATGCCGTAGGCCTCTTCCGTCTTGTCGATCAGCGCGGCCGTTTCGTTAAAAAGGCGACCGGTCTGGAGCGTGACGACGTCGACGGCAAGCTTGTTCTTGCCGATCGCGGCGGTGATCACCTGGTCCTCGATCCCGAGCGATGTGGTGAAGACGGCTCGTCCGTCAAGACCTGCGACAAGGGCGAGGCGCCCGGCAAGATCCAGGCCTTCGAGCCGCTCGTTCAGAGCCTTGGCATTGGTTTCAAGGGATGACGTGGTCATGGCTGCGTCCTGTTCCAAGTTGCTCGGAATATCGCAGCCGAACAGGACAAAGGACAGAAATAGCGGTTTCTAATGCTGTTTGTTTGGAGCAAATCTGCCTCTCAGATCGAAAGGCAGTGAAAAACCGAATATAGACTAGTAATTTACTAGATTTAATACTGTACTGTCAGCGCGGGTAAGGCGGAATGGCAGAAGGCGCGAACCTCGGGGCCCGCGCCTTCCTGGTCCAACCGAACCTGATTGTCAGAACTCCGCCCAGCCGTCCTCCTGTGGCCGCGCGCCGCCGCGATAGGCGCCGGCAAGCTTGCGGGTCAGGGCCCGTGCGGGCGAGGGGGCTGCGTTTTCCGCGGCAGCACTCGCCACGAGACGCGGCGCTGCCGAGGCGCCGTTGCCGGTCTTGAAGCGCATCAGGAGGTCGTTGAGCGCGCCGGCCTCGCGGGCAAGGCTGTGGCTGGCGGCGGTCGATTGCTCCACCATCGCCGCATTTTGTTGCGTGCCCTGGTCGATGGCATTCACCGCGGTATTGATCTGCTGAATGCCGGCCGCCTGTTCGCGGGCGCTTTCGACGATCGCCGTCACGTGGCTGCTGATCTCCTGGACCTCGGTGATGATGCCTTCGAGTGCCGCGCCGGTTTCACGCACCAGCGTCACGCCGGATTTCACCTGCTGGCCCGAGGTCGCGATCAATACCTTGATCTCCTTGGCAGCCTGGGCCGAGCGCTGGGCGAGTTCGCGCACCTCCTGGGCGACGACGGCGAAGCCCTTGCCGGCTTCGCCTGCGCGTGCCGCCTCGACGCCGGCATTGAGTGCGAGCAGGTTCGTCTGGAAGGCGATGTCGTCGATCACGCCGATGATGCTGGAGATCTCCCGCGACGAGGCCTCGATGCCGCTCATGGCGGTGACGGCGTTGCCGACGATCTCGCCGGATTTCTCCGCCGCACCGCGGGTGCGGGTGACGAGCGTGCCGGCTTCTTCCGCCCGCCGGCTGGCATCTGCGACCGTGGTGGCGATCTGGTCGAGGGCCGCCGCAGTCTCCTCCACCGAGGCTGCCTGTTGCTCCGTGCGCTTGGAAAGGTCGCCCGCCGCCGAGCGGATTTCGCTGGCGCCTGCATTGATGCTGCGGGCGTTCTCGCCGACCGAGCGCAGCGCCTCTTCGAGATTGGTGACGGAGCTGTTGAAGTTGGTGCGCAGTGCGTCGAGCCGTTCGGCAAGCGGTGTTTCGATCCGGAACGTGAGGTCACCGTCAGCAAGGCGGTCGAGGCCAAAACCAAGCGCGCTGACAGCTGTCTGGACCTCCGCCGCCTCTTTCGCCTTCTGTGCTTCGCGCTGTTCGCGCTCCCGTTCGGAAAGCGAACGGCCGGCCTCCGCCTCCTGCTCCAGCCGCTGGCGTTCGAGCGCATTGTCGCGGAAGACGGCGACCGCGCCCGCCATCTGGCCGATTTCATCCCGGCGGCCTTCACCGAAAATGACGGCCTTGAGATTGCCGGCGGCGAGCTGGCGCATGGCCTCGCGCAGTTTCGTCAGTGGACGCAGCAGGCCGGCGATCACGAACCAGACGGTCGCTCCAAGCATGATCAGGGCGAAACCGGCGATCACGGTCTGCCAGAGCGTAAGGTTGTCCTTTTCGGCTTTCGCCGCTTCGAGTTCGGCGTTGGCCTCGGAAAGCTGCAGCTTGATCAGTTCGCTGATCGGGGCGGCGAGAGGATCGACGGAGGGGTAGAGTTTGCCGTCGACGAAACGCTCGAGTTCCGGCTTGTCCTCGCGCTCCATGATCTCGACGAGGCCGCGGATCGAGGCGTCGCTGGCCACGCGCGCCTTGTCGAAAGTCTCGGCCAGTTGCCTCTCTTGCGGTGTGAGACGCGTCGCCTCATAGGTGCGCCATTGCGTGTCGATCGTGGCAAGGGCGGTGTTGATCGCCTGCTTGCCCGCCGTCCAGCCGAGCGCGCCGCTCCTGACCTTGTGGGTCGTATCGACGATCTCGACCGCATACATGTCGGACACCGTTTTGAGATGATCGACCGGCAGCAACCGGTCGGCGACGATCGATTCCGTTCGCTTGGAGATCGATGTCATCGCATTGAAAGCCGTGGCGATCATGACCAGCATGGCGACGGCGAGCAGGGACAGACACACGAGCAGGCGTGCTTTGATTGTCATGAATAAAGCTCCGCGGTTGCCCGCAAGGCAAAATCATCCTCGGCCGATGGCCGCGGACAGGCCGCAAAGGCATCGGTAAGCGAGCTCGCCTTGGCAGGGGAGTGATGTTGATGATGGGATGGAGCACGCGATACTGCGCGGCGATACTGCCGTCATGGCACATTCGCCCAGCGTTCACTCCGTCTCATATAGACATAACAACCGGAGATTAAGAATGGCTAAATTTTAAGCTGTTGGTCAATATTCGCGCAACCCATGGTCATCGCAACCACAGGCGGCAGCCGGGCGATGCTCAAGAAGTGTTGAAGACCACATCCTTTCGCAATCCGCTCTTCGGGTTCAAGCTGCCGCCTCTGCGAAACAGGCGAAGGAGCAGGCAGATGTGGAATGCCATTTCACGCCGTGGCGTTGCAGCGGCCATTCTGACGGGACTTCTCGTCACGAGCGCCTATGCCCATCACGGATGGTCCTGGGCCGAGGCCGACCAGATCGAGCTCAAGGGCATCATCCGTGAAATCTCGATGGCACCGCCGCACCCGACCTTACAGGTGGAGTCGGCCACGGATGGCCTGTGGCACGTCGAACTCGGCAATCCCCGGCAGACAGAACGTTCAGGCTTCGTCGAGGGGGCGGCCAAGGCCGGCGACGAGGTCATCGTTCTCGGTAACCGTTCACTCGACCCGAACGAAAAGCGCATGAAGGCGGTGCGCATCACGGTCTCCGGCAAGACCTATGATATCTATCCGGAGCGCATTCGGGCCGGTGGATGAGCGGCGCGGAACTCGTCGAATGGATCGCCGGCTGGCCGGTGGGCGCGGCGCTGAGGCGCTCAGCGATCCTCTATCTCGTGGTCAACGCAGCGCATGTTCTCGCGATCGGCCTGCTCATCGGCGCGATCGTGCCGCTTGATCTGCGGCTGCTCGGGCTCGTCGGCCCGGCGCCGTTGGAGGTGCTTGGGCCTTTCCTGGCGCGCGCCGCCGCCGTTGGCCTCGCCCTGGCCGTCGTCACCGGCCTTTGCCTCTTCAGCGTCAGGCCGTCCGCCTATCTCACCAATCCGGCACTCCTGACCAAGCTTGTGCTTCTGGCAGTCGGAACGCTGAATGCACTGTCCGTCCGCGTGAGCACGGCCTGGTCGGTGGCGCTCGCAGGTGGAGCCGTGGCGTTGCGCCTGCGTGCGCAGGCGCTTGCCTCCTTGGTCACGTGGCTTGGTGCTCTGCTCGCCGGCCGCTGGATCGGCTTTCTCTGACGCGGATCCTACCGCTCGCCCGCCGTTCTCCACGCGGGAAGGGCGGGCTCCTGTTCGACCGTTCTTCCTCGCACGAACTGCAGCGTCATCTCGGCCACGCGTTGGCCGAGATGACTTGCCGTCTCAAGATCGGATGGCGGCGGCGCCAGATCGGCGTCCTGGTCGACATTCGACTGGGCGCCGGCGCCCAGCCAGAAGCCAAGCCGGTTGAGATCGTCAGGCGAGCCTTTGGTCGAGTGGTTGGCCGGTGGCAGGTCGAGGTTGATCCAGTGCATGCCATGCTGGGCAGCAAAGAGAGCAAGTTGCATCAGCGTCGCGAGTTTGTCGCCCGAGGCGGTTCCCGAGTTGGTGAAACCGGCAGCAAACTTGTTTTTCCAGAGGTAGCCCTTGGCCATCACGGCACTGGAACTCGCTTCCTGAAATGACTTGAACGCGGCTGATTGGCCGCCGACATAGGTCGGCGTGCCGAAAATGATCGCCTCGGCTGAGCCAAGATCGTTCCACCGCGCCGGTGCGTCCTCAACGGCCAGGAGCAGGCATTGAGCGCCGTCGACCCGCTCGATACCGGCTTTGACGGCCTGGGCCTGGCGTGCCGTGTGCCCATATCCGCTGTGGTAGATGACGGCTATGCATATGTTGCTCATGGTTTGGTCTCCTATGGTTTGGTGTCGGGCCTGCCGCACGCGTAGAGGCGCGCGCGATCGGTGCGTGGCAGGTCGAGATTGCGTGGGCAGGGGCGATCAACAGAGCTGTCGGCTCTGGTGCCCGTGTGCGGGAGCGCGATCGTTAGGGCGCGGTCACCTGTCGCTCAGTGAACGGCGGGGGCACCGAGATATGTCAGCACTTCCGGGAGGTGTTTTAGCTTGTCCGGATTGCGCGTGACATAGATGGCGGTGATCCGATCCCGCTCGATCTCGATCGCGGTGGTCTGCAGGACCCCGTCTTCGATGGTGATAAATCCGGGCAGTCCATTGATGAATTCGTAGCGCACGAGCCGGGACATCGTCCGGGCAAAGATCAGCGCCAGCGAGGCGTGCAGCTTCATCACCTCGTCTATGCCGACGATCGGCCGTCGTGGTGCCACTGTCTTGCCGCCGCCGTCGGCATAGACGATCGCGCCGGTCGCAAGCAGCGAACGAAGCTTGTGCAAATCACCGTCACGGGACGCGGCAAAGAAGGCGGCGGCGATTTCCATGCCCTGTTCCCGCGGCATCGCAAAGCGGTGGCGGGTCTCGCGGATATTGATGCGGGCACGGCTGGCCAGTTGACGGCAGGTTGCTGCCTTGCGGCCGAGCGTCTCGCCGATTTCATCGAAGCTGACACCGAAGACGTCGTGCAGCAGGAAGGCTGCGCGTTCCAGCGGCGACAGGCGTTCCAGTGCCATCATCAGAGGCAAGGTGATGTCGTCGAGTTCGTCGCCCTGTTCGACGACCGGTTCCGGCAGCCATGGCCCCAGGTAGGTTTCGCGCCGCCGCCGTGCCGACTTCAACTGGTTGAGGCAAAGGCGTGTCACGATCCGGCCCAGAAACGCCGATGGTTCCTTGACGGCCACACGGTCGGCGTCCAGCCAGCGCAGGAATGCTTCCTGTACGATATCTTCAGCTTCGCTGACGGATCCCAGCATGCGATAGGCGATGCGGACCAGTCGCGGGCGCAGCGGGCTGAAAGTCGTTCTGACGTCTTCGTCGGTCATCCCGGCCATCACGCGCCCCACTGCGATAATGCGCGTGCGGCCACGAAATGGCTGGCGCGCGCACGGGGCCATGACGGCATCACCGCGGCGGCAGTCCCATGCGGATCGGGCTTCGCTGTCATCTTCGTCTCCTTCGTCTCATGCACTCGAGAAGACAAGACAAGATAGCACCGACGAATGTGACATGCGGCAGTCGAATGCCTGCGAAAATTTGCGTTGTGGCGCAGGCGGCCTTACCGGTCGCTCACGTGCCAGCGCGGATTGATCCAGGGTTCCTGGTTGGAGCGCGCCAGCGGCTGCTTGCCGAGAATGTGGTCGGCCGCCTTCTCGCCGGTCATGATCGACGGGCTGTTGAGGTTGCCGTAGGTCACGTGCGGG
The DNA here is from genome assembly GCF_002940685.1 of Ensifer adhaerens. Lineage (GTDB taxonomy): Bacteria > Pseudomonadota > Alphaproteobacteria > Rhizobiales > Rhizobiaceae > Ensifer > Ensifer adhaerens_E. Next base: position 126,208 of record NZ_PNFP01000018.1, on the reverse strand, counting down.
AAGATCGAGCTGTCGGCGACACGAAGGCCGTCGACGCCGATGACGCGCGTCTCCGGATCGACCACGGCCATCGGGTCGTCCTTGGCGCCCATCCGGCAGGTACCGCAGGGGTGATAGGCGCTTTCCAGATGTTCGCGCAGAAACGCGTCGATCTGATCGTCCGACTGGACCTTTTCGCCCGGCTGGATCTCCGGGCCGCGATAATGGTCGAAGGCTTTCTGGCCAAAGATCTCGCGGGTGAGGCGCACGCAGTGGCGGAACTTCTCCCAGTCCTCCGGGTGGCTCATGTAGTTGAAGCGGATGACCGGGTCGGCCATCGGGTCGGAGGAACGTAGCGTGACGTTGCCGCGCGACTTCGACAGATTGTAGCCGACATGCACCTGGAAGCCGTGGGTGTTGGCGGCCGCCTTGCCGTCGTAGCTGATCGCCACGGGCAGGAAGTGGTATTGGATGTCCGGCTGCTTGACGCCGGGGGCCGAGCGCAGGAAGGCGCAGGCCTCGAACTGGTTTGAAATGCCGAGGCCCTTCTTGAAGAACAGCCACTGGGCGCCGGCGACGCCCTGCCAGAACCAGGGCAGCCAGGAATAAAGCGACACGGGCTTCGTTGAAATCTGCTGGAAATAGAACTCCATATGGTCCTGCAGGTTCGCGCCCACGCCCGGCCGGTCGACCTTCACCTCGATGCCCATCTCCTTCAGGTGCGCAGCCGGGCCGATACCCGAGAGCATCAGCAGTTTCGGCGAGTTGAACGAGGAGGCCGACACGACCACCTCGCGGTTCGCCTTGACGACCTCGATCTTGCCGCCGCGCTCGATCTCGACCCCGGTTGCCCGGCCATTCTCGATGATGATCCGCCGGGCGAAGCAGCGCACGAGCGAGACGTTCTGGCGCTTCATCGCCGGCTTCAGATAGGCGTTCGCCGCCGACCAGCGCCGGCCCTGCCAGACGGTCTGCTCCATCAGCCCGAAGCCTTCCTGCTTCGAGCCGTTATAGTCATCGGTGAGTTCGAAACCGGCTTGCTGGCCGGCCTGGATGAAGGCATGGAACAGCGGATTGTGGACTGGGCCGCGTTTGACGTGCAGCGGCCCGTCGGTGCCGCGCCAGCCGGTTTCGCCGCCGTGGCTGTTTTCCATGCGCTTGAAATAGGGCAGCACATCCGCATAGGCCCAGCCGCGCGCGCCGAGTTCTTCCCACCGGTTGAAGTCCTCCGCATGGCCGCGCACATAGACGAGACCGTTGATCGAGGAAGAACCGCCGATCACTTTGCCGCGCGGCGCGGTGATGCGGCGGTTGTTGAGGTTCGGCTCAGGCTCGGACAGATAGCCCCAGTTGTAGCGTTTCATGCTCATCGGCCAGGCAAGTGCTGCCGGCATCTGGATGAAGGGGCCCGCATCCGTGCCGCCATATTCCAGCACCAGGACGGTATTCTTGCCGTCTTCGGAGAGGCGATAGGCGAGCGCCGAGCCGGCGGAGCCGGAGCCGATGATGATGTAATCTGCCTGCATAAGCGTCGTCTTTCTTTTAATCGTTGCCCCTCGGCATGCTTCGCATCCGCAGTGACGGGATGCGCCCCTCATCCGCACGGTGAGGGATCCGCCCCTCAGCCGGCTGCCGCCACCTTCTCCCCGTAGGCGGGAAGAAGGAAAACGCGGATATGTCTTGCTCCCTCTCTGACGTCCCTCTGCGTTGCCGCGTGTGGTCTGGCGAGCAGGCCACGTCCCCGCGTGCGGGGAGAGGGTTAGGGTGAGGGGCAGCCCCTCAATACGGCGCCTGCACCGGTCCCATGCCGACATAGACGGTCTTCAGCTCGCTATAATGGTTGAGCGCCGCGACCGAATTCTCGCGGCCGAAGCCCGACTGTTTCGATCCGCCGAAGGGGATTTCCACCGGGCAGAGATTGTAGGTGTTGATCCAGAGCGTGCCGGCCTCGAGCTGGTCGACGACACGGTGCGCACGGGTGATGTCAGCGGTAAAGACGCCGGCCGAAAGGCCGAATTCGGTGGCATTGGCGCGGGTGATCACCTCGGCCTCGTCGTCGAAGTCGAGCACACACATGACAGGCCCGAAGATCTCCTCGCGGGCGATCGTCATCCCGTCGGTGACGTCGGCAAAGACCGTCGGCTGGATATAGGTACCTTCACTGTTGACGGCGTTCGGGATGCCGCCACCGGTCACCAGTCGCGCACCTTCAGCCTTGCCCTTCTCGATATAGGAGAAGACCTTGTCGCGCTGCGGCGCCGAGACCATTGGCCCGAGCTGCGTCGCCTCGTCCATGGGGTCGCCAATGACGATCGCTTCGGTGCGGGCTTTGAGCCGCGTCAGGAACTGTTCCTTGATACCCTTCTGCACGAAGACGCGGGTGCCGTTGGAGCAGACCTGGCCGGTCGAATAGAAGTTGCCAAGCATGGCGCCGCCGATGGCGCTTTCGAGATCAGCATCGTCGAAGACGATCAGCGGCGACTTGCCGCCGAGTTCCATGGTGACGTGCTTGAGTTCGGCGGCGGCCGCACCCGCCACCTTCTTGCCCGTCGGGACCGAGCCGGTCAGCGACACCTTGGCGACATCAGGATGGTTGACGAGCAGCGGGCCGGTCGTGCGATCGCCTTGGATGACATTGTAGAGGCCCTTTGGCAGGCCGGCTTCTACAAGGATCTCGGCGATTTTCAGGGCGCCGAGCGGTGTGTTTTCCGAAGGCTTGAAGACCATGGCGTTGCCGGCGGCAAGGGCCGGCGCGCCCTTCCAGCAGGCGATCTGCTGCGGATAGTTCCAGGCGCCGATACCGACGCAGACGCCGAGCGGCACGCGCTTGGTATAGGCGAAGTCGCCGCCGAGCGGGATGTAGTCGCCGTTGAGCGCGGTCGCGATCACGCCGCCGAAGAATTCGAAGCTGTCGGCGCCCGAGGTCGGGTCGGCGACGATCGTCTCCTGGATCGGCTTGCCGGTGTCGAGCGTTTCGAGCTCGGAAAGCTCGCGGTTGCGCTCGCGCATGATTTCGGCGGCGCGCTTGAGGATGCGGCCGCGCGCTGTCGGGCTCATCGCCGCCCATTCCGGCTGGGCGCGCTTGGCCGCGGCAATCGCCTTTTCGACGATCGCAGGCGTTGCCGCGTGCAGCCGGGCGATAACTTCGCCGGTCGCCGGATAGATGCTCTCGATGACGGTGCCTTCGATGTCCTCGACATATTCGCCATCGATGAAGTGCGAGGCTTGCGGTTGGGCTTTCATCTCATTCTCCCCGCGGATAGCGTTTGGATTCCTCGAGATTGTCGAGGTTCATATGGTTGCGCATGTAGCGCTCGGATGCCTTTTGCAGCGGCTGGTGATCCCAGGGGTAGTAGGCGCCGTTGCGTAGCGCCTCGTAGACCACCCAGCGCCGCGCCTGGCTTTCGCGCACGGCGGCATCGAATGCTTCCATGTCCCAATGGGCGGCGCACATGTCGCGGAACGCTTGCAAGGTCGCAGCCTGCACCTGCGTTTCCGGATTGGCGGCCAGGTTCTTCAGTTCCAGCGGGTCGGCATCGAGATCGTAGAGCTGGTCCGGATCGAGCGCGCAGTGGATGTACTTCCACTTCCCTTCGCGGATCGCGACGAGCGGCGCGTAGGAGGCTTCGGCCGCATACTCCATCAGCACCGGCTCCGACCGATCCTCGCCGTTGATCATGGGCACGAGGCTGATGCCATCGGTCCAGGGTTTTACCTCGTCCATGGATATGCCGGCGAGATCGGCAAGCGTCGGCGTCACGTCGAGGTTGGACGTCGGTGCCAGGTGCAGACCCGGCGCGACACCAGGGCCGGCGACCATCAGCGGCACGCGAGCCGACCCTTCAAAGAAGTTCATCTTGAACCACAGGCCGCGCTCGCCGAGCATGTCGCCGTGATCCGAGCAGAAGAGGATCAGCGTATCGTCGAGCATGCGGGTGCGCGTCAGCGTATCCACGAGCTCGCCGACCTTCTCGTCGAGATAGGAGATGTTGGCGAAATAGGCGCGGCGCGAGCGGCGGATATTGTCTTCCGTCAGGTCGAAATTGCCGTAGTCGCAGGAATGCATGATGCGCCTGGAATGCGGATCCTGCTCTTCGTCCGGCAGCATGCCGACCTCGGGCAGCAGGTGCTCGCAATTCTCGTAGAGATCCCAGAACTTCTTGCGTGCCACATAGGGGTCGTGCGGATGGGTGAAGGAGACGGTCAGGCACCAGGGGCGGCGGTCCGTATCGTCGTTTTCGCGCGAAAGCTGGTAGAGCTTCTGGTTGGCGAGGAAGGCGACCTCGTCGTCGTATTCCATCTGGTTGGTGATCTCGGCAACGCCGGCGCCGGTGACCGAGCCGAGATTGTGGTACCACCAGTCGATCCGCTCGCCGGGCTTGCGATAGTCGGGCGTCCAGCCGAAGTCGGCCGGGTATATGTCGGTCGTCAGCCGCTCCTCGAAACCGTGCAGCTGGTCCGGCCCGACGAAGTGCATCTTGCCGGAAAGTGCCGTGTAGTAGCCGGCGCGGCGCAGGTGATGCGCATAGGTCGGGATCGACGACTGGTATTCGGCGGCATTGTCGTAGACGCGGGTGCGGCTCGGCAATTGCCCGGCCATGAACGAGGCGCGGGCAGGGGCGCAGAGCGGCGACGAGGTGTAGTTGTTGCGGAAACGGGCCGAGCGGGCGGCGAGTGCTTTGAGATGAGGCGCATGCAGGAACTCAGCCGGCCCGTCCGGAAAGAACTTTCCGTTCAACTGGTCGACCATGATGATCAGGATGTTCGGTCTTGCGGTCATGCGGCCGTTCCCTGGTATGTGAGCCGATCGATGTGCGAGGTGACGTAGTCTTCGGTGAGCGCGATCGAAGCTTCGATGCTGATCGGCGCGGAGCGCAGACTCTGGCGGATATAAAGTCCGTCGATCATCGCAGCAGCGCCTTCGGCGATGCGTTCCGCGTCATCGTCGGCGCAAAGTGCCTTGAGGCTTGCCATGAGATTGGAGCGCAGCCGCCGGGCATAGACGACGAGCAGCCGCCGCACCTCTTCCGACCGCTGTGCTTCGGAGTAAAAGGCGAGCCACGCGGCGATCGTATCGGGGGCGAACTGGCTTGCCTGGAAGGAGACGCGGATGAGAGCGCTCAGCCTTTCGCGCGGGCCTGCCACGGCGCGAAGCGCCGTCACCGTGTCGTCGCGCAACTGGCGTAGAAGACTGCGGATCGTCTCGATCAGCAATTGTTCCTTGCTGCCGAAATAGTGATGGGCAAGGGCAGGGGAGACGCCGGCGTGGCGGGCGATTTCGGACATGGTCACCGTCAGCGTGCCCTGGTCGCCGATCACACGCAGTGCAGCGTCCACCAGCGCCTTGCGGCGCACCGGCTCCATTCCGACTTTCGGCATGCGTCTCTCCCTTGACGACGATCAATCTATTTTTGATTGACTCATCAATCAATAAAAATCTGCCTGCGTTTTTTCTTTCCTTTTACCGAGAAATCCGGCTCAATCGCCGCGATAGCAATCCTGCGTTCCGAAGAACTGGAGGTTGAGATGACCCATGCATTCGATCGAGCCGACAAGTCGGCGGTTGCCGGCAAATGGGGATGGTTCGTCGCCCTTGGCGTGCTGTTGATCATGTGCGGGGGTCTCGCCTTCGGCAATCTGCTGATGGCGACCGTCGCGTCCGTCTACTATGTCGGGATCATCATGCTGGTCGGCGGGCTGTTCAATCTCGCTCACGCCTTTCAGGTGAAGGGCTGGGACAGCGTGCTCTACTGGGGCTTGAGCGGCGCCTGCTACACGATCGCCGGCCTCTTTGCCTTCATCAATCCGCTGCTGGCCTCCTCCTTCCTCACCTTCATCATGGCGATCGCCCTGATCGTCGCCGGCTGCTTCCGCATCTGGGTCGGCCTGAAGCTTCGCCCGTTGCAGGGCTGGGGCTGGGTGGCGCTCGGCGGTCTGGTGACGCTCGCCGCAGGCCTCATCATCGCCGCCGGCTGGCCGGTTAACAGCCTCTGGATCCTCGGCCTATTCCTGGCCGTCGACCTTGTGATGCAGGGCCTGTCGCTGATCGCTTTCGGCGTGCTCGCAAAGGGCTGAGTCTAGCGCGGAGTGCTGCCGCCGAGGAGTGCCTCGAGCAGCCCGAGCAGATCGGCGCGCAGATCGGCCAGGCCGTTTGCGGCGAGCGCCTCAAGGCCGATCAGTGCGCCGTAGAGCGCGCTGGCGCCACTGCGGCCGCCCTTTGCTGAAAAACCGCACTGGCGGAGCAGGTCGGCGATGTAGCCAAGGCGGCGTTCGTCGACGGACTTGAGGGTCATGGCGGCCACGGCGTCGAAGCGCGCCCATTCGCGGACCGCGCCGTCCGTCAGCAACCCGCCGTAGGGTAGGCTGCGTTCGTCGGTCGCGGCGTGCACCAGCAATCGCAATCGCTCCTGCGCCGGTACTGCCGACGCTTCGATTTCCGCGATGATCGCGTCGGTCGCCTCGCGCGCCCAATGGGCCAGCATCTTTGCCTTCAGATCCGGCACATCCTTGAAATGCCAATAGAAAGAGCCCTTGCTGACCTTGAGGTCGCGGGCAATCGCCTCGGCGCGGATCGCCTGCACGCCGCCCGCCGTCAGCGCACGGAAGGCGGCCTTGATCCAGTCATCGCTCGTCAGGGTGTTTTTTGTCGTCATGGCCATCCATACGCCACCGTATTGACGGATGCAATCACGTGGCGTACATACGCTGCCGTATGGTTGGTATTGGAGGCGAAATCATGAGCAGGTGGCTTCTGGCAGCGGGCATTCTGTCCCTGGTGACAACGGGTATTCATCTCTTCGCCGGCGGGCCGGACGTGCACGCGCCCTTGCTTGAAAGCAGCCCGTCGCCGCTCTTGCAAACCTATGTCTCGCTTCTCTGGCACGCGACCAGCGCCATCCTGCTGATCAACAGTCTCGCTTTGCTCGTTGCCGCCGCGGATGGGCGCTATCGCCGGCCGCTCGCAGGTGCCGTCATCGCGCAGTATCTCGCCTATGCGGCGCTCTTTGTCGGCTACGGTCTCGCCTATCTCGGCACTCTCTGGACCACGCCGCAATGGGCAGCCTTCGTCGTCATGGCCGGGCTTGCGGCGATCGGAGCGCAATCGGGCGCCCGGCCTGTATCAAACGTATCCGTCTGACACGGACGATTGGCAAGGAAGCCCCCTCATGCTGACGGTAATCGCGATCCTGATTTTTCTCGTGCTTGCCGGCATCGCCGGGTTGCATGGCTACTGGGCAATGGGCGGACTTTGGCCCTGTCACGATGAAGCATCGCTGGTGCGCACGGTGGTCGGGACAAAGCATCGCTCGGCGATGCCGCCGGCCTGGCTGACGCTGGTCGTCGCGGGGCTGATCCTTGCGGCGGCGCTCCTGCCGTTGTTCGTCACGCCCCCCTTGGCAGGCGCACTGCCGCCAAACTTGGTCCATTTCGGTCTCGCGGCGCTCGCCGCCATCTTCGTGGCGCGCGGATTGTCGGCCTTCACCGCGGCCTTTCACCGGCGCCATGGCACAGAACCCTTCGTGACGCTCGACCGCCACATTTACGGTCCCCTTTGCCTTCTGATCGGCGCCGGATACCTGCTGCTGCTCGCTCTTGCCCCGGCCTTTCCCGACTGAAAATCAGCATCCGGGCACGGAAGGAGCGGCGGCAGCAGTTGCTCATGAAACCACTGATTTCATTAGAATGTTTTCACGTGTTCAATGTGGCTGCGGCTGTCACATAGCTTTCATCAAAGCTTCATAGTGGGGAAAGACTTCGTTGACGCTTGGCGGTGATGCTGCCGGCGTCCGACCGTCCGTCCCTGTCTCTGGAGCCCGGCATGTCCGCCGCCCCCGCCGAAATTCTCTCGTTGCGCCGGTTCGGCGACGACCAGATCGTAACGCTCGCCAAGCTGGTGATCGAAAGCGCGTTCCAGCCGATCGCGGAAGCGGCGACCGGTACCGTCTTCGGTTACGAGTCGCTGATGCGCGGTTTCCAGAAGCTCGGCTTTGCCTCGCCGCTGGAACTGCTCGACAAGGCGGAAGAGGCAGGCCAGTTGCTGGCGCTCGAACACATGATCAACAGCCGCGCCGTCGCCGGCTTTGCGACTTTGCCCGATCATGCCGCGCGCACCCTTTTCCTCAACTTCGACTCGCGCCTTGTCGGCGGCGAGGGCGACATCGTCGAACGCCTCGTCAACCACTTGAAGCGCGCCGGTATCGCCCCGTCGTCGCTCTGCTTCGAGCTTTCCGAGCGTTTCGACGGCGGCAAGATGCCGGATTTCTCCGCCCTTGTGCGCGACCTGCGGCTTGCCGGTTTCAAGCTGGCGATCGATGACTTCGGTGCCGGCTTCAACGGGTTGAAGCTGCTCTGCGACCAGCCGGTCGACTATGTGAAGATCGACCGGCATTTCATCTCCGGCATCGAGGCCGATGCCCGCAAGCGTCATCTCGTCCGCCATACGGTCAACACCGCCCATGTGCTCGGCACGCGGGTGATTGCCGAAGGTGTGGAGACGGAAGCGGAATTCCTCACCTGCCGCGATCTCGGTTGCGACCTGGTGCAAGGCTACTACATCGCCCGGCCGACCACGCATCTGAGCGAGCTTCTGCCCGCCTATCCGCATCTCGACCATAGCGCCAGTGGCAGGCGGCCGTCGTCTTCGCTCGACGGCATCCTGATCCGCAAGCAGATCGAGCAGCTGCCAACCGTGCGCGAATGCGACGAACTCGACTCCGTCTTCGATCTCTTCAGGCGGAACCCGCGTCAGGGCTTCTTCCCGGTCCTGAATGCCAATGGCGAGCCGCGCGGGATCCTGCACGAATATCACGTCAAGGAACTGATCTATCATCCCTTCGGCCGCGATCTGCTGAAGAACCGCATCTATCAGCGGCGGATCTCGCATTTCGTCAGCCCCGCGCCGATCGCCGATCTCGATACGCCGGCCGATGAAATGCTGAAGATCTTCGCCGGCATGGATGGCAGCGACTGCCTGATCCTGACGGAGAATATGCGTTACGCCGGCACGCTCTCGGCCTCGTCGCTCTTAAAGATCATCAACGAGAAGCAATTGAAGATGGCGCAGGAGCAGAACCCGCTGACGGGACTGCCCGGCAACCGCGCCATCCGCGACTATGTCCAGGACGCCATCCTCGACGGCGATCATGCCCGCTATTTCTGCTATTGCGACTTCGACGACTTCAAGCCGTTCAATGACACCTATGGCTTCCAGAAGGGCGACCTCGCGATCACGCTGTTTGCCGCCCTGCTGCGTCGCCACTTCATCGGCGAGGAGAAATTCCTCGGCCATGTCGGCGGTGACGATTTCTTCGTCGGGGTCAGCGGCTGTTCGGTCGAGGAACTGGAGACCGTCTTGCACCGTCTGCTCGACGATTTCCGCTCCGACGTATGCCAGCTCTATTCACCGGAGCATCAGGCGGAGGGCCGCATCAGCGGCTACGGCCGGGACGGTTCGGCGAAGGAATTTCCGTTGATGCGCTGCTCGATCGCGGTTCTCGGCCTGCCGGAGGGCTTTGTCTTCTCCGATGCTCAGGCCGTCAGTGCCCGCATCGCCGAAATCAAATCCCGCGCCAAGGCCAGTGAAGCCGGTCTGGTGATGGACGCGCTCGGCGGCTGAGTCCCGTTTTCGGCCCGCCAATTCTGTTCGCGCCGTCGGCCAAGCGAAGCGATGCCGGAAAAGCATTTCACACTTCTCACGGAATTGCCCTAGGTAAGGGCGCGTAAGATTTCGCGAGGTAGCGCCATGTCCCTTCCATCTGAAATGCAATTCGTCGACCTTCCGTCTCCGGGCGGACCGGAAAACATGATCCTCACGAAAGGGCCGCTGCCGGAAGTGAGGCCCGGCGACATCCTCGTTCGGGTCGAAGCATCCGGCATCAACCGCCCCGATGTTCTGCAGCGCAAGGGCGATTATCCGCCACCGCCGGGCGCAAGCCCGATCCTCGGCCTGGAAGTGGCGGGCGAAGTCGTGGCGCTCGGCGAGGGGGTTCAAGGCTTCCGGATCGGCGACAAGGTTTGCGCCCTCGCCAACGGCGGCGGCTATGCGGAATATACGGCGGTGCCCGCCACCCAGGCGCTCGCCTGGCCGAAGGGTTATGACGCCGTGAAGGCGGCCGCTCTGCCGGAAACCTTCTTCACCGTCTGGGCGAATGTCTTCGACATGGCCGGGCTGAAGGCGGGTGAGACTATCCTTGTCCATGGCGGCTCGAGCGGCATCGGCACCACGGCGATCCAGCTTGCGAAAGCCTTTGGCGCCGAGGTCTTCGTCACCGCCGGCAGCGCCGAGAAATGCCGTGCCTGCGAGGCGCTGGGCGCCAAGCGCGCGATCAACTATCGCGACGAAGACTTCAAGGCAGTTGTCCTCGAAGAAACTGGCGGCCGCGGTGTCGACGTCATCCTCGACATGGTCGGTGGGCGCTACTTCGACCGCAACATCGCGTCGCTCGCCAAGGACGGCCGCCTGTCGATCATCGCCTTCCTCGGCGGCGCCAAGGTAGAAGGGGCGAACATCGCACCGATCCTGACGAAACGGCTGCACGTGATGGGGTCGGCGCTCCGCCCGCGTACGGCGGCAGAAAAGCAGGCGATCCGCGATAGCCTCATGGAAAAGGTCTGGCCGCTGCTGGAAGCGGGCAAGGTTGCGCCGGTCATCCATTCCGTCCTGCCCTTCAGTGCGGTGGCCGACGGCCACCGCCAGATGGAGGAGGGCGACCATATCGGCAAGATCATCATGTCCCTGTAATCGGAACGATCATGAGGCCCCTGTGATCCCCCGGGTCATCGGGCCCTGTGATCGGTGGCGCGACAAGGCGATGCGATCTTCGACCATCGTCGCCCTTGCAATCGCTGTCGGATCGCTTACCTTCAACCCATCAGCAACGAACAGAAAGGAAGGTGGTCCAATGTCTAATGAGATTTCGGTCTTGGTGAAGGGCATGGGAGAGGTGAACGTGTCGAGGCAGCCCTCGGCTTGATCCCGCCTTCCTTCGGGCCTGACAGCCCGGGCCAGTCACACGGCCAAAACTCATGGAAGGGTCGCCTCGCGCGGCCCTTTTCCATTTCCGGCCCGGCGGCAGACCGTGTCCTAGCCGGCCGCTCCGTAGGGCGGCGCTTCCTGGATCAGCAGCCAGGGGTTAGGTTGATTGTCGACGAACTCGTCCCGGACATGTTTCAACACTTTCCTTTGGCCGGCAAACGGCACCATGCGGATCGCTTCGTCAAAGCTTACCCAGCGAAAGTCGCTGTGTTCGGCATTGAGCCGAACCGTGGCGTCGCCGGGCGCAAAGCCGACGAACACGGGCAGGAGGCTGATGGCGTTGCGATCGGCTTCGTAGAACTGCTCGCAGATATCTGCGGAATAGATGCGGTCGAGGCGCAGACCGGTTTCCTCGCCGACCTCGCGCAAGCCCGCCTGCCAGGCCGTTTCGCCAGCCTCGATAGCGCCTGCGACCTGACACCAGGTTCCCGCGAGCGTTCCTGTGCGCTTGAGAAGGAGCACCTCGAAGGCGCTTCCGACGGGGCGGAGGACGACCACCGAAACGGCAAAGCTCCTGATCGGTATCTCATGCATGCGGGCGCGTCCTTCTGATTCGACCGGCGCACCATGCAATGCAAACCACCGGCGCTCAACCTAAGCGATGGCCCGTCAAAGCTGCACCATCATATGCCGATGCGCCCGAGTGCCGGGATCTTGATGCCGGGATTGGCGAAGTCGAAACCGACGACAAGGCCGAAGAAATGCAGCTCGAGGCCGCTGCGAACACCCGCCGAGATACCGGCCAGGCCATAGAGTGTGGCGTGCAGGTCACGCCCATCGGCATCGATCTGGAACAACTTGCCTTCCGGCAGATAATCCCGGCCGACGGCGTCCGGCGGCAGCACGACGCCGAGTTCCGGCACGGAGCGCAGCACGTGGGCGACGAAGGTGTTGGAGTTCGGGCCGGGCCAGATGCGGTAGCCGCCGGGCGAGGCGTACGGGTAGCGCGCGATCGCCGCCTCGATCTTCGGGATCAGCCGGGTGGCCTCGGCGCCGGTCACCGAGACGACCAGCCGCGGCTCGTTCGAGTACCAGCGCGCATCGGCCGGATAGCCGTTCTTGCGGATCGGCTTGCCCCAGCCGACCTTGTCATAGCGATCGTAGGTGCTCGCGCCCTCAGCCTTGGTCACGATCCAGGCATGGCTCGCGACGGCACCCTTCATGCCGCCGGTCGTCGCCGAAAAGACGTAGATCGCCGCCTCCGTGCTTTCAGCCGCCTCCGGCAGGACGCCGGCTGACGACCAATCCGCGTCGCGCCAGCTTTGTGGCCGATCCTGCATGTACCACCATCCGGCCGAGGCGAGTGCCGGTAGCAGGTAGATGATGAGAAAGGCGGCGGCGAGCCTGCGGGCGAATTTCATGAAAACTCCGTTTCCTGTCGCTGGAATCCTGTTAAATGCACGGAGCAATTTCGGAAATTTGAGGGCAAGGCATGTCGAATCCCGTTCTCGTCGAAGTCACCCGCGGAAACCTCGTCGAAAGCCGCCACCGCGGCGTGATCATTGCCGTCGACGGTGACGGCCGGACTGTCTTTTCGCTGGGCGAAACGGACGGCGCCGTCTTCCCGCGTTCGGCCTGCAAGGCGATGCAGGCGTTGCCGTTGATGGAAAGCGGTGCGGCCGACGCCTATGGCTTCGGCAACAGGGAGCTGGCGCTCGCCTGCTCCTCCCATTCCGGCGAACCGGAACATGTGGAGCTCGCTGCGAAAATGCTGGCGGCCGCCGGTCGCGACGTCTCGGCGCTCGAATGCGGCGCCCATTGGTCGTCCGACCAGAAAACCCTGATCGGCCAGGCCCGCAGCCTGGAGGCGCCGACGGCCCTGCACAACAATTGCTCCGGCAAACATTCCGGTTTCATCTGCGCCTGCTGCCATTCGGGCACCGAGGTGAAAGGCTATGTCGGCTACGAGCATCCGCTGCAGCGCGAGATCCGTGGCGCGATGGAAAGCCTGACCGGCGCGATCCTCGCCAAGGACAATTGCGGTGTCGACGGCTGTTCGATCCCGACCTACGCCGTTCCCCTGAAGGGGCTTGCACACGGCTTCGCGAAAATGGCGACCGGCGCCGGGCTCGAGCCTGAGCGCGCCCGCGTCTCGAGGCGGCTGATCGAGGCCTGCATGGCCGAACCCTTCTTCGTTGCCGGCACCAAGCGCGCCTGCACGCGGCTGATGAAGACGGCGCCTGGCCGCATCTTCGCCAAGACCGGTGCGGAAGGTGTCTTCTGCGCCGCCATTCCGGAAAAAGGCATCGCGATCGCGCTGAAGTGCGAGGATGGTACGACCCGCGCCGCCGAAGCGATGGTGGCGGCAACGCTTGCCCGCTTCTTCAAGGACGAGCCTGCGTTGCACACGGCGCTGATGGCGCAGGCCAATCATTCCATGCACAACTGGAACGGCATCCATGTCGGCGACGTCAGGGTGACGGAAACCTTCGCCGCCTGAGGTGTGGCGGGCCACGCCTCGGTGCGACCTGCCTGCTCGCGCAATCAGGCGCGGACGATCGCGATGTCTGCGTCCTCATAGGGTGCCAGCGTCTCGGCCCCAGTCTCTTCAGGCACGATGAAGCCGGTCAGGTCGGCGATCCCGGCCACACGGTGCGGCGACACCGCGCCGAATTTCTCGGCTGTCGCAAGCACATAGATCTCGGCGGCTTGCCCGAGGATGGCGCGCTTGACAGCCGCCTCCTCGAAGTCGCCGGTCGAGACGCCGTGGGCCGGATGAATGGCGGTAACGCCGAGGAAGAACAGGTCGACGCGAACGCCGGCGATGGCGGCAATGGTTGCGGCACCGGTCGCCACCATCGAATGCTTGTAGAGCCGGCCACCGATCAGGATCACCTCGGCCTCGTGGCGCTCGAGTTCGGCGGCAATCGTCGGGCTGTGGGTGATGACGGTGATCGGCATTTCGCGCGGCAGGGCCCGCGCAATCTCCGCATTGCTGGTGCCGCCGTCGAGGAAGATCGTCTGGCCGGCTTCGATCATTGCCGCGGCTTTTCGCCCAAGCCGCCACTTGACGTCGCCGGCGATTTCCTGACGCGCGGCGAAGTTCGGCAGCGGCGGCGCCAGGGGCAGTGCGCCGCCATGCACGCGCTTCAGCAATCCTTCCGCCGCCATCTCGCGCAGATCTCGCCGGATCGTGTCCTCCGACAGGTTCAGTTCATCGGCCATGCGCTTGGCGACGATCTCGCCGTCGCGCGCCAGCCGCGCCGAAATCAAAGCCCGTCTCTGCGTTGTCAGCATGAATGCCTCCTTGACTCTTCACGATATTGCACGAAATATCACGTTCATTCCAGAATAATCTGGATCTTTCGTATCGTCTCGGGAGAGAAAAATGCTGATCTTGATCGCAGGTCCCTATCGCTCCGGAACCGGTGATGACCCGGTGAAAATGGCCGCCAATCTCAAACGACTGGAGGAGCCGTCCTATGCCCTGTTCCAGGCAGGGCATGTACCCATGATCGGCGAATGGGTCGCCCTGCCGGTCTGGAATGCCGCCGGCGGCGAGCGGATCGGCGACGATCTCTATGAAGAGATTTTCCATCCAGTGGCAGGCCGATTGCTGGCGCTTTGCGACGCGGTGCTGCGCCTGCCGGGCGACAGCAAGGGGGCGGACAACGACGTGCGGATTGCCCGCGAGCGCGGCATTCCCGTCTACTATCGACTTGAGGACGTGCCCGGTTGCAGCGAGCCGCTGGTCGCGTAGACCGCAAGGCCCGGCAGTTGCCGCCTGCCGGGCGCGCTCAAGCGACGGCCGACGGCGGCGATCTGCGGCGCCGTTGCCACTTCTGCTTGTCAATCGAGGCGACATCCTTTCTTCTGCGGTCGGTCGTTGCTTTGGAGCGAGACGGCGGGAAGCGCGCGGTTCTCCGTTCGTATTCCGCTTCGGTCCACGGGAATTGACAGAGCCGGTTCGGGCCGTCGACATCACGTCGGCCGATCCGCATGATCGCAGAGGAGAGCTTAAAGTGTTGAAACTGTTCTACGCCCCCGCAACCTGTTCATTGGCCTCGCATATCGCGCTGGAGGAAGCGGGTGCCGAGTACGAGGCGCGCCGTGTCGATTTCTCGACTGCCGAACAGACGAAGCCCGACTATCTCGCGGTAAACCCGAAGGGCCGCGTGCCGGCACTCCTGACCGACCGGGGCGTCATCACCGAAACGCCGGCAATCCTGACCTATATCGCTGAGGCCTTTCCGGCGGCGAAGCTGGCGCCGGTGAACGATGCCTTCGCCTGCGCGCAATTGCAGTCGTTTCTGAATTACCTCTGCTCGACGGTTCATGTCGCCCACGCCCATGGCCGTCGGGGCGCACGCTGGGCCGACGATCCGGCGGCGCATGAAGCGATGAAGGCCAAGGTCGCCTCCAACATGACCGCCTGCTACGAACTGATCGAAAGCAGGATGTTCGAAGGGCCGTTCGTCTTTGGCGACACCTATTCGGTCGCCGATCCCTATCTCTTCACCGCCGCCGGCTGGCTTGAACCGGACGGCGTGGACCCCGCGCGTTTTCCAAAAATCATCGATCACCGCAACCGGATGACCGAGCGTCCGGCCGTCGCCCGGGTGCTGGCGACGCTGAAGATCTGAACCATCGGGTCTGCTGCTACATCAGGATGTAGTTCTTGGGCTGCGGCAGGGGCGGAAGGTCGGTCTCGCCGAGCGCTTCGCGCAGGTTGATTTCGATCGTCTCGGCAAGTGCTACGATCGGCAGGTCGTTCGGCAACACGCCGAACGGCTCCTCCAGCTCGTCGCCGAGCGCGTCGAGGCCGAAGAACGTGTAGGCGACCAGCGCCGTCACGAAGGGGGTGGCCCAGCCGAGCGCATCGGCAAAGCCGAAGGGAAGCAGGAAGCAGAAGAGATAGGCGGTGCGGTGCAGGAGCAGCGTATAGCCGAAAGGCACCGGCGTATTGCGGATCCGCTCGCAGGCGGCAAGCACCGCCGACATCCTGCCGACCGTACCGTCGAAGAGCGCCCATTGAACGTCGCTGATCGCACCCGATGCGCGCAGGCTTGCGAGCGTGCGACCCATCTCGCGCAAGAGAAAGTCCGGCCCGTTGCCGCTTTTTTGGTAGCCAGGCACCAGATCGGCAGGCAGACGCGCGAGCGCCCTCGCGCCATCGCTGCCCGGGCGTAAGTGGCAGACCAGGGCGTGCGCAAGGGCGATCGTGATGTTCAGCAGCCGCTGGCGCGCCTCGGCGGCCGAGGCGGATCCCGCGTCCGCCAGGACCAGCGTCTGGCGTGCGAGATCGCGGGCGGTGAAAATCAGCTGTCCCCAGTCTTTCCGCGCCTCCCACCAGCGGTCGTAGCAGGCATTGTTGCGGAAGCCGAGGAACACCGAAAGCGCGATGCCGAGCAGCGCGAAGGGGCCGCTGTTGACGCTCGGCACCAGGCCGGGATCGACGCGGTGCGCCCAGACGACGAAGGCGGAAAGGGCAAAGACGAACAGCACCTGCGGAAAGATCCGCTGGATAACCGAACCCCTGAGGATGAAGAACAGTTTCAAAAGGGTAGGGCGGTCGCGAACGATCATGGGAGAGCACCTGTCCGGCAGTTATCTCCACCGGTATAGGCGCCGGCCTGGAAATGGAAGGGCCGTCCGGTCGATGAGGCCGCCCGCAGGGCCAGGATTTTTGACCGGTTGTGTCGGGTTCGCCGCCTGCCGCACGTCCTTGGCGTGTAACGCCAACAGGGAGACAATGACGATGCGCAAGGTGGTTGCTGGCATGCAGATGTCCATAGACGGGCTGATCGACGGGCCGGATGGCTATACGGACTGGGTCGATTCCTGGTCGGATACGTTCGATCTCCTGCCCGAGATCGACGCCTGCGTCCTCGGGAGCGGCATGTATTCGGGCTACGAGCAATACTGGAGCGCGATCAAGCGCGATCCGCATGCGCCGCTGGAATTCACCGGCGAGCTGCCGACGCCGGAGGAAATCGACTATGCGGACTTTGCGCTCGGCACGCCGCATTACGTTCTCTCCAAGAGCCGCGCCGGTGTCGAATGGGAAAACGCCAGGATCGTGCGCGACGTCTCAGGGATCGAGAAGCTGAGGCGGGAGCCGGGCCGAACCATCTATGTCGTCGGCGGCGCGCGCACGGTGTCGAGCCTGATGGATCATGGTCTGATCGACGAACTGCGTCTCACCATCCATCCCGTCGTGGTCGGCAAGGGCAAGGCGCTGTTCGATACCGTCGCCAAGCGCCATTACCTGCAGCTTGCCGACGCCAAGCGGCTGGACGGCGGCAAGGTATGCCTGATCTACGGGGTCGGCGATCGGGGCTGATCGCGCTCGGAAAAGGTCGCTGCGAGCCGCTTTGGCGCCTTCTCGCGCCAGGCGGCAACCAGCCGGCCGGTGAGGCTTTGGTCGTCGATCTCCGATAGCCGCACCAGCATGGCCGGCCAGCCCTTGTAGTGGTCAGTCTCGAAGTAGAGCCTCGGGTCGAGTTCGAGCAGCATTTCCTTTTCTTCGCGCGCGCACATGACGACCAGCGTGTCGCCATCCTTCATACGCACGAAGCTCTTGTCTTTCACCAGCAGCGCAGGTGTGCCGTAGGAGGTGCCGACCGTCACTTCGGGCAGGCCCGCCGCCTCGGCCAGCCTGACGACACGGGCGAAATTGCTGTCGAGATCCTCGCTCATTCCAACAGCATACCACGGCACGGCTTGCCGTCATCGCCCTACAGGCATCGTCCGGTGCACTCGGCCGTGCGGGGCCACGGCCAGCCGGGAAACGGCAGGTCGCCGAGTTCGCGCTCGTCCATGCGCTCCAGATCCGGATGCATGAGCGGATCGCGCGCCCAGGTGAGCGGCCCATCGTCCTTATGGCCCTCCGGTGTTTTGAGCAGGATCAGCTTCGAGAGAAACTTCAACATGGCGGTTCATCCTTTCCACGCCTGGATGATCCGCCTGTCCGGTCTTCTTTTCAATTGAGAATGGCAGAGAACGGGTTTAGAAAAACTATATGAGAGATCTGAATTCCGTCCATCTGAACGGGTTGCGCGCCGTCGAGGCCGCCGGTCGGCTGGGATCGCTGGCCGCCGCCGCCGAGGAGCTTGGCGTGACCCCCGGTGCCGTCAGCCAGCAGATTGCCAAGGCGGAGGCCCAACTTGGTCGCACAGTGTTCGAGCGCACGCCGCGCGGCCTCGTGCCGACCGACTTCGGCCAACGGTTCCTCGCGCGCATCAGCAATGCCTTTCACGAACTGGCGGAGGCCGTGGCGTCGGCGCGGCGGCGTGACGAGTCGGTCTTGACGATTTCGGTGGCGCCGGTCTTTGCGGCCCGCTGGCTGGTCTATCGGCTGAACCGTTTTGCCGAGCGCCATCCCGACATTCGACTGCGCATCGACGCGACGACGAAGCTCGTCAATCTCGACACGTCCGACGTGGATGTCGGCATTCGCGTCGGCACCGGGGAGTGGCCGGGCGTGAGGTCCGAGCTGCTGTTGCAACAGGAAGTGTTTCCGGTCTGCTCGCCGGCGATGGCATCCGGTCTGCGGGTGCCTGCAGATATTCTAAAATTGCCTGCCGTCATCGACGGCCACTCGATGTTCAGCTGGGAAGTGTGGTTTCGCGAGGTCGGGCTCTCGGGCGCGCAGATGAGCGTGCGCCACACCTTCAACGAGGCGTCGCTGGTGCTCGATGCGGCGATCTCCGGGCAGGGGGTGATGCTCGCCTGGCAGACGCTTGCCGGTTTCGCGATCGCGCAAGGCAGCCTGGTGGTGCCGTTCGGTATCCGGGTGGAGACGGGTTTCGGCCACTACTTCGTCAGTTCGCCGTCGCGGCGCGAGAGCAAGGCTGCGAGGGCCTTCAAGCGCTGGGTGCGTGACGAGGTGGAGGAAGGCATGCGCCTGATCGACATCAAGGCGCCGCGCGTCCGCTTCGACGCGGCGACCATGGGCTGATCGTCGGAAGCGCCTTTTTGTCCGCTCAATCCGCCGGCTCTTTCAGCCGCTCCTCCATCATCGCCTTGAACGCCGGGCGGGCATGGCAGCGGGCAAGCCAGGCCGAAACGCGCGGATGCGTCTGAAACAGCTGCGTCTGGCTCATGGCGTAGCGGAAGACTTCCGCGAGATTGAGGTCGGCGACGGTGAAGCGGTCGCCGACGAGATAGTCGCGCCCGTCGAGGTGCTGTTCCATGCGGGCAAACACCCGTTCGAGCGACTTCGCGCAGGCCGCGATCGTGGCCTTGCCCGCCGCGGTTTCCTCGGCGCCATAGTCATAGGTCAGGATGATCTCGACGGCATGCGGCTCGACCTCCGTCGCCGCCCACATCGTCCAGTTGCCGATCAGCCCCTCCTCGGCGATGTCGGCGGGTGCGAGCGGGCCACCATGCTTGCGCGCGAGATAGAGATTGTTGGCAAGCGATTCCGTCAGCACGACGCCGTCATCTTCGATCGCCGGGATCAGCCCCATCGGATTGACGGCGAGAAAGGCGGGAGACTTGGTGTTGATCGGCGCGTCGGCGGCCAGCGGATCGGCGACCCGCCGCGCCTGTAGGACCGGGACGGACTTGAAGGGAATGCCGAGCTCCCGCGCCATCCAGTAGTTGCGCGATGCGCGCGAGCGATAGACCCCATAGATCGTCAGCATGCCGAATTTCTCCCGTCGTTGCCGTGCGCTTGTCTTAGGCAAGTGCGACCAGGGGCGAAAGTGCATGCCGCTGATGTCACGCATGAAATGTTTTGATGCGAGCTGCGGCTCATTGCCCGCTTGCCATTCGTGCCCCGGGCCTTTAGCTGTCGCTCTCGATTATGGGGGCACATTTGGCGCGACGGTTTCTGGGGGATCGGTTGACGGACTGGGCGGCGCGCACGCTGTGCGCGCTGGTTCTCATCCTGTCGGCGCTCGTCCAGCAGCCTGCCGTCGCGATGCCGGTCGCACCGGACATGGCGGCTTATGTCCTTCCCGACGGCACCCTTGCGGACCTCTGCCTTTCGGATCATGCCGACAGCGATGGCAAGGATGGCAAGACGTGCCACGGGTGCCAGTCGTGCTGCCTGGTCGCGCCGGGCGCGTTGCCGACGCCGTATCGACTTTCGGCCCCGCCACAACTGCCGGCGGTCCAGCCGTCCCTCCCATCGGGCGCGCTTGTGCTCGTTCGTGCCGTTCGTTTGACCGGTGCCGGACCAAGAGCGCCCCCGTCGGCCTTCTCCGCCTGATATCCGCTAGACGGCGACTGACCGGCCGCAGAGGCGTCGAACTTGTTTCGGCGCGGTTGCGCGGTCCAGAGCCGCCCCGGTCCTCAAGAGGCGAAGGCGCACAAGGCGGCCTTCCCCGGAGACATCCATGACAACCGCATCCTTCACCGGCGCCGCTGCGCAGCCGATGGCCGCCGAGCGCGGCATTTCGCTCTATCGCGCCATCTGGCGCTGGCACTTCTTTGCCGGCCTGCTGGTCATTCCTTTCATGATCAGCCTGGCACTCACAGGCGGCCTCTACCTTTTCAACGATGAGATCGACGACACCGTCTTTGCCTATCGCAACATTGTGCCTGTCGGTGCCGAACGGCTGTCGCCCTCGGCGATCGTCGCCACCGCCGTGGAGTCCGTGCCCGGCAGCGCTGCCGTCTCCTACCGCACGCCGGCCGGCGCGGACCGCTCCGCGCGGGTCACGGTCGGCATCGGCAAGGCCCGCCTGCTGGTCTTCGTCGATCCCTACACCGGCGCCGTCCTCGATCGGGTCGCACCATCCGAGGAGTTCAACCAGGTGGTCGAGGACCTGCATAGTCTCGACTATTTCGGCAAGTCGGTCGAAAAGATCATCGAGATCGTCGCGGGCTTTGCGATCCTGCTGGTCTTTACCGGCATCTATCTCTGGTGGCCGCGCCAGCAGACAGGCGGCGTCCTGACGGTGCGCGGAACGCCCGCGCGCCGCGTCTTCTGGCGCGACCTTCACGCCGTGACCGGTATCGGCGCGGGCCTGCTGATCGTTTTCCTCGCGTTCTCGGGGCTTTTGTGGTCCGGCTACTGGGGCGCAACCGTCAACGGCAAGCTGACGGCGATGGGCCTTGGTTATCCCGCAGCGCTCTGGGACGAGGTTCCGAGCTCCGGCAAGGTCTCGACCGACGTGCTGCCGAGGGCCAATTGGCTGATGGAGAACGCTCCGGTTCCGGCATCGAGCGGTGATCCGGCCGAACCGGTCGGCGTCGACCGCGCCGTCGCGATCGCCGATGCCGCCGGCATGCTGCCGGGCTACGAACTGGCGATCCCGCTGGACGAGACCGGCGTCTATACCGCGGCGATTTTTCCCGCCGATCTCGCGCGCGAGCGCACGATCCATATCGACCAGTATTCCGGCAAGCCGCTGGTCGACATTGCCTTCGGCGACTACCCGGCGCTCGGCAAGGCCATCGAATGGAGCATCAACGTGCACAAGGGGCAGGAGTGGGGACGCTTCAACCAGCTCCTGATGCTGGGCGCCTGCATCGCGATCGTGCTCGTTTCCCTTTCCGCCGTCGTCATGTGGTGGAAGCGCCGCCCGGCCGGGCAGATCGGCGTGCCGCCGATGCCGCCGAGGCGCAGCGTCTATGTAGGATTGTGGCTCATGGCCATTCTCTTCGGGCTGGCGTTTCCGTTGACGGGAATTGCCATCGTCGTCATGGTGGTCCTCGATCAATTGCTGATGCGGATACCGACGGCGCGCCGGCGGCTGTCCTGAGCCGACACGGGAGGGTGGTGTCGTCCACCCTTTTCATCGGCTGGTGCGACTTGGAGATTGCAACCTCTACACGATTTTTCTACAGTTATTTAGGAAGAGCTAACTCTTGCTCGTCTAACGTGAAGTGGGGAAAGATCGACCAGCGACGCGGCGAAAAGCGTCGGGAGGCCTTGCTTGGCGAAGAACACGTCCCGCAATCCGCGATACGCCGCCCTCAACGCCGGCGGCAACGAGGAAACGCGTCGCCTGATCGATGCCAGCACGCGGCTGGCCGAGGAGGTGGCGCGCATCTTTCCGAGCGAACCCGACATCGCCGACCGCCACTACTGGTTGGAAACGATGATCAACCATGTGCCCGACTACATCTATGCCAAGGATGTCGATGGCCGGTTTCTGATCGCCAATCAGGTGACCGTCGCCGACAACGGGCTCGAAACCCTGAAGGATATCGTCGGCAAGACCGATTTCGATCTCCATCCGCCGCAGATGGCCAAGGCGATCGCCGACATCGAACGTCGCGTGATTGAAACCGGCGAGCCGATTTTCGGCATCGAGGAGCGCGCCATCGTCAGCAAGGGCCGCGACCGCTGGCTGATGACCTCCAAGGTGCCGCTGCGCAACAAACGCGGCAAGATCGTCGGTATCGTTGGCGTATCGCGCGACATATCCGACCGCAAGGCGGCCGAACGGCTGCTCGAAGGGCAGGCGCGCCTGCTCGAGATGATCGCCAACGGCCGGCCGCTCGACGCTTTCTTCCGCGACATGATCCTCTTGATCGAAGCCTTGATGCCGGGCATCAAGGGATCTGTGCTGTTGCTGTCGGCCGATGGCCGCTATCTGTTCCATGGCGCGGCGCCGAGCCTGGACGAGGCCTATTGCGCGACGATCCACGGCGTCGAGATCGGCCCCAAAATGGGCTCCTGCGGCACCGCCGCCTGGCGCGGCGAGCAGGTGATCGTGTCGGATATTCTGACCGATCCGCTCTGGGACGACTACCGCGAGTTCGTCCGCCCCTACGGCTTCCGCTCCTGCTGGTCGACCCCGATCCATTCGCGCGAACGCAAGGTGCTCGGCACCTTCGCGCTCTATTCCGAATCGGTCGGCGTGCCCAATGACCCGCAGAAGGAACTGATCGCCATGGCGGCGCATCTCGCCGGCATCGCGATCGAGCGCAAGCAGGCCGATGATCGCATCAGCTTCATGGCGCATCACGACGCACTGACCGGCCTGCCGAACCGCGCGCTGTTCGAGGAACAGGTCGCCGAGGCGTTGGAAGCCCTGCGCGGCAGCGGCCAATGGGCCGTGCTCGCCTTTCTCGATCTCGACAACTTCAAGCTGGTCAACGATACGCTCGGCCATGCGGCCGGCGACGAGCTGTTGAAGGTTACCGCCTCGCGCATGCGCGCCTCGGTGCGCAAGTCCGACATGGTCGTGCGTGTCGGCGGTGACGAATTCATCCTGCTTTTGAACGGGCTCCCCTGCGAACGCGACATCGTGCTGGCGAGACTCGAGGACATCAGGCGGGCGATCGCCGCGCCGATGCAGATCGAGGGTCGCAGCCTGCAGGTCACCTGCAGCATGGGGGTTGCCTGTTTTCCCAACCAGGGCAAGACGGTCGGCGAGCTGCTCGCCAATGCCGACATGGCGATGTACCGGGCCAAGGAGCTCGGCCGCAACAACCTGCAGGTCTTCACCGAAGAGATGGCCGCAAAGGCCCATGAGAAGCTCAGGCAACAGGAAGAATTGCGCACGGCGCTCGCGCGGGAGGAGTTCTTCCTGCAGTTTCAGCCGCAAATGAACCTCGCGAATGGGCGAGTTTTTGCGGCCGAAGCCTTGCTGCGCTGGCGTCATCCCGAACGCGGCGCGGTCTCGCCGGCAGAGTTCATTCCGCTTGCCGAGGAGACCGGGCTGATCGTGCCGATCGGCGACTGGGTGCTGCATGCCGCCTGCCGGCAGGCCAGGGCCTGGCAGGATGCCGGCCTGCCGCCGCTGATCATCAGCGTCAACGTTTCGGCGCGCCAGTTCCGCGAGCGCAACTGGGCCGGTCACGTGGCAGCGATCCTCGCCGAGACCGGGCTTGATCCGTTCTGCCTCGAACTCGAGTTGACCGAGAGCCTGATCATGCAGGACGTTCCGGGCGCGATCGCCACCATGCACGAGTTGCAGACGATCGGCGTGCACCTGGCGATCGATGACTTCGGCACCGGCTATTCGAGCTTGAGCGCGCTCAAGCGTTTCCCGGTGCGCCGCCTGAAGATCGACAGGTCCTTCGTCGCCGACATTCCGACCGATCTCGACGACAACGCGATCACCGCCGCGATCATTTCGCTTGCGCGGAACCTCGGCCTTCGTGTCATTGCCGAGGGTGTGGAAAACCAGGCCCAGGTGGAGTTCCTTCGCCAGAGCGGTTGCGACGAGATCCAGGGCTACTTCTTTAGCCACCCGCTCTCCGCAGCGGATTTCGAAACGCTGATGCGCCAGCCGCGGTTCAGTATCCACAGCGTTTGAACGTTGCCGCCCGCCGCGACGCAAGCCTCGTTCCAGCCGTAAATGCAAGCATCGCACCGATCCGTGGGGGCTGTGCGTAGCATTTCGTTAAGCAAATTCATGCAGCACTCCTCATGCCGCACTCAAGCCCCCAGAGTTCGATGTCCTCTTCAATCCTTTTCTCCCGTCGCCAGTTTCTTCGCTCGTCCGGTGTGGCGCTCGCCTCCGCCGGTCTTGCAAGCTGCACTTCGTCGATGAACACGGATGTCTTTCGTTATGAGACGGCGCCGGTGTTCCGCAATCCAGCGGTCGAGGGGCGCTTTACCGATCCGCGCGCCGAAGGCATCTATGAAAGGCAGGATGGCCCAGGGCCAGTTCCAACCGGTCTGCCGCCGCAGGGCCTCTACGTCTCGGACATCTATGCCTCCGTGAGCGACAGTGGCTACCAGGTGCCGGAAATTCCGTATCGCCAGATCGACGCGCGCTTCTACCGCCAGGAGGTCAGCGATCCCTTCGGCGAGCAGCCGGGCACGATCGTCGTCGATACCGGCGACCGCTACCTCTATCTGATCCAGCCGGGTGGCCGGGCGTTGCGTTACGGCGTCGGCCTCGGTCGCGAGGGGTTTGCCTGGTCGGGTCGCGGCGTCATCCAGTGGAAACAGAAGTGGCCGCGCTGGACGCCGCCCGACAGCATGGTCGCCCGCCAGCCGCAGCTAAAACCCTATTCGGCCAAGAACGGCGGCATGGCCCCAGGCCTCAACAATCCGCTCGGTTCACGCGCGCTCTACATCTTCCAGAATGGCCAGGACACGCTCTACCGCGTCCACGGCACGCCGGAATGGAAATCGATCGGCAAGGCGGTCTCGTCCGGCTGCGTGCGCATGCTCAACCAGGACGTCATGGATCTCTACGATCGCGTCCGCGGCAAGGCGCCGATCCTCGTTATCTGATGACGGGCAGGGGCGGATATCCGCCTCTCACATTTCCGCGCAGCACCCACCGCGTCGAGCGGAAGGCCGCTTGGTCAATCCTCACCGGGGCCAGCATTGAGCTGTCGCGTCAGTTGATGCAGCGTCTCGCGAATGTCTTCCGCTTGCTTCAGGCTGCATCCCGAGGCCTTGCTGATGCCCACAAGGATGCCGAAGGCCTCGTTCTTCAGGTCCTGGCCCTTGTCCGTCAGCCGCACGATCACCTGACGCTCGTCGCTCGGGTCGCGCTGGCGGCCGACATAGCCGGCTGCCTCCAGGCGCTTAAGAAGCGGCGACAGCGTTCCTGAATCCAGGCCGATCTCCTCGCCGATCCGCTTGACCGTCATCTCGTCCTGTTGCCAGAGCGCCAGGAGCACGAGATATTGGGGATAGGTGAGGCCGAAACGGTCGAGCAGCGGCTTGTAGGCGCGGTTGAATGCATGCGCCGCGGAGTAGACCGCAAAACACAGCTGCTTGCCGAGCGCGAGTGCTTCCTCGGGGATGGTGTCGCTATGTACTGCCTTGTTCGCCATGCAGTCATTGTCGCAAAAAGACGCCGAAAATGCAATTTGCAAAATTAATTTGCGTACAATTGAATTTTGCGCTATCTAAAACGCATCCACTCGGAAACGCAAAGGAGACCCCGCCAATGCCCATTCTTTACCGCACCACTGCATCCGCAACCGGTGGCCGAGCCGGCCAGGCCAAGAGCGCCGACGGCGTGCTCGATGTCACGCTCACCGTCCCGAAGGAACTCGGCGGCGACGGCGCCCGTGGCACCAACCCCGAACAGCTCTTCGCAGCCGGTTATTCGGCCTGCTTCCTCGGCGCGCTGAAATTCGTTGCCGGCAAGGAGAAGGTAAAGCTGCCGGAAGACACCACGGTGACGGGGACCGTCGGCATAGGCCCGCGCGAAGACGGCACCGGCTTCGGCATCGACGCAGCACTTCAGATCTCGTCGCCGGGCGTAGACAAGGCAGTGCTCGAAGACCTGGTCCAGAAGGCGCATATCGTCTGCCCCTACAGCCACGCGACCAAGGGCAACATCGACGTCAAGCTGACCGTCGCCTGAGTCTTCTCAGATCCCCTTTTGAAAGAAGCCCGGCAGTCCTTGCCGGGCTTCTTCTTTTCCGGGCATGCTGTCTGCCGGTCTACTGCAGAACCTCGATCACCCGCCTGCTTTGCGGATCGACCAGTACCCTTTGCTCGTTGACGACGACATAGCCGTAGGACGGCTGCTGCGGGATCGGGTAGACCTCGACTGTGTCGGGCAAGGGTTCGCCCACGACGACAGTGCCGTCATAGGTCGCCGATGGGCTGGTTTGCTGAAGGACGTATGTTTTGACCTCGCCGGGAACGACGATCGTCGTGGTCTGAGCCAGGGCGACGCCGGAAAAGACAAGGCTTGCGGCAAAACTGGCTAGGATGATTTTCCTCATGACAATGCCTCCTGTCCCTAGCCAACGGCCCGGGAGGCGTTTGGTTCCCGTCGCGCTGCGCTGGAACCTTAGCTCTGGCTGGGAGTTGATGAGCAGGAGGTGCGATGGATGATCGCCAGGCCGAAAACCAGAACCTGCACGCTCGCGCAGCGCGAACTCGAATGCGCAACCGCTTTACGCGAGGAGTTCGAACTGCTGACGGATCTCGCCGAGCGGGTGGGATGGCATTGGGACGAGATCGCCTTGGCTCTTTTGGAGCTGACGGACGAATACGCTGCTACCCAGCGGGCCGCCGTTGCGGTGGGCGGGCGCCGCTTGAGCACAGTCACTGTCACCAAGACGCGGCATTGACGGCGGCAGGGCCGGCCGTCAGGTCATCTTTTGCCGCGCCGGCATCCGCGCCAGCCTCAGGCCTTCTTCAGAAATTCGGTACGCAGCACCAGACCCTTGATCTTTTCCACACGGCATTCGACCTCGTCGGGGTTGTCGGTGAGGCGAATGCCCTTGACCATCGTCCCGCGCTTCAGCGTCGTCGAGGTTCCCTTCACTTTCAGGTCCTTGATCAGGGTGACGCTGTCGCCGTCCTTGAGAATGGCGCCGTTTGAATCCTTCACGTCCATGGCAATGCTCCTTTCAGAAATGACGACGCGCCCTGATGGGTTCAGGGCGCGCGAGAATGGTTGGCCGCGTCGTTGGCGGCCCTGGTTAGCGCCGGCTGAGACTGCCGAGGATGCCGCGCACCAGGGCGCGGCCGACCTGGGTCGCGACGGTGCGGGCGACCGATTTCATCGCCGCTTCCACGACCGTTTCGCGCTGGTAGCCCGAGCTGCGCGGCCGAGCCTGCTTGCCGGCCGGCGCTGCCTGCTCGTCGTCGCCAAAGCCCGGCAGCGTCCAGCGGCTGCCGCCGCTATTGGCCTCGCTCGTCTGTTGTTCGGCCTGGGCTTGCGCCTCGGCCTGCGCGTCGGCTGCCTTCTTGGCGCGTGCCGTCAGGATCTCGTAGGCGGACTCACGATCGAAATCCTCGTCGTAAAGGCCGCGGACGGGGCTGACGTCCATCACCTTCTGCCGCTCCGCCTCGGTCAGTGGGCCGACGCGCGATTGCGGTGGGCGCACCAGCGTACGCTCGACCATCGAGGGGGCACCCTTGCCTTCAAGCGTCGAGACAAGAGCCTCGCCGGTGCCGAGATTGGTGATGACGGTGGCGCAGTCGAAGTCCGGGTTCGGGCGGAAGGTGTCGGCGGCGGTCTTCACCGCCTTCTGGTCGCGCGGCGTATAGGCGCGCAGCGCATGCTGGACGCGGTTGCCGAGCTGGCCGAGCACCGTGTCCGGCACGTCGAGCGGGTTCTGGGTGACGAAGTAGACGCCCACACCCTTGGAGCGGATCAGGCGCACGACCTGTTCGACGCGTTCGACCAGCGCCTTCGGCGCATCGTTGAAGAGCAGATGCGCCTCGTCGAAGAAGAAGACCAGCTTCGGCTTGTCCGGGTCACCGACCTCCGGCAGTTCCTCGAAGAGTTCCGACAGCAGCCAGAGCAGGAAGGTCGCGTAAAGCCGCGGGTTCATCATCAGCTTGTCGGCGGCCAGCACCGAGATCGCGCCGCGGCCGTCATTGGTGGTGCGCATGATGTCGGTGATCTTCAGCGCCGGCTCGCCGAAGAAATGTTCGGCACCCTGCTGCTCAAGGATCAGCAGTTCGCGCTGGATCGAGCCGACGGAGGCTTTGGAGATGAAGCCGAACTGGTTGGAAAGCGCGCTGGCATTGTCGCCCATGTAGTTGAGCAGCGCCTGCAGGTCCTTCAGGTCGAGCAGCGGCAGCCCGCCCTCGTCGGCGATCTTGAAGGCGATGTTGAGCACGCCTTCCTGCGCGTCGGTCGCATTCATCAGCCGCGACAGGAGAAGGGGGCCCATCTCCGACATGGTGGTGCGGACACGGTGGCCTTTCTCGCCGTAAAGATCCCAGAAGATGACCGGGAACTCCTGGAACTCGTAAGGGTTCGTCGGCAGGCCGATCTGTTCCGCGCGCTTCAGGATGAAATCCTTGGGCTCGCCGATCGCGCCGATGCCGGAGAGATCGCCCTTCACGTCGGCGCAGAAGACCGGGACGCCAGCGTTGGAAAACCCTTCGGCCAGCACCTGCAGGGTGATCGTCTTGCCGGTACCCGTCGCGCCGGTGACCAGGCCGTGGCGGTTGCCGAACTTGAGCTCCAGATACTCGCCCTTGTTGATCGAATCATCAGGCTTGCGGCTGGTGCCGATAAAGAGCTTGCCTTCTTCCAACATGTGGGCTTCATCTCCGTTTCTTCAATGAAAGCGGGCGCTTCGCAGTGTCGCAGGGGCCCGCCGTCATCGAAATGTGGCTGGATTTCTGTTATAGGTGGTGCGGTTGCGCCCGGCAACAAGGCTGTGCCCATCCGCAGCCGGAAAGCGGCGACATCGATGGGCCGATAGTCACTGCTCACGGCTTGTTATTTGCCGAGCGATCATTTACCTTGACGTCAACGTCAAAAATCCAAATGAGGGAGTTTGTCCATGAATGAACTGGTCACGCGCGTTGCTGAGAACGTCGGCATCGAGCCGGCAACGGCCGAAAAGGCCGTCGGCATGATCCTCGGCTTTCTGCAGCGCGAAGCCGCAGACGGTCCGGTCGCCCAGATGATCGAAGCCATCCCGGGCGCCAGCGATCTGATTGCCCAGTACAATGGCGAAGGCACCGGCGGCGGCGGTCTGCTCGGCGGCCTGATGTCGGCGATCGGTGGCGGCGGCGTCATGGCGCTCGGCCAGCAGCTGATGAGCCAGGGCCTCGGCATGGGTGAAATCACCGGGCTTGCCAAGGAAACCATTGCATTTGCCAAGGAAAAGGCCGGCGCTGACGTGGTCGACGAAGTCGTCGCCTCGGTTCCGGGCCTCAGCCAGTTCGTCTGATCCACGGATCGTCCCGGCTGCTCTGCGAAACCCACCGGCCTTGGCCGGTGGGTTTTTTGTTGCCGGCGGCGACCGTCAGCGTTCCGGCCGGGTGGCCCGCAGCGCGCGTTCAAGCGTGGGTGCCAGCGCGATGAAGAGGAGCGCTCCGGCGCCGATGAAGACCGCGCCCGACGTCCACCCGTAGAACTCGATGGCCGTACCGACCGCGACGGGGCCGACGAGCTGACCGAGGTTGCTGCCCTGCATCAAAAGCCCCATTGCCATTGGCGCAAGCGCGGGACGCGGTGACAGGAGCGGCACCGATGAAATCAGTGTTGCCGGAATGAGCCCGCCGATCGCGGAAAACAGAACGCAGAGCGCCAGGACCAGATGTCCGCCCGACGGGCTCAGGAAGATCCACAGGCCGGACACGCCCGTCAGCACCGCGGCGCTTGCGACCAGCCGGCCGCGGGCGACGCCGCGCGACAGCAGATGGCCGGCGGCAAGATTGCCGAAGACGTTGACCAGCGTGATGATGGCACTCAAGAGGCCGACGGTTCCGAGCGAGACCTGCAGGCGCTCGATCAACAGGATCGGCAGAAAACTCGAAAGCGTGAAGCTCATCAGGCTGTAGAGCGAAAACAGCACGAAGAGCAGAACCGGACCGCGGCTCGTCAGCGTTTCGGCCACATCATCCCGGAAGCGGGACGCGACGCGGGGGGATTGCCCGGACGGCGACACGGCCAGGAAGATGGAGACGAGGCTTGCGAGCGCAAGCAGCCCGTTGCTCCACCAGATCGCCTGCCAATCGGCAAAAGCGGGCCCCGTCAGCATGGCGATCGCCATGCCTGCGGGCATGAAACAGCTCCAGAGCGCAAAGACGAGGTCGCGACGCTCTGACGTCACCAGGCGCATGAGGATGGCGGGGCCGGCGACGACGACGAGCAGAAAGCCGAAACCCTCGACAATGCGTGACAGCAGAAGCAGCGTGAATGCCGGGCTGGCCGCACCGGCGAAGGAACCGAGAGCCAGCAGCGCCATGCCGGCGCCGAGCAGGCGCCGGTCGCCGGCCACAGTGACGAATGCGCCAGCCGCCATGCCCCCGACGACGCCGACGATGGCGAAAACCGAGGTGATCCAGCCGAGGGCGGAGAGGTCGAGGCCAAGGTCGGACTGAAGCATGGGGCCGGCAATCAGCCCCTTGCCGACCTGCATCGCGGCGACGATGCCGGCCGCAACGACGGTCGTCACGCCGCTCCAGTCGGTTCTTTCTCGAATGAGGCTCACAGCAATGGTCATCACGCGGGCTCCGGTACCCGCGCACGACCGGCGACGAGGGCGGCTGACAGTTCTGCAATGTGGCGCCCCTGGAAGCGTGCGCCGTTCAGTTCGTTGGCACTCGGCTGGCGATCGCCACCATGGCCGTTGTCGGCAAGCGTGGTGGCGCCATAGGGAGATCCGCCGGTGATTTCGTCCATGCGCATCTGATCCTTGAAGGTGTAGGGCAGGCCGGCGATCACCATGCCGAGATGCAGCAGCACCGTGTGGGTGGCGAGGATCGTCGCTTCCTGGCCGCCGTGCTGGCTCCCGCTTGAGGTGAAGACGCCGCCGACGCGCCCCACCAGTGCATCCTGCGCCCAGATGCCGCCCGCCTGGTCGAGAAAGTTCTTCATCTGGGCCGCCATGCTGCCGAACCGCGTCGGCGTGCCGATGATGATCGCATCGTAGTCGGGCAGTTCGGCGACCGTGGCGACGGGCGCCTCCTGGTCGCGCTTGTAGCCCGCCTTGATCGCCACCGCCTCGGGCACGATCTCCGGCACGCGCTTCAACGCGACGTCGGCGCCGGCGGCGCGGGCCCCCTCGGCGACGGCCTTCGCCATGGTCTCGATATGGCCGTAGGAAGAATAGTAGAGCACGAGCACCTTGGTCATTCCGCTGTCCTTCTGGATCGCTGTTCAGGGATAAGATGGGTGCTTTTCTTGATCTCTTGGAGTGATATAATTTTCATCAAGATGATCTATGGAATCGATCATGCTGGACGCACTCACCCTCGACCAGATGCGGACCTTCGTGACCGTCGCCGAAAGCGGGAGCTTCCGCGCCGGCGCTGCCAGGCTTTCACGGGTGCAATCGGCCGTCAGCCACGCCATCGCCAACATGGAGGCCGAACTGGGTGTCGCCCTGTTCGACCGATCCGGGCATCGGCCGTCCTTGACCGCGGAGGGGCGGGCGCTGCTCGCCAATGCCCGCGATATCCTGTTGCGGGTGGACGCGATGCGTGCCCGGGCCCGCGGGCTCGGCGAAGGTATCGAGCTCGAGCTTTCGCTGGTCGTCGATACGCTGTTTCCGATCGAGACAGTCGGCCTGGCGCTGAAGGAGATGCGCGGCGTCTATCCCGATGTGTCCATCCGGCTCGCTGTCCTGCCGCTCGGCGGGCCGCTCGATGGTCTTGTCGATCGCCGCTTCACGCTCGGTATCACCGTCGGCGAGGATTTCCGCGATGCGGCGATCGCCCGCCGGGCGCTGTCGACGGTCGAACTCGTTGCGGTCGTTGCCGCCCATCATCCCCTTGGCCTGCGGGCGGGGGGCGAGGTGCTCGACAATGCCGAGCTTGCCGACCATCTGCAGATCGTCCAGTCGGATCCGTCGCAGCGCACCGTCGGCCGCGACTTCGGCGTGCTCTCGCCGCAAACCTGCCGTGTCAGCAGCCAGGACACGAAACATGCGATGATCCGCTCCGGCCTCGGCTGGGGCCGGCTGCCATCCTGGCAGGTGAAGCGCGACCTTGCGGAAGGCCGGCTCGTGCGCATGCCGACGGCCGCCCTTGGGCGCAACAGCCAGGTGAGCGCGGAGGCCTATCTCATCCACCGGATCGACGAGCCGCTCGGACCGGCCGCACGCGTTTTCGGCGAGGCGCTCGCGCAGCTTTGTGCCGGCCCCTGAAGCCGGGTGCTGGCTACCGTCGCGCACGCGCGCGCCAGCGCTTCAGCGCCGGCCGTTCAGCGCGAAGGCGAGCGTGAAGACCACGAGCACGACGCCGACGCCGATCGGGCCGGCGACGGGGTTGATGAAGTTCATCAGCGCACCGGTTGCACCGGAACCAGCGGCACTGCCGGCGGCATAGGCGAGCGAGAAGGCGGCGCTGCCGGCAACCAGCATGCTGCCGCGATATTCCTCGCCGAGCATGGTGAGGGCGGCGGTGTAAAGCGCGAAGCTGGCAGCGCCGATAAAGGCGAAGGTCAGCAGCAGCGCGATATCGGACGAGAGGAACGGCACAAGCAGGTAGCCTGTCGCAGCGACGGCGGCCGCCGAGATCGCCACCCGGCGGCGCGGCAGCCGGTCGAGAAGCACGCCGATGAAAGGCTGGGCAAGCGCCGTCGGTATCGCCAGCGCCGTGACGCTGAGCGCGGCAAAGGCCTGGCTATGGCCGGTCTTGACGAAATAGACGGGCATCGCGGAGATCGCCGCGATATCGGCAAAGCCGAACATCAGCACCATGAGGATCAGCATCGGCGCCTTGGTGAAGAAGGCGAAAAGGTCGCGCGTCGAGGACGGCTCGGGCCGTGTGCGCGCGCCCATGGTGAGGAGCCCGGTGAGGAAGGCGACGAGCGCGATATAGATCGCAAGCAGCGCGAAGCCGAGACCGCCGCTCGTGCCGAGCAGGGGGATTGCCAGCGGACCGGCGGCAAAGCCGCCGCACATGCCGGCGCCGTAGAGGCCGGAAACGCGGCCGCGCAGCCGGTCGGGGCAGGCGGTGTTCAGCCAGGCTTCGCCAAGCATGAAGACCATGCTGACGAAGAAGCCGAGAGCGAAGCGCGCCACGAACCAGATGGCGAGTTCCGAGGTCGAGGCAAGCGTCGCGAGGCAGGTGGAGCAGCCGATGAGGCTGGCGATGATCAGCTTGTCGGCTGAAGCAAGCCGCGTCAGCCGGCCGAGAACGAGGGTCGCGACGCCGAGGCCGGCGGCAAAGCCCATGGCATTGAGACCGATCATGCCGGCCGAAACGCCGCGGCCTTCAAGCGAAAGCGATATCAGCGGATAGGTGAGCCCCTGTGCGACCGAGAAGGCGGTCACGCCGAGAACGACGGCGATGATCGCCGGCCAGTCAGGAGCGAAATCGCTCGCCTGTGCCTCGTGCAACGACATCGCCCCCTCCCTCTGATCGGTGTCCTGGAGGCGATGTCCATAACCTATCCGCCGCCGGCTGGAAATGGACCGGCGGCGAAATGCCGGGGCGGGATTAGGAAAAGTGCATGCGGTTTTCCGCCCGCATCCCGCTCCAATCCAAGAGAGCGGGATGAGGAAAAGTGTAAGCGGTTTTCCGCCCGCATCCCGCTCCAACCGAAGAGGGCGGGATGAGGAAAAGTGTAAGCGGTGTTCCGCCCGCATTCCGCTCGATCCAAGCGATGAGATCAGGCAGCCTTGTCCCAGACCGGCGCGAGGCCTTCCGGGTTGACGATGCGGCCGTCGGCTCGGGCAAGGGCGTGGATCTCGGCCATTTCGCCGTCGCCGAGCGCGAAGTCGAAGATCGCGAAGTTTTCCTTCAGCCGATCGACCGTCGCGGTCTTCGACAGCGTGATCACGTCCTTCTGCTGCACCAGCCAGCGCAGCGCCACCTGGGCGGCGGTCTTGCCGTGGCGGGCGCCGATCTCCTTCAAGAGCGGATCGTTCGGCACCTTGCCGTTCGCCATCGCGTAGTAGGCGGTGATCGACATGCCGTGCTTGCGGGCGGTCTGCAGCACCTTGGTCTGGTCGAGATAAGGGTGGTACTCGACCTGGTTGGTGGCGATAGGCGCGTCGCTGAGCTTCACCGCCTCTTCCATCTGCGCCGCGTTGAAGTTGCTGACGCCGATGTGGCGGACCTTGCCGGCCTTGTGCACCTCGTTGAGGGCGCCGATGCGCTCGGCCATCGGCACGTCGCTGCCGCCCGGCCAATGCAGGAGAAGCAGATCGACATGGTCGGTCTTCAGCTTTTTCAGGCTCTCGTCGACCGAGGCGAGGAAGTCGCGGTGCGCATATTTGTCGACCCAGACCTTGGTGGTGAGGAAGATATCGGCGCGTGCGACGCCGGACGCGTGGATGGCTTCGCCGACTTCGGCCTCGTTGCCGTAGATCTGCGCCGTGTCGACATGGTGGAAGCCGAGCTTCAGGGCTTCGGGCAGCACGCGCAGCACGTCGGCGCCGGGCATGCGGAAGGTGCCGAAACCGAGCGCCGGGATGTTGGCGCCGTTGGAATTGACGGAATGCATGGTGAGTAACTCCTTGTACATGGCATGTTAGGCGTCGCCCGGCCGGTGGCCGGGCGTGAAAGGAACGATGCTATAGGTGGTCTTCTGGTCCGACTGTTCAAGCCGGTTGGTAGGCCGCACCCTGACGACGATCGAGGGCGCCGCTCAAGAGCGTGAGCAGCAGGGCGGCGGCGACGAGCAGGGCGCCGATGAAGGGCGTCATGCCAAGGCCGAGCGGCGAGGCGACGATGACGCCACCGAGCCAGGCGCCGACGGCGATGCCGAGGTTGAAGGCTGCGATGTTGAGCGCGGAGGCGACATCGACGGCGCCGGGGCGATGCTGCTTGGCAAGCTGCACGACATAGAGCTGCAGGCCAGGCACATTGGCGAAGGACAGGAAGCCGAGGGCCGCGAGCGTGACCAGCGTCAGCACCGGCGACGGGGCCGTGAAGGTGAAGAGCACCAGGACGGCCGCCTGCGCGAGGAACAGGCCGACAAGCGCCTTGACCGGATCACGGTTGGCGATCCTGCCGCCGGCAATGTTGCCGATGGCGATCGCGACGCCATAGAGCACCAGGATCAGGCTGACGGCGCTTTCCGAAAAGCCGGTGATGTCCTGCAGGATCGGCGCCAGGAAGGTGAAGGCGACGAAGGTGCCGCCATAGCCGAGCGCGGTCATGGCAAAGACGATCAGCAGACGGCCGGAGCCGAGTACGCGCACCTGGTCGACGAGCTTGGCCGGCGGCGCCTTGGAAAGCGTGTTCGGCAGAAGGGTGGCGATCGCGGTGAGCGCGATGACGCCGAGACCGGTCACGGCCCAGAACGTGGCGCGCCAGCCGAATGTCTGGCCGATCCAGGTGCCGAGCGGCACGCCGGTGACGATCGCGACGGTCAGGCCCATGAACATCATGGCAATGGCCGAGGCCCGGCGGTCTTCCGGAACGAGGTCGGCGGCAATGGTCGAGCCGACCGAGAAGAACACGCCATGGGCAAAGGCGGAAATGACGCGGGCGACGAGCAGCGGTTCATAGCTCGGCGACAATGCTGCGGCGGCATTGCCGACGATGAACAACGCCATCAGGCCGATCAGCAGCGGCTTGCGCTCGATCCGGCCGGTGAGCGCCGTCAGTACCGGCGCGCCGAAGGTGACGCCGAGCGCATAGACGCTGACGATCAGGCCGGCGAGCGGCAGGGTGACATTGAGGTCGGTGGCGACCGTCGGAAGCAGGCCGACGATCACGAATTCCGTGGTTCCGATCGCGTAGGCCGCGATCGTCAGCGCAAGAATGGCAATAGGCACGACGAGACCTTTCCCACCCGGCTGGGAGCACCGGGCGTGTGGGTTGTTGTTGAAGTCGGGCGGAATATGAGCCTTGGCACTCATTATGATAATCAGCATAATGGTACAAAGGACTGTGAATTTGATTCAAAGGTGATGCATGGACAATCGGGCGGGGGAGATGGAGGTCTTCGTGGCCGTTTCGGAGATGCGCAGCTTTTCCGCTGCCGCGCGCCGCCTGAAGCTTTCGCCGTCGGCCGTCAGCAAGCTGGTGACCCGTATCGAAGACCGGTTGGGCACGCGCCTGCTCGTGCGCTCGACCCGGACACTGCAGCTGACGCCCGAAGGCGAGGTTTACTTCCAGAGGGCGCAGCGGATCCTCGGCGAAATCGCCGAGACGGAACATGTCGTTGCCGCCGGCGGACGCATGGCGCCGCGCGGGCTCTTGCGCGTCAATGCAGCCGTCGGCTTCGGCGAGCGCTACATCATGCCGCTCGCGCCGGAGTTCCTGGCGCGATACCCGGAGGTCCAGCTCGACCTGACGCTGACCGACAGCATGATCGATGTCGTCGGCGAGCGGACGGACGTGGCGATCCGCACCGGACCGCTGCGTGATTCATCGCTCAAGGCGCGCAAGCTGATGGAAACCCGGCCGGTGGTGATCGCCTCGCCCGCCTATCTGGAAAAGCATGGCGTCCCACAGACCCCCGACGATCTCGACGGCCACAATTGCATTCGCTTCAATTTCCGCCGCAGCGTCGACGAATGGGCGTTTCGCGGGCCGGGTCAGTCTCAGGTGGAGCACCGTACGGTCTTCGGCAACATGCAGGTTTCGAGCGGCTCGATCGTCCGCCAGCTTTGCCTTGCCGGCGTCGGCATCGGCCGTATCGGACGGTTCCATGTCGAGCCGGATTTCGAGGCCGGCACGCTCGTGCCGTTGCTCGAAGACCATCGATCGGGCGAAATCGAGACCGTTTATGCCGTCTATGCCGGCCACGAGCATCTGGCCGCCCGCATCCGCGCCTTCATCGATTTCCTGGCCGGGCGCATGTAGCGCCGCCGGCGCTACGCCTTCACGGCGACGATGAAGAATCGTGGGAAACGCAGAAGAACCTTGCCGTCGTTCATGGCCGGATAGGCAGCCCGGATCCGATCCGTATAGGAAGCAACAAAGGCGTCGCGCCTGTCCTCCGGCAGGGTATCGAGATAGGGGCGCAGCCCCGTGCCTTTCACCCATTCGACGATTGCTTCTGCGTTGGCGAGGCGGTGGTGGTAGATCGTGTGCCACACCTCGATATTGGCCGCCCGCGGCGCCAGGCATTCGACATAGGTTGCCGGGCCGGGCATGGGATTGCGGCGGATCGTCTTCTCCGCGAAGGCGTCCGCGAATGCCGGGCTGCGCGCGGTTTCCTCCATCAGCAGATGGCTCGGCTCGCCAAGATTGTCGGGCATCTGCGCCGCGAGCGTACCGCCCGACACGAGTGCGGACATCAGTCTTTCGAAGATGGTGAGGTGGTTCGGAAGCCATTGGAAGACGGCGTTGCCGTAAAACAGCGACGCACCGGCCGGGGGGACCCAGCTTGCAAGATCCGCCTTCTCGAAGGTGATGCCCGGCAGTCGCTTTGCCGCCGCAACGAGCATGTTCTCGTCGCTGTCGAGGCCGGAAAGCGTGGCCCAGGGGAACCGGTCGCGGATGAGCTCGGTGGAGTTGCCCGGGCCGCAGCCGAGGTCGAAGGCGACGCCGTCGGGCAGGTCGGGCACTTGGGCGAGGAGGTCTCGGGCTGGTCGGGTGCGTTCGTCTTCGAACTTCAGATACTGCGCGGGCGACCAGGCCATGGAGAACTCCTTCAGATACCGAATTGCAGGCTTTCGAGAGAGGGCAGGATCAGCGCCGGCCCGTGATCGCGATATTCGTCGGGCATGTCCGCCCGATTGATCCACACGGTGCGGAAGCCGAACCTGGTTGCGCCGGCGATGTCCCAGCGGTTCGACGACTGGAAGGACACCGCGTGCGGGTAGAGCCGATAGCTGGTGGTGACGAGATCGTAGACGGCAGGGGCCGTCTTGAACGCCTTCACGGCGTCGACCGAAAAGACGTCGTCGATGACGATATCGAGTGCTGCATTGCGCACCGCCGAGGCGAGCATCGCCGGCGAGCCGTTGGAGAGGATCGCGATCCTTGCGCCGCGCTCCTTGAGGCCTTTCAGAACCGCCGGCACTTCCGGGTAACAGTCGAGCGTCCAATAGGCGTCGAGCAATCTCTTGCGCAGTTTCGGATCGGCGGAGGGAAAGCGCGCGAAGGCGTAGTCGAGCGCCTGTTCGGTCAGTTGCCAGAAATCCTGGTAGCTGCCCATCAACGAGCGCACCCAGGAATATTCGAGCTGCTTGGCCCGCCAGAGTTCGGAGAAAGCCTGACCGTCCGGGCCGATCTCCTCAGCGTGGCGCCTGACGGCCGCATGCACGTCGAAGAGCGTGCCGTAGGCGTCAAACACATAGGCCGCGTGGGACATCGTTTCCTCCCGTATCTTGTCTTCGGCGCTGGCATGTCACGGCAGCATGGCCGCGTCAAAGCCCATCCGAAAACAAAGGCTTACAGCATCATGCCCGATCGAGCAGCCCACTGTCACCGTTCTTTACGCGGATCATGTCAAATATTTGTGCATCGCACAACGGCCGGTCGCGCGACCGAAGGTTTCTCGCTTCAGCTCTTGGCAGGTTTCCAGACTTTCGCCGGGAACCGCAGCGCCTGCTTGGCGAGCTTGCCCTTGAGCCCGAGCGTTGTGTCGCACAGATTGACCACATGCCGGTTCGGCTTGGCTTCCGGGCGAAGCGCATGCAGGGCCGCGGCCGCGTCTTCCGGCGGCATGGAGCGGGCGAGAATGCCGAGGGTAAGCGCCGTGGCCCGTCCGATACCGCGCAGGCAATGGACGAGCAGATGCGCGTCTTCCGGCAAGCGGTCGACGAAGGCGAAGGCCGCTTCGATCGCCTCCAGGCGGGCCGCATCCGGTTCGTCCGGATCGGTGGTGTCGCCGAAATAGAGCTCCAGGTGACGCTCCGGCGGCAGCTCGATCATCGACAGGAGCCGGCTGCCGGGCGCGCGGATGGAGATCAGGTGCGTCGGCGCCCAGAGCGCGCGATTGTGCCGCGCTTCGGTCTGCGAGCTGACGATGATCCGGATGGGCCAGCCGGCCGGATGCGCCGGATTGGCCTTGAGGAGGGGATGGTAGAGTTCATCCGCAGTAACGGCTGCCGCTAGCGCCATGGCAGGACCTCGCTCGTGATTCTTCAGCGCGGATTTTGCCCTGAAACCGGCTTGGGCTTAAGGGCAAAATCTTGGGGAGGGGCGAAAAGCTGTGGCTGGAAGGGGGTCAACCCGGGTTGATGTAGCGCTTCGACCAGCGCGACGGCACGAGAATGGTGGCCAGCGTGAGCGCTGTGCTGAGAGCGAAGGAAGCCCAGAGCGATGCCGGGCCGAAGTGGCGCTGCAACACCGCGCCGGCGACGGCGCCAGAGAACATGCCGAGCCAGGGCACGATCTGCATGAGCCATTGACGGTTGGTGTTGCCGAGTAGCCAGCGCCCGAGGCCGCGCCCGAAACGGGAAAGGGCGCCGGTCACATAGGTGAGCCCGATCGGCAGGCCCTCGATATGCTCGACCGCCGCGTTGACCAGGCCCATGGCAAGCACGATGCCGTAGAAATAGAAGGGCCGCGGCATCGAGGTTCCGAGGCCGGCGCAGAGCATCAGCACGAGACTGACCATCGAGAGGACGCCGACGACCCCGAGACGCGCCGCCGCTATCACGCCGAGTGCGTTGCCGATGATGAACGCTCCGAGCGCACCCACAAGCAGCAGGGCGCCGGTAAAATCGCCGTCGCCGAGCGCGATCGCCGCCCGCGTGGTGTTGCCGCTCATGAAGGAGACGAAGTCGCCGATGCTCAAGAGCCCGATCGCGTCGGTCATGCCGGCGAGAAACGAGATCGTGGCGGCAACGGCCAGCGCCGTGCCGGTGCGCTGCCGCTTGATCAGTCTTCGCCGTCTCGCAATGGTCATCTGCCTTGTCCCCGATTGGGGACAAGGCTAGCGCATGCGGACGGTGAGTCGGAATGGGTGCCCCTCATATTGCCTGCCGGATGGAGTGATCCGGGCTTGCCGTGGTCTTCAGAACCGCGTGATGACGCTGATGCCGAGGTCGGTCGCGCGGTCCATGGCGGTGAGGGCAGGGATCGCCTCTTCAAGCGAGATCTCCCGGCCGATCAGCTGCTGCGGCTTCAGCTTGCCGTCTGCGATCATTGTCAGCATGGCGTCGTAACGCCAGGCCTGCATGCCATGGCTGCCGTAGATCTCGAGCTCGTGGCCGATCACCTGCGCCATCGGGATCGCGGGCGTCGCCTGGTCGCCGAGCATCAGCCCGACCTGGACGTGGCGTCCGCGTCGGCGCAGGTTCTTGATCGAGTTGAAGCAGGTCACCGGATTACCGAGCGCGTCGATCGACACATGCGCGCCGCCGCCGGTAATCTCCTTCACCGCCGCTGCAACGTCCTCGACCTCGCGGCCGTTGATGACAGCGACCGCGCCGAGCTTGCGCGCGAAGGCGAGCTTGTCTTCGGCGATGTCGATGGCGATCGGCTGGGCGCCGAGGGCCGCCGCGATCATGATCGCCGACAGGCCGACACCGCCGCAGCCATGCACCGCCACCCACTCGCCGCCCTTGACCTTGGCCTGGTCGGCGACGGCGCGGAACGAGGTGGCGAAGCGGCAGCCAAGGCTTGCGGCTGTGGTGAAGTCCATGCTTTCAGGCAGATGCACGAGGTTCTGGTCGGCAAAGTCGAGCGCCACGTATTCGGCAAAAGAACCCCAATGGGTAAAGCCCGGCTGGAACTGCGCCTCGCAGACCTGCTGGTTGCCCGAGCGGCACTCACCGCAGCGGCCGCAGCCGGAAACGAAGGGCACGGTGACGCGGTCGCCGACCTTGTAGCGCATGACGCCGCGGCCGGTCGCGGTGACGACGCCCGCCAGTTCGTGGCCCGGCACATGCGGCAGGCGGATGTCGGCGTCGTGGCCCATCCAGCCATGCCAGTCGGAACGGCAGAGCCCTGTCGCCTCGACCTTGATGACCACGCCGTTTTCGGTCGGGGTCGGATCTGGAAGTGTGCGGATTTCCGGCGTCTTCTCGAAGGCGTCGTAATACATCGCTCTCATTTGGGTACTCCTTGCCCTGCCGGCGCGTCGCGGCCGTCGATATGCCGTGCCATCAAGATCTCGTCGACTTCTTTCTCGCCATCGAACATCCCGCCCGGCACACGGCCGATCTCGCGAAAGCCCTCGCGCGTGTAGAAGCGGATAGCCGCGGGGTTGTCTGCACGCACGACGAGTTCGAGCAGACGGATGCCGGAGGCGCGAGCTTGGTCGGTCAGATGGGTCAGAAGACGCCGCGCCACGCCGGAACCGCGCGCTTCGTCGCGCACATAAACCATGATGATCGTGGCCCGGTGCGCCAGCCGGCTCGCGCGTTCGCGCATCAGCCCCATGATCCCCAGAGGCCGGTCGTCTTCGAACGCGACAAAGACGGCATTGGCGGTCAACCGCGCACGCCATTCCTCGGTCGAAAGCCGCTCCCAGTCGGCGGCCGTCGACGCGAAGGCCTCGGGCGCGCGGTTGAGCGCCTCCAGCCTGATCTGGCGGAAGACGTCCACGTCGTCCTGGTCGAGATGCTTGATGCGCACGGTTGCTCCCTTCTTTGAAGCGAGAGACTAAGCGAGAGCTCGCCTGCCGACCAGAATGGCCGCCATGACATTTTTTGATAGACCCATTCACCACGATGCTGTTTTTTCGGGTTATGCCGAGGAATGAGAACAAAAAACCTGAAGGAGACGCCAATGGCCGTCGATACATCCCCCCGCTCAGTGACCTGGACCTATGTCGATGGTGAATGGCTCTCGGGCAATCCGCCGCTGATCGGCCCGACCTCGCACGCGATGTGGCTGGGTTCGACGGTGTTCGACGGCGCTCGTGTCTTCGATGGCGTCGCGCCCGATCTCGACCTGCATTGCCAGCGCGTCAACCGCTCGGCAACGGCGCTTGGCCTGAAGCCGACGATGGCTGCGGAAGAAATCGAGGCGCTGACCTGGGAAGGCGCCAAGAAGTTCGACGGCAAGACGGCGCTCTACGTCAAGCCGATGTACTGGGCCGAGCACGGCGCGGCCGGTGTTGTCGCCATCGATCCGGAATCGACCCGTTTCGCGCTCTGCCTGTTCGAAGCGCCGATGGGCAATGGCCATGGCGGCTCGTCGCTGACGCTTTCGCCGTTCCGCCGGCCGACGCTGGAATCGATGCCGACCGACGCCAAGGCCGGCTGCCTCTATCCGAACAATGCGCGCATCCTGACCGAAGCCCGCTCGCGCGGCTTCGACAACGCACTGGTGCGCGACATGCTCGGCAATATTGCCGAGACCGGCTCCTCCAACGTCTTCCTGGTCAAGGACGGCGTCGTCTTCACGCCGGCTGCCAACCGCACCTTCCTTGCCGGCATCACCCGCTTCCGCGTGATGACGCTCTTGCGCGCGGCCGGTTTCGAAGTCGTTGAAGCGACGCTGACGATGGCCGACTTCGAAGCGGCCGACGAGATCTTCACGTCAGGCAACTATTCCAAGGTCCTGCCGGTGACGCGCCTCGAAAGCCGCGACCTGCAGGCCGGTCCGGTCGCAGCCAAGGCCCGCGACCTTTACATGGACTGGGCGCACGCGGCGCGCGACATCTGAGCATAAACGTCGGCGTCTAGAGCAGGGCGCCGGCGGTCTCCGCCCAGCGATTGAAGAAGCGGACCATCTCGGGCGCATGTTCGGGATCATCCGCAAGCTCGGCAAGCTCCGTCAGCCGGTGCATTCCCGAGAGCACAAGGATGCGGCGGCGATCGAGTGAACGCCCGGTCAGCCGCTCGTAATGGGTGACGATCCGTTCGGTCAGGTCGCTTGAGATCAGGTTCGAATAGATGAACTCGCGGTGCAGCGGACCAATGCCGCTGTCGGCAAAGTCGTAAATACCGTTCAATTCTTGCCGGGCATGGTCGAAGGCCATGTTCCAGCCGTGGCCGTCGAAGAACCCGTAGGTCGAGCCGCAGGGGTCCGGCGCCATCGCCTCGAATGCGGCGATCGTCGTCTCCGCCAGCCGCCTGTGTTCGGCGGGCACAGCCGGCAGAGCCTTCGCCCTGATCTCCCGAGGTGTCAGCCAGGGCTCGAGCGCGCCGGCGCCGGCCGCCGCCATTGCTTGACCATCGAGCGCATGAATCTCTGCATAGAACTGCGCGAGCTTTCGCCCGAGCCGCTCGCGCGCCGCTTCCGGAAGGGCCCCGTAGGCATCGGGGGGAAGGTGCTCGCCCTTCAGCTTCCCGTGCACGGAGAACAGCGGCGGCCCGTCGTGCAGCGTCAGGTCCGGTACCGGCATCGCGACGGCCGGACGGATGAGCGCGAGCAGGGCCGCCTCCTTGACCAGCGCCGCGCGGGCAATGTCGTGGCGTGGAAACTTGAAGATCAGGCGATCATCGACATCCACCGCGACAGAATGCCAGCCGGCTGTTGCGAGCGTGAAGGCTGCGCCCACAAGGTCTGGATAGACGCGGGTGATCGCCTGGCGCAGGCTGTCGAGGGACGAATTGTCCAAGCCTATTGCGCCTTGGTTGGAACGGCGATGTTCACCGTATCGGGTGTCAGTTCGCCGCCGAGTTCGACCGTCTTCTTCTGCTTGTCGAAGACGCAGATCTGGGTCACGGCCGCCTCGGAGCCTTTCGGCGTGCCGATCACCAGCGCCAGGCCGAAACTTTCCGAGCCGAAGGGGTCGACGACGGTGCTGGCCTTTTCGAGCGATGAGGCGGCCGCCAGGCACTTTTGCGAAACCTCTGCGCGAAAGCTCTCCCATGCGTCGCCGGAGGAGGCTGCGGCATTGGATGCGAAGAGCGCTGCGGCTGCGGAAAGGGAAAGGGCGGTCATCAGGCGCTGCGGCATAGGCTGTCCTTTATGCATGGTTGTGGTCGGCGGCAGGCTGCAAGCAAACCGTGGCATGAATGTGCTCGAAAGCGTCATGCTTTCAAAATGATGTTGAAAGTATATTCCGTGGGTTGAGGAAAAATTGGCATTGCATCGGTTGCCTCCATGGGGGCCGGTGCCTATGTTCCCGCTCACGGATTTCCCGACGAAATTCCATGCCAAGAGGAGATGCCCACATGGCCTTCGAATTGCCGAACCTTCCCTACGACTACGATGCGCTGGCCCCCTACATGTCGCGCGAGACGCTCGAGTACCACCACGACAAGCACCACCTTGCCTACGTGACCAACGGCAACAAGCTTGCAGAAGAAGCTGGCCTCTCCGACCTGTCCCTGGAGGAAGTCGTCAAGAAGTCCTACGGCACCAACCAGCCGCTGTTCAACAATGCCGGCCAGCACTACAACCACATCCACTTCTGGAAGTGGATGAAGAAGGGCGGCGGGGGCACCAGCCTGCCGGCCAAGCTCGAAGCAGCCATCAAGTCCGATCTCGGCGGCTACGACAAGTTCCGGGCCGATTTCATCGCCGCCGGCACCGGCCAGTTCGGCTCGGGCTGGGCCTGGCTCTCGGTCAAGAACGGCAAGCTCGAAAT
This sequence comes from Ensifer adhaerens, assembly GCF_002940685.1. Classification (GTDB taxonomy): domain Bacteria; phylum Pseudomonadota; class Alphaproteobacteria; order Rhizobiales; family Rhizobiaceae; genus Ensifer; species Ensifer adhaerens_E. The sequence continues at coordinate 81,604 of NZ_PNFP01000018.1, read as the reverse complement.
CTCCAAGACCCCGAACGGCGAAAACCCGCTCGTGCACGGCGCCTCGCCGATCCTCGGCGTCGATGTCTGGGAACACTCCTATTACATCGACTACCGCAACGCGCGTCCGAAGTACCTCGAAGCCTTCGTCGACAGCCTGATCAACTGGGACTACGTGCTTGAAATGTACGAAGCGGCTTCCAAGTAAGCGGCTCGTGTTCGATGCATGACCTCTGGACCCGGCGCTTGCGCCGGGTCTTTTCGTTCGGGGCGCACGCTGTGAGGCGCGGCCTCAGGCTGCCGTGGGTGGCGTCTGCCAGCCGCTGACCCAGAGTTCCCTCAGACGGTTGCCGTCGCCTGGAAAATAGGCGTCGACCGCCTCGCAATGTTCGACACGATCGGCGCGGAAGTTGCGGATCGCCTGCCTGAGCTCGCACCAGGCAACGATGTTGGCGGTTTCCGAATAGTAGATCAGCGCCACCGGCCGGATCGTTCGTTCGGTCGCGCGGCCGAGTTCGTCTCGATAGTCGAGTTCGAGCTTCTGCTCGTCGCGGATCGCCCGGCGTACCAAAGCGAGATCGATGCCCGCGGGCGAGGGGGCGATCGTCCCCCACGCATGCAGCGCTTGTGAGCGGAAGGCGAGCCTGAGCGGCTCGGGCACGGCGGCGGTGATCTTCTGGTTGACACGACCGGCCGCCGCCTTCAGTTCCGCGTCGCCGGTGCGCGACAACAGCGCCAGCGCCACGGCGATCGCCTCCGTTTCCTCGATCGAAAACATCAGCGGCGGCAGGTCGAAACCGGGCCTGAGGATGTAGCCGATACCGCGGCCGCCCTCGATCGGCACGCGCATGGCCTGCAGCGCTGCGATATCGCGGTAGATCGAACGGACGGTGACTTCCAGCGCTTCGGCCATCTCAGCGCCGGTCACCGGCTTTCGCGCAAGCCTGAGGATCTGGATGATCTCGAAAAGCCGTGCCGCCTTGCGCATCGAAAACCGCTCCCGTCGTCAACGCTCCTGACACAACCTTGTCAGTTGCCCGGATTTATACCATCAGCCAACGAATTGAAAAAACAGCAATTCGTCTCGAGAAATGAAAACCCAGACGACGGACAACTGACATGACCTATACGGAAAATCTCTGGCTCTTCTTCACCCTTCTGTTCGGCATCATCATCGTGCCTGGCATGGACATGGTCTTCGTTCTGGCGAATGCGCTGACGGGAGGGCGGGCCTCCGGCCTGTCGGCGACGGCCGGCATCATGGCCGGCGGCGTCCTGCACACGCTCTATGCGGCGCTCGGCGTCAGCGTCGTCCTGCATCTGGTGCCCGGCCTCTTCAACGTGCTGCTCATAGCGGGGGCCGCTTACATCGCCTGGATCGGCTTTTCCCTGGTCAAGAGCTCGATCACCATCGGTGGCATCGATGGGGCGGGGGCGCTCTCGCGCTGGGCGAGTTTCCGCCAGGGCACATTGACGAGCCTGATGAACCCGAAAGCCTATCTCTTCATGCTGGCCGTCTACCCGCAATTCCTCAAACCCCAGTTCGGGCCGATCTGGTCGCAAGCCCTGGTCATGGCCGCGATGATCGCGGTGACGCAGCTTGCCGTCTACGGTGGCCTTGCGCTTGCTGCCGGCCGCGGTCGCGATTTTCTGGTCGGGAGCCCCGGGGCGACCGTGTGGATCGGCCGGGCCGCAGGCGCCGTGCTTGTTCTGGTCGCGGCCTTCACGGTGTGGCAGGGCTGGACAATGCAGTGACGTTGTCCCGGTTTGCGGGAAGTATAAACATGAACATTAAAGTCATGTTATAGGAGGCTGCTGTCAAAATCCCGGGGTAAGGGCGATAGACGGAAATTTCGCTGTGCTAACAAGCACATCAAAAAAATGTTACTTCCGTCGAATACTCAAGATGACATCATGCCGGCGCATTGGGCATGAAGGCCAGACAGGCAGAATCGCCGAATAGATTTCATTGACCGGGAGATCCTGATGAAAATACGCGCACTCCTATTGGCCGCCGCTCTTGCGGGCCTGGGTGTTACTGCCGTGACCGCAGCCGACGAGCCGCAGGTGGTTCGCCAGCAGGCGATGAAGAAGGTGGGTGCTGCGACCGGAGCGCTTGCCGGCATCGCCAAGGGCGAGAAGCCCTATGACGCCGAGGTCGTCAAGGCATCGCTGACGACGATCAGCGAAACCATGAAGACCTTCCCGGACCACTTCCCGACCGGTTCGGAAACGGGCCATGAGACCGAAGCAAGCCCGAAGATCTGGGAAAACCTGGATGACTTCAAGGCCAAGGCGGCCAAGCTCGGCACCGATGCTTCGGCGGTTCTGGCGCAACTCCCCGCCGATCAGGCAGGCGTTGGTGCGGCCCTCGGCGGCATCGGCAAGGACTGCGGCAGCTGTCATGAGAGCTACCGCCTGAAGAAGGATTGAGCGGCGGCGACGTCGCGTCACGTGAGACGGGAGGCACGCGACTTCGAGCCGCGTGCCTCCATTCGTATTTGCGGGCAGCCCACCTGTAGCAGGGCATGAGGGTGACAATGGGTCGTCGGACGAGGAAGCTGATTTCGGGTCTTGTGGTGCTGGGCGTCGTCGGCGGTGCAGCCTTCTGGTGGCTGACGAAACCGGCGCCCTGGAGTCCTTCCCACTGGGAAGGCCTGGGAGAGCCGGATCTCGCCAATGGCGAACAGGTCTTCTGGGCCGGCGGCTGCGCCAGCTGTCATGCCAAAAAGGGTGCAGAGGGCGAGGCGCGTCTCGTGTTGTCGGGCGGTGCACCGCTGAAGAGCCCCTTTGGAACCTTCCACGCACCGAACATCTCCTCCGACGAAACCGCCGGCATCGGGGCATGGACGCTCGCCGAGTTCGGCAACGCCATGACACGCGGTGTCGGGCGCAACGGCGAGCATCTCTACCCGTCCTTTCCCTACGGCTCCTATGCGCGCATGACGGTGAAGGACATCAACGACCTCTGGGGCTTCATGAAAACGCTGCCGAAGAGCACCGAGGTCGCGCCGCCGCACGAACTGCCGTTCCCCTACAACATGCGGGTCGCCCTGGGTGGCTGGAAGCTCCTGTTCCTGACAGACAAGCCACGCGCCGCAGTGGACGCCAGCGACCCGAAGCTCGCCCGTGGCCAGTATCTCGTCGAGGGGCCGGGCCATTGCGGCGAGTGCCATACGCCGAGAAACGCGCTCGGCGGCTTCGAGCCCGATCAATGGCTGGCCGGCGCGCCGAACCCGGAAGGCGAGGGGCGCATTCCCGATATCACGCCGGGTTCGAAGAGCATCGGCGGCTGGAGCGCATCGGACATTGCCTCCTATCTGGAGACCGGCTTCACGCCGGAGTTCGATTCCGTCGGCGGCTCGATGGTGGAAGTGCAGAAGAACATGGCGAAACTCGCACCCGCCGACCGCGAGGCGATCGCCGCCTATCTCAAGGCGGTGCCGGCGCTCTGACGCTTGATCTTCTCGGCAAGGCGCGCTCAACTCGGCATCACAACGAGGAGGAGACTGAATGCGTCCACACGAAACCGCGCCCTATGACCAGTGGATCGAGCGCAGCCCGGAGGAGATGGTGGCCCGCGCCGCGGACTTCTATGAAGAGGTCAACCGCCGCCGCACCACGCGCTACTTCAGCGATCGCCCGGTGCCGCGCGAAGTGATCGAGACCTGTCTGAAGGCGGCGGGTACGGCGCCGAGCGGCGCCAACCATCAGCCCTGGCATTTCACAGTCATCGAAAGCGCCCGCATCAAGGCCGAGGTGCGCCACGCGGCGGAAGAGGAGGAGCGCGTCTTTTATCGGGAGAAGGCGCCGCAGGAGTGGCTCGACGCGCTGGCGCCGCTCGGAACCGACGAGGACAAGCCTTTTCTTGAGACCGCTCCCTACCTGATCGTCGTCTTCTCGCAGAAGCGCGGCGGCCCCAATCCGGGCGATCTCAAGAAGAACTACTACATCAACGAAAGCGTCGGCATCGCCACCGGCATCCTGATCACGGCGCTGCACCACGCCGGGCTTGCGACCCTCACCCATACGCCGGCGCCAATGAACTTTCTCAACGAGATCTGCGGTCGGCCGGACAGCGAGAAGCCGTTCCTGATCCTGGTGGTCGGCTATCCCGCGCCGGATGCCACCGTGCCGATTGCCGGCAAGGTGAAGAAGCCGCTCGACCAGATTTCGAACTGGTTGTAGGGGGCGTTCCGGAAACCAAGGGGCTGCTTTCTGTCAGGAAGCCCCTTGTGGACAGTGGCTTATCCGATGCTGGCGCTTTCGTTCATCTGATGCTCCCGACCATAGAGCGCGAGAAAACCGTCGAGATCCGGTGAACCGAGGCCGAGGCCATGCAGGATCTCGCCGGTAAAGCTGATCGGCGCCGTGCCGGCGGCGGTGACGACATGGCTGCTGCGCACGGCCTGCGGCTGATCGCGATAGTGCGAAGCACCATGATAGCCGGGCAGCGCCGCAAGGCTTTCGGCGCTGTTGCCGGTATGGTCGACACGGTCGAGAAGGCCGCATGTCGCAAGGGCATGGACGCCGCCGCAAATGGCTGCGACCACACGCTTGTTGCGATCGAAGGCGCGGATCGTCGAGGACAGATCAGGCGCCTCGTTCGTGTCCCAGATTGCGCCGCCGCAGATCACCAGCCCGTCGAAGCCGGCCGGGTCGAGGGCATCGACGGAGAGATGCGCCGAGACGTCGAGGCCGCCCATCGAGGTGACACGCGCGCCGTCGACGGTGGCAACCTCGATATCGACGCCGAGATGGGTGCGCGCCGCCGCCATCAACAGCGCACATTCCCAATCGGCGAAGCCTTCGCACAGGACGATTGCAAGACGCATCGGCCGCTCCTCAGCCAAGCTTCTGCATATAGCGCATGCCGGTCACCGGGCGAGGGACGAAGCGCTCGGATTCGTAGAAATGGTGTGCCTGGAAGTTGCCCGTGGCGGCGCTGACCGAGAGGAAGTCGCAACCGGCCATCTTCGCCTGCTCGCGCGCCTTGGCGACCAGGTGGCGGCCAATGCCGGTGCCGCGGCTGTCCGGGCGAACGAAGAGGTGATGCAGCTCCATGCCGCGTGCGCCCTCGGCAGCCCTGTAGATCGGCACCAGGATCGCGTAGCCGATCAGCCGATTGCCGGCCTCGGCGACGAGCGCCGTGATCCAGGGCGTGCGGCCGAACAGATCGCGCTCGAGCTGTTCCGGCGTGATCGGGGCGGCGTCGCCGTGATGCGCCGAAAGCTCTGCGATCATGTCGCGCAGTTCCGGCAGGTCGCGCTGCTTGGCGCATCGGATGGTGACCATCGGCGGCCGCGTCGACGGGACGGGATGAAGGGAAGGGATGGCGGTCTGTAGCATGTCTCGGCTCCTCGGGTTTTCTCGCCATCAGGAGCCGGAAAAACAAAAGCCGCCTGATGGCGGCCTTGTTGAATATGATCAGCAGGCCGCTCCTATCGGAACAGCCAAAAATACACGCGGCAAATGGGTGCGTTGTTGATCATGGGCGCTAGATTGTTTGTTTTCGCGATTTTGTCAACGGGGATTTTTCGACCGTCGATCACAGCCCGCTTTCCGGCTTGAAGACTCAATGCTCGCTTTCGCACATGGAATGGTCGGCCAAGGCCCGGATCACATAGCAGTCGCCGACGGTGTGGTTGCCGTCGCAGGCGACGATCCGCTCAAGTTCCTGCTCCAGCTTCTTCAACCGGGCAATCTTCTCGCGCACGGTCGCCAGATGCTCGCTGGCAATGCGATCGGCCTCGCCGCAGGGGCGCTCCGGATGCTGGCTGAGAGCGAGCAGATCCTTGATCGAATCGATCGACAGGCCAAGGTCGCGCGCATGGCGAATGAAGGCCAGCCGCTCGAGTTCGCTTCTCTCGTAGCGGCGCTGGTTGCCTTCGGAGCGCTCGGGCGCGGCGATGAGCCCCATCTGCTCGTAGTAGCGGATCGTCGGGATTTTGACGCCGGTGCGCCGGGAGAGATCGCCGATGGAATACATGTTCGCCTCAAACCTATAGCTTCTGGAGCAATAGATAATTGCATGCGACCTGGTGTCAATGGTCGGCGTGAGGGAAGGGCCGTCTCGGCCCTTCCCGAATGCAGGAGATCACAGGTCGGCTGGATCTAGCGGCGCTCGCGCTCGTCTTTGAGGAACGAAAGCAGGACCTCGTCGAAGCGGTTGCTTTCTTCAAGCTGCGGTGTGTGCCCGCTCTCCTCGAAGGTTCGCACCGTCAGGTCCGCGAAGTCGTCTCGATACTCGTCCCAGGTGAAGGCCGGAGCGACGAGATAGTCCGACCGGCCGAGCGCCAGCAGCACCGGCGCCGTCAGCGCGTTCAACCCCTTGCGGACATCGATGTCGCGAAAAACCTCGCCCCAGAGATGATCGAAGACCGGATTGTTGACGGTGACGTCGGACCAGAGGTGCGATGCATCGAAGTCCGGCCGATGCCAGCTCTTCGCGCCAAGGCGGATCAGCAGCGATTTGAAGCGGTCCTCCGGTCGCGCGGCGATGTCGTCGCCGAGCTTCGCCATCTCCCGCGCAAAGATTGCCTTTCGGGCGGGCGACACCGTCTCTTCCCAGATCCGCTCGGCGAGCGCCATGTGGCGCGCAGAGTGGCTCGGCCCGGTGCCGACCATGATCAGGTGGCTGACCCGCTCCGGGTGCCGTTTGGCATATTCGAGCGCCATGTAGCCATGGCCGGAATGGCCGAGGATGGCAAAACGTTCGAGACCCAGATGCGCCCGCATCCGCTCGATATCATCGAGCACCGTCCCGAAGCCGTAGTCGCCGGCGGCATACTCGGTTCGGGCCGGGGCGAAGCCGCGGTGGTCGATGAAGATCAGCCGCAACGTCTCGCGAAGCGCTCTGGAGAAGGTGCTTGGATAGTAGATGGCGCTACCGACGACGATGAGAGGCATGCCGCTGCCCTCGATCGTGTAGCCAAGGTCGAAGGGGCCGGCGCGAAGGCTGCCGGTTTCGGAAACAAATCCGTCTTTGGTGGTCATGATGATGATCCCAGCGATGGCCGGTGAACGGTCATGTCGATGTCAGGCGTTCAGCCGGCCGGAAAAAAGCCATGCCGAGAGCCGCCGAAGGGCGGCCAGGGCTCGGTGAATTTTCTGGCGATGAACGTCGCTAACGGATCAGGCGCACGGATCTTGGTCCTTGTTGATCGGCTAGCAATATCACCCCTGACCGCGGCGCGACAAGGTGGGGCTGCTCTGGGCATGAGCACAAGGTCGCCATATTCGGCCCTTAGCCCCCGGCGGCCGCTTCTCGAGCGGCTATTCCGAATCAGTAATTTAGGTCGGCCTCGTCAAGGCGCCGATCGCATGGAGAATGGCGTGCCCCTGCTCATCAATCGTCGAAATCTGCTCGTAAAATCCGCATTGCTCTATCCGGCACTCATGCTCGCACCGAAAGCCGCGGCTGCCGGCGCAGGGAGTGACGACATCGACAGGCGACTGGCGGAACTCGAAGGCCGCACAGGCGGGCGCCTGGGTGTTTCCGTGCTCGATACGCAGACCAACATCTCCTTCGGCAGACGCGAGAATGAGCGTTTTGCCATGTGCTCCAGTTTCAAGGCGCTGGCCGCCGGTTTCATCCTCGCGCGCGTCGATCAGGGGACGGAGACGCTCGACCGGCGCATTCCGTTCCAGGAGAAGGATTTGGTCACTTACTCACCGGTCACTGAAAAGCATGTCGGCGGCGCAGGCATGACGATTGCAGAACTCTGCGCTGCGACGATAACGACGAGCGATAACACTGCAGCCAATCTCCTTCTTGACAGCTTCGGCGGCCCGTCGGCCCTGACGGCCTGGCTGCGCTCGATCGGGGACGAGAACACGCGGCTGGACCGGATCGAGCCCGCGCTGAACGAGGCGAAAAAGGGCGATCCGCGTGACACGACGACGCCGGCCGCGATGCTCGACACCCTCGGCAAGCTGACGGTGGGTTCGGCTTTGACCGAGAGTTCCCGCAAGCAACTGAACGCATGGATGGTCGCCAATACGACCGGCGACCTGCGCATTCGCGCCGGCCTGCCGGCAGCGTGGAGGGTCGGAGACAAGACCGGTACGAACGCAACGGGCGAGGCGTCTGACATTGCCATCGTCTGGCCTGAGGGACGGTCGCCGTTGCTGATCACCGTCTACATCGCCGAGGCGACCGCAGAGGTCAAAGACCTGAACCCGATATTTGCCGAGGTCGGCCGTATGGCCGCGGAAATGGTCTAGCGGCCGGCTGGTTGCCGGCGATCTCACCCTCGGCCGGTGGATCAACAAAGCGAATGGAGCGCGTCTGCCTCAGGCAGAGGCGCCTTGCAGAGGCGGTGTCAGGCGACACCGCCGCCGCTGGCGAGGTCGGCGGTCGCGGCGTCCCGCTGCTCCTCGACGCCCATCGCGCGTTCGACAGCCTTGCGGATCTCTTCCTCGACGGCCTGCCGCTGCTCAGGATCCATTTCCTTGAGGTCGCCTTCCGTAAGGCCCATCGCCTTGAGGACCTGTTCGCGGATTTTTTCAGCGAGGCTCTTCTTCGCTTCTTGCAGAAACTCGTCGCTGACCGAGCCGTCCGAGGCCGCGGGGCCCTGCTTTTCGGAAATGGAAGCGGTGCTCTCGCCGTCGCGCGCCGCGGTCATCCAGAGAGCGCTGGAAAGCGCGTTCGAGGTCGAAGGCGGCGCGATCGTCGGGGTCTGACGCGGGCGCGCGTCACCGCCGCTTTCTTCGATCGGTGTGATGGTGCCGGCCTGCTGGCGGCGCTGGGAGAAATAGTAGCTCGCAATGCTGTTGTCGATCTTCATGGGAATCCCCCGGAATCTGTCGTCCGGGGGAAGCTGCTGCCGCGGGCTTGCGCGGGGCTTGCCTTTGCAACCCCCTAGCGAGAATTAGGGATGCTTCGCGCGCCTCAGGGCAGGGTGTAGGCGATGATGTAGTCGCCCGGCCTGGTTCCGATCGAGCCATGGCCACCGGCAACGATCAGCACATACTGCTTGTCGCCGACCGCATAGCTCATCGGCGTCGATTGCCCGCCGGCCGGAAGACGCGCCTCCCAGAGCTGGCGGCCGGTCGTCAGGTCATAGGCCCGCAGATAGTCGTCGACCGCCGCACCGAGGAAGGCGACACCGCCCTTGGTGATCATCGGCCCGCCGATGCCGGGCACGCCCACCTTGAACGGCAGCGGCAGCGGCGTCATGTCCTCGACCGTGCCGTTCTTGTGCTTGTAGGCGATCTTGCCGGTCCTCAGATCGACGCCGGCGACGTAACCCCAGGGCGGCGCCTGGCAGGGAATGCCGAGCGGGCCGAGGAAAGGACCCAAGAACACGCCGTAGGGTGCGCCGTCGTTGCGGTTGAGGCCTTGCTCGGAACCCTTCTCGTCCTGCTCCTTCGGCGGGATCTGATCGCGGGGCACGAGCCGCGAGGTAAACGCGAGATAGGTCGGCATGCCGAACATCACCTGGCGCTCGGGATCGACCGCGACCGATCCCCAGTTGAAGGTGCCGAAATTGCCGGGATAGACGAGCGTGCCTTCGATCGACGGCGGCGTGTAGCGACCTTCGTACTTCAGCGACCGGAAGGCGATGCGGCAGGCAAGCTGGTCGAACAGCGTGATGCCCCACATGTCCTTTTCCTGCAGCGGCGCGGGCACGAAGGTGAGGCCGGAGACCGGTTGCGTCGGGGCGGTGAAATCCTCGGGGATCGCGCCACCCGGTGCCTGGACTTCCTCGACCGGGATGATCGGCTCGCCGCTCCTGCGGTCGAGCACGTAGATGTCGCCCTGTTTGGTCGGTCCGACCAGAGCCGGGACGACCGTGCCGTCCTCCTCGGTGATGTCGAGCAGCGCCGGTTGCGCCGGCACGTCCATGTCCCAGAGGTCGTGATGCACCGTCTGGCGCACCCAGCGCACCGCGCCGGAGTTGATGTCGAGCGCGACGATCGAGGAGGAATACTTCTCGACATGCTCGCTGCGACCCATGCCGAGCTGGTCCGGCACCTGGTTGCCCATGGGGATGTAGACGAGGCCGAGGCTCTCGTCATAGCTCATCACCGACCAGCTGTTCGGGGAGTTGGTCGTGTAAGTCTGGCCTTCGGCAAGTGGCGTCGTCACATCCGGATTGCCGCTGTCCCAGTTCCAGATCAGCGCGCCGGTGTTGATGTCGAAGGCGCGGATGACGCCCGATTGTTCCTGGGTGGAATAGTTGTCGTTGACGGCGCCACCGATGATGAGCTTGCCGGCAACCGCAACCGGCGGAGAGGTCGAATAATAGTAACCGGCCGGATTGTACTTCATGCCCGTTTCGAGATGCAGCACGCCGTTGTCGGCAAAGCCGGAGCAGAGGGCGCCGGTTGCCGCATCGAGTGCTATCAGGCGTGCATCCGAGGTCGGAAGGTACACCCGTTCGGCGCAGGGGCTGCCGGGTGCCGCGGCCGGGTCGGCCCAATAGGTGACGCCGCGGCAGGTCTGGTGCTGGCGGTCCGGGTTCATGCCCGAGTTGGAATCGTATTTCCATTTCTCTTCGCCGGTCGCCGCATCGAGCGCGATCGCCCAGTTGTGCGGCGTGCAGGCGTAAAGCGTGTCCTTGATCTTGAGCGGCGTCACCTGATAGGTCGTCTCGCCCACGTCGTCGGGGCGCTTGACGTCCCCGGTCTGATATTGCCAGGCAATCCTCAACCCCGCGACATTTTCAGGCGTGATCTGTTCGAGCGGCGAATAGCGCTGGCCGAAGGCGGTGCGCCCGTACTGGTGCCATTCGCCTGGCGGCACCGAGCCGCCGAGCGGAGGATTGGCGGCGATCACATCGCTCGGCAGATCGCCACGGATATCGTGCGGATCCTGCATGATCGCATAACCGGCAACACCGATCGCGACGAGCACGGAAATGGCGAGCGGCCAGCCACTCACGGCATAGCGCTCGCCGGTCGGGCTCTCGAAGCCGAGCGGGCGGCGCACGGGCGGCAGCAGCAGCCAGAGCCCCAGAAGCACGGTGACGCCGCCGCGCGGGCCAAGCTGCCACCAGTCGAAACCGACCTCGGAGATCGCCCAACCGAGCGAGCCCAGGATCATGACCGAGTAAAGCCAGATCGCCGCCGATTTCCGCATGAACAGAAGCACTGCCGTCAGCAGGAAGCCGATGCCGATCACGAGGTAATAGGGGCTGCCGCCAAGGACCAGCAGCTTCGCGCCGCCGCCGCCAAGCACAAGGCCGACGAGAGCAAAGACGATGACCGTCAGAATGAGCATGATGGGAACTCCCGCATTGAAGAACGGTGCCGTGGCACGGTTTTTTCCATTGCGGCGGTCCTTCGCCGGGGCCGCGTGAGACAGGTGGGCTTCGATGCGGCGGTCGCGAGCCATGTCGCGGCAGCCCGGTCGGGGGGAGGCGCAGGGCGCCTGTCCGTTAGCACCTAACGCGGCGCACCTGCCTTTCAATAGCCACATTCCGCAGCGCGGCATTTTCGCAGGCCCGCAATGGGGTTGCGCTCAAGGCGATGCGGTCAGTCGATGACGGATGGTCGTGCTGAGGCGTGTCACCGCTGGCGGGCGCGGGGCCGCGGTGGGCTCCGGTTCGCTCGTCTGTAAAAACAGGCGGATAGAGCGATTTGGTGAATCGGTCTCAGAGGAGAAGTCGAAAACCGCCGGCACGCAGGATTGCCGGCGCGTTCCCCCCAAGGCAGACGCCTACGTACCGCAGAAGGTCCGCTGGACTTCCTCTTCCGGGCTTGGTGGAGCCTGGTAGCGGGCAAATTGCGGCTGGTCGGCGTAGGGGTTGGCGGTGACCTCGACCAGCGCCTCGAAGAGCGAGAAATCCGCATCCTCGGTCGCCGCCACGATCGCTTCTTCGATCCGGTGGTTGCGCGGGATATAGGCCGGGTTGACCGCTTTCATGGCTGTCGAGCGCTCGTCGGGCGTCGTCGTCTCGCGGCCAAGCCGCTCACGCCAGTCCCCAAGCCATGTCCCGATCGCCTCGGCCGAAGCGAAGGTCGAGGCGAGCACCATGTCGGCCGCCGGGTCGCGGGCGCTGTCGCAGAGCCGCCGGAAGGTGAGGGTGAAATCGGCCTCTCCCTGGTGCATGGCCGTCAGCAGTGCCTGCACCAGATCGAGGTCGCCCTCCTCGCTCGTCGCCAATCCGATCTTGCGCCGCATGCCGTCCAGCCAATGGCGCTGGAAGATCGCGCCATATTCGCCGAGCGCGTCGTTTGCCAGTTCGACTGCCGTGTCCTGGTTGTCGTCGAAGAGCGGTACCAATGTTTCTGCAAGGCGCGCCAGGTTCCATTGCCCGATCGCCGGCTGGCTCGCATAAGCGTAGCGGCCGATCTGGTCGATCGAGGAGAAGACTTTTTTCGGATCGTATGCGTCGAGGAAGGCGCAGGGGCCGAAGTCGATCGTCTCGCCCGAAATCGTCATGTTGTCGGTGTTCATCACCCCATGGATGAAGCCGACATGGAGCCAGCGGGCGATCAGTTCCGCCTGGCGCGCAGTCACAGCCTTGTAGAAGGCGAGATAAGGCCGCTCTTCGTCCCTGACGTCAGGGTAGTGGCGATCGATCGCGTAGTCGGCAAGTACTTTCACCGACGCCATGTCGCCGCGGGCGGCAAAGAACTGGAAGGTGCCGACGCGCATGTGGCTTGCCGCGACCCGCGTGACGATGGCGCCGGGCAGGATCTGCTCGCGGTAGACCGGCTGTCCGGTGACGACGGCGGCAAGTGCACGCGTGGTCGGAATACCGAGCGCAAACATCGCCTCGCTGACGATGTATTCACGCAGCACCGGCCCGAGCGCCGCGCGCCCGTCGCCGCGCCGCGAAAACGGCGTCTGGCCCGGTCCCTTGAGCTGGATGTCGCGCCGCTGTCCGTTGCGATCGATGACCTCGCCGAGGAGGATCGCCCGGCCGTCGCCGAGCTGCGGCACGAAGGTGCCGAACTGGTGGCCGGCATAGGCCATGGCAATCGGGTCGGCGCCCGCAGGCAGGCGGTTGCCCGAGAAGATCGCTGCGCCCTCGCGCTCGAGCGTGGCGACGCCGAGCCCGAGTTCCTCGGCGAGCGGCCTGTTGAACTTGATCAGCCAGGGCTCCGCGACAGGGGTCGGTTCGATGCGCGCGAAGAACTGTTGCGGCAGGCGCGCATAGCTGTTGTCGAAGGCAAAGGCTTCGGCGTTTCCGGTCGGCGACGGGGGGACATAGTTCATGACAGGGCGGTCAACGGCTTCTGCCGGGATGGTCCGGCTGCCGTCCTTTCGACGCAAGTCTACACGAGCCGTGTGGCTTTCGCGAGGGTGAGGACCGCAAGGTGCCCTCCCGCAATTGCTTGCGAGAGGGCTGGGAGGGCGGGGCCACGCGCCTCAGGCGCTGAGCGCCGTCGGTGGAAGGCAGGCCTCGCAGATTGCCGCGATGTGGCGATGGTCGGTGCCGCAGCAGCCGCCAAGGATGCGCAATCGTGGCAAATGTGTCGTCAATGTTCGATAACGCCGGCCGAGGTCGATTGGATCCCCGGCATCGAGTGTTTCGCTTTCGTCGAGCTCGGCATGGCTCTTGGTCGAGGCGTTGGCACGGATGCCGGCGATGCGCTGAACCCAGATACTCTCGGGATCGAGGCTCGTCTCGAAATGGTCGGGATGGGCGCAATTGACCATGTAATAGTGCGGATAGCCGCCGGTCGCCGCATCCACGGTCTCGATCGCGACCTGAATGGTGCGGCCGTCCGGCAGCCGGCCGTCGGTTTCCACCGTGAAGGCAATCGAGCAGGGCATGCCGTGGCTCTGGGCCGCCCGGGCAATGCCGGTCGCCTCGTCGATGCTCGTCAGCGTATAGGCGCTGACGATATCGGCGTCGCTGGCGGCAAAGGTGGAAATCTGTGGCGCGTGATAATCCTCGGCCTCGTCGGCGCCCATGCGGCCCAGGCGGTAGCCGTCGCCGCGTGGCCCGATGGCGCCGCTAAGCACGATCGGCGCCTGCGGGCGTTCGTACTCGGCGCGCAGTTCCGCCAGCATGTAGATGGCGTTCTGGTTGGCCTCGGCGAGATCGGCGCCATTGTAGCCGAGCTTCTTGCCCCAGTCGGCGCTGGCGCGCCAGGTGGGCGTGTCGAGCACGAAGCCTGTGCCGTGTTGCTGCGCGATCGCGAGGTACCGCCTGTAGTAGTCGAGCAGGCGCCGGCGTCCGTCCGCCGTCGAAATGAGCACGAAGGCTGCAAAATGCGGAAGGGCGATGCCCTCATGGAAGATCAGCGTCGTTTCTATGCCGCCGTCACTCAGGAACAGTCCACCCTTCAACAGCGGCAGGCTGCGTCTGTACTTGGCCATATCGGTCTCCACCGGTTCAGTCTTGCTGATGGGCTGGGGGACGCCTCCTTTCCCCAGAGCCAAGTAAATTTCTGCCTTATCATCATCTTCTAAACTAGACGACTTGCGGTATACTATTGCTAATATACTAAATTACTGTCGTAAAATCAGTGGCTTGCTGCCGGGTTCTCGTCACTGCGCTATGGGCTGGTCGCCGTGTTGTTGCTGGAAACCGTACCAATGGTAGGGAGCGGCTAATGCGAAAGGGTGAGGAAACGCGGGCGAGAATCCTCGATGTTGCCGAGGCTGCGGTGCTGGCCAAGGGTTTCGGCGCGACCTCGATCGATGAACTGATCGCCGAAACCGGCATCACCAAGAGCGGTTTTTTCTACCATTTCCGGGACAAGAACGAACTCGCGCGCGCGCTGCTCGAACGCTACATCGAGAACGACGAGCGCATTTACGACGAGATCTTCGGCCGCGCCCATCAACTGGCCGACGATCCGTTGCAGGCCTTTCTTTTGGGACTGAAGATGCTGTCGGAAATCCTGGCCGACTTACCGAACGGCCATCCGGGCTGCCTGGTCGCCGTCATGTGTACGCAGGAGCGCGCCTTCGATCGCGAGATCCAGGAAATCAACCGGCAGGCCGCGCTGATGTGGCGCCGGCGCTTCGGCTCGATGTTTGAGGAGATCATGCGCATCTACCGGCCGCGCGAGGCGCTCGACGTCGACCAGCTTGCCGACATGGTTTCGACCGTGCTCGAAGGCGGCATCATCCTGTCGAAGGCGCTGAAGCAGCCCGAAAGCCTGCCGCAGCAACTGCTCGTGCTCCGGTCTTTCGTCCGGCTGCTGTTCCAGCCGGCGTCAGCCTAGAAGAGTTTGGCGCGTTTTTGGTCGGAAATTGCGTCCTTGCGGAGCGTCAGCGCTCCATGTCGAGCGCCAGATCTGCGAGCTTGCGCACCGTGTTGAGATTTCGCGCCGTGCCGGGTTTCGCAGCCGGCAGCTTGAACTTCGACCGGCCGGAGCCGTTCGGAAAATGGATGTAGATTTCGCTTCCCGCGATCTCCACTTCTTCGCCGTCGGGGGCGACGAGCCTGTCGAGCGCGTCGGCCGGCGGTGGATCACTCAGGAACACGACATGCAGAAGGTTGGGCTTTGCGTCGGGGAAGGGCGCCCGATCCGCGATTGCCTGCAACTGTGCACCGGTCCGGATCATCACGCCCGGCGCTTTGCCGAGCTTTTCGCGAAGCGCATCGTCCAGCATTGTTGCGACATCCCCGGCGGACCGATCCGAGCGGAACAGCACATTGCCGCTCTGGATATAGGTCTTCACATCGGCAAAGCCGAGCCCCTCGCAGATCCCCTTGAGGTCGGCCATCGAAAGCGAGGAGGTGCCGCCGACATTGACGGCACGCAGCAGGGCGACATGGACGGGCATGGCAGGCCTCTTGGGAACCAGGTGAGGGGCAGGATGAGGAAGACCGCAAACGGCATTCCTCATCCTGTTCTGCTTACATCTTGCCGGCGACCTTGATGGCGAAGGCGTATTCGAAGGCGATCTCCTCGAGCCGCTGGAAGCGTCCCGAGGCGCCGCCGTGGCCGGCGTCCATGTTGGTCTTCATCAGGATCGGCTCGTCAGCGGTGGTCTTCTCGCGCAGCCGTGCGACCCATTTCGCCGGTTCCCAATAGGTGACGCGCGGATCGGTCAGCCCGCCGAGCGCCAGGATCGCCGGATAGGGTTTGGCGTCGACATTGTCATAGGGCGAGTAGCTGGCGATGATGTCGTAGAACTCGCGGCTGTCGATCGGGTTGCCCCATTCCGGCCATTCCGGTGGGGTCAGCGGCAGCGTGTCGTCGAGCATGGTGTTGAGCACGTCGACGAAGGGCACGGCAGCGATGATGCCGGCGAACTTTTCCGGCGCCATGTTGGCGATTGCGCCCATCAGCATGCCGCCTGCCGAGCCGCCCTCGGCGACGATCTTCGCGTAGGACGTGAACTTCTGTTGATTCAGATAGTCAGCGGCGGCGATGAAATCCTTGAAGGTATTGGTCTTCTTGGCCATCTTGCCGTCTTCGTACCAGGCAAAGCCGCGATCCTTGCCGCCGCGGATATGGGCGATGGCATAGACGAAGCCGCGGTCCGCGAGCGAAAGGCAATTGGTGTTGAAGCCGGCGGGAATGGTGATGCCGTAAGCGCCGTAGCCATAGAGCAGGCAGGGCGCCGACCCGTCGAGCGGCGTGTCCTTGCGATAGAGCAGCGTCACCGGCACTTCTGTGCCATCCCACGACGGAGCGAAGACGCGCCGGGTGACGTAGTCGTCCGGATCGTGGCCGGAGGGCACTTCCTGGGTCTTCAGCAGCGTGCGCTGGCGCGTCGCCATGTCGTAGTCGAACAGCTGCGACGGCGTCGTCATCGACGAATAGGAGAAGCGGATGACGTCGGTGTCGTACTCGGCAGCCCCCGAAAGGCCGAGCGAATAGGCCTCTTCGGCAAAGGCGATTGCGTGTTCCTCGCCGGTCTTGCGGTCGCGGATCACGATCTCCGGCAGGCCCTCGCAGCGCTGCAGCCAGACGAGGTGGCGGGCATAGGCCATGTGGCTGAGGACCAGCGTGCCGGGCTTGTGCGGTACCACCTCACGCCAGTTTTCCTTGGCCGGTGCGTCAACCGGCGCTTCGACGATCTTGAAGTCCTTGGCGCCATCGGCATTGGTGAGGATATAGAAGACGTCGCCGCCTTCGGTCATCGAGTATTCGAGGCCGGTGATGCGCTCGGCGACGAGCTTCGGCTCGGCCAGGAGATCCTTGGTCGAAAGCAGCCGGTACTCGCTCGTCTCATGGTCATGGATGTCGATATAGATGAAGTCGTCGAGCAGCGAGCCGCCGACCGACATGAAGAAGCCCGGATCCGCCTCCTCGAAGACCAGCCGATCGTCCGCCTGGGCGGTGCCGAGGATATGATGGAAGATCTTCGATGGGCGATGGTTGTCGTCGAGGACCGTATAGAAGAAGCTCTTGCCATCAGGCGCCCAGGCGCCGCCGCCACCGGTGTTCTCGATCACGTCTGCCAGGTCTTCACCTGTCGCCAGGTCGCGAACGCGCAGCGTGAAATACTCCGACCCCTTGTCGTCATAGCCCCAGATGCCGAGGCTGTGGTCGGTCGAATGGTCCAGGCCGGCGAGACGGAAATAGGCCTTGCCATCGGCTTCCTTGTCGCCGTCGAGCAGCAGGTGCCGGATCCCCTCGTTCTTGTGGTCGCCATCGCGGGGAATGCGGAAGTAACGCGGTTGCTCGCCGCCGGTGACATAGGCATGGCCATAGGCAAACGGGCCGTCCTTGACCGGGATCGAGCTGTCGTCTTCCTTGATCCTTCCGCGCATCTCCGAAAACAGAGTCTTTTGCAGCGCCTTCGTGTCGTCCATCGCCGCGTTCATATAGGCGTTTTCAGCTTCGAGATGCTTGCGGATATCGGGGTCGAGGATGGATGGATCCTTGAACATCGCCTGCCAATTGTCCGCGCGCAGCCAGGCATAGTCGTCGGTGCGGGTGATGCCGTGCCGGGTGTCGCTGACTGGCTTCTTTGCGGCGACGGGAGCTTTGGGGAGGTTGCTGAATACGGACAAGATGCGTCTCCGGGATCGATGCGGCGGGAGACAATGAGATAGAGAGCCTGCCGATGGGGATCAAGCGCAAAGCTGCCTCCGGCGAGTGTTCGCGGCGGCGGCAGATGACGCCTACCAGCGCCCCTTCAGCGATTGTGCCGCATGCTCGATGAAGGCACGCACTTTCGGGGTTTGCGCCTGGCGGTCGGCAAAGCAGGCGTAGAAATCGAAGGGTTCGTGGTCGGTGTTGGCCACGCCTGCCTCTGGCAGCTCGCCGAACAGCGGCACGACCAGCCCGCGTTCGATCAGCGGTGCCGCGATGAAGGCGCCGAGCCGGGCAATGCCGGCACCGGCGATCGCCATCTCGGCGAGCGTGTCGATGTCGTTGCTGACGATCGTCGCCTTCAGGTCCGGCTCGAAGCGCAGGCCGTCGCGGTTGAACGCCCAGCGAAAGATGCGGCCGTGGCCGGCATAGCGGTAGACGAGGCAATCATGGTGCGCGAGGTCTTCCGGCCGTTGCGGCCGGCCGCGGCGTTCGAGGTAGGAAGGCGCCGCGCAGATGATCATCGGCACAGAGGCAAGCTTGCGC
Organism: Ensifer adhaerens; assembly: GCF_002940685.1. Classification (GTDB taxonomy): domain Bacteria; phylum Pseudomonadota; class Alphaproteobacteria; order Rhizobiales; family Rhizobiaceae; genus Ensifer; species Ensifer adhaerens_E. Next base: position 63,175 of record NZ_PNFP01000018.1, on the reverse strand, counting down.
GCGATCAGCCCCTGTTCCAGCTGCAGGCCGAAGCGCACGCTGATGTCGATGCCTTCGCCGATGTGATCGATCTCCCGGTCGGTGACGACGAGTTCGATCGAGACATCAGGATACCGGGCGGCGAAGGACGGCACGAGCGGCGCCACCACATGGCGGCCGAAGGCGACGGACGAGGCGATCTTCAGCGGCCCGCGCGGCTCGGTGCTCAGCGCCGAAACGGCCGCCGCCGCAAGCTCCAGCTCTTGCACCACGCCGCGCACGCGTTCGTAGTAGATCCGGCCGCTCTCGGTCAGACCAAGCTGGCGCGTGGTGCGGCTGAGCAGCCGGCTGCCGAGCGTGCGTTCCAGCCGCGCGATGTTCTGGCTTGCGGCAGCCGGGGTGATCCCCAACCTTCGTGCGGCCGCAGCGATGCTGCCTTCCTCGACACTCCGGACAAAACTCTCCACTCCGCGCAACGTATCCATAATGACATCCATCGAATAATATTCGCCATTCGATAGTTTTGCCTATTTCTGAAGGAGGCTGCAATGGCCTACCTGGCCGCGGCGCGATCCGTATAGTGCGGCCGTGAAGCGAGGGGATAGTCCCCTCGATCAATCCCTGGAGACTTCTGATGGAAGACACCCTATCGGCGCCGCGGCTCGCACGCCGCCGCAAGTTGCCGCCGCGCACAGCACCCATTGCCTTTGCCTTCTTCATGTCAGCGATCATGGCGTTGCTGATGTGCTGCGTCATCGTCGGCGCCAACACCGGCATCGACGCCGGCTACCCAGCCCGCGTGTTCAATTCCTATGCGCTCGCCATGCCGGTCGCCTTCATCTGCGTGCTGCTCGTCCGCCCATTGGTCGCACGGCTGGTCGGCGCCGTGTGCCGCCTGCCGGGCTGACAAAGCACCGTCCCGGAAAACCGGGACGGGCAGCTTCCTGTGCTTCGGACCGGTAAGGCACGCCACATCCCTTGTGAAATCCGTTCAGTTGCAATTCAGCCGAGTGGTCGCATTCTGTTTTAGCCGCAACCACGGGCGGCCTGAACCAAGGGGCAATCGAGATGGGCATGTTGAACAAGCTGGTGCCGGCCATTCTGGCCGGGGCGCTCTCCGCGGCACTTCCTGCCGGTGCAAGTACGTTTGTCGCCTGGGAAGTCTCCGGCGTCGACTGGAACGATGTGCTCAACGCACGCGCCTGGCCATCATCATCCTCGGCCGTTCGCGCCGGCTATCCCAATGGCACGAAGCTGCAGATGACCGGCCGATGCATGAACGGCGTCGACCTCAAGCGCATCGCCCGTTGGTCGGCCTCCGCCCAGCGCCAGGCCGTACGCGCGACATGGTGTCAGATCTGGCACGATCCGCAGCGCAATGGGAACTGGCAGGAAGGCTGGGTCTACGGCAAGTTCATTCGGCCGGCGCGCTTCTAGCGTCTCTGCAGAAACGATAAACCGCAAGCGTGGCCCGCAAACAACAACGCGCGATCTTGCGCTCTTGTACAAGAGCGGCGTTGTTTTATTTTTTGCCGGGAGCCGGATATCGTGAACAATACCTATGGCAGGCTTGCCTCTCACGTTTATAATTTAGACAAATATATTGGAAAGACCTTCGGCGATATCGACTATTACCGAGAGAGGCTTCTCGGCTGTCGCGGGCCGATCCTCGAGCCAGCTGTCGGCAACGGGCGGGCGCTGATCCCGTTGCTGGAGGCCGGCTTCGACGTCTCCGGTTTCGACGCTTCGCAGGACATGCTCGACTATTGCCGCGCGCACTGCACGGACCGCGGCCTTGCGCCCGCCCTGTCGCGCCAGACCTTCGAGACCTTCACCTACGCGCAGCGCTTCAATGCGATCGTCGTTCCCGCCGGGTCCTTGCAACTGATCGCCGACCATGGCGTGGCATCCGCCGTGCTGACGCGCTTTTTCGATCAGCTGGCGCCGGGCGGCCGGTTGATCTTCGATCTCTACCCGGGCGACATGGTCGCGGACCTGCAGCCCAATATCCGCAGCTGGCAGACGGAGACGGGCGACCTCTTGACCCTGACCAGCCAGCGGGTCAAGACCGACGTTATCGGCCAGACGACGGTCTCGCATCTGCGCTACGAGCTCTGGCAGGAGGGGCGGCTGGCGTCGAGCGAGCTTGAATTCTTCACCATGCGCTGGTGGGGCGTTCAGGAAATGATGCTGACGCTGCGGGCGGTCGGCTTCGCCGATATCGTCGTTTCCGGCGATTATGCCTTCGGTAGAGTTCCACAAGATCGTGACCACGTCGCCACCTTCGAGTGCCGCCGGCCGGAATAGCGCGCGCCGGAGCAATTCGGGCAGAAGTGCCACGCCCGGTCGGCCGGGCGTGGCTTCAGCGATCAGCGGCAACGGGCCGCCGCATTGCTCTGGTCGAGCTTCGCGCCGTTGACGGTCAGCACCGAACTCGGCGACTGGGTGATCGTTCCGGGCGACATGTCGGCGTCGAGCGCGCAATCCTTCGGCGTGTTGGTGACGTTGACGTTGCCGGTGATGTCCTCGGCTGGGCCGGCGAAATAGAGGCCGGCGATGCCGGCCTTGTCGACCGACATGTTTTTCAGCACGATGTTGTTCGCCGGGCCGCCGAAGGATCCCCAGGCGTCGCCGTAGATGTGAGCTCCATAGGTTCCGGCATTGGTGACCGTGACGTCCTGCAGCGAAATGCCGGAGACGGGGTTGAAGAAAATGCCGGCCCGGAGCGGGCGGTCGACCTGAAGTCCCTTTACGTTCACATTCGTGGTCTGCACGTTGAGATTGGGGCTGGCAATGAGCATCAGGCCGTTGATCCCGCCGGTCAGGCGCATGTCGTTGATCACCACGTCCGATGTGCCCTGCAGTGCCACGAGATCCATGTCCCGGTCCTGCTTGGAATTGTCGACGGTCACCCGGTCGAGTTTGACATTCTTGCCGGCGACGAGCAGCACCCCTTCGCGTCGCGAGTTGCTGATGGTGACGTTATCGAGTGTCACGTTCTCCGTGCCCTTGATCAGTTGATGTTCGGTACGGCTGATCTTCTTGAACTCGCCGCCGGCGAAGACGCCGTAGGTGACATTGTCGATCTTGGTATCGCGAATGGTGAGGTTGCGGCCGCCGACCGAACTGATCGCAGCAAAGGGCGCCTTGTTCGGATTGTAGATCGAGAACTCGCAGCTCGTGTTGTTCTCGCAAATGTAGAGATCGTGGATACGGCTGTCCTGAACCAGCGCGCCGTCGACGTGCGTGAAGCGGATGCCGTCGTGGTTGGTGGCGCCAATGTCGACATTGTCGACGGTGACGTTCGCAGCGTTGGTGGCAGCGATGCCGGCAAGGCCGCCGCGCACCGAAAGCGACGATACGGTGCTGCCCGACGCCATGGCGATGACGTCCTGGGCGGGGTTGTAGCCGGTGATCGTCGTGGCGGCACCCTGGTTGACGAAGGTCGCGGTCGCGCCGCTCATTGCGCCGCGCACCGTGATCGCGCCGCCGCCGCCGAGAAGCGTCTGGCCGTTACCGAGCGCAAGCGTCCGGTCGAGGCCGAGGTCCCCGTCCGTCAGGATCAGCGCGTCGCTGCCGGCAGCGCCGATCAGGGCGTTGATGTCGGAGGCATTGCCCGAAGCCGAGGAAAGCGTGACGACCCGGCCGGCGTTGCGGCCGCTGCCACCAAGCTGCGCCGCCTCGACGTCGCCGGTGGCGCCGGCATGGGTGCGGATCCGGGTTGCGCGCTCGACGCGTCGGGTCATCGGATCGAAGGCGTCGGCCGTTGCTCCCTCCGCGCCGAAGGGGATGCGCAGCCGCGCCATGACGGCGCCCTTCAGTTTGTCCTCGTTGTCATAGGTGCCGGTGACGCCGAGCGAGACGGTCGAGCCTTCGGAAAGGCCGGGCAGATCGGCAAAGGTCAGTTCCGCGCGCAGTTTTGCACCGAACATGTCGCCGAGATTGCGGCCGCCATACCAGTAGCTGCCGCCGAAGACCTTGAGCTGGACGTTGGAGTCGTCCTCAAACACCGGCAGCCGTCCGCCGATTTCGGCGTCGATACCGCGCCGCGCCCGTTCCTTGCCTTCCTGGAAGACGAGCACGTGGTCGCGCACATAGGCGGCGTTGAAGGCGCTGAGCGTCTTTGCGCCGGTCAGCGGCAGATAGAAGTTGCTGCGCATCTCGAGGTCGCCGCTGAGCGCTTCCAGGCCGAAGGAAAGCTGGCTGAAGGCATTGCCGTGGTCGCTCTTCAGATAGTCGTAGTAGCCGTAGCCGCCGATCACCCATTGATCGTCGGCACGGAAGCGGTAGCCCGCGCCGATCGAGCCTTGGCGAACGGACCCGTTGGCAACTGTCCCGCGTGTATCGATGAAAATCGCATTGCCCGAATCGAGCACGAAGGGGAGGAAGAAGCCGCCGCCGGCGCCCGAGCCGCCGCTGAAGAAGCCGCCCTCTATTTCCGCCTGCGGACGAAAGTCGACCGCAAGTGCGGGGCTCGAAAGCAGGGTGCTGCTTGCCAGGGCAGCTGCAAGAAAACTCTTATTTTTCATATTATTAACTCCGCATGTACGCGGCCTTGGGCGAGGCCGGTTGGGCATGCGGTTAAAATATGTGAGTATAATACTCAAGTTTATTGATCGAATGCCGGGGAGCTATCCAGCGACGCGTTGACGCAGGCGACGGCTGCGGCCGGGCTGCGATACGGGGGCGCTCGAAGCGGAAAATGCAGGCCGCCCGCGGATGGCGGGTGGCCCTGTCCAAAACCGGCCAGGTCAGGCCGTGAGGGCCGCGACATTGTCCCTGGCATAGGTTTCCAGGCTGCGCGGCGCATGGCCGGTCAGCGCCTCCACGTCGCCGGTGGGGTTTGCCACCCAGCCTTCACGCACGGGATGGAAGATCGACGCGAGGAAGCGCGCGTAGTCGTCGGGCACCCCGGCGCCCACCAATATGCCGATGAAGGTCTCGTCATCGACGGGCGCGTAGGCGATCGGCTTGCCGGCCACGCGCGACAGGATCGCTGCCGCTTCGCCATAGCTCAGCGCTTCCGGCCCGGTGAGATTGAAGGCGCGACCGTTGAAGGCCTCGCTCGTCAGCGCTGCCACGACGCTTTCGGCGATGTCGCGGGTGTCGATGAAGCTCGTCCTGCCCTCGGCCGCCGGAACCGCGATCGCGCCGTGGCGAATACCCTCGATCCAGTAGCTCTGGAAATTGTCGGAGAACCAGTTCGGCCGCAGGATGACGAAGGGCGTGCCGCTCTTCTCGAGCTGCAGCTCGAGCTGGCGATAGGGGATGCTGTCGTCCGCATCGACACCGATGACGGTCATCAGCACGATCTTGATGCCGCGGGCGGCAGCGGCGGTCACGATCGGTCCGACCAGCCCGACTGGGTCGAGGTATCCCGCCGGCGTCAGAACGAACAGGCGGTCGACGCCATCAAGGGCCGGGCCGAAAGTTGCGGCATCCTCGTAGTCGAAAGCGACGGCTTGCGCGCCATCGACGGCTGTCGCCTTGCGCGATGCGGCCTTCACCGCTTCGCCACGGGCGACCAGCGCCCGCACCACCTTGCTGCCGATCGTTCCGTTCGATCCAAGAACCAGAATCTTGCCTGCCATCGCTTTTCTCCTAAGTATCAAAATGAAACCATATTACGAATGGGTACTAGATATTGGTGCCGGAAAGTGCTGTAAAGGAGGCAGTTTTTGGTGACATGGTTTCCGTCCGGAAACCGCGAGTGGGGTGTCCCATGGAGTACGACGTCTATGTGCAGGCCTGCCCGACCCGCCTGGTGCTGGACCGGCTTGCCGACAAATGGGCCGTTCTCGTGCTCGGAAAGCTCGACGAACAGCCGGTGCGCTTCAACCAGTTGAAGCGCGAGATCGACGGCATTTCGCAAAAGGTGCTGTCGCAAACCCTGAAGAAGCTGGAGCGCGATGGTCTCGTCAGCCGCAGTGTCTTTGCGACAGTGCCGGTGACCGTCGAATATGCGATCACGCCGCTCGGTCGCACGCTGACCTCGACGGTCGCAGCGCTGACGCGCTGGGCGGAGAACAACATCGAGGCGGTGCTTGCGGCCCAGCAAAAATACGACCGCAGCGCCTGAGGCGGCCGCGGCCGGCAAGTTTGCCGCCGGCGCCATGACGCCGGCGGCGCTGGGAGAGCAGGATCAGGCGACGAGCTTGAGGCCGATGCCCCAGGGATCGATGAGGCTGTGGCCATTGCCGTTGCGGCTGACGGCGATTTCCAGCGCGTCGAGCTTCGCGAGCGCCGCGGTGAGTTCGGCCGGCTCCTTGTACTGGATCGTATAGTCCGACAGTCCGGTCATGTGGCCTTCGCGCTTCGGTGCGCCGCGCGAGTTCCAGATGTTGGCGGCGACGTGATGGTGATACTTGCCGGCGCCGAAGAAGCTGGCGCCGGGATAGCGCGCCATCAGCCCGAGACCGAGCACGTCGCGGAAGAAGGCGTCCGCTTCGGGTATATTGGAAACCTGCAGGTGGATGTGGCCGATGGCGGTGCCGTCGGCCATGCCGCCCCAATTGCCCTTGGGCGCTTCGTCGTAGAGCGCCTGCAGATCGAGCGGCAGCGTATCCATGCCGACGGTGCCGTCGGGCTTAAAGCTCCATTCTGCCCGCGGCCGGTCGCGATAGACCTCGATGCCGTTGCCTTCGGGGTCGGCAAGGTAGATCGCCTCGCTGACCAGATGGTCGGAAGCGCCCTGCAGCCTGATGTTGTTGTGCGCCACATGGGCAAGCCAGCGGCCGAGTTCCTCGCGGTTCGGCACCAGAAAGGCGTTGTGGAAGAGGCCCGGCGCATTGCGCGGCGCCCGGGCGGCGTTGCCCTCGGTCGTTAGCGTCAGCAGCGGGCGGCCATTGACGCCAAGGGTCTCGCCGCTCTTGCTGTTCGCAATCGGGCTCAGGCCCATGATCTTCTGATACCAGGCGGAAACAGCCGGCAGATCCTGGACGACCAGATGCGCATGCTCGACATGTGCGGGCATGGCCAGCGCATGGTCGGTCGGCATGTCGAAGGTCTCGTGCGACGTCATAAACTGTCTCCTTGGCATCCAATCTGCGGCCGGTTCGCCGTTTCAGTTTCATCGAAACTGCTGAGGAATATGGGCTGCCTCGCTCGTTCACGGAAGCCTGTCAGTCACTTGATGTTGTGTTCGACATGCGTTGACAGTGGTTGTCTTCGCCCTACCTCATTTCGAGTGGGGCATGCGCGCGCAGCGCTTTCGATTTGATTTCAATCAAAGCCGAAAATGCCGTCGAGGCGCAATCTTGAGACGAGGGATTGGCCCGTGGCAACGGCCCGGCGATCCACGTGGGCAAAAGAAGGAGTACAGCATGTACAAGAAGATTATCGTCCCGATCGCCATGGATCAGCTGGAACACGGTGAATCCGTGCTCGGCATCGCCGAAAAGCTGGTCGACGAAGGGGGCGAGATTGTCCTGCTCAATGTCGTCGAGGATCTGAATGCCTATGCACAGGGCTACATGATCGTCGATTTCCCGTTGGAGATGGTCGAGGAATCCCGCAAGCAGGCAAAAAAGACGCTCGACGACATGAAGGCCAAACACGGCATCAACGGCCGCGTCGAAATTCGCACCGGCGGTGCTGCCGGCACCATCAACGCCTTCGCGAGCGAAGAGAATGCCGATCTTGTGATCATCGCCTCCCATCGGCCGGGTCTGATCGATTATTTCATCGGGTCGACGGCAAGCCGGGTCGTCAGCCATTGCCCCTGCGCCGTTCTCGTCGACCGGTAAGCCACCAAGAATAAGAGCGCATGCGGCGCGACCTCGCGCCGCCACCGCCAAGGAGTGTTCAAATGGACAAACATGCGCTTGACGACTTTCGCGACCGCCTTACCAGCCGCAAGGCGGAGTTGCAGGGGCGCCTTGTCAAGATCGAGCACGACCTCGATCAGCCGATGAATGCGGACGTGCCGGATCGGGTGACCGAGCGGGAAGGGGATGAGGTTCTGGAAGGGCTTGGCCTGGCAGGCCAGGAGGAAATCCGCGCGATCGACGCTGCGCTCGATCGGGTCGCGGCCGGCACCTTCGGAACCTGTGTGCGGTGCGGCCTGCCGATTTCGGCGGCGCGCCTGCAGGCGGTGCCCCATGCACCGCTTTGTCAGGAATGCGCGGCTGAGGTTTCCCGCGGCGCACGCTGATACCAGGCGGTCAGGCCGCTCCCAAATCCACCTTCAGTCGGGGCAGGAACCGCCCGGGGATCACGCTCGACGCGACGACCCCGTCGTCGACCGCGCCCATGCGGCGGTAAAACGCGGCGGCGCCGGGGTCCGCGTCGATCGTCATGACCGTTGCACCGCGCTTGCGCGCCGCCCCGACGCACCAGCCGAAGAGTTGCCGGCCAATGCCTGCCGCCCGCGCTTCCGGATCGATAAACAGCTTGTCGAGCTCGGCCACCAGGCCGCCCCCGCGGACCTGCGCCACGCCAAGGATGCGCGCGCCATCCATCGCGACCTGCAGATCCGAATCGTTCCAGTCATCGGCCGTGATCGTCAAGGACGGCCGGCACGCCTCGAGGAAAGCGGCGTCATAGCCCCAAACGGCCTTCGAGCGCAGACAGAGGTCGGTGAGCACTGCCGCCTGCTCCGGCTGTGGGGTATGCAGGACTGACATGATGCTCCCTCCCGATCTTGGTCATCCGGTCGTTCATGTGGTCATCGCCGCACCGGCCGACAAGTCTCCGGTCAATCTTCGCAGACACCTCATGCAACTGTTGTAATGCGTTGCAAAAGTTGATGCTTTTACCGCGCCCTTGCTGCTTTTCCACAGTGTTGGCTTGTGGCAGGATGATGGAAACTGGGGCGTGCACCGGGCATGCGCGCCGTAAGAAGTGGAAGTGCGGGGAGAGGGAAGACGTGGAGTTTGCTGGGGTCAAATGGAACTATGACCGTTCGGAACTGATTGCCGACGGCATCGTTCATGGCATCGGCCTGGCTGCCGCCCTGGTTGGCGTGACCGCGCTGATCTTCTACGCTACGCTGTGGAGCACGACGGGTCAGCTTGCTGCCGCCGCCGTCTATGGCGCGGGGCTGCTTGCGACGCTGTCGATCTCCTTTCTCTACAATCTCTACCCGATCTCGCGCACCAAGTGGTTCCTGCGCCGCTTCGACCACTCCTCGATCTTCGTGCTGATCGCAGCCACCTATACGCCCTTCCTGCAGCGTGGCCTGGATGATCCGTTCCTGTTCGTCATGCTGATCGGCATCTGGGCGATCGCCGGCCTTGGCGTCGCGATCAAGTGCTTCTTTCCGGGCCGCTTCGACCGGCTGGCGATCCTGCTTTATCTCGCCATGGGATGGAGCGGCGTGCTCGCGCTCGGCCCGCTCTTGTCGACGCTGACGGCAACGACGCTCGTGCTGATCCTGATCGGCGGCATCATCTATTCTGCCGGCGTGATCTTCCACGTGTGGGAAAAGCTGCGCTTCCAGAACGCCATCTGGCATGGCTTCGTCGTAACGGGAGCGGCGGTGCACTATTCGGCCGTGCTGACCTGCTTCAGCGCCGCGTCCTGAGCCGCGATCAGTTCGGCGCCTCGCCGGCCGCCGCGGCGACCGGTGCCTGCTGACAACCTTCCGATGGCCGCAATGCCTCCGCCATGCGCGAAATCACGCCATCGAAACTGGTGAGCCGGCTCTTGCGGTATTGCAGGCGGAAATAGGCGGCGCTGCCGTCGCAGAGTGCAATTGCGCGCGTGTAGAACACTTCATCGCCGCGCGCGCCTGAGAAGCTCGCCCAGGCGGCCGTCACGCGGGAATAGGAAATCCGCCAGTCGCCCTCCCGCTCGTAACCCATGCGGTCGTTGACGTCGGTTTCGAAGTCGCCGTCCATGAGCGTGCTGCCGAAAACTGAAAGGGTGGCGCCATTGTCGTCGGCATGAAAGCTCGCGCCATCGCCATTGTCGCCCTGGCTTTGCAGCTCGAAACCGGGAGGAATGTCGAGCACATAGCCGAAACGCTGATTGGCGTAGGGAACCCAATCCTCGGCCGCTACCGCGGTCAATGCGGACGGAAGCAGCAAAGCGAGTGCAGTCAGGATGCGTAGCATGCGGACCTCTTCTCGCTTGCTTCATCTGGTATATGTAGCGCCGCCTGCGCCATGGGGCGGTTCCCGGCGGAACAGCATCCCATGCCACTCCTTCCGCGCCTCGCTGTCAATCCTCGGTGAACGTCATCGCATGGCCGTTGAGGCAATAGCGCAGACCCGTCGGCGGCGGACCGTCTGGGAAGACGTGACCGAGATGAGCGTCGCAATCGGCGCAACGGATTTCCGTGCGGACCATGAAGTGGGAGCGGTCCTCGATCTCGCGGATCGCCTGATCGTCGATCGCGGCGAAGTGGCTCGGCCAGCCGCATCCGGAATCGAACTTGGTGTCGGAGCGGAACAACGCCCGGCCGCAGCCGACGCATTCGTAGGTGCCGGTCTGCTTGTTGTTGAGGAATGGACCGGTGAACGGACGCTCGGTGCCCTGCTGTCGCGTGATGCGGTACTGCTCCGGCGAGAGCTGCGCCCGCCACTCGGCATCGGTTTTCACCACTTTCGGCGTCTTTGCGGTCGTCATGAACGTCTCCTGTCGTTGCGGCGACTATATAGGAATGCGCGACCGCACACGCAAACATCGCCAGCGGCTTCGTCGGCGTCCGGTTTCAAGCGATCTCGCGGCGGATCACGGCCGGTCCGGCCCCGAGCCTGCGCTTGCTGTCGTTGTAGAAGGCGATGAATTCGGCCGCCGGCAGCGCCTTGGAAAACAGCCACCCCTGGCCGTACTGCACGCCCCGCTCGAGGAGATAGTCAGCCTGTTCCTGCCGTTCGATCCCCTCGGCGACGATGTAGAGATCAAGCGATTTGGCGATGTCGATGATATGCGGGGTGATCGAACTGGTGGCCGAGTCCGTGCCGATCGTATCGATGAACGATTTGTCGATCTTCAGCGCATCGAGTGGAAGTTCCTGCAGATATTGCAGGCTGGAATAGCCGGTGCCGAAGTCGTCGATTGCCACGGAGTGGCCGCGCCGGCGCGCCTCCTCGATCGTCGCCCGGGCGGATTTCACGTCCATGAAGCCGCGTTCGGTCGCTTCCAGCCAGACCTGCTCCGCAAGCACGCCGGTGTTTTGAAGCGCCGTCTCGATCACCGGAAGGATGCGCCCGGACTTGAGGTCGTCGGCGGCGAGGTTGATCGCTATGTGCAGCGAGCGGTCGGCGACGAGCACGCTCTTCAGCTCGGCGATCGTCGCATAGAGCACCTGATCGGTGATTTCCTCGATCAGCCCGTTCTCCTCGGCAAGCGGGATGAAGAGATCCGGCCGGACCATCTGCCCATCCGGCCGCCGCCAGCGCACCAGGGCCTCCGCACCGACACAGATGCCGGTCGTGAGCTCGATCAGCGGCTGGTAATGCACGATGAACTCGCGCCGCTGCACCGCGATCGAAAGCTCGCCGAGCGGCGACAGGCGACGTCGGGACAGCCAGACGACGAGCCCGACCATCAGCGCCGCGACCAGCGCGCCGCCTGGCAAAAGCAGCAGGCGCTCCCGATCCATGTCGCTGAGAATGGCGATGCTGGGGGCGGTTGCAACGGCGATCCAGTTTGCGTCCCGGGCGGTCGCGAACAGGTCGTCGGCGTTGCTGCCGGTCTTCGGAAGATCGGCGAGCCGTTCCGTCAGCGACGGATCCGGATCGTTCAAGGTGCTGACCAGCACGCCGTTCTTGGTGGCCACGGCAATCCGGGTGCCAGGCTCGGCAATCACGTCGACGAAGCGGACCGGGTTGGTCAGAACGGTGTAGGAGCGATACCGGAATGCCGTCATGGGCGTGCCGGTACTGATTGTCGGATACATCCGCGGGATGACTTCGACGCCGTTGCTCGCGAAGAAATCGGCAGCCGGCGAGCGGGTGAGGCGGCGTGGCGGGTAGCCCCAAGAGGTGCATCTGAGCAGCCCGTTCTCGAAGTAGCCGATATCTTCGATGGCGGTGGTGTTGACGACGAGGGAGCGCAGCGCCGCGATATGTGTCGCCATGCATGGCGGCATATCGAACCGGTCGGCGGCCTTCAGCGCCTTGGACGCTTCCACGAGCGCGGCGTCTGCGCGCATGATGGCATAGTCGGCAAGGCGAGAAAGCCGTGTCTGCTCGCCGCGCACTGCGATCGACCACGAAAGATAATAGGCCGCCAGCATCGGCAGGATCGCGCCGAGTGCAGCCAGGATACTGGCGATGACGACTATGCGAGATCGTTCCAAGCAGGCCTCGCCTGTGATCGTTGGTTGTTCAGTTCATGCTGCTTGCGGCAGAAAGACGGTCGGTGAACCGGAGCCTTGCGGTTCAAAGGTTTCGTCGAAGACAGAGGTTCAGAGCAGCCGTTGGTTTCCGCCGCTTGGCGATCCGGGCTTCGTATTATTTTGAATTGAAGAAGCCTTTACGTACAACTACCACGTCTTATTGTCCCGATTCTAGGACGTTCGGTCCTGCTGCGACAGCAACTGAATATTATGCTAACAGCATTTTAATTGCCGACGACCTCCGCCGCATGAAACGAATGATTCTGATCGTGCCTGGACTGCCGGGCCCGATCCCGGAAGCGACGTAACGGCACATAACGCCGATTTTATCCGGATAAGGCTTGAGACCCCAACATCCTTCTTTTATGTCGGGAGTTCGATCGATTACACGATGAAATAAAAGGAGCAGGCCAGGACGATGGATGTTGCGGCCCTGACATTTCTGGCTCTCGCACTGCCTTTCGTCGCGGCATTGCTCGCGCCGCTTCTCACGCGTCTTCTCGGGCACAATGCGGCCTGGGTCCTTGCCCTGTTTCCCTTGGCGATCGTCTTGCACTTCGCCCGCTTCTGGCCTGAAGTGGCCAAGGGCGAGGTCGTTACGGGCGGTTATGCCTGGATACCGTCGTTCAACGTCAGCTTCTCCTGGTTGATCGACGGGCTGTCTCTGACCTTCGTCCTCTTGATTGCCGGCATCGGCATGCTGATCGTGCTCTATTCCGGTGGCTACCTGAAGGGGCACCCGCAGCAGGGGCGTTTCTTTTCGTTCATCCTGATGTTCATGGGCTCGATGCTCGGGCTCGTCGTCTCCGACAGCTTCCTGATGCTCTTCGTCTTCTGGGAGCTGACCTCGATCACCTCGTTCCTGCTGATCGGCTTCGATCATGCGCGTGAGGCCGCAAGGCGCGCAGCCCTTCAGGCGCTGGTCGTGACCGGGGGCGGCGGCTTGTTCCTGCTCGCCGGGCTCCTGATCATCTGGAACGTCAGCGGCGTCACCCAGCTCTCGCTGCTCGAGGCCTTCGGGCCGGAGATGCGCGAAAGCCCGTTCTATCTGGCCGCACTCATTCTCGTTCTCGGCGGCGCCTTTACCAAATCGGCGCAGTTCCCCTTCCACTTCTGGCTGCCGAACGCGATGGAGGCCCCGACGCCCGTCTCGGCCTATCTGCATTCGGCGACCATGGTGAAGGCCGGCGTCTATCTCCTGATGCGGCTGAACCCGGTGCTCGGCGGCACACCCGAATGGCAGATCCTCTTGCCGCTCTTCGGCGGCGCCACACTCGTCATCGGCGCGGCACTTGCCTGCCGCCAGACCGACCTCAAGCTGATGCTCGCCTATACGACGATGGCGTCCCTCGGCCTGCTGGTCATGCTGACGGGGATTGGGGTACCCCACGCGATCGAAGCGGCCGCGCTCTATCTTGTCGCCCATTCGCTGTTCAAGGGCGCCCTGTTCATGGTCGCAGGCATCATCGACCACGAGACCGGGACGCGTGACGTAACCAGGCTCGGGGGCTTGCGCAGCGCCATGCCGCTCACCTTCGTCATCGCACTTGCGGCGGCGTTCTCGATGGGCGGGCTGTTCCCCTTCTTCGGCTTCATCGCCAAGGAGGAGATCTACTACGCGCTCTCGGGTTTCGACCGCCGCTCCCTGGTCTTTGCCGCGATTGCGATCCTCGGCAATGCGCTGATGTTCGCGGTGGCCTTTGCCGTCGCGCTGAAGCCGTTCGTCGGTGCAAGGGTCCAGACGCCGAAGGCGGCGCACGAGGCCCCGCTGCTGCTCTGGCTCGGACCGGCGCTGCTCGCCGCCAAGGGGCTTTCGGCCGCCTTGCTTTCGGGCTTCACGCACGAGCTGGTGTCGACGCCGATGGCTTCGGCGATTGCGGGCGAACCCCGTGCGGTCACGATTTCGGTCGTACCTCACGTCGGCTTGCCCTTGATGATGTCGATCGCGACCGCAGTCATCGGCATCGGCATTTATCTGAAGCTCGACCGCGTGCGTGCCTTCGTCGCGACGATCCTCGCCGATATCGGCTGGGGTCCCGATCGTGGCTTCGACCAGTTCATCCGCGGGCTCGTTCGCGTCTCCGTCGCGCTGACGCGCCGGCTGCAATCCGGACGCCTCGAAGTCTACATGACGGCCACCTTCATCCTGGTTGCCTTCGTGCTTTTGGTCGTGCCGATCGCCTATGGCGAATTCCCGCGCGCACCGTTCTTCGCGGCCGACGTGCCGCTGCACGAACTTGCGATCATGGCGATCGCCGTCATCGGCCTTGTCGCCGTGGTGCTTGCCGCGGACCGGCTGACGGCCATCGTCTCGCTCGGCATCCAGGGCTTTGCCGTCGCTGTCATCTTCCTGCTCTTTGGCGCGCCGGATCTCGCCTTCACGCAGTTCATGATCGAGACGCTTTCGGTCGTCGTTCTTGCGCTGGTCATGACGCGGCTCCGGCTCTCACCGTCCGATCATCGCCCGCTCGCGCAGAAGCTCCCGGATTTCGCCATCGCGCTCGCCTGCGGGCTCGGCTTCGGCCTGATGCTTTTGAAGGTAACGGGCGTGCCTTTCGACGCGACGCTCACCGACTTCTTCAATCTCTACTCGAAGTCGATCGCCCACGGCGCCAATGTGGTGAACGTCATCATCGTCGATTTCCGCGGTACGGACACGCTGGGCGAGATCGCAGTGGTAATGGTCACGGGTCTTGCGATCCTGTCCCTGGTTCGCTTGAGGGCGGGTTCGCTGCGGCGCGTTGCCGATAACGATCCGGATGCGGAGGAGCGCGCATGAAGTCGGTGATTTTCCGCGCCGTCGCGCCGTTCCTGACGAGCCTGATGGTGCTGTTTTCGATCTTCGTCCTGCTGCGCGGCCACAATGAGCCGGGCGGAGGCTTCATCGGCGGCTTGATCGCGGTGTCGGCGCTGGCGATCTACGGCATCGCCTGCGGCGTCGAGATGGTGCGCCGCGCGATCTACTTCCACCCGATGGCGATTGCCGGCGCCGGCCTCTTCGCGGCGACGGTCGCCGGCCTGATCTCGATCGCCGCCCGCGTACCCTTCATGACCGGTCTCTGGATCTATCCTTCGGTTCTCGGCCTCGAGGTCCCGCTGTCGACGGTGACGCTGTTCGATTGCGGTGTCTATCTCGTGGTCGTCGGCGCGATCAGCTCGATCGCCCTTTCGCTCGAAGAGCGGGGAGGCGAATGATGGAAGCCTGGTTCGCGCTGCTTGTCGGCATCTTCTTCACCGTTGCCGTCTATCTGCTCCTGTCGAAGTACATCATTCGTGTGCTGCTTGGCGTTGCCATCCTCGGCAATGCCGTCAACCTGTTGATCTTTGCCGGCGGCCGGCTGACGCGCGGCGTGCCGCCGGTCATTGCCGGCGACCAGGATGCGATCGTCGGCCCGGCCGCCAACGCCCTGCCGCAGGCGCTGATCCTGACGGCGATCGTCATTTCCTTCTCCTTCTTCGCGTTCCTGCTGGTTCTTGCCTGGCGCGCTTACGAGGCGCTGCAAACCGACAATACCGACGAGATGCGCGTTGCCGAGCCGAAGGACGAGCCGGCCCCGCCGCTTGGATACTGACCGACCCATGGCCGCTACAACCTCCCCCCCCGCAGACCTTTCCGCAGCACTCGTGCTCGAGCCCGTCGCCTCTGCCGACTGGCTGGTAATCCTGCCGGTTGCCTGGTGCCTCGCGATCGGGGCGCTGCTCGTGATGCTGCGCCGCAAGATCGACTGGCATCCGCCGATCGCCGTGCTTGGCCTTGCCGGCCTTGTTGTCATCGACATTCTCCTGCTGCGGCACGTGCTCGCAAGCGGACCGGTGACGATGGTCATGGGGCGCTGGCTGCCGCCCTTCGGCATCGCCTTCACCGTCGATCTCACGGGCGCGCTGTTTGCGCTCACCGCTTCCGTCGTTGCGCTTGCCGGCGGCACCTACTCGCTCGCCGATATCAACGACAGCGGTCGGCGCTACGGCTTCTATCCGTTCCTGATGCTGTTGATGGCCGGCGTTTCCGGTGCGTTCCTGACCGGCGACATCTTCAATCTCTATGTCTGGTTCGAGGTGCTGCTGATCTCGTCCTTCGGCCTGATCGTGCTCGGCTCGGAGCGCGAGCAGATCGACGGCGCGGTGAAGTACGGCTTCCTCAACCTCGTCGCGACCACGCTGTTCCTGATCACGACCGGCTATCTCTATGCGAGCTTCGGTACGCTCAACATGGCAGACATTGCCCGCAAGGCCGAGGGCCTCTCGGGCACGGCACCGCTGATGACGCTGACGGCGCTCTTCGTGCTCGCCTTCGGCATGAAGGCCGCCGCATTTCCGGTGAATTTCTGGCTGCCGGCGTCCTACCATACGCCCCGCGTGGTCGTGTCGGCGCTCTTTGCCGGCCTGCTCACCAAGGTCGGGATCTATGCGCTCATCCGCGTGACCGTCATGCTGCTGCCGGTCGAGCGCGAGGAATTGAGCTTCGTCATCGCTCTTGCCGGTGCGCTGACCATGCTCGTCGGTGTCCTGGGCGCACTGGCGCAATCGGATTTCCGCCGCATGCTCGGTTATCTCGTGGTCTCCGGCATCGGCTCGATCCTTGCCGGCGTTGCTGTCGGCGGTCCCGGCGGCATCGGCGGCGCGATCTTCTATGCGCTGCATTCGATGCTCGTCATGACCGCGCTTTACCTCGCCTCGGGCGTCGCAGCCAGACTCGGCGACAGCTTCTCGCTTTCGTCGCTGGCGGGTCTCTATCGCCGCCACGCCGGTTTTGCGGCGCTGTCGCTCATGCTCGCCTTCGCCGTGTCGGGCCTGCCGCCGTTCTCCGGTTTCTGGCCGAAGGTGATGCTGGTCAAGGCGGCGCTCGATATCGGCGCCTGGTGGCTGGCGGCGGTTCTGCTCCTGACCGGCTTCCTGACGACCATCGTTACCGGGCGCTTCTTCCTGCTCGCCTACTGGCGCGATGTGGCGTCCGGGGAGGGAGGGCCTGCGTCCGCGACGGTCTCGGTGGCGGCGCTTCTGCCTGTTGCCGCATTGACCGTGCTCGCACTGGCGATCGGTCTTTATCCCGAGCCGCTGCTTTCCGTGGTTCAGAACGCCGCTGCAGGCCTTGCCGAACCGTCGGCCTACCTGAACTCGGTCTTCCCGGGAGGAGCGCCGTGACCAAGTTCCTGACCATCAACCTGGTTTTCACGGCGATCTGGGGCGCCATCAGCGCCAGCTTCTCGCCCGCCAACCTGATCCTCGGTTTCGTCGTCGGAGCGTTGTCGCTGTTCTTGATCCGGCGCGAGCTTCAGCCGGTGGCCTACCCGGTTCGCCCGCTCAAGCTTTTCCTGCTGACGGCGCTGTTCTTCAAGGAACTGGCGATCTCGGCGACCAAGGTCGCCCTGCTGGTCATTCAGCCGAAGATGGTGTTGAAGCCCGGCATCTTCGCCTATCCGCTGACGGTCAAGAGCGATTTCGAAATCGCGCTGCTTGCCAATCTCATTACGCTGACGCCCGGAACCCTGTCGGTCGATGTCTCCGACGACCGCCGGACGCTCTATGTCCATGCGCTCGATTGCGCCGATCCGGGTGGCCTCAGGCGCGACATCGCCAATGGATTCGAGCGCCGGATCAAGGAGGCCTTCGAATGAACCTCTCGGCGCAAATCCTCGCCCTTGCCACCGGCTTCGCGATGGTCGTGCTGTCCGCAGCGCTTCTGATGACTGTCTGGCGCATCATTCGCGGCCCGACATTGCCCGACAGGGTGCTTGGTCTCGACATGCTGGTGGCGATCGCCATCGGCCTCATTGCCGTCGTTGCGATCCGCACCGGCTTCAACCTCTATATCGACATCGCCATCGCGCTCGGCCTTGTCGGCTTCCTGGCGACGGTCGCCTTTGCCCGCTTCGTGCTGGCGCGCGGCCTTTCACCGGAGAGGGCGGCTGTCGAAAGGGGCGTGGTCGAGGCCAGGCGCGCGCCGCTGCCGAGGGGCAAATCCGCGCAGCGCAAACGCAAGGGAGGGCGCCGATGAGCCCGGTCCTCGAGATTTCCGTCACCTTGCTGGTCGCCGTCCTGCTGGTCGTCGGTGCGACATTTTCGCTGCTGGCGGCGATCGGTATTATCCGCTTTCCAGATCTTTACACGCGCATGCACGCCGCCTCCAAGGCCGGTACGATCGGATCGGGCCTGTTGCTTTTGGCCGCGGGGGTGCATTCTCTCGACGCCGCCATTTTGATTCGCGCGCTCGCAGGCTTCTTTTTCTTCGTTCTGACTGCGCCGATCTCGGCTCATCTCTTGGCAAAAGCCGCACATCAGGCAGGTTACAGGCTGGCTAAGCTGTCAGTCATAGATCAGCTTCCGCAAAAGGAAGAGCCGCGTCGCGACTGATAGACGACAGTTCTGAAACTGTATTTCAGGACTTTACGATCGAGTGTGGCCATTTTAGCAATTTGGAGATAAAGTTGCTAAGTGTCGTCAAATTTATGTTTGGACTTTTCGCGCATCGATGTTAATCGAGTAAATGTAAAGTGTCGTCGTGGAAAATACTTTGAACTGAAATTCCAGCTTGAGTTGTGAATGTTGGTTGTTGCTTTGAGAGTTCGGTCGTCACCGGTTAATCGGCAACAGGTTTCGTAATCAAAATTCCAGCTCTTGATATCGCCGCAAGCGTTTCTCCTTGCCGCGTTGATGGTCTATCCCAAGGCAGCCAAGGCTTCCTGACGGCGCTTGCAAGCGTTCCTCCCCCGAAACGCCGTTTCGGGTTGTGCTGAAGTCCGATAGGAGAAAGAAATGACTGAAACAGCGCTTGGCGCGAGCCATGAACTTCTGGTTGAGCTGACGGCGGAAATTGTTGCCGCCTACGTCAGCAATCACGTGGTTCCTGTCGCCGAGCTTCCCACGCTGATCGCAGACGTGCATTCGGCGCTGAACAACACGGCGGCTCCCGCGCCGGTCGTTGTCCCCGTTGAAAAGCCGAAGCCGGCCGTCTCGGTCCGCAAGTCCGTTCAGGACGACCAGATCACCTGCCTCGAATGCGGCGGTACCTTCAAGTCGCTGAAGCGCCACCTGATGACCCACCACAATCTGTCGCCGGAAGAATACCGCGAGAAGTGGGACCTGCCGACCGATTACCCGATGGTCGCTCCGGCCTATGCGGAAGCGCGCTCGCGTCTCGCCAAGGAAATGGGCCTCGGCCAGCGCCGCAAGCGTCGCGGCAAATGAGCCCACGCTCCTGCTGAGGTGCGGGCAGCCCCGGTGGTTGCTTGACCGTTGGTGGGGAAATTCAGTCACAATGGCCGGGCCTATGCGCCCGGCCATTGTGTTTCAGCCACCTGATCCACCGGCGCACAAAAGATAGTACGTCGAAGTATCGTGGCCGCCTTCGGCGTCTGAGCAAGATGCGTGGGCACATCGAACGCGGCTCAAAAATATGCATTGATCTCCGAATATGGCGTCGCGTGCTCAAAAAGCGCCTCGGACCGTCCATCGGCGAGGAAGTTCGCCACCAACGTCGACGTCTGCATCCACAACGTCTGGGGTATCCATGATCCGACACTGATGCGAGATACACCGAGGGCGGATAGTTCGCTGGCGGCAGGCAGGCCGGGCCAGGCAATGACGTTCAGCCGCAGTTCGGTGCCTCTTGCGATCTCACGGATCTCGGTCCGATCGGTCACCCCGAGCACGAACAGTCCGTCGGCTCCGGCGTCCCGGTACTGCCGGGCGCGGGCAAGCACCTCCTCCACACGCTCGCTGGCGGGCACAAGCGCTCGCGCGTAAACGTCGGTGCGCGCGTTGACGTAGACCCTGATGCCAAGCCGCTCCGCCGTCTCTCGGGCCTGCTCGATCTTGCGGCAGAGTAGATCCGGCGTGCCCGCGCCATCCTGGACGTTGAACCCGACCGCGCCCGCCTCGATGAAGCGGGCGGTCGTCCGGGCCATCTCCGCCGCATCGTCGGTGTAGCCTGCTTCAATATCGACGCTGAGCGGCACACGGATGACGCGGCCGATTGCTGCAACGCTTGCCAGGTGCTGATCCAGTGGAAGGGCGTCGCCGTCGCGGTAGCCGAGTGACCATGAGACGCCAGCGCTGGTCGTCGCTATGGCACGGGCACCGAGCCGCTCGATCAGGAGCGCGCTGCCGGCGTCCCAGGCATTGGGCAACCGTAGCGGCTCGGATTGGCGATGAAGCGCGTGGAATATTGCGGCGTTGTCGTTGTTGTTCAAGGTGACCTCCATTCGAAGAAGGCCAGTCGTCGCAATTGCGAGACATAAAGATAATAGCTAGAACTTTCAGGAATTCATTCCGGAGGAGAAGTAATGGACGGGCCGTCGCTGCATCTGGTGCAGGCCTTCGTCGCCGTGGTCAAGCACCAGAGCTTCGCAAAGGCGGCGCTCGATCTCGACATGACGCCGTCCTCCGTCAGCCGGCTCATCAAGGCGCTGGAACAACAGATCGGTGTCTTGTTGATCAATCGCACGACGCGAGCAATGTCCCTGACGGATGCTGGGCAGCGCTACTTCAGCGACTGCGCCGCGGCATTGGAACAATTGCATCACGCGCAGCTAAGGGCTCGCAACGAACAGGATCTGCCAACCGGTACGCTCAAGCTCAGCGTATCCGTCTCCTTCGGCCGCAATCACGTCGTGCCATATCTGTCGGCGTTCCTGGCCGCTTACCCGCAACTGCGGCTCGACCTCCTGATGACCGACCGATACGTCGACCTTGTCGCCGAGGGGGTTACGGTGGCAATCCGTATTGGCAACCTCCAGGACTCGAGCTTGATCGCGCGCAAACTTCTCAGCAACCGCCGAATCCTTGTGGCCTCGCCAGCCTATCTCGAAATCCATGGTGAACCCGCGGATATCGACGAACTCAAGCGGCACGAATGCGTCGTGTCGACGGCGAACCATGACGGTGAGGTCTGGCGGTTGTTCGGCCCGACCGGAGAACGGTCCTTTCGGCCGCGCGGCAGGATGCGCGCCGACAACGGAGACGCGGTCCATCAACTCGCTATCGACGGCCAAGGCATCGCTTTTCATTCGGAAGTGACGATGGCCGCATCGATCCGCAGCGGCAAGTTGGTTCAGATACTCCCCCGTTGGGCGGGAAAGGAGACGGGCGTCTATTGCGTTTGTCCATCCCGGCCCATGGGACCGGCGGCGCGCGCGTTGATTGATTTTCTGACCAGCCGCTGGAAGGACGCCGTGATATCGGGCATGGTCGACCATCCAGCGGCGGAAGAGGTTTAGTCGGCGCGCAGGACGCAGACATGGGCAAACGCGTTTGTTTGCACTCTGTCTTTATCCCACACCGATGCCGGGGTTTGGCTCGAGCAGGCGCCGTCGACGACTGCTCCTAGGGGGCGTCTTGACTGCGCGATGCTCTGCAGTGCCTGCGTGTCAGGCCGCGAGGCGCAGCTCCGCCTCGTTCTTGATGCGGCGGATCATCGAGCGCAGGCCGTTGGCGCGCTGGGTCGACAGATGCTCGATCAGGCCGATCTTGCCGAAGGTGTCGATCGCATCGATCCGGGCGATATCGGAAGCGTGCTTGCCGGAGTAGATGGCCAGCACGATGGCGACCAGCCCGCGCACGATATGGGCGTCGGACTCGCCTTCGAAGTTAAGGACCGGGTCCTCGGGATTGCCGCTCGCATTGGTGACGAGCCAGACCTGGCTGGCGCAGCCCTGAACCTTGTTTTCCTGGGTACGCTTGGCTTCGGGCATCTCCGGCAGCGCCTTGCCGAGCTCGATCACATAGCGATAGCGATCCTCCCACTCTTCGAGGAAGGCGAAATCATCGATGATCTGGTCAAGCGTCGTCATGGTCCGGTCCAATCGTCGGAAGATTATAAGCCCGCCCGTTCTTGCGGCGAACAAATTCCTCCCTGTTCCTACCCTTTGCCTTCAGGCGTTTGGGCTTTCAGCCCTCATATAGGCGATGGCAGGGCCGTTGAGAACCGGCAAATGCGCGGGAGAGGCGGCAGCCCCCATCCGGTGGTCAGACCGAAATGCTTGTCGGCACGCTCAGAGAGGCGAATGCGCTTCCACCGGCCCCCTCGATGTTGCCGGTGACGGCCGATAGCGCCTGGCCGGCGGCCCGCGCCTGATCGGCATCGTGCCCGGATCCCTTGGTACGCAATTCCTGCTCCGCCTTGCGCAGGAGTTGCTTCAGTTGTTCGGCGACGGATTTGAGCTCGGCCGCCACTTTCGCCGCCGCATCGGACCCGTCGTCGTCGCCGCCGAACTCGCGATAGGCGCGCTCGGCAAAGCTTGTCGGTCCCGAAGGTGGCTCAGGCTCTCCGTCAGCGGCGGGGGCATCCGTTTGCGCGCCCGCATCCGCTTGCGCGCTGCCCGCATCGGCAAGCACCGTGGCGGCAGCGGCCGACGCGGATGCAACGCCGCTTGCGGCGCCGCCGTCACCACCGGCGCCCGCCAGTTGCTGGGCGGCGGTGCCGAGCTGTTGTGCAAGCTGCTTGGCAAGCCTTGCAAGTGTTTCCGGATCCGATGCGAAGAACCGGAGCATGCGGAGCTGCTCCTTGATTTCGTCGAGCTTTTTCTTGGCAGCGGCAGCCCGGTTCGCAGCACTTTCGTCACCAGCGCCAAGAAGCAGGGCGGTCGAGGCCGGGCGCTTGCTGTCGCTTCCCACGCCGCCGCCGAGGGTAGCACCGGATGCCGCCGGCCGCGCCACGCCAGCGTTCGAGAAAAGCCCATAAATCTGCATCGTCCGCCTCCGCCTGTCCGCGCGGCGGACCTAAGCAGCCGGGGCTTGCGTGTGGCTGTGGCGCCTGAAAATCAGCGGTTGCGGGCAAAAAAGAAAACGCCGCGAGGGGATGGGATCCTCGCGGCGGCCGTAACGGGACGGCAAGTCAGGCAGTGAGTAAGTCAGGAATATGCGGGAGCGGACGCGGCTACTGGATCACGGCGGCCTTGGGGTCGAGGCGCTTTTCCGGAACCGGCGTGCGCTTGAAGACGGGTTCGGCGTCGATGGTGCTGACCTCGTTCGCCGGAGCCGCCACATCCGCCGCCGGCGTGACCGTACCGGTCGTCACCTTGGCATCCGGCGTCGTGGCATCGGTTTCGGCAAACTGTGTGTCGAGGAATTCGTAGGCGATGCGGGCGCCTTCGCGGGCCCGGTGGCCAAGGGCGACGAAGGTTTCGGCACCCTTCTCGCAGACGTCCGGCTTCTGGATGCAGATGGCGCTGATGTACTGGAACGCCTCATTGGCGGCGGAGAAGGTGTCGCCGAGTTCTACTTTCGGGGCGTGTTCGAGTTTCTGCGCGCTCGAAGGGTCGAGGAACGGCAGCAACACCAGCACCAGCGAAAACCAGAATGTCGCCTTGATGAGAAACCACATGTTCTGCCCATCCTTCGTTCGGCTGCCGCGGCCCGCCAGTCTTGTAGCCGGCTTTTGCACCTTCGGCATCCCGCAGCGCCGTGGTATCCCCTGATACCCGTTCACGCCACCTTCTAATCCTTGGAGCCTGCCGGCGTTCTCTTGGTGCCCGGCCCCTTGTTGAGATCGACATTAGGGCGGGAATCACAAGACGCCTTTTCCAAAACGAGCGGCATTTGCTTCAAATTTTAATGAAATGCCGGTGCCCGGCGATTTGCAGCGCATTTGTGTCGCATTTTAGCGTTTGCCGTTAAGGTTCGTGGCAGAGCCGGGCGCGGCAACCCCGAACGCAGCGGGAATCGCGCGCCAAAAGCCGCGCCACAATCGTTAACACGGTGCAGAAAATGCACAGAAATCCGTTGCTTACGCCCCATTAACCACAAGAAATGAAGGTCGCCCGATTTGCCTCAAAACGGGATTTTTCGACCGTTTCGCGCCGTTCCGGGGCGGCCGCGTTTATTCTTTCATTAAGCCGGGGATGCGAGATTCCGACATGTCACGAGGCGGCTTTGAGTCCCGGTCCGAAAGGTCGCGAAAACGATAGCGTCGGCTTCGCAAGAACAACAAATGTAGCAGGGTAAAGCGTGAGCGTATTGCGTAACATGGCTGGCAGATGGGCGTCCCGTGTGGACGAAGTCGCGGCCCTGTGGCTTCCCCGTCGTGAAGCATTGTCGCCGGCCGACCACCGCCATGCGAAGCGGCTGCGTACGCTTGCGGCAGTTTCCTTGACGGCGCTGCCGGTGGTGCCGCTTGCCTTGTCGCTCGCCATGCCCGTGTCCGCCGCTCTTCCGCTCGGCACGGCCCTTTGGGCCTCGGCCTCGCTGCTTGCGGCGGCAGGCGCGATTGTACGTGGCCGGGCGCCGGAAGAGGTGGCCGCGGTAACGGATCCCGTGGTTCCGGATCTGTCGGCCGCCTACGACCTCTTTGCAGGCCTGGTGACCGTGCATGACCTGCGCGGCAATGTGCTTTCCGTCCACGGTCGTGACGCGGCCGAACATCTGACCTTGATGCGCGATCCCGCAGGCCGCGGCTTCATCGAGCAGATCCATGTCTCCGATCGCATCACCTTCCTGAGCGCGATCGACATTCTTCGCCAGGGCGGCGACCGGGCGACGGTCGACATCCGCATCGAGCGCCGCACACTGCCGATCGAAGGCGAGCAGTTCGTCTACATGTCCTGCGAACTGGCGCCGCTGCGCGATGAGGACGGCCGCCTGGTCGCGATCCTCGCCCAGTCGCGCGATGTCTCGCAAGAAACGGGCCTGCGGGCCGAAGCCGCAGCCAGGACGGCCGAGGCCGTATCGGCGAACGATGCCAAGACGCGGTTCCTTGCCGCCGTCAGCCACGAACTGCGCACGCCGCTCAATGCCATCCTCGGCTTCTCGGACGTGCTTGCCGGCGAATACTTCGGCAAGCTCGAAAACGACCGCCAGCGCGAATATGTGGGCCTGATCCACAAGTCCGGCGAGCACCTGCTTTCCGTCGTCAACACCATGCTCGACATGAGCAAGATCGAAGCGGGTCGCTACGAGCTGATGCCCGAACCCTTCGGTGTCGGCGAAGCGGTTGCCGCCTGCGAGGCGATGCTGTCGCATCAGGCTGCGGAAAAGGGCGTCAAGCTCGCAAGCCGCATCACCCGCGGCATCGGCGAAATCAACGCAGACCAGCGCGCCTTCCAGCAGATCCTCATCAACCTGGTCGGCAACGCCGTCAAGTTCACTGATCGGGGCGGCGTCGTCACGATCGATGCGGAGACGGACGGCGCAATGCTGAAGCTCTCCGTCAGCGATACCGGCATCGGCATCGCAGCCGACAAGCTGGCGCTGCTTGGTCAACCTTTTGTCCAGATCCAGAACGACTATACCCGCCGCTACGAAGGCACCGGCCTCGGCCTTTCGCTGGTCAAGGGCCTGGTGGCGCTGCACGGCGGCGAGCTATCCATCCGCAGCCGCGAGGGCGAGGGCACCGTTATCGTCGTCACGCTGCCGCGTGATGGCTCCGGCATCGCCTGTGCGGAGCGTGAGGAAGCGCGCGCGCCGGTGACGGTGGAATTTCCGCCGCGCCTGAAGGATTGTGATGTCGCCCCGGTCGCCGAAGGGGGGCGGCTCGAGGGGAAAGGTTTGAACGAGGAACGGGGATATGGCACCGCGCAAGCGAAAACAGCCTGACCGGAAGAAGGCCGCGCGGCAGACGCCCGGCCTCGCCGTGCGCGGGCTGGTCCTTGCTGGACGGGGGGCTGGGCTTGCCGGCCGTCTGATGGCGCGCCATCCGCTGGTGTCCGGCGGCTCGGCCGCCTTCCTCGTCGTGTTCTCCTTCGTTGCCGCCAATGCCATGTGGTATCAGCACGGCACGCACCCGTCGCCGCTGTTGCGCACCCGCGTCCCGCTCGTCAGCGCCGAAACGGCGCAGCGGATTGCCATCGCCAAGGGCGAGGAGATCGAGCCGCGAAAGGTGACCACCTTCGTCATCGAGCGCGAGGGTGAGGCAAAGGCTGAAAACGTCGAGGACGTGATCGCGTCCGCGGACCTGTCGTCGGAAAAGCCTTCGCCCGAACGGGTCGCAAGCGTGCCGGAACCGGCGCAGTCGAAGCTTGTCTCCGAGATCCAGAAGGAGTTGGGCCG
Organism: Ensifer adhaerens; assembly: GCF_002940685.1. Classification (GTDB taxonomy): domain Bacteria; phylum Pseudomonadota; class Alphaproteobacteria; order Rhizobiales; family Rhizobiaceae; genus Ensifer; species Ensifer adhaerens_E. The sequence goes on along the minus strand of NZ_PNFP01000018.1, from coordinate 36,930 downwards.
GATCGGCCTTTATGACGGCGCGCCGGACGGACGGAGCGGTCCGCGCACGGCCACGGCGATCCTGAGGTTCGAGGAGCGGGCGGGTCGTACGGGAACCGGCGCGGCGAGCGTCGAGCTGCTGCAGGCCTTGAGGGCCGCACCGGCTGCAAAGGCCGCCGCGGTTCCGGCGGGACGGCCGCTTTCGGAAACGAAGGGCGGGGGCGTGGAGATCGATCCGGTCGCTGCGGCCATCCGCTCGGCAGAAAAGGAAAGCACCTTCGTTCCGCGCGCGGAAATTCCTGTGTCGAGCGAACTGGTGCTGAACATCCAGAAGGGCCTCAGCAACCTCGCCTATGCGGACGTGGCGGTCGACGGTGTCGCCGGAGAGCAGACACGCGCGGCGATCCGCCACTTCGAAAAACACTATCGCTTGCCGCAAACAGGCGAACCCAATGCCCAGGTGCTGAAAAAGCTCAAGGAAATCGGCGCGCTCTGAGACATCCGATGGGCGTCGTCACATATCGTGGCTCAAGCGCCGATTTGCCTCTGTCGGCCCGCCCGTGTATCAGCCTGTCATGCGCCTGAAGTCCCATATCTTCGTCTCATCCCTGCTGCGCCGTGCGTTTTCGCTCGGCGGCTATGCGGCGGTGCTGCGCAAGGGAGCCGAGGAAGCCGGCGCGATCTTCATCCGCCAGCGGACGCGTTTGGGCACCGAGACGCTCTTTGCCCCGGCGCCGCAGAATTTCTTCGCAGACGAGATCGATCTCGGCCGCAAGTTCGAGGTGCGGCTGCATGACAGCGATGCCGATGAGGTCGATGCGGCGCTTGCAAGTGAGATCCGCTTCGATCCGGACTGCTGGGTCGTGGAGATCGAACTGGACGATCGTGGCGATCTGTTCGAAGTCGTTTCGCAGGATGGCGCAAGCCGACCCTGAGCCGTCTTGCGGATCGCGCCGACCTGCTTGACTCTCCACTTGGTGGAGGCCGTAGGACGCGGTTATGGACGATCAAATCTTTTCGATAGGCGAACTTTCGAAGCTGAGCGGCATACCGGTCAGGCGGCTTCGGTTTTACTCGGACAAGGGGCTGCTGCCTCCCTCCACGCGGACGGAAAGCGGCTACCGCATGTATTCCGGGGCCGACCTGGCACGCCTGGATCTCGTTCTCGCCCTGCGTGAAGCCGGCGTGAGCCTCACGGAAATCCGCAAGATCCTGGCCAACCGAACCTCGTTTGCCGACGTTCTGGCCTTGCGGCTTCGAACGCTCGAAACGGAAATCCGGTCAAAGCGCCGGATCGCCACAGCCTTGCGAATGGCTTTGAAACTCCATGAACCCTCCCCAGCGGATCTCAGGAGACTATGGACCGTGACCAAGCTTTCAAAGACGGAATTTCGTGCCGCGCTCGAGCGCTTCTATGATGATGTCGCCGGCGGCGCGCCGATGGATGCGGCGTGGAAGAAGAAGATGATGGATGCCGGTACGCCGGACCTGCCGGAAGACCCGACGGCCGAACAGATCGACGCATGGGCGGAGCTGATGGATATGTTGTCCGACAAGGCCTATGCCGCCGAGATGCGCGCCCACATGTCCGACCTGTGGACCGAGGAGTTCGATCCGGCAGCCTACGCTCAAGCCGCCGAAGCCACCTTCGCGCGGGTGAGGGCGGCTATCGAAAGTGGACATGGTCCACAATCCGCTGTCGGCAGAGAGATTGCCGCCGACTGGCTGGCCCAGTCGGCAATGGCGATGAAGCGTGCTCCGGACCAGGCTTTCCTGGATTGGCAGCTCGAGCAGTACCGCAAGCACCACGCCCGCTCGGCGCGATACCAGGAGTTGATGGCCGTTCTGCAGGGGCAGGCGCCTCAGGCCCCGACTGCTCGCGAATGGAGCTGGATCATCGAGGCGATGAAGCAACTTTTCTAGGGCAGGGCCTTGGCTGCATCAGGCTGAACGTGCGTGACATGCCCGCATAGACGGGCGCATGTGTCAGCCGCGGCGACGACCGAAAAGTCGCTGCGGCTGTGCGTTCACGGATGCCGTTGCCATCTTGCGCGCGCCGACGTGGCGCGCGTCGTTGGCAGTATTGTCGGCAAAATAGGCTTCGTGTCTTGCCGCAGGCGCTGCTTCCTCGGCCTCCGCCTCAAGCCATGCATCGAGCTGCTCGCGGCAGGCTGCGTGGTTCATCGCGCCGATCAAGGCTGCGGCATGGCTCGTTTCGCCGAAGGGTTCGCGAAGATGCGGATAGAGGGCCTGAAGCACGAAACCGGCATCGGCCGCCTCGACATCGAGCGCGACCAGGCTGGTTGCCAGCAGCTGCCCGGAAATGTCGAGCAGGATGCGCTCGACCTGCGCATCCCTGGTGCCGAGCGCTTGGCCAAGGACACGCGAGAACAGGATGATCTCGCCGCTGCGGGCAAAACGCACAAGCAGCGCGGCATGGACGTCGGTCATCGTCGTGGACGATGGCGTCTGTGGAATATTGTGCGGACGGGCGCCGGCGAGCGCCTTGATCTCGCGGCGAAGCGCTTCTTCGCGCGCCGTGCGCAGCGAGGCGGCTTCAGTCTCCGGGTTTGCCTGTTCTGCTGCTGCCGGTTTCACAGCACTGCTGCGGGCGGCCAGCCCTGGCGGGTTGTGATGCTCGACGAGCGCGTCGACGACGAGAGGGGAGAGGTTCGGGCGGCGCGCGATGGCTGCGGCGTGTTCCGGCCCGCGTTCGCGGATGATCGTGATCAGCGTCCGGTCGGCGATCGCCTTCGAGCGGGTGAGAAAGATCGCGGCGATCGCGATCGGCATGCCGCCGATCAGCGCTGCGACGGTTTCCGGAACCTGCTGGCATTGCGAAAGGGCGGCCGCCGCCTGCCGGCGGGCTTCGTTGCTGGAACCGAGGAACAGCGGTTCGAACAGCTCCGCAAACTGCTTCATGTCGGATTTGCGGGGAAAACGCAGGCTTTCGAAACCAGTGACGGTCGCCATCAGGACGACGTCCTTCAAGCGGCCGGTCTGTGGCCTTTCCAACTCACGAAAGCGATCCGTCACGATAATTCCCTGCACGCAAAACATGATCGCCATTGCCGGCGATCCGGAACGGCACACGTCGCAAAAATTAGAAGAAAAGCGTTAGCGCACTGTTAACTATGGATGTTGGAGCTTTATTCAGGCTTGCGGCACACCGAGGGCGCGGTGTGCCGGCAGAGCGCCCCGCCGGGCGCGGCAAATCTCGGGGACATCCGCAGCATTAGCCATAAAAAATCCACATGCGGTCATGAGTTATCGCGGCGACGGTGAAGGGCCCGGACGCCCGCCGACGTTTGGGGCCGAGTGAAGAGGGGCCTCTCCACGGGAGATATGGAACTGTGAAGAAATTTATCGTGCGCGCGGCGGCGGTCTGCGCGCTCCTTTTGGCCCCGGCGATTGCCCAGGCTGCCGAAGGCTTTGCCACCGCGAACGTCAACATGCGCTCCGGTCCGAGCACGCGCTATCCGGCGGTGTCGATGATCCCGGTGGGCGAATCAGTTGAAATCCACGGCTGCCTTGCGGACCTGCCGTGGTGCGACGTGTCGTTCTATGGCGGGCGTGGCTGGGTTGCCGGACGTTATGTCCAGGCCGACTATCGCCGCAATCGGGTCTATGTCGAGCCGCGTTACTATCGCCCGCTCGGAATTCCGACCGTTGTCTTCCAGTTCGACAACTATTGGGACCGCAACTACCGCGGCCGTGATTTCTATCGCGAACGCGATCGCTGGCGCCACGGACCGGATTGGGTCGATGACCGGCGGGATCGCCGGGATTGGGAGCGGCAGCGCGAACGTGAGCGCCGCGACTGGGAACGCGAGCGGCGTAGCGATCAGCGCGACTGGGAACGCCGCCAGCGCGAAGAAGAAAAGTGGCGCGACGACGAATGGCGCCGTCAACGCACGGAGCGCGAGGACCGGCGTGATTGGGAGCGTCGCAGCGACGGCGTGCGCGTTCGACAGGACGACGGCACCGTCTATGAGCGTGCCCGTCCGGCTCCGATGGTTCGTTGCCAGGTCGACGATCCCTACTGCGAGAACTGATCCGGGCACCGTGTTTCGACGCGGCCCTGTCTGACGGAAAGAACGGGCGGCCCTGGTCGCCCGTTTTGCGTTTCGCAGACCGCTTTCAGCGGTCCTTGGCGGAACCAAACGCCAGCCGGCGCGTTGAGCCGGCGCAGACAAGGGAGCGTTGTAATGGTCGAAAAGAAACTGCAGGCGGTGGAAAAAGTTGCCGTGAGTGACGCGGAAGCAGGTGCCCGCGCCGAGGTCGACGCACAGATCGCCGAGTTGCGCGCGGAAATCGCGCGGCTGACGGAGGCGGTCACGGCGATCGGAACGAGCACGAAGGCGGTCGTGCAGGGAGAGGCGGATCTCCTGGCTGAGCGCGTGCGCGAGCGTGTCCGCGAAGAACCGCTCTCGACCCTGGTCGCCGTCGCGGGGGTATCCTTCCTGTTCGGTCTGATGTCCCGGCGCTAGCGGGGAGGCGAAGCTTCGCCGGAATTGCCCCTGTTACCTCGGATACATCGCCGGGACTGGCCGGGAGACATACTGAACGCAGGTTGGGGTTGCAGGGCGTGTATTAGCAATCTGTTAACCAACCTATGGCTCAATCGGAGTGGACCCGTTATGATCGGGCCGCGTCGTGAACCAGAACAGCAACATCCGGGCGACCGGAAGAAGGAGCAAACGAGAAAGGCGCGCCTGTCCAGGAAGATCTGGGAAAATGCGCTGGCCCGAGAACGGGCAGGGTGAAATCTGTACGGTAGTTCATCCGTCTCAAGACTTTGTGGAGACGAGCATGGCAGACGTGATCAGAATCCAGGACCGCAAGGTCCGTATACCACCACACCGGCCTCCGGCCATATCGGGTGGAGCGAAAGTGCTGCTGTTCACCGGCATCCGCTACGAACGCCTCGATCGCGACCCGCAGCCGACCGCGCCGGACGGACGCCGCATCAAGAAGCAGTGAAGCTGCGCTTTTGCGGAAAAGGCGACCGGAACGGTCGTCTCGAGTCTAAGTCCTTGCCCGGCACTTCGGGCTTTCCACCCTTATGCACTGCCGCGTTCGACGCGGCATCCGATGATCGCCGCGCGATGCTTACGCTGCCTTCCTCTCGCTCAAACGGCTGTTCGAAGACCGCGGGGCTGACCTAGCGACGGAACGGCTCGCAGCTTGACTCCGCAAGGAAGTTCCGGACCTGCTCCTCGAAGCTGTCGACCGGCGCCATCGCTCTCAGCACGGCAAAACCATCCTGTTCCTTCATCTCGATCATGATCGATTGCGCCAGCGCCTGCGGCGGAGACTTGCGCAGCTCGACCAGCTGGATCGGCGTTGCGACGACGAGATCGAGCTTGCCGTTGACCGCCGTGTGGTCGTTCATGCTGAAGACCTCGTTCGAATTGCCGTCGAAAACGGCGAGCGACCAGAACGGCACGCTGCCGCTGGCAAGAAAGCGCGCCGGCCCATCTGCGATCGAGAAGCTGCAGACCGCGGTCCTGAGATAGGGATCCTCGTTGGCAAGGCCGGTGGAACCCGGCGTGCTTGTCAGCGCAAAGAAGCTGTCCATCTCCAGGAGCCCGAGGACTCGGGTATAGGCATCACGGCCGGTAAACTGCGGCAGCGCCAGCACGATGATGATGTGCAGCAGGGCGGCGCCGACGAGCCCGAGAACCGTGGCGAAGAGAACGCTACGCATCGCCGCAACCCGTCTTGGTGATAACTGGCATGGCGAGGTCGATCAGGCCGGAGGAGCCCGCCGTCGGCGTATCGAGCAGCGTCAGCACCAGCCGGAACGTGCCCGAGTGGCGCACAGCCAGCCAGTTGTCGGGCTGCGCGTTCGGCGACACATGGATCGTGAAGTTGCTGTTTTCGCCGCGCAGGACCGTCCAGGAATTGAGCGCGGAGGGCAGGTCGGAGCCGGGCCGCAGCGGCAGGCCCTCGGCATTGGCGGCATAGAGCGTCCAGAAGCGCGCCTGCGGCGTCAGCCCCGCGACATCATAGGAGCAGGCCGCCTGGAGCTTTTCGCCCTTGCTGTCGGCCTGGGCGCTGAACATCAGCCCCTCCGCGCCGCCATAGAGCAACTCTCCGGCCCGCGCCCGGTGTGCCTTGGCATAGGGGTCGGCATTGGCCGTCTGCGCTTCGGGAAAGGCGACCCAGGGGCCGATTGCGATCGAGCCGAAGCCGACGGTCGCTTTCAGCGCCCACACTGCCGAGGCGATGCCGCCGCCGAAGGCGATGGCAAGGGTGAGGGCGACGAGGAAGGGGATTCGGAACAAGGGCGACTCTACCGGATATGGTCCTGCGGCGCGGTGCCGTCGGGTTGATCCACTATGTCGCCGAAATCCGCGTCCGGTGCAACGGCGACTGCGCCGCCGGCCTTGAACAGGACAGCGCGACCGCGATACGCCAGGAGAGCGAACACGCCGGAAACGTCAGTTGCTGGCGGCATCGACATTCGCCTGTCCGGAACGCGGTTCTTCAGCCGCGCCGAGAGCCGCGAGCCTGCCGCCGACCTTCTCGGGAGCCTTCAGCGCCGGCGCCTTTTCGAAGGTCTCGCCGATGCTGCGCAGCAGTCGGGTGACGTCGGTCGAAAGCGAGCGCGGCCGCACGAGCGGCGGCAATGCGTTCTCGTCGGGCTTCGCTGTCGCGACCTGAGGTGGCTGTCTTGCCGGCGCCGTCGGCGCGGTGATCCCCGGGATCGGCCGGTGCTCGATGCCCTGTTCGGCATAGTCCATCAGCCGCTTGAAGGTCATCGCCGGCAGCGAGCCGCCGGTCATGTTGTTGGTCGAGGTGTAGTCGTCGTTGCCGAACCAGACGGCGGTCGTATAGTCGCCGGTGAAGCCGACAAACCAGGCGTCGCGATAGGCCTGCGTCGTGCCGGTCTTGCCGCCGACGGCGATGCCGTTGTCGAGCGCGGCCTTGCGCGCCGTGCCGATGATCGGGATCTGCGTCAGCATCGAGTTCATCGACGCATTGGCGGTTTCGGAGAGAATACGCCGGGCCGGCGGTTCGTCGCGCCCGAAGTCGTAGAGGATATCGCCGTCATAGTTGAGGACCTGGCTGATCCCGTGGCGGCGTGACTGCACGCCGCCGGCAGGGAAGACGGCGTAAGCCGTTGCCTGGTCGAGCACGGTCACCTCCGAAGTGCCGAGCGGCATGGTCTTGTCCGTGCGGATCGGCGTCTCGATGCCCATGTCCTTGGCTGTCTGGGCGATCAGGTCCGTTCCGAGCTTGTCCTTGGCGAGGCGCACGGGGATGGTGTTGATCGACTTGGCGATGGCCGTCAGGATGGTGACGCGGCCGGCATAGCTGCGGCCATAGTTCTGCGGCGACCATCCGCGCCAGGTGATCGGGGCGTCGACGACGACCGTTTCCGGCGTCATGCCTTTCTCCATCGCCGCCGCGTAGGTATAGACCTTAAAGGAGGAGCCCGGCTGCCGCAGCGCGCGCGTCGCGCGGTTGAACTGGCTCTCGCCATAATCCCGGCCGCCGACCATGGCGCGCAGGGCGCCGCCATTCTCGATCATCACCAGCGCGCCCTGCTTGACGCGGAAGCTTTCGCCATATTGGCGCAGGCTCGATTCCACCGAGTCCTCGGCGGCGTTCTGCAGGCCCATGTCGATCGTGGTACGCACGATCAGCGAATGCTGCGCGAAGGGGCGGGCAATGCGCTGGACCTCGTCGAAGGCCCAGTCGAGGAAGAAGTCGGGCGCCTTTACCTGGGCGCGGTCGATCACGGTCGCCGGATTGAGGCGAGCGGCGATCACCTGGCCCTCGGTCATCAACCCGCCCTGAACCAGATTGGTCAGCACCTCGTTGGCGCGGCCGCGCGCGGCCGGCAGGTTGACGTGCGGCGCGTAGCGGGCAGGGGCCTTGAAGAGGCCCGCGAGCATGGCCGATTCCGCGAGGCTCACATCGGTGATCGACTTGCCGAAGTAGAATTGCGCGGCTGCTGCCGCGCCGAAAGTGCCGCCGCCCATATAGGCACGGTCGAGATAGAGCCGGAGAATTTCCTTCTTCGACAGATTGCATTCGAGCCAGACGGCAAGGAAGGCTTCCTTGATCTTGCGCTCGATCGTGCGCTCGTTCGACAGGAAGAGGTTCTTGGCGAGCTGCTGCGTCAGGGTGGAGCCGCCCTGCACGACGCCGCCGGCGCGAGCGTTTTCCGTCATCGCGCGGGCAAGGCCGAGAAAGTCGATGCCCCAGTGGTCGAAGAAGCGCCGGTCTTCGGTCGCCAGCACCGCCTTGATCAGGTGGTCCGGCAGTTCGTCGATCGGCACGGAATCTTCGTGGATGATGCCGCGATGGCCGATTTCATTGCCGTAGCGATCGAGGAAGGTGACGGCGAAATCGCTCTGGGCGCGCCAGTTGCCCTTGGTTTCCTCAAAGGCGGGAAGCGCCAGCGCCAACATCAGCACCGCGCCGACGGTGCCCCAATTCATGCCTTCGCCGAGCACCTCGAAGACGGCCTTCTTCCAACCGGTGACGCGGAAACGGCGGAAGAAGATGGTGGTGTCTTCCCACCATTGCGACAGTTTGAAGCCGGCATTCCAGACCGTGGAATCGATAAAGGAGTCGATTCGCAGAAAGATGTGCCGTTTCTTCGGCCGATTATCGTCTTTCCTCGGTTCCCGCACGGTCTCAACGTCCTGAAGGCTCTACGGCATCATGCCGGCGCCGTGTAATATTTGCACGGCGTCAAATTCCAATCTACTTGCATATCGCGCCGCCGGCCTTAAAAAACCGGCAATTTTCTGCGAAATTTCTGTATCGCGAGCGATTTGACGAAAGTGTGATGACGATGGGCGAAATGCCTTTCTGGAAGGCGAAGAGCCTTGAAGACATGACCGATGCCGAGTGGGAAAGCCTCTGCGACGGCTGCGGCCTCTGTTGTCTCAACAAGCTGGAGGATTGGGACACCGGCGAGATCGCCTGGACCTCGATCCGCTGCACGCTTCTCGACGGTGAGAGCTGTCGCTGCAAGGACTATCCCAACCGCCAGGCGACGGTGCCTGATTGCATCCAGCTGACCCCGAAGGCCGTACGCGAAATCACCTGGCTGCCGCCGACCTGCGGTTACCGGCTGGTCGCCGAGGGGCGGGATCTCTACTGGTGGCATCCGCTGATTTCGGGCGATCCGGAGACAGTTCATGCCGCCGGCATTTCGGTCCGTGGCCGCACCGTTGCGGAGGATGGCATCGACGTCGACGACTATGAGGACTATCTGGTCACCTGGCCACTCGAAGTGGGGCAGGAAAACGTGGAGTGACAAGGGGTTAGTCGAGGCGGCGGAATCGTTTTGGCAGTGCGGGAGCCTGCGAGGCCATTCTGCCGCAACGAGCCTTTAATGGCTGCCGCCGTTCTTCTTGACGAGGCTCTTCGGGGCGACGTTGCGCCATGCGGTCTCCATCGACTGCCGCACGAGATCCTCGTCGGCCTGGACGAAATAGAGTGAGGTCCAGCCGCGATCGCCCCAGCCTCCGGGCACCGCGGCACAGACGCCGGGCTCCATTTCCAGAAGCATGCGCTGCTGATCCGGGGTGAACTTGAAAACGGCGCGACCGGCCTCCGGCAGGCTCATGAAAATACGCTTCCCAACGCGGAAATCTCGCGTTCCGAAATGCGCATTTTCCTCCGTTCCAGGCAGGCTCAGCGCGAGTCTTTCGATCTCTTCCGTCAGCATGCAGAAAGAGTAACATGCTTTTGCCGAATGGCAAAAAGGCTGAAAATCACTACAAAAATTGCTAGGGGCGCGCTTTATGCACCGCTCGAAAAGGGCGCTGGCGAGCGCCTGACAGGGCTGCGGTCGTCGTACGCGGTGTGGAACCCAGAAACGCCGCGACCGACGGTGATGATTTCACCGTCGGTTCGCAAAAGAAGGTCGGAAACGCCAGGAACAAGCGATACCCGGCGATGATCTATGAAGCGGCAAGCGTGGAAAGGCAGGGCCGGTGACGCGCGGGCGCGCCACTCAGAAGGGCCTCATTCTGCCGGTGCGACCGGCTTCGGCGTCGCCTGGCTCGCGGCGCGCATCTCACGCCATTCGCTCTCGAAACGGTCGAGCAACGATTGCGGTACTTTGGACTGCTGAGATGCGGGCTGGTTGTTTGCGAGCGTCTGCATGCGATCCTCCCGGGTTCTGTGACGGTTTCGTGATGTATGATTGTCGCGGACAATTTCACATCACAAAGGCTTTGTAAATCAGTGGCTTAAATCATTTAAACGATTGAAAAATCTTTAAATCGATTAATATTTCGTTTATACACAGCACGCCTCGGCCTCTGCCGTCAACAGGTTTAAGTTGTAGGTAATTTTGAAGTAATTTGCTCGCATAGATTGTGGCGACGGGGCCGCTCGTTTCGCAGCGCTCACTTAAGAAGAAGTCGGTGTGCGGGCGTAATCGATGCCGTGCTGACGGATTGCGTCTGCGGGTTCGAAGGGGCGCGCCGGGCGAGCCTTGTTCGGGAAGGGCGATCGGCCTGAATCAGTTTCTGAGGTCTTTGATTTCTGCTGCGAACGACAGCCGTCAAATGATTCAAAAGAATCGGGAAACAGGCTCGCGGCATCGCCGCAGTCGATCGGCAGCGTGCTCTCCGGAGATCAGTGCATCCGGCTCATGGGATCCTAGTGAAACATGCTTAACGAAAGCTGATCGTTCGCCTGCACCGTCTGGCGCTTCTGGGGTTCAGGTCATGCTCCTCGCGTGACCGCGTCGCTAAAACTGTCGCAGGAAGTGGCTATGGCTTGGCAACGGAATGACCCATGCGGGTTTCCTCCAGGGAAGAATCGCCGCAATCTAAGGTCGGATTTCGGGGGAGGTGATGCGTTTCCCGATAGTGGTTGCCGGTCCGAAAGGCCGACATTCATTTGCCATTCAGCCTCGTTCGGTTATTGCTTCTGCCATGATGCTTCCCAAGTCGAAAGTGCGTTCATGTCTTCACCAGTGATCATAGCCGCGCTTGCTGCAGGCCTCGCCGGCTTCAGCCCGCCGGCGATCAGCGTGCCGTCGGATATTGTCGTTCGTGTGTCCGGCGATTGCAGCGCGGCTGCAGCGCAAGTCGTTGCCGACACCGGTGGCGAGTTGCTGTCGGCGCAGCCGACATCCGATGGTCAGTGCGTGATCACCGTGCTCGTTCCCGGCAATGGCGGCAGGCCGAAGAAGGTGACCGTCAAGGTGCCGATGTAGGCTATCCCGGCAGCGCCGCGCGCCGTATCAGGCGTACGAAGGTCGCTGTAGCACTTTGAATGGCTGCGTGTTCTTATCCTTAAATCGGCCAGATTTGGCGAAGCATGCAGCAGGATGGCCGCAAGAGGAAGTAAAGACGGATGCGCATTCTGATTGTCGAGGACGACGCCAACCTGAACCGGCAGCTCGCCGAGGTGCTGAAGGAGGCCGGCTACGTCGTTGACCAGGCCTATGATGGCGAGGAGGGGCACTATCTCGGCGATGCCGAGCCCTATGATGCCGTGATCCTCGACATCGGCCTGCCGGAGATGGACGGCATCACGGTGCTTGAGAAATGGCGCGGCGACGGCAAGACCATGCCGGTACTGATCCTGACGGCGCGTGACCGCTGGAGCGACAAGGTGGCCGGCATCGATGCCGGTGCCGACGACTACGTCGCCAAGCCCTTCCACGTCGAAGAGGTCCTTGCCCGCATTCGCGCCCTGATCCGGCGCGCCGCCGGCCATGCGAGCTCGGAGATTGTCTGCGGCCCCGTTCGCCTCGACACCAAGGGTTCCAAGGCAACGGTCGATGGCGTGGCATTGAAGCTGACGTCGCACGAGTTCCGGCTGCTCTCCTATCTGATGCACCACATGGGGCAGGTCGTTTCGCGCACGGAACTGGTCGAGCATATGTACGATCAGGATTTCGATCGCGATTCCAATACGATCGAAGTCTTCATCGGCCGGCTGCGCAAGAAGATCGGCAACGATCTGATCGAAACGGTGCGCGGTCTCGGATACCGAATGCAAGCGCCGGGCAATGGCAATTAGATCGCTCACAGCCCGCGTTCTGGTAGTTTCGACCGTCTGGGCGGTCGTCTCTCTGGTCGTGATCGGCGTGGTCATTTCCGAACTCTATCGCCAGGGCTCCGAGCGCGGCTTCAAGGATTTGCTGCGGGCGCAGCTTTTCAACGTCGTCAATTCGATCTCCGTCAACGAGAGGACGGTGCTCTCGGGCAGTCCGCAGCTCGGTGATCTCAGGTTTTCCCAACCGCAGACCGGCTGGTACTGGGTCGTCGATCCGATCGGCGAGTTCGACACGCCGCCTTTGATCTCGACCTCGCTCGGCAACGGCAAGCTGCCGATCGCCAGCGTCGACGAGGTGCCGTTCGATACCGGCTATGTCCGCTTCTACACCACCAAGGATCCCTTCGGGAACGAGGTCGAGGTCTCCGAGACCGAGGTCGTTCTCGACATCCAGGGCCATACGGCGCGCTTTCGCGTGGCAGGCAACCGTGACGTGCTCGAGGCCGACATCAACCGCTTCACCCGCAACCTGACCATCGCGCTCTCCATCTTCGGTCTGGGCGGGCTCGGGGTAAACGCGCTCACCATCCTCTTCGGCTTGCGGCCGCTCGATGAGGTCCGGCGCTCGATGGAAAAGATCCGCGCCGGCGAAAGCGAACGGCTGGACGGCGATTTTCCGCGCGAGATCCAGCCGCTCGCCAACGAGGTCAACGCGCTGATCGACAGCAACCGCCGTATCGTCGAGCGTGCCCGCATGCAGGTCGGCAATCTCGCCCATTCGCTGAAGACGCCGATCGCTGTGTTGCTCAACGAGGCCCGGGTGCTCGAGGCATCGCATGGCGAGCTGGTGCGCAGCCAGGTCGATGCGATGCAGACGCAGGTCCAGTCCTATCTGAGCCGCGCCCGGATCGCGGCGCAGCGCGAGTCCGTGCTGGCACGCACGGAAGCGCAGCCGGCGCTCGAACGCCTCGTGCGCGTCATGCGCAAGCTCAATCCGGAAAAGCAGGTCCACCTGTCGATCAACCCGCCGGGACTGGTGCTCGCCATGGAATTGCAGGACGTCGAGGAGACCGTCGGAAACCTGCTCGAAAATGCCGCGCGCCACGCCCGTGGCGAAGTGTGGTTGAACGTCAGGCCCGCGCCGAGCGAGGTTCATGCCAAGGAGCCCGGTCGCCAATGGATCGTTCTCGACGTCGACGACGACGGCCCGGGGCTCAACCCGGATCAGATCGCCGTGGCGATGAAGCGCGGCAAGCGGCTCGACGAAAGCAAGCCCGGTACAGGGCTCGGCCTCTCGATCGTCAGCGAGATCGTCCGGGAGTATCAAGGTAGCATTACCCTGTCGCGGCGTGACGAGGGAGGCTTGCGCGCGGAACTGGTTTTGCCGGCGGCCGTTTAGAGGTGACGAGGAAATGCGTCGTTCTGGCGTCGCCCGCTGCAAATCCATCGTGATTTAGGGGTCACACCCGTGCTTGAAAATGTCACACCTGCAGGGCTCGCCGTTGCCTCGGCAAGCGGGGAATGCCAAAAGAAAATCAAGGACTAGTCGTCATCGAGCTCGAATGGAACGAGCTGAAGAATGCGGCTTCGGATAGGATGATTGAGTGTCGCGGATCATGAGGAACCAGGCAGAAATGACACGGGCTATTGTCGTCAGCGGCAGGATCGTTGTGATCGCTTCGGCCGTAGCGCTTGCCGGATGCGGCACGACGGGCAGCAAGGGCGCGGCCGCCAGCCTCGGCTCGACGGCGACGCGTGGTGCCTCCTCGACCAATTACATCGCGGCGCTCCAGGGGGGCGTGATCGCCCGCCTTACCGATCTGGACATCGGGACGTCCGACCGCCAGCGGGCGCTCGAAGCGGAGTACCGTGCGCTTGAAGCCGCACCCGGCGGCCAGCCGGTGACCTGGGACGGGCGCGGCGTCAACGGCTCGGTCGTTGCCGCGGCCCCCTATCAGGTCGGGTCGCAGAATTGCCGCCAGTACAGCCACACGGTCACCGTCAAGGGCCAGCCGAAGACGGCGCGGGGCGCTGCCTGTCGCAACCCGGACGGCAGCTGGACCCCGCTGACCTGAGGCCTGGCCCCAGGGCGGACGCTCGAACGGCCCGATCCGCCGTTGCGGCGAAACGCCTCAAATCTCCGTCATGAGGGGTTTTCGAGTTGGAATGGCATGGGGCCCATAGTATTGAGCTTCCATGTTGTTCTGGATCCTTGTCGCCACCCTGACGGCGGCTGTCGCTGCCGTGCTCATCCTCCCGCTGCTGCGGGCAGGGGAAGCCCCGTCGTCTCCCCACAGCCATGATATCGAGGTCTATCGCGACCAGCTCGAAGAGCTCAAGCGCGACCAGGACAGCGGCCTGATCGGTGGCGACGACGCCGAGCTTGCGCGCGCCGAAGTGGCGCGCCGACTGCTGGCTGCCGGCGAGAGCGACGGTGAGGCAGCCACATCCGCCGCGCCGCGCCGCGGCGCCGGCCGTCTCGCCCAGGCCTTCGTGCTGCTCTGTCTTCCCGCCGTCGGGCTCTGTCTTTACTTGCTGACCGGCAGCCCGGGCTTGCCGGCGCAGCCGCTTGCCGCACGGCTTGCCGATCCCAACGGCGACATCAACATCCTGATCGCCAAGGCCGAGAACCACCTGGCAGTAAACCCGAACGACGGCGCGGGCTGGGATCTGCTGGCTCCGATCTACATGCGCAACGGCCGCGTCGAGGACGCGGTCGATGCCTATGACCGGGCGATCCGCCTGCTTGGGCCGACGCCGGCCCGCCTTGGCGGCTACGCCGAGGCGCTGGTCGTGCAGTCCGGTGGCCTGGTGACCAGCAAGGCGCAGGATGCGCTCAAGCAGGCGCTCTCCCTCGACCCCAATGATCCGCGCTCGGAGTTCTACCTGGCCCTCGGCCTCAAGCAGGAAGGCAAGAAGGAGGAAGCGCTGACCGCCTTCAACCGGTTGGTCGCGACGTCGCCCGCGGATGCCCCCTGGCTGCCGCTCGTAAGGCAGCATGTGGCCGAACTGGCGGGCCCCGGCGCCGCGAGCGCCGCAGCTCCCGGCAATCCGAGCGCCGATGATGTCGTCGCCGCCCAAAGCATGACCGCCGGTGATCGCCAGGAGATGATCCGGGGCATGGTCGACAGCCTCGAAAGTCGGCTGAAGGAAAATCCGGATAATCTCGAAGGCTGGGCGCGGCTGATCCGCTCCCATGTTGTCCTTGATCAACGAGACAAGGCGCTGGCCGCGCTAAGGGAAGGCCTGAAGACCTTCCCGGCCGATGGCGACGGCGGCAAGCAGCTGCTGGCGCTCGCGCGTGAACTCGGGATCGCCACCGACGGAGCAACGCAATGACGCGCAAACAAAAAAGACTGGCGATCATCGGCGGCGGTGTCGGCTTCCTGGTGCTTGCGGCCTTTCTCGTGATGTTCGCCTTCAGCCAGGCGATCGCCTATTTCTACGTGCCGAGCGACCTCGAAAAGGCAGACGTTCCGCCGGGAACCCGCATCCGCCTCGGCGGTGTCGTCGAAGCCGGCTCCGTCAAGCGCGGCGACGGCAAGACGGTGACCTTCACCGTCACCGATACCCTGAGCGGCGTGCCGGTGACCTATACGGGCATCCTGCCCGACCTGTTTCGCGAAGGGCAGGGCGTGGTGACGGAGGGAACCTTTGTTGCCGGCAGTTCGGTTTTTGTCGCGGATTCGGTCCTCGCCAAGCATGACGAGACCTACATGCCCAAGGATGTCGCCGACCGTTTGAAGGCCCAGGGCGTCGAGCTCAGCGGGAAGGAAACCATCAAGTGATCATCGAGCTCGGACACTACGCCCTGGTTCTGGCGCTGGCGACGGCGGTCATTCAGGCCGCCCTGCCGATCCTCGGCGCGCGGCTCAACGATCGCGGCCTGATGGAGCTGGCCTCGAGCGCAGCCGTTGCCTGCTTTCTGCTGGTCGCATTCGCCTTCGCGGTGCTGACCTTCGCCTATGTCACCTCGGATTTCTCGGTGCGCAACGTCTGGGAAAACTCCCATTCGCTGAAACCGATGATCTACAAGATCTCCGGCGTCTGGGGGAACCATGAAGGCTCGATGCTGCTCTGGCTCTTGATCCTGACGTTCTTCTCGGCACTCGTCGCGTCCTTCGGACGCAACCTGCCCGAAACGCTGAAGGCGAACGTGCTGGCCGTCCAGGCCTGGATCGCGGTGGCCTTCGCCCTGTTCATCCTCCTGACCTCCAATCCCTTCGCGCGCCTTGTCCCGGCGCCGGGTGAGGGCAAGGACCTGAACCCGATCCTGCAGGATGTCGGCCTCGCGATCCACCCGCCGCTGCTCTATCTCGGCTATGTCGGCTTCTCCGTCTGCTTCTCCTTTGCGATCGCCTCGTTGATCGAGGGCCGCATCGATGCCGCCTGGGCGCGCTGGGTTCGCCCCTGGACGCTCGCGGCCTGGACCTTCCTCACAGCCGGCATCTCGATGGGCTCCTACTGGGCCTATTACGAGCTCGGCTGGGGCGGCTGGTGGTTCTGGGATCCGGTCGAAAACGCCTCCTTCATGCCCTGGCTTGCGGGGACTGCACTTTTGCACTCGGCGCTGGTCATGGAAAAGCGCGAGGCGCTGAAGATCTGGACCGTGCTGCTGGCGATCATGACGTTCTCGCTGTCGCTGCTTGGCACCTTCCTCGTGCGTTCGGGCGTCCTGACCTCGGTTCACGCCTTCGCCACCGACCCGACCCGCGGCATCTTCATCCTCGCCATTCTCGTCTTCTTCATCGGCGGCGCCTTCACGCTCTTTGCCCTGCGCGTATCGTACCTGAAAGCCGGCGGCATCTTTGCGCCGATCTCGCGCGAGGGTGCTCTGGTCTTCAACAACCTCATCCTGACGACGGCGACCGCGACGGTGCTGACCGGCACGCTCTATCCGTTGGTGCTCGAAGCGCTGACCGGCGACAAGATTTCCGTCGGTCCGCCCTTCTTCAACATGACCTTCGGCCTGTTGATGCTGCCTCTGCTCTTTGCTGTGCCCTTCGGCCCGCTGCTTGCCTGGAAGCGCGGTGACCTCGCCGGCGTTTCGCAGCGGCTCTTTGCATCCGTTGCCATCGGTCTCGTCTTCGGTGTCGCCTATTATTACTTCATGAACGGCGGGCCGGTTCTGGCGCTCTTCGGCATTGCGCTTGGTGTCTACCTGATCGCCGGCTCGCTGACGGACCTGGCGCTCCGCTCCGGCCTCGGCAAGGTCGCCGGCAACGTCGCCTGGCGGCGTTTTTCCGGCCTGCCGCGTTCGGCCTTCGGGACGGCACTTGCGCATATCGGCCTCGGCATCACCCTGATCGGCATCGTCGCCGTGACGGCCTTCGAGACCGAAACCGTGGTCGAGATGAAGCCCGGCATGACGGTCGAGGCCGGTGGCTACACCTTGCGCTTCGACGGCATGCGCAATGGCAGCGGCCCGAACTACTCCGAGGAATCGGGCCACTTCACCATCAGCCGAGGCGGCGTTGCCCTCACCGAGGTCTGGTCGTCCAAGCGCCTTTATCAGGCGCGCCGCATGCCGACGACCGAAGCCGGCATCCGCACCTTCGGCTTGAGCCAGCTCTATGTCTCGCTCGGCGATCAGATCAGCGAAGGCGGCATCGTCGTGCGCATCTGGTGGAAGCCGATGATCCTCTGCATCTGGGGCGGCACCCTGTTCATGATGGCGGGCGGTTTCGTCTCCTTGAGCGACCGTCGCCTGCGGGTCGGCGCACCCGCCAAGGCCAAGCGGCCGAAGACGGTGCCGGTGGGGGCCGCGGAATGAACCGTCTCCTCCTGGTCCTCCTGCTGTTGCTTGCGCCTGTCGGCGCGGCCCTTGCCGTCAATCCGGACGAGGTACTCTCGGATCCGGCGCTCGAAGCGCGGGCGCGGGCACTGTCGGCGGAGCTGCGCTGCATGGTCTGCCAGAACCAGTCGATCGACGATTCCAACGCCGAGCTTGCCAAGGACCTGCGCGTGCTCGTGCGCGAGCGGCTGGCGAACGGCGACAGCGACGAAGCCGTCATCGATTACGTCGTGTCCCGTTATGGCGAATTTGTGCTGCTGAAGCCGCGCTTCGAGACGAAGACCCTGATCCTGTGGGGCATGCCAGCGACCCTGCTGCTCGTCGGGGCGATCACCCTCATCGTCGCCTCTCGCCGCCGCGCAGCCCAAGCAAAGGGGACGCCGCTCTCCGAGGACGAGAAGGAAAAGCTGAAGAAGCTGCTTCAGCCTTAGCGGAGCGTTTGCCGAACGCCCGTTCGTTCGACCGGTCCCAACAACATCTTGATATCGCTGGAAATCGTTGCCGGCGATAGGCTATGCCGTTCGCGCCGACGCGCGGCCCCCGGCACGCCTTTGGCCAAGCCCCGGCCACCTCTTCACAACATTACCAAAAATTCATTTTCCGGACAGAACTCAGTAAGGTCCCATCCGTTACATCTTTCGTCATCGGCTGTACCTCCAGTCAGCCAAAACGGAGCCAACCTTCCCTGAGGCGGGCTTCGCAACAAGGTTTCTGTGCCGTCTTCGACGGCATCAAGGAAGAGAAAAGGCAAAACGGATGTTTACGACCAAATCCCTGCGTCCCTCCCTCAATACCGTTCTGAAGACCTCGACCGTCGCCGGTCTTGCCGCCGTCATGCTGACCTCGGGTCTGCCGGCAAGCATCTCGCAGTCCCTCGCCGAGCCGGTGAAGGTGGAAGCGCCGTCGGTGCCGAGCTTCGCCAATGTCGTCGACGCGGTTTCGCCCGCGGTCGTTTCGGTGCGCGTCCAGTCGCGCGTCAATCCGGTGTCCGAAGATGGCAACGGCTTCACCTTCGATTTCAACGGTCGTGGTTTCGATGATCTGCCCGACGACCATCCGCTGAAGCGCTTCTTCAAGGAATTCGGCCCGCGGGAAGGCGATCGCGCCGAGCGCGGCGCGCCGGGTCGCCGCGGTCCGCATGGTGAAGGTCGCCTGCGTCCGACCTCCCAGGGGTCCGGCTTCTTCATTTCCGAGGACGGCTACCTCGTCACCAACAACCACGTCGTTTCCGACGGCTCCGCCTTCACGGTGATCCTCAACGACGGTACCGAACTCGACGCCAAGCTGGTCGGCAAGGACAGCCGCACCGATCTTGCCGTGCTCAAGGTCGATGACAAGCGCAAGTTCACCTATGTCGGCTGGGCGGATGACAGCAAGGTCCGGGTCGGTGACTGGGTGGTTGCCGTCGGTAACCCCTTCGGTCTCGGCGGCACCGTGACCTCGGGCATCATCTCCGCCCGCGGCCGTGACATCGGCTCCGGCCCCTATGACGATTACCTGCAGGTCGACGCGGCGGTGAACCGCGGCAACTCGGGTGGCCCCACCTTCAACCTCTCCGGTGAAGTGGTCGGCATCAACACCGCGATCTTCTCGCCGTCGGGCGGCAATGTCGGCATCGCCTTCGCCATTCCTGCAGCGACTGCCAAGGACGTCGTGGCCGACCTGATCAAGGACGGTTCGGTCTCCCGTGGCTGGCTCGGCGTGCAGATCCAGCCGGTGACCAAGGACATCGCCGAGTCGCTCGGCCTGGCTGAAGCGAGCGGTGCGCTGGTTGTCGAGCCGCAGGCCGGTTCGCCCGGCGAAAAGGCCGGCATCAAGAAGGGCGACGTGGTGACCGCGCTCAACGGCGACACGGTCAAGGATCCGCGTGACCTTGCCCGCAAGGTTGCGGCGATCCGCCCGGGCACCACGGTCGATCTGGCGCTGTGGCGCAACGGCAAGGCCGAGACCGTCAAGCTCGAAATCGGCACGCTGCCGAAGGACGACAAGGAGGCCGCCAAGAGCAACGACAGCCAGACGGATGAGGCTCAGCCGTCGAGCGAGCAGGCGCTGGCCGACCTTGGCGTCACGGTCGTCCCGTCCGATGACGGCAAGGGCGTCACCATCGCCTCTGTCGATGAGGACTCCGATGCCGGCGACCGCGGCCTGAAGCAGGGTGAGAAGATCGTCTCGGTGAACAACCAGGAAGTGAAGTCCGCCGACGACATTCTCAAGGTCATCAACACTGCCAAGAAGGACGGCCGTAGCAAGGCGCTCTTCCAGATCGAGGCCGATAACGGCAGCCGCTTCGTGGCCCTTCCGATCGACAAGGGCTGATCGCGGCAGTCAACTGATTGACCGGAGCGCCGCGATTTCTGAGTGATTTCGCGGCGCTCAGCATTTGAAGGGGAGAGTGCGTGGTTTCGTGCCCGCTTTCCGCTCCCACCTGCCGGGTATCGATCGCGATGCGTTTGGGTCGATCCGACCGACGCCACCGCGACGAGGGCACTCGCCAACCCGGTTGTCGAAAAGTCGAAACCGGTTGAGACAGACAGGGGTCCGGGACTATGGTCGCGCATATGAAGATTCTCATCATTGAAGACGATCTGGAGGCAGCGGCCTATCTGGCCAAAGCCTTCCGTGAGGCGGGCATCGTGTCCGATCACGCCAGCGACGGCGAGAGCGGCCTGTTCATGGCCAGCGAGAACAATTACGACGTTCTCGTGGTGGACCGCATGCTGCCGCGTCGCGACGGTCTTTCCGTCATCACCGAACTCAGGCGCAAGGAGATCCACACGCCGGTGCTGATCCTGTCGGCGCTCGGCCAGGTCGACGACAGGGTGACGGGCCTGCGCGCCGGTGGCGACGACTATCTGCCGAAGCCCTATGCCTTCAACGAATTGCTCGCCCGTGTCGAGGTGCTCGGCCGCCGCAAGGGCACGCCCGAGCAGGACATGGTCTACCGTGTCGGCGATCTGGAACTCGACCGCCTGTCGCATTCCGTGCGCCGCCAGGGCAAGGAAATCCCGCTGCAGCCGCGCGAATTCCGCCTGCTCGAATATCTCATGAAGAATGCCGGCCAGGTCGTCACCCGCACGATGCTGCTGGAAAACGTCTGGGACTACCACTTCGACCCGCAGACCAACGTCATCGACGTGCATGTTTCGCGACTGCGCTCGAAGATCGAGAAGGATTTCGACGTGCCGCTGCTGCGCACCGTGCGCGGTGCCGGCTACATGATCAAGGATGACCGGGCGCCCGCATGAGCAAGCTTCGCGTTCTCTTCAGAACGACCGCGGTCCGGCTTTCCGCCCTCTACCTCATCCTCTTTTCGCTCTGCGCTGCCTTTCTCGTCTTCTACGTCACAGGTATGTCGGAGCGGCTGCTGCAGCAGCAGACCCGTGACGCCGTCACCGCCGAGGTGGCGCAGATCGAGCAGGTCTATAGCCGCGCCGGTATGAACGGCCTGTTGCGCTCGCTCGAGCGACGGGCACGCCAGCCGGGCGCCAATCTCTATGTTATCGCGGGGCCGAGTGGCGAGATCCTCGCCGGCAACGTCGCGAGCCTGGAGCCGGGCCTGCTCGACAGCGAAGGCTGGACCGAGCGGCCATTCGCCTATCAGCGCTACACGGACGAGACGAAGAAGGACAGCCATGTGGCGCTCGCCCATGTGCTGGTGCTCGATAACGGTCTGCGCATTCTCGTTGGCCGCGACCTGCAGGAGCCGCAGAAGTTTCGCGCCCTGGTGCGCCAGGCGCTGATGGTGGCGCTCGGCGTCATGGGACTTGGGGCGCTCGTCATCTGGTTCGGGATCGGCCGCAACGCCCTGAAGCGCATCGACCGCATGTCGGAGGCGAGCACCAAGATCATGGCCGGCGATCTCTCGCAGCGCCTGCCGACGAGCGGTTCCGGCGACGAGTTCGACCGGCTGTCGGAATCGCTGAACGCGATGCTCAGCCGCATCGAGAAGCTGAACGAAGGGTTGCGGCAGGTCTCCGACAACATCGCCCACGACCTGAAGACGCCGCTGACGCGGCTGCGCAACAAGGCCGAAGCCGCACTCGCCCGCAAGGGGACGAGCCAGCGCGGCGCCCTTGAGGAGATCATCGGCGAATCCGACCAGTTGATCCGCACCTTCAATGCACTGTTGATGATCTCGCGTGTCGAGGCCGGCTCGTCCGCCGCCGAGATGAGCGAGATCGACCTTTCGCAGATCGTTGCCGATTGCGTCGAACTCTACGAGCCCGTGGCGGACGATGTCGGATTGAAGCTCGAGGCCGACGTTGCCCAGCATCTGGTGATTTCCGGCAACCGGGAACTGATCGGCCAGGCCCTCGGCAACCTCATCGACAACGCCATCAAATATGCCGAAGGCGCGGACAATCCGCAGATCCGGGTGTCTCTCGAAAAACAGGACGGGCAGGTGCTGTTGTCCGTCGCCGATCACGGCCCCGGCATACCTGAGGCGATGCACGACGAGGTGGTGAAACGCTTCGTCCGCCTGGATGAGAGCCGGTCCAAGCCTGGCACCGGCCTTGGCCTGTCGCTGGTCGAGGCGGTGATGGAAATGCATCACGGCGCGCTGCGACTTGCCGACACCGTTCCTTCAGTGGAAGACGGCGGCAAGGGGCTGACGGTCCAGATGGTTTTCCCGATGGCCGCAACCTGATAGACCGGTTTTGGGAGAACGAGGTGGAGAAAGGGGCGTGCGGTCGTTCTGCGGCGCTCGCTCCGGCTGAAGGGAGACGGCATGCAGGAACAGGTGCAGAAGTGCTGGGCGATCGAGACGGCGCCGATCCGCCCGGCAAGCCAGGCCGATGCCAAGGCCGCGCTCTCGGTACTGAAGGACATGGCCAAGGGGCATGAAAAAGTCGCAAGCCTGCTCGCTTCCGAAACGCCATTCAAAACCTTCGTCGTCTCGGCCTTCGCCCTTTCCCCCTTCCTGCGCGACACCGGCGACAGCCGCCCGGCCATTCTCGAAGAGCTTCTGTCGACCGATCTTGCGACCTTCCTGGCCGAGCGCGTGCGCCGCGCCCGCGACGCCTGGAAGCCGAACGAAGGTGGCGCGGCGCTGCCGGATACCGAGATCATGGCGCGGCTGCGAAGGGCCAAGCGCGAGCTCGCCTTCGCCGTCGCTCTTGCCGATCTCTCCCGCCATTTCGACGGGCGCGAAACCACCCGCTGGCTCAGCGAATTCGCAGGTGCTGCCGTTTCCGCGACGATCGACCACCTGCTGCTGAGCGCCCACGAAGGCGGCAAGCTGATCGTCAAGGATGTCGCAAGCCCCAGCGCCGGTTCCGGCGTCGTCGTGCTCGGCATGGGCAAGCTCGGTGCCTTCGAGCTCAACTACTCCTCCGACATCGACCTCGTCGTCTTCTACGATCCGCAATCGGGCATCATCGTCGACCGCGACGATGCCTCGGAAACCTTCGGCCGGCTGCTGCGGCGCCTGATCCGCATCCTGCAGGAGCGCAGCGGCGACGGCTATGTCTTCCGCACCGACCTGCGCCTTCGTCCGGATCCGGGCTCGACGCCACTGGCGATCCCGGTGGAAGCGGCGATGCTGTACTACGAGGGCAGAGGACAGAACTGGGAGCGCGCCGCCTTCATCAAGGCGCGGCCCGTTGCCGGTGATATCGAGGCCGGCGAGCGCTTCCTCAGAGAATTGGTTCCCTTCGTCTTCCGCAAGTATCTGGACTATGCGGCAATTGCCGACATTCATTCGATCAAGCGCCAGATCCACGCCCACAAGGGGCATGGCGAGATCGCCGTCAAGGGCCACAATATCAAGCTCGGCCGCGGCGGCATCCGCGAGATCGAGTTCTTCGTCCAGACGCAGCAACTGATCGCCGGCGGCCGCATGCCGGAACTCCGCCAGCGCGCGACCGAGCCGATGCTGCGCGCGCTCGTCAAGGCCGGCTGGATCGACGAAGAAACGGCCGACGAACTCGTGGAGGCCTATTGGTTTCTGCGCGACGTCGAACACCGGATCCAGATGGTGCGCGACGAGCAGACCCATGTGCTGCCCGAGACCGAAGCGGAGCTGAAGCGTATCGCCTATATGCTCGGCTTCGAGGACACGGCCGCCTTTTCCAAGGCCCTGTCGCGCGTGCTGAAGACGGTCGAGCGACGCTACGCCCAGCTGTTCGAACAGGAAGCCAAGCTCTCGACCGAGACCGGCAACCTCGTCTTCACCGGCCAGCGCGACGACCCCGACACGCTGGAGACGCTGAAGAAACTCGGCTTCCAGCGACCGTCGGACATCTCCCACACCATCCGCACCTGGCACTACGGCCGCTACCGCGCAACGCAATCGGTCGAAGCGCGCGAGCGACTGACGGAGCTGACGCCGGAACTGCTGCGGGTCTTCGGCGAAAGCCGTCGCGCCGACGAAGCGCTGCTGCGCTTCGACAATTTCATCTCCGGCCTGCCGGCGGGCATTCAGCTCTTCTCGCTGCTCGGCAACAATCCGGGGCTGCTGTCGCTGATCGTCAACGTCATGTCGTCAGCCCCGAGGCTTGCCGAAATCATCGCGGCGCGCCCGCATGTCTTCGACGGGATGCTCGATCCCGGCCTGCTCGCCGAGCTGCCGACGCGGGACTATCTTGCGCCGCGCATCGCCAATTTTGTCGGCGGCGCACGGCACTATGAGGAAGTGCTCGATCGGCTACGCATCATCGCCGCCGAACAGCGCTTCCTGATCGGCATCCGGCTTTTGACCGGCGCCATCTCCGGCGCTCAGGCCGGCCGCGCCTTCACCGATCTCGCAGACCTGATCATCGCCGCGGCGGTAAAGGCGGTCGAGGACGAAGTTCGCTCCGCGCATGGCGATTTCCCCGGCGGCCGCATTGCCGTCGTCGGCATGGGCAAGCTCGGCAGCCACGAACTGACGGCCGGCTCCGACGTCGACCTCATCCTGCTCTATGACTACGACGAAGCGGCAACCGAATCCGACGGTGCTAGGCCGCTCGATCCGACCCGCTATTTCACGCGGGTGACGCAGCGCTTGATCGCGGCCCTTTCGGCGCCGACCGCCGAAGGCATCCTCTATGAGGTCGACATGCGCTTGCGTCCCTCGGGCAACAAGGGACCGGTCGCGACCCGGATCAACGCCTTTGCCAAGTACCAGCGCGAAGAGGCCTGGACCTGGGAGCATCTGGCTCTGACGCGGGCGCGCTGCATCTGCGGCGATGACCGGCTGATTGCCGAGGCCAACGGGATCTTCGCCGAGATCCTTGGCCGCAAGCGCGATGTCGCCAAGATCAGCGCCGACGTGATTTCCATGCGCGAGATGATCGACAGCGAAAAGCCGCCGAGCGACATCTGGGACTTCAAGCTGATCCCGGGCGGTCTCGTCGACATCGAATTCATTACGCAATATCTGGCGCTCGTTGCGCCGGCGAAGGGCGTCCAGCCGCTGACGTCAGGCACCAATACCGCCGATGCCCTGAAGCTGCTCGGCGACGCGCTGATGAACCCCAACGATCTCGATGTCGCGCTGGAAGCGCTGCATCTCTTCACCGAGCTTTCCCAGATCGTCCGGCTTTGCATCGAGGGCGAGTTCGAGCCGAAGGAGGCGCCGGCGGGCCTGATCGACCTCGTCTGCCGGGCGGGGGACTATCCCGACCTGAAAACGTTGGAAGGTGACGTGCGCCGGCTCTCCAAGGCCGTGCGCCGTGTCTTCCAATCGGTTGTTTCAGGGTGAACGCAGGCAACGGCTTGAGCGGGAGGCGCGCGGAAATTCGCGCTCTTCCGCAATCCGCTTTAGACGCGGTCCGGAATCCTGACCGATATGATCGTGCCGACGTTTTCGGTCGAGTGGATTTTCATGCTGCCGCCGTGCAGGCGGGTGAGCGAGCGTGAGATTGCAAGACCAAGGCCGGATCCGCCCTTGCTCTTGGCATACTGGCTCTGCACCTGTTCGAAGGGCTGGCCGATCTTCTGCAATGCGTCGCGCGGAATGCCGATGCCGGAATCGGCGATCGTCAGCGTTACTGCGCCCGTCACCTTGCGCGCCCGCAGCGAGATCCGCCCGCCTTCATTGGTGAACTTGACGGCGTTGGAAAGCAGATTGAGCAGCACCTGCTTCATGGCGCGGCGATCGGCGACCATGGTGAGGCCCGACGAGATCTGCTGCACGACGTGAATGTTCTTCTGCTCGGCCGGTATGGTGGTGAAGCGCAGCGTCTCTTCGATCAATGGCGCGAGGTCGATCGTCTCGCGGCTGATGCGCATGTGCCCGGCTTCGATCTTCGACATGTCGAGGATGTCGTTGATGACGTTCAAGAGGTGCTTGCCGCTCTCGTGGATGTCACGGGAATACTCATTGTACTTTTCCGAGCCGAGCGGTCCGAACATCTGGTTCTGCAGGATTTCCGAGAAGCCGAGAATGGCGTTCAGCGGGGTTCGCAGCTCATGCGACATGTTGGCGAGGAACTCCGACTTGGCGCGGTTCGCGGCCTCGGCGCGGTCCTTCTCCGCCTGGTAGTTGGAGTTGGCGACCGAAAGCTCGGTCTTCTGCCGCTCCAGCGTCATGCGCGATGCCGAGAGGTCACCGATGGTCGCCATCAGTCGCCGCTCGGATTCGCGCAAGCGCACCTGGTGCCGCTTTAGAAGCGTGATGTCGGTGCCGACGGAGACTAGGCCACCGTCGCGCGTGCGCCGTTCGTTGATCTGCAGCCAGCGTTCGTCGGCGAGCTGGACCTCGCTCGTCTGCGACTGGTTGCTGTGGTCAGGGTCGGCGATCCGCCGCTCGACGACAGGTCGCGCGGCAGCGCCGTGCACGGCGATACGCTCGGTGCCCGGAACAAGCACGTGATCGGGAAGCTTGTAGGCCTCCTGGAAGTGGGTGTTGCACATGACCAGGCGGTCGTGCTTGTCCCAGAGTACGAAGGCTTCCGAGGTACATTCGATCGCGTCGGCGAGCCGCTGGTCCGCCTCGGCGTAGCGCTGGGCGAGACGGTGCTGCTCGGTCACGTCCATGGCAATGCCGATCAGGTGTGCCCGGCCCGACGCGGTGCGGATGATTTCGGCGCGGGCGCGCAGCCATACATAGTGGCCGTCGGCATGGCGCATGCGAAACACCTGGTCGATCTGGCGCGCGTCGCCGCGCGCGATCGTGCGGGCCACGCTGTAGATGCCGTGGTCGTCGGGGTGCATCAGCCGCGCGGCGTCGCCGAAGGAAAGCACGCTGCTTTCGCCGGGCATGCCGAGCATCTCGTACATCGAGCGCGACCAGAACAGCCGGCGGTTGGCGAGGTCGAAGTCCCAGAGGCCGCAGCGGCCGCGCGACAGCGCCGTCTCCACCCGCAGGTTGGATTCGGCAAAGACCGAATCGGCGTCGCGGGCACGCTTGGCCTGGATGTAATAGGCGTAGAGCACCATCAGCAGGATCGCCGAGATGCCGGCAAACAGCGTGACGTTGAGCGAAACCTCGTCCCGCCAGGTCGTCTCGAGCTGGGTAACGGGCGTTGCAGCCAGCACGACGCCGGCCGCCTCGGGCAGCTGCGCCAGCGCCACGATGTGGTCGGTGCCGCCGATCGTCGTCTTCATGATGCTCGAATGCTCGCCGAAATATTGCAGCGTCGCGATGTCAGGCGCGGCCGCGGCGAGCGTGCGGCCGATGAGCGCCCCACCGCCTTGCGTGCTTGCGAAGATCCGCCCGTCCTTGCGCACCGCGAGAATGAATGTGCCGGGGTCGAGCATGCCGGTCGGCAGAAACTGGTTGAAACGTTGCTCCGCCTCGGCGCGGCGGCCCTCGTCGAACAGCGCGGCGCCGTCCGTCTGCAAGGCGGCGACGGCGATCGCGGCCGCAAGGCCGACCGTCTGGCGCGAGCTTTCCTCCATGCGGGCGTGCTCGTCCATGATGCTGGACATGCGTGAAACCGCCACGATGATCAGGAACGCGATGATCAGGATCGGGATGGAGCGCTTGAGAACGGGCTCCGCGTTTGCCAGGCGACGCGAAGCCGGCCCGGCGAAGATCTTCGCCTGCGAGATAAACTCCTGCTCGAGGCCGGAAATGCCTGGTAGCTTGAGTCGCAACCGCCCGTCGGCTGCGCTCGCTGGTCGCGCGTCCGCCATCTTTCCCAATTGTCTAACCCTCTGATGATTCGGCGCGCCGCTCGCCCGAATCTGACTCAATGAATCACAGGGCGATTCGCCTTGTCCAGAGGCACTGGTAAAGATTTGTTAACCATTTCTTATCGTTGGAAAATAATAGGCCGGGTCGCGTTAGCGGCCCGGCCCTAAGCAAAATCAGGCTTTGGCGATGCTCAGGCCTTCAGCATACGCTCGACGATGTCGCCGACATCGGCCGAAAGTTTCGACGCGCCGGCGATCTCTTTCAGCGCCTTGCGGGCATGCCCGGCGCGCTTGTCCTCCAGCGAACGCCAGGAGCGCATGGAGGTCAGGATGCGGGCCGCAAGCTGCGGATTGCGCGGGTCGATATCGAGGATCTGGCGCGCGAGGAAACGGTAGCCTTCGCCGTCGGCACGGTTGAAGCCGGTCGGGTTGGCAAAGGCATAGGTGCCCACCAGAGAGCGAACGCGGTTCGGATTGTTGCCGTTGAACAGCGGCTCGGCCATCAGCGCCTTGACCCGATCGAGCGTCCCCGCGCCAGGGATCGTCGCCTGGACGGCGAACCACTTGTCGATAACGAGCGCGTTGTCGGCGAAGCGCTTGCGGAACGTCGAAAGTGCGTCCGCCGTCTCGGCCGATTCCGGGAAGCGATGCGCCAGCAGCGCCAGCGCATGGCTGAGATCGGTCATGTTGTTGGCGGCGGCGAAAGCCTTGGCGGCACGCTCTGGCCCGTCGTCGCCCTGCACGAGATAGGTGAGCGCGCTGTTGCGCAGAGCCCTGCGTCCGGCACTTGCCGCATCCGGGTTGAAATCGCCGCTGGAGACCAGTTCGTCGGAGAGCTTGAGGAAGGTGTCGCGTCCGGCCGCGGCAACCGCTGTCAGGATCTGCTGGCGCGCGGCGTGGATCGCGTCCGGATCATTGTTGGTGCCGATCTCGCGGGCGATATCGGATTCGCTTGGCAGCGCCAGCGCCTGCGAGCGGAAGGCCGGCTCCAGGCTGTTGTCGGCGGCGGCGCGGATCAGGCCGTCGATGAGCGCCTTGTCTGAGGTGACCGGCTTGCCGGCCCGGACATTGGCGGTCGCCTCGACGAGATTGCCAAGTGCGATGGCGTTGAGCGCCTGCCAGCGGGCAAAGAGGTCGCTTTCGTGATGCGCGATCAGCGCGAGATCGTCGGCACTCTGCTCGATGTGCAGGTTGATCGGCGCGGAGAAGCTGCGGTTGAACGACGGAACCGGGCGCGCGGAGATGCCTGAGAAGACGATCGTCTGCTTGCGTTCGGTGAAATGCAGGACGTCGTCGGTCATGTCGGCGCCGGAAACGACGCTAAGGTTGGCTTCGCTGCCGCCTTCGAGCAACAGGCCCATCTTCAGCGGAATGTGCATCGCCTCCTTGGCGCCCTGTCCGGGCGTCGGCGGCACGGTCTGCTCGAGCGACAGCGTGAAGGTCTGCTTGGCCGCGTCATAGGCGCCGGAGGCGGTCACCAGCGGGGTGCCCGCCTGGTGATACCAGAGCGCGAACTGGCGCAGGTCGCGGCCGCTCGCCGCCTCGAAACAGGCGACGAAATCCTCGATCGTCACCGCCTGGCCGTCGTGCCGGTCGAAGTAGAGATCCATGCCCTTCTTGAACAGATCGCGGCCGAGGATGGTGGCGATCATCCGGGTGACTTCCGAGCCCTTCTCGTAGACGGTCGTCGTGTAGAAGTTGTTGATTTCGCGATACTTCGTCGGCCGCACCGGATGGGCGAGGGGGCCCGCGTCCTCGGGAAACTGCTCCGACTTCAGGTGCCGCACCTCGGCAATTCTCTTGACCGGGCGCGAGCGCATGTCGGCGGAGAACTCGTGGTCGCGATAGACGGTCAGACCTTCCTTCAGGCAGAGCTGGAACCAGTCGCGGCAGGTGATGCGGTTGCCGGTCCAGTTGTGGAAGTATTCGTGCGCGATGATCGCCTCGATGTTGGCATAGTCGGTATCGGTCGCCGTTTCCGGATCGGCGAGCACGTATTTGTCGTTGAAGATGTTGAGACCCTTGTTCTCCATGGCCCCCATGTTGAAGTCGGAGACGGCGACGATCATGAAGATGTCGAGGTCGTATTCGCGACCGAAAGCCTCTTCGTCCCACTTCATCGAGCGCTTGAGCGCATCCATGGCATAGGAGGCGCGTTCCTCCTTGCCATGTTCGACGTAGATCTTCAGCGCAACGTCGCGGCCGGACATGGTCGTGAACCTGTCTTCGACGACGCCGAGATCGCCGGCGACCAGCGCAAAGAGATAGCTCGGCTTCGGATGCGGATCGAACCAGGCGGCGAAGTGACGCCCGTCGCCCATGTCGGCGCCGCCGAGATAGTTACCGTTCGACAGGAGCAGCGGAGCGGACTTCTTGTCGGCGATGATGTTGACCGTGTAGACGGCAAGGACATCAGGACGATCGGGGAAATAGGTGATGCGACGGAAGCCCTCGGCCTCGCACTGCGTGCAATAGACGTCGTTGGTGCGGTAGAGCCCCATCAGCTGCGTATTGGTCTCGGGAGAGAGCAGCGTGGTGACGGTGATTTCGAACGGAGCGGTTTCGGGCAGGCCACGGATCGTCAGCGTATCGTCGGCGACATCGTAGAGCGACGTCGCAAGCTCTTCCTGGTCGAGCAGCAGCCCGGTCATCGTCAACTCGTCGCCGTCGAGCACGAGGGGCGCTGCGCCATCGACGCCTTCGCGGCGGTGGAAGATCAGCCGGGCTTCGACCTTGGTCTCCTTCGGGTCGAGCTCGAAGGTCAGATCCACTCTCTCCAGAACGAAGTCGGTCGGCCGGTAGTCTTCCAGATGAATGATCTGGCCAGTATTTGTCCGCATGGTCAGTCCCGCTTGCACCGTTCTACTGGAGAATTTGTAGAGGGCGCCTGTGATGGTGAAAAGGCCAAGGGGCGAAAAGCTGGATTGTGCCACACGATTGTGATGCCGGCGACCGCACTTCCGGCAGAAAAGACATGGCGTCCGTTATTCTTCCCGCTCCCCTATCGGACCGATGTGTATCGAAGTGGGACTAACAAGACATGAATTGGAAAGGTTTTTTTCGGGGTAACTAAAGAAAAGCCCGCCGCCTTACTGTCGGCGGCCGATCGATCAAGAAAAAACGTCATTCATCACGAAGTTTGATCCGACTTTCCCGCCGAGCGCCGCTAAGGTGTCCGGGTCCTGCTGCGGTTCTCTCCGCTAAAAAATCTCCAAACCAGCCCTTGTGTCTGCGGATCGCCGGCGGAGGCTGTTCGAAAAGTGCCCTCAATGGATGCGGAAGTCGAAAGCCCGATGAAGGGGATCCTGTTCAAGGTCCTTTCCGTCGTCATTTTCGTTTGTATGTCGACGCTGATCAAGGCGGCCGGAAGCGAGATCGCCACCGGCCAGATCACCTTCTACCGCTCGGCCTTCGCCATGGTGCCGATCCTCGGCTATCTCGGCTTCCGCGGACAGTTGCGCGATGCCTTCAAGACAAAGGACTTCACCGGCCACATCGCCCGCGGCTTCGTCGGCATTCTGGCGATGAGCTTCGGTTTCTACGGTCTCGTTCATCTGCCGCTGCCGGAAGCCATAGCCATCGGCTATGCCATGCCGTTGATCGCCGTCGCCTTCGCAGCGCTTTTCCTCGGCGAGACGGTGCGGCTCTATCGCTGGTCGGCGGTGGTCATCGGACTGGTCGGCGTGATGATCATTACCTGGCCGCGGTTGACGCTCTTCCGTGAAGGCGGCTTCGGCTCGCTGGAGGCGCTGGGCGCGGCGGCGGTGCTGATTTCGGCGGCGCTTGGCGCGGTGGCCATGGTGCTGGTGCGAAAACTCGTCAAGAACGAGCGCACCCATACGATCGTGCTCTATTTCTCGCTGTCGGCCTCGGTCTTTTCGCTGGCGACGCTGCCTTTCGGCTGGCCGTCGATCTCGCGCGAGGCCTTTCTGCTGCTGATGGTTGCCGGCTTCTGTGGCGGCGTCGCGCAGATCCTGCTCACCGAGAGCTATCGCCATGCCGACATGTCGACGATCGCGCCGTTCGAATACACCTCGATCGTACTCGGCCTCGTCATCGGCTACTTCCTGTTCGACGATATCCCGACGGCGACCATGCTGATCGGCACCGCCATCGTCGTCGGCGCCGGTATCTTCATCATCTTCCGGGAGCATCGTCTCGGGCTTGAACGCAAGGGTGCCCGCAAACACGTGACGCCGCAGGGCTGAGACCGCTCAGCTTACGGCTTGGCCTTCTCCCAGGCCGGCACCGTGTCGTCGTCGATCAGCGGTTCCTGCGCCATCTGCTGGGCGACGGGGCTCGTCACATCGGGTCCCGGCGTCGGCATCACGCTCGTTGCCTGGAAGTCGGTCTTCGTGACCAGACCCTTGTGCTGCTCGCGCTGGAGAATGCGCCATGCGGCGTAGCCGCCATAGAGAGCGAAATAGACGGCGAGAACGAGGAACAGCGCCGAGGGGCCGAAGCGGTCCATGACCGGGCCGACCATCAGCGGACCGGAAATCGTGCCAAGCCCGTAGGTGATCATCAGGCCGGAGGATGTCTCGACATATTCGTTCGGTTTGGCGAGGTCGTTCGCATGTGCGACGTTCAGCGCGTAAATGGGAAACAGCACAGACCCGACGAAGGCGGCGATGACGTAGAGCACCGCCGGCTGGCTGCCGATCGATGCCGACATCACCAGGCATGAGACGACGCCGACGACGCCGCAGCCGACCATGACGATGCGCCGGTCGATCTTGTCGGAGAGGCGGCCGATCGGGATCTGCGAGATGGCGCTGCCGGTCAGGAGCGAGGCGAGCAGGGTGGCGCCCTCAGCGGTCGAAAGGCCGATCTTCTGCGTGAAGACGCCGCCGAGGTTCAGCCATGCGCCCGAGAGCGCGCCGGCAAGAAACCCCCCGACGACGGCGACCGGAGAGCGGCGGAACAGCGCCGGGATGTCGAACTTCGCCTGCGCTGGCGGGGCGGGCATCGGCGAGGACGAAAGCGCCGTCGGCAGCAGCGCCAGCGAGAACAACACGCTGCAGAGCATGAACAGCGAGGTATTGGTCGGGTCGCCGAGCGGCACCATGTATTGTCCGCCGATAGTGCCGACCATCGTCGTGATCAGGTAGAGCGAAAACAACAAGCCGCGGTTTTCGTTGGTGACGCGCTCGTTGAGCCAGCTCTCGATCACGAGATAGCTGCCGGAGATGGCAAAGCCGGCGATGGCGCGAAACGCGATCCAGGCGCGCCAGTCGACGATGAGGCCGCAGAGCAGGATCGCGATCGACAGCAGCGTGATCAGGGCGGTGAAGACGCGCACATGGCCGACCCGAAGCACGAATTTCGGGGTGACGACGCAGGAGAGCGTGAAGCCGACCGTGTAGCCGGTGGCGATGACCGAGACCGTCAGCGTCGACCAGTTCTCGGCGACGGAACGCACCGGGATCACGTAGCTCTGAAGGCCGAAGGCGACCATCATGAGCAGGGTCGAGACCATCAGGCTGAAGACGGAAGCGAGGCTGGCCAGCATTGGCGCTCCTGGAAACGTGGCGCTTTGTCATCTATCAGATGACCAGCAAACACAGGTGGAGCGAGGAACGGTCTGGCAGGGGGCCGGATGAGCCTGACACTCCTTGGTCGGGACGAGTGTGGCTCTATCCAGTTTTTGACGCCCTGTCGATTGCGACAGGCGATGGCAAAAAGGCGGTGCGCTTGCCCGTGGGCAGCGGTCAGTTCGGCAGCAGCGGGCTTACGGCCACGCGATGGGCGCGGCGTGCATCCTTCTTGGTGCTGAGAACGGTATACTCGCGTGAGGCGCGCACGGCCGTGCCGATGTCGGAGATCGAATCGAGCAGGACCTTGAGGCTTGCAATCGGCTTGGTCATGGTTTCGTTCCTTTCTTCGTTGTCGGTTATGCACGCGACACGCAAAGCCGCGTATCGCGTGGGGATCAGCGCTGGATGAAGTCGGCGAAAATCTGCGCCGGACGGGTGGTCCGGGCGAGGCCGATCGCGGTCATCTGCTCGTTGGCTGCCGTGCCGAAGCGGTTGAACGGCGTCCGGTAAGCAGCGCCGGTATGGCGGAGCGTCTCAAAGCTGCTGTGGATCGGACGAAAGCGGGCAGTCATGGTTCAATTCCTTAATTCCATTCCTCCCGTGCCAGTATATTGCGCTGCAACATGGCGTTTTGCAATGCGTCAAAATGCGCCGCTGATATGCGCAAACCGCATGGCTTTCTTCATTCTTCGTTCATGAAACGGGCAGGCGGATAGGAGAACTGCCCAGGCCAGGCTCGATTCGCGGATCAGCCGTTGATCCGGGCCTTGAAGGCAAGCAGATCCTGCCAGGCAAAGCGCTTGTTGATCGGCGCCGTCACCAGGTCCTGCGGGTGCAGAGTCGCTAAAGTCGCCACCGTGATGCCTCCGACCGGAAGCTCTCGCCATTCGCCGCGAAGCTGGTGGATCGTATCGTTGCCGCCGAAGAAGAAGCGCGCGGTGAAATTGCCGAGCAGCAACAAATGCTTGGGTTCGGCAAGCGCGATCTGGCGTTCGATGAACGGCCGGCAGATATCGGCTTCGCGCGCCGTCGGCACGCGGTTGCCCGGCGGACGCCAGGGCACGACGTTGCTCAGCAGCACATTTTCGCGGGTCAGGCCGATTCCGGCGATCATTCGGGTGAGCATGTCGCCGAGCCGGCCGGCAAAAGGCTGGCCGTCGCGATCGTCGTCGGCATAGGGCATCGGGCCGACGATCATGATGCCGCTTGCCGGATCACCCTCGGCAAAGACCAGATTGCGGGCGCTGTTCCTGAGATTGCAGCCGGCAAAGCCTTCCATCGCAGCTCGTAGCTCGGCGAGCGACCGCGCCGATTCGGCCGCAAAGCGTGCCTCTTCGATCGCCTGCGCATCGGGGATGGCGACTGCAGGCGCATTGGCGGGGGGAGCCGAAGCGCGGCTTTCGCGCGGGGCGGCAGCCGATGCCTGGCGCGGCGAGGGCTGCGCGGGGACTTCTGTGCGGCTGTCGGCTGCGGCTGTGCGCGCATTTCCGCGCGCCGCCTTCATCGCCTCGAACTCGGCGAAACGGTCGACCGGCTCTTCCTCCAGCAGCCATTCGACGCCCGCATCGCCGTGGAAGGCGAGGAGGGCGGCAAGCTGCGCCGGAGAAAGGTCGTGGGCGGAAATCATGGCCGCCAACCTAGCCCATATGCCGCCGGACCGGAACCGCTTTTCCGGTCCGCGACATTCCTATCCAAGGTCATGGACGACCGTGAGGCTCAGGCTGCATTCGCCGTCCAGTGGGCGATGTCCTCGTGCTCGCCGATCAGCGCCAGGCCATGGGCGATCGACAGCAGTTCGCCGCCGCTTTCGATGCGGTCGGCATCGAATCGGCGTTCGAAAATGCCGCGCACGGCCGGAACGAAGGACGTGCCGCCGGTCAAGAACACCTTGTCGATCGTTTCGGGCGCCGTTGCGGTTGATTGCAGCACGTCGTCGAGCGCGCCTTCGATGCGCGCGATCTCCGGTGCGATCCAGCCTTCGAAATCGCTGCGGCGAACGGTGCGGCGCGACATCTCGCCGAGCGGGGCGAAATAGAACTCGGTCTCGTCCTCCTTCGACAGTTGCATCTTCGTGGCTGAGATCGCGTTGTAGAGCGGATAGCCCTCGTCATGCTCGATCAGGTCAACGAAGGCCTCGAGCTTTTCCGGCTCCAGGCTCTGGCGCACGAGCTTCTTCAGATCGGTGAAATCTTTCAGTGTCTTGAAGATCGAAAGCTGATTCCAGCGGCCGAAATTCGCGTAGTAGTTCGACGGCACTTCAAGCAGCTTGTCGAAGCTCTTGAACAGACTCCCCTTTCCGATCAGCGGCGAGACGACGTTGTCGATGATGCGGAAGTCGAAATGGTCGCCGGCGATGCCCACGCCCGAATGGCCGATCGGGGTTGCGGTGAGCCGCCCCGCCTTGGTCTCGAAGCGGATCAGCGAATAGTCGGTGGTGCCGCCGCCGAAATCGGCGACGAGTACCGTCGCGTCCTGTTTCAGGTTCTGGGCGAAGTAGAAGGCCGCGGCCACCGGCTCGTAGACATAGTGCACTTCCGGAAAGCCGAATTCGGCAAGGGCGGCGCCATAGCGTTCGAGCGCCAGCGCCGGATCGGGGCTGGAACCGGCAAAGTGCACCGGCCGGCCGACGACGATGCGGCTGTACTGCTCCGTCCAGCCGTCGCCGGCATAGTCGCGCAGCTTGGTGAGAAACACCCGCATCAGGTCTTCGAAGCTGTGGCGCTTGGCAAAGACCTGCGTACCCTGGAAGAGGGGGCTTGCGGCAAAGGTCTTGATCGACTGGAGGAAACGACAGTCGCCCGGATTGTCGATGAAGGCGCGGATTGCCGCCTGGCCCGCCTCCACCTTCAGTGCCTGGGCGCCGAGATGGGCGTCCTTCATGAAGGAGAGGGCGGTGCGCATGGCGTCGGTCGAACCGGCCAGGCTGTCGAACCGCATCGAATGGGTGGTGTCGCCGGACGCGACCGCCAGGACGGAATTGGTCGTGCCGAAATCAAAGCCCAGTGCCTTGGCCATGGGTGTCTCTCCTTGCGTCTGGCGTCGCTTCGCCGCCCGGTGTGAGGCCGGTGGCGCGCAACGCAACTTGAATTCTGTAGGGCCGCCGTCCAGTGCGAAGGCAGCCGGTACCGCGACGACAAAAGGCACGCCGTCCCGGCGCCGAAAGGTGCCTTGCCGAGTGCCGATTGCGAATGGGGTGTGCCGGCGCGTGCCGCCGGTAGGGCGGCGGCCTCGTCGCACGGCTCTTCGGCAAAAGCAAGGCCGCACGCTCAATAGCGTCGTCACGCGACAAATTGATGTATTTACGTTTACGTACACGTCATATAGACATTTGCTCTAAAGTCATGACCTCATGCGCAAAAGCGGGCATCGTCTGTCGCATCCCGGCTCGACAAGCCAAACTGCATTTGCCATGACGGGATGATATGTCCTGGGAACTGAGCCGGCAGAAGACCGGTGAGACTGGAGAGACGGTATGACCGAACAAGACCTGCCCGAACGCGAGAGCATGGAGTTCGACGTTGTGATCGTCGGCGCGGGGCCGGCCGGTCTTGCGGCGGCGATCCGGCTGAA
>NZ_PNFP01000017.1 GCF_002940685.1 Ensifer adhaerens | reverse complement strand
TCGTCCCACGGCTCACGCGAGCAGGGACGCTACGCCGCCGAATTCTACACAACCGTCAAGACGGCCTACACGCTCGCCTGAAGCGCGCCGTTACTGGCCCGCGTAAGTGCGCGGGCCGCATAAGGAAGAAAAAGATGAAGAAGAAAGCTGAATGGCCGCGCAAGCTGCGCTCGCAGGATTGGTTCGGCGGCACCGGCAAGAATGCCATCATGCACCGCTCCTGGATGAAGAACCAGGGCCTGCCCGCCGACACCTTTGACGGCCGGCCGATCATCGGCATCTGCAACACCTGGTCGGAACTGACGCCGTGCAACGCGCACCTGCGCGATCTCGCCGAGCGGGTGAAGCGCGGGGTCTACGAGGCCGGCGGTTTCCCGGTCGAGTTTCCGGTTTTCTCCGTTGGTGAAAGCACGCTGCGCCCGACGGCAATGATGTTCCGCAATCTTGCGGCCATGGACGTCGAAGAGGCGATCCGCGGCAATCCGGTCGATGGCGTCGTGCTGCTCGGCGGCTGCGACAAGACCACGCCGAGCCTGCTGATGGGCGCTGCCAGCGTCGACATTCCGGTCATTCTCGTCTCCGGTGGCCCGATGCTGAACGGCAAGTGGCGCGGCAAGGATGTCGGCTCGGGCACGGCAATCTGGCAATTCTCGGAAATGGTCAAGTCCGGCGAAATGTCGCTCGCCGAATTCATGGATGCGGAGCAGGGCATGGCGCGTTCGGCCGGCAGCTGCATGACCATGGGTACGGCTTCCACCATGGCCTCGATGGCCGAAGCGCTCGGCATGACGTTGCCCGGCAACGCGGCGATCCCCGCGGTCGATGCGCGACGCCGGGTGATCTCCCAGCTCTCCGGTCGCCGCATCGTCGATATGGTCAAGGAGGACCTGAAGCCCTCGGACATTCTGACGAAAGAGGCTTTCGAGAACGCCATCCGCGTCAACGGCGCCGTCGGCGGCTCGACGAATGCCGTGCTGCACCTGTTGGCGCTTGCCGGCCGCGTCGGCGTCGACTTGAACCTCGACGATTGGGATCGTCTCGGCCGTGACGTGCCGACGATCGTCAACCTGCAGCCGTCGGGCAAGTACCTGATGGAGGAGTTCTACTACGCCGGCGGTTTGCCGGTCGTCATCAAGGCCGTGGGCGAGATGGGGCTGCTGCACAAGGAAGCGCTGACCGTCACCGGCGACACGATCTGGAACGACGTCAAGGATGTGGTCAATTACAATGACGACGTGATCGTGCCGCGCGACAAGGCGCTGACCAAGTCCGGCGGCATCGCGGTGCTGCGCGGCAACCTCGCGCCGAAGGGTTGCGTTCTGAAGCCGTCCGCCGCCTCGCCGCACCTGATGCAGCACAAGGGCCGCGCCGTCGTGTTCGAGAGCATCGAGGACTACCACGCCCGCATCAACCGCGAGGATCTCGATATCGACGAGACCTGTGTGATGGTGCTGAAATACTGCGGGCCGAAGGGGTACCCAGGCATGGCCGAGGTCGGCAACATGGGCCTGCCGCCGAAGGTCCTGAAGAAGGGCATTACCGATATGATCCGCATCTCCGATGCGCGCATGTCGGGCACCGCCTATGGCACCGTGATCCTGCACACGGCACCGGAGGCCGCCGATGGCGGTCCGCTGGCGCTCGTGCAGAATGGTGACATGATCGCCGTCGACGTGCTGGCTCGCACCATCCATCTCGATGTCTCGGACGAGGAACTCGCCCGCCGCCGTGCGGCCTGGGTGTCGCCGGTAAAGCCGCTGAC
Source organism: Ensifer adhaerens (assembly GCF_002940685.1). Lineage (GTDB taxonomy): Bacteria > Pseudomonadota > Alphaproteobacteria > Rhizobiales > Rhizobiaceae > Ensifer > Ensifer adhaerens_E. The sequence goes on along the minus strand of NZ_PNFP01000017.1, from coordinate 163,074 downwards.
GGGCGGTTATGCCGGCCTTTACGTCAAGAGCGTGATGCAGGCCGATACGGGCGCAGACCTCGACTTTCTCGTCGGTCCGCGCGGCGCGGAAATTCCGATGAACCGCGATAGCCACTGACACTGTCGGCGCACGAGCGGACAGTCCGCTCGTGCCTTCGGCGCTCGCCACAGCTTGCGTCCTATCAGACGCGCAAAGCTTGCTATCGCACCGCCTTGCGGTGCGATAGTCCTAGATGTCGTCGGGGGGGCCACGGCGCGCTGAACAGTCCTGGCGCGCGTAAGCATCGTCGCGGGACGGGCCTGCAACCTTCACGCTGCCACTGACCGGCGACCGTCTTCACGGCTGCAATCAGCCTTTGTCCGCAGGCCTCTCCATCTTCCCTTACCCTTGGGTAAGCACTTACCGCTCGGTGCGTATTGGCGTCGCAGCGTCGACGTCATAGTTTGTCCCCGCGACGTCGGCGACGATCGACGCAAATTTGCAGCCGCCGCTGCGGCAAGAAGGAGCATGCGCCGCGGCTTGATCGTCTGAGCACGCGCCGTGTCGGAACCTACGATCTAAGGGAGTGACGAAGCGTGCCGTTAACAGATCTCATCGATACCTATTGCGCTGCCTGGTCGTCGGAGGACGCCGAGCAGAGGCGGGCGTTGCTGGTGCCGATCTGGGCCGATGGCGCAACGTATTCGGATCCAACGGTTCATGCCGCCGGTGCAGAAGAACTGCTCGCGCACATCGCAGGCATTCAGGCCAGGCATCCGGGTGCGCGCATTACACGGACAAGCGACGTGGATGTTCATCATGGGATCGCACGCTTCGCCTGGCGATTTGTGATGCCCGACGGGTCATCCTTCCCCGAAGGTCTGGACATCGCATTCCTCGATCCCGGCCAGACGCGCATAACGCGCATCATCGGCTTTTTCGGGCCATTGGTCCGCCTTACGGCGTCGCGCGTCTCGCCAGACGTCCTTTGATCGGTTGCAATCAAAGGAAACATGACGGTAAGTCAGCGGAGCCAAAGACAAGGTCATCGTTTCGAAACGACACGCATCCGGCCGTATCTTCGCCCTGTGTTATCCACACCGGGCAAAACCCTCCCTTTTCGGCTGATCCGCTGCAACCGGCGGCAATTCTTGAACGTATCCCCTTTGCCGGGGCCAATACGGTCCCGAGCCTGAAAAGGAGGACGATCATGCTGAGGAATGTACTTGCGTTGTCGCTCGGTCTTCTTGCGACGGTGGCGCTGTCTCAGCCGGCATTTTCACAGAGTGCGAACGGTCTTGGCGTCGGCGTGTCCGTCGGTGGCGCGAATGGACTGAACGCCAATGTGGGCCTCGGAGGCTCGAACGGCCTTAAGGCCGATGTCGATGCATCGCTCGGCGGTGCAAACGGCGTCAATGCCAACGCCAACGCCTCGGTCGGTGGCTCCCAAGGCGTCAACGCCGACGTGCAGGCGAGCGCCGGCGGCGCCAATGGCATCAACGCGGACGCCGATGTCGGCCTTGGCGGCGGCAAGGGGCTCAACACTTCGGTCAATGCCACGGTCGGTGGACGGAACGGCCTCACTGCGGGTCTCACGACCAATGCAGGCGGCGGCAATGGCGTCGGGCTCGGGGTCGGCCTGGGTCTCGGAGCGGGCTCGGCGGGCAACGGCAACACCCCAGGCGGCGGCAACACTGGCGCCGTCGGCGGGGTTTCTCGGGGTGCTTCGCTGACGGCCTTCAATGCGCTGCCCGCTGCCGAACGGCTCAAGCTGATCAAGCGTTGCCGCGACGTCGTCAGCGGCGGCTATGACAGCGACCTGGTTTCGCTCTGCCGTATCCTGCAGGCGAATGCCTCGCGTTAATCGGCAAGTCCAGCTGTCGCCGACATGGTGGACGCGGAGTGTATAGGTGGAAGGGGCGTCGATGACGCCCCATCACGCAGGCTATTTATTGGCTTTGCGACTGGCTCTGGCTTTGCTGCTGCTGTTCGACGGTGACCGATACCTTCAGCGTCTCCTTCGCCTCGCCGTGGATCAGTCCGGAGATGGGCGCGGCGTCGCGGTAGCAAAGGCCGGAGGCGATCCGGACGTAGCGATCATCCGGGCAGATCTTGTTGGCGGCGTCGAAGCCGACCCAGCCGAGCCCGTTGAGGTGTACCTCGGCCCAGGCGTGGCTGGCGGTCTGTTCGGGATGGCCTTCCATCATCAGATAACCCGAGATGTAGCGCGCCGGCAGGTCGAGCGAGCGAGCGGCCGCGATCAGGATATGGGCATGGTCCTGGCAGACGCCGCGACCGCTTTCGAGCGCATCCTCGGCCGTCGTCTCCGCGTGGGTCTCGCCGGGCTTGTATTCCACGGCCTCGTGGATGGCGGCCATCAGCGCGTGCATGCGGGCAAGGTCGGTGTCGCCCTCGGCGGATTTCGAGAGGTCGCGGATGAGCTTTCCGGCCTTGGTGAGCGGCGTTTCGCGGGCATAGAGCCAGAGCGGCACATAGGACTGGTGCGGCCCGAAGACGCCGGCACGATCCTCGGTATGCACCTCTCCGGACGCCGTAATGTGGATTGCCTCACGTTCGCCGTCGACACTGACGAGGTGGACCCGGTTGCCGAAATGGTCGTCGTAGCTCGCCTCGATCGCAGCGCCGTCGACGAGCGTCTGCCAGCCGAGCACCGTCTGGCCGGCCTGGGTCAGAGGCGTCAGCCGCAGGCGCTGCAGCGCGTATTGCACGGGTTCGTCGTAGCGATATTCGGTCGTGTGGCTGATCTTCAGGTGCATGCCATCCTCCCGACCTCAGTTGAACCGGTAACCGTCGGAGATTTCCTGTCCCAGACGGTTGTTGTGGCTGATGAACTCTTCGAGATATTCGTGCAGCCCCTGGTCCATGATCTCCTTGATCGACTGGCTGCGAAGCGACGCGAGCGTGCGGTCTGCCGTTTCGTGGGCAGCATGTCGTTCGCCATATTCCCGCTCGAGATAGCCGAGGTTGCTGGCGATCTTCTCGTAGCAGTAGGCGAGCGAGCGCGGCATGCGGCCGTTGGAAATCAGGAAGTCGGCGATGTTGGCGGGGCGAAGCTCGACGTCATAGACCCAGCCATAGGCGCGGTGTGCCGAGACCGAGCGCAGGATCGATTCCCACTGCACGTTGTCCATCGACGAGCCGACGGCGGCGACCGCCGGCAGCAGCACGTAATACTTCACGTCGAGGATGCGGGCGGTGTTGTCGGCGCGCTCGATGAAGGTGCCGATGCGCGAGAAGTTGAAGATCTCGTTTCTGAGCATCGTGCCGTGAAACGCGCCGCGGATCAGGCCGGCGCGGCGCTTGATCGTGTCGATGATCTCCGGCATGTCGGCGGGGCGCGCCTTCTTGGAAAGCATCGCCTTCATCTCGAGATAGCACTCGTTGGTCGCTTCCCAGGTCTCGCGGGTGAGCGCCGTTCGCACCATGCGGGCGTTGTGGCGGCCCGCCTCGATGCAGGACATCACGCTTGAGGGATTGGCCCGGTCGCGCAGCAGGAAGTCGATCGCGTCGATGCTCGTCAGCTTCTCGTGCACCTCGTCGTAGATTTCACGCACGCCCGCACTTTGCAGCACGCCGTCCCAATCGTCTTCGCTCGCCTCGCTTCTCGTCAGCGACATGCGCAGGCCGGCATCGATCAGCCGGGCGCCGTTTTCCGCGCGCTCGATGTAGCGGAACATCCAGTAGAGGCCGTTTGCAGTTCTTCCCAGCATCTCTCAGTCCTCCAGCACCCAGGTGTCCTTGGTCCCGCCACCCTGGCTGGAATTCACAACGAGCGAACCGGCCTTGAGCGCCACGCGCGTCAGGCCGCCGGGGATGATCTGGACCTTGTCGGAGACAAGGACGTAGGGGCGAAGGTCGACGTGCCGGGGCGCGATGCCCTTGTTGACGAGGATCGGCACGGTGGAAAGCGACAACGTCGGCTGGGCGATGTAGTTGGTGGGGCGGCTCTTCAGCTTTTCGGCAAAGACGGCACGTTCCTTGCGAGTCGCCGTCGGCCCGACCAGCATGCCGTAGCCGCCGGAGCCGTGGACTTCCTTGACCACCAGTTCTTCCAGGTGTTCGAGCACGTATTTGAGGCTCTGAGGCTCCGAACAGCGCCAAGTGGGCACGTTTTCGAGCAGCGGCTTGCGGCCCGTATAGAATTCGACGATCTCGGGCATGTAGGAATAGATCGCCTTGTCATCGGAAATGCCGGTGCCCGGCGCGTTGGCAATGGTGATGTTGCCGGCACGGTAGACGTCCATGATGCCGGGAATGCCAAGAGCGGAATCCGGGCGGAAGGTGAGCGGATCGAGGAAGTCGTCGTCGACGCGACGATAGAGCACGTCGATCGCCTCGTAACCGCGGGTGGTGCGCATCTTCACCTTGCCGTCGATGACGCGCAGGTCGGAGCCCTCGACGAGCTCGACGCCCATCTGGTCGGCCAAAAAGGCGTGCTCGTAATAGGCGGAGTTGTAGATCCCGGGCGTCAGCACCGCCACGCGCGGCTTGCCGCTGCAGCCGGGAGGTGCCAGCGACGAGAGGCTCTGGCGCAGGAGGTAGGGGTAGTTCTCGACCGGGCGCACGCGGTTCTGATGGAAGAGTTCCGGGAACATCTGCATCATGGTTTCGCGGTTTTCCAGCATGTAGCTGACACCGGACGGCGTGCGGGCATTGTCTTCCAGCACATAGAACTGGTCTTCGCCGGTCCTGACGATATCGGTGCCGACGATGTGGGTGTAGACGCCGCCCGGCGGGCGAAAGCCGATCATCTGCGGCAGGAAGGCTTCGTTCTTCTCGATCAGCTCGCGCGGGATGCGGCCGGCGCGGATGATTTCCTGCTTGTGGTAGATGTCGTCGAGAAAGGCGTTGAGGGCGATGACCCGCTGTTCGATACCTTGCGCGAGCTTGCGCCATTCGCGGCCGGAGATGATGCGGGGGATGAGGTCGAAGGGGATGAGCTTTTCGGATGAGTCTGCGTGTCCGTAGACCGCGAAGGTGATGCCGGTTTTCCGGAATATGTTCTCGGCTTCCTTGGATTTCGCTATGAGCCGATTTCTGTCCTGGCTGGCATACCAATCATGATAGGTCGAATATGGCTGGCGCGGACTGCTGTCCGCATTCATCATTTCGTCAAATGCCAAAGGCGTGGTCCCCTTATTTTTGACCATTTGAGTACAACGTTGGTTGCAATGCAAGAAGCGTGCTCAGTCGCCGGAAAAGAAAGTTGGCGCCGGCTCAGGCGCTCTTTTGCGGGGAAATCTGCCCAACGACAGGGCAATGGAGCCTGACCGCCGAAAGGCGTGGTTCCTGGCGCGGCTACAAAATATGCACATGCGCTAAAATTGGGCGCGGCGGCCTGATCCTAGCCAAGGCCGAAGCAGGCGATCGCGAGCGCCGACAGGATGCACAGCACCAGCAGCGAGAGCATGGCGGCAGCACTCGCGCGCGGCCCGGAATTGGCAAGGGCGCGGATGTCGACCTCAAGGCCGAGGGCAGCCATGGCAACGACCGTCAGCCAGGTGGAGACCTTCACCGCGCCGGTCGCGACCGCGTCCGGGATCACGCCGCTGTTGCGGGCGATGGCGACGGCGAGAAAGCCGAGAATGAACCAGGGAACGAAATGGAGGATCGTGGCGAGATGCGATCTGCGATGTTTGCCCGCTAAGCATTCCGGTTCGGTGTTGCGGCCGGCGATCAGCGAGAAACAGAAGACGACGGGGCCGAGCATCAGCACGCGCACGAGCTTGACGAGCGTGCCGACCTGGACCGAGAGCGGACTGAAGGGGCTGGCGGCGGCCAGCACCTGCGGCACGGCATAGACGGTCAGGCCGGCAAAGACGCCATAGCCTTGCGCCGTCATGCCGAGCCAGCCGCCGACGAAGGGCAGCGTGAGCACGACGGCGATGCCGAGAATGGCGGTAAAGGAGATGGCGGCCGCCACCTCTTCGCCGCGGGCGCCAATCGCCGGCGCGACGGCGGCAATCGCCGAGTTGCCGCAGATGGCATTGCCGCAGGCGATCAGCGTCGCCAGGCGCTTCGGCAGGCCGAGTATCCGCGCGATCACGTAGCCGGTGGCAATCGACAGCAGCACCATGGCGACGATGGTGACGAGCAGGGTCGGCCCGCTCGCGGCGATCGCATCGAAACTCAGCATCGCCCCGATCAGGACGATGGCGGCTTCGAGCAGGTACTTTGCAGAGAAATGAATGCCGGAGAGGAAACGGTCGCCGGGCGTCCAGAGTGTGCGGACGATGGCGCCGAGCAGGATGGCAAGGACGAGGGCCTCCAGCCAGGCCCTTCCGGTCCAGCGCCACTCGATCCATTCAAGGCCGAGGGCGGCAAGCGCGACGAAAAGGCAGAGGATGAGGCCCGGGAGAATGCACGTCAGGCGGGAGGCGGCGGAGGAAAATGCGGAGCGGAATGTGGGATGCAATCTGGACATGGGCTGCAACCTACGCCGATCCATGAATCAGTCTAACGGATTATTCTTGTCATTCTGATCGATTTTTGAGATTGATCTGCCATGACACTCGATCAGCTTAGAATCTTTGTCGCGGTCGCCGAGCGGCTGCACATGACCAGGGCCGCCGAGGCGATGAACGTCACGCAGTCGGCGGCAAGCGCTGCGATCGCAGCGCTCGAAACCCAGCACGACGTCAGGTTGTTCGATCGCGTCGGCCGCGGCCTGACGCTGGCCGATGCCGGCAAGGTCTTCCTGCCGGAGGCAAAGGCGGTGCTCGCCCGGGCGGCCGCCGCCACCGCCTGCCTGCGCGATCTCACGGAGCTTCGCCGCGGCGAGCTCTCGATTGCCGCCAGCCAGACGGTCGCGAGCTACTGGCTGCCGGCGCGGCTTGCCCGTTTCACCCATGACTACCCCCAGGTCGACGTGAAGTTGACGGTGCGCAACACCGCGGTCGTCGCAGAGGCGGTGGAGGAGGGCACGGCGCAGCTCGGCTTCGTCGAGGGACGCGTCGATGGCGCTAAGCTCGACCATCGTCGTGTGGCGGTCGATCGCATCGCGGTTTATGCCGCACCCAGCCACGCGCTCGTCGGCGCTTCGGTCAATCTGGAAATGCTGCTTTCTGCGCGCTGGGTGCTGCGCGAGGAGGGGTCCGGTACGCGGGCAATGTTCCTGCAATCGATGGATGATCATGGAGCAGGCGTCGATCGGCTCAGGATCGAGCTCGAACTGCCCTCGAACGAAGCGGTGCTGACGGCGGTCGAAAGCGGCCCCTTCGTCACGGCCGTTTCCCGGCTTGCCGCCCAGCCTTTCGTCGACAGCGGCCGGCTGGTCGAACTGCCGTTCGAACTGGCGGAGCGCAGCTTCGAACTGCTCACGCATCGGGAACGGCAGTTCAGCCGCGCCGCGCGCGCCTTCGTGGAACTGCTTTGAGGTAAATTCCGTTGTGCTCCTCAGATTGCACGCGGAAGTACGGAGCGGGATCATGGGTCTAAAGAGGTGAACATGGCGTTCGAAATCGTCGAAAGGCCGGCGGAGCGCATCGCCGGCGCCTTCTGGGAGGGAACGTTCGTCGAGGCGGCGGATGGCGCCGTGCGTCGGCTGATTGCCGATATGCAGGCGCATCACCAGCACCGTCATCGAGGCGACCATGCGACCCTCGTCGGCATTTCCTGGAACGACCGCCCGGACGGCTTCCGCTATCTGGTCGGTTATGTCTCTGACAGGGTCGAGGCGACCGTGCACCCTGGATATGTCGACCTGCCGGCGATGCGCTTCGCCACGGCCCTGCATCATCCTGATAGCGGCGACGTCTTTGCCCATTACCAGAAAATGTTCGACTGGATCGCGGCCGAAGGCCATGCGGTCGATACCGCTCAGTTGCACTACCGCGAGGAGTATGAACCCGGCTTCGTGTCGCTGTCGCTTTCCTCGCTCAGGCTGATGGTTCCGATCGGCTGATGATTGCCATCAGAAAAATTGCTTTGACCATCACTACCACCGCGGATACTTGCAGGACTGCTTAAATCGCAGGGATTTGAGCGCGAAATCAGCGGCAGATCAAGGCGTTGCAGCGGCCCGGCGCATATCGGCGAGGGTGGTCTTTGCTTCCCGGCTGCCGCGCCATCCCGATAGGCCCATCATGCTCGCCCGCCTGGCTCCCGCCATCTTCGTTCTGCTCTGGTCGACCGGCTGGGTCGTGGCGAAATACGCCGCCGTCTATGCCGACCCGCTGACCTTCCTGGTGTTGCGCTACACGCTGGCGATCGTGCTCTTCATCCTCTTCTGTGTCGCGACCGGTGCCAAGTGGCCAAAGTCCTGGACAATGGCGGGCCACGCCGTGGTCTCGGGCATGTTCCTGCACGGGCTTTATCTCGCCTCCGTCTGGTGGGCGATCGGCGAGGGCGTGCCTGCCGGCATTTCCGGCATCATAGCCGGTCTTCAGCCGCTGATGACGGCGGTCGCCGCCGCCTTCGTCATCGACGAGCGCCTGAGCATGCAGCAAAAGCTCGGGCTGGTGCTCGGTTTCTTCGGGATCGCACTTGCGGTGCTGCCGAAGGTGCTGGCGATCGACACGGGTGCGACGCCGATCCATCTTCTGCCCGTCATCGTCAACGTGCTCGGCATGGCGGCGGTGACCTATGGCACGCTCTATCAGAAGCGCCACCTGCAGAGCGGCGATATCCGCAGCACTGCGGCGCTTCAATATCTCGGTGCATTGATCGTCACGATCCCGCTGGCGCTGATGCTGGAAGACCTGCACGTCACCTGGAACCTGCAGATCGTGCTGTCGCTCGCCTGGTCGGTCCTGGGGCTCTCGATGGGCGCGATCGCGCTGCTGCTCTATCTGATCCGCCGCGGGCAGGTCTCGCGCGCGGCCTCGCTGATCTATCTCGTGCCGCCGCTGGCCGCCGTGCAGGCGTGGATCTTGTTCGGCGAGGCGCTGACCTTGCCGATGATCATCGGTACGGTGATTGCCGTTGCCGGCGTCTATCTCACCAACCGCAAGCCGCAGGCATAAGGCAAGTCGCGCAAACGTGGGCGGCGGTCTTGCGATAACGGCAGGCGAATAGCAAAAACTGAAACGGCGGGCCGAAACGACCCGCCGTTGAAGATTCAGAGTGCTACGACGACCCTATCCTTCAGGTAGGAGCGGCGCTGCAGGTCAATCAGCCCTGATGGCCGCGATTGCCGCCGTTGCCGCGGCGTTGGCCCTGGCCGCCCTCGCGGCGCTCGCCACCGCCACGGTTTTCGTTGCGGCCGCCATGGTTGCGGTCACGACGGTCGCCCTGCTTCTGGCCGGGACGTCCGTGGTGCTTCTTGCCTTCGTGGTTGCGGTTGCCTTCGCCACGGCCGTCGGTCTGCGGATGGCCGTGATCGCGGCGCTCCTGTCGCTGCGGGCGGCGCTCGTCGCGCAAGAGGTCGTCGCCGGTAAAGCCGCTGGTGGCCGCAACCGGCTCGCCGGCCGGGCGCTCGCGGCGCGGCGGACGGCCGCCGTTCTGGTGGTGACCGCCGCCATTGCCCTTGCGGTGGCCGACGCCACCATTGCCGCGGCCGCCGCGGCCCTTGGCCTGACGCGCCTGGTCGGCGGGTGCCTCGCCGCTGGCAACGGCGATCGAGATGCCCATCAGCTTCTCGATGTCGCGCAGCAGGCGGATTTCGTCGGGCGCGCAGAAGGCGATCGCGATGCCGTCGCGGCCGGCGCGCGCGGTGCGGCCGATACGGTGCACATAGGCATCCGGCACTTCCGGCAGGTCGTAGTTGTAGACGTGGGTGACGCCGGGGATGTCGATGCCGCGGGCGGCAACGTCGGTCGCGACCAGCACGCGGATCTCGCCGTCACGGAAGGCCTTCAGCGCGCGTTCGCGCTGGCCCTGGCTCTTGTTGCCGTGGATCGAGGCGGCCTTGAAGCCGACGTGGTCGAGATGCTTCATCAGCTTCTCGGCGCCATGCTTGGTGCGGCTGAAGATCAGCGACAGGCCGTCCGGATTGTCGGTCAGCGACTGCTTGAGGATCTGCGTCTTCAGGTCCTTGCCGGGCACGAAGTGCACGTACTGTTCGACCTTGTCGGCGGCCTTGCCCGGAGGGGTGACTTCGACCTTCACCGGGTTGGTCAGGTACTCGCCGGCAAGCTCGGCGATCTGCTTCGGCATGGTGGCCGAGAAGAGCAGCGTCTGGCGGTTCTTCGGCACGAGCTTGGAGATCTTGCGCAGGTCATGAATGAAGCCGAGGTCGAGCATCTGGTCGGCTTCGTCGAGAACGAGATAGCGGCCCTGCGTCAGCGTCACGGCCTTGCGGGCGATGAGGTCGAGCAGGCGGCCGGGGGTGGCGACCAGGATGTCGACGCCGCGGGCGAGCTGCTCGGTCTGCTTGTTGATCGAGACGCCACCGACGACGACGCCGACCTTGATCGGCGACTTCTTGACGAACAGCTTGAGGTTGGCGGCGATCTGGTTGACCAGTTCGCGGGTCGGCGCAAGCACCAGCGCGCGGATGTTGCGCGGATCGGGACGCTTGCTTTCGGCAACGAGCTTTTCGATCATCGGCAGGCCGAAGGCGGCCGTCTTGCCGGTGCCGGTCTGCGCCAGGCCAATGAGATCATTGCCCTTCAGCACCAGCGGAATGGCCTGTGCCTGGATCGGCGTCGGCTTTTCGAAGCCGTTGGCCGACAGGGTCTCCAGAATGTGCTGGGAGAGGCCGAGATCTTTAAAGGTGGACAAATGCATATCCTTTTGGGGGCGCCAAACGCATTCGCCGGAACCGCATCCTTGCTGTTCCGGTGTCGTTCGGCGTCAAGAACCCCGCGTGAATTGGGAACTTGTGGGTTAAGAAAAAGTCGTCAAGCGCCTGTGCTGTGCCGCCCATTGCGGCGATGTGTGCGCTTTTCCTTCTTCACGGCTTTCTGTGTTGCCGAGGGCGCGCTCACGCGGCGGCCTGAAGGTGACGCTGGGCACCATGTCGTCGTTTTGGGCGAAAAAGTCAAGGTGCATCTTTTCGCAGGTGCGAAATGAGATCTACTCAAGCGCGAGATCGAAGGCGGCTTCGGCCGCTTCCTGGCCGTTGACCAGGATGACGATGCGATGGGCGCCCGGGTAGTAGCGGCGGGTGGTGATCGGCCGGATCGCATGGCGTTTCTCGATCTCGATCGACGCGCCCGGGGCAAGCGTCGCCGATGTCCATTTGAACACTTTCGGCGAGGTCGTGCCGTTCGCCTTACGGTGATGCACGGCGTAGTCGATCATCACCTTCTGGCTGGTCTTGGCGTCGTGGCTGACGGCAAGGCGCAGGTTCAGGCTCTCGCCAAGCACGATCTCGGAGCGATCGAGGAAGAACTTGGCAGCGATGCCGGCTGGAGCGACAAAGCCGAAGTTCGAAAGTGCTGCCGGGTGGCCCTGCTTCAGGAGCGTGCGCGACGCATGGCGCAGCAACTGGCGACGTTCTGCCGAGGCGCCGCCGATATGCTCGGCGACGAAAGCGGCCACCATGTCCGGGTGATCCTTGGCGATGTCGTTGAGGCTGTTGGCGACCGAGCGGCGCACATAGTCCTCGGGATCGTCGAGAAGCGCGGTCAGGATCGGCAGGATCGGCTGCGGGTCGCGGATGAGCTTCGGCAGCCGCATTGCCCAGGGCAGGCGCGGGCGGGTGCCTTCGCTCGCCAGCCGCCGGACATGGTGGTCGGGATCTCCGGTCCAGGTGCGTATCGTGGCCAGCGCGCGTTCCTGGTCGCGGTCGATGAAGACGCGAATGCCGAACTCGGCGGTGAAATGGGGTGTCAGCGCGCGCAGCAGCGACAGCGACAGATCGAAGTGATCCAGGCCGCGTAGGGCGATGTACTGGCTGAGCGGCAGCAATGACCAGCCGGTGAGACCAGGCGCATCACCGCGAGGGAGGCTGGCTGCAAGAGCGGCTGCCGCGTCGGGAAAAGACTGCGGCAGGGTTTCGACCAGCGCGTCGCGGATCTGCAGCGCGCGCTGCATCAGTTCCAGCGCCTCCAGGCCGTCGCCGGCAAGCGCGACAAACGTCCTGCGATCGAAGCCGTCTGCGTTGCGGCCGAGCGCATCGGCGATGGCGGTAACGACGCCGGGGTGCAGCAGGTTCTTCAGTGGCTCGGCCATCGCGCATGCAGTCCTTTGCTCGTCTCGTTCGGGCCGTTCAGATCTTCTGGCCGCCGCTGAAATGCTGCACCAGCATTACCGCGCTGATCGTCGCTGCGTAAGGTGCGAACTCCGGATCGATCCGGACGCGCTCGCCTGCCGACCGGGCAGCCTCCAGCGTCTCCCACTCGACGAGGTCGGCAAACATGCCCGAGGTTTCGCAGGAATCGACCGCGCGCCAGGAGACGAAGCCGGGGTAGCGCGAAACGGCCCGCATCGCCCGCTGACGCGTGGCCGTCGCCGCCGGCCTGTCGGTGACGATGCAGACGGCAAGTTCAAGGATGTGATCGCTGGTCATGTTGATGCTCCATCTGAGTTGCCGCTTGATTTAACACAGGGCAACTGACAGCCTTATGGCCATTATCGACAGCGCGCTTCTTGTGAACCCACGAGGCGCGCGGTAGCCCTTTGATACGTGCCCTTGACACTTGAAAGACGGCTTGCCGCAAGGAGGCCAGACATGAGACCCGCCGACCGGCTGTTTCGCATCATCCAGCTCCTGCGCGCGAGCGGCCGGGTGATGACGGCGCGCGAGATTGCCGAGAAGATGGAGGTCGCCCAGCGCACCATCTATCGGGACATGGAGCACCTGATCGCCTCGGGTGCCCCGATCGACGGCGAGCGTGGCGTCGGCTATCTCCTGCGCGGCGCCTTCGATGCGCCGCCGCTCGCCTTCACCTTCGAGCAGCTCGAAGCGCTGGCCTTTGGCGCCCGTGCCGTGCAGATGCTGGGCGACGGCCGGCTTGCCCAGGCGGCGCGCGAGGCGATGGAGAAGATCGCCCACGGCCTGCCGCCCGAGCATCGCCAGCGGCTGACGGCCGCACCGCTTCGCGCCTTCCGCTCTTCGCTGCAACCGGAGCCGCCGGTGCTGCTCGGCGAGATCCGCCAAGCGATTGCCGAGCGGCGCAAGCTTCGCCTGGAATATGACAGCCTCAAGGACGAGCACTCGGAACGGACGATCTGGCCGCTGGGCCTGAGCGTCTTCGGCCATTTCTGGCTGCTGACGGGCTGGTGCGAACTGAGGTCGGATTTTCGCGATTTCCGGGTCGACCGCATTGCCGCGCTCCATGTCGAGCGCGAGCGCTACGAGGCGACACCGGACCGCAGCTTCGAGGCCTATCTCGCGCGGATGTGACCGTCGTTTCAGGTGCAAATAAATCGTGTCGGAAGGTACCGGCTTCGGAACCGAACCGGGCTTCATGCGTTTCTTTTACAGGGCCTCTTCGGCCCGCCACGATCCACACCTATCATGGGGAGACAATCGTGCAGAACCGGACATGGATACTGGTCGCGGATGGCAACACCGCGCGCATCGTCAAGGGCGTCAACCTTCTGAAGGAGGATCGCCAGCGGCCAGACGAGGAAACCTTTCACACCGAACCGAAGCGCGTTCAGGACATCATGGCCGACAAGCCGGGCAGGTCGCATTCGTCGGTTGGCCACGGCCGCTCCGCCATGGAATACAAGAGCGACCCCGTGCGCGAGGAGCAGCAGCGCTTCGTTGCCGATGTGGCCGAGAGGTTGGAAAGTTATGCGGCAGACCACGCCTTCGACAGCTTGGTGATTTGCGCTGCACCGCGCACCCTTGGTGATTTCAGGAAGCAGCTTTCCGCGCATGTCAGGGAGCGGACGGTCGCCGAGATCGACCGCAACTGCGTCGCAGCGACGACGGAGCAACTGATCGCAACCGCGCGGGCTGCCGTCTTTCCCGCCTGATGCGCGAACGCGCAATACGGTGAAGGCACTACGAGAGCGTCCGGGGTCCCGTCAGAAGTCCGTCGGGACACCGCCTTCTGCCTTGCGCTTGGCAACGAAAGCGTCGAGTTCCTCTTCGATCGCGGGATCGAGGGGCGGGCGTTCGTATTCGTTGAGCTTCTGCCTGAAGATCCGATTGGCATGGTCGTAGGTCGTCGGCCGCCCGGCTTCCGTCCAGGTTTCGAAGTTGCGCCAGTCGGAGAGGATCGGCGAATAGAAGGCGGTCTCGTAGCGCTGCAGCGTGTGCAGCGTGCCGAAGTAATGTCCGCCGGGGCCGACGTCGCGCACGGCATCGAGCCCGAGCGCATCTTCGCTGACATCAAGCGGCGTCAGATACTCCGCCACCATCTGCAGCATGTCGACGTCGAGGATGAATTTCTCGAAGGAGGCGGTGAGCCCTCCCTCGGTCCAGCCGGCGGCGTGCATGATGAAGTTGCCACCGCCCTGCGTCAGCGCCCAGAGCGACATGGCGGACTCATAGGCGGCCTGCGCATCGAGCGTGTTGGCGGCATTGGTGTTTGAGGTGCGGTAGGGGATGTTGTAGCGGCGGGCGAGCTGCCCGCCGGCGATCACCGCCTTCATGTATTCGGGCGTGCCGAAGGCCGGCGCGCCGGTCTTCATGTCGACGTTGGACGTGAAGCCGCCATACATGACGGGCGCGCCGCGCCTGACCATCTGGGTAAATGCGATGCCGCAGAGCGCTTCGGCATTCTGCTGGACCAGCGCACCGGCAATCGTCACCGGCGCCATGGCGCCGGCCAGGGTAAAGGGGGTCACCACGACCACCTGGTTGCGCGAGGACATCTCGATGATGCCCTGCAGCATCGGCCCGTCGAGCCGCAACGGCGAGGACGTGTTGATGATGGTGAAGAGCGAAGGCTCGCGCTCCATCTGCTCCATCGAGATGCCACGGCCGATGCGTGCGATCTCGATCCCGTCGGTGTTGCGCTGCTTGCCGAGCGAATAGACGTGGAAGACCTTGTCGGTGAACTTGACCATGTCCGACAGACAGTCGAGGTGACGCACCGAAGCATGAATGTCGACCGGCTCGACCGGATAGCCGCCGGTCGTGTGCACGATGTCGTAGGATTGGGCGAGCTTGACCAGCTTGCGGAAATCTTCCTGGTTGCCGGTGCGGCGGCCGCCGTCGCGATCGGCGACGAAGGGCGCGCTGGCGATCTGCGCGAAGACGAGATTGTTGCCGCCGATCTGAACATTGCGTGCCGGGTTGCGGGCATGCATGGTGAAGGCGGGGGGTACAGACGCAATCATGTCCATGATCAGCCCGCGGTCGAAGCGCACCCGGTCCGTGCCCGGCGTGACGTCGGCTCCGGCCGCCTTCATCCGGTCGCGCGCCTCCGGCAGGATGATGTCCATGCCGATCTCTTCGAGGATCGTCAGCGATGCCTCATGCACCGCTTCAAGGGCATCGTCCGAAAGGACCGTGGACTTGGCCAGCGTATTGACAAGATTGAGATATTTCCCGCCGGAGGGCTTGCGGATACGTTCGGCGCCGCGTCCGCCCGGCCGGCGCCGCCGCTCCATTGGCGTCGAGGCTGCATCGCCGGTTGCTGCATCGGGAAACTGATCGTCGTTCATGAAAGACCCACCGTGTTGCCGATGGGGAGTGTGTCGCAGATTCGACGCGATGATGGCCCGCCATTTGCGACAGTTCAGTTCTCTTGTGGAGCAAAATCTTTCCGCTGACGCATCTTCGCTGGCCGATGGCGCAACCGTTCAAGACAGATCTAAATCGCGCGGGTCTCGGCGCGGTCGCCGCGCAGCATCTCGCGCTTGCCGGCAAAGCCCTTGCGTTTCTCGACGGCGAAACCGGCAGCCTGGAGGTTGCGGCGAACGAAGCCGGCGGCCGCATAGGTCGCAAAGCTGCCGCCGGGTGCTGTCTTTTCGAAGACGAGCCGCATCAGTTCTTCCGACCACATGTCGGGATTGCGTGATGGCGCGAAGCCGTCGAGATACCAGGCGTCGAACGGATCTTCAGCGCGGGCAACGCCTTCGAGTGCCGGGCCGCAGACGACGGTGAGGCTGACACCATCGCCGAAGTCGATCTCGACGTTGCCGTCGGGCTCGGCCGGCCAGCGCGCGACCAGCGCCTGCCGCTCTGCGTCGATCTCCGGCCAGTGGCTGAGCGCGCGCGAAATCTCGTCGGCCGCCATCGGGAAGCGTTCGAAGGACGTGAAACGCAGCCGGTCTCCGGTGGCCGCGGTCATCTTCCACTGGCGCCACGTCTCGCAGAAATTGAGACCGGTGCCGAAGCCGAGTTCGCCGATGCGGAAGGCGCCTGAGCCGACCCAGCGGTCGGGCAGGCCGTTGCCGGACAGGAAGACGTGACCGCACTCCAGCCGCCCGTCGGTGCGGCAATAAAAGTGATCGCCAAACTCCCGGGAATAGGGCATATCGCCCTCGTGCCAATCAAGGTTCTGGTGCGCCGGGGGCTCGATCGGGTCTGCGGATCCTGTCATGGCCAAGGCGATAATCCGCCGGCCGGAGAAGGTCAATCGATGAGCGAGCTTTTGGTCGTCGGCGGCGGCATCATGGGGCTGTGGGCCGCGCGCGCCGCCGCACAGCGCGGCATGACGGTGCGGCTCGTGGACGGCAAAGGCATTGGTTCGGGTGCAAGCGGCGGCTTGCTCGGGGCGCTCATGCCGCACATGCCTGACCGCTGGAACGCCAAGAAACAGTTCCAGTTCGACGCCCTGGTGACGATCGAGGAAGAGATCGCGGCACTCGAGGCGCAGACGGGCCTGTCGACCGGCTACCGCCGAACCGGACGCTTGATCCCGCTTCCCAAGCCCCATCTGCGCGACATCGCGCTCCGGCATGAAGAGGACGCACGCGGCCATTGGCGCGCAGCCGACAGGCAGTTCCACTGGCACGTAAAGGACCAGGGCCCAGAGGGCTGGCCAGGCGCCGAGGCAGCAGCGCACGGCATGGTCTTCGACACGCTCGCCGCAAGGGTTTCGCCGCGGCGCATGATCGCAGCGCTACACGCTGCGCTCCTGCACGCACCGAACGTTCGTGTGGACGAGGGCAGGGGCGTGCGCAGGATCGAGCCGGAACATGGCCGGGCCGAACTCGATGATGGCACCCGGATCGATTTTAAACATTGCATCATCGCCGCCGGTGTCGGCAGTTTTCAACTGATCGACGCTGTGTCGATGCCGCTGGCGGGAACGAGCGGCACGGCGGTCAAGGGCCAGGCGGCGCTGCTGCGGGCCGAGATCGATCCGGCGCTTCCGGTGATCTTCGCCGATGGCGTCTACATCACCGCGCATGACGACGGCCACGTGGCGGTCGGTAGCACCAGCGAGAACAGCTTTGCCGATCCCTTGTCCACGGACGAGCAGCTCGACGACCTGCTTCGACGCGCCAGGATGCTCGCGCCGCGCCTGGCGGGTGCCGAGGTGGTGGAGCGATGGGCGGGCTTGCGGCCGAAAGCGACGGGACGCGAGCCGATGGCCGGCCGGCATCCGGACCACCAAAACGTATCGGTGCTGACCGGCGGCTTCAAGGTGAGCTTCGGTATCGCCCACCGGCTGGCGCGTTTCGTCGTCGACGAGATCGCCGGCCTGCCAAGCATCGATATTCCCGATTCTTTCTTCTGCCGGAATCACATGGCGGCACTTCGCTAGCCTTTAGCGCCGGACATGCGAAAGGCCCCGCCGGCGGCGGGGCCTGAAAGATCGAAACTCAAGTATTACATCCAGTAGGGCGGCACGCCGTAATAGTCATAGACGCGGCGGCCGTTTTCGGCGTTCCAGTCATATTCTTCGGTGCCGTGATACTTCGGTGCGTTTTCCACCTGATCGCGAGTCACATCAGTGCGATAGCCGCCAAGCCTCTCGTCGTAGGTGAGCTTGGCCCAGGGCAGCGGATAGTGGTCTTCGCCGATGCCGAGAAAACCGCCGAAGCCCAGCACCGCATAGGCGACGCGCCCGCTGCGCTTCTCGATGATCACGCGCTCGATCGCGCCGATGTGCCTGTCATCCGGGCCGTAGACCTTCGTACCTTCAACCTTGTCGCTCGCGATCAGGTCATGGGTTTCCTTGATCCGGGCGTCCTGAAGGTTTGCATTGTGATAGCTCACGCTTCTTCTCCATCCTTGTTTGCTACCATTGGGGAACGGGTGGTGGCCCGGATGGTTCCGAAAAACGCAAGGGAGGGCTCGGAGCGGCGGTGGCGCTCATCCCCGGCCGACTTCGTCAATCTGTCACGCAAATCACCTAAGACGCGGCCAGGAGACAGGTCGGGGTGAGGGCGGAAAACCGCGTGCTTCTTATCATCCCGCGCTGACGGATACCCGGAGCCAGCCGATGCGCTATGCCATTTGTTTCACGCCGCCGATGGCCGACCCGCTTTCTGCGATTGCTGCAAGCTGGCTCGGGCGCAATGTCTATTCCGGCGAGCCTGCCGAACTGCCGTCCGTTGCCGGCCTCAGCGCCGCAGACGTCGCCTATCATACGGCGGTTCCCCGCCGCTTCGGTTTCCATGCGGTGATGATGTCGCCGTTCCGGCTGCACCCGGACATGACGGAATCGAAGCTTCTGAAGGCGCTGATGCATTTTGCCGGCGCCCAGACGCCGTTCGAAATCGACCGCCTGGAGGTCGCCCGCATCGGCCGATGCTTCGGGCTGATGCCGCAGGTGCCGAGCACGGCCATGCATCTTCTCGCTGCCAATGTCGTCCAGGAGTTTGACACCTTCCGCGCGCCGCTCAGCGAGGACGACATCGAGCGGTCCGATCCGGACCGGCTGACCGCGCCGCAGTTTTCCAATCTGCACCGCTGGGGCGATCCTCACGTGATGGATGAATACCGGTTCCACATGATGCTCACCGGTCCGCTTGCGCCCGACGCGATGCGCCAGGTCGAGACGCCGCTTCGCGCCCTGTTCGAGCCCTGCCTGACGAAGCCGCTTTCGATCGGCAGCGTTGCTCTCTTCGTCGAGCAGGAGACGGGTGCGCCCATGCGGGTGCATTCGCAGCATCCGCTCGGCAAGATCTCGACGAATACGCGCGCCGAGCGGGCAAAGCGCGCCGCCGCCGATCCGTCGCTGGCACCGCAGGGTGCGGCCCGGCCGCTGCCGCTGATCGTCGCGGCGCTGATGGCGCATCGCTAGAGCATCCCTTGTGCGTTCGCATGAACGCCCGGCGCTGTAGCCGCAGCGCTATCTGCCAAACAACAGCGACGGTGGGTAGGGCAGCGCCAGCGGCGGCATGTCGGCGGCGGAAAAATACCGAAGCGATTTCGTCTCGTCGTCCAGGATCGGCTGCTGAGCGCCGACGATGCGGCATCGGAACAGGGTGACGACGTATTCGACCTGGTCGCCGTTTGGATAGGTGTAGCGAAAGTCCTTGCCGCCAAGGATCCTGTCGATCAGGACCGGGAAGCCCGTTTCCTCCATGACTTCGCGCATGACCGCCTCCTCGGGCGCCTCGCCCAGCTCGATGGTGCCGGCCGGCAAGCTCCAGCCTTCGCCGCTCGCCTTCTCCTGCAACAATATCTGCCCCTCGGCGTTGTGTATGACGGCAGCGACCGCTGGGCAGAGCAGGAGGTCTGTGCCGATCTTTTCGCGAAGATTCTGGATGTAGGTTTTCATCGCGCTGCGCCGTCTGGTTGAAGCCACCCGCACCTAAGACGTTTTCGCGAAGGATCTCAATTGCGATCTTTGCCAAGGCGACGGCAGGGCAGCAGAGTGCATCCGCGCGGGTAGATTTCGGTATCGACAATCCGGTCGGCGGTGATACCGTTCAGGAAAAATCGAAGGGTGATTTGATGTCTGAGACTAGCTATCCGCGCGACCTCGTAGGTTATGGCCGCAATCCGCCAAAGGCGAACTGGCCGGGGGATGCGCGCATCGCGGTGCAATTCGTGCTCAATTACGAAGAGGGTGGCGAAAGCTGCATTCTCGATGGCGACCCGGCGTCCGAATGCCTGCTGTCGGAGATCGTCGGCGCGCAGCCCTGGGTTGGTCAGCGCAATCTCAACATGGAATCGATCTACGAATACGGCGCCCGTTCCGGCTTCTGGCGGCTCTGGCGCATGTTCACCAGCCGCAACGTGCCGCTGACCGTCTATGGCGTGACGCTTGCCATGGCGCGCAACCCGGAAGCCGTTGCCGCCATGAAGGAAGCCGGCTGGGAGATCGCCAGCCACGGCCTGCGTTGGCTCGAATACAAGGATGTTCCCGAGGAAGTCGAGCGCGCGCATATTCGCGAGGTCGTGCGGCTGCACACCGAACTCACCGGCGAGCGGCCGCTCGGCATCTACCAGGGCAAGCCTTCGGCCAACACGCTGAAGCTGGTGCTGGAAGAGGGCGGCTTCCTCTATTCCTGCGACAGCTATGCGGACGAGCTGCCCTACTGGGTCCCGGGTCCTGCGGCCGACAAGCCGCATCTGATCATCCCCTATACGCTCGATGCCAACGACATGCGCTTTGCCACCAACCAGGGCTTCAATTCCGGCGACCAGTTCTTCACCTATCTCAAGGACACCTTCGACGTGCTCTACGAGGAGGGCCGCCAGGGCGACGCCAAGATGATGAACATCGGCCTTCACTGCCGGCTCGTCGGCCGACCGGGCCGCGCCGCAGCGCTCGCTCGCTTCATCGATTACGTCATGTCGCACGACAAGGTCTGGGTGCCCCGGCGCATCGACATCGCCAACCACTGGTACCAGCACCACAAGCCGGAAGGGGCGCTCTGATGTCCGACCGCGATGCCTTCGTTGCCCGTTTCGGCGGCGTGTTCGAGCACTCGCCATGGGTTGCCGAACGAGCCTACGATCGCGCCGCGGCGACGGGGCTGACGGCGGGAACGGTGCATTCCGCACTCTGCCAGGCTTTTCGCACGGCGCTGCCGCGCGAGAAGCTCGCGGTGCTGCGGGCGCATCCGGATCTTGCCGGCAAGCTGGCGATTGCCGGCAAGCTCACCGCGGATTCCACCGCCGAGCAGGCGTCCGCTGGCCTCGACCGGCTGACACCGGAGGAGCACCAGCGCTTCACCGCGCTCAACGATGCCTATACGAAGAAGTTCGGCTTTCCCTTCATCATCGCGGTGAAGGGGCTGACCAAGGGGCAAATTCTTGCCGCCTTCCAAAGCCGCATTGACAATTCGCCCGAAGAGGAATTTGAAACCGCTTGCGCACAGGTGGAGAAAATTGCCCGCCTGCGCCTGCAGTCGATGCTTCCTGGAGACGAAAATGCCTGACAATACCGTTCGATGCCTGTCCCCGCTGATGAGGAGGGCCCTCGAACTGGATCGGATATCCGCAAGGGCTGCGTCTTCTTGCGAGGTGTCCGCATAATGTCGCGCCTGCTGACGATCGAACCGCTGACGCGCGAGAGCTTCGCTCCTTTCGGCACCATCATCGAAGCCGACCCGGCGACGATGCGCTACATCAACGGCGGCAACACCGAACGCTTCCACGGGCTGGCGCGCGCCGATGTCGTCGGCGAGGGCGCCAATGTCATCATCAACATCTTTCGCGGCCAGCCGCGCGCCTTTCCTTATGCCGTCACGATGATGGAACGCCATCCGCTCGGCAGCCAGAGCTTTTCTCCGCTCGACGACCGGCCGTGGTTGGTCGTCGTCGCGGAGGACGAGGACGGTCGTCCGGGCACGCCACGGGTGTTTCAGGCGGGTGGCCGGCAGGGCGTCAACTACGGCCGCAATGTCTGGCACCACCCGCTGATGTCGGTCGGCGCCGTCAGCGATTTCCTCATCGTCGACCGCGAAGGGCCGGGCAACAATCTGGAAGAGTTCTTCTATGACGAACCCTTCGTCATCGAGAGCGCGACCTAAAGAGCAATTCCAGGAAAAGTGTGAAACGGTTTTCCGTCCGGAATTGCGTTATTTCAAAGAGTTAGACTGTTTCTTCGTTTCGAGGAAATGATGAAACAGTCTAACGGAACGAAGAGTTTGGGCGCGGGATCTGGCCTGCGTTGACCCCTTGAGAAGAGGCAAGCGATGACTGGCACCGGCCGCCTGACCACCCACGTTCTCGACACCGCGCTTGGCAAGCCGGCCGAAGGCCTGCGCATCGACCTTTACTGGCTCGAAGGCGAAGAGCGGCAGCTGATCCGCACCGTTCACACCAACAGCGACGGCCGCGTCGACGGGCCGATGGTCGAAGGCATCGGCTTCATGGCCGGCAATTACGAGCTGGTCTTTTATGCCGGCGACTATCTGCGCCTGTCGGGTGTGGCGCTGCCGGAACCGGCCTTCCTCGACCGCATTCCGTTGCGCTTCGGCATCGCCGATCCGGCGAGCCATTATCACGTGCCGCTCTTGCTTTCGCCCTACGGCTATTCGACCTATCGGGGGAGCTGAGGCGAGGGCTGCCCGCCCTCACTCCGCCAGAATGCTGCGGTCGACGTCGTTGATGTTGCGCTTGCCGCAGAGCGCCATGGTGATGTCCATCTCCTTGCGGATGATGTCGAGCGCCTTGGTGACGCCGTCCTTGCCCATGGCGCCGAGGCCGTAGAGGAAGGGGCGGCCGATATAGGTGCCCTTGGCGCCCATGGCGACGGCCTTCAGCACGTCCTGGCCGGAACGGATGCCGCCGTCGACATGCACCTCGATCTGGTGGCCGACCGCATCGACGATGCGCGGCAGCATGCTGATCGAGGAATGGGCGCCGTCGAGCTGGCGGCCGCCATGGTTGGAGACGATGATCGCGTCCGCACCGGTCGCCGCCGCCATCTTCGCGTCCTCAGGGTCGAGAATGCCCTTGAGGATCAGCGGACCGCCCCAGCGTTCCTTGATCCATTCGACGTCCTTCCACGACAGCTGCGGGTCGAACTGTTCGGCCGTCCAGGCGCCGAGCGAGGAGAGGTCGGTGACGCTCTTTGCGTGGCCGACGATGTTGCGGAAGGTGCGGCGCTTGGTGCCGAGCATCTTCATGCACCAGCCGGGACGCGTCGCCATCTGCCAGAGATGCTTCGGCGTCATCTTCGGCGGGGCTGACAGGCCGTTTCTCAGGTCCTTGTGGCGCTGACCGAGGATCTGCAGGTCGAGCGTCAGCACCAGCGCCGAGCACTTCGCCGCCTTCGCACGGTCGATGAGGTTGAGCACGAATTCGCGCTCGCGCATCACGTAGAGCTGGAACCAGAAGGGTTTCGTCGTGACCGAGGCGACGTCCTCGATCGAGCAGATGCTCATGGTCGAAAGCGTGAAGGGCACGCCGAAGGCCTCGGCCGCCTGGGCCGCCAGCATCTCGCCGTCGGCATGCTGCATGCCGGTGAGGCCGGTCGGGGCAAGTGCCACCGGCATCGACACCTTCTGGCCGATCATCGTCGTTTCCAGCGAACGGTTGGTCATGTCGACCAGTACACGCTGGCGCAGCTTCACCTTGGCGAAATCCTCCTCGTTGGCGCGATAGGTGCCTTCGGTCCAGGCGCCGCTGTCGGCATAGTCGAAGAAGAGCTTCGGCACGCGGCGCTTGGCCAGAGCCTTGAGGTCGCTGATTTCGAGGATTTGCGTCATGGAAACGGCCTTCGTCCAACGGAGATTGAACGAGCCATTACCATGTTTGCCGGAGGCTTGTTAATAGCCAGAAAGCGAAGAGGTAAATTTTCTTGACCTCTTCGCTTCGCGTCGGTCATGCGGCGACGAGCGCCGATTTCGCCGGCCTGCCGGCGACATAGGTCTCGACGATCGCGCGGTCGTCGCCCATGGTCTGCAGCAGGAAGAGTTCGTCGGCGAGCGAGTTGACCACTTCGGCCCGCAGCGCCATCGCCGGCGTCGCCGCCATGTCGAGCACGATGAAATCGGCGTCGGTGCCGGGTTCCAGCGTGCCGATCCGGTCGACCAACGACAGCGCCTCGGCATTGCCGCGGGTCATCATGAAGAAGCTGTCAAACGGGTTCAGCCGCTCGCCCTGCAGTTGCAGGATCTTGTAGGCCTCGTCGAGCGTCTTCAGCATGGAGTAGCTCGTGCCGCCGCCGATGTCGGAGGCGACCGAGGTGCGCACCGGCTTGTCGCGGCGGCTGAGCGCACGCAGCGGGAAAAGGCCGGAACCGAGGAAGAGATTGGAGGTCGGGCAGAAGACGGCGACGGAGCCGGTCTCGCTCATCGCATCCGCCTCGCGCTCCGAGAGATGGATACAGTGGCCGAACAGGCTCTTCGGTCCAAGCAGGCCGTAGCGCGCGTAGACGTCGGTGTAGTCCTTGGCTTCTGGATAGAGTTCGCAGGTGAAGGCAATCTCGTCGCGGTTTTCCGACAGATGGGTCTGGACGTGCAGGTCGGGGAATTCGCGCACCAGCGATTTGGCGACCTCCATCTGCTCGGGCGTCGAGGTGATGGCGAAGCGCGGGGTGATGGCGACGTGGTTGCGGCCCTTGCCGTGCCAGTCGCGGACGACTGCGCGGGTCTCGTCGTAGCCCATCTCGGGCGTGTCGAGCAGCCCCTGCGGGGCGTTGCGGTCCATCATCACCTTGCCGGCGATCATGCGCATGTCGCGGCGCAGCGCCTCGGCGAAGAAGGCATCGGCCGAGGCCTTGTGCACCGAGCAATAGGCGGTCGCCGTCGTCGTGCCGTGGCGCACCATCTCGTCGAAGAAGCGGGTGGCGATGCGCTCCGCATGGGCGCTCTCGACGAAGCGGCATTCCTCCGGGAAGGTGTAGGTGTTCAGCCATTCGAGCAAGTTGGCGGCATAGGACGCCATCACCTGCATCTGCGGGAAATGCAGATGCGTATCGATAAAGCCGGGAATGATCAGGTGTGGGCGGTGGTCGATTTCCACCGCGTCTTCGGGAGCGCTGGCCTTCACCGCCGCGTAAGTGCCGCTCGCGACGATCTGGCCACCCTTAACCAGAAGCGCGCCATCGCTCTCGTAGCCATAGGCGGCGCTATCGTCGATCGACGTTGGCGCGCGATGAAAGCTCAAGAGCCGGCCGCGGATGAGGGTGGTCGTCATTGTGTCTTGCCTTCCTCGACGGCGCTTTCGAACCAGGCTGTCAGAAGCTGGCGTTCGTCCGTCGTCATGTCTGTCACGTTGCCGGGCGGCATCGCATGGCTGCGCCCGGCCTGGATATAGATTTCGCGGGCATGGGCGGCAATCTCCGCGTCGTTTTCAAGCACGACGCCCTTCGGCGCCTGGGTGATGCCCTCATAGACCGGTTCTGCCGCATGGCACATGGAACAGCGGGTCGAGACCGTATCCTTGACGGCGGGGAAGTGGGCATTCGCGGCAAAGCGGGTGAAGGCCGGCGCGACCTCGGCTTTTCTGTCTTCACCTCCGGTCAATACCTTCGGCACCGTCGACAGCCACATGATCAGGATGAAGAGAAGGGCAGTGACGAGCCAGGTCCAGGTCGGCCTGCCCTTGCGGGCGTGGGTGGTGTTGAACCAGTGGCGGATGGTGACGCCCATCAGGAAGACCAGCGCCGCAATGATCCAGTTGAAGGCTGTCGCAAAGGCCAGCGGATAGTGGTTCGACAGCATGAAGAAGATGACGGGAAGCGTCAGGTAGTTGTTGTGCAGCGAGCGCTGCTTGGCCTGGGCACCGAGCTTCGGATCCGGCGTGCGGCCGGCGATCAGGTCGGCAACGACGATCTTCTGGTTGGGGATGATGATGAAGAACACGTTGGCCGACATGATCGTCGCGGTAAACGCGCCGAGATGCAGGAAGGCGGCGCGGCCGGTGAAGACCTGGGTATAGCCCCAGGCCATGACGACGAGCGCCACATAGAGCAGCGCCATCAGCCCCCAGGTGTTCCTGCCGATGGGTGACTTGCACAGGAGGTCATAAAACAGCCAGCCGATGCCGAGCGACGCAAGCGAGATCAGGATCGCCGTGGTTGCGGAGATGTCGAGCACGTGGCGGTCGATCAGGAACAGATCGGCACCGCCGTAATAGACGATACAGAGCATGGCGAAGCCCGAAAGCCACGTCACGTAGGATTCCCATTTGAACCAGGTGAGATGCTCGGGCATCGAGGCCGGCGCCACCAGATACTTCTGGATGTGGTAGAAGCCGCCGCCATGGACCTGCCATTCCTCGCCATAGGCGCCGACCGGCAGGTGGTCGCGCTTTACCAGGCCGAGATCGAGCGCGATGAAGTAGAAGGATGAGCCGATCCAGGCGATGGCGGTGATCACGTGCAACCAGCGCACGGCTAGGGCCAGCCATTCCCAGGCGATGGCGAACTCGTACATTCAGAACCCCTTTGTCTCCGTTGCCTCACTTTGCGCATAAACGGCGGAGGGGAAAAGGGGCTTCGGCGTTCCTCAAGCGCTATTTGCCTGCAGGAAGCTCGGCGGGCAAAGTTCGCCGAGGATCCAGTCGCGGAAAATCCGGATCTTCGGCGTGTTGCGGCGGGCGTGCGGATAGGCGAGCCAGTAGTCGCAGCCATCGCTGCAGCGCAGCTCGAAAGGCTGGTAGAGCCGGCCGAGCGCCACATCGTCGGGGTAGAATTCCGGCGTCAGGATCGCCACGCCCTGGCCGGCGATTGCGGCACGCGCCTCAAACGTCTGAGCGCCGAGCCGGCTGTGCGGCCGGCCCTCGAGATCGGGATCCTTGACGCCGGCCGCCTTGAACCACATCGCCCACCAGGGGTCGCCCGCGTCGATGATGCGAAGCTTCAGGAGGTCACGCGGCTCGCGTACACCGCCAATGGTTTCTGCGAGCGCCGGGCTCAGCATCGGACTGAATTCGACGCGCATCAGCGGATGGGTGTCGAGGCCGGGCCAGACGCCGCCGCCCGAGCGGATGGCGAGATCGGAGGGTTCCCGGGAAAAATCGGTGAGTGCATCGCTCGTCGTCAGGCGCACGGCGATATTCGGATGCGCGAGCTGAAAGGTGCCGATGTTGCGGGCGAGCCATTGCGAGGCGAAGGTCGGCGTCGAGCTGATCAAAAGTGCGCTGTCGATATCGCCGCGGGCGTTGGAAACGGCCTCCTGCAGCATCTCGAAGGCTTCTGTAACGCGCGGCGCCATGCGCTGGCCGACGTCCGTCAGCGAGATCTGGCGCGGGCGGCGCAGGAACAGCGGTTCGCCGACATTTTCCTCGATCAGCTTGATCTGGTAGCTGACGGCCGTCTGGGTCATGCCCAGTTCTTCGCCTGCCTTGGTGAAGCTGCCGAGCCTTGCGACCGCTTCGAAGACCCTGAGCGCATTCAGCGGAAACTGCTTCGACATCTTCATGGATAAGTTCTCTTGATGCATGCAGACGGATGTTCGATTGGATTTCGATCCTCCTTCACGGCATCCTTCAAGTCAACTTCCCAAGACGAAACAGGTGCTGAAATGACTTTCGAAACATTCGAACATGCTGAAAGAAAACACTTTCTTTCGCTTGAGCCGATCTCCAGGCTCATGGCCGTTCTGTTCGGCGGCCTTGTTGCGCCCAAGCCGATGCTCGACGTGAACGCACTCTCCGATCACATGAAGAGAGACATGGGTTTCATGGATGTGCACAGCCGCCACGCTGACGACGAGGAGGCCATGGCCGGTGCCCGGCGCCTGCTCAGCATCAACGAACTGCCGCGGATCTGAGACCAATCATGATGGCCGTCAGCGATTGCGCAGACGCTCGACGGCCATCAGCACACGCTCCGGTGTTGCCGGAGCATCGAGCCGCGGGCACTCGCGGTAATCGGCGATGCTTGCCACCGCCATCGACAAAGCTTCGAGCACCGAAATCGGCAGCATGAAGGGCGGCTCTCCCACCGCCTTGGAGCGGCCGATGGTCTTCTCGGCATTGGCCGACCATTCTGCAAGCTTGACGTTGAAGATCTTCGGCCGGTCGGAGGCGAGCGGGATCTTGTAGGTCGAGGGGGCGTGAGTGCGAAGCCGCCCCTTGTCGTCCCACCAGAGTTCTTCCGTCGTCAGCCAACCCATGCCTTGCACGAAACCGCCCTCGATCTGGCCGAGATCGATCGCCGGATTGAGAGAGCGGCCGACATCGTGCAGCACGTCGACCCGGTCGACCATGTATTCGCCGGTCAGCGTGTCGATCGAAACCTCCGAGACCGCTGCGCCATAGGCGAAGTAATAAAAGGGCGTGCCGCGGCCGCTGGCGCGATCCCAGTGGATCTTCGGCGTCTTGTAGTAGCCGGCCGCCGAAAGCTGGATGCGGCCCATATAGGCCTGCTTGATGAACTCGGGGAACGGAACGAGCTCTTCGCCGATCTTCACGTGGTTGGCGACGAAGCTGACATTTTCGGGCGTCGTCTGCCAGCGCTCGCAGGCGAAACCGACGAGACGGTCCTTGATCTGGCGGGCTGCGTCGAAGGCCGCCATGCCGTTCAAGTCAGAGCCCGAGGAGGCGGCGGTCGCCGACGTGTTCGGCACCTTGCCGGTCGTCGTCGCAGTGATCCGGACCCGATCGAGATCGACCTGGAAACTGTCGGCGATCACCTGGGCCACCTTGATATAGAGGCCCTGGCCCATTTCGGTGCCGCCGTGGTTCAGGTGGATCGAGCCGTCCTGGTAGATATGCACCAGCGCGCCTGCCTGGTTGAAGGCGGTCATGGTGAAGGAGATGCCGAACTTCACCGGCGTCAGTGCGATGCCCTTGCGGATGACGCGGCTTTCCCGATTGAAGTCGAGGATCGCGCGTCGGCGCGCCTGATAGTCCGCGCTCTCTTCGAGTTCGGCAACGATCTGCGCGATGATGTTGTCTTCCACCTGCTGGTGGTAGGGCGTTACGTCCCGGCCGGAACCCTTCTCGCCATAGAAGTTCAGCTTGCGGATTTCGAGCGGATCCTTGCCGAGCTGGTAGGCGATCTCCTCAATGATGCGCTCGCCGCCGACCATCCCCTGGGGTCCGCCGAAACCGCGATAGGCGGTGTTCGACACGGTGTTGGTCTTCAGCGGCTGCGAGGTAAGCTTCACATGCGGGTAGAAATAGGAGCTGTCCGCGTGGAAGAGCGCGCGGTCGGTAACGGGACCCGAAAGGTCCGAGGAGTAGCCGCAGCGGGCGGCATAGTTGGCGTGGACCGCATGGATGCGGCCGTCGTCGTCGAAGCCGACATCGTAGTCGACGAGGAAGTCGTGGCGCTTGCCGGTCGCGGTCATATCCTCGTCGCGGTCAGGGCGGAACTTCACGGCGCGGTTGAGCCTCTTGGCTGCGACCGCTGCAAGAGCTGCGAACTGGTTTCCTTGCGTTTCCTTGCCGCCGAAGCCGCCGCCCATGCGGCGCACGTTCACCGTCACCGCATTCGAGGGCACGCCAAGCACATGCGACACCATGTGTTGGATCTCGCTCGGATGCTGGGTCGAAGACCAGACGGTGACCTCGTCGTCCTCGCCGGGAATGGCGAGGGCAATGTGGCCCTCGAGGTAGAAATGCTCCTGGCCGCCGATGCGCATGCTGCCTTTGAGCCGCCGTGGCGCCTTTTCCAGCTCCGCCTCGGCATCGCCGCGCTGCAGGGTGAGCGGCTGCGTGACCAACTGCCCGCCATGGGCGACGGCATCGAGAATGTCGGTGAAATGCGGCAGGTCGCGATAGGTGATCTGCGCCAGCCTTGCTGCCCGGCGGGCGATGTCGCGGGTCTCGGCGATCACGGCAAAGGCCGGCTGACCATGGAACTGCACGAGGCCATCGGCGAGCACCGGCTCGTCATGCAGGTGGCTGGGGCTGATGTCGTTGGAATGCGGCATGTCCTTGGCGGTTAGCACCAGCACAACACCCGGCACGGCGGCAACGGCCGAAAGGTCCATGGCGGTGATTTCCGCGTGCGCCCGATCGGTCATGCCAAACGCGCCATGCAGCGTGCCTGCGGGCTCCGGCATGTCGTCGATGTAATCGGCCGTGCCGGAGACGTGCTTGTGGGCGCTGTCGTGACGCTGGGAGGCATGCATCTCGCCGCGGATCGCCTTGCGTTCCTCGAAGGTGGATTTGTCCATGATTATCTGTCTCCCGCAGCAAAGCGAACCAGCTGAGCCGTCTCGCCGCCGCTTTCCAGGAAGAAACGCATCAGCAGGTTTTTCGCCGCCAGCATGCGGTAGTCGCTGGTCGCCCGCCAGTCGGTGAGCGGCTGGTAGTCGCTCTCGAAGGCAGCCTGCGCGTTGCGAACCGTCTCCTCGCTCCAGGGCTTGCCGATCAGCGCCGCCTCGACATTCGTCGCGCGCTTCGGTGTCGCTGCCATGCCGCCGAAGGCGATGCGGGCGGAGCGGACGACGCCGTCTTCAACCGACAGGCGGAAGGCCCCGAGCAGCGCGGAAATGTCCTCGTCGCGGCGCTTGGAGATCTTGTAGGCGGCAAAGTGGTCATCGGCCGGCAGGCTCGGCACGAAGATGCTTTCGACGAATTCGCCGGGCTTACGGTCCTGCTTGCCATAGGCGATGAAGAAATCTTCGAGCGGCAGCGTCCTTCGCCCGTCTTTCGAGCGCAGGGTCACCGTGGCGCCCAGAACGATCAGCGG
Source organism: Ensifer adhaerens (assembly GCF_002940685.1). GTDB lineage: Bacteria > Pseudomonadota > Alphaproteobacteria > Rhizobiales > Rhizobiaceae > Ensifer > Ensifer adhaerens_E. The sequence goes on along the minus strand of NZ_PNFP01000017.1, from coordinate 132,837 downwards.
TGGCGGGCTGTCGCCGATCGGCGAGCCGTTGGCGATGTTGCCGCCGATCGTGCCCATGTTGCGCACCTGCTCGCCGCCGATGCGGTCGATCAGCGGGCCGAAGCCAGGAAAGGTCTTGGCGAGCGCGGCATGGGCCATTGTGTAGCTGACGCCGGCACCGATCGTCAGGCCGTCCGCGCGCACGTCGATCTGTTGCAGGTCGGTAATGCCGTTGATGAAGATGACAGGGCTGATCGGCCGCATCTGCTTGGTCACCCAGAGGCCGACATCGGTGGAGCCGGCAACGACGGTCGCGCCCGGGTTGTCGGCGAGAGCTCTCGCTAGGCCGTCACTGTCGGCCGGCACGATCAGACAGTCGTCATCCCGGCGGATGGTGATCGTTTCCGTCGGCGCCAGCGCCTTCAACCGGGCGGTGATTGTTTCTCGTTCCCGCACGATCGGGTCGAAGACTTCGGAAGGCCGCGCCTTGGCTGCGGCTTCGGCGGCGCGCACGATCGGCTCGTAGCCGGTGCAACGACAGAGATTGCCCTGCAGCGCCTTTTCGATATCGGCATGGCTGGGATCGTCGTTGCCGAGCCAGAGGCCGTAGAGCGACATGACGAAGCCGGGCGTGCAGAAGCCGCATTGCGAGCCGTGAAAATCGACCATTGCCTGCTGCACCGGATGCAGCGTCCCGTCGGAACCGGCGAGATGTTCGACGGTGACGACATGGGTTGCCTGGAGCGAGCCGAGGAAACGGATGCAGGCGTTGACGCTTTCGTAGACGAGCCGGTCGCCGACAAGCCTTCCCACGAGCACGGTGCAGGCGCCGCAGTCGCCCTCGGCACAGCCTTCCTTGGTGCCTGTCAGCCGGCGCTCAAGCCGTACATAGTCGAGCAGGGTCGCAGTCGGCGCGATATCGGAAAGCGCGACCTCGCGATCGTTGAGGATGAAGCTGATTGAACCGTTCGGCTGGGGCATGCCATTCATTCCCTGCTGCTGCCTGAAATCACTTTGATCTTAGGTGGTTATGCAGAAAAGCAAAGGGCTGAGCGGACTTTTGCACGCCACGCGGGCAGCGCGAAGGGTGACTGCCCCGCGCTGCCGCCATCTTGACGGATATCGGCCGCTACTGCGCCGTCCAGCCGCCGTCCATCGACACATGGGTGCCGGTGATCTGCGCCGCGTCGTCGCCGGCGAGATAGACGGCGAGCGCTGCGACCTGCTCGACGGTGATGAACTTCTTGGTCGGCTGGCCCTTCAGCATCACGTCGTTGATCACCTGCTGCTCGGTGATGCCGCGGGTACGCGCCTGGTCGGGGATCTGCTTTTCGACGAGCGGCGTCAGCACGTAGCCCGGGCAGATCGAGTTCGCGGTGATGCCGCTTTCGGCGACTTCGAGCGCCACGGTCTTTGTCAGGCCGAGCACGCCGTGTTTGGCGGCGACATAGGCCGCCTTGAAGGGCGAAGCGACGAGGCCGTGGGCAGACGCGATGTTGATGATGCGGCCCCAGCCCTTCGCCTTCATGCCGGGAATGGCGGCGCGGATCGTATGGAAGGAGGAGGAAAGGTTGATCGCGATGATGCGGTCCCACTGCTCGATCGGGAAATCCTCGACCTTCTCGACATATTGAATGCCGGCATTGTTGACGAGGATATCGACGCTGCCGAATCGCGTCGCAGCGGTCGCGATCAGATCGGCGATCTCTGCCGGTTTCGTCATGTCGGCGCCATGGTAAAGCACGGTTCCGCTCGTCAGCGCGCTGACCTCGTCCGTCGCTTGTCTGATCTCGTCGGGGCTGCCGAAGCCGTTCAGCACGATGTTGGCGCCGCCCTTGGCGAACGCCTTGGCGATCGCAAGCCCGATGCCGCTCGTCGAACCGGTGATGACCGCTGTTTTCGTCATTGCTGCTCTCTCCCTTCGCGGCGCCGCGGACTGCTTTTGTTGCGGCGCAACAGCGCCAGCCTACGCGGAAAACGTCGACGCTGACAATTGTGTTTTTGGGTTCGCGACCGCACAGTTGCCAAGGGGAATGACAGAGCCGATTGCTTGCGTTTTGTTTTCGTTTGACATTCGTTTTGCCATCGTATTGAAGTTTTCGAAATGAGATCCCGCCTTCAAGGCCGGGTGAACAAACATGCGTGTGGCCGGGGAGGGGCATATGGGCGGATATATTCTCGCGATCGATCAGGGTACGACCTCGAGCCGGGCCATCATCTTCGATGGTCAGCAGCAGATTGCCGGTGCCAGCCAGAAGGAATTCAAGCAGCATTTCCCGAAATCCGGCTGGGTCGAGCACGACCCGGAGGAGATCTGGCAGACTGTGCTTTCGACCGTCGAGCAGGCGATCGCCAAGGCCGGCATCAAGGCCGGCGACCTTTCGGCCATCGGTATCACCAACCAGCGCGAAACCGTCGTCGTCTGGGATCGCGAGACCGGCAATCCGATCCACAATGCCATCGTTTGGCAGGATCGCCGCACCGCTTCCTATTGCGATCGGCTGAAGAAGCAGGGGCTGGAAAAGACCTTCACCAAGAAGACCGGCCTGCTGCTCGATCCCTATTTTTCCGGCACCAAGCTCAACTGGCTGCTCACCAATGTCGACCGGGCGCAGCATCGCGCTTCCAAGGGCGAACTCTGCTTCGGCACCATCGACACGTTCCTCATCTGGCGGCTGACTGGCGGCAAGTCCTTCGTCACGGATGCGACCAATGCCTCGCGCACGCTTATCTACAACATTGCCGAAAATGCCTGGGACGACGAGCTTCTGAAGATCCTGAAAGTGCCGCGCGCCATGCTGCCCGAGGTCAAGGATTGCGCCGCCGATTTCGGCGTCACCGATCGGGCAATCTTCGGCGCGGCGATCCCGATCCTCGGCGTTGCCGGCGACCAGCAGGCCGCGACCATCGGCCAGGCCTGCTTCAAGCCGGGCATGCTGAAATCCACCTATGGCACCGGCTGCTTCGCGCTGCTCAACACCGGCAAGGACATGGTGCGTTCGAAGAACCGGTTGCTGACGACGATCGCCTACCGGCTCGATGGCGTGACGACCTATGCGCTCGAAGGCTCGATCTTCGTTGCCGGTGCCGCCGTGCAGTGGCTTCGCGATGGGTTGAAGGTGATCAAGGCGGCGCCTGACACGGGTACGCTTGCCGCTAGCGCCGACCCGACGCAGGAGGTCTATCTGGTGCCGGCCTTCACCGGCCTTGGGGCGCCGCACTGGGATCCGGACGCGCGCGGCGCGATCTTCGGCATGACCCGCAACACCGGGCCCGCCGAGTTTGCCCGCGCGGCACTCGAAGCCGTCTGCTACCAGACGCGCGACTTGCTTGAGGCGATGCACAAGGACTGGCGCAACAACGGCAAGGAAACGGTGCTGCGCGTCGACGGCGGCATGGTTGCTTCCGACTGGACGATGCAGCGGCTTTCCGACCTGCTCGACGCGCCGGTCGACCGGCCGGTGATCCTCGAGACCACGGCGCTCGGCGTTGCCTGGCTTGCCGGCAGCCGCGCCGGCGTCTGGCCGAAGCAGGAGGACTTTGCCAAGTCCTGGGCGCGCGACCGCCGCTTCGAACCTGCCATGGACGAAAAGACGCGCAAGGCAAAGTTCAAGGGCTGGCGCAATGCGGTCAAAAGGACGCTGAGCTAGAGCATGTCGCGCAAAAGTGTGCAGCGGTTTTGCGACAACGACATGCGCCAAATCAATAACTTAAAGCGCACGGAGCGAATCTGAAAGAGCGCGACGCGCTTTAGAAAGCTGGACGAGCCACGGTTTTCGTCACCTCGTCCAGTTCTCCCGACCATAACCTGCCTTTTGAGCCGACGGCCTGCGCCTGCGAGCCGCTCGCCCGTCAGTCTATGACCGCGACCGCTTCCACCTCGAACAGCATCCCGTCGACCGCCAATTTGGGCACGGGTACCAATGTCTGCGCCGGCAGAGCCGCGCCGAACACCTCATTGACGCTCTTGGTCAGGACTTCGAGCTTGGACATGTCGTGGTCGACCACGAAGATGGTGAGCTTGGCGACCTGGTCCGGCCTTGCGCCGAGACCGTCGAGTGCGGCGCGCAGATTGGCATAGGCCTGCCTGACCTGAACGGCGAAATCGGGGGAAAGGCCGCCGGTGCCGTCCTGGCCGCCCTGTCCGGAAATATAGGCCACACGGGCCTGGGCAGGCACGACCACCGCCGTGCTGTAGCCATGCGGCGTCGGGTCGTAGAGGTTCTTGGGGTTGACGATCGTCAGCTTGGCCGCCTGTTCGCTCGCCGTGGAAATTCCTGTGGTCATGATGATGAGTCCTCCGATCATGAGGTATCTGATTGCGTTTGACATGGTGTTCTCTCGCCTCCGAGACCTGTGTGCGCCGTCGCGCGCAGGTCGGCAGTTTGATCTTTCCGCCGTCGCTCCTATGATTGACTCGTACGGTGTACGATTGAATGACATCGTACACCGTACGAGTCAATCACTCAGGGTCGACATCCGTCGCAGTGTCGGCATAAATCGATGCTCCAATCAGTAGGGAAGACGCATGGCAGTCAAACGGAACGGCGGGCAGGGCAAGCGCCCTCCACGGGTAGAGGCGACAGCTCAGGCCGGGCGGAAGCCGGGTGGCGAGCCGTCCCTGTCTCTGGAGCGCATCGTGGCGACCGCGGTCGAACTGCTCGATGCCGAGGGTATCGAGGGATTGAAGATGCGCCAGCTCGCCGACCGTCTCGGCGCGGGGGTCATGAGCCTCTATTGGCATGTCGGTAACAAGGAGGAGGTCTTCGATCTGGCGCTCGATGCCGTGTTTGCCTTTCTCGACCAGCCGCAGACCGATGATGTCGAAGACTGGCGCAAGGGTGTGGTCCGCATGCTCGAGGACTGGCGCGCAATCATGCTGCGCCATCCCTGGTCGGCGTCGCTGCTGCCACGCCGGGCGCTCGGCGCGAATATCCTCGGCCGCCTGGAAACCATGAGCGAGGCGCTGTCGAGAGCCGGCGTTGCCGACGCGGACATGAACGTTGCGATCTGGTCGCTCTGGAACTACGTGCTCGGCGCCACCGTCACCCGGGCGAGCTTCGCCCTTTCGGACGCCGATCAGGCCGCCGGACAAGAGCGCCTCTCGGCGCTCAGCGAGCGCTATCCGACGATCGAGCGCACGCGCCTGCTCCTGGACAGCGATTGGGATGGCACGTTCAGAAAAGGTCTCGACGTTTTGCTTGACGGTCTGCCGAGAGGGTGAGGCTTCATTCGTGCGCATCCGGGAAACACAGTGTTTCCCGGATGCGTATTTGCTGCTCCTGTGTGCGCCAACTATCTGTTGTGCAAACAGAAAAAGGACAGACATCATGGAACTCGGGCTTTACACGTTTGCGGATGTCGATCCGAACGCCGACGACAAGGGCAGGGAGGGGCAACGCCGCCTCAACAACCTGCTCGAAGAAATCGAGCTTGCCGATCAGGTCGGGCTCGACGTCTTCGGGCTCGGCGAACACCATCGGCCTGACTACGCGGCCTCCGCGCCCGCCGTCATCCTCGCGGCCGCAGCGGCAAGGACGAAGAACATCCGGCTGTCGAGCGCCGTCACCGTGCTGAGTTCGGACGATCCCGTGCGTGTCTTCCAGCAGTTTTCGACGCTGGACCTGATATCGGGCGGGCGCGCCGAGATCATGGCTGGCCGCGGGTCGTTCATCGAGTCCTTCCCGCTGTTCGGCCAGTCGCTCGACGACTACGACCAGCTCTTTGCCGAGAAGCTCGATCTGCTGATGGCGCTGCGCGAGAGCGAGAAGGTCTCGTGGGCGGGCGAGATGCGACCGGCGATCCACGATCGCGGCGTCTATCCGCGGCCGCTGCAAGAGGTGCTGCCGCTCTGGATCGCCGTCGGCGGCACGCCACAATCGGTGGCGCGCGCCGGTGCGCTCGGCCTGCCGGTGGCGCTTGCGATCATCGGCGGCGAACCCCGCCGTTTCGCGCCGCTCTTCGACCTCTACCGCGAGGCTGCCCGCCGCGCCGGCCAAGATGCGGCCAAGCTGAAGACCAGCATCAACGTGCACGGCTTCATCGCCGACACGACGGAACTTGCCGCTGACCAGTTCTACGGGCCGCAGGCCGAAGTGATGAACCGCATTGGCCGCGAGCGCGGCTGGGGACCGACCAGCCGGGCGCATTTCGACCAGGCGCGCAGCCCCTCCGGCAATCTCTTCCTCGGCGACCCCGAAACGGTGGCCGAGAAGATCGTCGAGAACTGGAAGCTGTTCCGCAACGATCGCTTCCTGCTGCAGATGGCGATCGGGCCGATGCCGCACGACCAGATCATGCGCGGCATCGAGCTCTACGGCACCAAGGTGGCGCCGCTGGTGCGCAAGGCGGTGGCCGAAGAGAAGGCGGCGGCACCCGCTATAGCCTGACTGTTCGAAGGCCGGGGGCGTTTGCTCCCGGCCATTCCGCTCTGCGCTGGAATAACGCTCCATGACACGCTACATGTGAGCGCGAAAGCGAGACACGGATGACCCTCAACAACGAAGAAGACCTGCTGCGGCTGAAGGAAATCGGCCGCATCTGCGCCAATGCGCTTCAGGCAATGGGCGAGGCACTGGAGCCCGGTATCACCACGGCGGAGCTGGATGCGATCGGTCGCAAGGTTCTGGAAGAGGCCGGCGCACGCTCGGCGCCGGAGCTTTGCTACAACTTTCCCGGCGCCACCTGCATCAGCGTCAACGAGGAAATCGCCCACGGCATTCCCGGCGGCCGCGTCATCAAGGCCGGCGATCTCGTCAACATCGACGTCTCGGCTGAAAAGGACGGCATCTTCGCCGACACCGGCGCCTCGTTCCCGGTGCCACCGGTCACGGCGGCGATCGATCGGCTCTGCCGCGATGGCAAGCGGGCGATGTGGGTCGGCCTCAAGCAGGTGCGCCCCGACCAGCCGCTGGCAGCCATCGGCAATGCGATCGGCGACTTCGCGCGCAAGAACCGCTATTCGCTCGTCACCAATCTCGCCAGCCACGGTATCGGCCGCTCGCTGCACGAGGAGCCGACCGAGATCGCCACCTGGCCCGACCCGCGCGAGCGCCGCCGCATGACCGACGGCATGGTCTTCACCGTCGAGCCCTTCCTGTCGATGGGCGCGCAATGGGCCGAGGGCGGCAACGACGACTGGACGCTCTACAGCGATCCGCGTGCGCCGACGGTGCAGTACGAGCACACCGTCGTCGTCACCCGCGGCGGACCGCTGGTGGTGACGCTGCCGGGCTGAACCGGGGATACGGCGGCCTGCAGCCTCCGTCGTCCTCAGACGATTTTTTCTTCATCGCTGCGGTGCATGATCTGCCGCCGGGATGTGGCGTATCCCACCTTTCCGGCGATTGGTCTAAGCCATTGAAATCGTTGATCGTTCGATTTCTTCAATAGATCCTTCAATTATTGTCGTTTGTCGTGCGTCGTGTTGCGGCGCAATAAAATGATATGACCACGCTCGACAGACCGCTGCAGACCAACATCGCCGCCACGGCAGCCGCCGGCGCCATTGCCATGGCCGTTGCCATGGGTTTCGGCCGTTTTTCCTACACGCCGATCCTGCCGGCGATGATGGCCGATCTCGGCCTGTCGCCAGGGGATGCCGGGCTCATCGCCTCGGCCAACTTCGTCGGCTATCTGGCCGGCGCCATCCTTGCCGCCTATGGCTGGGCCCATGGGCATGAGCGCCGGATCGGTCTTCTGGCGCTCGCCGCCACGACGGTGCTCCTGGCGGCGATGGGGCTGTCATCCTCCGTTGTCGTGCTGGCGCTCATCCGGTTCCTCGCAGGCCTTGCCAGTGCCTTTGCGATGATCTTCATCTCCGGCATCGTCCTTGGCCACGGCCTGCTTGCGCGGTCGGAACATGTCCCTGCTGTCCATTTCGGCGGCGTCGGTCTCGGCATCGCATTTTCATCGCTCTCAGTCTGGGCGAACCCGCTGGCGGGCCATGCGGGCCTGACCACGTCCATGGGCGACTGGTTCACCGGCGCGCTGGTCGGGCTGATCGGAACCATCGTCGTCGCGGCGCTTCTGCCGGGCGTCCCTTCGTCGGGCGGCGGCGGCGTGCGCGAAAAGCCGCTGCGCTGGACGCGGCCGCTGACCGTGGTGACGTTCACCTACGCGCTCTTCGGCTTCGGCTACGTGATCACCGCCACCTTCCTCGTCACCATGGCGCGCGACGGCAGCGGCGGACACAGCGTCGAGTTCCTCGCCTGGCTTCTGACGGGGCTTGCCGCGGCACTCTCCGTCTATCTCTGGCGCTTTGCCGTGCCGCGTTTCGGCCTTGCCGGCGTCTATGCGATCGGGCTTCTGGTCGAGGCGGTCGGCCTGGTGCTGACGGTCAGCCTGCCCTTGCCCTATGCGCCGCTTGCCGGCGGCCTGATGCTCGGCGCCACCTTCATGATGATCACCGCCTACGGCCTGCAGATCGGCCGGCGGCTTGCGCCCGATAGCCCGCGCAAGGCGCTGGCCCTGATGACCGCCGCCTTCGGCATCGGCCAGATCGTCGGGCCGCTCGTTGCCGGCCGGCTTGCGGAGCGCACCGGCAGCTTCGCCGCGCCGACGTTGATTGCGGCAGCGGTGCTCTTCATCTGCGGTGGCGTAATTGTCGCCGAGTTGAAGCCGATCTCCGCGGCGTTGAGGGGCTAGTCAACGGCCCTCGCGGAACTGAAAAACGTCCTTGCAATATGGTCGGCTGAGCGGATGAAATAACAGTAACGTTTATATTATCCGATTGTTGAGAGCATCGCTTTGCCCTAGTTTCGGCGCTTCGAGAGGCGAGTTGTTCGCCTCATCCGAAACGAGAGTGCAGCACTTGTTCTTATCCTTTTTCCCGAAACCGAAGCTCTTCTTCATATCCGCCGCGGTCTGGACGCTTCTTGCTATTCTTGCCTGGTATGGTGGGGCCGGCACTCTTGGTGCATACATCGGCCTGCCGCCGTTGCCTCCGGGCGAAAGTCCGGTGATCGGCGTCTCGGTTTTCTGGTCCGCGCCGTTCCTGTGGTTCTACATCTACTACGCGATCGTCGTCGCCATCTTCTCTGCATTCTGGTTCGTTTACAGCCCCCATCGTTGGCAAAACTGGTCGGTTCTCGGCTCGGCGCTGATCATCTTCAACACCTACTTCTCGGTTCAGGTCAGTGTTGCGATCAATGCCTGGTATGGGCCGTTCTACGACACGATCCAGCAGGCGCTGGCCAGGACCGCGCCGGTGACGGCGTCGCAGCTCTACATGGGCATGATCGGCTTTGCCGGCATCGCATTCGTGGCGATTACCGTCGGCGTGCTCAATCTGTTTTTCGTCAGCCACTACATCTTCCGCTGGCGCACCGCGATGAACGAATTCTACATTTCCCATTGGCCGAAGCTGCGTCATATCGAGGGCGCCTCCCAGCGTGTTCAGGAAGACACGATGCGCTTTTCGACGACCGTCGAGCGGCTGGGCGTAGGACTGGTGAGTTCCTTGATGACGCTGATTGCGTTCCTTCCGGTGCTGTTCCAGTTCTCGGAGAAGGTGACGGAGCTACCTTTCGTTGGCGAGATCGCGCATGCTCTGGTCTGGGCGGCGATCTTCTGGTCGCTATTCGGAACGGCCTTCCTTGCGCTCGTTGGTATCAAACTTCCCGGGCTCGAGTTCCGCAATCAGCGCGTCGAGGCCGCGTACCGCAAGGAACTGGTCTATGGCGAGGACCATGAAGATCGCGCCAATCCGCTGACGCTTGCCGAGCTCTTCGCGAACGTCAGGCGCAACTACTTCCGCCTGTACTTCCACTACATGTATTTCAACATCGCCCGGATCTTCTATCTGCAGGCGGACAACCTGTTCGGTACCTTTGTTCTCGTGCCGTCGATCGTCGCCGGCAAGCTGACGCTCGGGCTCATGGGGCAAATCCAGAACGTTTTCGAACAGGTGCGAAGCTCCTTCCAGTATCTCGTCAATTCCTGGACGACGATCGTCGAGCTCCTGTCGATCTACAAGCGCCTTCGCGCCTTCGAAGCCGCGATCGACGACGAGCCGCTGCCGCACATCGATCAGAAATACATCGCGGTTGGTGGCGAAGAGGAACTGGCCTGAGCCAGTCCGAACAATCAGCAATCAGAAGGCGGTTCGACCCGCCTTCTTTTTTGCCTGCTCGATCAGCGGCAGCGCCTGGGCGTAGCTGACGCAGGCGACATCAGGCTTGCCGCAGACTTCGCCCAGCAGGCGGTCGAGCGCGCGCCAGTAGGCGCCGCCGTTCATTTCGACGAAATGGAAGCCGAGCTGCAGGGGAATGCGGTCGCCCGTGTATTCGCGGTCGAAGGCTTTCCTGTAGGCCTCGTAGGTGCGCTCCTCGAAGCGGGCGCTGTCCTTCTTGTTCTCGACGCCCATGGAGTGGCGGACGAAGAGATTGTAATCCATGCCGATGACGGGGCGCTGCGACGGCCCCTCGGGGATCAGCGGCAGGCCGAAGCGCGGCATCCCGTCCTTTGCCGTCGGCCAGCCCGGGCCCTTGGTCACCAGGCTTGCGTCGTAGGTGAAGTTGTCTGCCTTCAGTGCCGGCACGAGGCCGTCGCTCAGCGACAGATAGGGGGCGCGGAAGCCCTTGATCCCGGTCGCGGCGAATTCGGCCCAGCCCGCCGGCTCGGCCTCGGGCTTGTCCGCCTTCTTCCAGGCGTCCTTGAGCGCGGTGTTGAAGGTCGAGAATTCGTTTTGCCAGTCGGCCTTGCTCCAGCCCTTGCCGTCGAAGTGGCCGCAGGCGTGGCTAGCGATGTCGTGGCCGTCGAGATGGGCCTGCCAGATATGGCCGGCGCGGGCTGCGATCTCTTCGCGGCTCTGCGCAAAGCCGACATTCGAGCGGCCCGGTTTCTGGCCCGGCGGCTTGTAGAGCGCCTTGCCGTCCGCTCTGGTCATCAGGAAGGTGCAGGAGAGGAAGTAGGTAAAATGCGCACCCGTGCGCTTGCTCATCACCAGGCTCTTCTCCCAAAGCGCGTTGTCATGGGCGCCGTCAAACGAGACGATCACCAGTTGCTTGTCGCCGGCGGGAACGGCGGCAGGCGACGCCGGCTCGGCCCTGGCAAGAGCGGGAAGAAGGGCGAGCGAGAGGGCAAGCGGAATACGGATCATGATCAACTGCACTGTTTTGGTTTTGTCGCAAATGGTTCGAAAATGCGGCAATCCTTTGATCGGTCTGGAAAAAACGCGCCATCAAGGCTACTCCATAGCGACCGGGGCAGAATCGGCCCCATGAACCGATGGCACTGAAAATCAACGCGCATCAGCGGTCTGCTTCCGTCTTTCTTTGACGCGCGGCGCTGAGCTTGCCCGATACTCGAACAAAGCGGTGGCCCTATGGCGATACTCGTTCTCGGCATCATCATCTTTCTTGGAATGCACCTGATCCGCGTGGTCGCGCCCGGTTTTCGCGCCGGCATCATCGAGAGCCGCGGCAAGGGCACCTGGATGGGGATATATGCGATCCTCAGCCTCATCGGCCTCTGTCTGATCATTTATGGCTTCGGCCAGGCCCGCAATGAAACGGGCATGCTCTACGATCCGCCGGTGTTCCTGCGCCATATCGCGCTTCTCTTGATGCTTTTCGCCTTCATCTTCCTTGCTGCCGGCTTCCTCCCGGCCGGGCGCATCGCCGTTGCGGTCAAGCATCCGCAGGTGCTGTCGATCAAGATCTGGGCGCTGTCGCATCTCTTGGCGAACGGCGAGACCTCCTCCGTCCTGCTGTTCGGCTCGTTTCTTGCCTGGGCGGTGATCCTGCGCATCTCGCTGAAACGCCGCGAACGGGCGGGCGAACGCGTGCTGCCGGTGTTCAAGTCGACCTCCAACGACGTGCTCGCCATCGTCATCGGCCTTGCCGCCTACGGGCTCTTCGTCTGGAAGCTGCACGAATGGTTGATCGGCGTTGCACCCGTGGTGATGGGCTAAATAACGTTCGCCCCCTTACAAGCGCCGCAAAATCGGGTAGAAGGCGCAAAATCCATGAGAGTGCGGCGCGTGCGCAAGGGCGCGCCATGCACGCTCGAAGAGTTTGAGATCGGACGTCTCCCTGACCGTCGAAAGATGATGGGAAAGAGGGACCAGTGGCAGGCAAGGCCGGGGCAATAGATGGCGAACCAAGACGACAGCTTTATCCGCGAGGTGAATGAGGAACTGCGTTCCGACCAGATGAAGAGCATCTGGACCCGCTTCGGCGGCGTCATCGTGGCGATCGCCGTGCTCATCGTTCTCGGCACCATCGGCAAGGTCGGCTTCGACTATTGGCAGGACGGCGCGTCCTCGAAGTCGGGCGACGCGTTCCTGCAGGCGCTCAACCTTGCCAAGGAAAACAAGACGGACGAGGCGCTGGCTGCGCTGAACGGTCTTGAGAAAGACGGCTACGGCGCCTATCCGGTGCTTGCGCGCCTGCGTGCAGCCACGCTCCAGGCACAGAAAGGTGAGGCGGACGCGGCCGCCAAGGCATTCTCCGAAATCGGCAAGGATGCCGGCGTTCCCGAAGCGATCCGCGACGCGGCTCGCCTGCGCGCCGCCTATCTGCTGGTCGACGCCGGCAGCTACGAGCAGGTCTCGGCCGAAGTCGAACAGTTGACGACGCCGCAGAACAACATGCGCCATTCGGCCCGTGAAGCCCTTGGTCTTGCGGCCTACAAGGCCGGCGACTACGCCAAGGCGAAGGCCTGGTTCCAGCAGATCGTCGACGATGCGCAGAGCCCGCGCAACGTCACCGGCCGCGCCCAGATGCTGCTCGACGTGATCGCCGCCAGCGGCAAGGCATGAGTTTCCGCCCGTCCTCCTTGGGATGGGCACAGGGTGCAAGACCCGCAAGAGTAAGCGCATGATCCCAAAATCGGTCTCGATCTTGGGGTTGTGCGCTAAAGCATTTAAAGCAGTTCCAGCAAAAGTGCGTGAGCGGTTTTGCGTCCGGAACGGCGTAAGGCAGACAAGCCGTTCCAGGAAAAGTGCGTAAGCGTTTGCGCCTGGGAACTGCATGAAACAATCAGAGCGGCTCCCCAACGGAAGCGCTCCCGTGTCGCCCGAGTGCGGCAGAGAACGAAAATACGAGCGCGACCCAACCTGTGGGCTTTCGCGCTCCAAGCGGAAACGGAACAGATCCATGAGCTTCACCGTCGCCATCGTCGGGCGTCCCAATGTCGGCAAGTCCACCTTGTTCAACCGTCTGGTCGGCAAGAAGCTGGCGCTCGTCGACGATACGCCGGGCGTTACCCGCGACCGGCGGCCGGGCGATGCCAAGCTGATCGATCTGCGCTTCCGCATCATCGACACGGCCGGTCTCGAGCAATCGGCACCCGACACGCTGCAGGGGCGCATGTGGGCGCAGACGGAAGCGGCGATCGACGAGGCCGATCTTTCGCTGTTCCTGGTCGACGCCAAGGGCGGCCTGACGCCGGCCGACGAGACGCTTGCCGAAATGTTGCGCCGCCGCGGCAAGCCGGTGGTGCTGGTCGCCAACAAGTCCGAGGCCCGCGGCTCCGACGGCGGCTTCTACGATGCCTTCACCCTCGGCCTTGGCGAGCCTTGCCCGATCTCGGCCGAACATGGCCAGGGCATGCTCGATCTGCGCGATGCGATCGTCGCCGCGATCGGCGAAGACCGGGCCTACCCGCCGGAAGACGATGTGGCCGAAACCGATATCGATCTGCGTCCGACGTTCAAGGACGACGGTGAAGACGAAGAGGTGGAGACCGCCTATGACGAGACCAAGCCGCTGCGCGTGGCGATCGTCGGCCGGCCGAACGCCGGCAAGTCGACGCTGATCAACCGCTTCCTCGGCGAAGACCGCCTGTTGACCGGCCCGGAAGCCGGCATCACCCGCGATTCCATCTCGGTCGAATGGGACTGGCGGGGCCGCACCATCAAGATGTTCGACACTGCCGGCATGCGCCGCAAGGCCAAGGTGCAGGAGAAGCTCGAAAAGCTCTCGGTCGCCGATGCGCTGCGCGCCATCCGCTTTGCCGAAACGGTGGTTATCGTCTTCGACGCGACCATTCCCTTCGAGAAGCAGGACCTGCAGATTGTCGATCTCGTCCTGCGCGAGGGCCGGGCGGCAGTTCTCGCCTTCAACAAGTGGGATCTGGTCGAGGACTGGCAGGCGGTGCTCGCCGATCTTCGCGAAAAGACCGAGCGGCTGCTGCCGCAGGCCCGCGGCATCCGCGCCGTGCCGATTTCCGGCCACACCGGCTATGGCCTCGATCGGCTGATGCAGGCGATCATCGAGACCGACAAGACCTGGAACCGCCGCATCTCGACCGCGCGGCTCAACCGCTGGCTGGAATCGCAGACGATTCAGCATCCGCCACCGGCCGTTTCCGGCCGCCGTCTGAAACTGAAGTACATGACCCAGGTGAAGGCCCGCCCGCCGGGCTTCATGATCTCCTGCACGCGCCCCGACGCGCTGCCGGAATCCTACGTGCGCTACCTGATCAACGGCCTGCGCAACGACTTCGACCTGCCGGGCGTGCCGATCCGCATGCACTTCCGTTCGGGCGACAACCCGTACGAGTCCAAGGCAAAGAAGCGCCGCTAAAGCAACTTCCAGGAAAAGTGCGTAGCGGTTTTCCGTCCGGAATTGCGGTAGGCCGCCAGGCCGCTGACAAACGTTGAGATGGTTTGGCGCGAGAGGTTCGTTCCGCTCTCCGTCATCGTCGCCCTTGTGGCGGGGATCCAGCGATCCGACGCCCGTCGGATCAAAGGACTCTTTCAGCCCAAGGACTTGGGCTGACTGGATTCCTGTGACAAGCACAGGAATGACGGAGATGTTGGGTGGCGCGACGGCCTTCCAATAAACAACGACCAGCGACATCTTGGTCAGTCGTGTGACAAAGATCTCTAGGCGCTTCCCACGGCCACTCAGGCCGCCGGCAGCTTCTCTTTCGCCACCAGTGCGCCATGGTGCCCGATGACGCCGGCAGCGACGCTTGCCGCAAAGGCGGCGGCCTGGGCTGGCTTGTCGCCTGCCACCAGGCGGGAGACGAAGGCACCGTTGAAGCTATCGCCGGCGCTGGTCGTATCGACGACGTGCTCGACCGGGGTCGCCGGCACATGCTCGACTGGGGCATCGCCGAAGGCGAGCGTCACACCCTTCTCGCCATCCTTGACGACGAGGTTGGTGGCGCCCAGGCTCTTGTAACGGGCAATCGTCGCGTCGATCGAAGCATCGCCGAAATGGGTCATCTCGTCGTCGAAGCTCGGCATCACCAGGGTGGCGGCGCGGGCACCGTCGGTCAGCGTGCGGCGCATGCGCGCGGCATCGTCCCAGAGACGCGGGCGAATGTTCGGGTCGAAGACCACCGTCTTCCCTGCAGCCTTGGCGCGGCGCAGTTCCGACAGCAGCGTTTCTATGGCATCGGGTGCAAGGATTGCCAGCGTGATGCCGGAAAAGAGAATGAGGTCGGAGCTTTCGATCGCGCGTCTGAGGTGCTCGGCATCATCGGCAAGCAGCTTGGCAGCCGAGTGCGAGCGCCAGTAGGAGAAGCTGCGCTCGCCGTCCTTCAGGTGGATCATGTAGAGGCCGGCGGAACGGTTCTCGATGCGGCGCACGGCAGACGTGTCGATCTGCTTTTCCGCCATGAAGGCCAGCATTTCGTCCGAGACCGTATCGGTGCCGACGGCGGAGCAATAGGCGACGGTCCAGCCAGCCGGCATGAACAGCCGCGCGTAGTACGCGGCGTTGAAGGTGTCGCCGGCGTAGCCTTTTCGCAAGAGCCCGCCTTCAGCCTGCATGAGTTCGACCATGCACTCCCCGATCGCAAGCATCTTTCCGGCCAACGACTTTTCTCCTCACAAGATTTCGCCTGAGACGGGATAAGGGTCTCGATCGTTCTCGGCAAGAGATAGTTTCCAGACGGTCTCGGACATGCCGAGCATGAGGCGGTAAACAGCGTTTACTCAGGTTCCGGGCAACGCTACACCTTTGTCCGACGGATCGTCTTCAAGGGGGCATTCATGGCGTTGGCGTCTCTCAAGGTATCGAGCAACGACTGGTGGCGCGGCGCGGTGATCTATCAGGTCTATCCGCGCTCCTTCCAGGATACCGACGACGACGGCATCGGCGATCTCAAGGGCGTCACCCGCAGGCTGTCGCATATCGCCGCGCTCGGCGTCGACGCGATCTGGCTGTCGCCGTTCTTCACCTCGCCACAGGCCGACATGGGCTATGACGTGTCGGACTATTGCGACGTCGATCCGATGTTCGGAACACTCGCCGATTTCGACGAGATGCTTGGCGAGGCGCACCGCCTCGGCCTGAAAGTGATCATCGACCAGGTGATCTCCCACACCGCCGATCGCCATCCCTGGTTCGTCGAGAGCCGCTCGAACCGAACGAACGGGAAGGCGGACTGGTATGTCTGGGCCGATCCGAAGCCGGACGGCACAGCGCCCAACAACTGGCTGTCGATCTTCGGCGGTCCTGCCTGGGAGTGGGACGGGGTGCGCAAGCAGTATTGCATGCACAACTTCCTGGGCTCGCAGCCGGACCTGAATTTCCACAATCCCGAAGTTCAGGATGCGGTGCTTGATGCCGCGCGCTTCTGGCTCGACCGCGGCGTCGACGGCTTCCGGCTCGATACGGTGAACTTCTACTTCCACGACAAGCGCCTGCGCGACAACCCACCGCTCATTCCCGATCCGGATGCCACCAGCAACGATGCGCCTGATGTGAACCCCTACGGCATGCAGGATCATCTCTACGACAAGAGCCAGCCGGAAAACATTGCCTTCCTCCAGCGCTTCCGGGCGCTGCTCGATCGCTACGAAGGCCGCATGACCGTCGGCGAGGTGGGCGACGGCGCCCGCTCGCTGAAGACGGTCGCCGCCTATACCGGCGGCGGCGACAAGCTCAACATGTGCTACACCTTTGACCTCCTGGGCCCGGACTTCACCGCGACCCATATCCGCCGCTGCGTCGAGAATTTTCAGAAGGCCGTCACCGACGGTTGGGTCTGCTGGGCCTTCTCCAACCACGACGTGACGCGCCATGTCAGCCGCTTTGCCCGCAACGAAGCGGAGCGGGAGAGGGTGGCACGGCTGGCGATCACGCTGCTTTCCAGCCTGCGCGGCTCGATCTGCCTTTATCAGGGCGAGGAACTGGGACTGCCGGAGGCCGAGCTTGCGTTTGAAGACCTGCGCGATCCCTATGGCATCCGCTTCTGGCCCTCCTACAAGGGCCGTGACGGCTGCCGCACGCCGATGGTCTGGGAAGAGGGGGCGGCGAATGCCGGCTTCTCACGGGGAAAGCCGTGGCTGCCAGTGCCCGAGGACCATCGGCGCCTGTCGGTCGACACGCAGCAAACGGGCGACGCGGTGCTCGATCACTATCGCGCGACGCTTGCTTTCCGCCGGTCGCAGCCGGCACTCAGCGACGGCACGATGCGGTTCCTCGACACGAACAGCGATCTCCTGGCCTTTGTTCGCGAGAAAGACGGCGAGCGGCTGCTCTTCGTCTTCAACCTGACCCGCGAGCCCCAGGAGTTTCTGGCGCCGGCGGCGGTGGAGCCCCTGGATTTGCCCGGATATCCGGCGCGGCTGGAAGCCGCTAGCATCAAGCTTGCCGGATTGTCGGCCTTTTCAGGAAAGTTCTGATGCGCGTTTTGTTGATGGATGCCGAAACCATCGGCCGCTGGGTCGAGATGCGTCTGGCGCTCTGGCCGGATACGCCGGCTGCGGATCATCGCGCCGAGGTTGAATCCGCGCTTGCCGAGAGCGATCGCTATGCCTCTTTCCTTTGCGAGGACGAAGCAGGCGTCGCTGCCGGCTTTGCCGAAGCGTCGATCCGCCGCGATTACGTCAACGGTTGCGAGACCTCGCCGGTCGGCTTCCTCGAGGGGATCTACGTGTTGCCGGCCTATCGCCGACGCGGCGTGGCACGCGCGCTGATCACGGCGGTGGAACGCTGGGCGACGGCCCAGGGCTGCCAGGAGCTTGCCTCCGACACGGCGAGCGACAATCTCAGGAGCCAGAGCTTGCACATGGCGCTCGGCTTCGAGGAGACCGAGCGCGTCGTCTATTTCCGCAAGGAACTGGCGCCCGCCGTGGCGGACAACTGAGCGCTGCCGCCAATCACCCGATCAGCATGAACTTGTCGACATCGACCAGCCCGCGGTCGGAGATCTTCAGGTGCGGGATGACGGGCAGCGGCAGGAAGGCGAGCTGCAGGAACGGTTCCTCCAGCGTTGCGCCAAGCGCGAAGGCGGCGTGACGCAGGTGGTGCAGTGTATCGCGCACGCTCTCATAGGGCTCAAGGCTCATCAGGCCCGCGACCGGCAGCGCGATCTCGCCCGTCACCTGGCCATTTTCGACGACGACGAAGCCGCCCTTGATTTCACCGAGCCGGTTGGCGGCGATCGCCATGTCCTCGTCGTTGACGCCGACGACGCAGATGTTGTGGCTGTCATGGCCGACGGTCGAAGCAATCGCGCCCGTCTTCAGCCCGAAGCCCTGCACGAAGCCGTTGGCATGGTTGCCGTTTAGGCCGTGGCGCTCGATGACCGCGACCTTGATGATGTCGCGGCCGAGATCGACGCCGGTCTGGTTGCCAACTGCGGGCAGGCGGTAGCGGCGGTGCTCGGTGATGATCTTGCCGGGCAGAACGCCGATGACCGAGGTATCGCCATCGGCGACCGGAATGCCGAAGGCGCTGGCATGGACTTGGCCCGCCTTGACGCTGTCGAGCCCGACGGGGGCGACCGGCTTGCGGGTGGCAAAGAGCGCGTCGGTGACGCGGCGACCACCGGAGAACACCGTTTCGGCCTTGCAGTTTTCCAGGCTGTCGATGACGACGAGATCGGCGCGCCAGCCGGGCGCGACCAAGCCGCGGTCGCGCAGCCCGAAAGCGCGGGCGGCCGAGATCGAGGCGGCGCGATAGATCGCCAGTGGCTCGACGCCGGCTGCGATCGCCGTGCGGATCATGTGGTCGAGGTGACCCTGTTCGGCGATGTCGAGCGGATTGCGATCATCGGTGCAGAGCGCCAGGTGCGGCGACAGCCGCTCGGTGATGATGGGCATCAGCGCATGCAGGTCCTTGGAGACCGAGCCCTCGCGCACGAGGATATGCATTCCCTTGCGGATCTTCTCCATGGCTTCTTCAGCGCTGGTGCATTCATGATCGGTGCGGATACCGGCGGAAAGATAGCCGTTCAGATCCTTGCCCGACAGCAGCGGCGCATGGCCATCGATGTGGTCGCCCTGGAAGGCGTCGAGCTTGGCGAGGCAGACCGGGTCCTTGCGCACGACGCCAGGGAAATTCATGAACTCGGCAAGGCCGATGACCTTCGGATGATGGCGGAAGGGCAGGAGCCTTTCGATCGGCAGGTCAGCGCCAGAGGTTTCCAGATGTGTCGCCGGCACGCAGGAGGAGAGCTGGACGCGGATGTCCATGATCGTCTCGAGCGCGGAATCGAGGAAGAACTGGATGCCTTCGGTGCCGAGCACGTTGGCGATCTCGTGCGGGTCGCAGACGACGGTGGTGATCCCGAGCGGCAGGACGCAGCGGTCGAACTCGTGCGGCGTCACCAGCGAGGATTCGATGTGCAGGTGCGTGTCAATGAAGCCGGGCACGACGATGCGGCCGGAAATGTCGATCTCCTCGCGACCCTCATAGCTGCCGAAGGTGCCGACGATGCGGTCACCCGAGATCGCAATGTCCGAAGCGGTAAGTTCGCCGGTCACCAGGTCGAAGAAGCGTCCGCCCTTCAGAACGATGTCTGCCGGCTCGCGTCCGACGCCCTGATCGATATAGCGTTCCAGCGCTTCGGACATGAGGCAACTCCAGTTCTTGTACGCGTCCCGGATGCTCTGTCGGCGGGACGACGCTTGGTTTCATTGTTGCAGATAAGAGTAACCCTCTCCCCGTCGCCGGGGAAAGGGCTCTGATGGTCTCGACGAGGCCTGCTTAGATATTGCTGTTGAGAACGGCGCGCAGCTTGCCGAAGAGCTCGTCGATCTGGGCCTTGCTGATGATCAGCGGTGGCGACAGCGCGATGATGTCGCCGGTGGTGCGGATCAACAGGCCGCTCTCATAGGCCTTGAGGAACGCGGAGAAGGCGCGCTTGGTCGGCTCGCCGGCAATCGGCTGCAGTTCGATCGCGCCGATCAGGCCGAGATTGCGAATGTCGATGACATTCGGGCAATCCTTCAGCGAATGCAGGCCGTCTTCCCAATAGGGTGCAAGTTCGGCGGCACGGGTGAGCAGGCCTTCTTCCTTGTAGGTGTCGAGCGTGCCGAGGGCTGCGGCGGACGCGATCGGGTTGCCGGAATAGGTGTAGCCGTGGAAGAACTCGATCATGTGCTCCGGGCCATTCATGAAGGCATCATGGATCTCGGAGGTGACGAAGACCGCGCCCATCGGGATGACGCCGTTGGTGAGGCCCTTTGCCGTGGTGATGATGTCGGGCTTGACGTCGAAATATTGCGCGGCGAACGGCGTGCCGAGGCGGCCGAAACCGGTGATCACTTCATCGAAGATCAACAGGATGCCGTGCTTGGTGCAGATCTCGCGCAGCTTCTGCAGGTAGCCCTTCGGCGGGATCAGCACGCCGGTGGAGCCGGCTACCGGCTCGACGATGACGGCGGCGATGGTCGAGGCGTCATGCAGCGTGACGATGCGCTCGAGTTCGGTCGCGATATCGCCGCCATGCTCCGGCTCGCCGCGGGTAAAGGCGTTCTTTCCGGGCAGATGGGTATGCGGCATGTGGTCGACGCCGGTCAGAAGCGTGCCGAACATCTTGCGGTTGGAGACGATGCCGCCGACGGAAACGCCACCGAAATTGACGCCGTGGTAGCCGCGCTCGCGACCGATCAGGCGGAAGCGCGCGCCGTCGCCCTTGGCGCGGTGGTAGGCGAGCGCGACCTTCAGCGCCGTGTCGACCGACTCCGAGCCGGAGTTGGTGTAGAGAACGTGGTTCATGCCTTCAGGGGCGATATCGACGAGGCGGTTCGCCAGTTCGAAGGCCTTGGGGTGGCCAAGCTGGAAGGCCGGCGCATAGTCGAGTTCGCCCGCCTGCTCGCGGATCGCCTCGGTGATCTTCGGGCGACAATGGCCGGCGTTGACGCACCACAGACCCGCCGTGCCGTCCAGTACCGTGCGGCCATCATGGGTCGTGTAGTACATGTCCTTGGCGCCGACGAACAGGCGCGGTTCCTTCTTGAACTGCCGGTTCGCGGTGAACGGCATCCAGAAGGCGCGCAGGTCGTTCGGCGTGTTGAGGCGGTTCGACATTCCAGTTCTCCTCGGTCTCTCTTGTCGTCAGGGCGGTGCTGCCGCCCATATTTTTACCCTTTGGTCAAACTATCAGGGCGCCGGGACGCGTCAAGCCTCGCGCCCGTGCGGCGAGGGGTCTTTGACAGGTCTGGGCGACAGCGAAATTTCGCAGGGCGGCCGGATGTTTTCTCAAGCTTAACTTGTTTGCGGCAACGCTCTGCTGCCATGACTTGTCGGCTCCATGGCGCTCTCTTGAATGGCCGGTGAGTGCGGGGTTGGAAACGTGTCGAGGTTCGGGATAGCACACGCGGCGATTGCCGTGCTCTTCCTGCCGGGCCTGGCAAGAGGCACCGAGCTGATCGCGGACGGCCACTTCGACAAGGAACAGGATACGTTCTGGGCGAGCGACGGGCTGGCGCTTGCACGCGAGAAGGGCCGGCTTTGCGTCGAGGTTGAGCGGGGTGGTGAAGCCTGGGGCCAGCTCATCGGCACCAACGGTCTGAGGCTCGAGCCCGGTCGTATCTATCGCCTGTCGATGAAGGTGGTCGCCGAGCCGGCGCGCAGCGTCCAGGCAAGGATGCAGCGGGCTGCCGATCCCTGGACTACGATCGACGCGTTCACGATCGAAGCCACGCCAGAGGGCAGCCTGTTCTCGGCGGAATTGGTGGGGCAGGAGCCGGATGAAGCCCAGCTCGTGTTTCCCCTCGGCGGCGGCGACAGCGGCCTTGTCTGCCTCGACGACATCTCGCTGGTGGCAACCGGTGCTTCCTCGCCGGCGGCGCGGCGAGCGACCGAAGGGCCGGCCATTCGCGTCAACCAGCTCGGCTACCTGACCGATGGCCCGAAGCGGGCGACCTTTGTCGCCGATGCGAAACGACCGATCGATTTTCAACTGCTGGATTCCAAGGACAGGATCGTCGGCAAGGGCAAGACGCAACCGCACGGCTTCGATCCGACGGCAGGCGTCGAAACGCAGGTTGCGGACTTCTCCGCCTTCAAGACCGCCGGAGACGACTATCGTCTCGTGTCCGGCGACTGGGCGAGCGACCGTTTTTCGATCGGCGAGGATCTCTATGCGCGGCTGCGGGTCGATGCGCTGTCCTGGTTCTACCCGCAAAGAAGCGGGATCGAGATCAAGGCGGCGATCGCCGGCAAGGCCTATGCCCGGCCGGCCGGCCATGTCGGCGTCGCGCCGAACCAGGGCGACAAGGCGGTTCCGTGCCTTGGCGGCGCGCAGGCCGGGGCGCTCTATGACGGCTGGTCCTGTTCCTATCAGCTTGATGTGACGGGTGGCTGGTACGACGCCGGCGACCACGGCAAATATGCGGTGACCGGAGCGCTGGCAGCCGCCCAACTGCTTGCCGCCTACGAGCGCGGCCTGACGTTTGCGCCCAAGTCGGCGGTGACGCGCGACGGGCTGTCGCGCATTCCGGAAAACGGCAACGGCCTTCCGGACATATTGGACGAGGCGCGCTGGGAGCTGGAGTTCCTGCTGCGGATGATGGTCCCGGACGGTGAACCGCTCGCCGGCATGGTGCACCACAAGATCCACGATACGGCCTGGACGGCCGCACCGATGCTGCCGGGCGACGACCCGCAGCCGCGCGCGCTCTATCGCCCTTCGACCGCGGCCACGCTCGACGTCGCGGCGGTCGCCGCCCAGGGCGCACGGCTTTTTGCCGAGCACAACCCGACGTTCTCGGCACGGCTGCTTTCGGCGGCGCGCAAGGCGTGGGTGGCGGCCAATGCCAATCCGGCGCTCCTTGCGCCAAAGTCCGACGGGTATGGCGGCGGCGGGGACTATGACGACGACAGCATTTCCGACGAGCTTTTCTGGGCGGCGAGCGAACTCTACCTGACGACCGGCAACGGCGAATATCTCAAGACCCTGCGCGCCTCGCCGCTGTGGGCGGCAGATGTACTTTCTCCCGGCGGCGCTTTCGACTGGCGCAACGTCGCCGGCTTCGCGCGGCTGCAACTGGCCCTCTACGGCAAAGACCTGCCTGCGGCAGAGCGCGAGGCGATCGGCAGTTCGGTGCTGTCGGCGGCGCAGCGCCTGCTGTCCGTGCAAAAGGCCGAGAGCTTCGGCCTGGTCTACCGACCGGAGAGCAGGCGCTACGACTGGGGATCGAACCAGTTGATGCTGCAGAACATCGTCGTGCTGTCGGCCGCCTTCGACCTTTCGGGCGAGAGGACTTTTCTCGACGGCGCGCGCGAGGGCATGGACTACATTCTCGGACGCAACGCGATGGGGCTTTCCTATGTGACCGGCTACGGCAGCCGCTCGCCGCAGAACCAACACAGCCGCTGGTATGCCCGCCAGCGCGATCCGCAGCTGCCAAACCCGCCCGTCGGCTCGCTTGCCGGCGGTCCGAACTCGACCTTCGTCGACGACATCGCCAGGGAGCGGTTGCGCGGCTGCGCGCCGCAGACCTGCTATGTCGACGACATCGAAGCCTATGGGTCCAACGAAATCGCCATCAACTGGAATGCGCCGCTCGTTTACGTCGCGTCGTTCCTGGCCGATGCGCGGTAGGAGACTGAAAGCGTGACCGGGATTGCCTTTGTCGGAACCGGCTTCGTCGCCGACTACTACATGACGACGCTTGCCAACCATCCGGAGCTGCGGCTTGTCGGCGTTTGGGACCGCGACGCCGAACGTCTCGACGCCTTCGCGCGCTACTGGAAGGTTTCGCCCTATGCCTCGCTCGACGCCGTGCTTGCCGATCCGGCCGTGTCGATCGTCGTCAATCTGACGACGCCGGAGAGCCACTATACCGTAAATTGCATGGCACTTTCGGCCGGCAAGCATGTCTATTGCGAAAAACCCCTGGCGATGACGGTCGAAGAGGCGAGCGAACTCGTCGCGCTGGCAAAGGCCAAGGGGCTGGTGCTTGCGGGCGCTCCGGCCAACGGCCTTGGCGATGCGCAGGCGCTTTGTGCCAGCCTGCTTAAGGACGGCGCCATCGGCACGCCGCGGCTCGTCTATGCGGAAATGGAAGATGGGCCGGTGTTCAAGGCCAATTGGCGGGCCTGGCGCAGCCGCTCGGGCGCCCGCTGGCCCGGCGTGCACGAGTTCGAGGTCGGCTGCACGCTCGAACATGCGGGCTATGCGGCAAGCTGGCTCGTCTCGCTCTTCGGTCCGGTCACCGAGGTCAGTGCGGTTTCGGCGCTGACCTTTCCGGATAAGGGACCGGGCACCGAAACGCTGGCGCTCGGACCCGATTTTTCCGTGGGTTGCCTGACGTTCCGCGCCGGGGTGACGGCGCGGGTCACCTGTGGGCTTGCGGCGCCGCGCGACCGCTCGCTGACCATCATCGGCGACAAGGGCATCATCTCCGTCCGCGATCTCTGGGACAATCGTTCGCCGATCCATGTGGAGACGTTCGGGGCGAAGCGGCCGCTCCTTCACCGCGGGCTCGACTGGCTGGAGTGGAAACTCGGCCGCAAGCTTCCGGTTCGGCTCTATCCGGGAACGAGGGTGCGTTATCCGTCGGCACCGTCCGCAAGTGCGCTTCCGGCCTTCCCGTCGCAGATCGATTTCGTGCGCGGCATTGCCGTGCAGGCGCAGGCGATCGCCGAGGGGCAGGCGCCGTTCTTCTCCGGCGCTACCGCAAGGCATCTGACCGAGATCGTGTTGGCGCTCAACAGCGGCTGGCGGGAGTACCGTCCGCTCGATCTCTGAAACACCCAGCCGGGAACGTTTCCCGCCTCTGTTTCAGGGCAGGGTTAGCCTGCCGCCGGCGCCTTTGCGCGGATCGTCTCGATGATCTCCAGGGCCTTTGTGCTCGTTGACAGCGGCATCAACGGATGCTCGACGTGGCCCTTGAGAATGGCCGCGCTCGCCGCCTCGATTTCGAATTGCAGGCCGTTGCCGGGAAAACCATGGTCGTGGCGGGTGAGGCCGGGCAGGGGGACGTGCCGGGCCAGCCGGCAGGCCGTCTTTCCATTCGAAGCGAGCAGCCTGCGCGTCGGCCCCCCGGTGGAAATGAACAGGCGGTTTGCCTTCAGAAACGGCGCGTCGATGACCAGCGTGCCACCCTCACCCTCGACGACGAAGCGATTGTGTCCGTCCCGGTCGAAGCCACAGCCAAGCTCAGCGTCAAAGCCGTCATAGGCGAGCTTGATCTCCGCCGAGCGATCGACACCGGTCGGCGCGCTCTTCCACCCGCCATCGACGGACTGAGGCTGGCCGAAGAGATTGAGGCAAAGCGCGATCGGATAGATGCCGAGGTCGAGCAGCGATCCGCCGCCAAGCGCCGGATCGAAGAAACGGCTGCCGGCGTCGAACGGTTTTTCATAGGCAAGTTCCGCCCGGACACGGCCGATCGTGCCGATCGTTCCGGCAGCCAGTAGCGCGCGAACACTCGATATCGCCGGGAGGAAACAGGTCCACAGCGCTTCCATGGCAAAGGCGCCGCTGACGGCAGCCGCAGTTGCGAGCGCGCGCGCATCGGTCGATGTCGTCGTCAGCGGCTTTTCGACCAGCACGGCCTTGCCGGCGGCCAGGACGCGTTCGGCGTGCTCCCGGTGAAGCGCATTGGGTGACGCGATGTAGATCGCGTCGATATCGCTGGCGTCGGCCAGCGCCTCGATGCCCTGATAGCTGCGGATACCGCCGAAACGCGCTGCGAAGATGCTGGCGGTCTCGGCGCTGCGGGAGGAAACGGCGACAAGCTCCGCATTGGCAGCGAAGCGAATGTCGGCGGCAAAGCTGCTTGCAATCGTGCCGGTTCCGGCGATGCCCCAGCGGACCTTGTCACGCATATCCCGATGTCCGCTTTCCGGTTGATCCTGTCGCGGCGCATGGTGCCCCGGAAGTCTCAAGGCCCGGTAAATGCCGGCGAGCGCCGGCATTCGTCACGCATTTTGGGGAGAGATCCGGCAAAGAATAAGCCCCGCGCGATTTCTCGTGTGGGGCTGTTCGAACGGGTCCGCGGATGCGGACCGAATATCAGGCCGATTTGCGGACCGAAGTCTTTTCTGCGGTGGCGTTCTGATCGTCACCGTAGATCTGGTTGAGCGTGCCTAGAATCCGCATGACCGCGTCGGATGAGCTCGAATAGTAAATCGTCTGCGCATCGCGACGGGTGCTGACGAGATTCTGTGCACGGAGCTTGGAAAGATGCTGGGAGAGAGCCGACTGGCTCAGCCCAACCTTGTTGGCCAATGCGCCGACTGCCATCTCTTCCTTGACGAGGGAATCGAGGATGAGGAGGCGCTTAGGATTTGCCATGGCCGAGAGGAAACCGGCTGCTACCTCGGCTTCATCGTGTTTTTCAGGCGAAAGTGGCTGCATTGCGTGCTCCATGCGAAAATTACATCACACGTAGTTATGGTTGACGAAGCAAGATAATTAGTCGTGATGCATAAAAGGGCAACCACCTACTGCAAGAAATGGGGGTAGCTCTCCAGCGATTAACCGTTAAGTTCACGCAAAATTGCCCGTAAATTGGAACTATCGTCGATAGGTGTCGGGAACTCAAGGCGTTTTAGCTGATCGCCATCTGCAAGATCGAGCCCCGCGGCGTCGAGACCCACGACTTTCCAATTGCCTTCCGGTGCCTTGCAAAGCTTCACCGCATAGCGCTGAACTGCGTCAGAATGATCCGCATTCATGTGATCGATCGCGTTCGCCTCCAACGCGGCGAGCGAAGCGATGGCGGGCGTGTCGATCAGAAGGTCTTCGGCGGTCAAGACGTAGGCGCGGCCGAAGCCGCCGTTGAGGCTGGCACGCAGCGGCGTCAGCCGGAAGAAGCCGAAATCGGGAAAATCGACATAGAGCTTCGACTTGGGGTGGCGGCGAACGAATCGCTCGCGGATGCGAACATGTGCTTCGCTGTCGCGCTCCACCTGTTCGGCGGTGCACTGTACCGTGAGGCGGGGATGGGCGAGCGGATCGCCCTTGCCGGGTTCGCCGGCCAGAAGCGAGGCCCTGACGTCGGCAAGCAGCGCCTGGGTGTGGGTCGACAGCTTTGAGATCAGGATGACTGGAACTCCGTCGACATCCATGCCGACGAGCACGCGGCTGACGAAGGGAAAGCCGCCGCTCTCCGGCTCGATTGCGGCAAGCGAAGCGCTGCGGGCGCCGCGCAGAAGCGTGCGGGCGAGCGTGCGAGCCTCGTCATCGGTGTCGCGCAGTACGCTCGGTTTGTCGCTCATGTCCTTGAAACCTCTCTGCCATGCTATCACCACTCCGCAATGAAAAAAGCCCGGAGCGGTCTCCGGGCTTTTATTGGCTTGTTGAGCGGCGTCGTCAACTTTTGTTACGGTGGCGCGTCAACCCTTGCACGATATCCTGAGCATCGATGGTGCCGACGACGGAACCGTTGTCGACGACCCCGATGCTGCCCGGCTGGCGCGACATGGCGTCGAGAATATCGACCAGCGGTGTCGTCGGCTTGGCGGTGGCCGTCACGCCTGCAACCGTCACCCCGCGCTGGACGCCGGTCTGCATCACGTCTTTCGCCGTCAGCATGGTGATCGGGTTCATGTGCTGGACGAAATCGGCGACATACTGGTTGGCCGGATTCTTGACGATATCCTGCGGCGTGCCGCACTGGATGATGCGCCCGCCCTCCATGATGGCGATGCGGTTGCCGATGCGGAACGCCTCGTCGAGATCATGGCTTACGAAGATGATCGTCTTCTTCAGCCGCCGCTGGAATTCGAGCAGTTCGTCCTGCAGACGGGTGCGAATCAGCGGGTCGAGTGCAGAGAACGGCTCGTCCATCAGCAGGATCGGCGCGCCTGTCGCAAAGGCGCGGGCAAGCCCGACGCGCTGCTGCATGCCGCCGGAGAGCTCATTGACCTTGCGTCCGGCCCATTTCGACAGATTGACGAGTTCGAGCTGCTCGCCGACGCGCGCCTTGCGCTCCGCGTCCGGCATGCCGGCAAGCTCGAGCCCGAAGCCGACATTGTCGGCAACGGTGCGCCACGGAAGCAGCGCGAACTGCTGGAACACCATCGAGACCGTGTGCATGCGGAAGTCGCGCAGCGACTTGGCATTGGTGCGATAGGGATTGAGCGCCCCGTTTGCGGTCTTGACCTCGACCTCACCGCGCACGACAGGCGCAAGGCCGTTGACGGCGCGAAGCAGCGTCGACTTGCCGGAGCCCGAAAGCCCCATCAGCACGAGGATCTCGCCCTCGGTGATTTCGAGCGAGGCGCCGGCGACACCGAGCACGAGCCCGGTTTCAGCGCCGATCTCGTCGCGGGTCCTGCCCTGGTCGACCATCTGCAGCGCAACTTGCGGGTTGTTGCCGAAGATGATGTCGACATTCTTGAAAACGACGGCGTTGGTCATGCACCTTCTCCTTCGTCGGACGAGCGGAAAAGGCGGTCGAGAATAATCGCCAGGATGACGATGCACAGGCCCGCTTCAAAGCCCTTGGCGATGTTGACGGTGTTCAGGGCTCTCACGACCGGAACGCCAAGGCCGCTGGCCCCGACGAGGGCGGCGATGACCACCATCGACAAGGACAGCATGATCGTCTGGGTGAGACCGGCCATGATCTGCGGCATGGCAAAGGGCAGTTCCACCTTGCGCAGCACCTGGCCGGGCGTGGCGCCGAAGGCCTGTGCGGCTTCGACCAGTGACGGCGGGGTTGAGATGATGCCGAGGCGGGTGAGGCGGATCGGCGCCGGAATCGCGAAAATGACCGTGGCGATGAGGCCAGGCACCATGCCGAGGCCGAAGAGGATCAGCGCCGGGATCAGGTAGACGAAGGTCGGGATCGTCTGCATCAGGTCGAGGATTGGCCGCATGACGGCATAGACCCAGGGGCGTCGGGCGGCAGCGATCCCGAGCGGAACGCCGACGGCCATGCTGACAGCCGTGGCGGCGAGCACCAGAGCCAGCGTTTCCGTCGTTTCCTTCCAGTAGCCCTGATTGATGATCAGGAGCAGGCCGAGGAACGTGAACAGCGTCACGCCGATCGAGCGGCGGAACCACCACGTCAGCCCGGTGATGACTGCAACGACGATTAGCGGGTGCGGTGCATAGAGCACCCAGAGCAGGGCGTTGGCGACCGCCTGCAGGAAGAGGGCGAGCTGGTCGAAGAAGAACTCGAAATTCGTCGTCAGCCAGTCGACGAACGCCTTGGCCCAGCCCCCGATAGGGATGCGGTTGTCGGTCAGATATTCCACGAAGGTAATCCGTCTCGTCAGGTCAAAAAAGGAGCGCATGACGCGGTGAAAAAAGGCGGGGTCATTCCCCGCCTTGATGCCGATCAGAGGCCGAGCGCGGCCTTGACCGCGGCAAGGCCATCGCCGCCATCCTTGGCGGTCACACCGGCAAGCCACGGATCGACGGCGGTCGGGTTGGCCTTCAGCCATTCCTCGGCGGCCTTGTCCGGCTCCTGCCCGTCGTTGAGGATCTTGCCCATGATCTCGTTTTCCATCTGCAGCGAGAACTTCAGATTGGTGAGCAGCTTGCCGACGTTCGGGCATTCGGTGGTGTAGCCGGCGCGCACGTTGGTGAAGACTTCCGCGCCGCCGAAATTGGCGCCGAAGATGTCGTCGCCGCCCGCAAGATAGGTGAGCTTGAAATTGGCGTTCATCGGATGCGGTTCCCAACCGAGGAAGACGATCGGCGAACCGTCCTTCTCGGCGCGGGAGACCTGCGCGAGCATGCCCTGTTCGGAGGACTCGACCACCTCGAAGCCCTTGAGGCCGAAGGTGTCCTTGTCGACCATGTCGATGATCAGGCGGTTGCCGTCATTGCCGGGCTCGATGCCGTAGATCTTGCCTTCAAGCGCGTCCTTCTTGGTGGCGATGTCCTTGAAGTCCTTGATGCCGAGCTCCGCGCCCTTGGCGTTGGTCGCGAGCGTGTACTTGGCGCCCACCAGGTTCGGTCCGAAGGATTCGACCGACTTGTCGTCGAGGAAGGGACGAACATCGTTTT
Organism: Ensifer adhaerens; assembly: GCF_002940685.1. GTDB lineage: Bacteria > Pseudomonadota > Alphaproteobacteria > Rhizobiales > Rhizobiaceae > Ensifer > Ensifer adhaerens_E. The sequence goes on along the minus strand of NZ_PNFP01000017.1, from coordinate 102,750 downwards.
CCTGGGTCGGCATCCAGTTGCCGAGGAAGACGTCGATGTCCTTGTTCTTGAGCGAGGTGTAGGTGACCGGAACCGAGAGCACCTTGATGTCGGTCTGGTAGCCGAGGCCCTTCAGAACGGTCGAGATCGTCGCGGTGGTTGCAGTGATGTCCGTCCATCCGACGTCGGAGAAGCGGACGGTGCCACAGCTTTCCGGCTCGGCAGCTGCAGCCTGCCCGGCCGACATGGCGAGGAGCGAGACGGCGCCTGCCAGCATCAGTTTGAGAGAGAGTCCTTTTTTCATCGTTGTCGTTCCCCTGCCTCTATTATTGTTTTAGCCAAACACCATTGGGTAGCGAATTCAAGCGCTTTGATGTCGAAGGAAGTGTATTGCGTCAATACGCTGGCGGGGTGCACGATGCGACGCTGAATGTCGCATTGTCCACGAAATGGTCTAGTCCGGCGAAAATCTGTGGGTGCTGCAAACGCACTCTGGCCTTCGCGGCCAAGCCTCGTCATTACCCGGAAAACGGAAAAAACCGGACGCGGTGACAATGGCCAAACTCTATTTCAGCTATGCGACGATGAATGCGGGCAAGAGCACGATGCTCCTGCAGGCCTCCTACAATTACCAGGAGCGCGGCATGCGCGTGGTGATGCTGATCGCAGCCCATGACGACCGGGCAGGGGTTGGCCGCATCTCTTCGCGCATCGGACTTGGTGCCGACGCCATTCCGTTTCATGGCGACGACGATCTCTATGCGTTGATCGACAAGCTGAACGTCGACGGCTCGGGCGAGATCGCCTGCGTCTTCGTCGACGAGGCGCAGTTCCTCAACGAGGGACAGGTCTGGCAGCTTGCCCGCGTCGCCGACCGGATCGGCGTCCCGGTCATGGCCTACGGCCTGCGCACGGATTTCCAGGGCAAGCTGTTTCCGGGTTCCATGGCGCTGCTCGCCCTTGCCGACGAGTTGCGCGAAGTGCGCACCATCTGCCATTGCGGCCGCAAGGCGACGATGGTCGTGCGCCTGGACGGTGAGGGCAGGGTCGTGCGTGAAGGCGCCCAGGTCGAGGTTGGCGGCAACGAGAAATATGTTTCCTATTGCCGGCGCCATTGGGACGACCTGATGCGCTGCGAATGAGTGCGGCGTCGTGGCGGCTTGAAAGCGAAGTGTCCGCAATGCCATCCTGCGCCGGTAACACACGCCGGGGGTCTTCGATGTCGCGCCTTGCCACCAGCCTTTTCCTGTCGCTCTGTCTGGGTGCAACGGTCGCGCATGCCGGTGGCGATGCTGCGGCGGGCGCTGCCGTCTTTCGCAAATGCGCCGCCTGCCACACCGCAAGCGAGCCGACAAACCGCGTCGGCCCGAGCCTGATGGGCGTTGTCGGGCGGGCTGCCGCATCGGTCGCGGACTACAACTATTCCGAGGCGATGAAGGCTTTTGGCGCGGAGGGCCATGTCTGGGACGAGGCGACGCTCAGCGAGTATCTGCTCAGTCCCAAGGCAATGGTCGGTGCCACCAAGATGGCTTTTGCCGGTCTCAAGAAGCCGCAGGACATCGCCGACGTGATCGCCTATCTGAAGGCGCCGCCGGCGGCCAAATAGAAGGGCGGCTGATCAAAAAGCTGCCGGGAAAGGCTTGTTCTCTTTCGATAAACACCCTTTATATAACTGCAATCGAAGGCTGAATAATTCAGTCGGGGTGGCGGATCTCGCCACGGTGGACCGAGGGGCAGGACATGGCGACTCTTCAGAATTTTGACGCGGAGATCGAGAAGACGAAAAGCGTGGTCGAACAGATGCGCGGCAAGCTCGAACAATCCGGTGTCGTGCTGGAGCAGTTTGCCAAGGCCGAGACCAAGCTCGGCGACGTCAACTTCGACATCGAGAACGCCCGGATCCAGGACGTGATCAACCAGCAGAAGGTGATGGAGGCCAACATCGCCGACCTGATCATCGGGCTCGAGGATGCGACCAATGTCTTCGGCTCCGAATTCGAGAGCATGAAGAACTATACCGGCTACGAGAAGTTCATCGGCATCTTCTCCAAGCAGAAGATGCAGCGCATGCGCACCGACCGCGTGCGCAACATGTCGCTGGCCGGCAACCTGCAGGAACTGCTCTCCAAGTCCGACATGATCGTCGGTATCCTCAAGGAGCAGAAGTCGGTCCTCGACCAGCGCTACAAGACCTCGGAGCAGAGCCTGATCCAGGTGATCGAGCGCCGCAAGGGCACGATGGCAAACCTCGAAGCGGTGCAGAAGCGCATCGAGGAACTGAACCCGCTGCTGCTCGACATCGAGAACCGCATTGCCGCCTCGACCGAGCAGAAGGTCCGCACCGAGCTTGAGGGCGAGCGTTCGGCCCTTGCGACCGAGTACAACGAGAAGCAGGCAAAGGAGCAGGAACTGCTTGCCGAGAGCCAGACGCTCGAGCGCTATACCTCGATGTTCCAGACCTTCGTCGATTCGCTCAACAACCAGATCGCCGCGCAGAACACGCTGATCAACAAGCTGACGATCGATACCGAGCAGCGCATCGTGCTCTACAAGGCACTGGAAGATTCGTTGAAGACGGCCGCCCAGCAGGACGTCGCCCACAAGATCAACACGCTCGGCAGCCAGGTCGACACCGCGGCCGAGGAAACGATGGCCGGCATCGGTGCGGCCGCCCAGCGCCACATCGGCGATCTCCTCGAAATGCATGAAAAGAACATGCTTTCGACGCAGGATATCCAGCGCCGCAAGAAGCTCGCCGACGACGCCTTTGCCCGCCGCTTCCAGTCGGTGATGGATAAACACAACACTGCCAATTACGTGAAGCAGTGAACGGCCGGCGCATGGTCCGAACCGAGTTGACCGGCTGGCAGGCGCCACGGGGATTTGCATGAAGGTCGCGGCTTCATCCGCTGTCGCACAGTATTTCGCGTCGATCCACGCGGCACTCGCCGGGCTCGAACTGTTTCTCGGCGACCGCAATTCGCCGCTCTATCGCAACACCGTCGTCGGCGAGGTGATCGTTCCCTATCTCGCCCGGCTGAAGGCCTCGATCGACTGCTGGGAAAACCGGATCGGCTTTGTCGATCAGTTCCGTATTTCGCGGGCGGAAAGCGGTTTTCCCGTCTTCCAGAACGTGCTGGAGCTGGAAAACGATCGCCAGACGGCGGCAAAGCGCCTGGCCGACATCCCTTCGGCCGATGCGCTGCGCGACGAGATGGTCGATTTCATCCTCCGTCAGAAGGCCTTCCCTGAGGCGTTGCAGACGCGCATGGCCGAGCGGCTCTATCTGGAACAGATCGGCAAGGGCGAGATCTTTTCGCCCTTCATCCTGCCGGAGACCATTCGCGTCGCCGTCAACTCCAAGACGATGCGGCCCTATTACGTGGTGAGCTGGGGGGCCTTCGACGGCGCCAGCACGCTGCCGATGGTCTACATGGCGACGATCGAGGATTCGTCGGAAAAGATCGTCGAGATGCTGGTGACTGAAGACGGCAAGCTCAACCCGCGGGTCGAGATCCCCTTGCCGGTCGGCGGCCTGCTCAATCCCGAGCTTGCCAGCCGCTTCGACGACTTTGCGTCCAAGAACAGCAGCTATTCGCTGACGCCGGTGACGATTGCCACCAATCTCGACAAGGATTTCGAGGAACTGCATCCGAAGCAGTTGCGCCGCATCGTGCTCGGGCCCTTCTACTCGGCGGGTATTACCGAAAACAATGCCCGCATCAATGACATCCTCTCCAAGGTGCGAAAGACCGAGAACGCCTGGCTTTTGACCTGGACGGTGCAGGAGGTCTTCTCCAAGTCGGAGCGGCCGGCCAAGCGCGGTTTCTGGTCGACGACGCCGGCGCAGGAGGAATTCCACATCGATACCGCCAATCTGGAAGCGACGCGCATGGGGGTCTCCTCCTACGAGAAACATGCGCTGGTGCCGCACGATGCCTACCAGGCGCTCTATGCCGCCGGAGAGGCCGAAAAGGTCTTTGGCGACTACAAGGTCCACGTCATTTCCGGCAACCAGGTCGTCAGCGAGGTTTGACCATGACACTCAATACGGGGCTGACGACGCTGCACGAGGACGAGATTGCCAAGCATCAGGCGGTGGCGCAGGGGCTGGTGACCAAGCTCATCATCCTCGAGCGGGACGACGCTTCCGCCGGGACCTCGCTTGCCGGCACCGGGCGCCGCTTCGTGTCCACGGTTTCGACCGGCGGCCAGCGCCGCACGCGCGAAGTTGAGTTGACCAGGACGGTTCAGGCTGTGCGCCAGGGCGACCCCATGCTGTCGCCGGCCCAGCATGCGCTGCTCTATCGCACGCGCCGCGGCATCCAGGTGGCGCTGGCCGTCGCCGACGTCTTTGCGCGCCAGACGAACCTCGAGCAGTTGCAGGCGAAAAATGCGACGTCGCCGCTTGCCGGAGACGAGGCCAACCAGTTCAAGGCGCTGCTTTCGGCGTCTGCCTACGTGGCCGCTTTCACGCTCGCCGCCTATCTCGGATCGACATTGGCAGGCGAGGGCGAGCCGGTTGACGATGCCGTCGAGCCCGACTTCCTGTTCGATACGCCGCAGGACGCCCTGAAGAGCATGGTCGCAGCACTCGATCGCGGCCTTGCCGGGGCACCCGACGATCTGGCGCTGACTGCCCGGGCGCGTGCCTTTTCGCGGGTGGCAATCGAAGGCCTGATTGCCCGCAAGGCGCGGTTTACCGGCCTGCAGAGCTTCGAGAACGTGCATATCCGGCTCGACCAGGACGATTTTACGCTGAACGGGTTCGACGTCGCACCGGGCCAGAAGCGCAAGCCGCTGGTGATGACCTTCAAGAAGCCCGAGGAGATCATCGGCAACCACATCGCCAAGTACCAGGCGCTGAAGCTTGCCAAGATGCTGATGGCCTATGACTTCGACCGGCAGATGAACCCGTTTGTCGAGCTTGGCGGCTTTCTCTTCACCTTCATCGGCGACGGCATGCCGGGCACCGGCAAGACCATCCTGATCCAGATGCTTGCCGGCATGCTCAACGATTACTGCGAGATCGCCGGCTACGCCTTCCACTACGAGAATTTCGGCGTCGACCAGATTTCCTCCTACCAGGGCAAATCCGGCCAGAACTGCAAGGAATTCGTCAACAACGTCATCAATCCGCGGGCGATCGGCTTCGGCACGATCGACGATGTCGACCAGGTGGCGGCCAAGCGCTCCGACGATCGCGCCTCTGCCGGCCAGCACGAGGTGACGGCGGTCTTGATGGAAAGCTTTGCCGGCGCCTCGACGGTCGTTCGCGGCAACTGCACTTTCGGCATGTTTTCCAACTACCCTGAAAATGTCGACGACGCGCTGCGCCAGCGCGCCGGTGCCCGCTGGCTGGTCGACGGACCGCAGACCGAGGACGACTATATCGACATCTTCGCGCTGCTCGTCGGCAAGAACCACAAGATCCCGCTCGGCGAGCACCAGCTGTTCGAGGGGCAGGAGATCAAGCGCGCGGTTGCCCAGTCCTATGCCGAGCATGCACGTCCGAAAGAGGATGGTCTCGTCGCCGTCTGGGAGCGATACGAGAAGGAGAAGGGGGCGATCGCCTCGCTCGCCGATGTCGGCGCCTACCTGCACATGATCAAGGAGGCGGAGCCGCGCTTTACCGGCCGGGCCATCAAGAACATCACCGACGCGATCAAACTGCGCGCCATGGACGTGGAACTGCCGGATGACTGGTTCAAGGACGCCGGCTCCTTCATGCACAAGGGCTACGAGGAGAAGAAAGCGATGATCGAGGCACTGCGCGGCCCGATCACCATCGACATGGTGCTGCAGGAGATCAACCGCTACGCCGACAGCGAATTCCGCTACACCGACAAATCCGACGACGCCGCCGTCACCGACATCATCCGCCGCGAGCGCCAGCGCGAAAAGGCGATCCGCGAGATCGAGGCGATGAAGCGCGACGGCCGATGGCAGGGGTGATGGTGTCTGGCGTCTGGGTCGTACCCGGTTTCGGGAGCTGGCTTTGGGGCACATCCCCTCTCTCCGCTCGCGGGGAGAGGGTTAGGGTGAGGGGCAGACCTTGAGAGGCGCGAATACGAAAGAGACCGAACGCGCCCGGCTCCTCAGGCGCTCAGACAACGAGGCCGAAGCCGTCTTGTGGTCGGAGCTGAGAGGACGTCGCCTCAACGATTACAAGTTCGTGCGGCAGTTTCCGATCGGCCGGTACTTTGCCGATTTCGCCTGCCGCGACCACCATCTCGTTGTCGAAGTCGATGGCAGCCAGCATGCAAACAGGAGTAGCGATTCAATTCGCGATATGTACATGGTGGCCAGTGGATGGAGTGTCGCTCGCTTCTGGAACACGCACGTTTTGAAGGAACGTGGGACGGTTCTTGAGACGATTGTCGCAATCCTGGAAAAGCGGCTGACGGACGAAGTGAGAGCAACGGATTTGACGTTCATTCCAGCGGGCAGAAGACATGATTGAGCTATGGCGAGTTGCCCCTCACCCTAGCCCTCTCCCCGCAGGCGGGGAGAGGGGACGTGGTCTACGCGACACCTGCACTAGAGGGGATGTCGTATGAAACGCCTGCTCGAAGCGGAATTGATCTATGGACGGTTGCTCGATATTTCCGAGCCGCACCTGATCGCGCGCTACAACAAGGCGCTTGAAGGGTTCGGGCTGCGGCCGACGGCGCTGGCCCAGTTCAGCATCGACATGACCGGGTTCTCGCCGGAGATCGCCGAGGAGCTGGGTGACCGCGACTATCTCGACCCGAACCGGGTCAACCGCCGCTTCATCATCATGACGCCGGAGCAGGCGGAGCTGCCGTGCGTGCATACGAGCTTCTCCAACACCGCCGCGCTGATGCACGAATTCTTCAACGCCAACAGCCGGGCGATCAACGCGATCACCATCAAGGATGCGCTCTACGGCGAGATCGAGGATTCGGTCTCGATCGTCGACGATATCGACGATCTGCTATCGATCAACGAGGTCCGCTTCCGGGTGCTGTCGGCCGAGGACATGCTCGGCAAGGCGGCCGAACTGCGTGGTCTCGTCGACCGCTTGAAGAAGGTGCCGACGGCCTGGGCCGACGACGAGATGCTGACGCGCATGGTCGAGCTTGCCAAGCAGACCGGCGACATCCGCCAGAACGCACTGGTGCCGGATCAGCTCGTCTTCCATCACGAAGCCTTCTGGGCCAATCATTTCGGCGGCGTCTACGTCTTCCTCGACGACAAGACGACGACGGTCATCTGCGATCCTTCCGTGCCAGGCTTCCGCCGCTCGCGGCCCTGGCAGGTGAGCTATATCGCCATCAACGATCACGCCCGGATCTATGATTTCCTCGCTTCGACCAAGCGCCTGCAATTGCCGCAGGCTTCCTGGGTCGAGGATTCCGGGCTCTACCAGCATCGCGCCGACATGGTGGTGCGCGGGCTGATCAACGAGAGCGATCCGACGGCCGATCTTGCCAATGCCGACCGCATCTGGCTGCAGACCTGGATGCACCGAAACGCCGCGGCTGTCGCCAATGACGGCGCCTATCCGTTCCTGCAGGAAATGATCCGCGCGGTCGCTGCGACAGGCACGATCAAGATGCAGGACGTGGCGCCGGCCAACCGCTTCATGCTGGTGCGCGCAGCGCCCGCCCATCCGGACCAGTGGCTGGTCAACCGGCTGATATCCCAGCTCGTGCCCCGCGATTTCGTCTCGCGCTTCGTCTTCGACAAGCAGGGCTTCTATGACGCCTACGAGCGTTATAGCGAAAGCTTCAAGGCCTATGTTGTGGTGACGCTGACCGGCACATATCTGAAAGACAAGGCGGCCTTCCGCCACAAGCTTTACGGCCTCAGAGAGGAATAGGACATGTTCGACCCGATCGTTGCGTTTTTCCAGCGTGTCTTTACGGCAATCGGCCGGGGCATCGGGCTCGTCGTTGCCTGGTTGCTCTGGCCCTTTATCGCGGTCGGCAACTGGTACCGGCAGCGCAGCTGGATCATCAAGGGGCCGATCGGCATCGTCCTCATCGGTCTGATCCTGTTCTACGGCTACTTCATCTGGCAGACCCAGGCCTGGACGAACTTCAACGAGGACTACGTCGACCGCTACAAGCTGGCCGAGCGCAAGGTTCCCGCCGGTTCGCCGATGAGCGGACCTGGCACCACCTCGACGGGGCAGGCGACGACCGGTGGCGCCAACACCCTTGCGGGCGTGGCGGCGCAGCCGCAGGAATCGACGCCGGAGGCGCTGGCCGCCGTGCAACTGCCGGCCGGCACCGTCTGCCAGACCTCGGCGATCGTCGACGTCACCGCCGATCTCATCGACTTCAACGTCAACGAAAACGCCTGGATCTCGTCGATGCTGCTCTACAAGCTTGGCTTCTTCGGGCTCGATTGGGACGACACGCCCTGGCTCGACAACAAGGCGTCGTTCCAGCGCGGGGTCAACCAGGCGATCCGCCGTACCTCGGTGGAGCTCGTCGATTCGCTCGGTCGCATGCGCGGCACCTCGGGCATCAACAACGCCCTTCAGAGCGCCCGCGGCAATATGCAGTTCGATGAGGAGACCTGGTATTTCGGGATCAACCCGTTCGGCCCGAAGACGCCGACGCCGAGCTTCTATCGGGCGGCGATGAAGGACCTGAGGTCCTTCAACACGACGCTCAGCAAGTGCGAGGCGATCTTCGACGGCCGTTCGGACAACCTGGTCGAGTTCCTCGACCGCGTCGCCAACGACCTCGGCAACACTTCGGCGATCCTGCGCGAGCGCTCGGAAAACCATAATGGCGGCTGGTTCGACACGCGCGCCGACGACCGCTTCTGGTTCGCCTATGGCCAGCTCTACGGCTACTACGGCATCCTCTCGGCGGCTGGTGCCGACTTCGACAACGTCGTCGCCCAGCGCGGCCTGCTGCCGATCTGGACGGAAACGATCAAGCAGCTGCGCGCCGCACTCCGCATCCAGCCATGGATCATCTCCAACGGCGAGGAAGCCGGCTGGATCATGCCGACCCATCTGGCGACCATGGGCTTCTATACGCTGCGCGTCCGCTCCAACATCGTCGAGATGCGCGATATCCTCGCGCGCTAAGACAGAACGGCAAGGCGGCGCCTGACTATCCGGGCGCTGCCGATGACTTGAGTTCAAGCGGGACGCGGGCCGAAAACCGCAGACGCGTTTCCTCATCCCGCTCCGGTATCATGAACCGCGTCTTGAAAGGCGCGGGTAAAAACGAGACCCTGGGGAGGGGACTGTCATGGCGGAGGTGAAGTCCGATATCGAGATTGCGCGCGCGGCGAAGAAAAAGCCGATCCTGGAGATCGGTGCGGCGCTCGGCATTCCGGCCGAAGATCTGCTGCCCTATGGCCATGACAAGGCGAAGATCGGCGCCGATTTCATCGCCCGGCAGCGCGAGAAGAAAAACGGCCATCTGATCCTGGTGACGGCGATCAACCCGACGCCGGCAGGCGAAGGCAAGACGACGACGACCGTGGGTCTTGGCGATGGGTTGAACCGCATCGGCAAGAAGGCGATCGTCTGCATCCGCGAGGCGTCGCTCGGTCCCTGCTTTGGCGTCAAGGGCGGTGCTGCCGGTGGCGGCTATGCGCAGGTGGTGCCGATGGAGGATATGAACCTTCACTTCACCGGCGATTTTCACGCGATCACTTCGGCTCACAACCTGCTGGCGGCACTGATCGACAACCACATCTATTGGGGCAACGAGCAGAACATCGACATTCGCCGCATCGCCTGGCGGCGCGTCATGGACATGAACGACCGGGCGCTGCGCAGCATCGTCGGCTCGCTCGGCGGCGTCGCCAACGGCTATCCGCGCGAGACCGGCTTCGACATCACCGTCGCTTCCGAAGTCATGGCGATCCTCTGCCTGTCGACCGACCTCAAGGATCTCGAGAAACGGCTCGGCAACATCATCATCGGTTATCGCCGCGACAAGAGCCCGGTCTTTGCGCGTGACATCAAGGCCGATGGCGCCATGACCGTGCTGCTCAAGGACGCGATGCAGCCGAACCTGGTGCAGACGCTCGAAAACAATCCCGCCTTCGTGCATGGCGGCCCCTTCGCCAACATCGCCCATGGCTGCAATTCGGTGGTCGCGACGACGACGGCGCTGAAGCTCGCCGACTATGTGGTGACCGAAGCCGGGTTCGGCGCCGATCTCGGGGCAGAAAAATTCTTCGACATCAAGTGCCGCAAGGCCGGGCTGAAACCCGATGCGGCGGTGCTGGTCGCGACCGTGCGCGCGATCAAGATGAATGGCGGCGTCAAGAAGGACGACCTCGGGAAAGAAAACCTCGAGGCCTTGCGCAAGGGCTGCGCCAATCTCGGCCGGCACGTGCAGAACGTCAAGAAGTTCGGCGTTCCCGTCATCGTCGCCATCAACCACTTCACCTCCGACACGCCAGCCGAGGTGCAGGCGATCAAGGACTATGTGGCGACGCTCGGCGCCGAAGCGGTGCTCTGCCGTCACTGGGCCGAGGGGTCGGCCGGTATCGAGGAGCTGGCGCGCAAGGTGGCGGCCCTTGCCGAAGGCGGGCACTCGCAGTTCTCGCCGCTCTATCCCGACGACATGTCGCTCTTCCACAAGATCGAAACGATCGCCAAGGACATCTACCACGCAAGCGAGGTGATCGCCGACAAGTCGGTGCGCGATCAGCTGCGCAGCTGGGAGGATCAGGGTTACGGCCACCTGCCGATCTGCATGGCGAAGACTCAGTATTCCTTCTCGACCGATCCGAACCTGCGCGGCGCCCCGAGCGGTCATGCGGTGCCGATCCGCGAGGTCAGGCTTGCGGCCGGTGCCGGCTTCATCGTCGTCATCACCGGCGAGATCATGACCATGCCGGGCCTGCCCAAGGTGCCCTCGTCGGAGAAGATCTTCCTCAACGAGCAGGGCTACATCGAAGGGCTGTTCTAGCCGCTTCCTGCTTACGTGAAGAAAGACGCCGCGCATCGGGGTCGATGCGCGGCGTTGCTATGTCTGCGTTCTTCCGCGGCAATCAGGCGGTGAGGCTGAGGTAGTCTGCCTTGCCGATCGGCACGCCCTTGTGGCGCAGGATGTCGTAGGCGGTCGTCAGGTGGAAGTAGAAGTTCGGCAGCACGAACTTCTGCAGATACTCCTCGCCCGTGAGCGTGACCTTCAGCGTCGGGAAATTGAGCACGACTTCGCGACTGTCGCTGTCTTCGAGATCATCAGGACCGACCGTTGCAAGGAAGGCGATGGTCTTGGCGATGCGCTGGCGCAGCTCGTCGATCGTCTTTTCCTCATCCGGAAAACGGGGCACCTCGAGCGAGGTCAGGCGGCCGACCAGGCCCTTGCTGGTGTCGCTGACGCGCTGTACCTGGCCGGCAAGCGGCAGCATATCGGGCGCCAGCCGGGCGTTGACGAGATCGTCAGCGGAGATGCCCTTTTCCTGGGCAAAAGCCTCTGCCTTGTCGAGCAGTTTGGTAAGGACACCAAGGCCGCGGACGAGTGCGGGAATGGAGAGCTGATACATCGTCAGTGCCATGACAGATTTCCTTGAGACTGGGCGCAAAATGGGTGGATTTTCCTCGCGCCTGTATTTGGGACACTGGGTGCGGTCCTGCAAGGCGGCTGAACCGGTATCTTTTCAGGGGAGCACCGGTCGGATCGGAGCGTGTGGCGACTATGGCCAGAGCAACCGGTCTCGTGCATTGATCTCCCGCAGATGAACGCATCAGGGATGCCGCGATGACGCCAAAGGAACTCCAAGCCTATCTTCATGCCCATATTCCGCTGTCGGCGGCAATGCAGGTCCAGGTCGACATGGTGGCGGACGAACATGTGCTGCTCTCGGCCCCTCTGGGGCCCAACATCAACCATCGTGAGACGGTCTTCGGCGGCAGCGCTTCGGCGCTTGCGATCCTCTCGGCCTGGTCGCTCCTGCACGTGCGGCTGCGCAACAGCGGCGTGGCGGCGCGCCTGGTGATCCAGAGCAATCGCATGGACTATCTGAGACCGGTCGCCGGTGCTTTTGCGGCGCGCTCGTCGCTGGCGGATGCCGGGCAATGGCCGGGCTTCCTCCGATTGCTCGAAAGGCGGGGCCGGGCGCGGGCGGTGGTCGTCGCCGACCTCCTCGATGGCGACACGCTGGCAGGACGCTTCGAGGGCGAGTTCGTTGCCCTTGGCTATGACGACGATTGAGCAGTGGTGCCGTCAGGACAAGCTTCCTAACGGCAGTAGCGATAGTCGTTGCGGCGCTCGATGACATCGAGATGCAGATGGGTCTCGTGCGCGGCATCGCTGCCGGGATCGAGCACGGTCTTGAAGTAGAGGCAGGCGGAGGCGGTGACGGCGCGCTGGAAGGCGCCGTCCATCGTGCCGTCCTCGTCACGCGGCTGGATGGCGATCGTCGTGCCGTTGCTGAACGTGAAGGAGGCAATGTCGACGGCGTTGCCGTGGGCATGCTCGGAGATCTTGCCTGTCGTCGCATTGTTGCGCAGGCGGCAGACATAGGTCGAGGCCTGGTTCAACCTCTTGATCTTGATGGCCTTGTCGAAGGCGACCTCGGCGGCCGGCTGAGCGGTTTCCTTGGTCCAGCGCGCCAAGGCCAGCGCCGTCTCGCATCGCATCAGGCCCTTGGGCGCGAGCGTGACGCCGGAGAGGATGTTCGTGACCTCCAGCGGCTTGTCGATGCCGCAGCCCTTGCCGTCATCAATGCGCTTGGCTTCGACAAACGTCGCTCCGATCGCTTTCAGGTCGGTCAGGCACCTGGCATAGTCGGCGGCATTTTCCGGTTCGACCGGCGGATAGACGATCGGCGCCGGCTTTTCCTCCTCCTCCTTCTTTTCGTCGGCACGCTTGTCCTTTTCGTCCACGACCGGCTTTTGATCCTTCGCCGGTTGCTCATTCCCTTCGGTCGGTTTCGGCTGCGGCACGGGCTGTTGGCCCTCGGTCGGCACCTGTTTCTGATTGCCCTTGGTGTCGTCCGCCGGGGCTGCCGGTTTTTCCTCGGGTGTTGGAGCTTTTTGGGTTTCCACCTCGGCCGGTGGCTTCTTTATCGGGATGGGGCCGGATTTCGGCAGGCTGGCGCCGGTGAGGATCAGCAGGGACAGCAGGATCAAGGGAAAAGAGCGACGCATTCGGTTCCTTTCTCGTTGCCCCCGCAGCGGGGCCTGGAGGGGAGGGAACGCACGGACGCGGATCTGGTTTCATCGGCCCGTCACGAAAACCGTTGCAGTTTAGCAACGCCTCGAATTGGCACGACCCCACAAATTGTGGGGATGGTCTTTGTTAGTTGACAAAGAAACTCATGTTTTTTATGCGGCATAAAAGAGGCGGCGACATGTCGCAGCGCCCTCGACATTACGCCCAGCCAGCCCCTTGAGTTCGCCGCTCAACAGCAAGCCCGGCCCTCGAAACTCAAAGGATTGGTCTATGCTCACCCGGCATCGTCGCCTGGCTCTCTTGGCTTGCGCTGCAGTCACCTTCGTACCCCCCATTTCCGAGGCCTTCGCCCAGAGCGCCAAGCCGGCGACGACTGCGGAGGCCGGCGCCAACACCACGGTGCTTCAGAAGATCGTGGCCAAGGGAAATCGCGTGACGACGGCGCCGAAGGGCAGCATCGCCGACACGCCGCTTGCCAGCGAGATCGATGAAAAGACGCTCGAAGCAAAGCAGGTGACCGATCTCGATGACCTCGGTCGCAGCGTCGACGCCGGCATCAACGCGTCGAAGAAGGACTCGGGAATCAACATCCGCGGTCTTTCCGGTCCGCGCATCTTGACCACGATCGACGGGGTTCCGATCCCCTTTATTTCGAACAGTGCACGGACGCAGACCGCGACGACAAACGCGAATGGCGGCGGCGACACCTTCGACTTCAACTCGCTTTCCGCACTTGATGTGGTGCGTGGCGCGGATTCGAGCCGCGGCGGTTCGGGCATGCTGGGGGGCGCGATCGTGCTGCGTACCCTCGAGCCGGAGGACCTGATTTCCGACGGCAAGGACTGGGGTGCTCTATTCAAGACCATCTATGACAGCGAGGACGACAGCATCACCGGCTCCGCTGCCGTTGCCAAGCAGTTCGGCGATACCTCGGTGCTCTTCCAGGGCAGCTACCGCAAGGGACATGAGCGAGAAAACGAAGGCACGGTTGGCGGCACCGGTCCGACCCGCACGGAAGCCAATCCGCTCGATTTCGACCAAAGCAACCTGCTCTTCAAGCTTCGCCATCAACTCGAAGGCGGCCACCGCATCGGCCTGACCGCCGAAAGCTTCCGCCGTGATGCCGACGCCGACCTGTTGACGGACCAGGGGGCGCCGCGCACCTACAAGATCGGTGACTACCGAGGCTTCGAGGATCGCTCGCGCAAGCGTGTCTCGCTCGATTATGATTTCGAGGCCCTTTCGTCCGACGACCTGTTCAGCTTTGCGCGCGCCACGCTCTACTGGCAGGAACTGGAGCGGTCTTCCGGTGCGAACGGTCGCACGCGTTTCGATGTGCCCTATGGCCGCGACAATTCGATCAACAACAAGAGCATCGGCTTCAGCGGCAGCGCCGGCAAGGATTTCGAAGCCGGTGGCTTCGACCACTCCGTGCTGTTCAGGCTCGACGTCCAGCGCTCGGACTGGAACCAGTACACCTGGGCGCTATGCCCGACGCCGACGACATGCCCGGTCAACAACAACCAGTCGGAAATCCCGACCGTCAAGAGCACGACGATTGGCGCGGTTCTGGAAGACCGCATCTCGATGGGTGACAGTGCCTTTGCGCTGACGCCCGGTGTGCGCTTCGACTGGTTCGACTACCAGCCGGAGGCCAATGCCGGTTTCCAGGCCAACCCCACGGAGCCGCGCTTCGGCGAACCGCGGGACCGGGACGGCGCCCGCCTGTCGCCCAAGCTGCTTGCGACCTACGACATCACACCTGACGTCGAGCTCTTCGCACAATGGTCGATGGCCTATCGCGCCCCGACTGTCGATGAACTTTACAGCCGCTTCTACAACCGGGCTCAAGGCTACGCCCAGCTCGGCAACCCGGACCTGAAGCCCGAGACCGGCAATGGCTTCGAGGTCGGCGCCAACTTCGATACGGGTGACCTGACCGGCCGCTTTGCTGCGTTCCACAACGTCTACGACAACTTCATCGAGACGAAGACGACCATAAACCCGGTAACCCGGTTCATGGAGATCCGTTACGAGAACGTGCAGAAGGCGCGCATCTCTGGTTTCGAGCTGAGCGCTCTGAAGACCTTCGACAACGGCTTCAACGTCCATGGCTCGATCGCCTATGCCTATGGCAAGAACGAGGATACCGACAAGCGCCTGCGCTCGGTTGCACCGTTCAAGGCGATCCTCGGTGCGGGCTACAGCCAGGAAACCTTCGGCGTCGATCTCTCCACCACGCTTTCGGCCGCCATGTCGGATGACGGTGCTGCGAATACCTTCGACGCACCCGGCTACGGTATCGTCGACCTGACCGGCTGGTGGACGCCCGAGGAATTCAAGGGGCTGCGTGTGCAGGCGGGCGTCTACAACATCTTCGACAAGAAGTACTTCGACGCGCTCGCGCTGCGCGACACCAACGTTGGGTCCCCGAGCAACCAGCCGCGCGATTACTATTCGGAACCGGGCCGCACCTTCAAGATCTCGCTCACGCAGCGTTTCTAAAGGCGGTCAGATCGTCCTGGCGGGCGGCTCTTCGGAGCCGCCCGTATTTTTGACGCAACCGTGACGAACCGCGCCGCTTTCCCGCTTGCGCACGGCACGAACCCACGCTAACACTTTGGCCTATGGAAAACGCACGCAACATTTCGATCTGGTGGTGGGCTCGCTGAAGCGGCCTTGACCAGTCATGCGTGATTGAGAGATGAAGCCGCCCGGAGATTTCGAGGCGGCTTTTTTCATCTTCAGGCCGCTCAAGGACCGGGCTTTTACGGAGCGAGGCGAATGGCAACGGTAATTCTCGAGGACGGCTCGGAGAGCTACACGACAAAGGGCGGCATCGTGGTGACGCGCAGGCGGCGCGAAGCGTCCTACGGCCAGGCGATCGCGAGCTATGTCGACAAGCTCGACGAGCGTCGCGGCGCGGTGTTTTCTTCCAACTACGAATATCCCGGCCGCTACACCCGCTGGGACACGGCCGTCGTCGACCCGCCGCTCGGGATCTCGTCGTTCGGTCGCTCGCTCTGGATCGAAGCCTATAACGGCCGTGGCGAGGTGTTGCTGGCGATCATCGCCGAGCACCTGAAGACAGTCGCGGACATCACGCTCGGCGCTTCGACCAGCCGCCGCCTCGACCTGACGATCAACCAGCCCGACCGCGTCTTCACCGAGGAAGAGCGCTCGAAGATGCCGACGGTGTTCAGCGTGCTGCGCGCCGTCACCAATCTCTTCCATTCCGCTGAGGATGCGAGCCTCGGCCTTTACGGCGCCTTCGGCTACGATCTCGCCTTCCAGTTCGATGCGATCGAGCTGAAGCTGAAGCGCCCGGACGACCAGCGCGACATGGTGCTGTTCCTGCCGGACGAGATCCTCGTCGTCGACCACTATGCCGCCAAGGCCTGGATCGACCGCTATGATTTTGCCAAGGACGGCAAGACGACCGAAGGCAAGGCGGAGGACATCGCCTCCGAGCCGTTCCAGACCGTCGACAGCATTCCGCCGCACGGCGACCACCGTCCCGGCGAATATGCCGAACTCGTCGTCAAGGCGAAGGAGAGCTTCCGCCGTGGCGACCTCTTCGAAGTCGTGCCCGGTCAGAAGTTCTTCGAGCGCTGCGAGAGCAAGCCGTCGGAGATCTCCAACCGGCTGAAGGCGATCAACCCTTCGCCCTATTCCTTCTTCATCAACCTTGGAAACCAGGAATATCTCGTCGGCGCCTCGCCGGAAATGTTCGTGCGCGTCTCGGGCCGCCGCATCGAGACCTGCCCGATCTCGGGCACGATCAAGCGCGGCGACGACCCGATCGCCGACAGCGAGCAGATCCTGAAGCTCCTGAACTCGAAGAAGGACGAATCCGAGCTCACCATGTGCTCGGACGTCGACCGCAACGACAAGAGCCGTGTGTGCGTGCCGGGCTCCGTCAAGGTCATCGGCCGCCGCCAGATCGAGATGTATTCGCGCCTTATCCACACGGTCGACCACATCGAGGGGCGCCTGCGCGACGACATGGATGCCTTCGATGGATTCCTGAGCCACGCCTGGGCGGTGACCGTCACCGGCGCGCCGAAGCTCTGGGCCATGCGCTTCATCGAAAGCCATGAGAAGAGCCCGCGCGCATGGTATGGTGGCGCGATCGGCATGGTCGGCTTCAACGGCGACATGAACACGGGCCTCACCCTGCGCACCATCCGCATCAAGGACGGCATTGCAGAGGTCAGGGCAGGGGCGACACTGCTTTACGATTCAAACCCGGAAGAAGAAGAAGCCGAAACCGAACTGAAGGCCTCCGCCATGATCGCTGCCATTCGCGATGCGAGATCCGCCAATGCCGGCAAGGCCGGTCGCGACGTTGCGGCGGTCGGCGCCGGCGTCAACATTCTGCTCGTCGATCACGAGGACAGCTTCGTCCATACGCTCGCGAACTATTTCCGCCAGACGGGCGCAACCGTGACGACGGTGCGCACGCCGGTGGCCGAAGAGATCTTCGACCGCGTCAAGCCGGATCTCGTCGTGCTTTCGCCCGGACCGGGCAATCCGAAGGACTTCGATTGCAAGGCGACGATCAAGAAGGCACGGGCGCGCGACCTGCCGGTCTTCGGTGTCTGCCTCGGGCTTCAGGCGCTTGCCGAAGCCTATGGCGGGGACCTGCGCCAGCTGGCGATCCCGATGCATGGCAAGCCGTCGCGCATCCGCGTGCTGGAACCGGGCATCGTCTTCTCCGGCCTCGGCAAGGAAGTCACCGTCGGTCGCTACCATTCGATCTTCGCCGATCCGGCGAGCCTGCCCGCTGATTTCATGATCACCGCCGAAAGCGAAGACGGCACGATCATGGGCATCGAGCACACGAAGGAGCCGGTGGCGGCCGTACAGTTCCACCCGGAATCGATCATGACGCTCGGTGGCGACGCCGGCATGCGCATGATCGAGAACGTCGTGGCGCATCTCGCCAAGCGCGCCAAGATCAAGGCTGCCTGATAACGCCGGATATACGGGCGCGGCGCTTCGGTGCCGCTTCCTTTCACGCGGCCATTTGCTGGAGGTCCCATGACGGGAAAGGATGGCATGGCAGACGATACGCCCTTGGGCGGAGGCGGCCGCACGGTCGTCAGCCGCAGGGGCGCTGTCGTGTTGCGTGAGACCGGGCCTTGGGCGCCTTCGGTGCACGCGCTTCTCAGGCATTTCGAGACCATCGGCTTCGATGGCGCGCCTCGCGTCGTCGGTGCCGGCTTCGATGAATCCGGGCGTGAAATGCTCACCTATGTCGAAGGCGACATCCTCAATCCGGTGCCCTGGTCGGACGCGGCAATTGCGGAACTCGGACGGCTGATGCGCCAGATGCATGATGCCGCTGCATCCTTCCAGCCTCCGCAGGAGGCACACTGGCGTCCCTGGTTCGGCCGTGCGGTCGGCACACCCGATATTGTCGGCCATTGCGACGCCGCACCCTGGAACATCGTCTCGCGCGACGGGCTGCCGGCAGCGCTCATCGACTGGGAGGCGGCAGGCCCCGTCGATCGCCTGACCGAACTCGCCATGGCCGCCTGGAACAATGCCCAGCTCTATGACGACGGTGTCGCCGAGATGAACGGCTTGCCGGACGCCCTGTCGCGGATGCGGCAGGTGCGACTCTTTGCCGATGGCTACGGGCTGGCCGCGGGCGATCGACATCGGCTTGCGGACCGGATTATCCATTTCGCCGCCGAGAGCGCTGCCAACGAGGCCTTCGAACTCGATATCCGTCCGGAGAGCGAGCATGTGCCGCGGGTCTGGGGCATCGCCTGGCAGGCACGAAGCGTCGCCTGGCTCTTACGCAACCGGTCAATGCTCGACGCTGCTCTGTCCTGACCTACCGCATCGCTTCGACGGCGGGTGCGCGTTCGCAGCGATCGGCAAACAGCCGTTCGCTCAGGAAATCGACGAAGACGCGGACCTTCGGTGACAGGTGCCGGTTGGACGGCCAGAGCAGGTGGAACTGGCCGGGGGCGTCGAGATGGGCGTCGAGCACGGTGCGCAGCCGGCCATCGCTCAGCGGCTGGCGCGCGAGGAAGTCCGGCAGGCAGCCGATGCCGAGCCCGCTGAGGACCGCGCCGCTCAGCGCCTCCATGTTGTTGCAGTTGAGAACGGTCTTGATCTGCGGCTCGGGTCCGCCTTCCGGCATGGCGATCGGCCATTCCTGCAGCTTGCCGCTGTTGGGAAAACGGAAGCGGATTGCGTGGTGCCCGTCGAGATCGCGCGGGGCCTGAGGCGTGCCATGCCTGTCGAGATAGGCAGGTGCGGCGCAAAGCAGAAGCTGGAAAGGCCTGAGCGCGCGGGTCATCAGCCGGGAATCCGGCAACACGCCGCTGCGAATGGCGACATCCACTTCATCGTCGATCAGGTCGACGATGCGGTCGTTGAAGTCGAGATCGAGTTCGACCTCGGGATAGCGCCGCACGAATTCCGGCAGCACCGGCAACAGCAGATGGTAGCTGACGATCGGCACGCTGACGCGCAGCCGTCCCCGCGGCGTGGCCACGGCTTGCGCCAATGAAGCCTGGGCGTCGGCGAGATCGTCGAGGATGCGACGGCAGCGCTCGTGGAAGAGACGGCCTTCCTCGGTCAACCTTATGCTGCGGGTCGAGCGCTGCAGCAGGCGCACACCGAGTTCTTGCTCCAGCTTGGTTACGGCCTTCCCGACCGAAGAGGCGGACAGGCCGAGCGCGCGACCGGCCGCGACGAAACTGCCGAGATCGGCGGTGCGGACGAAGGCGGTCATTCGATCCATTGCGTTTCCATTCGAGCGTTTTGTTCCGCTATGACCGGAATATTGCGGTGGTTTTCATCGAATTATGTCGAAACTATCCTGCATTCGTCAACCGATACCCGGCAACTGCCGACATCAAGACGGAGGTCCGGCGGGATCTGCGTGGGTATCCCTTTTGCTCGAACGGATGGAACGGGGAATGAGCACCGAAATTCGAGAACCGCGCGGGCGCCGGCTCGTGCTGCTTGCGGTTTGTTGCGCCGCCGCGGCGATGCCGCTCACCTTTACCGGACCGGCGGTGGCGCTGCCGGCGATCAGCCGCAGCCTCGGCGCCGATCCGGTCGCGCTCAATTGGGTCACCAACGCCTTCATGCTGACCTTCGGCAGCGCGCTGATGGCGGCCGGCGCACTTGCCGACAGCTATGGTCGCAAGCGCATCTTCCTCGGAGGGCTGACGGCTTTCCTGCTGTTCTCGGTGGGTCTCGCCTTTGCCCGAGACATCCTTTGGTTCGATATTCTGCGCGCCCTTCAGGGCATCGGGGCAGCCGCCGCCTTTTCCGGCGGCATGGCTTCGCTGGCGCAGGAGTTCGAAGAGAGCGAGCGGCTCAGAGCCTTCAGCCTCGTCGGCGCCAGTTTCGGAGTCGGCCTTGCCTTCGGGCCGATTGCTTCGGGTCTGATGGTCGAGGCCTTCGGCTGGCCGGCGATCTTCGTGCCCGTCGTCGTCTTCGCGGCGCTTGCTCTGGCGCTTGGAGCGATCTTCCTGCGCGAGACGCGCGATCCGGATGCCGGCGGACTGGATTGGAAGGGGGCTGCAAGTTTCACCGTGGCGCTGACGTCGCTCACTTTCGGTATCCTGCAGGCGCCCGAAAACGGCTGGGGGGATCCGCTCGTTGTCGCCATGTTCGTGGTCTCCGCGCTGTTCTTCCTGGCGTTCTGGCGGATCGAGCGTTCGGTTGCGCGGCCGATGCTGGATTTGACGCTCTTCCGCTATCCGCGCTTTGTCGGCGTGCAGTTGCTGGCGGCAGCACCGGCCTATGGCTTCGTCGTCTTGCTGATCCTGCTTCCGGTGCGTTTCATCGGCGTCGAGGGCATGAGTGCGGCCGACGGCGGGCGGATGATGATCGCCATGTCCGCGCCGCTTCTGGTCGTGCCGATCGCAGCAGGTCTCCTGACCCGATGGCTTGCGCCGGCGGCGATCTGCGGGGCGGGATTGCTGCTCTCGGCGGCCGGGCTCTTCTGGTTGAGCCGGTTTCCGGTCGGATCCGATCCGGTGAACCTGCTTGCACCCTTGCTGTTGATCGGTCTCGGCATCAGCCTTCCCTGGGGCCTGATGGACGGGCTCGCCGTCAGCGTCGTGCCGAAGGAGCGCGCCGGTATGGCGACGGGGATCTTCAGCACGACCCGTGTCGCGGGCGAAGGCGTGGCGCTGGCAATCGTGACGGCGGTGCTTTCGGCGCTCACCGCCTCGAACCTCGATGCGTCTGTCGGCGCAGACGCCGCCGCCATGGCACAGAGGCTCGCAACCGGCAATCTGGCGGAGGCGTCGCTGCTTTCGCCGGACATTTCGCAGACGATCTTGCTCAAAGCCTATGGCGATGCGTTCAGCGGCCTGCTGCTGATCTTGACCGGGATAACCGCGATGACGGCAATCGTCGTCTTTCTGTTTGTCGGGCGGGGCGGGGAGGCCGTCGCGCCGCGGGAGGCGGATGCCGGGCCGCCGGCCCTCGAGCCGGTACCAGTCGGCGAGGCCGGGATGACCCGCAGCAACCTTTGACAAGCGGCGTCTATTCCCGCATATGCATGTGTAACAGACCGCCTGCGCGAAATTCGCGCGGGCGGTTTTGCGTTTCAATGGGCTTGCGTTTGCAACTCGTTTGCATCTGCATAGGGAATGATCAAAATGTCTGGATCCGACAACAGAACCGTCCTGCGGCTTGCCTTCTGGGGCATTCCCCTGTCTCTGGCCGTGCTGGGGCTGAAGCTTCTTGCCTGGTGGCTCACCGGCTCGGTCGCGCTTCTGTCCGATGGTCTCGAATCCACCGTCAATGTGATCGCCGCCGTCATCGCCTATCTGATGATCGGCTATGCCTCCAAGCCGGCGGATGCCGGCCATCCCTTCGGACACCACAAGGCAGAGTACTTTTCAGCGGTCATCGAGGGCGTGCTGATTGTCGTCGCAGCCCTTCTGATCGTCTGGGAAGCGGTGCCGGCGATGATGGCGCCTGTCGTGATGGAAGCGCCGGCGCTCGGCCTTGCGATCAACTTTGCGGCCGGTGTGATCAACGCCATCTGGGCCTATGTGCTGATCACGGCGGGCCGCAAGCATCGCTCACCTGCGCTGAGTGCCGATGGCCACCATATCCTGTCTGATGTCGTCACCTCGATCGGCGTTCTCGTCGGCCTCGTCCTTGCAATTGCCACCGGCTACGCGATCCTCGATCCCTTGCTCGCCGTCGTCGTCGCCTGCAATATCCTTTACCAGGGCTGGATGGTGATTTCGCGCTCGATCGACGGGCTGATGGACCGGGCGGTCTCTGGCGAAGAGGAAGAGGCGATCAAGCAGGCGATCGCGGCCAATGCCGCGGGCTCGCTCGGCGTGCACGACCTGAAGACCCGCCAGGCCGGGCCGGCCATTTTCGTCGATTTCCACATGGTCGTGCCGGAGTTGATGCCGGTCGGCGAGGCGCATGACATCTGCGACCGGATCGAGGATGCGATCCGGGACGTGCATCCGGGCGCAAGGATTGCCATTCATGTGGAGCCCGAAGGCGAAAAGGCCCATGGCGTGCGCGTGAAGACAACGGTCGGGCGCCACTGATCCACGGTCAACGGCGCTTCAACCCTGACAAGGTTTCCTTCTTGAGTCAGTTCTGATTTAAGGGCCGCAAACAGCGTGGGGCCGGGTGGGGACACAAGTCCGTAACGTCCGGCCAACGCCGTAAGATTGACGGAGCAACACGCAAATGAGCAAGACTGACGTATCTGGCCTTTCGCAATTGGGTGCGAAGGTCGACCTGCCGCAAAGCCCTGAAGAGGCGGTGCTGGAGCGGGTGCCGAGCGGCAACAAGGGCAAGGACTATCTGGTGCGCTTCACGGCGCCGGAGTTCACCTCGCTCTGCCCGATGACCGGCCAGCCAGATTTCGCCCATATCGTCATCGACTATGTGCCGGACGAATGGTTGGTGGAATCCAAATCGCTGAAGCTGTTCCTGCATTCCTTCCGCAACCACGGCGCCTTCCACGAGGACTGCACGATCGAGATCGCCCAACGGCTGGTGTCGCTGCTGTCTCCGCGCTGGCTTAGGATCGGCGCCTACTGGTATCCGCGCGGTGGTATCCCGATCGACGTTTTCTGGCAGACCGGCAAGCCGCCGGAGGGCCTGTGGCTACCCGACCAGGGCGTGCCGACCTATCGCGGCCGCGGCTAAAGCCTGTATGCTGGCCTTCGGCCTTGAGTGACTGTGCGGGGGCGCCCGCACAGATTTCTTCTTGTGAACCAGGCAAGGGAACAGGGGGAGTGCGGCATGGATGGTCTGTGCGTGAGTTGCGAGGTTACGTCCGGGCGGCGACAGCCCCGTGGCGGGCCCATCTTTGAGACAGAACACTTTCATGCCCACCAGGACGTGGCCTATCCCGTACCGGGTCAGGTCATCGTGGCGGCGAAACGGCATTTCACGTTGCTGACCGACATGACGTCCGATGAAACGTCAGAGTTCCTGCCGCTCGTGCA
Organism: Ensifer adhaerens; assembly: GCF_002940685.1. Taxonomy (GTDB): domain Bacteria; phylum Pseudomonadota; class Alphaproteobacteria; order Rhizobiales; family Rhizobiaceae; genus Ensifer; species Ensifer adhaerens_E. The sequence continues at coordinate 79,169 of NZ_PNFP01000017.1, read as the reverse complement.
AAGGCTGAGGAAACAACAGCAAGAACAGCTCGGTATCGAACACGTGTACTACTTCTATAACGAGGACACGTCGCATCACTTTCACCTCTGGATGGTGCCTCGATATCCCTGGATGACGAAGTTCGGGAAATCGATCGATGCGGTTCGCCCGGCGCTTCTGCACGCGCGCGACAACATGAGCTCTGAGATAGAGCTTGCGGCCGTTGCCGCGGCTTCGGAAAAGCTGCGCCGAGCGATGCAAGGCGCGTAGCCGCGGCGTGGTCGCGGCCAAGAACGGGGCGGTTGCCGCTACTGCCCGCGAGGTTGACGCTGGCGCCAGGCGTCGACGATGCGCCCGGCCACCTCAGCGGTCGGGTCGCGCGTGTCCACTTCGAGGTCATAGGTGCAATAGTCATGCGTCTTCAGGTGAAAGCGGGCTTCGCCAATCGTGCGGTCGCCGCGCTCGTGCTCGCGCCGTTCGAGGTCTGCGATGGGCGCGTGCACGCCGACCCAGAAGCTATCAAGATGCGCGGTTCGGTTCCTGAGATCGTCGGCCCAACTCTGTTCCTCGACGATGTGCTCGACGATCAGGTCGTTGCCGGCCTCGGCGAAAGCCGCGATCGAGCGATGGAAACCGTCGAAGAACCGGTTGCGTTCGCCGCGCATGCCTTGGTGCATGCCGCGTTTGAGAACCCGGAAGCCGGCGTCGGCCAACTGGTCTGACGCATAGTAGCAGAAGGGCTCCGGGAGGATTTCCCGGAGCGCCTTGGCCAGCGTTGATTTTCCGGCACTCGACGTGCCGTTCAGGAAGATGATGCGCCCGTGCTGCACGCTTGCCGGTCTCAGCCGAAGATCAGTGCGGCGCCGGCAACCGCCGTCGCTCCACCGAGAATGCGGGCAACCAGGCCGCCGCCAGAGAGACGCTGAAGCGCAATGCCGAGACCGATGCCGGCGACGTGCAGGAGGGCGGTCGCGCCGATGAAGCCGACCGAGAAGGCAAGCGCGCCGGCGCTGCCGAGTTCACCGCCATGGGCATGGCCATGGAAGAGGGCGAAGATGCCGACGATCGCGGCTGATGCCGCGGTGTCGAGGCGAACCGCCATGGCGACGAGCAGGCCGAGTGCCACGACCGAGGCAAGGATTGCCGGTTCGACGAAGGGGAGGCCGACGCCGGCGACCGCGAGCGCGAAGCCGACAGCCATCATCGACACGAAGGCGGTCGGAACCATCCAGAGCGCCCGCCCGCCGATCTGGGCTGCCCAGAGGCCGACGGCGACCATGACGAGGATATGGTCGAGCCCGAAGAGCGGATGCGAGAAGCCGGCGGCAAACGAGCCGTGCTCTTCCGGGTTGAGATGGGCGAAGGCGGGTGCGGCGGAAGCGATCAGCGCTGCTGCGGCGATCAGGATGCGTCTGTTCATGCGTGTCCCCATGGATCGGCGGAGCCTGGGAGGATGGCCCCGTTCTTGAGTGTTTGACGCGACGATCTTATTGGCCTTTGCCACCCTGTCTATACGGCATTTGGCGGTAGGTGTTTTTACCATAAGCGCACTGTGCCTTGCCGCTTTGTCGCCGCTTCCGTTTGTTGCATTGTCTTCGCGGTCGAGTCGCATTATCTGACTTTGACTGAAGACTTCATGAGACGCCGGAGAAAAACGGATGATGAACGACGACGAGGACGACAAGAAGACCGAATTGCCGCTCGGCAAGGAAACGGAGGCGAACCTTTTCAAGTCGCGTTCGATTTTCATCTACGGTTCGATCAACCAGGAACTGGCGCAGAAGGTCTGCTCGCAGCTCGTGGCGCTTGCCGCAGCCAGCGACGAAGACATCCGCATCTTCGTCAATTCGCCGGGTGGCCATGTCGAATCGGGTGACAGCATCCACGACATGATCAAGTTCGTGAAGCCGAAGGTCTGGACCATCGGCACAGGCTGGGTCGCTTCCGCCGGCGCGCTGATCTATGTCGGCGCCCCCAAGGAGCGCCGCATCTGCCTGCCGAACACCCGCTTCCTGTTGCACCAACCGTCCGGCGGCACCCGCGGCATGGCTTCGGACATCGAGATCCAGGCGCGCGAGATCATCAAGATGAACGACCGCCTGAACAAGATCTTCGCCGATGCGACCGGCCAGCCGGTCGAGAAGATCGCCAAGGACACGGACCGTGACTACTGGCTTTCGGCCGAGGAAGCCAAGGCCTACGGCCTCGTTTCGCGCATCATCTCGTCTGCTGCAGACATCTGAGTTCGCAGGCACTGTAGAGATCGGAAGGGCATCGGCATCGCGCCGGTGCCCTTTCGCGCATTCGGCGGCTTGCCGCCGTCCGGCAAGCCGTGTATAGGCTTTGACCATGACCAAGGCTGACGCATATCGGATCGCCTCGATCCCCGCCGGACACGATACCAATCGTGCGCCGTCGCGCGCCTTCGCATCGCTTCTTCTTCTCGGCCTTACTCGCGGTTGCCGGGTTCGCTGAGGAGCGCCCGGCGGCCGAAAAGCCACGCCGGCGGATGCTCCTCGACCCCATCAAGTGTTTTAGGATAAAGGCGCGTTCTGCGCGGCATTAGCCATCGCAATCCGATCCCCGATCGGCTATGGCAAGGCGGCCAGGACGTCCAGTGATGAAGAGAAGCTGCAATGATCCAGAAATCCCATCCCGTTAAGATTGGCATGCCGGAAGCGGCGGTGAAGTACCAGGCCTATCCGCAGATCGCACTTGCCGACCGCACCTGGCCGTCGAAGACGATCACCAAGGCGCCGATTTGGTGCTCTGTCGACCTGCGTGACGGCAACCAGTCGCTGGTCGACCCGATGGGGCACGATCGCAAGGCCCGCATGTTCCAGCTGCTGCTCGACATGGGCTTCAAGGAAATCGAAATCGGCTTCCCCTCGGCCTCGCAGACCGACTTCGATTTTGCCCGCTGGTGCATCGAGGAAGGCAATGTCGCCAAGGATGTGTCGCTGCAGGTGCTGGTGCAGTGCCGGCCCGAGCTGATCACCCGCACCTTTGAGGCTTTGGAAGGTGCGCACCAGCCGATCGTGCATTTCTACAATTCCACCAGTGAATTGCAGCGCCGCGTGGTGTTTGCCAAGGACGTGCGCGGCATCAAGCAGATTGCGACCGACGCCGCCAAGATGATCACCGACATGGCGGCCAAGGCAGGTGGCGGCTACCGCTTCGAATATTCGCCGGAGAGCTTTACCGGCACCGAACTCGAAGTGGCGCTGGAGATCTGCAATGCGGTCACCGAAATCGTCAAGCCGACGCCCGACAACAAGCTGATCCTCAACCTGCCCTCGACCGTCGAGATGGCGACGCCGAACATCTATGCCGACCAGATCGAATGGATGTGCCGCAACCTCGACAACCGCGAGAGCCTGATCATCTCGCTGCACCCGCACAACGACCGCGGCACCGGCATCGCCGCCACCGAGCTCGGCCTGATGGCCGGCGCCGACCGCGTCGAAGGCACGCTGTTCGGCAATGGCGAGCGCACCGGCAATGTCGACGTCGTGACCCTGGCGCTGAACATGTTCACGCAAGGCGTCGACCCGCAGCTCGACTGCTCCGACATCGAGCGGATCAAGGAAGTCTACGAATACTCCAACCAGATGGTCATTCCCGAGCGCCATCCCTACGTCGGCGAACTGGTCTACACGGCCTTCTCCGGCTCGCACCAGGATGCGATCAACAAGGGCATGAAGGCGATCAAGACCGCCAACAAGCCGCTCTGGGAAGTGCCGTACCTGCCGATCGATCCGCGTGACGTCGGCCGCTCCTACGAGGCGATCATCCGCATCAACTCGCAGTCGGGCAAGGGCGGCATCGCCTACATCCTGCAGGAAGACTACGGCATCAACCTGCCGCGCAACCTCCAGGTCGAGTTCCGCGAGGACATCCAGCGCATCACCGACGAAGAAGGCAAGGAGCTTCCCTCCAAGCGCATCCATGAACGCTTCATCGAGCGCTATGTCGAACAGCCGGGCGCCCGCATCAAGTTCGTCGATCACCACACCTATCCGGTGGGCGAGCACAAGGGCGTGCGCGTGGTGGCCGCCGAGATCACCGACAATGGCGAGGTCAAGCGCATTGAAGGCAAGGGCACCGGCCCGATCGACGGCTTCATCAACGCGCTGTCGATCTATCTCGGCGTCGATCTTTCGGTTGCGGACTATTCCGAGCATTCGCTGCAGCACGGTTCGAACGCCGCGGCCATCGCCTATGTCGAGATGGAGCATCCGGATGGCAAGCTGTTCGGTGCGGGCATCAACACCAACATCGTTGCCGCATCGCTCGAAGCGATCGTGTCGGCGGCGAACCGCGTGCTCGAGATGAAGCGCGGCTGATAGGCCCGAGCGCTACGAAACAAGGCCGCGTCGGGGAAACCCGGCGCGGCCTTTTTCTGTCGGGATCTACAGCGCCGCGCGTCTTATCAGGCGCACCAAGGTCGCTGTAGAACTTTGAAATACTGCATGTTTTTGTCCTTCAATCGGCTACGATTAAAGGACACAAGCCGTAGGGACCGCCGTCGACCTCAGATCGCCGCGGCGACGCTTTCGGCGATGTCCTGCATGCCGACATGGGCAGACGGGCCGACGAGCACGAAGGAGGCGCCGCCTCTCTGCCAGGAGACCATGCCGAGATCGTCGCGGATGCTCTCGTCGAAATCGTCGGACTGAGGACCGGTCGTGCTCTTGAGGAAACAGATCGCGAAGATCTCGCCTTCGGCGCTCCGATACACCAGCTGTGCCACAGGTTTTCCGTTGGCGACCAGCAGGCGGGCGCCTTCGAAGGTCAGGCCCTTGCCCGAGAGCTGCGGGATCTTGAAGGGAACGCCGACGCTTGCGGCAAGCCAGGTCTCGATCTTCGGGGCTTCGGAGGCCGGGACCTCGACCAGATGTTCCTTCTGCCGCGAATAGATCCGGTGGTAGTCGGCGATGTCGTCGAGCCAGCCACGCGCCGCGGCGACCTCCGCCGGTTCGCTCACGCTGCTCGCCGTTCCGACGATGAAGCCGGCGCCGGCGCCCAGCAGCACCAGGGCCACCGACGCAGCAAGCATGCGCGGCCAGGCCCGCGTGTGCCTGACGGTCGCTGTCGTCGTCGCGATCCGCTCGGTTTTCGGGTTGGTCCCGGGGCCCTGCTTGATTTGCCGCACCAGAGCGAGCGGCACGGGATCGTGCAGGAAATCCTCAAAGGCGGTATCGCCGAAGCTGCTGCCGGCCTTCAGTCTCTCAAACAGCGCCTTCGCATCCTCGTCGCGGGCGAGAAGCGCGTCGAGTTCGCTTCGTTCAGCCTCGCCGATCTCGCCGTCGATATAGGCGGAGAGGCGTACTTCGAGCGCTTGACCCCTTGTCTGCTGCAACGGTCAGGCCCTCCTTTCGGTATTTTCTGAGATCATGGCCGCAAGTCTCAGGCGCGCGGTCGACAGCCTGCTCATGACGGTGCCGATCGGAATGCCGAGGATATCGGCCGTCTCGCGATAGCTATGACCTTCGACGTTGACCAGCAGGAACACGCTCGCAAGTCCCTCGGGCATCGACAGGATCATCTTCTGCAGCTGATTGGCGTAGACGGCCTTTTCCGCCGACGGTTCGATGCTGAGTTCGTCATGCCCAAGCGCATCGACGGTACCGCTGCCGGTGCGGACCTTGCGCTTGCGGATTTCGTCGACCCAGAGATTGCGCGTCATCGCGTAGACCCAGCTTTCCAGCCGGCCTTCTCCGTTCCAGAGATGGCTGCGGGTAATCGCACGCTCGCAGGCTTCCTGGACGAGGTCGTCGGCGTCGTTGGCATTGCGCGTCAGCGTCATCGCGAAACGGCGCAATTTGGGCAGCAGGCTGACCAAGTCGCGTCTGAAGTCCTTCGTTTCTGCCGCTGGACGCATTTCTCTTCCAATGGAACGTGCCGGATCATGCTTTTATTCGCCGTGCAGGGCACGAGCGGATGATATGAAACATTTGCTCCTTAGTCTGCAAGGGAAGTGCCGGAACGGAAAGCAAATTCTGCTGCTTCATGGCGCCTTTTCCCAAAAAGCTTTCGCTTGCTGGCGGCCGTTAATCGCGGGCTTCGTTACCGTTAACTGCATCGCTGCTCGGAGATCGCGTCAAAGTTCGGCCCGAATCTGACTGGACCTCATGCACAACTGCAGGTCGATGTCGGGGACACGCCAATGAACGCACAGCATTGCAAGGGCATGAGTATTGTCAGATATGTCGGGAGGCATCGTGGCCGGCGCCGTATCCGCGGTGGCGCGACCGTGATCCGCGTGGCGGCCCTGGTTCCCCTGTTTGCGGGGCTCGCGGCCTGCCAGAGCGCCGAGGTCATCGAAACGGGGTCGCTTTCCTCCTACAAGGATTTCGTTGCCAGCGACGGCCTCGTGACCAAGACCAAGTATCGGGTCGATACCGCTTCGCTGAAAACCGTCAAGACGGTGCACGTGATACCGACGACCTTTGCGGCCAACGCCAAACTCGACAAGCTCGGGGATCCGCAGAAGAAGCTGGTGGCAACGGCGATCGACCGGAAGCTGTGCGAAGCGCTGAGCGCGAACTACGATATCGTGCCGGTGTCGAAGCCGGCCGACATGGCCGTGCGTTCGGTGGTCAGCAACGTCAAGGCGACGAATGCCGTCGTTGCCGGGGTGTCGACCGTCACCTCGGCTGTCTCTCCCGTTCCCGTGCCGCGCATTCCGATCGGTCTCGGCAGCCTTTCCATGGAGGCCGAAGCCTTCGATCCAAATGGCAAGCAGATTGCGGGCCTGACATGGGCGAGGGGCGCCAACATCCTCACCAACGGCTCCCGCGCGTCGACGGCGGCCGACGCCTTCGAACTGTCAGGGGATTTCGCCGAGGATTTCAGCGCGCTCCTGGAAAAGTCGGGTGATCCGATGAAGTCCGATTTCGAGCTGCCGTCGATGAAGAACGTCAAGAACAGCGTCGCCTATGCGGTCACCGGCAAACCCACGGATCCCGATTGCGCCGTTTTCGGCAAGGGATCCGGGCTCGGCGGCATCGCCGGCGGCGCGCTCGGCCTGCCGCCGGAATGGTCGGAGAAGAAGAACGAGGCAAAGTCGATTGCGGGCGGCACCACGGGGAGTGCTGCAGACGGAGGCGCGGCCATCGGAGCTGATGCCAAGGGGACCGAGCCGAAAGGAAGCGGGCCCAAGGGAAGCCCGGCAAAGAAAACCTAGCGCCAGGCGCGCGTCGGTGGCAACTCGGATCGAGGCGGCGCCTGGCGCCGCCCGTCCTTTTGTCGCCCGATCAGTACTGGCGGATGCCGCCGAGCGACTGCAGCAGGGCGTGGTATGCCCAGGTGTTTTCGCCGCCGCGGTCGCGGATCTCGACGAGTTGCACGCGCGCTTCTTCGACGCGGCCCTGTTCGATCAGCGCCTGGCCCATGTAGGAACGGGCGAGGATGTAGTTCTCGTCGGCCTGGAGCGCGCGCTTGTAGTACTGCATGCCGAGTTCCATCCGCCCGGCCTTGCGGTTTGAATAGCCAAGATAGTTGAGCACCCGGGCGCTTTTCTGGTCCTTGACGGCGCCAAGCACTTTGATCGCGTTTTCATACTGGCCGGCATAGGCGAGTTCACGCGCCGCCTGGAACAGGATGTCGTCGCTGAGGTCACTCTTCCTGGCATTGACGCAGGCATTCTTCTTGGCGTCCCAAACCTTGCCGGCGGTGCATTCGCTGGTCGTCCTGGTTTTCTTCGGCGGTTCGCTCGTATCCTCGCCGGCCGCCATCGCCGCATGCGCCATGAAGCTGGTTGCCCCGGCTGCAAACAGGGCGAAAACGACGCTCTTGTGGTTCATCATGCCATCTCCCATTGCTGGCGCATGATCCGCGCCGGTTCAAACGACTGTGATTTCTGCATTTGCGCAGGGAGGCGGGAGCCCGCCGGCCGGCACGCCGCATGGCAGCACGCCGGAGGAGGGCGTGCTGCCATGCGGCGGCAGACCGGGGTATGACGCACCAGGGCCGGGGTTTATTCGCCCGGAGATGAACTTTTTGCGGAAGGGCCCGTGGGCTAGAAGCGCGTCGTTTCGGCGAGCGACACCGTGGTGGCGTCGTCGTTCAGGGCGTAGCGCTCGCGCGTGAGGTGCCAGTTTCCGGCTTCGCCGGCCACGGTGAACAGGTTGTAGGCGGCTGGCGGCTTGTGCCCGCCCGGTCCTTGCGAGGCCGAGGCGATGCCGACGACCGGGACTGGAGCATGCTGGCCCTTCAGCCAATAGACGGTGTTGAGGTGCGTGTGGCCGTGGATCACCAGTTCCGCGCCGCCGGACGAGATCGTCGCGGCAAAGCGGCGGATGCCGATCATGCGCTTGTGCATGGATGTCGCACCGCGGATCGGCGGATGGTGGATCATGACGATGCGGAAGAGGCCGGCCTCGCCGGCCTGGCGCAGCAGGTTGACGGTGGCGCGGGCCTGGCGCTGGCCGAAGTAGCCGCTGGCGGCAAAGGGCGGCGTGGCGACGGCGGTCGAGCAGCCGATCAGGGCCACCGGGCCGCGCACGCGCATGTAGGGAAAGCAATGGTGCCGGTCATGCCAGTGCGCCGGGGCATCGTCGCCGCGCATGTAGGGATACCAGGCGCGGGTGGTCTTCTCGTAGGCGCCCGGCACATAAGCGTCGTGGTTGCCCGGAACGATCGAGATGTTCTCCGGCTCGCCGGCATCCTCCAGCCATTCGGTCACCGTCTGGATCTCGCGCGAGGAGGCGAGGTTGACGAGATCGCCCGTCATCGCCAGATGGTCCGGATCCTTCTTCTCGATGTCGGCCAACAGGGTGTCGAGCGTGCCGGTAAAGAGATGGCGGCTGCGGTTGCGGTGCCAATTGACGAAACCGGTGATGCGCTTGGAGGCGAGTTCCCTGAGGGATAGCTCGGGCAGGGGCCCGAGGTGGACATCGGAAATATGGGCGAGTTTGAACATCGACCCCGTCTAGCGCATATTCCGGCCGAGGGGAATCAGGTCGGCCGATGAATCGCGCGCGGCCGGGACGAGGAAGGAAAAAACGTCTGGAACAGGATCGGCCACCGGAGATGCGACGCTGGTATCTCCGGCTTCTGATGCGGCTTGCACATGGCTATTACGCGCTCTCGCGCGGTATGACGATGGGCGTGCGGGCGGCCTGTTTCGATGCAAAGGGCCGCGTTTTCCTCGTGCGGCACTCCTACCTGCCGGGCTGGCACCTGCCGGGCGGGGGGCTCGACCGCGACGAGGCCTCGATCGACGGGTTGCTGCGGGAGCTGCGTGAGGAAGGAAATCTCGAAGTATCGCAGCCGCCGGTGCTGATCCAGGTCTACTACAACAGGCGCACGAGCCGGCGCGACCATGTGGTCTTCTACCGTTGCGACGGCGTCAGCCAGAGCGCGCCGAAGACGCCGGACCTGGAAATCGCCGCAAGCGGCTTCTTCGCGCTCGACGCGCTGCCGGATGACACCACGCCGGCGACACGCCGCCGGCTGGCGGAACTCGCCGGCAGCGCAGCCGTCGATCGCTACTGGTAGGCGCGACCGACCGCCGCCCGTTTCGCCTGAGACTTACAGCGCCTCGCGCCCGTGCGGGGCGGTGAGGTCGAGTTCTGGCCCCACTGGCACGACGCCCGTCGGGTTGATGGTGGCGTGGCTGCGGTAGTAGTGCTCCTTGATGTGGCGCATGTCGACCGTCTCGGCCACGCCCGGCACCTGATAGAGCTCCCGGAGATAGCCTTGAAGGTTCGGATAGTCGGCGATCCGGCGGATGTTGCACTTGAAGTGGCCGACATAGACAGGGTCGAAGCGCACCAGCGTCGTAAACAGCCGCCAGTCGGCCTCGGTAAGGCGGTTGCCGGTCAGGTAGCGGTTTGAGCCGAGACGCTCTTCCAGCTTGTCGAGCCGGGCAAAGAGGGAGGTGACGCTTTCCTCATAGGCGGTCTGCGTGGTGGCAAAGCCCGCCTTGTAGACGCCGTTGTTGACGTCGTTGTAGACGTCGGTGTTCATCGCATCGATCTCGCCGCGCTGCTCTTCCGGGTAGAAATCGAGCGTCGAGCCGGTGAGGTGATCGAAGGCGGAGTTGAACATCCGGATGATCTCGGAGGATTCATTCGAGACGATGGTGTTCTGCTTCTTGTCCCAGAGAACAGGCACGGTCACGCGGCCGGAATAGTTGGCGTCGGCGCGGGTATAGACCTGCCACAGCGCCTTCGATCCGAAGAGATGGTCGCCAGTGCCGATGCCGCCGTCCTTGAACTCCCAACCCTGGGTGAGCATCAGCGGATCGACCACCGAGACCGAGATCAGGTCCTCGAGTTTCTTCAGCTTGCGGAAGATCAGCGTGCGGTGCGCCCAGGGACAGGCAAGCGAAACATAGAGGTGGTAGCGCCCGGCCTCGGCCTTGAAACCGGCATCACCGCTCGGGCCGGCCGATCCGTCCGCCGTTACCCAGTTGCGGAACTGCGAGGCGCTGCGCTTGAAATGGCCGTTCGTTGCCACCGTGTCGTACCAGACGTCCTGCCAGACGCCATCCACCAACCTGCCCATGGGACAAACTCCTTCGTGATCGTTGCTCCCATAGATAGCGCTTCCAGCGGCATTCGATAGGTGGCGAAATCGGAACAGTGCGTTTTAGGCTTTGACAGAGAGCAAATTTCTGCTATCGGCGATCTCATAGCTTTTTTCGTGTCTGGAAGAATCCACACAGATGATGTTCTCGGGAAACCTGCGACGACGCTGATGCTGCCAACGCCCCCTGCGGGCGAAGCCATCCCTATGTCCGTTCGCATGCCTGGTTTCTCGATCCCATGAAAAAGCACGATCTCGTCTATCTGACCGAAGACGCGTCCCACGACGCAGCCATCGAAATCATCAACGAAGAAGCCTTCGGCCCCGGCCGGTTTGCCCGGGCGGCCGCGCGCATCCGCGAGCAGGGGCCGCATGACCGGTCGCTCTCCTTCATCTGCGCCGACAATGGCGAGACGATCGCATCGGTCCGGATGACGCCGGTCATGGCCGGTTCGGTCAAGGGCCACCTGCTCGGACCGCTCGCCGTCAGGCCGTCGCACAAGAACATGGGCATCGGGCGGGAGCTTGTGCGCATCGCGATCGAGGCCGCGCGGCGGAAGGGTTCGCAAGCGGTGATCCTCGTCGGTGATCCGCCCTATTATCAGCCGCTCGGCTTCGAGAAGGTGCGCTACGCCGCACTCGAATTCCCGGGGCCGGTCGACCCGGCGCGGGTGCTCGTCGTGCCGATGGCCGAAGGCGTGCATGCCGGGCTTTCGGGCGTCATCGGCTGGCGGGATGATGCGGCGGCATGCGATGTCCCGCTCGAACTGCCGCTTGCCGTCTGAAGCTGAGCACTATCGCGCGACGAGCGACTTCTTCAGAAACACCCGGGTTCGGCCGACGGGATAATCCGGCAGCTCGCCGAAGGCCTCGTAGCCCTGGCGCTCATAGGCGCGCCGGGCCTGCGGGTTGAAAGTGTCGATGTAGGCGCCATGGCAGCCGCGCTTTTGCGCTTCGTCCTCGGCGGCCTGAAGCAGCTTGCCGGCAAGCCCCTGGCCACGAAGGTCCTCAGGCAACCACAGCCACTGCACGAACAGCCAGCCGCGGCCGGTGTAACCGTTCAAGCCACCGCGCGCTCCGTTTGCCTCGGGGCCGCCGACAAGAACGGCGAGCGGGCGTCGCTGCGACGGGCCGACATCGGCAGTATTGAAGGCGTTAAGACTGTTGCCGATTGTCTCGAGCGCCTCGGGTGGCGGGGTATCGGTGACGACGAACATGGATCTTACTTTTCGGCGCGGCGCATGCTGAAGACATCGAGGCGATCCTCGCCGACATCCTTCTCGTCGAGCCGCCAGCCGAGGCGTTCGTAGAAGGAACGCTTTCCCGCAAGGGCGCAGAGGTGCACGGCCTCGGCGCCCTTGTCGAGCGCTGCGTGTGCCGCCTTCAGCACGATGTCGCCGCCGATGCCTGCCCCGCGGAATGGCGGATCGACCCAGACGGCGGCGACCCAGGGGGTGAGGTCCGGGCGTTCTTCGAGGTCGGAGGCAATCACCGAGGCGGTGCCGACGAAACGGTCGCCGGCATGCGCCACCAGGCACAGCTGCTCGGCGTCGTCGGAAAGGCTCTCCTGAAGCAGCTCGGCAATGTGTTCCAGCGGAAAGCCATTCGGCTCCCACCAGGCGCGCCAGATGCGGTCGGCCACGGGATCGAAGAAATGCGGCGCGTCGCGAAGATCGCTGACGGTAATGGTCTGATCGGTCATCGTCCCTCGCGATACCAAGTGGCGGAAATCAGCAGCAGCAGTGCTGCAAGGCCAAGGAAGCCGGTAAACAGCGGCACCGAATTGACGCCCTTCAGCACGGTTTCGTCGGTCATGCGGATCGAGAGCCGCTGGTCGTCGGCCGAGCGGATCGAGCCCCTGACCGGCAGCACCGTCGGCAGATCGAGCGGCCCTTCGGCGCTTGCGAGGCGCCGTACGATGCCCTTGGTCTTTTCCGCCCAGGGGCGCAGCTTGTCCTCGGTCGAGATCGCCGCCTTGAATTCAGGGGCGTTCGGGTCGCCGACATGGGCAAGCGCGGTCAGTTCGCCGTTCGACATCTCGAACAGCCCTGTTTCAGTCGTGGCGACTTCGGCCGAATAGAGGCCCGGCTGGCGTTCGGTCAGCTTGATCTCCTGCTTCTGGCCGGAGGGAGCGACCAGCGTCACCGGCCCCGGATCGCCGTCGATCGTCTGGCGGGTGATTTCGAGCGTTCGGCCACGCGCGCGCGCCGTCAGCGCCTCTTCTTCGAGCGAAGGCTCCTGCATCAGCCAATGGGCGGTGCGGCGATAGAGCGACACATGCGGGCCGCCGCCTTCGAAGCCGCGGGCCCAGAGCCAGCCCTGGTCGGAGAGCAGCATGGCGACGCGGCCCTTGCCGACGCGGTTGAGCACCAGCAGCGGCTTGCCGTCGGCTGCCTGCATCACCGTGTGGCCCTGCGGCCTGTCGACGTCGACGGTGCGGAACCAGCGGCCCCAATGCGGCGGCTCGCTGTCGGAGCCTTCGAGCCCGCGGGTCACCGGATGCTTCTTTCCCTCCTCGGACAGACGGGGGAAGAAGGCCTTTTCGTTCATGACGCCCGTGGGTGCCGCCGGCAGCACCGCCGAGAGCGGCGTTGCGGCGATGGAATCGTCGCCGGCATGTTCGGGACCGGCCGCGATCAGCAGCGCGCCGCCGTTCTCCACATATTGCGCGATGTTGTCGTAGTAGAGGATCGGCAACAGGCCGCGGTGCTGGTAGCGGTCGAGGATGATCAGGTCGAACTCGTTGATCTTGTCGACGAAGAGTTCGCGTGTCGGGAAGGCGATCAGCGACAGTTCGTTGATCGGCGTGCCGTCCTGTTTTTCCTGCGGACGCAGAATGGTGAAGTGCACGAGGTCGACGGCGGCGTCGGACTTCAGCAGATTGCGCCAGGCGCGTTCGCCGGCATGCGGTTCGCCGGAAACCAGGAGGACGCGCAGGTTCTCGCGGATGCCGTCGAGCACGTGAACCGCGCGGTTGTTGGCCGTCGTCACTTCGCCGGGAACGGCATCGACGGCAAATTCAAGCACGTTGTTGCCGCCGCGCGGAACGTTGAAGGTGAAGGGAATGTCGGTGCCGGGCTCGGCCCGTTCGCGGGCGATCTCGTTGCCGTTGAGGCGGATCGTCACCTCGGCGCTGCCGCCGGGAGCCGCACCATCGTCGACGACGCGGAACGAGAGCTTTTGTTCCTCGCCGACGATGCCGAAGCGCGGCGGGTTGATCAGCTCGACACGCCGGTCGAACTCATCGGGCTTGCCGGTGATCAGCCCGTGAACCGGCGCATCGAAGCCGAGCGCGCGGCTGACATCGGGCACGTCGTGGATCTGGCCGTCGGTGACGAAGATGGCGCCGCCGATGCGCGCCGGCGGAACGTCCGAGAGCGAGGAGGCGAGCGCCGAGAAGAGATTGGTCGATGGCGAGACGTTTGCCGGATCGGTCTTTGCCTCGATGATGCGGGGTTCGATCAGCGGTATCGCTGCCAGCCGCTCCTTCAGGCCCTCGACGGCGCGGTCGGTCTGCGCGGTGCGGTCGCCGTTCTGCTGGCTCTGACTGCGGTCGACGACGACCGCGACGATGGTCGAGAGCGGATCGCGCAGCTCCACGAAAATGGAGGGATTGGCGATCGCCAGCCCGAGCGCTGCAAGTGCGGCCAGACGCAGCCATGCGCCGCGCACCTTCTGCCAGAGGCCATAGGCGATGAACAGCGCCGCGATTGCCAGGAGCGGGGCGAAGTAGATCCACGGAAGCAGTGGGGCAAAGCCATAGGTCATCGATCGGCCCTCACTGTCCAAGCCTTTGCAGGAGGTCCGGCACGTGAACCTGGTCGGCCTTGTAGTTGCCCGTCAGCATATACATCATGATGTTGACGCCGGACCGGTAGGCATATTCGCGTTGCATCTCGTCCGGCGGCACCGTCGGCAACAGCGGCGCACCGTTGACGTCCACGGCCCAGGCTCCGGCAAAGTCGTTGCCGGTGATCATGATCGGGGTGACGCCGTCACCGCCACGCACCGGGCGGTTGCCCCGGTCCTCATCGCCATTGGGGGCTGCCTCCACCCAGAGCTGGCTCTCCGCGTAGCGTCCGGGGAAGTTCGAAAGCAGGTAGAAGGCTTTGGTCAGCACGTGGTCGGAGGGCACCGGCTCCAAGGGCGGAATATCGAGCCCGCTCAGCATTGCCTGCAGGCGCTGCACGTTGGGGCTATCGCCGGCGGCTGACGGCGTCAGCGAAGAGAACTGGTCGCGCGTGTCGAAGAGCACGGTGCCGCCGTTGCGCATATAGGCGTCGATCCGGCTCATGACCCGGCTGCTCGGCATTGGGGCGGTGGCCGAAACCGGCCAGTAGATGATCGGATAGAAGGCCAGCTCGTCCTGTTCGAGGTCGACGCCGACGGGGGCGCCCGGTTCCAGCGCCGTCCGGTAGGTCAGGTAGTTGCTGAGGCCGATGAGGCCCTGCTCGGAAAGCCGGTCGACCTCCGCTTCGCCGGTCATGACATAGGCGAGATGAGTGGTGTCCAGCCGCTGCAGCGTCTGCTCGTCGCTCGGCTGGCTGTCCTGCGCATAGGCGGTCACTGGGGCGAGTGCGGCCACAAGGCCGAGCGTCGCAAGACCGACGGTCGCAACCAGGGCTGCGGCTGCAGCGCCGCGGCTCGTACGGCGACGCAACCCGGCAAGACCACCGGCCATGTAGAGCACGATCAGCGTGTCGAGCACGAAGAGCGCCAGTGCCAGCCCGAAGAGATAGGGCCGGATCGAGAAGGGCCGGGCGCCCTCCAGTCCTTCGGCCCGCGCCCCAACGAGATTGCCTGCTATCGGGGTGAGTGTACCGCCGTCGGGCAGAAGATTGTTGGCGACGAAACCTTCTTCCGAACCATAGAGGCCGGGCGGCGTGTCGGCGGAAACCTTCGGGGCTACCCCGGGCGCTATTTCGAGCGGCCGGGCGCTGCCGGTATCACCGGTCAGTTCGCCGCGGGCACTCACCAGGCGATAGGGGGGCAGCGTCTGCGCCTTGCTCGGCTGATCGCCGGCAACGCCGCCGGCACGCGAAAGCTGTATTGAGCGGCGCAGCATGTCGACGAAAGAGCCCGAGATCGGCAGGTTGGACCAGTTCGGATCGGCGCTCACATGGAAGAGCACGATGCGTCCGCGTCCGCGCTCGGCGGTCGTGACCAGCGGTGTGCCGTCGGCGAGGTTGGCCCAGGTCCGCTCCGTGAGATCGGGCGTCGGCTGCGCCAGAACCTGGCGCTTCACCAGCACGTCGCGCGGGCGTTCCAGGCCGGCAAAGGGGCTCAAGGACGGGTAGTCGGCAAGTGGCTGCGGTTCCGACCAGGAGAGCGCGCCATCGAGCGTGCGTTCGCCCTGCCGGAGCACGACCGGTACGAGCGGATCGTCGGCGGGCGCGCCGGCGAGCCTCGGGCCGGCGAAGCGCACCAGCATGCCGCCATTTTCCAGCCAGCGCGTGACCAGCGGGTAGCTTTCGTCCGGCAGACGGCCGACGTCGGCCATGACGAGGATCGACGGGTTTTGCGCCAGAAGCTCGGCGATTGCCTTGCCGATCGCCTCTTCGCGGGGCTCGATCAGGTCGGCATGCGGTTCCAGCGCACGCTTGATGTAGTAGAGCGGCGAAAGCAGCGGCTGCGACTGGTGAACCTCACCGCTGAGCAGGGCCACCCGGCGTCGGCGGTTGCCGTCGTCCAGCAGGTGAACGCCGCCGGCCGTCGCCTGCCCTTCGATCGTCAGGCGCGCGAAGTCGTTGCGCAGCTCGAACGGCGCCTTCAGCAGTGCATCGGCGCTGGTCGCACCCGTCGCGAAGCGAAGCTCGCCCTCGGCGATCGCCGTGCCGCGAATGTCACGGGCGAGCACGTAATAGGCGCGCGGCTCGCCGAGCGGCAGGCGCGAGGCGGTGACCCGCATTCCGTCGTTTTCGTTGGTCGCGGCGGTCAGCGCGATGGCGCTTTCCGCATTGCCTTCGACGCGGCGGACATTCGCAGCACCAAGTTCCGCGATCTTCTGCATGGTCCCGCCATCCGAAGCTTCGATGCCGTCGCTCAAGAAGGCAAGGGTGCCGGGCGGAGAACCGGCGAGGGCGGCCTTCATGGCCGCGAGCGCCAGCCCGCGTTCCGCCGGCAGCGGTTGCGGCTGGGCGGCGGCCAGACGGTCGCGCGCCGTGGCGGCGGAAGCGGGCGTCGCGTCGTGCTGTCGGTCGGTGGTAAAGACGATCGAGACCGGAAGCTCCTTGGCTTCCGCATCGTCGATCAGGGCATTGGCGGCTTCGACCCGCTGGTTCCAGTCGCTGACGGTCGCCCAGCTGTTGTCGATGACGAGCGCGAGTGGACCGGCTGATGACAGCGTATTCTGCCGTGGGTTGATCACGGGATCGGCGATGGCGAGGATCAGCGCGGCGGCCATCAGCATGCGCAAGAGCGTCAGCCACCACGGGCTTTGCGCCGGGGTCTCCTCGCGTTTCATCACCGACGCAAGGATGCGCAGCGGCGGGAAGACTTCGGCCGCCGGCCTCGGCGGCGTCATGCGCAACAGCCACCAGATGACCGGAAGGACGACCAGGGCGGCCAGGATGGCCGGATTGGTGAAGAGGAAGGCAAGGCCGCTCATAGCTGGCCCCCGTGGGTTGCCCGTCCCGGCATGCCCGAAAGATAGGTATGCACGGCGACGAGCGCCTCGGAGGCGGGCCGGTCGGTCCTGTGCGGGGTGAAAGTCCAGCCGAGATGACGGAGCGTCACGCCGAGCGTGTCGCGGCGGCCGACATAGGCGCGCTGGTAGTCTTCACGCAGCGTTTCGGCGCGGCCGGCGGTCAGCTTCTCGCCGGTCTCCGGGTCGGTGAATTCGGTCCGGCCGGAATAGGGAAATACTTCCTCGGCGGGGTCGGCGATCTCGACCACATGGCCGCGCAAGCCGCGGCGCGCCAGCGGGCCGAGGCGCTCCATGATTTTTTCCGCCGGATCGAGGAAATCGCCGATCAGCACCAGATCGCTGGCGCTGCGGATCATTCCGGTCTCGGGAAGGCCCTCGGCGAGCGGGCTCAGCATGATCGCGGTCGCCAGCCGTTCGGCGGCGTTGCGGGCCGAGATCGGTTCCATGATGCCGGGGCAACCGATGCGCTCGCCGGAGCGCGCAAGAATTTCGGCGAGCGCCAGCATCAGCACGAGCGCGCGGCTCTCCTTGGAGACCGTGCCGAGCGTCGATTTGTACATCATCGACGGCGAAAGATCGGCCCAGAGCCAGATGGTGTGCGCGGCCTCCCATTCGCGGTCGCGGACATAGGTATGGTCGTCGCGGGCAGAACGTCGCCAGTCGATGCGCGACATGCTCTCGCCGTCCGAATAGGGCCGGAACTGCCAGAAATTCTCGCCGATGCCGCGCTTGCGCCGGCCGTGCCAGCCGGAGATCACCGTGTTGGCGATCCGTCGCGCCTCGACCAGGCAATCGGGAACGAGCATGGCGCGCTGCTGCGCGCGTGAAAGCACTTCACTGGCGGGAGTACGCGAGACTATGTGCCCGACGGTGGCCATGCGTCAGCCTCTGGCCTGCTTCACCAGGTCGGCGATGACGTCGCGCACGGTCATGCCTTCGGCACGGGCGGCGAAGGTCAGCGCCATGCGGTGCTGCAGCACGGGTTCGGCAAGCGCCAGGATGTCGTCGATCGACGGCGCCAGGCGGCCATCGTAGAGCGCGCGGGCGCGGGCGCAGAGCATCAGCGCCTGTCCGGCGCGGGGGCCCGGGCCCCAGGCGACGTTCTTGTCGGTGGCGGCATTGCCGTTGCCAGGGCGGGCGGAGCGCACCAGCGACAGGATCGCATCGACCACCTTTTCGCCGACCGGCATCTGGCGGATGAGGCTCTGGATCTGCTGCAGCCGCGCGGCATCGATCACCGGATGGGCGGTCGCTTCGCCGACGCCCGTCGTTTCGAGCAGGATCTGCCGTTCTGCGGCAATGTCCGGATAGCCGACATCGACCTGCATCAGGAAGCGGTCGAGCTGTGCCTCGGGCAGGGGATAGGTGCCTTCCTGCTCAAGCGGGTTCTGGGTCGCGAGCACGTGGAAGGGGGCCGGCAGGTCCTTGCGCGCGCCGGCAACGGTGATGTGGTACTCCTGCATCGCCTGCAGCAGCGCCGATTGGGTGCGCGGCGATGCGCGGTTGATTTCGTCGGCCATCAGCAATTGCGTGAAGATCGGGCCGGGCACGAAGCGGAACGAGCGACGGCCGCTTGCATCCTGGTCCATCACTTCGGAACCGAGAATGTCCGACGGCATCAGGTCGGGCGTGAACTGCACGCGGCTGGAATCAAGCCCGAGCACGGTGCCGAGCGTGGCGACGAGCTTCGTCTTGGCAAGGCCCGGAACGCCGACGAGCAGCGCGTGACCGCCGGACAGGACCGCAAGCAGGGTCTGCTCGACCACGCTTTCCTGGCCGAAGATGACCTTGCCGACTTCCGCACGCACCTGGGCGATTTCGCCCAGCGCACTTTCGGCCGCAGCGACAATCGCCTTCTCGTCGACCGCGTCCGCCGCGCCCTTCATCACACTCATGGTCATACTCCCCGGTCGCCCGTTGTTAAACCGAATCGCCCCTACAGCGCCGCGCGTCCTTATAGGGCGCGCCAGGCTCGCTGTAACATTTTGAACCGCCGCCTGATTTCTGTCCTCAGATCGATCCCGATTTAAGGAATCATGCGGTGGCCGGGATTTCAGTCGCCAAAATCCAATTTAGACCCTGCCGGACGGCTGACAAGTCGGCGCCGACGCACTATCTCGTGAGATATCAAAGGTCTCGATGCAAAATCGAGGTCAAACGGGACGGAACAATGGCAGAAGCCGAAATTCAGCGAACCGGCGATGCGGCCGGACTGGCGGCCCTGATTGCACGCGCCGCCGGGCAGACCGGCGAAAAAGCGCGCGGCCTGCCGCCGGTGGACCGCTGGAATCCGCCGTTCTGCGGCGACATCGACATGGAGATCCGCGCCGACGGCACCTGGTTCTACCTGGGCACGCCGATCGGCCGGCAGCCTTTGGTGCGGCTGTTTTCCACCGTCCTGCGCAAGGATGAGGACGGGCATACCTATCTCGTCACGCCTGTGGAAAAGGTCGGCATCCGCATCGTCGACGCACCTTTCGTCGCCGTCGAGATGAGCGTGACCGAGGGGGAGGAGGGCCAGGTCCTGACCTTCCGCACCAATGTCGGCGACGTGGTCGAAGCCGGGCCGGACCATGCTCTGCGCTTCGTCATCCACGGCGAGAACCGCGAGCTGAAGCCGTATCTGCATGTGCGCGGACGGCTGGAGGCCCTGGTGTCGCGGCCGGTGATGTACGACATCGTCGAACTCGGCGAGACGGTCGCGATCGACGGTACGGAGATGTTCTGCGTGCGCTCGGGCGGCGCCGTCTTCCCGATCATGCCGGCCGCCGAACTGGAAGCGCTTTCCCTATGAATTCGCATCCCTTTTCCGCCGATGAGTTTCGCCGCCGGGCGCTGACCCAGATGGGCGGGCCGATCGAGACCTCCTGGCGAGAGCACGGCGACTTCCTGCTCAATCCGGGCATCGTGCCCTATCTGGAGACGCTGAAGCTCAAGGACGCGGCGGTTCTCGTCCCTGTGGTCGATGACGGCGACGACGCGACCGTTATCCTGACGCAACGCACGACCAGCCTGCGCAAGCATTCCGGCCAGGTCGCCTTCCCGGGCGGCGCGGTCGATCCCGAGGATCGGTCGGTCGAGGTGGCGGCGCTGCGCGAGGCGCAGGAGGAGATCGGGCTCGATCCGCGCTTTGTCGAAACCATCGGCCGGCTTCCGCACTACATGGCCATGTCCGGTTTTCGCATTACCCCGGTGCTGGCGGTGGTCAAGCCCGGTTTCGAACTCGTGCCCAACCCGGAAGAGGTCGAAAGCGTCTTCGAGGTGCCGCTGTCCTTCCTGATGAACCCCGGCAATCACGATCGCGGCAGCGGCCACTGGCAGGGGGAGGAACGGCATTTCTACCGGATGCCCTATGGTGGCCGCAACATCTGGGGTATCACCGCCGGAATTCTGCGCATGCTCTATGAAAGGCTTTATGCATGACCTCGGTTGCTGGCGAAGGCTGGTTCTCGACGCCCTCCCTGCGTCGCGTCTTCGATGTGCTCAATGTCGATGGCGGCGAAGTCCGGGTCGTCGGCGGTGCGGTGCGCAACAGCCTAATGGGGCTGCCGGCCGGCGATATCGACATGGCGACGACCTGGCGCCCGGAGGACGTTTCCGAGCGAGCAAGGGCCGCCGGCATCAAGGTGGTGCCGACGGGCATCGACCACGGCACGGTGACGCTCGTCATCGACGGCACGCCCTATGAGGTGACGACACTACGCCGCGACGTTGCAACCGACGGCCGCCGCGCGGAGGTCGCCTTCGGCAGCGACTGGAAGGCCGACGCTGAGCGACGGGATTTCACCATCAACGCGCTCTATGCCAACGATCGCGGCGAGGTCTTCGACGATGTCGGCGGTCTCGCCGATATCGAGACCCGCACGCTGCGCTTCATCGGCGATGCCTCCGAACGGGTCGCCGAGGACTATCTGCGCATCCTGCGCTTCTTCCGCTTCTTCGCCCATTACGGCCGCGGTCGGCCGGATGCAGATGGCCTGCGCGCCTGCGCCCGTGCGCGCTCGAAGCTTGCAACCCTTTCGGCCGAGCGGGTCTGGGCGGAAACAAAGAAGCTGCTTTCGGCGGAGGATCCGGGCCGCGCGCTGCTCTGGATGCGCCAGGCCGGCGTGCTCACCGAAATCCTGCCGGAAACGGAAAAATGGGGCATCGACGCGATCCCGGATATCGTCGCGGCAGAGCGGGCCTTTGGCTGGAAACCCGATCCGCTTCTGCGGCTCTCTGCGATCGTGCCGCCGGACGGGGAGCGGCTCGAGGCGATGGCGGAGCGCCTGCGTCTGTCGAAGGCCGAAGCCGCCTATTTCAGCCGCTGGGTCAAGGCGCCGGCGGTCGCAGCGACGACCGTCGATACCGCGTTCGACCGTCTGCTCTATCGTCATGGCGTGGAAGGCATTGTCGTCGGCTTGCGGCTGGCGCTGGCGACGGCGCGCCGAAAATCGGAAGGCGACCCGGCGCTTTTGTCCGAGACCGCCTCGCTGCGCCGCCTGCTGGCGCGGGCCGAGGCCTTCAAGCGGCCGAGCTTCCCCTTGAATGGCGGTGACGTGCTGAAGGCGGGCGTGCCGGCCGGCCCGCGGGTGGGCGAGATCCTCGGCGAACTGGAAAACCTCTGGGTCGAGCGCAACTTCACCCTCGACCGGGCAAACCTCGTCGCCCGGCTCGAAGCGATGGTGCAGCCGGATTGATCGGACGGCTGTGCCGTCTCGAGGACGGTCAAGCCGCCTTGGATTCGTCCACGATCCGGGCCTTGATGTTGTCGATCATGTTTTCGCGGATGACGGTTTCGCCGTGCGTTTCGCGCATGTGTTCGACGACCCGGCGGACGATTTCGGCATCGTTGTCGGCGCGGGTGTGCCATTCGCAACCCGGGACGAGGGAACCGCATTCAAACAGGCGCATGGTTGCTTCCTTCCCTGTGTAAGTTTGATGCGAGCGCGCGGCGCGCTGGTCGGGCGACCGCACGGTTAGAATAGCATGAACCCTGCGTGCGGCGAATTTGTTCCAGCGCCCGCAGCGAGAAGAAAGCGTTATCGACAAGCGCGCCGATGGTGATATGGGTTTGCGGTAACAAGAGACGCAAAGGCCCTTTTGCCCATGACCACCGTTCAATCGGAACTGATCTCCGCCATCCGGAACATTCCTGATTATCCGAAGCCGGGCGTGATGTTTCGCGATATCACCACGCTGCTCGGCAATCCGCGTGCATTCCGCCGCGCGATCGACGAACTCGTGCATCCCTATGCCGGCACCAAGATCGACAAGATCGCCGGCATCGAGGCGCGTGGCTTCATCCTCGGTGGCGCAATCGCGCACCAGCTGTCCTCAGGCTTCGTGCCGATCCGCAAGAAGGGCAAGCTGCCGCACGACACCGTGCGCATCGCCTACAGCCTGGAATACGGCGTCGACGAGATGGAAATGCACAAGGATGCGATCCAGCCGGGCGAAAAGGTGATCCTGGTCGACGATCTGATCGCGACCGGCGGCACGGCGGAAGCGGCCACCAAGCTTCTGAAGCAGATGGGCGCGGAGATCGTTGCCGCCTGCTTCGTCATCGACCTTCCCGAACTCGGCGGGCGCAAGAAGCTAGAAGCGCTTGGCGTCAATGTCCGCACGCTGATCGAGTTCGAAGGCCACTGAGCGATCGCGACGGGATGGGTGCGGGCGACCGCGCCCTTCCTTCGGCCTACATGCGGTTGATCGTCCGCAACATCAGCTGCACTTCGCGCTGGGCTGCCGGCGACAATGTCTCCACTTCGTTGCGCCAAAAGCTCTCGGCTTCCGGCGGCTCTTCCTCCCAGCTTCTGACCGATGTTTCGTTATCGTCGATGACGACGCGACGGTGACCGCCAAGACGCAGATATTCGTCCGCCAGTTCGCGGGCGTGGGTTTTTTCCATAGCCGCTCCTCCGCTACCAATGGTCGCGAGCCTGGAAGCCGCTTCGGCGCGGCCGGGAGCGCGCAACCTACCGCCCCATATTTTACATCCGGCGGAAGGCGATTTTAAGAAATTATGGTGGTCCTGGCCGGTTTTGTCCTGTCAGACGAACTCGATGACCTTGCTCTCGAAACGGATGACCGCTTCGCCGTGCTGGTTCTCGCCCTCGCACAGGATCGTGTTGACCCGCCAGCCGGACTTGGAGGCGAGCGTGCGGCTTTCAAGAAACGTGACGAAATAGGTGACCGTGTCGTCGGCATAGACGGGCTTCAGCCATTTGAGGTCGCGAAAGCCGGGCGAGGGGCCGAGGTTCGGTGCCTTCAGGCCTTCGGCCGCAAGCCGCCGCTGCTCGTTCCTCCAGAACTTGACGAAGCACTGCATCCACCCGGCGCAGGTGTGCCAGCCCGAGGCGCAAAGGCCGCCAAACAGCGAGTGCCGCGCCGCTTCCGCGTCGAGATGAAAGGGTTGCGGGTCGAAGTCGGTGGCAAAGCGGATGATGTCCTCGGCCGTAAAGGTCAGGCTGCCGATCACGGTCCGGCTCTTGGCCGCGTAGAATTCTTCCATCGTCATCATTAGGCTTTGCCCTTGTCGCGGCAGCGAAAGAGAACCGAGCATTCGGAAACCGCCACGGGTTCGCCGGCCTGGTTGTTGATTTCGTTGCGAAATTTGACGATGCCCAGATCAGGTTTCGAGTTCGAGCGGCGCGCCTCGACCACGAGGCTGAAGCCGGAGAGCACATCGCCTGATATGACGGGCTTCCGCCAGTCCATAAAGTCGATGCCGGGCGACCCTTGAGACGTCGAATTGCCCATGAAGGCATCGAGCATCATGCGCATACCGATGGCGCTCGTGTGCCAGCCGGAGGCTGCAAGGCCGCCGAGAATGCTGCGTTTTCCCGCTTCCTCGTCGAGATGCATGGGCTGCTGGTCGAATTCGCTGGCAAAGGCGATCATGTCTGCCGGCTTCATCTCGACAGGCGCATAGTCGAAGCGCCGTCCTGGCGAAAAATCCTCGAAATACAGCATGCTTGTCCTGTCCCGTCTGATTTGCTGCCGGTTACCTACTGCATAATGTCGCGAAGCGGAATCGATTTGAGCGGACGTCCTGCAAAGAGCGGGAGAGTTCGCTTTCCAGGTTGCGCATGCCGGCCGTTCATGCAACCTCCTGCCGAGCTGCGCCATGCCGCCAACGCTTGATCGAGGACCATTCGTGACCGAACTGAACAGGGCGCTCGCAGGCGCTGCCGAAAAAGGGATCATCTCCGCCCATCAGGTGCGGGATCTCGAAGTCTATCTTGCCGAACGTGGCTTCCGCTTTGGCCCGGTGGCGCCGGATGCCGCCGTGGACAGGGCCGACGCAGCCGTTGACGCGCAGGCGACCGAAGACAGCGAGCAGCCACGCTTCCTGAGGGGCTTTCACGATATCCTGATCACGATCGGCGTCGTCGTCGTGCTCGTCGGTCTTTGGGGGCTCGGTGGTCCCGTCGTGACGCTGCCGGTCATTCTCGTGCTTGCGGAAATTCTCGTGCGGCGCCAGCGCCTGGCGCTGCCATCGGTGGCGCTGACGCTCGCGCTCGTCCATTGGGTCGCGATGACGTCGATGTGGTTCGTGGACGATCATGCGGAGACCTTGCGTCCCCTCGGCTTCATGCTCGGCTATGTTTCCGCTTTTCCAATCCCGCTCGGACTGTTCTATCTGCGCTATCGCGTCCCGCTGGCGCTTGCCGGTTTTGTTGTGTCGATCGCGCTGGTCGGCGTGGTCGCGGTGCTGTTGGGTCTCGACAAGGGCCTCGGCATCGACCTTGCCAGCGGCGATCGTTTCATGGTCCTTCCGCTCACCTTGCTCGTCGGCGCCCTGGCGGTATTCGCCATTGCCATGCGCTACGACGTCTCGGACCCGCTGCGGCTCACCACGCGCTCGGACACCGCCTTCTGGCTCCATCTGGCCGCGGCTCCGGCCTTGCTCTATTCGCTGATGGGGCTGGTGTTTCTGACGAATGGCGGCGCGACATGGTGGGACGGACAGGCGAGCTTCAGCCAGGCCGCTTCCGCCATCGTGATCGTCGCGCTGTTCATGCTGGTCGGCCTCATCATTGACCGCCGCGCTTTCGTGACGTCCGGGCTGCTGTCGCTTGGCGGGGCGATCTGGACGATGCTGAGCCAGACCGGCGCCTCGCTCGACAGCTACGTCTTCGTCGCCTTCGCCGCCGTCGGCGCGACCGTACTCGTCATCGGTATTTTCTGGCAGAAGCTGCGCCGCATCGTCATGGGCCTGTTGCCGCAAACAATTACGGCGCGGTTGCATGCCGCGCCGTAATCTCAAGCTCTGATGCGTTCCGATCCCGCATCTTAAACGCGGGATCGGCGCGAAAGGCCTTACGTGTTGAAGCGGAAGTGGATGACGTCGCCGTCCTGGACGACGTATTCCTTGCCTTCGTCGCGGGCCTTGCCGGCTTCCTTGGCGCCCACTTCGCCACCAAGCGCGATGTAATCTTCATAGGCGATGGTGTTGGCGCGGATGAAGCCGCGTTCGAAGTCGGTGTGGATGACGCCGGCCGCCTGCGGCGCCTTGGTGCCGCGCTGGATCGTCCAGGCGCGGGTTTCCTTCGGGCCGACTGTGAAATAGGTGATGAGGTCGAGCAGCTTGTAGCCGGCGCGGATCAGGCGGTCGAGACCGGCTTCTTCGAGGCCGAGCGCGCTCAGGAACTCCTTGGATTCGTCTTCCGGCAGCTGCGCCACTTCCGACTCGATAGCAGCGGAGATCACGACGCTCTCGGCCCCTTGCGCCTTGGCCATTTCGGCGACCGCGCGGGTGTGCTCGTTGCCGTCGACGGCATCACTTTCGGCGACGTTGCAGACGTAGAGAACCGGATGCGCCGTCAGGAGATTGAGGCCCTGCAGGATGCGCAGTTCTTCGGCATCGAGCGTCGATAGCAGCGTGCGGACCGGCTTGCCGTCCTGGAGCAGCTTCAGCGAGGCTTCCATGATCGGAAGCTGAGCCATGGAATCCTTGTCCTTGCCGACGGCGCGCTTGCGGGTCTGCTCGGTGCGGCGCTCCAGGCTTTCGAGGTCGGCGAGCATCAGCTCGGTCTCGATCGTCTCGGCGTCGGCAACCGGGTTGATGCGGCCTTCGACGTGGGTGATGTCGTCATCCTCGAAGCAGCGCAGCACGTGGACGACGGCGTCCACTTCGCGGATGTTGGCGAGGAACTGGTTGCCGAGGCCTTCGCCCTTCGACGCGCCGCGCACGAGGCCGGCGATATCGACGAAGGAGATGCGCGTCGGGATGATTTCCTTCGACTTGGCGATGTCGGCAAGCTTGCGCATGCGCGGGTCCGGCACCGCCACTTCGCCGGTGTTCGGCTCGATGGTGCAGAAGGGATAGTTGGCCGCTTGCGCCGCTGCCGTCTTGGTGAGCGCGTTGAAGAGCGTGGACTTGCCGACGTTCGGCAGTCCGACAATACCGCATTTGAAGCCCATGGGGTCTCGTCCGTATCTTAAAATTCCGTTGGCGTGGCTATGCGGGAAGGGCGCTTCCCGGTCAAGGGCGCATGCCCCGTTCACGGTAAATAAGGGGCCTTGACCGTTGAACGCGGGGTCTGCGGGCCGCATATGCGCTCAGATTTCCGCCGAACGTGTTCGGCGGCCAAGGAATTTTAAGGAGCCCCCGCTTTGATCGACCAGAAGTTCCTGTTTCCGCGCGTGCCGGTGGCGGTCGTCGATATCGGCGATACGCTCGAGGCGCTGTTGATCCGCGCCACGCTCGAAAGCATGGGGGCCGTCGTCACCCTGCATTTGCCGGGAACACCAGGGGATTTTCTGACGCTCATTGCCGGTGGCGAGCTCGTGCACCGGCATCTGATCATTTCAGGCCACGGCGACGAGAACGGTTTCGTCTTCGGCGACTATATCGAGGAGATCGACACCTCGATGCTGGTGAGGGGCAGCCTGCCGCCCGCGGTTATCGCCGAACACGCCAGGCTCGACGGCAAGATCGTGCTCAGCACCTGCTGCGAAACCGGCGGCACGAGCTATGGCGACGCCTTCGTGGAGAAGGGAGGGGCCGCCCTTTACGTTGCTCCCGACGGTTCGCCGGAAGGGGCGGATGCACCGCTCTTCGTACATTGCTTCTTCCATGCGCTGCTGGCGCGCAAGCAGGAGGCGAAGGCGGCGCTGGCAAAAGCCCGCTCCTATGACGAGGCGGCGGCGATGTTCGTCGGCCATTGGGGGAAGCGCTGATCGCCGCCTGCGCCAGTGCGCCTGCTTTTGCTTGATCGGCACCTGCGCCCGTAGGATAGTGCCCCTACGGCGCCGGTGCGTCTGGCGGTGCGCCGAGACGGCTTTGCCCGGAAGGCGTGCGGCGGCGGTTCCGGCCAATCTGTCATCAACGGGGTGGTTCCGATGAGCGACAACGAGGTTGCCAGAAAAGTCAAAGTCAAGGTGAAGCCCAAGCTCGATCGGCCGAAGCTTTACAAGGTCATGCTGCTCAATGACGATTACACGCCGCGCGAGTTCGTCGTCGGCGTGCTCAAGGCCGTGTTCCATATGAGCGAGGAGGCGGGCTACCGCGTGATGATGACGGCCCACAAGATGGGGAGCTGCGTGGTGGTCGTCTGCGCCCGCGACATCGCCGAAACCAAGGCCAAGGAAGCAACCGATCTTGCCAAGGAAGCGGGTTTCCCGCTGCTTTTCACCACCGAGCCCGAGGACTAGCAGGCCTCATGAATAGCGAGTGGCGGCCGGGGAATATGCCCGGCGGCCAGCGGCCTGCGTCATACCTTCCTGTGCAGGCGAAGCGGCTTGCTCGCTTCGCGCTCGATCGTGCCCTTGGCTTCGAGATCGAGCTGAACCGCCTTTAGCCACCAACCTGCCTTCGCGCCCTCGGGGAAAAGGTCCTGCGGCAGCGACGGCAGCAGCTGCTCCTTCGCGTCCGCCACGGTCAGGCCCGGCGTCGACGGCGGCAGCACCGCGAGCAGGGCTTCACGCATCGCCTCGTATTTCACCCGGTCGACGCGGTACTTGTGGCCGGGCGAGACGATGTTTTCGATCTCGATCTTCTCAGCCGGGGATGCCATTGGCCTCGCCTTTCACATAGTCGATCTTCGGCGCCTTGAATCCCATCGCCGCCCAGGCGGTCAGAAGCCGCCACATGAAGCGGCCCGAATGCGTCCTGTAGCTCGGCAGCGTGTCGGCAAACTCGACGCCGGCCTTGCGGTCCTTCGTCATCGTGCGCATTTCGAGCGGCGGCTGTTCGTCCGGGGCAAAACGCTGATTGTAGACGCTCAGCCAATGCCCGCCCTTGAATTCCAGGAACATGGCGGCGTTGCAGCAGCTGGCGATGACCCGGCGCGTCGGCGCCTCCGGCGTCAGCCGATGCTCGCGCAGAAGGTCACTGCCCCTGACGCAGCGGATCCGGTCCTTGCGGTAGAGCGCAAACCGGGTCGAGCCGTCTGCTTCCATGACCGGCGACGCCTCCGGCAAGGCCTCGAAGCGCTCGCCGGCGGTGCGGCAGCTGGTGCAGTAGCAGGCGGCGCCGACGATCGGCTCGCCTGCGGCTTCAAAGGCCACCAGCCCGCAGCGGCAGGTGGCGATGCGATTTCTTGCTTGTGGTTTGGCCATGATCCTCTCCGGAACTGATCTCACTAAATAGACTGTACCGTCTAGTTTGATTTGTCAATCCGACTGGCCTATTCTGCAAGCCAAGTGATTTGGTTCAGGCAGGGGAAGGCAGCTTTGAGCAACGGCGCCAAGACGCGCATGGAGCGCACCCGCAAGGCAATCGTGACGGCGGCAAGCGACCTTTTCCTCAAGCACGGCTTTCTCGGCACCAACATGGACGAGATCGCCGCGGCCGCAGACGTGTCGAAGCAGACGGTCTATTCCCATTTCCAGAACAAGGAGGCGCTGTTTCTGGAGGTCGTGCGCAGCATGACGGGTGGGGCAGGAGACGAATTCCAGGAGCAGGTCGCCGACCCCCTGGGCGACGAGCCGATCGAGGACTTCCTGCTCGACTATGCCACGCAACTGCTTTCGATCGTCATGACGCCGCGGCTGATGCAGGTTCGGCGTCTCGTGATCGCCGAGGTGGAGCGCTTTCCGCAGCTTGGCGAGGCGCTGCACGAGCGCGGGCCGATGCGCTCGATCCGGCGGCTGGCGGTCGCCTTCAAGCGCTACGGCGAGAAGGGGGATATCCGGGTGGCGGACGCCGAGGTCGCCGGCGGGTTCTTCAACTGGCTGGTGATGGGCGGCCCGGTCAATGACGCCATGCTGCTCGGAGACGGCGCCATTCCCACGCCGAAGGTGCTGAAGGTGCATGCGGCCGAGGCGGTGCGGATTTTTCTGGCAGCCCATAGAGCCGGCTAGGTTTCAGGCCCAAGCCCATCCATTGGGCGCGAAGCAAATCAGGGCGCTGCGTTTGCCGGGCTGTTCCACCATTTGAGGACGCGCATCGCCTTCAGCGTCACCCAGCGCGAAGGGGCGTCGACCCCGTCGTCGAGGTCGAACCACACGCGTCCGGCGGGGCGCCAGTCGAGCGGCCATGTGCCGTTTTCGAGGCGCTTTGAACGCAGATGGTCGATCGCTTCGCTGAGGCGGGGATCGGGTGCCGCACCGCTCAGGAGCCCCGCGGCACGAAAGTAATCGAGCGCGCGCAGGATGTCGTAGTGCCAGCGGCTCGGGTGGCAAAGGCACAGGAAGCGTTTGTCGGCAGGTTCGCCCGTGCTCAGGCGCCGGAAGAGGTGGCGCTTGAGCAGGTAGTCCTCGCCGGCCCGGCGCGCTGCCCTGGACTGCGGCGTGCCGCCGGTTGCCCGTTCGAACTCCAGCAATCCTTCGAGCACGTTGATGGTGGAGGCGAAGGAGGACCGCAGTGAACCGTTCGCCCGCTCGCAGTTCCAGCCGCCGTCAGCCTGGACTTCGCTGATGAGCCTTTCGACGATGGCTGAAACGTCGACGCCGAAATAGGCGCCGTCGGCGACGGTGCGGCCGTTGATGCATTCCTCGACTTCGCCCTGCCAATAGGGCTGGCCGCCTTCGTCCCAGCGGGAATTGCCGCCGATCAGTTCGACGGTTTCCCGGGCGCGGCTGGACGACGGGTCGAGGCCGAATTCCCTCAGTTGCGACAGCGAGAAGCAGGTTGCCGTCCAGGGCTGGCCGCGTTCGGACCACTCGTGCGGGTCGAAACCGGCGGGGATGAAGGCGCCGCCGGCCCATTGGCCGTCTGCGTCCTGATGCGAGAGAAGCCGAGCGCCCCAGCCCTCGGTTTCCACCTTGGCGCGTTCAGCCTTCCAGATGGGCTCCGGGGCATCCAGCAGGTCGCGCAGCACCTGCCAGCGGATCGCAGGATCCGAAGCAAGAAGCCACTCAATCACCGGGTCGTTCACGGGCGTGCTCCAGGCTTGTATCGTCGGGCCGATCGCAGACCCGTCCCGACCACAAGCTAGGGCGCGCACCTGAAAGGGGAAGCTAGTCGCCCTTCGAGCCGAACATCTTCTTCAGCATGTCGGCCATCGGGCCTGTCGCCGGCAGTTTCTTCGGCTGGGCCGCGTTGCGGGCCTGGTGGATATGCGATTGCGCGCCCTGCTTCTTCGGGCTTTCTGGCTTTTCCGCCTCCGGCTTGCCGCCGGTCGCGAGCGCGATCTTGTTCAGAAGCTGGCTGTCTTCGCCGCGTACCAGCATGTCGGCATTGTCGGCGATGGCGTCGAGCAACGGCACCAGCCACGCCTGGTCGGCCTTGGCGAAATCGCCGAGCACATGGGCGTGCACCAGATCCTTGACGCCGGGATGGCCGATGCCGAGGCGCATGCGGCGGTAGTCCTTGCCGCAGTGGGCATCGATCGACTTGATGCCGTTGTGGCCGCCATGGCCGCCGCCGACCTTGATGCGCGCCTTGGCGGCCGGCAGGTCGAGCTCGTCATAGATGACGGTGATGTCCTTCGGCTGCAGCTTGTAGAAGCGCATGGCCTCGCCGACGGCTTCGCCGGACAGGTTCATATAGGTCTGCGGTTTCATCAGCAGAACACGCTCGCCGGCGATCTCGCCCTCGGCGATCTCGGCCTTGAACTTCTTCGACCAGGAGGCGAAGCCGTGGCGGCGATGAATGACGTCGACGGCCATGAAGCCGATATTGTGCCGGTTGGCGGCGTATTTCGAACCTGGATTGCCAAGCCCTACGATGATCAACATGGTGCTATGCATTCATGATTTCGGGGTGGTGCAATCCAAAGACATCGCGCACCCTCGAAGTCAACGCCTATTTCTCCGCCTGCAGGCTGGCATTGGGCTTGAGCCCGTACTGCCGGAAGATCACGTCCTGCGTGCCGTTGCCGATCAGCCGGTCGAGCTCGTATTGCATGGCGGCCACGATATCGCGCGGAAAATCGCGGTGGCAGGCGATGCCGTAGAGCTTGCCTTCCAGCACCAGCGCC
This sequence comes from Ensifer adhaerens, assembly GCF_002940685.1. Lineage (GTDB taxonomy): Bacteria > Pseudomonadota > Alphaproteobacteria > Rhizobiales > Rhizobiaceae > Ensifer > Ensifer adhaerens_E. Next base: position 47,656 of record NZ_PNFP01000017.1, on the reverse strand, counting down.
GCTTCCACCGGCTTGCCTTCGGCGCGCATGCTCTCGAAGGTCTTCTCGGACGTCATCAGGAGATCGACCCGGCCGGCCATCAGCTTCTTCAGGCTGGAGTCGAGGCTGGCGGCGTAGTCGATCTTGGGGAAACCATGCTCCTTGAGGTAGGAGGCCGAAAAATCCTCGCGCTGCGTGCCCACGGTATACTGATGCGCGTCTTCGAGCGACGCCGGCGCAATCGCGGAACCGGCCAGCCGGACCATGACCATATGGTCGATCAGCAAAGGCTCGACCCATTGGAAGTTTCCGTCGCGCTCGGCGTCGTGGCCGGTGGTGAAAACACAATAGGCGGGGTCGGTCTCGGCCAGCATGAAGGCCCGCGCCCAAGGCAGGACCTCGATCGTGTAGGGCAGCTTCAGGCGCTCCATGATGCGCTTGACCTGATCGACGGCCGCACCGCTCGGACCGGCCTCGGTGGAAAAGTTGTAAGGCGGATACTCCTCGGTGACGAACTTGATCGTCTGAGCCTCGGCCGTCGTTGCAAGGCCGAGGAATAATGCTGCGATCAGCGCCTTCACACCTTTTCCTCCTCTTCCGCATCCGCCTTGCGACGGCTCATTCCTGTTGCCCATGCACGATCCCCGGCCTGGACGCGCGTCCGCTCCGGGAACCGGGCGAGGGGACTCATGCCCGCATGTTCGGCACAGCGGACGCCTTTGCCTCGGAGTCGCTTTCGAGCATGGTCAGCATCCGGTCGACCGGCATCGGTTTGCTGAAGAGGTAGCCCTGACCGCAATCGACGCCGAGCTTGCGCAGGAGCTGCCACTGTTCCTTCGTCTCGATGCCTTCGGCGACGACCGTGCAACCCATCTGGTGCGAGATCGTGCGGATGCCCTTGATCAGCATGCGGCTCTTGCGGCGGATGTCGGCGGTGCCGGAGCTGAGCGACCGGGTGAAGGACTGGTCGACCTTGACGATATCGACCGGGAAGCGGTTGAGGTAGCTCAGCGACGAATAGCCGGTGCCGAAATCGTCGAGCGCGATGCGGCAGCCGAATTCGTTGAGTTGCTTCAGCACGGCATGCACTTCCGGATTGTCGAGCATCAGCACCGCCTCGGTGATTTCGACGACGATCCGGCTCGGCGAAATATGGTGCTTGAGGAGCAGGGCGGCGAGCTTGTGCGGCAGCGTCAGCTCGAACTGCAGCGGCGAGAAGTTGACGGCGAGATAGGTGTTCTGTGTGCCGTCGAGTTGTGAGATCGCCGCCAGATGGCGGATCGCCTTTTCGAGGATGTGGTCGCCGATGCGGGCGATCGTCCCGGTCTCCTCGGCAATGCCGATGATCTTGCCGGGCGGCATCAGGCCCTTTTCCGGGTGGTTGAGGCGCATCAGCGCCTCGAAGCCGGCGATCTGCCCATCGGCGAGGCTGACGATCGGCTGCAGCCAGGCCTCGAAATGATCGTCCTTCAGCCCGGCCTCGATGCACTGTTCGATCTCGTGGCGCTCGCGCGAAGCGTCGAGCATGCCGGCGTCGAACACCTGCAGGCCATTCTTGCCGTCGTGCTTGCGCGCATACATCGCCATGTCCGCCTTGAGCAGCAGATCGGAGGCGTTTTCTGCATGGGTCGGGTAGACGGCGATGCCGACGCTGGCGCTGACGAAAAGCTCGTTGCCGGCGATCACCATGGGTTCGCGCAGTGCGGTGACGATTCGTTCGCCGATTTCGCTCGCCAGAGCTGCGGCGCTTGGATCGGAAAGCAGGATGGCGAACTCGTCGCCGCCAAGCCGCGCCATGATGTCGCCGGGCGGCAGGGCGGCCTGGATGAGCTCTACCGTTTGACGCAGCACTTCGTCGCCGGCGGCATGGCCGAAATTGTCGTTGATCCACTTGAAGCGGTCGAGGTCGATGAAGAGACAGCCGAGCTGCATACCGCAGTCATCGGCCTCGGTGATCGCCTCGTCGAGCGCTGCCTCGAAGCCCTGACGATTGAGCAGGCCGGTCAGGTGATCGGTGATCGCCTGGGTGTGGTTGCGGCTTTCCGCCTGCTTCAGCGCGGTGACGTCGGTCATGACCGACAGCGACGGCGTGCTCTCGCCGGTCGCCTTGGTCTCCAGGATCAGCACGGTCATCGCTTCGCCGTCGGCCTTGCGGAAGGGCACGGTCACTTCGCGGATCGCATGATCGGCAACGGCGATCGTCTTGGCGTGGCTCCGATAGGTTTCATGCCAGTGCGGATCGACGAAATCGATGAAGTCGCGCCCGACGACGTCGTCGCGGCTGTAGCCGGTCGCAAGCAGCCAATAGTCGCTGACGGCGAGCAGGCGCCCGTCGACATCCAGCGAAAACAGCATGGCCGGCGTCAGGTTATAGATGTCGGTGACGCGCGCGTGGGCGTTTTTCAGTTCGGTTTCTTCGCGCTCGAGGCGGTCCTGCATCTTGTTGAAGTTGGCGGCGAGCGCGCCCATCTCGTCGTCGGAGGTCCAGTCGACGCGGTGGCGCGATCCGAGCCGGCGCGTGGCCTCGATCGCGGCGGTCAGGCGCATCAGCGGGCGCATCACCGTGAAACGGTTGCCGACGAGCGCCGCGGCGAAAACGATCGCGACCGCAAAGAGCAGGATGGCGAGGATCGCCAGTTCGTCCTTGCTGAACTGCGACAGCAGACCCGGTGTCGGAACCCGGACCTCGATGCCGCCGATATCCTTCAGTCCATCCACCGACTGGTAGGAAATGGGCAGGATGAGGATCCGGTCCTTGGTGCTCGACATCACACCGCCCACCGGCAGCTGTGCGAGGATCGATCCGGATTGGTCGCGGATGGTGACGGAGAGGATGTCGGTGCCGTTGATCAGCGAGCGGGCGATGTGCTTGATGCCGTCGCTGTCGAAGTCCCAGATCGGCTTGCCGAGCGCCTCGGCGCTCGCCGCCATCAGGAGTTCGATGTTGTGCAGGCGTTCACGTGCGATCCGGTCGCTGGAAATGCTGAGAAAGAGCGCAAGCAGCGGGGCAACGAAGACGAGCATCGCGCCACAGACAATCGCAATAAATCGGTTCTCCACGGAGTGCATCATCGTATGCACGCCTTAGACGCTGCTGCCACGCATCTCATATCAGGATTCTCTTCAGACAAGTCCCAGTTTCCCCGTCAGAAGGACATCATCAAAATCTTAAATGTTGCTGAAATCGCTTCATGAGAATTCGTGAGGCGCGGCGAATTGCGGCCGGGCGACGGCAGGTTGCCGCCAATGCAAAAAGCCCGCCCCAAACGAATGGGACGGGCTCTCGATGAAGTGCAGCGGGACCGGCTGTCGCCGGTCACCCAGAGGCCAATCAGGCTTCTGCTTCGCCTTCGGCTTCTTCCTTCACGCCACCGGCCGGAGCAACGATCGTTGCAACGGTGAAGTCGCGGTCGGTGATGACCGGGGTCGCGCCCTTCGGCAGCTTGATGTTGGAAATGTGAACGGCGTCGCCGACCTTGAGACCGGAGAGGTCAACGGTCAGGAATTCCGGAATGTCGTTGGCCGAAACGTTGAGTTCGACATCGTGACGAACGATGTTGAGAACGCCGCCAGCCTTGAGGCCCGGGGACTTCTCTTCGTTTTCGAAGTGAACCGGAACGGCAACGGTAACCTGGCTGTCCTTGGAGACGCGCAGGAAGTCGACATGCATGGTGAAGTCACGGACCGGATCCAGCTGGTAGTCCTTCGGCAGGACGCGGATCTTTTCGCCGTTGACGTCGATCGTGGCGACGGTGGTCATGAAACCGCCGGCGTGGATCTTCATCGTCACTTCCTTGGTGGAGAGTGCGATGGAAAGGGGGGCCTGCTTGTCACCGTAGATGACAGCCGGGATAAGACCGTTGCGACGAAGTTCACGGGAGGACCCCTTACCAACCCGTTCGCGCGTCTCGGCCTTGAGCTCGTAGGATGCGTGGCTCATGGATAGACCTTTCTATGTCTAATGCTGGAGAGTTCGTCCGCCGTGCGGAAGAACCGAAGTCGCAAGGACTTCATCCGCGTTGCCTCCAAGGGTGTCTACGCGGACGGGCGCTCCATAGACGAGATCCCCTGCAAATGCAAGCTTTGCCGCGGTTTCAGCTCTTTTTGGCGGTGAAGCGCGCAAGCGCCAGCATGGCACCGCCGGCAATCAGCCCCCAGAAGGCACCGGAAACGCCGCCGAAGCTGACACCGGATGCCGTCACAAGAAAGGTAATCGCGGCCGCCTCTCGTGTTTTTGCCTCGGTAAAGGCGGCCATGGCGGAGCTTGCAAAGGCACCGACCAAAGCGAGGCCCGCCACCGCCTCGATCAGGATCGACGGCGCCAGGCTGACGAAGGTGGTGACGGCGCCGGCAAGCAGACCGAAGAGAATGTAGAAGGCGCCGGCATTGATCGCCGACCAGTAGCGGCGATTGCGGTCGGGATGGCTATCGCTGCCGGCGCACATGGCGGCGGTGATCGCGGCAAGGTTCACCGCATGGCCGCCGAAGGGCGCGCTCAGCATCGAAAAGACGCCTGTCGTCGCAAACAGCGGTCCGGGTTGCGGGTGGTAGTCGTTGACCTTCAGCACCGCGATGCCGGGAATGTTCTGCGAGGCCATGGTGACGATGAAGAGCGGCAGGGCGATGCTGATCATGGCTGCGACGTTGAATTGCGGCGCCACGAATTCCACGGTTGGCACGAGCGCCGAGGACAAGGCGGAGAAGGCGCCGGCCGGGATCTCGACACCGAAGGCGATGACGAGCACGAAGGCGATCAGCGCTGCCGGTACCGCGTAGAGCTTGTTGATGCTGCCGACGAGCGCCCAGGCAATGAGGATCGGCAGGCCGAACAGCGGGTTGAAGGCGATCGCCTTCACCGGCGCGAAGCAGAGGCTGAGCAGCACGCCGGCAAGCATTGCATTGGCCAGCGGCGCCGGTATGGACGAGACCAGGCGGCCGAGCGGTTTCCAGAGGCCGGCGATCACCACGAGCAGGCCGCAGACGAGAAAGGCGCCGACCGCGGCGTTGAAGCCGCCCTCTACGACACCGGCGCTTGCGAGGAGTGCGGCGCCGGGCGTCGACCAGGCGATACTGACCGGTAGCCGCGTGACAGCGCTGATGACGATCGCGCAGACGCCCATGGAGATCGACAGCGCCATCAGCCCGGAGGCGGCCTGTGCTTCGCTGGCGCCGACGCCGCTCAGGCCGTGAAGCACGACGGCGAAGGAGCTGGCAAAGCCGACGAAGGCGATCAGGAGGCCCATGAACAGGCTCTGGAGCGAAAAGTCACGAAGCATGGCGGCAACCGGCTGTTGTGGGGTTGAGTCGCGGCAATATGGTCCTTTCCGCGTAGCACATTCGGGCCCGCTGTCGATATCGGCGGCGTGATGCACCGATCAAACGCGCTGACGGATGCCGGTCCTCGAACCTTCGTCTGGCTGGACCTCGACGGAAAACGACGGCTATAGTGGCGCCACTTGTATGCGGTTGCTTGGGAGATCGGCCGCATCGACTTTCCGCCGGACGACGCTTTCAGGGAGGAAGCCGATGGCTGCCGTCAGGGAACATTCGGACTATGTCTACAAGGTCGCGCATCAGCCTTCGGCGGCCGCGAGTTCGCCGATCGCCGCTTCGTGGCGGCGGTGCATGACGCTGCATGGCCTTGCGCCCGAAGAGGGGCGCCGGCCGCTGAGGCTTTCCGGTGCCGAATTCGAGCTTGCCCGGCAAAGATCGGCCGAGCTGATCCTGGAAGCGGGTGGTGAACTCGACCGGCTGTTTGCCACCGTCGGTCGGGCCGGCTGCTGCCTGCTTCTGACCGACGACAAGGGCGTGGCGCTGGAACGCCGCGGCGCCGTCGGCGACGATGCCGATTTTCGTGATGTCGGGCTCTGGTCGGCAACGGTCTGGAGCGAGGCGAGCGTCGGCACCAACGGCATCGGCACGGCGATCGCCGACGAGCGCGCCGTCGTCATCCAGCGCGACCAGCACTTCCTCAGCAGCAACATCGGCCTCAGCTGCACCACCGCGCCGATCCGCGACCATCTCGGCCGGTTGGCCGCGGCCATCGACATCTCCACCTGCCGCGCGGATGCCTCCGAGATGACGATGTCGCTCTTGTCACAGGCGGTGCGCGACGCGGCCGGACGCATCGAGGCCGGCCTCTTCCGCCGCGCCTTTGCCGGCGCGCGCATCGTGCTCGTTCCGGTCGATCGCGCCGGTCCGGCGCTGCTTGCGGTCGACCGCGACGACCTCGTGCTCGGCGCCACGCGAGCGGCCCGGCAATGGCTCGATCTCGACGACAAACGCATTGCGGCCGGCGTTCCGGCCTCCGATCTGCTGCGGGAGGATACCTCGGGTGACGCCGCCGAGCTTCCCGATGCGGAACGCGCCGCCCTTCGCCGCGTGCTGTCGCGTGCCAACGGCAACGTCTCGATGGCCGCCGAACTGCTCGGCATCAGCCGCGCCACGCTCTACCGCAAGATGAAGCGGCTCCAGGTGAATTGACCCGTCAACGCGGAAGTTGCCCCTCACCCTAACCCTCTCCCGGCAGGCGGGGAGAGGGGACGTGACGGGCCGCGACCACACAGGGTGCCGGGGCCTTGGGTTTTTGAAGACATGGCTTCGGTGGTGAGCAAGAGTCGCCGCCGCCAGGTAGCCGTTGACCTCAGCGAGCGCCGCTTGAGAAGGTCCCGGCAGGGGATGAGGGGCAGCTTCCAACCGTCTCCGTTCCCCCGCTTGCTGCATTGCAGCACGACGCCCCACGCCCGTCTGTCTCAATTCTGAAACAGATCGCGTCGCGGGCGATCGCGCCTCACTATCGAAGACAACCGATCCGCTCCACGCTCCTCCTCACAGCCCCGTTGCTGGTTTTCAGGGAGGAATGACCATGCTGCATCAGAAGATCGTCGAAAGCCCGTTCAAGCAGAAATACGGCAACTTCATCGGTGGCGAATGGCGCGAGCCGGTGGCCGGCCGCTACTTCGACAACACCACGCCGGTGACCGGCGGCGTGCTTTGCCAGGTGGCGCGCTCGGATGCCGCCGATATCGAGCTGGCGCTCGATGCCGCCCATGCCGTTCGCGAGAAGTGGGGCCGGACGTCGGCCGCCGAGCGCTCCAACATCCTGATGAAGATCGCCGGCCGCATGGAGGACAATCTCGAACTGCTTGCTCGCGCGGAAACCTTCGACAACGGCAAGCCGATCCGCGAGACCATGGCCGCCGATATTCCGCTCGCCATCGACCATTTCCGCTACTTTGCGGCCTGCATCCGCGCACAGGAAGGCTCGATCGGCGAGATCGACCACGACACGGTCGCCTATCATTTCCATGAACCGCTCGGCGTCGTCGGCCAGATCATCCCCTGGAACTTCCCGATCCTGATGGCCGCCTGGAAGCTGGCGCCGGCACTTGCCGCGGGCAATTGCGTCGTGCTGAAGCCGGCCGAACAGACCCCAGCCTCGATCCTCGTCTGGGCGGATCTGATCGGCGATCTCCTGCCGGCCGGTGTTCTCAACATCGTCAATGGCTTTGGTCTCGAGGCCGGCAAGCCGCTCGCCACCAGCCCGCGCATCGCCAAGATCGCCTTTACCGGCGAGACGACGACCGGGCGGCTGATCATGCAATATGCCAGCCAGAACCTCATTCCGGTAACGCTGGAGCTCGGCGGCAAGTCGCCGAACATCTTCTTTGCCGACGTGCTCGCTGAGGACGACGACTATTTCGACAAGGCGCTCGAAGGCTTTGCCATGTTCGCGCTGAACCAGGGTGAGGTCTGCACCTGCCCAAGCCGCGCGCTGGTGCAGGAAAGCATCTATGACCGCTTCATGGAACGGGCGGTAAAGCGGGTCGAGGCGATCCGCCAGGGCAATCCGCTCGACAGCGCCACGATGATCGGCGCGCAGGCGTCGAGCGAACAGCTTGAAAAGATCCTCTCCTATATCGACATCGGCAAGCAGGAAGGCGCTGAAGTCTTGACCGGTGGCGGCCGCAACGTGCTCGAAGGCGAGCTGTCGGAAGGCTTCTACGTCAAGCCGACCGTCTTCCGCGGGCACAACAAGATGCGCATCTTCCAGGAGGAAATCTTCGGGCCTGTCGTCTCCGTCACCACCTTCAAGACGGAAGCCGAGGCGTTGGAGATCGCCAACGACACGCTTTACGGCCTTGGCGCCGGGGTCTGGAGCCGCGATGCCAATCGCTGCTACCGCTTCGGCCGCGAGATCCAGGCCGGGCGCGTGTGGACGAATTGCTACCACGCCTATCCGGCCCATGCGGCCTTCGGCGGCTACAAGCAGTCCGGCATCGGCCGCGAGACGCACAAGATGATGCTCGACCACTACCAGCAGACCAAGAACATGCTGGTGAGCTACAGCCCGAAGGCGCTCGGCTTCTTCTGATCGGGATCTGCCTTCCCCGCCGCCCGGGGAAGGCAACAGGAGCGGGAGGGCGGGTATTCTCCTCCTTTTCCTCTCGCTCGACCAACGGCTGAGGCGTGCTCTCCACCCGCGCCTCAGCCGGCCAATGCCAGACGACGCCCATCGGGAAAGGAGGTTTGCCATGTCCGCCGAAACGACGGGAGTGACCGGGATCAACGAGCCGCGTGTGGTTGCAACCGATGCGGCGCTCGGCTTCATCGCCGAAATCCGGCGCGACCATCCGGATATCCTGTTTCACCAGTCCGGCGGCTGTTGCGACGGCTCGTCGCCCATGTGCTATCCGGCCGACGATTACATCGTCGGCGACAACGACGTGAAGCTCGGCGAGATCGGCGGCGTGCCCTTCTATATCAGCGCCAGCCAGTTCGAAGTGTGGAAACACACGCAACTGATCATCGACGTGGTGCCGGGCAGGGGCGGCATGTTCTCGCTCGACAACGGACGGGAGAAACGGTTCCTGACGCGATCGCGGCTCTTTGGCGGCGGCGAGGCCTGTGCGGTGGTTTTCCGCGGACGGTGAGCCGCGGAGCTATTTCCGCTCCCGCATGACTCTTGCCGCCATGTCGAGAAAGGCCCGCAGCTTCGGCTGGGTCTGGGCCTTCGCCGGAAAATAGATGAACAGACCCGGCGACTTCGGCAGATAGACCTCGAGCACCCGTTCGAGGCGACCGGCCGATATTGCGTCGCGCACAGAGAGATCAGGCACATAGGCGAGCCCGGTGCCGGCCTCGGCCATCTCCATGAGCATCTGGAAGTCGTTGACGGTCAGCCCGCCGGGCACGTCGACCGAGAAGTCGCGTCCCTCCCGCTCGAACTCCCAGCGGTAAATCGTGCCGGATGCCGGATAGCGATAGCGGATCGCCTCGTGGCGCGTCAGGTCCTCGGGCGTTTGCGGCCGCCCATTCCTGGCGAAATAGGAGGGCGAGCCGATCACCGCCCAGGTGATGTCGGGCGTCAGCCGGACCGCGATCATGTCGCGCTCGACCGCTTCGCCGATGCGGATGCCGGCGTCGAAGCCGCGTTCGGTAATGTCGACGGCCGCGTCGTCGATCGAGATTTCCACCTTCACGTCGGGATAGGCCTCTCGGAAGCGTGGCAGCAGCGGTGTCAGGACCAGCGGGATCGCCATGCGCGGCACGGTCAGCCGGAGATGGCCCAGGGGCCGGTCACGAAAATCGCCAAGCAGCTCATAGGCATCGGCTATCTCCGAGGCGGCGGGACGCACGCGCTTCAGGAAGGCGAGGCCTGCCTCGGTCAATGCGACGCGCCGGGTGGTGCGCACGAAGAGCTGAAGGCCGAGGCGGGCTTCCAACGCCTTGATCGTCTGGCTGACGGCGTTCGGGGTGACGCCGAGCGTCGCTGCCGCGGCAGTGAAGCTCTTTGCCTCGGCCACTGCCAGAAATTCTCTCAGTCCGTCGAAAGGATCGTTCGCCATCGGGCGATTATGAAGCAAATCTTCCAAGCCTATCAAGAGAGCTATGGTTTTTCATGGCAATCAACCTTGGCATGGTCTTTCCAACCGCAACCTGTCTCTCAGAGGATGGAGAACGACATGCAGTATACGACGCTTGGAAATACCGGTCTGGTGGTCTCGCGCCTCGCCTTCGGGGCGATGACGTTTACCGCCGGCGACCGCAGCCTCGGCGCCATCTACAAGACCGATGCAAAGGCTGCCGACGCCCTTGTCGGGCAGGCGCTCGATGCCGGTATCAATTTCTTCGACACGGCCGACGCCTATGCCTCCGGCCAATCGGAGCGGATCCTGGGTGCGGCGCTCAAGTCCCGCCGCGACGAGATGGTGATCGCCACCAAGGTCGGTTTCCGCACCGGCACGTCGCTCAACCAGGCCGGTCTGTCGCGCCGTCACATTCTCTGGTCGGTCGACGAGAGCCTGAAGCGCCTTGGTACCGATTGGATCGACGCTTACATCGTGCATAAGGAAGACCCGCATACGCCGCTCGAGGAGACGCTTGTCGCGCTCGATGCGGTCGTACGTTCCGGCAAGGTACGCTACATCGGCTTTTCCAACTGGTCGGCCTGGAAGGTGGCGGCGGCGCTGGAAATCCAGAAGGCCAACGGACTGGCGCCCTTTACCCATGGCCAGATGCACTATTCGCTGCTCGGCCGCGACGTGGAGCGCGATGTCGTTCCGATGATGCAGCGCTACGGGCTTGGGCTTTCGGTCTGGAGCCCGCTCGCCTCGGGGTTCCTCTCGGGCAAGTACACCCGCGACAATCTCGGCGATCCGGACAACCGCTATTCCGGCTTCGACATCCTGCCCTTCGACAAGGAGCACGGCTTCAAGCTGGTGGAGCGTATGCGTGCGATCGCCGACGCACATGGTGCGAGCGTGGCACAGGTGGCGATCGCCTGGCTGCTTTCGAAAAAGGCCGTGACCAGCGTGCTGCTCGGCGCTTCTAAGCCGCACCAGCTCCAGGACAATCTCGGCGCGGCCGATCTCGCTCTGACGGCGGCGGAGATCTCGGCGCTCGATGCCGAGACCGTGCCGGCGCCTGTCTATCCCAACTGGTTCATCGACAATCTCGCCGACCAACCGCTGGCGCAGGCGCTCGGAAAATAGCCGTTCCCCGCAACGAAAAACGCCGGCGCTTTGGCACCGGCGTTTCCGTGAATTTCTGGGATCGGCACAGCCTCAGTCGAAGAGGCTCGAAACCGACTCTTCCTGGCTCGTGCGGCTGATGGCTTCGCCGAGCAGGCCCGCGGTCGAGATGACGCGGATGTTGTGGGCGGACTGGACGGCGGTCGTCGGCTGGATCGAGTCGGTGATGACCAGTTCCTTCAGCATCGACGAGGTAACGCGGGCAACCGCGCCGCCGGAGAGCACGCCGTGGGTGATGTAGGCGGTGACGCTGGTCGCGCCGTTCTTCAGAAGCGCTTCGGCCGCGTTGCAGAGCGTGCCGCCGGAATCGACGATGTCGTCGATCAGCAGGCAGTCCTTGCCCTTCACGTCGCCGATGACGTTCATGACTTCGGATTCGCCCGGACGGTCGCGACGCTTGTCGACGATCGCCAGCAGACAGTCGAGACGCTTGGCAAGCGCACGCGCGCGCACCACGCCGCCGACGTCGGGCGAAACGACCATGACGTTCTTGAGGTCGTAGTTTTCCTTGACGTCACGCGCCAGGATCGGGATCGCATAGAGGTTGTCGGTCGGGATGTCGAAGAAGCCCTGGATCTGGCCGGCATGAAGATCGAGCGTCAGCACGCGGTCGGCACCGGCTTCGGTGATCAGGTTGGAGACCAGCTTGGCGGAGATCGGCGTGCGCGGGCCGGGTTTGCGGTCCTGGCGGGCATAGCCGAAATAGGGAAGCACGGCGGTGATGCGGCGAGCGGAGGAGCGGCGCACCGCGTCGATCATGATGAGCAGTTCCATCAGGTGATCGTTGGTGGGAAACGAGGTCGACTGGATGATGAAGACATCCTCGCCGCGCACATTCTCGCCGATCTCGACGAAGATTTCCTGATCGGCGAAACGGCGTACCGTCGCTTTGCCGAGAGGCAGGTTGAGATAGTTGCAGATCGCTTCGGCCAGGAGCCGGTTCGAATTACCTGCGAAAACCTTCATTGACGGACCGCCTTGAGCTGGCGCGGTCACCGTCCGGTACTTTTCCGGCAGCGGTGTGTTCCGCGCAGATTCCGAGAGCCATTCCAATCGCGGTCATTCTTTGCGGATGGCCGCCGTTCAGAGCTGATCGGCCGCTTTTTAGCGAGACTGAACTTGAATGCAAGGGGAATGCTGCGCCGCGAAGGCCAATATCCTAAAAACTTTGTGTCAACCGGCCTGAGATTGCCGCCATTCGAGATAGGCGTCGATGGTTTTGGTCGCGATTCCCTGCATGGTTGTGGCCGGCACGCCACTCCACAAATCCGTGCCGCCGCCTGGAACCTGGTCCTGTCCCTGGATGCGGTGCAGGCGGTTGCCGCTGCCGTCGAGCACGTCCCAGACATAGACGACGGTCGTCTTGTCGCCGTCCTTCAGCGCCGAGAAGTAGCCTTTGAGAATGTGTTCGCTGCTGGCGTCGGCCGAGCCCTTGATCGTAAGCCCGCGGGCGCGGGCATCCGCACCGAGCTGCTTGGAGAGCGGGGTGACGGCCTGGACCGGCGCGCCGATGATCGGCAGGAAGCGGATCGTGCCGCTCGCGGCAGCACTTGCCTTCGGCAAAGCGGCGACGTTTGGCTGGCTCTGGATTTCTTCGGCCGCGGCCGCTGTCTGCTGAACGGGCGTGTGCTGTACTGGCGCCTGTTCCACCGGCGCTTGCCGGTTCTCAATCGTGTTCTGGACGGGCTCGGAACCGGCGGCAAGCCGGCTTGCCTGTCCCTCGAAGGTGCCAGCCGGATCCGTATAGGTCGCGTCGCCGGTGGCATAGGCCATCGGCGTATTTGAAGCGGCGGGTTCAGGAGAGTAGGCCGTGGCCTGGTTGACGGGTTCGCGGCTCACCGGAACGGTCTGCGCCGACATGGCGTCGAGGTCGGATTGCGTCACCGGCGGCGAGCGGAAGGTTCCCGCGCCGACGTCAACCTGTGGCGTCAGCATCTCGGTGCTGTTGCAGCCGGCGAGCGCAATGGCGAAGCCAAGGGCTACGATGGGCGTGGTGAGCTTTCGCATGTTCAAACCGTCCGTTTTCTTCGCGGCAGTTTCCTGAAACGTCTCCTGTCGTCTGCCCGTACGAAAACAAGTCTAGGCGGATTTCCCTAAGCAGAAATGAAGTCGAGCCCATAGCGCGACAGCGCGCGCGGCGTGTCGGTTGTCGTCAGGTAGGTCTGGCCGAGCGTCATGGCGGTCCCGCTGTCGGAATCCATGATGATCATGTGCACGAACAGCGACATGTTCGGCTCGATCTCCTGGGGATTGCCGAGGTGGAACATCTGCTGCTCCATCCAGGAGGGCGAGAAGCGGGCGCCGAGCGAGTAGCCGCAGGCGTTCAGACGGTGCCGGGCAAGGCCGCGCTCGTCCATGATCCTGGCATGAACATCAAAGACGGTGCCGAATGTGTTGCCGGGGCGAAGCACCATCTCGATCGCCTGGATCGTTTCGCGGCAGGCGCTGTAGAGTTCGCGATGGCGGTTGGTCGGCTCGCCGATGACGACGGTGCGCATCATCGCCGCATGATAGTGAGCGCTGACGCCGGCCCATTCCAGCGTGAGCTGGTCCTGGCTGTCGAGCAGGCGGCGGCCGGACTTGTAGCGGCAGAGCAGCGCGTCGGCGCCGGAGCCGATGATGAACTCATTGGCCGGATAATCGCCGCCGCCGGCAAGGATCGTGCCCTGCATGGCCGCCAGAACGTCGGCCTCGTTTCCGCCGGGACGAATGAGCGGCAGCGCGGCATCGAGCGCATCGTCGGCAAGGCTCGCGGCCTTTTCGACATGGGCGATTTCGGCGTCGCTCTTGATCAGGCGCAGGCGGCCGACGAGGTGCGAGGCGTCGATCAGCTCGCCAAAGGTCTGTAGCTGCCGGTCGATCAACCGCGCGGCGCGGCCGGTCATGCCGTGGGTGTCGTACTCGATGCCGATGCGGCAGCCGAGCAGGTCGAGTTCGCTCAAGAGGTTCTTCAGATCCATGGTCGGGTCGGCATTGGCCCGGTCGACCCAGATCTCGATGCGCTCGATGTTGGATGTGTGGCGCGCCTGGCGCAGGTCGGCCGAGCGCGTCAGAAGGACCATCGAACCGTCCTTCTTGACGACCAGCGTCTGGAAGAAGCAGTAGCCGAAGGTGTCGTAACCGGTCAGCCAGTACATGCTCTCCTGGGCAAAGAGCAGCACCGCGTCCAGTTTCTCTTCGCGCATCTTCTCCGTCAGCCGCTCGAGACGGCTTGCATATTCTTCCTGGGCAAAATGAAGCGCCATGTCAGGTCCCTCGTATGCAAATGGCGGAAATCTGTCGGCCGTAGTCCGGTTCCTGCCTGTGGGTCGTGCGCCGATAGGAGAAGAAGCGCTCCTCGTCGGCATAGGTGCAGATGTCGAGATTCTCGGCGGTAACGCCCGCTTCGACCAGCCGTTTGATCGTCAGCCCCGGCAGGTCGAACATGGCATGGCCGTCGCGCTCCGAAGGCCGGAAGAACGAGGCGTAGCTTTCGTTCGCCGCGACGAAGCGTTCTACGAACTCGGAGCCGACCTCATAGTTCCGACGGCTGATCGACGGGCCGAGGCAGGCAACGATGCGCTCGCGCCGGGCGCCAAGCGAAACCATCTTGTCGATGGTGCTTTCGAGCACGCCGCCAAGCGCGCCCTTCCAGCCGGCATGCGCCGCGCCAATGACGTTGGCCTCGGCATCGGCAAAGAGGATGGGGCCGCAATCGGCCGAGAGCACGCCGAGCACGATGCCCGATGTTGCCGTCACCAGCGCATCGGCCTCGGGACGGCTGCCGTCATAGCTTTCGTCGACCACGACGGCATCGGGGGAATGGATCTGGTGCACCGTCGCCAGCCGCTCTGGCGCCGCGCCGAACCAGCGGGCAACGCGGGCGCGGTTCTCGTTGACATGGGCACGCTCGTCCTTGGAGCCAAGCCCGACATTGAGGCCGCGATAGAGCCCTTCGGAGACGCCGCCCTTTCGGGTGAAATAACCATGGGCGATTGCCGGCCCGGCCTTCTCGCTGAAAAGCGAGCTTTGCACGGGAGAGAGCGCGGCGTCATGCTGCATTGGTGTATTCGCCTTTGCTTTATCAGGAAAATCAATGGGTTTGGGGGCGCGCTCCGGCCCGGCGACTGGCTCTTGATTTGCCGGCGCGATGTTGACCCGCGACGGCAGGGCTGTCAATTGCCGAACGGCAGGGGTGCCGTCCGGGTCAGGATCAGGGCTTCGGTTTGCGGAAGGGGGAGAGCGGCACCGGCGGGCTGCTGACGGCAAGAACCTTGAAGAGTTCGCCCATCTTTCCGGCCCCGGCACCGGCGAGCCTTTCGACGTCCTGGCGGATCGTTTCCTGCGTCAGCGCATCCTTGTCGCGGCCGAGTGCGGCTGCCCGTTCCAGAAGGCCGAGACCGACGAGGAAATCGCCCTGGTGGGCAAGGCCGTTGATCTGCACGTCCTCCGTCTTGGCGCGGCGGGCAAGCTGCTCGAAGTCGACATGGCTGGTGAGATCGGCCCGGCCGGGGCTGGAAAGCGGCGGATCGTATTCGTGGTCGCGGATCGCCTGCAGCGTGTCGCCGTAGCCGGTGGCGAGATGTCCGTAGTCGATGATGACGGCGGTGCCGCCGCTGATCTTCAGCCGTTCGCAAAGGGCCGACATGACGGCGTCGCGGGCCGGCGCAATCTCGAAGATCGTGCCTTCGGCGATGCCCTGGGTCGGCGTCGGCAGAAGGTCCGGATCGATGCCGGCAACGCCGGCAGCAAAGGTCAGTTCGTCGTCAGCATCAAGGCCGACCATGCGCTCGCGGAACCCTTGCGCGGTGCGCACGAATTGCCGGATCGGAATGGCGTCGAACAGCTCGTTGGCAGCAAGCAGCAGGAAGCCTTCGGGCAAGGTCTCGAAGCTTGTGTGCCATTCCACCTTGTGCCCGTGGGCGGCGAGCGTTTCGGACTGGACCTTGCGCAGGCGCTCGCTGGTTTCGACAAGGTGCACGCTGGCGGAAGCATAGAGATCGGGCGCAAGCCGGCGCACGACGCGCAGCATGTCGGCCATCATCGTGCCGCGGCCGGGGCCGATCTCGGCGATCACGGCGCTTCCCGGTTCGCCGTGCTGCTGCCAGGCATGGACAAGGAAGATGCCGATCATCTCGCCGAAGAGTTGGCTGATTTCCGGCGCCGTGGTGAAGTCGCCCTCCTTGCCGAAGGGTTCGTGCACCCGGTAGTAGCCGTGCTCCGGATCCGCCAGGCAAAGCGAGAAATAATCGGTGACGCTGATCGGGCCGTGGGCCTTGATCAGCGCCTTGATCTTGTCCGCAAGTGGTGTCGTCATGCCTTCGTCCATTCGCCGAGGCGCGGCTCACAAAGCCGCGCACCCTTGCCTTTTCCGCTCTCAGGCGGCTGCGCGCCGCGCCCGGGCAATCGCCCAGAGGCCGGCGAGCGCCATCGGCAGCGACAGAAGCATGCCCATGGTCAGCCAGCCACCGGCAAGATAGCCGATCTGCGCGTCCGGTTCGCGGAAGAATTCGACGAAAATGCGGCTCATGGCATAACCAAGCACGAAGATGCCGGTGACAAGGCCCGGCGACTTGAGCGCGTGGTGACGGTAGATGAACCACGCCAGCACGGCCAGGAGCACGAGGCCTTCGAGTGCAGCTTCATAAAGCTGGCTCGGGTGGCGGGCAAAGGGACCGCCGGTCGGGAAGACGATGGCCCAGGGCATCGACGACAGCCGTCCCCAGAGTTCGCCGTTGATGAAGTTGGCGATACGACCGAAGAACAGGCCGATCGGCACGACGGCGGCGACGACATCGAACAGGCTCCAGAGCGCGATCTTGTTCTTTCGCGCAAACAGGATCATCGCGAGCGTGGTGCCGAGGAAGCCACCATGGAACGACATGCCGCCGTTCCAGATCTCGAGCGCGCGGATCGGGTTGGCAAGCACGGAGCCGAGATCATAAAAAAGGATGTAGCCGATGCGGCCGCCGAGCACGATGCCGCCCGCCGCCCACAGCAGGAAGTCGTCGAGTTGCTGCAGCGTGATCGCCGGCTTGTCGTCGCGCCAGAGCGGCGCATTCATGGCCAGACGCCGCGCATAGAACCAGCCCAGCAGAATACCGGCGACATAGGCGAGCCCATACCAGTGGATGGCAAGGGGCCCGATCTGGACGATGACGGGATCGATTTCGGGGAAGGGGAGGATGGCGAGGCGGGTCGCTAGGGTTTCCAATTTATTCTTCTCGTGCCGGGCCGGTTGTTTCGGCGGAACATGGCGAGCGATTTCACCCCGGTCAAGGGCGGCGATGCGCGGCCAGCACACAGGGTCGTGAAGGGAGCCGTGATGGCGCGCGTGATTTTTCTTGCATCGGGCCGCCGGTGACCCTACCTGAAACCCATGGACCGCATCGCTCTTTATGGAGGCGATGGCTGAAATGGAGATCGCGACGATGAGCACAGGCACCAACCGCATGCTGGATGACTTTGCCAAGCTGATGACCGATGCCGCAGGCGCCGCTCAAGGCGTGCGCCGCGAGGTTGAAACGGCCTTCCGGGCGCAGGCGGAGCGGGCGCTGAATTCGCTCGACGTGGTCAAGCGCGAAGAGTTCGAAATGGTCAAGGAAATGGCCATCAAGGCGCGCGAGGAAAACGATGCGCTTCTCGCCCGTATTGAGGCTCTTGAAGCGCGTCTCGTTGACGAGGGCAAGTAACGCGATTCCCTTGAAATAACGGCATTTCAGCGTTTTTACTTCGCCCGCGGACCTCTTCTGCGGGCGTTTTGCTGTCGTCAGACAGCATGCGTCTGAAACGGCGCGATGGGTGGTTAATAAAAGCTGAAAAGTTTTCCACCTGTGGACACTGCCAAAAAACCCTTATGGCAGAGTCAGTTAAGCTCAACCGCTTCATTCACATGACAACGTGGGCGCGATTGTTCACGGCTATTTTTGGGCCGAGGGGCTGGCAGCCTGACTCCGCCATTATACACTGATTTTAAATGATGATTCGAAACGAACCACGTAAGCTCCGGGCAGGGTAAGTCAGCCAGGATGGATGTGAGTTCAGCAATCATAGTGTGTTTGTAATCGGTGTTGGGTTTGCAGCGTTGCGTCGTGTGAACGTGATGACGCTTGCCCATGCCACACCTATACAGGGTGATGCATGAGCCTTTTGGAAATGGAAGTCGAGCGCCAATCCAACCCGGTCGATATGATCGAGTTCGTGGCTGCCAATAACGACTGGTCGTTCGAACGATCCGGCGAAGACGAAATCGCCATGACGGTCGAAGGCAAGTGGGCGGACTACCACGTTTCCTTCTCCTGGATGGAGGAATTCGAGGCGTTGCACCTTGCCTGTGCCTTCGACATCAAGGTGCCGGAAAGCCGGGTCAACGAAGTCATCCGCCTGCTCTCCCATATCAACGGGCAGGTGCTCATGGGTCACTTCGATCTGTGGCGCCAGGAGGAAGTGGTGATCTTCCGCCAGTCGCTGCTGCTTGCCGGCGGCGCCGAGCCCACGAATCAGCAGGTCGAAGTGCTGCTTTCAAGCGCACTCGACGCTTGCGAATCCTATTATCAGGCGTTTCAATTCGTCGTCTGGTCCGGCATGGACGCGCAGCGCGCCGTCGATGCGGTCCTGTTCGAAACGGTTGGAGAAGCCTGATCATGACCAATGCCGCTTCCGGGCCCATCGTGCTCGTCGGCGCCGGCAATATGGGCGGCGCCATGCTTTCCGGCTGGCTGAAGAGCGGTGTGAAGGGCGCCGACGTTCTCGTCGTCGATCCCGGTCCGCCGCCGGCCATGGCACAGCTCATTGCCGACAACGGCGTCACGCATGCGACCTCGGCGCCGGCGGGTGTCCAGGCGGGCGCGATCTTCCTCGCGGTCAAGCCGCAGGTGATGGAGGCGGTCTTGCCGCCGCTGAAGTCGCTCGTCGGTACTGACACCGTCATCGTTTCGGTCGCAGCCGGCAAGACGCTTGCCTTTATCGAAACCCATCTGGGTGCCGCGGCGACCGTGCGCGCCATGCCGAACACGCCGGCGATGATCGGCCGCGGCGTCACCGGCGCCTTTGCCAATGCCCGCGTCAGTGATCAGCAGCGCGCCCAGGTTCACGATCTCCTGAAGGTCAGCGGTCCGGTCGAATGGGTCAGGACCGAAGCCGAGATCGATGCCGTCACCGCCGTTTCCGGCAGCGGGCCGGCCTATGTCTTCTACCTCGTCGAGTGCATGGCCGAGGCGGGCCGCAAGGCCGGCCTTGAGGCGGACCTTGCCATGCGGCTCGCGCGCGAAACCGTCGCAGGAGCTGGCGAACTGTTGCACCAGTCCCCCGACGAAGCGGCGCGCCTGCGCCAGAACGTGACTTCGCCCGGCGGCACCACCGCTGCCGCCCTGTCCGTGCTCATGGCCGACGACGGCATGCAGCCGCTGTTCGACAAGGCGATCGCCGCGGCGCGCAAGCGGGCGGAAGAACTGGCGGGCTGAGCCCGCAGGGCCACCGGTGCCGTGATGGTGCCGGCGGCTATGGCGTGCGCGTGGAAGCGACGGCAGCGCGTGTACTCTGTTGGCGGCGCGCTTGCCGGCCGAGCAGAAACCTCCAGATCGCCCTTGCTGTCCGGCGGCATGTCTTGCCGATCGCGGCGCTGCGCTGACGCCGCGCCCAGGAATGCAGCTGGTAGCTCATCGGCACATTGATCCGCTGATCGTCCATTTCCGTCACCCTTCAGCTTTGCCATCTGAGTTCCGGCTCAGGCTACAACCCATCGCCGACCGCGATAATCCATGATAATTTCGGTTCATCTGTGACGACATGGAATAGATGAGATGGATCGACAGGAAGCCATGGCGGTGTTTCTCGCCGTCGTCGAGGAGGGCGATTTCTCGGCGGCGGCGCGGCGGCTGCGCATGACGCCGTCGGCGGTCAGCAAGATCGTCGGCCGGCTGGAGGCGCGCCTCGGCGTGCGGCTGCTGCAGCGCTCGACGCGCAGCATCAGCCTGACGAGCGAAGGCAGCGCCTATGCGGAATCGACCCGCCGCATCCTCGGGGACATCGAGGATGCGGAAATCGCCATCCAACCGGGGGCGGTGCCGCGCGGGCGGCTGCGGGTGAGCCTGCCCAGCGCCTTCGGTCATCGCCTGATCGTGCCGATGCTGCCCGACTTCATAGCGCGCTACCCCACGATCGATCTGGAGCTCGATTTCAGCGACGCGGTCGTCGATCTCATGAGCGGTGACGCCGACGTTGCGATACGGGTCGCGGCGCCAAGCGACAGCACGCTGGTGACGAGGCGCCTGGCATCGAACCGCCGCGTCATCTGTGCGGCGCCGGGATATCTTGAACGGCACGGCGTTCCGAAGACGCCCGACGACCTGCAGCGGCACGTCTGCCTCGCCATAACCGCGCGCGGCCGCCTCAATGTCTGGGAGTTCCAGGATGGCGATGGCCGGCGCGCGATCCGTGTCCGGGGCTCCGTCGAGGCCAACAGCACCGAAGCGCTCAGGCGGCTTGCGCTTGCGGGCATCGGGATCGTGCGGCTCTCGGAGATTCTGGTCGGAGAAGACATCAGGGCGGGCTGGCTGGTGCCGCTTCTGACCAATTGCAACTATGCCGAGGCGGAACCGATCACGGTCGTCTACCCGCACCGGCGCTTCCTGCCACCGCGGGTGCGGGTCTTCGTCGATTTTCTTGCCGAGCAGTTCGCGCGCCGCTCATGGGAGGAGGCCAGATTTCGCGGGGAGCCTGCCGAAGTCGGCGCGCTTCCGGAATCTCCTCCGATGCTTTAATCCGGCGGCGGAGAATTTTTCATGCAAAGGGATTTGTGATGGCGGAAACGATTGAATTTGCTGATTTCGAGCGCGTGGATATCCGCGTCGGCACCATCGTCGAAGCCGAGCCTTTCCCCGAAGCCCGCAAGCCGGCCTTCAAGCTGAAAATCGATTTCGGTCCGGAAATCGGCATAAAAAAGTCATCAGCCCAAATCACGGTGCATTATCGTCCGGAGGATCTCGTCGGGCGGCAGGTGCTGGGCGTGGTCAATTTTCCGCCGCGTCAGATCGGGCCTGTGCGCTCGGAAGTGCTGACCCTGGGCTTTGCAGACGAGGCCGGCGCGATCGTGCTGGCTGCCACCGAACGGCCGGTCCCCAACGGCAAGAAGCTGATGTGATCCCATGACCATTGCAATCGAAGCGATCCCCGAACGCGTCAAGGTGTCCTGCCTGTGGCGCGCTGCCGATGCCGCGCGCGACTGGCGCGCAAGCCACGTGCTCTCACTGCTCGATCCGGAACTGCCGGATGCCGATGTGCCCGTCATTGCCGACGCGAGCCACCGGGTCGTGCGCATGCGCGACCAGGAAAATCCGAACGCCACGCAGCATTTCCCGGATCTGGTGCTCGAGGTGTTCGAGGCCATGCGCCCCTCGGCGGAGGACGTGGAGAGCCGCATTCTCGTGCATTGCCATGCCGGCGTCAGCCGCTCGACTGCCTTTGCCTATGGGCTGATCGCCCATCAGCTTGGGGCAGGGCGGGAGGACGAGGCCTTCCGGGCGCTGCTGACGATCACGCGCAAGCCCTGGCCGAACCGTCGCATCATCGAGATCCTCGATGCAGCCCTTGGCCGCGACGGGCGGCTGCTGGCGCCGCTCGACGTCATGCGCGCACGCCATCCGCGCCGCATCGATGCCTGGCACCGTTTCAACGAACGGCGCGGCCTGATCTCGATCTACAAGCGCTAGAAATCAGGCGTCGGTGCGCACTGCTTCGGCGTAGCGTTTGAGCGAGCGGTTGTAGCGGGGAAGGTGCCGCGACAGGCTGCCGAGCGCGAGTGCCGCCGCCTGTTTTGCCTGCCCGGTATCGACGAGGCAGAGCGCCAGGAAGGCGACGACCGCATCGTCGAGTTCGTCCGCCGGCTGGGTCAGCTCGGCGTTCAGAAGCGCGACGCCTTCATCGGCGCGGCCAAGATTGCGCAGCGTGCTCGCGAGCTGGATGGTGGCGCGCCGCCGGCGAATTCCCTGAAGGCCGTTTTCCAGCGCCTGCCGGTAGAGCCGTTCGGCTTTTGCTTCATTGCCCGTCGAATCCTGCGCCGAGGCTCTTTCGAACAGTCCGATGGCGTGTCCCGCCGGCAGTTCGGCGGCAAGGGCATCGATACGTGCTAGGAAAGCGTCCACGTCGACAGTGTCGAAGGCTGCCCAGAGTTCGGCGACCCGTCGTTCCCAATCGCCCCAATTGATGGCGTCTGCCATTGCCCGCTTCCCCTCAGCCTCGATCGCCGACAGCAGTGTCCCGCCCGGGTGGGAAGGTCAAGCCGGTACGCGCACGGTTGCCCTCAGGCCCCCGAGCGGACTGTCGCCGAGCGTGACGTTGCCGCCGTGGCTGCGGGCAATGTCGCGGGCGATCGCCAGCCCAAGGCCGGTGCCGGAGCTGTCGAGATTGCGGGCCTCGTCGAGGCGGAAGAACGGTTTGAACACGTCCTCGCGCGAACGTTCGGGAATGCCTGGACCATCATCGTCGACGGTGATCGTCAGCCACTTGGCACTGTGGCGTGCATCGATCTTGACGGTGTTGGCGTAGCGGTAGGCGTTGGAGGCGATGTTGGCGACGAGACGGGTGAAGGCGTTCGGGCGCACGCGAACCTCGTCCTCGCCCTCGACGGAGGTGGTGAGCGTCTTGCCGAGCAGCTCGGCTTCCGCCGCAAGCCGGGTCATCAGATCGCTGAGCTTGAGCTGGCCGACATCTTCCTCCGCCTCGCTGCGGGCGAAGGCCAGATAGCCCTCCAGCATGTTCTGCATGTCCTCGACATCCTGGTTGAGGCCGTCGAGGTCGGGATTGTTGCCGGCAAGCGCCAGCTGCAGCTTGAAGCGGGTGAGGATGGTTCTAAGGTCGTGGCTGACGCCGGTCAGCATCGCGGTGCGCTGCTCGATCTGCCGCTCGATGCGCTCGCGCATCAGGATGAAGGCGAGGCCGGCGCGACGGATCTCGTCGGCGCCGCGCGGCGCGAAGTCGTCGATCTTCTGGCCCTTGCCGAAGCTCTCCGCCGCCTTCGTCAGCGCCAGGATCGGCCGGATCTGGCCGCGTAGGAACAGGATCGCGATGGTCAGGAGCACCAGCGAGGCGGCGACCATCCAGACGAGGAAGATGTGGGTGTTCGATGCATAGGCCTGGTTGCGGCGGGCGTAGACGCGCAGGATGCGGCCATCGTCGAGCTTGATGCGGATCTCGACGAGCTTGGAATTGCCGACCGTGTCGATCCAGAAGGGGCGGCGGAGCTGGTTGGAGATTTCCTCGCCGAGGATCTGGTCGAGGATTTCGAAGAAGGGGCTGGGGCGCGGCGGCGGCAATTCGCCGGGCGGGTCCACGGAAATGCTGAGATCGAGCTGCTCGCGGGCGATGCGGATGATCTCCGCAATGTTGCGATCCTCGGGGAAGGTGTCGATGAGATCGACGATCGCCGCGATGTCGCCGGTCACGGCCGCCGACAGGCGCTGCGTCACCAGCTGCCAATGGCGCTCCATGAAGATGAAGGCGACCACCGACTGCAGAAGCACCATGGGGATGATGACGATCAGCAGCGAGCGGGCGTAAAGCCCCATGGGCAGGCGACGGCGCAGCCAGCGGGTGAAACGCCTCCAGGCATTGTCGCTCGCCCCTGTCGTTCCTTGCTCTATGCCGTCAAAGCTTGCCATTGTTTGCCGCGCTCATCGGAAGGGCTGCCACTTCAGTCCACGCTCAGCCGGTAGCCGATGCCGCGCACCGTCTGCAGCCAGACGGGGTTGGAGGGGTCATCCTCGATCTTGCGGCGCAGGCGGTTGATCTGCACGTCGATCGTACGCTCGCCGACTTCGGCGTCGTCGCCGATCAGCTCGTGGCGCGGGATCGTTTCACCGGCGCGCTGCGAGAAGAGCGTCATGATCTCCTGCTCGCGGTCCGTCAGGCGGATGTGGTCGGCGCCGCGCCTAAGCTCCTTGCGCACCACCGAGAAGGTATAGGGGCCGAAGATGACCTGGTCGACCTTGGGAGCCTGGGCCGGCTGGTTGCGGCGCAGGATGTTGTTGATGCGCAGCACCAGTTCGCGCGGGTCGAAGGGTTTGGACAGATAGTCGTCGGCGCCGGCCTCGAGACCCTCGATGCGCGAGTTCGATTCCGCCAGCGCCGTCAGCATCAGGATCGGCACGGTCTTGATCTGCCGGAGGCTCTGGGTGAGCGAAATGCCGCTTTCGCCCGGCATCATCACATCGACGATCAGAAGGTCGAAGTCGAGGCCGACGAGTTTGCGGCGAGCTTCGTCGGCGTCGGACGCGGTCGTCACGCGAAAGCCCTGTTCGACCAGATACCGGTTGAGCAGATCGCGGATGCGCCGGTCGTCGTCGACGACCAGAAGGTGAGCCGCATCGTCCGAGACAGTCGCTTTTGTCGTCATTCCACGCTTCCCAAGTTCCAGGCCAAGTCCGCGCTAGGGCGGGTCTCAGTCTCAGTCGTTGTTCTTCATACCGGCGAGAAAGCACTTGACCGTTTCGCGCGCACCCGGACCGGTTCTTGCCAATGCATCCGCTATGCGGCGGGACTGTGGCTCGGCAAGCGCACGCGCCAGCGCCTGGCCTTCTTCCGTCGTATAGAGCATGCGCTGGCGCCGGTCCTCGGGACCGGTCTCCTGGCGGATATAGCCGGAATCGATCAACTGCTTCAGCACGCGGGCAAGGCTCTGCTTGGTGATCTTCAGCGTGTCCAGCAGGTCGGCGACGGTCATGCCGGGCTCCCGGTCGACAAAGTGCACGACGCGGTGGTGCGCCCGTCCGAAGCCGCTCTTTTCAAGGATCGCATCGGGGTCGGAGGTAAAGTCGCGATAGGCGAAGAAGAGCAGCTCGATGATCTCGAAATCGATCGTATCGTCATCGGTGGCGGCATCGCTCAGATACCGGGTGTTCTCTTTGGATTGGCCGGCCACGCGGTCATTTCCTTTCAGCCTGATTGCAACTTGCGAAACATTCGGAAAAATACGTCAGCTTTATTGACATATTTTTACCGTGTCGATAGCGTCCATGCTCGGTAAGCGAGACATTTGGCATTGGCAACATCTGGAAAGGATATGCCGTGCCGTTCCGATCGCAAATCCAAAATCACGAAATTGAATTTTCCCTCAATCAGTTTGCCGATAGACTGAAAGCAGGACGATAATCAACTAAGAATGGCGCGCATGCGCCGGAGGATGACACCATGGCAGCGGTTCCTTTTGATCAGTTGGACGGACAGATCTGGTTCAACGGCGAGTTCGTCGCGTGGAAGGATGCCAAGATTCACGTGCTGACCCACGGTTTGCACTATGCCAGCGCGGTCTTTGAAGGCGAGCGCGCCTATGGCGGCCGCATCTTCAAGCTGACCGAACACAACCAGCGCCTGCATCAGTCCGCCGAGATCCTCGGCTTCAAGATCCCCCATTCGGTGGAGGAACTGGATGCCGCCAGCGTCGAGCTCCTGAAGCGGCAGGGCTTCTCCGAGGCCTATGTCCGGCCGATCGCCTGGCGCGGCAGCGAGAGCATGGGCGTTTCGGCGCAGAACAACCGCATCAATGTCGCCATCGCCATCTGGCAGTGGGGCAGCTACTTCAACCCGGCGGAAAAGCTCAAGGGCATCCGGCTCGACATTGCCGAATATCGCCGCCCGGATCCGCAGACGGCGCCGTCGAAGTCGAAGGCCGCCGGCCTCTACATGATCTGCACCATCTCCAAGCATGCGGCCGAGGCCAAGGGCTATGCCGATGCGATGATGCTCGACTATCGCGGCCGGGTGGCGGAAGCGACCGGCGCCAACATCTTCTTCGTCAAGGACGGCGTCATCCACACCCCGGTGCCGGATTGCTTCCTCGACGGCATTACCCGCCGCACGGTGATCGAGCTTGCCAAGCGCCGCGGCTATGAAGTGGTCGAGCGGACGATCATGCCGGAGGAACTGTCCGGGTTCAGCGAGTGCTTCCTGACCGGGTCCGCCGCCGAAGTGACGCCGGTCTCCGAAATCGGGCCTTACCGCTTCACGCCGGCGACGATCTCAGAAACGCTGATGAACGACTACATGAAGGAAGTCTACCCGGTCGCCGCGGCCGCCGAGTAACGGCATTTGGAACTGTCTCGAATGCAGAAAAGGCGGCCAGGGGCCGCCTTTTGTCTTGCTACGGATATGATCGCAGAGTTAGGCGGTCTTCCCCAAGAACTGCCCGACGATGCCGCTCAGCACGCCGCCGCCGACGAGGCCGCCGATGGCTTGCATGGCAAGTCCGGTCGCGGCTGCTTCGCCGCCGAGCATCTGGATGAGGAACCCGCCGCCGAGGCCTCCGATTGCGCCGACGATGGTGCGTGCGACGACACCGAATGCCTGCTGCTTCAACACTGCGCTGGCCGCGTTGCCGCCGGCCGCCCCCGCGATCAATTGGGTAATGATAGGCATTAATGCTTCCATTGATCCCTCCGTGTCGTGGCTCGTCGTGGACGGGCCACTAAAAGCCGATGATCCGGCATCGATAGGTTGAAGCCTATTCTGGTTTATTGTCAATTTGAGCGAAATGCCGGCCTGGGTGCCTGCGCCATAGTCTATTGATTTGGCTGATTTTTAGGCGAAACAGCGTCAATCGCGCGAGGCGAGAGGCTATTGCCGGCGGCTGGATCGCCGACGCTCGGTGCCTGTAGGGCGAATGATTCGTGGACGCGGTAAGGGAGCGCGCGCCTTGTCCAATGCACTTCCGGCGGCCACTCAGGCCGCCGGAAGTTCTTGGCGATCAACGGTAGACGTAAACGATGCGTCGCGTTGCCGGTTCGACCAGAACCGGCTGGCCGTTGATGCTGACATAGTCATAGGAATAGTCGGGGACACGCTGGACGGCCACGGTCTGGGGCAGTTCGGCGCCGACCACGACCTCGCCGTCGAGATAGACGGTCTCGCCGGGGTTCGATGTGACGTAGGTCCGCACGTTGTCCGGCGGCACGATCGGGTCGATCTGTTCGACCGGGCCGATCAATTCATCGCCACTGCTGACGACGACGGGATCATTGGGCTGCACCTCGTAGGTAACGGCCGGAATGGCCAGATCGGCGCGACGCTCCTGAACCACGACGGCCGAGCCGCCAAGATCTGTCGTCAGATACTGGGCATAGACCCAGCCGCGCACGCCGCCGACGTCGATGCGGCACCATTTGCTGCCTTCGATGCAGCCGTCGACGATCGCGGTGCTACCGCGGGTCGCAAGGCCGACCGTTGGATATTGAGGGCCCGGACCCGTGCGGATGTTGAGGTCCGTCACCGTGGTCGCGGTCATGGCTGCAAAGGCGGACGGCGTACCGATCGCCAACACCAAACCCGCGGCCGCAGCGGCTCGCAACAGGGGGCGGGTAAGCTTCACCATCGTGTTTCTCCTTATATTGACGAGGGCCAAACGCCGGCAAGCGCGTGGATGTTCCCCCGGGAACGTCACGAAATATGACGCTGTGACATTCTCCAGCCGTTGCCGCGCAGGGACGCGCCAGGAGAACAGGGCAACGGGAGAGGGGACGGAAATGCAGAACAGCCAGCCCGAGCAGAACAATTTCACCGCTCTGAGCCTCAAGCCGGTCGTCAGGATCGTCGTTGCCGCGGAAGTCGCCATTTCGGCGCTGCTGATGACGACCGTGCAATGGCCGGCGCCTCAGCCCGCCACCGCCCAGATCGCCTCGCTGCGTTGATTGGCGCTGTCACGGACGCCAATTGCCGCTATAGGAAGATGATGAGATCCCAAAGCGCGTTGCGATCTTCCAGATTCGCTTCCGACACTTTAGGTTCCTGATTTGTCGCATGTCGTTATCGCAATACCGCTCACACACCTTTGCGCGACATGCTCTAGAGAGGCAGACGCGCATGTTACAGGCGGGCATCATCCCGGTTACCCATTTCGAGCAGAACTGCACCGTGCTGTTCGACAGCGAAACCAAGGAAGGCGTGATCGTCGATCCCGGTGGCGATGTCGATCTCATCCTGCAGACGGTTCGCGAAAACGGCATCACGCTGAAGGCGATCTGGATCACCCACGGCCATATCGACCATGCCGGCGGCGCCAAGGAACTGAAGGATGCGCTCGGGCTCGAAATCATCGGCCCGCACAAGGACGACCTGCCGCTGCTCGAGAGGCTCGAAAGCCAGGCCGAGCGCTTCGGGCTGGCGATGAAGGTTCAGAACGTCATCCCGGATCGCTGGCTCGAAGAAGGCGACACGGTCTCCTTCGGCGACCACGTCTTCGAGGTCCTGCATTGCCCGGGTCACGCACCCGGCCACGTGGTCTACTTCAACCGGGCGCAGAATTTCGCCCATGTCGGCGACGTGCTGTTCCACGGCTCGATCGGCCGCACCGACCTGCCGGGCGGCAATCACCAGCAATTGCTCGATTCGATCCGCGACAAGATCCTGCCGCTCGGTGACAGCGTCGGCTTCATCTGCGGCCACGGCCCGGGCGGCCAGATCGGCGAGGAGCGCCGCACCAATCCCTACCTGCGCGGGCTTTGAGCCCCGCATGCCGCACATAAAAAAAAAGCCCATGTCTCGATCAAGACATGGGCTTTTCGATTCTTACACCGAACCTGATCAGCCGGCGGTGCAGAAGTAGCTGCGGCCGTCATAGCCACGGAAGGTGCCGCTGTCCGGGTTGAACGAGCGGTAACGCTGCGAGCAGTAACGGTACCAGGACGGCGTCCACGGCTCGAGCGAGCGGTAGCCGCCGCCGTAGCTGTCGACGACAACCGAGCGTGCCTGGTAGACCGGGCGAGGGCGATAGACCGGGCGCGGTTCGTAGTAGTCGTATTCCGGTTCCGGATCGATATAGACCCGCTCGTTGTAACCGCCGTTGTAGCGCGGCTGCGAGGCGATCGCGCCGCCGATCAGGGCGCCGGCAACGAGACCCGCTGCGCCTGCTGCCCATGCATCGTCGTTGTTGTGATGGTGGCGGCCGCCCGCCTCGGCAACGCCGAACGTCGGAACGACGATGGCGGCTGCGGCGATCGAGAGAACGGCGGCTTTGATGAACTTGTTCATGGGCTTCAATCCTATCGCATGGACCGGATCCATCCGGGCTTCATGATGAGAGGAAGGTTAACGGCGCCAAACTGAACGGAGCCTGAACAAGGCGACCGGCAAACTCCGCCGGATCGAAAACAAAAAAACCCGGCAAGTATGCCGGGCTTCAACTTGGAATCTGTCAGCAGATTGCGGCGTTAGCCGGCGATCTGCAGGTTGACCGCCTTCGGGCCCTTGCCGCGGCGATCCGGTTCGGTGTCGAAGCTTACCTTCTGGTTTTCCGTCAGACCGGTCAGGC
The DNA here is from genome assembly GCF_002940685.1 of Ensifer adhaerens. GTDB lineage: Bacteria > Pseudomonadota > Alphaproteobacteria > Rhizobiales > Rhizobiaceae > Ensifer > Ensifer adhaerens_E. The sequence goes on along the minus strand of NZ_PNFP01000017.1, from coordinate 18,370 downwards.
CGGAAGCCTGGACTGCGGAAATGTGTACGAAGATATCTGCACCACCGTTGTCAGGCTTGATGAAACCAAAGCCCTTGTCGGTGTTGAAGAATTTTACAGTGCCAGTTTCGGCCATGCGTCAGGTCCTTTTCTCTCCACCCGTTTGACGGACGGGCAGCATTGCAGTTTTGCCCGATTGGGCGTTGGCAGGCAGTTCTCGACGTTTGAGGAAAGGGTCCTGGTTACCGCAGCCAGCCATAGGAAGGGTCGCATCACCATGCTTCCCATCGGTCTGGCCGCCCGGAGTTTTTGCGTCTCCGGCCCGCTTTTATTTCAAGATCTTCCCGTGTTCGCAGATTGCCCGAACGGAAGTAAGATTGATGGGTTTATTTTGAATTGGCAAGCAAAACTTTTCGGGATTGGTATTGCGTCTTGTCATTGCTCAAAAATCGGTCATTTGCGGCTTTGCGGGGCGCTGCGCAAAATATATCGCAAGCTGTTGAAATCACAGCTTTTTGAAAACAATTGCTGCAAAATTGAGTGGTTTTCACCGATTTCCTGTGTGCGGCGCGTAAAGCAGGCCAATCGCTTATGACGCGTGCTTTCGGCAACTCCCTGATATGTTTGAGGCTTCTCACGTCGGCGGTTTCTTACGTGGAATTCTTGCAGAAAATCTACAGCTATCGGGCCGGGTCGAAAACGCAGGGCAAAGCCACGCCTTCGTTGCGAAGCAACGGGCCTGTTGCCTGAACAACAGCAAGTAAAGCCTCAGTCCAGCGTCTTGGCGGCGGGGTGCCTATAGTTTCTTGAGGAGCCCTCAGGCAGGGGCTGCGGCGCGACGGCCCTTCGTCAGTTCCGGCACGATCTCGACGGTCAGCATGGCGGCAAAGATGATGGCGCAGCCGGCATAACCGATCGGGGTGATGACTTCGCCAAGCAGGAGAACGCCGAAGAGGGCGGCAAAGAGCGCTTCGCTCGACAGGAAGATCGCGGCCTGCGGCGCGGTGGTGTAGCGCTGCCCGACGACCTGAAGAATGAAGGCAAGGCCGCTCGAGAAGATACCGGCATAAAGGATCTCGAAGAGCGCGCCTTCAATCGCCGCGAAGCTCAGCGGCTCTGTCGTTACGGCGAGGGCAAAGCCGAGCACGGCGCAGACGGCAAATTGCGTCATCGACAACAGCATCGGCCGACCACTGCTCGGCGCGAACAGGCCGATGAGCAGCAATTGCACCGCCCAGAACAGGGCGCAGACCACCGTCAGGTAATCGCCACCCGTCAGCGTCGAGAGCGTGCCGCCGCTCAAAAGGAAAATGCCGAACAGCGCCATCAGCGCCCCCGGCCAGATCACCCAGTGCGGCCTGCGGCGCAGGAAGATCACCGTCAACACGGGAACGAAGACCACATAGAGCCCGGTCAGGAAGCCGGAATTGGTGACGCTGGTGTCGAGCAGGCCGTATTGCTGCGTGACCGCGCCGGCAAAAAGCGCCAGGCCGATGAAGATGAAATTGCGGACGGTTGCCAGCTTGATCGGCTCGGCCGCACGTTTCGTCTCGATGATGGCCAAGGGCATGGCGACCAGTGTCGCGATCGCAAAACGCAGCGCGATGAACCAGAGCGGGCTGATCGCATCCATCGCCGTCGACTGCGCAACGAAGCCGGCGCCCCAGATGGCGCCTGAAATCAAAAGCAGCAGATTGGCCTGAATGCGCGGCATGTCGTTCTCCCCTCGGACAGGCGCGTCTAGCAGTTGCGTTTTCGCCGGGCAAGGCTCATCCTCGCCAAGGTCGGGCGGAGTTGTTCGCGATGGAAACGGTCGGCGATGCGGCAGCGGGAGAGGGCGCCCACGAGGGGGCTTGGCTCCTTTGCCCGGTTGAAGGGCGGCGGCCATGAGCGACGCCGGGTATTCCGGCACGCCGCTTGGGCGCAAGCTGGGGCTGAAGGACGGGCAGCATGCCCTGCTTCTCGGGGTGCCGTCCGGGCTCGACGCGATCAGCGGCTTTGCTGGCTTTCGGACCTTCGAAACGGCGATCGGCACGATGGCCGCGCGCAACATTGACTATGCGCATGTGTTCGAAACGCAGCGATCGGCCTTGGAACAGCGCGCGCCGATGCTGGCTGCAAGGCTGAAGCCCGACGGCATGCTGTGGGTCTCCTGGCCGAAAAAGGCGTCGAAGCGGATGACGACGCTGACGGAGGACGTGTTGCGCGACATTTTCCTGCCGCTCGGGCTCGTCGACGTGAAGGTTTGCGCCGTCGATGCCGTCTGGTCCGGCCTGAAATTCATGTTCCGGCGCGAGGTTCGAGATCGTCTTTCGTGAGGTGGTGACGGGCGCCGGCTACTGCGTTGCCGCCCGGGAGACCCTGAGCACGGCGCCGTCTTCCTCGTCCGTCACCATCAGCAAGGCTCCGTCGGGCGCCACGACCACGTCGCGAATGCGGCCGAACTCGCCGTCGAACAGCCGTTCCTCCGACCCGATGGCGCCGCTGTCGTCACGCTCGAGGCGGGCCAGCAACTGGTACTTCAGTGCCGCCACCAGAAGGTCGCCGTCCCATTCGGGGAACATCTTGCCGCGATAGACGGCAAGCGCGCCGGGCGCGATCGAGGGATCCCAATAGAAGAGCGGCTGATCGAGGCCTTCTTTCGCCGTCCCTTCGCCGATCTCGGCGCCGGAATAGTCCTTGCCATAGGTGATGACGGGCCAGCCGTAATTGTGGCCGGCCTTCGGATTGTTGATCTCGTCGCCGCCGCGCGCGCCGTGCTCGACCGTCAGAAGCGTGCCGTCCTTCGGATCGAAGGCGATCCCTTGCGGATTGCGGTGGCCTTTCGACCACACCTCCGCGAGACCCCCGGTGCCGCCGTGATAGGGGTTCGATCCGGGAATGCTGCCGTCGGCATTGATGTGCAGGATGGCGCCGGCATGATCGCGCGGGTCCTGCGCCCGGTCGCCTTCGCCGCGGTCGCCGATGCCGAAGAACAGGCTGCCGTCGGGGGCGATCGCGATACGCGAGCCGAAATGCTGACCCTTGCCGGTGAACTTGTTCATCCGGAAGAGTTCCTTGACGTCGGCAAGACCGGTTCCGTCTTCGGTCAGTTTCGCGCGCATGAGCGCCGTACCGAAGCCACCATTGCCATTTGCTGCCAGCGTCAGGAAGAGCGTCCGGTTTTCCGCAAAGCCCGGGTCAAGGGCAATATCGAGCAGGCCCCCCTGGCCGCGTTCTGCGACCTTGGGCACGCCGGTCAGCGGCTTCGAGACCTTGCCGTCGTGCACGATCCGGATCCGTCCCGGGCGCTCGCTGACGATCAGGCTACCATCGGGAAGGGCCTCGACGGACCAGGGGTGTTCAAGGCCGGTCGCGAGCGTCTCGACGCGCAGGGTGCCGTGCTCGCTCGGAAACTCGCGCACTTCCTGTGCCCCGGCGCCCGAAGGGGCAAACGCTGCCAGAGCGACGGAGATCGCCAGGATGGCGACCGTGCCTGACCGATTTGCCGCCCGTGCCGATGTTCCAGCGCCCGCTTGCCGCATTCCGTTTCTCCCACGCCGACTCGTCCAGAAGCCAAGCTGGGGCGATCGACGGAGCGGTTCAAGTCACATCCGATCAAAAGCGGTTTATTTCGAGATCGAGCCCGTGGTCAGCGGCACCGGGCGCTGTTCGCCGATGAGCTCGGCATCGACGATGTAGCGCATCGGACCCTGCTCGATCGCATCGAAGGGCCAGCAGGTGGCGAGCGCCAGGTGGTGGCCGCTGGCAGACGCATTGATGCCGCTTTCGTCCCAGCGGGCAACGCGGCTTTCGCCGGCCCGGAACAGGAAGCGGCGGCCGTCCTTGCGGGTCAGCACCAGGAGGTCGCCCGGGTTGACGTCCTTCAGCCAGCGGAAGTGCGTGTCGCGGTGGGCGGCGATGACGGAGGTGCCCTCGTTTCCGGGCAGCGGCGTCGTCGTCAGCCAGGCGGGCCCGAAGGCGAGCGCTTCGCCGCTTGCACCTTCGAGCACGATCGCCGAGCGGTTGATCCGTGGCGCCGAGATCTCCGCGGCGGTCTGGAAGTCGGCCCAGGGCCAGGGCTTGCCATCCGGGTTGCCGTGCAGTTGGGCCTCGAAGGTGCGTTTCAGCAGCACCTGCGAGACCTCGGCCTTCGCCTTCATGTAGAAACCCTTGCCGATCAAAAGCAGACCGGCAAGGGCAATGAGGGCGATGATCGCGAGCACGATCGTCTCGGCCGCCGAGAGGCGGGCGAGAAAGCCCTGATGTGGTTCGGGCGTTTCGTTGTCAGCGGCCACGGCGGCGCACTCCGGCATTGACCACGGCGGCGATCGGCGCGCGCCAGAAGACGAAGGTCGTGCCGGCCAGCAGGGCGAAGGCGAGCAGCATCAGGCCGATCAGGATCTGCCTGTCCGCTTCCGTCGCCGTCTGCGGCAGGGCGACCTGGTTGTTGGCTTCCGCGAGCAGACCTGCCGCCCGCGCCGTCGGTGCGGCGAGCATGCGGTCGGCCGTCACCATCGCAAGCTTGGTCCGGCTTTCGAGCGCGGCATCCCGCTCATCCACCTTGCCCGGCGCATTGCCAGCCGGCTCCTCGCCAAAAACCTTGCCGAAGTCCCAGCCGGCAGGGAGATTGAGCGGCAGCTTCGTTTCGCTCAGGTTCTCGCTGGCGGGGCGTGATGGCGTCGCGTCGACGGCGACGAGGCTGGTCACGCGGGAGACGAGATGGTGGGCAAGTGCCACCGTCTCGATCCGCTTGTCGAGGGTCGCCGGGTCGGCGATCGTCGAGGCGCTCGCTTCGAGGTCGTCAATCTTGCGGCGCGCCCAGAGCTTGGCGATGCCCTGGCCGGCCGAGGCCTTGGCGATGTCCATCTCCACCCGCCAGGGCTGGTCGCCGGCCTTGCCGAGGATCTGCAGCTTGCCCTGAGGCTGCGTGCCATCGAGCTCGGCCGTCAGCACCACGGGCTCGCCGCGATAAAGGTCGGGCATCGGGTTTGGCGTGATGTCGCCAGCGGAAGCCCCCTCGAAGCTTGCGGCGATGTCGGTCATCGCGGGGCTTTCGAGCTTGGTGAAGAGCTCGCCCATGCGTGCGGCGACCTCGCTCTCCGAGCCGATCAGCGTGAAGGTGCCGCGGCCATATTCGGCCGCCTTGGTCATGAAGTGGCTGTTCGGGGTAGAGCCGATGCCGACGGTGAAGACACGGGCGTCGCCGCGGTTCTTCTGGATCTCCTCGAAAAGCTGCGTCTCGTTGCCGATGGCACCGTCGGTCAGGAAGACCACCTGGCGAAGCGCGCCGGCCTGAACCGGCCCTTGCGTGCGAAGGGCTGCTTCCAGCGCCGGCAGCATCTCGGTGCCGCCATCGGCCGTCAGCCCGCGCACATAGGCGATTGCGTCCTCGCGCTTGTCCGGCGTCGCCTCGACAAGCTCGGGGAAGTGCACCGACATGGTGTCGTCAAAGCGGATGACGTTGAAGCGGTCCTCGAGCTTCAGCCTGGAGATCGCCAGCGCCAGGCTCTCCTTGGCCTGCTCCATCGAAGGGCCGGCCATGGAGCCGGAATTGTCGATGACGAAGACGACCTCGCGTTTGACTGGCTTTGCATTGGCTTCAGCGGCGGCCGGCGGCGTGACGAAGGAGAGCAGGTAGGTCTTGCCGCCGATCGTTTCGCGGAACAGGCCGGCATAGGGGCTCTTGCCCTCGATCGCCTTCCAGGTGAGCTCGAAGTCGCGGTCGGCCGGCACGCTATCGCCCTTCAGCGTCACACGGCGGCTGAGATCGTCGAGATTGGCGATATCGACCGCGTGATAGGCGGATTTCACGTCGCCGAGCGGGAAACCGGCCTTGAGGTTGACGGTGAGCGTCACCGGATTGATCTTCGCATTCGCCTTCGGATCGAGGACCGGCGCTCCGATCTTCTCGCGATCCGGGACCGGATCGCTGACCGCATAGCCGGTGCGGCTGTCGAGGTCGACGGTCTGGACGATCGGCTGCGGATTGTAGCGCGGCGCCACGACCATCGGGAAACGGAGAGAATAAAGGCCGTTCGACTGGCGGACAGCACTTTGGTACTCGATCTGCACGACCACCGTTTCACCCGGGCCGATATTGGCGACCTGGTTGGTGAAGATGTTCGGGCGCTGCTGTTCGAGAAGCGCTGCCTTCTTGCCCTCGGCCTTCGCCTGTTCGTAGATTTCCCGGGCGGCCTGGCGCGGCTTGATCTGGCCCTCGATGAAGCGGTCGCCGATCTGCATCCTCAGCGTATCGACGGCCGAATCCTCGGGCAGGGGGAAGACATAGGTGCCCTCGACCCAGCCCTTGCTCGGGTTCTCGAAGCGCTGGGTGACGCGGGTGCGCATGATCGGGCCGTTGACGTCGATCTGAACGTCGGTCGCAAGCCGCGGCGCCTCGACGAAATAGCCGGGTTCTTTTGAAGGGAAGAGCAGGGCGCCGGTGCCCATATCGTTGGGGCGAACATAGCCTGCCATCTGCTGCGGCTTGGCGTCCGGCGTTTGCGCACTCGCCTGGGTCATCAGACCGATGAACATCAGGATGCAGGCGGCCAGGGCCGCGAGCGCCAGGTACATGCCCCAGCGCGCTTCGTTCTGCCGTGTCTTCGTGGAAGCGATTTCGTCGTCGAGAAACATTGCATAACCCCCGTAATGCGAATGTGTTCGGATGATCGAAGGAAAAGCCCGGAAACCGGCTGTTGCTGGACGGAATTGCGGCGGTCCGCGACAGTTGTGGTGGCTAAATTATGGCATTTGAGAATTTGCGCGATTGCGCTGATTTTTTTGAATAAATCGCGATCAACAACCGTTTCTGGCTGACATGAATCGTGGCCATTTATGGGGCTGCGGCAGTGGCGTTTCCGTGGTGCTGCACGCGCCCGAGAGCCTCATCGGAATTCTTCCGGATGATCGAGGATGCTGATCGCACTCATGAAACTTTGTCATGGTAACGCTTTTTGCCCGCATTTCCGGCGTTTTTGCCGTTCTGGCGCTTGCAAGACCGGGCGTCTTTCGACATAGACCTAACCGCTATGGAGCCTGGCTTTTTTACGTTCCGTAGCGATCACCTCGTCTCGAAACGATCAGGACCTTCACCCATGGCCTTCCTTGCCGATGCCCTTTCCCGTGTAAAGCCTTCCGCCACCATCGCCGTTTCGCAGAAAGCCCGTGAGCTGAAAGCGAAGGGCCGCGATGTCATCGGTCTCGGCGCCGGGGAGCCGGACTTCGATACGCCCGACAATATCAAGAAGGCCGCCATCGACGCGATCAATCGCGGCGAGACGAAGTACACGCCGGTCTCCGGCATTCCGGAACTGCGCGAAGCGATCGCCAAGAAGTTCAAGCGCGAAAACAACCTCGACTACACGGCTGCCCAGACGATCGTCGGCACCGGCGGAAAGCAGATTCTTTTCAACGCCTTCATGGCGACCCTGAACGCGGGCGATGAAGTCGTCATCCCGGCGCCCTACTGGGTTTCCTATCCGGAAATGGTAGCGCTGTGCGGCGGCACGCCGGTCACCGTCTCGACCAGGCAGGAAAACAACTTCAAGCTCAAGGCCGAGGACCTGGAAAAGGCGATCACGCCGAAGACCAAGTGGTTCATCTTCAACTCGCCGTCCAACCCGTCCGGCGCTGCCTATAGCCATGCCGAACTCAAGGCGCTGACCGACGTGCTGATGAGGCATCCGCATGTCTGGGTTCTGACCGACGACATGTACGAGCACCTGACCTATGGCGACTTCAAGTTCGCGACTCCGGTCGAAGTCGAGCCCGGCCTTTATGACCGCACGCTGACGATGAACGGCGTTTCCAAGGCCTATGCCATGACCGGCTGGCGTATCGGCTACGCTGCCGGCCCGCTGCAGCTGATCAAGGCCATGGACATGATCCAGGGTCAGCAGACTTCGGGCGCCACCTCGATCGCCCAGTGGGCGGCCGTCGAGGCGCTGAACGGCACACAGGACTTTATCCCTGCCAACAAGAAGATCTTCGAAGGCCGCCGCGATCTGGTCGTGTCGATGCTGAACCAGGCCAAGGGCATCTCGTGCCCGACGCCGGAAGGCGCCTTCTACGTCTACCCGTCCTGCGCCGGCCTGATCGGCAAGACCGCGCCGTCGGACAAGGTCATCGAGACGGACGAAGACTTCGTTTCGGAACTGCTGGAATCCGAAGGCGTTGCCGTCGTGCACGGTTCGGCCTTCGGTCTCGGTCCGAACTTCCGCATTTCCTATGCGACTTCGGAAGCCCAGCTCGAAGAAGCCTGCCGCCGCATCCAGCGCTTCTGCGCCGCCTGCAAGTAAGCTTGAGGCACGGCATTCAATGAAAAAGCCCGCCGGCAACGGCGGGCTTTTTCGTTCGCAAAGCGATTCAACGGCTGGCCATCCTGATTCAAGTCAGCCGGCTAAGGCCTTGAAATCAGATTCCATTCTCAGGCGCCGGGGACCTCGTCGTCGCCAACGACGCCACCCTCGCTTTCCAGGATCGAGAGACGGCGCGCCTCGGAGCGCGTGAACTTCAGCCGCACGCCGATGCCGCGCTCGCCTTCGGGCAGGAACACCGCTCCGGCATTTTCGAGCGCATGCTTCAGCGACAGGATCACGGCGTCGCCGGGCGTCTCCAACTTGCGTTCGAACCTGAGGATCGTCTCCTCGTCGACACCTGAAAAGCTCGAAAGCATCTCGCGCGAAATTTCGATCAGCGCCCGGGCGGCGCGGCACTGTGGACCTGTAATCATCGTCACCTCCAGTTGCAGGAAAGGATGCGCGAAGGGTGGCCGAGGGTCAACCACGCGCAACGTCGCGGCGCCAGGCGCGATCCTTCCTATTCGACGCGGATTGCGAAAATCGTGGACGACTCTGCGGAAAACCGTGAAATATCGATAGATCGTCCATGCATGCAGCCACCGGAACCCGCCATGCGCAATCTCAACGACTTCATCATCTTCGCCCATGTGGTCGACCACAAGGGCTTTGCGCCGGCGGCACGGGTGCTCAATGTGCCGAAATCGACGCTCAGCAAGCGCGTGGCCGAGCTTGAGAAGACGCTCGGCGTCCGACTGATCAACCGCACCTCCCGGCGCTTCACGGTGACCGAGGTCGGCGAGGATTTCTACCGGCATGCGGCGGCGATGCTGATCGAGGCGGAAGCGGCCGAGGCGGTGGTCATGGGCAGGCTCGCCGAACCGAGCGGCACGGTCAGGATCACCGCCTCGGTGCCGACGGCGCAGATGACCCTTGCGGGGCTGCTGCCGCGACTGGCGCTCGCCTATCCCAAGATGCGGGTGGTGCTGCACGCGACGGACCGCTTCGTCGATCTGATCCAGGAAGGCTTCGACATTGCCGTGCGGGATCATTTCGCGCCCTTGCCGGATTCCGCACTGGTGCAGCGACGGGTGGCGACGGAGCCGATCGGATTGGTCGCAGCACCCGGTTATCTTGCTGAGCACGGCATGCCTTCCGGTCCGGAAGATCTTGCGGGCCACGACGGCCTGTTGGCGTCGCTCACGAGCGAAGGCTGGACGCTGCGCAACGAAGAAGGTGCCATCGTCTCCGTGCGGCCCACACCGCGCTTTATAGCCGACGAATCCCAGGTGCTGCTCGAGGCGGCGCTTGCGGGCCTCGGGATCGTGGCCTTTCCGCGCAAGCTCTGTCGCGCCGAGATCGAGAACGGGACGCTGGTGCGGGTGCTTCCCGGTTGGCAGGCGGGCGTGGTGACGACGACCTTGCTGATGCCCCATCGGCGCGGCCAGCTCCCGTCGGTAAGGGCGGTGGTCGATTTCATCGCGGAGCGGCTCGCCGAACAAGGGGCGGATCGCTGACGTCGATCCCAGTGCACGTGCCGCCGGTGCCATGCGCCCAAAGAAAAGGCCCGCTCGGGGCGGGCCTTCGGAAGGTGTTTCAGTCGCGCTCTCAGCGCTCGGCGAGTGCCGGTTCGCCCTTCTTCTCGCGCACGAGGTTCATGAAGCGGCGGAAGAGGTAGTGGCTGTCCTGCGGGCCGGGGGAGGCTTCCGGGTGATGCTGGACCGAGAAGACCGGCTTGCCGGCGACGCGCAGGCCGCAATTGGTGCCGTCGAAGAGCGAAATGTGAGTCTCTTCAACGCCTTCCGGCAGCGACTTCGAATCGACCGCGAAGCCGTGGTTCATCGAGACGATCTCGACCTTGCCCGTGGTGTGGTCCTTGACCGGGTGGTTGGCGCCGTGGTGACCCTGGTGCATCTTCTCGGTCTTGCCGCCGAGTGCCAGCGCCAGCATCTGGTGGCCGAGGCAGATGCCGAACACCGGAATGTCGGTCTTCAAGAGATCCTGGATGACAGGCACGGCGTATTTTCCGGTTGCCGCCGGGTCGCCCGGGCCGTTCGACAGGAAGATGCCGTCCGGCTTCTGCGCCAGAACTTCGTCGGCGCTGGTTGCGGCCGGCATGACGGTGACGCGGGCGTTGAGGCCGGCAAAGAGGCGCAGGATGTTGCGCTTCACGCCGTAGTCGAGCGCCACGATGTGGTAGGCGGCATCGGTTTCGCCGAGCGTCGAGGAGCCTTCGTTCCAAACCCAGGGCTTCTCGTCCCAGCGCGACGACTGGCCGGAGGTTGCGACCTTGGCGAGGTCGAGGCCTTCAAGTCCGCTCCAGGCCCTGGCTTCGGCCTTCAGCGTGTCGATGTCGAAGACGCCGGAGGGGTCGTGGGCGATGACGGCGTTCGGCATGCCGTTTTCGCGGATCCAGGCGGTAAGTGCACGCGTATCAATGCCGCAAAGGCCGATGATGCCGCGCGCCTTCAGCCAGGCGTCGAGATGCTTGGCGGCGCGGTAGTTCGACGGCTCGGTGATGTCGGCCTTGAAGATGACGCCGACCGCGCCGCGGCGGGCTGCCGGCGTCAGGTCTTCGATGTCCTCGTCGTTGGCGCCGATGTTGCCGATATGCGGGAAGGTGAAGGTCACGATCTGGCCGAGATAGGAGGGGTCCGTCAGGATTTCCTGGTAGCCGGTCAGTGCGGTGTTGAAGCAGACTTCCGCCTGCACCTTGCCGGTCGCGCCGATGCCCTTGCCCTCGATCACGGTGCCGTCGGCCAGAACGAGCAGTGCGGTTGGTTTTTCAGTGGTCCATGCGGGTGTCGCGGTCATCGTTCCTATCCCGTTGCGGCGCGGAGCGCGGGGCTTGAAAGCCCGGCGGTCGATCGCCATTTCTTTGCTCAGGCATGGACGCGCGGAAACCCCGCGGAAAAGTGCTCTCATGCCGATGTTGTGCAGGTGCGGGAAAATACCCAAAGCGCTTAGCCGGGTCAACCGGCCACCCATGAATTGTCTGGAAATAAAATTCCTTATAATTCAATTGCTTGCGTATTCCGTTTGATTGCGCCTGTCACACTGGTTTAAGACGACGACAACATTAATGGTTTCGAACCGGTTCCGGGCAGAGCACCGCGGGCCGGTTTCGACATGGAGTATGGACATGCGCGACCTGTTCGCTGACGCACTGAAGGAAGCCGTCAAAGCCAAGGACGCACGGCGTACCTCGACCGTGCGGCTGATCCAGGCGGCGATCAAGGACCGGGATATCGCCAACCGCGGCCAGGGCAAGGACCCGGTCAGCGATGAAGACATCCTGCAGATCCTCGCCAAGATGATCAAGCAGCGCGAGGAGTCGGCCCGTATCTACGACGACGCCGGCCGGCCGGAACTTGCCGCGCAGGAGCGCGAGGAAATCGTCATCATCAACCGGTTCCTCCCGGCTCAGCTTTCGGAGGAAAAGGTCAAGGAACTCTGCGCCTCGGTGATCGCCGAGACCGGTGCTCATGGCCTGCGCGACATGGGCAAGTGCATGAATGCGCTCAAGGAGCGTTATCCCGGCCAGATGGACTTCGCCAAGGCTTCGGGCCTGGTGAAGGAACTGCTCAAGTAGCCCCGCTCACGTGAGCGCCGGCGCCCGTTCGGATCGGACGGGCGTCGCCGCTTCGCTTTTCGCCTGGAACGTCGCTTGGAATGCGCGATCGATCAGCGCGAATTTCTCTGCCTGATAGTCCCAGTATTCGCGGATGAAGGCTTTCGACAGCCAGACCTCCCCACGCCCGGGCGTTCGCTCCCATTCCATGCTGCCCAGGAGGGCCGCCTTGTCGAAGATCCGCTTGAGGTGGGTCTTGGAGATGATGAAGCGCTCGCTGAGGTCTCCGGGTGAAACCGGCCCGATGGCGAAACGTTCCGCTTCGGGATCGAAGGCGCCGATGCGCGAGAACAGATCGTCCATCACCACGCCACCGGAATTGACCCAGGTGAAGAGGTCGAAGGTCGGGCCCGGACGACGAACCATATCGTTGCCGACAAGCGCGTGGGCGACGGCGGCCTGCAGCCGGCCGAACTGGTCTTGCTCCTCGCTCAGCCGCGCCAGCCGCGACTGGCCATCGAAGGCGTCGAGTATGGCCAGATGGGATTGCATCCATTTCCAGACATAGTCGAGCGCTGCCTCCGTGGGTTCGAGCGGCCGGCTGCGCTTGTCCGGTTGCACCGAGATGTAGCTGGCAAAGCGGTAGGCAACCATTTCCTGCACGAAGGAAGCTGCGGTATTGCGGCTGGCTATCCCATGCATGACGGCATAGTTGATGAAACGGCCGCTATAGAGACCGCTCGACGGGTCGTCCGGATCGCGGTCGTGATAGAGGGCAAGCCCGGACTGGGCCATCAGCCAGCGCTGCTGCGAGGCGAAGATCGATGCGAGCCGCGGGTTGGCCGCATACATCTCCACCATGCCGCGCGCGTAGCTCAACACGGCGGTAAAGAAGGCCGGACTGGAAGCGAGCACTTTGACGGAAATGGCCATGGCAAGTGATCCAATTCGAGAGGGCGAATTGATCCTTTTCGGCAAAGGGGTGTCAAGCGCTACTTTTGGTCTTTAGAAAATATTCACACTCAACCGAAAATTGAACGCTAAGGATGCGCTTCCCGTTTCGCTCCTGTGAATAGCGTGCACGCAGGATCACGGCTGTGGCGTCTGTCCGCCATGCCGCCTATATGGAGGATCGACCAGAGGTATCCATGCGCTTTTCACAGTCCTTCCTTGACGAGATACGCGATCGCGTTCCGATTTCGGACGTGATTGCCAAACGCGTTGCCTGGGACCGGCGCAAGACCAACGTCTCGCGCGGCGACTACTGGGCCTGCTGCCCCTTTCACGGCGAGAAGTCGCCGAGCTTTCACTGCGAGGACCGCAAGGGCCGCTACCATTGCTTCGGCTGCGGCGTTTCCGGCGACCACTTCCGTTTTCTCACCGATCTCGAGGGCCTGAGCTTCCCGGAAGCCGTACAGCAGATCGCCGACATGGCGGGCGTTGCCATGCCTCAGCCCGATCCGCAGGCCGAGCGCCGCGAGAAGGAACGCACCAGCCTGCTCGACGTGATGGAGCTGGCGACGGCGTTTTTCGAGGACCAGCTGCAGACGGCCAATGGCGCCAAGGCGCGCGCCTATCTGCGCGAGCGCGGGCTGACGGGGCGCACGATCGAGACCTTTCGCCTGGGCTACGCGCCCGACAGCCGCAACGCGCTCAAGGAACATCTCGCCGGCAAGGGTGTCGCCAAGGAACAGATCGAGGCCTGCGGCCTCGTCGTGCACGGGGCGGACCTGCCGCTTTCCTACGACCGCTTCCGCGACCGCATCATGTTCCCGATCCTGTCGTCGCGCGAGAAGGTCATCGCGTTTGGCGGCCGCGCCATGTCGCCGGATGCGCCGGCCAAATATCTGAACTCGAACGAGACCGAGCTCTTCCACAAGGGCAACGTGCTCTACAATTTCGCCCGCGCCCGCCGTGCTTCGCAAGGGGGCGCCCGCGACGCCGGCGGGGACGATGCGGCCGGAACGATCATCGCCGTCGAAGGCTACATGGACGTGATCGCGCTGCATCAGGCGGGCGTCGAGAATGCCGTTGCGCCGCTCGGCACGGCGCTCACCGAAAACCAGCTCGACCTTTTGTGGAAGATGACATCGCAGCCGGTGCTGTGCTTCGACGGCGATGGAGCGGGCATTCGCGCCGCCAACCGCGGCGTCGATCTGGCGCTGCCGCATCTGAAACCCGGCCGCTCGGTGCGCTTCGCCATGCTTCCCGACGGCAAGGATCCGGACGATCTCGTGCGCCAGGAAGGGCGCGCGCCCTTCGACAAGGTGCTCGCCAATGCCCGTTCGCTCGCCGAGATGGTCTGGCTGCGCGAGGTTCAGGGCGGTGCCTTCGACACGCCGGAAAAGCGTGCCGAGCTTGAAGCGCGGCTGAAGCAGGTGACGTCGGTCATCGCCGACGAGAGCGTGCGCCGCCACTACGGCCAGGACATGCGCGACCGGCTGAACGCCTTCCTGCAATCGTCAGGGTCAGGGCGGGGCGAGCGGCGTCCTTTCGAACGGGGCGGCCGGCAGGGCGGTGGCGGGTCGCGCGGCGCCGGTCAGCCACGCGGGCCGAATGCAAGCGGCCCGACCGCGATCTCCGATCGGCTGGCACGCTCGACGCTGGTCAGCGGACAGCAGGTGGCCCCGCTTCTGCGCGAAAGCGTGCTGGCGCTCACCATCGTCAACCACCCGCAACTGCTGTTCGACGAGTATGACGAGATCTCGACGATCGAGTTCGATCATCGCGAGTTGCAGCGCTGCTGGGCGGCGGTGCTGAATGCCGCGGCCGCGCAGGGGCCGCGCCTGAACCGGGACGATCTGCTCGAACAGTTGCAGGCCGAGGGCTTCGGCGCGCTGATTGCCGCGATCGACCAGCAGATCCGCTATGCCAGGCTCTGGACTGCGACGACGGCCGCCGCGCCCGAGGATGCCCGCGAAGGCTATCTGCAGGCGCTGGCGCTGCACCAGCGCTCGAAGGCGCTGCACTGGCAGGTGCGCGAACTCGAACGCGAACTGGCCTATGCGACCGAGGAAGGCGATCTCGAAGCGGTGCCGCAGCTCTTGCGCACGCTTCAGGAGGTGCAGCACGAGGTGACGCGGCTTGAAAACCAGGAGGCGATCATCGAGGGCTTCGGCGTGCTTTCCGGCCGCGTGAAGGGGCCGGCGGCACGCTAGTTGCTCGTTTCTTCCGGCCGAGACGGCGAAGGCCGGCCTGTTCTTGATGGCGTCTCGACTATTCGCGCCAATGCTCAGCCACCCACGGCGACGGGCGAATGTAGTGTCTGAGATAGGTAAAAGGATTCTTCTCGTAGCGGTTGGGCGCAAACAGCCCGAGAATGTGGCCAAGCGGGGTGGATACCTTGTCCTTCTTGCCGAAGCGTCCCTCGATCGCATGCTGCGGCAGGATATTGCGCGGGAAGAGCACGACGCGCGCGTCCTTGGGCAGGCGCGGCGCCAGGAAGTAGTTGAGCGGGAACGGCCGGCGGCAGTCCTGCCGGAAATGCAGCACCCAGCGGCGCGGGAAGAGTTTGGCTCCGCCCGGCGCGTTGCGCGTGACGAAGCGCTGCTCGAAACGGTATTCGTCGGCGATCCCTTGCGGGTTGGCGCGGAACTTTTCCTGCAGCGGCACCAGCTTGCCGACCGGAAAGCGAAACAGCGAGGTCTGGCCGAGGCGTTCGAACGGCGTCGTCTGGTTGCGGGCGAGGATGACGTCGTCAGGCTCTCCCTCCTCGAAGAAGCCGTCGAGCGAACCGACGATCACCAGGTCGAGGTCCAGGAACACGACGGGGCCCTTGAGATTGCCGAGCTTCGGCCCCCAGAGCCGAGACTTCTGCCAGATGCCGGGCGTATTCTTGGGCATTTCGCCGATGTCGAGCGGGGGCAAGTCCTCGCAGAGAATCTCCGGGCGCAAGCCTTCACGATTGTCGGTGAAGCAGGTGAAGGTGAAGGGCGGGGTGATGTTGCGCGCCACCATGGCATAGAGCCGGTTGATGAACGGTGCGCCGTATTTCGTACCCCAATTGATGCAGATGACCTGCTTGACGCCGCCGCTCGCCGCCAGAATATTTGCCATAGTCACGTCCCGATTTCTGCGCGTCACTAAAGTACCGATGCGTTGTCAAGGTCAAGCTGTCAAAGGGGGCAATCCCCCGGGAAGCGCCGGCGCACTTTCGGGAAAACCGCTCTTGTCTCTTCAGTTGCGGCAAGGGCTATGGCATTGCCTGCGCTTCTTGCGATGATGGCCAAGGTGATTCCCGAAGGAGATGTGATGGAGTTCGTCGAAAGGGCGACGCCCTCAAGAAGCGCTGCCAGCCAGCTCTTCGACGAAGCCGGCCGGGCGCCGCTCGACGTGCTGAAGCGCGTCTACGGCTATTCCGCCTTTCGCGGCAAGCAGCAGGCGGTGGTCGAACATGTGACCGCTGGCGGCGACGCGGTCGTGCTCTTTCCGACCGGGGCCGGCAAGTCGCTCTGCTTCCAGATCCCCGCACTCTGCCGGCCCGGATTGGGCGTCGTCGTCTCGCCGCTGATCGCGCTGATGCGCGACCAGGTGGAGGCGTTGAAACAGCTCGGCGTCAACGCGGCTGCCCTCAACTCGTCGCTTTCGCGCGAGGAAGCGATCGCCGTCAGGCGGCAGATCCACGACGGCACGCTCGACCTTCTCTACGTGACCCCGGAGCGGACCGTCACCGATGGCTTCGCCGATCTCCTTGGCAACGCCCGCATCGCGCTCTTTGCCATCGACGAGGCGCACTGCGTTTCGCAATGGGGCCACGACTTCCGCCCCGAATACCGCGCGCTCGGGCTGCTTGCCGAGCGTTATCCCGGCGTGCCGCGCATCGCGCTCACGGCAACCGCCGACCCGCATACCCGCGACGACATTGTCGAGCGGCTGGCACTCGACCAAGCCGAGATCTTCACCACCAGCTTCGACCGGCCGAACATCGCCTATGAAATCGTCGAGCGCGACCAGCCGCGCCAGCAATTGCTGCGCTTTCTCTCGCGTTTCAAAGGCGCCTCCGGCATCGTCTACTGCCTGTCGCGCGCCAAGGTCGATGATACGGCCGAATGGCTGAATGCGCAGGGCATCCGCGCTTTGCCCTATCATGCCGGCATGGACCGTACGCTCAGGGACAAACATCAGGACGCTTTTCTCAAGGAAGAAAGCCTCTGCCTTGTCGCGACCGTCGCCTTCGGCATGGGCATCGACAAGCCGGACGTGCGCTACGTCGCCCATCTCGATCTGCCGGGATCGGTCGAGGCCTATTATCAGGAGACCGGTCGCGCCGGCCGTGACGGCCAGCCGTCGGAGGTCTGGATGGCCTATGGCATGGCCGACGTTCTGCAGCGCCGCCGGATGATCGACGAGGGCGGCGCGGCGGATGACATCAAGCGGATCGAACGTGGCAAGCTCAACGCGCTGCTCGCGATCTGCGAAACGGCCGGCTGTCGCCGCCAGGCGATCCTTGCGCATTTCGGCGAGGCCCACCCCGGTCGTTGTGGCCATTGCGACACCTGCCTGAAGCCGGTCGAGACCTGGGACGGCACGGAGGCGGCGATCAAGGCGCTGGCGGCCGTCTACCGCACTGGCGAACGCTTCGGCACCGGCCATGTGGTCGACGTTCTGATGGGCACGGTCAACGAGAAGACCGAGCGCTTCGGCCATGTCGACATGCCGGTCTTCGGCGCCGGCAAGGACCTGCCGGCCCGCACCTGGCAGTCGGTCTTCCGGCAATTGCTGGCGGCGGGCCTGATCAGCGTCGACCACGCCGCCTTCGGCGCGATGAAACTCGAACCGGAGGCCCGCGCCGTCTTCAAGCGCGAGCGCCAGGTATTCTTCCGCAAGGACCGCCCGACCTCTGGTAAGGCGGCGCGCGGTGCCAAGTCGGGCTCGCAGCGCGAGCGCGCCGATCTGGCGGGTTCGGACCTCGAACTCTTCGAACTGCTGCGCGCCGAGCGCTTCTCGATCGCCAAGGACCTCAACGTCCCGCCCTATGTCGTCTTCCCCGACGCGACCCTCATTGCACTCGCCAAGGAGCGCCCGCGCGATTTCGACGAGCTGCTTGACATTCCCGGTATCGGCGAAAGCAAGCGCGAACGCTACGGCGAGGCGTTTCTCGCCGTTATCGACGGATATGTGGACGGGTGAGGGCAGGCGGACAAGTTGTTATCGACTGCCTGCTCGCTCGTTGCTTCTTGCCCCAGGCGGCGTCGTCTTGTTGACGCTTTGAGTGGTCTCTCGCGCCGCAGACGCGGCGCGAGAGGAGTAGTGTGGCCGATCCTTTTCGGGGTCGGACGAAAAATGTCTCGTAACGCATCCAGCGCGACACAATATGTCCGACCCGCCCTCTCATCGTGAAATGCCCTGTCGTTTTTGCGCTCGGTCCCGGAGAACGAGGGATTTTGCTGCAAGTCTAAAGCCGTCATGATACTCGTCAGGCACGCGATGTTTTCTTGAAGCGAGAGCGCCATGACTTCAGCCTTCCTCACCCATCTCCGTTTAGAACTCGAGGGCCTGAAGACGGCCGGGTTGTACAAGTCGGAGCGTGTGATCACCT
>NZ_PNFP01000016.1 GCF_002940685.1 Ensifer adhaerens | reverse complement strand
AAGGCGCGAAAAAGGTCGGCACGACGGAGATGGGCGACGCCATCCTCGCCGAGTTCAAGGCGCTCTCGGCGTAAGCCGTAATCGGAACTTTGGACCACGAGGAGCTTACATGCCCCTCATTTCTGTGCTCGTCACAGAAATCTCTGGCAGTTCCGCTGGAGCTGCGGGACCAGCCCAAGTCCTTGGGCTGAAAGGTTCTTTGACCCGACGTCCGTCGGGTCGCTGGATCCCCGCCACAAGGGCGAGGAAGACAGAGTGCGGGGTAGGTCTTCGCGGTCATCGTGAGCGCACAGGTCGTGGCCGCGTGGCTCAGATCGTAATGCCGCCGTCGATGTTGATGGCCTGGCCGGTGATGAAGGCTGCCTCGTCGGAGGCAAGGAAGGCGCAGATGGCGGCCACCTCCTCCACCGTGCCGAAGCGCCCGGCCGGTTGCCGGCTGATGAAGTACCGGTAGGCCTCATCCCGGCTTCCGAGCTTTTCGCCGAGTTCGCCGATGCGCTCTTCCAAAGAGGGCGACGCAACCGTTCCGGGGCAGACCGAATTGCAGCGGATGCCTTCTGACACGTAATCCGCTGCGACCGCCTTGGTGAGGCCGATGATACCACCCTTGGCGGCACCGTAGGCGGCGCGCCGCGGGAAGCCCTTGATCGACGAGGCGACCGAACCGATGGTGATGATGCTGCCGCCTTTGGCCTTCATCTTCGGGACGGCACCGGCGATGACGTTGTAGGCGCTGTCGAGCGTGATGTTGACCGAGCGCCGCCAGTCCTCGGGCGAGCACTCCTCGATCGTGCCCTGGTGCACGTAGCCGACCGCATGCACGAGGATATCGACCCGCGCGAAGCCGGCAAAATAGTCCGCGACCGCTGCATGATCCGTCGCATCGAGCCGCGTCGTTACGGCGCCGTCGAGCGTGCCCAGCAGGCCTTTGTTGATGTCGCTGGCGTGGACCTCGGCGCCTTCAGCCATCAGTCGTTCGGCCACCGCGCGACCGATGCCCTGGCCGGCGGCGGTGACCACGGCCACGCGTCCGGCCAATCGCCCAGTCTTCTCACTCATGATCCATTTCCTTTGCGAGCGTTCTAGAGGGATTGAACGACCTGGCGCTGGCGGCCGAGGCCGTCGATCCCCAGTTCGACCACGTCGCCCGGCTTCAGGTAGCGCGGCGGCTTCTTGCCCATGCCGACGCCCGGTGGCGTGCCGGTGCAGATGAGGTCGCCGGGCTCGAGCACGCAGAATTCGCTCATGTAGGAGACGATGGTTGCGACGTCGAAGATCATGCGCGCCGTTGTGCCGGCCTGCATGCGCTCGCCGTTGACGTCGAGCCACATCGACAGCGCCTGTGGATCCGGAACCTCGTCGCGGGTCACGAGCCACGGGCCCGTCGGGCAGAAATTCGGAAAGCTCTTGCCCTTCACCCATTGCCCGCCACGCTCCATTTGCCACGCGCGCTCGGAGACATCGTTGACAACCGTGTAGCCGAACACGTGATCCATCGCCGTGTCGCGAGAGACGTTGAGCGCCCGCTTGCCGATAACGATGCCGAGTTCGACCTCCCAGTCGAGCTTCGACATTTTCTCCGAGTGAAGAAGCGGCGCGTTCGGCCCGCAATAGGTGCCGGCCGCCTTGTTGAAGAGGATCGGTTCGGATGGCACCGGCAGGCCCGCCTCTTCGGCGTGGTCTGAATAATTGAGACCGACGCACCAGATCGTGCCCGGCCTTGCCACCGGCGGCAGGATGTCGGCATCGGTCACCGGCAGCAGGGGCAGAGCCGCGAGATCCGCACCGGAGAGTGCCGCGACGACTTGAGGCAAGGTCTCCGCCATGAAATCCGGGACGAGCGAAGACACGTCGCGCGCCTCGCCCCCGCCATCGAGGATGCAGGGCGCGGGCGAGCCGTCGACGGTGAGACGCAGCAATTTCATTCTCTTGGCCTTTCAGTTGGAATAGCTGGGCGAGTAGCGGACTCAGTCGATCGGAGCGGCTTCGACGGAAAGCCGGTAACGGGTGGTGAACGTCTGACCGGGTTCAAAGGCAATCGCTGTCGCAACGCCCGAGGCCGCGATGGGGTTGTTGTCCGTGGAGACCGCCGATCCGAGATCGAAGGCGGACGCGATCGGCTCGACACCGAGCGCCACGTGCCGGCCGTTCCAGGGGTAGGCCTTGCGGCCGCGGTTGCTGTACCAGAGCAGCAGGCTCGGAAAATGTTCCTTTTGCCAGCTAAGCCGCGCGCGAAAACCTTCATCGCGATAGTGGAGCGCGAGGGTGCCGTCGATGCCCGAGAGCTGCAGCAAGTCCTCGGTTTCCTCGACCAGCGGAACCTGGGATGCGTCGATGGTCAATCCGTCGCGCGCCTCGACCTTGCGGAACGATGGCCATTGCCGATCCGGTGCGAACAGCGCCGCGCCCGGCTCGACATCGCCCGGAAAACTCCAGACGCGATCATAAGCTCCCGGTTCGATCGCGACCGATGCCGGCCGGGTGGACAGCCGGAAGGTGGGATGCAAACCGATCGGCAGGCGGCATGAGCGCCGCGCCTCGATTTCCAAAGTGAGGTCGATGGCCGCCGCATGTGGATCCGGTACGATCCGCCGCCGCAGCAGGCTGATCGGATGGTTCTCCGGATAGCGGCATTCCATGGTGATCTGGCGGTCGTCGCAGGCGCCCCACGCCCAATGGACGTTGGAACTATGGCCATGCGGCACGCCGGCGCCTTCAAAACTCTCGCCCGTCGCCGACCATCCATCGGGGAGCGATCGGTCCGCGTCGCTGCCGAAGGGGACGCAGGGCCACTCGCCGCGCAGCTCCCTCAGGATTTCCGGCAATGTCTCGCGCTCGGGATCGTTGCCCCAGGGCGCCACCTGCAAGGGGCTGACCTGGCGCCCGTCCGGCAGCAGGAACAGCACCGGGCCGAGCATGCCGCCGAGCGACTGCACCGAAAGGCATCCATGCGCCCAGGCGAGCGCGCGCCGTGTCGTCTGCACGCTCACCTTGTCGCCATCCCGTAGCGATTTTCCGGAAGACCGGCGACGTCTACCCGCATGGCATAAAGACTGCCGGCAAGGCGCTCGGCCGGTCCGCCGCTGGCCGTCGTGATGTAGAGCGTCATGCGGTCCGCGCCGCCGAAGGTACAGGTGGTGATGTTGCTGACCGGCATCTCGATCACCTCGGCGAGGGTGCCGTCGGGCGCAATGCGGGCCATGCACCGTCCGCCATAGCGGCAGTTCCAGAGAAAGCCTTCGCTGTCGATCGCCGAACCGTCCGGCGCGCCACGATCGAAACCGACTAAGAAGGGTCGTTCGCCGGAAATCGATCCGTCCGTGGCATGATAGTCGAAGGCATAGACCTCGTTGGCGAGCGTATCGCCGAAATAGAAGGTGCTTCGATCCGGGCTCCAGCACAGCGTGTTGGATATGCCAAGTCCATGCCGCCATTCGGTGACGGCGCCATCGGGCGCGATGCGATAGAGGATGCCCTCGCCCGGCGCAACGTCGCCGAGTTGACCGTCGGGAAGAACGTTGTTCTTCATCGAGCCGACCCAGAAGTTTCCGGCCGGATCGGCGCGGCCATCATTGAGCCGCACCCTGGGCGCACCGGGCAGGGCAAAGCCGTGATCCTGCCGCCGGTCGGTTTTCGGCCACCACCAGATCAGCTTCGAGCCGAGCGCCACAAGCAGGCGGCCGTCTTCGCTCGTCAGCGAGATCGCGACCACCGGTTCGTCGAACAGCCAAGTCCTGACCGCCCGCGTCGCCTCGTCGTAGCGATGGATGAGAAACCGGTTGATGTCGGTCCAATAGACCGCCGCCTCGTCCGCCGACCAGACGGCACCCTCGCCGCAGCGGTCGCCGACGGGTGCGACACAGACAAGCTCGCGTGCCATCGCCGCCTCCTATTCCGCCGCCATGCTCGTCGGGATCGATCGCGACGGGCCGAGCGCCTCGGCGTTCTGTACCAGCGCCTTCATGTAGCCGAGCGCAAAGGCCTTGCCCGCATGCCAGGACGCGCCGCAGGTCATGGCCGGCGTATGGTCCGGGATCATCACGCCCTGATAGTTCTCGTCACGCAGGATGCGGATGATTTCGGCCATGTCGATATCGCCCTCGTCAACGAACGTCTCGACATAACGCGGCATCTTTCCACGCACGTTGCGGAAGTGGATGTAGCCGATGCGGCCCGAACGGGCGAAACGGCGGACATGCTCGTAGATGTCGCCGCCCGGCATCTCCTGCAGCGAGCCGAGGCAGAGTTCGAGCCCGTTCGAGGGCGAGTCGACGATCGCCATCAGCCGGTCGTATTTCTCCGGGCGGTTGACGAGCCGGGCCGTGCCGCGCAGTTCTTCGGCCGGCGGATCGTCCGGATGAGCGCCGAGCACGACGCCCGCCTCCTCTGCAACCGGCACGACCTCCTTCAGGAAGTGGGAAAGACGATCCCAAAGCTCGGCCGAGCTGACGGAGACGGATGCGGCGCCGGGAACGCCGCGACGGTAGCGCATGTTCCACACCATGCCGTCGGGGATCGGCGCATCCGGGCTGGGCGCGATGCTGTTTTCGACGCCGAAGCCGACGGACTCCGCACCGCCGCGGGCATAGGGGCCGCGCGTCCAGCCATAGACGCCGGCGAGCGAGAAATTGTAGCCGATGCAGGGGATGCCGGCGCGGCCGGCGTCGCGGATGAGCTGCTTCAGCCCCTCGATCTGCTCAGCCCGCTCAGGCCCGTCGAGCAGCACGTCGTGCCAGAAGCGCGGCGAGAAATTTTCGATCGCCGCGACCTCCAGGCCACCGGCCCTGATGTCCTTCACCAGCGCCGACAGCTCTTCGTAAGTCCAGAGCCGGTCGCCGGAGCAGTCGCCCCAGCCGCCCTGATCGCCGCTGTCGATCTTCGGATCCTTGCCGGCGAAATAGTTGGTCAGATGCGCGACGACGTGGGTCGCGCCTGCCTGCTGCGCAAACTGAAAGTTGTCCGGGGTCAGTTGCTCCCGGTAGAGCCCAAGGCCGATCTTCATCTGTTCTTTTCCTGTCTGATTACTTGACGCCGATGCCGGCGGTGAGGCCACCGTCGATGCGGAAATCCGAGCCGGTGACGAAGGCGGCGCGATCCGACGCGAGATAGGCGACCAGTTCCGCCACTTCTTCGGGTTCGCCGATGCGGCCGATCGGGTGCGCGGCGCCGAAGCGGGCAAAGGCTTCCGCCTCGCTGACGCCCTCGCCGCCATAGGTGCGGGCGGCCAGCGACAAGAGCGGCGTGCGCACCGAGCCGGGGCTGACCGAATTGACCCGCACCTTGGCGGTCGCATGGTCGAGCGCCATGGCGCGCGTCAGGGCATGGATCGCGCCCTTCGAGGCAACATAGGCCGCGACATTCTGCTGGCAGGCATGGCCCTGCACCGAGGAGATGTTGACGATCGCGCCGCCGCCGCGCTTCATCATCTCGGGAATACCGAAGCGGCCGGTCAGGTAGATCGAGCCGACATTGACCTGAAGGCAGCGGGCAAAGGTTTCCGCACTGGTGTCGAGAACCGTGCCATAGGGGTGAACGGCCGCGGCATTGACGATGATGTCGAGGCCGCCGTGGCGCAGCACCGCCTCGCGCACGGCCGCTTCCACCTCGGCCTCGACGGAGACGTCCGTCAGCCGGGTCGACATCGGCAGGTCGCGCTCCCTGGCGATGCGGTCGAAGACCTCGTTGGTGGCGACGTCATTGCCGCAGGCAAGCACCGTCGCGCCCGACGAGGCGAGCCGGATCGCCGAGGCAAGCCCGATCCCGGACGTGCCGGTGACCAGCGCGATTTTTCCCTTGAATTCAGTCATGATTGTCTCCGCGATGGATCGCGATGATCCGGGCCGGCGTCGACCCGAGATCATAAGCGTGATCGTTGGTCATAAGGGGAGCGGGATGCGGACACCCCGCGCCGGTCTCAGCGCACCCGTTCCAGGACCTGGTTCAGGAGCACGGCGCCGAGGATGATCCCGCCGCGCACGACGTATTGCCAATATTCGCTGACATTCATCAGCGTCATGCCGTTGGAGATGCAGCCGAGGAACAGCACCCCGATCAGCGTGCCCCAGATGCGACCCTTGCCGCCGAAGAGCGAGGTGCCGCCGATGATGACGGCCGCGATCACGTCGAGCTCCATGCCGGTCGCCGTCGTCCCTGTGCCGGCGCCGATCTGCGAGGCGATCAGCGTGCCGGAGACGGCCGTCAGCGCGCCCGTCAGCCCCAGTGTCAGCGCCTTCACCTTCCAGATGTCGATGCCCGAAAGGCGTGCCGCCTCCATGTTGCCGCCGACGGCATAAACCTCGCGACCGAAGCTCGTGTACTTCATCAGGAAGTGCATGCCGGCAAAGGTGAGCGCGAAGATGTAGACAGGGAACGGAATGCCGAAGAGATAACCGCCGCCAAGGAAATCGAAGCCGAGCGGGAAGGACGACATCGGGAAGCCGCCGGTGATGAGATTGGCGACGCCGCGCAGCGCCGCGAACAAGGCGAGCGTGGTAATGAAGGTCGGCACGTTGAACCATTGCCGGAAGCGGCCGGTGAGATAGCCGAGCGTGAAGCCGAGCAGAAGCGCAACGCCAAAGCCGACGGTGACCGCGCCCCAGTCGCCGAACACATCGGTGAAGCGGTCGGCAAACCAGGCGACGATGCAGCCGGCAAGGGCGGCGCCGGCGCCGACAGACAAGTCGATCTCGCCGCTGATGATGACAGCGGTCATGCCGAAGGCGATGATGCCGAGCATCGACACCGTGCGCAGCACGTTTAAGATGTTACTGGTGGAGGCGAAGCCCGGTGCGACGAAGATCAGGAAGATCACCAATGCGGCGAGAATGATCTCCATCGGATAGGTTTTCAGAAACTTGAGCGGCGTGTTCTGCCCGCCTGTTTCCGTGGTCTGGCTCACGAGTGTCATTGTCTGGCCCCTTCCATGCACAGGCCGTAGAGTTCGGTCAGGTCGGTTTTCGTCGGATCCACCTCGGCGACGACGGCGCCGTGATGCATGACGAGGATGCGGTCGGCGACCTCCAGCACCTCCTCGAGCTCCGTCGAGACGAAGAGGCTGGCAAGACCATCGGCGGCCTGTTGCCAGATGATGTCGAAGATCTGGCGCTTGGCCTGAACGTCGACGCCGCGGCTCGGCTCGTCGAAGAACATCACCGACGGCTGTCGGTTCAGCCATTTGCCGATCACCACCTTCTGCTGGTTGCCGCCCGATAGCGACGACACGGGCAGTTCCGGATCGCCGCATTTGATGTGCAGATCGGCGATCTGGCGGCGCACATGCGGCTGTTCGCGCCGGCGCGAGATGAAACCCCTGTTGGAGATCGGGCCAAGGCTCGCCATGCAAAGATTGTCGGCGGTCGAAAGCGACTGCACGAGGCCGACCTCCTTGCGGTTCTCGGGCGTGTAGCCGAGACCGGCCTTGCGCATGTCGCGGGGGCTCGCGCCGGTCATGACGCGACCGTCGAACGTGACGGAGCCGCCGTCGATCCGGTCGGCGCCGAAGATCGCCCGCATTAGTTCCGTCCGCCCGGCGCCGAGCAGGCCGGCAATGCCGAGGATTTCGCCGGGATAGAGATCGAAGGACACGTTGTGGAAATGCCCCGACCGGCTGAGGTCGCGCACTTCGAGCACCGGTTTGGTGCGGTCGAGCCTGCGCCGCGGCGGCCGCGTCGCGCGCGCTGCGTCCCCAAACATCATGCCGACAATGGCCGACGGCGTGGTCTCCTTCATCTCGACCGCGCCGATGTAATGGCCGTCGCGGATCACCGTGCAGGTGTCGGCGATCTCGAAGAGTTCGCTCATCCGGTGGGTGATGTAGATCATCGTCACGCCGCGGGCGCGCAGGCGTTCGATCAGCGCGAAGAGCTGCTTGACCTCGCGCGACGCCAGCGCCGATGTCGGCTCGTCCAGAAGCAGGATCGACGGGTTGAAGGACATCGCCTTGACGATCTCGACCACCTGCTGCTGGCCGACGCTCAGCGCCGACACCGGCTGGCGGGAATCGATCGCGAGGCCCATGTCGGCGAGCAGCTCGCCGGCGCGGCGATGCAGGCCCGCCCAGTCGACGACGCTGAAGCCGGCGCGGCGCTTGTGCGGCAGGCGACCGAGAAAGATGTTCTCGCCGACCGAAAGTTCCGGCACGAGCGACAGTTCCTGGTGCACGGTGACGATACCGGCGGCAAAGGCATCGTGCGGCGAGGTGAAATGACGGTCCTCGCCATTGACGCTGATCGTGCCGGAGGTCGGCTCGGTGACGCCGGCGAGCAGCTTGACGAGCGTCGACTTGCCCGAGCCGTTCTTGCCCATCAGGGCATGCACCTTACCGGGCACGAAGCTGTGGGTGAATTCCGAAAGGGCGACAGTCGGGCCGTAACGCTTGGTCACGGCCCGAAAGTCCAGCCGTCCCTGCACCCCTTGCAACGCGGCTGACCTTGGTTGCGGATAACTCATGCGGATTTCCTGCTGTCGGCTGCGAAGGAGCGGCGGACAATGCCCGCCGCCCGGCTCACGTCCAGGCCCTTACTTCAGGGCCTTCAGGCCTTCCTTGTAGGCAGCGACCGCCTGCGTATCGGCGCGGGTCAAGGGCAGCACCGGCACGTTGACCTTGGTCTCGATCGTCTTGCCGTCGAGCAGGTTCTGCGCCGCTTCGATCGCCTGCTTGCCGACCTCGAGCGGCTGCTGCGCCGTCGTTGCCTGCAGCACGTTGTCGGAATTCAGGAGCATGTTGGCGAGCTGCTCGGAACCGTCGGTGCCGAAGACGAAGACCTTGCCTTCAAGCCCTGCCTTCTTGACCGCCTGCACGGCGCCGATCGTGCCGCCTTCGTTGGCGGCGTAGATCACCTGGATATCCGGATTGGCGGTCAGCATGTCGCTGGCAACCGCAAGCGCCTTTTCGGCAAGCCAGGCATCCTGCTGGGCGACGATGTCGACCTGATCCTTGACGACGCTCAGGAACCCGTCGACACGGGCGTTCGACTGCTCGGGCAGCAGCGCCTTGAAGGCGAGCGTGCCGATCTTGACCTTGCCGCCATTGCCGAGCGTCTTCAGGAAATCGGTCGCCGCCTTGCCGGTACCGATGCCGATATCGCGGTCCGAGCTCGTCACCGTCGCCTGGGCGACGTCGCCATTGGCAGACGTGCCGTAGGTGACGACGGTGATGCCGGCGTCGCGCGCCTTCTTCAGCGCCGGCACCGAGGCATCGGCCGAAAGCGGCGCAACGACGATCGAGTTCACGCCGCGGGCGATGTAGGTGTCGATCAGCTGGGCTTCCTTCTCCAGCTTGCTGTCGCTGTTGCCGGCAAGAAGCTCGTCGCCGGCGGCTTCCGCCGCCTTTTCCATGCCGATCTGGATGCCGCGGAAGTACTGGTCCTGCTGGAAGACGATGCCGGCGATCGCCTTGCCGCCCGCGAAAGCCGTACCCGGCGCGAAGCTGACGGTGGCAAGCAGCGTGGCAAGTGCCAGTCGTTTGATATTGCTCATGTTGGTTCTCCTCCCAAGTGCCCTGTTCGTGCCGCCGGACCAACGGGCGAAAATCCGGCAAACGGCTGCCTGCACCGCGACCCCACGGGAAGCGGCCCAAGCCAAAACTCCTATGTTTTCACCGCGTCGGCTGACTGCCCGGCGCGGCATCGACGAAGCGAATGCCGAATTCCAGGTGACGGCTCATCAGATAGACGTAGGCGATGCGGTCGCGGGCCCTCAGCGCCCGGATGATTTCGGCATGCGCCTCGAAGGTTGCCGCATGCACCGGACGTTCGGCCTTTCCGAGCCGCATGACCTCCTCGATCACCGAACGCAGCATGTGGTAAGCGGCCAGCGTCGTGCGGTTGCCCGAAAGCTCGACGATCGCCGAGTGGAACTCATAGTCGCACTGTGCGGCTGCCTCGACGCTCTCGGCCTCCAGAATGCGGGCGTTGATCGCATCCAGCCGGTCGAAGTCGGCATCGCTGGCCGTCAGGATGATGTGCTCGCCGACACCAGTCTCGATGATCCGGCGGAAGCCCTGCAGATCATGGAAGGAGTCCGGCGAGATGCCGTTGTGGAAGGCGAAGAGCCGGCGGATCGCCTCGCCGTGGCCGCCGCTGATGACGGCACCGACCTTCGGGCGGGTCTCGACCATGCCATAGGCGCGCAGCACCTGCAGCGCCTCGCGCACGGTATTGCGGCCGGCCTGGAACTGCTCGCCAAGATCACGCTCGGTCGGCAGTGCGTCGCCGACGCCAAGGCCACGCTCGGAGATCATGTCGCGGATCTGCTCGACCAGCCGGTCGACGGCAGAGGTTTTTCCCGGTTCCACGGCTTCCACGCCCGACAATGCCTCTTCCCGTACGGAACTACTCACCCGCCATCCTCCCTGCGATGCCTTATTTGTTGGTCCAGATTGCGCTATCAGTCAAGCGCAAAACTTAAAAATTCGTCGCGCATTATGATTTCGAGCCAAAATCATCACTTCAAGGCTTGAATTGTTGGACCAGTACGGCATTAATGATCAGCGTGGTCCAACAATATGCGACCAAAGTGGGTAGGAGTTCTGCATGAGAACGATGGAAGAGTGCTTTCGATGGTATGGGCCGAACGATCCGGTGCCGCTCAGCCACATCCGCCAGGCGGGGGCCACGGGTATCGTCTCAGCGCTGCACCACATCTATGACGGGTCGCCCTGGCCGGATGACGCCATCCTGGCGCAGAAGGCGCTGATCGAAGCCGCCGGCATGCGCTGGAGCGTCGTCGAGAGCATTCCGGTGCACAATTCGATCAAGCTTGCGACACCGGAAAGCGCTCGCTACATCGGCTGGTACAAGGACACGCTGCGCGCCTTGGCGCGCGCCGGCATAAGCATCGTCTGCTACAATTTCATGCCGGTGGTCGATTGGACGCGCACCGAGTTGATGCAGCCATTGGCCAATGGCGGTTACGCACTGAGGTTCGATGCAGTCGACTTTGCCGCCTACGATCTCTTCGTGCTCAAGCGGCCCCACGTCGAAGCAAGCTATTCCGAGCGCCAGATGTTCGTGGCGCGCCAACGCTTCGACCAGATGGACCAGGCAAAGATCGACCGGATCGAGCGCAACCTCATTGCCGGCCTGCCTGCGACCGAGCGCCAGTACAACCGGGCGAGCTTTCTGGCAGCCCTCTCGGAATATGACGGTGTGACCGCCGACGGGCTGCACGCCAATCTGGCGCGTTTCCTCAAGGAGATCGTGCCGGTCGCCGAAGAGGTCGGTATCCGGCTCTGCATCCACCCCGACGATCCGGCCTTTTCGCTCTACGGCCTGCCGCGCATCGTCTCCACGCCGGCCGACATCAGGCGGATTCTCGCCGCCGTCGACAGCCCGGCCAATGGCATCACCTTCTGCACCGGTTCCTATGGCACGCGCGCGGAAAACGACCTGCCGGCCATGGTGCGTGAATTCGGGCCGCGCATTCATTTCGCGCATCTGCGCAATGTCCAGCGCGAGGAGGACGGCTCCTTCTACGAGGCCGACCATCTCGGCGGATCGACCGACATGCCGGCGGTGATCTTCGCACTGATGCAGGAACAGGAACGGCGGGTGCGCGAGGGACGCACGGACTGGCAGATCCCGCTTAGGCCGGACCATGGGCACCTGCTCGCCGACGATATCGGCAAGGAACGGATCAATCCAGGCTATTCGCTGATCGGCCGGCTGAAGGGTCTCGCAGAAATCAGAGGCGTCATGCAGGGCATCGCGACTGCCACGGCGCACAAGGCTTGAGGGAAGACATGACACGCTTTGAAGACGACACCGCACTCTTTGCCGCCATGCGCAGCCGGCTGTTCACGGCCGTGGTCGGCGACATCCTCGACACGATGGGCCTGCAGCACCAGTTCCTGCCGCCGCAAATCAAGGCGCTGCGCGACGACATGGTCGCCGTCGGTCGGGCGATGCCTGTTCTCGAAGCGGATTTCTTCGCAACGACAGAGGCTGGCGGCCATTCGGAATTCAGTGCCAAGCCTTTCGGCCTGATGTTCCATGCACTCGACAGCCTCAAGGAAAACGAGATCTATGTCTGCTCGGGCTCGTCGCCGCGTTACGCGGTCTGGGGCGAACTGATGTCGACGCGCGCTCTGAAGCTGAAGGCCGCGGGTGCTATCTGCGACGGCTACTGCCGCGACAGCGCCGGTATTCTCGCGCTCGATTTCCCGACGTTCTGCTACGGATCCTATGCGCAGGACCAGGGCCCGCGCGGCAAGGTCGTCGACTACGGCATCCCGATCGAGATCGGCGGCATCCGCATCCGGCCGGGCGACATCCTCTTCGGCGACCGCGACGGCGTGCTCGTCATCCCGAAGGAGGCGGAGCGAGAAGCGATCGCACTGGCGCTGGAAAAGGCCGAGACCGAAAACAAGGTCCGCCTGGCGATCGAGGCGGGCATGAGCACCGTCGAAGCCTTCGAACGCTTCGGCGTCATGTGACGACAGGTGGAGGCGCCGGAACCCGGCGCCTCACTTCAACCGGCTCAGATCCACCGGGCGGTTGTTGATGATCGCCTCCATCGAGAAGAAGCCGGTGACGGTCGCCAGATCGAAATTGGTGATGAGCTTCTGATAGAAGCCATCGTAGCCGCGCATGCCGCGGGTCACCACCTTGATCAGATAGTCCCAGTCTCCCCCGATGCGATAGAAATCGATCACCTCCGGCAGCCGCTCGACATGTTGCCGGAAACCGTCGCTCCACTCCTTGGAGTGATGACGCGTGCGGATCATCACAAACACGGTCAGATCCAGCCCCAGCGCATCGAGATCGATGTCCGCGTGCGAGCCCCGGATTACCCCGAGCGACTGCAGGCGCTGGAGGCGGCGCCAGCAGGCGTTTTGCGACAGGCCGACCTTCTCGGCCAGATCCCGTTGCGACAGCGACGAATCTTTTTGCAATGCGGCAAGAATGTTCAGATCGAAAGCATCGATTTTGAGCGACGATTCGATCATTTGACACAATTCCTCGATGATACCGCAGAAGATAGGTGAAGTTTTCGACCCTGGACGGGATTACAATTGCTGTCAATGTCCGCTCCGAGGAGTAAGCGAGATGATCGTGTCCGCCGTCCACCAGCCCTGCGAGGCGCTCTCGCCGCTTTCCCGCTTCCGCCAGTCCCTGAACCGGCCGGACCTTGTCGCCGACCTTCGCGACGATCTCATCGGAGCGAAGGCGCGGATTGACGGTCCCTACGGCACGAAAGCACTGGTCTATGCCGACTATGTCGCCTCCGGCCGCGCCTTGCGCGTCATCGAAGAGTTCGTGCTCGACGACGTCCTGCCCTATTACGCCAACAGCCACACGGAAGCTTCCTATTGCGGGGGCTTCATGACCCGGATGCGACGGGAAGCGCGGGCCATGATCGGCGAATTCTGCGGCGCCACGGCCGCGCACGCCGTCATCTTCACCGGCTCCGGCGCGACCTCCGGCATCAACCGCCTGGTCAAGCTGCTCGGCGTCACGGAGGCCGTCGCCGCGGGCAAAAACGTCCGCGTCATCATCGGTCCCTACGAACACCACTCCAACATCCTGCCCTGGCGCGAAAGCGGTGCCGAGATCGTCGAGATTGCCGAATGCCCGGCGGGCGGCCCGGATCTCGCTCTCCTGAAGGAAGCGCTCGGCGGCTCGCGGGACCTGACGGTCTGCGCGCTGTCGGCCGGCTCGAACATCACGGGGATCACCAGCGACGTGGCTGAGATCACCCGCATGGTCAAGGCTGCCGGCGCGAAGATGATCTGGGATTATGCAGGCGCCGGGCCCTATGTAGCGATTGCGATGACGCCGGCAACGGGTGCCGAGATCGACGCGATCGTCGTCTCGCCGCACAAGTTCATCGGCGGACCGGGCGCCTCCGGCATCCTGATCGTTCGCCGCGACAGCGTAACCGCCGACAAGCCGACCTGGCCGGGAGGCGGCACGGTGAAGTTCGTCTCGCCGGATGCCCATGATTACAGCGGCAACCTCGAGGCCCGGGAGGAAGCGGGAACGCCGAACGTCGTCGGCGACATCCGCGCCGCGCTGGCCTTCATCGTCAAGCACGCGATCGGTCTTGAGGAGATGGAACGGCGCAACCGCGCCTTGGCCCGACAGGCGTTTGCCGCCTGGAAAGCCGTGCCGCAACTGGAACTGCTCGGCCTGCAGGAGCCGGATCGGTTGCCGATCTTCTCGTTCCGCATTCGCAACGGCAAGGGCGGCTATGTGCACCAGCAGCTCGTCACCCGCATGCTGAGCGACCGCTTCGGCATCCAGGCGCGCGGCGGCTGCGCCTGCGCCGGGCCTTACGTTCACCGGTTGCTGTCGATCGACGCGGCCCACTCGGAAGAGATCCGCCGGGCGATCCTTGCCGGCGAAGAAATCGAAAAGCCCGGCTTCACCCGGCTGAACTTCAGCGTCCTGCTTTCGGACGAGAAGGTGAAGTTCATCCTCGATTGCGTCGCCGAGCTCGCGGCGGACGCGCCGGCTTACGAAGCCGACTATGATTTCGATCCGGCCCGCGCCATCTTCTTCCCACGGGCGACGGCCGAAGAGGCGCGCGCCTATGCATAAGCCCGATGTGACCGGCTTCTACGATGCCCGCACCGGCAGCATCCAGTACGTCGTCGCCGATCCGGCGACGGGCAAATGCGCCATCATCGACCCGGTGCTCGACTTCGACGAGAAGTCCGGTTCGACCGCCACGCGCAATGCCGACGCTATCCTCGATCATGTTGCCCGCAAAGGGCTGACCGTCGAATGGATCCTCGACACGCACCCGCATGCGGACCATTTCTCGGCGGCGCGTTATCTGAGAGCGAAGACCGGCGCGCCGACGGCGATCGGCGAGCATGTGAAGGGCGTCCAGCGGATCTGGAAGACGATCTACAACTGGCCGGACTTTGCCTGCGACGGCTCGCAATGGGACCGGTTGTTCACCGACGGCGAGACTTTCCGCATCGGCGAACTCAAGGCCCGCGTCATCCATTCGCCCGGACATACGCTCGCCTCGATCTCCTACGTGATCGGCGACGCCGCCTTCATTCACGACACGCTGTTCATGCCCGACAGTGGCTCGGCCCGCGCGGATTTCCCGGGCGGCAGCGCGAGCGACCTCTGGCGTTCGATCCAGGCCATTCTGGCGCTGCCGGACGAGACACGGCTTTTTACCGGTCACGACTATTGCCAGGGCGGGCGCGAGGCGCGCTGGGAAAGCACGGTCGCCGAACAGAAGGCCATGAACCCGCACGTCGCGGGGAAGACAGAAGCGGATTATGTCAATCTGCGCGAGGCGCGCGACCGCACCCTGCCGATGCCGAAACTCATTCTGCATGCGCTGCAGGTGAATGTGCGCGGCGGCGAGCTGCCGCCGGCCGAGGACAATGGACGGCGCTATCTGAAGATCCCGCTCGACGCGCTTCCCGGCTCGGTCTGGGGGTAGGCCGACGTGGCGGACCCCTTCCAGCAGATGCTGCTCGCGATCGGCTCCGGTTCGCTCACCGGCTTCACGCTCGGCCTGATCGGCGGCGGCGGCTCGATCCTTGCGACGCCGCTTTTGATCTATGTGGTCGGTATCCGCGACGTCCATACCGCGCTCGGCACCGGCGCGCTCGCGGTTTCCGCAAACGCCTATCTCAACCTGATCAGCCATGCGCTTCGCGGCCATCTCTGGTGGCGCTGCGCGCTGATCTTCACGGTCGCCGGTTCCCTCGGGGCCTTCTTCGGCTCCAGTCTCGGCAAGCTGATCGACGGCCAGCGCCTGCTGTTCCTGTTCGGCCTCGTGATGATGTTCGTCAGCTTCGCCATGCGGAAGGTCAAGTGCGACACGGCGGCGACGCCGCAGTCGCTTTCGATCGGAACACACGGCAAGACCGGACTGACGGCGCTCGTGACCGGCACCTGTTCCGGCTTCTTCGGCATCGGCGGCGGCTTCCTGATCGTTCCAGGCTTGCTGCTCGCGACCGGGATGCCGCTCATCAACGCGGTCGGCACCTCTCTGCTCGCCGTCGGGACCTTCGGCCTGACGACGGCGATCAACTACGCAGCCTCGGGCCTGGTGGACTGGCGCATCGCCGGCTATTTCATTGCCGGCGGGATCGTCGGCGGCGTGATCGGCACCATCGTCTCCACCCGGCTTGCGACCCAGCGCGACACGCTGACCCAGATTTTCCGCGCCATCATCTTTTCCGTCAGCCTCTATGTTCTCTGGCGCAGCTACGGAGCAGCGTGATCTCCTCCACGCGTCCTTGGCCGGCGACGCTTGACCGCAAAGCCGGTTCCGATGCTATCACAAGGCATCGCTCGGGATCGGTGTCGCGTGTTCGCCAGGATCCAATGGGCAGTGAGCAAGGGGGCGACCATGTTCGATCTGATCATCCGCAACGCCAATCTTCCGGACGGACGTCAGGGTTTCGATGTCGGCGTCAGGGCCGGCAGGATCGCGACAATCGAAAAGGCCATTGCCGCAACAGCAGGCGACGAGATCGACGCCACCGGCCGGCTGCTCAGCCCGCCCTTCTGCGATCCGCATTTCCACATGGATGCGACGCTGTCGCTCGGGCTTCCGCGCATGAACGTCTCCGGCACGCTGCTCGAGGGCATCGCGCTCTGGGGCGAGTTGCGCCCGGCGTTGACGAAGGAAGCGCTGGTCGAGCGGGCGCTGCGCTATTGCGATCTCGCGGTCAGCCAGGGGCTTCTTGCCATCCGCAGCCACGTGGATACCTCCGATCCGCGGCTCGTCACCGCCGAGGCGTTGCTGGAGGTCAAGGAGAAGGTCGCGCCCTATATCGACCTGCAGCTCGTCGCTTTCCCGCAGGACGGCTATTTTCGCGCAAGCCACGGCGTGGCGTCGCTCAACCGCGCCCTTGACATGGGCGTCGACATCGTCGGCGGCATCCCGCATTTCGAGCGCACGATGGAGGACGGCACCCGCTCCGTCGAAGCGCTCTGCCGGATCGCCGCCGAGCGCGGCCTGCCGGTCGACATGCATTGCGACGAGACCGACGACCCGATGTCGCGCCACATCGAGACCTTGGCGGCTGAAACGGTTCGCTTCGGACTTCAGGGCCGCGTCGCCGGATCACACCTGACCTCGATGCACTCGATGGACAACTACTACGTCTCCAAGCTCATTCCGCTGATGGCGGAAGCCCGGATCAACGTCATTCCCAATCCGCTGATCAACATCATGTTGCAGGGCCGCCACGACACCTATCCGAAGCGGCGCGGCATGACGCGGGTGAGAGAGTTGATGGCGGCCGGCCTCAACGTCTCCTTCGGCCACGACTGCGTCATGGATCCCTGGTACTCGATGGGGTCGGGCGACATGCTGGAAGTGGCTCACATGGCGATCCACGTCACACAGATGGGCGGCATCGACGACAAGCAGAAGATCTTCGACGCCATCACCGTGAATTCGGCAAAGACCATGGGACTTGAAGGTTATGGCCTCGCCGTCGGCTGCAAGGCCGATCTGGTGCTGCTGCAGGCCGCCGACGTGAGCGAGGCCCTGCGGCTGAAGCCCAACCGGCTCTTCGTCATCAAGGCCGGCAAGATCATCGCCCGCACGGCACCGCGCATCGGCGAACTCTTTCTCGACGGCCGGCCGGCCTCGATCGATATCGGACTGGACGACATCCCACAGACGCCGGCGCCTTGAGTGCTCCCCGAACCTCCCTGCCCGACCGAAATACGCGGCACGCTCGTTCTGGAGTGCCCATTGGGTCGCGCGCCCAAAACTTGCATGACTGAACCGATGGAGCTACGCAGATGGTGCTCTTAGTCAAGCCGGGAGATGAAGACTTGGCGAGGGGATCAGCTGGGGCTCCAAGAAGAGCAGAGGGGTTTCTCCCGCCCTCCCAGCACCAATCTCGATAGCTGGCGAATTGGGTGATGTCAGCTACACGCCATCAACCCGTCAGGACCTAGTCCTCGAAATCGCCGAAGACGTTCTGTAGTCGGGTCAATTGGGCGACACGTTCGCCGACCTCGTCGCCGAGCACGACGATAATGTTGCTCAACAGCAGGTCCATGACAGCGACCGTCGTCGCGGCTCCGTCCCAGAGCGGACCATGCGAGCCGGGCACGACGAGGCAGATGTCGGAAACCTCGGGCGCCCAGGGGCAGAACTCGTCGGTGAAGAGGATGACCTTGACGCCGGCGCGGCGGGCTTCCTCGGCAAGCGGGCGCGCCTTGGCGGCAAACCGGCGAACATCGTGCAGGAACAGCACGCGCCCCTCGACGGAACCGTCGAGCAGTTCGGCATAGGTGCCGTTGAGACCATCGACAAACTGAACACGCGGCCGGGTGTAGGACAGTTGGCTGGCAAAGTATTGCGCGATGCCGCGAACGTTCTGGTAGGCGGCGACATAGACTTCGCTGGCAGCGATCAGCGCCTCGATCGCCTGCTGCCATTCCGGCGCCGTCGTCAGCTCGTAGATCATGCCGAGATTGTCGACCTGCTGCTGGATCAGGCCGGCCAGCAGCTTGCCCTCGCGATTGTCCTCCCGCAGCCGCCCGACCGAGCCCTTGACCTGCCAGGCGGGATTGTTGGAGCCGTCGCGCCTGAGCGCGTGCTTCAACTCGTCGAGACCGTCGAAACCCATTCGCCGGAGATAACGGCCGACCGTCATCGGCGAGACCTCGAGACGCGTCGCGATCGAGCGCGCGGTCTCGAACGGGATCTCCGCGAGATTGCGCTCGATGTAGTTGGCGATGAGCTTGTCCGATTTCGAGCGTCTGAGCTCGTCGCTGCGCAGCAGCTTCAGGATGCGCTGTGCCACGTCCCCTCCCATTGCATGATCAGAGCGGGAGAGCAGCAAGCTCCGCCGCCATCCCGCTCGATCGCATCACATGATTATTGCGCCGTCTTCACCTTCGTCCAGACCCGGTCGAGCTGGCGCACGCCGGGGCCGAGATCTTCGAAGATCTGCAGCTTCTGCATGGTTTCCGGCGGCGGGTTGATTTCCTTGCTATTCTTGATCTGCTCGGGGGTCAATTGCCGCGCCGGCACGTTGGCCGTGCCGTTGGTCTGTTGTTCGATGTTGAGCGCCGCCACCTCCGGACGGGTGTAGAACTGCAGGAACTTGAGGGCGTTCTCCTTGTTCGGCGCGGACTTCAGGACGCAGATATCCTCCTGGTACATCGTCGCGCCTTCCTCCGGGATCACGTAGCCGAGATCTTTCGGATTGGCGAAGACGTCGACCATCGAGCCGACGAAGAAGTGCCCGGCCGCCACGTCGCCGGCGGCGACCATCGGGCGGGTGTCATAGGTGAACGCGGCCACGTCCGGCTTCATCGCGATGATCGTGTCGGCCGCCTGCTGCAGCTCCGCCGGGTCGGTGGAATTGACCTTGTGGCCATTGAGGATGAGGCCGACCGAGAGCACCTCGCGCATGTCATCGAGCAGGGTGAACTTCAGGCCCTTCGCCTTCACGGTCTCGATCAGGTCGCGCCAGCCGGTCACGTCCTTGCCGAGCAGTTTGCGGTTGTAGAGGATACCGACCGAGCCGAAGGCGTAAGGCAGGCAATACTCGCCCTTCGGGTCGCTCTTGGCGCGCAGGAACGTCGGGTCGATGTTCTTGAAGCCCTCATAGGCGTTGATGTCGGTCTTTTCGAGCAGGTCGAGCTTGGACATGATGTCCTGCATGTGCACCGACGGGAAGACGATGTCGTAGCCCGTGGCGCCGCCCTGGATCTTCGCCAGCATCTCCTCGTTGGAGGAGTAGGTCGAGAGGTTGACCTTGATCTGGGTCTCTTCCTCGAACTTCTTCAGCACGGCCGGATTGATGTATTCGCCCCAGTTGTAGATGTTGAGTTCGGCCGCTTGCGCCGTGCCGAACAGGGCGGTCAGCGTCGCCAAGGACAGTGCCACAGTGCGTGCACGGGTCGCGAAAGCTCTCCTGCCTTCGCGCGTCGTCCCGTTTGTCATCGTCATCGATGTTCTCCTCTGATGGTTTGCGGCCCGATGGCCCCGTGCGGCCTTCCCCGGCCGCCGCTTCCGGATCACGGCTTCTGGTGGCCGTTGACTCCGATGGGCAAATGGTATCCATATATCGAAAACGCACAAGCGTTATTTGCATAACATTTTGGGGAACAGAAGTATGCAGAATTCCATCGTCCGGCTGGTGGAGGCAAGCAAGGCCTTCACCACTCCGGAAGGCGGCAGCGTGATCGCTCTCGACAGGATTGATCTCGATGTCCGACGCAATGAATTCCTGACCTTGCTCGGGCCATCGGGTTGCGGCAAGACCACGCTGCTGCAGGCGATCAGCGGCTTCGTCGAGCTCGACCAAGGCTCGATCCTGATCGACGGCGAGGACATGACCGACCGGCCGCCCTATCGTCGCCCTGTCAACACCGTCTTCCAGAACTACGCGCTGTTTCCGCACATGACCGTCGGCGAAAACGTCGCCTATTCGCTGGAGGTCGCGGGCGTCGCCAAGCCGGCGAGAAGCGAAAAGGTTGCTTCCGCCCTGAAGATGGTCGGGCTCGAAGGCATGGAAGGTCGTAAACCGCGACAGCTCTCCGGCGGCCAGCAGCAGCGCGTGGCGCTCGCGCGCGCCATCATCGCCCGTCCGAAGCTGCTTCTGCTCGACGAGCCGCTGTCGGCGCTCGACAAGAACCTTCGCCAGGCCATGCAGATCGAGCTGAAGACGCTGCAGAACGAGCTCGGCATCTCCTTCATCTTCGTCACGCACGACCAGCAGGAAGCGCTGACGATGTCGGATCGTGTGGCGGTTCTGTCAGGCGGCCGCATCCAGCAGCTCGACACGCCGCGCGCCATCTACGACCACCCGGTCAACACCTTCGTCGCCACCTTCATTGGCGCCAGCAATCTCTTCGAAGGCAGGCTCGACGGCGACCGGCTGATGACGGCTGACGGCATGGCGATCCGCCACCGGCCCTGCGAGCGGCAGATCTCGACACAGGCGACGGCGCTGATCCGCCCGGAACAGTTCTTCCTCGCCGAGGACAACGCCCCGTTCCCGACGATCGACGTCGATCTCGACCAGATCGTTTTCGTCGGCTCCACCTTCGAACTGTTCGGCCGCACCGCCGAGGGCCGCAAGGTCGTGGCGGAGGTTCCGGCCAACCGCCGCAGCCTCGTCGGTACGGTGGAACGGACCCGCAAGGCGCGGCTTGCCTATGATCCCTCTGCCGTGCACCTGATCGGCGAAAGCGCGGGGGCCTGAGATGTCGATCGCCAGCCGCCGCCGCTTTCAACTCGGCCTCCTGCTCGGACCCGTCTCGGCCTTTCTCGCCGTCTTCTTTCTCGGGCCGCTTGCGATCATGGTCGTGACCAGCTTCCTCGCACCCGGCCTTTACGGCGGCGTGGAATGGACCTTCTACCCGCATAATTTCGGCCGCATCCTCGGCTTTGCCGATCCGATGTTCGAGGAATTCGATCCGATCTATATCGCGATCTTCCTGCGTTCGATCGAGATCGCGGCGCTGACGGTGCTTGCGACGCTTCTCGTCTGCTATCCCGCCGCCTTCTGCATCGCCCGGCTTTCCGAGCGCTGGAAGAACTTCTGCCTGTTCCTGATCACGCTGCCGTTCTTCACCAGCCTGATCGTGCGGCTTTTCGTCTGGGTGCTGATCCTGCGCCAGACCGGGCTCGTCAACGAGGCGCTGCTCTCGACCGGGCTGATCGAACGCCCGCTCGATCTCATTTATACGAAGGGCGCGATCATCCTCGGAATGACCTATGTGTTCATTCCCTTCATGTTCATGCCCGTCTATGCGAGCGTCGAGAAACTCGACTGGACGCTGGTGCGCGCCTCGCTCGATCTCGGCGCCGGACCGGTGCGCACCTTCTGGCGCATCATCCTGCCGCTGACGGCCCCAGGCATTGCCGGCGGTGCCGTCATCGTCTTCATCCCGGCGCTTGGCAACTTCGTCGTGCCGGCGGTGCTTGGCGGCGCCAAGGTGATGATGTTCGGCAACCTGATCGAGCAGCAGTTCCTGGCCGCCCGCAACTGGCCCTTCGGGGCGGCGCTGGCGATGATGGTGATGAGCGTCATGCTGGTCCTGATGATCGCCCATGTGGTGCTTTCCGGCCGCCGCAGCGCCGCCGCAGCTCTGGCACGGTGAGGTGAGCATGAAGATCGCTCGATCCCTCTTTAACGGCGGACTGGTCGCCTATACCGCTCTCTTCTTCGCCTTCATCTATATCCCCCTGGTGGTCATCGCCGTCTATTCGTTCAACGCCAATCCGGTGAACATGATGACCTGGACCGGCTTCACCACCGAATGGTACGCCCAGGTGCTCGGCTTCAAGACCAAGGTCTCCGAGAGCGCGCTCTACATCGAGTCGACGGGGCAGCTTCTGCAGGCCGTCTGGAACAGCCTGGTGATCGCGGCCTCGACGACGGCCATCGCCACGGTCTTCGGCACGGCGATCGCGATTGCGCTCTACCGCTTCGAATTCGTCGGCCAGCGCTTCTACCGGGTGGTGATGTTCATGCCGATGCTGATGCCGGATATCGTTCTCGGCATTGCGCTTCTGATCTTCTTCGTCAATTCCGGCATCAAGCTCGGCCTAACGACGATCATCATCGGCCAGTGCACCTTCCTGATTTCCTATGTCTTCATCGTCGTCTCGGCGCGCCTTGCCGGCATGGACCGGACGCTGGAACACGCATCCGCCGATCTCGGCGCCAACGAATGGATGACCTTTCGCCGGGTGGTGCTGCCGCAACTCTTTCCGGCGATCGTCGGCGGCGCGCTGCTCGCCTTCATCATCTCGATGGACGACCTCGTCATCACCTACTTCATCGCCGGCGTCGACGTCACGACGCTGCCGATGTTCATCTTCTCCATGCTTCGGCGCGGCATCAAACCGGAGATCAACGCCATCGCCGTGATGATGCTGACCTTCTCCTTCGTCGTCGCCTCGCTCGGCCTCTACCTTCGCTCCCGGCAGAAATGATCATGAACGACAAAACCTCCAAGCCCTCCAGCGCTCGCGCCCGCGATATCGGCCTGCCCTTTTCCGGCCGCACCGGCCGCCTCAATGCGATCACCGATGTCGACGGCATTGCCGTCGGCTTTCGCACCATCGAGGAGCAAACGCCGCGCCCCGGGCGCAAGCGCCCGGTGCGCACCGGTGTCACCGCCATCCTGCCGCACGCCGGATCCGAAACGCCCGTCCCCGTCTATGCGGGCGTGCATCGCTTCAACGGCAACGGCGAAATGACCGGAACCCACTGGATCGAAGACGGCGGCTTCTTCCTCGGGCCGGTCATGATCACCAACACCCACGCCGTCGGCATGACGCACCACGCGACCATAAAGTGGATGCTGGAGCGCTACCGGTCGACCTACGACACGGACGATTTTCTCTGGCTGATGCCTGTCGTCGCGGAGACCTATGACGGCGTCTTGAACGACATCAACGGCCAGCCGATCACCGAGGTCGATGTGCGCGCAGCACTCGACAGCGCCACGTCCGGCCCCGTTCAGGAGGGCAATTGCGGTGGCGGCACCGGCATGATCGCCTATGGCTTCAAGGGCGGCACCGGCACGGCATCCCGCGTCGTCGGGTTCGGGGGCCGCGACTATACGATCGGCACGCTGGTGCAGGCCAATCACGGCCAGCGCGACTGGTTGACGATCGGAGGCGTTCCTGTCGGCAAGCACATGCGCGACGGCACGCCGCAAAGCCAGATGCAGGAACGCGGTTCGATCATCGTGGTGATCGCCACCGACCTGCCGATGGCGCCGCACCAATTGAAGCGGCTGGCGCGGCGCGCGGCGATCGGCATCGGCCGCAACGGCACACCGGGCGGCAACAATTCCGGCGACATCTTCCTCGCCTTCTCCACCGCCAATACCCAGCCGATGGCGCACAAGGCGCCGCCGCGCCTGTCGCTGGAGATCGTCAACGACGAACTGCTCGATCCTGTTTATCTCGCAACCGTCGACAGTGTCGAAGAGGCGGTCGTCAATGCAATGATTGCAGCCGAGGATTCCGGCGGCACCGCCCACGATCGCTTCAAGATCCAGGCAATCCGCCACGAACCGCTGATGGAAGTGATGCGGGCCTATGGCCGATAGCCTGCGGCCATAAGCCCGGGGCTCGGTGGTTTAGCCGGCTCCGGATCCGCTCACGCGCGCCCGGCGCCAGTCGCTCGGCGCCTCGCCCAACCGCAAGCGGAAGAACCGCGAAAAATAGGCGGCGTCGGTAAAGCCGATTTCGTAGGCAATGTCTTCGAGCGGCCGCACGGTGAAGAGCAGCAGGCGCTTGGCTTCGAGCAGTCGCCGTTCGTTGATGAGCTCCTTCACCTGCATGCCGAAGGCGTCCCTGCTCGCCTTGGCCAGCAGATGCGGCGTCGTGGCCAATGCATCGGTATATTGCCCGACGCTCCAGTTCTCGCGGAAATGCACATCGATGAGCCGGCGCAATTCCGTTGCCAGCGCCGCCTGTGCCGGCTGGCCGGCTGGCGTCGCGGAAGCGAGGCGGGAGATCTGGGTCAGCGCGGCGGCGACCAGCGAGGCGAGCATCTGTTGGGTGCCGGGGGCGCCACCCGCATATTCCTCGGCAACGATATCCAGCAACTCACCGAGGCGCCCCCAGCCCCGGTCCTCGCCATCGCCGCGGATCATCGTGGGCCTGTCGAGCGAAAGCGCCGTATTCTCGCGGATCGAGAGCAGCGCGCCGTCGGCAACCGAGACGACGATGGCATCGCTCGTCTCCGGGTCGACGGAGAAACCGTGCACGATGCCGCTTGGAACGAAGCTCACCGCTGGTGCGGAAAAGTCCAATGGCTTGTCGTCGATGAAGTAGGTCCCCCCACCGCTCAGCCAGTAGGTGATCTGCCCCATCTGGTCGTGCTTGTGGGCCTTCACCTGCCCCTGATGCAGGCTTCGCCGGGCCATCACCGTTTCGACGTGAAAGAACCCGGGCTCGAGCTTTTGCTCCGGCTCGCCATAGACGAAGAAACTTGGGATATTGCCGGTCATGCTCCACCGAAAAAAGTGCAAGTCATTTTGCCATTCTGTCCATGGTGGCCGACGATTTCAACGCCTAGCCTTGACGAAACTCAAGGGAGGAGAGAATGAGAGCAGAGGATTTCCGCGCCGACAGGACGCGGCCCTTCACCGGCGCCGAATATCTGGAGAGCCTGCGCGACGGCCGC
The DNA here is from genome assembly GCF_002940685.1 of Ensifer adhaerens. Classification (GTDB taxonomy): domain Bacteria; phylum Pseudomonadota; class Alphaproteobacteria; order Rhizobiales; family Rhizobiaceae; genus Ensifer; species Ensifer adhaerens_E. The sequence goes on along the minus strand of NZ_PNFP01000016.1, from coordinate 180,527 downwards.
GAGGTCTATATCAATGGCGAGCGCATTAAGGACGTTACCAGCCACCCGGCGATGCGCAACTCCGCCCGGTCGCTGGCACGGCTCTACGACGCGCTGCACGACCCGGCGAAGAAGGAGATCCTGACGTCACCGACCGACACCGGCTCCGGCGGCTACACCCACAAGTATTTCCGCGTCGCCCGTTCCTCCACCGACCTTGCAGCACAGCAGGGAGCGATCGCCGAATGGGCGCGCATGTCCTATGGCTGGATGGGTCGAACTGCCGATTACAAGGCGGCGCTGATGAACACGCTCGGCGCCAATGCCAACTGGTATGGCCCATTCAAGGACAATGCGCTCGCCTGGCACAAACGCGCCCAGGAAGCCGCTCTCTTCATGAACCACGCGATCGTCAACCCGCCGATCGACCGCCACAAGCCGGCCGATGCGGTCAAGGACGTCTTCGTCCACATCACCAAGGAAACCGATGCCGGCATCTATGTCTCCGGGGCCAAGGTGGTCGCGACCTCCTCGGCGCTGACGCACTATAATTTCCTGGCGCAGAGTTCGGCAACGGTGACGGAGGATCCCTCGCTCTCGGTCATGTTCATCGTCCCGATGAACGCACCCGGCATCAAGATGTTCTGCCGGGTTTCCTACGAGCAGACGGCCAACACCGTCGGCCATCCCTTCGACTACCCGCTGTCGTCGCGCTTCGACGAAAACGACGCGATCCTGGTGCTCGACAACGTCTTCGTGCCCTGGGAGGACGTGCTGGTGCTGCGCGATGCCGCCAAGATCCTCTCCTTCCACCCGGCCTCCGGCTTCATGCACGGCTACTGCTTCCAGGGCTGCACCCGCTTCGCGGTGAAGCTCGACTTCCTGGCGGGGCTGCTTGCCAAGGCGCTGCGCGCCACCGGCGGCGATGCGTTTCGCGGCAACCAGGCGGCACTCGGCGAAGTGATCGCGCTCAGGCACATGTTCTGGAGCTTCTCCAATGCCATGGCGCACAACCCGATCCCCTGGGCCGACGGCGCCGTGCTTCCGAATCTCGAGGCGGCCCTTTCCTACCGTACCTTCATGTCGGAGGCCTATCCGCGCGTCGTCGAAACGATCCGCAAGGTCGTTGCCTCCGGCCTCATCTACCTGCCGTCCTCGGCACGCGACTTCGGCAACCCCGAGATCGATCGTTATCTGGCGCAATATGTGCGCGGCTCCAACGACATGGGCCACATCGAACGCATCAAGATCATGAAGCTGCTCTGGGACGCGACCGGCACCGAGTTCGGCGGGCGGCATGCACTCTATGAGCTGAACTATGCCGGCGCCCCGGAAGAGGTGAGGCTGCAGGTGCTGAAAGGCGCCGAGCGCGGCGGGCGACTGAAGGAAATGGAAGCGCTCGTCGACCAGTGCATGGCCGACTACGACGAGAACGGCTGGACCGGAAACACCTGGCTGCCGCCGCTCGACGACGATCAATCGCTGCGCAATGCCGCCGAATGAGGTCCGCCATGGAACCGCTCGTCTCGAAAACCGAGTTTCGCAACGCCATGGCGCGGGTCTGCGCGCCGGTCAACGTCATCACCACCAACGGACCGGCCGGACGCGGCGGGTTCACCGCCACCGCCATGTGCTCGGTGACCGACGAACCGCCGACGCTGCTCGTCTGCATGAACCGCAACTCCGCCCAATGCGGCCTGTTCATCGACAACCGGCGCTTCTGCGTCAACGTGCTCAGCCACGACCACCGGGACCTCGCCGGGCATTTCGCCGGCGCAACGCAGGACATGGCGGCGCGCTATGCAGCCGCCGACTGGGTCGAGATGCAATCGGGCAGCCTTGCCGTCAAGGATGCGATCGTCTCGCTCGACTGCGAACTGTCAGAGGCACGGCTCTTGGGAACACACCATATCCTGATCGGCCGGGTCGTCGGCATCCGTTCGCGCAACGACGGCAATGCGCTGCTCTATTTCGATCGCAACTACGTGCATGTTCCGACGCAGCTCGGAAGTTTCGGCGGGTAAGGGCCACCATTTGTCCAGACCATAAGATCGACGTGTTTGCCGCAATGGCGGGCTTTCGCCGCAGAGCCGACACAGTCGATATCCAGATACTGAACAGCGCCATTTGTTTTTTGTCGAAACGCGTCTATTTGCTTGGCGCGGAGTGAGAAAGGAAACGGAATGGTGGTTGCCGAACCGACCGGACGATCGATGGCGGATGCGAACGACCGGGAAACCGATCGCCTGGCCGCCCTTGATGCACTCGATATCCTCGACACACCAAGGGATGACGGCATTGACCGCGTCGTGCGGCTGATCAAACACGTCTTTGCCATCGAAATCGGCATCGTTTCTCTGATCGATGCTCATCGACAATGGTACAAGGCCTGCTCCGGTCTTCTGGCCGAGGAGGTCCCGCTCAAGGACACGTTCTGCCGCTACGTTGTTGCCTGCGACGAGCCCCTCGTTGTGGAAGATGCCACGAAGGATCCGCGCTTTGCCCGGCATCCCGCCGTCACCGGCGCAGACCATCTTCGCTTTTATGCCGGAGTACCGCTCAAGACCCGCGACGGACACACGGTCGGGACCGTGTGCGCGATCGATCGCAGCCCAAGAGAGTTCACGCCCCGGGACCTTTCGGTTCTGACGGAACTGGCGGGGGTGGCGATGGACCGGATCGAGTTGCTGCAGTCGGCCGCGACGGACGGGCTCACCGGCACGCTGACGCGGCGCGCCTTTCGCGAGGAAGCCGAAAAGCTGATATCCCTTGCCGTCCGGCACCAGCACGAACTTTCCTGCATCGTGCTCGATGTCGACCACTTCAAGCGGGTCAACGACACATATGGACATGCGGCAGGCGACGAGGTCTTGAAGGCCGTTGCGGCCACCTGCCAGTCCAATCTGCGCGCGAGTGACCTGTTCGGACGACTTGGCGGCGAGGAATTTGCGGTGATCCTGCCGCATGTCGACAGCAAAGGGGCCGTCGCTGCGGCGGAAAAGCTGAGGGCAGCGATCGCCGCACAAACAATCCATGGCGACTTTGGTTCGCTTGCGGTCACTGCAAGCTTCGGCACCTCGACGTTGTCGACCAAGACCAGGGACGGTGGCACCTTGCTCTCTCAGGCGGACGCGGCGATGTATCTGGCCAAGGCCGCCGGCCGGAACCGCTGTGTCGATTGGCTCAGCCTCGATGCCGGTTATCAGGCCGGACCCCGCCAACGGGTTCTGAAGGCCGGCACCATTCTCTTCGACGACAGTCACTCGAGCATCGACTGCACGATCAGGTCGCTTGGCGCCGACGGTGCGGCGATCACCGTTTCGAACTCCGCAGGGATTCCGCCGGAGTTCGTGCTGGTCGTCGCCGGCGACGGTTTCGAAGCCAAATGCCACGTGGTCGCGCGAGACCGCCAGAACCTCGAACTCGCTTTCGGATAGCACAAAGGGGGCCGCCGGTTCGGCCGCCCCCCAGATCGCGCGACAAATGTCACTTTGCGGCGGCTTCCAGCCCCTTCGGTGAGGCCGATGCCTTGCGGCCCTGCATCTTCCTGTACAGGAAGAAATAGAGCTTGATGTACTGGCCGACGAGGATGGCGTTGAGGATCGTGCCCTCGCGGATGAACTTGACCTCGGCAAGGAAGAGCAGACCGATACAGGCCGAGAGAACCAGCAACGTGCAATCGAAGCCGGTCTTGATGTTGCCCCACTTCCAGCCGGTGCGCTTGAAGATCGTGTTGACGAACATGTCGATCGGCATCAGCACGAGATTGGCGCGGATCATCAGGAACAGGCCGAAGGCGAGCGCCGCATCGGCAAAGACCAGGAGCGCCACCCTGAGCGGATAGGCGTCGAGCTTGATGAACTCGGTGAGACCCAGGTTGAAGTCGAGGAAGACCGCCAGCACGAAGGCCGGGATCAGGGATGCGAAGTTCTTGAGCTTGAAGTCCTTCGGCAGCACCAGATAGGTCAGAAATAGCATGATCAGTTCGAGCATGAAGTTGTAGGTGCCCTGGCTGAACGGCGGGTAGACCAGCGTCATCGTCCGCGTCAGGCTGCTCTGGGGTGAAATGCCGATGCCCGCCCGGATCGCCAGGCTGACGCCGAAGGTCAGCACATAGATGCCGACGACATACATGATCCAGCGCCGCGTCAGGCTGCCGGTATCGACGATCTCGGCTTCCGCCGCATTGTGTTCCATTGTTTCCTCCCTCGAAACGTATGCGGAGCTCCTTACCCCGCCGGCCCATCGCCCCTCAGCGATGCGCTTTTAAATCTTTCGGCATGTGCGCCCATTGTCGCGGAAGCACGCCACTTTCCGGGCGGACGGACGCCGAAACGCCCGTCTCTTTTTCTGAACGGCTCTAGGCCATGAAGCGGAAGCGATGCAACGAGATGAACAGGCTGAGCAGCTTGTTGACCACCGGCTCGCCTTCGTTGCGGTTGCCCAAAGCTTCAAGCGCCGCATCGATCGCAGCCGCGCTCTCCGTCAACTCCTTCACCGTCATGTTGGCCATGACGCCGTAGATCTCGAGCGGCATGACCGCCTTCTCCACCTTGCCGTCGGTTACGATGCAGGCGCCGGCATGGGTATCGACCCGCTTGAGGCAATGGCACATTTCGGCGCTGTCCTGCCCGACGACGACGAAATAGGGTTTTGGCGCCGGCCAAAAGGTCGCCACTGCGCCACGATCGACATGCACGCCCTTGAACAGGCCGTTGACCACGTGGCGCTTGCCATCGGCATAACGCTGCACGACCGACAGCCGGCTCAGCTTCGCGCCCTCATGCTCGGCGACGATCCTGCCATCCTTCAGCGGAACCCAGATTTCCTGGTAGAACTTGGCATGGCCGCGGCCGTAGACGTCGAAGAGATAGACCTTGGCCCGTGTCCCGTCCTCCGACACCTCCAGGGGTACGATGTCCAGTTGTTCCGGTGTGAGATCGCCGAGCCCACTGACACCATCCTTGCACATGCCGGAATAGTCGATGACGGCGTTCTTCAGGAGCTTGCGGTCCTTTGCGACCAGTTCGCCGTCCTTGAACACGTAGAGCGGATTGATCTTCGACAGACTGTCGGTCAGGACGATGTCGGCGAAACGACCTGGCGTCAGCGAGCCGATCCTGTCTTCCATGTGGAACGAGCGCGCCGTGTTGTAGGTCGCCATCTTGATCGCGTGGATCGGGTTGATGCCCATCTCGGCACAAAGCGAGATGATCCAGTCCATGTGGCCCATGGTCAGCAGGCGCTCGATCGAGATGTTGTCGGTGCACAGCATGAAGTTGTCGGTCGGCCATTTGCGGTCGACGATCGCGCGCAGGAGCACCTTGATCACTTCGCTGCTGCCGACGCCGAACTTGATATGCGTCGGGAAGCCGTAGCGGATGCTTTTTTCGATGTCCTTCTCGTTCCAGACATCGTGATTGTTGGAGACGCCGATCGCCGGCAGGTAGTTGAGGATCATGTCCGAGAGGGCGGTGACGCCCCAGTGGCCGTTCATGAAGCCGCCCTTGGCGCGGACCCAGGCCGCCTTGCGGAAGTCGTCGTCGTTGCCGGAGCTGTAGGTGAAGTGCTCGAACTCGCCGAGCCCGATCACCGGCTCCATCTTGAGCACCGCCTCGGTTACCGATGCCGCGGTCTTCTTGCCGGGCGCAAAGGCATAGAGCCGGTAGGGCAGCTGATCGTGATCCTTAAACAGCGCCTCGGCGGCTTCCACGCCTTCCTTGCCGGCGGCGCTAAGCAGATCCAGGCACTCGGCATAGATCGTTGTCGTGCCGCAGGGCACCATCGCCTCGGCGAGCGCTGTCGGGTGCGCAAGCTGGGATTCGAAATGGATATGCGCATCGATCAGGCCGGGGATCGCGTAAAGACCCTTGCCGTCGAAGACTTGCCTGACTTTCAGGACCGTCTCATCGGGGTTGAGCGCAACGATGCGCTTGTCATAGACGAGAATGGAGCCCTGATAGACGGTCTCGCCGTGCACATCGAGGATGTTCAGGTTCTTCAAAAGAAGATCCGCCTCCCCCTCGCCGTTCAGGATGTCGAAGATGGCGCGCACCTTGTCGTAATGCGCGGTTTCAGTCTGGTTCACGAATAGTCCTCCACTTTCGATACCGTTGGCGCCTGCAGACACGCAGCCGGTTCGACTGCGCCAACGGTTGAGCTCCCGCGGGCGCTGAGATCGCGCCCCTCGCGAACCATAAGAAGTCATTGCACCGCTTCCGAAAAGCAGTATTTTATGCTCGTACCGTTCGCTTTTCGAGAGCGCTTGAATGGGGAAGACCATGCTGCATTCACGTGTGCTGCGCTATATCGACGAGGTCGCGCGCTCAGGCTCGATCCGCGGGGCGAGCGAACGGCTGAACGTCGCTGCCTCGGCCATCAACAAGCATGTGTTGCAGCTGGAGGAGGACATCGGCGAGCCGCTGTTCGAGCGGCTGCCGCGTGGCCTCAGGCTGACGCCGGCCGGCGAAATCCTCGTCGCGCATGTACGCCGGACGATGAAGGAATATAGCCAGGTCGAGGCCGAAATTCGCGATATCAAGGCGCTGCAGAGCGGCGAAGTGATCATCGCCACCATGAACGGCCTTGCCGGCGGCATCGTGCCCAAGGTGGCCGCGATCTTCGGCGCACGCCATCCGCGTCTGAAGATCACCATCCGGGTGATGTTTGCCCGCGACATCGTTCAGGCGGTGGCCGATGGCGAGGCCGATCTCGGCTTTGCCTTCAGTCTCCCGCCGACGCCGCAGGTCGAGACGCTGTGGAAGATGGACACCCGCCTAGGCGCGGTGGTGGCTCCCGAACACCCGCTAGTCGGCATGGAGACCTTGCCGCTTGCCTACTGCCAGCCCTACCCGCTGATCTTTGCCGACAAGTCGATGCAGATCCATGGCACCGTCGCCGATGCCTTTGCCGAGGCCGGACTAACGGTCGAGCCCACCTATCTCACCAATTCCATCGAGGCGATGAAGTTCCTGGCCGCCGCCGGCGACGGCATCGCCTTTCTCAGCAAGTTCGACATTACCGAGGAACAGCGAAACGGCGTGCTGACCTACCTGCAGATCCGCGACCGGACCTTCGCAAAGAACGTGCTTTCCCTGGTGCAGCGGGAAAGGCGCGGGCATGGCCTGGCCGCCGCCATGTTTGCCGAAGAGATCATCCGGGCCTTGCGGGCGACGATGGAATAGCCGGCTCACCTGTTTGGGACAGATACGGCCTCGCTCCCCTCGTCAGAGCTGGATCCAGGCCGTTTTCAGGTCGGTATATTTGTCGAGCGCGTGCAGCGACTTGTCGTGACCGTTGCCGGATTGCCGGACGCCGCCGAGCGGCACCGTATTGTCGGCGCCGCCATAGGTGTTGACGTGCACGACGCCGGCCCGGATGCCGCGCACCATCCGGTGCGCGCGCGACAGGTTCGCGGTCCAGACGGCCGACGCCAGACCGTATTCCGTCCCATTGGCGATCCGGAGCGCGTCCGCCTCGTCGTCGAAGGGAATGACTGCGAGAACCGGGCCGAACACCTCCTCCTTTGCCAGCTTCATATCCGGATCGACGTCGAAGACGGTCGGCTGCATGTAGTAGCCGCCGGTTTCTTCAAGGATGCGCTTGCCGCCCCAGCGCAGGCGCGCACCGTCCTCTTTAGCCTCGCGGACGAATGCGAGGTTCTTCCGGAGTTGCACATCGCTGGAGATCGCGCCGGCCTCTGTCGCAAGAAGCAAGGGGTCACCGACCTTTATGGATGCCGCTATCGCTGCCACCTTCTCCGAGAAGGCTTCGTGGATCGAGCGCTCGACAAGCAGCCTAGAGCCGGCGACGCAGACCTGTCCGGAATTGCGGAAGATGCCATAGGCGGAAATGCGCGCCGCCTGATCGAGATCCGGCGCGTCGGCAAAGACGACGTTCGGCGACTTGCCGCCGAGTTCGAGATAGACGCGCTTCAGGTTAGAGCGGGCGGAATATTCGAGCAGGCGCCGGCCGACGCCACCGGATCCGGTGAAGGCGAGCACGTCGATATCGCCATGCAGACCGATCGCCTCGCCCGTCGTCGCACCGCGGCCGGTGACGACGTTCAGGACGCCCTCGGGCAGGCCAGCCTCGGCGCAGATTTCCGCAAGCCGGAGCAGGCTGAGCGACGCGCCTTCGGCCGGCTTCAGCACGACGGAGTTGCCGGCGGCGAGCGCCGGCGCGATTTTCCAGGCGCCGATCATCAGCGGGAAGTTCCAGGGGACGATCGCAGCGACCACACCGATCGGTTCGCGATGGATGAGGCCGAGGATGGTATCGGCCGTCGGCGCGATCTCGCCATAGACCTTGTCGAGCGCCTCGGCATAGTAGCGAAAGGTCCCGGCGGCACTGCCGGGCTCCGCCTTCAGCGCCATGGAAATTTCGGTGCCGTTGTCGCGCACCCCGAGGACCGCCAGTTCCAGAGCCTGCGCCTCGATGATTGCGGCAATGCGGGTCAGAACCTTCTTGCGCGCCGCTGGTGCCGCCCTCGACCAGCTTCCCTTCTCGAAGGCGGTGCGGGCGGCTCGAACGGCCGCGTCGACATCGCCGGCATCCGCATCGGCAATCGTCGTCAGATGGCGTCCGTCGATCGGCGAGACGACATCGAGGGTTTGGCCGGACAGGCTCCCCTGCCAGCGGCCGCCGATGAACAGCTTCTGCCCCGCGATGGAAAGGTTCCGCAATTGATCGATCTTGTCCTGCATGATGTCCGGTCCCGTTTGACTTGCAGGGACGGCGGCTAACCCGCCATCCCTAACCTTGGAAGTTTATGCTCAGATCTCCTGGCCGGCACCGAGGCGGGCGAACTCGATCGGATTGCCCGACTTCAATGACGCCGCCAAGAAGAGCCCGATGACCCCAAAGATCACGACGAGCCCCGGCAAGAACACCGCGAGCATGCCGGTGGCGCCGGCGAGATCGCCGAAATTGGCGGCGATCGCAATGATGACGGCAATGAGGATCAGGCCCGTGACGACGGGAATGACCTTGGTCACCAGCGGGTTCGTTTCAAGGCCGGGATTGCGGTTGAAGAAGGCGACGATCGCAAAGGCGGTAAAGGCCATCAGTGTCATGACGGCGAGCGTGCCGACATTGGTGAGCCAGGAGAACAGCGCCAGCACCGGATCCTGACCGGTTGCGGCAAACAGCGCCACGACGAGCACGGCGATCACCGTCTGGATCAGCGAGCCTACATGCGGGCTGTGATAGACCGGATGGGTGACGCCGAGCGAAGCCGGCAGCAGCCGTTCGCGTCCGGCGACATAGAGGTAGCGGGCAACGCCGTTGTGGAACGCCAGCACGCCGGCAAACAGGCTGGTGACGAACAGCACGTTCATCAGCGGCGGCAGCCAGCCACCGGCATAACGTTCGGCAAGGCCGAAGAGGAAGGTGGTCGGGTCGGCAAGCCCCTGCAGTTCCGGCACCAGCTTGTCGGCACCGGCGGCGTTCACCATCAGCCAGGAGGTGAACATGTAGAAAACGCCGATGATGAGAACAGAGATGTATGTCGCGCGCGGCACGGTCTTTTCGGGGTCACGGGCCTCCTCGCTGTAGATCGTCGTCGCCTCGAAGCCGATGAAGGCGGCAAAGCAGAAGAGAATGCCGATCGACGGTGAACCGGACAGAATGGCCGAGGGCGTGAACGAGACCGTGTTCAAGCCGCTGTCACCACCCTTGGCGAGGATCGCCACGTCGATAACCAGCACCACGAGATACTCAAGGATGACGAGGACGGTCAGCACCTTGGCGGAGAGATCGACGCGGCGATAGCCGAGAACGCCGACCGCGGCGATGCCGATGAAGGTCCAGACCCACCAGGGCAGGTCGATCCCGAAGCCGGCGAAAAGCCCCGCGGTCGCCGCGCCGAAGAGGCCGAAGACGCCGATCTGCATGGCGTTATAGGCAAGGATCGCGATCATCGCCGCGGCACCGCCCATCAGCCCGCCGAGGCCCTGTGCCGTATAGGCATAGAAGGCGCCGGCATTGCGTATATGCCTCGCCATGGCGACATATCCGACCGAGAACAGAAGCAGGATCGCGGTGACGATCAGGAAGGTGCCGGGAATGCCCGCACCGTTTCCGAGCATCATCGACAATGGAACGCCGCCGGCAACCGCGGTCAGCGGTGCAGCGGCGGAAACGACGAGAAAGGTGACGGCGCCGACGCCGAGGGCGTTCTTGCGCAATTGGTTCGCCCCGGTCACGGGCGCAGGCGAATTGGTCATGGTCTTGGCTCCCCTTGCTGGCGCGAACGCCTTTTCGCCTCCGGTCCTTTTCTCCGGCGGCTGCTCCCTGAAGCGGACTGGAGGCGCGGGGCTTGCTTTTTGTCTTTGCCGCGCAAGTCTTTCGGTTCATTATTTGAACCTTAGCTTCAAATATAGACTTGCAAATTGCATCTGGCCCTGTCAAGTTATTTCGCATGTTAAGTATCTCGACCCAGAACGACCGGGAGAGCGGGTCTACCGCTCCTTAGGAGGGAACAGGCGAGAGGACTGACAGGCGCTCGACAACGGAGGAATGGATGAGCACCATCGGTAAGGCCCTGACTTTGCTCGACGCGATCTCGCGCCTGGAGAAGGAAGCGGGCTTGAGCGACATCGCCCGCCACTGCGGGCTCGACAAGGCGACGGCGCGGCGCTTCCTCGTCGAACTGGAAAAACACGGCTTCGTTGAGCAGGACATGGAGACGCGCCGCTATCGGCTCGGCGGCGCGCCGGTCCGGCTTGCGCGTATTCGCGAGACGCGTTTTCCCTATCTGAGCGTGGCGACGCCTTTCGCCCGGGAACTCGCGAGTCTCACCGGCGAGACCGTACACCTCTCCGAACATGCAGCCGGTCGCCTCTCGACCATCCACGTGGAGGACTCACAAAGGGCGCACCGGGTCATCGTCGATATCGGCAGCATCCTGCCCTTCCATGCGACCGCGTCCGGCCTCGGCTTTCTCGCCTTCTGCGCGCAGAAGGACATCGACGCGGCGCTGTCGGTGCCGCTCCAGGCCTACACCGACCAGACGCTGACCGACCCGACCGCTCTGCGCCAGACCTTGGGCGAGACGCTCCGGCGCGGCTACTCGATCTGCCATCACGGGCTTGAGACCGGCGTGGTCAGCGTCGCCGCCCCGATCCGGGCGCCGGGAAGCCTGCCGGTTGGAGCCATCGCCGTCGCAGCGCCGTCAACGCGCGCGGAAAAGGAGACGGTGGAGCAGATGGGTCGTGCCGTGATGGCAACGGCCCGGCGCATTTCCGAAAGACTTTTCGGGTTGGAGCAGGTTGCTGCCGATCCGCTGGCAAGGAGGGCCGGCTGATGAATGCAATGAACCGTCTCCCCAATATCCTGGTCGTGGGTACGGGAGACACCAAATGCGACGAACTCCAGTTCATGGCGTCCGTCATCCGCGACGCCGGCGGCCTGCCCGTGATGATGGATGTCAGCATTCTCGGCGACCCACCCTATGTGCCCGAATATTCCCGCCATGACATCGCCGAAGCGGCCGGCGTCACCATCGCAGCAATTGCCGCCAGCGGCGACGAGCACAGTGCCATGGCGCTGATGGCAGAAGGTGCCGCCGCCCTCGCCCGCTCGCTCTACGACGCTGGCCAGGCCGATGGCGTCATCATTCTCGGCGGCTCCATGGGCACCGACCTGGCGCTGGACGTTGCCGCGGCGCTTCCGCTCGGCGTGCCGAAATTCATCGTCTCGACGATTGCCTTTTCGCACCTGCTGCCGCCGGAACGCATCGCCCCCGACCTGATGATGATCCTGTGGGCCGGAGGGCTCTACGGCCTCAACGGCATCTGCCGCTCCGTGCTTTCGCAGGCCTGCGGCGCCATTGTCGGCGCGGCGCGTTTCGGCACGAAACCGCACGGGTCGCGGCCGGTGATCGGCATGACCTCGCTCGGCTCGAGCTGCCTCAAATACATGAAACACCTGAAACCCGAACTCGAACGCCGCGGCTACGACGTCGCCGTCTTCCACGCAACCGGCATGGGCGGGCGCGCCTTCGAGGCGATTGCCGCTGAGAAGGGTTTCACCGCCGTCTTCGACCTCTGCATCCAGGAGGTCAGCAACCACCATCATGGAACGGTCGTCACCTCAGGACCGGACCGGCTGGAAAATGCCGGACGCTCCGGCATTCCGCAGATCGTCGCACCCGGTGCCGTCGACATGGTCGACCTGCCCGCCTGGCAACCGGTTCCGGAGGTTTTCGCCGATCGTCCCTACCATGCCCACAACCGGCTGCTCGGCTCCGTGACCACCGCGTCGGAAGGGCGACGTGAGATCGCCCGGGTCATCGGCGGAAAACTTGCCGGCACCGGTGCCGAGGTCGCCTTCATCCTGCCGCTGAAGGGGATCCAGGAATGGGACCAGCCGAACGAGCCCCTGCACGAGCCCGACGCGCTCGACGCCTTCATCGACGAGATGCGCCGGTCGATCCCGTCAGGCGTCGCCTTGCACGAAGTCGACAGCCACATCAACGCGCCGGAATTCTCGAAGGCGGCACTGGCGATCTTCGACGACTGGGTGGCGCGCGGCATCGTGCCCGAGGGCCGGCCATGACGAACACCATGACCGAACGCGCCTTGATCCTCGATTTCGGCGGCGTCGTCACCCGCACGCTGTTCGAAACCCACGACATCACCGAACGCGCGCTCGGCCTTGCGGCCGGCACACTCACCTGGCGCGGGCCCTTCGATCCGGCAAGCGATCCGCTCTGGGCGGCGATGCAGCGGCGCGAGATCACCGAGCGCGACTACTGGACGACACGCACGCGCGAGGTCGGACAGTTGCTCGGCGAAGACTGGAGCGACATGAAGACCTTCGTGCAGCGAGCACGCGGGGCGGAACCCGAACTCGTGCTGCGCCCTGAAGCACGCGACGCGATCCTTGCGGCTCACAAATCCGGTATCCGGCTCGCGATCCTCTCCAACGAACTCGACCTCTTCTACGGCGTCGCGTTCCGTAAGCGTTTTCCGCTGATCGAGCTCTTCGAGACGATCGTCGACGCCACCTACACCAACGTCCTGAAGCCGGATCCGCGCGCCTACGAGCTGGTGCTGAACCAGCTCAACTTGCCGCGCGAGGCCTGCGTCTTCGTGGATGACCAGTTGAAGAACATCGAGGGTGCGCGGGCCGTCGGCCTGCCTCACGTCCATTTCGACGTCACCCGCCCCACCGAGAGCTATGCCCGGGCGCTTCGGATGCTCGGCCTCGAACTGACAGGAGCATGACCATGCGCGAAACCAACTTCCTCATCGAGAACAATGCCCGCCACCTCTGGCACCCGATGGCCCATCCGGCCGAGATGCAGGCGAGCCCGCCGCGCATCATCAATGCCGGCGAGGGCGTCGAGATCGTAGACATCCACGGCAAGAAGGTGCTCGATGCGGTCGGCGGGCTCTGGAACGTCAATCTCGGCTATTCCTGCGAACCGGTGAAGGAGGCGATCCGCCGCCAGCTCGACGAGCTGCCCTATTATTCGACCTTCCGCGGCACCACCAATTCGCCGCTGATCGAGCTTTCCTACGAACTCTCGGAATGGTTCCGCGAGGATGGCCTGACCCGCTCCTTCTTCACCTCTGGCGGCTCGGATTCCGTCGAGACCTGCCTCAGGCTTGCCCGCCAGTATCACAAGCTCAACGGCCAGCCGGAGCGCACCAAGTTCGTCGCGTTGAAAAAGGGCTATCACGGCACCCATTTCGGCGGTGCCTCGGTCAACGGCAACGCCAATTTCCGCCGCAACTACGAGCCGCTGCTGCCGGGCGTCTTCCATCTGCCGGCCCCCTACACCTATCGCAACCCGTTCGACACCACCGATGGCGCCATCATTGCAAAGGCGATCGCGCGGCTTTTTGAAGACGAGATCGCCTTCCAGGGCGCCGACACGATCGCGGCACTGATCATGGAGCCGGTGCTCGGCGCCGGCGGCGTGATCGTGCCGCACGAGACCTTCATGCCGCTGATGCGCGAGATCTGCGACCGCCACGGCATCCTCCTGATCGCCGACGAAGTGATCACTGCCTTCGGCCGCACCGGCGCCTGGACCGGCTCGCGCCTCTTCGGCGTGAAGCCGGACTTCATGTCGACCGCCAAGGCGATCACCAACGGCTACTATCCCTTCGGCGCCGTGATGATCGCCGACAAGGTTGCGCAAGTCTTCGAGAGCAACAGGACGGCCGCCGGATCGATCGGCCATGGCTACACCTATTCCGGCCACCCGGTCGGCGCGGCGGCAGCCGTTGCAACACTCAAGGAGACGCGCAAGCAGAACGTGGCGGCCAATGCCAAGGCGCGCGGCGAAGAGCTGATCGCCGGCCTCGAAGCGCTGAAGGCCCGGCACGAGCTGATCGGCGACGTGCGCGGCAAGGGGCTGATGTGCGCCCTCGAACTGGTTTCTGACCGCGAGAAGAAATCAGGCGCCGCGAAGGACATCGTGCAGAAGGTCCAGGACGTGACCTATGACGCTGGCGTCATGGTGCGCACCTCGGGCGCCAACGTCATCCTGTCGCCGCCGCTGATCGTGACCGCCGAAGACGTCACCCGCATCCTCACGGCGCTCGACGCCGGCCTCTCCGCCGCAAGGGGTTAGGAGCATGACCGGCAACGCGGATCTGATCGCGCGCCGCGAGCGGCTGCTCGGGCGCAACATGTCGCTCTTCTACGAAGAGCCGGTGCATCTGGTGCGCGGCGAGGGCGTCTGGCTTTTCGACGCCGACGGCCGCCGTTATCTCGACTGCTATAACAATGTGCCGCATGTCGGCCATTGCCATCCACGGGTGACCGAGGCGATTGCCCGGCAGGCATCTACCCTCAACACCCACACCCGCTATCTGCATGAAGGCATTCTCGACTATGTCGAGCGGCTGACAGCCACCTTCGACAACAGCCTCGACACGGCGATCCTCACCTGCACCGGCAGCGAGGCGAACGATGTCGCGTTGCGCATGGCCCAGGCCGTAACCGGCAAGACCGGGGTGATTGCCACCGACCACACCTATCACGGCAATACGGTAGCCGTGTCGCAGCTTTCGACCCGCATGCCGCCGGTCGGCGGCTTCGGCGGACACGTCCGCCACGTGCCGGCGCCGGACAGCTACCGGCCGCTCGGCGGCGAGCCGGGTGCGGCCTTTGCAGCGGCGTTTACCGCCAAGGTCGAGGAGGCGATCGCCTCGCTTGAAGCGAGCCCGCACGGTTTCTCGGCGCTGATCATCGATCCCTTCTTCGCCAACGAAGGTTTTCCGGAATTGCCTGCGGGCTTTCTCGACGGCGCCGTCGCCGCCGTCAGGAAGGCGGGCGGCCTTGTCATTGCCGACGAGGTCCAGCCGGGTTTCGGTCGCACCGGCGGCCATATGTGGGGACACCAGAAGGCCGGCATCGTGCCCGATATCGTCACGCTCGGAAAACCGATGGGCAACGGCCACCCGATCGGAGGGGTGGTCGCGGGTGCCGATATGCTCAACGCGTTCCGCAAGGCGTTTCGCTACTTCAACACCTTCGGCGGCAACCCGGTCTCCTGCGCGGCGGCCATGGCGGTGCTCGACGTGATCGAAACTGAGAAGCTCATCGAGAACGCCGCCGATGTCGGCGCCTATGCCAAGGCCGGTCTCACGCGGCTGGCGGAGAAACACGGGATGATCGGCGATATCAGGGGCAGCGGCCTGTTCTTCGGTGCCGAACTCGTCATCGACCGCGCCGAAAAAACACCGGCGAGCACGCTCGCGACCAAGGTGGTCAACGCAATGCGAGAGCGAGGCGTGCTGATGGGCAAGCTTGGTATCCACCAATGCACGACGAAGATCAGGCCGCCGATGCCGTTTACCCGTGACAATGCCGATTTCATGCTGTCGACGCTCGACGACGTGCTCTCGGGTCTTTGAGCCGTCGATGGTTACCGACCTGCCGCCGCACTTTCGCGCCGCGCTCGACCGGCGGGCCCGACAGGCGCTCGTCCACTGGGGCGCCGCCGACCAGCGACCGGAGTTGCTGAAGTATCGGGAAAACGCCGTATTCCGCGTCCGTCTCGGCGACGGCCGCCCCGCAGCGCTGCGGCTGCACCGCGCCGGCTATCACGGCGAAGCAGCCCTTCGCTCGGAGTTGCAATGGATGGCAGCACTCGGCGATGGCGGTCTGGCGGTGCCGCGGCCGATCGCAGCGGCGGACGGACGCCTGCTTGTCGCCCTGCCTGACGCCGGCGATTTTACCGCGCAGCACGCCGATATCATCGGCTGGATGGACGGACAGGCGCTCGGAGAAAGCGGAAAGCCGCTGTCCCACGCGCCCGAAAAGCTCGGCGCGATCTTCTCGGCACTCGGCGCCACCATGGCCGAGATGCACAATCTCGCCGACCGCTGGACTCCACCGGAGGGATTCTGGCGTCCCGCCTGGGATGCGGAAGGCCTGCTCGGCGAGCGGCCGCTTTGGGGACGGTTCTGGGACTGCGACGCCCTGTCTTCGACGCAGGCAGCAGCGCTTTCGGCGTTGCGCCATGATCTTCGGCGAAGGCTGGCGACGCTACCCGCTCAGGATTTCGGATTGATCCATGCGGATCTCGTTCGGGAAAATGTGCTCGTCGGCGAGAGGGGCGTAGTCTTCATCGATTTCGACGATGCCGGCTACGGTTTTCGCCTTTTCGACATCGCCACCGCGCTTCTGAAAAACCGCCGCGAACCTGCCTATGAGGCCATCGAGGCGGCTCTTATCGCCGGCTATCGCAGCAGGCGCAGCCTGACGGAGGAAGCGCTGTCCGGTCTGCCGCTGTTTCTGGTGTTTCGCAGCCTCACCTACATCGGCTGGTTTGCCGCTCGCCCGGAACTGCCCGGTGCGCGCGAACGCGTCCTGCGCTACGCCGACGAGACGCTGGCGCTCGCAGACGAATTGGGTTTCAGATGATCGGGGCGCTGCCGCAGCCCTTAGTCGTTGAGGGTCGCCAGCTCGTCCAGCATGTCGAGCAGGACTTCGACACGCTCGCGGCCGTAGCGGGTTTCGAGCTCCTCGTAGATCGCCCGGCTCTCCGGGCTGACATCGGCGATCACACGCATGCCCTCGGGCGCGATCTCGAGCAGCACGCGCCGGCCGTCGTCGGCGTCCTTGTGCTTGGTGATCAGGCCGCGCTCCTCGAGCGAGCGGATGATGCGGGTGAGGCTCGGCGCCAGGATGAAGGCCTTGTCGGCCATCTCGGAGGCATCGACCCGGCCGGCCTCGGCGAGAATGCGGATCACCCGCCATTGCTGCTCGGTGATATCATGGCGGGCGAGCATCGGGCGGAAATGCGCCATCACCGCTTCACGGGCGCGCAAAAGGGCGATCGGCAGCGATCGACGCGTATTGTGCGGCAGAAGGGCGTCATGGCCCAGGTCATCAGGTTTTTTCTCGCGGCTCATGGGCGTTCTATCGGACATTTTCTTTCGTTCCGCAATTGGCAGGCGCGGGCAGTGACTCCGGGCTGCTTGACACCGCCATCAATTTCATTAACGTGTTAAATATATGAGAGCGCATCGGGAGGAAAGATGCCGCACCTGACAATCGAATACTCCGCCAATCTCGACGGCCGCGTCGACTTTGCGAAGTTGTGCCGCACGATCCACGCGACCATCCTCGGCACCGGCCTGTTCGAGCTTGGTGCCGTCAGGGTGCGCACGATCCAGAGCTGTGACTATGCGATCGCCGACCTTTTGCCGGAAAACGGCTTCATCGACCTGTCCTTCCGCATCGGCCGCGGCCGCACGGCGGCCGAAAAGAAGGTGACCGGGGAAGCCATTTTCAAGGCTGTGAGCGACGAGCTTTCCTCCCTGTTCGAGACACCGCATTTCGCCCTCAGCCTAGAGATCCGTGAGATCGATCCGGAGCTGAGCTGGAAGAAAAACGCCATTCACCCCAGGCTGCGCGCCTCCAACGGCTGAGCGCGGCCCTCTCACAAAAACAGCAGTGCGCGGCGAAAGTCTGCGCCAGCATCGGAGACCATCATGTCCAAGCTCGAAGAAAACCTCGCCAAGGCCGAACGCTACCTCGCCCGCTTCAAGGGCGAAGGCGTGCTCAACCATATCAACGGCGAGGCGGCGCCGGCGCTAGACGGCGAAACCTTCGAGACGATTTCGCCCGTCGATCTGAAGCCGCTCGCAAGGATCGCCCGCGGCAAGGCTGCCGATATCGACCGGGCGGCAAAGGCTGCGAAGGCCGCTTTCGCCGAGTGGGCGGCCATGCCCGGCGAAGCACGCAAGAAACTGCTGCATAAAATAGCCGACGCGATCGTCGCCCGCGCCGAGGAAATCGCCTTCGTCGAGTGCATGGACACCGGACAATCGCTGAAGTTCATGGCGAAGGCGGCGCTGCGCGGTGCGGAAAACTTCCGCTTCTTCGCCGACCGGGCGCCGGAGGCGCGCGACGGCAAGGTGCTGCGCGGCGGCAACCAGATCAACATGACGACCCGCGTGCCGATCGGCCCGGTCGGCATCATCACGCCGTGGAACACGCCGTTCATGCTCTCGACCTGGAAGATCGCGCCGGCGCTTGCCGCCGGCTGCACGGTCGTGCACAAGCCGGCGGAATTCTCGCCGCTGACCGCACGGCTGCTGGTGGAGATCGCCGAGGAAGCGGGCCTGCCGAAGGGGGTCTGGAACCTCGTCAACGGCTTCGGTGAGGATGCCGGCCGTGCGCTGACGGAACATCCCGATATCAAGGCGATCGGCTTCGTCGGCGAAAGCCGCACCGGCTCGATGATCATGAAGCAGGGCGCCGAGACGCTGAAGCGCGTTCATTTCGAGCTTGGCGGCAAGAACCCGGTGATCGTCTTTGCCGACGCCGATCTCGAACGGGCCGCCGATGCCGCGGTTTTCATGATCTACTCGCTGAACGGCGAGCGCTGCACCTCGTCCTCGCGCCTTTTGGTCGAAGACAGCATCTACGATCGCTTCACGGCGCTCGTCGCCGAAAAGGCGAAGCGCATCAAGGTCGGCCATCCGCTTGACCCGGAAACCGTCGTCGGCCCGCTCATCCATCCGGTGCACGAGAAGAAGGTGCTCGACTATATTCGCATCGGCCGCGAGGAAGGTGCGACCGTTGCAGCCGGCGGCGAGAAGTTCGCCGGTCCCGGCGGCGGTTGCTATGTCAGCCCGACACTCTTCACCGGTGCCAACAACGGCATGCGCATCGCCCAGGAGGAAATTTTTGGGCCGGTGCTGACGGCGATCCCGTTTGCCGACGAGGCGGAAGCGCTGGCGCTTGCCAACGATACGCAATACGGCCTGACCGGCTATCTCTGGACGTCCGACGTTACCCGGGCCTTCCGCTTCACCGACCATCTCGAGGCCGGGATGATCTGGGTGAACTCGGAAAACGTGCGCCACCTGCCGACCCCCTTCGGTGGCGTCAAGAGCTCGGGCATCGGCCGCGACGGCGGCGACTGGTCGTTCGATTTTTACATGGAAACCAAGAACATCGCCTTTGCCAGCTCGGCGCATGCGATCGCCAAGCTCGGCGGTTGAGCGCGCTGGCAGAAATATCTGGAGGAGACATCAATGCCCTTGCCGAAACCGAACCTTTATCCGCCCTTCAACATCGTGCGGCTGAGCCATGTGGAACTCGCCGTCACCGACCTTGCCAAGTCCCGCGCCTTCTATGTCGACGTGCTCGGCCTGCAGGTCACCGACGAGACGGCGGACACGATCTATCTGCGCGCCATGGAGGAGCGTGGCCACCATTGCATCATCCTCAAGAAGGCGGCGACTGCAGAGGCGCGCGACCTCGGCTTCAAGGTCTATGGCGACGAGGATCTCGAAAAGGCGGCGCATTTCTTCAAGGGCAAGGACTTGCCGGTCGAATGGATCGAACGTCCCTATCAATCGCGCACCTTCCGCACCCGCGATCCGCAGGGCATCCCGCTCGAATTCTATTCGAAGATGGACCGCCTGCCGCCGATTCACCAGAAGTATGCGCTCTATCGCGGCGTCAAACCGCTGCGCATCGACCATTTCAACTGCTTCTCGCCCAATGTCGACGAGGCGGTCGCCTTCTACAACGAGATCGGTTTCCGCGTGACGGAATACACGGCCGATGAAGAAACCGGACGGCTCTGGGCCGCCTGGACCCACCGCAAGGGCGGCGTTCACGATATCGCCTTTACCAACGGTCGCGGCCCACGCCTGCACCACACCGCCTTCTGGGTGCCGACGCCGCTCAACATCATCGACCTGCTCGACCTGATGTCGACCTCGGGCTGGCTCGCCAATATCGAGCGCGGCCCCGGCCGCCACGGCATCTCCAACGCCTTCTTCCTCTATGTCCGCGATCCGGATGGCCATCGGATCGAGATCTACTGCTCGGACTACCAGACCGTCGACCCGGACCTTGAGCCGATCAAGTGGGACCTGAAGGACCCGCAGCGCCAGACGCTCTGGGGTGCGCCGGCGCCGAAATCCTGGTTCGAGGAAGGCAGCGCCTTTGCCGGCGCCGAGATCCGTGACTCGATCCTCAAGGCCCAACCGATCGTCGCGCCCTGACATTTTCGAAAGACGGATCGGGTAAAGCGGCACAAACGACGGGAGGATGCGGATGGATCAGAAGAGTTTCGGCGAATGGTCGCTGAAGGCGGCGAAATGGGGTGCCGACTATCGGGCGTCGCTCCGCGACCGGCCGGTGCGGGCGCAGACGGCACCGGGGGCGATTGCCGCCCAGATCCCGGCGCAGCCGCCGCGCACCGGCGAGGACATGCAGGCGATCTTCGAGGACTTCGAAAAGATTATCCTGCCCGGCATGACCCATTGGCAGCATCCGCGTTTCTTCGCCTATTTCCCCGCCAACGCCGCCCCCGTCTCCGTCGTCGCCGAATATCTCGTCACCGCCATGGCGGCGCAGTGCATGCTCTGGCAGACCTCGCCGGCGGCGACCGAGCTTGAGACGAAGGTGCTCGACTGGCTGCGCCAGGCGATCGGCCTGCCCGAGGGCTTCTCCGGCGTCATCCAGGATTCGGCCTCCTCGGCGACGCTCTCGGCCGTGCTGGTCATGCGCGAGAAGGCGCTCGGCTGGAATGGCAACAAAAAGGGTCTTTCCGGCCAGCCGCAACTGCGCATCTACTCGTCGGATCAGGTCCACACCTCGATCGATCGGGCCATCTGGGTGTCGGGTATCGGCGAGGAGAACCTCGTGCGCATCCCGGCGAAGGGGGCGCGGCGCGCAATGGACACAATCGCGCTAGAAGCGGCGATCCTGAAGGACAAGGCAGCAGGCCTGTTGCCGGCCGGCGTGATTGCCTGCACCGGCGGCACGAGCACGGGTGCCTGCGACGACATCGCCGAGGTGGTGCGGGTCGCCCACGCGCACGGTCTCTACGTCCATGTCGACGCCGCCTGGGCCGGGGCCGCGATGATCTGCGAAGAGTTCCGCCATCTCTGGTCCGGCGTCGAGGCGGCGGATTCCGTCGTCTTCAACCCGCACAAATGGCTCGGCGCGCAATTCGATTGCTCGGCGCATTTCATCCGCAGCCCGGACGACCTGGTCAAGACCCTGGCGATCCAGCCGGAATACCTGAAGACACATGGTCGCGACGGCATCATCAACTATTCGGAATGGACGATCCCGCTCGGGCGGCGATTCCGCGCGCTGAAACTCTGGTTCCTGTTGCGCTTCCATGGCCTGGACGGCTTGCAGACGATGATCCGCAACCATGTGCGCTGGTCCGAGCGGCTGGCGGAGCGGCTTGGTGCGCGCAAGGATTTCGAGATCGTCACAGCGCCGATGCTGTCGCTGTTTTCGTTCCGCCATCTGAGCGAAGGGGATCCGGACGCCCATACCATCGCGCTCGTCAACGCAATCAACGACGACGGCCGCATCTACCTGACCCAGACCCGCGTCGACGGCCGCGTGGCGATCCGTTTCCAGGCCGGACAGTTCGACATGACGGAAAAGGATGCGGAAACGGCGTTCGACGTGATCGTCGAGGTCGCCGCCGCGCTCGACGGACACCACGAAAGAACGAAGGCTTCCCGATGACCCCTCCCCGTTTCGTCACCTTTTCTGTCGGAGATCGGCGGGGCTACGGTCTCGTTTCCGGCAATGGCCTGATCGACCTCTCCAAACGTCACGGATCGACCTACCCGACCCTGCGCGAAGTCATCGAGGCGGGCGCCCTTACCCGGCTTGCAGAACAGGCGGCGGGATTGGCAGCCGACTGCTCGCTTGATGACATCCGCTACGAAATCCCGGTGCCGGCGCCGGAAAAGATCATCTGCGTCGGCGTCAATTTCCCCGACCGCAACGAGGAATACAAGGACGGCCAGGCAGCACCCGCCAACCCGTCGCTGTTCATCCGCTTTCCGCGCTCGTTCACCGGTCACGGTCAGCCGCTGATCCGCCCACCGGAGAGTCCGCAGCTCGACTACGAAGGCGAGATCGTCATCGTCATCGGCAAAGGCGGCCGTCGCATCCCCGAGGCGAGCGCCCTCGACCATATCGCAGCACTTTCGCTCTGCAATGAGGGCACGATCCGCGACTGGGTGCGCCACGCCAAGTTCAACGTCACCCAGGGCAAGAACTTCGATCGCACCGGCTCGATCGGTCCCTGGCTGGTGCCCTTTACGGATGAGGCCCAGCTTGCCGATATCAGGCTGGAAACCCGGGTGAACGGCGAGGTACGCCAGCAGGACCGCACGAGCCGGATGATCTTCTCCTTCCGCAAGATCATCAACTATGTCTCGACCTTCACGACGCTGGTTCCGGGCGACGTCATCGTGACCGGCACGCCAACCGGGGCCGGCGCCCGCTTCGATCCTCCGATCTGGCTGAAGCCCGGTGATGTCGTCGAGATCGAGGCCGAAGGCATCGGCACGCTCATCAACCCTGTCGCCGACGAGGCCTGACGTCATGCTCGAAAAGTCCCAGATCGAGGCGGCGGCCATCGCCCTCGACACCGCCGAACGCGAGCGTGTCCAGACCGGGCTGCTGTCACTCAAACATCCTGAAATGACCATGGACGACGCCTATGCCGTCCAGTCCGCCTGGGTGAAAAAGAAGATCGCCGCGGGGCGCCGGGTGATCGGCTGGAAGATCGGCCTCACCTCGAAGGCAATGCAATCTGCGCTGAACATCGACATCCCAGATTCCGGCGTGCTCTTCGACGACATGCTGTTCGAGGATGGCGCGCGCGTTCCGGGCAATCGTTTCATCCAGCCACGCATCGAGGCCGAGATCGCCTTCGTGATGAAGGCACCGCTCGCGGGGCCCAACGTCACCGTCTTCGACGTGCTGAACGCCACCGATTACGTGACGCCGGCACTCGAAATCCTGGACACCCGCATCCTGCGCGTCGATCCGGAGACGAAGAAGGCGCGCACCATCGTCGATACCATCTCCGACAATGCCGCCAATGCCGGCATCGTTCTCGGTGGGCGGCAGATGCGGCCCGATGCGATCGACATGCGCTGGATGGGTGCGATCGTCTCGCGCAACGCCGAGGTGGAGGAGACCGGGCTCGGCGCCGGCGTGCTCAACCATCCGGCCCGCGGCATCGCCTGGCTCGCCAACCGCCTTTCGCTCTATGGCGATCGCATCGAGGCCGGCCAGATTGTGCTTGCCGGTTCCTTCATCCGTCCGGTCGAGGCCCGCCATGGCGACACCATCGTCGCCGACTTCGGCCCCTCCGGCACCGTCAGCTGCTACTTCGAATAGGACAGACCATGCCCGCTCCGCGCAATCCATTCAAACAGGCGCTCGCCGAGAAGCGCCCGCAGATCGGGCTCTGGCTGGCGCTTGCCAACCCCTATACCGCCGAGGTCTGCGGCGGCGCCGGTTTCGACTGGCTGCTGATCGATGCCGAGCATGCCCCGAACGACGTGCCGCTTCTGGCAGCGCAGCTTCAGGCGCTTTCAGCGTCGCCAAGCCACGCGATCGTGCGCCCGCCGATCGGCGAAACCTGGATGATCAAGCAGATCCTCGACATCGGCGCACAGACGCTTCTGGTGCCGATGGTCGAAAGCGCCGAACAGGCCCGCGCGCTGGTGCGGGCCGTGCGTTACCCGCCGCATGGGGTGCGCGGCGTCGGCGCTGCCCTTGCCCGCGCGTCGGCCTTCAACCGCATCCCGGATTATCTGCAGACCGCCAATGACGAGATCTGCCTGCTCGTACAGATCGAGAGCCGCGCCGGTCTCGCCGCGCTCGACGCGATCGCGACGACCGACGGCGTCGATGGCGTGTTCATCGGCCCGGCCGACCTCGCCGCCGACATGGGTTTCCTCGGCAAGCCGGGCGCGCCGGAAGTGCAGGAGGCGGTCGAAGCGGCGCTGCTGCGCATTCAGTCGCACGGGAAAGCGGCCGGCATTCTTACGTCCGATCCGGCGCTTGCCCGCCGCTACCTCGAACTTGGCGCCACCTTCGTCGCCGTCGGCAACGACGTCAGCCTGCTGGTCGGCGCGACGTCCAAGCTCGCTGCGGAGTTCAAAGCTCGGAGTGGCGATGCCGGAACGACAGGGCGATCGGGCGGCACTTACTGAAGCGCGCTCGGTGCATCGACTTGGTCGGAGACAATCGTCATGATTCAATCTGACCAAGGAGATGCAAAGGGAACCGAAAGAACCGACTGCCGACGACCTGTTGCCGCGGACGGTAAAGGTCGACCGGGACGAAAGACGACGCCATTTGACACTCGAAGCATTTCAGATGTCGACGCAGGCTTTCTTATCGACCACCAGACGTTACGGGCCTGGGCCAATAGCCTCGACATTCCCTCCACCGAATCCGGTTTGAGGAATCGTGACGCGGGAGTATAGCGGTTCCACGCCCACCAGCATTGGATCCCGCTCATGACCGATACCGTTCTCGACCGCTTCCTCCGTTATGTCGTCATCGACACCCAGTCCGACGCCAGGTCGAAGACCCAGCCTTCCACGGAGAAGCAGAAGAACCTGGGTCGCGTGCTCGTCGAGGAACTGCTGGCGATCGGCCTTGCCGATGCCCATCTCGACGAGAACGGCTATGTCTACGCCACCATTCCTTCGAACGTGGACAAGCCGGTGCCGGTCATCTGCTGGTGTTCGCACATGGACACGGCGCCCGATTTCACGGGAACCAACGTCAAGCCACAGATCGTCAGCAACTACCAGGGCGGCGATATCCAGCTTGTAGGCGACCCGCAGCAGGTGATCCGCGTCGCCGACCATCCGGTTCTGAACGACCAGATCGGCAATGACATCGTCACGACCGACGGCACGACGCTGCTCGGCGCCGACGACAAGGCCGGCCTTGCCGAAATCGTCACTGCCGCTCAAGTTCTCGTCGCCAATCCCGATATCAAGCACGGCACGATCAAGCTGCTCTTCACCACCGACGAAGAGATCGGTCGCGGCGTCGACAAGGTCGATCTGAAAAAGCTCGGTGCCGAGTTCTGCTATACGGTCGACGGCGAAACCGCCGGCCATATCGAGGACGAGACCTTCTCCGCCGATGGCGTCGAGATCGTCATTCATGGCGTGGCGATCCATCCGGGTTTTGCCAAGGACAGGATGGAGAACGCAATCAAGATTGCCGGGGCGATCATTGGCCGGCTACCAAGAGACGTGTCTCCCGAAGGCACAGAGGACCGCGACGGCTTCGTGCATCCGACCGGCGTGACCGGCTCCATGGACAGGGCGCAAATCGGCCTCATCGTGCGCGACTTCGACGAGGCTGGCCTTACCCAGAAGGAAGCGATGCTCGAGTCCATCGTCAAGGACGTGATGAAAGCCTATCCGGGTTCCACCTATAGTTTCGAGGTCAAGCAGCAGTACCGCAACATGAAGGCGATCCTCGACCGCCACCCGGAGATCGTCGAGAACGCCATCGAGGCGATCCGCCGCGCCGGCATGCAGCCGATGCGCGGCAGCATCCGCGGCGGCACCGACGGTTCGCGGCTTTCCTTCATGGGCCTGCCGTCGGCCAATCTCTTTGCCGGCGGTCATGCCTTCCACTCGCCGCTCGAATGGGTGAGCCACCAGGACATGGAGTTGAGCGTGAAGACGCTGGTCGAACTGGCAAAGATCTGGGCCGAGCGCGCCTGACATTTTTCCAGTAACGGGCCGCCTGACAGCGATAGGCGGCCGCCCCTTCTCCAAAGGAGACGTCCGATAGGCACGGGATGGACGAGGATCATGCGATGAGTCCGGCGCGAGGTTCAAAACGCGCGCCGGCAAAGCCCGCTTCGCTCGCAACGAACCCGCCGACCTTCGAGCACATCGTCACCGGCGTCAACGAAAGCTTCCTCTGGCGTCTCGACAACTATCCCTGGGAACGCAACGTCTGGAACTTCCATCCGGAGATCGAAATCCATCTCATCCGCAAGGCCACAGGCCTTGCCTTCGTCGGCGACCATATCGGCCAGTTCGGTCCGGGTTATCTCACCGTCATCGGCAGCAACCTGCCGCATGACTGGGTGACGGTCACCGAGCCCGGCGAGGTGATCGAAGGGCGCGACATCGTCATGCAGTTTCATCCGGACCGGATGCGCGAGATCACCGACGCGCTGCCGGAATTTGCAGAACTCGAAGCCTTCTTTGCCCGCGCTGAGCGCGGGCTGGTGTTTCACGGGGACGCCCGCCGGCAGGGCGCGGACCTGATCGAACGAATGGGCGGCCTCAAGGGGCTCTCACGCCTTTCGCTCTTCATCCAGTTGCTGGACCTCCTGGTCAACACCGAGGAGTACGAGCTGCTGTCATCGCCGGAATTCGCGCCGGAACTCGATCAGGAATCGCTGGATGTGCTGCGCCGGGCGCTTGCCTTCATCTACGAGAACATCGCCACCGACATCCATCTGGCCGATCTCGCCGAAGGCGCCGGGATGAGCGAAACCGCCTTTTCGCGTTTCTTCAAGAAGAACACCGGCAACACCTTTACCGACCACGTGAACAAGCT
Organism: Ensifer adhaerens; assembly: GCF_002940685.1. Lineage (GTDB taxonomy): Bacteria > Pseudomonadota > Alphaproteobacteria > Rhizobiales > Rhizobiaceae > Ensifer > Ensifer adhaerens_E. The sequence continues at coordinate 153,680 of NZ_PNFP01000016.1, read as the reverse complement.
GAGGATCTGGCAGGCCTGCAAGCTGCTCGCCGAGACCGACATGCCGATCACCGACATCTGCTTCGAGGTTGGCTATCTCAACATCTCGAATTTCAACCGCACCTTCCTGCGTCAGCACAAGATGACGCCATCGGCTTACCGGCGGCTGACCAGCCAGCGCCGGACCTCCCGCTCCTAGGCGCAATTTTCGGCGCCAACGATGAATCCTTGCATTTGCTGCGCTGCAAATAGTCCTATGTGGGTAGAACTCCGCATGAAAGTATAGAATCGCCGCATCGGGCACGCTAGTTCGGCGGAGTGTAAGGTCTATCATCAGGATCAGCGAAACGGTTCGCTATGAGGAGACGCACCGGACCTGAGGAGTATCCGGCGCGCATCGCAGACCTGGGGAGGTCTTTTCACAATGACTAAAGCCAAAACGCTCGTTTCGAGCATCGCGTTTGCATGCCTTTTTTCCACCGGCCTGACGACTCTTGCGGTCGCGGCCGAATGCTCCGGCACGATCAAGGTGCTGGCCCAGCCGCGCGACGGGCTGACGCTTCTTGAGGACTACAAGTCCGAATTCGAGAAGCTATCCGGCGGCGCATCCTTCGAGATCGACTATCTCAACGAAAACGATCGGCGCGCCAAGACCAAGGCCGACGCCTCGACCATCGGCAAATACAACGTCTACTACATCGACGAAGCCAATGTGGCGCTGTTTGCGTCGGCCGGCTGGGTCGCGCCGCTGACGGATTATTATCCGGCGGAATACGACTACGCCGATTTCGATCCGGGCCGGCAGAAGGTTGCCACCTATGACGGCAAGGTCTGGTTTGCGCCGGTCACCGGCGGCGGCGACCTGATGGTCTACCGCAAGGACCTGCTCGAGGCAGCTGGCATTACGCCGCCGAAGACGCTCGATGAATATGTTGCCGCAGTGAAGAAGCTCAACCAGCCCGACCAGGGCATCTACGGCACGGCCCTTCGCGGCCAGCGCGGTTCGGGCGCCAATGTCTGGCGCTGGATGCCATTCTTCAAGGGCTTTGGCGGCAACTGGTTCGACGGCAAGACGCCGGTTTTTGACGGCGAACAGGCGGTCAAGGCGACCGAGACCTATCTCGAACTCTTCAAGTACTCGGCACCGGGCAGCCAGACCGGCGGCTGGGACGAAGCGGTTGGTGCATTTACCTCCGGCCAGGTGGCGATGCTGATCGAATCCACGCCGCTCGTCGGCATGGCGATCGATCCGAAGTCCTCGAAGGTGGCCGGCAAGGTCGGCTATCTGCCGCCTCCGGCACCGCTGACGGGCGGCGGCTACGGCCATGGTCTCGCGATCGGCATGAAGGCCAACAAGGATGAGGCCTCCAAGGCCTGCGCCGGTCTGTTCGTCGCTTGGGCGACCTCGAAGGAAAACGAGGCCCGGCGGCTCGAAGCTGGACAGTTTAGCGAACTCAATCGCACCAGCATCATGACCAGCCCGAAATTCGCCGAACTCTACGGCCCCGATCTCGGCCAGGCGCTCGCCGATACCGGCAAGGTCACCGCCGTCAACTTCTGGCAGAACCCGCAATGGCCTGATCTTGGCGACCGCTGGGGCATCATCCTCGAGGAGCTGATCACCGGAACGCGCACCGACATCAAGGAAGGCCTCGACGAGCTCGACGGCTTTGCCAAGGACTTGGTTGCCCGCAGCCAGTAACCGTTCCTCCCAGGGCCATCGGCAGGCGGAAAGCCGGTCGGTGGCCCACCGCACCATCGGTGGCGCGTTTCGCGTTCAGCCGCAGGACGTCATGACATGAGCCAAAAAAACAACCTGCCGGCGGTGTTCCTCACCCCGGCCATGGGGATCCTCGCCGTTCTCGCCCTCGTGCCGACGGCTTATGCGATCTACATTTCCTTCCAGAACCGGGAGCTCAGTCGTCCCGACGGCAATCTTATCGGCTTTGCCAACTACATCGACCTGTTCTCGGATCGGCGCTTCATCAACGCCATCGGCGTCTCTCTTACCTGGGAAGCGGTGACCGTCGGCATGACGCTCCTGATCGCCGTCGGCCTTGGCATCCTGCTGTTCGAATGCGTCTCGCCGCGCACGCGCAATCTGCTGGCGCTTCTGTTTCTGGTGCCGGTCATCCTGCCGCGGGTATCGGCCGCCTTCGTCTGGAAGTTCGCCTTCCATCCGCTCTATGGCATCGCCACCTACCCCTACAAGGCGATTACTGGCCAGCCGCTCGACCTGCTCTCCAATCCGGCGACGGCACTTGCGACCGTTGCGCTAGTGGACGTCTGGCAATGGGGCCTGTTCTTCGCTGTCATCGTTCTGAAACTGCTGGAGACTTTGCCACCGCAGCCGTTCGAGGCCGCAAAACTCGACCATGCTCGGACCTGGGAGATCTATGCCTTCATCGCGCTGCCGATGCTGAAGGCGCCGCTGATCTCGCTTGCCTTCGTCAAGATGATCGAGTCGCTGCGCGCCTTCGACCTGATCTACGTCATGACCCGCGGCGGCCCCGGCATCTCAACCGAAACGCTCGACATGTACGCCTTCTCGCAAGGCTTCATCGAGTCCGGCCGCATCTCCTATGCCTCCAGCATGGCGGTTCTGATGATGATCGCCACCTCGATCGCCTTCACCTTCATCTGGAAGAGGGTTCAGTGATGACCGCTCACACCATTGGCCGTCTCATCGGCCGGCTGATCCTTGGCCTCGCCGCCTTCTCCGCCGTCTTCCCGATGGTCTGGACGACACTCAACGCCTTCAAGAACCGCGTCGACATCGTCACCCCGACACCGCTCTTCATCTTCGAGCCAACGCTCGACAACTTCGCCTATGTGCTCGGTCGCGAAAGCGTCTTTGCCGGCCTCGTCAATTCGCTGCTGATATCGGCCGCCGCGGTGCTGATCGGTGCCGTCCTCGGCCTGCCGGCCGCCTATGCGATCGCGCGCTATCCCAACCGCTGGTCCCGCGACATTCAGTTCTTCGTACTGTCGCTGCGCTTCCTGCCGCCGGTAGCGATCGCCATTCCGCTGATGGTGATCTGGCTCGATTTCGGGCTTTATGACACGCGCCTGTCGATGATCGTCACCTATTCGCTGCTGACGCTCGCGACCATCATCTGGCTGAGTGTTCCGGCCTTTGCGCGGGTGCCGAAGGAAGTCGAGGAGGCTGCCCGCGTCGATGGCTACGGTCCTTATGCGATCTTCTTCCTTATCGCGCTGCCGATTGCCCTTCGGTCGCTGATCGGCGCTGTCGCCTTTGCCTTCGTGCTCGTCTGGAACGAATTCCTGATTGCGTTGATGCTGACGACGTCCGACGCCAAGACGTTGCCGATCGTCGCCTCGGAGCTGACGCAGCTCGGTCGCGACGTGCCCTGGGGCATCCTCAACGCATCCGTCGTGCTGCTCTCCATCCCGCCGCTGCTCTTCATCGGGGTTCTAAGCGGCATGCTCAACAGCGCCTTCAAGCGCAAGACCCAATGAATCCCAAGACTGAAAAAACAAGGAAATTCTTCATGCAAGCGTTGGTCCTCGAGCAAAAAGGCAAGCTCGCAATCCGGGAGATCGATCTCCCGCTGGAACTTGGTCCCGATGATGTCAAGATCGCCATCCACACGGTCGGCGTCTGCGGCAGCGACGTGCACTACTACACCCACGGCGCCATCGGCCCCTATGTGGTGCGCGAACCGATGGTGCTCGGGCATGAGGCGGCCGGCACCGTCGTCGCAGTCGGCAGCAATGTCGAAACGCTCGACGTCGGCGACCGCGTCTGCATGGAGCCGGGTGTTCCGGAACTGACCTCCCGCGCTTCCAAGCTCGGCATCTACAATGTCGACCCCAAGGTGCGCTTCTGGGCGACGCCGCCGGTGCATGGGGTGCTGGCGCCCTTCGTCATCCACCCGGCCGCCTTCACCTACAAGCTCCCTGATAATGTCTCCTTTGCCGAGGGTGCCATGGTCGAACCCTTCGCGATCGGCATGCAGGCGGCCGCCCGCGCCCGGATCGTGCCCGGCGATGTCGCGGCCGTGATCGGCTGTGGCCCGATCGGCATCATGGTTGCGCTCGCCGCCCTTGCCGGCGGCTGCAGCCGCGTCTTCATTTCCGATTTCAGTGCCGAAAAACTGGCGATCGCCGCGCAATATCCCGGCATCACCCCGGTCAACATTGCCGAAGGTTCTCTTGTCGATGTGATTTCCGCCGAGACGGACGGCTGGGGCGCGGACGTCGTCTTTGAAGCGAGCGGCAGCGCAAAGGCATTCTCCGGCATCTTCAACCTGGTACGCCCGGGCGGTGCCATCGTGCTGGTCGGGCTGCCGGTCGAAGCCGTTCAGTTCGACGTGCCCGGCGCGATCTCGAAGGAGGTCCGCATCGAAACGGTGTTTCGCTATGCCAACATCTTCGATCGGGCGCTGCAACTGATCGCTTCGGGCAAGGTCGACCTGAAGCCGCTGATCACCGAGACGTTCCGCTTCAAGGACAGCATCAAGGCTTTCGAGCGAGCCGCCTCGGCGCGACCGACCGATATCAAGCTGCAGATCATCATGGACAGTGGGAAGGATTGAGCCATGGCGAACATCGTCTGCTCCGGCGTCGACAAACAATACGGCGCCGTGGATGTGATCAGGGATTTCAACCTCGATGTCGCCGATCACGAATTCATCGTATTTCTCGGGCCGTCGGGCTGCGGCAAGTCCACGCTTCTGCGCATGATCGCCGGACTTGAGGACATTTCCGGCGGCACCGTGTCGATCGGCGGGCGGGCGGTCAACGACCTGCCGCCGCGCGACCGCGGCGTTGCCATGGTCTTCCAGAACTATGCGCTCTATCCGCATATGACGATCTACGACAACATCGCCTTCGGGCTGAAGCGCATGAAGGTACCGAAGGCGGAAATCGATACGCGCATTCGCGCTGTTTCGGCAACGCTCGGCCTCGAGCCCTATCTCGCCCGCAAGCCGACCGAGCTGTCCGGCGGGCAGCAGCAGCGCGTCGCGATCGCCCGCGCCATGATCAAGACGCCGCGCGTCTTCCTCTTCGACGAGCCGCTCTCCAATCTCGACGCGAAGCTGCGCAATCACATGCGCGTCGAGATCGCGCGGCTGCACCAGAAGCTGAAGACCACGACGATCTATGTGACGCACGACCAGCTGGAGGCGATGACGCTCGCCGATCGGATCGTCTTGATGAAGGGCGGCGCGATCGAACAGGTCGGCACCCCCGCAGAGATCTACGAGCGGCCGCGCACGCTCTTCGTCGCCGGCTTCATCGGCACGCCCAACATGAACTTCATCGACGTCACGGCCGAAAGGACCGAAGGTGCATGGTTGCTGCGCAGCGCCGGCGGCAACTTCGTCGTTCCGAATGAAAAGTTCAGCCTGCGCCATGGTCAGCAGCTGGTGCTCGGTGTTCGCCCGGCCGACCTGCAACCAACAGCGACCGCTTCAGGCTGCCTCTCCGGCATTGCCGATCTCGTCGAATTTCACGGCAACGACGCTCTGGTGACCTTCGCGTTTGCCGACAAGGAGATCGGTGCTCTGGTCAAGGCCAGCGTCTGCCCGAATCCTGGGGAGGCCGTCTCTTTCGAGTTCGGGCCGGAAAGCATGCACCTGTTCGATCGGGAAAGCGGATTGTCCTTGCGAAAGCCGTAAGGCCCCGCTCCCCCAGGACACACGATCAGCCCGCTGCCTTGGCCCGGCTGTCGCCGTTTCCGTTATCAGAACCAAGTTCGCCACCGTCAGAAGGACTAGCGAGCGAGGCAGCCGGGAGCGGCCCGGCTGTCATCATCGTAAAATCGAAGGGTGCGCGAACATCGGCGTCGAGCACGTATTGGCGATGGACGCGCAGGAAGTCGCGCTTGATCCGGCGATAGCGCTCGGGCGACAGCATGTGCTTGAGCCGGATGAAGACGATGGGCGGTTGCGGCGCGTCCTTGTGTCCGGCAAGTGCCACGACCTGGCATCTGTAGAAATTGATCGCATCGGTCAGGCATTGGACATCGAACCAGAAGATATCCTTGACCCGGGCGATGGCACCGACACGCGCGCGCAAGACCTCGGCCGAGCGCAGCAGCGCACATTGCAGGATCGCGCCGCCGAGCGTGACGAAGACGACGCGTTTTCCCGTAAACAGGTCCGGTTCCCGCTCCACCAAGGTGCCGATAACCTGGGTGGCGATGCTGGAGCCCATGCTATGGGAGCTGATGACATACTCGTCGGCCGGCTCGCTGAGAGCAGCGCGCACGGACGCCAGCTTGTCCTCAACCCATTGCTTTACATAGGGTTTTTCCAGACTGGCGACGGCAACGGCCAGTTCCCAGTCGGAAAAGAGGTGCAGGGTGTGCCACCTGTCCGACCAGGGCAGGAACAGCCTGAAGAAGGCCAGGTAGGCGGCAATTGCGCTCACGACCAGAAGCGATGACTCAAGCGCGAGCCAATAGGGCGCGGTGCCGATCAACAGGCTCACGACGAGCCCGATTGCCACCAGCAGGAACGGAAAGAGAAAGAACAGGCCGAACCGCCAGGCATGCCGAAAATAGCCGAATGCTCCGCCTTCCCAGACGACACGCGCGGCGCTCAGGTAGCCGGCGACCATTCTATGCGACGTGCGGCGGCCGTTCAGACGCCTGACGATATCGTCGTGATCGAAGATGAAGACCCGGCTGGCCGTTTGCCAATCGGCGCCCTGGCTGTCCACGTCGAAGTAGCGGCCGGTCCCCTCGATCTGCACCGGCCCGACCTCAACATTAAAATCCTGGAGTTTCGCGGTCTTTGCCGCCGATCGCTTGTAGCGCGCCTGATGCTTGACGGCATCCAGCGGCTCGAAGCCGGGAAAGTGCAGCACAATGCGCTTCTTGACGTGCCCAGTCGATTTGTCGTGTGACAAGTGGTGATCTTTCAATAGGCGCAAAACGCCCGCCCCGGATCTCCGAAGAGACGCGCGGAGCGGGCGCTCGTGAGCGCCAGGTGGTCCCAGCCTGCCGGAGACCTCAGCGATCTCGGTGTCGAGAATATGGCCAAACGAACCGATCCGATGGCGGGTCCGACATTTTCGATCGCGCCAATCGTCCCGCCGTGCCAGGAGCGCCGTTCGACGCGAACCGCGGTGGCGGTCGGCAATTGCGACGCACGGAGCCGGACTTTGGTCCTAGAGGAATCCGACGATTGTCCGGCCGCTGCCGGGGAAAGGTCCGGGAAGGCGCCGCCGGTGCAGACGCACGTTGACTGGCCATGCCGGCCATGAGCAAAGTCGAGCTGCCGGTATCCGCCGGAACGCGTCCGCCCGCGTGTCGCGACCATCGCCAGAGGACTGAAATGGCCAACTGCCGAATTTTTCTTGCTGCATCCTTCTGTTCGGCGGTCCTCCTGGCAACCACCCTTCCCTACAAGCTCGACCTGACGCCCGCAGGCCTGTCGATCACCGAGACGGCTGCCTTTGCCAAGAACGGCGGTGGCAGCGGCGGCGGCAACGGCGGGAATGGGGGCAACAGCGGCGGGAACAGTGGCGGCAATAGCGGTGGCAATAGCGGTGGGAACGGCGGCGGAAATGGCAGTGGCAACGGGAAAGGGAGTGCCAACGATAACCGCTCCGGCGGGAACTCCAAGGCCTCACGCACCAGCAAAGACGCCGTCGATGATGAAGGCGACAGCGAAACCGGCATCCGCCACAAGGGCGGCATAACCGAGCAAGTCAGGAAGGGGCGCTATATCATGAAGGACGCCCGCGGACGGACGATCATCAACCGGCGCGCGACGGCGGCCGACAAGCAGCGCATGCAGACCTTCGCGCATTAGAGCCTCTTTCAGGTCGCTGCTGCTCGTCAGGCGTTTGACTGCACGCATGGCGTTGGCGCGCCCTTCGCACGATCATCCCAAGCCGCCACCGGGCACGGAACGATGGCCCGTCGCCAAAGGCCGGCGACGGCTAATCCACGGTTTCGATCGATGTTCGGGGCTTACAGCTCGCGCGCGTCGCGCAGCACCATCGCCGCTTCGGTGCGGTTGGCGACACCCAGCTTCGTCATGATCTGCGTCATGTGATGTTTCACGGTCTTTTCCTGCAAGTCCAGCTCGATCGCCACATGCTTGTTGCTCATGCCCGCCGCCACCAGCTGCAGGACTTCCTTCTCGCGGGGCGTCAGGCTCGCGATCAGACCGGATTTCCCAGGCGGCGCCGGCACTTTGGGAGACAAAAGCTTGGCCGACAGGGTCGGCGCCACGTAGCGCTCGCCCGACGCCACGGTGCGAATGACCTCGGCGAGCGCGGTTGCGCCGACCCCCTTCAGCACATAGCCGGTGGCGCCCCGGTCGAGCGCCGTGGTCACATCGTCTCCATCTTCGGAAACGGTCAGCATGATGATCCTCTGCCCCGGGGCGAGCTCCAGGATCGCCGGTATCGCTTCCAGCCCGCCGCCCGGCATGGAGATGTCCATGAGCATGACATCCGGCCCGAGGCTCTGCGCTATCTCGATCGCATCGTCCTTCGAACTGCCCTCGGCGACGATCTCGAAGCCGTCGATCTCCGACAGGCTGCGGGTCACGCCTTCGCGAAACAGAGGATGATCGTCGACCACCGCAACGCGTATCCTTGCCACCATGATTGTCAGATCTCCTTGACGCTGGTCGTCATGCGAACGGTGGTGCCGGTCGCGGCCACGATGACCTCAAATGTTCCGCCGAGACTTTCGATCCGTTCCCTGAGGCCGGCAAGACCAAGACTTGTGGGCGGAACTTTGTCCGGATCAAAACCCGGACCGCCATCGGCAACCTCGATCGTGACGCGATCGCCGACGATCCGTTGCGAGACCCGCTGTCCCACGCCGCCCGCATGCCGATAGCCGTTGTTGAGGGTTTCCTGCACGAAGCGGTAGATGCAGATCTTCGCCGCCTGCGAGAGACGATCAGGAGGGTTGGTCAGATGGAGTTCGACCGAGGACCCCGTCCGCTGCTGATGAGCCTTTACGCAACGCTGCAGGATTTCGGCGAGACCGGCCGTCTCGATCTGCGGCAGGACCAGGCCACCGCAGATCGTGCGGATTTCCTGCATCGCCTCGTCCAGGCTCGCCTTGATCGCACCAATTTCGCGCTCGCGTGTGGCCGCTGGGGTTGCAGCCCGCTTCAAGGTCTCGCTCCCCAGCCTCAGCGAGGCATAGGCGACGAGCTGGGCGGGGCCATCGTGCAGATCCGCACCGATGCGCCTCAGATAGCTTTCGTTCAACGCGGTGGCGCGCTGCGACGCACGTTGGAGCCGGCCGCGCAACGTTTCGTTCTGCGCAAGCGATGCCGAAAGCTCGTCGACGCGTTGCGCCAGCGCATGGCGCTGGCTTTCGATCGTCTTGCTGCCGCGAAGCACGATCGCCGACAGCACGACAAAGAAGGCGAGCGTGAAGGCTGCTACGGCCAACCAGGTGTGCGTGCGGGCCTGATTGAGACTTTGCTGAAAATCATTGGCGACTTCATGAAATTCCGACACCGCAACCACCTGCCCCGACCAGGGCTGCAGCACGGGATTGTAGATCGCAAGCGCCGGCACGCCCGCCCCCTTTTCAGCTGCGACATCCCCTTCCTGGTCGAACCGCGCGACCATCCTTCCGGAGAAGGCCGTCTGCAGTTCGCCGCTGAGTTCGACCTTCGTGCCGACAGCGGCCTGGTCGCTCGCATAGAGGAGCGTGCCGTCCGCACGCCAGAGCCGGAACGAGAGGAGCCGTTCGCCCAGCGCTCCCTGGCCAAGGGTCTCGTCCAGTGCACGAGCGACCGTTTCGTCGAGCACCTCGTTCGTCTGCATGTCGGGCAGCAGCGGCGCGATCACGCTGTCGACGTAGAGCGCCGTCGTCGCAGCGGAGTTTCGCGTGACCGCATCTTCAATCCTGTCGGAAACGAAGGCACCCACCAACACCATGGCAAAGGCCGCGACCGCTCCTCCGATCAGCAGGAACTGCCTGGCAAGGGATTGCGAATTCCAGCGGGTAATGAGTCGATGAATGCGCACCAGGTCTCTCGGATCGGGCCGCCGGCTCGTGCGGCGCGACGATTGTAGCAAGGCCGCGCCAACCTAACCACTCTCATGACAGGGTCAATGACACCGCCATCTCCCCCGCCGTCTTCGGACCTTTGACCCGTGGAAATAGGACCTAGGTCCTAGGCGAAAAGGCAATGGTCGGGGACCGATGGCGCCGCTGCGGAGGCGCAGATATCGTCCTCGCATCGAATGTCGTTCCTCCATCCGTAAGCAAATGAGAACGACTGGTTGGAAATGAGGAGATATCTATGCCTGTGACGAAGCTGATCGCCCGGAGCATCATGGCCTTGACGCTGGCCGTTGCGCCAGTGGCCGCCGGTACCTTGGGGCTGATCGATTCCGCCTACGCCAAGGACGGCAACGGCGGCGGTGGTGGTAATGGTGGTGGCAATGGTGGCGGTGGCGGCAACGGTGGCGGCAATGGCGGCAGCCACGGTGGCGGTTCCAGTCACGGCAAGTCCGACAGCGCCCGCGGAAGCAAGGATACGAAGACCGGCAAGTCCAGCGGAAAGTCGCAGCACAGATCCGGGACCTCCGGCAGCAAGACCAAGGCAACGAAGGCGACCAAGGCAGCCAAGTCGGCAAAAGTCGAGAAACCCGCCAAATCGGTCGCGGTCGTATCGGCCCCGGTGGTCGATCCAGTGGTCGATCCCGTGGTGGCGCCCGGGTCTAAGCGAGGGTTCAGCTCACTCAACCGCAATTACCACGCCTATCTCAATTCGAACGATCCGAAGATGGCGGCAGTCTCCGCCTACGCAATCGCCTATGCGCAGTTCGAGGCGGAAAACGGCGTTGACGCCATCCCGGCCGACCCGGCGCTGAGCGACGAAGCGTTGCGCGAGGCGCTTGCGGGCTTCACCAAGGACGGCGTGGTAACCGACGACATGCTCGCGGAAGCCAAAGGGATCCTCGGTGTAGGTCCGACGGTCGGCAAGATCGACGAAATCCGCAACACGCTGCCCGCGCCGACCGTGGTTGTGGTCGAACCGGAGCCCGAGATCGCCCAGTAATCGACAGGTGGCCGCCGGCGCTCCTTCCGGGCGCCGGCGGCCACAGCAGGACCGCGTCCCATCCCATGGAGTTTAAATGTTTGATCGTGTTGTGGAAGTCTTCGATCACGCAGCCAGAGAAGGACGCGTCGGCTTTTCACTGCAACACGTCAATTCGGTCGCCGATGTCGGCATTGTCCTCTATTCCGAATGTCTGGGGAGGCTCGTGAGGACGGACGGCGAGATCATGACCGCCAGCGAGTTCATTCGCTATCTGGAGGCGGCCGGTCGCATCGCCGCACTCGACAGGCACATGCTCACGCTGGCCTTCGACTGGCTGGCGCGACACCCGGCGGGTGACCTCGGCTGCAACATCTCGGTCGAGAGTATCTGCGACGAACGCAACAGGGCGCTTCTCCTGGACCTGCTCTCCACCCATCGGTGGATGGCTTCGCGTCTCGTGCTGGAACTCGCCGAGAGCCTGCCGATCACGGCCCTTCCGATGGCCGAGCGTTTCGTGCGAAACGTGCGCGACCTCGGATACCGTGTCGCCGTCGATGACTTCGGAACGGGTTTCTCGACGCCGGAGGCGCTTCTGTCCCTGCCGGTCGACATCGTCAAGATCGACGGGTTCTTCCTGCGTCTTGGACGCGCCGACGCCGAGCGTTTCCTTTCCCACATGGTGGGGCTCGCATCCTGCGTCGCCCCGGTCGTGGTGGTCGAAGGCGTTGAAACCTATGCGCAATTCGAGGCGGCGCAAGCTGCCGGTGCAACCCATGTCCAGGGTTTTCTGCTTTCCGAACCGACGCTCAGCCCGTTGTTCGGCGGCGAACTGCGCCATGCGCCAAACGCGATGCTTTGCTAGCGTACCGTGAGCAATCGCCCGGCTTCGCCTTTATGCTTTCCTGATCTTCCCGCCCCAGCTTCCCAAACGATTCCCTATCCCGATCCGCGCTAGACAAGAGCAAAGCGGCACTGGGCCGATGCCCGCCTGCGGCCACCTGCCATGCTGGTGCCGCTTTTCGATGGCTTGAGACGTCGCGCGCGCCGCACCGGAACATACGGTGCCGCCGCATACATCTTTCCAGTGATCGGCCCGATTTCCGTTGGTGGGATACCGCCTGGCTGCGGGCGCGAACACAGCAAACAGCCCAGACGCTGGCCCGCACCGGCCCATCCCGGTTCGCAAAGCGTCCCATGACGAGCAAGACTTATGAAATTCAGGAACGGGTTCAAACTCTCCTCCAAGACAAGCCGCCGCCTGCCGACGGAATACTTCATGCTGGCGGATGTCGCATTCGAGGGGGCGGTTATCGGCTATCTGGGCGATCGTCCCATACGGGAAGCCGTGCGGGATGGAGATGGCCTTGTCTATCGTTTCGTCGGCGTTGCGCCGCGCCTGATTGGCGGCGGCCTTGACGTGCTGGCACTTCGCTCCGGCGAATGGATCGTGTCGCCAGGCCTGGTCTACGCAGCGGATCCCAAGGTGACGAAGCGGAAAAATGAAACGAACCGCGCCGCCTGAGCGCCCGCGGAGCAGCTTGACCACGCTCGGAACGCCATCAGGCGGCCCTGCCGACGTTTCGTCGGGCGGCTTTCGCCAGTCCCGCCCCTCCCCTGCAATGCCCCTGTAATCTTGGCCCTTTAGCTCCCGGTCAATCAAACGTCACATCGATCCGGATCGCAGTCGTTCCGGACGGGTGACACGTCGACGATCACTGCTGGCATCGCGCGTCCTCTGGACGACGGGCGCTGCAGGAAAACCGGGATCCGCCATGTTCGCCATCAAGGGGTTTCGCACCCTCGCCTGCTTCGCCGCCGCTGCCGCATTTCTGACCGGTTGTGCTTCCGACACGATGAAGACCTATATCGGCCAGCCGGTCGAATCCGTCATCATCGACTATGGTCCGCCGACCAACATCCTCGACCTCGGCTGGAACGAACGGGCCTATCAGTGGCGCAAGATCTCGACGAACGTCGTCTCCGGCACATCCAGCGGTGAAATCAGGGACACCCGGCGCGGAATGCGCTACGAGGAATATTCGACGCCGGGCTATGTCGAGGAACAGGAATGTTTCTATACCTTCTACGCCCGGATGCAGCACGGCCGCTGGTATATCACCAACTTCCGCCAGCCGAAGCTGGAATGCGAATGACGCGTCGGGCGGGCAGGCGAAGTGACGGATCAGCGACCCGCATGGATGCGGGCATGGGAGGAACACCGACATGCGCATCTTGCTGCTGGAAGACGAGCCGGAGATGGCCTCGGCACTCAAGGCCGCCCTGGCGCGGCGCCAGGTGATCGTCGATCACGTCTCGACGCTTGCGGATGCCGAAGCCGTCGCCGAGCTCTGGCCCTATGACGTGGTCGTGCTCGACCGTCGGGTGCCCGATGGCGAAGGGCTGGACCTCATCCCGAAGCTCAGAAGCCTCGGCGTCGAGGCGCCGGTCCTGATGCTGACGGCGCTCGGATCGATCAACGACCGGGTCAGCGGGCTCGATGCCGGTGCCGACGACTATCTTTCCAAGCCTTTTGCGGTCGAGGAATTGATGGCGCGGCTGCGCGCCCTTGTCCGCCGGCCGGTCACGCTCAAGTCGGAGCAGACCAAGGTCGGACGGTTGATCTACGATTTCCGTCATCGCGAGGCGGCCGTGGACGACAAGCCTCTCGACCTCCTGCGCCGGGAACGGCTGGCACTCGAGGCACTGATGCGGCGGCCCGGGCGAACCGTGCTCAGGGCGTCGCTGGAGGAATCCGTCTACGCCATGGAAGACGAGATCGAATCCAACGCGCTCGACTCCCATCTTTCGCGCCTGCGCCGCAAGCTCGACGACGTCGGCGCCGGCGTCGAGATCCGGGCGATCCGCAACCTCGGTTATCTCCTGCGCGCCACGACATGACCAAGGCCCGTCCGCGCTCGCTGCAATGGGTGCTCGTTCGTCGGCTGATCCTTTTGCAGGCAGCCACGTTGTGCGTCTTCATCGGCCTGCTTTTTCTGGCCGTGTTCATCGCCCAGCCGCGTCTCCTCGTCGACAACGAAGCTGCCGCCGATGTCCTCGTCCGCGCCGTCGGGCGCGACGCGACCGGCGCGCTGATCGTGCGCGATACCGAGGAACTGCGCGAGCTTCGCCAATCCTACCCCAATCTCTGGTACGTCGTCCGGGACGGCGCCGGCCAGGTCGTGCACTACGGAAGCGTCCCTGCCCCCTACGAGGAAGCCGGCGATGATCTGCTCCGACGCGTCGAGGGGGCAAAATTGCTCTTCGAGGAAGGCGGAACGTTGCCGGACGCGGTCCTCCAGAATATCGAGACCGAAGCCGGCCGGGTCCAGATCCTTGCCGCGACCGTCTCTTCCCGGCGCGACAATGGGCCCTTGGACGTGCAGATCAGCATCAATGTCGACATGGCACGAGACCTCGACGGCAGGACAGCCTGGATGGAGGTCATGCCGACGCTCGTCCTCGTCGTCCTTTGTTTCCTGTTGCCAATCGTTCTGGTCATGGGCGTCTCCACCCTGCTGACGACGCCGGCCGTCGTGCGCCGCTCGCTCGAAAGCCTCGTCTCGACCGCCGACCAGGCGGGGCGCATCGACATCGACAATCGCGCTGTCCAGCTCGAAACCGAGGAGGTGCCGACCGAAATCGCTCCTCTGGTGCAAGCCTTCAACAGGGCCTTGGCGCGGCTTGGAGAAGGATACGACCAGCGCAACCGCTTCCTGACCGATGCGGCGCATGAGTTGCGCACCCCGATCGCGATCCTGCGGACCCGCGCCGAGCTCTTGCAGGAAGATCCTGAGACCACCCGCCTGAGGTTGGATATCGAGCGCCTTTCGCATCTCGCCCAGCAGCTTCTTGACCGGCAGGTCCTCGAACAGGCCGGCGGACCGGTCGAGACGGTGGACCTCGTTTCTCTCGGGAAGGCGATCGCGGCGGACTTCGCGCCGCTGGCGTTCGAAGCCGGCTACGAGCTGGCATTCGAAGCCGAAGCGCCGGCCGCTTTGGTAGCCGCGCGCCCGCGGCAGATCGAACAGGCTGTCGCCAACCTCCTGCGCAATGCCATCGAACATGGCGGCGGCGCCGGCACCATCACCGTGCTCGTCGATGGCGCCGGCGGGCTCGAAATCCACGACGAAGGTCCCGGCATTCCCGCGGAAGAACGCGAGCGCGTCTTCGAGCCTTTCTATCGATTGCGGCCCCGCTCCACCGGCGCCGGCCTCGGCCTCAATCTCGCCCGCGAGATCGCGCGGCTCCATGGCGGCCGTATCGACATCCTCGCCGGCCCGTGGCGCGGCACCCGGGTGCGCCTGCAATTGCCGCTGATCGACAGGATTCGACCCGCAGCAGCACCGGCAGCTCCAATCGCCTGACAGAACCAGGTGGCCATGCCGCCCAGATTTCTCAAAAGCTTTTCAGCTTGCCCCCTTATCAAGGCGCTGCTGATGCTCCACATTTGCTGCGATACACCGTTCGGCTTACGCGGGTTCACCCGTTCGAGCGTCATGGAGAACAGCAATGCAGACCCCATCGCAGCCCGTCTCGAATTCACCTGAGGATGGCAGCTGGCCGGCCCGACGCCAAAGCGTGCTCGATTGGCTGATCATCGAAACGCGCAACGAGCGCTTCATCGACAACATCCTTGTCGAGCTGGGCGAACGGCTGCAGGCAGCCGGTGTTCCCGTCGCGCGCGCCACGTTGCACTTCCGCATCAACCATCCGCAGTGGCTCGGCGCCCGTATCCTGTGGCGCAAGGGACTGGCCGAGGGCGAAATCGATCTCTACGACTATGGCACACAGAACACTGCTCTCTACATCAACAGCCCGCTCTACGTGATCAACAACGGTGGCGCGGAGGTTCGAACCAACCTGGAGGACTTGACGGAAGAGCAGGCCCAGAACTCACTCTATGCCGACCTCAGGGCCGAAGGGCTGACGGAATACATCGCCTGGCCGCTCGAGCACACGCTCGGCAAGCGCCACATCGTCACCTTTACCACCGACCGGAAGGGCGGCTTTGAGGACGAGCATCTGGCCTTTCTCTCGGCAATCGTCCCGGCGCTGGCACTGGTCAGTGAAATCAGGCTGAAGAACCGCTTCGTCCGAACGCTGCTCGAAACCTATGTCGGCCCGCACGCGAGCGAACAGATCCTTGCCGGTGCCACCACTCGGGGCAGCGGCGTCACCGTCGGTGCCGCCATCCTGATCTGCGACCTGCGCAATTTCACGAAGCTTTCCGACCTCTGGCCGCGCGACGACGTGATCGATCTCCTCAACGCCTATTTCGACGCCATGTCGGAACCGATCGAGCGCCATGGCGGCGAGATCCTCAAATTCATGGGCGACGGGCTGCTGGCGATTTTTCCGCTAAGCAACCCCGACGCCGCGGAGAATCTGCTCCAGGCGATCCGGGAGGCGGAGGCAGCCATCGCCGCCCTCAACCAGGACAACCTCTCGAAAGGCCGCGAGCCGCTGGGCTACGGCATCGGCGTGCATGTCGGCGACGTGATGTATGGCAATATCGGCTCGCGCCGCCGGCTCGACTTCACCGTCATCGGCCCCGCCGTCAACATCGCCTCGAGGCTCGAAAGCCTGACCAAGGAAACCAAGCGTCCGGTGCTCTTGTCGCGCGCCTTTGTCGAGCTGGCCGGGTGCGCCTCCAGTATGGAGCATCTCGGCGCCTACCCGGTCAGGGGCATCGGTGAACCCATCGAGGTATTCGCTTTTTCCGGCAACGAACCAGCACCGAAGCTGCGCGTCGCCGCAGGATAATCGGCGCCGCGTCGCCCTCCCCTCGGCAAGTGCGATCCATCGGTTGTCCGCGGACAACCGATCCCCGCGACTGGAGCATGTCGCGCAAAAGTGCGTAGCCGCTGCGATAACGACATGTGACAAATCAATATCTTAAGGCGCATTAGGCAAACCTGCGCGCGACGCACTATTGCGCGGGTTCGTCGTCACGAACCGCTGCGCACATGGCCCGACATGATTTAGCCGATCGGACTTGGCGCGAATTGCGCAACGAGCTCGTGGCGGTCGCCCGGATAGGTGAGCCGCACATGCGTGACCGGCGCCCGCCCGCTCCAGGTGCGCCGCTCGATGACCAGGCAGGCGGTGCCGGTGGCGATATCGAGCGCCTGCGCTGCCGATTTGCTGGCTGCCACCGCGCGAATGCGATGTTCGGCCGTACTCCACGGCACCTTGCCGAGCAACCACGAACCGGGCGCCGCCGCCTCGAACAGTTCCTCCTCCGCCTCCGGAACGGCAGCAAGGCTGATCAACCGTTCCTCGAAGCAGAAGGGACGCGTGCCGGCAAAATGCCGGCATGTCACGTCCAGCAGCTTGCTCGCAGTCGGAAGATCCAGTCGCTCGCGATCCCTGCCCTCGACCTTGCGCACCTTTCGCTCGTCCACGCGGAAACTGTAGTCTAGCCCCAGCGACTGAACTTCGAGCTTGACGTCGTGGATCTCCATGACGGCGGACTGGACCTGCGGAAAGGTAACGTAGCTTCCCGACTTGCGGCGCCGCTCGATCAGTCCGCGCTTGACGAGTTCTGTCAGCGCCTTGTTCACGGTCATGCGCGAGCAGTCGTATTGCTCGGTCAGTTCGTGTTCAAACGGGATACGGTGCCCGGGCGGCCACTCGCCGGAAAGAATGCGCCCTTCGACGTCACCGAGGATGCGCTGGTGCAGCGACAGCGCCTGTCCCTGATTGTCGGCCCCGCTAGCGGGCGGGTCACTTGAAACGGATCGATCGTGCTTGGTGTCCATGACAGCGAACTTAATCAATTCGCAGCCGCGAAACAGCCCTTCTCTCTCACAATCACGCTTTTCCACGACGGTAGAAAGCGCTCTCGCCGTTGACAGCTGTCAACGTTTCGCCTGCGCGTTACGCCCTCCTTGCGATCCTCAGTAGAGGAGGTGCCAGGGTGTCAGGAATGCGCGCGCCCATTCCTGATTGCGATCGGCCTGATTGCGATCGGCGTCTTCGCACGCCGTCCTGTCGGCGGCCGTCGCGACTTCGACATCCGCTCCGGCCAGCCGTTTTGTCTTCGCCGCCTTGGGCGGGGGCGGCGCAAGATAGCCGAGGGTCATACCGCCGAGATAGAACATCATGAAGCTCCGTGCGTCCGATCGCTACTGGACACAATCCTGACACAATCGGATCGGCTGTCAATAGTCTATTAAATCTATGATTTAATTGAGGATGGTTTGATGCCTTTACGGCAGTTGTCCGCGGACAACCCAACGGGCCGCGCCAGCTCCCTTCGCGCGCCAGAGCGGCCCATCGGCCAAAACGCTATGCATTTGTAAAACCGCGCCGAATCGGAGCATAGTGCATCTGCGCATATTGTCCGGATATGACGATTTTTGCGCAGTTTTCGGGGATATCAATGCTGCAGCAAAAAATTCAAAGCCAGGACGTACAGGAGCATCTGCCGACGCTTCTGGCTGCCGATGCTTTGGAGCTTGCCCATCAGTTGCAGCAGCACCAGAAGAAAATCTTCCCCCCGCAGGCACAAAAGCAGATGCGCCTCTTCAGCCCTGCCGAGGCGGCCGCCTTCATCGGAATCGGCGAAGGCTACCTGAGGCAGGTGGCTTCAGAGGGCCACGGCCCGGCGCCCTTGTCAAACGGTCGGCGCCTGTATGCGGTTTCTGACATAGAACGCATCCGTCGCGTTCTCGACGATGGCGGCAAGTCGGGCAAGTATGTCCCGCACCGGCGCGGCGATGAAAAGCTGCAGGTGCTGTCCGTCATGAACTTCAAGGGCGGGTCTGCAAAGACGACGACAGCCGCCCATCTCGCCCAATATCTGGCGCTCCGCGGCTATCGCACCCTCGCGATCGATCTCGATCCGCAGGCCTCGCTTTCTGCCCTGTTCGGCCACCAGCCGGAACTGGATGTCGGCGAAGGCGAAACGCTTTATGGCGCAATCCGCTATGACGCCCCGCGACCGGTCGCCGACATCGTGCGATCAACCTACACCGCCAACCTGCATCTCATTCCCGGCAACCTCGAACTCATGGAGTTCGAGCACGAAACGCCGAAGGCGATGATGACGGGTGGGGCCGCCGAGACCCTTTTCTTCGCCCGCATCGGCGACGTGCTCGCCGATATCGAGAGCTTCTACGACATCGTCGTCATCGACTGCCCGCCGCAGCTCGGCTTCCTCACCATGTCGGCGCTGTGCGCCGCGACCTCGGTACTGATCACAGTGCACCCGCAGATGCTCGACGTCATGTCGATGTCGCAGTTCCTGTCGATGACGAGCGAGCTGATGAGCGTCGTCGAGAAGGCGGGCGGGCGCACCAGCTATGACTGGATGCGGTATCTCGGAACGCGGTTCGAACCCAACGACGGTCCTCAGAGCCAGATGACCGGTTTCATGCGCGCCATTTTCGGCAATCGCATGCTGCAGAACGCCATGGTGAAATCGACGGCCATCTCGGATGCCGGCGTCACGAAGCAGACGCTCTACGAAGTCGAGCGCTCCCAGTTTGTCCGCGGCACCTATGATCGCGCCATGGACTCGCTCAACCTGGTCAACGGCGAGATCGAGGATCTGGTCCGCAAGGTCTGGGGGAGGAAGTAATCCATGGCCCGCAAGAACCTGATCGCGATATCGGACGAGCGCATCGACGACGCCAGCCTCGCGTCGGGCAATGACCGGCCGATCGCCGGGCTCAATGCCGGCGCGCGACCACCGACTGCCGTCGGCGGCATCACCCGTTCGCTGTCGAACATCACGCAGAAGGTCGAGCGCGCCCAGGAACTCGAACGGCAGCTCGCCGAAGGGCTGACCGTCGTCGAACTCGATCCCGCGCTCATCGACGCATCCTTCATCGCCGATCGCCTCGGCATTGCCGCCGAAGCCCAATTGAGCCTCGCCGATCAGATGCGAGAGCACGGGCAACAGGTGCCGATCCTGGTGCGGCCGCATCCGACTGCCGAAGGGCGATACCAGGTCGCCTACGGCCATCGCCGGCTCGCTGCCGCCCGTGAGATCGGCAGCAGCGTTCGTGCCGTCGTCCGCACGCTCAACGACGAGCAGCTGGTCGTCTCGCAGGGGCAGGAAAACAACGCGCGTTCCGATCTTTCCTTCATCGAGCGCGCGCTCTTTGCCAGCCGCCTCGAGGATCGCGGGTTTTCGCGCGAGATCATCATGTCCGCGCTTGGCGTCGACAAAGCCGCCCTGTCGAAGATGATTTCAGTTGTTCGCCGGCTACCAATTGCGGCGATCGAGGCCATCGGTCCTGCACCGTCGATCGGTCGGCGCCGTTGGTTCGAACTCGCCGACCTCTTCGCACAGGACGGCAAGCCCGAAGCCGCAGACGCCTTCATGCAACGCAGAGAATTTCAGAAGGCCGGCAGCGATCAGCGCTTTGACGCTCTGTGCACCTTCTTGAGCGCCACCAAGGCGCGCGCCAAGCCGATCCCATGGCTGGCGCCGGACAACACAACCCCGGTGCGTATCCGTGAAACGGACGGAGAGACGACGCTTGCCTTCAACAGCAAGACGGCACCCGGCTTTGCAGATTTCGTGAGGCAGAGGCTCAAATCTCTGTACCTCGAATATCAAGAGGAAACAGGAGACTAACTGAGCAAAAGAAAAAGGCTTCCGAACGACTAGCGCTGCGGAAACCCTTCTCTCGTGTAGCAACTAGAGAATCCCATTTCCGCGAATCGGTGTCAAGAGTTTTCAACGTCGTTTCGGCGAACGGATTTCTTTTGCCTTGGAAAAGGTGAAGAAAATGGATCGTGGGATTGTCACGACGCCCTTCGGGCGGCGGTCGATGACGCTTGGGATGTTGGCACACCAACTTTCCAGCGCACCGGCCGTCGACGACGGGAGCGTCGACAAGTGGAAATTGTTTCGAACGGTATGCGCCGCCAAGACAGGCCTTGGGGTTTCCGACCGTTCGCTTGCGGTGCTCAATGCACTGCTGTCTTTCTATCCGAAAGCTGAACTCGACCCGTCCGCCGGGCTCGTCGTGTTTCCATCGAATGCGCAGCTTTCCCTCCGCACGCATGGCATGGCCGAAACGACGCTGAGGCGGCATCTGACGGCCCTCGTCGAGGCCGGCCTCATCCTGCGGCGCGACAGCCCCAACGGCAAGCGTTACGC
Organism: Ensifer adhaerens; assembly: GCF_002940685.1. Lineage (GTDB taxonomy): Bacteria > Pseudomonadota > Alphaproteobacteria > Rhizobiales > Rhizobiaceae > Ensifer > Ensifer adhaerens_E. The sequence continues at coordinate 132,581 of NZ_PNFP01000016.1, read as the reverse complement.
CCGGCGCGACCGCAAGGGCGCCATCGGCCAGGCCTTTGGCTTCGACCTCGCACCGATGCTGACGCGAGCGTCCGAGTTCACTCGGGAAGCGGCGCGGCTGGAAGCCGATCGTCGTTACCTGCAGATGATGCGCGAGCGCTTAAGCCTTTGCCGCCGTGACGTCGTCAAGCTCGTCGAACTCCTGCGTCCGTCCGATATCGCACGGGCGGATGAGGCAGACATGCAATGCCAGACCGTCTATATGGCCCTTTCACGCAAGCCGTCGATCACCGACGTGGAGCGCGCGCTCGGCCTTCTTTCCGTCCTTCGCGACGATCTGACTAATTATCTGGAAAACTTGCTGAAAACGCAGAATACGGCTGCCAATGAACGCCAGAATGAGCGGCACATACAGAATTCAGAATCCGATTATCAATCTGAATCTGAAATCGCTTGTGAACGGTCTGACCGGGAAATTTCGGCTGAGGCCGCCGCCGAGACGCAATGCAACGCCGATGATGACATTGTCGCGGGGACCCCACCGTCGCCCTCCCCTGCCCGCCTGCACGAACATCTCACCACGCTGCCGGTGGTCCTGAAGGCGTGCCCTCAGATCCGAGACTATGGGCCGACGGGGCGCATCGGCAGCTGGCGCGACATGTTTGCTGCGGCAAACGTCGTCAGCACGATGCTCGGCATCAGCACCGAGGCCTACCACGAGGCCTGCGCGGTGCTTGGTCCACAAACGACCGCGACAGTGCTCGCGTGCCTGCTCGAACGGTCCGAGCACATCCATTCCGCCGGGGGATATCTGCGTGACCTGACGCGTCGGGCAAAAGGCCGGACATTCACCGTGTCGGCGATGCTCGCGGCGCGTCTGCGGGCCCAGGCGGGAACTGTTGCCATGAGCGGATAAGGAGCAATGGCGCCCAGGCTGAAGCATGTTCGGGAATGCTCCGGCTTGTCTGTGACGGGGAAATGCGGGACACTGTAGGAGAAGGGATTCGTTGACATCTCTGGGTTATTCTTGCGCTTGAGGCTGTTTTCGGACACCTCCCACTCCTCAGAAAACATTACCGTTTCGATACCTTACGGAAAGTAAGGGTCCGCTTTGTTCCGTTGCCCGGACGGGTTGGAAAATGCTTCGTTCTTCTCTCCATGGAGTCGATCGATGAAAGTCTTGCGTCCCGCTTGAAGTTCGATCTGCATGACCGCAGCGGCAGACAGAATTGCGAGCTGTTGCCAGCTGTCAACCAGGGCCGTTTGCGGGTTGTAAAGCCCCCTTCCCCGGCTAAAGGCACGTTGTGAGATGCAAGACTTCCCAACGTAGGCGGATACGCTCCATTCCAGCCTCACCTCCCGAGAAACCGGGACTGGGCTCAAAAGGATGCAAACAAGTGGCGCAAGTCGTAATCATCAATGGACCGGCGGGGTGTCGGTAAGTCGACAGTGAGCCGGATCCTGGCGAACCGCTGGGACGGAACGATAAACATCTCGGGCGATGCGTTGCGCCACTTCGCGCCCGCCAACGCGCGGGACCACCTGGGGGCTGGATCGACCTATAGGGCCGGCGCGGCGCTTGTTGCCAGTTGCGTGCAGATGGGGGCCAGACGCACCTATTCGATTACGTCTTCGAACGGCCGGAGAACATAACCCTGTTCCGAAGCCATCTGCCGCTGAATGTGTCCGTCCATGTCTTTACCCTGTGGGCACCGCTGGAGACGGTGGTTCACCGCAACGACGCTTGGAGTCCTTGAGAAAAATCTGGAAACCCTGGGCCGCGTGATCGCGAACTCAGCTGGGCCGCAGGAGACCGCGCAAATCATACTGGACGCGCTGACCGCTTCTATCTCCTCGAACGCGGTGCCGGAAAACAGTTGACAGCTGTCAACACGTTGGCGGAAGCACGCCTGCGATAGGGTAAGGTCAACAGGGCCAGCGTGGTACTTCCCCCGATCGATCGCTTGGATCACCAAGGCGAGCCTGCCGGTCTTCAATCAGTGGAGAAAACGTCTCCTGTCTGTGGGGGAAATGATTCTCGTGTTACGCTCCGTTTTTGCAGCAACCGTCTTCGTTCAAGATGCGATACCAGTCTTCCGATCCGTACCATCCGACGCTAATTCCCCTGATGATCTCCGCCGAAGACGCATTGGCGCGCCTCGATGAGCGCACGAACCGCCATGTTGTGGAGGACGGCTATCGCGAACGCGGGCATTTCTTTGATGCGGCTGCTGCTCTTTGGGTGGCCGGCGAACTCGTTCACGTCGAGGATCTTGTGCTGCATGACGCCCACATGGATGCGCGAACGCCGACCCATGAGTTGACCATCGCTCACTCCGTCCTGAAAGCCCGCCGACGCATCTGGCTGGCGGAGCCCGGCTGGGCTCTATCCGTCCAAGGGCTCGCCGCGCTCAGGGGCGAACAGAGCGCAACCGCGGATCCGGTCGATGTCCCGCCGCCGCAGAAGCGGCAGATAGCGGATAGTCCCGACCGCGAGCCTGAGCGCGCTTTGGAGGACGATGGCGACAGCAATCCGATGGCGGCCGAGTTTGCGGCCATCGATGCAGCCATCGCCCGCTCGCAGCGCCTGCTCGATGCGCATGACCAAGATACGCTGGAGGTCGCGGAGCGGATGGCCCTTGCGACGGCCCGGGAGCCGGAGGGACAGCTCGGCCTGCTCTTCGATGAAGATTGGGATGAGGACGCGCGGCTTGACGACTGGCGCCAGATGCTCTCAGCGGCCGATCAACTGCCGCCCTGCCTCGGCGCCGCCTTGCTCTTCGACGCCTGGGATCGCAAAGAGCCCTTGCGCCGGCAGCATTGGTTGGGGTCGCTGATGGTTGGCGCCTATCTGCGCACAAGAGGCAAGGTCACCACGCATCTGTTGTCGTTCAACACCGGGCTGAAGACGATCCGCCACGAGCGGCGACGGTCCCAGGACGCATTGACCCGCTGGAGTGCCTTTCTGGAGGCGATGACGGTGACGGCCGAACTCGGTCTGAAAGAACTCGACCGGCTGTCGCTTGCCAAGACCCAGATGGATATGCGCATTCGCGATCGCCGTTCCAACAGCAGCCTGCCGGCCTTGATCGAGCTCGTTCTGTCGCGACCGATCGTGTCGGCGGGCTTGGTCGCCCGGCACGTCGGCGTGACGCCACGCGGCGCATTGAACCTTGTTCGCGAACTCGGCATCCGTGAAATGACCGGCCGCGGGCGCTACCGCGGCTGGGGCGTGCTTTAGCTGAGGGCGCTCCGCAGCGCTAACTGACGCCGGGGTGGATCGGCGTCAGCCCGTCGTGATCAGGATCAACAGAACGAAGATCACGGGCACGAGCGTCAATGCCGGAATGATGATCGCCGGATATCCGAAGGTGACGATGGCGAGCAACCAGATCAGCGCGCAGTTGACGAGGAACAGCACCTTGGCCGTCTGTGAACCCTGCACGGCCTCCTTGAGCATCCAGCCGAACACCGGCACGTGGTAGACGAGTCTCGCAATCATTGCTTTTCCTTTGCGTGGGTGGCCGCATGGGGGGACAGGCGGCGCGAGGTTTATTCAGGGCCGTGCGGCGTCGCCGGTCCGGTGGCGGGTGAAGCCGGCAGTGGCCTCGAGGCGTTCGGGGTCGAGCACGCGCATCGTCTTCGGATGGCTGAAGTCGATCAGACCCTCGCGCTTGAAGCGGTTGAGACAGCGGCTGACCGTTTCGACGGTAAGGCCCAGCCAGTCCGCGAGGTCAGCGCGGGTGAGGTGCAGATGAAAGCCCAGCCGGGCAGGGGCGCCATTGCGGCCAGTTCGGTTGAACAGGCGCGCCAGTTCGACCAGGGCGCTTGCGACCTTCTCGCTGGCGGTCTTGCGACCGAGCAGCGTGGCATGGACCTGCATCCGCTGCAGCGTCGTTTTCAGCTCACTGGCAACGGTCGGATTGGTGGCATTGAGGTCGGCGTCGCCCAAAGGCTCGATGCGCGCGATGCTGAGCGTTTCGGCGGTGGCGATGTTGCGGCCGTCGACGGTGAATCCGAAGAGCCGGCCGGGACCAAGCACGTCGGTGATCTGCCGACGCCCGTCGTCGAGAAGCTGCGAAAGCACGATGCAGCCGTCGACGACGCGGTAGAGCGAACGGTTGCGTCCGCCCTCGTAGAGAAGGGTGGAATTTTCGCCGACGACGCGGCTGCGTGGCGTCGGGCGCGGTGGCCTTATCGAGGACGCACGAGGAGGAACCGCCGAAGCGGCGGTGGGGATCAGGGTTTCTGGCATGAAAAATGTCCGCATAACCGATGCAAACGAGGCGACGTGCCTCGATGCCGACCGGCGTCGAAGAGGATGTTGACAGCTGTCAACGGAGGTCAAAGCCGGGTGACGACCTGCGGCGGGCCTCGCGGACTGGCATTCGGCGAGTGAAATTGTGGTGTCGATCGAACCGTCGTGATGCGAACTGCGGGAGAGCGGTCTCCTTCCAGGCGTTCGCTCAGCGAACCATCCGGCGGCGTCAGCAGGGCCAAGAAGAACCGGCAGGCGCTGCAGACATGTTTATGACCGGGCCGGTCCTTGCCGTCTTCGTCCGCGCCGGTCTGGCAAAAGTCGGGCAGGGATCCGTCGGGCAGGGCATAAAGCGCCCGCTCGGTCGCCGACAGGGGCGTTGCGAGGACCGGGCCGAGATGGGCAAAACCAAGCAGGAACAGGGCCGCGGCGCACAGCATGCGCACGGCATTGTCCCATCTGGTCTTTTCGCGACGTGTCATCGCCCGGTTTGTCCCTGTTTCGATGAGCCAGAGATAGGCGAGCGGCTTGATAAAGCTCAATGTGGCAAACCGCGCAGGGGCAGAATGCCGCAGTCATGAAATCGCCGCGCATCCGGATGGAAGCGCGGCGATTAACCTATTGAATTATATTGGTATTATCCAGAAAATGGCGGGCAGGGATCAGTCCTCCTCGACAAAAACCTCCTGCCGTTTCGCCTTCACGCTCGGCAGGAAGACGACGACGAGCACGAGCGCGGCGATCAGAAGCAGGATGGCGCTGATCGGCCGGGTGACGAAGGTGGTCGGGTCGCCGCGCGACAGGATCATGGCCCGGCGGAGGTTTTCCTCAAGCAGCGGTCCGAGGACGAAGCCGAGCAACAGCGGCGCCGGCTCGCAGCGCAACTTCAGGAGCAGGTAGCCGACAAGGCCGAAGAAGGCGACGGCATAGAGGTCGTAGACGTTGGAGTTGACGCTGTAGACCCCGATCGAGCAGAAGGCCATGATGATCGGGAACAGCACGTAGTAGGGGATCTTGAGCAGTTTTACCCAAAGCCCGATCAACGGCAGGTTCAGGACCACCAGCATCAGATTGCCGATCCACATCGAGGCGATGATGCCCCAGAAGAGGGCGGGCTGTTCGGAGGCGACGTTTGGACCGGGCACGATGCCCTGAATGATCATCGCACCGATCATCAAGGCCATCACCGGATTGGCGGGAATGCCGAGGGTGAGCAGCGGAATGAACGACGTCTGCGCGCCGGCATTGTTGGCGCTTTCCGGACCGGCGACGCCGGCAATGGCGCCGTGGCCGAACTCCTCGGGACGATCCGAAACGCGCTTCTCCACCGTGTAGGAGGCGAAGGCGGCAAGGATCGCTCCGCCGCCGGGCAGAATGCCGAGCGCCGAGCCGATGATGGTGCCGCGCACGACCGGCGCGAACATGCGCCTGAAGTCGTCCCTGGTCGGCATCAGGTCGGTGACCTTGGCCATCAGCACCTCGCGGGTGCGTTCGTTTTCAAGGTTGCGGAGAATTTCGGCGATGCCGAAGACGCCGACGGCAAGCGCCACGAAGTTCAGGCCGTCGGCATATTCGCGGATGCCGAGGGTAAAGCGGGGTGTGCCGGAATAGATGTCGGTGCCGACAAGGCCGAGCAGCAGTCCCAAGGCGACCATGGCCAGTGCCTTGACGATCGACCCGTGCGCGAGCGCGATCGAGGAGACAAGGCCGACGATCATCAGCGAGAAGTATTCGGCAGCGCCGAACTTCAGGGCGATTTCCGTCAGCGGCGGTGCAAACACGGCGACGAGAAAGGTCGAGACGGTGCCGGCAAAGAACGAGCCGAGGGCGGCGATTGCCAGGGCCGCGCCGGCACGACCCTTGCGGGCCATCTGGTAGCCGTCGATTGCCGTGACCGCCGAGGAGGATTCGCCCGGCATGTTGATCAGGATCGCCGTGGTCGAGCCGCCATATTGCGCGCCGTAGTAGATACCGGCGAGCATGATCAGCGAGGAGACCGGCTCGAGCTGGAAGGTGATCGGCAGGAGCATGGCGATGGTCGCCGTGGCGCCGATGCCGGGCAGGACGCCGATCAGGGTGCCGAGCAGCACGCCGATCAGGCAGAAGAGCAGATTGGCGGGGGAGGCGGCGGTCGCGAAACCGAGCGCGAGATTGCTGAAGAGTTCCATCACGCGCCTCCTAGAACTGGACCCAGGGGCCGAAGCGCTGGAAGGGGAGACCGAGGCCGTAGCTGAATACGGCGACCGAGAACGCGGTCAGCGCTGCCGAAAGCGCCAACGCCATGAGCGGCGTCATGCGGCCGGAGGCAAAGCAGGCGATGAGCGCCGTGAAGAACAGGGCCGGTACGAAGCCAAGACCGCGGACGGTCAGGCCGAAGAAAACAGGCGCCGGCAGAATGAAGAGCATGCCGCGCAAGGCGATCGCGCCGATCGGCTCCCCCTGGACGCGCGTGGATTGCACCAGGATCACGATGCCAAGGAGCGTCAGGATGATCGCAAGCAAGAGCGGGAAATAGCCGGGGCCCATGCGAAAGGCGGTGCCGAGCTCCAGGTTGAAGGCCTGCCAGGCGAAGAACAGCCCGACCGCAGTCAAGATGCCGCCGCAGAGCGCGTTGGTGCTATCGAAGGAGAGTGATTTCATCGTGTCCCCATTTCTTTTAGCGGGGTAGCCGGGCCGAGGCGTTGACGGCCTCCCGCATTGGCATTGCCGGCTCACGCCGGGTTCGCACATTGGGCTATACCGCGTTGACAGCTGTCAACCGCTGTTGACGGCTCCTCTCGGATACCGCCCGAACGTCCCATGTCAGAACCGCCGCGCTCCGACATCGATCGAGAGCGCGGCGCGATGAGTGACGGATCAGTCGGCGTACTGGCCGGCAGCTTCGATCACCGGCTTCCAGCGGGCGATCTCGCCTTCGAGCTTGGTCTTCAGTGCGGCCGGGGTGGCGTCGGCGTCCGAGGACGGCTCGGTGCCGAGTTCACCGAAGCGTGCGACGACGTTGGCATCCTTGAGCGCGACCTGCAGCGACTTCGACAGGCGCTCGTTCACTTCGGCGGGCGTACCCTTCGGCGTGTAGATGCCGTGCCAGATGCCGACCTGAAGGTTCGGCAGGCCGCCTTCGGAGGTGGTCGGCAGGTCAGGGAAGACCTTGAGGCGCTCGGGCGAGGTGACCGCATAGGCCTTGATCGTGCCGCCCTGGATCTGCTTCGTGGTGTTGGTGGTCTGGTCGCACATGATGTCGACCTGGCCGCCGAGGAGATCGGTCATCGCCGGGCCGGTGCCCTTGTAGGGGACGGTCGTCAGCGGTGTTTCGATGGCGCTCATGAACATCATGCCGCAGAGATGCGAGGCGGCGCCGATGCCGGCGTTGGCGACGGTGACCGTGTCCTTGTTCGCCTTCACATATTCGACGAGACCCTTGAGGTCGGTCGGCTCGAGGTCCTTGCGCGCGACGATGGTCATCGGCACTTCGGTGACGAGGCCGACATATTCGAAGGCGTTCAGCGTGTCATAGGCAAGCTTGCGGTAGAGCGTCGCGCTGGTCGCCATGCCGATGTGGTGGAGCAGTACGGTGTAGCCGTCCGGATCGGCCTGGGCGACGCGACCGGCGCCGAGCGTGCCGCCGGCACCGCCGACATTCTCGACGATGATCTGCTGGCCGAGATCCTTCGACATGGATTCAGCGACCAGGCGCGCAACCGTATCCGTCGGGCCACCGGCGGAGAAGGGCACGACCATGGTGATCGAACGTTCGGGATAGGTTTGTGCGTTGGCGGAAACGGCAAAAATTGAAAGGGCGGCAACGGCGCCAAGCAATGTATTGAGGGTTTTCATCTTCTTCCTCCCGGATGAAACATGGCCAGCCGGCAAGGTTTCCTCCCACGCCGGTACTGGGTGCCCCCATTTGCGGACGCAATCTTAGCACAGACAACGGTCTGTCCCCATGATCCGACGCATTTGTCAGGAGCCTGGATCGACTTTGGGTGGATTTGGAAACATGACGGCACCGGCGTGGGTGGATTTCCACCCATCGCGGACGCTGGAAGCATCGGCGCGGTTTTACCTAGAGGCCCGTGCGCTGCCTCAGATAGGCGATTTCATCCGCGGTGAGCGCACGCGTCGCGCCCTTCGGCAAGCCGCCGAGAGCGACCGTCCCGATCGAAACCCGCAGCAGCCGCAGCACCTCGAAGCCGAGCGCGTCGAGCATGCGGCGGATCTGGCGATTGCGCCCTTCTTCGAGCTCTACTTCGATCCACATGTTGCGGTCGCCCGCCCTCAAACTTTGGGCCCGGGCCGCACGCAATGTCTCGCCACCTTCGTCAATGCCGGCGACCATTTGCGTTAGCTGGGCGTCGCCGATCTGCCCGGCCAGTTGCACGTGGTAGACCTTGCCGACATGGGTTTCCGGGTCGAGCAGCCGCTGCGCGAGCACGGTGTCGTTGGTGAAGAGCAGAAGGCCCTCGCTCGCCTTGTCGAGGCGGCCGACGGGCGACAGATGGGTGGAATCGATATCCTTCAGGCAATCGAAGACTGTCGGTCGGCCCTCGGGGTCGTGCCGGGTGGTCACCAGTCCGCGCGGCTTGTTCAGCATCAGATAGACCTTGTTTTCGGCAAGGACGGCCTTACCGTCGACGGCAAGGCGATCCTTGTCGATATCGACCCATGCGGTGAGATCCAGGGCTTTGCGTCCGTTTATGCTGACGCGTCCTTCAAGCACGAGCGTCTCGGCCTGCGTGCGTGAGCAGTAACCAAGCTTGGAAAGCGCGCGGGCGATCGTCACGCGTTTGCCGGCATCGGCCGCGGGGCGTCGACCGGTGTCGCGGGCGGCTGTCGGTCGCTTCTGTTTCACGCTGTGGTCTTCCGGTTCCAGGTCACTGGCGGCATGTCGCCGCCCTTCTGCTCAACATATCCGACAACGCGGGCGCCGCATCAGCCGATCTTGGCATAGTCGATCCGCCGGGCGAGCCAGCAGCCGATAGTCAGCCCCGTCACCTTGCCTTCGGCGTCACGCCGGATGAGCACGGTCCAGTCTCCCGGTGCCGGCGCATCCATCGAGCGTTTGCAGCGAAGCAGCCAGACATCTTCGGCCAGGGGTCGCATGGCATGCATGGCGCCTGTGCCAAGCGGACCGTCGAACCCGCCGTAGAAGACGCCGTTGGTGGAGACGATGTCGAGACGGGCGTCGAGTTCAGCCGCCTGGTAGCGGCCGGCGATGTCGGGTCGCGCGCTGCCGGAAATGCGCGCGGCATTGACCGTGAGGTTCTCGCGCGGGCGGTCCATGTGAAGCGAGGTGCCATCCACACGAAGGCTAACGGCCGGCGAGCGTGCTCCGCCATCAGGGCCGGCAACAAGCGATTCGGCAGCCGTGGCGAAGCTGAGCGAAACGCGGGATTGGCCGATGGGCCTGGTGACGAGTGCGAGGCCCGTTTCAGGGTCGAGATAGCTGCCGGTGCCGCCGGCATCCCAAGTGCCGGCCGCGGGCTCGGCATCCCCATGGCCAAGGGCTGCCTTCATCACTGTCGTTGCCGCCGCGTAGGCATCGGCTTCGTGGTTGAACATCACCACGACGGAAAGGCGTTCAGCGGGTGCGTAAAGCCTGCGGCTGCGGAAGCCGCGAAGCGCGCCGCCATGGCCGCTGACGGCGACGTCGCCGATATTTTCATGCGCAAGGCCGAAGCCATAGGAAGCCGGGCGGCCGTCGGCATAGGCCTGCGGTGCCGCAAGCCGGCGATAGAGGCTGCCCTCGTCGTCACGCGTCCGGTCGATGAAACATTCCCAGGCAAGCATATCGTCGAGCGAGGCGGAAACACCGGCGTCCCCCGCCCAGTAGATGCGATTCATCGCCTCGAAGTAGCCCACCGCCTCATTGCCCTCATAGCCGACGATCTCGCCGGGTGGCAGGCTCGTGTCGGGGGTGAGGGCCGCGGTCGGCATGTCAGCCGGAGCGAAGACGGAGCGCTGGTAGAGTTCGGCCATCGAGCGGCCGGTATGCTCTTCGATGAGGTCGGCGAGGATACGGAAATTGCCGTTCGAATAGGAGTAGCGCGTGCCCGGCTCGAAATGCGTGGAGCGGGCGGAGGAGAGCAGGGGGCGTGCGTCCTCACGGCGGAAGACGCCGTCGTGCCTGGCGCCCTGGAGCACGGTCAGCGCCCAGTAGTCGCGCAGCCCCGACTGGTTGTGACAGAGATGGGCCACGGTCGGGCGCTTGCCTTCAAGCAGCGGCAGGTAGGCGTCGAGTGCGCGGTCGAGCTTCGCCGGCTCGCCGACGGCATCTAGAAGCACGGCGCAGGTTAATTGCTTGGTGATCGAGCATATCGGTATGCGCGTTGCCGCCGTCATCGGCCTGCGGGCGCTGAGATCCGCATAGCCCCAGCTATGGCGCAGGATAACCTGCCCGTCCCGGACCACACCGGCGACGCCGCCGGGGCCGGGATAGTTTTGCGGCAGGGCGGTTAGGGCGCGTTCGAGGGCGGAGAGTGCAGAAGAGGTCATGGCGCTGGCGGATCGGTCCGACGAGGGGCAGGGGCGGTGTTTGCCTGTGTTCGTACCGCCCCCTTTCTGCACATGCAATGCCGCGCCGGCAGCTCTCTTCAGCCGGCGCCCGCCTGCGCGTGGTAGAGCCGGCTGTAGGCGCCCTTGGCGGCAAGCAGCGTTGCGTGCGGACCCTGCTCGCGAATGCCGCTGCCGTCGACGACGACGATGCGGTCGGCATCGCGGATCGTCGCCAGCCGGTGCGCGATGATCAGCGTCGTCCGTCCCCTGGACAGCTCGGCAAGCGACTGCTGGATCGCCCTCTCGGTTTCGGTGTCGAGCGCCGAGGTGGCCTCGTCGAGAATGAGGATCGCCGGGTTTTTCAGGAACATGCGGGCGATCGCCAATCGCTGCTTCTGCCCGCCGGAAAGCTTGACGCCGCGTTCGCCGATCACCGTGTCCATGCCATCGGGCAGGGCGGCGATCATCTGGTCGAGCTTGGCGCGCCGCGCCGCGTCGAGGATATCGGCTTCGCTCGCCCCGAGCCGGCCATAGGCGATGTTGTCGCGAATGGTGCCGGCGAAGAGGAAGACATCCTGTTGCACGATGCCGATCTGGCCGCGCAGCGACGAAAGGGTGATATCGCGGATGTCGGTGCCGTCGACGGTGATCGCGCCTTCGCTCACCTCGTAGAAGCGCGGCAGCAGCGAGCAGATCGTCGTCTTGCCGGCGCCTGACGGGCCGACAAAGGCGATGGTCTCGCCGGCATGGATCGTCAGGTCGATGTTCTGGATGATCGGTTTCTCGGCGCTGTAGCCGAACGAAACGCCGCGATAGGAAATGTCACCCTTGAGGCCGGCGACGGCGGCCGCACCGGCGCGATCCTCGATATCGGGCTCGGTCTCCATCAGTTCGAGGAAGCGCCTGAAGCCGGCGATGCCCTTCGGATAGGTCTCGATCACCGAGTTGATCTTCTCGACCGGCCGGAAAAAGACGCCGACCAGAAGCAGGAAGCTGACGAAGCCGCCATTCGTCAGTTCGCCCGTCAGCACGAAATAGCAGCCGGTGATCATCACGATCAGTTGCGTCAGCCGCATGCTCATGTAGCTGAGCGACGTGCTTGCGGCCATGATGCGGTAGGCTTCGAGCTTGGTGCGGCGATAGTTCTGGTTGTCGGTTTCGAACAGGCTGCGCTCATGCGCTTCGTTGGCGAAGGCCTGCACCACGCGCATGCCGCCGACATTCTCCTCGATGCGGGCGTTGAAATCGCCGACCCGGCCGTAGAGATTGCGGAAATTCCGCGTCATGCGTCCGCCGTAGCGGCTGGTCACCCAGGCGGTCAGCGGCACGACGGCAGCCGTTATCAGCGCCAGCTGCCAGTGCACCATCAGCATCAACACCAGCGCGCCGATGAAAGTCATGACCGCGATGAACAGATCCTCGGGTCCGTGATGGGCGACCTCGCCGATTTCTTCGAGATCCTTCGTCAGCCGGCCGACCAGATGGCCGGTCTTCTGGTTGTCGAAGAACGAGAAGGAGAGCTTTTGCATGTGGTCGAAGGCCATGCGACGCATGTCCGTCTCGATATTGATGCCAAGCATGTGCCCCCAATAGGTGACGGTCGCCATCAGGCCGGTATTGAGCAGATAGACGATGAGGAGTCCGACCGAGGAGAGCAGGATCAGCGTCCATTCCTGGCTCGGCAGAAGCTGGTCGACGAACAGCTTCACCGCGATCGGGAAGCCGAGTTCGAGAAGACCCGACAGCACGGCACAGGAGAAGTCGAGGATGAACAGGCCACGATAGGGGCGGTAGAACGCGAAGAAACGCTTCAGCATGCACGTGCACTCACTGGGGGCGGGGGCGCCGTGGGGGCGCTGATAGAAAGATGATTTTCAATGTCATGTTTTTGGATCGAAACCAACCCAGAAAAGCGTGAAAGCGTGTCGGCCACGTGACGCGACCGATGTCTCTGGCACCTGCGAGACGCAATCGGTTCACTTCGGCACCGCTGGGAAGGAAACGTTAACCATAGGCTTCGTAGAAATGGAATCAGCAGAGCAGTTCGCCTTCGATTGGGGACACCGGAGGCGGAGCAGTTGCTCGATATCGACAGCGTAGGGCGTCTTCGTGCGTTCACGTCAACGCATGAAGTCCAGGGGGCAAACGAGACGATGGCAGGCAATCAATCAGTGGAAGCCACGGAAACCAACACCATTGTTCCGTTTCCGGTGGCAAGGAGATTGAATGCCATCCGCAACGCTGCCGCCGAACTTGAAGACCTGCACGGTGCCGAAGCGCTGCAATTCTGGCGCCGCCGGTGCCGGGCGCTTGCCGACGAACTTTTCGCCTGCGGCTGCTCGGAGGACGAGGTCCGCCGCCAGGTGATGGACTTTCAGGACGAGGTGCAGGTGGAGCTGCAGCACCGCCATCTCTCGCGCCTCTCGGCAGGCGTGATGAGCCAGTAACCGCCGACTTTTCACGTCACCGGCAACTCCGGATCCCAGGTAAAGAGCTCCTTTGCCCTGGCGATGCCGCGCAGCGCAAAACGGCCGAGCGACACTGCGTGTTGCTGCTCTTCCGGCGGGCAGGCCTCAACGAATTCAGACGACATGATCATCTGCCGCTCGACCGAACGGCACATCGAAGAGATACGGCTCACTTCGTTAACCGCCGGCCCGACCACGGTGAAATCGAGGCGGGTCTGGCTGCCGATATTGCCGTAGAAGACTTCGCCGATGTGAAGCCCGAGATAGACCTCGGTGGTCGGCTTGCCTTCGCCTTGCCGGCGGGCGTTGAGTTCCGCGAGCATGCGGCGCAGCTGCCGTTCGGCGGCGATCGCGTTGGCGCAGGCGGTTCCCGGATCGTCGGCATTGAAGATCGCCAGGACACCGTCACCGATCAGCTTTAGCACGCTGCCGCCATGGTCGTGAATGGCGGTGATCACGGTTCCCGAATAGTCGTTCAGGAGCGGGATGATTTCGTCGGGCGCGGCGGTGTCCGAGATGCGCGTATAGCCGCGCAGGTCCGAAAACCACATCACCGTTTCGATGCGCTCGGCCGACCCGCGGGCAATGCTGCCCTTGACGACGCGCTGGCCGGCGTCGGCGCCGAGATAGACGTCCGCAAGGGTGCCGATGATGCGCACGCATGAGCCGGCCTTGACCGCAAGCGCAAGCGTCGGCAGCAGGATACGGAGTGCGGCGATATCATCCTCGCTGAAGCCGCCGTCGCTCCGCGTGGTCCAATAGGAGTAGAAACAGTCCATCTCGCCGACGCGGCCCTGGTCGGTGAAGTGGTGGATCATGCTGACGCAGTCGGTGTGGCCTTCGCCCTTCAACCGGTCCAGTATGTTGTAGGTGGTCCCTTCGCCGGCCGAGAGCCGGATGCGGCGCTCGGCCGCCTGATCGCAGAGCATGTGGTAGAAGATCGAGTTCTGCCAGTTCAGCAGGGCCTCGCCGGTGGTTGTCGAGCCATACTGGATGACTTCCGGGGTGATCTCGCTTTCATCGTTCCACTGGAACGCGCGCCCCTCGAATTCGGGATGCAACGTGTCGATCAGTCCGAGCGCGCGGGCAAGGTCGAGACCGGCTGCCCGACATTGTTCGCAGAACCCGGCAAAGAGTTCCGGCTCGTCCAGTCCCTTGAGGCCCTGTTCGGAGAGCCAGAGCACGATATCGCGTATCTGTTGGTCGTTCATGGCGCATCCCGCTCGGCCGAGGTCGACTGCATGATGATGTGGTGCATCATCCATAGCCGAACCAGGGCTCAGAGCGAAAGATGCAGATTGCCCGCCTCGCTTTCCGCCGGCACGGCGCAGCAGATGAGCGCTTCGCCTTCGGCGACCGGGAAGGAGGGCTGCGAGGGGTAGGTTACCTTACCCTCCAGCACCGGCGTCCGGCAGGAGCCGCAACTGCCGTTGCGGCAACCGTATTCGGGGCTGAGCCCACGCGCCTCGGCCAGATCGAGCAGGCTTCCATTGCCCGGCTGCCAGCGCGCCTCCTTGCTCGACTTGGCAAAGACGACGTGAACGGGGGCGCTGGCAGCCGGTGCTGTTGCAGGGGCGGAGCCACCATCCGGCCGCCGCGTCAGCGACGACAGCCCAAAGGCCTCCGCATGGATGCGGGCATCGGCGATGTTGAGCGCCCGCAGACCGTCATAGAGCGACTGGGTGAAGGCGGCCGGGCCGCAGAGATAGAAATCGTAGTCGTCGAAGGGCAGGGTGGCCTTGAGATGGCTGAGGTCGATGCGACCGGCAATGTCATAGTCGCGGCTCTCGATGGCCGTTGCCGGTTGGCTCAGTGCCCGCACCAGACGAATGTTGCCCTCGCCTTCCTCGACCAGCTTTGCGATTTCGCCATCGAAGGCGCGCTCTTCCAGGGAGCGGGCCGCCTGGAAGACCCAGGTCGGGCGTGTGCGCCGCTTGCGGCGGCTTTCGGTGACGATGTGCTTGAGCATGGCGATGACCGGCGTGATGCCGACGCCGGCGCCGATCAGCACGGCGGGACGCCGTTCGGTCCCGTCGATGGTGAAGCTGCCTGCCGGCGCCCGCGCCTCGATCCGATCGCCCGGCTTCAGCCCGTGCAGGTGTCTCGAAACCGCACCATCCTTCTTGACGCTGATGCGATAGAGACCATCCGTCGGCGCCGAGGAAAGCGTATAGCTCCTGACGAGCGGCTTTTGGCCGTCTTCAGGGTTGATACGAATGGGCAGGTGCTGACCGGCCTGGTGGGCCATGAGCCCGACGCCATCGTCCGGCTGAAGATAGAGCGAGCGGATCGTCGTGCTCTCGTCCTCGACGCGGGCAATGCGGAACGGACGCCAAGCATCGGCAAGCGATGCGGCCTCAAGCCGGACCTTCGCCTGGTCCCAGTCGCCTGTCGATGAGAGGCTCGGCGACCAGCCGCCTTCCTCGAAGGCCCAGCGGAGCGGCAGGCCATCCTCGCGATAGACGACCTTTTCCGGCCGGAAGCGCCACAGCCGTTCGGCACCTTGAAAGGCCGCAACCTCCGGAGAAGACAGGATGACCTCGGCGCTACCGGTCATCTGCAGCATGTCGCCGGTGGCAAAATCGACGAACAGCAGCCCGGCGCGCGGGTTGAGCATGAAATTGCCGAGCGTGTTGAAGAACAGGTTTCCGGAGAAGTCCGGGATCGTCAGCACCCCGTCCTCGCCGATCTGTACGAAACCGGCCTTGCCGCCGCGATGGGAGACGTCGACCTGGCGCTCGCCACTGTCACGATCGACGTAGGAGGCGACGAAGAAGGTGTCGGCATTGGCGATGACGGTGCGCGCGCGGTCGTCGATGGCGGTGCCGTGCACCGGGCGCACCGAGGCCGGCTGGTGCGGGTCGCGAACGAAGGCGAACTGGCGAAGCTGGATATATTGCGGGCAATTGCCGAAGCTCTGGCGGACGCGGAGCGTGAAGCCGTCGTCGCTGTCGCGCCGGATCGCGCCATTCAGCCGGTTCCGGCGCCGGGTTTCGAGCTGGATGCCGAGCATGCCGATGGAGTGCGCGTCCTCCATGCCGGCATCGGCCGGATCGTCCGGGTCGCGCGGCAACCGTATATCGAGGTTCCAGGCGTCCGGCGCCTGCATGAAGCCGGGTTCCGCTGCGCGCATCGTCGCCCAGACATCGCCGTTCGCATCGACGGCCCCGAACATGGCGAAGGGCAGCATCGGGAAGAATTGCTGGTGCTGCTCGGGCATGAACGTGCGCACGAAATTGCGTCCGGTCGCATCCATGCGCTCGGCGACGCCGAGGCTGCGCTGGATGGCGAGTTCGCCTTCGTGCCACGGCGAATCCGGCTTTTTCTGCTGTGCGTTGTCCGGCATGGTCGGGTGTCCCGGTTGGAAGGAGGACCGGGGCAGCGTTGCCGCCCCGGGGAGCTTGGGTCAGGCGGCGAGGCCGACGGCGGTCTTCTCAAAGCCGACGAAACCGGGCAGGTGCTCGATGCGCGAAAGCCAGGCGCGAACATGGGCGTAGTCGGAAAGGTCGACATTGCCTTCGGGGGCTGCGGATATGTAGCTATAGAGCGAGATGTCGGCGATGGTCGGCCGCGCACCGACCAGGAAGTCGTGCCCGGCGAGTTCGGCATCGATCTGCGCAAGCACCCGGTGTGCCCGGGCGATTGCGTCCTCGGCGCGCAGATTGGCGCCGAAGACGGTGACGAGGCGCGCTGCCGCCGGACCGAAGGCGATGTCGCCGGCGGCAACCGAGAGCCACTTCTGCACCTTCGCCGCCGCGGCCGGATCTTCCGGCAGCCAGTCGATGCGACCGAGCTTCTTGGCGAGATAGACAAGGATGGCGTTGCTGTCGGCGATGACCGTGCCGTCGTCGTCGAGCACCGGAACCTGGCCGAAGGGATTGAGCGCCAGGAATTCCGGCGCCTTGTGTGCCCGTGCCTTGAGATCGACGTCGATCAACTCATGCGGCACGCCGAGCAGCGACAGGAAAAGCTGCGCCCGGTGCGAGTGGCCGGAGAGCGGATGGCGGTAGAGTTTCATGGGAGATGTCCTCGAAGAGCTTGAGAACCGTCGCGGCCCTCCGGCGGTCCGGGATGAACCGCCTTCGAGATCAATCTAGGACTTTCCAATTTTCGGCAGTAGAATGCGATTTCGAAAGTCTGATTTCCAAATTATGGAAGGATAGGATGGACCGTCTCGACGCCATGGGGGTTCTGCTCGCCGTCATCGAAAACGGCAGCCTGTCGGCCGCCTCCCGGCACCTCAAGGTGCCGCTGGCCACGATCAGCCGGAAGGTCTCCGAGCTGGAAGCACATCTCGGCGCGCAGCTCGTCACCAGGACCAACCGCAAGATCCTCCTGACCGAGGCCGGGCGTGCCTATGTCGAGGCCGCCAAGGAGATCCTCGCGCGCGTTGAGGAAGCGGAGCGGGTGGCGGCCGGCGAGTACAGCACGATCAAGGGTGACCTGACGGTCTCCGCGCCCATCGTTTTCGGGCGGCTGCATGTGCTTCCCGTGGTGGTCGATTTCCTCAAGGCCCATCCCGAGGTCGATATGCGACTTGCGCTGGGCGACCGGTTTGCCAATCTCGTCGACGATCACATCGACGTGGCGCTGAGGATCGGCAATCTGCCCGACAGCAACCTCGTGGCGACGAAGATCGGCACGGTGCGCCGGGTGGTCTATGCGAGCCCCGATTATGTTGCGCGGCACGGTGTGCTCGGGCACCCGAGCGAACTTGCCGACCATGATTGCATCACCTTCGAGAACGTCACGGCCGCCCATGTCTGGCGCTTTCTCGACGATGGGCGCGAACTGGCCGCGCCGATCCGCTCACGGCTTGTCGTCAACACGGCGGAATCCGCCGTCGACGCGGCGATATCCGGTCTCGGGTTGACACGGGTGCTTTCCTATCAGGTGGCACGCCCGGTCGCCGACGGTCTGCTCGTCCCGCTGCTGGAGGCCTTCGAGCACCCGGCACTGCCGGTCCAGCTCGTCTATCTTCCTCAAGGGCTGGTGCCGATGAAGCTCAGGGCCTTCGTCGATTTCGCCGTCCCGCGATTGCGCGCGGTCCTGCGATAGCCGCTAGTCCGGCTGGCTGCGCTCGCCGGTCATCGGTCTGATGTGGCGGGCGTAGGTTCGGCCGATGCGGATCTCGCTGCCGTCGGACAGAAGGGCGATGAGCGCAGCGAAGGGGGCCTGCTTCAGCCCGACGATACAGTCTCGGCGAACGATCGAGCTGCGGTGCAGCCTCAGGAATTCCGCGGGATCGAGGCGGCGTTCGAGCGAGGCGAGGCTTTCGTGGTGCAGGTAGGACCGGCCCTCGACGTGAATGCGGACATAGTCGCGCTCCGCCTGAAAGCGCACGACCCGGTCGAGCGTGATGCGCACGAACTCTCCCCTGGATTTGATCCACAGGTCGCCCGCCTGGGTCTCTTGCTTGCGAAGCGCCTTGCGAAGCACCGTCACGGTTTCGTTGAGCTCGAGCACCCGTTCGGCACTGGTGCGCGCCGCGATCGCCACGCGGGCGCGCTCGATCGCCGTGCGCAGGCGGTCGGACTCGATCGGCTTGGTGACGTAGTCCACCGCCGCGGCTTCGAAGGCGCGAAGCGCATAGTGGTCGAAGGCGGTCACGAACACGACCGCGGGTGCGTGGTCGCCAAGCCGCTCCAGGACATCGAAGCCAGTGCCGCCCGGCATCTGGATGTCGAGCAGGATCGCGTCCGGCGTAAGTTCAGCGACCATGGAACAGGCCTGCTGCACGTTGCCCGCCGTTCCCACCACCTCGACGGCGGGCATGGCGCCGAGCAGGCGTAGAAGGCGGCGCCGCGCCAGGGGCTCGTCGTCGATGACGAGGATCGAGAGCGGAACGGTCTGGATTTCGTTCATGCAAGCCTCAGCGGCATTGTGATGGCAGCTCTGAAACGGCGGGGCGTCACGAGGCCTGAAACGCAGGCACCGACACCCGGAAAACGCGCCTGGACCCGATCGGCAACATTCTTCAGGCCAATCCCCGTGCCCGACCGCCGTCCGGCGTCCGCCGCCGCGGCGATATCGTTTTCGACTGCGATCTCCAGCGCCTGGCCGACCTTGGCCGCGCTGATGACGATCTCCACCTGGTCCGGCGAGCGGCTGACGCCGTGCTTGACCGCGTTTTCGATCAGCGGCTGCAGGATGAGGCTTGGCACCAGCGCCTCCTCGAGGCCGTTTGCGATATCCATCCGGAGCTTCATTCGATCGGAGTAGCGCTCGCCCTCGATATGGAGGTAGCCGGCCTGGAGCGCGAGTTCGTCGGCGAGCCGCACGTCGTGCAACGGATCGAGTTCCAGCGTCGTGCGCAGAAAGTTGGACAGCGACATCACCATGCGTGTCGCAGCAAGGTTCTGCCCTTCCTCGATCAGGCCGGTGATGGAGTTCAGCGTGTTGAACAGGAAGTGCGGGTTGACCTGGTAGCGCAGCGCCCTCATCTGCGCGGCGAGCGCCTCTTCGCGGGTGATCGCCAGGCGCCGCTCGCGCTCGCGCAGCTCGAAACTGTAAAGCAGCGCAACGAAGAAGAAGGACCAGCCGACGAAGGTCGCCATGCTGTAGACCAGGGTATAGCCGATGCTGGTCCAATCGGGCGTGATCGGGTCGGGACGCACGATGGAAAGATAGAGCAGGAAGTCGACGCCGGTGTTGGCGAAGGCGGCAACGAGAGCGGTCGTGAAGCCGACGACGATCTTCAGTGCGATGTGCTGGTGGCGGACGTGAAACATCGCGGCCGCGATGCCATAGGAAAAGGCCATGCCGCAGGACATCAGCAGGAGCTTGCCCGGCGCCGACATGATCGGGTCGATCCCGAGGATCGCCCACAGAATGCTGCTGATCAGGAATTCCACGAACCAGTAGAGGAAGCCGAGCCAGAGCGTTGCGCGCCGCACGCTGGCGATATAGGCGCTTTCGTCCACCGATCTTGTATCATCCTCAGGTTTCATGGCCATTTTTATCGTTCAACCGGCGGCCGATGTCGATTGCCGTTCGTCGGTCAAATCGAGCGGTTTGCAGAAAGCCCCGGATTTTCGACGGTTGCCGGGCGCCGCTTGCCGGAGAGCGGTGATCAGGCCAGCCGCAGTGGCATGGTGATCGCCGCTCGAAAGCGGTGTGGCGCGACGACACCGGAAATGAAGGCGCCAACCTCGGGAAACCGGGCCTTGATGCGGTCCGCCACGTTCCTCAGCCCGGTGCCGGTCCCGGCAGGCTTTTTCGTCGGGCGCGGCGGTACGCTCTCCAGGTCGTTTTCGACGGAAAGCTCGAGCGTCTCGCCCTGTCTTGCCGCCCGGATCACGATCTCGACGATGCCGGCTGAACCGCCGACGCCGTGCTTTATCGCGTTCTCGATCAGCGGCTGCAGAATGAGGCTCGGCACCAGCGCCTGTTCAAGGCCCGGCGCGATGTCGAGCTTGATCCGCATGCGGTCGGAGAAGCGTTCGCCCTCGATGTTGAGATAGCCGAGCTGCAGAGCCAGTTCGTCGGCGAGACAGACGTCCTGCATCGGGTCGAGCTCGAGCGTCGTGCGCAGGAAGGAAGAGAGCGAAAGCACCATACGGCGGGCGGCCGTCGATGCGCCCTCCTCGATCAGCCCAGCAATGGAGTTCAAGGTGTTGAACAGGAAGTGCGGATTGACCTGGTAGCGCAGCGCCCGCATCTGCGCCGCCAGCGCTTCTTCCCGTGTCACGGCAAGCCGGCGCTCCCGCTCGCGCAGCTCGTAGTTGGCCAGAAGGGCGATGTAGAGAAACGCCCACCCGTGAAACAGCGCCAAGCAATAGATGACGGTGTAGCCGACATTGGTCCAGTTGATCGCGCCCGTGTCGCCATGCTCGATCAGCCCATGGCTGAGGAGGTCGAGGCCGGCATTGGTCGCCGCGGCGACAAGCGACAGGGCGGAGCCGAGCAGCAGCTTGAAGAGGATGGAGCGGTTCCGGAAGCGAAAGAGCGTCGCTGCCATCGCATAGGACATCAGTGTCCCGTTCAGCATCAGGATCAGGGTGATCGGCGCAATCGCGATCGGGTCGTATCCGAGGAAAGCCCAGAGCGTGTTGCTGATGACGAACTGCATGAACTGGTAGAGGAGCCCGAGGAAGAGCGTCGCCCGCCGAACGCTTGCGGCATACTCAGCCTCGTCGGGCAAAATCGTGTCATTTCCTCGCGCCATGCGAGGTTTTATCCTTCAAGTCCATACGGTTGTCGACCGACATTCGTCGCCGAAAACAAGCCGTTTGCAGAAAGCCACAGCCCTTCAACGCCACAATCTACCGTTTGCAGAAAGCCGAATTCTCGCTTTCTGCGGGCTTGCTATAGCCGCCCCATGACCCGTGCGTTTCCGGCGACTCCCAATCGCCCGCGAACACACGCCGATGAATGCAAAAACAAAGGGGCAGACATTGAATACCTGTGCGAAGGCGGACGTTTTGAGGATCAACCTTCTGAGTTCGACGGCTCTTGGCCGTGCCGGCCTGCTCTCGCTGGCTCTGGCCGCCGTGCCGTTCGTGCCGTCGCCGGCGCGGGCCGTCGACCTGCTCGTGCCCACCGACACGACCTGGTCCAGCGACCACACGGTGAACGGCAAGCTGGTGGTGCGCGGCGTGCCGGCCAGCGCCACGCTGACGATCAACAACGGTGCCAAGGTTGAAAGCACCCACGGCTACATCGCCGACAGCAGAGGCTCGGTCGCCACTGTGGTCGTTTCCGGCCCGGGCTCGTCCTGGGATATCGTCGACGCCAATCCGAATGGCGACCGCTACCTCTTCGTCGGCGGTTTCGAAAACGGCATCTACGGTGGCAAGGGCACGCTGATCGTCGAAAACGGCGGCAGGGTCTCCGCCAAGGAAACCTATGTCGGCTCGCTGCAGGAGGGTGATGGAACGCTGGTCGTACGTGGCGCCGGATCCGTGCTCAACACCGATTATCTGGGCATTGCCGTCGGCGCCATGACGCTCAACACCGCGGCGGTCCGCATCGAGGACGGCGGCCTCGTCAACACCAACAAGAGCTATTTCGAAAACGGCACGGTCCTCGTCACCGGCCAGAATACCCGTTGGGTCAACACCGGCGAACTGACGATCGGCGACAGCTTCACGGTCGAGAAGGGCGCGGTCGTTTCGACCAACACCGCCGTTCTTGAGGATAGTGAGAGCACCGACACGATCCAGGCGGTTATCGATGGCGCCGGCAGCGAGCTCAAGGTTGCCGACAAGCTGACGATCGGCGACAGAGGCAGGGTCAATCTTTCCGTCGCCAACGGCGCCAAGCTTTCGGTCGGCGGCGACATCGTGCTTTCCGGTATCGGCGGCATCAACAACGAGGGCATGGGCAATCTGACGATCGGCGGTGCCGTCGATCTGAACAATATCGCCGAACCCGTTGCACGGCAGGCGCAGGGGGCCGGTACGGTCAACTCGTCCGCGAAGATCGATTTCGGGCCGCGCCAAGGCTACGTCAACTTCAACCATACGAACACGGGTTACGAATTCGGCAATGTCATGGTCGGGGAGGGCATGGTCTCGAATTTCTCCGGCGAGACCATCCTTACCGGCGACCTGTCGAAGTTCTATGGCAAGGTGAACGTTTCCGGCGGCAAGCTGGTGCTGAAGGGCAACGTCGACACGATCGACAATGACCCGCGAACCGCTCCTTTCTATTACAGCGAGACCAATTTCGAGGTGACCAATGGCACGCTGATCGTCGACGGCGCGACGGGACGCGTCGAGGGCGACAGCTTCTATACCGGTGAAGTGAACGTCTGGGGCGAGACGAGGAGCAGTTCGGCCTTTGGCCGCCTCGGCGGCTCGGGCACGGTGGGCAACACCTATGTCGACAAGAAGGCGATCATTTCGCCGGGCAACAATTCCACCGGCACGCTGACGATCATGGGTCGGCTGGATATGGCGACCGGTTCGATCTACGAGGCCGACATCGCCGGTGATGGCCGCTCCGACCGCATCGTCGTCAAGAGCATCGGCACCAACGACAACACCGGTATCGCGAAAATCGGCAGCGGCACCAATGTCCACGTCACGGCGCTGGACGCCAACACCAGCTACCAGACCGGCCAGACCTACACGATCCTGACGGCCGACCGGGCGGTCGAAGGGAAATTCGCCGAGGCGATTTCCAAATCCGCCTTCCTCGAGGTCTCGCTCGACCAGAAGGACAAGCAGGTCGATCTCAAGATCAAGGTGAAGAACGGCGGTACGAAGCCGGGCGAAGAACCCAAGCCCGGCGAAGAGCCGAAACCGGGTGAGCCCAAACCCGGTGTCTTTGAAGGTGAAGCGAACACCGGCAACCAGCGGCAGACGGCGCTGGCCCTCAACACGCTCGCCCAGAGCGGCCCGTCGCTGGCACTCTACAATGCGCTGATCCTGCAGGATGGCGAGGCCGCACGCCGCGCCTTCGACCAGCTGTCGGGCGAGGTTCACGCCTCGGCGCAGACGGCGCTGATCAACGACAGCAGCCTGTTGCGCAATGCCGCCAACAACCGCATTCGCGATGCGTTCGGCGATGTGGGGGCGGCCAATGTCCCGGTCCTCGCCTACGGTCCGGAGGACAAGATCACGACGGGCGCTGTCGCCGCCGTCAACGCCGTTCCCGTCGCGCCGCCGGCAATCGTCGGCTGGGGGCAGGTGTTCGGTTCCTGGACCAACACTGACAGCAACGGCAATGCCGCAGGCCTTGACCAGTCGACCGGCGGTTTCATCACCGGCTTTGACGCGGCGGTCTCGGACAATGCGCTCGTCGGTATCATGGCCGGCTACAGCCGCACCAACTTCGACGTCGACAATCGGGCTGCCAGCGGCGACAGCGACAACTACCACCTCGGCGTCTATGGCGGCGGCCGGTGGGGCGACGTCGCACTGCGCTCGGGGCTCGCCTATACCTGGCATTCGATCAATACGTCGCGCAACGTGGCCTTCCCCGGCTTCAGCGATCAGCTGAAGGCCGATTATGACGCAGGCACGTTCCAGGCCTTCGGTGAAGTCGGCTACCGTATCGATCTGCCGAGTGTCGCGCTCGAGCCCTTCGCCAACCTCGCTTATGTCAGCCTGCACACCGATGGCTTCACCGAGCGCGGTGGTGCTGCGGCCCTGTCGACCCGGAGCAACACGACCGACACGACGTTCACGACGCTCGGCCTTCGCGCCTCGGCGCCTCTCAGCCTCGGCACCACGGAGGCGAAGCTGCGCGGCATGCTCGGCTGGCAGCACGCCTTCGGCGATACGACACCGTTCTCGACCCTGGCGTTCGGTACGGGCAGCGCCTTCTCGGTCGCTGGAACGCCGATCGCCGAGGATGCGGCGATCATCGAAGCCGGCATCGACTTCGCGCTGACCGGCAATGCGAGCCTCGGCATCACCTATACCGGCCAGTTCGGCTCCGGCACGACGCAGAACGCCATCGACGCCAAGCTCGACGTGCGCTTCTGATGCGCAGGTTCGTTTGGCTCTCGACGATGCTGATGGCGACCTTCGTCGCCATCACGCCGCTTTACGGGGAAGACGCCGCCGGAAAGCCGGTCGCGCCCTCCGAGCTCTCGGAAACCTATGAGGACTGGAGTGTCGCCTGCGTCGAGATCGAGGGGAAGAAACATTGCCTCCTGTCGCAGCGCCAGTTCCACAAGAGCGGCCAGCATGTGCTGACGATCGAGCTTCGCACGGCGGCGGAGGCGGGCCTCGAGGGAAGCCTCGCGCTGCCTTTCGGTCTCTACCTGGACAAGGGCGTGACGCTTGGCGTCGACGACGCGACCGGCGGCAAGCCGACCCGCTTCCGCACCTGCCTGCCGCTCGGCTGCATCGTGCCTCTAACCTTCACCGAAGCGACGGTTGCGCTGCTTCGCGGCGGGACGGCGTTGAAGGTCGGCGCCTTTGCCAGCGACATCGACAAGGACGTGGCGTTCTCGGTGTCGCTCAAGGGCTTTGCCGCAGCGCTCGACCGGGTGATCGCCCTCACAGCAAAGAGCTGAGGCAGGCTCTCGGGCCTCCGCCTCATCCCCGGGCGTCCGGCCGGTTCCAACGCGAGCAGCCTCCCAAGGCCGACCCGGTCGCATGAAAAGTGCGGCCGGGTCTCGGCTTTCGACAGCCAGCCGCAGCCAACCACCGATGCGTCGGTGCCTTCGGATGCCGGCAGGGCCTAGCGAGAGGAGACGTCGATCGCCTCGCCGATCACGTAGAAGTGCCCGCCCGCGACATAATGCAGACTGCGCAAGGCCGGATCGGCCGTCTCGAACATCCAGTGCCCGTCGCGAAACACGCGATCGTCGGCCCAGGCTGCGAAGATTTCGCCGACGAACAGGTCGTAACGGCGCTCGATCGACGGTTCGCTGATCAGCCGGCACGCCAGCCAGGCAGAGCATCCGGCAACGAGCGGAAGGTCATGGCTCGGCATCTCGAACAGTTCGACGCCGGCGTTGCGAAGTTTGTCGGGATCGTCGTGAAGGCTCGTGGTTCCCACCGCATGCGTCAGGACCGCCTGGGCGGCGGTCGGAACCTGGATGACGAATACGCCCGCTTCAACCGCCAAGCTGCGGGTACGGGTGGCGCTGTCGAGCACGACCGTCAGCTTGGGTGGATCATAGTCGAGCGCGCACGCCCAGGCGGCCGCCATCACGTCCTGAACACCGCCGTGGCGGGCGGAAACCAG
The DNA here is from genome assembly GCF_002940685.1 of Ensifer adhaerens. Lineage (GTDB taxonomy): Bacteria > Pseudomonadota > Alphaproteobacteria > Rhizobiales > Rhizobiaceae > Ensifer > Ensifer adhaerens_E. Next base: position 106,736 of record NZ_PNFP01000016.1, on the reverse strand, counting down.
GACCGTCGGGCCATGGTTCAGGAGCCGGTACGCCTTTTCGAGTGGAACGGCGCGAATATGCGAAACCATCAGATTACCCCAGCCGCCGATCGCGGACATGTACCGATCATGCTCTTCTATGGGGGCGCCGCAATTTCCCAACAAGCGCCGGCTGGCCCGGCGCCCTAGGCGGTGCCGGAGGGGCGGACGGAACGCGCCTGAACGGGAGCTGGCGCGCGGAAGATAGGCATTTGACAAACGCATATCCATTTGGCTATACGTTGTCTCATAGCCAAATGGATATGAGACATGTCTGAGTTACAGGACGCGGTTTTCCGGGCACTCGCCGATCCCACCCGGCGGGGGCTTTTTGAACGCCTTTGCCGGCAGGGGGACACGACCGTGGTCGGGTTGCTTGCCGATGCCGGGGTTTCGCAGCCGGTCGTGTCCAAACATCTCAAGATCCTGAAGGCTGCAGGCCTCGTGCACGACCGGCATGAGGGCCGCTACACCTATTACGGCGCCCGGCGCGAAGCGCTTGCGACGCTGGTTGACTGGACGACGGAGATGTCAGGCTTCTGGCAGGACCGCTTCGACGATCTCGATGATCTTCTCAAGAGAATGGACCAATGATCGAAACAACCGAAACCACCCGCTCCGTCGTCGTCGAACGCAATTTTTCCCATCCGCCGGAAAAGATCTGGCGGGCGCTGACGCAGCCGCATCTGATCGCCGAATGGCTGATGCGCAACGACTTCGTTCCCGAAGTCGGGCGTCGCTTTACCCTGTCGGCCGACTGGGGCCAGGTCGACTGCGAGGTCGAGACGATCGAGGCGAACCGCTCGCTCGCCTATCGCTGGGACACCAAGGACCTCACCAGTGTCGTCACCTGGACGCTCGCTCCCGCCAATGGCGGCACGAACCTGCGCATGGAACAGCGCGGCTTCAAGGCGGACCAGAAGTCCTATTTCCAGGGCGCAACCGTTGGCTGGCAGCGCTTTTTCACCCAACTCGAAGAGGTCGTCGCGAAACTCGACTAAATCGCGCTGCCGCTTGGAACACGCAAACTCAAGGTGCCAGAATGACCTCGCTGATCCGCACGATCCATCGCTGGACGTCCCTGCTTTTCTCGCTCGCGGTTGCCGCAATCTTTGTCGGCATGCCTTTGGCGACGCTTCCCGAATGGGTCTACTACCTGCCGCTGCCGCCGCTTGCGGTATTGCTGCCGACGGGCCTCTATCTCTTCGTGCTGCCTTATCTCGCAAAGCCGCGAGGAGGGATGCAGGCGGCCGAGTAGGGGACGGCCAGGCCAGTTACACGGCCGGCAGGGCCGGGCTGGCGAAGCGCTTTCGATACTCGGCCGGCGTCACGCCGACATGGCGCGCGAAGGCACGACGCAGCGTATCGGCATCGGCAAAGCCGCACTGAGCCGCAACCTGCTTGGGCGCCTCATGGCCCTGTTCGAGAAGGCGGCGGGCCGCATGCACCCGCGCCTCCTCGACCCAGCTTGCCGGCGTGATGCCGACCTCGCTGCGGAAAAGCCGGGAGAAGTGGCGCGGGCTGAGATCCATACGCTTCGCGAGGCTGGCAACGCTGTGGTCCTGTGCGGGATTGGCGGCGATCCAGCGCTGCAATTCCTGGAGGGCGGAGCGGCCGGCCGGTGCCGCCTCGCCCTTGCGACTGAACTGCATCTGCCCTCCTGGCCGCTTGAAGAACATCACCAGCTGGCTCGCTACTCGTTTGGCGACCTCGTGCCCGAGGTCCTCTTCCACCAGCGCCAGTGCCAGGTCCAGTCCAGCCGTCACGCCGGCGGCCGTGCGCACCGGCCCGTCGCTCACATGGATCGAATCTTCGTCGACGGTCACATCGGGGAAGCGCCGCGCGAGCTCTTCGGCCACGGCCCAGTGCGTCGTCACGCGCCGCCCGTCAAGCAGGCCGGCTGCCGCCAGGAAAAAGGCTCCGCTACAGACCGAGCCAAAGCGCCGGACCGTTGGTGCGCGCTGCCGCAGCCAATCAAGGACGATCCCGTCGGCCGGCACGTCCGTTGCGTTGGGGCATCCGGCGACAAGCAGCGTATCGACCGGATCGTCGAAGTCGCGGCCGATTACCCGGTCCGGCATCAGCCGCACGCCGGACGAACTGCGCACCGGCTCCGGACCGGGCGCGGCGACGAGAAGGCTGTAGACCTCCCGGCGGACCTGCGCATTGGCTTCCGCAAAGACATCCAGCGGGCCCGAGACGTCGAGGAGCTGCACACCGGGCAGCGCCACCATCACGATGGTTCTCGTCGTCTGCTGCATCCGCGTCCGCCTCGATCTGAATTTGGCTGTATCTGACGTGTTACGTCGATTGCGGACAGTCTAGGCGCTTTCTACCCTGCTGGCGAGTAGAAACCGCAAGGAGAAAACGCATGCCGCTCATCGCCAAAGACGCCGCCATACCCGATAGCAAGCTGGCAAGGGCCATCACGCAGTACATCCGCGATACGGAGACCGAATTGCTCTTCAACCATTCGAGCCGCGTCTACCAATTCGGGGCGCTTGCGGGCGTTCACCGCGGCCTGACGTTCGACCGCGAGCTGCTTTACGCCGGCGCGATGTTTCACGATATCGGCCTGATGCCGAGCCACAGCAGCCAGAACGAGCGCTTCGAAGTCGACGGCGCCCATGCCGCCCGCGATTTCCTGCGCAGTCACGGCATTTCGGAAGCGGATGCCTACACGGTCTGGACAGCGATCGCGCTCCACACCACGCCCGGCGTGCCCGAGCACATGCATCCGGTCGTGGCGCTGGTGACGGCAGGCGTCGAGATGGACGTGCTCGGGCTCACCTACAACCAATATTCCGACGCCGAGCGCGAGGCGGTGGTCGGTGCCTTTCCGCGCACGCCCAAGTTCAAGGAGGATATCATTCAGGCCTTCTATGACGGCATCAAGCACAAGCCCGACACCACCTTCGGCAACGTCAAGGCGGACGTCATCGCCGACAAGGAGCCGCACTTCCATCGCGGCAATTTCTGCAATGTGATCCGCTGTTCGCACTGGCACGGGTAAGGGGCGGCTGCGCGGGAGAAGGTTTGCCGCATCCCGCGCAGTGGCCTTTCGTCCTTGCCTATTCCAGCAGGCAATCAATCAACGCCCGCGTTGCGGCCGAGAGATGGCGATGGGGCGGATAGATGAGCGAGAAGGGGCGCGATCGTCCGCTGAACTCCGGCAGCAGTTCGACCAGGCTGCCGCGAGAAAGCCGATCCCGCACGACGAAGTCATAGGTCTGGCAGATGCCGAGACCCGCTTCAGCCAGCGACACGGTGCCGAGCACATCGTCCTCCACGTGGATAGGGCCATGGGGGACCCAGTCGACGTCCGTCCCGTCGGCCCGCAGCAGCCAGGGGGCCGGGCGGCCGGTGCTCGGCATGATGAAGGGCAGGCAGGTATGTGCCGCGAGGTCATCCAGCGAACGCGGCATGCCACGCCGTGCGATGTAACTGGGGGAGGCGACCAGCTTCAGCGGCGCATCCCCGAGTTTCCTGCCGATCATGCCGCTGTCGGGGAGCTGGCCGAGGCGGATGGCCAGGTCATAGCCCTCGGCGACGAGGTCGACATTCCGGTTGGCGATCGACAGTTCGACGGTAACCGACGGATGTTTCAGCGCAAAGCGCGTCAGCTTTTCCGGCAGTTGGTAGTGGCCATAGGTCGTCGACGCACTGAGCCGTACCCGGCCGGCAACGACGCCTTCACCCTGGATCGCCCGCTCCGCCTGGTCGATCGTGTCGAAGGCCACGCGGACCTGCTCCAGATAGGCGCGTCCCGCTTCGGTGAGACTGATGCGCCGCGTTGTCCGCCGCACCAGCTGCGTGCCGAGCTTCGTTTCGAGCCTGGTGATCGCCCGGCTCAGCACCGAAGGCGTGGTGGCCAGCGCAACGGCGCCGGCGGTCAGCGAGCCCTTGTCCATGACGGTGATGAAGGCCTCGACGTCGGCGAGGTGATCGAAGCGTCGCATTCTTGCCTCTGAAGTCCAGATCATTTCCTCGGAAACACATTTATCGCCGTAAAGCGAAGCAATAGATAAGCAGCATCAATCGACGGCCGCAATCTCAGGCCCGCTTCAACCAGGAGAAAATGATGCCGAACACAAACGCCAACCCGAAGAAACCCGTGCTCTTTGTCCTTACCAGCCATGGTACCAAGGGCGATGGCGGCCAGCCGACCGGCTTTTATCTCGGCGAGGTCACCCATCCGCTGGCGGTGCTCGAGGCCGCCGGCATCGCCGTCGAGTTCGCCTCGATCAAGGGTGGCGAGCCGCCGGTCGACGGCCTCGACCTGGAGGACAAGACCAATCGACACTACTGGAACAACGAGGCCTTCCGCGCCGCGATCCGCACGACGACCAGGCTCGACGATGTCGATCCTTCCCGCTATGCGGCGATCTTCTTCGCCGGCGGCCATGGTGCCATGTGGGACCTGCCGCAAAGCAGCGCCGTCGAGCGGGCAACCCGCGCGATCTTCGAGGCCGGCGGTGCCGTCGCAGCGGTCTGCCACGGTCCGGCCGCCCTCGTGAACGTCAAGCTTTCCGACGGCCGCTATCTGGTCGCCGGCCGCAACGTCAGCGCCTTCACCGATTCGGAGGAGCGCGCCGTCGGCCTCGACACGACGGTGCCGTTCCTGCTGGCGAGCACGCTCGTGGAGCGTGGCGCAATTCATCATCCGGCGGCGGACTGGACATCGAAGGTGGTTGTCGATGGACGGTTGATCACCGGCCAGAATCCGCAGTCGGCGACCGGCGTGGGCGAGGCGCTGCGCGATGCCCTGAGCGCCTGATCAGCCGGGATACCGGAAGGTTCAACAACGCGAACCCGTTTCGGCTGTCGGCGACGCATCGCCGGCAGCGTGAGGCGAACCGGACAGGTGGAGCGCTCGACTGCCGTTGCGTTGGCCACGGCGGGAAACCGGAAAAACCGCCATGTTCGCCATCCCTGTCGCGTCCGGTTGACACGGTTCGCGCACCCTTGGGTAAGCCGGCGCGGGCCGGAAAGTTCCACTGGCGGCCTCAGCCGCGCCGCGCCCGCTCGATTGCCGCCACGTCGATTTTGCCCATGTCCATCATCGCCTCGAAGGCCCGCTTTGCCTCGGCGCCGCCTGCCGCCAGCGCATCGGTCAGGACCTTTGGCGTGATCTGCCAGGAGATGCCCCATCTGTCCTTGCACCAGCCGCAGGCGCTCTCCTTTCCGCCATTGCCGACAATGGCGTTCCAGTAGCGGTCGGTCTCTTCCTGGTCTTCGGTTGCGATCTGGAACGAGAAGGCCTCGCTGTGCTTGAACATCGGGCCGCCGTTGAGGCCGAGACAGGGAATGCCGGCGACGGTGAATTCGACGGTCAGAACATCGCCTTCCTTGCCGGACGGATAGTCACCCGGTGCCCGGTGCACGGCGCTGACCCGGCTGTCGGGAAAGACCTCGGCGTAGAAGCGAGCGGCGGTCTCGGCGTCCTTGTCGTACCAGAGGCAGATCGTGTTCTTGGCCATTATGCATTCCTTTCATTTTCAAGCCGGATGGGCCGTTTTCTTTCGCCACCTGCCCTGCGAGATAGGTCGGTGACCCTTTTTCTCCACCCTGGAATTGTCCCTCGCATGCCTTTCCCCGACGGAATGGGCGTCGAAGGCATGTGCGCCGGGTCGTCGCATCCGGTGCTTTCCCGTTGGAAATTCAACCGGTGATACCTAACTGTGCGGCCTCGATGCATGGCGCGGGATTCTTCCGCGCGCCTAAGGGGATAGAGATGAAACAACTGAATGGAACTGTCGCTGTGGTGACCGGGGCCGGCCGCGGCCTCGGCGCGGCGCTCGCCTATGCCCTGGCCGAAGCGGGGTGCGATCTCGTTCTGTGCGGGCGCAGCCTGGGCGCGCTCAAGGACGTGGCGGCGACAATTGCCCGCAAGTTTGAGCGACCGGTGCAAACCGTTGCGCTCGACCTTGCGGATGCCAAAAGCGTCGCCGCAGCGATCGCCACCATCAAGGCCGGGAACGGACACGTCGATATCCTGGTGAACAACGGCGCCATGTGGCTTGAGGACAGTGACGAGGATCATCCTGAAGACGCGGTGCTTGGTGTCGTCAACGCGGCCGTTACCGGAACCTTCCTGTTCACCCAGGGACTGTTGCCCCTGCTCGGCCGCTCGCCCCGGCCGGATATCGCCACGATCGGTTCGATCAGCGGCCTGCCCAACGCGGCGCTCCAGAGCGTGTCGGTGCCATTCTACGCGGCCAAGCGGGCGCAGGCGGCCCTGGCCGACGGACTGCGCCAGAAGCTCGCCGGAACGCCCATCCGTTCGATCGTCGTGCACCCCCCATACCTCGAGGACGTCTCGCCGCTTGAAGACGCATGGGAGGCGGCCGCCAGCCGCGAGAAGGGTGAGGCCGCGACCAACCGGGACATCGCCGAAGCGGTGCTGTTCGCATTGACGCGTCCGCGGCATGTGACCCTGTCGATCACCGTCGATGCCGACGAGGGCGGCCTTTACCCGTCGCCGGCCCGCCCCGCCTGACGGCGAGGTCTTATAGGGCCCTGTTCCCGTACATTGCCGAACGCCCGCAACGGCGTTCGGCGAAGATCAGGCATCGTTCGCCGAGATCCTTCAACGCGATCGTCTACATATGAAGACGATAAGTCCAATTCTGGCCAACTACTGAGGCACCGTCCACGTCGATATATCCATGACATCAACAATGGAGAAACGACACCATGCACACCGTCTCTGAACCGATCTTCACGTCAGGCTTTCCGCTGGGAAGCTCCGCCGGCCTGGTCACGGCCTTCGAGTGGCTCGGCCAGCCCTATCGCCTGACCCGCGTCGACATGCTCGGGGATATGCGCACCGACGCCTACGAGCGGTTCAACGGCCGGGTGGAGACGCCCGTTCTGGTAAGCGACAAGGGCGAGGTGCTGACCGAAACCATGGCGATCGCATTGTGGCTGGAGGCGCGCGATCACGAGCGTCGCATCAGCTTCGCGCCCGGCACCTTCGAGGCGGACCGCATGCATCAGTTCATCGCCTTCCTCAACACCGGCTTCACCGGCGCGTTCTTTTCGATGTGGGTGGCGCTGGAGGCGGAGGACGCCAGTGAGACGTATCGCGAAACGCTGCGCGCCTTCGGCCGCGAATTCGTCGCCAAGCGCCACCAGCAACTGGAAGCGATGATGGGCGACAGCGACTACCTGCTCGGCGATCGTCCGACGCTTGCCGATGCGGTCTTTGCCGGCGTGGCCCGCTGGGTCGATTTCCACGAGGCCATCGATCCGAAGGACTACGAGCGCAATTATCCGCGCATCAACGCCTTGCGCCGACGCATCGAAGCCGACCCGGCGTTTCGCTTCGCGCTCGCGATCGAGGATGGCGAGCCTGTCGCAGGAAGCGGCGCGATGAAGGGCCTCGTCCCGCTGAAGGACGTGCTTGCGATGACCGGCGCACTCGGCGCGTGACCTGAAAAGAGAGAAGGCGCACCGACATGCGGTGCGCCACCTCAAATAGGTGCAGCGGTCAGGCTGCCGCCGACATCACACCTCGAATACGTCCTCGAACGATTCCGGGAAGCTTTGGCGGGCAACCTTCTCGTTGATGATGAGCATCGCTTCATAGGACACGGGATCGAAATCCTTGTCGACCGGCAGCACCTCGCGTCCGAACAGCAGGTTTAGCCGGGCGGCATCGAGATTGCCGCGCTCGAATGGTTCCGCGCCGAAATGATGCCAGAGGGCGTGGAGGAAGGCAGCATCGATGCGGTGCGCCCCAGAGCCGGGCCGGGCATGGCGGGGCAACGCCTTGATCGGCGTCGCCCCCTTGGGATTGGCCCGACGGATGACGAATTGGATGCCCGTGCCCGGCATGGCGTAGGGAAACCCCCGGTGTTTCGTCATATCAGCCAGCTTTGCCATTCTATTCTCCTTACGCGGTCTGCTTCTCAACGATCTTGTCCTGCGTCTTCGTCTCGAAGTCGGAGGCGTCGTGCCGCTCATGCAATTGCTCGGATGGATCGCCGCTCAGCCGGTTGACCATGCGGCCGCGCTTGACGGCCGGGCGGGCGGCGATTTCGGCCGTCCAGCGCTGGACGTGCTCGTAGCTCTGCACCTCGAGGAAGGTGCCGGCGTCGCCGTAGACCTGGCCCAGCGCCAGGTTGCCGTACCAGGGCCAGGTCGCCATGTCGGCGATCGTGTACTGGTCACCCGCGAGGAACCGGTTCTCGGCGAGGTGGCGATCGAGCACGTCGAGCTGGCGCTTCACTTCCATGGCGTAACGGTCGATGGCGTATTTGATCTTCATCGGCGCATAGGCGTAGAAATGGCCGAAGCCGCCGCCGAGGAACGGTGCGGAGCCCATCTGCCAGAACAGCCAGTTCAAGGTTTCGGTGCGGGCGCGAAGCTCGCTCGGCAGGAAGGCGCCAAACTTCTCGGCGAGATAGGTGAGGATGGAGGCCGATTCGAACACGCGCGCCGGCGCGCCGCCGCCCTTTGGCGCATGGTCCATCAGCGCCGGGATCTTGGAGTTCGGGTTGATGTCGACGAAGCCGGAGCCGAACTGATCGCCGTCACCGATCCGGATCGGCCAGGCATCGTACTCGGCTCCCTTGTGTCCGGCGGCCAGCAACTCTTCCAGCATGATCGTGACCTTGACGCCGTTGGGCGTTGCCAGCGAGTAGAGCTGCAGCGGATGCTTGCCGACCGGAAGCTCCTTGTCCTTGGTCGACCCGGCGATCGGACGGTTGATGCTGGCAAAGGTGCCGCCATTGCTCTTGTCCCAGGTCCAGACCTTGGGAACGTCGTAGCCGGCAGGGAAATTGTCGGCGGAGGATTTATCGGTCATCAATCGGTCCTTGTCTTGGCGGAAGCGTCGAACGGTCGTGTTCGCTTTATATAGGAAGTTCATCAAGCCACCACATCGCGCATGCGGCGAGGCCGACCATTCTCAATGGCGGGGCGCTGGAGGATTTTTTTATCGAAGGCGGATGAGGCCGGCATCGGTCGCGATGAAGCCGCAACGGCCGAAATAGAAGTCGCGCAGATGCGGATCGAAGTCGACATGCAGCCATTCGCAGCCCGAGACCCTGGCGTGTGTCACCGCCTCTTCAACGAGTCGTGCGGCGTGGCCTTTGCGCCTCAGCGATGACGTCACCATCGTATCGAGCAGAAAGGCGTGAACGCCCCCGTCCCAGGCGACATTGACGAAACCGGCAAGCGCGCCCCCGATGCGCATCGAGACCCAGCCCAGGCTGAAGTGGTTGACCTGGGTCCACCAGTCGTCGTCGCACAAAGCATGCGCGAAGCACTCGGCGTGCAGTGCGTTCAACTCCTTGTTTTCAAACGCCCCTCGCCACTCGAAGCGTACAGCGCCGTCGTCCATATCGTCTCCCGAAAGTCGCTTCGTGACCGGCCACGGAGCGTTCCCACTCCCTACACGAAAAAAATCGGCGTGTCGTACTTGATGCGCGAAAGTCGAGTTCCTATCTGCCGCCTAACCCGCTGGTCCGGGCCCCTCTGGCGAGAGCTTCGGCACTCTTGCGATGTCGGACCTTATTCCGACAACATGTGCCGAATGGGGACCCGTCTGTGGATTATTCCTTCATGTCTGTAGTGTGGCTGGGAACGCCGCTCTGGTTGTGGGCGAGCTTTTTCACCCTCGTCATCGCCATCCTGTCGTTCGACCTTGGCATTCTTCATAAGGAGAACAAGGAGATCGGCGTTGCTGAAAGCGTCAAGCTCTCGGCCTTCTATATCGCGCTTGGCCTCAGCTTCGGCGGCTTCGTGTGGTGGTATCTCGGTGCCGAGTCCGGCCTTGCCTATATGACCGGCTTCGTCGTCGAGAAGACTCTCGCGCTCGACAACGTCTTCGTCATCGCGCTGATCTTCTCCTTCTTTGCCGTCCCGCGCATCTACCAGCACCGCGTGCTGTTCTGGGGTATCCTCGGCGTGATCGTGCTGCGTGCGATCATGATCGGCGTCGGCGCGACGCTCGTCGCCGAATTCTCCTGGGTTCTCTATATCTTCGCCGCGTTCCTCGTCTTTACCGGCATCAAGATGCTGGTCATGAAGGAGGCCGAGCCCAACGTCTCGGACAATGCGCTCGTGCGCTTCATGCGCAGCCGTCTCAACGTCACCGAGGAACATCACGGCGAGCGCTTCTTCGTGAAGCTCGTCAACCCCAAGACCGGCAAGATGACCTGGTTCATCACGCCCCTGTTCATGGCGCTGGTCATGGTCGAGGTGGCTGACGTGATCTTCGCCGTCGACTCGGTTCCCGCGATCTTCGCGATCACCACCGACCCGTTCATCGTCTATACCTCGAACATCTTCGCTATCCTCGGTCTTCGTGCGCTCTACTTCGCTCTCGCTGCGATGATCCACCGCTTCCGCTACCTGAAGCCCGCACTCGCCGTCGTCCTGATCTTCATCGGTTCGAAGATCTTCGTCGCCGACCTTCTGGGGCTCGAGAAGTTCCCGGCGGCTCTGTCGCTCGGCGTGACCTTCGCGATCATCGCTTCGGGTGTCGTCTGGAGCCTGGTGAAGACGCGCGAGGAGCAGCAGCCGGCATAAGGCCTGCCTCGACCGGCTCGTGACGAGAAAACGCGGCGGCCTTCGAAAGGAGGCCGCCGCATTCGTTTTCGGCGCGCGTTTTCCAAACTAGCCGATGATCGCCTTTGGTTCGAGGAAGGCCTCGAGGCCGAACGGACCGAATTCGCGCCCGATACCGGAATGCTTGAAGCCGCCGAACGGCGCCCGGGCGTCGGCCGGTGCTTCATTGATCACCACCCGCCCGGCCTCAAGGTGGCGGGCAACGGCGCGCATGTGCTCGGCATCGCTGCCAAGGACATAGGATTGCAGGCCGTAGTCCGTGTCGTTGGCGAAAGCGATCGCTTCGTCCTCGTCCCGGTAGCAAAGCACGCTCAGCACCGGGCCGAAGATCTCCTCGCGCGCAATCCGCATATCGTTGGTGACGCCTGTGAAGACGGTCGGGCGGACGAACCAGCCGCGGTCCAGTCCTTCCGGCCGCCCCTCGCCGCCGACCAGAAGGGTCGCGCCCTCCTGCTGGCCGAGACGGATATAGGACTGAACCCGTTCCCACTGCCTGGCGCTTACCATCGGGCCGATGTCGGCGGCCGGATCGCTGGAGGGGCCGACCTTGAGCGCCGCGACCGCCTTCGCCAGACGCGCAGTGACTTCGCCATATCGTTGCCTGGAGACCAGCAGCCGCGTTCCGGCGATGCAGGCCTGCCCGCTGTTGCGAAAGGCCGAGGCGAGAATATGCGGGATCGCGCTGTCAAGGTCGGCATCGTCGAGAAGGATCTGCGGGCCCTTGCCTCCGAGTTCGAGCGTCACGCGTTTGAAGGTCTCGGCAGACGTGCGCAGGATGGTCCGTCCCGTCGTGGTGGACCCGGTGAAGGTGATCTTTGCCACGTCGGGGTTCCGGCTGAGTTCGGCGCCGACTTCATGGCCGTAACCGTTGACGATGTTGAGCACTCCGCGCGGCAGACCGGCCTCGCCAAGGGCCTCCAGCAGCGTCTGGGTCTGGATGGCGCTCATTTCCGACGGTTTGATCACGATGCTCGTTCCGGCGGCGATCGCGGTGGCGAGCTTGGTGCAGATGAAGCCGATATTGCTGTTCCACGGCGTGATGGCGGCCGCCACGCCCACCGGCTCCATGACCACGTCGGCATTGCCGATCCGCCGCGTAAAGGCATAGTCGGCCACGGTTTTCGCGGCGACCTCGAACACGCTTGCGGCATGGGGCACGGAAAAGGCGAGGAAGGATTGCGGTGCGCCATATTCGGTGGCCATGGCCGCGTGGAGCGCATCGGCCCTGGCGGCGACGGCATCGCGCAGCGCCAGCAACATGGACACGCGTTCGGCCGGTGTCGTCCGTCTCATGACCGGAAAGGCGCGTCTGGCGGCGGCAATGGCGGTGCGGGCGTCCTCGGCATCGCCGAGGCGTACCTCGCCGATCTTTTCCTCGGTGGCGGGATTGAAAAGATCGAAACGCTCGCTGCCATGAGGCGTTGCGAAGGCGCCATCGACGTAAATCTGCTCGATAAGTCTCATCGTCCGGTTTCCTGTTGCGATGACAGGGATATGCATCCGAACGATCGTCAGGATAAGATCATCAATCGAAGACAGGCTGATGAGGAAAATAGAGCAGTGAAGGCGAGTCTCTCGGAACTCGAGGCGGTGACGACGATTGCGCGGCTCGGCGGTTTCCGCGCCGCCGCACGGGAGCTCGGCGTCTCGTCGTCGTCGCTGAGCCATGCGGTGCTGGCGCTGGAGGAACGGCTGGGCGTGCGCCTGTTCAACCGGACGACACGATCGGTGGCGCTGACGGCGGCGGGCGAGGGGTTCGTTGCCGAGATCCTGCCCGCACTCGCAGCCATTGAAGGCGCCGTCGAGCGGGCGACGGAATCGCAGGCGCGCCCGACCGGCACGCTCCGGCTCAACACGTCGCCAGGAGCAGCCAGAATGGTGCTGCGGCCGCTGCTCGTCGAATATCTGAAGCGCTACCCGGAGATGACGCTGGAGGTTGCGACGGACAATGCGTTGGTCGACATCATCGCGCTCGGCTTCGATGCGGGCTTCCGGCTGGCAGAGGCGGTTCCGCCCGATATGATCGCGGTTCCGGTGTTCAACCAGTCGCGCATGATCGTCGTCGGTTCGCCGGATTATTTTCGGCAAAGGACGATGCCGCGGCGGCCAGGCGACCTCCTCAAGCATGCCTGTATCCGCGCGCGCATGGCGAGCGGCAGGATCTACCACTGGGAGTTCAGTCGCCGCGGCGAAAGCGTCGAGATCGATGTGCCGGGGCCGCTCATCCTCGACGACAGCGATCTGATGCTCGAGGCGGCGCTTTGCGGCACAGGACTGGCCTATCTCTCCGATCATGCCGTGCAGGAGCACGTCGCTGCCGGGCGACTTGTGCAGGTTCTCGATGACTGGACGCCGCCCTATGACGGGCTTTGCCTCTATTTTTCCGGCCGCCGGCATGTCCCGGCAAAACTCAGGGCGTTGATCGACCTTGTCCGCGAGTTGCGCCCAGGCCGGGGTCGGACCGGCGCCGGACTCCCGGCATCCGACGGTGCGGACACGTCTTGAAAAAATAACATGAGTATTAAAGACAAGTTTATTCACGCGTGCTAAGAGACACGCCGTTCGTGCGGCCGGCCGGCCGAACGATCGTATCTCGGCAGCCAGCGCGGGCGGCGCTGGATGCCAAATCGAAGTTGTTTTGATCGGATCAGACACCATGGTCGACATGGAAACACGCCATCAGGTCTATTTCGCCAATCGTACCGCCCTGGTTGCCTACGCAACGCGCATCGTCGGATCCCGCGAGACGGCCGAGGATATCGTCCAGGAGGCGTTCATCCGGTTCACGCCGGCGAACGCCAACGGCGCCACCCTTGAGAAATCGTCCGGCCTGTTGCCCGCCTATCTCTACAGGATCGTCCGCAATCTTTCCCTCGACCTCATCAAGCGGCGCAAGCTTGAGCTACGGGAAGAAAGAAGCGAACCGCCCTACTGGTCGATGCCGATCGAGGCGCCGTCGCCTGAAGATATCGTTGTCGCGGCCGACGAAATCCGGCAGGTCTCGATCGCTCTCGGCGACCTTCCCGAACAGGTCAGGGTGGCGCTGGAGATGCATCGCTTCGGCGGCTACACGCTGGAGGAGATTGCCGCTCACCTCGACGTCTCGGTTGCGACGGCGCATCGCCACGTCCGCACCGCCATGGTACGCGTCGCGACAACCCTGGCGGGCAACGCCTCCTAGAAATTTTAGGGGGCCCGTGAAAAAAAATTCGGCGCTATTCGTCTTTGTGACAAACCGAGTGAATCCGCTCGTGTCGCATCGACCACCGAGGCAGCAGGCAAAGCTTTGAGCAAGGACAACCACATTCCGGAAGCGTTGCTTGAAGAGGCGATGGACTGGTTCCTCGAACTGAAGGCGCGCCCCAACTGTCGCGATACCGAAGCGGCCTTCCGGGCCTGGCTCAGTCGGTCGGAACTGCATGCCCGATCCTGGGAGACGGCGCTGAAAACCTGGCAGCTTCTGGGCGAAGTGCCGCCGGCCCGCGAACACCTCTGGCGCGGAGCCAAGCCGCAGATTGCGCGCGAACCGTCGTCCCGCCGCCGCATGACCGGGGGCCTTGCGGCGGGAGCGGCGGTTTTCGCGCTCACCGCCTGCCTCACCCTGTTCGTCACGCTGCCGTCTCTCATCCTGTGGTGGCAGGCCGATCACGTCACCGACACCGCGCAATCAAGGACGATCGCGCTTGCGGACGGAACGACCATCGAAATGGGCGGCGGCAGCGCCATCGCCACCGAAATCAAGGCCGACACCCGCCATGTCAGGCTTCTGAAGGGCGAAGCCTTTTTCAACGTCGCCCGCGACCCGACGCGTCCCTTCGTCGTCGAGGCGGGTGGCGTCGAGGTCTCCGTGCTCGGCACGGCGTTCGACGTGCAATTGGCGAGTACAGCAACGACAGTCGAACTGGCGCATGGCACGGTCGCCGTTTCCTACAGTAGCCACGAGCACAAGCAGAATTTCGAACTGGCGCCGGGAGAAATGGCGACGGTGAGCCATGCGACCGGCGCAGTTTCGCGCAGCGTGATCGCTCCGGATGAGATCGGCGCGTGGCGAAGCGGCCGGATGTTCGTCAACAACGTGACGGTTGCCGCGGCCGCCGAGCGATTGCAGCGCTACCATTCCGCCTGGATCGCCATTCCGCAGCCCGGCCTTGCGGCGCGGCGCGTGACCGGCGTCTACGACCTGAAGGATCCGGATCGTGCGCTCCAGGCGCTGGTGCAGCCCTTCGGCGGCAAGGTGCGTGAGGTGACGTCCTATGGCCGCGTTCTGACCCAATTTTAATTGGAGTCAAAAAATCAGGAAAAAATTGCTCGGCGGTGAAAAAAAATCCGGAGCCGGTCGTCTTTGGTTGGAAACGCGCGCTCGCAAGGCCGTGTGGGATGCCGAGACGGGGGTAGAATGCGTTCGCGGAAATGCCGCAAGGGACATCTGATTTTCAAGGCAGAACGTCGCCACGGCGGACGACGGCTGCTGACGACGATGGCAATCGCCGTAACTTCGTCCCTCGCCCTGATGCCCGTTTCCATAGCGTCGGCCCAGCAGTCCACGCCCCGCGTCGCCAATGCCCGTACTTTCGACATCCCGTCCCAGCCGCTTGCGAGCGCGTTGAATGCCTTCGGGCGCCAGTCCGGACTGCAGGTGACCCTGGCGGCCGCAACGTCGCAGGGATTGCGTTCGACCGCCGTCAGCGGAACGCTCACAGTCGACCAGGCACTCGCGCGGCTGCTTTCCGGCACCGGCATTTCCTATAGCATATCGGCCGGCACTGCACTTGTCGGCGCGCCTCTCTCGGCAGGCGGTAGCGATGCGGTCGCCACGGACGGCGCAACGGTGCTCAATCCGATTGCGGCCTTCGGCGCCGGTCCGCTCGCCGCCGGCGAGATCGTCATCTCGTCGGAGGACCTGAAGCGGAAGAACCCGGCCGACATTGCCGACGTGTTTTCGGGCGAGCCCGGGATTTCGGTCGGCAGCTCGCTGCCGATGTCGCAGAAGGTCTATGTCCACGGCATCGAGGAAACCAGCCTTGCCGTGACGATGGACGGCGGCCGCCAGAACAACAAGGTCTTCCATCACAACGGTACGAACCTCATTGATCCGGGCCTTTTGAAAACCGTCAGCGTCGATGCCGGCGTTGCGCCGGCCGATGCCGGACCGGGGGCGCTTGCCGGTGCGATTTCCTATGAAACGATCGATGCACGCGATCTGCTGGATGGCGAAGGCTTCGGCGGCTTCGTTACGTCCAGCTACGATTTCAACAGCAATACGGTGACAACCGGGCTCTCGGCCTACGGCATGCAAGAGGGGCTCGAGTTCCTCGGCTACGTCAATTTCGGCAAGGGCAATGATTTCACGGCCGGCAACGGCCAGGAGGTGCAAGGTACCTCCACGGACCTCTTGAGCGGGCTTGGCAAATTCGCCTACGAGTTCGACAGCGGCGACCGCTTCGAGATCAGCCACGACAGCATAAGAGACGATGCACCGCGACCCTTCCGGGCCAATATGGGGTCGACGACGGGCAGCAAGCCGTGGGAGCCGCCTATCCGCGACTATACGCTCGAACGCGGCAACACGGTCTTCACCTATACCGACAGCACGCCCGAGGGGTGGTGGGATCCGACATTGCTGCTCGCCTACAGCAAGACCGAAGTCGAAGTGCCCGTCTATCCGAAGCCGGAGCCGGGCGTTCCCGTCAGCTATCAAGGGGTCGGCGCGTCGGACAGCCTCAACGGCAAGTTCGAGAACAAGGTCTCCTTCGATATCGGCAACGTCATCGCCGGCGTCGATTTCTACAAGGACGAGGCAAAGCTTCGGGCTCTCTTCGATCCCGGTTCCGAAAAGGCGCGCAACGTCGGCATCTACGCCCAGGCGCGGCTTGAACCCTTTGAGCGCACGCGCCTCTCCTTCGGTGCGCGCGGCGACCATCAGCGCTTTACCGGGACGACCGGCCAGACGTGGAACAACGCCGGTTTCAGCGGAAACGTTTCGGGCGAATACGACCTTGTCGCGGACCTGCTGACGGCCAAGGCCGGCTATTCGCATGTCTGGGCCGGCATTCCGCTCGCCGAAAACTTCATCGTCAATCCCAACTGGGACTATGGGCGTGGCCCGAAACCGGTGACGGCGGACAACTACATCCTCGGGCTGGAAGCAAACTACAACGGCTTCACCGTCGAAGGCAGCATCTTCCAGACGGACCTCGATGACGCCCGCACGCCGCGTTTTCCCGTCACCAAGGGGATCGAGGCGCATGACGTCCGCTCGCGGGGCTTCGAGATCGGCGGCGGCTACAGCTGGGGCGACGGCTATTTCAAGGTCAAGTACGCCAACATCGACGTTGAAATCGACGGCAAGCCTGCGAATTCCGATCTCGGCACCTATCTTGCCACCCCGGCCGGCCAGATCATCACCTTGCAGGCAGTCCACACGCTGGCGGACTGGGGCGTCACGCTCGGCGGCGATGCCGAAATTGCGCTTGACTACGACGACGTGGCTGCGGGCTACAAACCCCTTGATGGTTACGAGGTTTTCAACGCCTTCATCGAGTATGTGCCGCCGCAACGGCCGAACCTGACGCTGCGCGCCGAGATCAAGAACATCTTCGATGAAACCTATTCGGACCGGGCGACCTACGGGCAGGAATTCGCTGAAGTCACGCCGCTCTACGAGCCCGGCCGTTCCTTCATCCTGACCGCCAGAGCGACCTTTTAGTTCGACGGTCCCGAACTTGGCTGCCGGACACTCCCAACGGCAGCCACCCAAGACGCTCAGGCGGTCATTCCCGGCCGCCTCAGCAAGGAAAGCCGAAAGACAGGAAATTCCAGATGCAAGAAGCGACCACCCATTTTGCGACGGAAGACGGCCAGAAATACCTGACGCAACTGTGCAAGCATTTCGCCCACAAGGTCGACGTTGAACAGGCAGGCGATCGCGCCGAGCTCCGGTTCTCCTGCGGCACCGGCTATCTGAAGGCCGCGGCCGATGGCCTGAGCATTCGCGCCAGCTCGCCCGACGATGCCAATCTCGCCGACACGAAATCGGTGATCGAAAGCCATCTTCTGCGCTTCGCGTTCCGGGAAGAGCCGGGTCCGCTTGCCTGGCAGCCCGCCGGGTAGACGGACCGCTCGCAAACACGTTCCGACAAGAAAATTCAATGTGTTGGTCGAAAACGCCAACGCAAATGCGCGGCTGTGCGTGTCGCGTGCCGAGGATCGACAGGATGCAATCGTCTAGGCAAATCGCAGAAATCGCCACCTTTCAAAGCTTCGCAAACTGCTACCTGCGGGAAGTGAACCCGGGCATTCGGGCCATGCATCGCGCCGCCGGCAGCGTCGTCGACTGCGTGGAGTGGTCTCTTCCAAGGCAGCAGATGATCCTGCGCGCCGAGGTGACGTCGCCGTCGCTCTGCGGCCCGCACCACTTCGGCAGGGTGTGGGGCAGGGGCGTTTCCGATGCCACCTGGCGCCAGATCGAACTGATATCGGCCCTCCATATCCTGGTGCACGAATGCTACCGCCAGGTCGATGAGGCCAAGGCCGACGCCTTGCGCGGCTTCGAGCTCGAACTCCTGATGCGCGTGCTCGAAAGCTACCAGCAGACGGCGCTCTACATCGACAGGGCCGAACCAGGACCGGTGGGCGGCGACCATTTCATCGAAGCGGAACAGGCGCTCGTCTTCGGACACTGGCAGCACCCGACACCGAAGAGCCGCCAGGGCATGACCTATTGGCAGCAGGAATCCTACGCCCCGGAGCTGCGCGGTCAGTTCAAGCTGCACTACTTCGCGGCGAAACGCGGCGATATCCGGCACGATAGCGCCCGCGAATTTGCAGCGCCCGAGATCGTGCGGTCTCTGGCCGGGCCGGATGCCGACGGGATCGCGCTTGCCGACGACGAATATCTGTTGCCGATGCATCCGCTCCAGGCCGAAGCCCTGCTGCTTGATGCCGATATCCGCGGCATGCTGGGGGAAGGGCGGCTGCGCCATATCGGCCCCGCCGGCCCGGCCTTCACCGCGACGTCGTCGGTGCGCACGGTCTACGGCGCCGATGCCGGCTGGATGCTGAAGTTTTCCCTTCCCGTGCGCATCACCAACTCCGTGCGCCTGAACCGTCGCCAGGAGCTCGAAGCGGGTGTCGCGATGGCAAAGCTGATCGACCGGATCGGTTTTGCCGAACGGTCCCGGAACTTCCGCATCATCCAGGACCCCGCCTATATCACGCTGGACGTGCCGGGACGCAGCGAGAGCGGCTTTGAAGTCATCCTGCGGGAGAACCCCTTTTCCGGCAACGGGGGAAGCGGCGTCGTCACCGTCGCGGCCCTGACGGCCGATCCGCTTCCGGGGCAGGTTTCCCGCCTCGAACGGCTGGTTCGGACGGTCGCCGCGCGCACGGGCGAGAGCCTGGCGGATGCGGCGCTCGCCTGGTTCCGCCGCTATCTCGACTGCGCCGTCGAGCCGTTGATCTGCCTTTACGACGACTATGGCGTCGCGCTCGAGGCGCACCAGCAAAACAGCCTGCTGGATGTCGGCGCCGGCTATCCGTCCGTCAGCTTCTACCGGGACAATCAGGGCTTCTACCTCTCGGAGCGCTACCGCAGCCTGATCGCCGGTCACGTTCCGGAGACGCAAGGGATCGCGTCGCTCTATTTTGCCGAGAGCGAAATCCGTGATCGCTTCGCCTATTACCTGATCGTCAATCAGGTCTTCTCGGTGATCAGCCGGATCGGCCATGACGGGCTCTGCGACGAGAGCCTGCTCCTGCGCGAACTGCGCACGCATCTGGAACATTATGCCGCCCGAATGACCGCAGCCGGTCGCGATTTTGCCCGTCACGTCCTCGACCTGCCGACGATCGTCTCCAAGGCTAACCTGACGACGCGCCTCTACGACGTGGACGAACTGCAATCCGGCAATGCGCCGACACTCTATCGCCCCGTGCCGAACCCGCTGCGGGCGCCGGCCGTTCTGACCGCGCCGAGGACCGATCATGCCATTGCCTCTTGATCTCAAGGGCCGCCCGGACGAGCGGGTGCTTCGCCAGCTCGTTGCCGCGCTGCTATACGAAGGCATCGTTGAGGCCAGCGCGCGCACCGACGGCGATGTCGCGACCTTTCAATGGTCGCTCGCCGGCCGGCAGTTCCGCTGCCGGGGCGCCATCGGTCCGTTTGGCCGGCTGCGGCTAGCCGCCGGATCCGTGGAGATGCACGATGACGCGGACGGCTGGGGCGTGCCGCCGTTGGCGCAACTGGTCTCCGCCTTGCCGGGCAGCGGTCCGACCCGCGGGAAGCTGCTCGACGAACTCACGCAGACGATTGCCTTCAGCGCCTGGAACGAGCGTCGCGTGCCTGCGCGGGCGCGCCGCGCCCTGTCGTTTTCCGAGCTGGAGGGTGCCCTCGACGAGGGGCATCCTTACCATCCCTGCTACAAGGCGCGCACCGGCTTTTCCGTCGCCGATCATGCGGCCTACGGGCCGGAAGTCGGGGGAACGTTCCAGCTCGTCTGGCTGCTCGTTGCGCGAAAACACCTGCGCCAGGCTCTGCCTTGCGACGAAGAGGCCTTCTGGCAGGCGGAACTGGGCGAGCAAACCTGGTGCGAACTCCGATCGAAGCGGCAGCAGCGCGGCGTTTCGCCTGACGCGTTCGGCCTCGTGCCGCTGCATCCCTGGCAATGGCGCGAGCTCCGTGGGGCCCAGCTTGCCGAGTGGATCGCCGCGGGCGAAGTCGTTTACCTCGGTCCGGCGGGAGACCGATACACGGCGACGCAGTCGGTCCGCTCGCTGTTGAACCGGGACCGGCCGCTGGCTTCGAGCATCAAGCTGCCGCTCAACATCGTCAACACCTCGTCGCGCCGCACCCTTGAACCGCATTCGGTCTGCACGGCGCCGGTGATCTCCCGCTGGATCGCCGGGATGGTTGCCGGCGATCCGGCCTTTCGTGAGCGTTATCCGCTTACCATCCTGCAGGAATATGCCGGCATCATCGCGGACGGCGAGGGAGCGTTGGCCGGACAGGTCGCAGCCATCTGGCGCGAAAACGCGGAAGCCACGCTCGCACCCGGCGAGGCCGTCATTCCCTTCAATGCCTTGATGATGGTCGAGGCGGACGGGCGCGCGTTCGCCGACGACTGGATCAGGCGCTTCGGCCTGATGCCGTTCATCAACCGCCTGATCGAAGTCGCCGTCCTGCCCGTCTGGCACCTCCTCGTGCACCATGGCCTGGCGGTCGAGGCGCATGGGCAGAACATGCTGCTGGTCCACCGCGACGGCTGGCCGGTCAGGCTCATCCTGCGCGATTTTCACGAGAGCATCGAGTTTTCGCCGGGCTTCCTGCGCGCGCCGGAAGAGGCGCCGGATTTCCCGTCGCTCAATCCAGCTTACCGGGAGGCCGAGCCCGACCAGTTCTATTGGACGGACAATCTGGATTCGCTGCGCGAACTGGTGATGGACACGCTGTTCGTCTTCAATCTCAGCGAGATCTCCCACCTTCTCGACCACTGCTACGACCTGCCGGAAGCGCTCTTCTGGCAGCGCGTTCAAACCGTGCTTGCCGCCTACGAAGCCGAGCACACCGCGACGGAGCGGCTGGAGCAGCTTGGCTGCGGCCAGCCCCGCATCCTGACCGAATCCCTGATGACGAGGAAGCTGCTCGCGCTCAAGCCGGAGTACCACCACGAGGTGGCGAACGCCTTGGCCGCAAGGACGCTCCAACGAAGGAGAAAGCCATGATCCGCATCGACGATAGGCTCTATGACGAGGCCTATTTCAGACAAAGCTCGGCCGAGCTCGCAGCCGAGATCGGCCTCGGCGCGCAAGATACCGGCCGCTATGCCGTTTGCTTCCAGGAAACGGTCGACTGGCTGGCGTTGTTTCTTGCCATCCGCAAGGCGGGTGCGAGCGTGCTGCCGATCCACCCGGGCACACCCTATCCGGCCGCACGCAAGCTCGCGATCGGCGCCGGCTGCGACCGGCTGTTCTACAACAGCCTGACCGCCGAAGTTCTCGATGTACCCGAGACGGAGGTACGGCACGGGACCTTGCTGCAGATGAGCTCCGGAACGACCGGCGCTCCGAAATGCGTGGCGCGAAGCTGGCAGGAGATCGATGCCGAGATCGAAAGCTACGTCAGCACCTTCCGCGAACCGGAGGACATGACACCGGTCGTCGCCTGCCCGACCACCCACTCCTACGGGCTGATCTGCGGTATCCTGGTGGCGCTGAAGCGCGGACAGACACCTGTCATCGTCAATACAGCGAACCCGAAGTATCTGCTGAAGGTACTGCGCGAGACCGAGCGGCCACTGCTCTATTCGTCGCCGGCGATCCTCAACACGCTGGCGCGGCTTCTGCCGGCAGGCGAACAGATCCACGCGACGATGACCTCGGGCACGCTGCTTCCCGATCCGTGGTTTGCCGACATTCGTGCCAAGAGCCGGTTCATGTTCCAGCAATATGGCTGCTCGGAGTCCGGCTGCATCGCCATCAATCCGGATGTGAGGTCCGCCGGCGACATGGGCTTCGTGCTGCCGCATCTGATAGCCGCTACCGGCGACAGCGCCGAGGACGCGGGCGAAATCGTCGTCAAAAATGGCGACGCCGCGCCGATCCACACCCGCGACCTCGGCTACCGCCGGGCCGACGGCATGCTGGTGTTCGTCTCGCGCATGGACGACATGATCAACGTCTCCGGCCTCAACGTCTATCCGAAGGACGTGGAGGATGCGGTGATGGCCATGCCCGCCGTGACCGATGCGGTCGCCTTCCGCAAGGCCGATCGTTTCGCCGGCGAGCGCGTTGCGCTCATCTTCAGCGCAGAGGCACCGGTGCCGCCGCAGGCGGTGCGTGAATGGTGCAGCCGTCACCTCGCGCCTCACCAGTTGCCGATGGAGATCCTCCAGGTCGAGGTCGTTCCGCGTCAGGCGAACGGCAAGATCAGCCGCCGCGATGTCGCGGCACGTCATCTGGCGGGCGAATTCAACAAACCGATCGCGGGAGCCGCATCATGAGCGAAAGCGAAGTTCTGGCGGCGATCGAAGCCGTCCTGACCGACAAGATGGCGCATGGGCATATGGACGGCTTCGGCCTCGATGCCCGTCTCAACGAGGACCTCTATCTCGATTCCGTGCTGATCCTCGAAATCTTCCTCAATCTCGAGCTCGAATACGGGCTGTCGGTGCCGGAAGAGGCGATCGCAAAGCAGGAGATCGAAACGGTCGCCGATCTCGTCGCTCTCTATGTGCCGAAGCCCACCGCCGCCATCGTGCCGGCCTTTGCGCTTACCGGCGGGACGACCGACGAGGGCGTGCACGGCGAGGCCTATTACGACATCAAGGTCCATTGCTTCGTCAGCTGCGTCTCTGACGGTCTGAAGCGAAACGGGCTCGACCAGCGGTCATTCTATTTCGGCGTCTGGGACGCCAAGTTCGCGGTCAGCGACCGTTTCGAGCTGCTCTACCACGCACCCGATATCACCCAGGAATTCTTCCGTGGCTGGTTCGAGCGGCTCTACGGCGTCTCGGTCGTCGAATGGTACGATCCGCAGCGCACCAAGCTCGACAACCTCGCGGTGCTTTTCGGCCTCCTCAAGCAGCGCAGCGAAACCGGCTCGATCATGGTCATGCTCGACATGTTCCACCTGCCGGAGCGGGAGAACAAGTTCAACCAGAACCCGTTCCCGCACTACCTGATGCTGCAGGAAACGGCCGATCCCGAGACCTGGTTCGTGCACGATCCCGACTACCGCTGGGAAGGCGAGATCGCCAAGGAAAAGGTCATCCATGCCATCATGCAGCCGACGGTCGGCGGCGGTTACGTCTTCGACAATGCCGAGGCGCGCGCGCCGTTTGCCGAGGATCTGAAAGCCTATTTCGAGGCATGCTTCGTCCGGGACCGCAATCCGCTGGTCGATGCGGTTCGGTCCATCGTTGCCGCGCATCTCGACGGGACGAACGGCGTCGCGCTCACGGATCTTGGTGCGGCGGTGCGCGAACTGCCCGTCATCACCATCCGCAAATACGCCTATGAGCACGGCTTTGCCTTCTACTGGCGGGCGTTGAAGTTGCCGGCCGCCGAGTTCGAGGCTTGGTGCGGGGACATCGAAGCTCTGGTTCAGTCGCTGAAGACCCTGCACTACGCGGTCATGAAGCTCTCCCAGACAGGCGATCGGGCCCTCGTGGGCGCTGTCATCGAGCGTCTCGACGAAGCGGACCGGCTGGAGACGAAGCTGAAGGTCAAGCTCGCCGAAGTCTTCGACCTCTGGTGCGACCGCGCCATCCCCCAGGATATTCCCTCCTTGAAGAGAGTTGCACGATGAGAGTTTCGCTCTGCACCATCACCTTTCGCCACCACCTGATCTCGCTCGACGAGATCGCGGCCTGGGCCGAGGCCAATGACTTCCAGGGGGTCGAGCTCTGGGGCGCGCATGCGCGCAATCTTTCGCCGCGCCTGGATCGCAACGCCGAATGGCTCGACGGCTACGGCCTCTCGGTGCCGATGATCAGCGATTACCTGCCGCTCGACGGCGACGTGGAAGCGCTGCGACACAAGGCGGTCGAGCTTTGCCGACTGGCGCGGCGGTGGCGCACCCGCAAGATCCGCACCTTTGCGGGAAGCCGCGGCAGCCTTGATGTCAGTGCCGACGAGCGGCAGCAGATTGTCGAACGCCTGCAGGAGATCTGCACTATTACCGCCAGCTACGGCATCCATCTGCTCGTCGAAACGCATCCGAAGACGCTCGCCGACACGGCGGCCTCAACCATGCGGCTGATCGAAGAGGTGGACCATCCCTCCTTCGCGATCAATTTCGACACGCTGCATGTGTGGGAGGGCGGCGACGATCCGGTCGCCGTGCACCGTGCGATGAAACCGCACATTCGCCACTACCACCTGAAGAATATCGTCGGCCGGGCAGAGCTTTCCGTCTTCGAGCCGGCCAACGTCTATGCCGCGGCTGGCAGCCGGCGTGGGATGACGCCGCTCTTCGAAGGGGTCGTCGACTACGAACGGTTCCTGACGGAGATCGCCGACGAGCCGTCGGTCGACGCGTCGCTTGAATGGTTCGGCAACGATTGCTTCGAGACCCTGCGTCGCGATCGCAGGCAGGTCCGCCAGGCGGTCGACGGGACTGAGCCGAACCGCCGGGCCGCCAGCCAATAGGCATTGGCCATCATGGCGGCACAATAGGCCCCGCGCCGGCTCGTGTCGGCGCGGGGCCTATCGTGTCTGAAGCCTGTAGATCTCGGTCTCTTCGCTTCGGCCGGCCAGGCAATGTTTGCCGAGCTGGGCGAGATCGGAGCGATCGTCATCGGCCACCAGACCGAAGGTTTCGCCGCTCAAGAGGATCACAACCTCTTCACCTGGCGCGATCGATTTGCCGAGCTGCTCCAGCCGGTTGCAGGCATTCACCGTGTCGCCGACGATCGTGTAGGCCGACCGACCGGTCATGCCGATATTGCCGGCAACGACGGACCCGGAATGGATGCCGATGCGCACCCTGAGGGGCGGAAGGCCCTTCAGGCGTCGCTCGGCGTTGTCGCGGGCGATCGATTTGGCGATCGCCCGCGCTGCCCGGATTGCACGATCGGCATGGTCCAGTTGCGCGTCGGGTGCGCCCCAGAAGGCCATGACGCAATCGCCGATGAACTTGTCGATGGTGCCGCCTTCGCTTTCGATGCAGTGGCCGAGCAGGTCGAAGTGGCTGTTGAGCAGTGCCGCCACGTCGCCGGCGCTGGTCTTTTCTGCCGTCGCGGTGAAATCGACGACATCGGTGAACATGATGGTGACTGTGCGCTGGGTGGATGCCAGGTCTTCACTGCCGATCAGGTGGCGCACGAGCTTCTTCGGCACATAGGTCTCGAGCCAGCGCAGGCCGGTCAGCATGGTGTTGTAGGCTTTGGCCTGTTCGTCGAGTTCGGTGAACAGGCTACCGGGGAGCGGCCGCAGGGCGGCAAAATCGAGCATGCCGACGGCACGGACCTCACGCGCCATGCTGGTGACGGGGCGAACGATCAGACGACCGACAACCCACGCGATGACGATCGCGACGAACAGCACCGCGAGACCGGCAATGCCGGCCCGCAGCAGGTCCCAGATCGGCTTCTCCACCGATTCGATCGGAACCTCGACGCCGATGATGAGCGGAGAAGGAGCGTAGCCGCGGATTTGGCGCGTCAGGATGACCCGCCCATCATCGCCGAGCTTGACCGCGCGCACCTCCATGTCCGAATCATCAAAGGTCTCGGGCGGTCCTTCCCACAGCGCGGCGAGAAACGGATCGCCCAGTTCGTCGAGCTTCGGCAGCCGATGTTCCGCCGACAGGAGCGGATGCCCCGCAGCCATCAGCGGATGGGCGAGGACCTGGTCGCGGCCGTAGAGGACGAAGGGCGTCGCCCCCGGGTTCGAGACGGCAATCTGGCGCAGGAAGTCGGACATGGTGTCGACGGTGATCGTGGCACGGAAAACGCCGGCAAATTCACCGTTATGGTTTGCCGGCTGCTGCAGGTTCGTAACCGAGGTGCGTATCGCCGGATCGGGTACGAAATAGACAGGCCCCCAGTGGGGTGTGCCGCTGCGCCGCGCTTCCTCGATCTCCGCACGCTCGTTGGCGCTCGTGACCTGGTCGGTATAGGAAAACACACCCTTCGGGCCTTGGGTAACGCCGATGATATCGCCGTTGGGCTTCACAAAGGAGAGCACGCGAACTTGCGGGGTTGCCGCCAGAGCGCCCGTCATGACGCGTTCGAACTTCGACGAATCCTTCGGGTCGAGACGCCCGGCACCGACTTCACGCGCCAGAAAGGCGAGTTGGTCCTCCACCGGCGAGAAGCGGCTGCCGATTTGCGTCTGCACTGCTTCGAGGCCGAGATGCGCCGACTGCACCAGCAGGTCGCGGGTCGTGCCGGCCGACATGAACCAGACGACAGAGAGGATGACGGCCGCGGTCAGGGCGACCAGCGCTGCCATCACGATCGCCAGCGTGCGCGACAGGGAGATGGTTCGGTTGTGTGTTTCGGCGTCAGTCGCCTTGGTCGTCTGCACGTGCATGTCCCATGTTGCAGCAGGTGCGCGCAATTCGCGTCGCCCCGCAAGGAATGCACCGTCTTCTAGCTGTTTGGGGCTTTTTTCCAAGCGCGTGCCGGAGTTTCTTGGCCTGCGTCAATCTGCCTTTTGCAGCCGCTTGCTGATCGGCGCGAACTCGGGCGTCGCCTTGCGCGGCGTCGTGTCGCGCTCGTTGGCCTCCATTTGCTGCCAGTATTTCCACCCGACCTTCCTTGCGCCGAGTTCGTAGTCCATGCCATCCCAGGCATCCTCCCGGAAGCTGTAGAAGGCCCAATGCAGGTCGTTCTTGTCGAGCGCGGTCAACACGTCTTCGAGATAGGCCTTGCAGCCGGACCACAGGCGCATGCAGCCGAACTCGCCGGCGACCAGCCGATTGAGCGGCACGCCCTTGTCCTTTGCCCATTCCACCGGCGCCGCAAGATATTTCGCGACCCGCACCTTGTCCCACGTCTCTTCGTTGTCGCCGAAGGGCACCTTGCCGGGATAGGCGTAGGGCTTGTCGCGCTTCATGTTGGGCGCGCTCGTCGCCGCATAGGGCTCGTACATGTGGAAGCTGTAGAGCACCTTCTGGTCCGAGAGCGCGGCTGGCCAATAGGAAAAGGCGTCGGCAGCCGCATACCAGCCGGCATCCGCCATGATGGGCGTTGCCGGATCGACTCCGCGGATGGCGGCGATCACGGTCTCGTAGAAGGCCCGGAGATCGGAGGCGCTGCCTGCCTTATCGTCGTACCAGGCTTGCATCGTCTTCAGGTCGGCATGTTCGACAAGACCGTTGTTCTTCTCGGGCGCAGGCTCGTTGACGATGTTGTAGGCGGCAACGGCTGGATGGTCCTTCAGTTCGCGGGCCAGATCCCGCCAGAAGGCCGCGACCTGCCCCCACCAGGCCTTGTCTCGCCAGAGCCTGCCGTCGAATTTGTTGCCGTTGTTCTGCGCCCAGCGCATGCCGGGAAGCGACAGCGGCGCGATGACGACCTTGAGGCCTGCCTTGTCGGCGCGGTCGAGCGTTTCCCTGAGCGTTTTCAGGTCTGCCGGCGGTATGCCCTCGTACTTGTCGGCGTCGCCGATCAGATAGTCGCGTTTGGCAGGTTCCCACTTGTCGTAGGACAGGCGCACCCAGGTGGCGCCGTATCCCGCCAGCGCCGCGAAATAGGCCTCGTCCGGCGGCAGCCGGTTGAAACTGTTGCCGCCGTGCCGGGGCGTGTCCCAGAAGCCGATGAGGTCCGCAGCGCCTGCCGGCGTCGCGAGGCAGAGGGCAAGAAGGGCGGAGGCAACGACGCGCATGTATTCGATCCTGCAGGCTTCGGGTTGGCGTCGTAAACTACTGGCGGATGGTTTCAGTGATGTTCCCTGGGGAACACAGGCGTGCCTTGTCCAGATCCCGTCGATCTTGCCTCAAGACGGTGCCAGGGCTTCTTTCGGGGCGACATTGGCTTCGCCGAGCGCGATGACCGTGTCGGCTTCCGTGATCACCGATCGCCTGTGGGTGATCGCCAGCACCGTCACGTCGCGGGCAAGCAGCCGGATATGTTCCATGATGTCGCGCTCGGTCGCTTCGTCGAGCGCGGAGCTTGCTTCGTCGAGGAACAGGATCGCGGGATTGCCGTAGAGCGCGCGGGCGATGGCGATCCTTTGGCGTTCGCCCCCTGACAGTTTCAGGCCGCGTTCGCCGACGGTGGTGTCGAAGCCAGCGGGCAGCGCGGCGATGAAGGGGAGGATCGCGGCCTTCTCGGCAGCCTCGCGCAGCCTTGCCTCGTCGCGCGGGCGGCCGAGCAGGATATTGTCTTCCAGGCTCTCATTCAGCAGCACGACGTCCTGCGGCACGACGGCGATCGCGCCGTACCAGTCGGCCCGGTCGATGGCCGCAAGGTCGGTGCCGTCGACAAGGATTCGGCCCTTGTCCGGCTCCATCGATTTCAGCGCCAGCTTGAAGATTGTCGACTTGCCGGACCCGGTCTCGCCGGTGACAAAGGTGATGCCGCCGCGGCGGGCGGCAAAGCTGACCGCGTCCAGCCCGCGGCCATTGTCGTAGGTGTAGCCGACGTCCTCGAAAACGACGCGCCCGTCACGCGGGGTAAAGGCCGTTGCCTGTGATACCTGCCGTTCCTCCGGAGCGCTCCACATTCTGGCCATCGGCCCAAGGTCGGCGCGCGAGCGCGCAACGTCGTCGATGGCATGGGCGATCATTTCGAACGGCAGGTTGAGCTGCAGCAGAAGCGTGTTGAACAACACGATTTCCCCGATCGACAGGGTGCCGGCCTCGTAGCGCGGCAGTAGCAGCCAGAACGTTACCGCAAACTGGATCGCGAGCCCCAGACCGAGCAGGGCGATCGAACCGAGGCGCTGCAGGACGAAGGCGCGCCAGTTGTCGCGCACCTCGCGCGCCTTGGTCGAAAAGCGGTGGCTCATCCAGCCGTGGCTGCCGAAATGGCGCAACGTTTCCATGGCATTCATGGCGTTGCCGACGAAGCGGGCATTTTCCTGTCCGGCCTCCACGGCCCTGTCGAGATAGACGCGGGCGCGGCGGGTGGAGACCAGCGTAATCGCGATCGCCGCCGTGCCGTAGATCACCGTGATCGCGACCACTTCGGCATTGATGAGGGCGCCGAGGGTGGCGAGCGTCAACAGGATCTGGACTGCGCCCGGGATGAAGGCGACGAGTCCCAGCTCCACCAGCGTGATCAGCGCGCTGCGTCCTCGGGCGTTGGCGTTCTGGATCTGCGCCGGATTGTGCTCCACGAAGAAGACGGTCGTCTTCTTGAGGATGCGTTCGAAGAAGCGGGTGCTGGCGATGAAGCCGAGGTTCTCGGCGGTCATGAACGAGAGATACTGCACCATGTGCTGCAGGGCCGCGGACAGGCCGAGAAGCGTCGCGTAGATCACGAAGCCCCACAGGAGACCGGAAACGAGGGTTTCCTGCGACAGCCGGTCGATCAGCCTGGAAAAGAGATAGGGAGCGGCGACGCTGCTGACGCTCGAAACGAACACGATCGTCGCCATGGCAAGCAGCATCCAGCGATCTGCCCGCCAATAGGCGCGCAGCACTTCCGAGATCGGCCGCAGCAGATCGGGCCTGGCGTTTCGAAACATCGTTTCATCCTCGGTCTAGTCTGAAACCCGCCCATTGCCCCTATAGGTCTTTTGCCAGGAATGCGCAACGAAAGGGCGAATATTCCTGTCTCATTCGACCTCTGGTTTGCGAGAAACGGCGGGTCGAGCGCAATCGCGCCCGCGATCGCGGGTGTGCCGATGGAGGAGGGAATTGCCGGCGTGCTTCTCGCTACGCTTGTGGCGAACGGACTGGATCATGGATCTTGCGTCGCGCCGTTCTGCGACGCAGCGAACTCCCGCCATGTTGCGCCGTCGGCAGCGCGCATCCGTTCTGTCGACGGTACGAGTGGTCGATCGGGGCCGACACCGTCAGACCTGGGCCAAATGATCGTCGGCGATTTTCTGGTAGCGCCGCTCGACCGGCACATAGTCGGGCGTACAGGTGACGCTTCTGGATTTTGGAAGGCGCACGCATGCTCTGGCCGCGGGGCCTGCGGCGCATGATGGTTCGTCTTCGATGGTTCGGACGGCGATTGCCGAACTAGGGAAAGAGGAGAGCCGCTTGTCCGGCAGCCGTACGCCGGCCTGCCGTCAGCGCCATTGCGGATGCCGCGAGCGCGTTGCGGTCGAGCCGGGAGTGGCGGTAGAGATCGCCGATCGTGCCGGTCTGGCCGAAATGCTCGACGCCGTGCGCGATGGTGCGGTGGCCGGCGACGGCACCGAGCCACGAGAGCGCTGCCGGATGGCCATCGAGCACGGTGACGATCGCGCAGTGGCCGGGCAGCGGATCGAGCAGCCGCTCGATATGGCTTTTCGCACGGGGGTTGCCACGGGCGCGCTCGCGCTGCGCTGCCGTCCAACCGGCATTGAGACGGTCAGCCGAGGTGACGGCGAGCACGCCGATGTCGCGGCGGACCTCGCCTATAAGGCCGGCAGCGGCAATCGCCTCGTCCGCCACCGCACCCTGATAGGCAATGACGATATCGCAGTTCGGCCCTGGCTTGCGCAGCCAGTAAGCGCCGTCGATCGCGCCCTGGCGGAAGTCGTTGTCGACCCGTTTCAACGGTTGCTCCAGCGGTTTGGTGGTGAGCCTCAGATAGACGGAGCCGCCAGTCTCGTCGCGCAGCCAGGTGCGCTCGTCCGGATCGTTGTCGCCATCGCGCTGCAAGTAGTCGAAGGCCCACTCCATGATGACGGCGAGTTCATCGGCAAAGGCGGGCTCGAAGGCTGCAAGGCCGTCCTGGCTGATCCCGATGAGGGGCGTGCCGATCGACTGGTGCGCGCCGCCTTCCGGCGCCAGCGTCACGCCCGAGGGCGTGCCGACGATCATGAAGCGGGCGTCCTGGTAGCAGGCATAGTTGAGCGCATCGAGGCCACGGCAGACGAAGGGGTCATAGACCGTACCGATCGGGATCAGCCTTTTGCCGAAGAGCGAATGGCTGAGGCCGGCGGCGCCGAGCAAGAGGAACAGATTCATCTCGGCGATGCCGAGCTCCACATGCTGGCCCTCCGGCGTGAACTCCCACTTTGCCGTCGATGCAATACGGTGCTCGATGAATGCGTCGGCGAGCGGCTGGCGGGCAAAGAGCTTGCGCCGGTTGACCCAGGCGCCAAGACTGGTGGTGCCGGTGACATCGGGCGACGTCGTGAGGATGCGTTCGGCGAGGTCCGACTTGCCCTTGGCGAGATCGTCGAGGATCTTGCCGAAGGCCATCTGCGTGGAAATTTCGCGCTGCGTCTCAATGGCGATGGCGGGCACCTCCAGCCGGTGATCGGCGTGGCGGCGCGTGCCTTCGGCAAAGAAGGGGACCGCGGCGAGGAATGTCTTGAGCGCCTGACGATCCGCCACTCCGGCGAACGGCTCCCATTCCTCGCCGGGCGCGACACCCATATGCGCCTGCCATTCGGCAAACTGGGTCGTCGTCATCAGGCCACCGTGATTGTCCTTGTGGCCGGCAATCGGCGTGCTCCAGCCCTTGATCGTATAGGCAAGGAAGCAGGTCGGCCGGTCATGGTCGATCGCGGCGAAGGTTTCGGCCATCGTCTCGACGCAGTTGCCACCGAGGTTTTCCATCAGCGCCGAGAGCTCGGCATCGCTGCGTCGGTCGATGAGGGCGGAGACGTCGCCCTGGTCGCCGAGATCGTCGGCAAGCCGCTTGCGCCAGACGGCACCGCCCATGAAAGTCAGCGCCGCATAGTCCTGGTTGGAGCAACCGTCGATCCAGTCGCGCAGCTTGCTCCCGCCCGGTTCGGCAAAGGCCGCGCGCTGCAGCACGCCATATTTCACCCGCACCACGTCCCAGCCGAAGGCGTCGAAGATTTTCTCGACGCGCTCGAACAGGCCCTCGCGCACGATGCCGTCGAGCGACTGCCTGTTATAGTCGATGATCCACCAGCAATTCCTGAGGTCGTTCTTCCAGCCCTCCTGTAGCGTCTCGTAGACATTGCCTTCGTCAAGTTCGGCATCGCCGACGAGCGCCACCATGCGGCCGATCTTGCCCTCGCCCCATTGTTTGGCGCGGACGAAATCCTGGACGATCGAGGCGAGTGCGGTGATGCCGACGCCGAGACCGACCGAGCCGGTCGAAAAATCGACGTCGTCGACATCCTTGGTCCGGCTCGGATAGCTCTGCGCCCCGCCAAAGCCGCGGAAGTTCTCAAGTTTCTCGCGGGTCTGCCGGCCCATCAGATACTGCATTGCGTGGAACACCGGTGCCGCGTGTGGCTTGACGGCGACACGATCCTCCGGCCTGAGCGCCGAGAAATAAAGCGCCGTCATGATCGAGGCGACCGAGGCGGAGCTTGCCTGGTGCCCGCCGATCTTGATGCCGTCGACCTTCGGCCGGATGTGGTTGGCATGGTGGATCATCCAGTGGGAGAGCCAGAGCAGGCGTTTTTCGATGGTCTTCAGATGGGTCGTGTCGGTCATCGCCAGGTTCCGATGGAGAAGGACGGAAGGTGACAGGGTGCGGACGGCGTTTCAGCCGTCCTTGTAGTAGTAGCTGTAGCCGTTGAGCGCCGGCGCGCCGCCGAGATGGGCGTAGAGGACGCGGGACCCCTCGGGAAAGAAACCCTTGCGCGTAAGGTCGATCATGCCTTGCATGGACTTGCCCTCATAGACCGGATCGGTGATCATCGCCTCGGTGCGGGCCGCAAGCCGGATCGCCGCGTTGGTTTCTTCCGAAGGTACGCCATAGGCGGGATAGGCGTAATCGGGATTGATCACGATCTCGTCTTCGCGGATCGCCCTGCCGAGGCGAACCAGTTCTGCCGTCGAGTCGACGATCCTTCGAACCTGGGAGCGGGTCTGCTCGAGCGTGCCCGATGCATCGATGCCGATCACCCGATCGGCGCGGTCCTGTGCGGCAAAGCCGACGATCATGCCGCCCTGGGTGGAGCCGGTGACGACGCAGACGACGATGTAGTCGAAGGTGAAGCCAAGCTCCTTCTCCTGTGCCGCCACCTCTTCGGCGAAGCCGACGTAACCGAGTGCGCCATACTTGTGCACCGAGGCGCCGGCCGGGATCGGGTAGGGCTTGCCGCCGGCATCCTTCACCGACTGGATCGCATCTTCCCAGCTCTTGCGGATACCGATGTCGAAACCGTCGTCGACGAGCCGGCTGTCCGCTCCCATCAGCCGTGTCATCAGGATGTTGCCGACGCGGTCATAGACCGCATCATAGTGCGGAACCCATTTTTCCTGGATGACGACGCACTTCATGCCGATCTTGGCGGCGGTCGCGGCAACCATGCGCGTGTGGTTCGACTGGACGCCGCCGATCGAGACCAGCGTGTCGGCGCCGGACGCGATCGCGTCTGGCACGATGTATTCGAGCTTCCGGAGCTTGTTGCCGCCCATGGCGAGACCGGAATTGCAGTCGTCGCGTTTGGCATAGATCTTGACCTTGCCGCCGAGCGCCGCGGTCAGTCGCGGCAAATGCTCGATCGGCGTCGGGCCGAAGGTGAGTGGGTAGCGTTCGAACTTCTCAAGCAGTGACATGATCCAGGCCTCCCTGTGAAAATTGTAGGAGAAGGATAGGCGAAGTCGCGTGAAAGGTGCTCTCTAAGTTGCTGTCCGAAATTCTCCGGATCGAATAGAATTCCGGTCGAGTTTCATCTTTCTTCAATAAGCGGGATAGAAAATGAAAGATTCTTCCGAGGAGGATTTTGACCGGATCGATCTCAAGATCCTGCGTGCCCTGCAATCCGAAGGACGGCTGACGAACGCCGACCTCGCCGAGCGGGTAAACGTCAGTCCGGCGACCTGTCATCGGCGAACACAGAGGTTGTTCGAAGAGGGGCATATCACCGGTGTGAGGGCCGAGGTCGCGCCGGCAGCGGTCGGTCTTGGAGCGTTGGTGATGGTCGGCGTTGTGCTCGATCGTTCGACGCCCGAGAGCTTTGCCGCCTTCGAGGGCGCGGTGCTGGAGATGAAGGAAGTGCTCGACTGCAATCTCGTTGCCGGCGACTTCGACTATCTCTTGAAAATCCGGGTCCGAGACATGGCGGACTTCAACAAGCTGCACGGCCAGAAGCTGATTGCGTTACCGGGGGTGCGCCAGACGCGCACTTTCTTTGTGATGAAGGAAGTCAAGGAGAACGCCCGGCTGCCGTTCTGACGGCCGTCGAACGATTGGACTTTCGCATCGACGGGCACGCGAGACCCGGCGCGTCTTCAGCGCGCCGGATGCGGCCCAACAGGTGCAGCCCGATCAGACCTGGACGAAATGATCGTCGGCGACCTGCTGGTAGCGCCGCGCTTCCGGCACGTAGTCGGGCGCGCGCAACGGGCTCTTGAGCTCGTCGCTGGCGACATTGCGGCGGGTGTGGCGTCGGGTCGGATCGGCGATCGGCACGGCTGCCATCAGCTTCTTCGTATAGGGATGCTGCGGGTTCTCGAACACCTGCGTGCGCGAACCGATCTCGACGATCTCGCCGAGATGCATGACGGCGACGCGGTGGCTGACACGCTCGACGACGGCCATGTCGTGCGAGATGAACAGATAGGCAAGACCGAGGCTCGCCTGCAGGTCGAGGAGCAGGTTGATGACCTGCGCCTTGATCGAGACGTCGAGTGCTGAGACGGACTCGTCGGCGACGATCACCTTCGGGTCGAGCGCCAAGGCGCGTGCGATGCAGACGCGCTGGCGCTGGCCGCCGGAGAACTCGTGCGGATAGCGCGCCGCCATGTCGGCCTGCAGGCCGACGCGTTCCAAGAGGTCGGCGACCTTCTCGCGCGCCTGCCGCGCCGTGCCGAGCTTGTGCTCGAGATAGGGTTCGGCGATGGCAGCCCCCACCGTCATGCGCGGATTGAGACTGGCAAAGGGGTCCTGGAAGATCATCTGCATGGTGCGGCGCATCTCGCGCAGCTGCCTGCGGTCCATTTTGAGCACATCCTGGCCGTCGAGCGTCACGGAGCCGCTTTCCGGCTCGATCAGCCGCATGATGGCGCGACCCGTCGTCGACTTGCCGCAACCGGATTCACCGACGAGCGACAGGGTTTCGCCCGGCTGCAGGCTGAAGGAGACGTTTTCGATCGCGTGCACGCGGCCTTTCAGCTTGCCGAGCAGGCCGGCGTGAATGTCGAAGCGCTTGACGAGGTTCTTGACTTCGAGGATCGGCTTGCGGCCGGATTGCACCGTATCGGTGGCTTCCGCCGATGCGGTCGGCAGCCCGGTCGCGGCGTCGATGACGGGAAAGCGCATCGGCTGGCTTTCGCCCTTCATCGAGCCGAGCATCGGCACGGCCGAAAGCAGCGCCCGGGTATAGGGGTGCTTCGCCCGAAGGAAGATGTCCTCCGTCGGCCCGGTCTCGACCGCGTCGCCGCGGAACATTACCACGGTGCGGTCGGCGATCTCGGCAACCACGCCCATATCGTGGGTGATGAAGAGCACCGAGGTGCCTTCCTCCTCCTGCAGCACCTTGATCAGGTCGAGGATCTGGCCCTGGATGGTGACGTCGAGCGCCGTGGTCGGCTCGTCGGCGATCAGGAGCTTCGGACGGCTCGCAAGCGCCATGGCGATCATCACGCGCTGGCGCATGCCACCGGAGAAGCGATGCGGGTACTCGTCGAAACGCGAGGCGGCCGAGGGAATGCGGACCTTTTCGAGCAGCCGGATGGTCTCGGCCCTCGCATCGGCCTTCGACATCGGCCTGTGGCAGAGCAAGGCTTCCGAGATCTGGTCGCCGATGGTGAACAGCGGGTTGAGGCTGGTCATCGGCTCCTGGAAGATCATCGCCACGTCGTTGCCGCGCACGTTGCGCATCTCGCTTTCGGGCAGGTCGAGGATATTGCGCCCGCCCATCATCACCCGACCCCCGATCCGGCTCGTCTCCTTCTGCAGGAGCCGCATGATCGAGAGCGACGTGACGCTCTTGCCCGAGCCGGATTCCCCGACGATCGCGACGGTCTCGCCCGGCGCAACCGAGAAGGAGATGTCGCGGACGACCGGTTTCCAGGCACCGTCCACCAGGAACGACGTGGTCAGGTTCTCGACGGAGAGAACGGGCGCCGTCGAACGGTCCTTTGGGGCTTGGGTCTCGGTCATCTCGTCTCCTCCGTCAGGTGCTGCGTGTCGGTGTCTGGTCGTCGTCGCGGTTCAATCGGGCCAGCGCAGCAGGCCGGCGAAACGGCGGGCATTGCGCTCGGCAAGCGAGGTCGCGATGATCTCGTTGGAGGCGCGTGCCTTGTCGAGTTCCTCGGCGAGGCGGCCTGCGACCACCTTCTCCTGGCCCGGATGCAGGTTGCAGGGGTCGAGGTAGAAGTAGTTGTGCTCGGCCTCGTGGTCGCGAACGATGATCGGCGGCGTGCCGCGGGCAAGCGCGTCGGCGAGATCCCAGGCGGCAATATGGGCTTCCTCCGGGTCGATATTGACGCGCAGGCGGTCGAGCGGGTTGTTGGTCGGGTCGGCCTCGATCACCGGCTTGATGCCGGGGCGGCCATCGAGCGTCTGATGCCACAGGTTGAGATAGCCGGCTTCGCGCTCGCGGATGCCGGCATGGTCGCGCGTCTCCCAGGCTTGAAGCGCCGCCATCACCCCAAGCATGCTTTCCTTGCCGACCTTCATGCCGCGGCCGATGCCGAGGTTCTGCAGGAAGGTGTTGCGCACCAGGTCCTTCTTGCCGGCGACGATGCCCGAGGTCGGGCCGCCCAGGAACTTGTGGCCGGAATAGAGCACGATGTCGGCGCCGTGATCGAGGAAGATGCGCAGATCGTATTCGGAGGCGGCGTCGACGATGACGGGCACGCCCTTGGCATGGCAGACCTCGGCAAACTCCCTGAGGCCGACGAGGCCGTATTGCACGACGTGGTGGGAGACGACGTAGACGGCGCAGGCGGTGCGCTCGTTGATCGCGCCTTCGATATGGTAGCGATAGGCCGACGTCGCCTGACCGACGATAACAGGCTTGGCGCCGGCAAGCCGGATCGCCTGGTCGACGGGCGCGCCGTAGCTGACCACATGGCCCATCTGCAGGATGACTTCATTCTTGAGGCCCGTCGTATCCGGCAGGCGCTCGATGGCGGCAAGGTCGCTGCCGGTCATGCAGCCTGCGACGGCAAGGCTGATGCCGGCGGAGCACGACGCCGTGATGAAGCCGGCTTCGGCACCCGTCAGCCGCGCAATGACGGGGCTTACCTTGCGCTGCAGGTCGTTGATCTCGACGAACTGCGGCAGTATGCCTGTCATGGCGGCGATCGCTTCCGGGACCACGATCGATGCACCGAGGCTGGTCATCGTGCCGGAGACGTTGATTACGGGACGAAGTCCGAGAGCTTCGCGAATGTCACGGTCAGGCATTGTGGTCTCCATATGATTTGGCAGGCGATTTTCTGGTGGTCGAAGCGGGTAGACTATTCCGTTTTCGCGGAATATCTACCATAGTAATGAAGTATGGGTGAGGCTTTCCGTCACGGAATGCGACCGCCGGCGGCGGCGCAGCGACGGCAGAGCCTGGCAATTTCCGGAGGATGCGCGCTCCAGGCTGCGCAGGAGTGGAACAGTGGACAAGACGATGACCGACGCCGCGCCGAACGACGACATTGAAACGACGGGCAAGCCGCGCCGCTCGCGCGTAAGCGGCATGGACCGCGCCCTGCAGGTGCTCGACTTTCTCTATGAGACGGGCGCGCCGAGCGGCGTCTACGCCATTGCAAAGGCCGTCGGTGCGCCGCTGTCGACCGCTTACGTGATCGTCGACGACATGGTCGAGAAGAACCTGCTCAGCCGCGATGCCGATGGCCTCGTCTGGCTCGGCGACCGGCTCTACCATTATGGTCTCGCCTATGCCCGCTCGCTCGATTTCCTCGGCGTTGCCACCCGCGAGATGCATGATCTCGGCCGCGAGGTGGCCGAAACGATCCAGCTCTGCGGCCGCGACGGCGACTACATGCAGGTGCTCGCCATGGCCGACGGTCCCGGCCATTTCCAGGTGACCTCGCGCGTCGGCACGCGCGTGCCGCTCAACTGGACAGCCTCCGGTCGTCTGCTCGTCGGCCATCTGCCGGCCGACGAACGGCTCGAACTCTTCCGTCGCTGCGCCCGCACCTCGCCGACCGGACGCGCCGACATCGATCCGGCCGCGCTTTCCGCCCAGGCCGAAAGCGCGCTTGCCGCACGGCTGTCGATCCAGGCGGGCGAATCCGATTATGCGGTTGCCTGCGTCGCAGCCCCGATCCTCGACGACAAGGGCAATTGCGCCGCCACGATCTCGATCGTGCTGCCCGAGCAGAAAATCCTCGACGACCGGGCGTTCTACGCCGATCACGTCAGGGTTTCCGCCGAGCGGATCGAAAAGATGATGGGCTGGCGCAGCCATTGATCCGACCTCCCGTCGTCACTCGTGGAGAGCGACGATCGCCTCGATCTCGACGGTGATGTTGCCGGGCAGCGACCCGAAACCCACCGCCGAGCGCGCATGGCTGCCCGCCTCGCCGAAGACGTCCATCATCAGGTCCGAGCAGCCGTTGATGACGCGCGGATGCTCGGCGAAATCCGGAACGGCATTGACCATGCCGAGGATCTTGACGATGCGCTTGACGCGGCCGAGATCTCCCAGCGCGTCGTGCATGACGGCCAGCAGGTTGATGCCGGTCAGCCGTGCGTGATCGTAGGCGCTGTCGATGTCGACATCGCCGCCGACCTTGCCGGCATAGAGGTGACCGTCGGGCTCGCGAGGGCCCTGGCCGGACAGATACAGGATGTTGCCTTCGCGCACATGCGTCACGAAGTTGGCGATCGGCGGCGGCGCCGGCGGCAGGTCGATGCCGAGGGCCTGAAGGCGGTCGTAGGGTGAGACAGCGGCAGGGCTGTCGTTTTTCGGATCCAGACTGTTCACGCGTTGTCCTGTCATTTCTGTACTCTGCGCCCGGCTCAGCGGTAGCTGAAGCCGTGGCTGTGGTCCGGGCATTCGATGTGTTGCGGCTGGTAGCGGTTGGCGGCGACCACCTCGGTGCCCATCACCGCGTAACGCGGTTCGAAGAGGCGGCTGAGATGGGCTTCGGTGCCGAGGGAATCGAAGACCCGGAGTTCGCTGTCGACGAGATCGAAGAGCGTGAACTCGGCGCGGGCGCCGACCGTGAGCAGGTTGTCCATCGGCAGGCGGATGACCGAGGCGGGCGCCTGGGTCACGGCCTCGACCACCTTTTCGAAGGGCATGCCGACGCTGAGCAGCTTCGACATCGTGGTGCCGAGATCCCAGACGGACTGGTTCATGCTGCGCAAGTGCACGTCGGTGGAAATCGAGAAGGGCAGGAGCCCGCGAGCGATCGCCACTTCCGCCACACGGAAGGAGAAGGAGGCGCCGCCATGGCCGATGTCGAGGCGGATGCCTTCGCCGGCGCAGCGCTCGGCAAGCTCGAACAGGTCCTCGTCCTCGATGATGCTGGAGCCGGCCTTGCCGTTGAAGCAATGGGTGACGATGTCGCCAGGTCCGAGGATTTCGAGCACCTCGTCATAGAGCGCCGGCGGTTCGCCGACATGCACCATCATCGGAATCTTCAGGATCTTGGCGATCTTCTTGCCGAGCTTCACCGGGGTCACGCCCCAGGAACCGGTGATCACGTGGCTGGCGCGCACCTTGAGGCCGACGATGTGTTCGCGGTTTTCCTGGTAGCAGGCGATGATGCGGTCGATGTCGATCGAGCGGATGTCCGAGAGCTCGCTGACGCGGTTGCAGGCGACGAGACCGATCGAGCCGAGATTGAGGAACGCCTTGATGCGCTCGCGCGAGGGCTCGATGATGTATTCGCGGAAGCCGTGGAAATTGGCTTCGCCGGCCGAACCCGCATCGACGATGGTGGTAACGCCGCGCTCCATGCCGCAAAGCTGCGGGCGCACGGAGATGTCGGTGCCGCCGTGCCAGACATGGGCGTGCAGGTCGATCCAGCCGGGCGAAATCCAGGCGCCGTTGCCCTCGACCAGCCGCGCGCCGTCCGGTGCCTGCAGGTTTTGGCCGAGCGCTGCGATGCGACCTTCGCCGTCGACGAGGATGTCGATGGTTTCCGCCGGTGGCACCATGCCGAAGGCGACGGGCTTCACTTGCCGGATCAGCACCGGGCCGTTGCCGCTGTTTTGGTTAGCCATGACTTACAGGTCCTTTCTGAGGCGGGGGTCGAGCATGTCGCGCAGGCCGTCCCCGACCATCTGCAACGACAAGACCGAGAGCACGATGGCGATGCCGGGGAAGAGCGTCACCCAGTCGGCCTGGCCGATATATTGACGACCCGAGGCGATCATCGTGCCCCAGGTGGGGATTTCCGGGCTGACGCCGACGCCGAGGAAGGAAAGCCCGGCTTCGGCAAGCATCGCATGGGCAAAGAGGAAGGTGCCCTGGACGAGGACCGGCGACAGCAGATTGCGCAGCACGTGCCGCGTCATGATGTGCGGCGTCGAGATGCCGAGCGCACGGGCAGCCTCGACATAGGGAAGCTCGCGGATCACCAGGGTCGAGGCGCGCACCACGCGGGCAAGCCTGGGCGCATAGACGATGCTGAGCGCGATGATCACCGTCGTCAGCGAGGGCCCCAGGGCCGCGACGAGCGCGATCGCGAGCAGGATGTCCGGGAAGGCCATCATCGCGTCGATGACGCGGGCGATCGGCGTGTCGAGCTTCGGAAAGAAGCCGGCAAGCAGGCCGAGCACGACGCCGATCACGGTGGCGAGCGTGACGACGGCGGCACCGACGAGCAACGACAACCGGCCGGCATAGATGGTGCGCGAAAAGACATCGCGGCCGAACTCGTCGGTGCCGAAGAACCATTGCAGGCTCGGCGGCTGCAGCCGGTTGACGATCGACAGCTTGCCGGGCGCATAAGGCGCAATCAGCGGTGCGAAGACGGCGAGCAGCACGAAGACGGTGAGCACGATCAGGCCGAAGGCGACGGTCTTGCGCTTCAGCAGCCGGCGGACGAATTTGCGGCCTTCGCTCTCGGCGGGGGCAGATACGGTGATAGCCATCAGTAGCGCACCCTTGGGTCGACGAGGAGGTAGAGCATGTCGATCGCGAAATTGATCAGCACGTAGAGTGCTGCAATCACCAGCAGCGCACCCTGGATGACCGGATAGTCGCGGCGAAGCACGGCGGAGACGACGAGGTTGCCGACACCCGGCAGGCCGAAGACCGTTTCCGTGACGACGGCGCCGGAGATCAGCACGGCGGCGGTGAGGCCGATGATCGTCAGGATCGGGATCAGCGCGTTTTTCAGCGCGTGTTTCATCACCACCCTGCGTTCGCCAAGTCCCTTGGCGCGCGCGGTGCGGATGAAGTCGTCGCCGAGCACGTCGAGCATCGAGGCGCGGGTAAAGCGCAGGATCAGCGCGGAGGAGACGACGCCGAGCGCGATCGCCGGCAAGGTCAGGTGATACATGCGATCAGCGAAGGAGGATCCGGGCCCGCCATAACCTGAGACTGGGAACCAGCCGAGGCGCACCGCCAGCACCTGGATCAGGATCAGGCCGAGCCAGAAGCTCGGAATGCTCGCCGCCAGCATCGCAAGCGTGGTTGCCGCCTGGTCGACGAAGGACCCGCGCCTGTAGGCGGCGTAGATGCCGATCGGCAGCGCGATCGCGCAGGCGATCACGATCGAAAACAGGGTGAGGAAGAAGGTCGGCTCGGCGCGTTCGGCAAGCGCCGAAGTCACCGGCTGATTGAGAAAGATCGACTGGCCGAGATCGCCCTGAAGCAGTTGCCCGATATAGTAGACATATTGCAGACCGAGCGACTGGTCGAGGCCGAGCCGGGTGCGCAGCGCCGCAATGTCCTCCTGGGTCGCTTCCGGGCCGAGCATGACGGCGGCCGGGTCACCGGGCGTGACGCGGACGATGACGAAGACGATCGTGACGACGATCGCCATGACGACGATCATGCCCATCAGCCGTTGGAAGATGTAGCGTAACATGGTGGCCTCGAACCTTTCCTGTGCGCTCCGCCCAAAGGCTGGAGGCGGAGCGACGCGCCCCTTCAGGCGGACGCCGGGCCATGGGCCGAGCATCCGCCGAAGTCCCTTGGGAGGGGGAGCTTACTTCTTGATCGAAGCGTTCCAGAAGTACGGCCACGGGGCCGGTGAGACGCCTTCAAGCGTCTTTGCCTTGGCCGACAGCGCGTTGAAGTCGCCGATCTTGATGAACGGCACTTCCTCGAAGATGACCTTCTGTACGTCGGCCCACAGCGCCACGCGCTTGGCCGGATCGGATTCGGCGTTGAAGGCGTCGACCGCCTTGGCACGCGCCGGCGTGTCCCAGTTGCCGGGCGCCTTGGTCGACATCATGCCGATGAGGGCCGGTTCCGGCAGGAACGGGCTGTGGGTGATGTAGATGTCCCAGAGCGTCGGGTCGGCGCGGCGCTGGGTGAGCGTCGCCCAGTCGACCACCTGCAGATCGACGGTGAAGCCGGCGAGCTTCAGATATTCGGCCGCGACCTGCGCCATCTTGTAGTGGAACTCGTACTGGCGGCTCGTCAGGATGCGCAGCGGCTCGCCCTTGTAGCCGGCGGCCTTCAGCAGTTCGCCGGCCTTTTCCGGATCGGCGATGTTGTAGGCGCCTTCGGTGCCGGCATCGGTGCGCCAGGTGTATTGCGAGGGGTAAAGGGCAGCGTCGAGCGCATAGAAGTCGGTGGTGCCGAAGGCGGCGGCCATCATGTCTTCCATGCTGAGCGAGGCGCGGATCGCCTTGCGCAGGTCGAGGTTCTTGGTCATGCCGTTGCCGGAGTTCAAGACGAAGACCGGCCAGCCGAAGGGCTGCAGCATGACGGGATCCGACGCGCTCGAACCCTTCACGCGGTCAAAAGATTCCACCGGCAGAGAGTCCACATAGTCATACTGGCCGGAGACGGCCGCCTCGACGCGGGTGTTGGGGTCCGGCACCGGCACGAAGCGGATCTCGTCGGCATATTGATGACGGGCGCCGCCATAGCCGTTGGCTTCGCCTTCCGGCGACGTGTAGGCGTCGTAGCGGGTCAGCTGGATATATTGGTCAGCCTTGCGCTCCTTCAGCTGGTAGGGGCCGGTGCCGACGAAATCGGTCATCGGCTCGGCCTGCTTTTCCGACGGAAGCACGATGGCTGCCGAGTTGTTGAAGGCGAGCAGCGAGACGAGCGGCGCGTAAGGCGTGGTGAGCGAGATCTTTACCGTCAGCGGGTCGACCGCTTCGATGCCTGATATCGTCGTTGCCGTCTGCTTGCCGCGCGAGGCGACCTTGGTCCAGCGCTCGAGCGAGGCGACGACGTCCTTGCTGTCCAGGTCGGTGCCGTCGTGGAACTTGACGCCCGAACGCAGCTTGATCGTGTAGGTCTTGCCGTCGGCGCTGATCTCGGGAAGCGCTGCTGCCAGAAGCGGCGTCGGCTTCCAGTCCTTGTCAAAGGTGTAGAGCGTCTCGAAGATGTGCTGCGAGACGATGCCGACGAGGTCGGCGGTCGAGGCCATCGGGTCGAGCGTCGGCGGTTCGCCGACCGTCGCGACGTTGATGACGCCGCCCTTTTCCTGGGCGAAGGCGAGCGTCGCCGATGCCACCAGAGCCGTTCCGATAAGCAATGCAAATTTCGTCGATTTCATTTCTGCTCCTCCTCATATTCCATAGTTATGCTATGTCGTTCTTTATTTTGGAATATAAAACGGCACAAAGGCGGAAATGTCAACCGGGTGTCGCCCGCCTGTCACAATCGCAGCCGCGCCAACGGTCTGTGAAAGCCGGAAGCGTGGCTTGGTCGGGATTACATGGGCGGCGGGAGCTATCGCGAAGGCCCGCGATTTGTTAGCCCGGAGTCCGGCTTGAAATGGGAGAGCGTTGGATGAAGGTCATCGGCCTGATCGGCGGCATGAG
Organism: Ensifer adhaerens; assembly: GCF_002940685.1. Classification (GTDB taxonomy): domain Bacteria; phylum Pseudomonadota; class Alphaproteobacteria; order Rhizobiales; family Rhizobiaceae; genus Ensifer; species Ensifer adhaerens_E. The sequence goes on along the minus strand of NZ_PNFP01000016.1, from coordinate 62,730 downwards.
CTGGGAGAGCTCGGCCGAGTACTATCGGATCATCAACGAGACGGTTCGCAACCGCTTGGGCGGCGTGCATTCGGCGAAATCGCTGATGTGGTCGATGGATTTCGGCGAGATCGAGCGGCTGCAGCATCATGGCGACTGGCAGGCCCTGACCGGGGAGATGATCGCGGCGGCACGGCGGCTGGAGGCGGGCGGCGCCGATTTCCTGATGATCTGCACCAACACCATGCACAGGATGGCATCGGACGTTTCGGCGGCTGTCTCCATTCCGCTGCTGCACATCGCCGACCCGACGGCGGAGAAGATCAAGGCCGCGGGCCTTCGAAAGGTTGGCCTGCTCGGTACCGCCTTCACCATGGAGCAGGACTTCTACAAGGGACGTTTGACGGAGACGTTCGGTCTCGATGTGCTGGTGCCGCAGGCCGAAGACCGGGCGAAGGTGCACGAGATCATCTACCGCGAGCTTGTCGCCGGTATCGTCAGGGACAGTTCACGCGATACCTATCGTGCGGTGATCGGCCGGCTTGTCGATGCCGGCGCGGAGGCGATCATCATGGGTTGCACCGAGATCATGCTCTTGATTTCGCAGGCCGACAGCCCGGTGCCGGTATTCGATACGACCGAGATCCATGCGCTCGCTGCGGTCGATCTCGCGCTCGAGGGCGCCTGACCACGGCCGACGGGCCGTCGACCGTGATCACAAGCCTTGGAGCATCCCGTTTTCAAGCGGAGCCACCGGAAGCGGAAGGATGCTCTGGGATAAAAGTGCTGGAGCGTGCAGTCAGTTGAGCGCATGGCGCGCTAATGCAGGGTGAATTCCCGGGGCTCGCCCGGAAACAGGCTGAGAAGCGCTATTCCCTGCTGCAGCAGCAGTTCGGCGGCCGGCAGGTCGCCGACCACCAGGTCGTCCGCACAGCCGATGATGATGTTGGCGAGGCTGATCGAGTTCTCGGCGAACCGGTCGTCGCCGATCTCGTAGGCCTTCTCGGCCGTTGCCTCGAGCGCCTCGGCCACCAGCGCCATCATGTTGGAGCGTTCATCCAGCGTCATCGCATCAAGCGTCTTGGCGTCGGGAGTCTTGGCAGTTGTCTGCATGATTACCTTCCCTATTGTTCAAGCCGAAATGGCCGCGCCGGCCAAGGCCGGGGGAAAAGTCTACGACTGTAGTGGATCAAGGAGGGGAGCCGGCGTCGAACGCGGCTTCTCCATTAAGATCGTGCGGGGCGGCGCGATATGCAAGGAATGGCTACTATGCGGTTGACGCATGGGTCGGCGGACTTGCGCAGAGCGGGCCTTGGAAACCCTACCGCTCTGTTTTTAAGGCATCTTTCCGCCTTCGAGGGGGCATGCCTGGACGCGGGATGCTCTCGGCCATGATATGGGGTGGCCTTGCCGGCCATGCCAGGCTTTCGTCGACCGTCAGGCGATCGGCGGCGCATTCCTGGGCGAGAAAGTCGATCAAGGTGCGAACGGAGGGCAGAAGTCCGCGCCTGGAAGGGAAGACGGCGTGTACGATCCCGGATGCCGGACGCCACTGCGGCAGCACGGGCACCAGCGTGCCGGCCGCCAGGTCCTTCCAGATCATCATCGTCGGCAGCTGCACGATGCCGGCGCCGTCGAGCGCCGCCTCGCGCAACGCCGCCATGTCGTCGGTCAAAAAGCGCGGTTCGTGCCGGACGACCGCCTGTTCTCCCTCGGCGCTTTCCAGCCGCCATTCGTAGGTGTGCGTGGCCGAGGTCCAGGCGAGGCTTGGCAGTCCCGTCAGTTCGGCGGGCTCGCCGATCGGTTCCTTGAGAAAGCCCGGCTTGGCGACGAGATACTGCGGGCTGTCATCGAGCTTGCGCATGACGAGCTCGCTTCTTTCCAGCGGCGGGAACCGCACCCGGATCGAGACGTCGAAGCCTTCGGCGATCACGTCCACGCGCCGGTTGGTGCTTTCGAGCTGCAGGCTGATTTTCGGATGCGCGGTCATGAACCGGGCGAAAAGTCGACCGAACTGGAAGGAGATCAGCGCTGTGGGGCAACTGACCCGGATCGTGCCCTGGGGTTCTCCTTGGTGCTGGGCGATGAAGGCATCGGCCGCCTCGGCCTCGATTAACACCGCAACGCAGCGCTGGTAATATTCGCGGCCGACATCGGTGACGAAGAACCGCCGTGGCGAGCGTTGGATCAGCCGGACGCCGAGCCGGTCCTCCAGCATCGCGATGCGCCGGCTCAGGCGGGACTTTTGCGTCCCGGTCGCTCGTGCCGCAGCCGCAAAGCCGCCATGCTCGACGACTTGGACAAAATAATAGAGGTCGTTCAGGTCTTGCATCGTTCTATTGATAGGACGCTGCGTCGGATTTCACAATCTATTTGCATGCACGGTCCTGCGGTAGCCTGCGTTCAATCACAGCGGATCAGGCAGCAACAGGTGCGCTGCCGGCGGTGATGGAAACCAAACGAAGGAAAGGACTTCCGATGACCAAGCCCTACGTACGCCTCAACAAGGATGATGTCGCCGTCCTGCTCGTCGACCATCAGACCGGCCTGTTGTCGCTGGTGCGCGACTTCGACCCGGACAAGTTCAAGAACAATGTCCTGGCGCTCGGCGATCTCGCCAAATACTTCAAGCTGCCGACGGTTCTCACCACCAGCTTCGAGGATGGCCCGAACGGCCCGCTGGTACCGGAACTGAAGGAACAGTTCCCCGACGCGCCCTATATTGCCCGTCCGGGCCAGATCAACGCCTGGGACAACGCGGATTTCGTCAAGGCGGTGAAGGCCACCGGCAAGAAGCAGCTGCTGATCGCCGGCGTGGTGACCGAGGTTTGCGTCGCGTTTCCCGCACTTTCGGCGATCGAGGAAGGCTTCGAGGTCTTCGTGGTGACGGATGCGTCCGGTACGTTCAACGAGGTGACCCGCGATTCCGCCTGGTCGCGCATGACCGCCGCCGGCGTTCAGCTGATGACCTGGTTCGGCGTTGCGTGTGAACTGCACCGCGACTGGCGCAACGACATCGAAGGTCTCGGCACGCTGTTTTCGAACCACATCCCGGACTACCGCAACCTCATCACCAGCTACAACACCATGGCTGCGCGCAAGTAAGCGCCTGCCGATGAACGACGAAAGCCCCGGCCGGTTTCGGCCGGGGCTTTCGTGCTGCATATCCTATGGTGTTACGCGCGGCTGGCGGCTTGCTGCGCGTCCTGCACGTCGGCGCCGGCGGCTGGCTTGAGCCGGCCGGTCAGAAGCAGGCTGACGGCGAGGAAGGGCACGAGCGCGCCGAGGCCGAAGCGCATGTCGCTGTGCTCGGCGATGAGGCCGATCAAGGGTGGCCCGAGCAGGAAGCCCGAAAGCGCGATGAAGGACAGGATGGCGACGCTTGCCGCGGCCGGCCGGTCCTTCTGGTCGGCGGCGGCCGTGACGGCGAGCGGAAAGCCGACCGAAACGCCGAAACCCATCGCGGCAAAACCGAGGAGCGCTGCCCAGGCCGCGGGGCTCGCGACGACCAGCAGCAGCCCGGCGATGCTGGCGATGCCGCAGGCGCGGGCGACCGGCACCGGGCCGTAGTTTGCCTTCAGCCGGTCGCCGGCAAAGCGTCCGGCGGCCACCATGAAGGCGAAGATCGAATAGCCGAAGCCGGCGCTGGCGCTGGAAAGCCCGAAGACGTCGCGCAGAAAGACTGCCGACCAGTCGGCCACCGCGCCTTCGGTCATCGTGATGCCGAAAACGAAGAAGCAGACGCTGAGCAGCGCCCATCCGGGTAACCGTCGCCTGGCTGGCGCGGCTTCCGCGCTCGCGGCTTCATGGCTCTGCAGAAGCGGCAGTTTTCTGGCGAAGAAGACGCTGATCGGCAGCATGGCCGCGGCCGCCAGCGGCACCGCCCATTCCGGAGCAACGTGAAGGGCAGCGAAGCCGACGCCGATCAGGCTTCCGGTCATGATGCCGAGGCTCCAGAAGCCGTGGCAGGTGCTCATGATCAGCTGTCCGGAATGCTTCTCGATCGCGTCTGCCTCGACATTGAGGCCAAGCTCGAGCGTCGCCAGCGCCACGCCGACGATGGCGAGACATACGAAGAGCATTTCGATGCTCGTCGCCCATGTCGGCAGCCAGACGAGCGCCAGGAAGACGACGAAGCCGTAGAGGATGGTGGCGCGCCCGCCGATCCAGGCAACGAAACGCCCGGCGAAGGGCAGGGTCAGCAGCGTGCCTACCGGCATGCCGAGGAGCGCGATGGCAAGCTCCGCCGGGCCGAGGCCAAGCCTTTGCTGTATGTCGGGGATGCGTGGCAGCCAGGCGCCGAAGGCGATCGGCTGCAGGAAGAAGATCAGCATGATGAGCCGTTGATTGGTCATGCGCATTGTTCCCCGGATATCGTGTCGCACGATGTACCCTCGGCAACGGCGAGGGCCGTCGAGCCGATGCGGTATGTGAAGGAATTCTGATATTCTGAAAATTGTTTTCAGAGCTTGTCGCGCAGGGGTGGTCCCGTCAAGCCGGCAAAAGGCCGTCAAGTTGGAAAGCGACGCCTTTCCGATCGAATGGCTGCCAGTGTTGCGAATGTGTCGCCACCAATCCCGGCATTGGTATGGTTCCGATGAAAAAAATATACATGTCGGGCGGGGCGGGCGCTGACGCGCCCCGCGCCGTTGCGACAGCTTTGCCCTATCGGAGCAATTTCAACGATCCCGTCAGCGATTTGACCCATTTGGCAGCGCCTGCCAAACCGATGCCGTCGATCGTCTCCTGCGAGAGGTCACGCTGCGGAAACTGCGTTTCGTAGTCCGCATAGCTGTGTACCGAACGGGCGAAGGCCGGAAACGGCACGACGACGCGTCCATCCTCCTTCGGCAGCGCCTTGAGGAGCAGGGCCCGGATCGTCGGGCCGTCGGCCTGGAGGATCGGCACGGGCCGGTTGGAGCTGATGTCGATCGTATTCTGCCTGCTGTCCGTCAGCCGCCCGTTACCGAGGCCGGGCATTGCCGAGCCGATGCCAATGGAAATGGCCGCGATCGTGTTGGCGAGATGACCCGGGGGTAGTTCGGGATTGACGATGATTGCGAGGCGGGTGTCCTGAAGCACGTGGTCTGTTTCCTCTCTGTTTCCCAGGCTGTTGTTGGCCGGGAGAATAGACCGTGCGGCAGGGTAGTTTCTTTCGCATATTGCGAAGAATTGAAAGTATGAGGTAGCTTCTACCCAAACTGACCGAATGAGAGATAGAAGATGCCCGCTATGCTGGCGCCCGCCGACGTGAAAATCCTGACCGCGCTGCAAAATGACGGGCGCTTGAGCAATCAGGCGCTGTCCGAGGAGGTTGGCATGTCGACGTCGCCTTGCTGGCGGCGGGTGCGGCAGCTCGAGGACGACGGCGTCATCCAAGGCTACATGGCCGTTCTCAACCGCAGGGAAATCGGCCTTGGGGTACTCGCCTTTATCCGGGTGAAGATCGACAGCCATACGGAAGCGGAAGCGGACGCCTTTGCCGACGAAGTGATGAAGCTCGATAGCGTCGTTGCCTGCTACAGCATTGCGGGTGACGCGGATTTTCTGCTCCAGGTCGTCTCGGCAGACCTCGATTCCTATTCGGACTTTGCGATGAAGGTCGTGCGGCGCCTGCCGTGCATCAAGGAGATGCAGACGACCTTCGTGCTGAAGGAGATAAAGCCCTATAGCGGCCTGCCCCTGTGCGCCTCGGCCGGTCCGCGCTGACAGCCGTTCAGGAGGCGGAAGCCATCAGCGGGTCTTCCCGGATGGCCTGGACAAGGAAGTCGAGAACGGTGCGCACCCGAAGCGGCACGTTCCTGCGCGAGGGGTAGACGACGCTGATCGGCAGGCGCGCGGGCGGGAACGCCGGCATGAGGTTCACCAGCCGGCCGGCCTCGATATCAGGCCATGCCAGGATATGGGAGAGGATCGCAAGGCCATTGCCGGCGAGCGCCGCGCGATGCACGGCCACGGCATTGTTGGCAACGAGCCTTGGCGCGACACGCACGAAAACGTCGTCCGACCCGTCGGAAAATGTCCACTGGCGACCGTCGCCGGCGCGGCTGTAGCAGATGCATTCGTGCCCGGCGATGTCGTCGGGTGTCCTTGGCTCAGGCCGCCGGTTCAGATAGTCGGGAGCGGCCACGAGAAAGGCGGTCGTCGAGCCGATGCGCCGGCAGATTAGGCCGCTCTCCGACACCGGACCCAGGCGTACCTCCAGATCGATGCCCTCTCCGACGAGATCCGAAGGCGCCTCGCGAAACAGCATCTCGACCGAAAGCCCCGGATGATGGCCGAGCAGGGCCGCAAGACGATCGCTGAGATAGAGGCCGAGAGGCGCGGGCAGGGTGAGCCTCACGCGACCCGCCACAAGTCCGGTGTCGCCTGAGGAGGCTTCGCTGAGGGCATCGACCGCCTCGACCACGCGAAGCGCCATCGGGATCATGTGCTCGCCCTCGGCGGTCAGCGCCAGAGCATTCGTCGTTCGGTGCAGGAGGCGGGTGCTCAGGTGCCCCTCCAGCGCCAAGACCTGGCGTGAGACCGCCGGCTGCGTCAGGCCGAGATCGTTGGCGGCGGCGGAAAACGAGCCGGTCTCGGCCACCCGCAGGAAGGCTCTCAGCGCAGAAACGATGTCCATCCGGCTTCCCTCAAACGTTTCGACATAAGCCTTATGCGCCGAGTTTACGCCCGATGCGCTTTACTGTCCACCAATTAAGGATATCTTCTATCCATAAGGACAGTAAATATCCTTAATTAGGAGCAAAGCCATGACCCAGCGCCTGAACTACGCACAGCAGTCTCCCGAGCTTTTCAAGAAAATCTCCGACCTCAGCCTCAGCCTGAAGGATAGCGTCATCGAGCAGAAGATCCGCGACCTCGTGAACATCCGCGCCTCGCAGATCAACGGCTGCGCCTTCTGCCTTGACATGCATGTGAAGGAGGCAAAAATTCACGGCGAGAGCGAACTGCGCCTCTATCACGTCGCAATCTGGCGTGAATCGAACCTCTTCATTCCACGCGAACGCGCGGCCCTTGCCTGGACCGAAGCGGTGACGAAACTGCCCGAAGGCGGCATTCCGGACGAGCTTTACGAACGCGTGCGCGGCCAGCTCTCGGAGAAGGAAATCTCCGACCTGACCTTCTCCATCATGGTCATCAATGCGTGGAACCGTGTCAGCGTCGCCTTCAAGGCCGTGCCCGGTTCGGCCGACAAGCTCTATGGCCTCGACAAGGCCGGGCTGAACTGACCTCGTTCCGGAGCGATCGAGCAACGCGGTGCAACCGCCGCAGCGACAGGAGGAATCCATGAAAATCGTCATCATCGGCGGAACGGGCCTGATCGGCACCAAGACGGTGGAGCGCCTGCGCAAGCAGGGCCACGAGGTCATTGCCGCCTCTCCGAATACCGGCGTCAACACGGTTATCGGCGAAGGTCTTGCCGAAACGCTGACCGGTTGCGATGTCGTCATCGACCTTGCCAACGCACCCTCCTTCGAGGACAAGGCGGTGCTCGACTTCTTTGAAACCTCCGGCCGCAACTTGCTTGCGGCGGAACGATCGGCCGGCGTCAAACACCATATCGCGCTTTCGGTCGTCGGCACCGAACGGCTGCAGGAGAGCGGCTATTTCCGTGGCAAACTCGCCCAGGAAAAGCTGATCAAGGCATCCGGCATTCCCTATACGATCGTGCATTCCACACAGTTCATGGAGTTTCTCGGTGGCATCGCGCAGTCTGGGACGGTCGGCGACACCGTACGCCTGTCGCCGGCCTATGTGCAGCCGATCGCGTCTGACGATGTTGCCGATGCCATGGCTGCCGTTGCGCTGGCCGCTCCCGTCAACGGCACGGTCGAGATCGCCGGTCCGGAACGTTCGCGTCTCAGCGACCTCGTCGCCCGTTATCTCAAGGCAAGCGGCGACAATCGCAAGGTCGAACCCGACCGGGAGGCGCGCTATTTCGGCGCCCTGCTCAAGGACGGCTCGCTCGTATCCGACGACAACCCCCGTCTCGGCCGGATCACCTTCGAAGAGTGGTTCGCGTCGGTGCCCCGCAAGTAACCGAACAGGAGACGCGCTCGTCCCGCGCCGCCAGATTCTGAAAGGATATTCGACATGATCAAATCTCTCCTCGCCGCTCTTGCCGTTGGTGCAGCCCTGGTCGGCCCTGCCGTCGCCGGCGACGCTGCAAAGGTCACGCTGGTCTATGAGCACGAATTGCCGAACGTTCCGGGCAAGAGCATCAAGGGCGTGCTGGTGGAATACGGTCCCGGCGGTTCGTCCGAGGCGCATACCCATCCGAGCACGGCCTTCATCTACGCCACGGTGCTGGAAGGATCGATCCGAAGCCAGGTCAATGACGGCCCGGTGAAGGTCTACAAAGCCGGTGAGAATTTTTCGGAAATGCCCGGCGACCGACACGGCGTCAGCGCCAATGGTAGCGAAACCGAACCCGCCAAGCTTCTGGCGGTCTTCGTCGTCGATACCGCGGAAAAGGAACTGACCTATCCGATGACGAAGTAAGTCGGCATTGTTCGAGACAAGAAACGAGACAAGGGTCGGCGCCGGGGGCGAACCGGCCCTTGTCTCCGTGGAGCCAGCGATGTTTATCAGCCAATTGCCGTTGCCTCTCATTTTGATCAATCTTCTCGGCGTGACCGGCATCGTTGTCTGGCACCTGCAGGGCCGCGGCCGCCCGACCGCGAGGCTGATCGTCCAGATCCTCTTCTTTTCGGCGATGACCGCGGTTCTCATCCTCGCAGGCATCATGCCGCATCGCAGCGACGACGGGCATCTTCAGGGCGCTGCCGCCCTTCTGGCGGCGTCGGCGCGCGTGCTGTGGTGGACGCATCTTGCCTGGTCCCTCATCGGTTTCGTGCGCATTTACATCGTTCTCGAGAAGCGGCCGCAGGAGGCGCGTCTCTTGCAGGATCTCATCGTCGCCGTGGTCTATCTCGGGGTGACGCTTGCGGTTCTGGGTTTCGTGTTCAAGGCGCCCATCGGCACGCTTGTCGCCACCTCCGGCGTGGTCGCGATCATCTTCGGCCTGGCGCTTCAGAACACGCTCGGCGACGTCTTTTCGGGCATCGCCCTGACGCTCGGGCGGCCCTTTGCCATCGGCGACTGGATCGCGCTTGGCGATGGCACCGAAGGGCGTGTCATCGAGAACAACTGGCGCTCGACCTTCCTGCTCACCGGCGCCCACAATGTCATCGTTCTGCCGAACAGCGCGCTCGCCAAGGTGAGCCTCACCAACCTCAGCCGTCCCGACGAGACACATCAGATCGCATTGCCGGTCCGCCTCGCGGCGGATCACCCGCCGGAGCGGGTCGAAGAGATGCTCAGGACCGCCTTGCGTGGCTGCAGCCGGATCGTGCACGATCCGGAGCCGGTGGTCGCCCTCAAGGCAATCGATGCCGTGGCGATCGAAGCTGAACTGCAATTTCGCGTCAGGAGCCCGGCGGAAAGAACGCCCGGGCGCAACGAAGTGATCGCGCGCGTCCATGAACAATGCCGTCAAAGCGGACTTTCTCTGGCGCCGCCGGCCCAGGCCTATCTCTACGCACCGCAGGCCGAGCCCGAGCTCAAGCCCTCCTCAGCCGGCGCGCTCTAGCACCCATTGGAAACTGCGCTTCCACAGGTCCGAGGGTATCTCCTTCGCGAGGATTTCCACCAGGTCGGACAGGCGCACGCTCCGCAACTTGTCGCGCCAGGCTTCATCCGCCTCCCACATGATGCGCGCCACGGCGCAGGGCGTCTCGTCGCAGTAACCGGGCGCCCGGCAGGGATTGTTGGCCCGGATGTTGGTGCAGACGAAGGTGCGCGTCCTGCCTTCGACCGCCTCGACGATCTCGAGGAAAGTCAGCTCCGCCGGCGCCTTCGCCAGCCGGTAGCCTCCCGAAGGGCCGAGGGTCGTGTGGACGAGGCCCGCCTGCGACAGGCTCTGCAGTGCTTTCGACAGATATTCCTTCGGAAGCCCGTGGAATTCGGCCAGCGCCTTGGTCGAAAGGTAGCGGCCCTCGGGCAGGCCGGCGAGTATGGCGCAACAATGCAGCGCCCATTCGACTTGGCTTTTAAGGATCATTCGCTCTAACGATCATTTATTCGTCCGGCAGATGCACTCCGGATCTATTAAGGACAAAAAATATCCCTATTTCTTCCCTGTGTAAACAGCGCCAGCGCGGGATGGCTGCGTGCGTCGCTGGCAACAGGAGGGGAAATGGTCGCCGTCATTGGTTTTCTGCTGGTCCTCAGCATCCTGTTGCCGCTTGCCTTCATCCGGCGTCTGTGGCGGCTCGACGAACCGACGCGGCTTGGCTGGTTGCTGGCGCTTGCCGAGACCGCCGTGCTGCTCTGCCTGATCGGGCTTCTCAACCGCTGGGACATTGCCGGGTTCTGGACCCGGGCGGCGCTCGCCGCTCTCGGCGTTGCGGCGGCCCTCGTCTCGCTGCCGCGGCACAGGCATCGGCCCTGGCTGTCGCCCGATCGCGGCGCACTGGCGCAAAGCCTCGTGCCGACGGTGGCTTCTCTCTTCGTCTTCGGGATGGCGCTCGCCTATGTCGCCTGGGGAATGGGCGCGCGACACGACCCCCGCGCGCTGGAGTTTCCGCTTTCCGGCGGCCGCTTCGTCGTCGCGCAAGGGGGCGGCATCGGCGTGCTCAACCACCACAGCGACCACCCGGCGCAGCGGCATGCCCTCGACATTACCGCTGTCGGCGATGCCGGCTTCCGTGCATTCGGCCTGCTGCCAGGGGAGCCCGCCGACTATGCGATCTTCGGCAAAACCGTCGTCAGCCCGTGCGCTGGAGAGGTGATCGCGGCGGTCGATGGACTGCCGGACCTTTCACCACCCGAGGCGGACCGCGACAACCCTGCCGGCAACCACGTGATCGTCGCCTGCGACGGCATGCGGGTGGAACTGGCGCATCTGCGCCAGGGCAGCGTGACCGCCGTGGTCGGCGCGCGGGTTGCCGCCGGCACCCCGATCGGCGCGGTCGGCAATTCCGGCAACAGCACGGAGCCGCATCTGCACATCCATGCCGTCGATGCCGGATCCGGAAAGGGCGTTCAATTGTCCTTCGACGGACGTATCCCGGCTCGCAATGCGCAGTTCGTCCGATGAGAGCCGATAGCCGGTTGAGAGGGCGGCGCTTTACACGCGCAATCCGATTGGCCAAAGATGGCCGCTACGGGAGGAGTTCGCGCATGGACATCGCCACCTTGGCCGCCTTTGCGGCCGTCACCTTCATTGCTGTGGTCACGCCGGGCCCGGACGTGATCCTGGCGATGGCCAACGGCTCTCGCTTCGGCATGAAGAAGGCGGTTGCCGGCATGATCGGCGTGCTGCTTTCCGACTTTTTCCTGATCGCTGCCGTGGCAGCCGGTCTCGGCGCCATCCTCGCCGCCTCGGAATTCTGGTTCTCGGTCGTCAAATATGCGGGCGCCGGCTATCTCGCCTGGCTCGGCTACCGGATGCTTCGCCCCGGCGAAGCAAGGAAGGTGGACGGGCACGGCTTTGAAAACACCGATCTCATTCGCACGGAAACCGCGCTTGCGATCTGCCGCCACAGCATGATCGTGGCCATCACCAACCCGAAGGCCTACCTGTTCTTTTCCGCGCTGGTGCCGCAGTTCATCAACCCGGCCACGCCGCAACTGCCGCAATTCCTGGCCCTCACGGCCGTCTTCACCGTCGTCGAGTTTGCCGTCATGTTCGGCTACGCGCTTGTCGGCTTCAAGACGGCGCAGTTTGCCGCCTCGTCGATGCGGCGCTGGATGGAAAGAGGCTGCGGCGGGGCGCTGCTGGTCTCGGCCGCCTCGCTCGCGCTGGTGAAACGCGCCAACGGATAGGTGGCGGGCAGCGATGCCGGCGCGGCAGATGTGCATTTCCAAAAGGCGAAGACCTGCGTGACGGAACGCTGCAAGGGGTGCGGGGGGAATTTCGAGCCTGTCGACGGCCCGACCCATGCCTATATGCAATCATCTCCGGCCTGCTTTCGCGCCTTCAACGATCTGCTTGCGGCCGAGTACAGTATCCCTGAACTTCGGCAGGCTCGCCGGCTGCAGCCGAGAGGCCCCGTTCGCCGATGGAAACCAACGCGGTCATACTGGACTTTTCACGCCACAAGGCGGGGCTCGCGCCGCTGTCGCCCCCGGTTGCCTTCACGATGACGGCGGCGGACGTCGCGCCGTTTGCAGGCGGTGCCCTGCACGAGCGCAAGGTGCGCGGATGAGCGCGAGCCACCTGGGAGGACTGGCGGGCGCATCATGACTACGTCCGACGGTGGATGGCCGAACATTCGGCGTCTTGACGGCGGATCGTTCGCTCCCGGGGATGCGGAGAGGGTCAGGAGCCGGCCGGCCGCCTCGCCGCCGCACCGCTTCTGGCGGGGCTCAGCGACAGAAGTGTCGTTGCCGTTTCAGCAGGCACGTTCGGCGATCCTGCGGCAAACTGCGAAATGCCCGACGGGTCCTCCGACCAGACGCTGTTTCTGCCGGCCGCCTTTGCGGCATAGAGCGCCGCATCGGCGGCGGAAATGAGCGCATGCACGTCCCCGTGCCGGTCGGCGAAGGAAATCCCGATGCTGACGGTTGCCGAGAGCACGCCCTTGCTCGTGCTCAGCCGGCGCGCTTCGAGCGCGGTGCGAATGCTGTCTGCAATGGCGATCGCCTCCGGGCGGTCCGCCCGTGGAAGGCAGGCGGCGAATTCCTCTCCGCCCATGCGCGCGACCAGGGCGTCGCGGGGCACGGCCTTCGAGATGATCTGCGCAAATTCGACGAGCACCTGGTCACCCGCCGTGTGCCCGTGTCGATCGTTGATCGCCTTGAAGTGGTCGATGTCGAGGTAGAGCAGCGCGCCCTTCGCCGGCTGGGTGGCGAGATGGGCGTCCAGTTGCGCAAGGAACGAGCGGCGGTTCGGCACGCCCGTCAGCGCGTCGGTCTCCGAAGCGAGCTTGTAGCGCTGCTGGGTTCGCTCCTTGACCAGTGCGAAGAAGGCGAAGCCTCCGGCAAGACTGTGAAGAAACAGCTCGAAGGTCAGCAGCTGATACCAGAGCGGCTGCGACGTCCCGGCGGCGGTATTGCCGGCGAGCGGCCAAAGCAGGACCAGCGGGATGCGGGCGAGGTAGAGCAGGCCGTGGGTGGCGAACACGAAGGCGACGATGTAGGAGCTCGGCAGCTTGCGGAAATTCTCCGACCGGAAGATCTCGAGCGCGATCAGCGTCGAATAGGCGAAGATCAGGATCGAGTAGAGCACGATCCGGCTGGTAACGCTCTCGCGAACATAATCTGAAGAATAGGTGACGAGGATCCATAGGGCCGGCCCGAAGAGCGCGGCGGCGATCTTGAGCGGCTGATTGTCAAAGGCGCGCAAGCCGAGCCAGATCATCGCGAGCCCCAGCACCGCGAGCGCGTTGCCGAGCGAGATGGTCATGAAATTGTAACCGTCGCCGCGCAGCGTCAAAAGCACGAAGCCGACCGCGCTGATGCTAAAGGCCAAGGACCACAGAAGCAGCTCGAGGCTTTTGCGCTCCTGCCGCCAGGCAAGACCGAAGAAAGCGGCGAAGATCACCAGTGTCGCGAACGAACTGAGCATGATCGTCGGGGTATGCAGGATGTCCACCGTCGTCTCCTGATGTTCGCGCGAAACCATGCCCCACAACCGTAAAGCTTTCGCAAATGACGGCTCCAGACGGCGTGCCCGGCATCGGACGGTCTGTGCCAAAACGGCGGTTGCCAGCGCAGGAAACGGGTTGAATTCGGGTGCGTCCTGCACGATTTTTGGGATGGACGCAAAAAGCGGAGGCGAGACCGATGGGTCAGGCGGTGCATCGTTATTTCATCTTTGAGACCGCAGCCGGATTCTGCGGCATCGCCTGGAACGATGTCGGCATCACGCGCTTTCAGCTGCCGACCAGGGCGATGCAGTCAACCGAGCGGCTGTTGCTGCGGCGACTGCCCTCCGGCGAAGCGTCGGAACCGACGCCCGAAATCCGGACGGCGGTGGACGCCGTGCGCCGCTACTTCGAGGGCGTGGAGGTCGATTTTTCCGGCTTCGCGCTGGATCTGCAAGGCCAGGACGAATTTTTCCTGCGCATCTATGCGGCGGCGCGGGCGCTGCGCTGGGGGCAGACCACCACCTATGGCGCGCTCGCCAAGGAATTGGGCGCCGGGCCGGAAGCGGCGCGCGACGTCGGCCAGGCCATGGCCAAGAACCCGGTATCGCTGATCATCCCCTGCCACCGGGTCCTGGCCGCCGGCGGCAGGATCGGCGGGTTTTCAGCGCCCGGCGGATCGACCACCAAGACGCGCATGCTCGAACTGGAGGGTGTCCATCTGGAGGAGCAGCAGGCCAAGCCCGCGCAGCAGTCTTTCGGCTTCTGAGGTAGAGGCGGCCCAGCGCGGGCGCCTAAAGCCTTTCGTGAAAAAGGATCCGCACGCCAGGCTCTAAGCTCTTGTTTATATGCGTGTCGTTGCCGCGAAATCGCGGCACGCTCTGGCGCGACCTGCATCAGCCTTTGGACCGTTGCTCGGCCTCGCGTGCGTAGACCGCGAGGAAGGCCTTGCCCATCAGCGACTTCTCGTTCTCGATGCTCTTTCGCAGGACCGCTGCACGGGTTGCCTGAATGGCCCGGTCGTCGGGTGCGGCTGCGCTGGCGAATTCCACCAGTTGCACCGCGAGGCGGAAATTCCCAGTCTCCGACAGATGGGTTGCCCGTTCCGCAAGCCTTTCGGCGCCGCCGGCAAGAGCGGCCAGTTCCGATGCGAGATCGGCAGTCCTCGGCGGCTTGAGATGGGCAGCGTCGCCATCGAACCAGCCGGCGTAGAAATGATAAATGCTGCGCACAAGGAATTCCGGGTCGTCGTACTTGGCTGCCAGATAGGGCTTTGCCAGATATCCGTCCGGCACCTTCACCGCATGCAGAACCTCGTCGAGGTTGGCGCCCCTGTTGATGAGCGCGAGCGTTTCACGCACAAGGTGCTCGAGCGCTTCGGCGACATCGCTCAGCACCTCGGCGGCCCGTTCTTCACCAAAGACGACCGGTCCGTGACCGGGAATGAGGACCGCCGGAGCGAGCGCCTCCATCTGCCGAAGTGCCGTCGCCCAATCCGCTGCATAACGCTGCACCTTGCGCGGATTGCCGGCATTCGGAAACACCCAGATGACGAAATCGCCGCTCGCAAGCACGCGTCGCTCCGGCAGCCAGACGAAGGTGGCATCGTCGGTTTCGCCTCTGCCGTGAAAGAGTTCGATCCGCTCGCCGCCGATGGAAAGCGAGAGGGTATCGTCATAGACCACGTCGGGGCGACGCTGGCCGATCGGGTAGATGTAGCCCGGTTTGTTGAATTGCTGGCTCTGCGCGATGCTGTTGTAGCCGTGCGAGGCTTCGTAGCGCTCCATCCGCCGCGCGACGTTGCGGTGGGCGACGATCTGCGGGCGCGCAAGTCCGCGCGCATCCGCTTCCCGGTCGATTTCCGTGATCCCGCTGGTATGGTCGATGTGGCCGTGCGTGAAGATGACGCTGTGGATGGGGCTGTCGTCCCAGGAGCGTATGACCTCGAGGGTCCGCTTTGCCGTTTCCGGCTTCGCGGTGTCGATCAGGACCAGACCTTCGCGCGTGCGGATGGCCGTCACGCTGCCGCAGAAATAGGTCGTATGGACGGTGACGATGTCGTCGGCGACGTGGGTGATGGCGCCGTCGGAGACCGCGGCGGTCCATTCTTCCATCTGCGCCGTGCCGTCCCACAGACGTTCGAACAAAGGATCGTGTCTCATGGGCTCTCTATCCTTGAAGCAATCGCCGACAGCTTTAGCATTGCCGGCCGCGATTGGAAGCCGGCGTATATGGCCGCGCGGCCATGCCTCCGGCTTTGGGCTCCATCACTGAAGACACTCGCTCATTGGAGAAGCTGAAACAGTTTCCCGAGCGTGCCGGGTTCCTGCGCCGGCTGCGCGGTCCCTTCGGCCGGTTGCTCATCCGGCTGCGGCGTCTCCGGTGCCGGCTGGTCCGCAGCCATGTCGGGCGAGACTTGCCCGTCGGCGGGCGGTACCGCCTCGGGTTCGGTGCCGCCGCCGCCGATGATCTGCTCGATGGAGAGCTCGCTTCCCTCGCCCTTCGGCTGCTTGCCGATTGCGCCGCCGAGGATATCGCGGATCTTTCCGCCCTTGCCCTCGCCGGACAGGAGCTCGTCGAGCCCCAGCTTGCCGGTCGGCAGTCCGAGCTTCTTCAAGGTGGCAAGCGCGGCATCGGGGTTTTTCAAGAGGCCCGAAAGGTCGGGATAGATGCGCGGAGCGGCAAACGATCCTTCGATGACAACAGGCACGCCGATGCCTTCGGTCGCAATGTCGGCGCCCTGGCCCTGCAAGGATGCGACCACGCGCGGATCGAGACGGAAGTTCAGCTGATCCTCCGGCAGGTTTGCCTCACCCTTGCCGCTCATGCGCACGAGGGGACCGACGAGCTTGATGTCGTCCGTGCGCGCAACGCCGTTGTCGATGGCAAAGGACGCCCCGAGTTCGGTAAATCCGGTCGCCTTGTTGTCGTTCTGCTTGAAGCCGGATGACATCAGGCCGACGAGATTGTTGTAGACGTCGGCAACGTCGATGCCGCGAATGGCGCCGTCGGAAAAACGGACCTCAGCCGTGCCCTTGAGCGATCGCTTGAGCGCGCCCGTCGTGCCGCCGGCGCCGGCAATGTCGAAGGTCGCCTGCAGGGCGCCCTCGAGGTGCTTGAAGTTTGCCAGATCGGTTAGCAGCGGCGCGGCGGAAGCGCCCGATATCGAGGCCTTGACCGCGATCGTCGGCTCTGCGCCGGATCCGTCGGCGGTCACGCTTGCCGCCACCTGGCCGCCATAGAAGGGGCTTTCGGGGATATCGAGGTTTGCGATGCCCTCGGAGATCTTCAAGGTGGTGGCGACCGGCCCGGCGACGACGCGGCCGTAGGCGAGCTTCTCGGCATCGACCTTGATGGCGGCGTCGATCGAGCGAAGCGCGGACAGATCCAGCGGAGTATCCGAGGCCGGCCCTTTGCTCGCCTTGGCCGCAGCCTTCGCCTGCGGGGCGGCAGCCGAGGGCGCGCCGGCCAGTCGCGCAAGATCCAATTCCTTGAAATGGAGCGCGCTCGAAATTTTGAGCGGTGTCCCGAGTTCGACCGCGCCGTTGCCGCTTCCTTCGACCCCGTTGACCGAGAGCGTGGCTTTCTGGAATGCGACGCCGGCAGCGCTTGCCTGCACGTCGCCGTTGAAGGCGAATTGCGCGATGCCGCCTGCGTCGGCCTGGCCGACCCAGGCGAGGAGCGCCCGCAAGTCTGCTGCCGCGAAGTTCACCCTGCCTGAATAGCTGCCCGCAAGCGCTGCCGTGCCATCAAGCGCAAGCGTCGCCTCCTTCATGCGCAGGTCGAGCTTCAGCGGGATGTCGCCGGCGCGGGCATTGGCGTCCAGGAGCAGGTCGCGGACGGGCAGCGTGAGGTCGACATCGGCCGCTTTGCCGCGCCAGACGAGGCTGCCCGCAAGCTTCATCGGCTTGGTCAGGCCGTCGATCTTGAGGGTCAGCTTCTTTGCCTTCACTTCGGCCATCGCCGGGTCGTCCATGCCGGGGATTGCGAAGGTCGCGTCGCGCAGGCTCACGCCGCCGGTGACGTTGATCGTCTCGCGGATGGCGTTTGCGCTCAGTCCGCGGAACGCGAAGCCGGTGTCCATCGTCACGGTGCCGGACAGCGGCACCGACTGCCCGGCAAAAGCCGCGAGTTTGGAAACATCGAGCCCGTTGCTGGCGACGCGGCCTTTGAAAACCGGCTCGTCGGCGCTGATATCGGCGGCGAGGTCGGCGGCAACGCTGCCGGCGTCGATGCCGAGATGTTCAAGCCGGCCCGTCAGTTGCCCGTCCTTGAGCGTGGCGGTCAGCGCGACGTCGGCGGCGGAAATGTCGCCGACGTCAAGAGCGGCGACGTTGACGCTGATATCGGCATCGAAACCGGCGAGTGCCTGCAGGCCCCCTGCCGCCTTGGCCTTCTGCGAACGACCTGTCGGTTCCGTCACCTGCGACGATGCCGCGGTCGCGTCACCATCGAGAAACGCGCTCAGATCCAGCCGGTCGGCGCTGAGGTCGGCGAGAAACCGCGGGCGGCTTCCCGGTACGAACAGCGCGTCGAGCCCGAGCGTTTCGTCTCCGACCGTGAGCTTGCCGCCGCGGATCTGGTAGCCGCCATTGGCATTCAACGCCACCTGGCCGCTGGCGGTCAGTTCCGTAAGCCCGGCCGCAAGTGCAGGCTCCGCTTCCAGGGAGAGGCTGAGTTCGGCGGGCTTGTGCTCGAGCAGCGGACGCAAGGGCGAAACGGCAAGCGTCACCTCGTAGCGCCGACCCTCGATACCGGCCCCGGCCGAGAGCGACAATTCGCCGTCGATATCCGGAACGGCGAGCGTGAGGTCGAGATCGCTGACGACGTCGACCGAACCGCCGGCGCCCTCCTGCCGCAGCGTTCCCTCGCTGATCGAGATCTTGTCGATCGCGCTTTTCTCGAGGAAAGCGATGAGGACAGCGAGCGGATCGCGCGTTTCGTCCGTCTTGGTCTGTTCCGCCTCCGCGCCGCTCTCTTGCGCCACGGGTGCGGCATCCGCCTTCGGCCGCAGCGCCACCACAGGCCGCACCAGCCTTACCTCCCGGACGTGCAGACGCTTCGACCAGAGCGAGGAGAGCGTCACGGAGCCCGCGACTTCGCCGATCTCGGCGGTCATGCCGTCGGCATCGAGCGAGACGTTTTCGGCGACAACGGCCAGATGCGGCACGACGGAAAGCCTGACCGGGCCATTGAGCGCGATCGAACTGCCGGTGACGCTGGAGAGTTGCCGTCCGAGTTCGGCGCGCATCCAGTCGCTCGAAACGAAGCTTGGCAGGATCATGACTGTAACGACAGCGAGGACGCCGAGCGCCAGCAGGCAAAGAAAGAAACTCCGCATGTTTCCCCTCGTTGCGAAAGCGACTGATTCGGTATCGTTTTCCAGGGCGCGCTGTTTTGCAACTCTTGGCGCGATCCGCCGTTCTCTCCGGACGGCGGCGTTATCTCACGACGACACCCTTTGCCGCGGCGCCGCCATCGCCAATCTCGGAAGCGAAGGCTTCAGCGGCGGCGGGCTGCGGAGCGGTTCGCTCCGCCGAAGACCGCGCGGCAAATGCGCGTGGCCGATGCACCAGCGTGACCAGCACGAACGACAGGATCATCAGCAGGTACCAGGCGCCGAGCTTCTGCACGGACACCAGCGTCCAGCCGTCATGCTGGGAGGGATAGATCCAGGCCCGCGACCAGGTGCCGATGTTTTCGGCAAACCAGATGAAGAGCGCGACAAGCAGAAAGCCGACAAGCAGCGGCATGCGGTGGCGAAACCGGAACACGCGATAGTGCACGGTCGTGCGAAGAAAGAGGATCGCCGTCGCCCCGAACAGCACATAGCGCAGGTCGATGATGTAGTGGTGGCTGAAGAAGTTGACGTAGATGGCAAAAGCCAGCAGCAAGGTCGCAAGGAGCGGCGGGTAGCCGCTGTAGCGCATGTCGAGAATGCGGGTCACGCGCGCCAGATAGGAGCCGACGGCGGCATACATGAAGCCCGAAAACAAGGGTACGCCGCCGATGCGAAAGAGGCTCGGCTCCGGATAGATCCACGAGCCGACGGAGGTCTTGAAGATTTCCATCAGCGTGCCGACGACGTGGAAGATCAGGATGACCTTGGCCTCGGCGATGGTCTCGAGCTTGAAGACGAGCAAGGAAATCTGGATGGCGATGGCGCTCAGGAACAGGAAGTCGTAGCGGGCAAGGCCTGCACCTTCGGGCCAGTACAATTTCGTGCCCAGCATGAGGGCCAGCATCGCGCCGCCGAAGAGGCAGGCGAAGGCCTGCTTGATGCCGAATACCAGAAACTCGGTCAGGCCGCCGAAGAGACCGCTCGCCGGAAGCCGATCGAGCAAACCATGCGCTGCGGCGTCGATGCGCGCCTCGAGGCTAGTGAATCGCCGTTCCTCGGGCTCTCGAACCATCCGCATCGTCTCCGTGTCGCCTCGCGGAGCGATGGCGTGACAATGCGGTTGAATTATGGATGGGCGAAAACCGTGCCGTGCGCCCACACTGCTTCCCATCGGTCATCGCCCGAAGACAGCCGGACCTCGGCATGCAGCCGTCGGCGTTTACCGCGGTTGATCAGCGCGGGAACGAGTAGCGGTCGACGATCCCCCAGATCTCCCGGTTGACCTCCTGCAGTTGCTCGATGACCTCGTTGATCCGTGCGATCTCTGCATCATTGATCTGTTCGATCTTGCCGTATTTGATCGTGTCCTTGCTGTCGAAGATCGCCATCAGCTGCGTGCTGGCCTGATCGCCGGTCTCGTCGAAGGAATAGATGCAGTGGCTGTACTTGTTGCGAAGCTTCGCCTGCCGGCCAAGGTGTTGGGTAATCGCGAGAATTTCCTGCCGCTGGGCGGCCGGCGTCTTGCCCATCTTGGTCAGCCGCTCGACGAGTTCGATGCGCGCGCGCGTCGTGTTCAGCGTCAGGAAGATGACGATCGCGGTTTCCTTGTCGACCCGGGCGAGGCCGGCGATGAGATAGATGAGCAAACTCTCCGTGTTGGTCCACGTATAGTTGAGCTGTCCGATCAAAAGGAGGATTTCGTGAAATCTTGCCATGGGCCCTGCCAGTGCTTGCCGTTTGCCAAACCACTGCTCGCCAGAATACCGCATTCCTGCGTCCAGTAAATTTGTTCTGACGATGGTCGCGCAGGCCCGGAAATACTGCGATCCGGGCCTCTTGGCCGCGTGGCTGGCCAGGGGGGCGACGGCTATATTTTACCTAGCCCGCGGGTGAACATTTCCGCGTCCCGTCGCTAGCCCGCGAAGGTTAACCCGAACTGACAACTTACAATGCGTGTCGGTTTTAGACAGAGTCTCCTCTGCAACCGGCGAGCAGGACGCACTCAGGCCCCCAAGGGCAAGCACTGCATCGAATGGAAAAGCCCAGTTGGGAACCTGTTCCGGTCCTCTCGACCAAGTAAGGGGAGAGGCAAAAAAAGCGATCAAAGATATCGACATGTGGGCGACTAGGCGCCCGGAGGAAAACACCTTTACTGAGTTCAACGAGTCCAACATGTAGCCCGCGCATGGCCCAAATCCGCGTATGAGAAGAATGCGGCTCGGCTGTCGCGGCCTCAACTTGAGGTAATTGTTATGAGTAAGGACAAGAACATTCTGTGGCCATGGAATGACAGCCAGTCTCAAGATCAAGACCAGGGACAGGGACAAGGCCAGGGTCAAGGACAATTGCAGGCAGAGCTGCAAGGCCAGCTTCAGGGGCAAGGACAGGGCCAGGGGCAGGGTCAAGACCAGGGTCAGGGACAAGATCAGGGGCAAGGCCAGGATCAGGGCCAATCGCAATACAGCGAATCCTACAACGGCAACCTGAACGGCAACGGCAATCTGAACGGCAACGGCAATGCCAATGCGAACGGCAACGGCAACCTGAACGGCAACGGCAACGCCAATCTCAACGGTAACGGCAATGCCAACCTGAACGGCAACGGCAACGCCAACCTGAATGCCAACCTCAATGAAAACAGCACCGATGTCGATGTGGACAGCAGCACCACCGTCGATGTCGATGTGGACGTCGATCTCGATCTGAGCGGCTACAAGCCGTCCGATGACGATTTCGCCGATATCGACAACTCCTCGATCCACGGCATGGCGAATACGAGCTTCAAGGACATCCTGAACGGCTCGATGAACGGCAACAGCAACGTTGCCAACGTATTCAGCCAGAACGCCATCATGTCGGATGACGACAGCGCCTCGAACATCAACAACAGCGGTACGCTCAACCAGAACGGCAACGCCAATGCCGGCGACGCTGAATCGGGCGACGGCATCAGAGCCGGAGCAGACGGCGGCGAGGGCGGAAGCGACGCCTATGCCAACGGTGGTGACGGCGGCGGCGGCGGCCATAGCATCGGTGGCTTCGCAGGCGCAGGCGACGGCGATGGCGGCGACTCCGACAACGATGCCGATGCGACCGGCGGTGCCGGCCTTGGCGGCATTGCAGCGAGTGTTGGCGTCGGTGGTTCTGCCAGCAGCGGTGACGCGGCTGGTGGTACAGCGACCGCTGGTTCGGGTGCTGCTGGCGGTGCAGGTCTCGGTGTCGGCCTCGGCCTTGGTGTCGGTCTTGGCGTCGGCGCAGCAGCCGGCGGTGACGGTGGCAGCAACGGGGCCGGCAACGGCGGCGATAGCGGCGACGTGGAAAGCGACGACGCGGAAGCCTCGGATGCCGGCAACGGCGGTGACGCCGGTGGGTTCATCCTGCCGATCCTGAACTTCGGTGGCGACGGTGGCGACAACGACGGCGGCAACAGCGTTGCGGTCGGCGAAACGGGTGATGCCAATGGCGGCGA
Source organism: Ensifer adhaerens (assembly GCF_002940685.1). Taxonomy (GTDB): domain Bacteria; phylum Pseudomonadota; class Alphaproteobacteria; order Rhizobiales; family Rhizobiaceae; genus Ensifer; species Ensifer adhaerens_E. Next base: position 40,346 of record NZ_PNFP01000016.1, on the reverse strand, counting down.
TGCCGGCGATGCCGGCGACGGCGGCGGTGCCCTGGGTGCTGGTCTTGGTGCGGGTGCCGGCTTTGGCGCCGGTGCAGGTATCGGCGGGGCCGGTGGTGCTGGCGGCAGTGCTCTTGCGGGCGGCGGCGCCAGTGGCGATGCGACTGGTGGCAGCGGTACCGGTGGTGCTGCGACCGGCGGTCATGGCCTCGGTGGCTCTGCGCTCACGGGTTCGTGGGCGACGGGCGGCGACGGTGGCGATGCCTATGGTGGCCACGCACTCGGTGGTGCCGGCGGTGCCGGTGGCAACGGTGGCTTTGCGGCCAACGGTGATGGCGGCGCGGGTGGCAGCGCCGGCATGTGGGGCTCGTACAATGGTGACGATAGCTTCGTTGAAGGGCTCTCCTCTGCCTCGGCAGACGCAGTCATCGACACCAACGCCTTCAACCAGCAGATCGTGCTCGGCGCGAACCTGCAGGGCAACACGATCGACATGACGGTCGTCGGTGGCGATTACACGACCACCGCCGTCGGCGACGACGACAACACCTGATCGGTAGGGGGCGTCGATCCGCATCCCGCGGCATCGACACGACAATGATGACTGCGCGGGAAGCCTCTCGCGCAGTCAGGCATGCCCCGCCACGCAGGAGGGGACTGCCGACTACAAGAGGAGGGCCCGACCTTGTATTCCGCAAAGATCACCGAGGCCATTGCCCATTTCATCGGTCTCTTCGAAATCTCAACCGAAGAGGCGCGTCTGCGTGAAGTCCACGACAAGTTCGACCCGGATCGCGAAATCCACAAGGATCCGAAGGAGCTCGTTTCTGCGCCCGTCAAGGTGCACGCACCTTACGATCTCGACGACTTCAACCCCGACATTCCGTACAAGCCGGTCGGACCGGACATCTTCATGCCGATACCCGACGGCTATGCCGGCGTGTCCTTCCCCGAATATCCGACTTTTGGCGGCTCCCTTGGACGGTCCAGTTCGGAAGTCTTCCTGCAGGGCTCATCGCCGAGATCGGCGGCGCAGCCGCTCGAGCCGCACATCAGCCCGCCGGGTTCGGTCGCGCTCTACAGCAACCAGACCGCCGAGCTTTCGGACAACGACTTCGTCAGCGTTGGCGGGCATGGCCTGAAATCCGGCCTGCAGATCGACAACAGTGCCACGATGGCCGGGCTCATCGATGCGACGCAGAAGATTTCGCTGCTTGGCGAGACGAATGTCGCCGGCTCCAGCGATGCGATCGCCAGCCTCGTCGTCGGCACGGCCGAGAGGCTTGATGCATTCTCTAGCGGCGAAGCGGAGGCGGAGGGGCTGACCGTCAGCCATTTTTCGGCCAGGGCCAGCACGCTCGAAGGCATCTATGTGAACGGCGTGCTCGTTGAGGAAGCGCCTGTTCTGAAGGATCACCTGCCGGACCCGGACGAGGCGTCCGATACGCCGGAAGAGCCCGAATTGTCGAACGAGGGGAGCGATGTCGAGGGCGGCATCGCCTATGGCGAAGGCGCCGTCTCGGTCGACATTTCGGTCGAGTTGGAGACCGGCAGCAACACGCTGGTCAACTCCGTCGTCATCACCAGCAACTGGCTGCAGGCCGAAGTCCTGGCGGTGGCCGGCGACCACGTCGAGCTCAACGCGATCGTGCAGATCAACACCTACTATGACAGCGACCTCATCAGTTCCGCGCTGAGCGGCGACAATATCGAACAGCATGCCACCCAGGCGTTCAACATCGCCATGTTCAAGCATGTCGAGCCGGAGCAAACGACGCCCACAGGGACCGGAGACTTCCCCAAGGCCTGGGCCATCACCGAGGTCAAGGGTGATCTGATGATGGTCAACTGGTTGCAGCAGTTTGCCTTCATGTCGGATGAGGACACGGCGATCCTTGCCGCGTCCGGCTCGAAGCTTTCGATCGTCGGTGGCGACAACACGGCGGCCAACCAGATATCGCTGCTGGAGCTCGGATACCGCTTCGACCTGATCTTCGTCGGCGGCAGCGTTTTCGACGCCAACATCATCCAGCAGACGAATATTCTGCTCGACAACGATCTCATCGGTGCGGTCGGCGGCTTTCACACCAGCGGCGCCGGTTCGGTCTCGACCGGCGGAAACCTGCTGTGGAATTATGCCGGAATCGTCGAAGCCGGCAGTGCAGGCCCGGTCAATCCGATGTCGCAAGGCTATCTGTCGGCGCTGCAGGATCTGTCGGAAGGCAAGATGCCTTCGGGCGGAGACTTTCTGAATGATCCCGCCTTTGCCGGGCTGCATGGCCTGCGCGTGCTCTACATTTCCGGTGATCTCATCAGCCTCAATTACATCCAGCAGACGAACATCCTGGGCGACAGCGATCAGGTGACGCTTGCGATGAATGCGCTTGCGGCCCGTCCCGATGCGGATTGGACCATATCGACCGGGTCGAACGCCCTTTTGAACTATGCGGGGATCGTCGATGTCGATACCGGCAAGACGATCTATGCCGGCGGCGGGGCCTATTCCGATGAGGTGCTCATCCAGGCGGAACTGGTCAAGAACGATCCCTATCTCGGCGGTCAGGACCCGGATGCGCTGGTCAGCGAAGCCGTGATCTTCCTCGGCGACGACATGCTCACGGCGGACACTGGTCAGCAGCAGGACCAGATTTCCCCGAACCAGGGAATGCACACTATCGACACGGCCAGCGTCGATCCCATGCACAGCATGGTCGCCTGATCGGGACGCGGGAGGATATCCATGACCGACCGCACCAATCCGTCTCGGCCAGCGTCCGCCGAAACCGGCGGCGATGCCTCTTCGCGCGCAGAGGAAACCGGAACATGGCCGGAAACGTCAGCCGCCGACGCCGTTCGGCGGCAGTTTCAGCGCAAGCTCGATCATCAGGAACACCTTCTGGACCGTGCTGTTAGGGAGATCGACGGGGTGGCGGACCAAATAAGAAGAGTGGCGGCAAACGGCGCCGGCGAGGATGGAAACTGGAGCCCTTCGGGCCTTCCCGGATCGGATACCGCAGCAAGGCCGGTTCAGGCGACGGGCGTCGCGCCTGGCGTCGCACCGGCGCGTGCCGCATCGGCCGCACCGATGGGGATCACCCAGGCCGCAAGCGCAGAGACTGGATCGCCGCGGGCAGATGCCGCAGAGGCGGTCGATGTCGCGCCGCGGCCGTGGCCGCCGAAGACCGAGCCCGTGGCCAGGCCCGAGCCTTGGCCGGCTCCGCGCGACGCGGCGCCGGTAGAGCGTCGTTCGCTGCAGGAGGAGCCGCGGCCGGAACCGTGCATCGAAAAGCCGGCCGGAAAGCCGGTCGCCTGGCCGACGGCGGAGATGAAGGAGAGATATTCGCCGTCGGGCATGGTGGTGATCGAGGCCGACCGAGGGCCGATCAAGGCCGAGGCGCGATCGCCGGATAAGGGCGGCGGATCGTCCGACGGCAAGGGCGGCGGTGGCGGCGGCGGAGGTGGCGTCTTCCATAAGCGCCTTGGGCCCGTCGATTTTTCGGCCAGCCTCACTGCCGGTCTCAAGGCGATCCGGCAGAACCTGATGATCGTCATGGTGTTCACGATCGTCACCAACGTTCTCGTGCTTTCGATCCCCGTCTATCTGTTCCAGATTTCGGACCGGGTGCTGACCAGCCGCTCGGTCGACACGCTGGTGATGCTGACGGCGATCATCGTCGGCGCGGTGGTGCTGCAGTCGGTTTTCGACGCCATTCGCCGGATGATCCTGATGCGCACCGCCGTCGAGGTGGCCGCGCAGCTCGGCGCGCCGATCCTGAGCGCGGCAGCAAGAGCCGCCCTGCATAGCAACGGGCGCGAGTATCAGACGCTTGGCGATCTGCAGCAGCTTCGCTCGTTCCTCGTATCCGGCACGTTGCTTTCGTTTCTCGATGCACCGATCGCACCGCTCTTTCTGGTGGCGGTCTTCCTCATTCACCCGCATCTCGGCATGATCGTCGTCACCTCAGCCGTTCTTCTCCTCATCGTTACGCTGTTGAACCAGAAAGCGACGGCTGCCGCCTTCGGCGAAGCGACCAACTACCAGACCAAGGCCAACCTTCATCTCGATTCAATGTCGCGCAACTCCCAGATCATCAATGCGCTGGCGATGATCCCGGAAGCCGTGCACATTTGGGGCAGGGACATGGCCGGTTCGCTCAAGGCCCAGGTGAAGGCGCAGGACCGCAATATCGCCTTTGCGTCGCTGTCGAAGGCGGTGCGGCTTCTGACCCAGGTAACGATGCTCGGGTGGGGTGCCCATCTCGCGCTCAACGGCTCGCTCACCGGCGGCATGGTGATTGCGGCCTCCATCATCGCCGGCCGCGCACTCGGACCCATCGAGGGGGCGATCGAGGGGTGGAGCCAGGTCATCCAGTCGCGCGCTGCCTACGGGCGCATTTCGGCGCTCTTGAAGACCTCACCCCTCAATTTCGAGCGGTTGAAGCTGCCGCGGCCCGAAGGGCGCCTCGACGTCGAGCGCCTGCTTTTCGTTCCGCAGGGCACCAAGCGCGTGGTGCTCAACGGCATCACCTTTGCCCTCGAGCCCGGCGATTCGCTTGCCGTGATCGGCAGTTCCGGCGCCGGCAAGACGACGCTCGGCAAGATGCTCGTCGGTTCCATCCTGCCGACGTCGGGCAACGTCCGGCTCGATCTCATGGACCTGAGAAACTGGGACCAGCGGCAGTTCGGTGAAAGCATCGGCTACCTGCCGCAGGACGTGCAGCTCTTCCCGGGCACGATCAAGGCCAACATCGCCCGCATGCGCGAGGATGCCACCGACGCCGACATCTACGCCGCTGCCAAGCTTGCCGACGTCCACGACATGATCGCCATGCTGCCGCACGGATACGAGACCGTGGTGGCCGCCGACGGCTCGCCGCTTTCGGGCGGCCAGAAGCAGCGCGTCGCGCTGGCCCGCGCCTTTTTCGGCAATCCGCGCATGGTCGTGCTCGACGAGCCCAATTCCAACCTGGATACCGCCGGCGAGGCGGCGCTGACACGGGCGCTGACCCATGCCAAGCGCGAGAAGATCACGGTGGTCACCATTACCCAGCGGCCCGCGCTTTTGAACAGCGTCGACAAGGTTCTGCTGCTCGTCAACGGCACGGTCGCGCTCTTCGGTCAGCGTCAGGATGTCCTCAAGGCGCTTGCCGCACGTGGAGTCAACACCGAAGGCAACCCGCTCGACCAACCCCAGCTTCCGTAGGCGAACATGAGCGACATGGCCAAAGTGCAGGATCTGACCTGGTACGCGGAGGTTCCGCGCTCGATCTGGCAGCATACGATGATCGGCCTGGTGCTGATCGCGGTCACCTTCGGCGGCTTTGGCATTTGGGCCTTCACCGCCCCGCTGGCGGCAGCCATCATCGCCCAGGGCAGCTTTGTCGCAACCGGGCAGAACAAGGTGGTCCAGCACTTCGAAGGCGGGATCATCAAGGAAATCCTGGTGAGCGAGGGCGACCGGGTAACCGCGGATCAGCCGTTGGTGCGGTTGGACGAGACGGCAGCGCAAGCGAACGAGAGGCAGTATTTTCTGCGCTGGGCGCGACTGGAGGCGATCGTCGCCCGGCTGACCGCGCAGGCGCATGGTCTGAAGCAGATCGTGCTGCCGGCGGCTCTTACGGAGCACGTCAAGAAGGATCCTGAGATTGTCCCGATCGTGCAGAGCCAGGAGCTCAATTTCCAGACCTGGAGGAGCAAGCTCGACAGCGACATCGGACTGTTGAAGCGGAACATCGAGAGCCTGGAGTTCCGCTCGCAAGGTTTTCATGAGCAGCTGAAATCGGTGCGCGAGCAACGGGTCCTGCTCGAGGAGGAATATATCGGCAAGAAGACGCTGTTGGCCAAGGACCTGATCCGCAAGACGGAGATCAAGACCATCCAGCGCGCGATCGCCGATGCAGAGGGGCAGATCGGGCGTCTGATGTCCGAAGTCTCGGAGACCGGCGCCCAGATCCTCAAGCAGCAGCAGCAGGTCAACCAGACCGAACAGAGTTACCAGGAGGCGGCGCTCGACGAATTGCAGAAGGCCGAGGCCGAACTCGACACGGTGCGTGAACAATTGCGCGGCGCCACCAATGTGCTGCGCCGTGCGACGATCAACGCGCCGGTCACCGGGACCGTCATCCGGATGCATTTCCATACGTCCGGCGGCGTCATCGAGAGCGGCAAGCCGATCATGGAAATCCTGCCGGCCGACGTGCCGCTCATCATCGAGGCGCAGGTGCTTCGCACCGACGTCGACAATATCCGGGTCGGCGAGAAGGCGACGGTGCGGCTGACGGCGCTCAACCAGCGCACGACGCCGGTCCTCAACGGGCAGGTCTTCTACGTCTCGGCGGACGCCCTGCCGGTGCAGACGCAGGAAGGCACGCGCGAGGTCTACCTGGCGCGCGTCAGCCTGCCGGCAACCGAGCTTGCAAGGGTTCACAACTTCGTCGTGACCCCCGGCATGCCGGCCGAAATCCTGATCCAGACCGCGGAACGGACCTTCTTCGACTACCTTACCAAGCCGATTCGCGACAGCATGGCGCGCGCCTTCATGGAAAACTGATCGCCGCGGCCGATGGCGGCGCGCAAGCGTGGATGCGCACGTCCACGCCCAGTCGTACGTGGCCCGAAGCCTCCCCGCACATCGCCGGTATGGCCGCCTCCGATGTTGCGCTGCGCGCATAGCGCATAGCTGACTTGCGCAAATTCCGCCTACGATTTGGGCAGGATCGCTGTATATTCACCTCATCGAAGCAATGCATCTCCTCCCGCAGAGCTTCGATGCGGTGAACGATCTCCTCCTCCCATGGATCGTTCACGAGATCAGCGCCACTCCTCCTCCCAGGCTGCTGATCGATTTTTAGAGAGCCTGCCGCTCCTCCCGCGGCGGGCTCTTTTGTTTTCGGCAACTTCTCTTCAGCCCCTAAAGCGGCGCATCACGGCCGCCACGCGATCAATCCGTGCCTGCGCACGGAACCAAAGCGCCCGACAGGCGGTTAAGGCTGCGGGAGGTGCGTGATGTCTATCCGTCGCTCGAAATCCGATTCGTCGCCGAAAGCACTGCGCTGGGCGTTTCACCATGGCGCCGGGCGTCTCCGGCAGGATGATGCGGCGCGCGACCGGCCCGCAATGGAGGCCGGGCGGGCGCAGGTCGTCGATGCAGGCGACGGCGGCCTGGTCGCGCCCGACCTTTCGGCTGCTCCTGTCGCTGATCGCAACCGGCAACCGCCGCCGCACGACTACAGCCACCGGCCGGCCGGCCGCGAAGCGTTGGCCTCCATCGAGGACCTCCGCGACCAAGACTGCACCGGCGGCCCCATCTGGGTGGCCCTGCTCGGTGACAATACCAGCGAGGCCATGCGGCAGTTCATGGGGATGGTGCTCGCCTTCATCTTCCTGTCGGCCGTCTTCTTCTGGTTCCTTGCATAGGACGTCAGGGCAGGAATGCCGTCTGCGACCGGGACATATCCCGGTTGACGGTCGATGACCGAAGCCTAGATAACCGGCGACGTCCCATCCTCTCCAATGCCAGCGAGATCATCATGCACTACAGAACCTTCGGCCGCACGGGCCTGCGCATCTCCGAAATCGGCTACGGTGCCTGGGGCATCGGCAAGAGCCATTGGCAGGGTGCCAGCGACGACGAGTCCGCGCGTGCACTCAACCGCGCCGTCGATCTCGGCCTCAATTTTATCGACACTGCGCTCGGCTACGGTCAGGGCCACAGCGAAAAGCTTATCGGCGCCTTGCTGCGCGAAAGGTCGGAGACGATCCACGTCGCCACCAAGATCCCGCCGCAGAACCTGCAATGGCCCGCGCATGCCGGCACACCGGCCGAGCAGACCTTTCCGGCCGACCACGTGATTGCCTGCACCGAGACGAGCCTGCGCAATCTCGGCGTCGAGACCATCGATGTGCAGCAATTCCACGTGTGGTCCGACGAATGGGTCGGCCGCGGCGACTGGCTGGAGGCGGTCGAGCGGCTGAAGCGCGACGGCAAGATCCGCTTCTTCGGCGTTTCGATCAACGACTACGAACCGGACAATGCACTGAGACTGATCGAGACCGGCGTCGTCGACAGCGTGCAGGTGATCTACAACATCTTCGAGCAGGCGCCTGAGGAAAAGCTGCTGCCGGCGTGCCTGAAGCACAATGTCGGGGTCATCGTCCGCGTGGCGCTGGATGAGGGCGGCCTCACCGGCCAGATCCGCGCCGACACCGTCTTCCCCGAGGGCGATTTCCGCGAAACCTATTTCCGCGGCGAGCGCAAGCGCGAGGTCGAGGAGCGGACGCAGAAGATCGTCGAGGACCTGGAGATCAAGCCGGACGCATTGGCGGAGACGGCGCTTCGCTTCGTTCTCAGCCACCCGGCCGTCTCGACGGTCATCCCGGGGATGCGCTCGGTGCGCAACGTCGAGCGCAACTGCGCCATCGGCGACGGGCGGGGTTTGCCGGACGCCCAGCGGGCGAAGCTGAGCGCCCATCGCTGGCGGCGCAATTTCTATCGAGATTGAAAATCGGCGACATCCTCCTTGAAGACGAGGACGTTGTCGAGCGAGGTCGACCCGCAACAAGCTCATGCCCAGGGCGCCGGTTTCTGATGACGACAGTCTTCGCTTCGGAGGAAAGGCAATGTCTGAAACGGTCAACGTTCGCTACATGGTCGACGACGTGGAGGCTGCGGTCGCCTGGTACACCGCCCATCTCGGCTTTTCGGTTCTGACGAGCTATCCGCCGGCCTTCGCCGATGTCCAGCGCGGAGCGCTGCGGCTGCTGCTCAGTGGGCCGAAGAGCTCGGCGGGCAGGGCGATGCCGGACGGCGAGAGGCCCGGTCCCGGCGGCTGGAACCGCATCCATCTCATCGTCGATGACCTGAACGCGGAGGTGGAGCGGCTGCGCCGCGCCGGCGTTCGTTTTCGCAATGACATCGTCACCGGGCCCGGAGGGGCGCAGATCCTGCTGGTCGACCCTTCGGGCAATGTCGTCGAACTGTTTCAGCCAGCGCGCCGATAACTTCCGCGCGCTTAATGTCATTCGTCCCACCGGGAACGAAAGACGGGTCGGCTCAGCCGGCGCTGGTGTCGACCACCTCGAAATCATGCGTGATCGTCGCGGTTTTGGCGAGCATCGCCGAGGCCGAGCAGTATTTCTCGATCGAGAGCGAAACGGCGCGCTCGACCTTGTTGACCGCAAGCCCGCGGCCCTTGACGATGAAGTGCATGTGGATGCGGGTAAAGACGCGCGGTTCCGTCTCGGCACGGTCGGCGTCGAGTTCGACGACGCAGTCTTCGACCGGCTCGCGGCCCTTCTCCAGGATGTGCACGACGTCATAGGCCGAGCAGCCGCCCGTGCCGATCAGCACCAGTTCCATCGGGCTCGGTCCCGGGGTGCGCCCTTCCTCTCCGAAGGCGGTTCCCAATACGACTTTGTGGCCGCTGCCGGACTCTCCGACGAAGGTCCGGTCTTCCACCCATTTGACGCGTGCTTTCATGTGTCTCGTCCTGTTGTAGCTATAGCAGGTTCACCGACCCAAGGAGAGCGATGATCTCCAGTTCACATACCGCCTCGAAGTGTTTTCGCAAATGGTCCGCTTCCGCTAAAATGGCAAGCTGCGCCATTTGTGCGGGAACGAGGAGGTGTTCGGATGAACGAGGCGACGGGACAAGCGCCTGACAGTTCCGGTGCGGTGGTTCACCCGCCGGTCGCCTGGGTGCTGTCGGTGGGCGGCGGCCTCGTGCTCGACCGGCTCTACCCGCTGCCGTTCGTGCCCGAAATGGTACAGGGCGTCCTCGTCGGCGGCATCGTCTTTCTCGCCGGTCTCGCGCTTTTGATCTGGGCGGCGATGACCTTCGGCCGCGCGGGAACCGAGATCCAGATCCATCGACCGACGTCGACGATCGTCGAAGCCGGTCCCTACCGCTTCACCCGCAACCCCATCTACATGGGCATGTTCCTCGGCCTGATCGGCTTTTCCATCGTCTTTGACAGCCTGTGGCTGTTGATCCTGCTGGCGCCCTTCTATCTCGTCATCCGCCACGGCGTGGTGGCGCGCGAGGAGGCCTATCTCGAACGCAAGTTCGGCGACGTCTATCGGGCCTACAAGGCGCGCGTCAGGCGCTGGCTCTAGCGCTTGTCGCGCAAAAGTGCGCAGCGGTTTTGCGCGACAAGCGACAAATCAATACTTTAAAGCGCACCGAGCGTATCTGAAAGTTCGCGGCGCGCTTTAGATCCAAGGGTCAGGCGATGAAGCCGGAAACGCCATCCCACAGCAATTTCAATGCGGTGACGACCAGCAGCCCATAGCAGGCGCGATAGACCTGGCGCTGGTCCAGCACGCCATGCAGCCGCCAGCCCGACCATACGCCGACCGGAATGGTGAGAAGGCAAAGCGCCATCAGCGTCCAGGTGCCGATCGATGGCTGCGAAAGGATGAGCCAGGGCACCAGCTTGGTCGCGTTGCCGACGGTAAAGAACAGGCTCGTGGTTCCCGCATAGATTTCCTTGCTGAGGCCGAGAGGCAAGAGGTACATCGCCAGCGGCGGCCCGCCCGAATGGGCCACCATGGTGGTGATCCCCGAGGTGAAGCCGGCGGCAACGGCCTTTGGTCGCGACCGCGGATGCGGCGTCACCTCCGCGCCCCGGATGAGCCAGAGGCCGACAAAGGCAAGCGTGATCGCTGCCATCAGGATTGCGATCGCCCGATGGTCCAGGACACGGAACACGACGTAACCAATGCCGATACCGATCACCAGCCCGGGAACGAGCAGCACCAGGTCCGGTTTCGACCAGGTCGATGGCTTCCAGTAGCGCAAGGCAACGAGGTCCATTGCGATGAACAGCGGCGCGAGCAGACCGCCGGCCGCAACCGGATCCATCACGATCGACAGCAGCGGAATGCCGATGATGGCGAAGCCGCCGCCAAATGCGCCGCGCATGAAGCTGATCAGAAACACGCCGGCAAAGGCGACCAGAATTGTCGCAAGGGTCAGTTCCATGGCGGTGGCTCCGCGTTGACGCGCCCGCGACGCCGGAAGCGTCTCGCGTTTTTCAGTGGAAGTGGGTTGATGGGAGAAGAATGATCGCAGATAATGCTCTGTGCAATCCAAACATTGTACTCGGAGCAATAAATGTCGAACTCCGAATATATCAGGCTCGCGGACGCGGTCGCGGCGCAGATCGCGAACGGTACACTGAAGCCGGGTGACCGCCTGCCGCCGCAACGACGCTTTGCCTATGAGCACAAGATTGCCGTTTCGACCGCCAGCCGCGTCTTTTCCGAATTGCTGCGTCGCGGACTTGTCGTCGGCGAAGTGGGCCGGGGCACATTCGTCTCGGGCGAGGCCAGGCGCGGCGCGGAGGCGCTCGGCGAGCCGCGCGGCATCCGGATAGACCTGGAATTCAACTATCCAGTTCTGCCCGAACAGACCGCGCTGATCGCAAGGAGCCTCGCGGGCCTGGAAAAAGTCGCGGCCCTGGATGGCGCGCTGAGGCAGGTCACCAGCACCGGAACGACCGCGGCGCGAAGCGCGGGGGCCAAATTTCTGTCACGGGGCGGATGGGCGCCTGCGGCCGAGCAACTCGTTTTTACCGGCAACGGACGGCAGGCCATTGCCGCGGCACTCGCCGCGCTCGTCCCGACGGGCGGCCGATGCGGGGTGGAGGCATTGACCTATCCCTTCATCAAGGGGGTCGCCGTCCGCTTGGGCATCACGCTGGTGCCGCTTGCGATGGACGAGGACGGCGTGCGGCCGGACTCGGTGCTGAAGGCGCAACAGGAGGCCCGGCTCTCGGCGATCTACGTCCAGCCTGCGGCGCAGAACCCGCTCGGCACGACGATGTCGCCGGCGCGGCGGAGCGATCTGATCCGGGTCGTCGAAGCACTCGACCTCCCAGTCATCGAGGATCGCGTCTACAGTTTTCTCGAGGACGACCTGCCGCTCGCCGCGCTGGCGCCGGAAAGCTGCGTCGTCGTCGACAGCCTGTCCAAGCGGGTCGCGCCGGGCCTGTCGCTCGGCTTCATCGTCACGCCGCTGCGCTTGCGTGAAAGCATGATGGCGTCGGTGCGGTCCGGCGGCTGGTCCGCCTCCGGCTTTACCTTCGCCGCTGCCCAGCGGATCATGGCCGACGGCACCGTTGCCGAGCTGGTCAGGCTGAAGCGGCTCGACGCGCGCGCGCGCCAGAAGCTTGCGGCCGACCGCCTCTCCGGCTTCGAAGTCCAGGCCAACAGCAATTGCTTCCATCTCTGGCTGACCTTGCCGCCCCACTGGCGCTCGCAGAGTTTCGTCGTTGCAGCGGCCAGGCGCGATATCGCCCTGACGCCCTCGACGACCTTCGCTGTCATGCCCGGGCACGCGCCGAATGCCGTCAGGCTGGCGCTGGCGACCCCGACGATGGAGCAGCTCGACAGCGGCCTGCGAACATTGGCGGGGATGCTGAACGCGCGGGAGGAAGAGCTCTATTCCACGGAGTGAGCGCCCCTATTGGCCTGATCGACCCGGTCGTCGGGATGGAGCAGCGGTGCAAGCGTCCATCCCGCTGGAACACGAAAGGGGTCTCTCGTGAAGGCAGTCGAAAGCTTATCTTGGCGCCACGATACCGTGGTAGTAGTCACCGTCGCCGGCCTCGTAGTCCGCGGCGTAGCTACCACCGCCGCCGCCGGTCTGGGAGCATCCGGCGAGGGCGAGAACCATTGCCAACAGGATTGTAGCGCGCATTTATTCTACCTTTTCAATTCAACAATCACGACAGGGTTGCCGAGGTCGCATACCTAACACGCCCGGTGGAGTTTGATCGAGTGCGTGTGGCGATGACTGTCTATGGCAATGCGACGCGCCTCAAACGCACCGCGATCGCCTGTGGAAGGCGATCGTTACCGTCGGGCCACAGCCCGTGATCTTACGGGCGCATCTCCTATGTCCACCTCTTTCAGGTAGGTTGCTGAGAAAGAACATAGACTATAAGGCCCTTGACCTCACTTCCGGAACAAGGAGGACACATGACTTCGATCGAACCCGTCTATGGAACCGCGACGCTGCTGCTGATCGCGGCGGCAGCCGTCGGCCTGCTTCTTTTTCTTATCCTCCGGTTGCGTCTGCATGCCTTTGTCGCCCTGGTGCTGGTCAGTCTGTTGACCGCGCTGGTGACCGGCATCTCCTTCAAGGACGTGGTGCCGACGCTGCTGCAGGGGTTTGGCTCGACGCTTGCCTCGGTCGCGCTGCTCGTCGGTTTCGGCGCGATGATCGGGCGGATGCTGGAAGTCTCCGGCGGAGCGCAGGTGCTGGCGGATCGGCTGATCGGCCAGTTCGGGCCTGAGCGCGCGCCTCTGGCGCTCGGCGTCGCCTCGCTGCTCTTCGGCTTTCCGATCTTCTTTGACGCCGGCCTGGTGGTCATGCTGCCGATCATTTTCAGCGTCGCAAGCCGCTTCGGCGGCTCGGTGCTGCTTTATGCGTTGCCCTCGGCAGGCGCCTTCGCGGTGATGCACGCGTTTCTCCCGCCCCATCCGGGCCCGGTCGCGGCAAGCGAGTTGCTGGGGGCGGACATCGGCCTCCTCGTGCTTGTCGGCCTCGTCCTTGCCCTGCCCACATGGTATCTCGGCAGCTACATCTTCGGCCTATGGGCCGGCAAGCGCTTCGAACTGCCGGTTCCGACACTTCTCGGATCGCCGAGCGAGGCGGCGCACGACGACGTACCTCCGTCCTTCGGCACGGTGCTGCTGGTGCTGCTGCTGCCGCTCGTGCTGATCTTCCTCAATACCGGCCTTTCGACGCTGGCCGCCGCCAAGGTGATCGACGGCGGCGCATTGTGGGTCAGCATCCTGCGCATGGCCGGGCAGACGCCGGTCGCGCTGCTGATCACCGTTCTTGTCGGCATGTGGCTCTTGAGCGGCGAGCGTACGCTCAAGGACATGGAGAAGCTGATGGACGGTGCTCTTGGCCCGATCTGCGGCATCATCCTCGTTACCGGAGCCGGCGGCATGTTCGGCGGCGTGCTGCGCGCAAGCGGAATCGGGCAGGCGCTCGCCGGCAGCCTCGAGACCATCGGCATGCCGCTGATCGTCGCCGCCTTCCTCATCTCCACGGCCCTGCGCGTGGCGCAGGGTTCGGCGACCGTGGCGCTGACGACGACGGCGGGCCTGCTTGCGCCGACCGTTGCGGCCACAACGGGGCTGAGCCCCTTCGACCTGTGCTTCCTCGTCATCGCCATCGCCTGCGGTGCGACGGTGCTGAGCCACGTGAACGATTCCGGCTTCTGGCTTGTCGGCCGCTTCCTTCAGATGGACGAACGCACGACGCTCAAGACCTGGACGGTGATGGAAACCTTGCTCGGGGTGATCGGTTTCGCCTTCGCGCTCGTCGGATGGTGGCTGCTATGAGCGCGGATCTGCAGCATATCGTTGTCATGGGGGTTTCCGGCAGCGGCAAGACCACCGTCGGCGAGGCGCTGGCCGCAAGGCTCGGCTGGCGCTTTGTCGAGGGCGACAGTTTCCATCCGCCGGAAAACGTCGCCAAGATGTCGGCCGGCATTCCGCTCGATGACAACGATCGCGAGCCCTGGCTGCGGACCCTGGCGGCAGAAATAGCCAAGGACGAGGCGGCTGGCCGCCCCTCGGTGGTCGGATGTTCGGCGCTGAAGCGTGCCTATCGCGACATCCTGCGCACCGGAGCGCCGCGCGTGCGCTTCGTGCATGTGCACGGCGACCGCGCCGTGCTGGCCGACCGGCTTTCGCATCGGTCCGGGCATTTCTTCCCCGCCTCGCTGCTCGACACCCAGCTTGCAGCCCTCGAACCGCTCGGTCCGGACGAGGATGGCGTCGTCGTCGACGTGGCGCTCGCAACGGGCGAACAGGTCGAGCTCGCCTTGCGGGGACTGGGCAACTAGCCGGTTGCGGCGGTTGCGCCGCGCCGACCGGCGGGCAATAGCGTTCGCCGGTCGTGCACCGGCGTCGGCGCACGGCTTTGTCGCTGCGCAGCCGGGACCGGCGTGAAGCCGCTCGTCGGCCCGAAATCCCAATTTTCCGGGTGGTCTGCTCGGCCTTTCCGTGGGCGCGAGCGCAAGATCGATACCCCTGGGCCGGAGCCGACACAGGCGGCCGGGGGCCGTATTTGACTAGCTCAACTTAGCTACTGAATGCGTGTCTCTAACGCCCCCTCGGCAATGGGAGTATCACTTTCCTTCATCTCTTTTCGGGCCGCAGCGGCCCATCTTCGAGGGAGGATGAAATGGCACAGGACAGGGGCTCGCTCAACGGACTTGAAGCACTTCTCGGAGAGGATGAGGGAGGGTTCCTCGCCGCCGAAGCCGGCGATGCTCTCGATTTTCAAGATTTTGAGGACGAGGGCTTCAACGAACCCGAAGGCAACTACTTCGACCTCGAAGCTGAAGATTTCTCCGCCGACGGCTACGATTTCGAGGACGAGTTTACCATGGAGGCCGAGGGCGACCAGTTCCTCGGCTCGGTGTGGAAGGCAGCGAAGAAGGCAGCCAAGGTCGTGGCACCGATCGCCAAGAAGTTCGCCCCGCAGATCGGCACCGTGATCGGCGGCGCGCTCGGCGGGCCGGCCGGCGCTGCCATCGGCGGCAAGCTCGGGTCTGTCGTGCGCTCGCTCGAGGCGGAAGACGAAGGCGAGACCGAAGACGAAATGAACGCCATGATCCGCGTTCCGGCAATCGACGATCAGCTTTCCGAGGCGATGGCCGTTGCCGCGTCGAAGGCGCCCGTGAGCGATGCGCTCGCGCTGGGGTCGGCGATCACGATAACCATCTCCAGTCGCGCGCCTCTCGCCGTCAAGACGGTGACACCGGTTCTGGCAAAGGCGAGCGCCGACGTGGCCCGCCGGCTGGCTTCCACCAACGATCCGCGCGCCCGCACCCTGATCCGGACGCTGCCGACGATCCAGCGCCGCACCATCGCCACTCTCACCCGCAAGGCGCAGACGGGAAAACCGGTTACGCCGCGAACCGCCATTCGCGTCATGGCCAAGCAGGCAAACCGGACGCTGACCAATCCGAACACGATTGCGAAGGCGCTCGCGGGCAATGTCGCCAAGAAGCGGCAGATCGATCGACGCGCAGTCGCCCGGGCAGAACGCTTCTACTGAACGCTTCAACCGCAACCCAGGCTGGCGAGAACGACGATGTACGCGAGCAGCCATATGGCCCCGGCCTACACCATAGAAGTGGTGGACAGGCGCGGCGCGGCACGACCGGGGCGGTCGCAGCGCCCCGGCCGCCTCGCCGGCGCGCCGGGAGGGCACTCCGGGTCCGGACGAGAACTCGTCCTTGCCGCGGCACGGTGGGCGATCCCGCTTCTCTTGCAGCGACTGCCGGGCACCTATGCGATGCGGCTGCGCGAACGCGGCAGCGCCGAACGGCAGCATCTGGTGCGCCTCGCGCTTCGCATGGCCGCAGTCGACATGTTTTCGCGCGGGCTCGAGAAACCGGCTGCAGAGGAAGGCAGTGCCCGCCGGCTTGCCGGCTCCGTCTGGTCGAATGCAGCGGCCAGGGCCTATCTGCTTCGCAGCCTTGACCGAAGACTGGCCACGTCGGGTCGGGGTGAGGGGGTCGAGTTCGAAGACCCGAGGTCAAAGGCGGCGCGGCGCAACAGGATCGAAGCCAACCTGCGGGCGGCGCGCGACGTCAGACGTTGGGCGTCAAGGGGACAGGCGAGCAAGCAGGCGAGGTACAGCGCGCAACAGGCGCGGCAGCGACTTGCCGGCCTTGCCAGGGTCGCCTTTGCCCGGGCCGCCACCGGCAATTTGCTGACGGACCAGGCGATCGCTCGGCGCAATCCGACACTGCTGCCCTCCGAGATCGCTCAGGTCCGCGCCCGTTTTGTCGGGCTTGCCAGCGACCGCTTCGTGGCGGAATTCACGCGTCTGTTCTCGGATCCGAATGCCGGTGACGTCGCAGATGCCGGTATCAATGCAATGACGTCGGCGGCGGTTGCCGATGCGGCGCGGCGCCTCAACATCATCGATGATCGTGCCGTCCCGATGCTGGCCGACGTGGTGAACGCGGCGCTCGCGCCCCACCTGCCGGCCATGGCAAAACTTGCCATCATCGCCGCCAGCTTCGCGGTGAGGGCCGTCCCGTCGAAAGAAAGCGACGAGTTGTTCTCGGACCCGGAGATATGGCGATGAACGTCGTGGCGACGATACCGGTAGCGACGAAGGTGAAGAGCCGACCCGGCGCGGCGGCGGCCACCAGCGGCAACGCCTTGCCGTTCTTTGCCGTGCGCACGGCGGTCAATGCCAGACGCTACGTGACGGGCCTTCGAGCCTTCCGCGAGGACGAGTTCGGTTCCGGGCCTGAATCGCCCAGCCGGTCTCACATCCAGGCGGTAAACCGCCTCATCGAGGAGGCACGCAAGCGGCAGATGGTCGAGGACAGGCGGCTGGCGACGCTCGCCGGCAACATCGCGAAGGCCGGCGATTCCGGCCGCGCCCTGCTCTTGCAACTGAAGGAGCGCAACCAGGCGCTCGCCAGCGAGACGGAGAAGATCTGGGAGTTCTACCTCAACCTCTTTGGCCAGCGCATCGGCCCCTTCGGCCATTGGCTTCGCGGGATCGACCGGATCGCGCTCGATTGTTACCAGGCGGTCTATCTCGGCCTTGGGCGGGCGCGGTCGATCCCGTCTCCGGTTCCGTTTGCCTATATGGAAGCGGGGTTCGGCCCGGCGACCTATCGGCGTGGCGTGAAATTGTCCAAGCTCGGCCAGCGGCAAAATCCGTTTCCGCTGGTCAAGGTACCGTTTCATCGGCTGGTCAACCCCTGGTCGCTGGGAGCTGTGCCGCATGAGGTCGCGCACAATCTGCAGAACGACCTTGAGCTTTGGGAGATCATGCCGCATCGCATCAAGCTTGCCTTCGACCAGCACAAGCTGCCGGAGCGCAACGCGGAGGTCTGGGCGCGGTGGCACAAGGAGGCCTATGCCGATCTCGCCGGCGTGCTCCTGATTGGGCCTGCCTATGTCGGCTCGCTCATGGATGTCGTCGGACGCTCCCGCCAGCAGACCGCCGCCTATTCCGACGAGGCCGTGCACCCGACGCCGATCATCAGGGTGCCGCTCAACATCCGTCTCCTGGAGCGGATGGGGTTCGGCGAGGATGCACAGGCGTTCCGCCGGTCCTGGGACATGCTCTACCCCGCCTCCGTCTGGAGGCAGGTGCCGGACTGGGTGCGTGCGAAGTTGCCGCAGCAGATAGACGCTGCGCTCGACGCGATGTGCTTCACGAGCTTCAAGGAATATGGAGGACGGGCGCTCGCTGACGTGGTACGCTTTCAGCCCAAGCACGCAGCGCTCGTGCGAGAAGCCGCCGCGCGGCTCGAGACAGGCACCGATACAGGCGTACTTCCGGAACGTTTCTTGATTGCAGCAGCGCGCATCGCGCTGATCCGCAAGAAAGCCGCGCCGGAGATCATCCATCGCAACTTCTACGAGACGTTGGGGAGGTGACCGCAATGGCCGGGATCGAAAAGAAGTCAATCGAGAACGCGAGTTACGAGCTGGAGAACGTTTTCCATGCACTCGGTCGGCCTTTGAAGGCGCTGGGAGAGTGCCTGGGTCGACTCCATGCCTTTCTTGACGGCGTAACGGAGCGGGTCGACCACAAGGACCTGACGATTTCCCTTGAACATTTGGCAGAGAGCGTGCCGAAAGCCCTTATCCTTGAAGAAAGGGCTGAGAAGGCGGTCGCGGATGAGCGCGCCAGCAGTGCGCTCCAGAGCGTCTTGGCTCTGATCCACATGCTCCGATCCCGGGTCATCCTGTCTGACATCCGGGTCTATGGGTCCGCCGATCTGGCAAGCCTCAAGATCGATGAGAGCACGTCGATGCGCGAGGTCGAGGACGACCGCCATACTGTCGAGGGCCTGGATGAGTTGCTCGACGAACTTTCCGAGTTGACAGACAATCTGATGGCTACCGTCATCGACCTTACCCCTACCCTGACCAGCATGGCTCGTCCGGTCATCCACCCGGCGAATGAGCAGCCCGCTGCCGAGGCCATTCGTGATCTGGCGGTGATGATGGCAAGTTTCCAGGCGGGCTCCGCCCGGCCGATGGAGACCAGCCGTGCGAGCGGCCGCTTCGAAACCGTCAGCGATCAGATGATGGCGACCCTCGATGTGATGGGGCTGCCGCATGAAGGCGTCCAGTTCGGCAGCGAGGGCAAGCTGGAGTTGACGCGCAGCCGGCTGATCGACGGCCTGATGCGCAACTTCGCCTGGAAGGAGCGTGATGGTTTCCGCGTCTATTACCGGACCGATGCCGCGCCGGAGCTCCGCAGCACGGCAGATCCGTCGCAGCTGCTGAGAGGCGAGGCGTTGGTCAATTCCGAGATTCTGCGCACGGACGCGAACGCGCTGAATGCGACGATCGCGCGGTTGCCGGCGATGAACCGTTTCGAAACGGTTCGCGGGCTTTTCGACCCTGCGTCTATGCGCCGGCGGATCAAGGACGAACTCGACGCCCTGGTGGAGACCGCGCGCGATCCGCTCGGGATCAACCGGGCGCGGGCCAAATATCAGTTTCGCCGGGTGATCAGGACAATCCTTGAATATCTGGAGCTCGGCGAGATTCATACGGTTGCGAACTGGCGGAGATGTTTTACGAGCGACGACGTGCGCGAGCTCATCAGGGAACTCGTCCAGGTCATCGAAAACGACCTTGCGGCGCCGGTTTCGGCGGTCCGGGAGGAGGAGGTCGCCGCCGAACTGCGGGCCGTCTTCGGTCTTCTCTGCTCGATCGGCCGCCGGATCGTTTCGGTTCAGGAGGGCGCCCAGCGTGGTGTCAACTCGGCCCGGCTCGAGCTGGCACTGACGGCGACGCTCAGCGCCGCTGTTGCGCTCGAAGATCAACTCGAACGCACCGGCACCGACCCGATCGAGCAGGATCTGGTGCTCGTTCCGGCGCAGGAAGGATCACCCGAGACGTTCGGCGGCCTGTCTCTCGGGCAGTTCCTCGGATGGGTGCGCGCGGTCGCCGAACCGTTCTCGCGCCCGGAAAACAAGGCTGCCAACCTGCACGCCGGCGACCTCAAGATTCTCCGCTGCGAGCTTCGTTCCCTCAGGCAGGCGGCTGAGCAATTCGTCTCCGGTGCGGGCAGCCTGAGCTTCTCGGTTCGGCTGCCCGGGCCGATACGGCAGCTGGTCGAACTGAAGTACCTGCTGGACAAAGCGCTCAATGCTGCCGATGCGATGGCTGCGGCCTTGACCATTGAAAAGGCTTAGGAGGACGCGAGATGGCAACCGAACTTACGAATCTGGGCGGTCTCAACGATCTGCTGGGGCGGCTGCAGCGACTGCGTTCGCAAATGGTCCGCGATGCCCGGGACGAACTGGCCAAAACGCCGGCGCAGGCCGAACTGATCAACCAGTACATCACGGAGGCCGAGGAGGCGATCTACGAGACGTTGAAGCGGGCGCCCGGCCAACCGGGTACCGACGGCGGTCTCGGCCGCATGATCGGTCTTGGCGAACAGGTGGCGTCCACCTTGAACGAGGTCCGTCCGGCGCCGCTGGTTCCCGCCTATGACGACCAGATCAGCCGCGAGCGGCTGACGGCCGTCGGCGATCTCTACTACATTTACCAGCATGAGCGCGCCGGCGTGTTCCGGTCGATCCTGAAGCTGCAGCAACTGTTCCAGTCCGGCGAGATCCGCCTTTCCGACGGCAGGGGTGCGCTCTCGCTTTACCAGTACGATCGCAAGCGCGTGCTGCGGTATACGCAGAGGGAGCGGCGTTCGGCCTACCGCAAGGTCTTCGGCTACACGGAGGTGGCGCCGCCGTCCGGTGCCGAGCCGAACATCGCGTTCCATGCACTTCTGAGCAATTTCTGCCAGCACGTTTCGCGCTTCTTCGAGGACAAGCGCGTGTCTGAAGTCCTGCGTCCCGACGGCATCCGCGAGACCTTCGGCAGCATGGCCGTCGTTCGACGGTCCGGACTCGACCTTCGGCACAATCTCAAGCAGGTGTCCTACGGCCATGTCGCCGTGCTGCGCAGCGAAGTCATGGTTCTCCTGCAGGAGGCCTTCGACATCCTGGGCTCCGACGACGTCATCAACCTGTTCGGCGCCGACAATGCCTGGGATGTGCTCGAGGAGATCTCGAAGCGGTATCTGCGCGAGATTCCGGTCACCTCGCAGCGCAGCCGCATGGCCGTCACCGGCCGCGAGATCTTGCGCTGGCTGTCGGAAGATTACCTGCTGACGACCGTGCGCATCGATTTCGAGTCCCTGCTTGAGGCGATCGTGGACGCCTGCGACGACTGGCTGACAAGTGCGGAGTCCGTGGGGCTTCGGCAGAATCCCAAGTTGAATGGCGGGAACGTGGTTACGTTCGAACCGGCGCGAGGCCGGGGCAAGTCCATCCTCGGCGGCATCAACTACACCTGAGAGGATCGTGACCGGGGTCGAAATCCGGCAAAAAGCGTAGAGTTATTTCATTCGTTTGGGAGGGCCGAATGGCACGGATATCATCGGCATCAGTACCGGAGGAAAGAACATCGTTTGCATCCTCCCTGCCGCTGGCGAGCAGGAGCCCGAGCTTGCCGCCGGACCTGGCCACGCCGCCTTCTCTGTTTCGCGATCGCTGCTCATATCTGTCCCCACGGGAGCAGGAGATCGCCCGTCTGGTTGCAAGCGGCATGGCGAACAAGGAGATCGGCCTTGCTCTCGGCATCAGCCATTGGACAGTTTCCGCGCATCTGCGACGTATTTTTCTCAAACTGGAGATCGATCGCCGTATCGATCTCTGCATCCTTTATCGGGCGACAGTTGCGAGGAGCGAACGCCCGCCCAATGGGGTATCTCGCGCATAACATCGCTTAGTTGTGTCTCGGCTTTGCGTACATTGCAGGCGCAGCCCCGATGCGCGAGCACTGGCGGAGGGGAGTGGGGGTCGAACCCACCCGGGACAGGCTCGCTGCCCCAACCGGATTTGAAGTCCGGCCGTCCCACCGGAGACGATTCCCTTCCTCAGCGTGAAAACAGGTCGCTGCGATGGGGATTTATGCGACGCAAGTCTCCCCGGCGCAAGGTCAGGCCGAGCCGATCGAAGAAGTCGAGGATCTCGATCGCGACCTTGCGGCCGTTGTGCACCCGGTCGCGGAAGGCGGGTGCGGTGAACCAGCCATCGTCCGTCTCCGCTGCGACGTCGAGCACGATATCTGCCATTTCCTCCACGACCGTGCGGGCGAAGAAGTGATCGTGCGCGATCTCGTGAACCTGCCCGAGTTTCTGGGCGAGCTTCAAGACCCGCCGCACGTCGCGCTCGTCGGCGCCAAGCAGAGGCACAAGATCGCGCACCCGCGGCGGCCGGAAGCGGCTCTCGCCAATGAGCTGCGGATGAATGCGTTGCCAGAGGCTTTCGTCGGCAGGCGTCAGCCGGACCACGTGGCCCGGCAGCCGCAGGAAAGCGCCGTCGAGCACGATACGGCCCGCCGCTGCTTCGGCCTTGAGGAATGTCAGGAACGTAGGCTTTGCCAGGCGCGGCTTCAGCGAAAGCCGGAGCTTCTCGCGGCCGATGCCGGCCAGGTCGGGGTTCTCGGCGTGGAACGCTGAGAGTGTGTCGGTCAGGCTCGCCCGCAATCGGTGAAGGGCCGCGGAAGAGAATGCGTGGTCGCCGACGACCTCGGCCCCGGCGTCCGTGAGCAGGCGGGGCAGTGTCTGTTCGCCGAGGCCGCGGTCGCGCAGGAAGGCCGAAAGTTCGATCGGGGCAAGCTCGATCAGAGCCGCCAGCGCCGCCGCCGGGTCCTGGTTGTCCGATGCGGCGAGGACATTCAGCCGCTCCGGTGTGCCGCGCTTTCGCGCCGGCGGACGCAGGTCGAGAAAACGGCCGCCGCCGATCGTCCGGCTGGCCGAGGTGTCGCGCAGGATGAAGCGGTCGCCGATCGTCGCGGCAATGGGGCGATCGAGAACCAGTTGCACCAGACCTTCTGTTCCGGCATCGAGCGGGCCGGCAAGGGGCACGATCCGCGCCCCGACTTCTGTCGCATGGCTGTGCAGCCGCACGGGAAACCAGGTGCCGATCGGCTTGGCTTCCGAAGCGAGCACATGGAGCGTCGCATCGATCCGGTCGGTCGGGGCGTGCAGCGGTGGGGCCAGGATGACGTCGCCGCGCCGGATTGCGTCCTTCGTCACGCGCTCGCCGGCAAGGTTCAGCGCGCAGCGCTGGCCGGCAAGCCCTTCAGCTGCCTTCCGGTTCTGCGCATGGATGCCGCGCACGCGGGCCACAAGGCCGGACGGACTGACGGTGACGGTATCGTCGAGCGTCACGCGGCCGCCAAGGACCATGCCTGTCACCACGGTGCCGGCGCCTGAAAGCGTAAAACTGCGGTCGACGGCAAAGCGCAGCAGGCCGGTGTCGTTGCGCGCTGCGGTTTCCGCTTCGGCGGCGGCAAGTGCCGCGCTGAGAGTGTCGATACCTTCGCCGGTCAATGCGGAGACGGCAATGATGGGCGCACCCGCAAGCCCGGTGCCGGAAAGCGCCGCGCGGATCTCCGTTTTCACTTCCGCGCGTCGCTCCGGTCCGGCGAGATCGGCCTTGGTGAGCGCGACGATGCCCCGTTCGCTGCCCAGCAGGTCGAGGATGGCGAGATGCTCGCGCGTCTGCGGCATGACGCCATCGTCGGCGGCGACAACGAGCAGCGCGAAATCGATGCCGCCGGCGCCGGCAAGCATGGTGTGGATCAGCCGCTCGTGACCCGGCACGTCGACGAAGCCGGTGACCGTGCCGCCGCCGAGGTCGGCATAGGCAAAGCCAAGGTCGATGGTGATGCCGCGGGCCTTCTCTTCGGCAAGGCGATCGGCATCGGTGCCGGTGAGCGCTTTCACGAGCGCCGTCTTGCCGTGGTCGATATGCCCTGCGGTTCCGACGATCATAGCGCCGCCAGGGCCTCGATCAGTATCTGATCGCTCTGAAGGCAGCGTAGATCGAGGATCAGCGCGCCATCGCGGATGTAGCCGATCACCGGCAAAGGAAGGCCGCGGAGCCGTGCCGAAAGCCGTTCCGGCGCATCGCCGCCACTGCCTGTCAACCTGAGGCCGGCGCTCGGGACGGTATCGACCGGCAAGGCGCCGGAGCCGACCTGGCTCTGGCAAGCGCAGCGCGCCGCCGAGTAGCCGTGCGGTTGGAGCAGCGCATCGATTGCCGGCGCAAGCCGGGTCGCTTGCGCGGCGATTTCGGCCTGCGGCCGGGTGAGGAAACGCAATGTTGGCAGGCGTTCCCCAAGCCGGTCGGGATCGCGATAAAGTCTCAGCGTCGCCTCCAGCGCGGCGATGCGGATCTTGTCGAGGCGGACGGCGCGTTTTAGCGGATTGCGGTTGATGGCAGCGATCAGGTCGCGCTTCCCGACGATAAAGCCCGCCTGCGGGCCGCCGAGCAGCTTGTCGCCGGAGAAGGTGACGAGATCAGCACCTTCGGCGACCGCTTCCGCGACGGTCGGTTCACGCCGCAGCCCGAAGGTGGAGAGATCGACCAGCGAACCGGAGCCGAGGTCGTTGAGAAGCGGGACACCGCCCTTGCGCGCAATCTCGGCCAGCCTCGGCGCCGGCACTTCGGCGGTAAAACCCTCGATCCGGTAATTGGACGTG
This sequence comes from Ensifer adhaerens, assembly GCF_002940685.1. Lineage (GTDB taxonomy): Bacteria > Pseudomonadota > Alphaproteobacteria > Rhizobiales > Rhizobiaceae > Ensifer > Ensifer adhaerens_E. The sequence continues at coordinate 15,789 of NZ_PNFP01000016.1, read as the reverse complement.
TGGACCTTGAGGATGACGCCGGTTTCCGGCCCGATCGCGCCTTCGTAGTCGCGCGGGTGGGTGCGGTTGGTGGTGCCCACTTCCACCAGTTTTGCGCCGGCGCGGGCCATGATATCGGGCATGCGGAAGGCGCCGCCGATTTCGATCAACTCGCCCCGCGAGACGATCGCCTCGCGGCCTTCGCTGAGCGTGTTGAGTGCGATCAGGACCGCGGCGGCGTTGTTGTTGACGATGGTGGCATCTTCGGAGCCGGTCAGTTCGCAGAGCAGGCCGCGCAGATGGTCGTCGCGCTGACCCCGCCCGCCGCCCGAAAGGTCGAACTCCAGCGCCAGCGGGTTGGCCATAGCGGCGGTTGCGGCGCTGACGGCTTCCTCGGCCAGAATGGCACGGCCGAGATTGGTGTGCAGCACCGTGCCCGTGAGGTTCAAGAGCGGTCGAAGAGCGGAGCGGGCGGCAGCCGCCAGGTCCTCGGCAACACGGCGTGGCAGCTCGGTCGCGAGCGCTGCCCCATCCTCGCCCGCACGGATTTTTGCTCGCGCAATCTCGAGCCCGGCGCGCACGGCGGTGACGACGGCAAGGCGGCCATATTCTTCAGTCAGCAGCAGCCCCTCTGGCGAGGTCAGCATCTGGTCGACCGAGGGAAGCACGCGAAAATCCGGCATCAATAGCCCACGAGATAGGGGTTGAAGCCGCCGCGGCGGAACTCGGTTTCCTTCATCAGGATATCGAGGCCGAGGCTGCCGACGTCATCGGCGATCGGATCCAGGCTCGGGTTCTTCACCTGGTAGAAGATCTTGACCCAGGCGTGGCATTCCCGGCAGGTCTCGGCTTTCACCGTCGCCTCCGATGTCTCGACCGAGCGGTAGCTGATGCCCTTGGTCGAGCCGCAACAGAGGCACTTTACCCGCACTTCGTTCCATTGCGTGCCGCAGCAGGCGCAGGCGGCATAGCGGACGTTCTCGACGCCCTGCGCGCCCATCACGGACGAGGTGGCCGGCCGGCCGCCGCAAGCGGGACAGACGCCGAGCGCGACAGGGACGAGCGCTTCCGCATCGAGCGCCGCGGCGAGCCGCGCCATGTGCACCTGCACCGCGGCTGCGACGAAGAGATGGGGTGCGGCGCTGTCGTCGGGAATCTGATCGGAGAGAATATTTGCAAGCAGCCAGCGCCGATCATCGACGCTTGCCGCCCGCACCGCATCAAGCGCCAGGCGGGCGGGTTCGGGCATCGCGATCTCGACGGCACCGTCGAGCAGCGCGCCGAGCGTTGCGGCAAGCTCGGGATCGCCGGCAAATGCAGTCCGGTCGATCGGTGGCATTGCGGCGCGCATTGCCTCGACGATGCGCGCCGAAGAGGGTGGGGAGACGGGCGGAAGGGTTGCCGCAAGCCGCGCCTGCAGTTTGGAAAGGGCTGAGAGGAAGGTGAGATAAGGCGCGAGCGCATTGCTTTCGGCAAGAAACGCGAAGCGGCGCGCGCGCGTCTGGAACAGTTTGACTGGCTCGGGCAGGAGAGTAAGGGGCGGTGTCGGCACGCCGCCGATGAGGGAGGGATCGGGTTGAACGTCTTCTGCCATCGCATCTCCGGCAATCCGGCCGCAAGGCCGGATCAAGCAGCATTCACGGTGCTACAGCGACCTTTGCGCGCCTGACAGGACGCGCGGCGCTGTAGGAGACGCTCATTTTGACGGGTCGGAGCCCTGGCGTCCAGCCAGTTCGCGCAACCATTTGCGATGGTGGCGAAATGCCCAGCCGCCGGTGACGGTGCCGCGCGTCATGGCTCTAATCGTGCCGCGCGTCCAGATCGCCGCGTAGACATGGACGATGAAAATCAGGATCGTGAAAAGTGCCGCAAGCGCATGCACGGCGACGGCGATGCGACGCACCGGAATGGAAACGAGGTCGGGGAAATACTGTTCCCAGATCATGATGCCGGTCGTGACAAGGACGACGATCAGCCCGGACATGCCCCAAAAAACCACCTTCTGGCCGGCATTGTATTTGCCGAGTTCCGGCAGGTTTTCCTCGTTGCCCTGCAGCAGGTCACCGATCTTGCGGCTCCACTCCACGTCCTCGCGCCGCGGCAGGTTGAGCTTCCACATTTGCGCGAAAAGCAGAAGGAAGCTTGCCACCAGAACGACGCCGACGATCGGATGCAGCCACCGCGTCATCTGGCCGCCGCCGAAGAGACCGGTCAGAAAGAACAGCGAGGGGTGGAAGAAGGAAAGGCCGGAGATCAGAAGCACGATCATGCAGGCGGCCGTGACCCAATGGTTCACCCGTGTGTAGCCGCGGTATCGATTGACGGTGACCGGGTGCTTCGTCTCGATCCTGTCGCCGGGCGCGGAGTAGATGCGTTTGTCAGCCATCATGCCTCCCTGTCGCCCTGCGGCGCGTGGTTACGATGCGTGACGAGTTCCTCCGCTTCTCCCTCCTCGTGGGCGGTCACCTCGTTGGGCCGGGCAAAGATGCCGTGGAGCACGGCGCCGGCGGCTGCAAGTCCGGCGACGGCGAGACCCACGGTCTTGGCCGGCCCCTTCCAGCCCCTTACCACCGGCGAGATCCGCGGATCGTCCGGCAGGCCGGAATAGAGCGACGGCTGATCGGCATGGTGCAGCACGTACATGACGTGCGTGCCGCCGACGCCCTGCGGATCATAGAGGCCGGCATGGTCGTAGCCGCGCGATTTCAGGTCCTCGACCCGCTCGTTGGCGAGCGTGACCATGTCTTCCTTCGTGCCAAAGGAGATCGCCTTGGTGGGGCAGGCCTTGGCGCAGGCCGGTCCCTGGCCGACGGCCACACGGTCGGAGCAGAGCGTGCATTTCTTCGACACATGCGCGGTCTTGGAGATGCGCGGAATGTTGAAGGGACAGCCGGCCACGCAATAGCCGCAGCCGATGCAGTTGTCGGAGATGAAATCGACGATGCCGTTAGAGTATTGCACGATGGCGCCCGGCGCCGGGCAGGCCTTCAGACAGCCGGGATCGGCACAGTGCATGCAGCCGTCCTTGCGGATCAGCCATTCGAACTCGTTGGTGACGGGGTTCTCGTATTCCGTGAACCGCATCAGCGTGAACATGTCAGGCGTCAGGTCGTGCGGGTTCTCGTAGACGCCGACATTCTCCTCCAGGTCCGGATGGGTGTCGTTCCATTCGATGCAGGCGGACTGGCAGGCCTTGCAGCCGATGCATTTCGAAACGTCGATCAGCTTGGCGACCGGGGTGAGTTCTCTTTCGGGCGCCGGTACGTCGCTCGTTGCCGACACCCTGATGACGTCGCTCGGCAACAGGTTCGACGCCAGAGGCTGCAGCGGCGGGTTGGCGGCGGCCGTTACCGGTTCCGGTGCGCGTTCGCTCATGCCGAGGCTCCTTCTTCCGCCGCCGGTTCGATGTTCACCAGGAAGGCCTTGAATTCCGGCGTGTCGATATTGGCGTCGCCGACGAAGGGCGTCAGACTGTTCGGCCCGAAGCCCTTGCGGGCCGCCCCCATGAAGCCCCAGTGCAAGGGAATGCCGACCACATGCACCGGCTTGCCGTTGCAGATCAGCGGCCGAATGCGCTTCGTCACCACCGCCTTCGCCCAGACCTCGCCGCGCGCGCTCCACACGCGCACCCTTCCACCTTTCGTAATGCCCCGTTCGGCCGCCAGCTCCTCGCTGATCTCCACGAAAAATTCCGGCTGCAGGACGGCATTGACGCGGCTGTGCTTGGTCCAGAAGTGGAAATGCTCGGTCAGGCGATAGGAGGTGGCAACGAACGGGAAATCGCCGCTCGTGCCCAACTGCTCAAGGTCGTGGGGGAAGATGCGGGCGACCGGATTGCCGCGAAGCTTGGCGTTGAACGGATTTTCGACCGGGCTTTCGAACGGTTCCATATGGATGGGGAAAGGCCCGTCCCGCATCAGCTTGCGGGCAAACAGGCGGGCGGTGCCTTCCGGCGTCATGATGAACGGCATCACCGTCTCGGGCTTTGCCGTCACCGCGATGTCGGGCACGTCGAAGCCTGCCCACCGCTCGCCGTTCCATTCGATCAGTTTGCGTGCCGGATCCCAGGGCTTGCCCTCAAGATCGCAGGAGGCACGATTGTAGAGGATGCGGCGGTTTGCCGGCCAGGCGAAGGTCCAGTTGAGATAGGTGCCGATCTCGCCCGGATCGCTGTTGTCGCGCCGGGCCATCATGTTGCCGTCCTCCGTCCAGGAGCCGGCATAGATCCAGCAGCCCGCCATGGTGGAGCCGTCGTCACGCATCACACCGAAGTTCGGCAGAAGCTTGCCCGCTTCTACCAGCACCTTCGTCGGATCGGTCGGATCGTAGAGCGTTTGCAGCGCCCGTCCGTTCATCTCCTGGGCAAGCTCGGCAGGCTCGGGCTCGTAGGGATCCTTGTAATCCCAGGCAAGGTTCAGGATCGGATCGGGGCAAACCCCGCCTTCCTTGCGGTAGAGTTCACGCACCCGCAGGAAGATGTTGGCGAGGATCCAGGTGTCGTGCTTGGCGTCACCCGGCGGTGTCGCGCCGGGCCAGTGCCATTGCAGCCAGCGGCCGGAATTGACGGTGGCGCCCTCGTCCTCGGCAAAACACGTCGCAGGAAGCTGCAACACCTCGGTCATGATCTTGGCCGAGTCCACCTCGTTGTAGATGCCGTGGTTTTCCCAGAAATGCGCCGTCTCGGTCTGCAGCGGGTCGATGGTGACGAGCAGCTTCAGCTTCGACAGACCCTCGGTCACCTTCGCTCTGTTCGGGAAGGACAGAAGCGGGTTGAAGCCCTGGCAGAAGTAGAGGTTCACCTCGCCGCGGCTCATCATGTCGAACATCCTGAGGATGTCGTAGTAGGGCACATCGAGCTTGGGCAGCCAGTCGAAGCCCCAGTCGTTCTCCTTGGTCGCAGCGCTGCCCCACATGGCCTTCAGGAAGCTGACCATGAATTTCGGGGTGTTCTGCCAGTAGCTCGTCTGGCCCGGAACGAGCGGCTTGTTGCCGCGCGTCGACATGTAGGTCGCGTAGTCCGTCTCCTTTTCGGTCGCCAGGTTCATGTAACCCGGCAGGGAGTTGGAAAGCAGGCCGATGTCGGTCAACCCTTGAATGTTGGAGTGGCCGCGAAGCGCGTTCACCCCGCCGCCCGGCAGGCCGACATTGCCGAGGATGAGCTGCAGCATCGCCATGCCGCGGATGTTCTGGGCGCCCTTGGAATGCTGAGTCCAGCCGAGCGCATAGAGCGAGGTCATCACCTTGTCGCGGGCCGAGGTCGCGCCGATCATCTCGCAGATCTTCAGGTAGCGATCCCTCGGCGTGCCGCAGATGTTTTCCACGAACTCCGGCGTGTAGGCCGCGACATGCTCTTTCAGGAGGTTCCAGACACAGCGCGGGTCGGTGAGCGTCGGATCGGTCTTGACCGTCCCGTCCTCGTTCAGCTGGTATTCCCAGGCGGTGCGGTCGTAGTCGCGTTTCTCCTCATCATAGCCGTTAAAGAGACCATCGGCCCAGCCGAACTCCGGGTTCACCAGATAGGTGGCGTTGGTGTAGTTCTTGACGTAGTCCCACTGCACCTTGTCGTTCTCGATGCAGTAGCGGATCGCGCCCATCAGAAAGGCGATGTCGGAGCCGGGACGGATCGGGGCATAGACATCGGCGACCGATGCCGTGCGGTTGAAGCGCGGATCGACGACGATCAGCCGGGCGCCGCGATGGTGCTTGGCTTCCGTCACCCACTTGAAGCCGCAGGGGTGGGCTTCCGCCGCATTGCCACCCATGACGATGACGAGGTCGGTGTTCTTGATGTCGGTCCAGGCGTTCGTCATTGCGCCGCGGCCAAATGTTGGAGCCAAACTGGCTACCGTGGGGCCGTGTCAGACGCGTGCCTGGTTGTCGAAGCCGAGGACTCCCAGGGACCGGACGGTCTTGTAGGTCAGCCACCCCGTCTCGTTGGTGCCGCCCGAGGCCGCAAGGAACCCCATCGTCGTCCAGCGGTTGACCGTGACGCCGGCCGCGTTCTTCTCGATGAAGTTCTTGTCGCGGTCGTCCTTGATCGCCCGGGCGATCTTGTCGAAGGCGTCTTCCCAGGAAATGTCCTGCCACGTGTCTGCGCCCGGAGCGCGGTGGCGCGGCTTGGTGGCGCGGGTCTCGGACTTCACGAAGTCCTTGAGCGCCGCGCCCTTGGGACAGAGCGTCCCGCGGTTGGTCGGATGATCGGCATCACCCTCGATGTGGATGAGCTCCGCCTTTTCGCCGGCGGCAAGGTCACCCCTGGAATACATCAGGATGCCGCAGGCGACCGAACAGTAGGTGCAGACGTTGCGGGTCTCGGTGGTGCTTGTGAGCTTGAAGGCGCGCACATGGGCGGCAGTTGCCGCCTCGGCCGCCCCGAAGCCCATGGCCCCGAGCGTGGTTGCCGCAGCACCTGCGCCGGCGAGCCTCAGGAAGCTGCGGCGGGAAAGATCGATGTTCATTGGAGGTCCTCTTCCATGCGTATCGGTCTTGATGCGAATGGTCGAGCCTCAGGGCCGGCGTGTCAAGGCCGATTTGATCGGCATTTGTCACGAAAAGTCATGGCCTTGCCGGAAACGATGCGGCATGATCGCGATCCTCCACCTGGCCGCCATCGGCACCATTGCATCGAGGGAGTTCGAACCGTGAGCAGCATATCCGCCTCCGCCGAGCCTCGCCTGACCTCACTTGCCCATGGTGGTGGCTGCGGCTGCAAGATCGCGCCGGGCGTGCTTCAGGAAATCTTGCGTGGACGCGTGCAACTGCCGGTTCCGCCGGAACTCCTCGTCGGCATCGAAACGTCCGACGATGCGGCGGTCTACCGCCTCAACGATCACCAGGCCGTGGTCGCCACCACGGACTTCTTCATGCCCATCGTCGACGATCCCCACGATTTCGGCAGGATCGCCGCGACCAATGCGATCAGCGACGTCTACGCCATGGGCGGCACGCCGATCTTTGCGCTGGCGCTCGTCGGCATGCCGGTCAACGTGCTGTCGACGGCGACCATCGGTGCCATCCTCGACGGCGGCGCGGCGGCCTGTCGGGCGGCCGGAATTCCCATCGCCGGCGGCCATACGATCGATTCCGTCGAGCCGATCTACGGCCTCGTCGCTCTCGGCCTCGTCGACCCTGCCCACCTCAAGCGCAACAGCGGCGCCGTTGCGGGCGACGTGCTGATCCTCGGCAAGCCGCTCGGTGTCGGCATCTTCTCGGCGGCGCTGAAAAAGGGCGCGCTCGATGAGGCCGGTTACATCAGGATGATCGCAAGCACGACCCGCCTCAACACCGCCGGGCCCGACCTCGCGCGGCATTCCGGCGTTCATGCCATGACCGATGTCACCGGTTTCGGGCTTGCCGGCCACGCGCTCGAGATGGCGCGCGGGTCGAGCTGCCAGGTCCGTATCGACTGGTCCGCCGTTCCCCTACTGGAAGGCGCCTTCGATTTCGCGACTGCCGGCTTCGTCACCGGCGCTTCGGGGCGAAACTGGGCAAGCTACGGGCAGGACGTGGCCTTTGCCCGCGAGATGGGCGCGGTCGACAAGGCGCTGCTTTGCGATCCGCAGACGAGCGGCGGCCTGCTCGTTGCCTGTGACCGGTCCGCCGCACAGGAGGTCCTCGACCTCTTCAGCAAGCATGGCTTCGCCGCGGCGGCGATTGGGGAAACGGTGGCCGGACCGGCGCAGTTGGTGGTCGCGTAGCGCCGCGCTCATTCCTGTCTGGCCGGAAGCGGCGTTCAGATCGCGCACAACAGGGAGAGGATGTCACCTCTCCCGGTCGACTGTGACGGGTGCGGGGCTGCCCCGGCACTCCGGCTATTGCTTTGCCGCCTCGAGGGCACCGGCGTCGTGCACGACCTTGCCACCAAGCAGGGTCAGCACCGATCCGATGGTGTCGATCTCGTCGGCGGGCATCGTCATGTACGGCTTGTCGAGCACCGCGAGATCGGCGAGCTTGCCTGCCGAAAGCGTGCCGCGGTCCTCTTCGGCAAAGCCGATCCATGCGGCGTTGCGCGTATAAAGCCGCAGCGCCTCTTGTCGCGTCAGCAACTGGTCGTCGGCCTTCTGCACCGTGCCCCCGAGCGAGCGCCCGGTCAGGTGGTACTCAATCGCCTGCCAGACGCCGGCCACGCCGATCCGCGTGGAATCGGTGCCGCCTGCGACGAGCAGCCCCTTGTCGATGGCAAGGCGTGTCGGCGGCGAAACGGCTGCCACGTCGGCGCCGTTGGCATCAGCGATCGCCGCTCCCTCGAAATAGGGACCCATCTGGACGGTGTAGGCGAGGCCCATCTTCTGCATCCGGTCGAGTGTCCGTTCCGATCCGGTGTTGAGGTGGGCGATCGACCACCTGAGGTCATTGAGCGGACGCGTCTTGTGCACCTCCTCGAAGACGTCGAGGATGGCGCTCGCGGCGTCATCGGTATAGGCGTGGATCTCGACGGGGATGCGCCGCTCGGCGGCGAAGAGCGCGACATTCCGCAGTTCGTCGCGCGCTTCCTTCGGCGGGGTGAACCCCGGCCCCATCTGCACGCCGTCGTTCATCGCAAAGACCAGGGATTCGCCAAGACCGAGGAAGCTCAGCGTGCCGTCGTCGTGGACGGCGGGACGGAACGACATGATCTCGCGGAACCATTCGGCTTCGTTGCCGGGATGGGCCGCCGGAATGCGGTAGCCGGCCCTCAGCGTGAGGCCGCCTTCGTCCCTGAGCGCGAAGAACGGTTCGTAGCCGGCCGCCGGTCCGGCGGAAGGGTCGATGAAACCGGTGACCCCGACCGCGTTCAGATGCGAGAAGAAGGTCTTCAGGTTCGCCTTGCGCTCTTCCTTTCCAATCGCACTGAGTTGTCCGAAGAGCACGTTGAACGAGCCGATATTTCCGAAGAGCTTGCCCGTCGCGCGGTCCTCTTCGTTGCGCTCGATCCGGACGCCGGGCGGCAGTTTCGGTTTGGTGCTGTCGAGAGCAAGCAGTTCGATCCCCTTGGTGTTCACGAGCGCGTAGTCATAGAGATATTGCACATAGGCCGGCGTGTCCGGCAGGGCCTTGTCGAGGTCGGCCACGTCAGGCGCGCGACGCTCGGCGAACTGGTCCGGATGCCAGGAGCCGACGACCGCGACCCACTGGTCGCTTGCGCGATCGCGCGCCGCGGTTTTCAGGGCTTCGAGCGCGCTCGCAAGGCTCGTTTCGTCATGCCAGTAGGTTTCAAACGGATAAGTCTGGCCGCCACGGATCGCATGGATATGCGTATCGACAAGGCCGGGAATGACGGTGCGGCCGCCAAGATCCAGAACTTTTGTGCCCGGCTGCACGAAGGCCTGGATTTCCTCATCGGTGCCGACCGCCAGGATGCGGCCGTCGGAAATGGCAAGCGCTTCTGCTATCGCGCGGTCGTCGTCCATGGTGACGATCGTCCCGTTTCGGAGCACGAGGTCGGGGCGATCGCTTGCCAGGGACGGTGATGTGAAAACGGCAAGCTGCGCCGCGGCGAGGCAGAAAGTCGAAAACCGGCGGATCAAGGCACTCTCCTCAACTGGATCGGTGAAAGCAAACTGGCGGAGGTCGCGGGTGGTTCGCGTCGCCTCCCCGGCAGGTGCGGCGTCGGATGGTGGCCGAGCCGTCTCGCCGCGCCTGAGCGGGCGGGCTCAAAAAAGATACGAGCGGTACAAACGCGCGGTAGCTGCTGAAATCGGGCCACAGTGTCCTGAAGATAGGACAACGATTTTTGCCGGCGCCGGGCAAGACTGTGATCGCATGCGGAGCGGTCGAACACAGCCTGGTGTTCAGTTGCTTCAGATATGGCGCAGAAAATCCACGTCGAATTGGACGATAGTCCACCAAAAGAGCACACTCGAACCTCATGTCCACCGGGACGCCGCGCTACCAATCTGTCGGCAGGATGAGGAACCTGCCAGATCAACCAAGGGAGCGAGAAATGATCCACGCCGATGACGGCTCACTGTCCCAGGAACAGCGATTGATGCGCGACAGCTGCCGCGCCTTCGTCGACGACGCGGTGACGCCCTTCATTCGATCGAACTGGCAGCGCGAATGGGACATGAGCCCCGGCGAGCGGCTGCCGCGCTCGATCCTGGAGGGCGCCGAAACGATCGGCGTCCGTACGCTCGGCGTGCCGGAAGCCTATGGCGGCGTCGACCTCGAGCGCGAGACGGAAGTCAGGACTTTCGCGCTCATCTCGGAGGAAATCGCCCGCGGCGACTCTGGCCTGGCCGACAAGCTGGTGCAGAACTGGAAGGTCTCGATCCTCCTGCGCGAGTTCGCGCCGAAGCATCTGCAGGACAAGTGGTTCCCGCGCCTCTTGGCGGACCCGCAGTTCCTGCTGGCCCATTGCCTTACCGAGCCGCGCGGCGCTTCCGATCGCTGGCTACCCTACAACGTGCCCGAGGCGGCGATGCACACGAAGGCCGTGCTCAAGGACGGACACTGGGTGATCAACGGCCGCAAGCAGTTCATCTCGAACGGCTTCGACGCGAGCCTCTATGTCGTCTACGCCAACACCGACTCCTCCGTCGGCATGTTGCAGGGGACCTCGAGTTTCCTCGTGCCGCGCGACACGCCCGGCCTGACGGTGACGAAGTGCAACGAGACCATGGGCTGCCGTTTCATGAACAACGGCGAACTGGTGTTCGAAGACTGCCGGGTGCCGGCCGATCACCTGCTTGTGCAGAACACCGCGCTTGGCAGCGCCGGGCAGTATTTCCGTGCCGGCAAGATCATCCAGGCGGCCAAGAACCTCGGCGTCGGCGTCGCCTGTTTCGAACGCACGGCCGACTACGTCCAGAACTACGTGCAGGGCGGGCGTATTCTCATCAAGCACCAGGCGGTGGCGCTCAGGCTCGCCGACATGGCGACGCGGATCGAGGCGGTGCGTGCCCTGATCGAACGGGCATCGAGGGCCGTCGACGAGGGGCATCCGGACATGGATGTTCTCTGCAACATGGCCAAGGTCTACGCGTCGGAAGAGATCATGAAGGTCGCCACCCACGCGCTGGAACTACATGGCGGCAACGGCGCAATGCTGGAGTTCGGCATCGAGAAGCTGTTCCGCGATGCCGCCATCTTCCTGCACATGGACGCGACCGTCGATGTCAGCCGGATGAAGATCATCAAGACCATGTTCCCGGCAACCGCCGGCAAATACGCAGGCCCTGAAAACTAGGACGTGGCGGAGGAGATGGCGGGCCCGGGAGGACGAAGATGAAGATACTGGTCGCGGTGAAGCGCGTTGCCGATCCAAATGTGAAGGTGAGGTTACGGGCGGACGGCAGCGGTCTCGACCTTGCCGCCGTCAAGATGACGATGAACCCGTTCGACGAGATCGCGGTCGAGGAAGCGGTCCGGCTCAAGGAGGCAGGCATCGCTTCCGAAGTGGTCGTCGTTTCGGTCGGTCCCGACAAGGCGACGGAGACCTTGCGGACCGCGCTGGCGATGGGGGCCGACCGCGGCCTCCTCGTCAGGACGGAGGCGACAACCGAGCCGCTCGCCGTCGCCAAGGTCCTCAGCGCCGTCGCCGGCGAAGAGCAGCCGGCTTTGATCCTTCTTGGAAAACAGGCCATCGACGACGATTGCAATCAGACCGGGCAGATGCTGGCGGCAAAACTCGGCTGGCCGCAGGCGACCTTCGCCTCGCAGCTTGCCGTCGATGGCGACCGCGTCACCGTCATCCGCGAGGTCGATGGCGGATCGCAGACGATCGCGCTCACCCTGCCGGCGATCGTCACGGCAGATCTGCGCCTGAACGAGCCGCGCTATGCGTCGCTGCCGAACATCATGAAGGCCAAGAAGAAGCCGCTGGAGGAAAGGCAAGCCTCGGACTACGGGCTGGTCATCGAGGAGCGCCTGGAGGTCGTCCGCCTCGAGGAGCCGCCGACGCGCGCCGCCGGCATCAAGGTCAAGTCGGTGGCGGAACTTGTCGAACGACTGAAAACGGAAGCGGGAGTGCTGGCATGAGCGTGCTTGTCTTGGCCGAACACGGCAATGCGCAACTGGACGAGGCAACGGCAAGGGCGGTCAGTGCCGCGCTTTGCCTCGACAACGACGTTCACGTGCTCGTCGCGGGCAAGGGGTGTCACGACGTGGCCCTGGCTGCCGCCCATCTCGACGGCGTCTCCAAGGTCCTGCTCGCCGAAGGGGAAAGCCTTGCCAACCAGCTTGCCGAGCCGCTCGCCGACCTGATCGTTGCTCGGTCGGGCAACTACGACGCCATCGTCGCGGCGTCCACATCGACCGGCAAGAACGTGATGCCACGCGTTGCGGCATTGCTCGACGTCATGCAGATCTCGGATGTGATCGCGATCGATAGTCCCGACCTGTTTCGCCGTCCGATCTATGCCGGCAACATCGTTCAGACGGTGCGCTCGAAGGATCCGAAGCGCGTTCTGACGATCCGGGCGTCGGCGTTCCGGCCCGTCGGCAAGGGTGAGGCAAAGCCGATCGAGACCGTCGACATTGTCCCAGGCTCCTGCCTGTCGACATTCGTCGCCAATGCGGTTGCCGTCTCGGAACGGCCCGACCTGACCTCGGCGCGCATCGTCGTCTCCGGCGGGCGCGGCATGGGCTCGGCCGACAATTTCGAGACGGTGCTTGCGCCGCTCGCCGACACGCTGGGGGCGGCACTGGGCGCGAGCCGTGCGGCGGTTGACGCCGGCTATGTGTCGAATGACCTTCAGGTCGGCCAGACCGGCAAGATCGTCGCGCCCGACCTCTATATCGCCTGCGGCATTTCCGGCGCGATCCAGCACCTGGCAGGCATGAAGGACAGTAAGGTGATCGTCGCGATCAACAGGGACGCCGAGGCACCGATCTTCCAGGTTGCAGACTACGGTCTCGTGGCCGATCTCTTCGAGGCCGTTCCCGAATTGAAAGGGACGCTCGCAAGCGCGACTTGAGCAGGTGGCATCGGCAGTGAGGCAAACGGGGAGGACGAGATGGTGAGGACAGACGGGCAGCCGGGCGGCGATCCGGATCAGGGCGTGGACGATACCCTCTCGGCGCCCTTTCGTTCCTACGCGCTCGAACGGGCCGATGCACCCCGGTTCCATATACGCTTGGTCGAAAAGACCCAAAGGCTCTATCCGGCGCACAAGCACGACTACTTCCAGATCGTCTATTTCATGAGCGAAGCGCCGACGGCACGCGTCGGGCTCAGATCCTACAGGCCGCAGCCGGGCTCGATCTATTTCATCGCGCCGATGACCCCGCACCAGATGCGGTTCAGCAGCGCGTCGCGGTCTGTCGTGATCTATTTCGATCTCGACTTCCTCCGGCCGGGGATCACGCGCTCCTATCCGATCTCGGAACTGGTGCGCATCGCCCCGGAACTCACGCCCTTTGCCTGGCAGGGGCACATCGACTTCAACCTCGACGAAGCCCTGGCGGCGCGCGTCGAGGAGGCCTGCCGGGCGATGATCCTGGAGCATTCGGAGGATCGCATCTGTACAGGCGAGATCATTCGCGCCGAGTTGACGCTGATGCTCGGCAGGATCTGCCGGGCCTATGAGGATCGTTTCGACGAGTTGTCGCCGGTGCTGCCGGTGATCGGCCGGGACAGCGGACACATGCGTCGGATCTCCGACTTCATTGCGGAGAACTATCTGCGCTCGCCGACGCTCGATCAGGCGGCGACCTATGCCAGGCTTTCCCGCAGCCGCCTCTGCGCGCTTTTACGACAGCATACCGGCACCAGCTTCAACGCGCTCATACGCGAGATGCGCATCGATGATGCGCGCGAGCGGCTGGTGCTGACCGACGAGCCGATCGGCCAGATCGCCTTTGCCGTTGGTTACAACGACGAGAAGTATTTCCTGCGGGCGTTTCGAAAGTCGGTCGGAATGACCCCGACGGCCTATCGGGCGAAACGGTTGAGCGACCTTGCCGTGCCCGCGGCCGCCCGGCGCGGCCTTGCCGCGCAGGCCGCGGGCCCCATGCCGAGGGGCAAGAGCTAGTCAGGGCAAGTGGAACCAGGCGGGCAACGGGATTGTCCGTCGGACAGAGGAGAGCCTGACCGGGATCCGGTCCGGCATGTGCGGTTGATTGCAACATGGGAGGAGTAGCAATGCTTAAGAATGTCGAGGATCAGGCGCGGGCACCGCTCAGGATGTCCGGCCTGTTCGTGGGCGGAGAATTTCTGGATGACGGCAGCGCCACCACGTTCAGCGTCGAGGAGCCGGCGACCGGCGCGACCATTGCGCACGTGACCAACGCGTCGGAGAGCGACGTCGACCGGGCGGTCAGAAGCGCGCGCGGCGCCTACCAGGCATGGCGTGATCGTTCGCCGCGCGAGCGCGGCCAGATCCTGCGAGAGGTCGCGGCCCATATCCGCAAGCACGTCGACGAGCTGGCCGAGATCGAGGCGCGCGAGGTGGGCAAGCCGCGACGCGATGCCTTGCGCTTCGACCTGTCGTTCTGCCATGCGTGCTTCGACTATTTCGGCGGTCTCGCCGATACGATCCACGGCGAGATCCTCGATCAGGGACCGATCGAGGCGCGCATCAGCTACGAGCCCTATGGCGTGGTCGCGGCGATCCTGCCTTTCAACTGGCCGCCGATCCACTTTTCCAAGAAGTGCGCGCCGGCGCTCGCCGCCGGCAACACCGTCGTCATCAAGCCGGGTGAGCAGGCGCCCCTGACCGTGCTGCGGCTTGTCGAACTCGCCAATGAAATCCTGCCGCCGGGCGTGCTCAATGCCGTTGCAGGTCTCGCGTCCGGCCCGGCACTTGCCTCCCATCCGCTGGTCGAGCGGATCACCTTCACCGGCTCGACGATGACCGGCCGGCGCGTGCTGCAGTCGGCGGCGCAGAACCTCACCTATGCCACGATGGAACTTGGCGGAAAGAACGCGCTGATCGTGCTTGCCGATGCCGATCTCGACGTCGCGATCGACGTCGCGCTCGAAGGCATGTTCTACAATCAGGGCGAGGCATGCACGTCGACGTCGCGCATTCTCGTGCACGACAGCCTCCACGACCAGTTCCTCGAGCGGTTCGCGCGGGCGACCGAGAAGCTCGTCGTCGGCGACGGGCTCGATCCGGCGACCGATATCGGCGCGATGGTCGATGCGAAGCACCGCGACAAGGTGCTGTCCTATCTCGATATCGCACTGAAGGAAGGAGCCCGCCTCGTCACCCAGGGCAGGCTGCCGACCGAGGAGCGATTGAAGGACGGCTACTGGGTTGCCCCGACGGTGCTCGCTGATGTCACGTCCGACATGACCCCGGCGCGCGAGGAGATGTTCGGTCCGATCGCCAGCATCATGCGGTTTTCGACCGAGGAAGAGGCGATCCGCATCGCCAATGACAGCGAGTACGGCCTGACGGCAGCGATCTGCACGACCGACGAGGCCCATGCCGGCAAGATCGCCGCCAGGCTCGAAGCCGGCATGATCTTCGTCAACAACTACATGCGCCGTGCCTTCCTCGGTTCCCCCTTCGGCGGGCAGAAGGGAAGCGGCTTCGGACGGGAAAATGCCGCCGAAACCCTGCGCGAATTCACGCGCTCCAAGAACGTCCGGTTTCCGTCGGGTCGGGGGAGCATCCCGACCTGGCCACCGAAGGACTGAGTTCTTCCTGAACCAGATCCATTGAACCAAACCTCCAGCACGGTGACGACGCCGCGTCTTCGGCGCGTCGCCGTGCGAACTTCTAGCGGTCCTCGGCGAGGGCGGCCGTAGCGTTCCGCGCGGCGCGCTTCAGTAGAGCCGCCAATTGATAGGTGCATGCAGATGGTTGAACGCGAGAGCATGGAGTTCGACGTTGTGATCGTCGGCGCGGGGCCGGCCGGTCTTGCGGCGGCGATCCGGCTGAA
>NZ_PNFP01000015.1 GCF_002940685.1 Ensifer adhaerens | reverse complement strand
CAGATGAGCGATGATCCGCTCATCAGCCTGCCAGCCGTGGCGCGCTGATCATCCCGGTCCATGCCGGAGAGCACGGCGACCAATGCCGTCTGCTACACCACCTCACGGGACGCGATCTTCGGATGCCGCTGCTTATTGCTTGCGTCGTGGCGGCAATCTATTGGGCGCGCCCGTTGTTCCAGCTGCACTCGTAGCGTTTGGAACTCGTGCGGCACTGGAAAGTGCGTGTTGACGGATCGTTCTGGTTTCGCTCTGCGCCAACGGTTTCGGCGCTGCCAGTCCGCAGTCGACTATCCGTCGGGCCGGTCCTTGTCATCGGCAGCGCCCTCGACGAGCGCCCAGGACATGCCCCGTCGATTTCAGCGCTATGGTGGAAGCGGAGGCGCGACGGCAAGGCGTTGCTGCCACACTCATCGTGGCGACCTGACAGGAGACTTCCAGATTGGTGACCCTCGGCGAAGGGCTTTACCTTCCCGACATCCGCGACGGCGTCGGCCCGTCAAACAGCTTTCGCAGCATCCGTGACGCGCAGTTGCACCCGCCGCTGCCCCTGCCAAAGGTCGGCGGATACGGACCCCGCCACGTGAATTGACGAACCACGGTTGGTGAGCAGGAAATCCCCAAGCGGCGTTTCCGTCGCCCTGAATGCGATGCCGTCGAGGCGGCCGCCGTCTTGGCCTTCCAGCGTCACCTTGACGTGGTTCGCTCCCACCTGTCGGCTGTCGCGCAGCCGGTGCTGCGGGAAGGCGAAGACGGGCTGCGGGTGGGCCGAGCCGTAGGGGCCGGCCTGCTCCAGGAGATCGATGAGCTCCAGCGTCGCGCCGGAGGCGGCAAGCGCGCCGTCGACCTTGAGCGTCTGGACGGCAACGAGATCGCGCACCGCCGCCTCCGCGCGCTCGTCGAAGAACTGCCGGAGCTTGCCGAGTTTCGCACGCTCGACCGTGAGACCGGCGGCCATGGCATGGCCGCCGCCCTTGATCAGCAGGCCGCCATCGACGGCGGCCCGGACCATCTTACCCATGTCGAACCCGTTGATCGAGCGGCCGGAGCCGGTGCCGCGTCCGTTCGGGTCGAAGGCAATGGCAAAGGTCGGCCGGCGGAATTTTTCCTTGATGCGGGCGGCAAGCAGCCCGACGATTCCCGGGTGCCAGTTTTCGCGCGCGGTGACGATGACAGAAGCGCCTTCGCCCGTGCCGTACTCCGATAGAACTTCAGCCTCGGCTTCGGCCAGCATGGCGGCTTCCATCGCTTGCCGCTCGCGGTTGAGTTCATCGAGTTGGGCTGCGATCTTTTCCGCCTCCGCGGCGTCCTCCATCGCCAGGAGCCGGCTGCCAAGGGCGGCATCGCCGATACGACCGCCGGCATTGATCCTCGGGCCCACGAGAAAACCCAAATGATAGGGCGTGACCGGGCCGCCGATCGCCGCCTTGCGCAAGAGGGCCGAAAGCCCGACGTTGCCCATGTGGCGCGCCGCAATCAGTCCCTTGACGACATAGGCGCGGTTAAGCCCCTTGAGCGGCACGACGTCACAGACGGTCGCGAGCGCCACCAGGTCGAGCTGCGCCAACAGATCGAAGGAGGAGACGCGGGCATCGCCGGCCTTGCGCAGAACCCGCAGGGCGTTTACGAGAACCAGATAGACGACACCGGCGGCACAAAGATGCCCCTGCCCCGAAAGATCGTCCTCCCGGTTGGGATTGACGAGCGCATGGCACGGCGGCAGCGCCGAGCCGACCTGATGGTGGTCGATGACAACGACATCGACACCTCGGTTTGCTGCGACAGCAAGCGCCTCGTGGCTGGTGGAGCCGCAATCGACGGTCACGATCAGCGTGGCGCCCTTGTCGATCAGCTGCTCGATCGCCGTCGGGTTCGGGCCATAGCCCTCGAAGATCCGGTCAGGAATATAGATTTCGGCATCGATGCCGAAATGGCGGAGGAAACGCGCCATCAGCGCCGAGGACGCGGCACCGTCGACGTCGTAGTCGCCAAAGATCACCGTCTTTTCGCGGCGGCTGATGGCGGTCGCCAGACGTTCCGAGGCCTTGCGGCAATCGGTGAGCGTGTCCGGATCCGGCATCAGCGAGCGAAGGGTCGGATCAAGAAAGCTCGCCGCATCGTCGAGCACGACACCCCGGCCGGCAAGGACGCGACCAAGCAGATCGGAATAGCCGTGAACCTGGCTGATGGCGAGCGCCCGGTTCTGGCCCGCCTGGTCGAGACGCGACACCCAGCGTTGGCCACTGACCGACCGTTCGACATTCAGAAAGGCCCGCTGTACCGGATCCACCAATTCGTCCATGCTCGTCCATCCGCTTGGCGCCTACATTCCTCTTAGCGCATAACCCTGGAAATCGTGACCGTTTTTTGGAGCGGCATACACAGAGATCCACGGTTTACGGGCGTTTGCGCGCTGCAGATGGCCAACGCCCCAAAGAAAAGCCTCGCCGGCATGCTTGCGCGGCGAGGCTTTCAATCTATCGGCGGCAAACGGCGCCGCGCACGGTCATGCCGTGCGGTCTCGGGTCTTTGCCGCCCTCAGTTCGCCTTCGGGCGCTCGATGCGGATGACCTGCGGCTCGCCGACGAGATAGCCCTCGCCCTTGATCGCCTTGATCGCGTCGCGAACCGAGTGCTCGGAGGTCGCGTGTGTCACGAGGATGATCGTCTGCGGCTCGCCCGATTCCATCAGGTGCTTAGAATGCTGCATGATCGATTCCAGCGAGATGCCGTTGTCGGCCATGCGGGTGGCGATGCTGGCGAAAACGCCGGTGCGGTCGACCACCTTCAGGCGGATGAAGTAGCCGCCCTCGTGGCTCTGGATCTGCGCGCGCTTATAGGGAAGCAGCGAATTGGTCGGACGGCCGAAGGCCGGAACGTGCTGGGCGCCAGGACGGCTCTTTGCAATATCGGCGATATCGCCGAGAACGGCAGAGGCGGTCGCGTTGCCGCCGGCACCGGGGCCGACCATCAAAAGTTCACCGAGAATGTCGGATTCGATCGCCACCGCATTGGTGACGCCGTCGACCTGGGCGATGACGGAATCGTAAGGCACCATCGTCGGATGGACGCGCTGCTCGATGCCGCTTTCGGTACGCTGGGCAACGCCCAGGAGCTTGATGCGATAGCCGAGATCGGCGGCCGCATGAATATCGTCGATCGAGATGTTGGTGATGCCTTCGAGATAGATGTCGTCGGCAGCGATCGCCGTTCCGAAGGCGAGGCTCGTCAGGATCGACAGCTTGTGCGCCGTGTCGTTGCCCTCGATGTCGAAGGCCGGATCGGCTTCGGCGTAACCGAGGCGCTGGGCTTCCTTGAGGCAGGCTTCGAAGGAAAGTTCTTCCTTCTCCATCTTCGTCAGGATGTAGTTGCAGGTGCCGTTCATGATCCCGTAGACGCGCGAGATCGTGTTGCCGGTCATGGATTCGCGCAGCGCCTTGATGACGGGGATGCCGCCGGCAACGGCCGCTTCGTAGTTGAGCAGCGCGCCCTTTTCCTCGGCGATCTTGGCAAGCTCGATACCGTGGGCAGCCAGCAGCGCCTTGTTGGCGGTCACCACGTGAATGCCGCGCTGCAAGGCAGCCTTGACGGCCGAATAGGCCGGATCGCCGGCACCGCCCATCAGCTCGACGAAGACGTCGATATCGGCGTCACGCGCGAGCGAAACGGCATCGTCGAACCAGGCGGTCTTGGATAGATCAACGCCGCGGTCCCGGTTGCGGTCGCGCGCCGTTACGGCCGTGGTCTCGATTGCCCGTCCGCACGTTGTCGCAAGCATCTCGTGACGATCCTGAAGGATTCGCACGAGCGAGGCACCGACGGTACCCAAGCCCGCAATGCCGATTTTGAGGGCATCTGCCATAGCCATTTCCTAACATGTAGAGGGCGCGCCGCGAGAACAGCAGGGCCAGTGTGGAAGGAGGCGCGCGTCAAGCACGCCTCCCGACTTCTTACCTATGAGCGTTGAGCGAGATGACGTTGTGCATCGTCTCGTCGGCGGTCGACAGGAATTTCTTGATGTTGCGCGCCGCCTGGCGGATGCGGTGCTCGTTCTCCACGAGTGCGAGACGCACGTAATCGTCGCCCTGCTCGCCGAAGCCGATGCCCGGGGCAACCGCGACATCCGCCTTCTCGACGAGAAGCTTCGAGAACTCGAGCGAGCCCAGATGCCGGAACTTTTCCGGGATCTTCGCCCAGGCAAACATCGTTGCTGCCGGCGGCGGCACTTCGAAGCCGGCCTTGCCGAAACTGTCGACCATCACGTCGCGGCGGCGCTTGTAGATGTTGCGAACCTCCGCGATGTCGCTGCCGTCACCGTTCAGCGCCTGGGTCGCCGCCACCTGGATCGGCGTGAAGGCGCCGTAATCGAGGTAGGATTTCACCCGCGTCAGTGCCGCGATCAGCCGCTCGTTGCCGACGGCAAAGCCCATGCGCCAGCCCGGCATCGAGAAGGTCTTCGACATCGAGGTGAACTCGACCGTGCAGTCGATCGCGCCCGGAACTTCGAGAACCGACGGCGGCGGCGCGTCGTTGAAGTAGATCTCCGAATAGGCAAGATCCGACAGCACGATGATGTCGTGCTTCTTCGCAAAGGCGATCACGTCCTTGTAGAAGTCGAGAGTCGCGACCTGCGCCGTCGGGTTCGACGGATAGTTGAGGATCAGCGCCAGCGGCTTCGGGATCGAGTGGCGAACAGCCCGCTCCAGCGGTCCGAAGAAGGTTTCGTCCGGTTCGACCGAGATCGATCGGATGACGCCGCCGGCCATCAGGAAGCCGAAGGCGTGGATCGGATAGGTGGGATTGGGGCACAGGATCACGTCGCCAGGTGCTGTGATCGCCTGGGCCATGTTGGCGAAGCCTTCCTTGGAGCCAAGGGTGGCGACGACCTGGGTATCCGGATTGAGCTTGACGCCGAAGCGGCGGGCGTAATAGGCGGCCTGGGCACGACGCAGCCCGGGAATGCCCTTCGACGACGAATAACGATGCGTGCGCGGGTCCTGAACGGCCTCGCAGAGCTTGTCGACAATCGACTGTGGTGTGGGGAGATCCGGATTGCCCATGCCGAGGTCGATGATGTCAGCACCGGCCGCTCGCGCGCTTGCTTTCAAACGGTTGACCTGTTCGAAAACATAGGGCGGCAAACGCCGGACTTTGTGAAACTCTTCCATCTCCAAACCTCGTTTGGCGCACGCTCCCGCCAGCGGCTCAAGCCTTCGCGAAACCGTGCGCTGTGGTGAACGGCCGTCCATGCGGCCATTGAACGCTTTGCGTCCAAATCACCGGAAAGGCAAGCGCTAATTCTGGATCTCTTTCAGCGTGTCGGCGCCGTGCTGTTCGGCCAGCGCGCGCATTTCTTTCAGGCGACGCTGATACTCGGCTTCGGAGATCGCGCCGGACTTGCGCGCAGCACCGAGAGAGCTCAGGCGCGCCTGCATGCTTGCGGCTTCATCGTTGGTCATCTGCGCCGTTGCGGCTGGCTTCTGGCCATAAACCGACGGATAGTTCTCGAAGTTGGTCCCCTGGCTGTTGCAGCCTGCAAGCGCGCCTAGCAGAACGATCCCGGCAACCCAGGTAATGGAACGCTGTTTTCCGACGGCAAGCATACTGGAGACGACCTCTATTTTGATGGCGCGACGATGCGCTAGCCCTTGTAATCATTTTCGGGCAGAATGTAAAAATACAAAACAAACAAGATGCTGTGGAGGACGCCGGGTGACAGCAGAGAGGAATGCGGAAGGCAAGGACGGCTACGCAGGCTTCGATCCCAAATCCGTCGAACCTTATATCGTCAAGGATCCGGAAAGCCTCGCCGTCAACCTCGCCCGCGCCATGGAACAGCTTGGCAAGGCGGCTTCTGCCTGGCTGGCGCCGCGGGAATCGGGCCAGAAGTCCGATACCTTCGCCGAACCCGTTACCGACATGGTCAAGACGCTGTCCAAGGTCTCGGAGTACTGGCTTTCCGATCCTCGCCGCACGCTCGAAGCGCAGACTCACCTGATGGGCAGCTTCTTCGAGATCTGGTCGCGCACGCTGCACCGCATGTCCGGCGAAGAGACGGCGGAGCCGGCCGCCCTCCAGCGCAACGACAAGAGATTTACCGACGAGGACTGGGTGAAGAACCCGTTCTTCGACTTCATTCGCCAGGCCTATTTTGTAACGTCGGACTGGGCCGAGCGCATGGTCGAAGACGCCGAGGGGCTCGACGACCACACGAAACACAAGGCTGCTTTCTACGTTCGCCAGGTTTCTAGCGCGCTGTCTCCGACCAACTTCGTCACCACCAATCCGCAGCTCTACCGGGAGACGGTTGCCTCAAGCGGCGCCAACCTGGTCAAGGGCATGCAGATGTTTGCCGAGGACATCGCCGCCGGTCGCGGCGACCTCAAGCTCCGGCAAACGGACACCAGCAAGTTTGCGATCGGCGAAAATATCGCGATGACGCCGGGGAAGGTCATCGCCCAGAGCGACGTTTGCCAGGTGCTGCAATATGAGGCGACGACGGAAACCGTGCTGAAGCGGCCGCTGCTGATCTGCCCGCCCTGGATCAATAAGTTCTACGTGCTCGATCTCAACCCGCAGAAATCCTTCATCAAATGGGCGGTCGACCAGGGACACACAGTCTTCGTCATCTCCTGGGTGAACCCGGACGAACGGCACGCGACCAAGGACTGGGAAGCCTATGCCCGCGAAGGTATCGGCTTTGCGCTCGATATCGTCGAGCAGGCCACGGGTGAGCGTGAAGTCAACGCCATCGGCTACTGCGTCGGCGGCACCCTGCTTGCCGCGACGCTCGCATTGCATGCGGCCGAAGGCGACGATCGCATCCGCTCGGCGACACTGTTCACGACGCAGGTCGATTTCACCCATGCGGGCGACCTAAAGGTCTTCGTCGACGAGGACCAGATAAGCCAGATCGAACAGAACATGAGCGTGACCGGCTATCTCGACGGCTCGAAGATGGCGACCGCCTTCAACATGCTGCGCGCCTCGGAGCTGATCTGGCCCTACTTCGTCAACAACTACCTCAAGGGCCAGGAGCCCCTGCCCTTCGACCTGCTCTACTGGAATTCCGATTCGACGCGGATGCCGGCCGCCAACCATTCCTTCTATCTGCGCAACTGCTACCTCGATAACAAGCTTTCGAAGGGCGAGATGGTTCTTGCCGGCAAGCAGGTATCGCTCGGCGACGTGAAGATCCCGATCTACAATCTCGCGACCAAGGAAGACCACATCGCACCGCCACGCTCTGTATTTCTCGGCAGCGCTTCGTTCGGCGGCAAGGTCACCTATGTTCTTTCGGGTTCGGGCCACATTGCCGGCGTCGTCAACCCGCCGGACAAGGGCAAGTATCAGTTCTGGACCGGCGGCGCGCCCAAGGGTGACTTCGACGATTGGTTCAAGGCCGCCAAGGAAACACCGGGATCCTGGTGGCCGCATTGGCACCAGTGGATCGAGAAACTCGACAAGCGACGCGTTGCGCCCCGCAAGCCGGGCGGTCCGCTGAACTCGCTCGAGGAAGCGCCGGGCTCCTACGTACGCGCTCGCGCCTGAATCATTCGCAGGACCTGCCTTGATCTTCGATCCTCCGCTGACGACCGCAACCCTTGTGCAGCGCTACAAGCGCTTTCTCTTCGACGCCCTGTTGCCTGATGGCACGGCCATGACCGGATCCTGCCCCAACACGGGGTCGATGCGCGGGCTGACGACACCCGGTTCACGCATCTGGATGTCGGAACACGACAGCCCGACGCGCAAATACCGCCACATGCTCGAGATTGTCGAAGCAGACGGGACCATGGTCGGCATCAACACCGGCCTGCCCAACCGGCTTGCGGAGGAGGCCATCCGGCTGGGCCTCGTATCCGATCTTCATACCTATGCGCATAGCGCTCGCGAGCAGCGATACGGTCGCAATTCCCGTATCGACATTCTCCTCAGCGACCCCGAACGCGGCCTTGCCTATGTTGAGGTCAAGAACGTGCATTTCAGCCGCACACCCGGCCTCTCCGAATTTCCTGACAGTCCGACCACTCGCGGCGCGAAACATCTCGACGAGCTCGGCGACATGGTCGAGGCCGGCCACCGCGCCGTCATGCTCTACCTTGTTCAGCGTGGAGACTGCGACCATTTGAGGATCTGCCGTGACTATGACCCGGCCTATGCACGCGCCTTCGACCGTGCCATGGCGCGCGGGGTCGAGGCCTATGCCGTCAAATGTCAGGTTTCGCCAACGCAAATCCGCCCGACCGGACTGATGACAGTGGACGAAGCGGCCCTCGCTGCTCTATGAAATCCCACTGGAACAACTGAAAGCTTTGGAATGGTGACTTACATCGAGGCAGGGTCTGCGCCCTACAAGAACACCGGCGTCATCCGGCTCTACGGACCGGAAGGCTTTGAGGGCATGCGAAAGGCCTGCCAGGTGACCGCGCGCTGTCTGGACGAGCTCGTCTCGCGGGTACAGCCGGGCGTCACCACCGACGAGATCGACCGCTTCGTTTTCGAGTTCGGCATGGACAATGGCGCCCTGCCGGCCACGCTCAATTATCGCGGCTATACGAAGTCATCCTGCACGTCGATCAATCACGTCGTCTGCCATGGCATCCCGAACGACAAGCCGCTACGCGAGGGCGACATCGTCAATATCGACGTCACCTATGTCTTCGATGGCTGGCATGGCGATTCGAGCCGCATGTATCCGGTCGGCGAGATCAAGCGCGCGGCCGAACGGCTGCTCGACGTCACCCATGAAAGCCTGATGCGCGGCATTGCCGCCGTGCGGCCCGGTGCCCGGACCGGCGCGATCGGCGAGGCGATCCAAGCCTATGCCGAAGCGGAGCGCTGCTCCGTCGTGCGTGACTTCTGCGGCCATGGCGTCGGCAAGCTCTTCCACGATGCGCCGAATATTCTTCACTACGGCCGCGCCAATGAGGGGCCCGAGCTGCGCGAAGGCATGATCTTCACCATCGAGCCGATGATCAACCTCGGCCGTCCGCACGTGAAGGTGCTTTCCGACGGCTGGACCGCCGTTACCCGCGACCGCTCGCTTTCGGCGCAATACGAACACACGATCGGCGTCACTGCCGACGGCTGCGAAATCTTCACGCTGTCGCCCGCCGGCCTGTTCAAGCCTGGCGTCAGCACGCTTGGCGCTGCATGACGAAGCGTCCGATCTCCCCTGACGGCGACATGGCGCCATCGGCGGACGAGAGGACGTTTTTCCCGCAACTGCAGCTGGACAACGCGCCGGCAGCCAAGAAGGCGCCGGCGCCCGAGGCACACTATCACGGCCATCGCGATCGCCTCAGGGCGCGCTACCGCGAAAACGGTGATGCGGCGCTTGCCGACTACGAAATCCTGGAGATGCTGCTGTTCCGGCTGATCCCGCGCAAGGATACCAAGCCGATCGCGAAAGCGCTGCTTGCCCGTTTCGGCACGCTCGCCGGGGTCTTCGGCGCGCCGATTGCGCTGCTGCAGGAAGTAGACGGCATCGGCGAGGCCGTCGCACTCGACCTCAAGCTGATTTCGACGATCGGTCACCGCACCCTGAAGAGCGAGCTTCGCCAGAAGCAGCTTCTCTCGTCCTGGAGCGCCGTCATCGACTATTGCCACGCGGCGATGGCCTATGAGACCAAGGAGCAGTTTCGCATCCTGTTCCTGGACAAGCGCAACACGCTGATTGCCGACGAGGTGCAGCAACAGGGCACCATCGACCATACGCCGGTCTATCCGCGCGAAGTGGTCAAACGGGCGCTGGAGCTCTCCGCAACCGCGATCATCCTCGTGCACAATCATCCGTCCGGCGATCCGACGCCGTCGCGCGCGGATATCGACATGACCAAGCTGATCGTCGAAACGGCGAAACCTTTGGGGATCGCCGTGCACGATCACATCATCATCGGGAAGGACGGCCACGTGAGCCTGAAAGGGCTGCGGCTGTTCTGATCGATCCGGCGCTGGCTGCTTCACACGCCGGAAAGATCAGCCTTGCGCTGACGCCGGTCCGAGGCAAGACACGAGAGTGAAGGCATCACCCGATGGGGCCACCGCCTCCGGACGTATTCGCCGCCGAACGGAAGTCTTCAACGACCAGATGCACGAACTGCAGCTTGGCCACTGTGGGCTTCGGCATCACGAAGGGGTAGAAGTCCGGCTGGCCCATGCTGCGCGCCAGTTCGTTGAGCACCATCGTCATCTCGATCCAGGAGTTCAGCAGCGACAGGAACCCGTCAGCGGCGGCATCGTCGGGCGCATACAAGGCGTCGCGTTCGAACGGTTCGATCACCGCTTCGAGATCCTCTGCGTCGAGCCCAAAGCCGAACGCCGTTCCAAGGCTATCAATCATATGCAGGTAGTGCGCCCAGGTTTCGGCCCAGTCTTCCCAGGGATGAGTGGAAGCGTAGGAACTGATGTACCGATCGGCCCAGTCTGCGGGTGGGCCGTTCTCATAGTTCGCCTTCAATGCCGCCGCATAGTCGGCACGCTCGTCCCCGAAAAGTGCGCGAAACGGCTCCAGCCAGGGACCGTTCAGAACGAGCCGATTCCAATAGTAATGGCCGACCTCGTGCCTGAAATGGCCAAGGAGCGTGCGATAGGGTTCATGCAGTTCGAGCCGCATCTTTTCGCGCTGGACTGAATCCGCCTCCTCGATGTTGACCGTAATCAGGCCGTCGGCGTGCCCGGTCAGCACGCGCGGCCCTTGTTCCGGCGAACGCAGGAAATCAAACATCAGACCATCTTCCTCGTCCTCGTCGACCTTGGACTTCACGGGCAAGCCGAGTGCCAGCAACTGTGATACGAGCCGTCGCTTCGCCGCCTCAAGCAGCCCCCAGTAGCGGGCATCGTCCGCACGATCGAGGTTCGGAATCGTCCGGTTCAGCCGGCAAGCGATGCAACGTTCCCCCGGTTCGCTGGCCGTGAGCATCCAGTTGCAATGCGCCGGCGTGTCGCGGTTGCCGCAATACTTCAGCAACGGCCGTTCCCCGCCTGCGGTCCAGGTGCCTGGCTGTGGGCCGGGGTCGAGCGGCAGCAGCGCGTCTTCTCCGGGCAGATATCCAAGCGGCGCCTGGCAACTGTTACACAGCATGTTTCCGAAAAACACGTGACTGCCACAGCGGCACACAAAGGTACGCGAGTACCGCTTGCTTACGTCGCGGTGTTTCCAGTTCGTACCGATCAAGTCGCTGAGCGTTTGCAGAAGGCTTGCCACTAGATCCTCCGAGTTCGGGAATTGGCAATGTCGGCCGGTCAGTGCCCCGGCTTAAAGCCATTTCGCGCGGCGGAAGAACCGGTAGAGTGTGCCGCAAAGGCCGATGATGACCGCCAACACGACGAAGTAGCCGTAGCGGAACCTGAGTTCCGGCATGTCGTCGAAGTTCATGCCGTAGATGCCGGCAATCGCCGTCGGCACGGCGAGGATCGCGGCCCAGGACGCAAGCTTGCGGGAAATCTCCGTCTGCTCGGATTGCCCGACCATCAGGCTCGCCTCGAAGGTGAAGGCCAGGACCTCGCGCAATGCGTCGATATCTTCCTGGACGCGACGCACGTGGTCCGTCACGTCGCGAAAGAGCGGCTGCAGGGCCGCATCCATGCCTGGCAGATCGATGTGCTCATGCCGCCGACAGACGTCGACCAGCGGCACCACCGCGTTTCTTAGTCTCAGGAGATTGCGCCGCAGCAGATAGAGCCGCTCGATGTCGCCCTTGACCAGCCGCTCCCGCAATAGCCGATCTTCGAGTTCCTCGACCTCCTCGTGGATCGCCTCGATCACCGGCATATAGTTGTCGACGATGAAATCGAGGATCGAATAGAGGATGTAGTTTTCGCCATGGGCAAGGGCTGCCGGCGACGATTCGCAGCGCTGGCGCACGGCCATGTAGGATGTCGATGCGCCATGCCTGACAGAGACGACGTAACCGCGACCGACGAAGAGATGCGTCTCGCCGAAGGCGATTTCGTCACCGACCATGTGGGCGGTACGGGCGACGACGAAAATCGATTCGCCGTAGATTTCCAGCTTCGGCCGCTGGTGCGCCTTGCAGGCGTCCTCGATCGCCAGATCATGCAGATCGAATTCCTGCTGTATCTGCTTCAGCAGATCCGCGTCCGGCTCATGCAGGCCAATCCAGACCACCGTGCCCGGGCGTTCTCGCCACTTGCCGGAGTCTTCGACGCGAATATCGCGCACACGCACGCCGTTTTCGTAGACGGCAGCGGCAACGACGCCTGGCCTCTGCTCCGATTGCGGGACTGTGCCCTCGCTGTCGGACTGCGGCACAACCCTGTTCGTCAGCTCCAGTCCCATCGCGACCCTCCCAGGCGAACACGACACCGATGGGCTCGGCATGTCGTAACGAAGCCAAGCATACGCGCATTCCCTTATATATTCTCATCCGGCTGTTTCGGCTATGAAAACCACTTCATCAAATCGTGCCATTGACGGTATAGAGGCTTGCAAGCGAATTTTCGCAGCGCACAAAGATTCCACCTTCTAACGGAAACGTCCATGAACCAGTTCGATCTCATCGTTGTCGGAAGCGGACCTGCCGGCCGCCGCGGCGCCATTCAGGCAGCCAAGCTCGGCAAGAAGGTTCTCGTCATCGAACAGGGAAAACGCGTCGGCGGCGTTTCGGTTCATACCGGCACGATCCCTTCCAAGACCCTGCGCGAAACGGCGCTCAATCTTTCGGGCTGGCGCGAACGCGGCTTTTACGGGCGCTCCTATCGCGTCAAGCAGGAAATCAGCGCCGACGATCTCAGACAACGGCTGATCATCACCCTCAATCACGAGGTCGAGGTTCTCGAGCATCAGTTTGCGCGCAACCGCGTGCAGCAGATGCGCGGCAAGGCAAGCTTCGTCGATTCGACCACGCTCGAGGTCGTCAAGGACGATGGCGAAACCATCCTCGTTTCAGGCACCAGCATCATGCTGGCCGTCGGCACGAAGCCTTTCCGCCCGGACTACATGCCGTTCGACGGCAAGACCGTGCTCGACAGCGACGAGCTGCTCGATATCGCGACCCTGCCGCGCTCGCTGGTGGTGATCGGTGCCGGCGTCGTCGGGATCGAATACGCGACGATCTTCAGCGCGCTCGACACCCAGGTGACGGTCATCGATCCGAAGACGACGATGCTCGACTTCATCGACAAGGAAATCGTCGAGGACTTCACCTATCAGCTGCGCGACCGCAATATGAAGCTTCACCTCGGCCAGAAGGCCGAAACCGTCGAGAGGCTCGACGATGGTAAGGTGTTGCTAACGCTCGACAACGGCCGCAAGATCGTCACCGACATGGTGCTCTTCGCCGCCGGCCGCATGGGCGCCACCGATACGCTGAACCTTCCCGCGGCAGGCCTCGAGGCCGATAACCGCGGACGGCTCAAGGTCAATCCCGAGACGTTCCAGACCTCGGTTCCGAACATCTACGCCGCAGGCGACGTCGTCGGCTTCCCGAGCCTTGCCTCGACCTCGATGGAACAGGGCCGCATCGCCGCCCGCGTTGCCGTCGGCGCGATGGCCATGGAGCCGCAGAAGTATTTCCCCTACGGCATCTACGCCGTCCCGGAAATCTCCACCTGTGGCCTTTCCGAAGAAGAGGTCAAGGAACGCGGCATCCCTTACGAATGCGGCATTGCGCGCTTCCGCGAGACCTCGCGCGGCCACATCATGGGCCTCGATTCGGGCCTGTTGAAAATGATCTTCTCAATGAAGACCCGACGTCTGCTCGGGGTGCATATCATCGGCGAAGGCGCGACCGAACTGGTGCATATCGGCCAGGCCGTGCTAAACCTCAAGGGCACGGTCGAATATTTCGTCGAGAACACCTTCAACTACCCGACGCTCGCCGAAGCCTACAAGATCGCCGGCCTCGATGCCTGGAACCGCATGGGTGAGATCAAGCAGGAAGTGCCGAAAGCGTAAGCTGCTGACGACACACCCGGGCTGACAACGACGACGCGTTGACGGCACCGATCGTCTCCGACACGCGAGGAGCGCAGTGCTCTCACCTGTCGAAGTCTGCGCGTCCAGCTCGCGAACCGGCGCGCAGAAACTGCGTCCATGTCCCAGACGTTTGCGAATCGGGTAGTTTCCCCTCTCCTGAGGAAGAGACACGAACGCCATGCGCATCCTTTCGCTCAATGCCTGGGGCGGCAAGCTCCATTCGCCGTTGATAAAGTACCTTGCCGACGTCGACGCCGATGTTCTCTGCCTGCAGGAAATCGCCCGCTCGCCGACGACAAGGGCCGAGTGGCTGACCTATCGCGATGGTGACGTCGAACTGCCGCAGCGAGCCAACCTCTTCGACGAGATCGCGGCAGCACTTCCAGGCCATGACGGCTTCTTCTGCCCGACGGCGCGCGGGGCGCTCTTCGACGACGACCGGCTTGTGGCCTCCGAGTTCGGGCTTGCGACTTTCGTCCGGCGGTCCCATTCCGTCATCGGCCAGGCGCTCGGCTTCGTGCATGGCAGCTTCTCGTCCGGCGGCTGGGGGCCACATCCGCGCGCGCGCAACGCGCATTGCATCCGCCTGTTCGACCATGATGCCGGCGCCACGATCACCATTGCGCAGATGCACGGCCTCAGGGAGGTCGGCGGCAAACATGACACGCCGGCACGGCGCGCGCAGGCAAGCGCCTTGACGGATCTAATCCGCCAGGTCTGGCCGGGTGGCGAGCGGCTTGTCGTGTGCGGCGACTTCAACGTGCTTCCCGGCAGCGTCACCTTTGAGGTGCTCGGCGAACTCGGGCTGACGGACCTCGTGGTCTCGCGCGGGCACACGGACACCCGGACGTCGCACTATATGAAGGATGGCCGCTTTGCCGACTATCTTCTCGTCAACGAGCAGGTCGATATCGCAGGCTTCGATGTCGTCCCCCAGCCGGAAGTCTCCGACCATCGAGCGCTTCTGCTCGATATCGCTTAGAGCGGTTTTGTTGCCGTCGGAAGACGCCTCGAGAAGCGCGAAGTCCGACCGGTGACGGCGCGGCATTTCAGTGTTTTCGCCGGGCAGAAGCGCCCAAACGAAAAAGGCCCCGCCGCGAGCGGCAGGGCCTTTCTATTCTCAAGGCTTCGATCCGATTACTCGGCGCTGTCGTCAGCGGCCTTCTTCTTGGCCGGAGCCTTCTTCTTCGGAGCGGCAGCTTCTTCGCCTTCGGCAGCTTCAGCCTTGGCGGTAGCCTTCTTCTTGGCCGGCGCCTTCTTGGCAGCCTTGCCTTCGCCCTCTTCGTCGTCAGCCGTCAGCTCTTCCTTGGTAACCTTCTTGTCGGTTACCGAGATTTCGCCGAGCAGGTGGTCGACGACCTTTTCTTCGAACAGCGGAGCGCGCAGCGATGCAGCGGCGCCGGGGGTGTTCTTGAAGTAGTCGAGGATCTGCTTTTCCTGGCCCGGGAACTGGCGGAGCTGTTCGAACAGCGAACGCTGCAGTTCGTCGTCGCTGACCTGAACGCCGGCCTTTTCGCCGATTTCCGAGAGAACGAGGCCGAGACGGACGCGACGCTCAGCGAGCTTGCGGTATTCGGCGCGGGCTTCTTCTTCGGTGGTTTCTTCGTCAGCGAAGGTCTTGCCGGCCTGCTGCAGGTCGGTGTTGATCTGGCGCCAGATGTTTTCGAATTCGGCTTCGACGAGGCGCCCCGGCGTTTCGAACTGGTAGAGTTCGTCGAGCTGGTCGAGGATCTGACGCTTGACCTTCTGGCGGGTCAGGTTGCCGTACTGGCTTTCGATCTGGCCGCGGACGATTTCCTTCAGCTTGTCAGCCGATTCGAGGCCGAGCTTGGTGGCGAGTTCGTCGTTGATTTCGATGTCCTGGGCGGCAGCGACGTCCTTGACGGTGATGTCGAAGGTCGCTTCCTTGCCGGCGAGGTTTGCAGCCGGGTAATCAGCCGGGAAGGTAACGGTGATGACCTTCTCGTCGCCAGCCTTCAGGCCAACGAGCTGCTCTTCGAAGCCCGGGATGAAGCGGTTGGAGCCGAGAACCAGCTCAGCGTCTTCGTCCTTGCCGCCGTCGAAGGCAACGCCGTCGACCTTGCCGAGGTAATCGATCGTGACGCGGTCGCCGTTGGCAGCCTTGCCCTTCTTCGATTCGTAGCTGCGAGCGCTTTCGGCGATCTTCAGGATCTGCTCGTTGACTTCTTCGTCA
Organism: Ensifer adhaerens; assembly: GCF_002940685.1. GTDB lineage: Bacteria > Pseudomonadota > Alphaproteobacteria > Rhizobiales > Rhizobiaceae > Ensifer > Ensifer adhaerens_E. The sequence continues at coordinate 211,349 of NZ_PNFP01000015.1, read as the reverse complement.
GCGATTTCGACGACTTCGCGGGTCACCTTGATGCCGCTGACGTCCTTGAGTTCGATCGCCGGGATGATTTCGTAGGCAACGGTGAACTCGAGGTCAGCTTCAGCGTTGAGGATCTTGTCGGCTTCGGCCTCGTCCTCGGTCATCGCGATTTCCGGCTGGGTCGCCGACTTTTCGCCACGGCCAGACAGGATCTCCGTCGGCTTGTCGCGGACGATCTCGTTGACGAGGTCAGCCATGATCGACTTGCCGTAGACCTTCTTCAGATGCGCAACCGGCACCTTGCCCGGACGGAAGCCGTTGATCTTCACACGGTCCTTCACTTCGGCCAGACGCTCGTTCATCCGAGCTTCCATGTCCTTGGCCGGGATAACGACCTTGAGTTCGCGCTTCAGCCCTTGAGCGAGCGTTTCGATAACCTGCATGTTCAAACCTTCATTTCACGTTGACTGTGCTCTTCCCCTTCGAAAGGTCTGGCGAGCACGTGAGCCGATCCATTTGCCGGGAGTGGCTTTACGCAATTCCGTTACCGTTTTGCAAGCAAAATGGCACTCCAGCCGCCTTCATCCTTGCAGAATCCGGACTTTAGGTGCGATCGCTGTCTGGTGCGGGTAGAGAGACTTGAACTCCCACGCCTTGCGGCACCAGAACCTAAATCTGGCGTGTCTACCAATTTCACCATACCCGCGTTCAGACAATCGCACCGCCTGTACGTATTCCCGCAAGTCCAACCTGCGGAATACCGCGGATACAATGGGCATGCTGAAAGTTCAGGGCTTTCCCGAGCGCGGCGTCTCTATATCACTCGTTCTCGCGGGATCAAAGGGAAAATGCGGGAATTCCACGACCGATCGGATACGCCGGGCACGTATCGCGCGTGTCAATAGAGAGGTTCTTCGTAGACCGGGCTGCCATTGACCGCGATCTCGCGGATCTGCGCCTTTCCCTTGGCATCGACGCGGATGTTGACGGAGAGCGCCTGCGCGTTGCGCGCCTCCTCCAGCGTGCGCCCCTCGCCCTCCGGCACATAGAAGCGCTCTATGCCGTATTCGACATCGACTGACGATGACGATGACGATGGATAGTAGGCAAACGGCAGCGAGCGAAGGACGACGCTGTCGCCCGCGGATGCCAGCGGCTGGAAGGAGGCTTCGGTCGCGGCCCAGAAACCGTCGAGCTGCTTTTCCAGCCGAACGTAGACCTGCGCCTGTTCCTGCTCCCTGGGCGTGTCGCCCTTGAACAATTCCGGCTGGAGCCGGGAAATATCGTAGTTCAGGATCACATAATCGCCGCGAAGCAGATCGCGCGGGTCGACCGGCACGGTCTTCAGGAGAACGTCCCGGCCGCTTCTGAGGATCGATGCCCTACCCTCGATCATGTAGCCAAGTGCCGCCGTCTGCACGCCCGCAACCAACAGGGCCGCCAGCAGCGGGTTCAGCCAACGGGATTTCTGTTCCGACTTCGTCATTGTGGCGCCTCCGTCCGGCGCGCATTCGCCAGATGGCCTTCGATGCGGATGACGATCCAGGCGATGCCGGCAACGACCAGGCCCGAAATCAGGAAGAAGCCCGACGTCCCAAGCATGGAGCCAAGCGTTTCGAAGGCGAGATAGAGAAGCTCGCCGGCAAAGGCCACGTAGCCGAGATAGCGCACGGCGCCGTTCTGGGCGCCGGCCAGCGCGATTCCGAGAAGGGCCACCAGCAGCGTGCCTGCCCCGGTCAGGACCTCCGTCGTCAGCCCCTCTGCCTCATATTGAAGGGTCGTGAAGCCGAGCAGCGCCAGTGCGAAGGAATAGAACGCAGGCGCCGATCCGGCATCGATCGCAAGCGCGCGAAGCGGCGACCCCGGCAGGGTTGCCGCCAGAAAAGCCACGAGGCCCAATGCCGCCAGACCGATGGAAAAAGCGAGCGACGCGTTGTCGAGGTAAAGCCAGGCGAGCCACGAAAGCACGAGCAGATAGGCGAGGTGACGGACTCTATCGGCGGACGTGAAGCGAACCAGCAGAACGACGATCACGGCGAGCGCCGGAACGGACCACATGCGCCAGTCCGCCGCGCCGTTGAATCCGTCGTCTTTCAGCACCGTGGCGAAATAGAACCAGGCAAGCCCGCCCGCAACCGCCGCCATTGCCGCGGAACGAAACGCGAGGGCCGAGAGGACGGCGCCGGCAAACCACAGCAGCGCGGCATCGGCCGCGTCCCCAGAGAGGTGATACATCTGCCCGATGAGCGCGATGCCGCCACCGAAGGCGGCCGCTCCCAGGACGAGCGCGGCCGCAGCCAGCGTCGTTCGGCCGGTCTGGGTCAGCCAGGCGGCGGCGAAATGGAAGCCCCAGACGAGGGCGATGATGCCGGCCACCCGCGCAAGGCGCGGCAGCGCCTCCCAGTTGGCGGCGACAAGCAACAGGATGGAAGCGGACAACAGGAGCGCGGCGAGAATGAGCAGGACCCGTCCGGCGCGGAAGGTCGACTCGCGACCGTCATACTCGGCCAGCATCGCGCGCGCCGCATTCTCCTGCAGCAGCCCCTTGTCGACCCAGTGCTTGAAGTCTCGTTCGAGACGCGCGCGGTACATCCTGCCCCCAGCCTAGAATCCGATGCTTGAAATGGTCCGGTTCAGTTCCCAACTAACCACGTATCGGCGCGGAAACACAATCGCTCTCTCATGGTTGGGCACCAAACCGATAAGGACGAATGAACGGCTTGCGCAATGCGCATATCTTCCATGCGGATATTGCACTGCACAAATCGATTTAAACGTCCTATATTCAGATCATCAAAGGCGAACGAAGGCATGAAGCCAGACGGTCGCCAGCGGAAATGGCCAACCGCCTCAGTTTGCTGGGAAAGGCCCGGGTAAAACCGACGGAATTCGGACGAGCGCACTCCTCCTCCCAGCGCTCTTCCGATCAGATTGGCAACACTCCTCCTCCCAGTTGCCAATCACCCCAAATGACGCTCGCTGGATCTCCTCCCCCAGCGGGCGTTATTCTTTTTCGGCCCTCCCCTCCATGAAGAAGCCTCCGTCTGCGCAATTGCACAATATTCGTGCATAGTTTCGTTGCGCCTGCTCTCTGCCATGCGTTCGGCGCATAGGTGCCATTCTGGAACGGCGCTACCCTTTTGCCCGGCTCCATACTATCTTCAACTCATCGATCGGGGTGGCGCACTCCTCCTCCCAGCGCCCCTCGATTTGGATCGGCGACACTCCTCCTCCCGGTTGCCGATCAGAACAAAGCGACGCTCGCTGGATCTCCTCCCCCAGCGGGCGTTGTTTGTTTTTTGGCCCTCGATTTCGGGCAGCATCCCCAACCGATAAAACCCGATCGCGCCGCGCGTTCCAACGCCACCGGTGATCGCGCCATTGCGCAGAGGCTTGCACGGCCTGCATGGGTGCGATGCAGCATTGTCTCTGTAACTTCTGCTCAAAATGATTATATTCCAGCTCATCAGATGACGGCCAGCAAGAGAGATTAAGCGCTGGCACACGACCCTAGAAAGGATAGGATCATGAACCTCGCACGTTCTTTCAACAATTGGCGCAAGTATCGTCAGACCTGCAACGAACTCGGCCGCATGACCGACCGCGAACTGTCTGACCTCGGCATCGGCCGCGGCGACATCCCGTACGTTGCCCGCCAGGCCATCAAGTAATTCTGGCTGCGCTTTAGGCGCAACCGACCTCCAGTAAACGCCCTCCGGTTCGTTCCGGGGGGCGTTTTCTTTTTGTCGCAGCCGGTACCGATCCAATCGCGTCTTCGCAGGTGCGAGAGGCACCCGATCTCTCGCCACCGCAGCAACCTGCGTGAAGGGTACGACGCCCATCGAAAGGTGCTGCGGTGTCGCTCGTCGGCAGTCCGTAAATACATTTGAAAACAATCGCTTATCAGCGCACAATTAAGATTTTAATCAATCATTAATCGATGCTGCCTTTTGAAGCGCTGCCCATCTATGCGGCGATGCACTGCACAAATGCATAGCAGCTGCATTTTCTTTGCACTCCACCTTCTAATTAGACAAGCGTATAAGAACCTCAACGACGCAGACAGATGGCTGTCGCGACAACCTGATTTGAGGAAAAGACCATGAACCCGATTCGTATCGCAAAAAGCTGGATCAACTACCGCCGCACTGTCAGCGAGCTCGGCAACCTGTCGAACCACGCTCTCAATGACATCGGCATCACCCGCTACGACATCCGCAACATTGCGGCCCGTTCCTTCCGTTAATCGGAACGAACGACCAGGACTTCCAAGACGGCGCCTTCAGGGCGCCGTTTTCGTTTATAGGCGTTGGAACCAAGGGCCGAGCCGTGGTAGGAAGCCGGCCATGAGCAAAGACACCTCTTCCCATTCCCCCATCCACGTCATAGGCGGCGGCCTTGCCGGATCGGAAGCCGCCTGGCAGATCGCCGAAGCCGGCGTGCCGGTCATCCTGCATGAGATGCGCGGCGTGCGCGGCACCGACGCGCACAAGACCGACGGCCTTGCCGAGCTCGTCTGTTCCAATTCCTTCCGCTCGGATGACGCGACCAGCAATGCGGTCGGCGTGCTGCACGCGGAAATGCGGCTTGCCGGCTCGCTGATCATGAAATCGGCCGACGCCAACCAGGTGCCGGCCGGCGGCGCGCTCGCAGTCGATCGCGACGGCTTTTCCGATGCGGTCAGCGCGGCGATCGCCGCCCACCCGCTGATTACGGTCGTGCGCGAAGAAGTAACCGGCCTGCCGCCGAAGGACTGGGATCTCGCTGTCATCGCGACCGGCCCGCTGACGGCGCCCGACCTTGCCGAAGCGATCCGCACGGAGACCGGCGCCGATGCACTCGCCTTCTTCGACGCCATCGCGCCGATCGTCTACACCGAGACGATCGACATGGACGTCTGCTGGTACCAGTCGCGCTACGACAAGGTCGGACCCGGCGGCACCGGCAAGGACTACATCAACTGCCCGATGACCGAAGAGCAGTACAACGCCTTCGTCGACGCCCTGATCGCCGGCGACAAGACCGGCTTCAAGGAATGGGAAGGCACGCCCTACTTCGACGGCTGCCTGCCGATCGAGGTGATGGCCGAACGCGGCCGCGAGACGCTGCGCCACGGTCCGATGAAGCCGATGGGCCTCACCAATGCCCATAACCCCACCGTCAAGCCCTACGCCGTCGTGCAGTTGCGCCAGGACAATGCGCTCGGCACGCTCTACAACATGGTCGGTTTCCAGACGAAGCTGAAGTATGGCGCCCAGGCCGAGGTCTTCCGCATGATCCCGGGCCTGGAGAATGCCGAATTCGCCCGCCTCGGTGGCCTGCACCGCAACACCTACATCAACTCGCCGACGCTGCTTGACGGAACGTTGACGCTGAAGTCGCGCCCGGGCCTGCGCTTTGCCGGCCAGATCACCGGCTGCGAGGGCTATGTCGAGAGCGCCAGCATCGGTCTGCTCGCCGGCCGTTTCGCCGCTGCCGAGCGCAAGGGCGAGACGCTGGCGGCTCCGCCGGCGACGACCGCCTTCGGCGCGCTCCTCAACCACATCACCGGCGGGCACATCGTTTCCGACGACGAGCCGGGCAAGCGTTCATTCCAGCCGATGAACGTCAATTTCGGCCTGTTCCCGCCGCTCGATCCGGGTGCGATCACCAAGCCGGAAGGCGTCAAGCGTTTCCGCGGCAAGGAGAAGGCGGTCGCCAAGAAACAGGCAACGGCCGCGCGCGCGCTTGCCGATTGCGCCGCCTGGCTCGACCAGTCCGCCTGACGCTCGGACGGAAAGCAAGGCAACGACAAAAGGCCCGCCTGCAGCGATGCAAGCGGGCCTTTTTTTGGGGGAGAAGCGGCGGGAGCTATTCGGTCGCCTGCGCCGTGTGCGGCGGCTCGGCGGCGGGCTGCTCGAACTCCGACTTCGGGCTGAAGCTGCCAAGCAGCCAGAGCGAAACTTCTGCCGCCTCGCCGGCGCTCTGAAACTCGAAATCGTTGTCGAGATAGGCAAAATCGGGGAAATGCACGATGAGGCCGCGGCCGGTCTCGGAGCTGTTGACCCTGACCTTACCGGGCTGGATCACGTGGCAGACGTAGTGCGTGCCGTGCGACTGGATAAAGCCAGCCTTGCCGTCGTGCAGCCGCAGGAAGATCGCCTTGCGGTCCGCCGTCGAATGCAGCGCCCGGATCGCCTCGTCCGGAAAGGCGCGCCCAAATTCCACCATCGCCGAGCCGGCATCGGGATTGTCCCAGTCCCGCTCGGCGCGGGCGTTCATCCACATGTAGAATGCGCCGACCAGGACGATGACGGCGATGAGCAATAACCAAAGCATCCGCGGGCGCTCCCCTTCGCTCGGCGTGACGCCGATAAAGCGCTTCTATACGCTGCGAGGCTTGTGCCAATTTGTCGTCATGACCGGTGCGCCAACGCAAGGAGCCACGCGGAGATCCGATCAGGCGAACCTCTGGCCGATTGTCCGGCTAAATCAGAAGCGATGGCGGCGCGCGGCACGCCACATCCACCATTGCCGCTGCCATTGGGCCGGGCGTATGGGCTTTTGCAGAAGCCCGGCGCCCGCAGCCTCTGCACGATCGAGCACCGGCTCGACGAGCGCGAGCGGTATGAAGGCGGGGAAGTTCGACGGCGCGATCTTTCCCATCTGCGCGCGCGCCTTGACGAGATGATCCCGTCCGAACCCGGCAAAGGCCCTGATCGCGCGGCTGATCGCAGCCGTGTCTTCACCGGCGATCAACGTATCGCGATCGAGACCGGTGGCACGCAGCAATTCGGCCGGCAGGTAGACCTGGCCGCGGCGCAAATGGATCGGCAGCAGCATGAGGAGGCCAGCGACTGTCTGCGCGACCCCGCCGTGACCGGCGGCCTCCGCCGACTTTGCGGCGTTCTCCGGATCAAGCACCAGGGACGAGAGCTGGATCAGGGCAGAGGCGGTCTCGCCGGCATAACCTTCGAGCGCCGAGCGATCTTCCATCGGATCATCGTAAAGGTCGAAGATCCGTGCGTCGATCATGTTCTCGAAGACGGAAACCGGCAGCCGGTGCGCACGAATGCAGCCAAGGAGCGCTTCGGCGAGCGGATGCCCTTCCCCGGTCGATGCGTCGTTGCCGATGAGATCCCGCCACCATTGCATGCGGATCTCGCCGGGAATCGGTTCGTGCACGAGATCGCGAATGCGCGCGATCTCGGCATTGAAGGCATAGAGCGCCGCCAGCGCGGGCTGTTTGTCGGCGGGCGCAAGCAGGCAGGCGAGATAGCGGTCGCGGTCCGTGTCCCGCAGGTCGGCCAGGATCTGGGCGGTAATGTCGTGCACGTCGTCTTCTCCGGATCCGATCAGACGGCGATCAGCGCGACGGCGACGGCTCGCGATTCGGCCAGCATGACATTGTAGGTCCGAACCGCAGCCCCGGTGCTCATCGGATCGGACGATATGTTGACGGCGCGCAAAGCCGTCTTCAGGTCGGCTGGCAGCGGGCGGATGTCCTTGCCCGTGCCGACCAGCAGCACTTCGATGTCCTGCGCCTCGTCGAGAACCTTGCGGAACTGGTCGACATCGAGCGCGTCGCCTTCGGCAACGTCCCAGGCGTAGACGCCTGACGGCAGCATCAGGATCGAGCCGCGGTGCGACATGTCCGCGAAGCGGAAGCCGCCATTGCCATAGGCATCAATCGGGGCACGTCCCGGAAAATGGGCTTCGCGAATTTCAATTCCCTTGGGCATTTCAGACAGCACCCTTTGCTGCGCCGGCAGCACCCGTATCCGCGCCAGAGGCGTTCTCGTCCCCCGGAATGTGGTCGGTGCGCTTCCTGAAGAGGATGAGGATCGGCCCGGCGATGTAGATGGATGAGATCGTTCCGACGATAACGCCAAACAGCATAGTAACACTGAAGGCGCGGATAAGGCCGCCACCGAAGAGATAAAGCGCCGCCAGGGCCAGAACCGTCGTCAGCGCCGTCAGGATGGTGCGCGACAGCGTCTGGTTGATCGAGGTGTCGATCAGCACCGACAACGGCATGCGCCGGTAGCGGCTTAGGTTCTCGCGGATGCGATCGTAGATGACGACGGTGTCGTTCAGCGAGTAACCGACGATGGTCAGGACTGCTGCGATGCTGCCGAGATTGAACTCGATTCCGGTCAGCACGAGGAAGCCGATCGTCAGCAGGACGTCGTGCGTCGTGGCGATGATCGCGCCGACGGCGAAGCGCCACTCGAAGCGCAGCCACACATAGAGAAGGATGGCCAGGAACGACACGGCGAGCCCAATGGTGCCGGCGCGCGTCAGCTCGCCGGAGACAACGGGACCGACCACCTCGACGCGGCGGAAATCATACTCGTCCGAAAGTTCCGCCCGGATGACGCCGGCGGCCGTCTGCTCGGCATTATCGCCCGCTTCCTGCGACGGCACCCGCACCAGAACGTCCTCGCCCGAGCCGAGCTGCTGCACCTGGACCTCGCCGAAATTCAGTTCGTCGAGACGCGCGCGAAGATCGGCGACATCGACCGGGCCGCCCTTGGAATGCAGCTCGATGATCGAACCGCCCTTGAAGTCGACGCCGAGATTGAGCCCGATGCCGGCAAGGAGCAGGACCGAAGCGAGCGACAGGGCCGCCATCAGGATGAAGACCGGGTTGCGGATCCGCATGAAGCGGATGTCCAGATCACTGAAGCGGCCGGTCCGGATACCCTTTGGCAGGCGTTCCGACTTCCACTGGCGCAGCCAGCGCTTCACGATCAGGCGGGTGACCGTATAGGCGGTAAAAAGCGTCGTGACGCTGCCGATCGCCAGCGTCACGGCAAAGCCGCGCACCGAGCCAGAGCCGAGGTAGAAGAGGATGGCGCTCGCGATCAGCATCGTCAGATTGGCGTCGAAGATGCTGCTGAAGACGCGAGAAAAGGCGTTGTTGATCGTGCGCCGCAGCGGCTCGGCGCCGCGCACCTCTTCACGCAGGCGCTCATAGATCAGCACGTTCGAATCGACGGCGACGCCGATCGTCAGGATGATGCCGGCGATGCCCGGAAGCGTCAGCGTCGCGCCCGAGACGGAGAGCGCCGCGATGATCAGAACAATGTTCAACGCCAGCGCGATGACGGCAAAGACGCCGAAGACCCCGTAGAAAAAGATCATCGAGGCAGCGACCGCGACGGCGGCAACCAGGCCGGCCGTCAGTCCATCGGCAATGGCGTCGCCACCGACGCCCGGGCCGACGGTCCGCTCCTCGACGAAGGTCAGCGGCGTCGGAAGCGGTCCCGTCCTGACCAGGGCGGCAAGGTCGGCCGCACCTTCGGTCGGCAGGTCTGCGGAGATGCGCAATGTGTCGCCATTGACCGCGTCCGTCAGCTTCAGCGTCGCGATGACCTGGCCGTCGAGAACGATCGCGGCATCCCTCGGCGGCTGTTGCGCCGCAAGCGCGGCGACGCGCTGCTGCGAGCCAGCATCGATCTTGATGGCGACCGACGCGCTTTCGCCGGAGGCATCGGCTTCCGGTTGGGCGCCAACGAAATTTGCCGCGGCGAGCAGCGGCGCTTTTTCGACAAGATAGGGCACCGGCGGATCGTCGAAGGAATAGAGGACCTCTGTCCCTGCAGGCGGCTGGCCCTCCACGGCGCGCTGCACCGGCACGGACGTATCCAGCATCCGCAAGGCCAGATTGGCCCTCTGGCTGAGCAGATCCTTCAACCGCTGCGGATCACCGAGGCCGGGCACCTGCACGATGAGGCGGTCTTCGCCGCGACGCTGAATCAGTGGCTCGATGGCGCCGACTTCGGCAACGCGGCGACGCACCACGTCTATGGACTGCGCCACGGCCAGCGACAGCCGGTAGTCGATGCCTTCGTCGGTCAGGCGCAGGCGAACCAGTTCATCGGGTTCGGCGCTGTCGAACACGACTTCGGAGATGGGCTCGGAGCCGAAGCCGCCGATATCGACAGGTGCCGCCAGCGGCTTCAGCCGCTCGCGAGCGGCTGAAAGTTGCGATCGGTCGCGAACCCGAAACGCAATCGACTGACCTTCACCGGAAAGGCCGATATAGGCGATGTCGGCATCGCGCAGCGATTTGCCGACCTCGTTGGCGATCGTTTCGAGCCGTTCCGCGACGATGTCGCTGCGTGCGGCGCGCAACATGAAGTGCGAACCGCCTTGGAGATCGAGCCCGAGCGCCACCTGGCGATGAGGCAGCCAGGACGGAAGTTCGGCTGCCTCTTCGCGGGAAAGAACATTCGGCAACGCAAAGGCGATGCCGGCAAGCGCCACCAACCAGACGAGGATACGTTTCAACGGCGGTAATCTGCGCATGCCTCAAACGCTCCAGTTGCTCTGCTGGTGGTGGCTGTTCCTGCCTTATTCCTTGACAGGTTCGCCCTTGACGCGAACTTCCGACACGCCGCTGCGAACGACGCGGATCTTCACGCCTTCGGCGATTTCGACTTCGAGTTCGTTGTCGTCGACGACCTTGGTGACCTTGCCGACGATGCCGCCGCCGGTCACGACCTGATCACCGCGACGGATGTTCTTCAGGAGCTCCTCGCGGCGCTTCATCTGAGCGCGCTGCGGACGGATGATCAGGAAATACATAACGACAAAAATCAGCAGGAACGGCAGGATGGACATGAGAATGTCCGCGCCGCCAGCGGAGGGGGCGCCGGCAGTCTGCGCAAAAGCTTCGGTAATGAACATCGATCACTCCTTGAGTTCAAATATCGGCGGTTCCTCCGCGCCAAATCGGCCGGAATATAGGGACGCCCGGCCGCTCTGCAAAGCCGCGGGCACCCGTACGCGTTCCTGTGCCTCTGACACAATTTACACAAGAGGAGAACCCCTCGCGCGGGCCTCGGTGACCTTTTCCAGCGTAAACCTGCGTGCTACCGGGTTTCTGGTGGGACATGGCCGCGACGCGGTTACCGTAAACACCTGGGCCGCGCCGCCCAAAACCTTGACGGCTACGGCCAAACACCTGATTCAGCGAGTGGAGAGAGACAAATGCCGGAAGCAAAGATCGACGTTCTCATCAGGGAAATGCAGAAGCTTTCCGCGGCGATCGAGCGCATGGCAGGGCCCGGCGCGGCAACCAACGACTGGACCGCTGCCGAGTGCTTCGTCTGGGCGCCGGCAACGCACCATCTGCAGCCGGTCGCCAAGCCGAACCGTATCGAACTGTCGCTCATCACCGGGGTCGACCACGTCCGCGACATCCTGCTCGACAACACGCTCCGCTTCGCCGAGGGCTTCACGGCCAACAACGTGCTTCTCTGGGGCGCCCGTGGCATGGGCAAATCCTCGCTGGTGAAATCGGTCCATGCACAGGTTGCCCGCGAGACCGGGATTGCCGTCAAGCTGGTCGAGGTCCATCGCGAAGACATCGCCACGCTGCCGGCGCTGATGGACATTCTGAAGACCGCGCCGGTTCCCGTGATCGTCTTTTGCGACGACCTGTCCTTCGATCATGACGACACGTCCTACAAGTCGCTGAAAGCCGTGCTTGACGGTGGCGTCGAGGGGCGGCCGTCCAACGTGCTTCTCTACGCCACCTCGAACCGGCGCCACCTGTTGCCGCGGCACATGATGGAGAACGAGCAGTCGACCGCGATCAACCCTTCGGAGGCGGTCGAGGAGAAGGTTTCGCTGTCCGATCGCTTCGGCCTGTGGCTCGGCTTCCACAAATGCAGCCAGGATGACTATCTGGCGATGATCGACGGCTACGCGCGGCACTATGGCTTCAAGGTCAACAGCGAGACCCTGCACGCCGAGGCGCTCGAATGGGCAACGACCCGTGGCGCAAGGTCCGGCCGCGTCGCCTGGCAGTTCATCCAGGATCTCGCCGGCCGCCTGCGCCACCGGCTCGAAGGCTAACCGGCGCTTCGCGAACGCGAAGCGACGCAGACATCGGGAAAATGAGAGCACCGCCTGCCCAAAAGGACAAGCGGTGCCGTAAAACATCGGATCTGGATCGCTCCGCGCGCCTGTCGCGGCTGCGGCGGCCCTATTCGAGGAAGGTCGCCGGGTTTACCGCCGTGGCGTTCTTGCGCACCTCGAAGTGAACCTGCGGCTGGCTTGCCCGACCGGTCATGCCCGAGGCTGCGAGCGTCTGACCGCGCTGAACCTTCTGGCCGCGCTGAACCTTGAGTTCGGAAGCGTTGCCGTACACCGTGACCGTACCGTCGTCGTGGCGCACCAGAACCGCATTGCCGAGTTCCTTCAGGCTGCTGCCCGAATAGATGACGACGCCGTTTTCGGCCGCCTTGATCGGCGTGCCCTCGGGCACCGAGATGTTGATACCGTCGTTGCGGTTGCCGTCGACATTGGCGCCGTAGCCGGCGACGACGGCGCCGCGCACCGGCCAGCGGTACTTGCTGATGCCCGTCGACTTCGGAGAATCTTCGTCGATCTCCGTCGTCTTGCTCGCGACTTCCGTGACGCTCTGCTTGGCAACCGGCGCCTGGTATTCCGCCGGCTTGTTCTTGTCGAGCGAAGCAACTTGCGGCTGCTCGGCCTTTTTCGGAACGGAGGCCGTCTTGACCTGATCCAGTGCAGCACCGCCTGCGCCCGGCAACTGCAGGGTCTGGCCGACGCGGATCGATTCTGCGGTCAGGCCGTTTGCCTGCTTGAGGGCGGAAACGGACACGCCCGTCGCCTTGGCGATGCGGTTCAGCGAGTCGCCCGGCTTGACGGTGTAGGATCCGCCGCCGGCGCCCTCGCCGTTCGTTGCCGGCTTGCCCGCAACGACGTCAGACTTGCCTTCGCCTTTCTCGCGGGACTGGGACGAGCCCGGCAGGATCGCAACGTCACGCTGGTTGACCGGCAGCGGCGAAGGCTGGCGGTTGCTGCCGTCGAGATCGGCGATCGAGTTGGTGGCGGCCGCCTTGGCAGCACTGCCTGCGACGCCGAAGGTCGGGATGACGAGGCGCTGGCCGGTCTCGACCTGCGCCGCGGACTGCAGGCCGTTGGCCTTGAGGATTTCCTTTTCCGGCACACCGAAGCGCTTCGAGAGGACGGCAACGCTGTCACCCGGGCGAACCATGATCGTTGGGGCGTTCTGCGTCGTCCAGCCGCTCTTGCTTGCTGTCTCCTTGACCGTTGCCGGAAGCGTCTGCTGCGTGGCGAGCGCCGTCTGCTGGCGTGCTGCCGGGAACGGCTGGGCTTCGGCGCGCTGGTGTCCACCAGCGCTTGGATCAGCCAGAGTGTTGCGCTGAACGGAGATCGGGGTCGAGGCGACGCGGGCATTGGATACGGGCGTGGATGCCGTGTTTACCGGATCGTAGGCACCCTGCCCGGCCGCTGCCGGATAGGGCTGACCGAGAGCCGAACCGCGGCTATCGACCGGCGCTGCCGCCATCTGGCCGACAGACACATCGCCGCGAGGAACCGGCGTTGCGTCTCGGGGGATGGAATTGGTGGTGATGTTGTCGGATCGGGAGAACAGGCCGTCAAACCGGCTGGCATCCGAACTGCAGCCTGTTGCGACGCCTGCCAGCAGGACCGCCACGCAAAGGCGGATCGTCGACTTTCCAACCCCGGGAGATACAAACTTACGCATGACGCTTACCCACTCCGAACGCAACTCGATGTGGGTTGATTAAAGCGTATTAGAGTTACCGCGTGGTTAAGGTTGACCCCACCAAAGGACTAATTTGACCAAATGCTAACCATAGGCCGACCATCGCCTTACAAGGGCATGCCAGCGGGACAGCCGCAGGGGGCTGCACGGCCTCAAAGAGCCCCATCCTAGATCAGTTCGGAATAGAGACGTTCGATCTCAGACACGGAACTCCGTTCCGTCTGGTTCTCTTCATAGCTGATGCTTGTCAGGTCCCAGGCAAAGATCTGTCGCCCTGCCGGATTGGCCAGGGTTTCGGACTGCGCCGTCTTGTCCTCTTCGAGCAGCACGCTGACCAGCGTCTGGAACGCGGCGTCTCCGTCCGCACCGCTTGCTTCTTCGTATTCGAGCGACCGCAGGCCGGCGACAGCCGCCTCGCGTGTCCCGAAATAGCGCAGACTGTTCTGGTCCTCCGGCCGAAGGCCGTCGTAATAGTCGATAAAGTTCTTGTAGTAGGCCTGGTGATCGCCGGAATCGAGAAACTTGCCGAAGGCCTGGTATTCGCGCGAGGCCAGCTGCGGCGACAAGCGATTGTTCCACTCGTCGCGCGTGAGCGCCGGCTGACCGTCCGATGCCTTCTTCGTCTGGCTTAGGTAAAGCAGGGCGTCAGCAGAAAGCGAGATGCGCGGCGTCGGGTCGAAGAAGGTCGTGGCGAGCGCCTGTGCTGCCTGCTCATCCCTAACCGCGGAATTCGTCTGGCCGCCATTGCGCCCTGCAAGATTGTTCAGCCCGTCGCCCGATGCCGCCGCCGTCAACCTGTTCGCGATCTGCATGTGCCGTCTCCGTACCTCGCGACCCGGTGTCCGCCGACGTCGCAGGCAGCGACGACTCGCAGGCGGAACCCTGTCCGTGCAAAGGGAGGCGTATGGCGCGAAGCTTGCGCGAGGCTGGAGCAGGTTAAGGCTTCGTTAATAATCCGAAATCAGCGCGGCCGGCGCGCCTCTCCCGCTCCAAGGGGGCAATGATCAGAGAAACGACGCCAGCTGCGGCACGATCGGAAGGTAAGGCGCGTCGAACAGATCTTCGCGGTCGAAGCGGCTGCCCGTGCGGCTGACGCGAACGACCCGGCAATGGGTCTCGCTCATCATGATCGGAACCAGCAACGTGCCACCGGAAACGAGGTGGTCGGAGAACATGCGCGGCAGGCTGTTGAAGGCGGCAGTGATGAGGATACGATCGAACGTGCCCTCACCCGGCGCGCCGGCGCTGCCGTCGGCATGCCGGACGACGACATTGCGAACGCCTGACTTTTCAAGGTTCTTCTGCGCGGTGCCGACAAGCGTCTGGTAACGGTCGATCGTCAGCACGCGCTCGGCAACGCGCCCCATGACCGCGGCGGTGAAGCCGCTGCCGGTGCCGACTTCGAGAATACGCTGACCGGATTTCAGATTGAGGCTGTGCAGCAGGCGCACCGCAAAGTCGTATCCCTCCATGAAGGAGCCGCAATCGAGCGGGATCGTGCGCTGCGAATAGGCATCGGCCTGATACTGCGGTGGCGTAAAATGGCTGCGTTGCGTCTGCTCGACCGCCTTCAGCAGGTCATGGTTCACGATGCCTTCGGCCCGCAGCCGCAGCACCATCTTGGCAAAGCCTTCCTGTTCCGTCACCCGCGCGCTCAATCAACGGCTCCGTCGCTGAGCGCCCGCGCCAGCCGATCCTGGACACTGTAATCGGTGAGGTCGAGCTTGAGCGGCGTGACCGAGATCATGTTTTCGCGCAGCGCATGAATGTCGGTGCCAGCGCGGAAATCGCCAAAACGTTCGCCGAAACGCAGCCAGAAGTAAGGAAAGCCACGACCATCGGTTCGCTCGTCGATCGACAGGCCGAAGTCGAGCTTGCCTTGCGACGTAACCTCGGTACCGGCAACGGCGTCCGCCGCGCAGTTCGGGAAATTGACGTTGAGCAGCGTACCGTCAGGCAGATCCACCTTCACCAGCTTGCGGATCAAGGCCGGCGCGTGTGTTTCGACGACATCCCACGGAACGGTCTTTCCCGGCGCGTGATGGTAGGCCTGGCTCAGTGCAATCGAGCGGATGCCCTGCAGCGTACCTTCGATGGCGCCGGCGACGGTACCGGAATAGGTCACGTCGTCGGCCATGTTGGCGCCGATGTTGACGCCGGAGAGCACGAGATCGGGCTTGCGGTCGAGCACCTTGCGAACCGCCATGATGACGCAATCGGTCGGTGTGCCGCGAAGCGCAAAGCGCTTTTCCGCGATCTGTCGGAGCCGCAGCGGCTCCGACAGCGTCAGCGAATGGGCAAGGCCGCTCTGGTCCGCTTCCGGTGCGACGACCCAGACATCGTCCGAGATCGTCCGGGCGACCCGTTCGAGCACCGCCAGGCCTTCCGCGTGAATGCCGTCATCGTTTGTCAGCAGGATCCGCATGGTGCCGTACTCCCTTCGACGTTGGTCAGGCAGCCTTTTCGATGCGCGTCTGGCCGCCCATGTAGGGGACCAGCACTTCCGGCACCGATATCGAACCATCATCATTCAGATAGTTCTCGATAACGGCGATGAGCGCGCGGCCGACGGCAACGCCCGAACCGTTCAGCGTGTGAAGGAAGCGGGTTCCCTTGTCTTCCTTGGTGCGGTAGCGGGCGTTCATGCGGCGCGCCTGGAAATCGCCGCAGACCGAGCAGGACGAAATCTCGCGGAACGTATCCTGTCCCGGCAGCCAGACCTCGAGGTCGTAGGTCTTGCGGGCGCCAAAGCCCATGTCGCCGGTGCAAAGCGTCATCACGCGGTAATGCAGGCCGAGGCGCTTCAGCACCTCCTCGGCGCAGGCGGTCATGCGCTCATGCTCGGCAACGGACGTTTCGGCATCGGTGATCGAGACCAGTTCCACCTTGTTGAACTGGTGCTGGCGCAGCATGCCGCGGGTGTCGCGGCCGGCGGAACCAGCTTCCGAGCGGAAGGACGGCGTCAAGGCGGTAAAGCGCAGCGGCAGCTTTTCGCCTTCCAGGATCTGCTCCCGGACGATGTTGGTGAGCGGCACCTCAGCGGTCGGGATCAGCCAGCGGCCATCCGTTGTGCGGAAGAGATCCTCGGCAAACTTCGGCAGCTGGCCGGTGCCGTACATCGCATCGTCGCGCACCAGAAGCGGGGGCTGCACCTCGGTGTAGCCATGTTCCTGGGTGTGCAGGTCGAGCATGAACTGGCCGAGCGCGCGCTCGAGCCTGGCCAATTGTCCCTTGAGGATCGTGAAGCGCGACCCGGAAATGCGGGCCGCTCCCTCGAAATCCATCAGGCCAAGCGCTTCGCCGATCTCGAAGTGCTCGCGCGGCTGGTGGTTCCAGCTCGGCTTCTTGCCGACGACGGCCTTGACGACATTGCCGGTCTCGTCGGCGCCAACCGGAACATCGTCCAGCGGGATGTTCGGAATGCGCGAGAGCGCATCGTTGAGCTCCGCCTCGATCTTGCGGCTGTCCTCTTCGAGCGCCGGCATGGCGTTCTTGAGATCGGCCACCTCGGCCTTCAGCTTATCGGCGAGCTCGGCGTTCTTCTGCGCCATGGCAGCGCCGATATCCTTCGACGCCGCATTGCGGCGCGACTGCATGTCCTGCAGCGCCTGAAGGTTCGCGCGACGGCGTTCGTCGAGGGCGATGAGAGATGCCGACAAAGGCTCCGCGCCCCGCTTCGCCAGGGCAGCGTCCAGCATCTCGGCATTCTCACGGATCCATTTGATATCAAGCATTGTCGTTCCACGCGTTGGTCAGATCACGGCGCGAAATCTCGAATGCTCAGCCCTTGGCGGGGCCGACCTCTCCGGAAGATCCTTCCTGCGACTCGGCAGCCTCGCTTTTGAGCGCGTCCGCTGCCCGCTGCCTTTCGACGAGTCGCGCCGTATAGATCGAAATTTCGTAGAGAAGGATGGCTGGCAGCGCAAGGCCGATCTGGGAAATCGGATCGGGCGGCGTAAGCACGGCCGCGACAACGAAGGCGATCACGATCGCGTATTTCCGCTTCTCGGCGAGCCCCTGCGAGCTCACGAACCCGACGCGGGCAAGAAGCGTGGTGATTACCGGAAGCTGGAAGACAAGGCCAAACGCAAAGACCAGCGACATGATGAGGCTCAGATACTCCGAGACCTTCGGCAGGAGCTGGATGGCCACCTGCCCTTCGCCGCCACCCTGCTCCATGGCAAGGAAGAACCACATTACCATCGGGGTGAAGAAGAAATAGACAAGCGCGCCGCCAAGCAGGAACAGGAGCGGTGACGCGATCAGGAACGGCAGGAACGCTGCGCGCTCGTTCTTGTAGAGCCCCGGCGCAACGAACTTGTAGATCTGTGCCGCGATCATGGGAAAGGCGATAACCAGCGCACCGAACATCGCCACCTTGATCTGTGTAAAGAAGAACTCCTGCGGCGCCGTATAGATCAGTTCGACGTTGCGGTGGCTGAGCCCCGCCCAGCTCACGGCCCATTTGAAGGGCAGCACCAGAAGATTGAACAGACCCTTGGCAAAATAGAAGCAGACGAGGAAGGCAACGAAGAACGCGCCGACGGCCCATATCAGGCGCCTGCGCAGCTCGATCAGATGCTCGATCAGCGGCTGCGGCCGATCCTCGATGTCGCCGCTCATGCTTCACCTTTCTTGCGCGCCGTGGTGCGCGGCTTGGACGTCTTGGCAGCGGGCTCCGCTGCTGCCGGCGTCACCTTGCTCTTTTCGGCGGCCGGCTTTGCAGGCGCCTTTGCAGAAGACTTTGCCGTGGATTTGGGCGCTGCCGCTGCAGTCTTGGACGCGGCCTTCTTTGCCGCCGGCGCCGCATCGACCTTCGCCTTCGGCGCACGTTTCGGCTTTTCTGCCGGTACGGCCGCGGCCTCGGCCCGCTCGATCTGGCGGTTGGCCGAGCCGATCGCTGCGGCGGCAACCGCATCTGCCGGCTTCGCTTCCACCACTGCCGGCGCAGCTGGCGCCGCGACCGGCTCGACGGCAGTCACCGGATCGACGCTGCTCGTTGCCTCAGGCCGGTCGGGTGTTGCCGCCTTCTGCAGGTCGGCCTTGATCTCGTTGCCCATCTGGCGCAACGGATTGATCGCATCGCGCAACGCATTGGCCGGGTTGAGACTTTGCGCATCGCTGATGGTCTTGCGGACCTCGTCGAGGTCCGCCTCACGCAGCGCTTCATCAAACTGCTGACGGAAATCCGACGCCATGCCGCGCAGTTTCGCAGTCATGCGGCCGAAAGCCCGCAACATTGGCGGAAGATCTTTCGGCCCGACAACCACGATCAAAACGATTGCGATGACGACGAGCTCGGTCCAGCCGATATCAAGCATGCGATATGTCCTGCAAACCCTTGATGCCGCCGGCCCGGTATGGACACCGGACAGGCTTCACCGACACCAGACCGTTAGCGAACTTCGTCAGACTTGTGATCTACGGTCTTGCCGTCGAGCGTCTTGTCGGCAGCAGCCGCCTCATCGTCGGTCATGCCCTTCTTGAAACTCTTGATGCCCTTGGCAACGTCGCCCATCAGTTCGGGGATCTTGCCACGACCGAACAAGAGCAGCACCACGACCAGAACGATCAGCCAGTGCCAAATGCTTAACGAACCCATGCTCTTACTCCTCTGAGCCTTCCCCGATTTAGGCTCTATCACATGTCAATTTTCAGGCGTGCCTCACGCACGCGCTACGTCGTGACAGAACCTAAGATGCTGAACCGTCTTTTTCAAACAGTAATATATCCCGCTCGTTAACTGAAAGCATTACATCACGCAATCCATGCGGCAAACGGTCCGCGCGAATGCGGGCCCTGACAACCTCTTCGCAACGCGGCACGGCGAGTTCCAGCAGTTCGACCACGCCGATGAAGCGCCGCGAGAGAATGCGCGCGGGAATGTCGCCATCCTCTTCGCCGACGCGCACGCCAGACAGTCTGACGGCAACGGAGAGACGCTTGCCTTCCGGATGCCGCCCCGCGGCCACGCTTCCAACCGGCGTTTCGACCCGGCCGCCGCGGACCTGTGCGTCGAAGACATTGATCTCCGAGAAGAAGCCGGCGGCAAAGAGGTTGCTGGGCTCACGATAGAGTTCGTCGGCCGTTCCGACCTGCACGAGCCGCCCGTCCTTCAGGAGTGCGATGCGATCCGCCATGCGCATCGCCTCTTCGGCATCATGCGTGACGACGATCGCCGTTGCCCGCGTTTCCCTGAGGATGGCGAGCGTATCGGCACGGATCGAATCCTTGAGGCGCGAGTCGAGACCGGAAAAGGGTTCGTCCATCAACAGCACCGCCGGACGCGGCGCCAGCGCGCGGGCGAGCGCCACGCGCTGCTGCTCGCCGCCGGAGAGCACATGCGGATACTGGTCGGCGTAATGCGACAGACCGACACGCTCCAGTGCCGCGTCCGCCTGGATCAGCCCCTCCTTCTTGGGGATCGCCGTCAGGCCGAAGCGAACATTGTCGCGGATCGTCATGTGCGGGAAGAGCGCAAAGTCCTGGAACATCAGCCCGACGCCCCTCTTTTCCGGCGGCAGGAAGACCGAAGGGCCTGAGATTTCCTGACCGTTGAGCATCAGACGTCCGGCGCTCTGCCGCTCGATCCCCGCGGCAATACGCAGCAAGGTCGTCTTTCCCGACCCGGACGGGCCGAGCAGGCACAGGACCTCCCCCGCCTTGGCTGCCAGGCTGACGCCCTTGATCGTTTCCTTGGCGTGATAGCTGTGATGGATATCGTCGAAGGTCAGGCTCGCCGCGAAGGATACACCCGCTGTCCGTCGCGTGGTCATGACGGGGGCGTCCTGCGGATCTGAAGCCATGCTCTTGTATTCCTTGACACCAGTGGCGCAGGGCCAGAGCGGCCCGACGCCTTGGAAAGCCGATATCTATAATCAGGTTTTTCTAATCGGCTTCTTCGCCCTTCGGTGTCAAGAGCCCCAGTTCCTCCAGATCGAGCTGGGTAATCGGATCCTCGTTCTCGGCCAGGTCGTCGTCACCGGTGGGCACGGGGATATTGAGGTTCGAGGGCACGCGGCCCGAGAGCAGGCCCGCCCCCTTCAGTTCCTCGATCCCCGGCAGGTCGCGCAGTTCCTCGAGCCCGAAGTGATCCAGAAAATCGCGCGTCGTGCCGAAGGTCACCGGACGCCCGGGCGTGCGCCGGCGCCCGCGAAAGCGGACCCAGCCCGCTTCCATCAACACATCGAGCGTGCCCTTCGAGGTCTGCACGCCTCTGATATCCTCGATCTCGGCGCGCGTGACCGGCTGATGGTAGGCGATGATCGACAGAACTTCGAGGGCAGCGCGCGAAAGCTTGCGGACCTCCGGTTCGTCCGTCTGAACGACGAAGGAGAGATCGGCGGCGGTGCGGAAGGCCCAATGGTCGGCCACCTGGACGAGGTTGACGCCGCGAGTCGCATAGAGCGCCTTCAGCCGCAGCATGATCCCGCGAACATCGGCGCCGCGCGGCAGGCGGCTCTCGATATAGGCCTCGGACACCGGTTGCGCCGAAGCGAACACGAGGGCTTCGGCGATCCGCTCGGCTTCCTGCTCGAGCCGGGGATCGAAGGATGCCGCCTCGATTTCATCGTCATCGTCGGGAACGCCGGGCAGATACTTCTGGGCTTCAGCCACGGGCTGCCTCCATTTCGGCAAGTGTCTCCGCATCGATCGGGTTCGGTCCGCGCCGCAGATAGATCGGCGCGAAAGCCGCCTCCTGCCGGATCTCCAGGCGCCCCTCGCGAACCATTTCGAGCGACGCGGCAAAAGAACTGGCAATCGCCGTCGCCCGCTCCTTCGGTGTCGCCATGTAGCGGATCAAAAAGTGGTCGAGCGCGGTCCAGTCGTCGAGCTCGCCGATCATGCGCGCCAGGATCAGCCGCGCATCCGACAGCGACCAGACGTGGCGCTTCTCGATCGTCACCTGGGTTACGGCCTGCCGCTGACGCAGGCTCGCATAGGCGCTCAGGAGATCATAAAGCGAGGCGTCGAAGCCCGATTTCTTCTCGGTGACGATATGCTCCGGCGCGCCGCGCACGAAGACGTCCCGCCCCAGACGGTTTCGGTTGATGAGCCGCGTCGCCGCCTCGCGCATCGCCTCCAGGCGCTTCAGCCGGAGGGCCAGCGCCGAAGCCATCTCCTCGCCGGACGGTCCCTCATCCTTCGCCTGCTGCGGGATCAGCAGCCGCGATTTCAGGTAGGCGAGCCATGCCGCCATGACGAGGTAGTCGGCGGCGAGCTCGATGCGGATGCTGCGCGCCCGCTCGATGAAGGCGATGTATTGTTCGGCAAGCGCCAGCACAGAAATGCGCGAAAGGTCGACACGCTGGCTACGGGCGAGGTGCAGCAGGAGGTCAAGCGGGCCTTCAAAGCCGGCGATATCAACCACCAGCGCTTCCTCATGCAATCCGCGCTCGGACGTCTCGTCCTGCCACAGGGGCTCCATCGGCGCCTTCGACGCAGGCTTGCCTTGTCTTTCGCCCGCATTGCTCACTGGCAGCCCGATCCTTTCCTTCAGCCTTCTGCTTGCCTCAGACCGTTGCAAACAGGGCGTTGAATTCCGCCCGAAGATCGACTTCGTTCTCACCATCCGGCGCCCGGAAGGCCGCTTGCGCGGCCCTCGCCCGGCGCAAGCTCTCGCCGGCCAGCACCGGCACGACATCCGCGACGGCCTTCATTTCCTCCATTATGCCATGACAATGCAAGACGAGATCAAGTCCTGCGGCGATGATGTTGCGCGCGCGGGTCGTCATGTCGCCCGCCAGCGCATTCATCGACACGTCGTCCGACATCAGCAGGCCATCGAAACCGATATGGCCGCGGATGATTTCGCGCACGACCTTCGCCGACGTGGTCGCGGGATTGTCCGGATCAATCGTCGTGAACACCATATGTGCCGACATCGCCATCACCTCGTCCTTCATCGCAACGAAGGGCAGGAAGTCGCTCGCGGCAAGCTCATCGAATGTGGCGCTGACGACCGGCAGGTTGTGATGCGAATCGACGAAGGTACGACCGTGGCCGGGCATGTGCTTCATCACGGGCAGCATGCCGCCGGCCTTCAGCCCCTCGCCCATCGCACGGCCGATTGCCGTGACTGTCTCTGGATCATGGCCGTAGGCACGATTGCCGATGACGTCGTGGCTGCCGGGCACCGGCACGTCGAGCACCGGCAAACAATCGACGGTAATGCCGAAGCGCATCAGGTCAAAGGCATGCAGGCGGCCCATCAGCCACGCGGCACGCAGGCCAAGCTGCACGTCGCGGCGATAGATTTCGCCGATCGCCGCCCCATTCGGATACTGCTGTACGAGCGGCGGGCGGATGCGCTGAACGCGTCCGCCTTCCTGGTCGATGAGCACGGGTGCGTTCGGATTGCCGATGCTGTCGCGAAGGGCAGCCACCAGATCCGAGATCTGCCGCTCCTCGCCAATGTTGCGGCCGAACAGGATGAAGCCCCAGGGGCGTTCTCCTGCGAAGAAGTCGCGCTCTTCATTCGTCAGGGAAAGGCCCTTGCAGCCGGAGATAAATGCTTTTGATTCGCTCATTCAAAGAGCATAGAGCGCGCGCCGCCCGGCGCGAAGCCACAAAGACGAAGCCCCGCCACTCATGCACAAGGCCCTGCACAAAGCCCGACATCAGGCCCGGGGACAATCAAAGCCCTGAAAAGGCGAAGGGCGCGGCTCCTGAGCCGCGCCCTTCTCCAACTCTATCCGTCATGCCAGGCTTACTTGGTAACCAGGCAGCTTCCGCCGGCGCCCTTGTACTTGGAGCACAGAGCGTTTGCTTCTTCCTTGGAACCGGCCGGGATACGGACGCGGTAGTAGGTGCCCTTGCCGGCGATTTCCGCCTTGCGGATATCGACACCGCGGCCGCCGATGACGCTTCCAAACTTGTTGGAAAGGCTGTTGTAGGACTTCTGTGCTTCGGCCTCGGACGGCAGGGACGCGACCTGGATGAAGTAACCACCGGCCGGAACCGATGCCGTGGCAACCTGCTGGGCCGGTTGCGTCTCGGCCGGGAGAGCGGCCTGTTCCTGCGCCGGCTGGACATTTTCGACCGGCTTTGCCGCCGGCCGGGTCTGCGGCGTCGGCGCCTTGTCGCCACCGGCAGAAGCCGTTGTCGTTACGCTACGGACCGGAACCTGCTCGATGTTGGCGTTGCCCGTTGCGGCAAGCGCTACCTGGTCGGTGTTGGCCGAAGCCTGGCCAGCCGCGGCGA
Organism: Ensifer adhaerens; assembly: GCF_002940685.1. Classification (GTDB taxonomy): domain Bacteria; phylum Pseudomonadota; class Alphaproteobacteria; order Rhizobiales; family Rhizobiaceae; genus Ensifer; species Ensifer adhaerens_E. Next base: position 187,615 of record NZ_PNFP01000015.1, on the reverse strand, counting down.
CGTCGTTCGAAGGCGTCGCGGGCAGCGGCTGGGTCGTGCCGGCGACGTCGGTCGCAGGTGCGGCAACCGGCTCTTCGCGAGCGACGAGCGTTCCATCCGGCTTGACGATCATCGTGCGCACCTTCCTCGGTGCGACGGCGGGCGTCTTGTCTTCATCTTGCGCAGCGGTCTCGGCATTGGTGCCATCCGGCAGCAAGCGATCGCCGTCCTCGTCCGTCGGCAGTGCCGTCTGCAGGGTTTCGGCCTCGTCGTTGCCCTCGAGCGGCAGGGTCTCCGGGGTCAGCGTCTTCTGGACGACATCCATCGGCTCCTCGGTCGAAGAAACCAGTGCTTCCTGCTGCGGCGCTCCGGCCTGCGCGCCGGCGACGCGGTCATAAACCGCCTTGTCCTGGTTCGGGACGGTCTTGCCGCCCTTCTCCTCGGGAACGATCTTCACCGGAGCCTTGTCGGCCAGGATGATCTTCGGACCTTCGGCCGAGCTAACCGCGCCGCTACCGCCCATCCAGGCGTAGACGGCAGCGCCACCAAGGATGATGACGCCGGCAACGCTTGCCGCCAGCAGCATCGTGCGCTGCGAACGCCGGCCGGTGCCATACTCGCGGTACTCGCCGGCATCCTGCTGGCTTTGCGCGGCCGAAAGCCGTTCGGCGTCGCGGGCAACCGCCGGACGCTCGACGATCGAGCGGCGGAAGTCTTCTTCCATCGCCTTCTCAAACTCGTCGAAATCGTCGAGCGAACCCTGGCCAAGGGCCGGAGCAACGGCTGCGGCCGGCGCCGGACGAGCAGACTCTGCCTTCTCGGCGGGAGCCGAGCGGGCTTCCTTGACCGGAGCCGGCGTCCCGAAGAGCTGCGCCATTTCCGCATCGATATCGAGATCGTAGTCGGCGGGATAGGCAACGGGCTTTTCCGTTTCGATCACCGGCAACTGCGGAACGTCCATGTCGGCGATCGGCGCGACGCCGTTTTCGGCTTCGGCAATCATCGACGGGTCGAAGGGCAGCGTGCTCTCGGGCTGTACTTCCTGGCGCTCGACAGGCGCGGGCGCGACGTAAGGCTCGACGAACCGCTCCGGCTCACGCTGAGGAACAACGGCCTGCACCACCGGCTGTACCGGCGCTTGCGGTACGACCGCGGCGACAACCGGCTCATCTGCGGCGATGTCGGCGAAGTCGAGCTTCAGCGCCTCGTCGGAGAGCGCCATTTCGAAATTCTCGATGTCCAAGCTCGGCTCGTGCTCCGGCTGGGCAACTGGCCCGGCCACTTCGACCACGGGCTCGGCGACCTGAACGGGGGCAGCGGCCACAGTGGCAACCGGTGCCGCGACAGGGGCGACCGACGACACCAACGGACCTGCAAAGGCACGCTGCTGGCTGGCACCCGAGGCGGATGCGACCGGCGTCGCCCGGCTGAAGGTCGGCGTAAACGGATAAGGGCTCTTCTTGACCGGAGCCGTCGCGGCGACGGGCGTCACCACCGGTGCCACGACAGGATGCGTTTCCGCATGGAGGGCCGGATGCGAAGAAACCGCAGCGGCAACCATCGCGCTGACCGGAGGAACCGGGAACCGTTCGATATCGGCCAGGAGATCGTCGCGGACAGCGTCCTGCTCGATAACTGCCTGAGCTGCGGCCACGTCTTCCTGGTAGGAAGGCTCAATTTCGCGCTCTTCGGCCACGACATCGACGCTCGGCTGTTCATAGGCCGAAAATGCTTCCGGAGCCGGCTCGGCCCAGACCGAAGCAGCTTCGACGGCCGGCGCCTGCCGTGCATCGACGAACTGATCACGCGGATCGATATCCTGCGGCTCGACGTGCGCTGCAACCTCGGCAACGTCGTCCGACAACAGATCGGCTTCGCCAAGCGACAACTCGAGTTCGCGCTCAAGGTCGAACGCCGGCTCGTCAACGACGGCCTCGACGTTGCCGGCTTCGGCAACCTGCGGCGCCACGGAGAAGGCGTGAACCTCGGCATAGTCCTCGTCAACGACGGGCGCCGGAGCTGCCTCGACGCGCTCGGGCTGGAGGAACACCGGCTCTTCAAGCTCGACGACGGGTTCCGCCGCCGGCTCTTCGTTAACGACGACGTGTTCGGCTACCGGTTCGAACCGGGGCTCTTCGACCGGAGCCGACTGGATTGGAGCCGGCTGCGGCGTGGACCGCGGCGCGTCGTAGCTGTCGAAGGCGCGAAGAAGCTCGTCTTCGAGATCGAAGGCGGGGTCTTGACGCACCGCCTCCTGGTGTCGCTGCAGTTCCTGCAACTGTTGGACGGCCGGCCGGGCATCGTAACCGACGATCCGGGCGAGTTCGGCCAACGGATCATCGTCTGCCAATACATCGAATTCAGCCGGCCCGCTTCGTGCGAATTGTTTGTCTGCCATGCTCTCCACTCACAATTGCCTGTATCGCTGTGCCAGTGCATTGTGGGAAAATGGTGACAATACTTATCGCATTTCCTCCGGTGCGGAGGTGCCTGTAATAGACAGGCCGGATTTCAATACCGAAGCGACAGCATGCACCAGCCCGAGTCTGGCAGTACTTAATTCTCTATTTTTATCGTTAACAAAACGTAATTCCGGATTCTCTTTACCTTTGTTCCAATGTCCGTGGAAGGCGGCGGCAAGATCATACAGGTAAAACGCTATGCGATGCGGCTCCTGAGCCAGTGCCGCGGCCTCGATGACCCGCGGATATTCTGCGAGCTTGGCGACGAGCTGGAGCTCCGCCGGATCCATGATCTGGCCCGCAACGGCACCGGCGAGATCGACCGATTCGAGGTTCAGGCCCGGAAATGCTTCCGCCGCCTGACGGAACACCGACCGGCAGCGCGCATGCGCATACTGCACGTAGAAGACCGGGTTATCCTTGGACTGTTCTGTTACTTTAGCAAAGTCGAAGTCGAGCGGTTCCGAGTTCTTCCGGTAGATCATCATGAACCGAACCGGATCGCGACCGACTTCGTCGACGACGTCGCGCAGCGTGACGAAGTCGCCCGAACGCTTCGACATCTTCACCGGCTCGCCGTCGCGGAAGAGCTTGACCAGCTGGCACAGGAGAACCGTAAGCTTCGACGAACCGCCGGAGACGGCCCGTGCCAGCGCTTCCAGGCGCTTGACGTAGCCGCCGTGATCGGCGCCGAGCACATAGATCATCTCGTCGAAGCCGCGGTCGAACTTGTCCTTGAAGTAGGCGACGTCGGCTGCGAAGTAGGTGTAGCTGCCGTCCGACTTGATCAGGGGGCGGTCGATATCGTCGCCGACTTCGGTCGAGCGGAACAGCGTCTGCTCGCGATCTTCCCAATCCTCCGGCAGTTGGCCCTTCGGCGGCGGCAGAGTGCCCTTGTAGACGTGGCCCTTGAAGGTCAGGTCGTTGATCGCCGTGCGGATGGCGGCAGCACCGTTCGCGTGCAGCGTACGCTCGGAGAAGAAGACGTCGTGGTTGACGTTCAGCGCCGCCAGATCCTCGCGGATCATCGCCATCATCGCGTCGATCGTCCGGTCCTTGACAAGCGGCATCCACTTGTCTTCGGGCATCAGCCGGAGGCTGGTGCCGAATTCGTCGGCCAGCGCCTCGCCCACCGGCACGAGATAGTCGCCCGGATAAAGACCCGGCGGGATCTCGCCGATCTCTTCGCCGAGCGCCTGGCGGTACCGCAGGAAAGCCGACCGTGCGAGGACGTCGATCTGCGAACCGGCGTCGTTGATATAGTATTCCTTCGTCACCTCGTAACCGGAAAAGGCCAAGAGGTTGGCGAGCGCGTCACCGACGACGGCGCCACGGCAATGACCGACGTGCATCGGGCCGGTCGGGTTGGCCGATACGTATTCGACGTTGACCTTGCGGCCACCACCGACAACGCTGCGGCCGTAGTCGAGACCGGAACGCACCATAGCCGACAGCAGCTTCTGCCAATAGGAGACAGAAAGCCGGACATTGATGAAGCCCGGGCCGGCGACGGAGACGTCGGTGACTTCCGGATCCTGCTTGAGCTTCTCGACGATGAGTTCGGCAAGCGCGCGCGGGTTCATGCCGAGCGGCTTTGCCAGCACCATCGCAGCATTGGTCGCAACATCACCGTGGCTCGGATCGCGCGGGGGCTCGACATTGACACGGCCGAAGTCAAGCTCGGATCGCTTTTCTCGAACGCTTTCAAGCGTTTCGAGAATGTCCTTAATTCTTGATTCGAAGTCCGTGAAGAGATTCATCTGATCCGTCCGCTTTTCCCGGCCACGCGTGACCGGTGCAAAACTCAAAAAGGAGGCTCGGTTCGGCCGAACCGCAAGCCTCCGGGCGGGGCGTCCCTAGCGCAAATCCGGCGTATGGTCAAACAAGCGCTTGTGCACGCTGATCGCGAATGTGTCGGTCATCCCGGCGAGGTAGTCGCCCACGTGCCGCGCCCGCGCCGGCTCGGCCATTCCAGCAATCTGGTCGATCCAATAGTGCTCGCGCATCAACTGCGGATCGTTCATGAAGGCACGGTAGAGATCGCAGACGATCGAGGCGGCATTCTCGCGCACGCGCATGACTTCAGGATGGCGGTAGATCCGGGTCATCAGCAGGCGCTTGATCTGCTTGTCCGTCTCGCCCATCTCCTCGGAGAAGGTCGCCATCACCCTACCGGCCTGGCGCACGTCGGCAGCGCTTTGCGGGCGTATCTCGGCGATCCGTTGCTGGGCGACGCCGATCACATCCTCCACCATCGCCGTTATCTGGCGACGCATGATCTCATGCGTAAAGCGGCTGCTTTCAAGACCGGGATAGCGATCATGAACCTCGCGCATCAGGCGCGCGAGAAACGGCACGTCTTCGAGCATTTCGAAGGTGAGATAGCCAGCCCTCAGACCGTCATCGATATCATGGGTGTTGTAGGCGATATCGTCGGCGATGGCGGCGACCTGCGCCTCAAGGCTTGCAAAACTCGCAAGCTCCAGATCGTGCAGCGCGCAATAATCGAGGATCGGCTGCGGCACGGGCCCTCGCGTGCCCTCACCGTCCGCGGTCAACAACGGACCATTGTGCTTGACCAGACCTTCCAGGCTCTCCCAGGTCAGGTTCAGCCCGTCGAACTCGGCGTAGCGCCGCTCGAGCTTGGTGACAATGCGAAGGGACTGGGCGTTGTGATCGAAGCCGCCATAGGGCTTCAGCATCTCGTGAAGCGCATCCTCGCCAGTGTGGCCAAAGGGCGTGTGGCCGAAATCATGAACGAGCGCGACGCCTTCGGCGAGATCTTCGTCGAGCTTGAGCGCGCGCGCCAGAGCGCGGGCGATCTGCGCCACCTCGATCGTGTGCGTCAGGCGTGTGCGATAGTGATCGCCGTCTGCGGCGATGAAGACCTGCGTCTTGTGCTTCAGCCGGCGAAATGCAGTCGTGTGCACGATGCGGTCGCGGTCACGCTGGAAATCGGAGCGTGTGGCGCTCGTCGCTTCAGGAAAGAGCCTGCCGCGCGTCATCCAGGGATTCGACGCAAAGGGCGCATGTTCACCATAACCGAAGCCGAGCGCATTTTTGTCGAATGTCATATTCCACCTAATTCATCGTCCCATTGACGGGGCATTCAAGCCTTCATACCTATAGTGAAAGCTACGGAAGCGCGTGACGCAAGATCGACCGATTCCGCAAGCGGAAGCAACGGCTTGGCCGCCGGTCTTGAAAAGCCCCCGGAAACGGCCAGGTCGAATGCTTGAACACAAGGCAATTCTCTCCGGTTCTTGACCCCGGCAGGAGGCAGAAATGACGCATGAAACCGTGACCCTTTCGGACGCTGCTGCAAGGCGGATCGCCACGATCCTGCGCTCCGACAGCCACAACAACGCCATGCGAGTGTCCGTCGAAGGCGGCGGCTGCTCGGGCTTCTCCTACAAATTCGACCTCGTCGACAGCAGCAATGACGATGACCTGGTGCTGGAAAAGGACGAAGCCAAGGTCCTGATCGACAGCCTGTCGCTCGTCTATATGGGCGGCTCGGAAATCGACTTCGTCGACAATCTGCTCGGCCAGTCGTTTCAGATCAAGAATCCGAACGCGGTCGCAAGCTGCGGGTGCGGAACGAGTTTTTCCATCTGACGCCAGTTTCCTGGAGTTTTCTTGGCCGGCTCCGTTCCAGCGACGAACGGAGCTGTTCACATCAGAGATAGGGCGATCCGAGCCAGAGAATGCGGTTCGCCAGTCGATCGGCGAAGGACTTCTTGCGCAACCTCTCAAGGGTGACCGGTTCGGCGGAGGCGAGAATGTCGGAGATCGTGCCGTTGATCGCCTCGGCGAAGCCATGGTCGAGAACCTCAAGGTCGAACTCGAAGTTGAGGCGCAATGAACGCGGGTCGAGATTGGTGGACCCGACATAGGCCCAACGCTCGTCCACCGTCAAAAGCTTGGAATGGTTGAAGGCGCCCTTGGCCCGCCAGACGCGGCAATGCCCCTTCAGCACCTGGTCGAACTGCGCCGTCATCGCCCGGTCAACCAGCAGCAGATTGTTGACCGCAGGGACGATGATGTCCACCTCCACGCCTCGGCGTGCCGCGGTAACGAGCGCGCTGATCAGTTCGCGGTCCGGCAGGAAATAAGGCGACATCACGCGGATATTCTTCTGCGCGACCGAGAACGCGCCCATGAGCATCTTGTGATTGGTCTCGTTGGTGGCGTCGGGTCCTGATGGCACGGCGCGCATCAGCACCGACGGCTCAGCCACCGGCAGCGGCGCCTCCTCGATCGTCCATGCGCCGCCCGCCAGAACCTCGCCGCTGGAGAACTGCCAATCTTCGGCGGAGACCTGGAAGATATCGGCGACCACCGGCCCGACCATGCGGAAATGTGTGTCCTGCGCCGGCTCCTGACCGGCAATCTCGCTGGTAAAGCCGGCCCGGATGTTCATTCCACCGGCAAAGGCGACCTGACCATCGACGACGAGGATCTTTCTGTGCGTGCGCAGATTGGCATAGGGCAGCCGCAACCCCATGATGATGTTGCCGTTGAAGACCGCCGTCGGAACGCCCGCCGCCTCCAGGTGACCGACAATGCTTGGCACCGAGTAGCGCGCGCCAACCGCGTCGATCAGCACGCGCACCTCGACGCCGCGCGCCACCGCGGCGATCAGGGCATCGGCAAAGCGCAGTCCGATGACGTCGCGATCGAAGATGTAGCTTTCCAGAAGGATCGAACGCCGTGCGCCTGCGATCGCGTCCAGCATCGCGGCATAGGCGGCATCGCCGCCAGCGAGCACCGAAATACGGTTTCCCGTGCATATGCTATGGCGCGAAACGCGGTCGCCGAGGATCTTCATCGCTGCAAATCGCTCGCCGAACTCCCCGGATATGTCAGTCTCCGAAACATCGAAGCGGCCGAACTGATCCGGCCCCTGCCCGCGCAACAGGGCGCGTTGCGAGCCAATCGAAGAACGCCGGATACGGTTGATGCCGGCAACGGCATAGATCAGCGCGCCGACGATCGGCGAGAGCAGGACGATACCGACCCAGCCAGCCGCGGCACGAACGTCGTCCTTCGTCATCGCGGCATGAATGGCCGCGGGGATGCCAAGCGCGAAGGACAAGAGCGCCAGGATATGCGGCCAGTAATTCTGCACGAGATCGATCATGGGCGGGACTATAGCCGGCCATCGGGCGGAATCAATTCGATGCCGGTGGCGTATACCGTATCGGCCGTGACCTCCCGAGGCGGGCCGCCCGCGGGCGCCATTCGCCCAGTTGAAAATCCCGCAGGTAACGGATTTGTCAAAAGAATCCGGAGCGGCTAGAACTGAGCCCGCCAAGGACATAACCGACACGGAAGGGCGTTTCGAGCCATGAAGATTGCCACCTGGAACATCAATGGCGTCAAGGCGCGAATCGACAGCCTGCTGGCCTGGCTGAAGGAAGGCGGACCCGATATCGTCTGCCTGCAGGAGATCAAGTCGGTGGACGAAGGCTTTCCGCGCTTCGAGATCGAGGCGCTTGGCTATCACGTCGAAACGCACGGCCAGAAAGGCTTCAATGGCGTCGCGCTGCTCTCCAAGCTCAGGCCGGACGAGGTCAATCGCGGCCTGCCCGGCGACGAGGCGGACGAGCAGTCACGCTTCATCGAAGGTGTCTTCTCGGTCGAGGGCGGCGTGATCCGCGTCTGCTCGCTCTACCTACCGAACGGAAACCCTGTTGATAGCGAGAAATACCCCTACAAGCTCGCCTGGATGCGCCGGCTTGAGGCCTATGCGAAGCAGCGCCTGTTGCTCGAGGAGCCGTTCATCCTTGCCGGCGACTACAACGTCATCCCGGAGGAGCACGACTGCTGGGACATCAAGGTCTGGCAGAACGACGCCCTCTTCCTGCCCGAGACACGCGCCGCATTTCGCCGGTTGCGCAACCTCGGCTTCACCGACGCGGTGCGCGCGACATCGGACGCTGTGCCGCTCTATACGTTCTGGGATTATCAGGCCGGCTGCTGGCCGAAGAATTTCGGGATCCGCATCGACCATCTGATGCTGTCCCCGGAGGCCGCCGATCGCCTTGTGTCGACTTCCATCGACAAACACGTGCGCGCCTGGGAGAAGCCTTCGGACCACGTGCCCGTTATCGGGAAGTTTGCGTTTTCGCCCGCCGCTTGAAGTTCGGCAGTCGCTTGCCGTTCTTTTGCCCGGGATTTCGTCCCTGAGCCGGCTGCCGGTCTAGGGACCATCTCTCTGGAGCAGCTTTCCGCCTCCAGTGTTCCCACCTGAAAACAGGAGCGCCAGTCGCTCAGTCGTCGTCGCCCTGCATGTGCAGGTTCTGCGACAGCGAAATCGCCATGCGCCGATCATCCTCGCTCGCCAGCGAGAAGGCCTGCTCCTGCATCGACTGCATCCAGGGTCGATCCTTCGGCGAACACTGGTCGAGTGCCGCGGTCATGAACGCGAGACCACGAACGGTCTGGCCTTCTTGGAAAATCACGTTGCCAAAGACCCCCATGGCACCTGCGTGACCGCTCTTGCGCGCACGGTTGAGCCACTTCTTGGCCTGCTGAACGTTGACGCTGCCGCCCTCGCCCGACAAAAGCATGCGCGCGAGCTGGAACTGCGCTTCGGAGACGCCGAAGGTCGATGCCGCCTGGAAATAGAGCTGCCGCGCCTGGGCCATATCGGACTTGATCGGGCTGTCGGGGATGCCGCGGCGGTAGTAGCCGGCAAGGGAGATCAACGCGTTGACGAAATAGCCGGTGTCTTCCGAGCCCGGCTCGACGCCCTGCTGGGCGATCTCGCTGTAGATCTTGAAGGCTTCGAGGTCATTCTCGGCGACGCCATCGCCATAGGCGTACATGTTGGCGAGAGCCCAGCGGGAGCCGGTGTGGCCCTTCTCGGCCGCGTATTTGTAGGCCTCTACGGCCTCGTCCTTGCGGCCGTTCTTGTAGGCGGAAAATCCGAACTTGAAGAGCGCAAAAGGACCTGATTCCTTGGTGACACCCGCGCCGGGATCAAAAGCGTAGGCCGGCATGGCGAAGGTCCCGCAGACCGCCAGCGACACGCCGAGTATCGCAACCTTTAGTGACTTTAGTTCACCCGCAAGCATCACAGTCTAATTCTTCCGTTCCAGCCGGCCACGCCGAACCCATCACCGCTGCAAACACACAAGCCCGGACGACCCGCCGCCGGGAACTGCACCAACTCCGCCGACAAAGTCGGCGCAACCTTTCCACAATGAAACTTCGACATAGTCCCCGAAGCAGTCATTTTAATGGACCACTTGCACGGGCGTGCCGGAGGCCACATCTCTTATGACGGTCGTCGGTCCAAGTTTCATTTCACCCCAAACGCTGCAGGTATCGCACTCACATTGCAGGCTTGTCCCTATATCGCTGCTCCCTGTTTGTGGCGGGAAATGGACATAGCCGGGACGAGTCTGATCCTAGCAAACTCTAGCATTAAAAGTGTTGCTGAATCGTCACATTGCGAGACAGTGCGGACGCTTGGTTAAGGGGTTCCACACAAAAGAAAGGCCCGGTAAAAACCGGGCCCTTAACTGCTAGATAAGTGAAAGATCAGAACTTGATCTTGATCGAGGTCGAGACGGCCGCGAAGAAATCGTCGTCGAAATCATATTTCACGTCGTTGCCGACCGGTTCACCGTTGAAGGTTTGCGGACCCGAGCTGCCGCCCGTCAGGATGCCGACTGCACCGGCAAGGCGAAACTCGAGGTTTTCGGTCGCCGCATAAGAAAGGCCGCTGCCGAAACTCCAGGTGTCGGTCTGCGTGCCGAAGCCGTGGCTGGTGCCTCGGTCCCAGGTGATGCTGGCCGCGCCGCTGAGCTTGTCGGTAAACTTGTGACCGATACCGCCCGAAATCGTCCAGCCGTCACGGTAAAGCAGGTTGAGGCTCGTGCACGGCTGAGTAATCGGATTCGCGCCCGGGCCAGGGCAGAACTTCAGGACCTGAAGCTGGCTCCAGTCGGTCCACTTGACCGAACCGAAGGCCACCCAATCCGGCGCGATACCGGACTGCACCTTCAACTCCAGCGAATCGGGCATTGAAGCAAAGCCCGAGACCCCATACTTCGTCCCGACGACGGGAAGCGCGTCTCGCAGATCGATCGAACCCGAGAGGTTGTCGAGATCGACCGCGCTATTGTAAACGAGGCTCGCACGAACGGCATATTCCGGAATTTCGTAGGCCACGCCCGCACGCCAGCCCCATCCGTCCCCTTCGAGATCGAGACGGCCTATGCCGCTCGTTCCAAATGCAGGAACCGGCGGCCGAACAAGGCGCTCCTTGAAGCCGCTGACTTCCTGGTAGAAGACGCCGCCGATGACGCGGAACTGGCCCGGACCGACCGCCCACTTATAGGAGCAGGTCGCAGCGTAGTTGTCGCTCTCAACCTTGGTTTCGGTGTTGTCATTGGCACCGGCCCAGTTGACGCCGGGCTTGGAGTGCGCGCCCCAGGGCTGCGAATAGTCAGCCATACAGTCGAAGCTATCGCCAATGGCGGCCTTGATGCCAACGCGCGGCACCCAGTAGCTCTCGGTATCGCGAACGCCGTCAGACGGACCGCCAGGCGCGCCGTTGGCCGGATTGATATCTTCAACGTTGTTGAGTTCGCGCTGCGGATTGACATAGGTCGCCGATGCTTCTGCGGCATAGTCCGACGGATCAAACAGCAGATCGATGTTGTAACCACCGCGCTCAAGACCGCCCGCATGAGCCGCCGACGCGAACAGCAATCCAGCCGCAACCGACAGAACGCCCCGCTTAAAATTCATGTGAGCCATCCAGCTCCTCCCCCTGCACTGCAACCTGCGACATTCCACCTCATGTCGTGTGGCGGAAGTATTCTCACGATCCTGTGAAATCGCAAATGCGAGATGTTGCAGGTGCCCGACACGATCGGTCGCAAAATTTACGTAAGATTCTCATGATTTAGACACAATCGCGCCAAATCGAAACCATTTTGCTAAAAGTGCGCACGAAATCCACTAAATTAGAATGGATTTCCAAATCATCTGAAAGCTGTGTCACTTGGACAACATTATCGCTTTTTGCGGTAGAACAGCGAAAAACTCCGTTGAAGTTCCGCTGAAAAGCCACGGGCGGTTTCTTGCCGCCGCATCGGATTCAGCTGGGCGAATCAATCCCAAGCCTCGGAAGAGTAAGACTATTTTGCATTTCTAAAATAAGGAAATCCGCGACATTTCTGCCGCGGATTTCGATCTTTTGGGGGCTGGGCGCTCTCTTGGCGCTTGTTCACCCCGGCTGAATTGCCCGTGTCAACCGGCCTCGGCGACGCGCGTGAGCGCGACGCCGAGCGAGTCCTTCTGAAGGTCGAGCTCGACGAGGCGTTCACGCTCCGCTTCGACCAGTTCCGGCTTTGCGTTGGCCACGAACTTTTCATTGGCCAGCTTTCCGAGAATCCGCTCGCGCTCTGCCTCCACCTTGGCGATGGCCTTCTCAAGCCGCGCCTTTTCGGCGGAGAGGTCGATCAGGTTGCCGAGCGGCAGGCAGGCCGTCGCCTCGCCAATGACGATCTGGGCGCTGCCGCGCGGCGCAACAGTGGCATGGTCGATGTGTTCGACGCGCGCCAGGCGGCCGATGGCCTGGGCATGCTGCTGCAGGCGCTCCCGCGTCAGGTTGTTGGCGCCGACGACGATCAGCGGTGCCGTTGCTGCCGGCGGGACGTTCATCTCCGAACGGACCGAGCGAATGCCCGATACGAGATCGATCAGCCAGTTGATCTCGTCGGCGGCAGTGTCGTCGGCATAGGACGGCGCCGGCCATTCCGCGTGGCACAGCAGCGTCGGACGCTCCTGTCCTTCGCCTGCCGTCTGCGCCCAGAGCTCTTCCGTCATGAACGGCATGAACGGGTGCAGCAGCTTGTAGATCTCGTCGAGAACATAGGCGACGCACGCTTGCGATTCGCGTTTCGCCGCTTCGTCCTCGCCACCGAAGACGGGCTTCAGCAGTTCGAGGTACCAGTCGCAGAACTGGTTCCAGACGAAGCGGTAGAGGCTGCCAGCCGCGTCGTTGAAGCGATAGGCATCGAGCGCCTCGGTGACGTCGAGGATGGTGCGCGACAACTCCGTAAGGATCCAGCGGTTGATGGTCAGCGACGCAGCTTCCGGAATGAAGCCATCGCTGCTGGTCACACCGTTCATCTGGGCAAAACGCGTCGCGTTCCACAGCTTGGTACCGAAGTTGCGGTAGCCGGCAATGCGGGCCGGGTCGAGCTTCACGTCGCGTCCCTGAGCCGCCATGATCGCGAGCGTGAAGCGCAAGGCGTCGGCGCCATACTCGTCGATCAGCTCGAGCGGATCGATGACGTTGCCCTTCGACTTCGACATCTTCTGGCCGTTCTTGTCGCGAACGAGCGCGTGGACGTAGACCGTATGGAAGGGTTCGACCGGGGTGCCGTCCGCATCCTTCATGAAATGCAGGCCCATCATCATCATTCGGGCGACCCAGAAGAAGATGATGTCGAAGCCGGTGACCAGCACGTCGGTCTGGTAGTATTTCTCCAGTTCCGGCGTCTCGTTCGGCCAGCCAAGCGTGGAGAACGGCCAGAGCGCCGAGGAGAACCAGGTGTCGAGAACGTCTTCGTCGCGCGTCAGGATCTCGCCCGGCTTGAAGTTTTCAAGCAGGTCCTCGACATAGGCCTTCATCGGGCCTTCATGCGCCAGATAATGCTGGATCGCCGCGTGCAGTGCCTCTTCCTCGGTCTTCTCGACGAAGACCTGGCCGTCCGGGCCGTACCAGGCCGGAATCTGATGTCCCCACCAGAGCTGGCGGGAAACGCACCAGGGCTGAATGTTCTCCATCCACTCGTAGTAGGTCTTCTCCCAGTTCTTCGGAACGAAGTTGGTCCGCCCCTCCTTGACCGCAGCGATCGCCGGCTTGGCGAGCGTCTTGGCGTCGACGTACCACTGTTCCGTCAGGCGCGGCTCGATCGGCACGCCGCCGCGGTCGCCATGGGGAACCATGTGCTTGTGCGGCTCGATCTTGTCGAGCAGACCTGCCTCTTCGAAGATGCGAACGATGATCCTGCGCGCTTCGAAGCGGTCCTTGCCCTCAAGCTCGTCCCAGGCACCATGCAGGGAAGCCGGCTCGGCCAGACCCTCGAGGAAATCCTCGTTGTCCTTGATGGTGATGCGCCCCTCGATCGTCATGATGTTGATCGCACGCAGGCCCGCGCGCTTGCCGACGTCGAAATCGTTGAAATCGTGCGCAGGCGTGATCTTCACCGCGCCGGTGCCGGCGGTCGGGTCGGCATAGTCGTCTGCGACAACAGGGATGCGACGGCCGACGATCGGCAGGATGACGTGCTTGCCGATCAGCGGCTTGTAGCGCTCATCCTCCGGATTGACGGCGATGCCGCTGTCTCCGAGCATGGTTTCGGGACGCGTGGTGGCGACGACGAGGTAGTCGCGCTTCTCCCACTCGGTCGCCTTGCCGTCTTCATCGAAGGCAACCGGATAATCGAAGGTCACGCCGGGCTCGAGCGGATAGCGCAAGTGCCAGAGGTTGCCATTGATCTCGTGCTGCTCGACCTCCAGATCCGAAATTGCGGTCAGAAGCTTGGGATCCCAGTTGACCAAGCGCTTGTCCTTGTAGATCAGGCCTTCCTTGTAGAGCGAAACGAAGACCTCCAGAACGGCCTCGGACAGCCCTTCGTCCATGGTGAAGCGTTCGCGCGACCAGTCGCAGGAGGCGCCGAGCCGCTTCAACTGGTTGAAGATCAGGCCACCGGATTCGGCCTTCCATTCCCAGACCTTTTCGATGAAGGCTTCGCGGCCCATCTGCCTGCGGTGCTGCTGGCTCTCCATCAGCTTGCGCTCGACGACCATCTGGGTGGCGATGCCCGCATGGTCCATGCCCGGCTGCCACAACACGTCCTTGCCGCGCATGCGTTCGAAACGCACCAGCACGTCCTGCAGCGTGTTGTTGAGCGCGTGTCCCATGTGCAGCGAACCGGTCACGTTCGGCGGCGGGATCACGATGCAGAAACTGTCGGCGCCGGGCTTGGCACCCGCCCCTGCACGAAACGCGTTTTCTTCGTCCCACTTCTTAGCGATACGCGGGTCGACGGATGCGGAATCGTAGGTCTTATCAAGCATTTTGGAGCCAATTTAGGAGATTGATGTCAACGTCTTGTAAACCGGAACGGCCGGTGCAAGTCAACACGAACGCAAAAAGCCGCGACGATCGCGCGGCTTCTTTGATTACGGTTCCGCAGTTTTAGCGGCGCGGACCGCGCGCGACGCGCTCGATTTCCTCGCGAACGAGCCGTTCGACGAGCGTCGGCAGATTGTCGTCCAGCCATTCCTGCAGCATCGGACGAAGCATCGCCTCGGCAATTTCATCGAACGAGCGGCGCGACCCCTGGTCCACGGCGTGGGCGAGATCGCCGAAGGACTGGGCCACCTTGCGGCCGACTTCCGGAGAGAGGATCGCGGCCAGCGCTTTCTCAGGCGCGGGCACGTCCAGCGAAACAGCGGCCACCGGGGGTGCAGCGCTTGCGACTTCGCGGACCTCTTCGACCGCCGGCGTTGCGGCCACGTCCGGCTCTACCCGCACAGGCGGGGCAACAACCGGCTCGATCAACGGCGTTTTCGGCGCGGAAACCGCCGCCATGCGCGCGGTGACCACCGGGCTGTCCTGAATGGCGACGACCTGCGGTGCGGGCGGGACCTCGCGTCCGGTAAAGCCCGTCGCGTGACGCTCGGATGCGGCGCGAACCCGTGCCGCGACATCGGCAAGCGAAAGTGGCGGCTGTGCCACCGACGACGCTTCCGACGAAACAGCCGAGCTTTCGGTGGCCGGCGCGGCAGAGACCGGCTGCTGCGCCTCGTCGCGCTCGTCCCGCCGGCCAAAAGCGATCGTCTCGATCTCGCTGTCGATGGTCAGCTCGATCTCGTCGCTCGTCTCGTCCTCGAACTGCTCCTGCGGCGAAAATCCGGCTTGCCCGGGCTCGTTGCTCTCAATGATCTTGCGGATGGATGCCAGGATTTCATCCATCGACGGTTCACGCGCGACATTGAGCTGTGCCATTTCCATCCTCGTTTGACGCGGCAGACATGTGTTCCAAAACTGGACATGCGCCGATTTCCGACAAACCTTAAGTGAGTTCGCGGACGAAACATACGCCACGAATCAGCCACTCAGATTCTTGCACAGATTTGTTTTCAGGGGAAAAAATAGAAACGCCCCGGGAATACCCAGGGCGTTGCTGCAATGTCCAGATAGACGAGAAGACGCTCTTATCGACCGTCGACGGTTCGCAGACCGAACCATTTGTCCTTGACGACCTCGTAGTGCTCTTCGGCACGGTACTCGGCAACCTGTAGCCCCTGATCCCTGACCGTCAGCCGCGCAGAAGCGGCAAGCAGCGAATAGCTGGCAACGACCGCGTCGCGCTGCGCCAGCGCGAGAAGTTCCTGCGCCTGAAGCACATCCTGCTGCGAATCGAGCACGTCGAGGGTCGTGCGCTGGCCAACCTTGCGCTCTTCGATCACGCCGTCGAGCGCCAGCTTGGCGGCGGAGATCTGCGCCTTGTTTGCGGAGATGCGGGCGATCGCCGCTTCGAGCTGGGCATAGGCGGAAACGATGGTCTGCTGCACCGAAGCGCGGGCGGAATCGACCAGGATACGTTGCTGGCCGAGACGTTCCTTTGCCTGACGGATCTGGCCGTATTCGCGGCCGCCCTGGTAGATCGGCACTTCAAGGCGCGCCGTGATGCTGGAGCTGTTGCTGTCGAGGCCATCGGTGCCGGTATTGCCGGTGGTGCGGCCGACCTGGCCCTGCAGGGTCACGCCGGGAAGCATGGAGCCTTCCGCCGACTTGACCTGATACCCGGCCGAATCAACGGAGTACTGGGCCGAGAGAATGATCGGGCTTTCGCGCAGACCGGTCGCGACGGCCTGATCGAGCGAACGCGGCAGGGCCTTTGAGGCCGGCGAAGCCTGCTTGATGCCGCGCGGCACGTCACCGACGATCTGCACATAGGTCGCTTCGCTCTGCTTCAACTGTGCAACAGCGACGATGAGCTGCGACTGGGCGTTGGCGAGCGACGCCTCGGCGAGGCTGACGTCCGTGCGAGTGCCCTCACCCACGTCGAGGCGGGCTTTCGCCGCGTTCACCTGCTCCTGAAGGAAGGCGATGTTCTGCTTGCGGATCGAGACGAGCTGCTGGTCGCGCGCAATGTTGGAGTAGATGGTCGCGGCCGAAAGCAGAATCGATATCTCGTTGGCGCGCAGCGATTCGCGCGTCGCAAACACGTTCGATTCGGCGGCGCGGACATTGTTCAGCGTCTGAAAGCCGTCAAAGACCATCTGGTTTATGGTGATGCCGACCTGTCCCTGGTGGAAATCGGCGGAAGTGCTCTTCTCGCGTTCGACGGTCGAAAGCGTTCCTGAGGCGAAAGCTGCAACCTGGGGCCGAAAGCCGGACTTGGCGATCGGCACGCTTTCGTCAGTCGCCCTCAGGCCGGCCCGCGCGGCGTTCAGGTCCGGGTTGTTTGCGTAGGCTTTGGCCATTGCGCCGAAGATCGTTTCGGCCATCACTGCCTGCGGGGCAAGCAGCAAACTCGTCGAAACGGCGGCCAAGAGGGCCGCTTTGCGGACAATCGACACCATTACTTCTCTCTCCGATCGGGGCGGCAAAGCCTGCCCTCTAATTCCGCGGCGCTGTTCCCTTTGCGAAGAACGGCGCCGCCTAGACACGGCGATGAAAGCGCTCACACCGCCCACTGGTGAGCAAATCACTACCACTGCACTCTTTGAAACCCGGAATCAGGATTCCGACAACTGGCGAGCCATACTCTGCGCAGCCATTTCAAAAAGAAACAAGTACCCCGTTGCGAATTGGCAACATTGTCATTTTAGCAGCACAAATAATTGTTGATATCCCTCAACAAGAGGGACCTCAAAAGACAAATTCCTGTGCACGGCGGAAGCCGGGAAGCGGCTTGACCGCGGTGTTGAAGTCGGGTCGCTCGGAGGTCTTTCCGTGCTCGTGTACATAGAGTTTAGCGCGAGAAGCGTTGCCAAATCCTTCCACGACGACAAGTCGGCCGCCGTCGCGCAGTTGAGCGAACAGATCGGCCGGCAGGACCTCGACCGAGCCGTGAACGAAGATGACGTCGTAGGGCGCCTCGGCGGCATAGCCCTTCTCGAGTTCGCCGGTCACGACGGCGATATTGTCGTAGCCGAGGCGTGACAGCGTTTCGGTCGCGGTGGCCGCAAGCCCCTCATCGCTTTCGAGCGCGACAACGGACCCTGCAACCTGCGACAGCAATGCCGACGCGTAGCCGGTGCCGCAGCCGATTTCCAGGACCACATCGGACTTGGCGATTTCGGCCAGCTGGAGAAGTTTGGCGAGCGGCGACGGCTCCATCAGGTAGCGCGGCGCGCTACCACTGGCCACGTCGAGCGCGATATCGGTGTCGATGTAGGCGAGTTCCTTCATCTTGGCAGGCACGAACTCCTCGCGCGGCACGGTGAGGAACGCGGACAGGACCGAGTGGGACGTGACATCCGTCGTCCGGATCTGGTTGTCCACCATCTTGGTGCGCGCTGCTTCGAAATTCATGGTAGTGCCCTCGTGTCCGGATAGGCGCGGCGCCCGCCTTTCGGGCAAGCGCGCACGATCGTCTTCTGGCTCCCATCGGAAAGCCTTTGAGGTAAGCTCATAAATCGGCGTCCGGCCGGTTTCAAGCGACAGCGGCAAAATGCGCCGGAAAAACGGGAGGGAATTGCACGGCAAACGGCGAAGTCGCGGGCAACGCGACTGCCGTCCCGGCATCAGCGCCCCGGCGCACCTTCCAAGCCGACGAGAGCAATCTTGGTATAGCCGGCGTTCTGGATGAGGTTCATCACCGTCATCAGTTCACCATAGTCCACGGCCTTGTCCGCCCTCAGCAGGATACGCGTCTCCGTATTGCCGTCTGTCAGCCGCTTCAGCTCTTCCGGAAAACTTTCGCGCGCCGTTTCCTCATTGCCGATCGCCAGCACCAGATCAGCCTTCAAGGTCACGAAGACCGGCTTGTCGTCGCGTGGCGTGGGCTTGGCGGCCGATTGCGGCAGATCCACCTTCATGTCCACGGTCGCGAGCGGCGCTGCCACCATGAAGATGATCAGCAGCACCAGCATGACGTCGATGAAGGGGGTGACGTTGATCTCGCTGTTTTCGTCGAGATCGCCGCCGCCGTCGCTGATTTTTCCAGCCATGGGTCACCCGATCCTTGCGATGGTTGTCTCCGCATGACCGAAGTCCTGACGGCGCGGCTGCGCCTTGCGGGCCAGGCGATGGTCGAGGTCGCGGCTGACGAGCCGCTCCACGGCTGCCGCAGCATCGGCGAGAACCACCTTGTAGCCGCCGACCGAGCGGGCAAAATAGTTGTAGATGACGACGGCGGGGATTGCCGCCACCAGGCCGATGGCAGTCGCCAGCAGCGCCTCGGCGATACCCGGCGCCACGATTGCCAGATTGGTCGTCTGCGCCTTGCTGATGCCGATGAAGGAATTCATGATCCCCCAGACCGTGCCGAAGAGGCCGACGAACGGGCCGACCGAACCGATCGAGGCGAGAATACCGGTGCCGCTCGTCATGCGCTTGCCGGCGCGAACTTCGATGCGGGTCAAGAGCGAGGTGACACGTTCC
The DNA here is from genome assembly GCF_002940685.1 of Ensifer adhaerens. Taxonomy (GTDB): domain Bacteria; phylum Pseudomonadota; class Alphaproteobacteria; order Rhizobiales; family Rhizobiaceae; genus Ensifer; species Ensifer adhaerens_E. The sequence goes on along the minus strand of NZ_PNFP01000015.1, from coordinate 168,520 downwards.
TTCAGCCCGCCTGCCGGCGCATGATCGATCACCGCCTCCGAGCGGGCCATTTCGTCGATCGCGGCGGCAACCATCTCGGCCGCCGGTCCCGACTTCCCGTCGAAGGCCGCCTTCACGTCTGCCAGGCCGTTGGCGGCCGACAGGAGGCGTACCGCCCGCGTGAGCCGCGCCTTGGCGCCGACGAGCTCCAGAAACTTGACCAGGAAGATTGCCCAGGTGGCGACGGACGCCAGCGCCAGGCCAATCATCACGCTCTTCACCACGACGTCGGCGGCCATGAACATGCCGATCGGCGAGAGGTCGTGCGGCAAGACCGGGCTTGCCCCGCCTTCGGCAGCTGCCGGCGCGCTTTCCACCGCGGTCGCGGCGCCCGCCGCTGAAGACGCGTCACCCGAGCCGGCCGGAGCGACTTGCAGCGCCGGCTGCGCCTGCGCCGCCGAGTCGGTCGCCGGAACGGTTTCTACCGTGCCTTGGCCTTCCACTGGCGCCGATGCGGTTGGCGCCGACGCTGTCGGCGTGGCTGCGCCGCCCTGTGTGCCGTTGACCACGGGTGCCGGCGTCGCTGCCTCGCTCGTCGCCTGCGCAAAGGCAACCGTCGGCGAAGCGGCCGAGGACAGGACCAACATCGCGGCTCCCAGCAAATTGATCGTCGGTCGGGCTCGTCTCGGCATCTCGTTCCTCACGTACTGGTCGATATCGTCATGTCGTGGCGAAGGGTCTTGCCGTCATCCGCCGCTACCCTTGCGCGCTTCCGGGGCTCTTTACGCAAAGGAAAACCGGATGACAAGGATTTGTGGAGTTTATCAATCAAGAATAATTTCGCAACCTTCCATTGCCGCAATCGCGCCGGCGTTTTCAGAACGCAGGCTGCTCTTCGACGAAGGCACCGCTGCGCCAATCATAGGTGCGATGGCGCTCCCAAGGGCGGGCAAGCGTCGTGAAGGCCGACCGGAACTGCAGGAGAGGCGTGCCCTGCCCTTTTCGCGGTTCCGCTCGAATTTCGATCGCGCCCGTGCGGCGAAGCATCCGCGCATCCACGATGCGGGCGCGGCTCGCCCGGCATGCTTCGACATCGACCCGGGCGGCAACGATGACCAGGTCCGCCTGATCGCACAACGCGGGAAAAAGGCGCGGGTTTTCGAGGGTGACGATCGTCCAGCCAATGCCGTTGCGCGCCGCGCACCACTGCTTTTCGCGGCAGACGAAACTGCCTTCCGTGCTTGTATTGATGGCCGATGAAAAATCCGCGCGGATCGCAGCGACCTTTTCCCCGCCTATCGGCGGCGCCTTTCCGGCCGCCTTGTCCATAGCCGGATAAAGATCGTCGACCGCAGGGGCAAGCATGGCCGGCGGCGCGTGTTTTCCCACGGCGAGCGCCCGTTGCCATTGTGAAAACACGAAGTCCGGCGGGCGTGGACGGTTCGTCGCGATGGCGCTATCCGTAACCAGACCGACGAGCCGGCCATCTTCGGCGATCACGATGTCGGGCAGGCTGCCATCTTCGAGTGTCAGGCTGAACAAACCCGCACAGATCAGCACCAGGCCAGAGATGGCGAGCCAGCTGCGCAGCACGCAGACAACGACGCCGCCGATCGCGATCAGCACGAAGCCGATAGAACCGATCCGGCCGGTAACGACTTCGCCGTCGAGCGAGGTCACGAAGCGGGCAACATCGAGCATCCGGTCGAGGCCCCATGCCATCGCCGCCAAAGGCAATTGCTCGAGCCCGAACGGCATCAGCAGCATGGCGAACAGGCCGAACGGCATGATCACTATGCTGATCAGCGGCATGGTGAGAATGTTCGCAAGCAGCCCATAGGCCGGCAGCCTGTGGAAGTAGGCGATCGAATAGACCGACGTTGCCAGGCCGCCGATGAGTGACGTGACGAGGATGCCTGCGGCGATGCCGGCAAGCAGACGCCCCTTCGCGCCGCGGTCGGCCACTTCGGTCTGCGTTGCACGCCGCTCACGCCAGCGTCCATAACCGGCTACGAGCGCCAGGGTCGCGGCGAACGACATCTGGAAACCGGGCCCCGCCACCGCCGAAGGCATGAGAACCACGATGACGATTGCGGCAAGCGCAACGTTGCGCAGACTGATCGACATGCGATCGAAGAACACCGCGACCAGCATGATCGAAATCATGATCCAGGCGCGAAGCGCCGACACGGCCCCGCCGGAGATGAGAATATAGAGGCAGACCATCAGCAGCGCGCCGGCCGCAGCGATCTTCTTGATCGGCACACGATGCGCCAGCCCGGGAACCATGCTGAGAACAGTGCGTGCGCCGATCAGGAACGTTCCGGCCGCGAGCGCCATGTTGAGACCGGAGATCGCCAGCACATGCGCGAGCCCCGCCTGCCGCAGCACCTCGACCGTTTGCCGGCTGATTGCCCGCTCCTCGGCGGTGACGAGCGCCGCTGCCAGCGCGCCGGTATCGCCTCCGATCGCCGCGCGGATCCTCTCGCCGACCGTCTCGCGCATTGCGGCCATGCTGGTCGCCACCGCCGAAAGCAGCGAACCCGTCGTGCCGGGATCCCCGGTTGCAGCCTTCTCGGATTGCCTGGGCGCACCGTAGAAAAATCCGACGGCGCCGACGCCCTTGAAATAGCTGTCGAAGGCGAAATCGTTGAGACCGGGCAGCGCCGGGCCCGACGGCGGAGACAGCCGCGCCCTGCCCTCGATCGAGGCGCCGAGCGGGAACGGATCCCCGGAGTTCCGCGCCACCAGCGTCACCTTCAGCGGCTGGCGGCGCAGCTTCGGCCTGCTCGTTTCCTCGACGTCTACCCCGTACCGCCATCGGCCACGGTCGTCCTGCTCGCGGGAAAAAACCACGCCCCGCACGTCAGTCGTCACCGGTGCATCAAGAACAACCGTGTCGGTGCGCCATGTCTCGACCGCGACCAGCAGCATGCCTGTCATGAACAGAGACACCGCGGTCAACGGGCCCCTCAAGGAGCCGAGCCTCCCCCTGCACGCCAGCGCTGCCATTCCGAAAATGCAAAGCAGCACTGCAAGATTGGCAATCCGGAGGTCGAAGGGCAACGCCAGCCAGGCAAGCACGCCGAAGATCATGAACACCGGGATCAACACGAAACCGTGACCGAATGCCCTCTCCTCTTCGATCGCCGCGAGGAACACCGGCTTCAGCGCGGCGGGCCGCAAGCGCGCCATGCGAGCCGCGATTTCCCGCCATGGCTGCCCGAGAAACGGGGCCCGGCGCCCGCTTGTGGCCGAGGCTGGGGCGACGGCGGCGGCATCGGATCCGGGCAGCCTGAAGCTGTCGCGTTCGACGTCGAGCGACCCTTGCCGCATTTCCGTTTCGCTCATTGCGCCCGCACTTTGGCCCCTAAGTTCGCGGCCGATCATGCAACCAACGTCACGCAACTGCAACCGAGGCGCTATCTGCCGAAAAAAGCGGCAAACCTATATAGAATGGTACCGCACCATCATCGGACGAGCTTATTGATCTCTTTGGACTTATTGCCGTAACATGCCCTTATTGCGTCGCCATATGCACATTTTCGCATCGCACAATTTGCCTTTCGTACAGCTTGGCAGTCGAAAATAAATCATATAGCAAATTCGCAACGTTCATTGTCGTGGCACGTCTGTGTGCCACGTTGCCATAAGACGGAGGGTCCGATGACTGATAAAACCGCGGTTGTAACACTCGATGGAAAGTCGGCGGATCTTCCGGTGCGATCTGGGTCCATCGGCCCAGACGTCGTAGACATCGGCTCGCTCTACAAGCAGACGAAGATGTTCACCTACGATCCGGGCTTCACGTCGACGGCATCGTGCGAATCCAAGATCACCTATATCGACGGCGACGAAGGCGTGCTGCTGCATCGCGGCTATCCGATCGAACAGCTTGCCGAGCACGGCGACTTCCTCGAAGTCTGCTACCTGCTGCTCTACGGCGAACTGCCGACGAAGGCGCAGAAGGCCGACTTCGACTATCGTGTCACGCACCACACCATGGTGCACGAGCAGATGTCGCGCTTCTTTACCGGCTTCCGCCGCGACGCACACCCGATGGCCGTCATGTGCGGTTGCGTCGGCGCCCTGTCGGCGTTCTACCATGACTCGACCGACATCACCGATCCGCACCAGCGCATGGTCGCTTCGCTGCGCATGATCGCCAAGATGCCGACGATCGCGGCGATGGCCTACAAGTACCACATTGGCCAGCCCTTCGTTTACCCGAAGAACGATCTCGACTACGCGTCGAACTTCCTGCGCATGTGCTTTGCCGTTCCGTGCGAAGAATATGTCGTCAACCCGGTTCTGTCGCGCGCCATGGATCGTATTTTCATCCTGCACGCCGACCACGAGCAGAATGCGTCGACCTCGACCGTTCGCCTCGCCGGCTCGTCGGGTGCCAACCCGTTCGCCTGCATCGCGGCCGGCATCGCCTGCCTCTGGGGCCCGGCCCACGGCGGCGCCAACGAAGCGGCGCTCAACATGCTCGCCGAAATCGGCACGGCCGACCGCATCCCGGAATTCATCGCCCGCGCCAAGGACAAGAATGACCCGTTCCGCCTGATGGGCTTCGGTCACCGCGTCTACAAGAACTACGATCCGCGCGCCAAGATCATGCAGAAGACCACGCATGAAGTGCTCGCCGAACTCGGTCACAAGGACGATCCGCTTCTCGAAGTGGCGATGGAACTCGAGCGCATCGCGCTCACCGACGAGTACTTCATCGAGAAGAAGCTCTACCCGAACATCGACTTCTACTCGGGCATCACGCTGAAGGCGCTCGGCTTCCCCACCACCATGTTCACCGTGCTCTTCGCGCTCGCCCGCACCGTCGGCTGGATCGCGCAGTGGAACGAAATGATCGAAGATCCGGAACAGCGCATCGGCCGTCCGCGCCAGCTCTATGTCGGCGCTCCGCAGCGCGACTACGTGCCGGTCTCCAAGCGCTAATCGGCATCAGCCAAGACAAACAAACAAAGCCCGGTCATCAATGACCGGGCTTTTGTTTTTCTAGAGTTTCGTTCGAATTTCGCTGATCGATGGAAGCCGGCAACGATCTCGGCCGCAGGCAGCCTTCGGCGTGCCGCACGCTGGCGGGTTCGATGTGTTGAGGGAGCCGGCGCCCCGCTCAAGGGGCTATGAATTCAGATTGTTTCGATTGAGATAGCCAAGAACGATCCCGGCTGCCATCTCGCCGGGCGGCTGATCGGTCGCCATGCGCTGTTGCACGAGCGCGTAGCCGTCCAGCATCGAGGCGCGTTGCGCCGTTGCACCCGAAAGCCGCTCCATCCAGCGCGTCAATGCACCGGGACGGATCGACTCGCCGAAGTATTCCGTGACGATCGGGAAATCCGCGATCAGGTTGGGCAGCGCTCCACTCCAGATGCGGATGCGCTTGTGCAGGAGCTTCACCAGAAAGTCAGGCGCATAGGTCGAGACGACGGGCACGCCGGCCAGAGCGAGTTCCAAAATGACCGTGCCGGAAGCAGCGATCGCCGCGTCGGCTCGGTCGAAGGCGGCCCATTTGTCGGCCGCACCGACGGAAATCTCCGGCTGGATCGCCCAGGATGCGGTGATTTCCCGCACCAATCTCTCCTGGCGCGGCACGGTGGGCAGCAGGAAGCGAATGCCCGGATGGCGGGCGGCGAGTTCGTCGACCGTCGCGCGGAAGATCGGCAGCAAGCGGCCGACTTCGCTTGAGCGTGAGCCCGGCAGGAGAAGGCACGTCGAAATGCGCCCGTCGCTGGCGCCGGCAAGGCGCTGCTGTCGGCTGGCACGCACGGCAAGCACGTTGGCGTCGCTTGCAAGGCGGTGGCCGACATAGGTGGTCGGCGGGCCCTGCAGCCGCTCCATCGCTTCCGGCTCGAACGGCAAGACCGCGAGCACGTGATCGACATAACCGCGCATGCGCGGCGCCCGCTCCGGTTTCCAGGCCCAGACACTCGGGCAGACGTAGTTGATGACAGGCAGATCCGGCAGCGCGGCGCGGACCTTGCGCGCGACGCGGTGGGTGAAATCCGGGCTGTCGATGATCAGAAGCGCATCGGGCCGGGCCGCGATGATCGCCTTTGCCGTCTGCCGGATGCGCATGATCAGCTTCGGGAGACGCGCCAGCACCTGCGTGAAGCCCATGATCGACAGTTCGGAGTAGTCGAAGAGCGAGCGAAGACCTTCGGCCTCCAATGCCTCGCCGCCAACGCCGACCAGCTCGACTTCGGAACGGCCCTGTGTCCGAAGGGCGCGAACGAGGTCGGCGCCGAGAAGATCGCCGGAAACTTCGCCGGCAATGACCGCAAGCTTGTAGCGCGGCGCGCTCATCTCCCGATGCCTCCAGGTGTGCGCTCGACCCCGGCGACGAACAGCCCCGCGCGATCGGCGACCTCGACCACTTCATCGCGTTCAAGCACGAGCGCCCGCCCGGCCTCGACGGCAACGCCGGCGAGACCGGCCCGCTCGGCAAGGGCGATGGTCGACGGACCGATCGACGGCAGATCGGCGCGCAGATCCTGTCCGGGCTTGCAAAGCTTGACGAGGACGCCGCGCCGGCGGGAGGAGACACGCCCCTCGGCCTTCAGCCTGGCGACGCGCTCAAGCATGGCATCCGTGCCTTCGGCCCCCTCGAGCGCCACGACACGCCCGCCAATCGCAACAGCCCCCTGCCCCACGTCGAGCGTACCGAGCGCATTGGCGGCGGCTATACCCGCTTCTATATCGCGCCGGTCGTCGCCGTCGGGGGTTACAGCCCCTATGGGGCCCGGCTCGGCCAGCAGATTGGGAACCACCTCGTGCACGCCGATGACATGCGCGCCGCTTGCCTCGATCAGTTGCATCGCCATGCGCAGGACAGCATCGTCCCCGCCCGAGACCAATGTCTTCAGAACGGACGGTATCTTTGCAAGGGTGCGCAGCGTCGGGCGGATATCACGCCATTCCGGACGGCGCCGAACCCAGCCGGACAAAACGACGCGGTCGATCCCTTCGTCGCGAAACGTGCGGCTGATATTGGCGAAATCGCCGATCGCCAGCACCGAGTGGTCGAAACCGACCCAATCGGCTTCTTCCGCTTCACGCGAGAGCGCGATGATGTAGGGATCCTCGCCGCGTGCGCGAACCGCTTCGGCGACGTGATGGGGCAGTGCGCCCCCCCCAGCGATGATTGCGAGCCGGCCGCCGGTCGCTGCACGGCTCGCGGCAGAAGACATCACGGTCAGGCCTTGCCGCGCTGCGGCGACGACAGCGCCCGATCACTCTCGGCGCCGATGAAATCGAGAATTTCAATGACCGGCGCACAATCAATATAGTCTTCGCGGATCGCTGCGGCATTGGCGCGGATCGATTCCGGCCCTTCGAAGATCTGCTTGTAGGCCCGGCGGACCACGTGGATCGTGGCGCGATCGATGCCGGCCCGGGTCATGCCGACAACATTCAGCCCGCTGAGCAGACCGGGGTTGCCGTTGAGCATGCCATAAGGAATGACATCGTAGCTGACGGCCGACAGACCGCCGATAAAGGCCTGACGGCCCACGCGCGTGAACTGGTGCACCGCGCAGCCGCCCCCGAGAATGACGCGGTCCTCGACCGTGACATGGCCGGCCAGCATCACGTTGTTGGACAGGATGATGTTGTTGCCGAGGCGGCAATCATGCGCCACGTGCGAATTGGCAAGAAAGAGGTTGTTGTCGCCGACGATCGTCTTGCCGCCATGTTCGACGGTCCCCGTGTTCATCGTCACGCCTTCGCGGATCGTGCAGTTGGCGCCGATCAGCAGTTCGGTATCGACGGCGCTGTGATGAACGCTTTGCGAATCGCCGCCGACCACGGCGTTCGGAAAAATCTTCGTGCCCTTGCCGACGCTCGTGCGGCCGGACACCACGACATGGCTGAGAAGCTCGACGTCGTCGCCCAGAACGACTTTCGGCCCGATAAAGCAAAACGGGCCGATCTTGACGTTCTCGCCGATCACAGCCCCGCTCTCGACGATCGAGGACGGGTGGATCTTCGCAGATGCTGCAATCATGTTCAGGCGTCTTCCTTGCTGACTATCATCGCGCCGATATCAGCTTCTGCGACAAGTTGCCCGTCAACTTTTGCATCACAGTGAAATTTCCAGATATTGCCACGCTGCTTCTGCTTGACGACATGGAACTCGACGCGATCGCCGGGCACGACCGGCTTGCGGAAACGCGCATTGTCGATGGTCATGAAATAGACGAGGTTCGTGCCGGTTCCGACCTTGCGGGCACAGATCGCGCCGGCCGTCTGCGCCATGCCCTCGACGAGCAGGACGCCAGGCATGATCGGCTGCTCGGGGAAGTGGCCGGTGAAATGCGGCTCGTTCGCCGAAACGTTCTTGATGCCGATCGCCGAATTGTCGCCGTCGATCTCGATGATGCGATCGACGAGCAGAAATGGGTAGCGATGGGGAAGCAGTTTCAGGATTTCCTGAATATCCGCCGTACCGAGAACCGTTGCTGCTTCACTCATTCGCGCCGCCCTTCTTCTTTTTCTGTCTTTCCTCTGCCCGCATGGCCATTTCCGCAACGTCGCGCAGGAAATCACGCATCGGGCGCGCCGGAATACCGCCATAACGTTCGCCGGCCGGAACATCGGCCGCCACGCCGCTCATGGCAGCGATCTGGACGCCGTCGCCGACGGTAATGTGGCCATTGACGCCGCTGCCGCCGCCAATCATGACGCCGTCGCCGATCTTCGTGCTACCGGCGATGCCGACACCGCTGACGATGCCGCAATAGCGACCGATGCGCACGTTGTGACCGACTTGAACGAGATTGTCGATCTTGGTGCCCTCGCCGATCACCGTGTCATCCATCGTGCCACGGTCAATCGTCGTATTCGCGCCGATCTCGACATGATCCTGGATGATCACGCGCCCGACCTGGACGATCTTGATCATCCCGCCCTTCGGACCCGGCGCATAGCCAAAGCCGTCCTGCCCGATGCGAGCGCCGGGGTGGATGATGACGCTGTTGCCGACGAGCGCACAGAGCACGCTCGCGCCTGCGGCAATCGTGCAGTCGCGACCGATGCGCACGCCCGGACCGATGATCGCGCCGGCTGCAATCCGCGTGCCGCGGCCGATCTCGGCGCCGGCACCAATGACAGCCATCGGCTCGACCTCGACATCGTCTTCAAGCCTTGCCGTCGGGTCCACAAACGCGCCGGGCGCGATGCCGCGCAGGCTCGTATTGCGTGCCGGGCGCATCGCAATCTCGTGCAACAGCGTGCCGGCAAGCGCAAAGGCGGTATGCGGGCGGGCCGTCAGAAGGACTGGGATATGGGAAGGAACGAGCGACGCAATCGCCTTGTCGCAGATGATCGCCGACGCCTCGCAGGTTTCGAGTTCGGCGCGGCTCTTGCGAGACAACATGTAGCAGACGTCACCGGGCTTCGCCCGATAGACCGGCGCTACGGAACGGACGGCGCGGTCTGCGACCGCGACATCCACCAACTCCGCCCCAATCTGATCCGCCAGGTCACCCAGGCGGATCCCATCATGGGGTGGAAAAAACCAGTTCTGTTCCATGGACACTCCAGAACGATCTTTTTTGGCAGTTCTGGACTGCTTCTTATCAGAACGACGAGGAAATACCGAACTTCAGGTTCTGCACCCGGTCGAAATCTTCCTTGGCGACAGGCCACGCGTAGTCGACACGCAGCGGACCGAACGGCGAAGCCCAGATCAGGCCGATACCGACCGACGCACGCAGCGACGAGTTGTTGCCCTGCACGGTTTCGCCCGGAGCCATCTTGACCTGGTTGCTGTAGAGCGTGCCAGCATCGGCGAAGACCGCACCGCGGAAGCCGCTGTCACGCGGGATACCCGGAAGCGGGAACGTCGCCTCGGCCGAAGCCGTGAAGTAGGTCGTGCCACCGAGCGAGTCGCCCGTCGCCTTGTCGCGTGGACCAATACCATTGCGCTCGAAGCCGCGGATGTCGCTGGTACCGAGCTGGAACTGGTCGAAAACCTGCAGGTCGCTGCCGGTTTCGAAGATATGGCCGGCGCTACCGCCGAGCGACGCGATGATGTCGGCTTCGTCGTTGACGGTGTAGTACCACTTGGCCTTACCGGTCATCTTGTAGAAGTCGGAGTCACCACCGAGGCCGGCGAATTCATGCGTGAAGGTCGCAAGAATACCGTCGTGCGGAAGCTGCGCATCGTCGAGCGTGTTGTAGGTGATCGACTGCGAGATCGACGAACGAACCCAGTTGCCACCCTCGACCGCGCGAACGTAAGGCGAAGACAGCTTCGCGACGTTGCCGCTATAGTCGAACTGCGTGAAGTTGTAACGCAGCGTCGTCGACAGGTTCTCGGTGATCGGCGCCGTTACGCGCAGGCTGAAGCCCTGATCTTCGTAGCTGTAGTTGTCGTCATCGAAGTCGTTTTCGTTCTTGAAGACGTCGAAGCCTGCGGCCAGACGGTAGCCAAGGAAGTACGGCTCCGTGAACGAAACGTTGTACGTGCGGCTTTCGTCGCCCCGACCGGCAGCAACGCGGATATACTGGCCGCGACCGAGGAAGTTCTTTTCTTCGATCGACGCTTCGACGAGGAAGCCACCGCCGCTACCGGCAGAGTAACCTGCACCGATACCGAACGAACCGGTCGACTGGTCCTGAACGTCGACGATGACGACGACGCGGTCAGCAGCGCTGCCCGGTGCGGTCGAGATGTTGACGGTCGAGAAGTAACCGAGCGCCTCCAGGCGACGCTTGGCGCGCGCGACCATTTCCTGGTTGAAGGCGTCGCCTTCACCCATGTCGAACTCGCGACGGATGACGTAGTCGCGCGTGCGGGTGTTGCCACGGATCTCGATGCGCTCGACGTAGGCACGTTCGCCCTGGTCGACGAGGTAGTCGACGGCGATCGTGTGATTGGCGAGGTCGCGGTTGCCGCGCGGCGTAACGCGCGCAAAAGGATAGCCCTCCGAAGCGACACGCTTGGAAATCTCGCTCATCGTCGCCTGAACGTCCTTGGCCTTGTAGACCGAGCCCTCACGGCTCAGAACGAGACCCTTCAGTTCTTCGGCATTGACGCCTTCAACCGTCGATTCGACGTTGACGGAGCCGAAATCATAGCGCGGACCTTCTTCGACGGTGATCGTCACCGTGTACTCGTTGGTCGCTTCGTTGAGCGTGGCATCCGAGGAAACGACCTGGAAGTCAGCATAACCGCGGTTGTAGTAGAACTGACGCAGCAGTTCTTCGTCCGCGCGCAGCTTGTCCGGGTTGTAGACGTCCTTGCGGGTAATGAAGGAGAAAATACCCGATTCCTTCGTCGCGATAACGGACTGCAGGCGACCGTCGCTGTAAGCCTCGTTGCCGACGAAGTTGATCTGGGAAATCTTGGTGCGCTCGCCTTCGTTGATGACGAATGCGAGGTTGACGCGACCTTCGGCGACCGGAACGACCTGCGTCGTCACCGTGACGTCGCCACGACCGATGGCGGCATAGGCATCCTTGATGTTCTGGATGTCCGTCTCGACGGTCGCTTCGCTGTAAGGGCCAAGCGGCTGTGTGCGCACGATGCCCTGGAGCTTGTCGTCCTTGATCTTGCGGTTGCCGTTGAAGACGACCTGGTTGACCAACTGATTCTCGCTGACGCTGACAACCAGCGTCCCACCGGACACGTTGATGCTGACGTCGGAGAAGTAACCGGTCGCATACAGGCGCTTCACGGAAGCGTCGATGTCGGCGTTGCTGAAGCTCTTGCCCGGAACGATCGTGATGTTTGCGCGAACCGTTTCAGCGCTGACGCGCGTGGCGCCGCGCACTTCGACACGACTGATGGTGGCGGCCTCTGCAACGGACGTGCCTGCGAGCAACCCAACACCAGCGCCGGAAACAACAATGCTTGTTGACAGCGCAGCCGCCGACACCGCGTTCAAAAACCTTGAACCAGCTTTCATGTTCAAATCTTACCTTTTCCAAACGTCGCGCGGCAATTTCGTGCCGACTCCGGTCACGGTTGCCGTTTTAACCGCTTTTCCCATACAAGCAAGCCAGCTCGTTAATTTCTGTTTACTTCAATTCGAACCGTGGCTTAACGGCCACTACAGCTTCGATTTATCGTAAACAAAACCTTTCGTCGCAAGCCGTTGAAAACCAATCGTTCACAGTATCCGTCGAAATCCCCCTCGCCGTTTCCCCGGCCGAACGCTAGCCGAAGAACATCGATATGTCGTTCCAGGTGGCAAACACCATGAGCATCAGCACCATGGCAAAACCGATCCGGTAGGCGACATCCTGCGCGGCCGGGCCCACCGGCCTTCCGCGCAAGGCCTCAACCGCATAGAACATCAAGTGGCCGCCATCAAGCACCGGAACGGGCATGAGGTTAAGCAATCCTATGGAAACAGACAGGATCGCAGCAATATTCAGCAAAAACGGAATTCCAAGCGTCGCCATCTGCCCCGAAACCTTGGCCACGCGGATCGGCCCACCGATCTGGTCCGCCTTCATCCGACCGGTCACGACATTGGAAAGATAGTCGAACGTGCCGGTGACAACGTGCCAGCTTTGCAGGACGCCCTGTCCGACGGCCTCGATCGGGCCATAGGTGACCGTGCGGAAGTTGCCGGCCTCCTGATCGGTCAGGATACCGATGACGCCGATTTCCATCTTGTTGCCGAACTGGTCCGTGAGCTCGGTGCGCTGCGGCACCATCGACAGATCGAGCATCGCGCCGTTGCGTTCGATTCGGATCGAGATCGGCATCTCGGGACGAACGCTGACATAGCGGCGGACGTCGTCGAAGGTGACAACAGGCGTATTGTCGATCGAGATCAGGCGATCCCCTGGAACGACGCCAGCCTGTGCGGCGGCGCTGTTCTCGTTCACCCGCGCAACGACGGGGTCAGCGACCTGACGCCCATAGACGGAGAACAGAACGGCAAAGATGGCGATGGCGAGGATGAAGTTCGCGATCGGCCCGGCCGCTACGGTTGCCGCCCGCTTCCACAGCTTGGCGCCGAGGAAGGTCCGGCTGCGCTCTTCCGGCGCCAACGCCTCCAGGCGCTTGTAATCCGGTATGCTTGCCGCATCCTCGTCGCCATAGAACTTGACGTAGCCGCCAAGAGGGATTGCCGCCAGCTTCCACCGGGTTCCGTGCCGGTCGGTCCAGCCGACAAGCTCGGGTCCAAAGCCGATCGAAAAGGCGAGGATGCGGATGCCCGACCAGCGGCCGACGAGGTAGTGGCCCATCTCGTGCACGAAGACCAGAAGCGTCAGCACCAGAAGGAATGGGACAACGTAGCCGGTCAGAATCTGAAGGGCATCAAGCAGATATGTCATGAACGTTCCTCAAGCACCCGCGGGCCTGGGTTAAAGGCTATACAGGACTGATCCGAAAGCGATCTGGCGCCCATCGCTGACGAAATACTGAACCATGACCAGAATCAACGCCGCGACACACGCGAATATCAACCCGTCGACCCGATCCATAACGCCGCCATGCCCTGGAATGAGGCGGCTGGAATCCTTCACCCCAAATCGGCGCTTGATGAAAGATTCGAACAAGTCTCCCACCTGGCTGGCGACGGAAAGCACCAGCGCGATAATCGGAATCCGGAGATCTTGCAGCGAAAAATAAGCCATAAAGACGGCAACGCCGGCAACGATGCCGCAAATTGTGCCGCCGATGGCGCCCGACCAGGTCTTGCCGGGCGATATGCGCGGCGCGAGCTTGGGACCACCGATCGCGCGACCGGTAAAATAGGCAAAAATATCGGTCGCCCAGACGACGGCGAAGACGAACAGCGTCGCCATCAGGCCAAGATCGTCGGCGCCACGGAGCGCTGCAAGCGAGATGCCGGTCAGCCCGCCATAGGCAATGCCGCCCGGCAGCCACCAGCTGGTCTTCTGCAGAAACACCCAAAGCAAGGCGAGCACGACGAAGACCGCCAGCACGGGCAGGCTGTAGCCGATGTAACCGGTGACGATCAGCCCAGCGATCACGGCAAGGGCCAGCCAACCGAGAGCGTTGCCCTGGAAATCCCGTTCGTGGAGACCGGTAATCGTCGACCATTCGTAGTAGACGAGCAGGGCGATCAGCGCCGACAGGAGCTGAAACGCCAAACCGCCGAACCAGGTCGCCGCGAGTGTCACCGCCGCGAGCACCACGCCCGAAGCGATACGAAGCTTGAGTTCAGTCTGCATCAGGATCCAACCGCCAGCGTGGGTTCGGACACGCCGCCGAAGCGGCGCTCCCGGCAGGCGTACTTCTCAAGCGCCGCAAGGAACGTCTCACGGGTGAAGTCCGGCCACAACTCCGGGACGAAGATCAGTTCCGAATAGGCACCCTGCCACAGAAGAAAATTGGAAAGACGCTCTTCGCCGCTGGTGCGGATGATCAGATCCGGGTCCGGAATACCTGAGGTGTCGAGCGTTGCGGCGATACGCTGGGGATTGATATCCTCCGGGCGCAGCCGCCCTTCTGCGACTTCCGCCGCCAGGTGCCGCATGGCCCGTGTCATCTCGTCCCGTGCGCCATAATTGAAGGCGATGACGAGGGTAATCCCCGTATTCGCCCGCGTCGTTTCCTCCGCCTCCACCAGCAAGGGTAGAATATCGCCCCTGAGGTTGGAACGGTCACCGATGACGCGGATGCGCACATTCTCGCGGTGCAGATCGGCAAGATCCCGGCGGATGAAGGTCTTGAGCAGCCCCATGAGGTCGCTGACTTCCGCCGCCGGCCTGCTCCAGTTTTCCGAGGAAAACGCAAAGAGCGTGAGATAGCGGATCCCCAGTTCGCCCGCCGTCTTCACGGCGGCCCGAACGGTCTCGACGCCCTTGCGGTGCCCCATGGTGCGCGGCAATCCGCGCGCGTTTGCCCAACGTCCGTTGCCATCCATGATGATGGCAACATGTTCCGGAACGGTCGTGGCTGTGAGGTTTTGCATAAGGCGTCCGCGAAAGGAGACTCAGATCACGAGCAGATCAGACCTGCATGATTTCCTTTTCCTTCTCGACGAGCAAGCGGTCGATATCGGAAATCGTTTCGTCGGTCATCTTTTGCACGCGCTCGGACTGAGAACGGCTGATATCCTGGCCGATGTCGCCATCCTTTTCGGCTTTTTTCAGGTCGTCCATGCCATCGCGGCGAACGTGACGGACGGCGACCTTCGCCTTTTCCGCGTAATCATGTGCCACTTTGACGAGCGACTTGCGGCGCTCTTCGTTGAGTTCGGGCAGCGGGATGCGCAGGTTCTGGCCGTCGATGATCGGATTGAGGCCGAGGTTCGACTCGCGAATGCCACGATCGACGGCGCCGACCATCTGCTTGTCCCATACGGAGACGGACAGCATGCGCGGCTCGGGAACCGTGATGTTCGCCACCTGGTTGAGCGGCACGCGCGAGCCATAGGCTTCCACGGTCACCGGGTCCAGAACGTTCGCCGATGCGCGGCCGGTACGGAGCGACGCGATATCGCTCTTGAATGCGGAAATGGCGCCATCCATGCGACGCTTCAGTTCCTTCAGGTCAACACCTTCACTCATGGTCGAAACTCCCGTTCTATCATTCGCCAGCCCCAAGGGCCGTTCTGCAGCTTCTCAGTTGTCTGTAACGATGGTCGCGCGACCGCCGCCGGTCAATATTTCCGCAAACCCACCCTTCTCATGAATGGAGAAGACAACGATCGGAATGGCATTTTCGCGTGCAAGCGCGACGGCGGCAACATCCATGACGGCAAGGCCCTTCTCGAGGACTTCGCTGTGCGTCAGGCGGTCGAAGCGGGTCGCGGTCGGATCCTTCTTCGGGTCGGCGGAATAGATGCCGTCCACCTGGGTGCCCTTGAAGATCGCCTGCGCGCCCATTTCGGCGGCGCGAAGGGCCGCCGCCGAATCGGTCGTGAAGAAGGGGTTGCCAGTGCCGCCGGCGAAGATCACCACGCGGCCGAGGGAAAGATGGTAGAGCGTCGCGCGCTGCGAGAAGCTCTCGCAGATCTCGGGCATCGCGATCGCCGAGAGCACGACCGTATCGATGTCGAGCTTGCGCAGGGAGGTGGCGAGCGCCAGCGCGTTGATGACGGTTGCCAGCATGCCCATGTGGTCGCCCGTCACCCGGTCGCCACCCTTGGACGCAACGGCGACGCCGCGGAAGATGTTGCCACCGCCGACAACCACGCCGACTTCGACGCCCATGGCACGCGCTTCGGCGATATCCGCGGCAATGCGGTCGGCAACGGCCACGTCGATGCCGAAGCCCTGGCTGCCCATCAGGGCTTCACCGGAGGCTTTGAGTAGAACGCGTTTGTAGAGTGGCTCGGCCGGCATCATCGCTCCTGAACAGATCGGCGCGCGTGCGCACGATGGCGGCGCACAGCGCATAAGGACACATTGCGCACCATGGTTTCAACCGCAGCGGTGTGTTTTCCGGCGGGTCCAGCGCATTGACGAAGCCGGATACACGAAGGGCACCGCGTTGTCACGCGATGCCCCAAGGTTTTCCCAATATGGGTGAAGAAATCAGCCCTTGGCGACGGCTGCAACTTCTGCAGCGAAGTCGGACTCTTCCTTCTCGACGCCTTCGCCGAGCAGCAGGCGAGCCATGCCGGTGACTTCGATCGGTGCGCCAGCGAGCTTTTCAGCGTCCTTGACGGCCTGACCGACGGTGATTTCCGGGTTCATGACGAAGGCCTGCGACAGCAGGGCAACTTCTTCGAAGAACTTGCGCATGCGGCCTTCGACCATCTTTTCGATGATATTGTCCGGCTTGCCCGAAGCGCGCGACTGCTCGATGAAGACGTTGCGCTCGCGCTCGGCGACGGCAGCGTCGACTTCGTCCGCACGGATCGCGAGCGGGTTGGTCGCAGCAATGTGCATGGCGATCTGACGACCGACCGAGAACAGGACTTCCTTGTCGCCGACCGACTTCAGGGCGACGAGAACGCCGAGCTTGCCGATGCCGTCGCCGGCAGCGTTGTGGATGTAGGTGGCAACGACGCCGTCTTCGACCTTGAGCAGGGCTGCGCGACGCAGCGTCATGTTCTCGCCGATGGTGGCGATCGCGTCCTTGATGGTCTCATCGACCGACTTGCCGGTTGCCGGGTAGTTTGCAGCCGCGATGGCGTCGACCGAGCCGTCGGTGGTCAGCGCTACATTGGCAACGCCACGGACGAGTTCCTGGAAGGCTTCGTTGCGGGCAACGAAATCGGTCTCGGAGTTGATTTCGACGACGACAGCCTTGACGCCGCCGCTGACAATACCGATGAGGCCTTCAGCAGCCGTGCGGCCCGACTTCTTGTCGGCCTTTGCGATGCCCTTGGCACGCAGCCAGTCGATCGCAGCTTCCATGTCGCCATTGGTTTCGGCGAGCGCCTTCTTGCAATCCATCATGCCTGCGCCGGTCTTTTCGCGCAGTTCCTTCACCATTGCTGCAGTTACACTCATCTTATTGCCTCTTTGCGTGTTTGGCTGGCGCGCTGCCCGCTGGAGGCGCGGCACCAGGAGGTGTGGCAGGGAATGGCTTTTCAATGTGACATCGTGATGACTGAATCACGCTGCTTTTGCTCGGAACCAACAATCCGAGCCGATCGGCACCATCCCCGGCAGAAAAGAACAAGGCCGTTTTGACTTTCATCACAAACGGCCTTGTCCCGACATTTCATTGGGGGCGGCAGAATTACCTGCCGCCAAGGCCCGATCAGGCGTCGGAGGCCTCGTCGAGCGCCGGCTCGACCGGAGCTTCGGCGGAGGCGCCGAGGTCACGGCCCGATGCGCCCTGCTGACGTGCGATGCCGTCGATGGCTGCGCGAGCGATGAGGTCGCAGTAGAGAGCGATGGCGCGCGAAGCGTCGTCGTTGCCCGGGATCGGATAGTCGATCTGGTCCGGGTCGCAGTTCGAGTCGATGACTGCGACAACCGGGATGCCGAGGCGCTTGGCTTCGTCGATCGCGATCGATTCCTTGTTGGTGTCGATGATGAACATCAGGTCCGGGGTGCCGCCCATATCGCGGATACCGCCGAGAGCACGGTTCAGCTTTTCGCGCTCGCGCTCGAGGTTCAGGCGTTCCTTCTTGGTGAAGCCCGAAGCTTCCGAAGCGAGGATTTCGTCGAGCTTGCGCAGGCGCTGGATCGAGTTCGAAATCGTCTTCCAGTTGGTCATCATGCCGCCGAGCCAGCGGGCGTTGACATAGTACTGGGCCGAGCGCTTGGCAGCGTCAGCGATGATTTCGGAAGCCTGGCGCTTGGTGCCGACGAACAGAACGCGGCCGCCGTTGGCAACGGTGTCGCTGACGATCTGCAGGGCGCGCGACAGCATCGGCACGGTCTGAGCGAGGTCGATGATGTGGACGTTGTTGCGATCGCCGAAAATGTACGGCTTCATCTTCGGGTTCCAGCGGTGCGTCTGGTGGCCGAAGTGAACGCCAGCTTCCAGAAGCTGACGCATGCTAAAATCAGGCAATGCCATGCCTTTTCTCCTTTTCCGGTTGAACCTCCGCGAAGCGTCGAGCATGGTCTTTCGACCGGCCCACCGGCGGAACGGTCCGGATTTCTCCCGGAACATCCCATGCTTCACGTGTGGAATGGGCAGCCCCTTAACGGCAACCGCCCGAGAAATCAAGCCGCAAACGCCGCTTTTTGCAGCGATCGGCTATTTGCAGTCCTCCGAATTGAACACTTCGAGGTCCGCAAGCTTACCGCTCAAGACAAAATCGCCGTAGTCCATCGTCAGGTCGCGGGTAATCCCGTTCTCGTAAAGCTTGAACGACATACGGTAGATCGGCAGTGCATCGCCGCTCTTGTCGTCATTGAAATAGGAAATGGTCACCGGCCAGTAATTCTCGCTGCCGAACTTGCCCGCCTTGCCGGCGTCCGGCTCGTCCGCCGTGGGTTTGCGCGACTTGCCGACGAAGGTCGAGGTGATCAAGGTCTTGTCGCCCGAATCGGAACCGTCGAAGATGCGCGCCTCGAACAGGCCCTCGCCCTTTTTCGCCCGCGAGATCACTTCCATCATGTGGGCCGTCGGAAACCGGCTCGCCGCGAGTTCGACCTCGCGCTTGTCAGGCGCGGTCAGCTCGACCTTGACGCCCGCCTTTTCCTCGTGCGCCGTGCCGCGCACCTCCTTGTCCAGCTTCTCGTCGGTGAAGGAGCGCGTCAGGAAACGGAAGTTGCCGTTCTTCAGATCCTCGTAGGTGGTCGTCTGCTGGTCGGTGAGGCGAACTTCCTCGCCGGTGTCGACCTGGGTGACGAAACGGAAGCTGACGGTATAGCCCTCGCAGGCCGAGCCATTGAACTCGTAGACCATGCGACCATACATCCCGGCTATGCCCGAACGGTCCGATGCATCCTTGAGCTCGAGATCATAGACGGCACGGTGCGGCACGAGGGCATTTGCGTATGACGCCGTGGCGCCCGATACGGTCATGACGGCGAAACAGGCGCTGCCCAAGGTGACGAGACCGAAGCCTTTATGAAACATCCGTTTCCTCCTGTTGGACTCGCCGGCAATGCTATAAACAAGCGTTCGGCAGAAGCGAGGCGGTGCTTGCAGGAAAAAGCCGGCGCCCGCCGCGATCCGGCCTGAATGCAGGATTTTAACACAAAAGACAACAATGGAGCTTTCCATGTCGGCAGAGATCGAAGCGCGTCTCAAGGACCTCGGCGTCACCCTTCCCCAGGCTGCGACCCCGGTCGCAAACTACGTGCCCTACGTCATCAGCGGCTCGATGCTCTACATCTCCGGGCAGCTTCCGATGGAAGACGGCAAGGTCGCGGTAACCGGCATCGTCGGCAAGGACGTCGATGTTGCCCGGGCCCAGCGCGCCGCCGAACTCTGCTCGATCAACATCCTCGCGCAGGCCAAGTCCGCGCTCGGCGGCGACCTCGGGCGCATCCGTCGCCTGGTGAAGATCAACGGCTTCGTCGCCTCGACGCCGGAATTCGTCGAGCAGCATCTGGTCATCAACGGCGCGTCCAACCTGCTCGCCACCGTGCTCGGCGAGGCCGGCAAGCATGCGCGTGCCGCCGTCGGCATGGCCTCGCTTCCGTTCAACGCCGCCGTCGAGATCGACGCCGTCATCGAAATCGCCTGACAGAGTGCCCGGCATGACTGACATTTCCTGGCTGAAGGCCCAACCGATCGCCCATCGCGGCTATCACGACATGAACAAGCAAGTGTGGGAGAACACGCTATCGGCGTTCTCGCGCGCCGTCGAAGCCGGTTTCGCGATCGAATGCGATCTGCAGTATACCGCCGACAGCATTCCGGTCGTCTTTCACGATGATGACACGGAGCGCCTTTGCGGCATCAAGGGCGATGTGCGGTCGCGCACCGCCGGAGAACTCGGCCTGATGGCAATAGGCGGGACGAAGGACAAGGTGCCGACGCTGACGCAGATGCTGCGGCTGGTTGCCGGCAAGGTGCCGCTCGTCATCGAGCTCAAGGGCCGCAAGGACGACGACGAGGGCTTTGCCGCCGCCGTGCTCGAAACGCTCGAAGGCTACAAGGGTCACGTTGCGCTGATGAGCTTTGACCACTGGCTGCTCAAGGACCTGAAGGCGCTCGACGCGCCCTACCCGCTGGGTCTCACCGCGGAAGGCGCCAATCCCGAGACCTTCTTCGTGCACGAAGAGGCGATGCAGCTCGGGCTCGACTTCATCTCCTACCACTACGGTCACCTGCCCAATTCGTTCATCACCAAGGAACGGACGCTCGGCAAGACGATCATCACCTGGACCGTGCGCGACCGGCAGGCCGAGGCTTATACGTTCGCCCATGCGGATCAGATGACCTTCGAGGGTTTCGACCCGCGGGAGGCCCTGGTTTCCTAACGTAATGTCAGACGCCGTCACCCTCCGCATCGCGCAATCCTTCACCGATATACCAGCGGCACGCTGGAATGTGCTGTCCGGTGCATCGAAGGCGTTTCCTGGCGGCGTCTACAATCCCTTCCTCTCGCATGCCTACCTCTCGGCGCTCGAGGAGTCCGGGTCGGCGACGGCCAAGACCGGCTGGCTCGGCCAGCATCTGTTGCTTGAAGGCGGAGACGGCCACCTGCGGGGTGGGCTGGTCTGCTACCTGAAAAACCACAGCCAGGGCGAGTATGTCTTCGACCATGGCTGGGCAGACGCCTTCGAGCGCGCCGGCGGTCGCTACTATCCGAAACTGCAAAGTTCCATCCCCTTCACGCCTGCGACCGGACCACGGCTGCTTTCAGCACCGGATGAAAACACGAGCGCCGTTCAGGATGCGCTTGCCGCGGGCCTGAAAGAGCTTGCCCGCAGACACGATGTCTCGTCCGCACACGTGACTTTCGTGCCCGAAGCCGAGATCCCTGCGCTTGAGCGCGCCGGATTCCTGCACCGCACAGACCAGCAGTTCCATTTCACCAATGACGGCTATGGCTCCCACGCCGATTTTCTGGAGACCCTTGCCTCACGCAAGCGCAAGGCTCTGAAGAAGGAGCGCAGGGCTGCGCTCGAAAACGGCATTTCGATCGACTGGCTGACCGGCAGCGACCTGACGGAAGCGATCTGGGACGAGTTCTTCGCCTTCTACATGGACACCGGCGGACGCAAATGGGGCCGCCCCTATCTGACGCGTGCGTTTTATTCGCTGATCGGCGAGCGCATGGCCGACGACATTCTGCTGGTGATGGCACGCCGCAACGGCCGCTACATCGCCGGCGCGATCAACTTCATCGGCGGCGATGCGCTCTACGGTCGCCACTGGGGCTGCATCGAGGATCACCCATTCCTGCACTTCGAAGTCTGCTATCACCAGGCGATCGATTTCGCGATCGCCAAGGGGCTGAAACGGGTCGAGGCCGGCGCCCAGGGCGAACACAAGCTTGCGCGCGGCTACATGCCCGTCACCACCCATTCCGCCCATTTCATCACACATCCGGGGCTTGCCCGCGCCGTCGGCGACTATCTTCAGCGCGAGCGCAGGGATGTGGAGGAAACGGCTGAGATTCTTGCAGAACACGGACCTTTCCGCAAAGGTGAACGGCAGGACGACTGAACCGCTTTCCGTGAAGGCCGGCTTCAATACACGAGGAAGAACAATGAGCTACGACGACAACAACATCTTCGCCAAGATCCTGCGTGGCGAAATCCCCTCGCATCGCGTCTACGAGGACGACGCAACGATCGCGTTCATGGATGTCATGCCGCAGGCCGAAGGCCATCTGCTCGTCCTGCCGAAATCCCCCTCGCGCAACCTGCTCGACGCCGATGCCGCAACGCTGCCGGCGCTGATTGCCACCGTGCAGAAGCTGGCCGTTGCCGCCAAGGAAGCTTTCGACGCCGATGGCGTGACGATCATGCAGTTCAACGAAGCACCGGCCGGACAATCGGTCTTCCACCTGCACTTCCACGTCATTCCGCGGCAAGCAGGCGTGCCGCTGAAGCCGCATTCCGGCACGATGGAAGACGGCGCCGTTCTGGCGGCCAATGCCGAAAAGGTCCGTCAGGCGCTGTAATCGCGCTCATACTATCCACGCAGGAGCCAGGGAGCCGGCGCGTCGCCGGCTCTTTAACCGACGGTCAGGTGAAAGCACCTCGCCCCGCCTAAAAACCCAACCACCACAGGCCCAACGCCAACGCGGCAATCGCTGACGCGATCCCGACCGCCGGTTTTCTTCCGAACAGGAAGAAGGCGGCCGCCCCGAGCGCAACCGCCCCTGCGCGCAGCCATAGCGGCGATTGTTCGAGCACGCCCGTCGGATAGAGAATGAGCTTTGCGATCACCGCTGCGACCAGCGCGGTCGCCACTGCCCTCACCCAGTTCAGCGCCTCGGAATCATCGCGCAGCTTGTTACCGGCGATCACGCCCAGCCATCGCCAGACGTCGGTCGCCAGCCAGCCGGCAATCGCGATGAAGGCATAGGCCCACCAGCCGTCGTGCCACGTCATGCCCCCACCTCCTTGCGTCGGCGCCACAGGCGCTCGACGAACCAGGCGAGCGTGCCGCCGACAAGGCCGGCGAGCAGGATGTCGAACTCCGGCAACAGCCAATAGAACAGCGGCCCGCCAACAAGGCCGAACAGCAGCGCGATGTAGACGACCGGGTGGCGCGCCGAGTGCCAGATCGAGGCGAGGAAATAGACCGGCGTCAGGAAGAACAGGCAGCCGGCGACGATTGGCGGGAAGTCCGCGACGAAATGGTAGACGACGGCGACCAGCAGCATATTGGCAGCCACCAGCGTGATGCCGAAGCCGGCGAAGAAGGCGACGCGCCGTTCACGCGGGACCTGCGGCACCTTCTCCATCGCAAACACCCAGGCGGTGATCGCGACGAAATGCGACAGGAAGAGCAGGAGCCAGGTCGGCGTGCGCGGCCCGCGCAGCTCCGGGATCAGTGCTGCGACCATCGGCATCAGTCGAACGGACGACAGCGATACCGCCAGGAAAGCGGTTGCGAGCCCGGCCCCGCTCATCATCGAGCTGACGAGAATGACCTTGGCCGGAAGCGCCCAGACCATGCCGACCATGAAGACCGCCTGCTCGACCGGGATACCGGCCTGGGCCGTCAGCGAACAGAAGCCGACAAACGACAGCATGAGGATGAAGGCCGGCAAGCTGAATATGCCGCGCATGCCTTTCCCGAACCAGGCGAGCGAAGATTGCCCGTCTTCTTCCCTCTTCATCGGCAATTCCGGATTGTTGACTATCGATCCCGACGACCTCGGATCGAATCACCCGGGATCATCGGGCCCGAACATAGGTTATCAGACCGGGACGTGGGCGAAAAATCGCGCAGGGTTTGCCCATTTGGCCCCACAGAAAAACGGTGCCGGATGGTTTGCATCCGGCACCGTCGAACATTTCCTGCAATAGCAGCCTACTTCTTGCGCGGCACCTTCGGCACCGTGCGGCCCTTTCTCGGAGCCGCGTCGCCCGCCCCGGCTTCGCCATCGGCAGACGCCTTGGCAGCCGCCTTCTTCGGCTTCGACTTCGGCGCGGGCTCGGCGGCCACCTCTTCCTTGTCCTCGGCCTTCTTCGGCTTTGCCGCCTTCATCGCCGGGCGGGAAACTTCCGCCTTCGGCTTGATCGGCGTCGTCTCCGGAACCGCATCGAGCAGCAGACCCTTGGTGCCGTCGGCCTTCGTGCCGATCGTCACCTTGACGACGCCGCCCTTCTTCAGCTTGCCGAAGAGAATTTCATCGGCGAGCGGCTTCTTGATGTTTTCCTGAATGACGCGAGCCAGTGGCCGTGCACCCATCTTTTCGTCGTAGCCCTTCTCGGCGAGCCAGGCGATCGCCTCGGCCGCGAGGTCGAAGGTGACGTTGCGCTCGGCAAGCTGGGTTTCGAGCTGCATGACGAACTTCTGTACCACCTGGTGGATGACCGGGGTCGGCAGCGAGGCGAAGGGAATGACCGCGTCCAGACGGTTGCGGAACTCCGGCGTGAACAGGCGGTTCAGCGCCTCTTCGTCTTCACCCGTGCGCTTGGAAGAACCGAAGCCGATGGCGGCCCGGGCCATTTCCGATGCGCCGGCATTGGTCGTCATGATCAGGATGACGTTGCGGAAGTCGATCTTCTTGCCGTTGTGATCGGTCAGCGAGCCGTGGTCCATGACCTGCAGCAGGATGTTGAACAGATCCGGATGCGCCTTCTCGATTTCGTCGAGCAGCAGCACGCAATGCGGATGCTGGTCGACGCCATCGGTCAGGAGGCCGCCCTGGTCGAAGCCGACATAGCCGGGAGGTGCACCGAGCAGGCGGGAAACCGTGTGCCGCTCCATGTATTCCGACATGTCGAAGCGCAGGAGCTCGACGCCGAGCGAGGTCGCAAGCTGCTTGGCGACTTCCGTCTTGCCGACGCCGGTCGGGCCGGAGAAGACGTAGCAGCCGATCGGCTTGTTCGGTTCGCGCAGGCCGGCACGCGCCAGCTTGATCGACGAAGCGAGCGCCTCGATCGCCAGGTCCTGGCCGTAGACGACCGAGCGCAGCTCTCTCTCGAGATTGGCAAGCACGGCCTCGTCGTCCTTGGAGACGGTCTTCGGCGGGATGCGCGCCATCGTCGCGATCGTCGCCTCGATCTCCTTCTCGGTGATCAGTTTACGGCGCTTGCTGGCGGGCAGCAGCATCTGTGCGGCACCGGATTCATCGATCACGTCGATCGCCTTGTCCGGCAGCTTGCGGTCGTTGATGTAGCGCGCCGAAAGCTCGACCGCGGCCTTGATCGCCTCGTTCGAGTATTTCAGGTGGTGATATTCCTCGTAATAAGGCTTCAGCCCCTTCATGATCTCGATCGCGTCGGCAATCGTCGGCTCGTTCACGTCGATCTTCTGGAAACGGCGGACCAGCGCCCGATCCTTCTCGAAGAACTGGCGGTATTCCTTGTAGGTGGTCGAACCGATGCAACGGATCGCGCCGGAGGAAAGCGCCGGCTTCAAAAGGTTGGACGCATCCATCGCGCCGCCGGACGTAGCTCCGGCGCCGATGACCGTATGGATCTCGTCGATGAAGAGCACGGCGCCCGGATAGTCCTCGAGTTCCTTGACAACCTGCTTCAGCCGCTCTTCGAAATCGCCGCGATAACGCGTGCCGGCGAGAAGCGTACCCATGTCGAGCGAGAAGATCGTTGCATCCTGCAACGCTTCGGGAACCTTCTTTTCAACGATGCGCTTGGCCAGACCTTCGGCGATCGCCGTCTTGCCGACGCCGGGGTCACCGACATAGAGCGGATTGTTCTTGGAACGGCGGCAGAGCACCTGGATGGTGCGGTTCACCTCGGCGTGACGCCCGATCAGCGGGTCGATCTTGCCGGACTTCGCCTTTTCGTTGAGGTTGACGCAATAGGCGGTCAGCGCGTCCTGCTGCTTCTTGGCGCCGGTTTCTTCGTTGTCGCGCGCAGGCTTCTGCTCGCTCTCATGATCGTCCGCGCCGCGCACCGGACGGGACTCGGAACTGCCTGGCCGCTTGCCGATGCCGTGGGAGATGAAATTGACCGCGTCGTAGCGGGTCATTTCCTGTTCCTGCAGGAAATAGGCCGCATGGCTTTCGCGCTCGGCAAAGATCGCGACCAGCACGTTGGCACCCGTCACTTCCTCGCGGCCGGACGATTGCACATGGATGACTGCCCGCTGGATCACGCGCTGGAACCCGGCCGTCGGCTTGGAATCTTCGTCGTAGCCGGTCACGAGGTTCGACAGTTCATTGTCGACGTAGTCGGTCACGGTCTTGCGCAGCGTCTCAAGATTGACGTTGCAGGCGCCCATCACGGCCGCCGCGTCGGCATCGTCGATCAATGCCAAAAGCAGATGCTCGAGCGTGGCGTATTCATGGTGGCGCTCGTTGGCAAAAGTCAGTGCCTGGTGCAGCGCCTTTTCGAGGCTGGGCGAAAATGTTGGCACGTTAGTTCCTCATTTCTTTTCCATGACGCATTGCAACGGATGCTGATGCTGCCGGGCGAAATCCATCACCTGCGTCACCTTGGTTTCGGCGACCTCATAGGTGAAGACGCCGCACTCTCCCACGCCATGATTGTGGACGTGGAGCATGATGCGGGTCGCCTCTTCCGGGTTCTTTTGAAAGAAGCGCTCCAGAATATGGATGACAAATTCCATCGGCGTGTAATCGTCATTCAAAAGCAGAACACGATACAAACTCGGCTTTTTGGTCTTCGGCTTGGTACGCGTGATGACGGACGTGCTGCGGTTGTTGCCGTTCCCCTCATCGTCGCTACCTTGCTGCATCCGGACCGGCATGGCGATCATTCTTGTCAGTTCCTTGTACAGCAGCGACCCATCGAACGCGGCCGCAGCCTGCTTGCCCTTTATCTAATGGTTCGTTTTCAGATTTTAAGACCGAACCAACACACTGCAATCATAATCGCACGTTGGCTCGCAAGATTGATCAACTTTCTTTGGGCTGCGCACAGCTTATGCGAAAAACAAAAAGGCCGGTCGCAAGCGCTGCGACCGGCCTTTTTATTCGGAGTTTGTTTTAGCCGGGGATCAGGCTGCTGCAGCGGCGGCCTTGACTGCTGCCGTTGCCTTGGCAACCGGCGCCTCGTAGGGCTTGTAAGCATCCTTGGCGAGGTCGGCATACATTTCGCCGAGCTTGGTCGCTTCGGCGACGAAGCCTTCGTAGCTCGACTTCACGAAGTTGGTCTGCAGTTCGAAAGCAGCCTCAACGCTCTTGACGCTGGTCAGCTTTTCGACATGCGCCACGCCTTCTTCGAAGGACTTCTTGGAATAGTCGGCGGCTTCGGTCGCGATAGCCTGGAGACCCTTGGTCCAAGCGGAATAGCTCTTTACAGCCACGTCAATGGCTTCCTTGCTCTTCTTGTTTGCATCATCGAAGTTGAACATCCGGTGTCTCCTTGGTGACGGCCTGATCTGAAGGCTTCAGTTTATGTGCACTGCACAAAAAGTCAAGACAAGTGTGCGACGCAATAAAATACAACAGATGCAACAACTTGATGAAATATCGCCGGTCGACGCAAAAATTCTTGTCGCGTCCCCGCAGCCAGAAGATGAGCGATGACGAGCAATTGCCCAGCAAGACAACAACATTTCACCCAAAACAATAAACCCCGAAAATCCTAGGGATTTTCGGGGTTTATATTGAAGGCTTCCGGCGCCGGACCTTAGAGGTCGATGTCGAGGATCGCCATGGAGAAATTGTAGGAAAGCTCGCCATCTTCCTCATCGCGGAAGACAACTCCGAGGAACTCGTCACCGAGATAGACTTCAGCGGACTCGTCCTTCTTCGGGCGAGCCTTGACGACCATCTGCTGATTGAAGGTGCGCTTGAAATAGGCTTCAAGCTTGCGGATTTCTTCGGGCTTCAAAACACGTCTCCGTAGCCGTTTAACTGTGCGGCGCTTCTCGCATGCTGCATCGGCGGGTGTAAACCCCTCGAAAGAGGCTACGCACCGGTTCCCGCATGTCAGATGTCGAAGCTGGCAAGGATCTGGTCCATCTGGCGCGACGGCTCGGAACAGCCGGCTTCGCCCACGACCTTTGCCGGGACTCCGGCGACCGTCGACTTCGGCGGCACCGGTTTCAGCACGACCGAACCGGCAGCGACGCGCGAGCAGTGCCCGATGTGAATGTTGCCGAGGATCTTGGCGCCGGCACCGATGAGCACGCCATCAGCGATCTTCGGATGGCGGTCGCTGCCTTCCTTGCCCGTGCCGCCGAGCGTCACGCCATGCAGGATCGAGACGTTGTCGCCGATGACGGCCGTCTCGCCGACGACAAGGCCGGTGGCGTGATCAAGGAAGATGCCCCGCCCGATGCGGGCGGCGGGGTTGATGTCCGTCTGGAAGACGCTCGACGCGCGGCTCTGCAGATAGAAGGCGAAATCCTTGCGGCCGCGCTTCAACAGCCAGTGCGCCAGGCGATGGGTCTGGATCGCATGGAAGCCCTTGAAATAGAGCACGGGTTCGATGAAGCGGGTGCAGGCGGGGTCGCGGTCGTAAACGGCCTGGATATCGACGCGCAGAATAGTGCCCCATTCCGACCAGTCCTCAAGCATCTCGCAGAAGGTCTGGCGCAACAGGTTTGCCTGGAGATCGGGGTGATCCAGCCTTTCGCAGATGCGGTAGATCACGCTTTCTTCGAGGGAATGCTGGTTGACCACGGTGGAATAGAGGAAGGCCGCAAGCATGGGATCCTGCTCGGCGGCCACGCGGGCTTCTTCGCGCAGGCTATTCCAGATCGGGTCCATCACCTGCAGCGCTTCTGCCTGGCGAAGTTCGGTCTTGGCGACCATCGTCGCTCTCCTTCCTTGTCCGTGCCTGCCATCACTATAGGGGAAATCAGGCGTGACTTAAATGGCGTCTGCCGGCAATGACGATCCGCTAGGCGCGATCGATTTCTGCCAGAAATTCGAGCGCCGCTTTCTTGAAAACCCGGTCGCCGACGGCAAGCATGTGGTCCCGGCCGGGAATGTCGAGCGCACGCGCATCCGGCATCAGCGCCGCCAGTTCCTCCGCCGATCCGGCGATGTCGTCGGTCGTCCCGACGCCGATCAGCGTCGGCTGTTCGATGCGCGCCATATCCTGCGGCGTCAGCAGATCCCGCGAGGTCGAGATACAGGCCGCAAGTGCCTGCCGATCGCTCTTGGTCTGGTCGGCAAAGGCGCGGAACATGCGGCCGCGGGCATGGCTCACGTCATCGAGCGACGGCGCCACCAGCGCGTCGGC
The DNA here is from genome assembly GCF_002940685.1 of Ensifer adhaerens. Lineage (GTDB taxonomy): Bacteria > Pseudomonadota > Alphaproteobacteria > Rhizobiales > Rhizobiaceae > Ensifer > Ensifer adhaerens_E. The sequence continues at coordinate 139,414 of NZ_PNFP01000015.1, read as the reverse complement.
GATCGGGTCCCAGTCCCCCACTCCCGTCACCATGCCGATACCGAGACCGCCGAAGATGAGGGAACGCACGCGATGCGGATGCGCGAGCGCCATGAAGGCGGAGATGCGCGCGCCCATCGAATAGCCCATCACATGGGCCTCGGCGATGCCGAGATGGTCGAGCAGCGCGACTGCGTCGCCCGCCATCTGCTGCGGATGATAGAGCTCCGGATCGTAGGGCTTGCTGCTCTTGCCATGGCCGCGATTGTCGAGGGCGATGACGCGATAGCCGGCATCGCCCAAGGTCTTCAACCAGCCCGGAAACACCCAGTTGACGTTGGCGCTGGAGGCAAAACCGTGGATGAGCAGGATGGGCGCACCGGACGGGTCGCCCTCATCGAAAAAGGCGATCTCCAGACCGTCATGATTGAAGCGGGAAAACGGCGGCGGGTTGAGATCCATCTATTCATCCTCGGCATATCGATCCGGCGCAACCTAGTTCGTCGCTTTGGCGGGCGAAACCCCGCACCGGCAAAAACCACAGCTGCGGCAGCTTTGCCGCTACACATTTCCGGCAAAGCTGACTATGGTGCCGCCAAATTTGACCTCTCAGACTTGCATTCATCGGAGCATGACATGGCCGGCCACAGCATCCCCCACTTCCAGAATGACGGCGGACATCAGGCAGTCGAAATCGGCGTCAAGGAATTCATGTGCACCGGCGCATCCGTTCCCTACGATCACCCGCATATCTTCATCGACATGGGTGACGACAACGAGAAGGTCTGCTCCTACTGCTCGACGCTCTACCGCTACAATCCGAAGCTGAAGGCGACCGAAACCAATCCCCCCGGCTGCCTGTTCGCCCACAAAGCCGCCTGACAAGCCTCGATGTCGCGCCCGGTCGCGATCATCGGCGCCGGCATCGCCGGGCTTACGGCTGCCTTGTGCCTTGCCCGACGCGGCTTCGAAGTCGACATCATCGAGCGGGCGACGGCGCTGACCGAGGTCGGCGCCGGCCTTCAGCTCTCTCCCAACGCCTCCCGCATCCTCATCGAACTCGGCCTGCTTTCGCAGCTTGAAGGCGTATGGACGGAACCCGAGCGCATCGGGCTCGTTGACGGCCGCTCCTTGCGTGCGCTTGCCAGCGTGTCGGCAGGCGCCTTCGCACGCCGCCGCTGGCATGCGCCCTATGCCGTCCTGCACCGGGCCAGCCTTCAGAGAATCCTGCTGGCCGCCGTTCAATCTGAACCGCGTTGCCGCCTCCACCTCGGACGCGAAATCGGCAAGCCCGACGAACAGACGATCGCTGCGGTGACGGGACACCTGCCGCACATCATCATCGGCGCCGACGGCATCTGGTCGCGGCTGCGCGAGGCCGTGCCCGGCGCCGGGCGTATCCGCTTTTCCGGCAACATCGCCTGGCGCATGACGCTTGCGAGCGACATGGCCGCAGGCGTTCTCAACAGCGAGCAGGTCACCGCCTTCCTCGGGCCTCGCGCCCATCTCGTCGCCTACCCCTTGCGGGACGCCGGCGGTTTCAATCTCGTCGCCATTATCGAGGGCAAGGAGACCGACGCGGTGTGGGTCGGAAAGGATTCCGACGAGCGGCGCCAGGATTGCCTGAACGCCTTCGCGGACTGGAACGCCGGCATTCGCTCGCTTCTTAAAAAGGCTGCGGCGCCCACCTATTGGCCGCTCTGCACCGTCGACGACGGCGCGTGGCAGGATGGAACGAAGACCGTGCTGATCGGTGACGCGGCCCATGCGATGACGCCCTTTGCGGCGCAGGGTGCGGCCATGGCCATCGAGGATGCGTTTGCGCTTGCGGCCAGCCTGTCCGAAAACGTCAGCGTCGCGGATGCGCTGCAGAAATTCGAAGCGGAACGCCGCCCTCGCATCGCGCGCGTCCGCCGCCGCGCGGCGTTCAACCATTTTGCCTATCACGCCCGCGGCCCGGTCCGTATCGGCCGCGACATGGTGCTGAAACTGAAAGGTCCCGACGCGCTCGCGGCCGACCTCGACTGGCTTTATGGCTATGGGGCGCCGTTGCGCTGAGAAGCCGCCGGCATCCGCCGCGATTGCCCCACCAAGCTCCAAGACCTGGCCCCGAAAAGCGAGACGCCGCGGATGACCGCGGCGCCCGTCATTGCCTTCGTCAAACGGCGTTCGCCGCCGCCAGGCCCGCTTCTATGTCGCGGCGGATGTCCGGCACATCCTCAAGGCCGATCTGCAGGCGCAGGACCGGTCCCTCGGTCGGGGCCAGCGCCACCTTGCGGTCACCGAGACCGACATGGACGGCCAGGCTTTCGAAGCCGCCCCAGGAATAACCGAGCCCGAACAATTTCAGCGCATCAAGGAACGCATGCGCCTTGGCCTTGAAGCGGTCGGGGCTCTGCGCCTTCAGGACGAAGGAGAAGATGCCGCTTGCGCCGGTGAAGTCGCGCTTCCAGAGCTCGTGCCCCGGGAAACTCGGCAGGGCCGGATGCAGGACGCGGGCGACCTCGTCGCGCGTTTCCAGCCATCTCGCAAGGGCAAGCGCGCTCTCCTGGTGCCGTTCGAGGCGGATGCCCATGGTGCGCAGGCCGCGCAGGATCTGATAGCTGTCATCGGGCGAAACGCAGACGCCGAGCGTCACCATCGCCTCGGTCAGGGCCGGCCAGTGCTCGGCGTTGGCCGAAACGGTGCCGAAGAGCACGTCCGAATGACCGGACGGATATTTGGTCGCCGCATGGATGGACACGTCGACGCCGTGATCGAGCGGCTTGAAATAGACGGGGGTCGCCCAGGTATTGTCCATCGTGACGATGCAGCCGTGACGATGGGCGGCGTCGGCGATGGCCCGAATGTCCTGCATTTCGAACGTGTTCGAGCCCGGCGCCTCGGTATGCACCAGACGCGTGTTCGGGCGGATCAGGCTCTCGATCGCGGCACCGATCATCGGATCGTAGTATTCGACCGTGACCCCGAGACGCTTCAGCATTGTGTCGCAGAAGTGGCGCGTCGGGAAATAAACCGAATCGACGATCAGGGCGTGGTCGCCGGCCGAGAGATAGGCAAGGAACGGCACCGTGACGGCAGCCAGCCCCGAGGGAACGAGGATCGTTCCGGCGGAACCTTCGAGCTCGTTGATGGCATCGCAGAGCGCATCGGTCGTCGGCGTTCCGCGCGTGCCGTAGGTGTATTTCTGCGCCCGCGTCTCCATGGTCCTGGCGTTCGGGAACAGCACCGTGGAGGCGTGTACCACCGGCGGGTTGACGAAGCCGAAATAGTCGGAGGGATTGTTACCGCTGTGGGCGAGACGCGTGTTGATACCTGCCTTGTCGTTCACATTGCCACTGTCTGCCATTGCTCATTCCGCTTGTAGATTTCGAATGCGAAACTCTTCGAACGAGCCTCAATCGCGGTCAAGTGGCAAAAATCAAGAAGCGTCGTTTTGGCCGTTGCCAGGCGCCTTCTGACGATTTTTCCGCCAGAGCGTGCCTTTCACCCCCAAAATCTGCCTAACTTTCTGGCTTGTTTCGAGTTTTTCACATGCAAAACCAGAAAATCGGCGGCCTCTCTTGACCCTCATGGAATTTGAGCATGAGATAGCCGACACTCGCGCCAGGAGGGTGGCGGAGGCTCACCGCGCTGGGAGACGCGCCGGTGCAGACTGGAACTAACGACAACAGAAAAAGGTTCTAAAAATGGCAAAAAGAATTCTGACAGCTCTCGTTGGCGCCGCTGTCATGGGGATTGGCACACAGGCGGCTTCGGGCGCTACTCTTGATGACGTCAAGGCAAAGGGCTTCGTCCAGTGCGGCGTGAACACCGGCCTCGCCGGCTTTGCAGCGCCCGACGCTTCGGGCAACTGGAGCGGCTTCGACGTAGACTACTGCAAGGCAATCGCCGCCGCGATCTTCGCGGATGGCAGCAAGGTGAAGTACACGCCGACCTCCGCCAAGGAACGCTTCCCGGCGCTGCAGTCGGGCGAAGTCGACGTACTTGCCCGTAACACCACCTGGACGATCAACCGCGACACCGCGCTCGGCTTCAACTTCCGCCCGGTCAACTATTATGACGGCCAGGGCTTCATGGTTCGCAAGAGCCTGAACGTGAAATCGGCGCTGGAGCTTTCGGGCGCGGCTGTCTGCGTGCAGACGGGCACCACCACCGAACTCAACCTCGCCGACTACTTCAAGTCGAACAACCTGCAGTACAATCCGGTCGTCTTCGAGAAGCTTGAAGAAGTCAACGCCGCCTATGACGCCGGCCGTTGCGACGTTTACACGACCGACCAGTCCGGCCTCTATTCGCTGCGTCTGACGCTGTCGAAGCCGGACGATCACATGATCCTTCCGGAAATCATCTCGAAGGAGCCGCTCGGCCCGGCCGTGCGCCAGGGCGACGACCAGTGGTTCGATATCGTCAGCTGGACCCACTACGCCCTGATCCAGGCTGAAGAATTCGGCATCACCCAGGCCAACGTCGAAGAAATGAAGAAGTCCACCAACCCGGACGTTCAGCGCTTCCTCGGCGTCGAGGCCGACACCAAGATCGGCACCGACCTTGGCCTCACCAACGAGTGGGCCGTGAACGTGATCAAGGCCGTCGGCAACTACGGCGAAGTCTTCGATCGCAACATCGGCGCCGGCAGCCCGCTCAAGATCGAGCGCGGCCTCAACGCGCTGTGGAACAAGGGCGGCATCCAGTACGCTCCGCCGGTCCGCTAAGGCGAGCCGACACGACCAGGGGAAGCGGACAACCGCTTCCCCATCCCAACGATAAAAACACCCATAAGGGTGAAAAGGGGAAAGAGGCATTGCATGGCGATTGGCGTCACAACTACGCCTGAGAAATCGAAACCGTCCGGGTCGATCATCAACGACCCGCAGGTCCGCGGCATCTTTTATCAGGTCATCACCGTCGTCCTACTCGGGGCCTTCGTCTATTGGGTGGCCGACAACACGATCGAGAATCTCAAACGGGCGAATATCGCTTCCGGCTACGGCTTCCTGAATGGACGCGCCGGCTTTGACGTCGGGCAGTCGCTGATCGCCTATACCAGCGATTCCACCTATCAGCGCGCGCTTGTCGTCGGCCTGCTCAACACATTGCTGGTCGCCGTCTGCGGTATTTTCACCGCCACCATCATCGGCTTTGCAGTCGGTATCGGCCGCCTGTCGCACAACTGGCTGATCGCCAAGCTGTCGCTCGCCTATGTCGAGATTTTCCGCAACATCCCGCCGCTGCTGGTCATCTTCTTCTGGTACAGCGGCGTCCTGGCTATTTTGCCGCAGCCGCGTGAATCGGCAGCCCTGCCGTTCAACATGTTCCTCAACAACCGCGGCCTTGCCTTTCCCAAACCGATCTTTGGCGACGGCTCGCTGTACACGGTTCTTGCCCTTGTCCTCGCGATCGTCGCCAGCTTCCTCCTGGCACGCTATGCGCGCAAGAAGCAGGAGGCTACCGGACAGCGTTTCCCGGTTCTTTGGTCGTCAGTCGGCCTGATAATCGGCCTGCCCTTGCTGGTCTTCCTTGCCACGGGATCGCCGATCACGTTCGACGTCCCCGTCGCCGGCAAGTTCAACCTCACCGGCGGCTCGGTCATCGGCCCGGAATTCCTGTCGCTGTTCCTGGCGCTTTCGTTCTACACGGCCGCCTTCATCGCAGAAATCGTGCGCGCCGGCATCCGCGGCGTATCCAAGGGGCAGACGGAAGCCGCGCACGCGCTCGGTGTCCGCCCGGGCCTCACGACGCGGCTGGTGGTGGTTCCGCAAGCGCTCCGGATCATCATTCCGCCGCTCACAAGCCAGTATCTGAACCTCACCAAGAACTCCTCGCTCGCCGTCGCCATCGGCTACGCCGATCTCGTGGCTGTGGGCGGAACGATCCTCAACCAGACGGGGCAGTCGATCGAAATCGTCACGATCTGGATCATCGTCTACCTGTCGCTGAGCCTGACGACATCGCTGTTCATGAACTGGTTCAATGCCCGCATGGCCCTGGTGGAGAGATAAGACAATGAACACACACCAGGGAACTTTCGTTCGTGCCTCGATGATCGAGGGGTCCGCCCCGCCGGTCGCGGAGGGTGGCGTCGTCCATTGGCTGCGCGAAAACCTGTTCGCGACGCCAAAGGATGCGGTGCTTACCATCGTCAGCCTGCTTGCGCTTGCGTGGTTCGTGCCCCCGGCGATCCAATGGCTCTTCATCGACGCCGCCTGGACCGGCGGCGGCCGCGGCGTTTGCGCCACGGTTGCGCAGGGAGGCTCGCAGCCGGATGGCTGGAGCGGTGCGTGCTGGGCCTTCGTCAACGCAAAACTCGACCAGTTCGCCTACGGGCGTTACCCGCTCGACGAGCGCTGGAGGCCGACGCTGGTCGGTATCCTCTTCGTGCTTTTCCTCGTTCCGATGTTGATCCCGAAGGCGCCATTCAAGGGCATCAACGCCATCCTGCTTTTCGCCGTGCTGCCGATCATCTCCCTGATCCTGCTTCCCGGCGGCTGGTTCGGGCTGACCTTCGTCGAAACGCCGCTCTGGGGCGGCCTGATGGTGACGCTCATCCTCTCGTTCGTCGGCATCGCCGTGTCCTTGCCGCTCGGCATCCTTCTGGCCCTGGGGCGGCGATCGCACATGCCTGTGATCAAGATGCTCTGCACCGCCTTCATCGAACTGGTGCGCGGCATCCCGCTGATCACCGTGCTCTTCATGGCGAGCGTCATGTTGCCCCTGTTCCTGCCGCAGGGCGTCACCTTCGACAAATTCCTGCGCGCACTGATCGGCGTCTCGCTCTTTGCCTCCGCCTATATGGCGGAAGTGGTGCGCGGCGGCCTGCAGGCGATCCCGAAGGGGCAGTATGAAGGCGCGGATTCGCTCGGTCTCAGCTTCTGGCAGAAGATGAACCTCATCGTGCTGCCGCAGGCGCTGAAGCTGGTGATCCCCGGCATCGTCAACACCTTCATCGGTCTCTTCAAGGACACGTCGCTGGTGTCGATCATCGGCATGTTCGACCTGCTCGGCATCGTCCGCTTCAACTTCACCGACGCCAACTGGGCCTCTTCGGTCACGCCGATCTCCGGCCTAATTTTCGCTGGCTTCATATTCTGGCTTTTCTGCTTTGGTATGTCGCGCTATTCAGGTTTCATGGAACGCGTGCTCGACACGGCCCATAAACGATAAAATGAGGGGAGGATCGCATGGCAAACGCAGCCACTGCTTCCAAAATGACTGTTTCCGCAACGGATGTCGCAGTCGAAATTACTGGAATGAACAAGTGGTACGGGGACTTCCACGTCCTTCGTGACATCAATCTGAAGGTTATGAAGGGTGAGCGCATCGTCATTGCCGGCCCGTCGGGCTCCGGCAAGTCGACGATGATCCGCTGCATCAACCGCCTTGAAGAGCACCAGAAGGGCAAGATCGTCGTCGACGGCATCGAGCTCACCAACGACCTCAAGAAGATCGACGAAGTGCGCCGCGAAGTCGGCATGGTGTTCCAGCACTTCAACCTCTTCCCGCACCTGACGATCCTCGAAAACTGCACGCTTGCACCGATCTGGGTGCGCAAGATGCCGAAGAAGCAGGCCGAAGAAATCGCGATGCACTTCCTGAAGCGCGTCAAGATCCCCGAGCAGGCGAACAAGTATCCGGGCCAGCTCTCCGGCGGTCAGCAGCAGCGCGTGGCGATCGCCCGCTCGCTGTGCATGAAGCCGAAGATCCTGCTGTTCGATGAGCCGACCTCGGCACTCGACCCGGAAATGGTCAAGGAAGTGCTCGACACCATGGTGTCGCTCGCCGAAGAAGGCATGACCATGCTGTGCGTGACCCATGAAATGGGCTTCGCCCGCCAGGTCGCCAACCGCGTGATCTTCATGGACCAGGGCCAGATCGTCGAGCAGAACTCGCCGGCCGAGTTCTTCGACAATCCGCAGCACGAGCGCACCAAGCTCTTCCTCAGCCAGATCCTGCACTAGGATCGGCAAGAGCCTCACAAGAAAGCCCGCCCATCCAGGCGGGCTTTTTCAGTTGGGAGATCGCACGCCCACCCTACTCCACACGGTAGCGCAACGTGCCAACGGACCAGCGGATGCCGCGCCGGTCGAGATCATCCGCCCAGGTTTTCTGCAGCCGCGCCACGACCTCGCCCAGGGTTTCCCGCGCGTTCAGCTCGACCTTGAGCCCGCGCTCCCGTGGCGCAACCTCGTTCAGATCGACGGCGTCACTGACGACAAGCGCGACGAAGACGTTTTCCCCCTCGCCCGAAGCCTCGAAATCGAAACCGTAATAGTCGTCCGGCAGCGTCAGCGGCACGTCCGGTGCAAGGGGCGTAATCGTCCGCGCGAATTCGTTCGGAAAAATCTGCGTCGCCTTTCCTTTGGCGTCGACATCGAAAAGCAGCAGGTCGCCCCCGGTTCGGCTGATGACGGTCAGCTTGAAAACGTCACCGGCCCTCATCGTCGTCGGACGATCAAGGGCAATGTCGACGTCGCCGGTCTCGGCCTTGCCGACGATGTCGCTGACGGCGTAGACCGCATTGGCATCCTGATAGACCGGGTGGGCCACGCTTTCGCCGTTCGCCTGCTGGTAGGTGCCCGGCCCGTTGCCGCCGGCCCCGTCCGGCGCCACGACGCTGTCGCCCAGCGTTTGCGCCTTGGTCTCCAGTTGAGGATCGAGGTTGCCGCACGTCTGCTGCGACGCGCAGTATGCGTTCGATTGCGCCTTCACGAACTCGAGCAGTTCGGCGTTGCTCGTCAGCCCGTTGCCGTTGCCGTCCGCAACACTGTCCATCTGACCGGCAATGAAAGCGGACGTGAACACGCCATGCCGCTCGGGCGCGGGATGCCGCATGTCGTCCCAGGCCACCTGTTGGGGCGCGGCCGCACTCCAGGCGGTCACTCCGGTGTCCAGCAGCTGCGGCTTGTCGATGACCGCAAGGTCAATTCTAAGGCCACGGGTCAGGGTTCGCTCGACCGGCTTGGCGCCGGGGCGCGGCAGGAAACGCGCGCCTTCGGCGCCCGCTGCGCTATCTCCGGCGCGCGGGTGCGAGATCGTATCGGAATGGCAGGCATCGATCACCACCGTAACGGCCCGCCCCTTCAGGCGCTCGAGTGTCCGGTCGATTTCGTCGTCGAGGATCGCTCCTTGCCACTCGCTTTCGCCTTCACCGATATCGAACGGCGCCAACGCCTCGTCCAGTCCGTCCTCCTCGTCGCCGTCCGCATCTTTCACTTGCAGGCCACGGCCCGAGAAATAGAGATAGACGCGATCGCCCGGCTCGGTCTCATCGACGAGCCAGGTGTTCATCGATGCAAGTATCTCCGCGCGCGTCGCCTGTTCATCCTGCAAGACGCGGATCGACGAGGCATCGAAACCGAACCGCTCCGTCAGGAGCGCCTGCATTGCCCGAAGATCATTCGGTGGACCATTCAGCGCGAACCTTGCCGGCAAGTTCTCGAAGCGCCCGATCCCGATGAGCAGCGCCCGGTCAGCCGCCAAGACCGGAGCGGCAAGCGTCATCACGCAGACAAGCGCGATCAGCCCCGAAATCCACCTGTCGCAGCACCTGGTCATTGACCCTGATCCCTCGTGTACAGTGGCTGGATCGCGATCGTACTTTCGCTGCCCTCCAACCGGGTTTCCAGCAGCCGCAGCAGCGATGCTGAATCGAGGCTGGAGTTGGAGAAGGCAGCGGCGATCGCATCGATCGGCGCGTCGGTCGATATCACCACGAGGTGATCGGCGCCGAATGGCTTCACCACCTCCAGCCCCTGAAGCCTGAAGGTGTGGCTGTCGCTTCCGGCAGTCTGCACGTCGAGAAGCTGCGCCTCGCCGGTGTTTGCCAGGTTGAAAACCAGCATGTTTGCGTAGCGGCCCTGATCGGCCTCGAATGTCAGCCGATCGCCGGCAAGGTAGATATCCTTGAAAGGCTTCAGCGAAACCGTTCCGGGGCTCTGTGCTGCCATCGCCTTCAGGAAATCGACGAGGATGAACTTGTCGACGACGCGCTGCACCATATCCGGCGCAACGTGCTCGCCGGCGACATCACCGTTCGGCGTATAGAATACACCGGACGCCTCCTCCCACCGGTATGGCACGCCATCGCCACCGACATTGGCAAGATCAGGCCTTTCACCGACGACGCTCAACGGCAGTTTGCCCGTCCATCCGAGATCGCGCGGCGACGTCAGTCCGGACATCGTCGCGCCCGCCGTTCCCGCGCTGCCGACCTTGGCGCTGCGCGGCAGGGACAGCACGATCTCTTTGTCGGATCGCGGCAGTTGCGGCGTGAAGTTCGGTATCTGCAAGGCTTCCGACTGCAGTTTGACGTTGGAGAAAACGTAATCCTCGAGTTCGACCCGGGAAATCCGCCCGTCGCCATCCAGATCGGCTGCGCCTTCAAGCGCGCGGGCAAAACTCCAACTCAGTGCGCCACGCGGCTCGCCGCCGATTACCACCTCAGGCGTCGGCTGGCTTTCGAGCGACGCCGCGAGGATCGTCACCTGCGACAGCTCCACATCCCTCACCTTGGCGCCGGAAAGCGCCTCCTTGGACGGCGGCGGCACCTTGGCGCGAACCATCGGCGCCAGCCGCGTCTTTCCGGATATGGATCGGTTCATACCGCCGGAATAGCAACTGTCGGAGACAAACAGCACATGAATGCCCTTGGCCTCGGCTTCGGCAAACCAGGCGCTGAGTTCGTTGTCGATGATGACTTCGCCTGCCGTCTGCTCCAGGCGAGCCCGGTCGAAGCCCGGCAGTTCCAGGAATTCGTCAAGCCCGTCCTCCTCGCTGCCGGCGACCAGTTCCGGCATCTGCGCGCCATGGCCGGCATAGGTGAAGAGGATCGTGTCGCCGCGAGCTGCAGCCGTCACGAGTTCCACCCAGGCCGTGCGGATCGCCTCCTTGGTCGCCTGGTCATTGATGAACTGGCGGATCGGGCCGACATCAGCCGCCTTCAGCGCCTGCGTGACGTCGCGCGCGTCGCGGACGGCGCCATCGAGGCTTACTTCATGCGGATAGGTATCGACGCCGACGACCAGCGCCGAGGTCGCAGCCATTGCCGAGGCTGCGGGCAAGGCCAGCAAGGCTGTGGCCAGAAGGATCTTGCGCGTGACCGTCATTTCCCCACGTCCACTTCCACGCGCCGGTCGAGCTGGTGCAGCATCTCCTCGCTATAGGCGCTCGGGTCATCCGGTTTGAACGGCTCCTCCTCGCCCTTGCCAACCACGCTCCAGCTGCCGGGGTAGCCGGCATCGACGAGATACTGCGCCAAGGCCTCTGCGCGGGCGACGGAGAGCGCCATGTTTGCCTCAGGGGTGCCGACCGGGTCCGTATGGCCGATCAGCGTAATCGCCGCCGGCTTTGCCGATTTCAGGCACTCGAACAGATCCTTGGCCGACTCTAGGCCTTCGGGCGTAAACTCGGCGGTGCCGAAGACGTAACGCACCGGCGTCGCCTTCTTCCGGATCGCAACACCGCGATAGGAGAACCTGCAGGCACCGCGTGTGGCAAGCTTGACGGGCTTGCTCGCAGCGAGCCGCATTTCCGAAGCCAACCGGTCCAGCCGCTCGATATACGCCCTATCCGGCGCCATCCAATCGGGCGTCAGCTCTTCGTTGGCCGCATCCTCCAGTGCCTGCTGATAAAAGGTCCCTGCCGCATCATAGTCCTTGCGCTCGCGGTTGATGTCGCCGAGCGCATCGAGGATCTGCCAGGGGCCGCCGGCATCGCGGCTGGCAGACGTGAGTTCTGTTTCGAAGCTCTCAAGCTTGGCGCCCTGCCCCACGGCCGCCACCACGCGGTTGAAGGTCGCAAGCGCCGCGACGCGACGGGTCAGCGCGATTTCGGCAGCGGAGCACCCAGCCGTCCGGTCGGGACCGGCCGCCGCGCGCGCCGTCGTTTTGTCGCCGCTGTTCAGCGCTTCGGACGCCTGGCGAACGGCGTCGCAGGCCGTCGCCGGCAGGGCCACAGGGAGCGCCAACAGCGAGGCGAGTATGAGGGGCTTCATCACCGTTGCCATGGCTTGCCCATCATTCCGTGATCTCGAACGTCACCATCTGAACGCTGCTGGCGCCGCCATCGCCTTGCGCCCGCTTGGCCAGATTGATCGCCAGCCCCCGTGTCGGCGGCAACCGCGACTTCGCGACATATTCACGTGCCTTCTCCACCGTGAGCTTCTGATCGCCAAGTCCGCCGGCCCGGCAGAAGGCCAGCATGGTTTCGGCCGGCGCCGGTGTATCGAAGGCAAGCGTGCCCGTCCCCGGCTGCGGGATCATACGATGTTCGCCCGGCTGCAATGTCGTGTTGCCGATCATCACATCCGGAATGACCTCGACGTTGCCGTTCTCCTCGATATAGAGGATCTGCAGCTCGCAGGCCTGGTTGGCGCTGAGTTCGAAGGAAAGCTCGTCGCCGACCTTTGCCGTCGTCGACTTCACGTTCAGCACCAGCGCGAGCTTGCTGCCAGAATCTGCATCCTGCTTGCGATAGTCGGGAACAGCAGCTGCGATCGACTGCGGCTTTGCGTCGTCCGGCTCGGCACCGGCGACGATCAGCGCCGCCGTATCGAGCGGACGGCGTTGGCTGAGCGGCTCCAGCAGCAATGCATATTGCTGCTCGACCTCGTTGCGCGGAATGGTTCCCCCCGCCTCCAGCGTCGTTACCCAGTCGAGCCCGAGGCGCAGGACATCGCTGTCCGTCACCCGCCTGATCGCTTCCGAAAACTGCTTCGGCGTCATGTCGAACTCGGCCGCCAGGGCGTCGAAATCGAGCTCGTCTTCGTATTTGTCGGCAAAATAGGTGATGATCTCCGCCTCGCCCGGCGCGTGCCTGCTCTGCAGGCCGCCATCAGGCGTCGGCTCTGTCACCCCGAGCGCGTCCAGCGCGTTGACGAAGCGCTCGCGGTCCTTGCGATAGGCTTCGTCCAGCTCCTCCTGCTTCACATACATGGCGAGCAGCACGTCCTGCTGGTCCTTGCTGAACAGCGTCGATGTCTCGATCTGCTCGCGCAACTGGTCGCGCTTCGAAAGGATGCCGTCGGCGTGGCAGTCGACGCAGGAACGCGCATTGATGATCTCGACCCCCTTGCCGATCGGACGCTTGCGGAACGACACGATCGTCGTCGGCCCGACATCAAGCTGCTTGCCAGCGGATGTCGAGAGGTAATAGCCCTGCAGGCCGTTCGGCAGCGAGAAGATCATCTCGCCGCCGTCGTGTTCGAAAGGCATAAGTCCTGCGGCGAGCGGGGCCAGCTCCTTGGGTCCGTGCGGGAAGCGCTTCAGCACCTGCTTGCCGACGTCGCCGCCGAAATCATAGGACTTCCAGTAGTATCCGCCGAAGGGCATGTCATGCCGCTCCAGCATGCGGTTGTGATCGGAAACACCGGAGGAGCCGTCGGCGAAACCGGCGCGCAGCACGTTGCGGCGGCGTATGTTGTCGGCCACGTCGATGTTGAAGCGCCTTTCCAGTTCGCCGATCTCGGTTGGTAGCCGCATCAGCCGGTTGTAGATCTCCGGTCGTGCACCGTTGCTCATGAACCAGTCGACCCGCATGATCGGCAACTGCGTCGCTGTTTCCTTCGAGAGTGCGGAAAGCGACGCGTCGCTCTCGGGATCGGCGCCATAGAAATAGCGCCTGATCAGGAAATCGTAGTCCGCCGCGTCCCATTGCAATTCGCGCAGATCGACCCGTACCAGCAAGCCGTTGGTGCCGTCGACCTCCGTCGGCAGGACCAGTTCTGGCCCGTAGGACAGCGAATTCAGAAGCTTCTTGAAGCCGCCGGCAAGCACGTCCATGCGTTTCATGAAGGTCTGGTCATCCTCGCAGCCCATCATGCCGTTGTACTGGTCGCGATAGGAGAAGTAGCGCATGAACGGCCGGTCGAGTGCGCTGACCGTCCCTATGTCCTTGAGCGCCGCCGCGACGAACTGGTCATAGGTCAGTATCGGCCGTGCCCGGTCCGGTTTGGCAGCGGCCGTTTGCGGCAGGCTCTCTTCGTTCAGCGCCGTGATCCAATCCTCCAACACCTTGATCTCGTCGGCGGACGGACGCTTGCCGAGCGGCATGCGACCGCTGACGACGGTCGTGTAGAGGCGGGATTTCGCGGCGTCCCCGGGAACGACAAAATTGGCGTCGGCTGCAATCGATGCGAGGTCACCGGCCGGATAGCTTCCTTGCGAGCTTTCACCCGGCCCGTGACAGTTACGGCAATATCTGCCGATGAAGGCGTCGGCCTGCTGCGCCAGCGCCGCATTGCCGCCACCCAGCGCTTCGGTCGCGGTATTCTCCTTGCAGACGGCGGTGACCGACTGCGCCACCGGCGCCGGCGCCTTCACCTCGCGATCGGCGAGGAAGGCATAGATCGCGCGGCGATCGTCGTCCGAGAGAACATTTAGCCCCTTGGCGATACGCCGCATCACAGGATCGCTGATCGGCGCGCCTGAAAGCTTCTTACCCTCCTCGATAAGACCCCTGGTAAAGACCTCGGGCGACGCAAGAGCGGCAATCTTCGTCTTGCTGATGTCAGGCGCGACCGCACCGGTCAGATCCTTCTCGCCCTCATAGGAACGCTCCAGGTCCACCCCGTAGGTGGTCGTGCGCGGCGTGTGACAATCGCCGCAGCCGCCGACATTCTCCACCAGATAACGACCGCGCTCGGCCTGCGTCTCCTTGCGCGGCTGATAGGCCGGGACCGTGAAATGGCTGCGCTTCCACAGCGTAATCGTCGTCTGCCGGCTGAAGGGGAAAGCGATCTCATGCTCCTTCGATGCCGCGTCCGCCTGCGGCAGCGTCTCGATATAGGCCTTGATGTCGAGCGCATCCTCCGGCTTCATCCCGCCATAGGAGGTGTAGGGCATCACCGGGTAGAGGTTGTTACCCTCCCGGTCGAGACCGACCAGCACGGCGTTCAGAAACTGCGCATTGGTCCAGCCGCCGATGCCATTGGCGTGCGGCGAAATGTTCGGCGCATAGAAGGTGCCGATCGCCGTGTTCATCTGCATGCCGCCGGAGAGCAGTTCTGTATTGTCGCCGGATCCGTGGCAGGCGCCGCAGCCCGCAGCGTTGAACATGTATTTGCCGTTGTCGACATTCGCCTTGTAGGTGGAGAAGGCATCCTCGGCAAAAGCATCACGCGCCGAAGCGGCAGAGGGACAGAGCGAGATGGCGATCAGCGCCGTCAATGAAACGGCCAAGGATCCGCGGCCAAGGCCGGACAATAACGAGGCGCCTTCTCGCTTTCTCTGCAGACCGCGCATGAAATCTACTCCCTAAAACAATAGAATCGCTACTGAAATAAGCTGCTCTATCGAAACTGAAACTGTTCGAACTCAACCCGCTTCGGCCGTTTGCCAAGATCTTTCAGGCCCTTGAGAATCGCTTCCCTGAGGGGTGGCGGGCCGCAGAACCAGAGATCGGCGTCGGCCGGATCGATCGTGCTGCTGCTCGCAAGCCTGGCCGCGTCCAGGCGTCCGTCCACGGAGCTGTCGTGCAGGACAAAACTGAAGTTTCCGAGCTTTCCGGCCTGCGCCTCGAAGGTATCCAGACCGATCGCCTCGCGCCGATCACGCACGCAATAGACCAAATGGATCTCCTGTCCCTCGTCGCCCCTCAGATGCCGCGCCATCGCCAGGAGCGGCGTGACGCCGATACCGCCGGCAAGCCAGATCTGCTTCTTGCCGCCGCGGCGATGGTTGAAGCGGCCATAGCCGCCTTCGAGCTTCAACCGGTCGCCGACCGCGATACTGTCCCGAAGCGCCTTCGTGTAATCGCCGAGCGGCTTCACCGCGAAGCGGACGGTGCCATCGGCCTCGATGCCGGCGATCGTGAACGGATGCGGCTCACGCAGTCCTGGTTTCAGCACGCGCAGAAAGCCGAATTGGCCAGGCTTGGCGCGCAAGGGGCGCCGCAGGGGCCGCGCACCGATCACCGTCGCTCCGTCTTCGCGCACCACCTCGAAAACCTCGTAACCGCGGGTTCTGAGCCAGGGTAGAAGCTGGGTGTAGGCATAGCTCAGAATGCCGAGCGCTGCGAAGGCGTTGAGGTAGACCGCCAGGAGCGCGGTGCCGTCATAGGGGCGTTTGATGAACATCTGGTGGAAGGCGACCATCACGAAGAGCAGGCCGATGAAACGGTGCGCATAGCGCCAGAGGTGGTAGGGGATCTCGATCTTCGTGCGCGGGATAATCTTGACAATGCTGAGAACGAGCAGAACGACGAAAGCGTAGAAGGCGTACTTCCCTGCGGAAGCTGCCAGTTGGTTCAGACCGCTCGTCAGCGCCAACCCCTTGAAATCGGGCTTCAGGAAATAATGGATGAGGATAAGGACCAGCACAGAGATGCCGATCCTGCGATGAAAGTGGTAGACGCGATCGAGCCCGCCGAACAGGCCTTCGACAAAGGGCGGACGCGCGGCCATGAACTGGGCAATCGCCATGCCGACGAAGGCGGCCGACGAGGCCATCAGCGAGAACGTCGTCAGCGCATTGGTGTGGCTGACCGCCGGCACGGCCAGCAGTGTCGCAAATGCCATCAACGACCAGACCAGAAACGCGCCCACTTGCATCTTGCGCCCCTCAACGCCGATGGCTGACGGTTGTTGCCTTTTGCCCTCTGCCCATTGCCTTCGATCTCAGCCGACCAGCATGCAACCGAACTCTGTGCGACAACGGCCTTCGCGGCCCTTTCACACGCGGCCCTTTGGGGAGAGTGGCAAGCACCTTCCTCTTCGTCAACACGAATTCTATTGGAAACGGCCTATGAGGTTCTTTTATTCATGCCTTTGAAATTCGTATTTTTTAAGCATTCGCTTATTTTTATGTCCGTGCGCGCAAACGCCCCTCATGACCTGTTTGCGCAGGACGAGCGGCGCGCTTGCCTCACTGCCGAAAATCGTGCAAGCTACTGATATATCACAATGAAGGATCTGCATGTCACCGCAATCCCAGGCTCATCTCGCCTATCTCGCGCTCGAACGCCTGATCGTCACGTTGAAGCTCGAGCCCGGCGCCTTGGTCACCGAGCGCCAATTGATCGAACTTGCCGGGCTCGGACGAACACCGGTTCGAGAGGCGATCCAGAAACTGGCCTGGCAGGGCCTCATGGAAGTTCGCCCACGGGTCGGCCTGCAAATTAGCAGGATCCGCCCCGATGACCAGGTGCATGTCATGCAGACGCGCCAGAAGCTGGAGCCGCTCGCGGCCGCCCTCGTCGCTGCGCACGCAAGTCCCGATGATCGAAATGCAATGAAGGCCTGCGGCGCGGAGATGACCGCCTGCCTCGGTGCTGGTGACATGGGAGGTTTCCTCGTCGCCGACAAGGTGTTCGACGAACTGATGGAGGAAGCCTGCCCGAACCGCTTCCTGACCGCAGCCCTTGCCCCCTTGCAGACACACGCCCGGCGCATCTGGTTTGCCTCGTCCTCGCCTGAAAAGATGGCCGGATCGGTCCGCCGCCACGTCACCGTGATCGATGCGATCGAAAGCGCAGACGCCGATGGCGCGTCGGTAGCGATGGCGGAGCTGATGACCTATCTTTCAGACGCCTGAGGAGGCGCTGCCTCTAACAAAAGAAATCACTGCAAGAAATTGTTTTCACAATGATTTCATTAATCCACCTCAGCCGGCGGGCATCATGCTCCCGGTCTTCAGGCGGCGCACATGCCAATCGAAGGCTTCTTCCAGAATATGCGGTGTCTGGCCTCCACGGGAGGCGACCGCGCGGCTGAAGTAGTCGGAGAGCAAGTTGCGATAGGCCGGATGACAGCAGTTTTCGATGACGACGGGCGCGCGTTCCCGCGGCGCCAGGCCGCGCAGGTCCGCAAGGCCGTGCTCGGTCACCAGAATATCGACATCGTGTTCCGTGTGGTCGACGTGGGAGACCATCGGCACCACGGATGAAATCGCCCCGCCCTTGGCAACCGACTTGGCGACGAAGATCGACAGGAAGGCGTTGCGCGCGAAATCGCCGGAACCGCCGATGCCGTTCATCATGTCTGTGCCGCCGACATGGGTCGAATTGACGTTGCCATAGATATCGAACTCGAGCGCCGTGTTGATGCCGATGACGCCGAGGCGCCGAATGATCTCCGGATGGTTGCTCACCTCCTGCGGCCGCAGCACCAGCCTGTCCTTGTAGGCGCCGATGTTGCGAAATACCCGGTCTGCCCAGGCACTGGAGAGTGTCATCGACGATGCCGAAGCAAAGCTCAGCTTGCCGGCCTCGAAAAGCTCGAACGTACTGTCCTGCAGCACCTCGCTATACATGCGCAGGTCATGGAAGGGACTGTCGACGAGGCCGCTCAGGACCGAGTTGGCGATCACGCCGATGCCCGCCTGCAGCGGATTGAGCGTCATGTCGAGGCGCCCCTTGCGCACCTCCTCCTGCAGGAAGCCGATCAGATGGCCGGCGATCGCCGTCGTCTCGGCATCCGGCGGCGAGATCCGCGCGGCGCTGTCTTCCTTTTCGGTGACGACGATCGCGACGATCTTTTCGGGATCGATGGGAATGTAGGGCGTGCCCGCGCGGCTGTCGCAGGCGACGACGGGAATTGGCGTGCGGCTCGGGCGCTTCGCCGGAATGTAGATATCGTGCAGCCCTTCGAGCGCCGGACTGTGGCTGAGATTGAGCTCGACGATCACTTTCCTTGCCAGGATCGCGAAGCTTGCGGAATTGCCGACCGATGTCGACGGCACGATGCCGCCGTCCTCGGTGATCGCCACCGCCTCGACCACCGCATAGTCGATCGGGCTGATCTGTCCGGAGCGCAATTGTTCGACCGTTTCCGAAAGATGCTGGTCGATGAACATCACCTCGCCACGGTTGATCGCAGCTCTCAGCACCGGATCCGACTGGAACGGCAGGCGGCGGGCAAGGACGCCGGCTTCCGTCAGCGTCTTGTCGATGTCATGACCGAGCGAAGCGCCGGTCATCAGCGTGATGCGAAACTTCTCGCGGGCTGCCCGCTCGGCCATGGCAAGCGGCACCGCCTTGGCATCGCCGGCCTTGGTGAAGCCGCTCATGCCGATGGTCATGCCATCCTTGATGAGGCTGGCCGCTTCTTCCGGGGTGGCGATACGGTCGCGCAACGGCTTGCAGCGGATCCTGGTTTCCAGGGCGGTTAGCGGAACTCGGCTCATCGGGCACTCCCAGCAATGGCCCACGAGGCTCATTCAGGACGGCGCGGGCTTGGTTCGTCGTGCGCTTGTTTTCGCATGGCTGCGTGCGCACGCTATGAAGATTTGCGGGAGCACGATATCTCCTGGAAGCGCCGGGCGGTACGCAGAATTGGAAATGCGGGGCTACCGCGCGCGCATAGCTCGGCAGACGTTCAGCCAGAAACGACGAAGGGCGCGCCCAAGGCACGCCCTTCGAACGTTAAACTGCACAAAAAACCGTCAGCCGACGAAGGCGCGTTCGATCACGAACTCGGCCGGCTTGTTGTTGGCGCCTTCCGTCAGGCCGGCAGCCTCAAGAATTTCCTTGGTGTCCTTCAGCATCGCCGTCGAGCCGCAGATCATGCCGCGATCGACAGCCGGATCGAGCGGCGGCAGGCCGAGATCGGAGAAGAACTTGCCGTTGACCATCAGGTCGGTGATGCGGCCCTTGAAGGCGAAATCCTCGCGGGTCACCGTCGCGTAGTGGCGCAGCTTGTCGCCGACGATCTCGTTCAGGAATTCGTGGTTGCGGATTTCCTCGACGAGGTCGAAGCCGTACTTCAGTTCGGCAACGTCACGGCAGGTGTGGGTGAGGATCACTTCCTCGAACTTCTCATAGGTCTCGGGGTCGCGGATGAGGCTTGCGAAGGGCGCAATGCCGGTGCCGGTCGAGAACATGTAGAGGCGGCGGCCGGGAACGAGCGCGTCAAGCACCAGCGTGCCGGTCGGCTTCTTGCGCATGAGCACCTTGTCACCTGGCTTGATCGCCTGGAGATGCGAGGTCAGCGGGCCATCCGGCACCTTGATCGAGAAGAACTCGAGTTCTTCGTCCCAGGCGGGGCTGGCGATCGAATAGGCGCGATAGACCGGCTTGTCGCCGACCATCAGGCCGATCATCGCGAACTCGCCCGAGCGGAAGCGGAATTCGGCAGGGCGGGTCATGCGGAAGCGGAAGAGCCGATCCGTATAGTGTTCAACGCTGGTTACCGTCTCGACGTAGACGCCTGCCGGTGCCTGGATCGCGAAATCTTCCGTTTTTGCCGGAGCATTCATTTTAGCTACAAGTCCTGTAAATGATGACCCTGTCTATCAACAATAAGCCAATATTCCAAGCCGCGCCTTGTTGAAAGGAAATCTCTTCCAAATATAGTCGCTTTCCGGGATTTCGGCGTGCTTCACACTGTCGCGGCCAATCCTACCCTACGACACCCGTCGCCAGCTATAGGATTTCGCGTCAGTGGAGGGCTTTGCCGTCGGCTGGTAATGCACCGCGATACCAGGCAGGCGTCCTTCCGAAAGACGCTTCAGAGCCGTCGCATTGCTGACGGCAAAGCTGTCGACGCCACAGCGCAGCATCAGCGGGATCTGGTCGATCAAGACGTCGCCGACCGCCCTCACCTCGCCGCCAAAGCCAAGCCGCGCGCGCAACAGCGACGCATGGCTGAAGGCGCGGCCGTCGTTAAAGGCCGGGAATGCCACGGCCACCAGCGCGAGCCGATCGAGATGCGGCGCAAGCTTGGTGACGTCGTCCGCCGGTGCGATGACGACGCCGAGGCCAGACTCGTCGCTGTCTGCGACCTTGGCAAGGAACGCATCGAGGCCGAAGATCGCCTTTTCGTTCGAGCCTGCCTTGGTTTCCTCGGTCTCGATGATCCAGGGATCATCGCTCACGAAGCCGGTTTCCTTCCAGATTTTCGTCATGTCCGTTCCTCAGCGCCTCAGGCAGCTTCCTGCGCGCTGCCATAGAGCGCATCCTTGAAGGGTTGCGGGCCGACGCGGCGATAGGCTTCGAGGAAGGTCTCTTGGCCGTCGCGACGCAGTCCGAGATAGGTGTCGACGATCGTCTCAACGGCGTCGGTCACCTTCTCCGGCTCGAAACCGCGACCGATGATCTCGCCAATCGAGGTGTTCTCGTCGCCGGAACCGCCGAGCGTGATCTGATACAGTTCCGCACCCTTCTTTTCAACGCCAAGCAGGCCGATATGGCCGACATGGTGGTGACCGCAGGCATTGATGCAGCCGGAGATCTTGATCTTCAACTCGCCGATCTCGGCCTGGCGCTCGGGCGAACCGAAGCGGGTCGAAATCTCCTGCGCCACCGGAATGGAGCGCGCATTGGCAAGGGCGCAGTAGTCCAGCCCGGGACAGGCGATGATGTCGGTGATCAGGCCGGCATTGGCAGTGGCAAGACCTGAGGCGACCAGCGCACGGTAGACCGGCTCGAGATCGGCCAGCGCCACATGCGGCAGGATCAGGTTCTGCTCGTGGCTGACCCGGATCTCGTCGAAGGCGTATTCCTCGGCGATGTCGGCAACGGCATCCATCTGCGCGTCGCTTGCGTCACCCGGGATGCCGCCGATCGGCTTCAGCGAGATCGTCACCATGCCGTAGTCCGGGTGCTTGTGCGGCTGCACGTTCTGCTGCACCCAGCGGGCGAACTCCGGGTCGGTCTTCTTCCAGCGCGCAAGGCTTTCCCAGCCTTCGGCGCGGTTTTCGAGCGCCGGCGGCGCGAAATAGGTGGAGATCGCCTGGATGTCCACTTCGGGCAGCTTCAGCTCGGTGTCCTTGAGCGCCGCGAATTCGACCTCGACCTGACGGGACAGTTCTTCGGCACCGGTCTCGTGCACGAGGATCTTGATGCGCGCCTTGTACTTGTTGTCGCGACGCCCATGCAGGTTGTACACGCGCATGATCGCGGTCGTATAGGACAGCAGATCCTCTTCCGGCAGGAAGTCGCGGATCTTCTTGGCGATCATCGGCGTGCGGCCCTGGCCTCCGCCGACATAAACGGCAAAGCCGATGCGGCCGTCCTCATCCTTCTTCAGGTGCAGGCCGATGTCGTGGACCTGGATCGCTGCACGGTCACGCTCGGCACCCGTGACGGCGATCTTGAACTTGCGCGGCAGGAACGAGAATTCCGGGTGCACGCTCGACCATTGCCTCAAGATTTCGGCATAAGGCCTTGGATCAGCGACTTCATCGGCAGCCGCACCGGCGAAGTGATCGGCGGTCACGTTGCGAATGCAGTTGCCCGAGGTCTGCAGTGCATGCATTTCGACACTTGCCAGTTCGTCGAGGATATCCGGCGTGTCGGAAAGACGCGGCCAGTTGTACTGGATGTTCTGGCGTGTGGTGAAGTGGCCGTAGCCGCGGTCATACTTGCGCGCGATATGGGCGAGCATGCGCATCTGCCGGCTCGACAACGTGCCATAGGGGATGGCGACGCGCAGCATATAGGCGTGAAGCTGCAGGTAGACGCCGTTCATCAGGCGCAGCGGCTTGAAGGCGTCCTCGGCGAGCTCGCCGCTCAGGCGGCGCTCGACCTGATCACGGAACTGCTCGACGCGGGAGGAAACGAAGGCGTGGTCGAATTCATCGTAGCGGTACATCGGGTATCGTTTCCTCAGGCAGCGTGTTTCGGGCCGGAAAGGCCATTGTAGCCGGCAGCGTACGGGATCGACGGGCCTTCGGCGCGGATGCGTTCGCGCATGCGCAGCGGCCGAAGCGTACCATTGACCTCTTCGACATCGACGACATTGGCGTCGACGACCTTGTTGTCGTCAAACGCCTGTTTGCCCGTGGCTTCGAGCGCCGTCACCGCCTCTGCATGACGAGCGACGAACGCGTCTTGAAGCTGTTCGACCCAGTTGCCAGCGGCGTCCAGCCAGACGGAAATACCGTCCGAAAGTCGATTTGCCGTCAAAACCTTGCTCACCATGACCTCGTCCTCAGTTCAGTACGTGTTCGTTGCGCGCAGCAGCAACGTCAATAGCATTGTCGGTGCGACGCCTGCTGCCGACCACGAGCGGTTCGGAACGAGCGAAGTTGGCACCGGCGACTGCATCTCCAATGATCACCATGACCGGACCGGAAAGCTCAGTCCGATTTTCCAGGTCCGGCAGGTCCTTCAGGATGCCGTGCAGCAGGCGGCGATCCGCGCGGCTGGCATTCTCGATGACGGCGACGGTCGTTTCCGCGGGAAGACCGGCCTGCATCAGGCGGCCGGCGACCGAGGCAGCCACGGTGCGGCCCATGTAAACGGCGATGGTTGCGCCGGACACGGCAAGCCGCGCCCAGTCGGGCAGAACTTCGCCGGTCAGGTCGTGGCCGGTGGTGAAGACCAGAGAAGACGCGACGCCGCGCAGGGTCAGCGGCAACTCGAAATCGGCGGCCGCGGCAAAGGCCGACGTGATGCCGGGCACGATCTCGTAGCTGATGCCGGCTTCGCGCAGTGCCGCCATCTCTTCGCCGGCGCGGCCGTAAACCAGCGGATCGCCGGACTTCAGGCGGACGACGCGCTTGCCTTCGGCGGCGAGTCTCACCAGCAGTTGGTTGATCTCGTCCTGAGACTTCGTGTGGCAGCCCTTGCGCTTGCCGACCGACAGGCGCTCGGCATCGCGGCGGCCCATATCGACGATCGCCTGCGGCACCAGCGCATCATAAACGATCGCATCGGCCTCCATCATCACGCGCTGGGCGCGCAGCGTCAGCAGATCCTCGGCCCCTGGACCGGCACCGACGAGCCAGACATGGCCCGCTGCCTTCTCGGGCGCGTCGAGCAGGCGCGAAGCCTCACGGCGGGCAGCGGCCAGATCGCCGCCGGCGACCTTGTCGGCCACCGGACCCTGGAAAAACCGGCGCCAGAACATGCGGCGGGCGACGCCGCGCGGCACCAGGCGATCGACCGCCTCACGGTAGCTTGCTGCCAACGATGCGACGACGCCAAGGGAGGGCGACAGCAGCTGATCGATCTGGGCGCGGATCATCTGCGCCAGTACCGGCCCTGCCCCTTCCGTGCCGATGGCGACGGCGACCGGCGCCCGATTGACGAGAGCAGGCGTGAAGAAATCGCAGAAATCGGGCTGGTCGACGGCATTTGCCGGGATCTTGTGTTTGCGCGCGGCGGTGACGATGCGCTGGTCGCTGGCAGCATCACCGGTTGCAGCGAAGACGAGAATGGCACCTTCAAGCTGTTCGGGCGCAAAGGGCGCGGCCACATGCTCGACGCCACGGGCACGCAGATACTCAGCGAATTCCGCCGCCGGCTCGTCAGCGTAGACGACGATCGACGCTTCGGTGTTCAAAAGCAGCCGCACCTTGGCAAAAGCCTCGTCGCCATTGCCGAAAACCGCCACGCGCTTTTGCGCGACGCGAAAGAATGCGGGGAAAACGGCGAGTTGCTGCGTCATGATCTGGCAAACGGTTCCTTCTACAGGCTGCGGCGAATATCCCGCATGCGGCACGACAATTGAAGGAACAGAAATTTCAATGCCTTTCCGGTCCCGTATTGTTTTGCTCGGGGCCGCATCATTTTGAGCAAATATCTCCGGGCTCACAAAAACCTCGGCCTCCCCACGGCCATTGCGCCGCATGGGCAACCTCCGTTAAATGCGGTCAATGACCTGCCGGAGGCTTTTGACATGACACAACCCGAACTCGCCGAACGGCTTTTGACCGTGATCGAGAACGATGTCCTGCCGCTCACCGAAAGGGGCGTCGCCGCCGGCAACAAGGTGTTCGGCGCTGCGATTCTGCGCAAGTCCGACCTGTCGCTGGTGCTTGCCGAAACCAACAACGAGACGGAAAATCCGCTCTGGCATGGCGAAGTGCACACGCTGAAGCGTTTCTACGAGATGACGGAAAAGCCGGATACGCGCGATCTCATCTTCCTGTCCACGCACGAGCCCTGCTCCATGTGTCTTTCGGCGATCACCTGGGCCGGCTTCGACAATTTCTACTACTTTTTCAGTCACGAGGATTCCCGCGACTCCTTCGCGATCCCGCACGACCTGAAGATCCTGAAAGAGGTTTTCCGCCTGGAGCCGGGCGGCTACGCAAAGGACAATGCCTTCTGGCACTCGGCCTCGATCGCAGCCCTTGCGAAGGATGCCGATCCCGAAACCCGCGACCGCCTTGCCGCCCAGGACGCCCGCATCCGCGCCCGTTACCAGAGCCTTTCCGACAGCTATCAGTCGGGCAAGGACGACAACGCCATTCCGCTGAACTGAGATCCATGGAACCTTCACGCGACATCAAGCGCCTGCTCGACATCATGGCGGCGCTCCGCCAACCGGAGACCGGCTGCCCCTGGGACATCGTCCAGACTTTCGAGACGATCAAGCCCTACACGATCGAAGAGGCTTATGAGGTCGCCGACGCCATCGAGCGTGGCGACATGCACGACCTCTGCGACGAACTCGGAGACCTGCTCCTGCAGGTGGTCTTCCACGCCCGCATGGCCGAGGAAGCCGGCGAGTTCGCCTTCGGCGACGTCGTCGAGGCAGTCACCCGCAAGATGATCCGCCGCCATCCGCATGTCTTTGCCCGCTCGGACGCGGACACAGCCGAGGCGGTGAAGCTGCAATGGGATGAGATCAAGCAGGCCGAAAAGGCCGAGCGCCAGGAAAGGCGCGCCCGGCGCGGCCTGACACCGGATGGCGCGGCAACCCATCTCGGCTCTGTGCAGCGTTCGTTTCCCGCCCTCGTGGAGGCCCTGAAGCTGCAGGAACGCGCAGCAAAGGTCGGCTTTGACTGGTCGGAGCCGGAACCGATCCTCGACAAGATCGAGGAGGAGATCGGCGAACTGCGCCAGGCGCTACGCGAGAAGGACCGCGCCAAGGTCAGCGACGAGCTGGGCGACCTGATCTTCGCGGTCGTCAACATCGGCCGCCACGTGGGCACGGACCCGGAGATGGCGCTGCGCGGCACCAACACCAAGTTCCGCCGACGGTTCGCCCATATCGAGCGCGAGCTCGAAGCTGGCGGCGAGACGCTCGACGGAGCAACCTTGGATCGGATGGAAGAGCTCTGGCAGGCGGCAAAGGCGATCGAGCGGCAGCTCGGCTAAGCGCGGCGGGACGCATGTTCGCGATGCGTCCCTCGCAAACGGCCAACGAATCGTCCGCGCACGCATCTGAGCAAGTCGCCCAAACCAATCGGTTTTTGGATTACCAGTCTTCCGCGACGGGCTTCGGTCCGTTGCCGAGACGACGCTCCAGATCTGAGGCCTCGTTTTCGGTCAAGCGAAGGTCGAGGCTGACGCGCCCGTCTTCCAGATCCTCGCGGCCATCAACGATGGCGTGCTGATAGATCCAGGGCAGAAGCTGCAACTGATCAATGCCGAGAACGACGGTGCACTCGGTCAGCACACCCGACAGGCGACGGCCGATTTCCGCGAGCAGATCATCGACACCTTCGCCCGATATCGCCGAAACGGCGACGGTGTTTTCAGACGTCGCCGCCTTGCCCTGCAGCGCCTCGCGCGATTCGGCGTCGAGCCGATCGATCTTGTTCCAGACCTCGATCAGCCGTTCGGACGCTTCCTTCTCGTCGATACCGAGATCGCCAAGAATCCTGAGAACATCGCTTGCCTGCGCCTGGTTGTCCGGGTCGGAGAGATCGCGCACGTGCAGGATCAGGTCCGCCTCCAGCACCTCTTCGAGCGTCGCGCGGAAGGCGGCGACGAGGTGCGTCGGCAGGTCGGAAATGAAGCCGACGGTGTCGGAGAGGATGACCATGCGGCCATGCGGCAGCTTCAGACGCCGCAGCGTCGGGTCGAGCGTCGCAAACAGCATGTCCTCGGCCAGAACGCCTGCGCCGGTCATGCGGTTGAACAGCGTCGACTTGCCGGCGTTGGTGTAGCCGACGAGCGCGACGATCGGGTGCGGCACCTTCTTGCGCTTGGAACGGTGCAGTTGCCGGGTGCGGCGCACCTGCTCCAATTCTCGTTCGAGCTTGACAATGCGGTCCTGCAGCAAGCGCCGGTCCGCTTCGATCTGGGTTTCGCCCGGACCGCCCATGAAGCCGCCACCGCCGCGCTGGCGCTCAAGGTGGGTCCAGCTTCGGACCAGGCGGCCCTTCTGGTAGTTGAGATGCGCCAGATCGACCTGCAGCGTGCCTTCCTTGGTGGAGGCGCGGCGGCCGAAGATTTCGAGAATGAGGCCGGTCCGGTCGATGACCTTGGCGTTCCATTCCTTCTCGAGATTGCGCTGCTGCACCGGCGTCAGCGGATGATCGACGATGACAAGGCCGGCATCGAGCTCGACGAGGATATGACCGATCTCTTCGATCTTGCCGCTGCCGAGCAGGGTGCCGGGCTTGGGCTGCGAGACCGGAACGATGGCGCCGTGCACGACGTCGAGATCGATCGCCATGGCAAGACCGGTCGCCTCTTCGAGGCGGCTTTCGTCCGATCGCGTGGTCGTCGTGGCAAGAATCTCTGCGGACTGCCGCCCGGTCTTCTTCAAGACCGGAACGATGACGACCGCGCGCATGTCGTCGCGGAGCTTCTCGAGCTCCGGAATGATCGACGACGATTTTGAATCCCGTTTGGTAATGTGCCTAACGTCCCGTCAGGATGCGGCTTCTTCGTTCTCGAACATCTGCAGCGGCTGGCCGGGCATGATGGTCGAGATCGCGTGCTTGTAGACCAGTTGCGAGTGGCCATCGCGACGCAGCAGGACGCAGAAGTTGTCGAACGAGGTCACGACGCCGGTGAGCTTGACGCCGTTGATGAGAAAAATTGTCAATGAAATCTTTTGCTTGCGGACCGTGTTGAGAAAGAGATCCTGCAAGTTTTGAGAACGTTCCGCCATCGCGCCGCTTCTTTCTTATTTGCCGGCGTTTCGCGCCGGTGCATTTTTGTCAAATTCTGCAATCCGAGGCGCCACAAGTACCTTCCCCGACACCCCGTCAGAGTTTGGTATCAAATCAATGTCTTTTCCGCAACGCCGAAAAAGGCTTCGCGAATATTCTGTGCTATGCTTCCCGGATGACCGTTGCCGATCGGCCTGCCGTCGACCGAAACGACCGGAAAACAGATGCTGGTGGCAGCCGTGATGAAGACTTCGCGCGCTGCGAGCATCTCGTCTAGCGAGAATGCCCTCTCCTCGATTTTGAGCCCCAGCGGTACTGCGACATCCATCAGTGTCGTACGGGTAATGCCGCGCAGAATCCCGTGTTCGGCAGGCCGCGTGCGCAGGGTTCCGTCGCGATCGACGATCCAGACATTGGTGGCCGCACCCTCCTTCACCGTGCCGTCGGCATCAACGAAGATCGCCTCCTGCGCGCCTTCCTCCTTCGCCTTCTGGCGCGCGAGCACGTTTGGCAGAAGCCCGACCGACTTGATATCGACCCGGTCCCAGCGGTTTTCCGGCACGGTAATCGCCGCTATTCCGTGGGTCGCCTTCCTGGCGATGGCTTCAGCATCGGTGCGCTTCGCCGTCACGACAACAGTCGGCGTCGTTCCCTTGGCTGGGAACACATGATCCCGGCGCGCCACGCCGCGCGTGACCTGCAGATAGAACAGGCCATTTCTCACCCGGTTGCGCCGGACGACCTCGCGGATGACATGGACGAGCGCTGCCCGGTTCATCGGCCACGCGATGCGCAGCTCGCTGAGCGACCGGTCGAGGCGATCGAGATGGCGCGTGAGATCGACGATATAGCCGTGACGCACTTCGCAGACCTCGTAGACGCCATCGGCAAACTGGTAGCCGCGGTCCTCGATGTGGACGCCGGCGTCTGCGTGCGGCACGTAGGCGCCGTTGACATAGGCAATTCTGGGCATCGTCTCGACCTTAGAAATACTGGATGCTGACGCGGAAAAGCTGCTCGACGTGGCGCACGGCGTCGGCGGTGGCGAAGAGCACGACGCGATCCTTCGCCTTGATCTTCGTGTTGCCGTCAGGACGAATGAACGTCTTGTCGCGATAGAGCGCACCGATGCGGATGCCATCGGGCAATTCGAGGTCGCGCAGCGCCTTGCCGACGAGCGGCGACGTTTCCAGCGCCTCGGCCTCGATGACCTCGGCCATGCCCTTCTGCACCGCATAGACGGAGCGGATACGCCCCTTGCGCACATGCTGGAGCACGCGCGAGATCGTGACGGCGCGCGGGTTCACATAGGCATCGACGCCGGCGGTCGCGGCAAACTCCTGGTAGGACGGCTCGTTGATGAGCACGAGCGTGGATTTCGCGCCCAGATGTTTCGCCATTATGCTGCCGAGGATGTTGATCTGGTCGTTGTTGGTGAGCGCCACGACGAGATCGGCATCCTGAACGTCGGCCTGGGCGAGGATCCGCTGGTCCATGGCCGAGCCGTTGAGAACGACCGTGCTGCTCAGCTTGTCGGCCATCATCACCGCGCGGTCGCGATCGCTCTCGATCAGCTTTACCCGCGTGCGCGGCTGGTGCTCCTCGATCGCCTTGGCAACGAAGTAGCCGACATTGCCGCCGCCAAAGATGATGATGCGCCGGGCTTCCTGTTCCTCGTGCCCGAAGAGGGTCAGCGTGCGGCGCGCATGATCCCGGTCACAGACGACATAGGCGATATCGCCCGCCTGCAACTGATCGTCGGAATGCGGCACGATCACCTTGCCGTTGCGGAAAATGCCGGTGACCGTCGCGAGCAGATCGGGGAACAGTTCGCTCAACTGCTGCAGCGGCGTGCCGACGACCGGGCAGTCTTCCAGGCACTCGAAGGCGACCATGGCGATGCGGTCGTCGGCGAAACGCACGACGTCGATGGCGCCGGGAAAGGAAATACGCCGCAGCACCAGCCGCCCGACTTCGACTTCGGGCGAAATGGTAACGTCGATCGGCACGTTCTCGCGCGAAAAAAGGTTGGCGTATTCGGGTGCGAGATAGCTCTGCGCCCGGATGCGCGCGACCTTGGTCGGCACGTTGAAGATCGCGTGCGCCACCTCGCAGGCGACGATGTTGACCTCGTCGGACAGCGTGACCGCAATCAGCATGTCGGCCTGGTCGGCACCGGCCTTGGCGAGCACGTCCGGATGCGCGCCGTGGCCGACATAGCCGCGCACGTCGAGGCTCTCGGTGATGTTGGCGATCAGCGCCGCCGACGTGTCGATCACCGAAACGTCGTTGTCTTCCTGCGCCAGCCGCTCGGCAATGCCGTATCCGACCTGCCCCGCGCCACAAATGACTACCTTCATGTCGTTCTTTCACATGCAAGCGCGAGCGGTTTGGCCGGAAAATCCGGTTCAGACGCCCAGCGACTTCAACTTCCGATGCAGCGCCGACCGCTCCATGCCGACAAACTCCGCCGTGCGCGAAATATTGCCGCCGAATCGGTTGATCTGCGCGATCAGATAATCACGTTCGAACATTTCGCGAGCCTCGCGCAACGGCAAGGTCATGATGTGCTGATCGCCCTGAGCCGAGATCTTCGGGAGGGTGTCGCCCACTTCGGTCGGCAGCATGTCGGCCGAGATCGGCGTATCCGGACCGTCGCTGCGGGCAAGGATCATCAGGCGCTCGATGTTGTTGCGCAACTGGCGGATGTTGCCCGGCCAGTCATGCGCCTGAAGTACCGCCAGGGCATCGTCGCCGATCTTGCGCGGGCGGATACCGGCCTGTTCGCTGACCTGGCGCATGAACATGTCGACGAGGAACGGAATGTCCTCGCGCCGCTCTGCAAGCGCCGGCACACGCACCGGAATGACCGCAAGCCGGTGGAACAGGTCCTCGCGGAACAGCCCCTCCGAAATCATGTTCTCGAGGTTGTAGGCGGTCGACGAGATGATGCGGACATCCACCTTGACGCGCTTGGTGCCGCCGACGCGCTCGAACTGCTGGTCGACGAGCACGCGCAGGATCTTGTTCTGCGTCTCGCGCGGCATTTCGCCGATCTCGTCGAGATAGAGAATGCCGCCATGGGCTTCCTCGAGTGCGCCGGTACGGCGCGGCTGGCCCGGCGTGCCTTCGGTTCCGAAGAGCGCGATTTCCATCCGGTCTGGCGTGATCGCCGCAGCATTGAGCGCCACGAAGGGCCCAGCCGAGCGCGTCGACTTGCGGTGGATCATGCGCGCCACCAGCTCCTTGCCGGAGCCGGACGGGCCCTGGATCATGATGCGGCTGTTGGTCGGCGCGACCTTTTCCACCGTCTGGCGAAGCTGCGAGACGGCGACGGACGTGCCGATCAGCTCGACCGGATCGCCGGATTTCTTCTTCAGCTCCGAGACTTCGCGCTTGAGCTTGGAATTCTCCAGCGCGCGCTCGGCAATCAGGATCAGGCGGTCCGCCTTGAAAGGCTTCTCGATGAAATCATAGGCGCCGCGCTTGATGGCGTTGACGGCGGTTTCGATGTTGCCGTGGCCGGAAATCATCACGACCGGAAGGTCGGGATGCCGCCCCTTGATCTCGTCGAGCAGCGCGAGGCCGTCGAGGCGGCTTCCCTGCATCCAGATGTCGAGGAAGACCAGCCGCGGCACACGATCGCTGATCGCCGCCAGCGCGCTGTCGCTGTCGAAGGCCGTGCGTGTTTCGTGCCCCTCGTCGGACAGGATACCCGACACGATCTCGCGGATATCTTCCTCATCGTCCACAACCAGAATATCAGCGGCCATCGCTCGCACCCTCATCCTTCAAACTGTCTTCGCCCCCGGTTTCTCCGGCGGGCGGCAGGATCACGCGGATCATCGCGCCGACACCGCCGTCGTATTCGGCAGGCGCGTCGTGCAATTCCAATTGTCCGCCATGGTCCTCGATAATCTTCTTGACGATGGCGAGACCCAGGCCCGTGCCCTTCTCGCGCATCGTCATGTACGGCTCCAGAATGCGGTGCCGGTTTTCCGTGGGCAGGCCCTTGCCGTTGTCGATGATGTCGACGACGAACAGGCCGGTTGCCGCATCAGTTCGAGCACGCGCCACAACCATCGGCTGGCCGCGGACTGCATCTGCCGGCACCGCCTCGATCGATTCCACCGCGTTCTTGACGATGTTGCCGAAGGCCTGGCCGAGCATGCGCCCGTCGAACAGGCCTTCAAGCGGCTCGTCGCCGAAGTCGCGCACGAAGTTGATGTGGTTGTTGCCCATTTCGCGCAGGAACACTGCATCCTTCAGGATCGCGCGAAGATCCGCCCGTTCCTTGGTCGGCTTCGGCATGCGCGCGAAGGCCGAGAACTCGTCCACCATGCGGCCGATATCTTCCACCTGGCGAACGATCGTGTCCGTGCACTGGTCGAAGACGGCCTTGTCTTCCTGGTTGATCTGCTTGCCGTATCGCCGCTTCAGGCGCTCGGCCGAAAGCTGGATCGGCGTCAGCGGGTTCTTGATCTCGTGCGCGATGCGGCGCGCCACGTCCGCCCAGGCGGTCGAGCGCTGGGCAATCACGAGATCGGTAATGTCGTCGATGGTGATGACGTAGGATTCGTTCGCCTCGCCGCCCTCTTCCCGCGTCACCTGAACGTTCAGCGTCCGTTCGGTTCCGCCGCGCATGACGTTGATCTGCTTGCGGTAATCGTTGCGATGGCGACCTTCGGCCTCGACCAGCACGTCCTCGATCTCGGGCGCAACCTGCCTCAGATCGGCGCCAAGCAGATCGGGAGCGGCCTTCTTCAGGAAGTCTTCGGACGACGGGTTGGCGATGGTGATCTGCCGATCGCGGCCGACACCGATGACGGCCGCCGTGACACCCGAAAGAACCGCCTCGATGAAGCGGCGGCGATGGTCGACTTCGTCCTTCGCCTCGAGGATCTGCTCCTGCTGGCTGCGGATCTCCGAAACCATCTTGTTGAAGGTTCGCGACAGGTTGCCGACGTCCCCGTCGACGGCACGCACCGGCACGACGACATCGAGATTGCCGGAGGCAACACTGTCGGCCGCGCCGATCAACTGGCGGATGGGTCGGACGATCCGGTCGGCGACCGCGATCGCGGTCCAGATCGCCGCGAGCAGCACGATGAGGGCAAAGCCGATATAGAGGACGCCGAAGGCGATCTGGGTGAAGGTCCGCCCGGCCTCGAGCATCTTGTACTCGGCGGTATTCTCCTCCATCAGCCTGAGCGAGCGCATCACCTCGGGATCGACGTTGCGAACCGTGTAGAGGAAGGTGCCCGGAATGTCGTCGAGCGGGATGACGGCGCCGACAAGGTTGGTGATCCCCGGCGGGATCAGCGTCGGCTGGCCGGAGACGGAACTCTTCAACGCGTCCGGCGGAATGGCCGGCAAGGGCCGGTCGGTCGAGATGTTGGCCTGAACAATGGCGCTGCCGTCGGCGCGCACGAGAAAGGCGCCGAGCATGCCGCGTCCGCGCGCCTGGCGCGTCATCAGTTCGGCAAAGCCGGTGCGATCGAGGCTGTAGAGCTGGCGGTTGCGCTCGAGATCGTTCGCCATCGACACGGTCTGGCCCTGCAGATAGCTGGCATTTTCGAGCACATAGGCCTGGGCCACATTGATCGAGGAGCGCACGATCGCCTGGGTTCTGAGCGAAAACCAACGGTCGAGACCGACGTCGAGCGTGATGCTGGCAAAGATCGCCACAAGCACCGCGGGCGTGATCGCCACGATCGAAAACAGCGCAACGATGCGCACGTGCAGCCGGGCGGCGGCGCGGCCCTTGTGGCGGGCGCGCAGCAGACGCAGGATTTCACGGGCGATCAGATAGATGAGACCGACGACGAAGAGACTGTTGATCGCCGCACAGGCGATGACGATGTTTCTCTCAAGCCGGATCGGCGTCAGGCCGAGAAGAACAAGCAGAGAGACGGTCGCGCAGACCAGCGCGCCGGTTGCCAGCATCAGGCCCGGCAGGGCAAAGGACGCGCGGCGATCCTGCGCCGCCAGTCCCTCATCTGTGCCCAGCGGCAAGGCCATTGCGTCCACCATGAAAAGCGTTCCCCCAACCGGCGCCAGCCGGCGACGGCATCACTTGCTTGCATTCTCTGGTCAAAGGTCGACCTCACCACCCGCGCGGACTATCGCGCTGCGCCCCCATCATTCGATCGGGTCAAATCGATTGAACGAGGCGGCAAGGACGCATGATTCGGCGGCCATCACCCGTTCAAGCAACGCATTGTGGCGAAAATGCAACGGTGGCTGTGACCAAGTCAAGCGCTGCGTGAGCTGCGGTAGACCGAAACGCCGAGTTCGCGGATCTTCTTGCGCAGCGTGTTACGGTTGAGGCCGAGCAAATCGGCAGCCTTGATCTGGTTGCCGCGGGTCGCGGTCAACGCTGCCAGAATCAACGGATACTCCATCTCCGCGAGCACCCGGTCGTAGAGACCGGCCGGCGGTAAGGCATCGCCGAAGCTTGCGAAATACTGGCGCATGTTTTCTTCGACTGCCTGCGAAATCGTCAGCGAGCCGGGGCGCGCCGCGGTCTTCTCGATCGGGCTGTCCGGGATCTCGGAGCGCAGCTCGTTTTCGATGATTTCGCGGCTGATGACATCCTGTGGATAAAGTGCCGTCAGGCGCCGAACGAGGTTTTCCAGCTCACGCACGTTGCCGGGCCAGGGATGCGCCTTCATCAGTTCCAGCGCCTCGTGATCGAAGCGCTTGACGTCGAGACCTTCCTTTTCCGCCTGCTGGACGAAGTGGCGCACGAGATCGGGTATATCCTCCGCCCGGTCGCGCAGCGGCGGCAGCCGCAGCGGTACGACGTTCAGGCGGTAATAGAGGTCTTCCCGGAAAAGCCCTTGGTTGATCGACTGCTTCAGGTCCTTGTTGGTCGCAGCCACGATGCGCACGTCCGAGCGGATCGGCGTGCGGCCGCCGACGGTCGTGTATTCTCCCTGCTGCAGCACCCGCAGCAGGCGCGTCTGGGCGTCCATCGGCATGTCGCCGATCTCGTCGAGGAAGAGCGTGCCGCCTTCGGCCTGCTCGAAGCGGCCCGTGGAGCGCATCTGCGCGCCGGTAAAGGCGCCCTTCTCGTGACCGAAAAGCTCCGATTCGATCAGGTCGCGCGGGATCGCCGCCATGTTGATTGCGACGAAGGGACCGTTGCGGCGCTTGCCGTAGTCGTGCAGCGCGCGGGCGACGAGCTCCTTGCCGGTGCCGGACTCGCCCGTGATCATCAGCGTCAGGTCCGTCTGCATCAGGCGCGCGAGCACCCGGTAGATTTCCTGCATCGCAGCGGAGCGGCCGACCAGGGGCATGCCGTCCTGGGTATCGTCGTCGAGCTTCGCCGGCCGGCGCTTGGGCTCCGACAGCGCCCGGCCGATGATGCCGATCAGCTCGGTCAGGTCGAAAGGTTTCGGCAGATAGTCGTAGGCACCCTTCTCCGACGCCTTGATCGCCGTCATGAAGGTGTTCTGGGCGCTCATGACCAGCACCGGCAGGTCGGGTCGCGCCTTCTTGATGCGCGGCAGAAGATCAAACGCGTTCTCGTCCGGCATCACCACGTCGGTTACAACCAGATCGCCATCGCCCGCCGCAATCCAGCGCCACAAGGTCGCGGCATTGGAGGTAATGCGGACATCGTAGCCGGCGCGGCTCAGCGCCTGGTTCAGCACGGTGCGAATGGCGGCGTCGTCATCCGCAACGAGGATCGTGGCACCGGTCATGCAAGGTTTCCTTTTGTCATCGGCATGTCGTCGTCATCCGCCGCCATGCCTTTGGAGGCAGGCATCAGCACGCGGAAAGTGGTGCGGTTCTGCTGGCTGTCGCATTCAACGATACCGCCATGGCCGCCGATGATCTTGGCGACCAGGGCAAGACCCAGACCGGAACCGTTGGTCTTGGTGGTGATGAACGGATCAAAGAGCAGCGGCAGCAGGTCGGCGGGCACGCCCGGCCCATTGTCGTGTACGCAGAATTCCAGCGGCAGCGAGATCTTCTCGCGCGTTCCGGCGACCGAGAGGCGGATGCCGGGCCGATAGGCCGTCGTCAGCAGGATCTCGCCATCGTGGCGTTCGCCGATCGCTTCGGCCGCATTCTTGATCAGGTTCAGGAACACCTGAACCAGCTGATCGCGGTTGGCATAGACCGGCGGCAGCGACGGATCGTAGTGCTCCGCAAACTTGATGTGGCGGGCGAACCCGGCCTTGGCGATCGCCTTCACGTGGTCGAGCACCGAATGGATGTTGAGCGGCACGCGATCGACGGGGCGCTCGTCGGAAAACACCTCCATGCGATCGACCAGCGAAACGATCCGGTCGGTCTCGTCGCAGATCAGCCGCGTCAGCGCCCGGTCCTCGTCATTGGCGGAGGTCTCCAGCAACTGCGCCGCACCGCGGATGCCCGAGAGCGGATTTTTGATTTCGTGCGCCAGCATTGAGGCAAGCCCGGTCACCGAACGGGCTGCACCGCGATGCGTCAGCTGCCGGTCGATCTTGTCGGCCATCGACCGTTCCTGGAAGACGACCACGACCGCGCCCGGCTCGGAAAGAACGGGCGCCACATAGAGATCGACGAGCTTGTCGGCGCCGAGACGCGGCGAACTCAAGTCGACGCGATACTCGTTGACCGGCGCCTTGCGCTCGCGCACCTGATCGATGAGCGTCAGAAGCGGGCTGCCGAAGGGGATGAAGGCGCTGATATCATGGCGCGCCAGATGGTTGGCGCTGGCGCCGAAAAACGATTCGGCCTCCCAGTTGGCGAAGGCGACGAGGCCCTTGGCATCGACCATGATCACCGGGTTCTGGATGGCATTGAGAACGGCCATCGACAGTCCGTTAGCAACCGCATCCGGCACGCTCGTTTTTTCCGTCATGCCGCAATTCCTTCTGCGACCGCCTCGCCTTCCGGCTTGCCCGGGGCTGCGTCGAGCATCGCTGCACGCGCCCTGTCGCGAACGAACGACGCATCGGTCGATGTCAGGATCGATGCCTTTTCCGTTCCCGCCATGTCGGGGGCGGCCCGATCGAGGTACCAGGCGACATGCTTGCGGGCATGCCGCAGGCCGACCTCGACACCATAGAATTCGAGCATCATCTCGTAGTGCTCCGCAAAGATATCGGCGGCTTCTGCCGGCGACGGATGCTTGACGGCACCGGCGAGAAAGCCGACGTGCCACGGGCGCCCCTGCGAGGAGCGACCGGCCATGACGGCGTCGGCGCCCGATCGACGGAGAATCTCTTCGGCGTCCGCAACCGTTTCCACGTCGCCATTGGCGACCAGCGGCACGGAAACGACCTCGCGAACCCTGCGGATCGCATCCCAATCCGCCTTGCCGTTGTAGAATTGCATGCGGGTGCGGCCGTGCACGGTGATCGCCTTGACGCCCGCCTCTTCGGCCCGTCTGGCAATCAGCGGCGCGTTGATCGAGTTTTCGTCCCAGCCGAGTCGCATCTTCAGCGTCACCGGCACGTCGACCGCATTGACGGTCGCCTCGACCAGCGACAGCGCGTGATCGGGATCGCGCATCAGGGCCGAGCCGGAGTAGCCGCCGGTCACCTTCTTCGCCGGGCACCCCATGTTGATGTCGATGACATCGGCGCCATTGTCGGCCGCGATCTTCGCTGCCTCCGCCATCCAGTGCGCCTCGCGGCCCGCCAACTGGACGATGTGCGGCTTGATCCCGGAATTCTTCAGCCGCGCCCAGGATTCCTGGGCATTGCCGACGAGCTCACGGCTCGCCACCATCTCGGTCACGACGAAACCCGCGCCGAAGCGCCAGGCAAGCCGCCGGAATGGAAGATCGGTGACGCCGGACATGGGCGCGAGCGCAACCCGGTTGCGGATTTCGATGGGTCCGATGCGAAGCGGAGACGAAAGAGCCGGAATTGGCAAATGCATATCTTTCAGGCACATGTTGTTCCTGCACTATTTTTAGACATTGTTCTCGGGCTTGCCAAGCGATTTCGGCGCGGCGCGCAAAATTCTAAGCTCGGCTGGCAAAGCACGACCCTTCGCGGTACATCACGGCGAAGATCGGCGAATGCGGGACCTCATACAGAAAATGCAGCCTCAAGAACAGCTCAAGTGCGGCGTGGTTATCGTTGCGGCGGGACGCGGCGAACGCGCCGGGCAATCCGCCGAGGGCCCGAAACAGTACCGAACCATCGGCGACCGCCCCGTTATCGCCCATACGCTTGACACTTTCGCGACATGGCCGGGCGCAGGCCCGATCGTCGTCGTCATCCATCCGGACGACGAGGCGCTGTTTAACGCCGCACGCAAACGCTCGGTGGCCGACGATGTCATCATCGTCCACGGTGGCGCCACCCGGCAGATATCGGTGCTTGCAGGCCTCGAAGCCCTGGCCGACATCGGCGCGCGCCGTGTGATGATCCAGGACGCGGTCCGCCCCTTTGCCGATCATGCATTGCTGTCCCGCTGCGCCGCAGCGCTCAACGACGAGACGAAGGCCGTGCTGCCGGCGGTGGCGGTCGCAGATACGCTGAAGCGTGCGGGCAAGGATGGCATCGTCACGGAAACCGTGGCGCGCGAAGGCCTCTTCGGCGCGCAGACACCGCAGACCTTCGATCTCCAGGCCATTCTTGCCGCGCATCGGGATGCGGCCAGAAGCGGCCGCACGGATTTTACCGACGACGCGTCGATCGCCGAATGGGCCGGCCTCAAGGTCGTGCTCGTCGAAGGCGCCGTCGACAACGTCAAGCTTACGCTGAAAAGGGATATCGCCATGGCCGACGAGAAACTCAAGCGGATCGCCCTGCCCGATGTGCGCACCGGCAACGGCTACGACGTGCACCAGCTCGTTGAAGGCGACGGCGTCACGCTCTGCGGCGTCTTCATTGCGCACACCAAGAAACTCTCCGGCCATTCGGACGCCGACGTGGCGCTGCATGCGCTGACCGACGCACTGCTTGCCACCTGCGGTGCCGGCGACATCGGCGACCATTTCCCGCCGTCCGATCCGCAATGGAAGGGCGCGCCGTCGCGGATCTTCCTGGAGCATGCGGCCAAGATCGTACGCGAGCGCGGCGGTGTCATCACCAACGCCGATGTCTCGCTGATTGCAGAAGCACCGAAGGTCGGTCCGCATCGCCTGACGATGCGCGAGAACCTTGCGGACATGCTGGGCATTTCGCTCGACCGCTGCTCGGTGAAGGCAACGACCAACGAACGCCTCGGCTTCGTCGGGCGCGACGAGGGCATCGCCGCCATCGCCACCGCCACGGTCGTCTACGGGAACCTTTCGTGATGTGGCCCGCCGACATCGAAGTCAAAGCCGCTGAGATCATCGCTCAGTTCACGGCAAATGGCCTCAAGGTCGCCACCGCCGAATCCTGCACCGGCGGCCTGATCGCCGGCGCGCTCACCGAGATCTCCGGCTCGTCCGCGGTCGTCGATCGCGGCTTTGTCACCTATTCCAACGAGGCGAAGGTCGCCATGCTCGGCGTCGAGACGGCGACGCTCGTCACCCACGGCGCGGTCTCGCGGCAGACGGCGATCGAGATGGCAGAGGGCGCGGTAGCGCATTCGGCCGCCGACTTCGCCGTTGCCGTCACAGGCATTGCCGGGCCGAGTGGAGGTTCGGTTGAAAAGCCCGTCGGGCTCGTGCATCTCGCCGCGGCCGGGCGAAACGGCGCGATGCTGCATCGGGAGATGCGCTACGGCGATATCGGTCGCTGCAAGATCCGGCTTGCGACGGTGCGCACCGCACTCGATATGCTGATGCAGATCGCTCAGGGCGCATAGATGCTGTCGGCGCGCTTTTCGAAGGCGTCGGAGAACATGCGGAAGGCGCGGTCGAACATCGAGCCCATCAGGGCTCCGAGAATGCGGCTCTTGAACTCGTAGTCGATATCGAAGTGCACGATCGACTGCCCCTCGCCCGAAGGCTCGAAGCGCCAGCGGTTGTCGAGATACTTGAACGGCCCGTCGATGTACTTCACGTCGATGGTGCGCTCCGCCTTGTTCAGCAGCACCTGCGTCGTGAAGGTCTCGCGGATCGCCTTGTAGCCGACGGTCATGTCGGCCAGCAGCAGCACCTTGCCGTCGCGCTCCTTGCGCGAGCGAACCGTCAGCGCCTCGCAGAGCGGGAGGAACTGTGGATACTGCTCGACGTCGGCAACGAGATCGAACATCTGCTCTGCGGTGTGCTTGACGACGTGGTTGGTTTCGAAATGCGGCATAAAGGGGAGTTAAGCGGGCAGACCGAGAAGATCAAGGAGCCTGTTCACCTGACGCCGTGATTTCAACTGCAGAACGGGAACATCGGGACCGTGCTTCGCCAGACCTGCGACAATGAGCGGCGAGAACTTTTTCTCGAAGGTCCAGATGAATTGGAGAAAATCCCAGTCGACCTTTTCGATGCAGCCCGGCGCCATCTCTGGGCGGGTGCGGCCGAAGTGTTTCAGCCACCGGGTGACAACGCCCCAAACGCAGAGGAGCCGCGGCATGCGCACCCATATTACGATGTCACTTCTCGGCACGCGGATATCGAATGTGGAAGGACCGTTGCCATCCATGATCCAGCGATCGGCGGCGACCCTTTCGACGATGCGCTGGCGTTGCTCCGCCCGCTCACGCTCGGCCCACCCCGGCAGCCACCGGATATCGCGATCGATCGAGATGTAGTCCAGGTGTAAATCCACGGCCAGCTTTTGCGACAGCGTGGACTTGCCGCCGCCGGAGCATCCGACGACGAGGATACGCCTGGCCCTGCGCATATGGTCAACGGCAACGGCATCGTCGACATAATTGACCGTTGCCGGTTTTGACGGCTGCTCCATGGGAACTCCCGGGAATTCGGGAAGGAAGGTCGTTGAAAGCGAAACTCCGGCGCTGGGCCGGAGGTTCCTATAATAGATGCTTGAACTCAGCCCGCCACCGCTGCCAGCTTCTTCTCGCGGGCTGCCCGCAGCCGGGCAAAGTCGTCGCCGGCGTGATGCGACGAGCGCGTCAGCGGGCTCGACGACACCATCAGGAAGCCCTTGGTGTAGGCGACGGTCTCGTAGGACTTGAACTCCTCGGGGGTGACGAACGCCTCGACCTTATGGTGCTTGCGCGTCGGCTGCAGGTACTGGCCGATCGTCAGGAAGTCGACGTCGGCAGTCCTGAGATCGTCCATCAGCTGCAGCACTTCATTGCGCTCTTCGCCAAGGCCGACCATGATGCCGGACTTGGTGAACATGGTCGGGTCCAGTTCCTTCACCCGCTGCAGCAGGCGGACGGAGTGGAAGTAGCGCGCGCCCGGGCGGACCGTCAGGTAGTTGCCGGGAACCGTTTCCATATTGTGGTTGAAGACGTCGGGCTTGGCAGCGACGACGCGCTCCAGAGCGCCCGGCTTCTTCAGGAAGTCCGGCGTCAGAATTTCGATGGTCGTGGTCGGCGACGCTTCGCGAATTGCCCAGATCACCTTCTCGAAGTGTTCGGCGCCGCCGTCTTCCAGATCGTCGCGGTCGACCGAGGTGATGACCACGTGGCTGAGGCCCATCTGCTTGACGGCCTTGGCGATGTTGGCCGGCTCTTCCATGTCGAGCGCATTCGGCTTTCCGGTCGCGACGTTGCAGAAGGCGCAGGCGCGGGTACAGATCTCGCCCATGATCATGAAGGTGGCGTGCTTCTTGTCCCAGCACTCGCCGATGTTCGGGCAGCCGGCCTCCTCGCAGACGGTCACGAGCTTGTGCGAGCGCACCAGCTCCCGCGTCTCCTGGTAGCCCTTGGACATCGGCGCCTTGACGCGGATCCACTCCGGCTTGCGCATCACTTCCGTATCGGGCTTGTGGGCCTTTTCCGGATGGCGGACGCGTTGCGCCCGGTCAGAGACGGCATCGAACACCGTTACCATACTGTCTTCCTCGTCGCGGCGGGACCGGCATCAGGCCGGATGACCCATTTTCGCTCTATATAGACGGCCCAACCGGAAATGTCAGGCCGTCTTAAGCACATGCCCGACGGAAGCACAGATGGCCCGGCAGGCTATCGTTTCACAACCCGACCAACGGCGATCAACAGGCATGCGCCGATGAAGCCGATGATCAGGTAGGCGACCCAGCCGGCATAGGCCATGCCGAAGGCCGCCAGGACGAAATTCAGCACCACCGCACCGATGATGCCGAGCACTATGTTCATGATCAGCCCCATGCTGCTGCCCATGAACTTCTCCGCGAGCCACCCGGCCAAACCGCCGACGATGATCGCAGCCAAAATACCGACGCCGTTCACGCTCATTTTGGTCTCCGTGCATTGAAAATGCGCCCATTAGCAATGCCAAAATTACACCAAAAACGCGGACGCCGAAACTATCAGGCGTTGAGCGCGCGGCCGTAGGCGTCGAGCACGCTTTCCTTCATCGTCTCCGAGATCGTCGGATGCGGGAAGATCGTGTGCATCAGGTCTTCTTCCGTCGTCTCGAGGTTCATCGCGACGACGAAGCCCTGGATGAGTTCGGTGACTTCCGCACCGACCATGTGGGCGCCGAGCAGCTCGCCGGTCTTCTTGTCGAAGATCGTCTTGACGAGGCCCTGGTCCTCGCCGAGCGCGATCGCCTTGCCATTGGCAACGAAGGGGAAGCGGCCGACGCGGATGTCGCGGCCGAGTTCCTTGGCCTTGGCTTCGGTGAGACCGACGGAGGCGACCTGCGGGTGGCAATAGGTGCAGCCCGGGATCTTCAGCTTGTCCATCGGGTGAACGTTCGGCAAGCCAGCGATCTTCTCGACGCAGAT
This sequence comes from Ensifer adhaerens, assembly GCF_002940685.1. Lineage (GTDB taxonomy): Bacteria > Pseudomonadota > Alphaproteobacteria > Rhizobiales > Rhizobiaceae > Ensifer > Ensifer adhaerens_E. The sequence goes on along the minus strand of NZ_PNFP01000015.1, from coordinate 96,984 downwards.
GACGGCCTCATGCTCGGCCTTGTGGGCGAGCATCGGCGGGCCGGCAACGTCGCCGATCGCGTAGACGCCGGGAACATTGGTCTTGCCGTAGCCGTCGATGACGATGCAGCCGCGGTCGGTCTTAATGCCGAGCGTTTCGAGACCGAGGTTCTCGATATTGCCCTGAACGCCGACGGCCGAGATCATGCGGTCGGCGGTGATCTTCTCGACCTTGCCGTCCTTCATCTCGACATGGGCGGTGATCGAGTTGGCGGCCTTCTCGACCTTCGTCACCTTGGCAGAGAGATGGATCTTCATGCCCTGCTTTTCGAACTGCTTCTTGGCAATGTTCGAAATTTCGGCATCTTCGACCGGCATGACGTTCGGCATGACTTCAACGACCGTCACGTCGACACCCATGGTGCGGTAGAAGGAGGCAAACTCGATGCCGATTGCGCCCGAGCCCATGACCAGCAGCGACTTCGGCATTTCCTCGGGCTTCATCGCCTCGAAATAGGTCCAGATCAGCTTGCCATCGGGCTCGATACCCGGCAGCGCACGCGGACGGGCGCCGGTGGCGATGATGATGTGCTTGGCGGTGTAGGTGCCCTCGCCCTTGGTGTTCTTCGGCAGCGGCGCCTGCGGCTGGACGACCGGCTTGGTCGACTTGCCGACGACGATTTCGCCCGGCTTCGTGAGCTTCGCTTCACCCCAGATCACGTCGACTTTGTTCTTTTTCATCAGGAAGCCGACGCCGCCGTTCATGCGCTCGGCGATGCCGCGCGAGCGGGCGACGATCGCCTTCAGGTCCGGCGTCACCGTGCCTTCGATCTTGATGCCATAGGCGCCCGGATGCTGGGCGTAATGGAGGACCTCGGCGGAACGCAGCAGCGCCTTGGTCGGGATGCAGCCCCAGTTGGAGCAGATGCCGGCTAGATGCTCGCGCTCGACGACCGCGGTCTTCAAACCAAGCTGTGCCGCACGGATGGCGGCGATGTAGCCTCCCGGACCCGAACCGATGACGATGACGTCGTAATTCTCAGCCATGTGTTTCCTGCCTTTGTCTCAAGCGACCTTGCGGGTGAACAGCACCCAGTCGTGTTTCTTGCTTTCCTCAAAGAGCGGAACCGCTTCGACGCGCGCTGCCTCGCCGAAGCCGTTTGCCCTGTATAGTGCCTGTGCGCTCACGTTGTGGCTTTCGGTGATCAGGCTCACCGGCGCCGAAGCGGCGCGCATGAATTCCTTGGCCAGGAGCGCCGTGCCGATCCCGCGGCCGCGCTGATGGCGATAGACGCCGAGGCTCTCGATGAACCAGTGGCCGACGATCTGCCTTTGCAGCGCCAGTAAGGGTTCGAGAACCGGGTGCCTGGCAACAACCCCCGACACGTCCGGGCCGATCGCATAGCCGACCGACAGGCCGGCGACTTCATCATCGACCTCGGCAACAAGCGCATCCCGCCAGTTCCCCGGGCCCTGTTCTTCGCGCAGCTTGTTGCGGCCTCGCTCGAAGGCGGTATCCGTCACACCATGCTGGACCGCTCCGTACCAGAGCCAGGAGGCAAAACCATGCGCGGCGATATCGACGAGAATGGCGAGTTCGGCCGCCTCACGTCGTTCCGCCGGACGTATGGTGACGCCCCCGACCATTCTCAGACCCCGAGCATCATCCGTACGACCGGTTCCAGGCCCCGGCCGATCGCACGCGCATTTTCCGCATCGAGATGCACGCCATCGAGCGGCGTCGTCTGAGCGACCGATCCGGCATCGAAAAAGCCGCAATCGAGCTCGTCCGCCAGATCGCGGTAGAGCGGCGCCAGCATCGCCGACTGTTCGATGCCGCCGGCAAACATGGCCGCAAACCCGGCATCGGCAGTTTCGCAGAGCGTCGGCGGCGACACGATCAGGATTTCCGGCCCATCCTCGCTTTCGACCGGCCAATCGTGGCGGCGAACGAGAGTGACGAGGCGCTGGATGCCTTTCACGGCTCCGAACGCGGTCCCGTGGATCACCGGCTTCATGTCGTTGGTGCCGAGCAGCAGGATGATGAGATCGAGCGGCGCGTGACTGTGGAGTACGGTCGGCAACACCTTCGCGCCGTTGCGGTCGCAATCGGCAAGGTGATCGTCATAGGCGGTGGTGCGGCCGTTCAAGCCCTCCGCGATGACCTGGACGTCCGGGCCCAGTGCCTTCTGCAACACGCTCGGCCAGCGGTCGGCGAGCGCATGACGGCCGCCGTCAGTGGCATCGTAGCCCCAGGTCAGACTGTCGCCATAGCAGAGAACTGTTTTCATCGTCCGGGCCCGCCTTCGACTGCGCGAAAAGGAACGGACCGGCCCGAAGGCCGGCCCCTATCCAACTCAGACCAGCATGCCCATCGGGTTTTCGATGTAGCGCTTGAAGGCTCCGAGCAGTTCGGCGCCAAGTGCGCCATCGACGCAGCGATGGTCGGTCGAGAGCGTGACAGTCATGACGTTGGCGATGACCATCTGCTTGTTCTTGACGACGACGCGCTCCTCGCCGGCACCGACCGCGAGGATCGTTGCGTGCGGCGGGTTAACGACGGCGGCGAAGTTCTTGACGCCCATCATGCCCATGTTGGAGACAGCCGTGGTGCCGCCCTGGTATTCCTCAGGCTTCAGCTTGCGGTCCTTGGCACGCTGGCCGAGGTCCTTCATCTCGTTGGAGATGGCCGACAGGCTCTTCAGCTCCGCCTGGCGAACGATCGGGGTGATCAGGCCGCCCGGGATCGACACGGCAACGCCGACATCGGCGTGCTTGTGCTTGACCATGTTGCTCTCGGTCCAGGAGACGTTCGCATTCGGAACGTCACGCAGCGCCAGCGCCAGGGCCTTGATGACCATGTCATTGACGGAGAGCTTGTAGACCGGCTTGCCATCCTTTTCAGGTGCAGCGGCATTGAGCTGGGCGCGCAACGCCAGCAGCGCGTCGAGTTCGCAATCGACCGACACGTAGAAGTGCGGGATCGTCTGCTTGGATTCGACAAGACGCTTGGCAATCGTCTTGCGCATGCCGTCATGCGGCACGAGCTCGTAGGAACCGGGCTCGAACAGCTTGAGAACGGCGTCTTCCGACATCCCCTTGGCAAGCGGAGCTGCGGCCGATGCTGCAGCGCCGGCAGCCGGTGCGGCGGCGGGCTTGGCCGTACCACCGGCAACGGCGGATTCGACGTCCTTTTTGACGACGCGGCCATGCGGACCGGTACCGGCAATTGCCGACAGGTCGATGCCGGCGTCCTTGGCGAGACGACGGGCGAGCGGCGAAGAGAAGACGCGTGCGCCACCTTCGGCCTTGGCAGGCTGTGCAACGGGAGCCGCGGCAGCCGGTGCCGGAGCGGCGGCCGGCGCGCTCGGTGCTGCCGGTGCAGGCGTTTCCGCCTTGGCGGCCGGAGCCGGTGCTGCCGCGCCGTTGCCGCCCTTGGCAGCCGCGGCGACATCCTCGCCATCGGCGGCGAGAACGGCGATCAGCGCGTTGACCTTGACGCCTTCGGTGCCGGCCGGGACGACGAGCTTGGCAACGGTGCCTTCGTCGACGGCTTCGACTTCCATCGTCGCCTTGTCGGTCTCGATCTCGGCGATCACGTCGCCGGACTTGACCTTATCGCCTTCCTTGACCAGCCACTTGGCCAGATTGCCTTCTTCCATCGTCGGGGAGAGGGCAGGCATTGTGATGTTGATAGGCATCGAAGGGCCCTCCCCTTATTTGTAGCAAACGGCTTTCACCGCATCGACAACCTCTGCGACGTTCGGAAGCGCCAGCTTCTCGAGGTTCGCAGCGTAAGGCATCGGCACATCCTTGCCGGCGATCGTCAGGATCGGGGCGTCAAGATAATCGAATGCCTGCTGCATGACGCGGGTCGCGATCTCGGTGCCGACGGACGACTGCGGGTAGCCTTCTTCGACGGTGACGAGGCGACCGGTCTTCTTGACCGATTCGATCACCGTCGGCAGGTCCATCGGACGGATGGTGCGCAGGTCGATCAGTTCGACGTCGATGCCCTGGGCTTCGAGTTCGGCAACCGCCTTGACGGCATAGGTCATGCCGATGCCGAAGGAGACGATCGTTGCGTCCTTGCCGACCTTGTGGATGCGGGCCTTGCCGATCGGCAGCACGAAATCGTCAAGCTTCGGCACTTCGAAGGAGTGACCGTAGAGGATTTCGTTTTCGAGGAAGATGACCGGGTTCGGGTCGCGGATCGCGGCCTTCAGCAGACCCTTGGCGTCGGCTGCCGTGTAAGGCATGACGACCTTGAGGCCCGGGATATGGCTGTACCAGGCGGCGTAGCACTGCGAGTGCTGGGCGGCCACGCGGGCAGCAGCACCGCTCGGGCCACGGAAGACGATCGGCGCGCCCATCTGGCCGCCGGACATATAGAGCGTCTTGGCAGCGGAGTTGATGATCTGGTCGATCGCCTGCATGGCGAAGTTGAAGGTCATGAACTCGACGATCGGACGAAGGCCGGTCATGGCGGCGCCGACGCCGACGCCGGCAAAGCCGTGCTCGGTGATCGGGGTGTCGATGACACGGCGGGCGCCGAATTCCTGCAGCAGGCCCTGGGTAATCTTGTAGGCGCCCTGATATTCCGCGACTTCTTCACCCATGACGAAGACGTCGTCGCTGGCGCGCATTTCTTCGGCCATGGCGTCGCGAAGCGCTTCGCGAACGGTCATCGTCACCATTTCGGTGCCGGCCGGGATCGCCGGATCGGCAGCGACTTCAACCTTCGGCTGGGCAGCAACCGGAGCCGACGCAGAAGCGGCCGGCGCTTCGGCAGCAGCTGCCTTCGGCGCTTCAGCCTTCGGAGCGGCGATGTCGCCGGCGCCTTCGCCGTCCTGCAAGAGCACGGCGATCGGGGTGTTGACCTTGACGCCTTCGGTGCCGGCGGCGATCAGGAGCTTGCCGATCGTGCCTTCATCGACGGCTTCGACTTCCATCGTCGCCTTGTCGGTCTCGATCTCGGCAATGACGTCGCCGGAGGACACCTTGTCCCCTTCGTTCTTCAGCCATTTCGAGAGCGTGCCTTCCTCCATCGTCGGGGAAAGGGCGGGCATAAGAATTTCTACTGGCATGTTTGTCCCTCCCCGGATCAAAGCAGGATGTCGGTGTAGAGCTCGGATGCATCCGGCTCCGGATCGGCCTGGGCAAAATCGGCGCTGTCGGCAACGATGTCGCGGACTTCCTTGTCGATCTGCTTCAGCTCATCCTCGCTCGCCCAACCCTTTTCGGTCAGACGCGCCTTCACCTGCTCGATCGGATCATGCTCCGAGCGCATCTTCTGCACTTCGTCCTTCGAGCGGTACTTCGCCGGGTCGGACATCGAGTGGCCGCGATAGCGATAGGTCTGCATCTCAAGGATGATCGGACCCTTGCCCGAACGGCAATGCTCGACCGCCTCGTCGCCGGCGGCCTTGACCGCACGTACGTCCATGCCATCGACCTGGAAGCCCGGAATGTTGAAGGAGACGCCGCGCTGCGAGAAGTCGGTCTGTGCCGAAGCCCGCGAAACGGAGGTACCCATGGCGTAGCGGTTGTTCTCGATCACGTAGATCACCGGCAGCTTCCAGAGCTGCGCCATGTTGAAGCTTTCGTAGACCTGGCCCTGGTTGGCCGCACCGTCACCGAAATAGGCAACGGAAACATTGTCGTTGCCGCGATAGCGGTTGGCGAAGGCAAGACCGGTGCCGAGCGACACCTGGGCGCCGACGATGCCGTGACCGCCGTAGAAGTGCTTTTCCTTGGAGAACATGTGCATCGAGCCGCCCTTCCCCTTGGAAAGACCGCTGCGACGACCGGTGAGTTCGGCCATGACGCCGCGGGCGCTCATGCCGCAGGCCAGCATGTGGCCATGGTCACGGTAGGCTGTGATGACCTGGTCGCCTTCCTTCAGCGCCATCTGCATGCCAACGACAACGGCTTCCTGGCCGATGTAGAGGTGACAGAAGCCGCCGATGAAGCCCATGCCATAGAGCTGGCCGGCCTTTTCCTCGAAACGCCGGATCAGCAGCATCTCGCGGTAGGCACTCAGATCTTCCTGTTTGGAGAAGTCGGCGAACGTGCCGCCGTTGAAGTCTTTCTTCGCCGGCTTTGCGGCACTCTTGCGGCTGGAAACGGACGCGGATTTTCGCGGAGCCATTCGTTCCTCCCAATGGTTAGCCTTTTGCGGTTACCATAGGGAAAGAAAGCAGACACAGCAATGCCATATTTGCATGGCTCACATTCCATGCAAACTATTGATTTTACTTTACAAATTTCAATTAACTGAATTCAGGTTAATTTGCGGCACGGTGGAAAATAACGATCTCGTCACTTCGCGACATGTTCAGCGCGAGGCGAGCCTTTTCATCCAGCATGTCCCGTTCCAGCGACCCATCACTCATCAGCTGAACCTCCTTTTCGAGGATCATTCGCTGCTTCGTGAGCTCATCCAGCCGCGCCTGCCGCTCGACGATCTGGCGATCGAATTGCTCGGTCGCCTTCAGGCCATAGCCGCCGTGAATGGAATGATAGCCGAAGTAGGAAAGAAAGGCGACCGCGATCAGCGGCATCACCAGCCGACCCAGTTTCCGTTTCTTATGATGCCGTGTCCACATACATTCACGCCCTGATACGCAGTACGGCAATCAGATTAGCGGCGATTGATTAACCGACCGTTGACCATGAACGGCAGGAAAATAGAAACCCGCCCACACGGGGCCGTGTGGGCGGGCTCAGTTTTCAGACGAAAATCAGGCAGCGATCAGCCGCGCAGGATCGAGCGGCCGGCGTACTTCGCCTGTACGCCGAGCTGCTCTTCGATGCGGATCAGCTGGTTGTACTTTGCGAGCCGGTCCGAACGGGCAAGCGAACCGGTCTTGATCTGGCCGCAGTTGGTGGCAACCGCGAGATCGGCGATCGTTGCGTCTTCGGTCTCGCCCGAACGGTGCGACATGACGGCGGTGTAGCGTGCCTTGTGCGCGGTCTCGACGGCGTCGAGCGTTTCCGACAGCGAGCCGATCTGGTTGACCTTGACGAGGATCGAGTTGGCGACACCCATCTTGATGCCGTCGCGCAGGCGCGCCGAGTTGGTGACGAACAGGTCGTCGCCGACGAGCTGGCACTTGTTGCCGATGAGATCGGTCACGGCCTTCCAGCCGTCCCAATCGTCTTCCGCCATCCCGTCCTCGATCGAGAAGATCGGGTACTTGGCGGCGAGTTCGGCAAGATATTCAGCCATTGCGCCCGGCTCGAGCGTGCGGCCTTCGCCCTCGAGCACGTACTTGCCGTCCTTGAAGAATTCGGTGGCTGCGCAATCGAGCGCGATGAACATGTCTTCGCCCGGCTTGTAACCAGCCTTCTCGATCGACTTCATGATGAAGTCGAGGGCGGCCGGAGCGGAAGCGAGGCCCGGCGCGAAGCCGCCTTCGTCGCCGACATTGGTGTTGTGACCGTCGGCTGCAAGCTGCTTCTTCAGCGTGTGAAAGACTTCCGAGCCCATGCGCACCGCGTCACGCATCGTGTCGGCGCCGACGGGGACGATCATGAATTCCTGGAAATCGATCGGGTTGTCGGCGTGCGCGCCGCCGTTGATGATGTTCATCATCGGAACCGGCAGAACGTGGGCGTTCGGGCCGCCGACATAACGATAGAGCGGCAGGCCGGCAGCTTCGGCGGCAGCCTTCGAAACGGCGAGCGAAACGCCGAGGATGGCGTTGGCGCCGAGGCGCGACTTGTTCGACGTGCCGTCGAGCTCGATCATGGTCTTGTCGATCTGGATCTGGTTCTCGGCATCGAGGCCGCCGATCGCTTCGAAAATCTCGCCGTTGACGGCTTCGACGGCGCGCTCGACGCCCTTGCCGAGGTAACGCGTACCACCATCGCGCAGCTCGACAGCCTCATGCGCACCGGTCGAGGCGCCCGAGGGAACTGCCGCACGGCCGAAGCTTCCGTCTTCCAGGTACACGTCGACCTCGACGGTCGGGTTGCCGCGGCTGTCCAGAATTTCTCGGCCGATGATGTCGATGATTGCAGTCATGATCTCTTCCCTGTTGAGGACGGTGGGTGGTCGGGGCCTGTCATACGCCAAGGCCTCGAAATTACAATGGCGCGCAAGATGCAAAAACAACCGCGCCATTGCGGTTCATGAAAATTTCACGGAACGCCGCTGGCAGCTCAATCCTTGGCGATCGCGTCGAAGGCGAGCAGCTTTTCGAGCAGCCGCGGCATGTCCTTCAGATGCACCATGTTGGGGCCGTCGGAGGGCGCGTTGTCCGGGTCTTCATGGGTTTCTACGAAGACACCGGCAACACCGACGGCAACGGCAGCGCGTGCGAGCGTCTCGACGAATTCGCGCTGGCCGCCGGAAGAGCCGCCCTGCCCGCCCGGCTGCTGCACCGAGTGGGTGGCGTCGAAAACGACGGGTGCGCCGAGCGAAGCCATGATCGGCAACGAGCGCATGTCGGAGACAAGCGTGTTGTAGCCGAAAGAGGCACCGCGCTCGCAGAGCATGACATTGGGGTTGCCGCTGTCGGTGAATTTCGCCAGCACGTTCTTCATGTCCCAGGGCGCCAGGAACTGGCCCTTCTTGACGTTGATCGCCCGGCCGGTCTTGGCGGCGGCGACCAGAAGGTCGGTCTGGCGCGACAGGAAGGCCGGGATCTGCAGGATATCGACCGTCGGGGCGACAAGCGCGCACTGCTCTTCGGTGTGAATGTCGGTCAGAACCGGAAAGCCGAATTCCTTCTTGAGGTCGGCGAAGATTTCCATCGCCTTCTCAAGCCCGATGCCGCGCTTGCCGGAAAGCGAGGTGCGGTTGGCCTTGTCGAAGGAGGACTTGTAGACGAGACCGAGGCCAAGCTTCTTGCAGAGTTCGGAAAGCGCGCCCGCCATCATGAAGGCGTGCTCGCGGCTTTCCATCTGGCAGGGGCCGGCGATCAGCGACAGCTTTTCGGTTTGCGAGAAGGCGACCTGGTGGGCGCCCTCACCGACAACGACTCTGGCATTGGTTTTCATCATCAAGCTCCAAACGCGAAGATCACCCCTTGCCCCGGCATTTCGGGAACAATGAGGCGCCCGCCCATTTCTGCAAATTCGATATCGTACTCAGCAAACAGCGCACGCGTCGCCTCGAGATCGGCAACGCGGAACACGACCGCCCGTCCACGCAAGCCGCGTTCGGCATTGTGCACCGAGCGGCCGAAGAAGGCTTCCATGCCGGCGGCGCTCAGCACCGAGATCTTGGCATTGGTGGTCGCGACATCCATGCCGAAGGAATGGGCCGTGACCTCGCGCTCGTCGACCGCTTCCTGCAGCAGATACTGGAAATCGGTCGGATTGGTTTCCGACAGAACCACTTCGCTTATGCCGATCACGCCGTTGTCGTGCCGCTCCAGTGCCGCCCGATCCGTGGGCAGCGCCCGCACGCGCTGACAGTTGAAAAGGAAGAGATCCGGCGAACGCAGGTCGGCAGCAAAGGCAAGGCGGAACGAGCCCAGACCTTCGCGGCCATCCGGCAGCTTCATCGGCCGGGAAAATTCCAGCATGTCACCGCCGGAAATGCCGCACGCCCGGAAACGCATGTGATCGCTCGCCGCATCCTCGGTGCCAAAGACCAGCGCCGAAAGACCTTCCGGCCCCTGGCGGAAACGAAACGCCTGATCGCGCGCCACAAAGACGTTGCCGTCGAGTGCTGCCGCCTCGCATTCCTCGCGGGATGCAACGGCCAGAGGTTCGAGATAGGTGCCGTCGGCAAAGAAGACGCAGGCATTTTCGGTGCCGAAGGGATGGCGGGCATCGTCGGCGACGGTAAAACCGAGATCGGAAAGCCGACGCCGCGCCTGGGTAAGCGTATCCACCGGCAGCACGAGGTGATCGAGCGGGCGGGTGGTGCGCTTGGAGAGGCTCATGGCGTGTTCCCTGATGGTTCGCCGCTGTTTGCAACTTTTGGCCGGCGAATGCAAGCCGGGTCACCGCCAGGGAGCGGATCGGCGGTCCGCGTTCGGGCCGTTGCCGCAAACGGGAGCTGTCCGCGGCCTGCTGCGCCCGCCGCGGATTATGCCTGTCAGCGGGAGACGAACCGCCGGAAGGTCAGTAGTAGCCCGGCGCCGTCGTGGCGTTGGCCGTGTTCCCCGCACCGAGACCGGGGGCGAACGTCTGGGGCTGGGTGTAGGACGTATTGGTCGAGGACGTCGAGGCACAACCCGAAAGCCCCAGCACGGCGACCGCCAAAGGCACGAACAACAAAGCGATGAAGCGCATACGGATTGACCCCTTTCCAGTTTCGCTGCCTAACAGAAAAGTACGAAACCGGCGCCTTGGCGAGTACGTAACAGTAACGCTGCGTAACACGGCACGATGATCGACGAGCAGCATTGCCCTGAAAAGCAACCGCGGGTTATCGCAGACGCCGCGATTGCTCCGTGGGTGGTGCGCACCAGAAAGCGCGCGCATTCCCCAAAACGATTACGTCAGAGGCCGAGATCGCTCTTGATGGCAAAGGTGGCGATGAAGGTCGGCACGAACCTGTCGATCAGGAAGCGAGCCGACGGCTGCCAATCCTCGTGGAAGCCGGCCAGCAGGAAACCCGCCTGCAATTGCCCCTCGATCTGCGCAGACAGGCTGTGCCCGAACACCAGAGCTTCTCCCCGATCGACCTTGGCCTGCACGGCATCGGGGGCGAGATGCTCCGACTCGGCAAAGGGGAGCCGGTAAGCCGGCCGGATGAGCCCCTCTTCCGCATAAGCAGGATTCCGGTCGCCGACGAAAACGATCGGATTGTAGAAGCTCGAAAGCAGCCGCCCGCCGGTCTTCAGCACCCGGTGGCATTCCCGCCAGACCGGCCGGACATCGGGAACATAGAGATTGGAGATCGGGTGAAAGACGATGTCGAAGGTCCCATCCGCAAACACCGAGAGGTCGCGCATGTCGCCCTGCACAGTCGAAAGCGACAGCCCCTCGCGTTCGGCGACATGCCGGTCCTGATCAAGTTGCCCCTTGGAAATGTCGAAAACGGTGACGTCAGCGCCGGCCGCCGCAAGGATCGGCGCCTGTTGGCCGCCCGCTGACGCCAGGCACAGGATCGTCTTGCTCCTGACGTCAGGCAGCCAGCCCTTCGGCAGATCGCCGGGCGTCAGCCGCGCCTGCCATTGCCCTTCACGGGCAGCGGCGATCATCTCCGGCGTCACCGGGCGAGACCACTGGCAGTCCTGACTTGCCTGCCTGTCCCAGGCTTGGCGGTTGTGATCGATGATATCGAGATTGGAGGAAATATCTTGCATGTTCAGTCCCTGGAACTTTGTCCATGTTTGACCGCTCACGAATGGAAATGGGGATCGCAGGCAAGAAATGCCTCGGCGTCTGTCCGTCAATGCGGATCACAGCAATGCCATCGTCCGTCCCCTTCGCAAGCGAAGTTGAGGCGAATACGGTTCTCACCGGGCATTACTGGCGCATTGGACGACGCTCCTCTGTGTGGACCCGCAAGCTAGCGGGCGGAAGATTGGCGGTCAATGGCGACGCCCGACGGTTCCGAGCGCGCCGACCGTGGCGTGGCGTCGCACTGCATTCGACCTCTTCTCAAGCACAAGCGAATATTCTCGGTGTCCGACACGTTATCCTGTTGCGTATGATTTCAACCGCTTGAGAAGCGGTCACAATCGCGTAAAGTTGGTCGATTGCAGCCTGGGGTTACGCCAGGCGCAGTCTGAGGGGCAGCGCTTGATCCTATTGTCGAAACCCATCCGGACTCGGTCGAAACGCTCTGCAGGACGCTTCGACCCGACGGTTCCAACCGGATTTGAAACCGCATGATTCGCGATTTGACGGCCAAGCTGGCTTCCATCGCCATCATGATGTTTGCGCGCGCACTGACGGCGGCCCGTGCCATCTGGCATGAGACCGGCCTGCCGCCGAAGCAGAGCATCTACTTCGCCAACCATTCCAGCCACGGCGATTTCGTGCTGATCTGGGCGGTCTTGCCGCCGTGGCTGCGAGAGCGCACGCGGCCGGTCGCGGGCGCAGAGTACTGGCTGAAATCGAAGCTTTCCGCCTTCATCGGCCGCGACGTCTTCGACGCCGTGCTGATCGAACGTGACCCGGAAGCGCGCACCCAGGACCCGGTCGAGCAGATGACGACGGTGCTCAACGACGGCTCGTCGCTCATCCTCTTTCCCGAGGGGACCCGCAACCAGACCGAGGCGCGCATGCTGCCCTTCAAGAGCGGCCTTTATCATCTCGCCTGCAAGCGGCCGGACGTGGCGCTGGTTCCCGTCTGGATCAACAATCTCAACCGCGTCATGCCGAAGGGGGAATTCGTGCCGATCCCGCTGATCTGTACCGTAACCTTCGGCGAACCGATGCGCCTCAAGGCGCAGGAGACGAAGGACGAATTCATCGCCCGCGCCGAGGCGGCCCTGCTCGCGCTCTCCCCCTCCTCGACGGAAGACAATGCATGAGCACGGCAAGCCTGGACATGCTCAAACTGCTCCTGGGCGTCGGCGGCATTCTCGTGCTGGCGTCGAGCGTCGGCTACGTGCTCAAGCGGAAGCTTTCGCCGGACGGGTCGAACGGCGCGATCGAAAACCTCAATGCCCGCATCAAGGCCTGGTGGGCGATGGTGATCCTGATCGCGATCGCCTTCGTCGCCGGCAGAGTCGGCGTGCTGCTGCTTTTTGCCTTCTGCTCGTTTGCGGCACTGCGCGAATTCATCACGCTCATCAACACCCGTCGCGGCGACCATTGGGCGATCGCGGCCGCGTTCTTCGTCGTTTTGCCGATCAACTACTTCCTGCTTTGGGCGGAACAGTACGGCATCTATTCGATCTTCGTGCCGGTCTACGCCTTCCTGCTGATGCCGATCGTCGCGGTGATGCGGGGCGACACCCGCGACTTCCTGCTCAGGATCTCCGAAGTGCAATGGGCGCTGATGATCTGCGTCTTCTGCGCCTCGCACGTGCCGGCACTCTTGACGCTGCAGATCCCGGGCTATGAGGGACGCAACGTGCTTCTCATCGCCTTCCTCGTCATCGTCGTGCAGTCGAGCGACGTGCTGCAATATGTCTGGGGCAAGCTCTTCGGCAAAACCAAGATCGCGCCCACCCTTTCGCCTTCAAAGACGGTCGAAGGCTTCGTTGGCGGCGTCGCCAGCGCAACGCTGATCGGCGCATCGCTCTGGTGGATCACGCCATTCACACCAATGCAGGCTGCGCTGATGTCGCTCATCATCACCCTGATGGGCTTCTTCGGCGGGCTCGTCATGTCGGCCATCAAGCGCGACCGCGGCGTAAAGGACTGGGGGCACCTGATCGAGGGCCATGGCGGCCTGATCGACCGGCTCGATTCGGTCGTCTTCTCGGCGCCGATCTTCTTCCATCTGACCCGTTACTGGTGGTCGCTGACATGACCGCCAAGCTGAAAGGACTGGCGTCAAGCGGCGTCGTGCATGTGGCCTTCGCCTTTATTGCCATGGGCGGCTGGGCGCTCTTTGCCAACCGTCATCACCCGCTGCCCAAGCCACTCCTTGCCGGCGTTGTCCAAGGGACGCTTTCGGCGCTCTTGACGCTCTACCTCAAGACAGCGATCGACGCGCTTTCCAGGCGGTTCAGCGGTGCCATGCGCCTGGTCCTGCCGCCGCTCGCCGCGTGCCTCGGCTCGTCTGCAATCCTGGTCGCGATCCACGCCGCCAGCGGCACGCCCGAGATCCTGAAGACGATCGCGCTGCCGCTTGTCGTATCGACCAGCTATGCCGCTCTCTACAACTATTCCATCAGTCGGGGCCCCCATGACCGAAACCGGTGACCGCAGGCCGCTTGCAAGCCGCAACACCCGCTGGGCGCAGGCCATCGCACGCCGCCTGGCATCGATGAACGTCACGCCGAACCGGATTTCGCAGGCGAGCATGCTGGCGGCGGCACTGGCCGGGCTTTCCTTCTGGCTTGCCGGCGAAACCGAAGATGGTTCGCGGGCGGCTCTGTACATTGCCGCCGCCCTCTTCTGCCAGCTCCGCCTGCTCTGCAACCTCTTCGACGGCATGGTAGCCGTCGAGGGCGGCAAGGGCGAAGCCGACGGTCCGTTCTGGAACGAGTTTCCCGACCGGGTCGCCGACATCCTCATCTTCATCGGTGCCGGATGCGGGCTCGGTGTTCCGGCCCTCGGCTTCGCGGCAGCCACCTTTGCCGTGCTGACGGCCTATGTGCGCGAGCTCGGCCGGGCCAATGGCGGGCCGAGCGACTTCTCCGGCCCGATGGCCAAGCAGCACCGCATGGCGACGATGACGCTGGCTGCCGTGCTGTCCGCCTTTGAAGGTCTCTGGCTCGGCGATGGCGAAATCCTCTGGATTGCCCTGCTGCTGGTTTCCGCCGGCGCCGCGCTGACCGCACTTCTGCGCGCCCGCAGGCAAATCGCCTGGCTTCGCCACCGCAACACCGGCAACCACTAACCGCTAACCGCATCTTCTCGAGCTTCTGACACGGCCGACGGAATATGGTCCGCCGCCCCCTTGACGTTGCTTCGCATCAATAATTAGATTGACTAGTCTATTTATTAATAGACGTTGGAGGCGCAACGTCAACCCATGGCGTCGCCGGCCTCCAGCCTCGGTGATGGCCGAAGTGGCGCCATCGCCTCGGAAGCTAATATTTCAAAGGGTTATGGCGCATTCCTCCTGCGCCTGTCGTAACGGAGACCATCAATGACCACCCCCGATCGCATTGACGACGTCGACGCGTTGCGCGGCTTTGCGCTGCTCGGCATTCTTCTCGTCAACAGCATGGCCTTTGCCTCAGCCTTCTATGGCCTGGAACTCGCGGATCCCGCCTTCAGCGGCACCGCCGACCGCGCCGTCCATCTCGTGATCGCTCTCTTCTTCGAGATGAAGTTCTACCTGCTGTTCTCGTTTCTGTTCGGCTACAGCTTCACCCTGCAGATGCGCTCGGCGGAAAAATCCGGCGAAGCCTTCGTGCCGCGGCTTCTCAGGCGACAGGTCGGCCTGTGGCTGATCGGGCTCGCCCATGCGGTCCTGCTCTTCCACGGCGACATCCTCACCACCTATGCCGTGCTTGGCCTTGTCCTGCTGGCGCTGCGCAACCGCAGCGACGCCGGCCTCTTGCGACTGGCCAGGTGGCTGGTCATGCTGATCGCCATCGCCTGGGGCGCGCTTGGCATTCTCATTGCGCTGGATCCGATGCCGCTCGATCGCCCGGCGATCCTGGCTGCTGCGGAAGCGACCGAGATCGCGTTCCGCGGAGACTGGAACGCGATCATCGGCCAGCACCTGACGGAGCTTTCCTCGGTCTGGATCATCCTTGTCTTCCTGCAAGCGCCCTGCGCGTTGGCGATGTTCCTGCTCGGGTTGATTGCCGGGCGCAAGAAGATGCTGGCAAGGCCGCAGGAGAACCAGCAACTCTTCCGCCGTCTCATCCGTGCCGGCCTGTGGATCGGCCTGCCCGGCGCCGCCATCTACGCCTATGCCAGCGTTGAAATGCGCGATTCGCCAATCGCGATCATCGGGCTTTCGATCGGGCTCTTCACCGGCCCCTTTCTCACCGGCGCCTACGTCGCGGGCATGATGCTGCTTTTCGGATCCAAAGCCGGCCAACGCCTGCGCGATCTGCTGGCTCCGGCCGGGCGCATGGCGCTTTCCAACTATCTGTTGCAGTCGCTGATTTCAGCGCTGATCTACCATGGCTATGGCCTCGGCCTGATCGGCCAAGTGTCGCCGCTGGTAACAGTGGCAATCGCCCTTGCCATCTTCACTGCCCAGCTCTTTGCCAGCCGCTGGTGGATGGCCCGCTTCGCTTACGGGCCGCTCGAGTGGGTGCTGCGGTTCATCACCATCTGGCGGGCGCCGCAATGGCGAAGGACGGCACCGGCGCGCTGACCCTATTCGGACCTGCTTCACCAATGCCCGGCGCCCCGGACGCCGGGCAATTTCATTTCCGCCCACCGCACTACCCATCATATTTCGCATTGACTCTAATTAGATGATTTTCTAAATATTGGCCTTGCAAGGCGAACGAGGCGATGCGGATCAACAGGGTTTTCGAGGCACTTTCCCATCCGGCGCGGCGGCAGATCCTGACGCTGCTCAAGGCTGGACCGATGAGCGCCGGCGAACTCGCCGACCATTTCGACCTGACCAAGCCGACGCTGTCCGTGCATTTCAACAAGCTGCGCGAGGCCGAACTCGTCGCCGTCGAGCGACGCGGCACGAGCCTCATCTATCACCTCAACATGTCCATCCTCGAAGAGGCGCTCGGCGGGCTTCTTGGTGCAAAGGATCAGGCCCCATGAAATCGCTTCTTTTTGCTCCTGCCACCCTGGTTTTGACCGGCATGCTGCTTGCGGCAACGATAACCGGCTTCTTTGCGGTACCGTCGGAAACGCTGCTGCCGATCCATTGGGGACCGGACGGCACGGCCGATGTTTTCTGGCCACGCAATCAGGCGCTTTCTTTGGCGCCGGTCGCGGTCGCACTGATCCTTGCGCTCTCGGCCCTTGCCGAGCGCTTCGCGCCGAAGTCCGAGATCCGCGCCGGCCGGCATGTCACCGCGGCGACCGTCTGCGGCATCGTTGCCTTGTTTGCCGCCATTCAGACGGTCATCGTGCTCATCGGGCTCGGTATCGACCTGTCGATGACGCACGTGATCGCCTTCGGCATGGGGCTTCTGGCAATCGTCGTCGGCAATGTCCTGCCCAAATCCCAACCCAACAGCCTCGCCGGAATTCGGTTGCCGTGGACGCTTGAGGATGCCCAAAACTGGAGAGCGACCCATCGGCTGACGGGCAGCCTCATGGTCACCATCGGCGCACTCCAGGCGGCCCTGTCGCTCGCTCTACCGACCGGCACGCTGCTGGCGATCACGACTGTGGCCGCAATGGTCGCGCCGGTGTCGATCGGATGTCTCTACAGCTACCGCATTTCGCGCGGCGGGAGGTCGGGCACCTCCTGACCGCACCCGTTCGCACTTAAGCTAGAGATCCAGAGCGCCAAGGAAGGTCATGATCGCCGCGGCAACCTCGCCCGGCGCTTCAATCGGCGAGAAATGGCCGATGCCCTCAAGCACGACGAAGCGTGCCTGCGGCAGGCGTCCGCCGATCTCACGGCGCAGAACCGGTTCGGGGTCGACCATGTCGCGCGTGCCGGTAATCACCAGGGTGGGTACGGTGATGCCGGCGACCTCGACGCCAATGTCCTCAGCCATGCCGACGTCCACCCAGGCACGCTTTGCCGCCGGCGCGCCCTTGAGCGTGTCGACGATCGTGCGTTGCCGGACTTCCGGCGCCACGGATCGGGTGAGCAGCGCGTCCAGCATGCCATTCACCGTTTCGGCGCTGTCGTAACTCGCCACTCGCATCGCCTTCTCCTGCGGCGAAAGATCAATCGGCGTCGGCGGCGCTGGCGCGACGAGCACAAGTGCCTCCAGCCCTTCGGGCCGGCGCGCGGCGAGCTTCTGCGCCACCTTCCCGCCCATGGAATTGCCGACAAGCACGTAACGCGTCAGCCCCAGGGCGGCGATCAACGCGGCGGCGTCTTCGGTCATGACCTCGAGGCCGAAATCCTCCCCGGCCTTTGCCGAATCACCCCAGCCGCGATGGTCATAGGCAAGGGCGCGCCAACGCCCGCCGAGCGCCTCGACGACGCCTGTCCAGGTGCGGCACGAACCGCCCCAATAGTGAAGGAAAACCAGGACGGGATCGCCTGCTCCGGTTTCCATGACATGGAGTTCGGTGCCATTCACGGCAAGTTTGCGGATCATTTCGGACATCGGTTCGCCTTTCGAACTGCAACGGATTGCGTCAACTGCGACACCGCCTGCGGCAACGGTCGCGGTTGACGGTGCTGTTATCCAACGGCAAACATTCGTCCGAAATGACATTGTTCCCACGATTTGAGACACTCGATGCGTATTGGTTTTTTCGTCTTCCCGGATTTCGAATTGCTCGATCTCAGCGGCCCGCTTGCCGCCTTCGGCCTTGCCGGCAGACTTGCCGAGGAGCCCTATCGCCTCTCGGTGGTTTCCGCCCATGGCGGGCTTGTCCGGGACCTCAACGGGGCGACGATCGTGACGGAGGCGCTCGAAGACCGCCGCTTCGACACCCTGCTGATTGCCGGTGGTCCTGCCGAACGCGCCTGCGGCGCCGACGAGGCGACGGTTGCCCTCTTGCGGACAGCAACGGAAGAACCCCGGCGCGTCGCCAGTATCTGCACCGGAGCCTTCCTGCTCGCGGCGACCGGGATGCTCGACAACCGCTATGCCACCACGCACTGGCGCCACGCACCGCGCCTGCAGCAGCTCTATCCGAAGGTACGCGTCGAAGCCGACCGCATCTTCGTCAAGGACGAGCACGTCTGGACCTCCGCCGGGATCACCGCCGGGATAGATCTGGCACTGGCGCTGATCGAGGAAGACCTGGGCATCGACGCTGCACGCTCGGTCGCGCGCGATCTCGTCGTCTATCACCGCCGGCATGGCGGCCAGTCGCAGTACTCGACGCTGATCGAGCTCGATCCACCCTCCGACCGGATCCGCAAGACGCTCGATTTTGCCCGCTCGCATTTGCATGAACGCCTCAATGTCGAGCGGCTGGCGGAAGCGGCGCATCTCAGTCCACGCCAGTTCAGTCGCGCGTTCCAGGCCGAAACCGGCCAGACCCCGGCAAAGGCGGTCGAAAGGCTGCGAGCCGAGACCGCGCGTCCGAGAGTGGAGGAAAGTGCCGAAAATCTCGCGGTCATCGCCCGCGCGGTCGGCTTTGCCGATCCGGAGCGCATGCGCCAGGCCTTCATCCGCTGCTTCGGCCAACCACCGCAGGCGCTGCGCCGAGCCGCACGCGGCCACACCGATCAGGATGATACCGAAACGTCCTGAAACATGGGAAATACGTCATTTCAGTCATCGCACCTTTCCAGCACTTTGCACCCGCAAACAGCAACAACACTGGAAACAACATGACTGATGAACAGCGATTTGGACTTAGCACCGATTCCATGCGCGCACTCGCCGCAAGGTTCGAGCCGCCTGGCGGACGCCGGCTGAAGATCGGCATCTTCGTCTGCCCGGGTTTCATTCCGATGGATATCATCGGCGCCCAATCGGTGTTCGGCATTGTCGGCGCGGAGATCCATCTGATCTGGAAGCGCATCGAACTTGTCGAGGGCTTCCCGGCCTATCCGACCATGCCGACGACGCGGTTTGAAGATTGCCCCGACGATCTCGATGCGCTGGTCGTCGGCATGATCCCGCCCGAGATGCTGGCGGATCCGGAGGTGATCGACTTCTTCGTCACTCAGGGCCGCAATGCGAAAAACATTATCGCCACATGCTCGGGCACGCTCGTGATCGGCGCAGCGGGACTGCTGAGGGGCCGGCGCGCCACCAGCAATGCCAATGTCGTGGCCTATTTGAGCGACCTTGGCGCGATACCGGTCAAGGGAAGCGATGTCGTCGTCGATGGCAACATCTACACTTCAGGCCCGGCAACCGGTTCGTTCGATGCAAGCCTGATCCTGCTTGGGCACCTTCTCGGCGAAGAGGTCGCCAAGCTTGCGGAACTGACGCTCGAATACGACCCGCGCCCGCCGTTCAAGACCGGGACGCCGGAACTTGCAGGTCCCGAACTGGCCGAACGGGCTCATCTCGCGATGCTGGACGTCAACACCGCCTATCACCGCGCCGCCGTGGCCGGCTACAGGCGGCAGACGTCCGCCTGACGCACCGCCACGCAAGAGAAAACGGCCGGTCTCGCGACCGGCCGTTTTCTTTTCTCTTGTCATTCCCACCAAGCTCAGACGAGACGAGACTGTTCGAGCGCCGCTTCGATGAAGCTTGCAAACAGCGGGTGCGGATCGAGCGGGCGCGACTTCAGTTCCGGATGGTACTGGACGCCGATGAACCACGGATGATCCGGATACTCGACGGTTTCCGGAAGGATGCCGTCCGGCGACATGCCGGAGAAGACCAGGCCACAGGACTCAAGCCGATCCTTGTAGTCGACGTTGACCTCGTAACGGTGGCGGTGACGCTCGGAAATCTCGGTCGAACCGTAGATCTCGGCAATCTTGGTGTTGGCCTTCAGCGATGCGCGATAGGCGCCAAGCCGCATCGTGCCACCGAGATCGCCCGCGGCGGAACGCTTCTCAAGCTCGTTGCCCTTCACCCACTCGGTCATCAAGCCGACGACCGGTTCCTTGGTCGGGCCGAACTCGGTGGAGGATGCCTTCTCGATGCCGGCGAGATTGCGGGCCGCTTCGACGACCGCCATTTGCATGCCGAAGCAGATGCCGAGATACGGCACCTTGCGCTCACGGGCAAAACGCGCCGCGTTGATCTTGCCCTCGGAACCGCGCTCCCCGAAACCGCCGGGAACGAGGATGCCGTGCACCTTCTCGAGATAGGGTGCGGCGTCTTCCTTCTCGAAGACTTCCGATTCGATCCACTCGAGCTTGACCTTCACCCGGTTGGCGATGCCGCCGTGGTAAAGCGCTTCGATCAGCGACTTGTAGGCATCCTTGAGACCGGTGTACTTGCCGACGATCGCGATCGTGACTTCGCCTTCCGGCGTGCGGATGCGATCGGCAACGCGTTCCCACGCGTCCATGCGCGGCTTCGGTGCCGGCTCGATGCCGAACGCGGCCAGCACTTCGTTGTCGAGGCCTTCCTTGTGGTAGGCGATCGGAACGTCGTAGATCGAGGCAACGTCGAGCGCCTGGATGACCGCCGACGGGCGGACGTTGCAGAACAGCGAGAGCTTGCGACGCTCGGCTTCCGGGATTTCGCGGTCGGCACGAACGAGCAGGATGTCAGGGTGGATGCCAAGCGCCTGCAGTTCCTTGACCGAGTGCTGCGTCGGCTTGGTCTTCAGTTCGCCGGCCGCCGGGATATAGGGCATCAGCGTCAGATGGACGTAGACAGCAGTGCCGCGCGGCAGGTCGTTGCCGAGCTGGCGGATCGCCTCCATGAACGGCATCGCTTCGATATCGCCGACCGTGCCGCCGATTTCGCAGAGAACGAAGTCGTAGTCGTCGTTGCCTTCGGTGACGAAGTTCTTGATTTCGTTGGTAACGTGCGGGATCACCTGAACGGTTGCGCCGAGATAGTCGCCGCGCCGTTCCTTGTCGATGATGTTCTTGTAGATCCGGCCGGTGGTGATGTTATCGGTCTTCGTCGCCGAACGCCCCGTGAAGCGTTCATAGTGGCCGAGATCGAGATCGGTCTCCGCGCCATCGTCGGTTACGAAAACCTCACCGTGCTGGGTCGGGCTCATGGTGCCCGGGTCAACGTTGAGATAGGGGTCGAGCTTGCGCAGTCTCACCCGGTAGCCACGCGCCTGCAGCAGTGCTCCGAGAGCCGCTGCAGCGATGCCTTTTCCGAGGGAGGAAACCACGCCGCCAGTGATGAATACATATCGCGCCATGGGAGTCACCGGATACCTTTTCACAAATGATTCCGCCACCGAAAAATTCATGTTCCAGAACTTTTCGTCTTGGGATGGAGGCAGATTTCACACAAAACAAAACCGGCGGATGAAACATCCGCCGGCGGGTTCTTCAGAATTGCGACCTTATTGGCCGCTGGGAACTTGCGATCCCGTATTGCTGTTGGCGCCAGCGGCGGGCGCCGGGGTCGTTGCACCGCCGGCCGGGGCTTCGCCCGTCGTTGCCGGAGCAGTCGTCGAGGGAACGCCATTGCCGGTCGCCGGCTGCTGTTCAGTCGTGCCGCCAGCCGGAGCCGGAGCGCCACCGCCGAGCGAATTGAGAACGCCACCGCCGTTCGAGCTGGTGCCCGGGATACGGTCGAGGATGTCGGTCGCCTGCGGCTGGTAACGCGCCAGAATGCCCATGCCGAGCGCCAGGACGAAGAAGAGCGCGGCAAGGATCGCCGTCGTACGGGTCAGCGCATTGGCCGTGCCGCGCGCGGACATGAAGCCCGAACCGCCGCCGATGCCCAGGCCACCGCCTTCGGAACGCTGAATGAGTACGACGCCGATCAGGGCGACGACGACCATGAGATAGATGACGAGTAGTACGGTCTGCATCAGCTTCCAGTCCTGCCCTTGGGGCACACGAATCAAACCATGCGCAAACTCGGCATGACCGGGCGCAATTTTCGCGCCTCTTTATACCATGCCGTGCGCCATTCCAAGCCCCTGCCCGGTGCTCCGGGCGATCAGGCCGTCAATTCTTCATAAGCCCGGTAGATGGCGAGGAAGTCTTCGGCTTTCAAGCTCGCGCCGCCGATGAGGGCACCGTCGACATTGGCGACGCCCATCAATTCCCTAGCGTTGGACGGCTTGACCGAGCCGCCATAGAGGATGCGCATCTTGGCGCCGGCATCGGCGAAGCGCACCACCAGCTCCTTGCGCATGAAGGCGTGTGCCTCCTCGACGTCGGCAGCCGTCGGCGTCAGGCCGGTGCCGATCGCCCAGACGGGCTCATAGGCAATCACGGTGTTTTCCGCGGTTGCGGCATCCGGCAGGCTCTCTGCAAGCTGGCGCTTCAGAACGTCGAGCGTCTTGCCGGACTTGCGCTCGTCGCCGGTCTCGCCGATGCAGACGATCGCGACGAGCTCGGCCGCATGTGCCGCTTCCGTCTTTGCGCGCACCAGCGCATCGTTTTCAGCGTGATCCGTGCGGCGCTCGGAATGGCCGACGATGACGTGAGTGCCGAAGCAATCGGCAATCATTTCGGCGGAAAGATCACCCGTATGGGCGCCCGACTGTTTCTGGTGGCAGTCCTGTGCGCCGATCAGAAGCGGGCTGTCGTCGCAAAGCGCCGTCGCCACGTAAAGCAGCGTTGCCGGCGGGCAGATCAGCGTTTCGACCTTGGCGGAGAGTTCGCCCTTGACCCCTTCGGCCATCGCCTTGATCTGATCGAGCGAGGCGCGGGTTCCGTTCATCTTCCAGTTGCCGGCGACGAGCGGGCGGATATCGGGCGTCATGCAATTTCCTCCGGGTTATTCTCCGGAAGCGGCCTAGCAAATGCAGCCGGCAAATAAAAGCACCTTATTCATCGGCGGCAGGGCCGGTTGGCCTGCCCCGCTGCAAGGGAGCGTCAAGCGCGACCCGTCGCCTCGATCATGCCGGAAGAGGCACGGCCTGCTTGCCAGTTCCGGCGTCACCCCGGCTTTGCGGCCGCGATCGCATACATCAGCGGCAGGCTCGGCATCGTCGAAGGCGGCGCCATGCGCCCGCCGCCAAGGTCGCGCATAGCCTCAAATCCGACCCAGCCGTTGGCATAGGGATACTCCTTCAGGCAATCGACCCTGAGGCCGGCATCGATCAGCGCCTGCACGACATCGGCGATACCCCAGTTGAACTCGAAGGACGGATGCGGATTGGTGAAGCCGACGACGCCCTCCTGGTAGCCGTCATGCACAAGGCCCGCGCCCGAGTCGGCGACATAGTCACCCACACCTGCCTCTGTAACCGGCTCGCTGGGCGCATAGTCGTAGTGCGGCTTCCAGCCCTGATCGAAGACCATCGCAAAAGGATGGAATTCGATGAAGGCGAAACGCCCGCCGGGCTTCAGCACATCGGCAATGCCGCGCGCCCACACACCGAGGTCCGACAGCCAGCAAATCGTGCCGTAGGAGGCAAAGACACGATCGAAGCGTCGGCCGGCCGCACGGGCGTCGTCGAACCACCGGAACAGGTCGGACCGCTCGAAGGTGGCGGCGATGCCGCTTTCCGTCGAAAGCCGTGTGGCAAAGGCGATCGCCTCGTCCGAGATATCGACGCCGGTCACGTTCGCTCCGCGCCGCGCCAGGCTCAGGCTGTCCTGACCGGAATTGCACTGGAGGTGAAGAAGGTCGAGCCCGGCGACGTCACCGAGCAATTCGATCTCCTCCGGATAGAGCGTGGAGCCGCCGGCGCGGAAGAACGCTGCCTGGTCGCCCTTGTGGCTGTTGTGGGCGACGGTCGCGGCATTCCAAGAGAGGCGATTGGCCTCGTGAAGATCAATGGTCATTTTCCAACTCATAAACATCCGCGATAGACACGGGAGGTCCCCCCCGTGTCTCCGGTGCACTTAGAATTTCAGCACGGCCTCAAGCTCGTCGTCATAGTACTCGCCCGTCGGCTTGAAGCCGAGGCCATGGTAGAAGCCCTCGGGGCTGCCGGGACCTTGTCCGTAGCTCGTGTAGAGTTCGTGAAGGCCGCGCGCCTTCAGATCGCGCACGACAAGGGCGATGGCCTGTTTGCCATAACCTTTGCCCTGGAAAGGCCGGGCAATCATGAAACGCCAGAGATAGACACCCGGGCAATCGATGCCGTCGTCCCAGTCGGATCCCTCGTGCAGCATGATGAAGCCGATGAGCGTCTCCTCGGCATAGACCGCGCGGAACCAGGCATTCTCGGAAAAATGCGCCTCGGCGATCGAGGTGCCGTTGTCTGCCACCATGTTGCGCTGCTCGTCGCTCAGCGTTTCGCTGAGTTCGCAGACATCGCAGACGGTCAGGGCTGATATGCGCCGAAGGGTAATTTCGGCGTCAGTCGGCAATACGGTTTCACTCACGGGAAACTCCTTAGAAAAATCAAAATGTTAAAAAAGGGCCCCAACCAGAACGGCCGGCCTCGAATCACCCGCTAAAGGGGCAATTGGCGGATAGAGTGAAATCATGGCGAGAAAACGCCACACTCGGAATCGCCGGTATCCCGCCAGATCCGGCACCGCCATGTCATGGCCAGGCGGCCACCTTCACTTGGGACGACCGGCCGTCGGCTGGTTGCCGCCGTTCTCCAAACCGGCAATCGCCGCATGGACGTCGGCTTCGAGATCCTCGTCGAACTGCTCGAAGATGGCGTCGCCGATCAGGGCATGAACCTCGCGCAGATAGGGTGCTGCCGCCTCGCCTTCGCCGAGCGCCAGATGAGCGCGCGCGATCGAAAGCGACGAGAGCGGCTGGCGCCGCGCGAGCGTCCACTCGCGGGCAAGCAGAGAGACGGCGATGCTCTCCCGATGGTGCCCCGCATCGCAAAGCGCGGCGCCATAGCCGCTCTTGACCCAATAGTACATGTCCGTGAAAGCGAGGTGGGCATCGGCTACGTCCGATGCCAGACGCCAGGCATCGACCGCCTTGCCATAGTTGCCTTCGGTTCCAAGCCGGATGCCCGCGCGGCCGTGTTCATAGGCTTCCCGCTCATGCGGGTTCATTGGTGTCGTTTTCTTCTTTGTCATGTACGCCAGTCCACATGCTCCCAGGAACAACCCCTCCGTGTCCCCTCCATCAGCAAATGGACCATAGCTTGTCGAGATCAACAAGATCTCAGTGCAATTTTATGGTATTATAAGCGAATAAAAGCACGAACTCATGAGTCTTATCGCAGTCGCCGAGCCAATAGCGGCCGGGCGAGCGACCATGGGGTCGGACATGTTGCGCAACGACAAAGCCGGATTTGGCTGGATCACCATCGTCCTTCACTGGGCGATTGCGGCGCTGATCCTCGCCTTGCTCGGCCTCGGCTTCGTCATGCGGCGAACGGCCATCGACCCGGCGCTGCAGTTTTCGCTTTATCAATGGCACAAGTCGCTCGGCTTCACCGCACTCGGGCTGGCGACGATCCGCGCCCTTTGGCACCTGATCGAGGTTCGCCCGCGGCCATCCGCAAGCCTCAACGCGCTTGAGCGCCGGGCGGCCAGCGCCACCCATGCCGTGCTTATCGTACTCGCGCTCGCGGTTCCGCTTGCCGGTTGGGCGGTGGCATCGACATCGACGCTGAACATTCCGAGCTTCTACTTCAACTGGATCGTCATTCCCCATCTGCCAATGGCGAAATCAGTAGCCGCCGAAGACCTGTGGACGCTCGTCCATATGACGCTCGCCTATCTTCTGCTCGGCTTCGTCGCACTTCACGTTCTGGCAGCCCTCTACCACCACTTCGCACGCCGCGACGACGTCCTCGTCCGCATGCTTCAGACCGGTTCGCATCAACGCGCTTCCTCCCAGGCGGCTGGCTCGGATCCGGTTACCGTCGGAAGGAAGAAACCATGACACTGCGCTTGCAATCACCAACAAAGACCATCGCTTTCACGCTGCTGCTGGCGCTGGGAAGCATGCCGTCACCCGCAGCAGCCGCCGCGCCTGACCTTGCCGATGCCGCCGGCAACTACGGCATTACGCCGGCTTCACGTATCCACTTCACGGTCGCACAAGCGGGCGGCGGCGGCATTGTCGGCAATTTCGCGAGGTTTTCCGGCAGTTTCCGCATCGACCGCAATGATGTCGGCCACTCGACCGTCGAGTTCACGCTCTATCCGGAGAGCGTGAAAACGGGAGAAAAGCGGATCGAGGACTTCCTGAAGTCGAGCGCCGTCTTCGACACGGCGAACTACAACACCGTCACCTTCCGCTCGACGAATGTGAAACAGACCGGCCCCGATACGGCAGCGGTCGAGGGCACGTTGACGGCGCGCGGTACGTCGCGCAAGGAACGCTTTTCGGTGACGCTGCTTGACTGGAACCGCGCCTCGATCGCCTTCAACATCCGCGGTAATATCCACCGTTCACCCTATGGCATGGATGTCGGCACGCCGATCTACTCGAATGTCGTCGAGTTCGACATGAACATCAAAGGGCAGAGGCGCTGAGCACCCCTGCCCTTCGTCGGATCGATCTGTCCGTCGCTTAGCCGATCTGACTTTCGAGAAAGCCCTTGACGATCCCCACGATACCGCGACCGAGCAGCTCGTCGAGCGCTGAAATAAACTGGTCGACATGGGCGCGCTCGCAGATCAGCGGCGGCTCGAGCCGGATGACGTTGCGATTGTATTCGGTAAAGGCGACCAGCACATCGTAGTCGCGCAGCAGCAGCGCACCGATGAAGCCGGAGAGCGAGCCTTTCAGCTTGTCGTCGAGCATCGAGACAACAGGGCGCAGCACCATCGGCAGCGTCTGGCTGAAGTCCTGGAATTCCAGACCGATCATCAGCCCCTGGCCACGTACGTCCTTGATGATCTTCGGATACTTCGCCTTCAGCGCCTGCAGACGGTCGAGCAGGTAGCTGCCGCTGTCGGCGGCGCGATCGATCAGGTGTTCGTCGTAGAGTACATTGATGCCTTCGATCGCGGTCACGCAGGCCTCGCCCATGCCGCCGAAGGTCGCCATCGCATGGATCATCGCCGTCTTCGACGTGCCATAGGCCTTCATATAGACTTCGCGGCGCGCGATCATCGCACCGACAGCGGCCTTGCCGGCGCCGAGCGACTTGGCGAGTGCCGTCACGTCAGGCACGACCCCGTAGTGCTCGAAGGCATAGAAGCGGCCGGAGCGGCCATAACCGCACTGCACCTCGTCGGCGACCCAGAGAACGCCATATTTGTCGCAGAGCGCGCGCAGCTTCTGCCAGTACTCGGCCGACGCCTGGATGATGCCGCCGCCGCCCTGGATGGTTTCGAGCACGATCACGCCGATTTCCGGGTCCGACTTGAAGGCGCTCTCCACCGCGTCGATATCGGCGAAGGGCACGCGCACGGTGTTGTCGGTGAGCTTGAAGTCGGCGCGATAGAGCTGGCCGTCGGTGATGGCGAGCACGCCCTTGGTCTTGCCGTGGAAGGAATTCTCGGCATAGACGACCTTCGGCCGCTTCGGACCGGCGGCACGCTCGGCGAGCTTGACCGCCGCCTCCATCGCTTCCGAGCCGGAGGAGCCGAGGAAGACCATGTCGAGATCGCCAGGCGAGCAGGCAGCGATGTTCTTTGCCAGTGCTGCTGCGTATTGCGACATGAAGGCGATCGCAATCTCGTGGCGCTTCTCATCCTGGAACTTCTGGCGGGCTTCGAGAATGCGCCGATGGTTGTGGCCGAAGGCGAGCGAGCCGAAGCCACCGAAGAAATCGAGGATCTTGCGGCCGTTCTGGTCGGTATAGAACATGCCTTCTGCGCTCTCGATCTTCACCTTGTGGAAGCCGAGAAGCTTCATGAAGTGCAACTGGCCGGGGTTCAGGTGCTCCTTGAAGGCCGTGGTGATGTCGCCGATCGACATGGCTTTCGCCTGTTCGACGGTGACGAGATCGGGCCTGGCAACGCCGCCATCGAGCGAGGGGGCGGCAACGGCAATACGGTTCGGTCTGTCCAGCATGATCTCTCCCCTCATTCGGCCGGAACGGCGACAGCTGCAGGAACTGCCGCGCCCATCTTCTTGGCCCGATATTCGTCATAGGCGGCGATCAGCATGTCGCCATCGTTGAACTCCGCGCGCCAGCCGAGCTCGCGCTTGAGCTTGCCGGTCTCGCGTACGCACATCTCGTCGGCGATCAGATACTGCTCCGGATCCATGATCGGCTTGTTGACCAGGTCGAAGAAGGCGAGCGTCTGCTTCACCGCAAAGGCGGGTGTCGGCAGCAGGAACGACTTCGAGCCGGCATGCTTGATCAGGTTGCCCAGCAGCTCGCGCACCGAAGGCGGATTGTCGGAGCCGAGATTGTAAGCTTCGTTCGGAACGCCGCCCTTCCAGGCAAGACGTGCGGCTTCGGCGCAATCGAAGACCGAGATGAACTGGTAGGGCACCTTGCCCGAGCCGATCATCGGCACCGGCAGGTTCAGATCGATCAGCTTGAACAGTTTTTCCAGAATGCCGAGGCGGCCGGGGCCGATGATCAGGCGCGGGCGGAAGATCGAAATGTTCATGCCCTGCTTGCGCCATTGCACAGCGAGTTGCTCGGTCGCCCATTTCGACTTGCCGTATTCGCCGAGCGGCCTTGCCGGATGGTCTTCGGTCTGCGGCGATTGCACCGTGTGGCCGTAGATCATGTCGGTGGTGAACTGCACCAGGCGCGACGCGCCGGCGGCGTCCATGGCCTTCATGATGTTCTCGGCACCGTAGTAATTGACGGGCCAGAAGAACTCCCAGCGCTTCGAGCGGATCTGCAGCGGCGACAGCATCTTGGCCGCCATGTTGTAGACCATGTCGTCAGCGCCGATGCCAACCTTCAGCACCGCCTCCGGATCGGTCACGTCGCAATGAACGAAGCGCACGCGGCCGTAATGCGGCAGCTCGGACTTGACGATATCGGCAACGACCACTTCCTCGCCGTCCTTGACGAGGCGTTCCGCCAGGTGACGGCCAACGAAACCGTCGCCACCAAAGATGATGTGTTTCATGACTTGCTCCCGAATTCTGCGGTGCTCACCCCGGCGGTCTCGGCCGGCTTGTCGTCGGCATGGGATGAGATGCCCGACTGGGCGATAAGAACGGTCCCCGCGCAGATCAGCGCGATGCCGGCGACGCGCCAGGCGTTGAGGTCTTCGCGAAAGACGAAATAGGCAAAGACCGCGACGGCGACGTATGCGAGGCTCAGGAACGGATAGGCAAAGGAAAGCTCGACCTTGGACAGCACGTAGAGATGCGACGCCATCGAGATGACGAAGGTCGCAAGGCCGGCAAAGACCCAAGGGTTGAAGACGATCTGAAACAGCCGGACGATTGCGGTTTCGGCAGTCATCGAAATCGGCCCGAGCGTCATCATGCCCTGCTTCAGCATCAGCTGAGCGGCGGCGTTGGTCAGCACCGTAAAGAGAATGAATGGAATATATTTCATAGTTTTACTCCCAGTCCCGAAAATCTACTTACGGGCAAGAGACGGATATTCCGTGAAGTTTGCGCATTTAATTGAATAAAATTGTCTGCATTCTCATTCTGGCAAAGCCAGAGCCGTGCGCTTCCAGAAGTTTGAAACGAGCGCCGGGTCGCGCTGGGCTTCAAGCAATCTCCACAAAGGAAATGATTTTTCAAAGACTTGCGGACTCATACGGGCATCCTTGTAAGGATTGATCGCACCGCCGGCCTCGATGACGATACGATCGAGCGCATCGAGCAGCTTTACTGTCCGTTCACCTTGATTGGCGAAGTCCAGCGTCAAAGTAAAACCGGGACGCGGGAAGGACAGCATGCCCCGGGAGCCGATGTCGCCGAACCGCTTCAGGATCGTCAGGAACGACGCATGGCCGGCCTGGCGGGCGGCTTCCATGAGCCTGGCCGTAATTTCCGGCGCATTCTCGGCGGGATAGACGCTCTGATGCTGGTAGAGGCCGCGCGGACCATAGAGCCGGTTCCAGGCGCCGATGGCATCGAGCGGATAGAAGTAGGAGGTCCAGGGAACGGTCGTCACCGTCTCTCCCGGCTTCACCTTGCGGAAATAGTACTCGTTGAAGCCCTTGAGCGTTGCCCGGTTCAAGAGGTTGAACGGCGGCGAAAACGGCACCGAGAGTTTCAGGCCCTTGGGAATGTCGGGCAGTTCGCAGGAACCGTCGGCATGGTCGCCGGCCAGAAGCACGCCCCTGCCCATGCGCGCGCCGGTGGCGAGCTGGTCGATCCAGGCGACGGAGTATTCATGCTCGGCGTCGACGCCGTCGACGAGGGCAAAGTATCGGTCCAGGTTTTCGAAGCGGATCGCGTGCTGCTGCACATGGGGCGACGGCACCTTCATCAATCGGAGATCGACGGTGAGGATCAGCCCCGTCAGCCCCATGCCGCCGATGGTCGCGGCGTAAAGCTCCGGATTCTCGACTGGCGAGCAGGTCAGCCGCTCGCCAGTCGAGCGCAGCAGCCTGAAAGCCGTCACATGGTTGCCGAAGGTGCCGCGCGCGTGGTGGTTCTTGCCGTGCACGTCGTTTGCAACCGCACCGCCGACGGTAACGAAGGCCGTGCCGGGCGTCACCGGCAGGAAGAACCGGTGCTCGATCGCCCGCTCCAACACCGCGCGCAACGTCACGCCGGCCTCGCAGGTCATCATGCCGGTGCCGGGATCAAACGCCAGGATGCGCCCGTGCCGACGGCTCTCGATCAGATGACCCTGATCGTTGTGGCAGCTGTCGCCATAGCTGCGACCGTTGCCGAAGGGCAAATAACCTTGCGGTTCCAACGTGCCGAGCCGGTCTTCGTAGTCGTCAGGCGAAATTCCAGGCCGCACGCGATTGTCGATGCGGCCCCAGCTTTCATGGTCTTCAAGGGTCATTGCGGCCCGATGGCTCCAAAAAGGATCAGCAGCGCGCCGATCAGCATGGTCAGTTGGCTGCGCCAGTCGCGCATGATGAACACGACCGGATCCTCATGCAGCATGCCGCGGCGGGCGAGCATCCAGATGCGCAGCAACATATAAAGCACCAGCGGGCAGAGTGGCCACAACGCCCAGGGCGTGGTGTACATCTCCTGCAGCTCCTTGCTGTGCACGTAGAGCGCGAGGACGAGCGCCGAGGTGAAAGCCGAAGCGACACCGGCCTGGCCTACCATCTCGAAATCGACGGCGAGATAACCGCGCCCCGGCACATTGCCGCCGTCCTTGTCCTCGAACTCGTGCAGCTCGACATAGCGCTTCACCAGCGCGAGGCTGAGGAAGAAGAAGATCGCAAAGGACACCAGCCAGAAGGAGAGTTCCGTGCCGGTGGCTGCCGCGCCGGCAACGATGCGGGTGGTGTAAAGACCGGCGAGCGTGAACACGTCGACAAGCAGCTTGCGTTTCAGCACGAAGGTATAGGCCGTCGTGGCGCAAGCATAAAAGGCGAGCACCCCGGCAAATTTCCAGGGCAAGAGAAGGGTGAGCGCCATGGATGCGACGATGAGGCAGCCGGCGAGCACCAGCGCCGTCGGCACGGACATCTGTCCGCTGGCGAGCGGCCTGAAGCGTTTCTTCGCATGGCGGCGATCGTTGGCAAGGTCCGAGAGATCGTTGATGACGTAGACGGCGGAGGCGAGGAAGCTGAAGGCGAAGAAGGCGATGACGACGCTGACGATCGCATCGAGGTGCAGCACCTCGTGATTGAGGATCATCGGCACGCCGATAAGCACATTCTTCGCCCATTGATGCACCCGGATCGATTTCAGCGGCGCGAGCACACTCACCTTGCCCGTATCGAGCCGTTCGGCGTCATGGTTGCGGCGCCATTTCTCCGCGGCGGCATCGGGCGAGACCACGATCGCGCGGCGCGCCACCTCGAAGACAGCGATGTCGTCGCGGCTGTTGCCCATATAGTCGAAGGCGCCGTCGCCGAAGCGTTCGACCAGCGCCTGACGCTTGCGGCTGCTCGTCAGGTTGAGTTCGTCCGTCGAATGCATGACCGAGGAAAAAATGCCGACATGCGCGGCAATGTCCTTTGCCACGGAGGGCGCGGCACCGGTGACCAGCACCAGCTCGCGTCCCGTCTTCTTCTCCTGCGCGAGCCGGTCGATGACGGCCTGGCGGTAGGGCCAGTCTTCCGCCCTGCGGTCGGACCGCAGCGCCACTTCATGCTTCAGCCGTGCCTTGCCCTTCGAAAGCCAGAACAACATGGCAAACAGCATCAGCGGATTGCGCAGCAGGATGATCGCCGCCCCTTCCCACAGGGTATCGGCGGCCAGCAAAGTGCCGTCCAGATCCACACACAGCGGAACGTGCCGTGTCTCGGTGCGCGCGTCCATGAAGTCCATCCCAGCCATAGTTGCCGGTATCATCACGACTTCAACTTTCCAGAGTGGAAACGCGAGCGGGCGCCTTGCCCGGAAATTGCCGTGCTGGTTAACAAATGCAGAGCGACAGGGCCTGATCTCAGCGGCTGCCGATCCAGTTCAGGGCATCGCGCCAGTCAGTCATTCGCACGGGCGTGCCATGGGAGCCGCCTTCGAAGAGCACGAAACGCGTAGGATAGCCCTTTGCCTTGAGCGAACGGTAGAGCGCCTTTTGACCATCGGCGGGATAGACGCTGTCCCGGCTGCCATGGCTGAAGAACATCGGGAGCCTTGCCTGGTAGGCGGCGCTTTTCGTGAAATCCGGGTCGCTCGCGCCTCCCATCACCATCAGGCCGGAAAGCGCGGCGACGGCCGACGCGTCGCGCGACACGCCCCAGCAGATAAAACTGCCCATCGAGGCGCAGGCGAGCACGACCGGACGGCCGCCGGAGCGTTCGGACGCGTATCGGATCAGCCCCGCGATATCGCTGGCGCCTGCCGTATCGAAGGACCGGACGCTCGGCGCGTAATAGGTGCCGCCATTGGCGACCGCGAGGTTCTTCAGCCGGTTGAAGTTGCCGCCGAAGGAAAAGTCGTTGGCGCCAAGCCGGCGATCGCCACCGCGGCCGTGAATGAAGATGACCGAGAAGCCGGCGCCGCGGTCAGGACCGACGCGCGTCACGTCAAGCGCACGGCCGCCGATATCGAGCGTTTCATTGACCTGTTCGCTCTTGACGCCGAGCGAGACATAGGCGCGCTTCACCCGGCGCTCGGGAATTTCGTCGCGCTCGTTGATATCCCGCAGTTCCTGATAATCGACCGTCAGGTCGTCTCCGCCGTCCTCCTCGCCCAGCACCTTGGCGTAGGAGAACAGCTCGTCCTTGTAAGGCTTCAGTGCCTGAGCCTGCGCCGGCCAAGCGGCGATTGCCAAGGCCAGCGCGAACAGGCCGGCGCGAAACGGAAAAACAGTTGTGGACACGGCCAAATGACGGGCTCCCTCTTATCCTGCAAGCCTTGCCATTGGCCGTTCCCCAAAGCAACACTTCGGCCTGCAATACGGCCGCACGGGGAAAGAACGGCGGCGGCCGACGCCAGAAAATTCTCCTTTTGTTCGCGTATCCTGTGAGAGTCTGGCAGAATTCAGGTGATTCGACCGCCGGGGGATGGCGGCAAAGCCTGGGGCTTGCTATGGCCTCAAGCACTCCCGAACGACAGGAACGATCCGAACGGCCCCATGGACGACAACAGCGACCTCTTCTCAATGCCCGAGCAACCGAAGCCCGTACAGCCGAGCGCCAAGCCGGCCGTGCCCGCGGCGCCTGTCGCGCGCGAAGAACCGCGCCCTGCCCCGAAAGGCAGCGACGGCAGCGATTACGATGCATCGGCGATCGAGGTGCTCGAAGGCCTTGAGCCGGTTCGCCGTCGCCCGGGCATGTATATCGGCGGCACCGATGAAAAGGCGCTGCACCACCTCTTTGCCGAAGTCATCGACAACTCGATGGACGAAGCGGTCGCCGGCCATGCGAACTTCATCGAGGTCAATCTCGATGCCGAGGGCTTCCTGACCGTCACCGACAACGGTCGCGGCATCCCGGTCGAGAACCATCCAAAATTCCCGGGCAAGTCGACGCTCGAAGTCGTCATGACCGTACTTCATGCCGGCGGCAAGTTCGACGGCAAGGCCTACGAGACCTCGGGCGGCCTGCACGGCGTCGGCGTCTCGGTCGTCAACGCGCTTTCCGATGCGCTCGAAGTCGAGGTCGCCCGCAACCGCAAGCTCTACCGCCAGCGCTTCTCCCGCGGCATTCCGCAGGGCGGGCTTGAGGAGCTCGGCGACGTGCACAACCGTCGCGGCACCCGCGTTCGCTTCCATCCGGACCCGGACATTTTCGGGCCGCATGCGCATTTCGAGCCCGGCCGGCTGTTCCGCATGGCGCGCTCCAAGGCCTACCTCTTCGGCGGCGTCGAAATCCGCTGGTCCTGCGATCCGTCGTTGCTGCAGGAAGGCTCGGAGATCCCGGACAGAGCCGTCTTCCACTTCCCGGGCGGCCTCAAGGATTATCTCGCCGCAACGCTCGGCAAGGAGTTCACCGTCACCCGCGAAATCTTCGCCGGCAAGTCGGAGAAGGCCAATGGCCATGGCTCGCTCGAATGGGCGGTCACCTGGTACGGCGGCGACCAGCAGGTCCACTCCTACTGCAATACCATCCCGACGCCCGAAGGCGGCACGCACGAGGCGGGTTTCCGCATCGCGCTGACGAAGGGCCTGAAGAACTACGCCGAACTGAAGCAGAACAAGCGCGCGGCGATCATCACCACGGACGACGTGATGATCTCGGCAGCCGGCATGCTCTCGGTCTTCATCCGCGAGCCCGAATTCGTCGGCCAGACGAAGGACAAGCTTGCGACGGTCGAGGCCCAGCGGATTGTCGAAAACGCGCTGCGCGACCCCTTCGACCATTACCTCACCGATAACCCGGTAGAGGCCGACAAGCTGCTCGACTGGGTGGTCGAGCGCGCCGAAGAACGCGTGCGCCGGCGCAAAGAAAAGGAAGTCAACCGCAAGACCGCCGTGCGCAAGCTGCGGCTGCCCGGCAAGCTTGCCGACTGCTCGCAGAACACCGCCGAGGGCGCCGAACTCTTCATCGTCGAAGGGGACTCGGCAGGCGGCTCGGCCAAGCAGGCGCGCAACCGCGCCAACCAGGCGATCCTTCCCTTGCGCGGCAAGATCCTCAACGTCGCGAGTGCGGGCCGGGAAAAGCTCGGCGCCAACCAGCAGATCGCCGACCTGATCCAGGCGCTCGGCTGCGGCACCCGCAGCAAGTACCGCGAAGAGGATCTGCGCTACGAACGCATCGTCGTCATGACCGACGCCGACGTCGACGGCGCGCATATCGCTTCGCTGCTGATCACGTTCTTCTACCAGGAGATGCCCGAACTGATCCGCGGCGGCCATCTCTATCTCGCCGTTCCCCCGCTCTATCGCATCAGCCAGGGCTCAAAGACGCTCTATGCCCGCGACGACGCGCATCGCGAAGAGCTCATGCGGACCGAGTTTGCCGGTCGTGGCAAGGTCGAGATCGGCCGGTTCAAGGGTCTCGGCGAGATGCTGCCGGCGCAGCTCAAGGAAACGACGATGGACCCGAAGTTCCGCACGCTGCTGAAGGTCGAGATCGACGACGTCGATTTCGAGGGCACGCGCGAGGCGGTGGACAACCTGATGGGCACGAAGGCCGACGCGCGCTTCCGCTTCATCCAGGAGCGCGCGGTCTTCGCGGAAAACCTTGATATCTGAGCCTGAGCGACGAGCAGGGCGGCTTTCCGCCCGCCGTCACGCCTGCGAACGTTCGAACAAAAGCGGCGGCCCAAAGGCTGCCGTTTCCGTTTACGGAGCTTGCCGGCTGGCCCGGCTCAGGCAGCCGCGCGAACGGTCTTTTCCATGAAAAGACTGAGCGGGTCCGGCTGGTAATCTGCGAAAGGCGGCCGTTCGGCATATCCCGCAGCATTGTAAAGGCCGATCGCCTCGGGCTGGTAGATACCGGTTTCGAGGCGGATTGCCGCCAATCCGAGTTGTGTCGCGCGCGCCTCCAGCGCCTGCAACAGCAGCTTTCCGACCCGCAGCCCCCTCGCTTCCGGATCGACGAACATGCGCTTGATTTCCGCCGTTCCGTCACCCGCATCCACCAGCGCGCAGCAACCGACGACATCGCCATCACGCCTGGCGACGAAGAACGACACCTCCTGCTTTTCCAGGGTCGGCAGATCGACCATGTGATTGCTTTCGGCGGGATAGAGCGAAGCGGCATAGGCGTCGGAGAGTTCCAGCAGACGCGCGACCTGGGCTTGGCGCGGCGTCTCCAGGGCGATGGTTACGACAGGCAATCGGTTCCTCCTTTTCCTTGAGGCATGGCTTTGCCTCAAACTACCGCCCGCGCACGGCCAGACCAATACGTCAAATGACGCAGGCGCGCGTGCCGCCCCATCAATCCGCCTAACAGGCTGAAACAAATTGTTCCGCGCCACCGGCAACATTGCCCTATTTCGAGGAGAATCATGCAGGCATAGGTTGATCGGCCACAACCTCAAAAGACGATGGAAACCCGATGCAAGCGGCGCTGATAGTCATGACCATTCTCGGCTGCGACCACGACGTCAGCCAATGCCAGTACATCTCGACGGTCAACGGCAGTTGGCCATCGATCGCGCAGTGCGACACGGATTCGAACGCGCAATTGCCAAAGTTCTCCAATGCGAACTATCCGGTCGTCGTCGCGGTTTGCGAGACCTCGAGCCCGAGCGTCGCGGAGATCCCTACACCGCCACCGGGCTCCCAGCAGAACCAGACGCTGCCCGACCAGGCGACAGGGCCGGAACCCGAGCAAGGATTGCCGAAACGCACGCTGGCTTTCCTGTCGGGTGCGATCCCCGATCGGGAAAAGCTCAAGACCATCGTCACCAAGCCGGTGCGCTACGTCGAAGATGGCTATTCCTGGGTCGCGCGCCGCTTTACCGACTGACGCGTCAGCATGCCTCAAACGAGGCCAGCGGAAAACCGGGCCGTCCGCCGAGGCGACGACGGCCTCATCGGCGGAACTCGGCTGCCACGCGCACGCGCCGCGCCTTGTCGTCGGAAACGCTGGTGTTGAACGAGCCGTGCCGCAAGGGCTTCGCGGTCGTGTGAGATTCGGATATCCGGGCTGCG
Source organism: Ensifer adhaerens (assembly GCF_002940685.1). GTDB lineage: Bacteria > Pseudomonadota > Alphaproteobacteria > Rhizobiales > Rhizobiaceae > Ensifer > Ensifer adhaerens_E. Next base: position 59,901 of record NZ_PNFP01000015.1, on the reverse strand, counting down.
GCCACTTGCCAGCGCGCGCTCAGGCGGCCTGGCGTGCCGCAAGTTCCGCGTAGTCGCGGGCGGACTGGCGCTCCTCGGCAAATGCCAGGCGCTCGAGCAGATCGATCATGGCGGCGTCGGCCGGAGACATCGCCCCTCTGCACCGCAGGCGCGCAAGCAGTTCGGCCGAAACCGTCGCGTGGCCGTCAGTCGCCCCCGCCCCGTCCTGGCGCCACAGAAGCACGGCCGTCGCAAAGGTCTCGCTGACATCGCGGCCGAGCCCTGCGCTTTCGAACAACGCCCGGATGGAGTGAATGCGCCCCCCGGACAGGATGGAGCGCACGCGCTTTTCGCCGACGCCCGAGAGATCGACGATCACGGCCGAGAAGAACTCGGCGCGGCCGGTCACGAGCGCATGCAGCAGGAAGGCGGGCGTCAGCCGGCCGGTCTCGCGCAGATGCGTGACGAGGTCAGGCAGTTCATCGACCGCCATCGCTCCGACCATGCCCAAGGCGGCCGTATCGCAGGCGTCACGGGTGACCCGCCGCACGCGGGCTTCTCCAATCGTCACCTGCACGAGGCCGAAGGCGGCAAGCGCCGCCCCGACCTCTTCGACAAGCGCGTGGCGCGCCTCGCCCGGCAAGTCGCTGCGCGCCAGAAGCAGGTCGCGGACCGCCGCGGAATGCCCAAGACGCTCGGCAATACGCTTCAGCGAACGGCGTGACAGGTGAGCGCCGGGATTTTCCAAGAGGATCAGCATTTCGTCTTCATCGCCGATTTCGGCGATCGCGGCGGCGACCGCACGCGAGACGAAACCGCGTGCCGCAATCAGTGCCCGGGTCTCGAGTGTTCCCCGCGCGGCGAGATCGACCAGGTCGCCGTCGGTGAGCACAGGCGAATGCGAGACGATGAGATAGGCGATTTCGGGCTGGTCCGCGGCGAGACCAAGAATGATGGCGCGCGGCACGGACGAACAGCCGCAAAGCGCCTCGGCCAGCGCATGGCGAACCTTCGGCGACGGGTCATCCAGCAGGAATGTCATGGCCATTTCGGCGGCGCGACGATCAAGCCCATTCAACTGGGCGTCGACATAGGCGCGGGCAAGCGCGCTGGCGGCGCGCATGCGCTCGCCGGTTCTCGCCGTTTCCACCCAGCGAAGAAATGCTTGTATGATCACCTACGCCCCACTAGACCACGCCACTGCCACCGATGTTCAGAGCCTAGCGCGCAAAGGTTTAAGATTGGTTCACCATGTCTGTTAACCACCCCCAAACCATAAGGCCGCTGCTCCTTGTCGACGGCACAGCACCGACCCTGGACGTGACCGTTCTCGACACCCTGGCCGGCCTCATCCTCAATGCCGGCTGTAGCGACGAAACACTTGCGAGCCTCGCCCGCCTGGAAGGACGCGATTTTGCGATGCTTGCGCGCGTGGAGGCGGCCGAGCAGCCGGACGAGGACGGGTTATGCCGTTTGCTTGCTGCGGGCATCGATGGCGTCGTGCTTTCCGGATGCCGCAGCCGCGCGGACATACAGAAGCTCGACGTGATGTTGGGGGTCGCTGAAGCAAGGACCGGCATCGCCACCAATCGCACCAGGATCTACGCCGAATACGGCAGCGCGCCCGAGGGCCTGCTGTCGCCGCACAGGCTGGCGGAAGCGTCGCAGCGGCTGGAAGGGCTGATCTTCGACGGACGAGTGCTGGCAAGGGCGGTCGGCTGCAAGGAGCCCGCACGTGCTCCGCACCAGGGTGTGGCAGCGCCCGTGCTCGTCGGCCGGGCAAATGTGGTGCTGAGGGCGCACGAGGCGGGCGTGCCCGCTTTTGAAGTACTGCCGGCCACCGCCGATGCGGCGGCCACGCGCTGGGCGCTGTCGCAAAGCAGGAACGACGGCTTCGCCTCGGTCGTCTGCCGCTCGCTCGAACAGGCCATCATCGCCAGCAGCGAATGACGCGCAGCCTGCCTGCACCCGTCAACGCGTCGGACGGGTCATCTGGAAGACGTCGCCGCCGTCGCAGTAATCCATGTAGCCGAGGCGGGCGAGCGGCTTGACCGTCGCCATATCGAAACGGCCGTCGCGGATCGCTTCCTCGCGGATATGGATGCCGACGACCTGGCCGATGACGACGTAGTTGTCGGACGGTGCGCCATCCAGATCCTTCGGCTGGAACATTTCGGTCATCCGGCATTCGAGCGCGGCATAGGCCTCGGCGACGAAAGGCGCCTTCACCAGCGCGCCGTCGACCGGCGTCAATCCTGCAATCTCGAACTCGCTCTCGCCGTGCGGCGCCGGGATCGACGTCGCGTTCACGGCGGCGGCGAGATCGCGGCTGGCGAAGCTCGCCGTGAATTCGCCGGTCGCCTCGATGTTGCGGACCGAATCCTTGTAGCCGCTCGACGAAAACATCACGAGCTTCGGCCGGTCGCTGATGGCGTTGAAGAAGGAATAGGGCGCCAGGTTCAGCGCGCCTTCGGCCGACCGCGTACCGATCCAGCCGATCGGCCGCGGTGATACGATCGCCTTGAAGGGGTCATGCGGCAGGCCGTGACTGTTCGAGGCGGTATCGTAGAACATCAGGCTCCCTCGCCCACCCAGGTGACGATTTCGGCCAGTTCCGGCCGCGGCCGCTCCGTCGGCGGCACCATTGCGGTGCCGATATGGATGAAGCCGGCAATCTTCTCACCGGGCTTCACACCCAGCAGCGGATAGGCCCGCTCGTCGAAAGCATACCACTCGGTCAGCCAGTTGGAGGCGTAGCCGAGAGCGTTGGCGGCCATCAGCAGGTTAAGGCAGACGGCACCGGCAGACATCAGTTGCTCCCATTCCGGGATCTTGAAGTGCGGCGCGGCCGTGCTGACGACGGCGACAACGACAGGCGCGCGTGACAGGCGAGTTTCCTCGACCTTGATCATTTCTTCGGAAAGGTCGGGCTTCACTTCCAGCGCCATCGCCTTCAACGCGGCGCTGATGCGCACCCGCTCCTCGCCGCGATAGACGATGAAGCGCCAGGGCGCGAGCTTGCCGTGATCCGGCACGCGCGAGGCAAGCTTCAGCATCTCCTCGACCTCGGCCCTGCCGGGACCGGGTTCCCCCATCTGGAAGGCGGGGATGGAGCGACGGGAGGTCAGGTAATCGACCAGCTTAATTTCGGTTTTCATGTCAGATGAATTCCACTAATTTGCCGCCCCACAGGCAGCCACGAAAATGCCATATCGGCGTCCCAAGTGGAGTCACTCAGTCAGGAAGTCAACTGTTCTCATGCGTGCGTTCTCTCGTATTTTCCTCAAGGCCGGTCTTGCGATCCTTATCGCCGGCACCGCGACGGGAAATGTGTTCGCCGAGGATGCGACCCAAGCCTTCGAAAGTTTCCCCTCGATCGCCGGGCCACGCAAGATGCCGAAGCTGACGGGCTTCAGCCCGATGACAACAGATCCGCTTGCGGACGGTACGCTGAAAGATATCAAGCTCGAGGCGCTGCTGACCGAAAAAGGCGGACCGGTCGAAGCCGGGCTCACCTGGCGCGTGTTCAGCCCGATCCCCGGAAGCGATGGCAAGCTGCCGCTGCTTGCGACATCGGAGGGTGGCTCGACAGCCTTCAACCTCGTGCCCGGCGAATATTTCGTCAACGTATCCTTCGGACGTGCCTCGGCAACGCGCAAGATCCGTGTGCCGGAGCAAGGCGCGCTCGACAAGCAGATACTGGTACTTGATGCCGGGGGCATGAAGCTCAATGCCGTTTCCGGCAGTGACGTTCGCATCCCGCCGGCAGAGCTGAGCTTCGACGTCTATTCCGCCGACACCAAGAGCGATGGCGAACGGGCGCTCATTATCGAGGACGTCAAACCGAACACTGTGGTGCGGCTGGGCGCCGGAACGTATCACGTGACCTCCAGCTATGGCGGCACGACCAACGCCTCGACCGCTGCAGACATCCAGGTCGAGGCCGGCAAGCTGACGGAAGCGACCATGCAGCACCGCGCAGCGAAGCTTACGCTCAAGCTGGTCTCTGAGCCGGGCGGCGAAGCGATCGCCAACACCGCCTGGACGATCCTCACCTCCGCAGGCGACACGGTGAGCGAAGCGAACGGCGCGTTCCCGACGCAGGTTCTGCTCGAAGGCAGCTATTCCGCGGTGGCGCGCTACAAGGACAAGATCTACGAGCGCGACTTCACCGTGAAGGCCGGCGTCAACATGGACGTAGAAGTGTTGCTCAGCAGTGGCGGCAACAGTGCGAACAGCAATGGAAGCGTCGTCTCGGAAGCACAGGACTAAGTCCGACGTTGCGGCAAGCAACTGACGTTACGTCAGCTCGCCCGCCGCAGGAACCGCCGACGCGGCGGCGCCATGGAAAAGACCGCGTCATAGATGCGTGCGAGCAGATCCTTGCGATCGCCGCAGGCGCCAAGATCCTCGGGCGTGAGTACTTTGCCGACGCGCGCCGCGATCGTCGTTCCCGATAGGCGCCGGAACTCGCGGATCAAGAGCGACAATCTCAGCGTCAGTGAAATCTTGCTCGCCAGGTGGAAGAAGGGTCCGTTCTGCCCTTCGAAGTAGATCGGGATCACGCTCGCCCTTGCCGCCTGGATCAGCTTGGCCGGGAAGATCTTCCATGGCAGGTCCTCGGCGCGGCCAAAGCCCTTCGGCGCCGTCGCCACGCCACCGGCCGGGAAGATGACGATCGTCACGCCTTCCTTCAGCAGGCGCAGGGCTTCATGGCGCGTCGCCATGTTGACCGCCAGCGCCTCCTTGGTTTCCTCGAAGGACACCGGCAAGGAGTAAGGCGCCATTTCCGGCACCTTCAAGAGCTCGTTGTTGATGAGTACGCGGAAGGGGCGGCCGAGCTGTTCGGCCAGCGCCAGGACGGCGATGCCGTCGCCGATGCCGAAAGGATGATTGGCGATGATGACGATCGGCGTATCAGGCAGGTTCCGCGGCGGCCACTCGCCTTTTGTCTGCAGCGTCACATCGATGAGCTGCAGCATCTCTCCGAAGACGCGCTCGCTCTTGCCGACGATGTCGGACCGCCAGCGCGTATACAGTTTAGCATAGCGGTTGCGGCCCGACAGGCCTTCCATGGAGCGAATGAACCAGCGCTTCAGGCGCCGGTCGTTCTCATTGGCGTAGGACAGCTCTTTGAACTGCACGGAAATCTCCGATGGATACGATCTTATCCGGATATTCCGCTAATATGACAGTTTGCTGACAAAGCAAGTGCTCGGGGTCTCAACCCCGAGCTTTCTTTTCTGCCTTGCGCTTGAGATCCGGCGCCATGGCTTCGAGCGAAAGCGAAGCGATCGCTTCGTCGAGCGACATGGCGGTCTGGGCCTGCGAGCCCAGACGGCGGATGTTGACCGAGCGTTCTTCGGCTTCGCGCTTGCCGCAGACCACGATGACCGGAACCTTCGTGACCGAATGTTCGCGGACCTTGTAGTTGATCTTCTCGTTGCGGAAGTCGGTCTCGACAGTCAGCCCTGCATCACGCAGGAGCTCGGCAACCTCGCGACCGTAGTCGTCGGCTTCCGAGGTGATCGTCGCGACGACGACCTGCAGCGGCGAAACCCAGAGCGGCATGTGGCCGGCGAAGTTCTCGATCAGGATGCCGAGGAAGCGTTCCATCGAGCCGCAGATCGCGCGGTGGATCATCACCGGCTGGCGCTTTTCGGATTCCTTGTCGATGTAGAAGGCACCGAAACGCTCCGGCAGGTTGAAGTCGACCTGGGTCGTGCCGCACTGCCATTCGCGACCGATCGCGTCCTTCAGCGTGTACTCGAACTTCGGACCGTAGAAGGCACCCTCGCCCGGCAGGATGCCGGTCTTGATGCGGCCTTCCGACTGCGCCTCGATCGTCTTCAACACATCCGTCATCACGCTCTCGGCGCGATCCCAGAGCTCGTCGGAACCGACGCGCTTGTCTGGGCGGGTGGAAAGTTTGACTACGACTTCCTTGAAGCCGAAGTCCTCGTAGACCGAGAGGATGAGGTCGTTGATGCGCAGGCATTCCTCTGCCATCTGCTCGTCGGTGCAGAAGACGTGCGCGTCGTCCTGGGTGAAGCCGCGCACGCGCATCAGGCCATGCAGGGCGCCCGACGGCTCATAGCGGTGGACGTTGCCGAATTCGGCGAGACGCACCGGCAGCTCGCGGTAGGATTTCAGGCCGTGCTTGAAGATCTGGATGTGGCCCGGGCAGTTCATCGGCTTCAGCGCGAAGATGCGCTCGTCGTCGGTCTCATCGCCGGCGACCGTCACCTTGAACATGTTGTCGCGATACCAGCCCCAGTGACCCGAGGTTTCCCAGAGCGACTTGTCGAGCACCTGCGGCGCGTTGACTTCCTGGTAGGTGTTGGCGAGCCGGCGGCGCATATAGGCGACCAGCGTCTGGAACATGCGCCAGCCCTTGCCGTGCCAGAAGACGACGCCGGGGCCTTCTTCCTGGAAATGGAACAGGTCCATTTCGCGGCCAAGGCGGCGATGGTCGCGCTTTTCGGCTTCGGCGAGTACGTGCAGGTACTGGTCGAGCTCTTCCTGGGTGTGCCAGGCCGTGCCGTAGATGCGGGTCAGCATGGCGTTGTTGCTGTCGCCGCGCCAATAGGCGCCGGCCACCTTCATCAGCTTGAAGGCCGTGCCGATCTGGCCGGTCGAGGCCAGGTGCGGGCCGCGGCAGAGGTCGAACCAATCGCCCTGATAGTAGATCTTGAGATCCTGCCCCTCGGGGATCGCGTCGACGAGCTCGACCTTGTAGGCCTCGCCCTTCTCGGCAAAGATCTGGCGGGCCTTTTCGCGCGACCAGACTTCCTTGGTGAAAGGCTTGTTGCGCGCGATGATCTCCTTCATCCGCTTTTCAATGAGCGGCAGGTCGTCAGGCGTGAAGGGCTCGTTCTTGGCGAAGTCGTAGTAGAAGCCGTTGTCGATGACCGGACCGATGGTCACCTGCGTTCCCGGCCACAGTTCCTGTACGGCCTCAGCCATCACGTGCGCGGCATCGTGGCGGATCAGCTCGAGCGAACGCTTGTCGTCGCGAACGACGATCTCGAGCCGGCCACTGGTCACCGGATCGGACAGATCGCGCAGCTCGTCGTCGAGCGCAATCGCGACCGCCTTCTTGGCGAGCGACTTCGAAATCGATTCTGCCACGTCCCGTCCGGTCGTACCGAAGGGATATTCGCGCACCGAGCCATCAGGAAATGTAAGGGAAACAGGATTCGACATGATGATCTCCTATCCAGTCCCGCCAACGAATGCGGGTGGTATGGTTGACCGGAAATAACCGGTGAATTGACGATACAGCGTCGCATCCGTCAGACGCGCAAAGGCCGCTGTAGTGCTTTGGATTGCTGCATGCCCCTCAGCCGAAGCGACCCAGGGAAACACGCCGTAGCCTGATAAAGGGTTTTCGAAAGTGAGTAAAGGCGAAGGCTGCGCTGGAAACTAGCTGCGCAGCATCTCGGCTAATCCCTTCACCGTGTTCCAGTTGCGGAACGTCCCGACGCCGAGGCGCTTGGTGGTGATGGCGCCGAGCAGCTTCGATTCGCTCGCCTTGCCTGGGAAATGTATCCAGAGATCGCCATTGACGATGGCAAGGCGTTCGCCGGCCGTGCAGTAGCGCCGCAGCCCGTCGAGCGCGGTCTCGTCGAGCGGATCGCGCATCACCCGGACATGAACTTGGGTCGCGTCGGCCTCGCCCTCGTCATGGAAGGGGTTGGACGCCTCCAGCGTCTGCCAGCCGGCGCCGGACCGGACGATAATGTCGACATGCCGGCCGAATGTCCGGGAGAAGGCCTCCTCTAGCGGCGATTCGAGGTCGCGGGCGGACGTTTGTCCGGTCGCGAAGACGAGATTGCCGGTCGCAACCAGGGTTCGCGGCGCGCTATAGCCGAGCTCTTCCGCCATTTTCTTGAGATCAGCCATGACAACACGGCGCCCCGGTCCGAGAACAATACTATAGAGCAAGGCGACGTAGCTGTTCATCTATCCCCGGTCAGGCGCGCCAGAAATCGGCAGCACCTGCCGGCAACCGGGCGAGAACCCGATCGAGTTTCGCCTCGTCGATGTTGCGGCGCAAGGCACCGGCGACATCTGCAATGGCGCTGTCAGGAGAAATGTTGTGATCCGGGCGCAGCGCCTGCACCTCGCGGGTCATGGCGATCCGCCCCGAAAACGGAAGCCTCGGCTCTTCAAGGTCCCATTCCGCGACGAAGATCGCCCTGACGACAGGCGGCAGGACGTCGGCAAACAGGATGGCGTCCTCGATGTCCAGTCGCCGACGAAACGTCTGCAGCACGGCCTGCACCATCGTATAGGCCTGGTTCGTCGTCTGCAGCCCGGCAAGGTCGCGGGCATCGAGGATGAAGCGATCGAAGTCTTCGGAAGCCTGACGGTACTCCATCGGCATGGGCATGGCGATCATCCAACCTTCGGCCGCGGCCGCCAAAAGCGCCACGGCGCGTACCATACGAGGCGCGGTTCGAGCCGCTCGGGCACCGGGTCGAAACCGTGCGTTCCGCCCGGCCCGCACCGGGCCACGCGAAACAGCGTCATCCAGCCTCCGGCCCAGAATCCATGGCGGGCGATGGCCTCGTAGCCATACTCCGAGCAGGTCGGCAGGTGCCGGCACGAATTGCCGATGAAGCTCGAAAGCGTCAGCTGATAGGCGCGGATCAGCGCCATGCCGACAAGCCGCCCCGGTGTCTTGCGAAAAGGACCGCTCCAGTTCCGGCCACGGGCTGCCGGAACCGCCTTCCCGTGCTCCGCATGCCGGCAATCCGGTTCGCCGCACATCTCAGACGGCCGCGAGCAGTCGCTTGGCCTCGATCTGCTCGATGGCATCGACGACGGCGTCGAAGGTCAACATCGTCGAGGCGTGGCGCGCCTTGTAATCCTTCACCGGACGCAGGAAGCGCATGTCCTCGAATCGGCCCGAAGGGCCCTCGCCGTCCGCCTTCAACATGGACAGCATCTCTTCGCGCGCCTGGCGGATTTCGTCCGCGGCGGCGCCGACGACATGGCGCGCCATGATCGAGGACGACGCCTGGCCGAGCGCGCAGGCCTTCACGTCATGGGCAAAATCGGTGACCACATCGCCGTCCATCTTCAGCCAGATATGCACCTTGGATCCGCAAAGCTTCGAATGCGCCGTGGCGTCCGCATCGGCATCGCCGAGCGTTCCGATACGCGGAATATTGCCGGCAAATTCGAGAATTCGGCTATTGTAGATGTCATCCATCATTTGACGCGATCCGACTGATTTTTCGCGGTTTTGAGTGATCGACGCATGATTTTCTCCGGTAGACGGGAAAAAAGCACGACGCGACACGCTCCGCCTCTTTCATCTCTGTGGCACCATACTATATGCTATGTCGTGTTGGGGCGACAGTTCCGCAAGAGGAACAATGTCGCCTGTTGTTTGGGAAACCGTGCCGGAAGGTCCAGTGCACTGCTAAGCCAGGACCGGAAAGCCCCGGAGCCCGCCAACGGAACCCAAGCCTGCAGGGTTAGGCGAATGGCCAGTGGCGAGTTGTCCGAAAGATAAAACGTCAAGCAATCCCGTATTGCTCAAAGAGGCCATTATGGATGCCATAGTGAAGAATTTTCCTGTGCTCGACGATGCGAGCAGCCGCCCGACCCAGAAGGAAGCCGAGGAAGCCGTGCGCGTTCTCCTGCGCTGGGCCGGCGAGGACCCGGAGCGCGAAGGCCTGAAGGATACGCCGGCGCGCGTGGCCAAGTCCTATCGCGAGCTTTTCAGCGGTTATGACCTTGCCCCGGAAGACGTGCTTGGCCGAACCTTCGAAGAGGTCGCCGGCTACGACGACATGGTGCTCGTCAAGGACATCCCGTTCTATTCGCATTGCGAACATCATATGGTGCCGATCATCGGCAGGGCGCATGTCGCCTATCTGCCGAACGGCCGTGTGCTCGGCCTGTCGAAGATCGCCCGCGTGGTCGATATCTACGGCCGCCGGCTGCAGACGCAGGAATCGATGACGGCGCAGATCGCCAGGGCGATCGACGAGTCACTTGCCCCGCGCGGCGTTGCCGTGATGATCGAAGCCGAGCACATGTGCATGGCGATGCGCGGCGTGCAGAAGCAAGGCTCGACAACGCTGACGACCACATTTACGGGTACGTTCCAGACGGAGCCGGCCGAGCAGGCCCGGTTCATGACGATGATCAGGGGCTTCAAGTAAGGCTCCGACAGACGGAGCCTTTCCATGACGCTCACCTTCGACGCTCCCTCCCAGAACAAGGCCGAACTGGAAACCGGTCCGGCCTTCACGCCGCGCTTCGATGAAAAGGGGTTGATCACCGCCGTCATCACCGACGCGCGGGATGGCGAACTGCTGATGGTCGCCCACATGAATGCCGAGGCCCTGGCTCTCACGATCGAGACCGGCGTGGCTCACTACTACAGCCGCTCGCGCAAGAGCCTCTGGAAGAAGGGCGAAAGCTCGGGCAACCTGCAGACGGTCAAGGAAATCCGCACCGATTGCGACCAGGATGCGATCTGGCTGAAGGTCTCGGTCGCCGGCCACGACGCCACCTGCCACACGGGTCGCCGTTCCTGTTTCTACCGCACTGTCGGGATCGAGGACGGCAAGGCCGCCGTCAAAATCACCGACGACCACAGGCACTTCGATCCCGCCGAGATCTACGACAAAAATTAAGCATCGCGCATCTTTTTGGCGCGGGTACATGCTATATTTATTCTTTGGAAACCAACCGGGCGCCTAATCCTTAAGCAAGGATGCGGCGCAATCGGACCGGTCTCGGTGCCAACTGTATTGCAAACTGTATCCAATGTTTATCGGTCGTGCCGCAATCGTCGGCGGGATCGATGATATACCTTAGAAAACGGTGCCAGCCTTTCAGCAATGGACAGGAACAGGCCGGCACCGGCGCCGACTTGGCGGAGCCTTACCAAGACGCGCGCATCAGAATTTGCGTACCTCCAGGGTCGAGTCCGATTCTTGAGTAAGTTAAGTCAATGGTGAACTGCCACAGCGACCTTCGCGCATTCTCATCGACGTGTCGCGCTGCGGAGTATTCGGCTGTGTTGGAGGTGCCGGATGTTGAACTGGACGTTTACGCGTAGCAACCAGATTACCGATCTCTCCGGCCCGGACGGGGCATCGATTTCGACAACACCACCAGAACCGGCGACACCTCCGCAAAAACCAAAGATCGCGATCGCGCTTGGTGGCGGCGCTGCCCGCGGCTGGGCCCATATCGGCGTGCTGCGTGCCCTCGACGAAGAAGGCATCGAAGTGGGCATGATCGCGGGCACGTCGATCGGCGCGCTGGTCGGCGGCTGCTACCTGGCCGGCAAGCTCGACGAACTGGAAGCCTTCGCCCGCTCGCTTACCGTTCGCCGGATCGCCGGACTGCTCGATTTCGCCATCGGCGGCGCCGGTCTCTTCGGCGGCCTGCGGCTCACCAAGCGCATGCAGGAACATCTGGAAGGTCTCAGCATCGAGGGTCTCGACAGGCCCTTCATTGCCGTGGCGACCGAAGTCCACAGCGGTCATGAGGTCTGGCTCGAAAAGGGCTCGCTGATCACCGCGATCCGCGCCTCCTATGCCCTGCCCGGCATCTTCGAGCCGATCAAGGCGAACGGACGCACGCTGATCGACGGCGCGCTCGTCAATCCGGTTCCGGTCTCGGTCTGCCGCGCCCACGAGCAGCAACTCGTCGTCGCCGTGAACCTCAACTACGACCTCTACGGCCGCTCCGCCGTCGTCAAGCACAGCGCCGGCGCAGAATCGGTGGACAACCCGGCGAAAGAACCGCCGCACCATTCTCGCCTCGGCATGACCAGCGTCATGGTCCAGGCGTTTAACATCATCCAGGACCGCATTTCCCGCGCACGGCTCGCCGGCGATCCGCCGGATCTGGCGCTGCACCCGAAGCTCAACGACATCGGCCTTTCGGAGTTTCACCGGGCCGGCGAAGCCATCGACCGCGGTTATCTCGAAGCCAAGGCCAGGCTGGTGGAGATCCGACGCATGCAGGAGGCGCTCGTGCGCTGACGCGGGCGCCGGGGCACCGGGTCAGCCCTGTCTTCCCAAGCACTCCGTGAAGCGTCGCGACGCAAGATCGCGGCTGGAGCGGCACGCACGCGCTGTCTGGCCGTTCAGCCAGGCTGGGCACGGACGCCTTCGGCCGTGGAGCCGGGGACACCAGAACAAGAGGGCGGCATCAGGCCGCCCGTTCCCGTCAGCCGGCGATATAGGCCTTGATCTGCTCGGTCTCGTGCTCGATCGCACGGATGTGGTGCTTGATCACGTCGCCGATCGAGACGATGCCGGCGAGCTGGCCATTTCTTTCCACCGGCAGGTGGCGGGCCCTGAGCTTGCTCATCATTTCCATCAGGGTCTGGACCGACATATCCTCGGTGCAGCAATAGACATTCTGCCACATGACGGCCGCGACAGGACGCTCGAGACAGGTCGCACCCTGCTTGGCAATCGCTGCGACGATGTCGCGCTCGGTGAGGATGCCTGCGATCTGATCGTCCGCGTCGAGGATGACGACCGCACCGATATGATTGTCACGCAAGAGGATTGCAGCCTGTTGGACTGTCATCTGAGGGCCGACCGATACGACGTTGCGGCCCTTTTCATCGAGTATGGCTTTTACTGACATGCGCACATCTCCCGTTGCGACAACACCGGGTCGGCAGGGAAAGGTCCAGCCATCTCTCGTGCGGTACGGTCGGGCGATGGAACCTGTACCCTGGCCGCTTGCGAAAACCTTCCGCGTGCTCCTCAGACGCTGATGGCATTCGATACCCGGCCTACACGGGTCGCCTCGCCTCTCGACGACTGGCGACCGTAGCAAATGGTGCGCCAGCGCCTTGAGGAAATCAAGCGCTCACAAGCGCCGTCCGCTGATCTTTCGTGTCGTCAGTCGCGCGGATCGAAGAGGCTGAAGAGCAGAAAGCCGAAGAGGAACCCGCCGATATGCGCTTCCCAGGCGACGCTGCCTGCCCCGCCTGGAGTGAACATGCCAAGACCGATCAGGAAATTGGTCAGGAACCAGATCCCCGCGAAGACGACGACGGACCGGTTGGCCAGTGCCTCGCCAACGTCGAGCCGGCGATTAAGGTGGGCGAACTGCCGGCTGATGCGCCCGCTCGGCGAGAAGACGAAGCGCGCTGCCGCCCCCATGAAACCGGATACGACGCCGGACGCGCCGACGACGACGATCATCTCCCCCCAGTGAAACGCCGTATGCAATGCGACGGCAGCCGCCGCCGACAGGCACCAGAAGATGGCGAGCCGCCCCATGCCGATCCGCCGCACGACCGGCGCACCGAAGGCCACCATCCAGAAGATGTTGAAGATCAGGTGCTCCCAGCTTCCGTGCAGGAACGAATAGGTGACGGGGCTCCAGAGCCAGGCGAGACCCTGCTCTGCCAGCGGATGATCGTAGCGCGCCGGCAGAAACGCAAAATTGAAGATGATCTCCTGATCGATGGCCGGCGACAGGATGTAGGTCCGCAGAACGTGGATCGCGATGAGAAACAGCAGGATGAAGGTCAGCCCCGCCGGCAGATTGAAGGCGGGCTCGCGCGCCGGGTTCGCGGCGCCTTCGCGCTCTGCTTCCGATGGCATCGCCGTCTGATCTCGTTCCATGGTTGCTGCTCTCTTCCCTACTGCACCCGCACAATCCCGCGTGATCGCGGCGATGGCATGGCATCGCCGGAAATGGGACTGGATTGGGGCGACCAGCCATAAGCAAACAAAAAAAGACCGTCCAGCAAAAACTGAACGGTCGCCAAGCTCAAATCCGAGCTCCAGTTCAAGTGCCGAAGGCAACGCTTCGTAAAGTGATGCCTTCCTCTGCCAGTTGCAGCGGCGCACTGCAACGGAAACCGTTTGTTAACCTTAATTCCCGGCTGGCACGATTTTCGCTCCCTGGACCTCAGAACCGAAATGCACGGCCGAAGCTGTCTCGAACCGGGACACGAAGGCCCGCGGAAATGGAATGAACGACGCGATGCGCAGCAATACGACGACGGAGCTTTTCCGATACTGGAACACCATTCGCGGGAAGCGCGAGCTTCCCCGCCGCGACGAGCTTGAACCCGCGGATATCAGAACGCTGCTGCCGAACCTGTTCATCCTCGAGCGCGACCGCAATGCCGGCATCTCGTTTCGCCTGGCGGGAACCCAGGTCTGCGCCCTCTTCGGCCAGGAGCTGCGCGGCCGGCAATTCGGCATGCTGTGGCTCGGCAGCCAGGCAGCAAAGACGCAACGCATCACCGGCCAGGTCATGACGCACCGCGTGCCGCTCGTGCTTTCGGCCAAGGGCCGCACCGCCGACGCGCGCGACGTCGATATCGAGACCCTGCTTCTGCCGCTTGCCTCCAGGGAAGGTGAAAGCGACCGGGTTCTGGGCGCCCTCTCACCGCTTGCTCGCCCGCGCTGGTTGCATGCAACCTCGATCGAATGTCTCGATGTGACGGGCATGAAGGTCCTCGATCCCGACCGCACCGCCGTGTTTCGCGACGAGGATGCCCAGCAACAGAACGGAACGTTTGCGAAATCGCCGGCGGCCGGCCCATTTTCGAACGAATTCCGCCAGTTTGGACATCTTCGTATTCTCGAAGGCGGGCGCCGCGACTGACCGTGCCCGCTGTCCCGGGATGGTGCCGGGACCAACCGGAGGACGAACCTTCTATTAACTTGAAAAGGCTAAGCTTCGCCAGCCAAGTCATGTCGCCACAGAGTCATCATGTTCTCGTTTCAGCACGCACAGAATACCGCTCCGAAACCGCACCACGAAGGTGCGTTCCAGCGCGTTTCCGTGAACCTTACGGGGCGGCTGATGCTTGCGAATTATGACGAGTTCGAGTGCACGGCCATCGACATGTCGCCCGGCGACGTCCTGCTTTCCTCGCCCGCCCGGCCGCGCGCCGGCGAACGCATCATCGCCTATGTCGATCACGTCGGACGCCTCGAAGGCACCGTGTCGCGCATCGCCGAGGGCGCCTTCGTCATCCAGCTCAACGCCACCGAGCGCAAACGCGAGAAGCTGGCGGCCCAGCTCACCTGGATTGCCAACAAGCACGAATTGGGACTGCCCGAAGACCGCCGCCATGATCGCCTTGCGCCGCGCAAGACGTCAACCGAACTGACGCTCGACACCGGCGTCAAACTGCCCTGCCGCATCATCGACCTTTCGCTCTCCGGTGCCGCGATCGACATCGAGAACCGTCCGCCGATCGGTACCCAGATCAAGCTCGGCAACATGAAGGGGCGGATCGTTCGCCACTTCCAGGAAGGCTGCGCCATCGAGTTTTCGGGCGTCCAGTCCCGCGAGGCACTGACCGAGTTCCTCTAACGGCGCGCCTGCGCCGCAGGTCGGTTTGCCCACCGGCCATCGGAAAGCGCCCCGGCCGTCCCGCGATCGTCTTGTCTGTCTGAAACCGCCTTCTCGGCCCGCTCGCGCGGCAGCGTCGAGCCGTTTTTCCTTCCCGCACCAATCACGCCACATGACCGCGCCCGGCGCGAACGCACCGCAGGCGCCCTCACCTGGGGCGGACGACCATCAGAGCGGACGTCATGCGATCGGCAGCGATCTGCGGAAAGATCACCGGGTGACAGACACGACCCACGTTCGCCCCTGGATCATTTCGAGACAATTTTGGCGCGGCGATCAAGCGCGCTTGTTTTCTGCAAATAATTTTTCCGGCAGAATTCAAGCGAAGACGCATATTTCAAGTCAAAAATCGCCGGAAGAGCCAAGGCGAACTGCCACAAGGAGGTGCCAGCCGCCGCGCCCACAAGGTGACTTTCGTCCCATGCGACCGGTCGTTCATCATGAAATGACACGAATACAGCAACTTGCATGCTTAATGAATTGCACCTCCGCCGCAGGATCGGACCGAAATCGATAAAATTTGAGTCAAATTCGATTCAAATACAAATAAAATTCTATTCTTGTTTTATTCTTATACGACTTTCATTTGTACTTGTTTTTAGTGCGCAAGTTCGCGAGCGATAAAAACGTCCGTGTCATTGTCGAACCATAACGGGGAGACAATCATGCTCAAGACAATCACCAAGCTGATCGCGGTTGCGGTCCTCTTCACCGGCAGCCTTTTCGGCACGGCACAGGCCCTTCCGGCCAACATGGTCGTGACTGGCTCCACCAACCCGCCGATCGGCCACTACGAGTTCTGCAAGATCTATGCGTCGGAGTGCACCTCCAACGGCAAGGATCGCGGGCCGATGGTGCTGACCCGCGAAGGCTGGCAGAAAATTCTCGAGATCAACTACGACGTCAACCAGGCGATCACCCCGATGACCGACATGGAAATCCATGGCGTCGAGGAGCAGTGGTCCTATCCGGAAACTGTCGGTGATTGCGAAGACTACGTTCTCCTGAAGCGCCGCAAGCTCATCGAAAGCGGCTTTTCCGCCTCCGACCTGCTGATCACCGTCGTGCTGCAGCCGAACGGCGACGGCCATGCCGTCCTGACCGTTCGCACCGACCGCGG
The DNA here is from genome assembly GCF_002940685.1 of Ensifer adhaerens. Classification (GTDB taxonomy): domain Bacteria; phylum Pseudomonadota; class Alphaproteobacteria; order Rhizobiales; family Rhizobiaceae; genus Ensifer; species Ensifer adhaerens_E. The sequence goes on along the minus strand of NZ_PNFP01000015.1, from coordinate 43,424 downwards.
CGACTTCATCCTCGACAACATGCGCAACAAGGTGCTGCTCTGGTCTGATACCGAATACACCTACCTCAAGCGTCAATCGACCGAGCATTCCGGCCGCTGGGTCAAGCTTCAGGACGGCCGCACCGTCGCCGTCGGCAGCGTACGGACCCAGTAAGCTTCGCACAATCGGCGCGCCGCCGATCGGCGGCCGCCCCGAGAAGGGCTCCGGTCAGTTTACTATCCCCGTCCAGACCGGGCCATTCGGCCGGTTCCGTTGTCCCTCGGAACCGGCCGTTCTTTTTTGCGGGATCGCCTCCCCGACAACCCGCAACCATGGGGCATTCACCGAAAATTAACCGTCTTCGACCAGCGTCGGGCAAGCGGCGTTCGCCACACTTCGGTCCGCCGCGAGCCAGGGTCTCGGCATTCGACCCGGGCTCGACCAATGCGACCGGACGGCCCATGATGAACAACTCTCCCAACAGCGCGCACGAACCGGAGCTCCGGCCGCTGCTCTCTCCCCGCTTCGTCTACCGGGTGACGGCAGTGGTCGTGCTGCTTGCCGGGTTGACCGCAGCGATCGCTTTTGCCGGCCGCTGGTTCGGCGAGAACCTTGCCCTGGCCGGCCACACGGCGAGCAGCGAGCTTTTCGATATTTTCATCGGCCAGGATCACCTGCGGCTGCCCGCGAACGTGATCCGCTTCGAAGCGCAACGCGCCACCTCGATCGTCGAACGCGTCGACATCTATCTGACCTGGCCCGGCCTCGAAGGCTATAGCGATGAAAACCGAGCGCTCTTCAACGACGTCGACGCGCCCGAAAACCTGATCTTCCTGCAGATTTCGCAAAGCACCATGTCCCGCGACATGTCGGGCCGGCTGGAACCGATCTACAAGCAGGTCTTCGACGGCGCCCCGGCAGACGGGCCGAACGGGCTGACGATGCATGCGACCAAGACCGCCTCAAGCTACGCGGGCGAAGTCTTCTATACGGCGGAGCGAGCCGGCCAGGCGCCCTATGTGGTGCGCTGCCTGAAAGCCGGCACGCAAACCATATCGACAAGCGCCGATTGCCAGCGCGACATTCATGTCGGCAAGGACCTCGTCGTACTCTACCGCTTCACCGAAAAGTTGCTTCCACAAGGGAGGGAGATCGACGACGCGATTGCGGCTTTCATCAAAAGCCGAATCGTGCCCTGATTTCGTCCAAGTGATGTGGTCGAGGCAACGGCCGCGCCATTGCGCTACACCGGAATCGTCCTTGTACGAATGCGTCCTTTTCCGGAAACCAATCATTCATCATAAACCGATTGGTAACGCTATGCCGATACTGTCTCGAGAACGGTCGTTCCCGGAGGCGGCGTCCGGACAACCCCATGACATGAGAATAAAGAGCAGCGTAGTGTCCCAATCCGGTTTTTTTGATCTCGCGAAGCGCCCGTTCGGCGCTCTTTCAAAGATGGTAGGGCGGGTGGTCCTCGCAGGCACCATTGCCTCGGTCGCCTTTGCGTTTCCTGGCTTTGCGGCATCGACCTACGCCAATCCCAAATATTCGGGCATCGTCGTCGATGCCAAGACCGGCAAGATTCTCTACGGCGAGGATGCCGACGAACTGCGCTATCCGGCGTCTCTCACCAAGATGATGACGCTCTACCTGACCTTCGAGGCGCTCGAAGCCGGCCGGATCAGCAAGTCCACGCAGATTCCCTTCTCGAAAAATGCGTCCGCGGAGCCGCCGTCGAAGCTCGGCGTTCGCGCCGGCCAGTCGATCACCGTCGAACAGGCGATCCTTTCGCTCGTCACCCGCTCGGCCAACGACGCCTCCACGGCACTTGGCGAATATCTCGGCGGCTCCGAGCAGCGCTTCGCCCGGATGATGACCAACAAGGCGCGCGCGCTCGGCATGACGCGCACGACCTACCGCAACGCCAACGGCCTGCCCAATCCGGAACAACGCACGACCGCCCGCGACCAGGCCCGTCTCGGCCTCGCGCTTCGCCAGCATTTTCCGCAGTATTACGACTATTTTTCCACCCGCAGCTTCCGCTTCGGCAAGCAGACGATCGGCAACCACAACCGCCTGCTCGGCAATGTGCGCGGCGTAGACGGTATCAAGACCGGCTACACCCGCGCCTCCGGCTTCAATCTCGTCACCTCCGCACAGCTTGACGGCCGCAGCATCGTCGCCGTCGTCATGGGCGGCACTTCGGGCGCGAGCCGCGATGCGCAGATGCGCCGCCTCGTCGCCAAGTACATGCCGGACGCATCGCGTCGCGGTAATGGCAACCTGATAGCAGAAACGAAGCCGACTCCGGTTCCGGCCGAGGAGACCCAGGTTGCAGCCGCAGCCCCCGTCGTCGAGACGCCTGTTGCCGAGACCCCCGTCGTCGCGGCAGCCGCCAGCGGCCACAACCTGCCCAGCACCGGCCCCGTTCCCGGCATCCGTTACAACGGTGAAAGCGCAAGCAGCGTGCAGATGGCCTATGCCGGCAACAAGCGCGCGTCGGACAATCCCGTCCTTTCGCCGAAGATCGTTCCCAACACGCTCGACGCACAGAGCCTGAAGCTGCGCCAGCCCGCAACCGCGGCGATGGTCGATACGCAGATCACCAATTCCGTCCCGAAGAAGGCCGAAGCCGTTGCCAAGGCCGAGCCCGCCGAAGTCGCAAAGGCCGAACCGATGCCGGCTCAGCCGCAGGGTTGGGTGATCCAGATCGGCGCGACGCCGGACAAGGAACAGGCCATGACGCTGCTCGGCAACGCCAAGGACAAGGGCGGCAAGGCGCTGCGCAACGCGCAGCCGTTCACCGTCGCCTTCGGCCAGGTATACCGTGCCCGCTTCGGCGGCTTCGACGACCAGAATTCGGCAGTCAACGCCTGCAAGGCCTTGAAGAAGAAAGGCATCTCCTGCTGGGCGAGCCAGCAGTAACGACGAAATTCGGCGGCCGGATGTGTTTGTTTTCCGGCCTCCTTCCTCGGATTTGTACAGCGTAACGAGGTTAATCATGGCAATGAACGAGAACGTTCCGGGTGTCACCCCGCTGCCGGGGCGACGGGGCAAACCGTCGCGCATCAATCTGCACCCCCTGCACGAGGCGGCCATGCGCATCGCCGATCTCGGCCTCAACCGATCGAAGGCCAAGACACGCGATCTCGTCGGCATGCTCTTGACGCATGGGGCCCGCGCCTGGCGCTCGACCCAGCCGCGCGCCGGCATCCATCTTCACGTCACGGCGCCAAACCAGCGCCATCCGTTGAAGATGCGGATCACCTGAAAGTTCATAAAGTTCAAAAGGCGGCCCATGGCCGCCTTTTTGCTTTTCCGGCTGAACGGCTGTCACTGCCTCGCAAGCTGCGCTCGCCCAGCACCAGCGCCAGAGAAGCCCCCGCTTTGAAGGAGCAACGGCAGCCCGTCGATCGTCAGGGATTCAGTCGGATGCGCTCGGCAGGCGCGTTCTAGAGAAGCCCGAGTTCCGCCAGTTCGCGCCGCAATTCGAGCGGCATCTCGGAACCGCCCCCCGACAGCGACGCCAGGTCGCGCGGAGCGTCGTTGGCGGTCAGGTAACGCCATCCCTGGAACGCGCGGCGCGGCTGCAGTTCCGTCTCGATCACTTCCGGACCCAATAGCAGATTGCAGCGCCCGATGCCTTCGCCGTCGGTGAAGGTCTCGATGCCGATCAGCGGTTGGCGCGCCTGCACGCTGCCCTTGATCACCCAATAGAGCGAACCGCCTTCCAGCAATTCCTCCACGCGTTTCGGCACCATGCGCGTGGTGTGGAAGGAATGGGGCTCGAGGCCGGCAGCCATGGCCGCCATCGCCTTGCGCGAAACCCATTCGCGCAGGTCCTCGATCGATTCCGCTCCGACGCAGAGCTTTATGAGATTAAGAGACATGGCTTTTTCAACACCCGTCCGGCCGTTGCGGTCAAGCGGCCAGACGTCGTTCATCCACAATCACCGCAGCACGGTCCAGGCACAACGCAGGCTTCCGGGCTCCGGGAGCACACAGCCCCGTCAGGCTCAACATTCGACGACGTTGACCGCAAGACCGCCTGTCGAGGTTTCCTTGTATTTCTCGTTCATGTCGACGCCGGTCTGGCGCATAGTCTCGATGCAGGCGTCGAGCGGCACGAAGTGCTTGCCGTCGCCCTTCAGCGCCAGCGACGCCGCCGTCACCGCCTTGACCGCGCCCAGCGCATTGCGCTCGATGCAGGGCACCTGCACGAGGCCGGCCACGGGATCGCAGGTCATGCCGAGGTGATGCTCCAGCGCGATCTCGGCTGCATTTTCGATCTGCTCGGGCGTGCCGCCCATGACGGCGGCAAGGCCGGCGGCGGCCATCGCCGAAGCCGAACCGACCTCGCCCTGACAGCCGACCTCGGCGCCGGAAATCGAGGCGTTGTGCTTGATGATGCCACCGATCGCCGCAGCCGTCAGCAGATAGTCGCGAATGCCTTCCTGATCGGCGTCGTCATGAAAGTGCATGTAATAGCGGATCGTCGCCGGCACGACGCCGGCGGCGCCGTTGGTCGGCGAGGTGACGACGCGGCCGCCGGCGGCATTCTCCTCGTTCACCGCCATCGCGTAGACGCTCAGCCAGTCGTTGGCGAGCAGCGGGTTGGCCTTGTTGGAGCGCCATTCTTCCTGCAGCTTGTCGTGGATCGAGCGCGCGCGGCGGCGGACCTTGAGGCCGCCCGGCATGATGCCGTCCTGGCTCAGGCCCCGGTCGATACAATTGCTCATGGCGCCCCAGATGCGGTCGAGACCGGCATTCAGCTCGTCCGGCGACATCGTCGCCTCCTCGTTTGCCCGCTTCATCTGGGCGATCGTCATGCCGGACCGCGACGCCATGTCCAGCATTTCCTGTGCCGAGGAAAACGGGAACGGCACCTTGACGCCGGTCGCCTTGTTCTTCGAGGCGCGCATCGCCTCCAGCTCCGTATCGGTCACGACGAAGCCGCCGCCGATCGAATAGTAGATGCGCTTCAGCAACAGCCGGCCGTCACGGTCGAAGGCGGAGAAGGACATGCCGTTGGCATGGCCGGGCAGCGGCACCTTCTTGTCGAAGATCAGGTCTGTCTTCGGCTGGAATTCATAGGACGGATGACCGGGCGGCGTAATGCGTCCCGTGCGCTCGACGTCCTCGATCAGGGCATCCATGCGATCCGGATCGACGAGATCCGGACGTTCGCCGACGAGGCCGAGGATCACCGCCCTGCCCGTTCCGTGACCGATGCCCGTGTGGGCGAGCGAACCGTGCAGGCTCACCTTGATGGCCGCGACGGAAGCATGGGACGGCCGCGGCCAGTCGTCGGAGAGGATGAGATCGAGAAAGCGATTGGCGGCCGACATCGGCCCCATCGTATGCGAGCTCGAAGGCCCGATACCAATCTTGAACACGTCGAAGACGGAAAGAAACATAAGCTGCCTGCCCCGGAGACTGACCCGCGGCGTCCGGGCACAAACGCTCGAACGCCGCATTCACGATTTGCCTCGATATCACGCTTCACGGTCTATGCGAACCGCAGTGATATCCTCACATCTGCTCTACGATTTTATCCTCAGATCGGTGCCGATTTAAGGAAATCCTTTAAGCAGATATAGGAACGAAGCCTAAGCGATCCCAGGGCAAGGGCTCAGGCGGTCAACCGACATTCGATCCCGTTCGTGCGACATTCTCGTCAGGCGATGAACAAGGACCGGATTAAAAAAAGGCGCGGCTCTTTCGAAGCCGCGCCGTCAATCAGTGGACTTGTCTAGATACTAGATATCAAAGGCCGCCGAAAAGATAAGCAAGAACAAGAACGCCAGCGAAACCAGCTACGGCGCGTGCAGTCACGCCCCAGCAAGACTTCTGAATTGTATTGTCCATGATGTCTCCGAAAACACTCTCAACGGCCGCGGGCAGCACAGTGGGCGCCCGCGTCTGGGGCCATGCATATTGAAGAAAGCGTAAATGCGCAATGGGGGAATGTGGCGGAAAGGTGTCAGGCTTCGGCGTTCCTCCGCAGGATCCTGGTGAAAACCCCTCAATTCCCCGGAAGGAGTGAAGAGAAATTCCGCCGCAATTTCATCACAGTAGTTGACGCGCTGCCGATTCCGACGCCGTCCCGGCCACCTTGCAATTTCCAGAAGCCATGCCAAAAACACGTGTATGACCTTCGAAGATTACATAGCGCTTGTCGTGTTTATCCTGCTTTGGGCCGGCTTCAGCTGGGCGACCGATGGCACACGCGGCTTCAAGCGGGTGAGTCTCACCCGCCTCATGAACGAGCATCGCGGCCGCTGGATCCGCAATTCGCTGAACCGCGACCTGAAAATGATCGACACGCAGATCATCGCCGGCCTACAGGCCGGCACCGCCTTCTTCGCCTCGACGACGATCTTCGCGCTCGGCGGCTGCTTCGCGCTGCTCGGCGCGACCGAACAGGTGCAGATGATCTTTGCCGACATGCCCTATGTCTTCCACGGCGGGCGGACGGCGTTCGAGCTCAAAGTCGGAGGCCTCACCTGCCTCTTCGGCTATTCCTTCTTCAAGTTCGGCTGGTCCTACCGGTTGTTCAATTACTGCTCGATCCTGATGGGCGGCATTCCGATGACCGCAGACATGCAGCGCGACCCGAAGGCCGCGGAGAAGGCGGCCGAGCGGGCGATCCGCATGAACGTGCTCGCCGCCAAGCATTTCAATGCCGGTCTGAGGGCGATCTTCCTGTCGATCGGCTATCTCGGCTGGTTTATCAGTCCCTATGTGTTCGTCGGACTTACCGTCTTCGTCATCTTCGTCTTGACCCGCCGGCAGTTCTTCTCGGAGGCACGCTCAGCGCTGTTGCAGGACGCCACGCCCTGACGAAACGCGCGGCTGACGCTCTGGACGAGACCAACCCGCACCCGCACAACGCTCACCCCACCGACGACGCTCGCCTGGCGCAAGCATGGCCTGTCACTCTTCCTCACGCCAACAGGATGGCGAATGCCCATGTCCGATATCACCGTGACCTCCCCGGCAACTGAGACCCCGCCCGCGCGGCAGCGAGGACGGCTCGCTTTCATCGATGTCGCACGGGGCCTCGCGCTTTTGGCGATGGCGCTCTACCACTTCGTCTGGGACCTCGAGTTCTTCGGCTATGTCGCAGCAGGCACGGCCGGCACCGGCGGCTGGAAGATCTTTGCCCGTCTCATTGCCAGCAGCTTCCTGTTTCTTGCAGGCTACAGCCTCGTGCTTGGGCAATGGCCGAGGATCCGGTTCGACGCGTTCCTGCGCCGTTTCGCCAAGATCGCCGGCGCCGCCGCGCTGATCACGATTGCCACCTATTTCGCCTTCCCGGGCACCTTCATCTTCTTCGGCATCCTGCATTCGATCGCCGCGGCAAGCCTGGTCGGTCTCCTTTTCCTCAGGCTTCCGGCCGTCGTTTCCTTCGTCGCAGCCGCGGCTGCCATCGCAGCCCCCTTCTACCTGCGCTCGCCGATCTTCGATGCGCCCTGGCTCTGGTGGGTCGGGTTGTCCGAGACGCTGCCGCGGTCCAACGACTACGTGCCGCTGCTGCCATGGCTCGGGCCGTTCCTGCTCGGTCTCGGTGCGGCCAAGCTCTTCCATGCGCGGCTCGTCACCGCGCTCGCGGGCCGGCCATCCAAAGAGGGCAAAGGCCGCCTGTGGACGACGCCGCTTGTCTTCGGCGGCCGTCACAGTCTGGCCATATACCTCATTCACCAGCCCGTGCTCATCGGACTGGTCTATCTCTTCTCGCTGATCTCACCGCCGACATTGCCGGATCCCAAGGAGGCGTACCGCAGCAATTGCGTGGCAGCCTGCAACCAGGGAAATCCGGCCGTGCCGTGCGACAGCTTCTGCGGCTGCACGCTCGACCGCCTGGTGGAACAGAACCTGTTCGACAGCCTGAACAGGGGAGAGATCAACGTCAGCACCGATGAACGCATTGCGCGAATCGCGCAGCAATGCACAATGAACGTGCAATCAGGGGACTAGGACATGAATGCCTATCGTGCCAAGCCGCTGAACTTCCCATGGCCGGCCCTTCTCTTCGGGGTCGCCACGCTTGCGGCGCTCATGCTGGCGCGACACTTTCCCATTCCGGTCGCCCACGGCCACGGCTGGTTTCCCTGGATCAGCGGCGGCATTCTGATCGTCGCCGCCATCTGGCTGGATCTCTGGGCCGTCAAGACTCTGCTCGACCGCCATACCGCCGTCATGCCCTATCGGTCGGCAACCTGCCTCGTCACCTACGGCCCGTTCCGCTTCACCCGCAACCCGATCTATCTCGGCTACACCCTGATGATGATCGGTTTTGGCCTGGCAACGCTCAATCCCTGGTTCTTCATCACGGCGATCGCGGCCGTGATGCTGACGACGCTGTTTGCCATCCGCAACGAAGAGCGGCACCTGCTGTCGCGCTTCGGCTTCGAGTTCGAGCGCTACTGCCGGCACACGAGCCGCTGGATCTGAACGCCGCCTCGGATACGCGCAGCAAAAAGGGCAGCGCGAACGCTACCCTTTAAAATTTCCGGCGATAAGCCAGCGGCCCTTCAGGTGCCGACGCCGATCTCGGCCAGACGCGTCAGGCATGCCTCCTCGACATTGTCGAGTTCCGTCAGCGTATCGTCGATGTCCTTGCGCTTCTGGCGCAGCTCTTCGCGCTTTTCCTCGACGCGCGACATCAGCAACTGAAGCTGGCCGAGTTCGCCGGGCGGGTCCTTGTAGACCTGGATGATTTCACGGATCTCGGCGATGGTGAAGCCGATGCGCCGTCCGCGCAGAATTTCCTGAATGAGGCGGCGATCGGCCGGCCGGAACAGGCGCGTGCGTCCACGGCGCTCCGGGTGGATGAGGCCCTCGTCCTCATAGAAGCGCAGCGTTCGGGTGGAAATGCCGAATTCCCGCGTCAATTCGGTGATGCTATAGTATTTATTCACGCTGCCATTCCATGTGTTCCTGCGTATGCACTATCGTTGACCTTGACGTAAAAGTCAAACAACGCGCCACGTTACGTGACGTGGAACCACCAGGTGGCAATGCCGAGGAAACTGAAGAAGCCGGTGATATCGGTGATGGCCGTCACGAAGACGGCGGAAGAGACGGCGGGGTCGGCGCCGAAGCGGTCGAGGCAGAGCGGCACGAGGATGCCGCCAAGGGCCGCGGCCATCATGTTGATCAGCATGGCCGTGGCGATGATGCCGCCGATGTTCGGATCCTGAAACCAGAGACCGGCGAGCAGCCCGATCAGCGTGCCGAAGATCATGCCGTTGAGCAATCCGACACCCGCCTCGCGCCGTATGATGCGCGGCGCGTTGTGAATGTCGAGGCCGCGCGTTGCAAGTGCGCGCACGGTAACCGTCATTGTCTGCGAGCCGGCATTGCCGCCCATGCCGGCAACGATCGGCATCAGGATGGCAAGGGCGACGATCTGCTGAATCGTCGCATCAAAGAGACCGATGACCGAGGCGGAAATGCAGGCGGTCATCGAATTGATGAACAGCCAGGGCACGCGCGAGCGCGACGCTTCCGCCACCGAGTCCGACAATTCTTCGTCGCCGACGCCGCTCAGGCGCAACAGGTCCTCTTCCGCCTCCTCCTGAATGACGTCGACGACGTCATCGATGGTAAGCACGCCGACCAGCCTGCCGTTGTCGTCGACCACGGCGGCGGAAAGCAGGTCGTACTGTTCAAAAAGCTGCGCCGCCTCTTCCTGGTCCATCTCCGCTGGAATGGCGTGGCTCGTGTCGTGCATGATCGCATCGACCTTGACCGAGCGTTTGGTTCGCAGAATGCGGTCGAGGTCCATCGCACCGAGCAGCTTGAAGGTCGGATCGATCACGAAGATCTGCGTAAAACTCTCCGGCAGATCTTCATCTTCGCGCATGTAGTCGATCGTCTGGCCGACGGTCCAGAACGGCGGCACCGCCACGAACTCGGTCTGCATGCGCCGGCCGGCCGTGCTCTCGGGGTAATCCAGCGAGCGACGAAGGCGAACCCGCTCGGTAAACGGCAGTTTCGCCAGGATCTCGTCCTGGTCTTGCTGGTCGAGGTCTTCCAGAATGTAGACGGCGTCGTCCGAATCCATCTCGCCGATGGCTTCGGCGATCTGCTCATTCGGCATGTGCTCGACGATATCGAGGCGGATCGCCTCGTCGACTTCGGTCAGCGCCGAAAGGTCGAATTCCTTGCCAAGCAGCGAGACGAGCGCAAGGCGTTGATCGGGCTGGATCGCCTCGAGCAGGTCGCCCATTTCAGAAGAATGCAGATGGGCAACGTGCTGGCGCAGATAGATCGTATCGCGATCGGCGATCGCCGCGCCGACATGCATGAGAAAATCGGAGCGGACGGATCCGTCGTCGGCATAAATGTCCGATCCGTCAAAGGCCTTGACGTCTTCTGTGCCGCGGTCGTCGTCCCCAGTATTGCTCATGCGCGCCCTCGAAACGATTGGTTGCTTCCCGGCCGTTCACCTCGCGCGCCGGAAAGAATGCGTCACTGACGGTTGCCCGGACCTGTCCGCCGCGCTCAGCGAGAACATGGACCTACAGCCTGCTAGCGCAAAGCCCTGCCGAGGTCCACAGCACAGATACCACCCGGAGCGCCGCAACAACAGATTTATTCAAGCTGTTGCAAATACATGAAAAAACGGCTGCATCTCGACACAGTCGACATCGATCGCGCGATCGGCTAGCACTTCAGTCACGATAACGGAGGTGCAACACCCATTCGCGCCGCCAAGGAAGATCTGATGGCCATTCGCCCCATTGTCCGCTTTCCCAATCCGTTGCTGACGAGGAAGGCGGAGACGGTCACCCGTTTCGACGCGGCGCTTGAGGCGCTGGCGACCGACCTTCTCGACACGATGCGGGCCGCCCCCGGCGTCGGCATCACGGCGCCGCATATCGGCATCCTGGAGCGCGTGACGGTGATCGAGCTCGATCGCGAAAGCGGCGCCAGGACCTTCGTCAATCCGGAAGTCGTCTGGCATGGCGACCAGACGATGACGCACACGGAAGGCAGCGTCTCGATGCCGGGCATCCTGGAAGAGGTCGAGCGGCCGAACGCCGTTCGCGTCCGTTACCAGACACTTGCCGGCGAAACGATCGAGGAGGAAGCCGACGGCTTCATGGCGATCTGCCTGCAGCACGAAATCGACCAGCTCGACGGCATCTTCTGGACACAACGGCTCTCGCGCCTGAAGCGCGATCGCGCCATCAAGAAGTTCGAAAAGCTGACCAGGGAACGCGCCCGCGGCTAGCGCGCCCGCTCCACGCTCGCAACATCACGTCACAGCCACCAAGGACCGAAAAATGAAACCGACCTATATCGCCGTCATCGGCCTACTCGCGCTTACCGGCTGCAACAGCGCCCAGCAGAGCCTGGAACCCCTGCCCCAGAGCCTCACCTACGGCGAGAACGCAGCCAACAGAAAGACACAGGCCGCACCGGGCGCCATGATCCAGAACCGATTCATGCATGAGGGCCAGATGGTCTACGAAACCTACGAGGTTCAGCCCGATCGCACCTACAAACTTGTCCGCCGCCGCATGGACCAGAGCGGACCGGCCGGCAACAGCTGACGAGCCTCTGCGCGGTGCACGGGTGTGGCGACACGATCGCCCCGTGCACCGCTATGCAGTTCCGGCCGATTGCTTCGGAAGCGTCGCGTAAACTGCCGTTTCGAAGTCGAGATATCCGCCAATCGAAGCGGGATCGGCAAAGGGGAATATCTGCGTCGCCCATAGACCGCCGACACCACTTTGTCGGTCTATCCAGTAATAGAGATTGGCGAGCCCCGCCCACGCCAGCGCACCGGCCGCTCGACCTGTGGGCGCCACCTCATCGTTGATCATGAAGCTAAGCCCCCAGGATTTCGGCATGCCGGGGAAAAATTCGGCATCGTGCGAAAGGCTTGGTATCACCCCGGAAGCTTCTTGATCTTCCTGTCTCCAAGACCGTTCCTTTCCGCCATTTCGACGGTTTCGGCCTTCAGCACGCGCCCACCGGGCGACATTCCATCATTGAGCCACATGCGGATGAACTTGGCGTAGTCGACAGCCGTCGAATAGAGACCATGCCCGCCCATCTGGACCTCCGGATTTTGCGGCAGCCTGAAATCAGGCAGCGGCAGCAGACGTCCAGCATCGTCCCTTTGATGCAGGGTGACCAGGCGCGAGGCCATGGATGCGGTCATTGCAAAGCCGGTGTCCTCCATGCCAAGCGGTTGGAGTATTCGCTCCGTCATCACGGCTGCAAGCCGCTTGCCGGTGATGCCCTCCACGACCTGCCCGACCCAGTCCAGGTTGCTCCCGTACTCCCAGTCATCGCCCGGATCGAAGAGCAAGGGCGTCCGGATGGAGGCGTAGGATGCCGTGATCACGCTCGGCTGCCCGTGTTGCCGGGCCAACCTGGCATAGGTCTCGTTAAAAAAATCATAGCCCAGTCCGGCCGTGTGCAGGAGCAGCATGCGTGTGGTGATGTCCCGTCTGGGCGGGCGGAACTTCGGGCTCCCTGCGGAATCAAAACCCTCGATCACCTGCAGCTTGCCTATTTCGGGTACGTATTGCCTGGCTGGAGCGTCGAGGTCGAGCCTACCCTCTTCGAGCAATTGCAGGCAGGCCGTCGCGGTGATCGCCTTAGTCATCGAGAAGATCGCAAAGACGCTGTCGACGGTCATATCCGTCGGGCCAGCCAGAACGCGCTTGCCCGCCGCACCATCGTAGATATTTCCGCGTCGATCCGTGGCGATCGCGACGACGCCGGGCACGCCATCGGCGGAGTTGACCACGGCCTTGAGGATTGCATCAGCAGCAGTCTTGAGATCGCCGACCAAAGGAACCTCCCGCACAAGCAAGGCCTCTCCATTCGCGGCGGTCGTGCCAGCCTGATTGGGCAAGCGCGCCGGTTCCGGCCCACCTTCACCTGGGACCGCCAACCAGACCTTAACACCAAAGGACCGCCCAAGCCATTTTCCGCCGCTCAGCTGAAATGGTGGATTTCCAGCCATCCGGGCCCAAGGCGCGCAAAATCGGGATTGCCGGAGGGCATGGCAACATCAGCGGAAGACCACCGGCACCAACAGGGACAATCATATGATTTGAAACAAAAAACCCGGCCGAAGCCGGGTTTTTTTGGTGCGGTCGAGAAGACTCGAACTTCCACGGGTTGCCCCACAGCGACCTCAACGCTGCGCGTCTACCAATTCCGCCACGACCGCATCGTGGTAGGGCCGATTTGCGTCGGCGCGGCTGCATGTAGCAAAAGCCCCTTGAGTGCACAAGGGATGGCTGTGGACAATTCGAACGATGGCGACAGAAGCCAGAGGCGACCGCATTGCGATGGGAAAGCCGGGTTCGGCGACCGCCTGCCGGACCCACCGAACGAGCGACCGGCGCCATCGGCAGCGCTGCTCTCGCCGCGACGGGATCGTCGGCAACGTCTTCGAGAATCGCGAGACGGACAACACCATCGCGCCCCATTTTCCGATGTCTGGCGTTGACCGGAGGCGAAGGGATGCGTGCGCCGCCATTCCAACCAACAGGCCGGCCTTGACTAACGACAGGATTAAAAACAAAAAACCCGGCCGAAGCCGGGTTTTTTTTGGTGCGGTCGAGAAGACTCGAACTTCCACGGGTTGCCCCACAGCGACCTCAACGCTGCGCGTCTACCAATTCCGCCACGACCGCATCGTGGTAGGGCCGACTTGCGTCGACGGGGCTGCATGTAGCAAAAGCCCCTTGGGGGCACAAGGGGATCACGACAGAAATTTGACGGGAACTGAAACTATTTCAACACCCCGTTCGGGAAGCCCCGGAAACGCTGGACTCTTGCCCCGCGCCATCCCATGTACAGGCTCTGAAAAACAGGAATGCCGAACGAATGCAGCGTGAAAATCTGAGCCAGGAGATGTTTGCCCCTCCGGAATCGCCTCCGGTTCGCTGGCGGATCGCCTCCGAACTGGTGGAGTACCCACAGGCCGTCGAACTCATGGAGCAGGAAGCTGCCGCGATCGCCGCAGGCACCGCCGATGAACTCGTCTGGTTGGTCGAGCACCCGCCGCTCTACACGGCCGGCACCAGCGCCGATGCCGCGGATCTGGTGATTCCCGACCGGTTTCCGGTCTTTGCCACCGGCCGTGGCGGCGAATACACCTATCATGGTCCCGGCCAGCGTGTCGTCTACGTCATGCTCGATCTCAAACGCCGCAAACAGGACGTGCGCGCCTTCGTCGCCGCACTCGAAAGCGTCGTCATCGCCACGCTCGATTCGATGAATGTCCGGGGCGAGCGACGCGAAGACCGGGTGGGCGTCTGGGTGCGACGTCCGGAGAAGCCCGCTTTGCCCGACGGCTCCATGTCGGAAGACAAGATTGCCGCGATCGGCATCCGCCTGCGCAAGTGGGTGAGCTTCCACGGCTTTGCGCTGAACGTCGATCCGGATCTCGACCATTTCGGCGGCATCGTGCCCTGCGGCATTCGCGGCTACGGCGTCACCAGCCTCGTCGATCTCGGCCTGCCGGTGATGATGCCCGACGTGGACATCCGCCTGCGCGAAGCCTTCGAGACGGTATTCGGGCCGACGACGAACGACGCGGCGTAAGCGGCTCAGTTTGCCGCCCGCCGCCCCGCCTGTCGCTCGCGCCAGATGATGAAGAGACCCGAGCCGACGATGATGGCGATGCCGAGCCATTTCGAGAGCGACGGAAAATCTCCGAAGATGAGATAACCGAGCACCGTTGCCGTAACGATCTCGAAGTAGTGGAACGGCGCCAGCAGCGAGACGGGTGCCGCCCGGAAGGCTTTGACGACCAGCAGATGGCCGTAGCCGGAGAGCGCGCCGAGCACGATCACCAGTGTCCATCCGAGCGGCGATTTCGGCAGCGACGGCACGAAGTCGGCACTGCCCATGCCGTTGCCGACAAGGATCACCAGCGCCATCATCAACGTGCCGCCAATGCCGGCGATCGTCTGCATCGTCAGCGGCGAATCGCCGGTGCCGACCGCGCGGTTGAGCAGCAGGTAGCAGGCAAAGACGAAGGCGCAGGCGACCGGCAGCAGGGCCGTCAAGCCGAACGCGGCAAAGCTCGGCTGGATGACGATCATCGCTCCGCCGAAACCGACGACAATGGCGAGCCAACGCCGCCAGCCCACCCTCTCCTTGAGAAACACGGCCGAAAGGCAGGTGAGGATGAAGGGCTCGACGAAATAGATGGCAAAGGTGTCGGCAAGCGGCATGTACTTTACCGAAATGAAGAAGAACAAGGCCGCGGTCGCGAGCAGCACCCCGCGCAACAGATTGGCCCAGGGGCGCTTCGGCTTCAGCGCCTGCAGGCCGCCGGCTCCAAGCAGCAGCGGCAACGTCGCCACAAGCTGGAAGAAGAAGCGATAGAAAGTCACCTGGCCGGGCGACATGCCTTCATAGACGGCCATGTATTTCGCGATCACATCCATGCCGGGCAGGATGACCATGGCAAAAAGCATGATGGCGACGCCCTGCATCACCGTGTCGGCGTGTTCGGTGGTCGCGGTCCGGGCGTCGGTCATAAGGCAAGCTCCTCTGGCCGCCGCACATTAGAACCAATGCCTTGGTTTTCAACGGCCGAGGTTATGACGGGCAAGGAACTATCCGCGCCCTAGCCGCAATTGACGGTGTTTTTGGCGCTTCGGGTGGTCCCTCGCCGCCCAAATGCCTATAAGCTCAGGACAATCTTCCGCCCCGGGTCTCATAGTCGGCGTTCTGCCTCAGAGATCCGGGACCTTTGAACGTGACCGTGGCAAAGGAGATATCCATGCGCTTGTCCACCGAAACGATGATTGCCCGCCTGCGCGACACCAGCGACGGGGATACGCTGGGAGGACGCATCTGGAGGGCGCGCGACGCCGCCAATCTCAGCGCCAAGGAACTGGCCGACCAGCTCGGCGTACGCACGGAAACGATCGCCGCCTGGGAACGGGACCGGGCCGAGCCGCGGACGAACCGGCTGTTCATGCTCGCAGGCGTGCTCGGCGTCACCCCGGCCTGGCTGATCGCCGGGCTCGGCCGCGCGCCGGATGCCGACGTCGACGACGAGAAGGACGGCCTGCGCGAGCAGCTCGCTCTCGTCAAGAAGCTGCACGAACAGACCGGCAAGGCCATTGCCGCTCTTGAGATGGAACTCAATCGCGTTCAACAGAACATTCGATAACCTATTGTGATTCCTGCGGGCCGCCGTCCTGGCGGCCCGCAGTCATTTCAGTCCAAGGAGAAAATAGATGGATGTACGCGCCGCCGTTGCCGTTCAGGCAGGCAAGCCGCTCGAGGTCATGACGGTTCAGCTCGAAGGCCCGCGGGCCGGCGAAGTGCTGATCGAGGTCAAGGCCACCGGGATCTGCCACACCGACGATTTCACGCTGTCGGGCGCCGATCCGGAGGGCCTGTTCCCGGCCATTCTCGGCCATGAGGGCGCCGGCATCGTCGTCGACGTCGGCCCGGGCGTCACCTCGGTGAAGAAGGGCGACCACGTCATTCCGCTCTACACGCCGGAATGCCGCTCCTGCCCGTCCTGTCTGTCGCGCAAGACCAATCTCTGCACCGCGATCCGCTCGACGCAAGGCCAAGGCCTGATGCCGGACGGCACCTCGCGCTTCTCGATCGGCAAGGACAAGATCCACCACTACATGGGCTGCTCGACCTTCGCCAACTACACGGTCCTGCCGGAGATTGCGGTCGCCAAGGTCAATCCGGACGCGCCCTTCGACAAGATCTGCTACATCGGCTGCGGCGTGACGACCGGCATCGGCGCCGTCATCAACACCGCGCAGGTGGAGATGGGTGCGACCGCGATCGTCTTCGGTCTCGGCGGCATCGGCCTCAACGTCATCCAGGGCCTGCGTCTTGCCGGCGCCGACATGATCATCGGCGTCGACCTCAACAACGACAAGAAGGCCTGGGGCGAGCGCTTCGGCATGACCCACTTCGTCAACCCGAAGGAAGTCGGCGACGACATCGTGCCCTACCTCGTCAACATGACGAAGCGCGGCGCCGACCAGATCGGCGGCGCCGACTACACCTTCGACTGCACCGGCAACACCAAGGTGATGCGCCAGGCGCTCGAAGCCTCGCATCGCGGCTGGGGCAAGTCGGTCGTCATCGGCGTTGCCGGCGCCGGCCAGGAAATCTCGACGCGTCCGTTCCAGCTCGTCACCGGCCGCACCTGGATGGGCACCGCCTTTGGCGGCGCGCGCGGCCGCACCGATGTTCCGAAGATCGTCGACTGGTACATGGAGGGCAAGATCGAGATCGATCCGATGATCACCCACACCATGCCGCTCGAGGACATC
Source organism: Ensifer adhaerens (assembly GCF_002940685.1). Classification (GTDB taxonomy): domain Bacteria; phylum Pseudomonadota; class Alphaproteobacteria; order Rhizobiales; family Rhizobiaceae; genus Ensifer; species Ensifer adhaerens_E. The sequence goes on along the minus strand of NZ_PNFP01000015.1, from coordinate 26,135 downwards.
AACAAGGGCTTCGAGCTGATGCATTCGGGCGAGAGCATCCGCTCCGTCGTTCTCTACTAAGCTCTTACTTCGATTCAGGAAGGCGCCGGAGTCGTTTGATTTTCCGGCGCCTTTCAGTCCCGTTGAGAAGTTGATTCAAGATGATCTATGTCGACGCAGACGCCTGCCCGGTAAAAGCCGAAATCCTGAAAGTGGCCGAGCGTCACGGGATCGAGGTGACCTTCGTTGCCAATTCCGGTCTGCGCCCGTCGCGGGATCCGATGGTGCACAATGTCATCGTCTCGGCAGGTTTCGACGCGGCCGACAACTGGATCGCCGAACGGGCGCAGGAGTGCGATATCGTCGTTACCGCCGACGTGCCGCTTGCGGTTCGTTGCGTTGCGGCAGGTGCGTTCGTCACGGGTCCGTCCGGACGCGTCTTCGACAAGGGCAATATCGGCATGGCGTCGGCCATGCGCGACCTCGGGCAGCACCTGCGCGAGACCGGCGAGAGCAAAGGCTACAACGCTGCCTTCACGCAGCGCGATCGATCCGCCTTCCTCGAAACCCTTGACCGACTCGCGCGACAGTCGAAAAAATGACCGCGCAACGGGCGGGATCGTGGGGCCCGCAACCGCAGGGGCATTAGCATGGCAGCGACGACGAAGCTCAGGCACTGGCCGTTCTACACCGCCATTCTGTGTGCGCTCGCAAGCGTGCCAGTCCTCTGGTTCGTTGCGCGGCGTTTCGCGCTTGAAGGTGCCGCGATCACCTTCTTCTGCGTCTATCTCGTCATGTGCTGGCGGCGATTGCGGATGATGACCGGCCGGCATCTGAAGACCCATGCCAGAAACACCGACGAGCCTGAGGTCGTCATCCTGCTCGTGACATTCGGGGCAGCTGCGAGTTCGCTCGTATCCTTGTTCTTCGCCCTCAACAGCGAGAAGACCGGCTCGGCGCCGGCGCTCGGCCTCGCCTTCGCCTCGGTCGTGCTCGGCTGGGCGACGATCCACATGATGGCGGCCATGCACTATGCCCATGCCTACTGGATCCCGAACCAGGATCAGCCGGCAACCGAGCCGGCGCGCGGTCTCGATTTTCCCGGCACGCCTGAGCCTGGAGGCTACGATTTCCTCTATTTTTCCTTCGTCATCGGCATGACGGCCCAAACATCGGACGTCGCCATCACCACGACGGCCATGCGGCGCATCAACCTGATGCACGCCATCGTTTCGTTCTTCTTCAACACCGTGCTCGTCGCAGCCGCCGTCAATGCGGCCGTGCAGCTTGCCGGCTGAGCATCATACCCAAGGAGCATTCCATGAAAGTCCTTTCGCAAAACACCGCTTTCGGCGGCATGCAGGGCGTCTTTTCGCATGAGTCCAAGGCCTGCAAGGGCGAGATGACCTTTGCCGTCTTCGTACCGCCGCAGGCAATCAACGAACCGCGGCCGGTGCTCTGGTATCTCTCCGGCCTTACTTGCACGCATGCGAACGTCATGGAGAAAGGCGAGTACCGGCGCATGGCCGCCGAGCTCGGGCTGATCGTCGTCTGCCCGGATACGAGCCCGCGCGGCACTGATGTTCCCGACGAACTGACAAACTGGCAGATGGGCAAGGGTGCGGGCTTCTATCTCGATGCCACCGAAACGCCCTGGGCCGAACACTATCAGATGTACAGCTACATCACCGAAGAGCTGCCCGCCTTCGTCAGCCAGCACTTCCGGATGGACATGGGCCGCCAGGGCATCTTCGGCCATTCGATGGGCGGCCACGGCGCCATGACCATCGCGCTCAAGAACCCGGCTCGTTTCAAGAGCTGCTCGGCCTTCGCGCCGATCGTCGAACCTTCTACCGCGGACTGGTCGATCGGCGCCTTCGAGAAGTTCCTGGGCACTGACCGCGCCGCCTGGCGCCAATATGATGCCTGCGCACTGGTCAAGGACGGCGCACGCTTCCCCGCGTTCCTGATCGACCAGGGCAAGGCCGACAGCTTCCTTGAAAACGGCCTGCGTCCGTGGCTGTTCGAAGAAGCGGTCAAGGGCACCGGCATCGATCTGACGCTGCGCATGCACGAACGCTACGACCACTCCTATTATTTCATCTCGACTTTCATGGACGATCATCTGCGCTGGCACGCCGAGCGGCTGGTCTAATCACCTGATGGCGCAATTCCGGACGGAAGCCGCTTTCGCGGAATTGCGCCGCCCAATTTGACCCGGAGCGACTGATGACCCACCTTCTTCTCGTCGGCGCCGGCGGCGCAATCGGCTCGATGCTGCGCTATCTCGTCGGTCTCTGGGCCGTTCACCGCTTCGGGTCCGGCTTCCCGTGGGGTACGCTTGGGGTCAACATAACGGGCTCGTTCCTGATCGGTGTGCTGGCGGAAGTCATCATGCGCAAGTTCGGCGCTTCGCCGGACATGCGTGTCTTCCTCGTCACCGGCATCCTCGGCGGCTACACCACCTTTTCCGCCTTCTCCCTGGACGCGATCACGCTCTTTGAACGCGGCGACATCATGCTTTCGGCCGTCTATGTCATCGCCAGTGTCGCGCTTTCGATCCTCGCGGTCTTCAGCGGGCTGGCTCTGGTGCGCGCAATAGTCTAAAGGCTCGTCTTACAGGCGCTGCGTATCCAGGGGAAACGCGGCGCATTGCTGCATTGGCCTTCAACCGTTGTCGCTTCGAAGGCATTGTCATGCAGCAAAGACGATATTGCGGCAGCCTTTGCGCGCCTGAAGCTTCCTCCTTTGCGTCATCCCAGCGCAGGGGCTTCGGACCGACGTGCGACGCTGCAACCAAACAGAAGGCAGGTTCGCTCAGATGGCAGGCATAGAACACAGGCAGGTGGACGGTGACGAGGCGGGCATGCGCCTGGATCGCTGGTTCAAGGTGCATTTTCCGGGACTGGGCTTCGGCCCGCTGCAGAAGCTCTTGCGCTCCGGCCAGATCCGCGTCGATGGTGCCCGCGCCAAATCCGACACGCGGATCCAGCCTGGCCAGACGATCCGCATTCCGCCGCTCGGGGTCGATTCCAAGGAAACCAAGACCGGGCCGATCGCCGGCCGTGACCTCAGGAACTCACCCGATGGCGAACTCCTGTCGCGCATGGTGCTGCACGAGGACGCCAAGGTGATCGTGCTCAACAAGCCGGCGGGTCTCGCCGTTCAGGGCGGCTCGGGCGTCAACCGCCATATCGACAAGATGCTGGAAGCCTGGACCAACCAGAAGGGCGAAAAGCCGCGTCTGGTCCACCGGCTCGACCGCGACACCTCAGGCGTGCTGGTGATCGCCCGCACCCGGGGTGCCGCACAGAAGCTCACCGCCGCCTTCCGCGAGCGCGACACCAAAAAGACCTACTGGGCGCTGGTCAAGGGCGTGCCGCGCAAGCGCGAAGACCGCATCTCGACCTGGCTCGTCAAGGAGCAGACGCCGGACGGTGACCGTATGCGCATCGGCAAACATGGCGACGATGGCGCCGACCACGCGATCTCCTTCTACCGGGTGGTCGAGCAGGCCGGCCAGAACCTCGCCTGGCTGGAGATGGAACCCTATACCGGCCGCACCCATCAGCTGCGCGTCCACGCCGCCCATATCGGTCATCCGATCATCGGCGATCCCAAGTATTTCGAGGCCGACATCAACTGGTCGTTCCCGGGCGGCATGCAGAACCGCCTGCACCTGCATGCCCGGCACATCGACATTCCGCATCCCGACGGCGGCCGGCTGCAGGTGACGGCCCCCCTGCCACCGCACATGGTGCAGAGCTGGAACCTGCTCGGCTTCGACGAAAACGCTGCCAGCGAGGAAGACTGATGAAACTGGCCCTCTTCGACTGTGACGGCACACTGGTCGACAGCGGCGGCCTGATCCATGAGGTGATGGCGCGCACTTTCGAGGCCTTCGATCTCGAGCGCCCGGATATCTCCGCGACCAAGGGCATCATCGGCCTGACCCTCGACATTGCCATCGCCCGCCTGCTCGGCCGCGAACATGTCGACGATCAGGCGCTCGCAATGACGGCACACTACAAGTCGATCTTCGCGGGCGTGCGCAGCGAAGCGGGCTTTCAGGAGCTTCTGTTTCCGGGTATCGCCGACATGATGCAGACCTTGTCCTCGCGCGATGCGCTGCTGATCGGCGCCGTGACGGGCAAGTCGCGGCGCGGTCTGACCCATATTTCCGCTACTCACGGCTTCGACCGGATTTTCTTCGTATCTCGTACTGCCGACGACTGCCCCTCCAAGCCGCACCCGGCGATGGTGACCGAATGCTGCTCGGAAGCCGGCATCGAAGCGAAGGACACGGTCGTCATCGGCGATGCGATCTATGACATGCAGATGGCCAAGGCCGCCGGTGCGGCCGCAATCGGCGTTGCCTGGGGCTACGCGTCCGTTGCTGACCTCATCGAGGCGGGCGCAGATTTCGTAGCCCGGACGCCCGCCGACATCATTGAATGGATGGAACACAATCATGCCTGATATTCGCGACGAACTCAGCGGTGCGATGAGCCACGAGGATCCGGTCCGCCGCGCCCAGATCCAGATGCTGAAGCCGCTGCCGAAGCGCTTCTACAAGGAGGTCAGCGTGGCCGCGGCCGAAGGCGAGACGCACGCCGTGCTGCTCGACGGCCGCACCGTACGCACGCCGGCCAAGCAGCCGCTTGCCGTGCCGACGCGCAAGCTCGCCGATTTGCTCGCCGCCGAATGGGAGGCCCAGGCCGAGGTCATCGACCCCGGCAAGATGCCGATCACCCGCATCGTCAACACGGCGCTCGACGGCGTTGCGAAGGACCAGCGCGCGGTCTTCGACGATATCCTGCGCTTTTCCGGAACCGACATGCTCTGCTATCGCGCCGACAGCCCGGAAGGGCTGGTCGCGCGCCAGAACGAGATCTGGAACCCGGTGCTCGACTGGGCGCAGCAGGCGCTCGGCGCCCGCTTCATTCTCGCCGAAGGCGTGATCCACCAGGAGCAGCCGGAGGAAGCGCTTTCGGCCTATGCAGAAGGCTTGCGCGCCTTCGCAACCCCGCTTGGCCTCACCTGCATCCACACGGTGACGAGCCTGACGGGCTCTGCCTTGCTGGCGCTTGCCTTTGCCTCCGGCCGGCTCACCGCCGAAGAAGCCTGGACGGCCGCGCATGTCGACGAGGACTGGCAGATCGAACATTGGGGAACGGACGAAGAAGCGTTCCGCCGGCGCGAAAACCGCTGGCAGGAGATGCAGGCGGTTGCCGCCGTTCTTGACGCTCTGCGCTGACGAACTCGGAGACACGGAATACGAAACGGGCTGCGTGTCTTCCGACGCGCAGCCCGTTTCTTTTGTTCAATAGTTTAGCACCAAAGCGGCACTGTTCGGTACGCTAACGTGACGAGAGCAAATCGCCGTGACGTTAGGCAGCCAGCTTCAGGCCTGCGATGCCGCTGACGATGAGGGCGATGCAGCCGAGGCGGACGAAGGTCGCGGGCTCGGCAAACAGGAAGATGCCGAGGATGACCGTACCGACGGTACCGATGCCGGTCCACACCGCGTAAGCCGTACCGAGCGGCAAGGTGCGAACGGCGAGACCGAGCAAGGCGATGCTGAGGATCATCGACCCGACAGTCAGGATCGTCGGCGTCACGCGCGTGAAGCCTTCCGTGTACTTGAGGCCGATTGCCCAGCCGATTTCGAGGATGCCGGCGAGCAGAAGAAGGAACCAGGCCATATCAAACTCCTAGGTTTGGAGCGAGGCCGTCCCCGCGGTTGTTCGGTATCGACTTTGCGCACCGTGCAGCCGTCTGCAATGCGGGTTCTATCTCACACTCCGGTTTCAGCGGCAAGCCGGTCATGGGCAGATCAGCCTTGCGCCGGTGGCAAAGCTAAACCATTTCGCGCTTTCCCCGAAACCGTGAAGACCGGCATGTCCCGAATGGCGCGCTCGCCCGTGTGGAGAGATGCCGGTTTGCCTCCCCGCAGGCTTTAAGGTGCGTTGCGCTCCCGGCGGAGCTTTGCCCACCATTCCAGCCGCTTGCGAATCTCGCGCTCGAATCCGCGCTCCGGCGGATCGTAGAAGGTCCTCCGACCCATCTTCTCCGGGAAATAGTCCTGGCCCGAAAATGCGTCCGGCTCGTCGTGATCGTAACGGTAGCCGTCGCCGTAGCCTTCGCCCTTCATCAGCTTGGTCGGTGCATTGAGGATGTGCTTCGGCGGCAGCAGCGAACCGTTCTCCTTCGCCGCCCGCATCGCCGCCTTGTAGGCGGTGTAGACGCCGTTCGATTTCGGTGCGGTCGCGAGATAGACGCAGGCTTCGGCGAGCGCCAGTTCACCCTCGGGCGAGCCGAGATAGTCATAGGCGTCCTTGGCGGCGTTGCAAATGACAAGCGCCTGCGGATCGGCAAGACCGATGTCCTCGACCGCCATGCGCACCAGCCGTCGCCCGAGATAGAGCGGGTCCTCGCCGGCATCGAACATGCGGCAGAGATAATAGAGAGCCGCATCGGGGTCCGAGCCGCGCACCGACTTGTGCAGCGCCGAGATCAGATTGTAGTGGCCGTCCTGGCCCTTGTCGTAGACCGGAGCCCGACGCTGGACGATGTTTTGCAGTGCTGCCGCATCGAAGATCTCGTCGCGACGCGCCGCGCGCCAGACTTCCTCGGCCAGCGTCAGTGCCGCCCGGCCGTCGCCATCGGCCATGCGGATCAGACTGGCGCGCGCGTCCGGATCAAGCGGCAGTTTCTTGTCCTCCGCCTCTTCGGCACGCGACAGCAGTTCCTCGATGCTGTCTTCGCCATGCGGCTTGAAGGTCAGCACGCGGGCACGCGACAAAAGAGCGGCGTTCAGTTCGAAGGACGGATTTTCCGTCGTCGCGCCGACGAGGATGACCGTGCCGTCCTCCATGACAGGCAGGAAGCTGTCCTGCTGGGCGCGATTGAAGCGATGGATCTCGTCGACGAAGAGCAGCGTCTGGCGGCCGGACATGCGCCGCGCCCGGGCCGCCTCGAACACCTTCTTGAGGTCGGCGACCCCGGAGAAGATCGCCGAGATCTGCTCGAAGGCGAGCCCCGCCTCCCCCGAAAGCAGCCGTGCCACGGTCGTCTTGCCGGTGCCGGGCGGCCCCCAGAAGATCATCGATCCGAGCGAACCCGAAGCGATCATGCGCGACAGCACACCATCCTCACCGGTCAGATGGTCCTGACCGGTGACTTCGGCGAGCGTGCGTGGGCGAAGCCTGTCGGCAAGCGGCCTTGCCGACGCCATCTCGGGCGGTTCGTGTGCGCTGAACAGATCGCTCATCGGAAGAACTGTCGAATGAGCTGGCCGTCGCGCTCGATCTCGACGCGCCAGAAGGAGGCATCGTCGGCCATGACGTGTTCGAGGGTCTTCGACGTATCGATCGACGTGCCGTTGACCGAACGCACGATATCCTTCGGCTCGAGACCGATGCGGGCTGCCGGGGAGCCGCGGTTGACCTGCATGACGACGACACCCTGCAGCGAGGTCGACATGCGCAGTTCGTCGGCAAGCCGCGGCGACAGATTGGCGACGACCGCACCGGCGAAGGGGTTCCGACCCTCGATCAGCCGTTCGTCGCGCGGCGACGTCTCCGGCGCCCGGTCGAGCTTCAGCGACACCTCATGCGGCTTGCCGTTTTCCGATACCGTCACCCGCGCCTCGTGGCCGATACCGACGGTCGTCAGGCGGTAGCCGAGCGCATCGGGGTGCTCGACCTCAATGCCGTTGACGGCGGTGATCACTTGCCCCGGCTTGATGCCGGCCGTTTCGGCCGGACCGCGGGCGACGACGGCGGTTACCAGCGCGCCGCGGGCGCGGCTGAGGCCAAGGGCTTCGGCTACTTCCGAAGTGACCGGCTCGAAGCTCGCGCCGATAAAGGGACGCACGAAGGTACCGTTGCCGCCTTCAGCCGAGGCGACAAACACCTTCACCAGATTGGCGGGAATGGCAAAACCGACGCCGTTCGAACCGCCGCCCTTGGAGAAGATCGCCGTGTTGATGCCGATGAGCTGGCCGTTCATATCGATGAGGCCGCCGCCGGAGTTGCCCGGGTTGATCGCCGCATCCGTCTGGATGAAGAAGCCGAAATCGCCCGACGAGACCTGGTTGCGCGCGAGCGCCGAGACAATGCCGCTCGTCACGGTCTGGCCGACGCCGAAGGGGTTGCCGATCGCCAGAACAAGATCGCCGACTTCGACGGCATCGCTATCGCCGAGCGGCACGATGTCGAAGGGACCGTCCGACTGGATCTTCAAGACGGCGAGATCGAGCCGGTCGTCCTTGAGCACGATCTTGCAAGGGAACTCGCGGCCATCGGCCAGCGCCACCTTGATGTCGTCGGCGCCTTCGATGACGTGGTTGTTGGTCACCACGATGCCGTTCTTGCCGACGATCACGCCGGAGCCGAGAGAGGATTGCTTCTCCGATCGGTTCGGCATGCGCTGGCCGAAGAACTCCTCGAAGAAGGGATCGCCGGAGAAGATCAAGCGGCGCTCGACGACCCGTTCCGCGTAAACGTTGACGACCGCATTTGCCGTCTGCTTGACGAGCGGCGAAAAGGAAAGCTGCATTTCGGTCCGCGATTGCGGAACCGTCTTGGCCTCCTGGGCCAATGCCGGACAGGCGAGAGAAACAGCGATGACGAGCGAAACAAGCGCTCTTCGACCTACGATCATGTAAAGCATTCTCCTATTCGTCGCGGCTACGTTCAGATAGGATTTCGCGGGAAAAAAGGCAAATGTTGGCGCAAGATACGCAAAGGCGCCAGCTTCACGCACTACGCACGAAAACGTGGTTTCATGCCCCTTTCGCGGTGATCGAAAGTCTGGTGAGTTCATAGAAGACAAGGCTCATAAACCGCTTCGGAAAAGACCATGCCATCCTACCGCCCGCCGCGAATCGTTTCCTCCGAAATCACTCCGGAGGCCATCTTCCTCAACCGCCGCACCTTCCTCGGGGCTGCCGCCGGCAGCGCTCTGCTTGCGGGCAGCGGCACGGGGCTGGCGGCCGCGCTCAGCGCCCCCAAGGGCAAATACACGGTCGACGAGGACCTGACGCCCGAGGCAGACGTTACCAGCTACAACAACTTCTATGAGTTCGGGACCGGCAAGGGCGATCCCGCTGCCAATTCGGGCAGCTTCAAGCCCACGCCCTGGACGGTGAAAGTCGACGGCCTCGTCGGCACGCCGCAGGAGATCGGGCTCGAGGAGCTGCTGAAGTTCCCGATCGAGGAGCGCGTCTACCGCATGCGCTGCGTCGAGGCGTGGTCGATGGTCATTCCCTGGACCGGGTTTCAGCTCTCGGCCCTCATCGACAAGGTCGAGCCGTTGGGCAGCGCCAAATATGTCTCTTTCGAAACCGTGGTGCGTCCCTCCGAGATGCCGGGCCAGTCCGGCTTCTTCCAGCCGCTTCCCTGGCCCTATCGCGAGGGGCTCCGGCTCGACGAGGCGCGCCACCCCCTCACCCTTCTCTCCGTCGGCGTCTACGGCAAGACGCTTCCCAACCAGAACGGCGCGCCCGTTCGGCTCGTCACACCCTGGAAGTACGGTTTCAAGGGAATCAAATCGATCGTGCGGATTTCACTGACGGAAACGCAGCCGCCGTCGACGTGGAACCTTTCGGCGCCCAACGAATACGGCTTCTACGCCAACGTCAATCCGGCGGTCGATCACCCGCGCTGGAGCCAGGCAACGGAAAACCGCATCGGCGGCGGCGGCTTCTTCGGCTCCAACCGGCGCGACACCCTGCCCTTCAACGGCTACGCTGACGAGGTGGCGAGCCTCTATGCCGGCATGGATCTGAGAGCGAACTACTGACCATGCCCCGCCTGCCCTCGCTTCCGAAACGCTACCATTCGACCTCGGTCTGGGCGCTCTACGGTCTCGGCCTGCTGCCGGCAGCCTATGCCTTCTATCTCGGCGCGACCGGGCGGCTGCCCGGCAACCCGGTCAAGGAATTCGAGCACCTGCTCGGGTTATGGGCCCTTCGGTTTCTGGTCGCGACCCTGGCGATCACCCCGATCCGCGATCTCATCGGCGTCAATTGGCTGCGCTACCGCCGGGCGCTGGGGCTGCTCGCCTTCTACTACGTGCTGATGCACTTCCTGGCTTACATGCTGCTTGATCAGCGGCTGAACGTCCAGGCGATCGTCGCCGACATCGCCCGCCGCCCGTTCATTACGATCGGCATGGCGGCCCTGGCCATGCTGATCCCGCTGGCGCTGACCTCCAACACCTGGTCGATCCGCACGCTCGGCCAACGCTGGAACAAGCTCCACCGACTCGCCTACGTGATCGCCGCTGCCGGCGCGGTGCATTTCGCCATGGCGGTCAAGGTCGTCGGGCCGGAGCAGATGCTCTATCTCGGGCTCGTCGCCGTGCTGCTTTCCTGGCGGTTTGTGCGCAAGCCCTATCTCAAGCGCAAACGACAGGCGCCTGGCACTTCGATTCGGCCTGCCGCCGGCAAGGCATAGTGAACACTATGCGTGAGTACCGTCGACACACCAACACCACAAGGTTGTTTTTTCGCTTGACCGCAACGACATGTACCACAGCCTGGACCTCAGGCGGACAACAACAAGTATCGACGCATGCCCGGAACAACACAGCGGCTTTTGGACAAGCTCCGAAGGATGGACGCTCACCGCGATTACGATCGCTTGCCATCTCGAAGGCTCCTGTCGACGTTCGCACGGGGACTATTGGAATTCCTGCAGGATTTTGTCCGCGCGGCCAGATTTAATCGCTTCTGGCCATCCTTGCTGTCGGATCTCGCATACTCCCTCTGCGCAGGTGCCCTGGCACTGCTGTTCGCATGGCCCGCCTTCTATGCGCTTGTTGCTGTATGTCTCGTGGTGATCTTCCGTCATCAGCACCGTCATTTCCGAAACTAACGAAAGCGGCCCGACAACGACGACAGACCTTGATACCGCTGCAGTTCGGCCGATACGCCGCACCGCGAACGCATAAAAAAGCGGCCGGGTGATGAACACCCGGCCGCTTCAATTTCACTGCCTTCGATCGGCTTAGGCTGCTTCGGCAGCTTCGGCTTCAGCGGCAACGCGAGCGCGGTCAGCGGCGCCCTTTGCATCGACGTCGCGGTCAACGAATTCGATGACGGCGAGAGCGGCGTTGTCGCCGTGGCGGAAGCCAGCCTTCATGATGCGCAGGTAGCCGCCGTTGCGGGTGGCGTAACGCGATGCGATCGTGTCGAACAGCTTGGCAACGACAGCGGCGTCGCGGATCTGCGAGATCGCCTGGCGGCGAGCGTGCAGGTCACCGCGCTTGCCGAGCGTGACGAGCTTCTCGACGATCGGGCGGATTTCCTTGGCCTTCGGCAGAGTCGTAACGATCTGCTCGTGCTGGATCAGCGAAGCTGCCATGTTGGCAAACATCGCCTTGCGGTGGCTGGCGGTTCTATTCAGCTTGCGGCCGGCTTTACCGTGGCGCATGGCTATTCTCCTTCACTTGCAGGCATTCGCCCGCAGTCTAATGGTTAGTATTGGTCTTCGTAACGCTTGGCGAGATCTTCGATGTTCTCAGGCGGCCAGGACGGCACTTCCATGCCGAGGTGCAGGCCCATGGAAGCGAGAACTTCCTTGATTTCGTTCAGCGACTTGCGACCAAAATTCGGCGTGCGGAGCATTTCTGCTTCGGTCTTCTGAATGAGGTCGCCGATGTAGACGATGTTGTCGTTCTTCAGGCAGTTGGCCGAACGGACCGAAAGTTCCAGTTCGTCGACCTTCTTGAGAAGCGCCGGGTTGAAGGCGAGTTCGGTAACTGCCTCTTCCTCTGCTTCCTTCTGCGGCTCGTCGAAGTTGACGAAGACCGACAGCTGGTCCTGAAGGATGCGGGCCGCAAACGCGATCGCATCTTCACCGGTGACGGAACCGTCCGTCTCGATGGACATCGTCAGCTTGTCGTAGTCAAGAACCTGGCCTTCGCGGGTGTTTTCCACCTTGTAGGACACTTTCTTGACCGGCGAGTACAGGCTGTCGACCGGGATCAGGCCGATCGGAGCATCTTCCGAGCGGTTGCGATCAGCCGGCACGTAGCCCTTGCCGTTGTTGACGGTGAACTCCATGCGGATTTCCGCGCCCTCGTCGAGGGTGCAGATCACATGGTTCGGGTTGAGGATTTCGATATCGCCAACCGTCTGGATGTCACCGGCGGTCACAACGCCCGGACCCTGCTTGCGCACGACCATGCGCTTTGCGTCGTCGCCATCCATCTTGATGGCGATTTCCTTGATGTTGAGCACGATGTCCGTCACATCTTCCCGGACGCCCGGGATAGAGGAGAACTCGTGCAGAACGCCGTCGATCTGCACTGCGGTGACAGCAGCACCGCGCAGCGACGACAGAAGCACGCGGCGAAGCGCGTTGCCGAGCGTCAGACCGAAGCCGCGTTCAAGCGGTTCCGCAACCAGCGTTGCCTTGGTGCGGCCGGAGGAGACGAACTCCACCTTGTTCGGCTTGATCAGTTCCTGCCAATTCTTCTGGATCATGTTTTCTGCCTTCCGTTCGTTGCCACCATCCAATCGTGACAACCGAGCCCCGAAGACCGGGAGAGCGCGGATACGCCCTCACCGGCATGTTGAATGCAAATGATCAGACGCGGCGCTTCTTGCGCGGGCGGCAGCCGTTGTGCGGGATCGGGGTCACATCGCGGATCGAGGTGATCATGAAGCCCGCAGCCTGCAGCGCGCGAAGAGCGGATTCACGGCCGGAACCCGGACCGCAAACTTCGACTTCCAGCGACTTCATGCCGTGTTCCTGAGCCTTCTTGGCGCAGTCTTCAGCGGCGATCTGTGCGGCGAACGGGGTCGACTTACGCGAGCCCTTGAAACCCTTGGCACCGGCCGACGACCAGGCAATCGCGTTGCCCTGTGCGTCAGTGATGGTGATCATGGTGTTGTTGAACGACGAGTTGACGTGCGCGACGCCAGACGTGATGTTCTTGCGTTCGCGACGGCGAACGCGGGTGGCTTCCTTGGCCATAGGATCCCTTTCTTAGATCTCTGCACCGCCGTAATTCCAGCGGCTCCACCGGGAAAAGGATTTGACGTCCCCTGCCCTGCATCTTCATTTCCCGCAGAACGGAGCCCGCCCTGCGATCTATCCGTCCGACCGAACCGGTCGGACAAAGGTCGGGCGAACGCCCTTCCAAACTGCAAAAGGAGGCCGGTGTTGACACCAGCCTCCCAATCTCCCTTTTCGGGAAATTACTTCTTCTTACCGGCAATCGCCTTCGCCGGACCCTTGCGGGTGCGGGCGTTGGTGTGGGTGCGCTGACCGCGAACCGGCAGGCCACGACGGTGACGCAGGCCGCGGTAGCAGCCGAGGTCCATCAGGCGCTTGATGTTCATCGAGGTCTCGCGACGCAGGTCACCCTCGACCTGGTAGTCGCGGTCGATGGTTTCGCGGATCTGCAGGACTTCAGCGTCCGTCAGCTGATGCACGCGGCGATCAGCCGGAATACCGACCTTCTCGATGATTTCCTGTGCGAATTTCGGGCCGATCCCGTGAATGTAGGTCAGCGCAATAACTACGCGCTTTGCCGTCGGGATGTTGACGCCAGCGATACGTGCCACGTCTATTCTCCTTGCGTTCCAGTTGCCATCCGGCAATAGGTGCTTCGTTACGCGACCTCGAAGAGCCGCACGTTGATTGAGGTTCGAGACACGTCAAAAACGACCGTACCCGGACTTCATTTTCTTTGAAGACCGCGCCGATCGCTCTCATGTCGCGAGTTGGCGCTGTCTTTGGCGGAATCGGCCGGAAAAGTCAACTCCCCGGCGGTTCCTTTTCGGCAAAGACCAGTGTCTAAGCCAGAATCTTCTCGATCTCGGCGGTGACGGTGTTCACGTCCGCCATGCCATCGACCGTTCTTAGCTGCCCCGTTCCGGCGTAATGCTCGGAGAGCGGCGCAGTCTTTTCGCGGTACTCGGTCAGCCGGCGCTTGAAGGCTTCCGGATTGTCGTCCGAACGAACGGTGCCGCCAGCTGCGATGGTTTCCGCTACGCGATTCTCCATCCGCTTTACAAGGGCCGCCTCGTCTACCTTGAGCTCGATCACGGCGTCGAGCTTCAGCCCTTTGCCCTCGAGCATCTTGCCGAGCGCGATCGCCTGCGGAACCGTGCGCGGGTAACCGTCGAGGATGAACCCCTTCGCGCAGTCCGACTGATCGATGCGATCCGACACGATTTCGTTGACGATCTCATCGGATACCAACTGACCGGCATCCATGACCGCCTTGGCGCGCTTGCCGACCTCGGTCGCCTGGGCGACGGCCGCCCGCAGCATATCTCCTGTGGAAAGCTGCGGAATGCCGTATCTCTCCGTCAGAAGCTTGGCCTGTGTCCCCTTGCCAGCGCCCGGCGGTCCCAAAAAAATCAGTCTCATCGTCCCCTCTTTCCTCCGCGCAGCTTCGACTTCTTGATCAGCCCCTCATATTGCTGTGCGATGAGGTGGCCCTGGATCTGTGCTACCGTATCAAGGGTGACGCTGACAACAATCAAAAGCGACGTACCACCAAGGTAGAACGGCACGCCGGTCTGCGAAATCAGAACTTCCGGCAGAATGCAGACGAAGATCAGGTAGGCCGCGCCGATCACGGTGATGCGCGTCAGGACATAATCGATGTATTCCGCGGTACGCTCGCCCGGACGAATGCCCGGAATGAAGCCGCCGTGCTTCTTCAGATTGTCGGCCGTGTCCTTCGGATTGAAGACGATCGCGGTGTAGAAGAAGGCGAAGAACGCGATCATTGCACCGTAGAGCACCATGTAGAGCGGCTTGCCGTGCGCAAGCGCGCCGACCACGGTGGTCGCCCAGCCCGGCAGCGTCGCCGTATTGGCAAAGCCCGCAAGCGTTGCCGGCAGCAGCAGCAGCGACGAGGCGAAGATCGCCGGGATGACGCCCGAAGTGTTGAGCTTGAGCGGCAGGTGCGAGGTATCCCCCTGGAACATGCGGTTGCCGACCTGGCGCTTCGGATACTGGATCAGAAGCCGCCGCTGCGCGCGTTCGACGAAAACGATGAGCGCGATGACGCCGACGACCATGACGATGATCGCGAGGATCAGCGGCGTCGACAGCGCGCCGGTGCGACCGAGTTCGAGCGTTCCGGCAAGCGCCGTCGGCAGATGCGCGACGATACCGGCAAAGATGATCAGCGAGATGCCGTTGCCGATGCCGCGCGACGTGATCTGCTCGCCGAGCCACATCAGGAACATCGTGCCGCCGAGCAGCGAGATGACCGTGGAAATACGGAAGAACCAGCCCGGATCGTTCACAAGGCCGTTGCCGCTCTCAAGGCCGACGGCAATGGCATAAGCCTGCGCCGTGCCGAGAAGCACCGTGCCGTAACGGGTATACTGGTTGATGATCTTGCGGCCCTGCTCGCCTTCCTTCTTCAGCTGCTCCAGCGCCGGAACGACCGACGTCATCAGCTGAACGATGATCGAGGCGGAGATATAGGGCATGATGCCGAGCGCGAAGATCGCCATGCGCTCAACTGCACCGCCCGAAAACATGTTGAAGAGGCCGAGGATGCCGCCGCTCTGGCCGCGGAATGCCTGGGCAAACGCGTCCGGGTTAAGACCGGGCAGCGGGATATAGGTGCCAAGACGGTAAACCAGAAGCGCACCAAGCGTGAACCAAAGACGTTTCTTCAGATCTTCCGCCTTGGCGAAAGTCGAGAAATTCAGGTTCGAGGCGAGCTGTTCCGCTGCAGAAGCCATGCAATTCTCCGCGTACCAAATCTCGGAATCAGCGGGAACACCCGGTCCGTTCCGGAAGGACTAACTTTTCGTCTTGAAAACCGGACGCGAGGCGATTGTGTCTGCAATCGGATGCCTCACCGTGGTTTCCGCTATGTCCGCCGCGGCGAGCGATTCGCGCTTGCGGACGTGAGGCTCACATATGGGAGCAAAACCGCCCGGAGTGAAGCACCCCGGGCGGTTCATCAATAATATTATTCGGCAGCCGCTGCGAGCAGCTTGATCGCGCCGCCAGCCTTTTCGATCTTCTCGATCGCCGACTTGGAGGCACCGGCAACTTCGAGCGAAACCTTCGCCTTCAGTTCGCCGTCGGCCAGAACGCGGACGCCGTCCTTTTCGCGACGGATGACGCCGGCCGCCTTGAGGGCAGCTGCGTCAACGGTCTTGGAAGCGTCGAGCTTCTTGGCGTCGATTGCCGTCTGGATGCGGCCGAGCGACACGACAACAAACTCCGAAGCGAAGATGTTGTTGAAGCCGCGCTTCGGCAGACGACGGTAGATCGGCATCTGGCCGCCTTCGAAGCCGTTGATGGCGACGCCCGAACGAGCCTTCTGACCCTTCACACCGCGACCGGCGGTCTTGCCGGAGCCCGAGCCGATACCACGGCCAAGACGCTTGCGGCTGTGGGTCGAGCCTTCGTTGTCCTTGATTTCATTCAGTTTCATGAGCTTATCCCCCTCACTTCTCGTCGACGACGCGAACGAGGTGCTGGACGGTCCGGATCATGCCGCGGACAGACGGGGTGTCTTCCAGCGTGCGAACCCGGTGCATCTTGTTGAGGCCCAGGCCGATGAGCGTCTGACGCTGCGAGGCCGGGCGGCGAATGGGGCTACCGATCTGCTCGACGGTAACCGTCTTCTTTGCAACTTCTTTCTTAGCCATCTGTCAGCTCCCTTATTCTTCGGAAGCAGCGCCGGAGGCGGCACGGCGAGCCTGGAGCGTGGCGTACTTCATGCCGCGCTGAGCTGCGATGTCCTTCGGGTGCATCTGGTTCTTGAGGGCGTCGAAGGTTGCACGAACCATGTTGTAGGGGTTCGACGAACCGGTCGACTTGGCGACGACGTCATGAACGCCGAGCGTTTCGAAGACGGCGCGCATCGGGCCACCGGCGATGATACCGGTACCGGCCTTGGCCGAACGCAGCAGCACCTTGCCGGCGCCGTGACGGCCGTGGACGTCGTGATGCAGGGTACGACCACCACGCAGCGGGACGAAAATGAGGTCGCGCTTGGCGGCTTCAGTCGCCTTGCGGATGGCTTCCGGCACTTCGCGTGCCTTGCCATGACCGAAGCCGACGCGGCCCTTCTGGTCGCCAACGACGACGAGAGCGGCGAAACCGAAACGACGACCGCCCTTCACCACCTTGGCGACGCGGTTAATTGCTACGAGCTTATCGACGAATTCGCTGTCGCGCTCTTCGCGGTTCTGGCGATCTTCGCGAGAACCCTTTCTTTCCTGTGCCATTGTCCTTTTCCTTTTTCTTTTCCGGGTGCAATCGGCAGATTGACAAAAGTCGCCCCCGTCCGATGGATCGGATGCGACCGGAAACCTATGAGAGTTCCAGGCGGGCGCAGAGCCCGCCTGGCAACCGATCAGAAGTTCAGACCACCTTCACGGGCGGCATCGGCGAGAGCCTTGATGCGGCCGTGATAGATGAAGGCGCCACGATCAAAGACAACGTCCTTGACGCCAGCCTTTGCGGCACGCTCAGCGATGAGCTTGCCGACGGCAGCCGCAGCTGCCGTGTCAGCGCCCGTCTTCAGCGACGAACGCAGATCGGTATCGAGCGTGGAGGCAGACGCGAGCGTCTTGCCGGCAACGTCATCGATAACCTGTACGTAGATGTTCTTCGACGAGCGATGAACCGACAGGCGCGGACGGCCATTGGCGACCGCCTTGATTTGACGGCGCACGCGGTTGGCGCGACGCACAAGAGTATCTTTCCTGCTAGCCATTTCGCGTGTTCCTTACTTCTTCTTGCCTTCTTTGCGGACAATCCGCTCTTCGGCATACTTGACGCCCTTGCCCTTGTAGGGCTCGGGGCCGCGGTATTCGCGGATTTCCGCGGCAACCTGGCCGACCTGCTGCTTGTTGATGCCGGACACGATAATTTCGGTCGGCTTCGGAACAGCAATCGTGATGCCTTCCGGGGTCTGGTAGACGACGTCGTGGCTGAAGCCGAGCGCCAGCTGCAGGTTCTTGCCCTGCAGCGACGCACGATAACCAACGCCGTTGATTTCGAGCTTGCGCTCGTAACCGTCCTTGACGCCCTTGAAGATGTTCTCGATCATCGTGCGGGACATGCCCCACTTCGAACGAGCATCCTTGCTCTGGCTGAGCGGCTGTACAACAACCGCATTGTTTTCGAGCGCTACCGATACTTCGTCGTTTGCAACAAAGAACAGTTCGCCCTTCGGGCCCTTCGCCGTTACCTTCTGGCCATCAACGCTTGCCGTGACGCCTGCCGGAACCTGAACGGGCTTTTTACCGATACGAGACATTTTTATACCTGTCTGTTCGCTATGGAGAACTTGCTACCGTCTTCAATTAGAAGACGGAGCAAAGGATCTCGCCACCAACATTCTGTTCGCGTGCCTGATGATCGGCCATCACGCCCTTCGGGGTCGAAAGGATGGTGATGCCGAGGCCGTTCGCGACCTGCGGAATGGACTTAACCGAGACATAAACTCGGCGGCCCGGCTTGGAAACGCGTCCGATCTCACGGATCACGGAAGCGCCTTCGTAGTACTTCAGCTCGATGTTCAGCTCGGTCTTGCCGTTGCCGAATACGACTTCAGAGTACCCGCGGATGTAACCTTCAGCCTGAAGAACATCCAGAACACGTGCGCGGAGCTTGGAAGCCGGCGTCGAAACGCTCGACTTGCGGCGAGCCGCGCCGTTACGGATACGGGTGAGCATATCGCCCAGCGGATCAGTCATTGCCATGTGCCCGTCTCCTTACCAGCTCGACTTGACGACGCCCGGCACCTTGCCGAGGTTGCCCAGTTCGCGAAGCGCAATACGCGACATACGAAGTTTACGATAGAAGGCGCGCGGACGGCCGGTAACTTCGCAACGGTTGCGGATGCGGGTCTTGGATCCATCGCGCGGCAGGCCTGCCAGCTTGATGGTTGCCTTGAACCGCTCTTCAATCGGCAGAGACTGGTTCATGATGGTCGCCTTCAGAGCGGCACGCTTTGCAGCCTGCGAGGCAACCAGTTTGCGGCGGCGCTTGTTCTTTTCAACTGCGCTCGTTTTCGCCATTACAGTTATCCTTCTTTACGCTTGTCGTTACGGATTACTGACGGAACGGGAAGTTGAACTCTGCGAGCAGAGCACGAGCTTCGTCGTCGTTAGTTGCCGTCGTGCAAACGATGATGTCCATGCCCCACATCTGATCAACCTTGTCGTAGTTGATCTCAGGGAACACAATGTGTTCCTTGACGCCCATGGCGAAGTTGCCACGTCCGTCAAAGGACTTCGGGTTGAGGCCACGGAAGTCGCGAACGCGCGGAAGCGCGATGTTCACGAGGCGATCGAGGAACTCAAACATCCGAACGCCGCGCAGGGTAACCTTGGCACCAATCGGCATGCCTTCGCGAAGCTTGAAGCCTGCGATGGAGTTGCGAGCGCGGGTGATTACCGGCTTCTGGCCGGCAATTGCAGCGAGGTCGGCAGCAGCAACGGACGGCTTCTTCGAATCGCCCGTCGATTCGCCAACACCCATGTTGATGACGATCTTGTCGAGACGCGGGATCTGCATTTCGTTGGCGTAGGAGAACTTCTCCTGCATAGCCGCACGAATACGTTCGACATATTCCTTCTTGAGCCGGGGCTCATAAGCGGACTTAGCCATCGATCACTACTCCCGAACGCTTGGCCACACGGACCTTCTTGTCACCGTCGATCTTGAAACCGACGCGGGTCGGCTTGCCGTCCTTCGGATCGGCAATCGCGATGTTCGAAAGATGGATCGAGGCTTCCTTGTTGATGATGCCGGCTTCCTGGCTCTGGGTCTGGCGCTGGTGACGCTTCACCATGTTGACGCCACGCACGACAGCCCGGTCTTCCTTCGGCATTACCTGGACGACTTCGCCGGTACGACCCTTGTCCTTACCGGTGAGAACGACGACTTTGTCGCCTTTGCGAATCTTTTGCATCTCTCAACGCTCCCTTAGAGTACTTCTGGAGCCAGCGAGATGATCTTCATGTGGTTCTTGGCGCGAAGTTCGCGCGGAACCGGTCCGAAGATACGGGTGCCGATCGGCTCTTTCTTGTTATCGATAAGAACGGCTGCGTTGGTGTCAAAGCGGATGACGGAGCCATCCGGACGGCGGATGTCCTTCGCAGTGCGAACGACAACAGCCTTCATGACATCGCCCTTCTTTACGCGGCCGCGCGGAATGGCTTCCTTGATCGAAACGACAATGATGTCGCCGACCGACGCATACTTGCGCTTGGAGCCGCCCAGCACCTTGATGCACATGACACGACGTGCGCCGGAATTATCCGCCACGTCGAGGTTTGTTTGCATCTGAATCATGTCAGGTCGCCTTCTTGTTGTTACCAGGCCGGTTGGGTCGAAACCCCCTCGCCCGGCTTATAGTGCTCATCTCAAAGCAAAAGAACGCCCGGAATCGAGCGTTCCCCTGCTTCAATTGCGTGCTTCATACAGGTATTTTCCCAAGACGCAAGGGTCTTGGCGTCAAAACCTGCTGAAATCAAGCGTGGGCGGCGACTACCGTCCAGCGCTTATCCTTCGAGATCGGCGCGCATTCCTCGATGGAAACGACGTCACCAACCTTGTACTGGTTGTTTTCGTCGTGCGCCTTGTACTTCTTCGAGCGACGGACGGTCTTCTGGAGGATCGGGTGCGCAAAGCGGCGCTCGACCCGTACGACGACGGTCTTGTCGTTCTTGTCGCTGACAACAGTGCCCTGCAGAATGCGTTTCGGCATATTTTCTGGTCCTTAGGCCTTGGCTTCTGCCGCCTTCTGGCGGGCAATGGTTTTGACGCGTGCGATGTCCTTGCGGACTTCGTTGATACGCGAAGACTTCTCGAGCTGGCCGGTTGCCTTCTGGAAGCGCAGGTTGAACTGCTCCTTCTTCAGCTTGGCAAGCTCTTCGTTGAGTTGATCGGCGCTCAGGGCGCGAACATCTACGGCTTTCATGAGTTCACTCCTTACTCTGCGATACGCTGCACGAAGCGCGTCTTGACAGAGAGCTTGGCAGCGCCAAGACGAAGTGCCTCACGGGCAAGTTCTTCGCTGACACCATCGATCTCAAACATCATTCGGCCGGGCTTGACCTTGCATGCCCAGTATTCGACCGAACCCTTACCTTTACCCATGCGGACTTCCGTCGGCTTGGCGGTGACCGGAACGTCGGGGAACACACGGATCCAGACGCGGCCGGCGCGCTTCATGTGACGCGTGATCGCGCGGCGGGCCGCTTCGATCTCGCGCGCATTCACGCGGTTGGGTTCCTGAGCCTTAAGGCCGAATTCGCCGAAAGCGAGATCAGATCCGCCCTTGGCTACGCCCTTGATGCGGCCCTTGAACTGCTTGCGATACTTCGTACGCTTTGGCTGCAACATTTTTTTACTTCTCCGATATTGGCTGCCAAACGCGAATGTTACGCGTTTTCACGACGGCGGTCACGATCGCCACGGTCGCGATCACGGCCTGCCGGGCCCTGGTTGTCACTTTCGATCGCGCGACGCTCGGAAGCCATCGGATCGTGCTCAAGGATTTCGCCCTTGAAGATCCAGACCTTGATGCCGCAGATGCCGAAAGCGGTTTCCGCTTCAGCCGTGCCGTAGTCGATGTCCGCACGCAGGGTGTGCAGCGGAACGCGACCTTCGCGGTACCATTCGGTACGAGCGATTTCGGCGCCACCGAGGCGACCGGCGCAGGTGATCTTGATGCCTTCGGCGCCAAGACGCATGGCCGACTGAACAGCGCGCTTCATCGCACGGCGGAAAGCCACGCGGCGCTCGAGCTGCTGGGCGATCGACTGCGCGACGAGGGTCGCGTCGACTTCCGGCTTGCGCACTTCAACGATGTTGAGGTGCGTTTCGGAGCTGGTCATCTCGGAAAGCTTCTTGCGGAGCTTCTCGATGTCAGCGCCCTTCTTGCCGATGATCAGGCCCGGGCGAGCGGAGTGGATCGTGACGCGGCACTTCTTGTGCGGACGCTCGATAACCACCTTGGCGATGCCGGCGGCCTTCAGTTCTTCCATCAGGTAAGCGCGGATCTTCAGGTCTTCGTGAAGAAGCTGGCCGTATTCGGCGTTGTCCGCGAACCAGCGGCTGTCCCAGGTCCGGTTGATACCGAGACGGAAGCCGATCGGATTAATCTTCTGACCCATTATGCGGCCTCCCCTTTGGCTTCCACTTCACGGACGACGATCGTCAGGTGCGAGAACGGCTTTTCGACACGCGATGCACGGCCGCGACCACGAGCGTGGAAGCGCTTCATGACAATCGACTTGCCAACGTAAGCTTCTGCAACGACGAGCGAATCGACGTCGAGATCGTGGTTGTTCTCTGCGTTTGCGATGGCAGATTCAAGGGTCTTCTTGACCGTCTCTGCAATGCGCTTGCGGGAGAACTGCAGATCGGCCAGAGCGCGATCGACCTTCTTGCCGCGGATCATCGCAGCAACCAGGTTGAGCTTCTGGGGGCTGACGCGGATCGTGCGCGCAACTGCCTGCGCCTCATTATCCTTCAGCCGGCGTTCGGCTTTTGCCTTGCCCATTGTTACTTCCTCTTTGCCTTCTTGTCCGCACCGTGACCGTAGTAGGTCCGGGTCGGAGAGAATTCACCAAACTTGTGACCGACCATGTCTTCATTGACGCTGACCGGAACGTGCTTGCTGCCGTTGTAGACGCCGAAGGTGAGGCCGACAAACTGCGGAAGGATCGTGGAGCGGCGGCTCCAAATCTTGATCACTTCGTTACGACCGCCTTCGCGGACCTTCTCAGCCTTCTTGAGAAGATAACCGTCAACGAACGGACCTTTCCATACTGAACGAGTCATTCGAGACTTCCTCTCTTACTTCTTCTTCTGGTGGCGCGAGCGCATGATGAACTTGTCGGTCGACTTGTTCGAGCGCGTACGCTTACCCTTCGTGGGCTTGCCCCACGGGGTAACCGGGTGACGACCACCCGAGGTACGGCCTTCACCACCGCCGTGCGGGTGGTCAACCGGGTTCATGACGACGCCGCGAACGTGCGGCTTCTTGCCGCGCCAACGCGAACGACCAGCCTTGCCGTCATTGATGTTGCCGTGGTCGGGGTTCGACACGGCGCCGATCGATGCGAGGCAGGAACCGTGCACCAGACGCTGTTCGCCAGAGTTCAGGCGAAGGATCGCCATGCCCTGGTCGCGGCCAACGAGCTGTGCGTAGGTACCGGCGGAGCGGGCCATCTGGCCGCCCTTGCCCGGCTTCATTTCCACGTTGTGGATGATGGAGCCGACCGGGATGTACTGCAGCGGCATCGTGTTGCCGGGCTTTACGTCGACAGCCTTTTCCGAAGCGATGACCTTGTCGCCGGCAGCGAGGCGCTGCGGAGCGAGGATGTAGGCCTTTTCGCCGTCGGCGTAGTTGACGAGCGCGATGAACGCGGTGCGGTTCGGGTCGTATTCCAGACGCTCGACCGTGCCTTCAACGTCGAACTTGCGACGCTTGAAGTCCACCAGACGATAGGTGCGCTTGTGACCGCCGCCCTGGAAGCGAACGGTGATGCGACCGAGGTTGTTGCGACCGCCCTTGGAGGACAGGCCTTCGGTCAGCGCCTTTACCGGCTTGCCCTTGTAGAGGCCGGACCGGTCAACGATGACCAGCTGGCGCTGGCTCGGGGTCGTCGGATTGAAATTTTTCAATGCCATTTTCTTGTTCCCTTTTGGGTTTTTACCCTAATGGGCCTATCCGTTAGAGACCGGTGGAGACGTCGATGGACTGACCGTCGGCGAGCGTGATGACCGCCTTCTTCACGTCCTTCTGCTTTCCGGCAAAGCCGCGGAAACGCTTCGTCTTGCCCTTGCGGACCAGCGTGTTCACGGCCGTAACCTTGACGCCGAACAGAGCTTCGACGGCAGCCTTGATCTCAGGCTTCGAAGCGTCCTTGGCGACGTTGAAGACGACCTGGTTCTGTTCGGAAACCAGCGTCGACTTTTCAGTGATCGAGGGAGACACGATCACGTCGTAGTGGCGAAGATCCGTCATTTGAACCGCTCCTCCAGAGCTTCCACGGCAGCCTTGGAAAGCACGAGCTTGCCACGGCGCAGAATGTCGTAAACGTTGATGCCCTGAACCGGCAGAACGTCCACGTTCGGGATGTTCTGGGCTGCGAGCTTGAAATTGTTCTCGATCTCGGCGCCGCCGATGATGAGAGCGTTGGTGAGGCCGAGCGACGCGAATACGCCGGCGAGAGCCTTGGTCTTTGCTTCCTTGGCAACGAGATCGTCGATGACGATGATCTCTTCAGCCTTCAGCTTGGCCGAGAGCGCATGGCGCAGGCCGAGAGCGCGAACCTTCTTCGGCAGGTCATGGGCATGGCTGCGAACAACCGGGCCATGAGCCTTACCACCGCCGCGGAACTGCGGAGCACGAGCGGAGTGGTGGCGGGCGCGGCCCGTACCCTTCTGCTTGTACATCTTGGCGCCGGTGCGGGAAACTTCAGCGCGGCCCTTGGCCTTGTGCGTGCCCTGCTGCTTCTTGGCGAGCTGCCAACGAACGACGCGGGCAATGATGTCTTCACGGGGTTCGAGGCCGAAAATGGCGTCAGAAAGGGAAACCTTTCCCGCGTCCTTGCCCTCGAGGGTTTTGACGTTGAGATCCATTATTCGGCTCCCTTACTTCGATGCTTCGGCGCGCACAGCGGCCGGACGCGGAGCGCCTTCCGGAGTGCCCGACTTGATGGCGTCACGAACGACGATCCAGGCACCCTTGGAGCCGGGGACAGCGCCCTTGACCAGGATCAGACCGCGGTCTTCATCGGTCGATACGACTTCGAGGTTCTGAGTGGTAACGCGGGTCTGGCCCATGTGACCAGCCATGCGCTTGCCCTTCCAAACGCGGCCCGGATCCTGGTTGGAACCGGTCGAACCATGCGAACGGTGCGATACGGAAACGCCGTGCGTTGCACGCAGACCGCCGAAATTGTGGCGCTTGATGGCGCCCGCAAAGCCCTTACCGATCGTGGTACCGGTGACGTCAACGAGCTGACCGGCAACGAAATGGTTCGCCGTCAGTTCGAGACCGATGTCGATCAGGTTGTCCGCGGAGACGCGGAACTCGACGAGCTTCGCCTTCGGCTCGACGTTGGCAGCAGCAAAGTGGCCACGCATCGCCTTCGGCGTGTTCTTGACCTTGGAGCGGCCAGCACCGAGCTGGACAGCTACATAGCCGTTCTTTTCTTCCGTACGCTGGGCTACCACCTGGCAGTTCTCCAGCTTCAAAACTGTAACCGGGATATGCTCACCGGCGTCGTTATAGACGCGGGTCATTCCCACTTTCTGTGCAATCACACCTGAACGCATCGGTTCATTCCTCTTGAGAGTTAGTGACGGAGCGAACCCCCTCACATCTCTGGTTTAAGGTCTCCTCGAGATCATCCGATCCTGAGGTCGCCCGTTTTTGGAAGCCGTTGGACCGGGGTCCACGTACCTTCCTTGTTTATTAAAGCTTGATTTCCACGTCGACGCCGGCAGCCAGGTCGAGCTTCATCAGCGCGTCAACGGTCTGCGGGGTCGGGTCTACGATGTCGAGAAGGCGCTTGTGGGTGCGCATTTCGAACTGTTCACGGCTCTTCTTGTCGACGTGCGGCGAGCGGTTGACCGTAAACTTTTCAATGCGCGTCGGCAGCGGTACGGGACCGCGCACGCTGGCACCGGTGCGCTTTGCAGTCGACACGATTTCGCGCGTCGAGGCGTCGAGGATCCGGTGATCAAACGCCTTGAGGCGGATGCGGATGTTCTGGCCGTTCATACGACTTATCCTTGTTCGGGTTACTTGCGGTTTCCGTGGAAAAACACGCAGTGAACTTCGTTTAATTTCGGCCAGTCCGCTAATTTTTCAAAGATCGGAGGGACAGAGTTTCCCCTGCCCCTTCCTATTTGAGCGGCCGTGGCCGGCCTGTCTTTTTGTGAGCGCACGACGTCGAAGCACCGTGCAAATCACGCGTGGGCGCCATTTGCACTATTTCGTCGTCTTCGGCAAGCCGTGCGACCAACTAAATCTTTCGGGGCGGGTATGTCCAAGGCGCATAGCACATGCGCCTTGTGTCTTCCCGCCCTCAGTCCCGTCGATTACTCGACGATCGAGGCAACGATGCCTGCGCCGACGGTACGGCCGCCTTCGCGGATCGCGAAGCGCAGCTTTTC
>NZ_PNFP01000014.1 GCF_002940685.1 Ensifer adhaerens | reverse complement strand
TCGCTACGGCGCTGTCGAGGGCGCGCTCGCGAGCGGCTTCGCTACCGCCCAGCTACACCACTTGTGGGGACGCGACCACTCGGTTTCTTGTCGATCCATTGGGGTGGCGCGCCGTACTTGGCAGCGATCGCGCCGAGCAGGCCCGGTGCCCGGCCGAAGGCGTCGCATGCAGCATATTTGGGTTTACCACCCAGCCAGGATTGCATGCGTTGCCGGGTGGGCAGCGAGATATCCAATGCCTTCGGCTCCTTGCCGGAGATCAGGACCTGCGAAAACTCGTTGGCAAATTTCGTTGCAAAGCTGTAGGCGTCGCCGACTTCCGAAACACGGGGCTTGTCGAGGATCGAATTCGCACCGCGAGCCCAAAGCATCGCAGCGCTTTGCAGGCCGCCGGCATCGACAGCTTCGGCCTCTATGGCCAAGCCTCCCAGGCCGACAGGCAATCGCGGCACACTGACGGGCAAGACGAAACCGGTACCAACCGTCACCGCCGTCGAGACCCCGGCGAGCGCCTTATCTGTCGGAACAATATCGGCAACCACGGAGCGAACCGTGAGATCAGCAGGCTGATCGGCAGAAACCATCTCATACCTATCGCTGAGCGCGACGCAGAGTGCGCGATCGAGAGCGTTCGAGACCAAATCGCGATCGGCACCTGACTTGACCTTGGAGGTGGCGGCAAAGGAAAACATCGTCGGCGCGATGCGGACGGTCTTCACACCGGCCAGACGTTGCCCGTCGACGTAGAGGCGTTTCTTGGCCACCATGCCTTTCGACGGACCGAGGTTGCTATAGGAGGTCAGAGTCCCCGCCTCCTTCAATGGAACCGACTGGCAGCTGGCCAGGCCTGTCGCGAGAAGTCCTGCCAGACCGATCGCTCGGGCCGGGACGAACGAGGAGAAAACCCAAATAAGCGATTGAATCAAATATTCTTTTAGCACGTTTCATGATCTCCGTTGACATGCAACGGCGACCTTGGGGATGGACAATTGCTACAGAATTACAAGCTGGTCCGCGCTGTGACGGGGGAAGCTATCGTGGCAAATCGCCCCTTCTTGCATCGGCGCAGTGGTGACGGCGACACAGATCCCAGGTCTCTTGCCGATCAGAGGTGGACGGCAACCTTGGTTCCGCTCGCCGAACTCGTGAGGCTGACGTGCCCCCCGTGGTTTGCAACCACCTGTTTTACAAGGCTCAAACCAAGACCTGCGCCCGTGTCCTTGGGAGCGACCCTGTAGAAGGGTTCAAAGACGAGTTCCTGATGCTCGGCAGGTATCCCGGGTCCCTCGTCGGAAACCTCGACGCGACCATCGCTTGAGACAGAGACTGCAATCATGCCGGCATTGCCGCCGTGATCGATCGCATTTCGGACGAGGTTCGTGACCGCGCGCAACACGGCTGACGGGTTGCCCTTTCGCGCAAGCGTCTCCACATCACTGTGGAAAGACACCTGATAGCCTCCCCCTATCGCCAGGGGAGCCAGATCGGCCACGGCCGATCGCGCGATGTCAACCAGATCCATCGGCTCGTCCAGAACGAGCGCCTGATCGTTGCGCTCGAAGTCCAGAAGTTGTTCTGCCGCGTCTGCTAGTCGGGCGACGTCATCCATCAGGCGTGTTCTCTCCCGGCCGTCAGGCATGCCATCGATGCGCGTCTGCATGATCGCAATGGGAGTTCGCAGTTCGTGGGCCGCATCGATCAGGAAGCGCCGCCGTTTCCTCGACTCGTCCTCCAGACGCTCAAGTGCGCCGTTGAATGCGATCAGAACCGGGGCGACCTCGTTCGGGATCCCCGCCAGCGGAAGGCGCGTCCCGTGACGGCGCGGATCGATCCGCGATGCCTCGTCGGCAACCTCGCTCACCGTCGCGAGAGCACGCCCGACGATGTGAGGAACGGCAAGAAAAATCGCCGGAAGAGCACAGGCAACCAAAGACAGGTAGATCGGGTAGGCCTTCGCCAAGAGAGCCAGAGCACCCCAGCCCTTGTCCGCCACGCCGCCAAACAAAATCCGGACTTCGCCAGCCGGCGTTTTGGCGTTTTCGATCGTCGCAATTTCGCTGGTGTTTGCGGCCCCCCTTATGTCCGCTTCGTCGAACAGATGGATTACCGAGGGCAGCGCGGCATAGGCGGCCGGAATAGATCCGTAGGACGCAAAGGCACCGCTGGTGGTGGCGACCACGAACCACAACGCACTGTTTTGCGCCTTGAGCGTCGTCAGCTCATGGGTCTCGGAAAGGTGGAGCTGACCATCGTTTCCCCGGCCTACGGCAGAGGACACGACCGAGACGACCGTCCCCTCCATGGCCGTGTTCGGCGACATGATCGTGGTCGCCCAGATGCAAAGCCCTATGATCACCGAGGCAACCACGGCGATGATGACGAGGCTCAATTGCCAGCTGAGGCGCCACCGGAGCGACGGATTGCGTCTTGCCATCTGGCCCCTCACTCTTCCTTCAGGAGGTAACCGACCCCACGGATGTTGTGGATCGAAACGCCGGCCCCAGCATCCGCCAGCCGCTTGCGCAGCCTTGAAATGTGGGCGTCGATCGCGTTCGACTGGATCTCTTCTTCGTAGTTGTAGACCGCAGCTTCGAGTGTCGAGCGAAGAACGGTTTTGTCCCGGCGCCTGGCAAGGGCCTGGAGGACGAAGAGTTCGCGCCTTGGGACGTCGAGCTTCACGTCACCGACGGTCACAGTGAGGCTCAGCGGGTCGAGCGCCATGCG
This sequence comes from Ensifer adhaerens, assembly GCF_002940685.1. Classification (GTDB taxonomy): domain Bacteria; phylum Pseudomonadota; class Alphaproteobacteria; order Rhizobiales; family Rhizobiaceae; genus Ensifer; species Ensifer adhaerens_E. The sequence continues at coordinate 229,766 of NZ_PNFP01000014.1, read as the reverse complement.
TCCCACCTTCATTTGCAGCTCAGCAAGCGCAGCCGGACGGCGCAGCACGGCGCGCAGGCGCGCCATCAGTTCCTCGACGTGAAAGGGTTTGCCGAGATAGTCGTCCGCCCCGGTGTCGAGGCCCTCAACCCGTTCCATCGGCTCGTTGCGTGCGGTCAGGACAATGATCGGCACGTCCTGGCCGATGCGGCGCAGTTGCGGGATGAAGCTCAGCCCTTCGCCGTCCGGCAGGCGCCGGTCCAAAAGAATTGCACCATAGGCGTTCTGACGTGCTAGTTCGGCTGCGTCGGCGAGATGGGTCGTATGGTCGATGACGATGCCATGTTTGCTGAGCGCCACAGCCAGCGCCGCCGCCAATTCCTTCTCGTCTTCGATCAGCAGTATCCGCATCGGCATCCCATGGTTTCGGCCTTCCGAATCTACCGGGAGAATTACAGCAGCATTACGGAAACCACGGGGCAGCCGACCGTAACACTGCTGCAACCGTTCAGACCTAACACAACATCAAGCCGCCCTCGCTTGTATGTGCGGTGACGGGCACGATTTCCAGGGAGCAGTAAGGATCAGCGAGCATGAAGACTTCGGAGGCGGAATGCACTTCCGGGACGGGACTGCGACCGTTCGCCGTCGATCCGCGCGAGGCACACCGGGTCGCCAGATGATCCACAGACCGCTGCTGCGCCTCCTCATACGCTCGATCCTGTCGGCACTTTTGCTCGCCGCCGTTCTGGTGGGTCCAGCGATTATTCTGATCCTGACGTCCGATCGAATTGCGATGTAGCGCGCCAACGGATCAGTGGCGATGTGGCCGAGCCAGCCAGTCAAAACGTCGCCGCGCGAATTGACGGCGGTCATGGCGCGATTTCGAATTGGACCCGCACTCGAGCACGATCTGACGGTCCAGCGACCATCGCGATCGCATTCATCTGCTGGGACGCGGCATCCGCCTATGGGAGGATTTAGGCGCCTAGAACCCCGATATGCGGTGGAACAGCTTACATGGGTACATCTACGTGCGAACGGCCGTGGGTCCGCCACCACCAATGCGAACGTCATTTCCTCCAAGTGCGTCCTTCGCTTGCCGGAGTGCATTGGCAAATCTGGTAAAGATTGTTGTGCCCGCATGGCGTCGAAACTTCGGCAAGCTTCGGTAGCACGGTTGCCATCCACGGCACGTGCCAGGGCGTCTGCTCCAAAAACATCCGCTGGGCATCGGCGCAAATGTGCCGCCAATTGCCGACTGCTTTCATGGTCGGTTGCCTCCGTGAAGATTGACCGAACCCGCGATTAGCACGACAAGTTCCGGGCTGCCCCCCACAGTCCACTCGAGCGCGGTCAACACAGACGGCCCACGAACCTTCTTGCGGGCTTCGCGTTCTCCTTTGAGACAGGAGAGCGTCAATGGCCTCACATCCGGACTCACCCGATTTCGACCCGATTCTCACACCGCGAAAGGGTATGCCCAGTCCGAGGCTCAACAAGCGAGAATTCACGCGACGGTATCTCATGCAATTTGAGGACCCAGCGTTTGAACCCCTGAAATCACAGCTCACCAATATCGCTAATGTCGCATGGGATGCCTACAAACACTCCAGAAAGAGCCCGCATACCCGCAGAGCGGGACCCGGCTATAAGGATCCAGCCTACGAACTCTCCATTGACTGGATTGCCGCAAAGAATGCGATCGACGACGCGAAGGCACGTCACGACGACAAGACTCGGACGCCAAGAATTCTGTTGATCAACGCCTCGGCGCGAAGCGAGCACACCTGTCCGGGCGAAGTGTCCAAGTCCTACCGCATGGTGGAGTTGGCCAAGGTGTCAATCGAGGAAAAGGGCGGTGTTGACGTAGATGTTCTGTCGCTCGACAGGCTGGCCTCTGAGTACGGGCGGCACATCCACTCCTGCAAGGCTTGCTTCTCTACGTCGCCCGCGCTCTGTCACTGGCCATGCTCCTGCTATCCGAACCACAGCCTCGGACAAGTGCAGGACTGGATGAATGAGATATATCCGCTCTGGGTCGGTGCACATGGCGTAATGATCATCACCCCCGTTAACTGGTATAGCCCATCCTCCCCGCTCAAGCTCATGATGGACCGGCTGGTGTGCGCCGACGGCGGCAACCCCGATCCGACGAGCACCCAGGGCAAGGATGCGGCGATCGCCAAAAAAATGGAGATGGACGGTTGGGCTTACCCGCGTCATCTCAAGGGCCGAATTTTCTCCGTCGTTGTACATGGCGATACCGAAGGCGCGGAAAACACGCGGCGCGGCCTTGTCGACTGGCTCCGATCAATGGAACTGGAATCGGCTGGCGCTCTGGCTGAGCTCGATCGCTACATCGGCTACTGGAAGAACTACGCCGAGGGCCATGCCGATTTCGACAAGGACGACAGTCTGAAGGACGAGGTCAGGAACGCGTCCCTGACATTGCGAAGGGCCGTACTGGCCAAACGAAGCGGACGGATGATCTCTGCTGGTTCGCGCCTCAGACAGCCGCGTGAGAAGTAAGATCTGCGGGTACCCTGTCGCGGACACCCAATCGCTTCGCGCGAAACGGGGCCCGTCCCTTAAAACAGGCGATTGCGTCGGGGTCGATATCGTCGACGGTTGGAACCCGACGCGGACTGTCACGTTTGCGATAAGATTCGGGAGGCTAGGATGAGCAAAAACCCAAAGTCCCACACTTCATCCAATACCGAGAAAGATCCAGACGATTGGGTGAGCGGCGACGAGCCGATGACCGGCGCGCAGCGCTCCTACCTAAAGACATTGTCGGACCAAGCACATCGACCGGAAGCGTACGCCGAGGACCTGACGAAGGCGGAGGCGTCGAAACGGATCGATCATCTGAAGCAGGAACTCGATCTGGATTGAGCGTACGCCATTGCAGAAACGGCGGCCCGAGCTACCCGAGGCTTCGCGGAGATCGTTGTTGCGTGGATCGAGGAAGACCACGCTCGACCATGCTGCGCGGCCCATGTTGAGCCAGGTGCTTTCGAGCATCCGCGCATCCGCGGAACTTCTTCGTTGCTTCCGGATTGAGCAGGTCGGAGGCGCTGGTCTGCTTTCTTAACTTGCCCCGCTGGGCGAACGCTGACCAATCACGCGCTTCATACCATCGCTTTGCGCGAGGAGGCTGCAATGTCCATGATCGTTCTTGTTGCTGCTGCCTGTGTTGTTTTTGGGGTGCTGTCTCTCACTTGGGAAGCACTGCGAACCCGACCTCTCAGTGACTTTCACCGATCTGCCCGCTCAAGACCGACTTTAGAGCCACAAGGTCAGGGGCTTGGCTTTTTCTCACCAGTCAGAAACTGGGTTGGCCTTGGCTTGATCGCGGCCGGCATCGTCATCTTTTTGATCAGCATATAGGTTCCAGCAGCGCTTCTGGCCTGACGTCACTTAGGAATGTCAGCCGCGCTCGTCGCTGGAACCTACCGCTCACTGGTGAAATCGGGCTCCAAGCTTCCAAGTCCCTAACTTGGAGCCCTCTGCCCCCTACACGCATGCACTAGGCCGCGATCGACTCGCGGCCTGTTTTTCAGATGCATCGCCATTCCCACCTGTAAAGCCTGATTGACCCGGAAGGAACCTTGGCAATCATCGTGAGTTCGAGACAGGAGGAAGCGAGAAGGAGCAAAACCATGCCTCGAGGTGACAAGTCCGCATACACCGACAAGCAGAAGCGCAAAGCCGAGCACATCGAAGAGGGCTACGAAGACCGGGGCGTTCCGAAAAAGGAGGCCGAGCGTCGAGCCTGGGCCACGGTCAACAAGGAGAGCGGCGGCGGCAACAAGTCCGGTTCGGGCCGTGGGCACGAGGAAAGCCATGCCTCTTCTGAAAAGGGCGGAAGAAAAGGCGGAAGAGCGGCTGCAGGGCGACCGAAAGCAGAGCGGTCGGCGTCCGCGAAAAAGGCCGCCGCAACCCGCAAGCGAAACGCACAAGACGCACGTCAGTGATCCATAACGGGCGCCAGTGGACGTAATTTCAAAGAAGGAAACGCAATGGACAGGGATCGCGTAGGGGGCAGTTGGAAGCAGCTCAAGGGAAAGACCAAGGAACAGTGGGGCAAGTTGACCGACGACGACTTGGATCAAGTCGCAGGTAAACGCGAGCAGCTTGAGGACAAAATTCAGGAGCGCTACGGCCTTGAAAAGGATCGCTCCGATTAACAGGATTTTGGCTCAACCTTGTGGTCGTCCAGATCCAATTACAGCGCACCGGGTCAATCTTTTTGCCGTCCCCATGCCATCCTCACCGCCGGAAGGGCTCATGAGACGCGGTCGGCGACTTTCTGATTATCTCGCTCTCCGAGCCATTCAGGAACACTGTTCACCAGAGGGCCTGTCCATTCGGAACTTTACCGGCGCCAACCGGTTCACCTTTCAACTGGAAAGGAGCCAGATAATGAGCGATCCAAACGACGGGAAAACCAGAGAGCCGATTCCGGAGCCGATCTCGACGCCGCGCCCTCCGGAGATGGACCTCGAACCGATTCCAATGCCAGACCGGTCCGGAGCTGCGCCTAACGACGTCGAAGAGTTACCGGCCGAGACTGGACGCGTGCCGCCAGTTCCGAGCCGCGATGAGGCCAACATCAATCCAGACGACGCATTGCCGGAAGACAGCGAGGAAGAGATCCTCGAAGACGACCCAGCGCGCGAAAAGACCCGCTTTGATGAACAGCTTCCGAAAGGCAGCCGCTAAGGCTTAGTCACAACAGACGGCAGATCGTGACAACGCTCTTCGGTGACGTTTGCCTCACACCCCGTTGGGGACGGATCGGAGCCCGCGGACAATCGATGGAGCATCACTTCGGAGTTGAGAAGCTCAAGCGTGGCTGGAGAAAGCGTCGCGTGGTCGCGGCCAAGCAAATGAGTAGCGAGGTGACAGCATGGCCTTGATGCATCTCGGGCGCGCGCGCTTGGCAATGGCATTGCCCCGCCACCGTGAACAGCTGCGCTCCGCGAAAGATAATCAACTCAACGACCTTTTCGAAGACTATGCGTTGGCGGCCAGAACCCTCGACATTCTCCATCGAGAAATCCCACGCCAGGAGGAACGGATACAAGATTTCCAGCAGCTTTGCCTGGACTTACAAGCAGAGGTCGTCGATCTGCTCGCCCGGCTTCAGTTGCAGAATCGGCGGACAGAAAAGTAGCAGAAACCCTCCGCCACACGCAGGCGTTCCGGTATCGCCAACGACACTCCGCTTCGCAATGACCCGGGCTCCAGTGTCTTTGAGTGCCAAACCCTGGTGCCCTGACACGCGCGCTCGAACCCCCTTGGAGCCTATTTCTATCCCTTCGCGATGCCCGCAAGACGACCCACCCCGCTCAGCGATCCTCTTTGAACGTTGTTTTGCTGTGGGATCGGCGCATACTGTCGCCATCGCCGGGCAGTTACAAGGGCCCCGACGGCTGGAAGATCATCGCGCTTTCGCCCCAGTTTAGGAGGTCGCGTGATGTTTACCATGACCGGGTCAACGACCCTTCTCCCTCACGAAATAGATGAGATCGACCACATCTTCCAAGATATCTTGCGCGAGCGCGGGCTATCGCAAGATTGCGAGGCTGCAGAAGCAATCGCGAGACGCATTCTCAGTTACTACCAGAGAGGAGTCCGCGACAGCGGCGCTCTGAAGCGCGCGTTCGGGTTTGACAAAAGATCGGTGACGCAAGGGAACCTTGATGCACTCGTCCATGTCAACCCGGTGGCAACAATGCAGGAGGTTGCAGGGGGGTCTGGCAACCAGATCAGCCCGGACGATCTCGAAATGCTCCAACGGACGTTCGACCGAGTGTGCATTTGGTGCGGCGTCCCGCGCTATGGAAAACGCGCCGATCGGTTGGCCGGCATATCACCAATCAATTTCGCAGGGGATTGAGCGACGAGGCCGCGCTTTTCGACAACGCCATGTGGCTTGAGCAGAATTCTGATACCGGCCGATATCGGCCGGACGCATAGGGAACTTTGCGCATCGATGACAGTTGTTCGTAGTGCCGACGATCCACACCCCTGCGGATCAAGGCCGGGCTTCATTGTTCTGTCCCCACGGAAATGGAGCCCGTTGCAACACAGCCCTTGGCCCCGTTCGACAGGCGGGGCCTTTTTGGGTTACCGGGCCACCCCTTTCCTAAAATTACAAACGCGATGCGTCGGATCGCCTCGGCGACGCCAACACCGCGCGCCATTGCAGCGATGCCGGTCACGCCCAGTGCGCCAATCCCCATCAGCTTCCGCCGCTTCACGTCGTCGGTGACAGGCTTCATTTCCGCAACGTCGGCAGCAAGGGTGGCCGTGGAGGCTTCTAGGTGCCCACTCAACCGACCAAATCATCCTGCGGCGATGCACGGTCGCGCCCTCCGGCGATGATTTTCGGCGTATTGATCGTGCCGGCGCATCCTGGATTGCGCTCTTGATGTCGCGAACGGCAGCGATGATCTGATGGCGCAACACCAGGCCGGGGGACGACCGTTTCAGCATTAACCCAAAAGGCCCGCCAGCTGGGCATCATCCCGCCTTGCGTAATTCGGATTGATTAGTCAGGAACCTCAAGAATCCGTTGCTTTGGATCCCAGGAATTGCGACAATACACTTGTAATTGCGCACCCACAAAGCACACGTTAGAGATGAGCCTGTGCCGGTTTGTATTGCCGCGCAATTTCGCTATTTCAAAACGCGCGCATGCCTTGGGCCTCCGCTCCCCTGTGGAGGCTCAAGCATTTGTAGGAGGCAATGAGGCTATTGCCGGCGTCGCCTTCGACCCCTCGTGTCGTGCGGATACTTCCGACAACGAAGCAGATCCAAACCCAGCTTCGTCAAAAATAGCGAGAAGCGACAATTAGGACTGGACCGCCTGCTCGAGAGCTCTGAACAGATCACGCTCATCCGTCGGCTTACCGACATTGGGTGCCCCCGACAGCGCCTCTCCGCCGACATGCTCTGGCAACTCATAAGCGCTGGCAATCACGAAGGGTATATTGCGCGCGCGAAGCACCTCTGCCACCCGCGTTACCGGCCCATCTTTTAGTGTCACATCGAGAACGGCTACGGAGGGCCGAGCATTTTGCAACAATCCGAGTGCTTCAACCACCGTCGCAGCGGGCCCGATCACAATCCAGCCCCGCTGTTCCAAAAGCAGCTTGAGGTCCATGGCGATCAGGAACTCGTCCTCGACGAGAAGCACGGTCTTGGACATGAAACCAGCCTCGAGATCACGAGACCGGTCAAAGTGGAGATACGATCTCCACCACCAAACCCTCGGGTTGGTAATTCAGTTCCACCTGGCCGCCAAGTTCCTGGCTCACAGAAAATTGGACGAGCCGCGTGCCGAATCCCGCGGTCGTCGGCGGGGTGACCGGAGGGCCGCCACTCTCCCGCCACGACAAACGAAGGCGCGGTGGGCTTGCGGTCTCTGTCTCCCATTCTATCTGGATTTTTCCCGTTGAGGTCGACAGGGCACCATATTTGATGGCATTGGTCGCCAGTTCGTGCAGAACCATGCTTAACGACACGACCTGACCCGGCTCCAGGACAACCGACGGGCCCGGTTCGATCACAATAGCTCCCGTACCTTCCGAGTAGGGGTTGAGCGTTCGCTCGACCACCTCCTTCAAATCAGCCTGGTCTTCTTGTGTGTAAGCCGCATCATGAGCTCGCACCAGCGTATTGAAGCGGCCGAGAAAGGCATCTTTGTATTCCTCGCCAGATCGGCCGTCGGCCGTGGTCTGCCGGGCAAGTGCCTGGACCAAGGCGAGCAGGTTTTTCATCCGATGCCGGATCTCGCCAAGAAGAACGGCCTGTTCGTCCTCGCGTTTGCGTCGCTGCGTGGCGTCAACGATCGAAAGCAGCAGAAATCGGCTGTTGTTTTCGGGTCGAAACAACCGGTGCGCACTCACCAACATCGTCCTGCGGCCGATGCTCGGAAAGTCGTGTTCGACCTCATAATCCACGACCGCGGCGCTTTTCGGGATAACTTCTTCGAGGAGGCGACGCAACTCAGGAATGTCCCACTGGCCGTTTCCCAGGTCGTAGACGTATTGATCGATTGTATCGTCGGAATTGACCTTGAAAGTCGAAAAAAAGGCCCGGCTGGCGGAACGAATTCGCAGGTTTTGATCCAGCAGGAGCAAGGGATCGGGGACAGTGTCGATGATCCCCTGGGCTTCAAGATGGCCGTTGCGCAACAAACGGTAAAGATCTTCGAGATTCATGGCTAATCTCGCTTGTCCAACTGGCGGAACATGAATCTACCACCAACAACGTACATGCAAAGCACGTTGTTCCCGCTGAGGAGACGGCCAATGACGCGCCTCAGGCTGTTCGGCGGGACCTCCTGCCGTCACCGCGTCTGTGAGCGATCGGATGGCGGCCTGAAACCCTTCGCTTACGGCCCCATCCACCCGCGAGAGTCTTGGGAATTGCCGTTTCGTCTCGCGCTGATTAAACACTGTCGGATGTTAGCTGATCTCAATCTCAATCTACTGCGCTCCTTCTTCCTGATCGCCGAAGAGCGCAGCCTTACACGGGCCGCGGCTCGGCTTAACATGAGCCAACCGTCGGTGAGCCAGGCCCTCCAGCGTTTGGAAGAGCAGTTGGGATGCCAGTTGGTGCTTCGCGGCAGCCGCAAATTCGAACTGACGGCGCCTGGGCAGAAGGTCTACGAAGAGTGCAGCGAGATCTTCCAAGCCGTCGAGCGTATCGCTCAGCGGACGCAGGAACGGGCGATCGAGGAGTTCGGCGAAGTCCGGATCCAGATCATCTCAAATCTTGAATCTCCCCTCATTAACGAGGCACTCAGGCTCTATCACCAGCGCTACCCTTCGGTCACCTGGACAATCGAGGTCCAAAACAGCCAGGACACGATCAAACGCATCCAGACGGAGAAGTGTGGCATCGGGTTCTGTCTGCTATCCCGCCCGGTCTTCAGCCTCGCTTGTGAGCTCCTCTTCCGCGAGGAGTTCAGCGTCTATTGCGGTGCAGAACACCCCTTCTTCGGACGCAAGGAGGTCGAAAAGCGGGAACTGCGGCAGGAGTCCTTCGTGTCGTTTACCTGCGCGACCGAAGGCATGGGGCTCGAGCCGATGGCAGTGCTGAGCCAAAGCCTCGGCCTTGGCGAGCGCGTCAGCGGACAGAGCCCGAACCTCGAGGAGGTCCGGCGCATGATCGTGGCCGGTCTCGGGATCGGAATCCTGCCCCTGACTGCAGTTCATGACGAAGTTTCCAACGGCCTGCTGTGGCCGCTGGAGATAAAGGGCTTTCCGCTCGGCGCCGATGTCTTCATCGTGACCCATCCCGAGTGCGACTATTCCCGGGCGGAGCGACATTTTCTCGATCTCATCAAGGAACTGCGCACTCTCTACCCGGACATGCACTAGGGGCGACAGGGTCCCCCCGAGGCGTGAGATCACCGGTCGGCGCGCGCAACGACCGAATGCAGCAGGACATTGAGGCCCGGCGCCAGGTCGTGCCGATCGCAATCCTCCTCGTTGTTGTGGGTGATGCCGCCCTTGCACGGCGTGAAGATCATCGCCGTCGGGCAGTGGCGGGCAAGGAAATAGGCATCGTGCCCGGCCTGAGACTGGATATCGCGCCAGTCATAGCCCATGCGTCCCGCCTCGGACCGGATTCCGTCAACCATCGACCGGTCGAAGATGTCGCCGCCCCAGAACCACTCATCCTCGATCACAGCCTCGCAACCGGCGCGGGCAGCGCTTTCAAAGACCGCACGGCGCATCTTTTCGCCCATCACGCGCGCCGTCGCAGGATCGGGATGGCGTACGTCGCAGATGGCCTGCGCGGTATCAGACAGGATGCCCGGCTTGTTCGGCCAGGCGGCAAGCCTTGCGCCCGTCGCCTTGCCGTCGCCGACGGCAAAGTCCCAACCGATGTCGTCTACCGCCGTCAGCCAACGGGCCCCTGCGATTAGCGCGTTGCGGCGCAAGTCCATCGGTGTCGGCCCCGTATGGGCGGTTTTGCCGTCGAAGCGCACCCGCATGCCATAGCTCGGGTAGCCGCCGGTCACCACGCCGACGTCGCGCCCCTCAAGGTCGAGGATGGGCCCCTGTTCGATGTGAAGCTCGTAATAGGCGTCAACCTCGCCGCCACGGCACGGCCTGTTGCCGTTGTAGCCGATGCGCTCCAGTTCATCACCGAAGCGCGCGCCGTCGTCGGCAATCAGATTACGCACCCAGTCAGCCTCATAGGCACCGACGAAACAGCCGGACGCCACCATGGGCGGAGAGAACCGAGCCCCCTCCTCGTTCGTCCAGTCGACGACAACGATCGGACGGCGCGTGACATGGCCGGCGTCGTTCAACGTGCGCACGACTTCGAGCCCTGCCAGCACACCGGCAATGCCATCGAAGCGGCCCCCGTTGATCTGGGTGTCGAGGTGGCTGCCGACCAGTACGGGCGGCAAGGAAGGATCAAGCCCCTCCCGCCGGCCGAAGATGTTGCCGAGTTCGTCGATCTCAACCCTCAACCCTGCGTCTCGGCACCAGGTAACGAAGAGATCGCGCATCTGGCGGTCAGCATCCGTCAACGTCAGACGAGCAAGGCCGCCCGGCCTGCCCTGGCCAATGTCGGCGGAGCCTTCGATGGTCGACCAGAAGCGATCGATATCGACACGGGTATTGGGTGCGAACGACATGGTTCACCTTTCAGATGCGATTGTGGTGGGTCTCATCACATGCCGAACGACATCAGCGTCATAAGGCCCGGAAACAGGACAAGCAGGAACATGATGAGCGTCATGACGCCGATGAACGGCAAGAGGTAGCGGAAGGAAGCGGACATCGGTATGCCCCCGGTGCGGCAGGCTGCCATCAGGTCGATACCGAGCGGTGGCGTGTTCGCGCCGATCGCCAGGTTGATGGTGAGCAGCACGCCGAAATAGACCGGATCGATCTCGAAGGCCCTGAGCACCGGCAAGAAGACCGGCGCGAGGATGAGAATGATCGCGATCGATTCCATGAACGTGCCGAGCACCAGGACCGCGAGCATCATCAGCATCAGGGCAACCGTGGCACTCTCGGTTGCGCCGGTGATGGCGTTGACGACAAGCTGCGGCACCTGCTCAACCGTCAGGATCCAGCCGAAAACCGAAGCGGCGGCGATGACGATGAGGATCGAACCGGTCATCTCCGTGGTGTCGCGTAGAAGCGTGAACACCTTTTCGAGCGAAAGGCGGCGATAGACGAATGTCCCGACAAGAAGGGCATAGGCGACGCCGATCCCGGCAGCTTCCGTCGGCGTGAAGATACCGAAGCGAATGCCGCCGACGATGATGACAGGTGCAAGCAGCGCCAGAACGGATTCTCGCAGCGCCTCCCCCAGCCGCCCCCAGCTAAAGGGCTCGCCGCCCTTCCAGCCGTTCTTGCGCGAGATCCACCAGGCGACAAGCATCAGCCCCAACCCGAGCAAGATGCCGGGGCCGATGGAATGGATGAACAACTGGCCAATGGATGTACCGGTCGCCGTGCCGTAGACGATCAGCACGATCGATGGCGGAATGACCGTGCCGAGCGAGCCAGCGCAGCCAAGACCCGCGGCAGAAAAACCCGGATCGTATCCGCGTTCCTTCATGGCCGGAAGAAGCATCGAACCGATCGCCACCACGTCGGCAACGCCCGAACCCGACAGAGATCCGAACATCATGCAGGCGGCGATCATTACGATTGCAAGGCCGCCGGTGCGCTGGCCGACGACGGCAGCGCAGAGATTGACGATGCGCGGCGCAAGCCCCCCGTGCACCATCAGCAGGCCGGCGAGCAGGAACAAGGGAATGGCGAGCAGCGTAAAGCTGTCGATGCCGGCAACCATGCGCTGTGCGACAACCATCACCGGAAGGGCGTCACCGACCAGGAGATAGGCGACCGAAGATAGCGCGAGCGCGATGACGATTGGTGCATCGATGAGCAGAAGCAGGACGAAGACAAGAAAGAGAACGACAAGCGCCAGGCTCATTTGCGCAGCTCCATGGCGAAAAGGGCGACGAAGGCGAAGGCAGCGGTGACCGGGAGGGAGAGATAGACGAGGCCGGCGGGCCAGCTCAGCACCGTCGTTTCGTGCGACCAGGTGAGTGCTGTGATCTTCCATCCGGACCAGAAGACGACCGCCAGGAAGAGAAAGGCGGCGATGCGCGCAAGCACCGCAAGAAAGCTACGCAGCCGGCCTGGCGCGACGATGAGATCCGTGAGACCCGCACACAGGTGCGTTTTGCGCACGAACGCCGAGATCGCGCCGATGAAGGTCACCCAGACGAGGAGCAGGCGTGGAATTTCCTCCGACCAGCGCGGGGTGAACGAAAAGGCATATCGGCAGATGACGACGTAGACGATGATTGCGGTGAAGGTGGCAATTGCCAGGCCACCAATGGTGCCTGCTGCGCGGTCGATGGCAGCGGCGATCCGCGATTGCGGCATCGGTTCACTTTGCATGGGAAATCTCGCTGGTGTCAGAAGGACGGACCCGGTCAAACAGATCGTCCTGCCCGCTTGCGGCGGACAGGACGGAATGCGTCACTTGCGGTAGCTGTCCATGATCGCGAGCAATTCAGGACCGAAGACGTCCTTTTCATTCTCCCAGATCGGCTTCAGCGCCTCGACGAAGGCCGCCTTGTCGACCTCGTTGAATTCCATGCCCTTCGACTTGAGCTTCTCGATGAGCGCGACTTCGTTGTCGGCGACCATCTGCCGCTGGGCGTTGCCCCATTTGACGGCAGCTTGTTTGACGATCGCCTGATCCTCGGGAGAAATCTGGGCCCAGGTCATGCTCGATACGGTGAGGCAAGCCGCGCCCCAGATATGACCGGTCATCGAAACGTACTTCTGCACTTCGAAGAACGAGGAAGCATCGATGATCGACATCGGGTTTTCCTGGGCATCGAACACGCCCTGCTGCAGGGCCGAATAGAGTTCGCCGAAGGCAAGCGGCGCCGGCTGCGCGCCGAGCAGTTCGAATGTGGCAAGTCGCACCTTATCCGGCGTCACGCGGATCTTGATGCCCGCAAGGTCAGAGGGCTTGGAAATCGGATGCTTGCTGTTGGTGATGTTGCGGTAACCGTTTTCCCACCATGCAAGCACCTCGATGCCCTTCGGGCGGAGAAGATCGGCAAGCGTCGTACCAAGCTGGCCGTCGAGCGCCGCGAAAGCCTGCTCGCGACTGGTCCAGGCGTAGGGCATTTCGATGACGCCGAACTTCGGTTCGACAAACTGGAAGGAACCGCTACCGATGAGACCGGCCTGGATCGTGCCAATCTGCATGCCCTCGATGACTTCCTTTTCCGTGCCGATCTGGCCCGACGGAAAGATTTCGATCTTCACCCGGCCCTCGGTCTTTTCGCCCACTTCCGTGGCGAAGTCGGTGGAGGCCTTGTGCCAGCTGTGCGTATCGGCAAGCACGTGGCCAAGACGGATCGTCGTTTCGGCCATCGCGGCGGAGTGAGTGGAAAGACCGATGATGCCTGCCATCACCGTCGCGGCCAGGCCGCGAGAAATTTTCGAAATGCCCAGTTTCATAGCACCCTCTTTTATTGCATTTGTTCTGGGCACATTAGGCAGACAGGATCGACCATAGACAAATAGCCGGTCCCAATGGCAAGCATTGCGTCCGCCTATGGGACGCAATGCGATTTCCTGTGGCAATTGCTCGTCTCACCCGACCGTTGCGATGCACTCGATCTCGATATCGAACAGCGCCCAGGGCTTGATTGCAACGCAGCTTCGAGCCGGAAAGCGATGTGGGAAGTACTCCCGGTAGACCGCGTTCATCTCGCCGGCTAAGGCATTGTCCGTGATAAAGACGAGTGATTTGAAGACGTTATCCAGCGACGAGCCGGCATGCTGCAGTGTAAAGGAAAGTGCCTCCAGACAGGCACGTGTCTGGACCGCAATATCGCCCCTGACGATTTCCCCCGTCTTGAGGTCGATCGGGGGCATGCCGCAGGTGTAGAGAAGCCCATCGATCCGCGAAAGCGCCGACGTGGGCGCGCCGAGCTTCCGGATCGCCTCAGAAATCACAGGGATTTCAATAATTTCATGCTTCATGCTCGCCGTTCTCCTTGCCTGGCTGCAGATATCGTTGCAGCGTTATTGCATAGCCGCAAGGCGGGGGACCAGTTCGGACCGATCAGCCGAACGCCACCTGTGGCTCCGTCCGGCATCAAAAAGCCATGTGGCGGTTTGGTCCTCCTACCAGCCGTGCCGGGCGGGCACACACGAGACCAAAGCAAGTTCACACCGGCCATTCCATGAACAGGTTTTGAACTGGCAATACCCTCACTGAAACGCCGAAACGACGACTTCGATCAGCGTATCGCCTCCTAGGTCATCGGCGGCAGCCCAGGCCTTCCACACGGCGTCCATCTCCGGCTTCTTGCCAAGATCGGTTACGAAGATCGTGGCGGTGAGCAGCTTCGTCTTGTCGGTACCGGTTCCGCCAGATAGGTGTCGATCTTTGCCAGGATCTCGCGCTCCCTGCCCCATGCGGTTGATCAGATCACGAATTCCTCCTCGTAGGTCTGCGGCTCGGGAACGACCGTAACCTCCACCGGTACAATCCAATTGGCCGCGTAGCTCTCGAAGTCGGAACGCTGCAGGTCGGGCTGCACGCGCCCTGCCCCATCGATCGCGCGACATCGCAGTTTGTATTGTCCCATCTGTTCAGGGGTCCACATGTACTCCCACAGGCGCCATGCAAAGGGACGCTCCGTTTCGAGGAGGCTTGCCTCGCGCCAACCCCTACCGTCTCCGGTGCAGACCTGCACCTGCCGGATAGCAGCCTCGCCGCTCCATGCGGCTCCGAAAATTCGATACGGTTGGCCGGCGATGAGACGCGCGCCCTGCACGGGACGCGCGATCTGCGCTTTGACCTCCATCTCCGTGAGGGGGACCAGTCTCGGTTCCCCGAGGTTGCGTTCCCAACGGAAGTACTCACGCGCCTGCCAGTAGCCAAGGAATGGTTCTTCCAAAACCGTGATATGGGTGATCCACTTGACCCAAGCCATGCCGAACCAGCCACCCACGACCGCGCGTAGCGGGTAGCCGTGATCGCGCGTCAACGGCTCCTCGTTCATCGAATGGGCAAGGATCGTGCTGTGAGCGATGGCTTTCTCAAGCGGTAAACTGCGCGCAAAAGCGATTGGGCCAGGAGAAGCCGTTTTCTTGTTGGTGTCGACGACGCCGCTGTCTGCGCCCACAAGCAGAACCTCACGCGCGGTTGGCTTGACCCCGGCCATTTCCAGAATTTCGCGGAGAAGAACTCCTGCCCATGCAGCATTGCCGACGGCTCCGTTCTGCCACTGCAACCCCTCCTTCGGCGGCACATAGTAGACGCGGCCATTCCCGGCGCATTCGACGACCGCAGTCAAAGTCGTGCTCCGCATCGCCTTGATGCTGTCAAGGTCAAGTTCGAGCGGCCGCGCCACTGCCCCGTCAACGCGCAGTTTCCAGTCTCGGGCATCGAGGTCCGGCGAGGGGAAATGGTTTCGCACGAAGAACAGCTCGGTTGGGATGAGCCGATCGGAGAGCGACGCAAATGGAAACTCGGTGTTCTGTGGGGATTTTTGTCGAACTATCAGACTGGGTTGCTCTGGTGTCGGCATCGTTCTCGTCTCCCCTTCGAACAGCACAACCTCGGTATGCACTCCCGCGAACTCCGGTTAGATCACACCGCCCCTCGCAGTGCGTCTATCGCTCCGCCTTCGGCCGCATTCCCGCACGTTCCTCGGATCAACTTCGGACGGCAGCATGCCGCTATGCGCACACGTCTCTTTCGCGCCTGCTTGTCGTTCAGACAGTACCGCTCAAGAAGACCAACAACATGTTGTTGGCAGGCATCTCGATCGTCTCGCGCAGAATAAGTCCAGCGGCCTCACCCAATTGTTCGAGGTCAGCGATATCACGCACACCCCAGGATGGGTTGCGCTCCTTTAGAGCGGCGTCGAAGGCAGCATTCGACGGAGCGTTGTGTACCCCGTCGCGCATGAAGGGGCCGTAGAGAAGGAGAAGCCCACCATCGTGAAGCAAACGCCCAGCTCCTGCGAACAATCCTGAGCTTGCCGTCCATGGTGCGATGTGGAGCATATTGATTGACACGATGGCGTCAAAATGCCCCGCTTGTTCGACGGTCCATTGTCCTGAGCACACATCGATATCCAGCGGTGCCAGCACATTCCTCAGCCTTGCGAACTTGATCCAGCTAGACGTGCTGGTGCGGGCGTCGGCATCCGGATCGCTCGGCTGCCAGCTGATGTCTGGCATAGCCCCCGCAAAACACACGGCGTGCTCGCCCGTCCCGCATCCAATCTCCAGCACGGCGCCACGTGTTGGAAGGACACGTTGCAGGACCGCGAGGATCGGCGCCGAATTTCGCGCAGCAGAAGGGGAGAACATGCGCTGGTCGGCGCTGACGTCGCGCTGTTCAAGCGCAACAGGCGAACGGTCCTTCATCTCTGGGAGCATTGGCCTGTAATCCCCTTTGGGTGATGTCTCACCTTATAGCTGAAATGACTGAAATCAAGGATTTCGGACTTACGAAGGCTCGGCGGCGCTGTGTGCGGCCGCGGACGACCGAAGGGCGACTTCGCGTCAGATCACGTTCGAGAATCGGAGCCGGAAGCCGACCCGGAGTTTTTGGCCCCAAGACGCTCGGGTCGTCGCAGTGACCTAGTATTGCCGCCTGCCCCTCCTAAGAGCTGCAGGCGGCGTCTAGCGGGATGGTTCCGTTACGGTCGCGTCGTTGATCTTTCCGCCCGCAGATCATGCTGTGGTCCGATCGCGTTCCCAGTACCAGGCAACATACATCATCCTGCGATCATGGTTCCGCGCTTTGAGAAATGTCTTGATCGTTCGTACATCCGATTTTTCGCACGCAACCCAGACGAACGTCTCGTCGTTCGCCGCTTCGATCGCAGCTTTCGCCTCCTGCACGAGCATATCAGCTGCGGCGTGCGGGTAGCTCGCCCGGTGCAACCACTGCACGTTGAGCATGCCATCAGATTGAAGCAGTTGCTCTTCCGCTGTGCCCTCGACTTCGATGATGGCGCCCATTTTGGTTTCGACCGGAGCCTCCGCCGCAATCCTCGCTATGGCTGGCAGCGCACTTTCGTCCCCGATCAGCAAAATGGTCCGCGCCTCTGGCAGACCGCCTGCGGCCGGACCAAGCAGGGCCGCGACATCGCCGGGCCGTGCGTTGCGGGCAAAGTCCGCACCTGGTGTCGATATGCCGGGTGCCGGATGTTGCAGGAAATCGATCCACAACTCCCCCCGATCGCGATCGACAGCGCGGATGGTGTAGACCCGAACGAGCAGCTCGTTCTCGCCCTCCGGCCACGTTTTGGCGTTTTCGATCGTCGCAATTTCGCTGGTGTTTGCGGCCCCCCTTATGTCCGCTTCGTCGAACAGATGGATTACCGAGGGCAGCGCGGCATAGGCGGCCGGAATAGATCCGTAGGACGCAAAGGCACCGCTGGTGGTGGCGACCACGAACCACAACGCACTGTTTTGCGCTTTGAGCGTCGTCAGCTCATGGGTCTCGGAAAGGTGGAGCTGACCATCGTTTCCCCGGCCTACGGCAGAGGACACGACCGAGACGACCGTCCCCTCCATGGCCGTGTTCGGCGACATGATCGTGGTCGCCCAGATGCAAAGCCCTATGATCACCGAGGCAACCACGGCGATAATGACGAGGCTCAATTGCCAGCTGAGGCGCCACCGGAGCGACGGATTGCGTCTTGCCATCTGGCCCCTCACTCTTCCTTCAGGAGGTAACCGACCCCACGGATGTTGTGGATCGAAACGCCGGCCCCAGCATCCGCCAGCCGCTTGCGCAGCCTTGAAATGTGGGCGTCGATCGCGTTCGACTGGATCTCTTCTTCGTAGTTGTAGACCGCAGCTTCGAGTGTCGAGCGAAGAACGGTTTTGTCCCGGCGCCTGGCAAGGGCCTGGAGGACGAAGAGTTCGCGCCTTGGGACGTCGAGCTTCACGTCACCGACGGTCACAGTGAGGCTCAGCGGGTCGAGCGCCATGCGTCCCACCTTGATTTGCAGCTCAGCAAGCGAAGCCGGACGGCGCAGCACGGCGCGCAGGCGCGCCATCAGTTCCTCGACGAGAAAGGGTTTGCCGAGATAGTCGTCCGCCCCGGTGTCGAGGCCCTCAACCCGTTCCATCGGCTCGTTGCGTGCGGTCAGGACAATGATCGGCACGTCCTGGCCGATGCGGCGCAGTTGCGGGATGAAGCTCAGCCCTTCGCCGTCCGGCAGGCGCCGGTCCAAAAGAATTGCACCATAGGCGTTCTGACGCGCAAGTTCGGCTGCGTCGGCGAGATGGGTCGTATGGTCGATGACGATGCCATGTTTGCTGAGCGCCACAGCCAGCGCCGCCGCCAATTCCTTCTCGTCTTCGATCAGCAGTATCCGCATCGGCATCCCATGGCTTCGGCCTTCCGAATCTACCGGGAGAATTACAGCAGCATTACGGAAACCACGGGGCAGCCGGCCGTAACACTGCTGCAACCGTTCAGACGTAACACAACGTCGAGCCGCCCTCGCTTGTATGTGCGGTGACGGGCACGATTTCCAGGGAGCAGTAAGGATTAGCGAGCATGAAGACGTCGCAGGCGAAACCCGCTTCCGGGACGGGACTGCCACCGACCACCGTCGATATCGCACCATGGACACCGGATCGCCAGATGCTCCACAGACCGCTGCTGCGCATTCTTATACGTGCGATCTTTTCGGCTCTTCTACTCGCCGCCTTCCTGGCGGGCCCGGCGATTATTCTGATCCTGACATCCGGTCGAATTGCCATGTAGCGCGCGCCGCACCCGCCGCGCTGCCGCACGTGCCATTCCCGAAGGTCTGTCCGCGCCACGTGCCGCGCGAGACGATGGTGGCCTATCTCGACGCTTATGCCGAGCGTTTCGAACGCGACCGCGCTTCGGCAAGACAGTCAGGTCCATCCGCCGCAAGGACGGCGGCTATCTGATCGAGACCAGAACGGAGACTTTCTCCGCAGGCGAGGTCGTCGCCAGCGGCAGCAATGCTGAGCCCTTCGTTCCCAGCCTGCCCGAAATAGAGGCATTCAAGGGCAGGCGGCTGCACAGCGCTGACTACACAGTAGCCTCGCCCTTTGCCGGCCAATCGGTTCTGGTTGTCGAAAAATGCAGCATCGCCAGGCCGAAGCAGGGCATTCTTGAGCAGGTCAACGCCGGACGCATCCCGGTCATCGATTTCGGCACGGTGAACACGATCAAATCTGCGACAGCAAGGTGGCACCAGACGTCGAGCGTTTCATCCAGCGCGGCGCCAAATGCCGATGTCCAGTCCGGCCGACACGAGCAGGAAGGCATCGTCGTAGCAAGAAGCGCTGTCGCCGGAAAGCTCACTGCTCTCGAAAAATGGCACTGCTGCTAATCGCGCATGAAGCCCTGAATTTCCTCGGGCGTTACTTTTCCGTCCTTATTTGCATCGACCTTGTCGAAGATCCTCTTGTGAATTGCGGTGACTTCCTCGAACGAAAGCGCACCGTCACCATCGTTATCGGCAACGGCGAACATGATTTTCAACATGTGGCCTTGCATCATGCCTTGCCGCATCCGCCCCACCATCATGCCGTATTGTCGCCCCCCCATCATCGCCCCCGGCATCTCGGAGTAACCAGGTTGCTCATCTTGTTTCAGGGCCGGGGAATCTTGGGCAAAGGACGGCGTTGGACTACAGGATAGAAACGCGCCGAAAATCGCCACATATGCGGACATCGTCGTGTTCATGTGCGTTCTCCCTTTCAACCACAGGATACTGCGAATAATGACCTTGATATGCCTCCCTTGTCTGGCTCGCGCCTGCGAAGACTGAAACAACTACCAGACTACCGGTAAAGTCGGACCGGTTCCTTGCGCCACATCAATTGAGCCTGGTCCGGCTTTCTGCTTGGCAGATAATTTCCGAAGGAAGCAGCATCACGATGCTCACGCGGGGCATCGAGGCTAGAGCTCTCGGCCTGGCTTGAACGGCAAACGGTCGACCTGATCTGCGGCCGTCAAGACGGCAAACACCCGTGACGCCATGCAAGAGGAGAGACTTTGCGGAAAGCTTGAATGTGGAGATCCACGATCTTTCAGCGATCTGACCCGGACTGTATCGAGACGGAGCAGGCGGAAGAAACAGTTCCCCTCAAGAGACATCGTCCGCTACTTGTCACGGCAGGTGATGAGGCAAGACCGGTTCTATTGAAACGACCACAAGAAAGTCCTCGTTCCGGCCCTGCGGCATGGCGTGACCAGAAACGGATTTGTCGACCCAATCCACAAATGGGCCGATAAAGGATCGCAGCGTCGGACATTGACGACGTCAGATCTTCATATGTGGCGATCTTTGGTTGAGGACGGCGGAAAGAGGGGCGCTCCGGCTTCACGGTGCCAGTTCAGAATGCCCTCCCAAATTTGCCTGCCTGTTTCGGCGAACCAGAAGAGTTTGCGATCCTCGGGGTCCACTAAGCCTTCATCGATCAGGAAATCGAAATCGATTGCTCGGCGCCAGAATTCCTCGCCGACAAGGACAATTGGAAGCGGCTTGATCTTGCGGGTCTGAACCAACGTGAGCGTTTCAAACAGCTCATCAAACGTACCGAAACCGCCCGGGAAGACTACGAGGGCTTTGGCTCGCAAGAGGAAGTGCAACTTACGGATTCCAAAATAGTGCACCCGAAAGCAGAGCTCGGGAGTTACGTAAGGGTTGGGTTCCTGCTCGTGTGGCAGGCTGATGTTGAGACCGACTGACGGCGCTCCCACATCAAATGCACCACGATTGGCGGCTTCCATAATTCCGGGCCCCGAGCCAGTCATAATAACGAGGGACTGCTGACGATGTGCGCGATTGGACCGACCGACTTCGCGGCCAAAATCCCGGGCAATTTCGTAGAATCGCGCGTTCTCGACAATCCTCTCCGCGGCCCGAAGCCGCAGAACCGAACTGAGGTCGGTGTGCCCGTTTACCGCATCACGCAAAGCATCGAGGTTGCGCCGCGCCGCATCTGGATCACAAATTCGCGTGCTCCCGAAAACGACGACCGTCCCCTCGATCCCGTGCTGCCTCAAAAGCAATTCCGGTTTGAGATAGTCAACCTCGAGTCTCGGTCCACGGACGTCCTCACGATCTAGGAAGGCTGGGTCCTCCATCGCCAAACGATAGCTATCGCTCCTGACTATCGCGTCAATCCGCTTCGGCAATTCGACGTCAGTGGCAGCCGATTTATCGTTCTGCCAAGGCAAAATTTGGGTGCCATCCAAGGGCCGCGGCGACTGGGGTATCGCACCCGACCCTGATGCACCTGATTTCGTCCCTTTTGCCGACGTCTTGAATTCATCCAAGGAAGATACCCCAAAGATTAACAGGATTCGATCCGCTCGGTGGGAAAGCTACGATCGGAGACCCACGGTAACCGGAGGGCCGACACGAAGAGCCGGCCGGCAGCGTTCGACTAATCTCGGAAAAGACTATGCCGTTGGAACAATACGGGCGAAATGAGCAGCGCCGGCGAGCGACGTTTGGGTTGACTCGGTGAGTGGATCGGTTTTCTCTGCGCTCAGAGATTGATCTGTGAACTTAGCTTCCGGATCGCAAAACAGCCTGAAGAGCATCTTCATCACAGCCTCCGCGCGACCATCGGCGATCGAATAGAAGATCTGACGCGACTCGCGTCGTGTCTTGACGAGACCTGCCTGTCGCAATTCGGCGAGTTGTTGCGAAAGGGCAGGCTGCTTGATCCCCAGCGCCTCCTGGATGTCGGTCACGGCCGTCTCCTGCTGGGCGATGAAACACAGCAACATCAGCCGGTTCGCGTTACTGAAGTGCCGCATGAACTCGGCAGCTTCGGGCGCTTTTGAGGCAAGTGTTTCCAACGGGATCCCCGTCGCGGCGCTCATGAGCGCCGCTCCCGAAAATACCAACTTTCGCCTGGATGAAGCATAGTCTCGCCGCCTTCGCTTGACGAGGGGGCGTGCTCGAGAAGGCGGTTGCCCGGAAGCCACCCTTCCGGTGCCACGGCATTCTCTCGTTCGGCACTCTGCAGTGCAGCTACCAGACGTAACAGCTCGTCCACTGAACGACCCACATTCATCGGATACCAGACAATAGCGCGAATGATACCCTCCGGATCAATGATGTATGTTGCCCTGACCGTTGCGCTGCTATCGGAAGTGCCGTCGATCATTCCATAGGCCCTCGCGATCGCCATTGAAGGATCTTCAACCAGCGGAAACGCGACATTTACTCCAAGACGTTCGCGGATATCCCGGAGCCATGCAATGTGGGAGTAGAGACTGTCTACCGACAGCCCCAGTAGCGCACAGTCAAGCTTCTCGAAATCCGGCGATGCCCGCGCAAGCGCTATGAACTCGCTGGTGCAGACCGGCGTGAAGTTTGCAGGATGGGCAAAAAAGATCACCCAGCGGCCGCGATAGGACGATAGCGTTATCGGCCCGCTCGTTGAGCGCGCCTGAAAATCGGGAGCCGGGGTATTGAGGCGCGCACAGGCAATAGGTTGAAGCGTTGTCTCGGTCATGCGGATGTCCTGTTTGCGACGGCTTCAGCTGAGCCTGTTTCGGTTCCAGTCAATACATACTTGCACAATTAATGTAAATATACATATATTAGACAATCCACAGAGGACCCAAGCGACATGATCGGCTCCGCCATCGACCACCCCTTGCAATACGCCCGCGTACTCATTGCACACGCACTTCAGGACCCAGCCAAACGCCCAATTGTAAAGTCCTTCTTCGACCCCCAAACATTCACGGTGAGCCATGTTGTGCGCGACCCGCAATCGAATGCCTGCGCGATCATCGACAGCGTGCTTGACTATGATGCCGCCTCAGGGCGCACATCAGGCAATTCGACTGGGTCTGTCATTGATTACGTAAAGTCTGAAAGTCTCGAAGTTTGCTGGCTGCTGGAAACGCATGCCCATGCCGACCATCTTTCGGCTGCTCCTCTGCTCCAAGCGGAAGTCGGTGGGCAACTTGCCATCGGACACGAGATCGTTCGCGTCCAAGACGTTTTTGGCAAGATCTTCAATGCCGGTACAGAATTTCAGCGGGATGGCAGCCAGTTCGACCGACTCTTCAACGATGGTGATCGTTTCAAGATTGGCACATTGGATGCAACAGTGCTGCATGTGCCCGGTCACACGCCGGCCTGCCTCGCTTATGTCGTCGGCGACGCAGTCTTCCCGGGAGACACGTTGTTCATGCCCGACTACGGGACGGCGCGCTGCGATTTCCCCGGCGGAGATGCACGGCTGCTTTACCGGTCGATAAAGCGCCTCATGGAGCTCCCGAACGAGGCTCGCATGTATCTTTGCCACGACTACAAGGCGCCTGATCGCGATCACTACGCATGGGAGACGACCGTCGGTGCGCAACGGTCTGATAACATCCATGTGCATGACGGTGTCAGCGAGGATGAATTTTACAATATGCGCACCGAGCGCGATGCGACGCTTCCAATGCCCAAGCTCATTTTGCCCTCGGTGCAGGTCAACATGCGCGCAGGACAATTTCCGCCGCCCGAAGACAACGGCGTTCGATACCTCAAGATCCCATTGAACGTTTTGTGAGAGAAATGAACGAAATCAACTTCTTGTGGCCGCTGTCAGGCGGCTTTCTCATCGGTCTATCGGCCGGACTCTATCTCCTGACGACTGGTCGAATTGCCGGGATTTCTGGGCTTGTAGCCGCAGCTGCAGGTCTGACTGGAACTGGTATCAGCAAGCTCGGCCTGGGATTTCTCGCAGGAATACTCGGCGGCGCCTTTACCGCGTCCGCCTTCCTCCGCCAACCAGACATAGAGGTGACGTCGTCTTTGCCTCTTCTTCTCATCGGCGGCCTCCTGGTCGGTTTTGGAACGCGTCTCGGCTCAGGCTGCACCAGCGGCCATGGTGTCTGCGGCCTGGCGCGACTGTCACCGCGCTCGATCGTTGCAACATTGACCTTCATGACGGTTGCAGCGCTCACCGTGGTCGCCATGCGTCTTTTCGCGGGAGCCCTCTGATGTTCGCAAGAATAGCTTCGGCCATTGTCTGTGGCCTCCTCTTTGGTGCCGGGCTTGTCGTCTCCGACATGATCAACCCCGCGCGCGTGCGCGCTTTTCTCGACATTGCCGGCGAATGGGATCCGTCGCTCGCCTTCGTCATGGGCGGCGCGCTCATACCTTCAACACTTGCCTACATTATTCGCAATCGATGGCAGACCCCGCTCTTCGACGACCAGTTCCATGTACCCCCGAAGACAGGACCTGATGCCCGCCTCGTTGCCGGCGCCGTGCTTTTCGGGGTCGGCTGGGGAATGGTCGGGCTCTGCCCCGGTCCTGCAATCGCCGCTTTGACAACGGGCCGATGGCAAGCGGGTCTTTTTGTGGGCGCCATGCTCACGGGGATGATCGTATATCGCTTTGCGTTCGCACGTACGGCACTGGCGTCGCGATAGTCGCAACGGCCAGTGGAGTCCCAGCAACGAAGCTGAGAAAAGCCCGCTTGACCACGGCGAATTCCACCAGAGTTCATAACATGACACTCGAACCAATACAGTACGCGCTCGGCGCTTTGTCCGGAGGGCTTGTCGGACTGGCCCTTGGCCTGTTCGGGGGCGGCGGCTCCATTCTTGCGGTCCCGTTGATGGCCTATGTGGTTGGAGTTCCGAATCCGCACTTGGCGATCGGCACAAGCGCCTTTGCGGTTGCCGCCAACGCCCTTGCCAATCTGATGGGTCATGCACGCCTCGGTCATGTCAAATGGCGCTGCGCCAGCATATACAGCCTCGCCGGAATTGCCGGGGCTTATCTTGGCTCGACCATGGGAAAGCTCGTGGACGGACAACATCTGCTGTTGGCATTTGCCTTTGTCATGGTTTTGGTCGGCGTGCTAATGCTCAAGGGCCGTGCAGTCCAAGGTGATCCAGGTGCGCATTGCTCGCGTGAAAACGCGCCGAAGGTCATTGCGTTTGGCGGGCTTACTGGCATTTTCTCCGGTTTTTTCGGCATCGGTGGTGGGTTCCTGATCGTGCCCGGATTGATGGCTTCCACGGGTATGCCGATTCTTTTCGCGGTTGGCTCCTCGCTCGTGGCGGTTACCGCCTTCGGCCTGACGACGGTTGCGAACTACGCCGTGTCCGGCCTCGTCGATTGGCCCCTTGCTGGAGCCTTCATCGCCGGCGGTGTTGTTGGCGGCATGATTGGAGCGGCCTTGGCCAGCAGACTTGCGGCACGCAAGGGCGCCTTGAACACGATGTTCGCCATCATGATCTTCGTTGTGGCCGGATACATGATCTACCGAGGGGTCACCCAGATTGCCGCGGCCTGACACTCGAATGAGTTTGACAAGCTGATGCAGCCGGTTAAATCCCTTACCTTGCTGGGCGCGCTAACGTGTGCCCGAGAACGTCAGCCGATGTACCGAAAGAACAATGGCTCAGGACCCGGCCCGAATTCCTAGTCCCATCAAGCGCTTGCGAAAGCTTCGACCATCGGTGCTTTACCGGTACCTGAGTGTGGAATTGATGCGCAGGCTGCCGCGCCGAACGGAGCTGGGTCTTTTACTTGCGGGAACGCTGGCGGGGGTCGCAGCTGGGCTGTGCGTGGTGATCATGACGATCATCGCCAGGACGATGCATTCCCTGATCTTCAATTTGGAAGCGGGAGAACGGCTGAGTGGAGCAGCCGTCGACGAGAAGATCCTCGTTCTCGTCGCCCCGATTGCCGGCGGCATGCTCCTTGGAGCAATCCTGCTATTGCTCGCGAGATGGCGGAAGCGACCTCTTGTGGATCCGATCGAAGCCAACGCTCTTCATGGCGGCCGACTTTCTTTGACGGACAGCCTCATCGTCGCTGTTCAGAACCTTGTCTCGAACGGTTTTGGCGCTTCAGTTGGCCTTGAAGCGGGTTACACCCAGGTTGCCTCGGGAATAGCATCTAAACTTGGCAGCAGTCTGAAGCTGCGCCGCTCGGACATGCGCATTATCGTGGGCTGCGGAGCTGCCGGAGCGATCGCCGCCGCATTCAATGCGCCGTTGACCGGCGCCTTTTACGCATTCGAGCTGATCATCGGCGCCTATACAATCATGTCCTTGACGCCAGTAGTGGCATCGGCGCTAAGCGCAAACCTCGTTGCCCGCCTGCTGACGCCAAGCGACGCTGGCATCGACGTGGGCAGCGTTGGCACTGTCGTCCCGGCCGATTACGTACCGGCCCTTGTGCTCGGCGCCATCTGCGGCGGCGTTGGAATCCTGCTTATGCAGGGCGTTGCGTTCGTGGAAGAAGCAGCGCGCAAGAGTGCGATCCCGAGTTTCGGAAGGCCGACCGTC
Source organism: Ensifer adhaerens (assembly GCF_002940685.1). Classification (GTDB taxonomy): domain Bacteria; phylum Pseudomonadota; class Alphaproteobacteria; order Rhizobiales; family Rhizobiaceae; genus Ensifer; species Ensifer adhaerens_E. The sequence goes on along the minus strand of NZ_PNFP01000014.1, from coordinate 203,405 downwards.
GGCGGAATGATTGTAGGTCTTTTAGCTTTGGCCAGTCCGCAGGTTCTGTCGGGGGGCCACGGTGCACTGCATCTCAACCTCGAAGCCGACGTGGCGATCTCCAGCCTTTTGGTGCTTTTCTTGCTTAAGGCGATTGCATCGGCCGTTTCGCTCGGCTCGGGTTTTCGCGGTGGGCTCTTTTTTGCTTCTCTGTTCATGGGGGCGTTGCTTGGAAAGCTCTTTGCGTTCGTGGCACCCTCATTGAGCGCAGCGACGCTGGCTCCGGCAAGCTACGCGGTGGTTGGCATGAGTTCTCTTGCAGTCGCCGTCATCGGCGGACCGTTGACAATGACATTCCTTGCGCTTGAGGTGACAGGCGATTTTCCCATGACCGTCCTGGTGCTTGCCTCGGTCATTACTTCATCCTTCATCGTCAGAACGCTATTCGGCTATTCGTTCGCCACTTGGCGCTTCCACCTGCGCGGTGAAACGATCCGTAGCCCACACGACGTCGGGTGGATCCGCAATCTTACGGTCGACAAGCTCATGCGAGCGGATGTCCGAACTGCAAACGCGGAAATGCTCGTGCGTGATTTCAGGAACACGTTTCCGATCGGTTCGACCCAGCGGGTCGTCCTGGTCGACGAGAACGGAAAGTATGCCGGGCTCGCGCTCGTCGCGGATGTCCATTCCAATCTTATCGAAGGAGAAAACGAGGCCGCACAGATCCGAACGTTTGCGCAATTCAAGAAAGACGTTCTGCTTCCCACCATGAATGCCAGGCAGGCGGTCGCGATCTTCGACCAAAGCGAAAGTGAAGCGCTTGCGGTTGTCAGCGACCTCGTTGAGCAACGCGTGCTCGGTATGCTGACGGAGAGCCATACCTTGAGGCGCTACAGCGAGGAACTTGACCGGAATAGAAGGGAAATCTCCGGCGAGCTTTAAAGGGGGGCCTCACGCGCGATCTAGAGCGTCACGTCGCCAATATGGAACAACTTCATCCGCCATCCATACCCCACCTGCGATGCAGGAAACGTTCCCAGGGCGCAAACAGAATTCGATCCGCAAGCAGGCCGATCAAGACGATCACCATCATGGCGCCGATCACTTGATCCATTGCATTCAATTCACGCCCATAGTGAAGCAACTGACCGAGGCCGAAACCGGTCAGGATAGTCACGAAGATCTCGGCAGCCATCAACGAGCGCCATGCAAACGCCCACCCCTGCTTCATGCCGCTGACGAGGAAGGGCAAGGAGGCCGGCAGCATGACCATCATCCACAAGTGCAATCTTCGGGATCCCATGGTCCGTGCCGCCTTTGCATAAATCGGCGGGATGGTTCGAGCTCCGTGATTGGTCGCAATTATCACCGACCAGACCGTACCCATTACGACGACGAACAGCATCGCACTCTCGGTTTGCCCGAACCACAGCACGGCGAAGGGCACCCAGCACACACTCGGCAGGGTCTGCAGGCCAAGTGCCAGTGAACCAAGCGTGTCGTCCATGATCTTCGACGAACTTGTCAGAACGCCGACCGGGAGACCAATTGCCGCCCCGATCACGTATCCAAGCAGCAGTCGTTGGAGCGTAACGCGAATTGCTTCAAGGAGCGTACCGTCGTTCATTGCGCCCCAGAGGTACCGGGCAACACTCACTGCCGAAGGGAAAAGGACTGGCGACCACCAGCCAGTCTCGGCGGCCAGCTCCCAGATGAGGAGCAGCCCAGCAAAGAATGCTGTAACGACCACTGCCCGCCTCATTCCGGTACGCCGCCTCCCATGGTACCGCGGAGCGCATCGGCAACCGCTGCCGCGTGAGCCACCAACTCGGCATTGTATATGCTGCGAGGGCGCGACAGCGGGATGTCAAAACTCCGCGCGATTGTTCCGGGGGCACTCGACATCAGCAAGATGCGATCGCCCAGGCATGTTGCTTCGCGCATGTTGTGCGTCACGAAGACCACCGTCTTACGGCTGTCAGCCCAGATCTTCTGCACGTCGTCGTAGAGGTGCTCCCGCGTCATTGCGTCGAGCGCGCCAAATGGTTCGTCCATCAAGAGCACTTGCGGATCAGGCGCCAATGCACGCGCAAGCGCGACGCGCTGCTTCATGCCGCCCGACAATTCGTGGACGTGCGCCTTTTCAAACTTTTCCAGTCCTACAAGCGATAGGTAGTGGTGCGCGATGTCCCGGCGCTCGTCACCACGAAGCTCTGGACAAAGCCTCAGGCCGAACATCACGTTGCCAAACACGTTCAGCCACGGAAAAAGCGAAGGTTCCTGAAACACGACCAACCGCTCTCGGCCGGGACCTGCGACCTCCTGACCGTCCGCAAACACCTGACCGGCATCTGGTTGCGTCAGCCCGGCGATGATGTCGAGAAGCGTCGACTTGCCGCAGCCGCTCGGTCCAACGACGCAAACGATCTGACCGGCGGCAACCTGCATCGATACCTCGGCCAGGGCGTGCACGTTGGCGCGAGACGTTCGAAACCATTTCGAGACCGATTGAACGTCGAGCTTGCTCGTCGCGAGGCTGCAATGCTGCGTGGTTGCTCCAACAAAAGCCGCGCGGTTAGTCATGGCAGTACGACCAGCTGAGACAGATCGGGGACCGCATCCAGGAAGCCGACACGTTGTGCTTTTGCCACATATTCCTGCAAGGCGGATAGCGCGATATCGCTGGTCACCGACATGCGCGGCCATGCCCGAGATGCAAGATCCGGGGACATTGTCACCCGAAAATCCGCTTTCAGTTCTTCGCGGACCATAGCCTGAGCTTCCTGGGGATGTCCGCTGATCCAGTCTCCCAGTTCGCGGTGAGCCTGGACAAATCGGTGCACGAGGTCGCGGTGTTGTTCAAGAAACCCAACCCTTGATACGAGCACCGTCGTGACCGCCTGCCTTTCCTCGATCAACACCTTGCCGCCCGCTTCCAGCTCAAGACGAGAAACCCACGGCTCGACAGTCCACACAGCATCCAGCTGTCGGGTTTTGAAGAGAGACAACTGCTCGGGGTTTGCGGTCGGCACCACATAGGCGTCCCCGCCGGCCTGTGTAATTCGCAAGCCGCCTTCTCGCAGCCAAGCTCGGGCTGCGACGTCCTGAGTATTTCCGAATTGAGGTGTCCCGATCCGTCTCCCGCGGAAATCCGTTGGAGTGACAAACCTTTCTGCGGGCTGCACCACAAGTGCAGAGCCGCCGTTCACGGCGCCGGCCACAATCCTGACCTCGGCTCCAGCGGAACGTGCATAGGCGTTGATTGCCGGGTTCGGCCCGACGTAGGCAAGATCCAGACTGTCGGCAAAAATTGCCTCCATGGCGCTCGGGCCGGCGTTGTAGGCATACCATTCGATAACGACGTCTGGTCCTAACCTGTCGGCGAACCAGCTTTGTCCGCGATGTTCAAAGCTTCTGGCCACCAGCGCCTGAACATGAGTAATGTTTGGGAAATGGCCGACGCGGATGGTTACATTCGTGGCGTGGCCCACTGGGGCTTCAGCCACCCATAGGCCTGCTGCGATTGCCATTGCAAGAACATGCCTTCGTGTCAGCCGCCCCATAACCATCTGATGATCCTGCCTTCAGAAAGGACTATCCTGTCGAGCCTCTTCCCTCGTCTAAAATTGAGCAACCTCTTGTCGCACAACCGGACGTGCGAAGCGCCGTCCGTCTTATATTGCCGACTTTGCACGGTTCGGCATTGATGCTGCGCAACTTGACACTCTACCTACACATTCCTCGGTCGGCACCGCACCTAACGCTGCGTCCAAAACCCAATACCGCCAAGGCAAGGCCGCTCGATCTATATTTGTTCGAACAACTTGCCTTCAAGCTATGAAGCGTTGCCGGCACGGTTGGAAACTGGGTCAAATCTTTGAGATTGCTCATTTTCCAGATCGCAGCATATCCGACAGCACCGGGCACTTCTTGCGATATCCAAATACCGGGGTGGCTCCGCTCCGTTCTGGAGTGCGCCGATGACACTTGCCGGAATTGACTCTTTGTCGCCCAGCTTTAATGTTAGCAAATCCAAAAATAGGTATTATGGAGGTTGTGATGCAAGCCTTCATTTTGCGCCAGAATATCGAGCGGTTTCAAAACCTTCTGAAAGCCGTAACAGGTGAGGCCGAGCGCAGGACCATCAGGGTATTGCTGGCGGCCGCACTGCGCGAGCAGGCCATTCTCCTTTCTTCCCGTGAGGGTTTCGAGGTCGAGATTGACCCGCTGCAGGCCGCCTTGCAGCGCCGGGAGTTTCGCGACAGATTTTCCTCCAGCTCCGGGGCCTGCCTCCTTCTGGATCCCTGCAAAGGGCTAAACATCGCCGACATCAACGATGCATATGCGGCGGCCACCATGGCCGACCCCGCCAGGATCATCGGCAAGCCGATCTTTGAGGCTCTGCCAGACGATCCGACGGATCCAGACGCAGATGGCATCGCCAACCTCTATGCCTCGCTAGAGCGCGTCTTTAAACGACAAACCGATGACGTGATGTCTTCACAGCGTTATGACATGCGGCGCCCCGAAGGCGGCTTTGTCACGAAGTTTTGGAAGATCTCGAACCGGCCAATCCTTGGCAAGGATGGACGATTGATCTACTTTCTGCAGAGCCTGGAGGATGTCACGGTTCGAACGACATGCGGCCCGATATGGCCAGGACAAGGCGACAACCGACAAGAACCTAGTCGCTGTGGGCGGCAAGCACCCGCATGACGTCGTCGTCGCTCAGCTGCGGAAACTCCTGATAGAAAGAACCAACGGAACCCATGTGCCGCGGGGAAATCAGGCAATAGACTTCATCCACCCTTGGTCGTAGCGACGCAACCGATTCCGGGGAAGCGACCGGGACCGCGACAACTATTCTTGCAGGCCGGCGTTTCCTGATGCCTTCGATCGCTGCCCGGATCGACGCTCCGGTGGCTATGCCGTCATCAACGACGATCGCGATGCGGTTTGCAATATTGATGGGAGCGCGACCGGCAAGGTATACTTCTTTGCGACGCTCGATTTCGGCGATTTCCCGCTCGCAGGCGGCGTTGAACTGCGCTTCCGTCACGCGCGCCAGGGCGATAACCTCTTCCTCCCGCACAACAATTGGCTTGTTGCCGTCAACGACTGCCCCCATCGCGAGTTCCAGGTACCATGGAACGCCAATCTTGCGGACCAGCATGACATCGAGAGGCGCTTGAAGATGGGATGCAACTTCAGCGGCGACCGGCAAGCCCCCGCGAACGAGGCCAAGCACCACGATATCGTGGCCGCGATAGTGTTCAAGAGCTCGAGCGAGCTGCCTGCCTGCCTCGGATCGATCAGAAAAGCGCATCATTTACACTCCAACGGCAGCAAGCGGCGCACAGCGTTGTCCGCTCCTCATTCCGGTTTACGGCACGATGACGGCTGCCCCGTTCAGTCTGCCGTGGCGCAGATCATCGAGGGCTTGGTTCGCTCTTTCGAGGGGATAGACGACAGTGTGGGTCTTTACCTGGGCTCTTTCAGCGACGGGAAAGAACTCGAAGGCATCTGCCCGCGTCAGGTTTGCGACCGAAGCGATTTGCCGTTCGCCCCAGAGAATGGAATAGGACATTTGAGGAATATCGCTCATATGTATGCCGCCGCACACGACGCGCCCTCCCTTACGCACTGCGCGCAGCGCCGTTGGCACGAGATCGCCCGCTGGCGCAAAGATGATGGCGGCGTCAAGCGCCTCTTCGAGTGTCTCGTCCGAACCACCGGCCCAGCTTGCGCCGAGACTGATTGCGAACTGCTGGGCCGAAACGTCGCCGGGTCGTGTGAAGGCATAGATTTCGCGCTTTTGCCATATTGCGATCTGGGTAATGATGTGGGCAGCGGCGCCAAAGCCAAAAAGGCCGAGGCGCTTTGCGTTTCCTGTCTTTTTGAGCGACCTCCAGCCAACAAGTCCGGCGCAGAGAAGCGGCGCGACGGCCACCGGGTTGTCCGCGAACTGAAGCTTGAAGGAAAATCGCTGGTCGGCGACGACGTGGGTGGCAAACCCGCCATCGCGGGTAAAACCCGTGAACAGCGGCTTGTCGCACAGGTTCTCCTGGCCGGCACGGCAATAGGAGCAATGCCCGCAAGTAAAGCCCAGCCACGGTACGCCAACACGGCTTCCAACAAGAGTCCGATCAACATTCTCGCCGACGGCTTCGACCACCCCGACGATTTCATGGCCAGGTATCAGGGGGAGTTTCGGGTGATCGAGTTCTCCGTCAACGACGTGGAGGTCGGTGCGACAGACGGCGCAAGCTTCTACGCGTATTCGGATTTCGCCAGGGCCCGGGCGCGGGTCGGCAAGGGTCTTGAGAACCAGGGGTGTCCCAGGCTTTTCAAGTACCATCGCCTTCATCACGCACCTCAACTGAATTTAAGTCAGGCCAAGCCTTCCTGGCCACATTCCGGGGAAAGGTCGTATCTTCCTGCTCATTCCCGTGGCGCGGAAAGCATAAGCGGGCTCGTCAGGGTGACAATCTGGCGGTGCTCTTCTGAATCCACGATTTCAATACCACTGAGCCCATCGATCTCTTCGCGGATTGCAATACTTGAGGGCTTGTGAATGAGATGATCCAATCCCTCCATAGCAATTTCCAGCAGATCGCCCTTGGGATCGAAGGTGATGCCGACCAACGGGACAGATTTCGCCTGTATCTGGTCACCCAGTCGAAGGCCGGTAATCTCGACCTGCGCCCGCTTCCCTCGAAGGGCCTTTGCCATGCTATCAAAGAAAATATGCCATTCCGACCGATCCAAGATGCGACTGGTCATGTTCCTCACTCCCTTTGGTCAATCGCCGGGGTGCGCTCAAGCCAGCCACCCCCGACCTTCACATATCGCCGTTTCACGGCGCTCCAGGCTATTCGATACGAAGTCTGTTCCTGGCGCGGATCGTCTTGGTGAGAGACAAATGCGTGATTGAATGCCTCGCGATAAATGTCCTGTGCATGGCCCGGCAGGACGCGCCTAAGGGGTGCCGGCAGGTCGAGATTGGAAGCATAGGGCATTAGCATCACTCTACCAACGGTTTGCAGCAAAAATGCCGGTTCGCGTTTCTCAGACTGTTCCTCAAACTCACACGCTCGGATCGACAGTTGCTCGGCGTGCCAAGTACAAACCTAACCCTTCTTAGGGACCTCAACTTTGTTGGCGATCAAATCGCCTGACCTAAACCGGTCCGCCCGGCAACCAGCCTTCACCGTAGTTCGCAAACACATCTTCGCGCCGGCAAAGCTCCCCTGCCGGCGCCATTACCGCTGCCGCACCGGCGGCGATGCCGAAGCGAAACGCATCTTCCACTGACCCACCTGCCTCAAGGAGCCAGACAAGTCCGCCAATGAAGCTGTCTCCAGCGCCCACCGTGGATCTGGCGACGACATGCTTCGACGGCACGCGCAGGGTGCCGAAATCGCCTGCGAGCAAGGCGCCCTCACGGCCGAGGGTGACCGCGACGTATTCCGAGGCACCGTGTCTTACCAATGCTGATGCCGTCCTTGCGACGCCATCCTCGTCCAGTCGGCAGCCCGCAAGAACCTCAAGCTCCTCAAGGCTCGGCTTGATGAGGAAGATCGGAGCCTTGCCCAAGGTGTCGCGCAGGGTCGTTCCGGGGCAATCAAGGATCACCTTGGTCCCCTTTTTGCCCGCACATCTGGCAATTTCGGCGTAGACATCGCCGGGCGCGTTACGCGGAAGACTGCCGCTCGCGACCAGATAGTTTCCCTGGAACTCGTCAACGACGTGCAAGACTGCACAAACGTCGCCTGCGACAATTTCGGGACCTTCCGGCACAAAGCGATACTCAAGCCCGGTTTCTTCTTCATGCACCATAAAGGCGATGCGGGTAGACCCCGCTATCGTTACAGGATGGATGCGGATAGCCGTTGCAGCGAGCGCATCCTTCAGGATCGCACCCGTAGCGCCGCCTGCCAGGATCACCAGCTCTGCACTGCCGCCGAGCGTTGCGATGACGGCCGCGACATTAACTCCACCGCCGCCCGGACGCTGTTGCACATTGTGCGTGCGCACCTTGACGGTCGGACGTATGCGCGTCGCATGGCTCGAAAGATCGATGGTGGGGTTGAGTGCGATCGCAAGAACGGGCATAGCTTCACCGGTGATGGCCAGAAATTTTACAATCGGCCTCGTTGACGACGCGCAGTTCATTTCTCACGCCCCCAGTTCCGCATACCGTTTCCGCTGCTACACGCGCAGCCAGGCGCTTGACGCCGCTTTCGACACTGCCGGATAGTGCAACCATACCGCCCTCCACCCTGACGTCGATAGTGTCGAGATTGAGATCGGATAGGAGGCGCGCCATTACTGCACGCCTGATGGCTTCGTCACCGGTGGCGAGCCGCTCGGGTTTGGAAGAAAGGACAACCTCGAGAATATCGCGACGGCTCACGATCCCAATCAGGCGACCCCGTTGGACAACGGGCACACGCTTGATAGCGTGGGTCGCCATCAACGATGCGATCTGGTCCACCGATGCGTCCGCTTCCACTGTTACCGGGTCTTTGGTCATCACGTCTCCGACTCGCCAGCTGTACGCCTTGACGTAAGTTTCGGGACCCTGTTGGAGATGGTTGCCCGTCTCTTTGAGCGTTGCCGATCCCAATTCCGAGCGGCGCAGCAAATCCCCCTCGGACAAGATACCGACGAGGTTTCCCTCGTCGTTGCAGACTGGCAAGCCGCTAACCCGATTGTCGAGCATCAGTCGTGCGGCATGTCGCACACTATGTTCGGGGCTTAGGGTTAAGACCCTTCTGGTCATGATGTCCGAAGCATGCATCTGCGCCCCCGTAAGAAGATCAGGACTGCGGAATATATCTCAACGGCAGGCGTCAGAGATTGACGCCGATCAAGGAAATGACGAGCCCCTTCGATCTTCACCAAATGAAGGAGCTTTGATCGCCATCAAGGACGAGGATGGCGGGCTTCGATAGGGTTGAGATGCAGTTTCCCGGCCGTTTGGGCGTCCTGCTCAGCCACCGGGACTGGGTCAGCAACTGGAGCGATGCCCATGCAACGAGCAAATCCGCACCAATCGAGCGCGCCTTTTTGGTTCGTTCCCTCCGCATTTCCCTCGATCGAAATGACGAGTTCCTTGTGGTCGCTCGGGCATATGCAGGCGGCGGCCATTGAGGCCACTCTTCGTTATCAGATTGAGGCGTTGAAGTTCCTGCAAAACCGTCTCAACAGCGACTTGAGATTGACGGAAGATTGTCAATCGCCCGATCACCAAAACGATCTGTTCGATGTATGGTGCACCTATTGGCAAGACTCATTGTTGGACTACGTCAACGCGGGCGCGCGCCTCGCAGAGATGGGCTCGACCTCAATACGCAAGGCGGCCACTCGACTTCACGATGACGAGAAACGTCTCGTCGAAAACATGGCTGCACAGGTGGTACTGTAGATGCTGGTGGCTGTACCATGGGCGCGTACCAGGGCCTTGCAGGTTGCCGCCGTCTTCCTGCTGCTGCCCAGCGTTGAAAGCGACGCGGCCGATCTCGCGCGCGGTCACGCCATCGCCAATCGATGGTGCAGCGAATGTCACGTGACAGGTCCCGGACAGCAACGCGGATCAGACAACGTTCCGACATTTTCCGAAATCAACAAATCAGAGAAATTCGATGCTGCCCGTTTGTCAACATTCTTGTCGGCGCCTCAGCATTCACGGATGCCCGATCTCTCGCTAACGCGCGCAGAAATCGCTGACCTGGCCGCCTACATCAAGTCGCAGGGACAGTAGGGGCCGAAAGCCAGGCGAGCGGCGTGTGTTCTGCGCACGCCACTCTGGCGCAAACCGGTGGCCGAGGGGGCTAGTCGACAGCGAGGCGGTCGTCGATCGATCTCACACCAGCGGCGGACCATGCCGCGCGTTCCGCGGCTTCTTACCAGGAATTGACCCGCCCTGCCAGAACCACCCGGCGACCATCTGCTCGTCGATTACATCCTGTCTCAATGCAATGTCGCTTGTCGTGATACACCTATCATCCCACTCTGGAACCAATCTTTCATCGGCCAAGACAAAAGAGCATTGATGGTGCTCAAAATTGGGCTTCGACAAGCAAGGTGTTTCGCCAGCAGCAGCCGGCCCGGTCCGCAGTGGCGCGCTGTCCCACGCACCTCTCGAATGAAGCTCGGATACCTGGGACGCAGGGTGCTTATTGAGGCTGACTGGAAATTTCCGCCAGCTCTGTCAGGACGTCCCGATCCAGAAGCAGAGTGGACTTGAGGTTGCCGTTGCAAAACAGGCGGGCATGTCGGACGTCAGGTATGGTCTCGAGGACGGTCTCAATGCGAACCGGATGATGTTCGGCCTCGACAATGTCCACTTCCAGGATGAACTGGTCACTCAAGATTGCGCGGCACCAAGGAAGCCCGTTTGCAATCGCGATGCCTGTCAGGGCCAGGAACTTGGCCCCGACAGGAAGACGTGGACCGCCAAGTGACAGATTGTACCCCGTGCTTCCGATCGGCGTCACCAACGCCAAACCATCTCCGGCAATAGTTGCCTCCGCTCCTCCTCCGCCCGCGGTGAGCTTGAACCGACCTTGTTGAAGCCGCTGTCGAAAGAGAACAATTTCGTTGATGGCAAACAGCGTCTTGCGCTGACCGCCCACCTGTTCGACATCGGCTTGAAGCACCGGCACGTCAAGGCGCACTGCCTTGGCCAGTCGATCCACGAGACCGGGCATTCGCAATGGGTTGCAAACAAAACCGGTGGAACCCTGCGTGCGCATTGGGAAAACCGGTTTCGTGGTCGCGCCCAGCAACGAATGCAGCACCTTTAGCACCGTGCCGTCGCCGCCCAGGGGTATGACGCAGTCGGCTTCCGCAACGGTGCATTGGCCATATCTGCCGCTCAACTTCTCAAGTGCCCTCTGTGCCGCGGGTCTGGGAGACGCCACAAAAGCAATCTTCATGTACAAACCTCCGACGGGGTTCTCATCCAATGGCAAGGCCGGATACAGATCAAGCCTGACGAGGTTCCCCCAAAAATCGACACCTTCGGTCGAAAACGCTAGATGCGCGACAATCGCGCGCTGCCTCCAGTGGGCGTGCAACAATGCGTCGCCGCCCTCCATCACTTGCCGACGCGCATTGTTTGGGCGCTAACCGTGGATCTTCGAGACTTGATAAACACGTGCTTCAGCGCCTCCGACGCAAGCACATAGAGAACCGTTATGATAAGGATACCCTCCAAGACAGACGCCGAGAGGGGCACAAAGCCAAATGCGGGTATGATGGAGAGATAGGGAAGCAGTAAGGCAAGACCGGCAACGACCACCATCAAGACGAGGAGTGGCCGGCTTGGAGCGCTTTTCCAGGCCGGCCTTCGAGTGCGTATTACAAGTATGATTCCAAGTTCCGTCAGGAGTGAGACCTGGAACCAAGCTGTCTGAAAGATCGCAGGTGTCGCGTGGATACCCCAAAGCAGGAAACCGAAAGTTGCGAAATCGAATAAGGAGCTCGTCAATCCAAACGTGATCGTGAAACGTCTGATGTATGCGATATCCCATTGTGAAGGACGATCTGTAAGCTCGTGATCGACACTATCGGTCGCTATAGCCAAGGCGGGTATGTCTGACAAAAAATTGTTCAGCAGGATCTGTTTTGCCAGCAGCGGGAGAAACGGCAGGAACAACGAGGCGCAGGCCATGCTGATCATGTTCCCGAAGTTCGCGCTTGTTGTGATGCATATGTATTTCATGGTGTTTGCGAAGGTGCGCCGCCCCTCTTCAACACCACTCAGCAGAACGCCAAGGTCTTTCTGCAGCAACACGATGTCCGCTGCTTCGCGGGCCACATCGACGGCACCTTCGACAGAGATGCCCACATCTGCCATCTTGAGAGCCGGCGCATCGTTGATACCGTCCCCCATGTAGCCCACGACGTGGCCACGCCGTCGAAGCGCTCTAACAATTCTTTCCTTTTGATCTGGATCGACTTCACAGAATATGTCGGTCCTAAAGGCGCGTGCAAACAGAGCATCATCGGACAAGTTCAGTAAATCTTTTCCCGTCAAGACGTGACCGTGGGGCAATCCGATTTCGTCGGCAAGGTGACGAACAGCGTAGCGATTGTCCCCGGAGATGAGCTTGGTTCGCACGCCTTTGAGCGCAAATTTTTGAAGCACCTCTCTCGCTCCGTGCTTCGGCGCGTCCTGAAACAGCAGAAAGCCTACAAGTGTTAGGTCCGCTTCATCCTCGCGGCCATAGTTTCGTCCCCGACGAAGAACTTTTTGGGCCACACCGAGCACGCGATATCCCTCGTCACTCCAACCTCGATGGAGGTTGTCGATCGACGAGCGGTCGTCGCGAGTGACAGCCCTGACTTCTTCACCATTCCATATTGTCGACGATACATCGAGAATGCTGGTCAGAGCGCCTTTGCAGACCAAGAAGTCAGCGTCCTCGCTCTCATCGCGGCAAATAACGGACAGTCGCTTGCGGGCAAAGTCGTAGGGAATTTCCCCAAGCTTCGAGAAACCAGACAAATCAAGACGAACCACTGATGCCCTGATGGCCTCGTCAAGTGGATTGGAGAGGCCCGTTTCCATCGACGCGTTCAGGCCAGCCAACTTCAGGACGCGTTGAGAAGGCGATCCCGACGCATCGACCGCAGCTGCCAGACGGATTACCCCTTCGGTCAATGTCCCTGTCTTGTCCGTGCACAGAAGGTCCATGCTCCCAAGATTCTCGATTGAAGCCAGTCGTCGAACGGTCACTCCTTTTCGTTCCATCCGAAGCGCGCCGCGCGCCAGCGTCACCGCGATGATTGCCGGTAACAATTCAGGTGTTAAGCCAACCGCCAGAGCCAACGAGAACAGCAGCGAATCTATGACTGGTCGTTCAAGCAGGACATTTGCCGCCAACACGACGACAACGATCGCAAGCATGATTTGCAGCATAAGGTAGCCAAAGCGGCGGATGCCCCGTGCAAAATCTGTTTCCGATTCCTGCCGCTCGATCGCGGCAGCTATCCTAGCGAATTCGGTGTCCTTGCCTGTGTAGACGACTAGAGCTTTTGCAGATCCGCTCCTGGCCGATGTCCCTGCGAATAAAACATTCGTCCGGTTGGCCAACGGGGCGTCTATTTTCGAGACGCCGGCAATTTTGGGCGCAGGAAAGGCTTCGCCCGTCAAGATGGCCTCATCGACTTCCAGCCCAGCCGTTTCGATCACAATGCTGTCTGCCGGGACAAGACTGCCTGCCTCAAGGCGGATAATGTCGCCTGGAACGAGTTCATCGACGGGAACGGTGGCTTGCGCTCCCTCTCTCACGACGGTTCCTGTAGGGGCGATGGTGCGTTTCAGGCGTTCCATCGCTCCTGACGCTCTGTATTCCTGTACGAACGAAACCGCGCAGGTGAGAACGACAATCAACCAGATGACGACCGCGTCCTGTGTGTCGCCAACGAAAAGGGCAATGGCGGCCGCAACAATCAGGACCAGCACGAGCGGACTGCGAAATTGGGTAACGAAAGTTCGAAGCGCTCTTGCGGTGGGAGGAGCTTCCAACGTGTTCGGTCCATAGCGCTCTTGCCGGGCGAGGACCTCTGCCGACGATAGGCCATTCGGCGGCGTGGCAAACAGCCTCATCACCTCCGGCGCCGGCTTGGTCCAAAACCCGGATCGGCAATCGCCGGCTATATCCCGGTGCGCAGAGACAAGTGGCGTCGAACCAGCGTCGTTGTGAAGCAGCGCCATTGTTTCAGCTCGCCCCCATCACTGCATTTACCCACCGGGTTCCACCGGCCAATCCCGATCTCGCCTGCGATATTGCGCCATGTTCACGCGCTCAAGGATCTCGGCAACCATCTCGCCAACCGGCCTTTGTGCATTGATCAAGCGCCAGTCCGGTGGCTTTTGCCCGCCCGATAATTGCCGGGCCAGAACGCGCAGATCCGCGTCGGATGGCCCCTGGAGCCTGCTGGAAACACGCTGCAGCAAGACCTGCGCGTCAGCTTGCAGCCAGACAGCCTCGCACCGAGTACCTGCGGCCTTAGATGCAAACTCGATAAGCCTGCGGTATTCTAGACGGTCAAACACGGCATCGGCGACAACAGACCCACCGGCCTTCGTTATCGCCAGACTGCGGCGAACTATTTCGGAATAGACCTTGTCAGAGACTTCTGGCCGATAGGCATCCGCATCGAGACGGACCTCGGCGGCAACGCCGTGCAACCCCTTGCGAATGCGGTCACTCTCGATAATGCGTGCGCCGGGTGGGGCGCCAAGCCGGGCGGCCAGCGCATCGGCTACGGTCGTCTTACCCGAGCCGCTGAAGCCGCCGATCACGATGAGACGCGGTTGAACTTTTACAAGGAGCGCGCGGGCCAACTCAAAGTAGGAACGTGCCTCAGTGGTAAGATCAGCCGCGTTTCCGCCCTCGGCAACTTGAGTGGCGATCACGTGGGCCCTGACAGCTGCTCTTATGGCCATGAAGAATGGCAAAAGCACAAAACCATCGTCATCATTCGTTTCATCGAGGTAGCGATTCATGACCAGGTTGGCAAATTGCGGAAATCCTCTATGCCACAGGTCCATCAAAAGGAATGCCAGATCATAAAGGGTGTCGATCGTCGCAATCTGATCATTGAACTCGATGCAATCGAATAAGCAGGGCTCTCCCGCAATAAGACATATGTTGCGCAAGTGCAGATCACCGTGGCAAAGCCTGACTTTGCCGGCGGCCTCTCGGCTATCGAGAAGCGCCGCATTCTCATTCAGTATGTCCTCGAAAAGCTGAGTGATCGTGGCGACTTCAGCTTCTTCGAAGACGCGGCTGGTGGCAAAACCAGCTCTGTTGATGGCGAGCACTGCGCCAATGTTTGCAGATCCTGAACTGCGATGGACGACAGGTGCGCTCTGGTGGTAACGGGCGATCATGCGCGCCGCTTGGGTCAGGAGCGTCGCGTGCAGCCGTCCCTGCGTGGCCATCCGATCGAACAGCGCGTTCTGCTCGAAGCGAACCATCTCGACAACCGGCTCGACAAGCTCGCCGTCGCCAAAGCGGAGCTTTCCCGCCAAGTCGCGCGAGATCTTCCGGATGCCAAGGTATAGACCGGGTGCCGTGACCGAATTCAGGCGAACCTCGCGTTGGCAGGCTTCCAGCCGCAACTCCGGCGTAGAAAAATCAACGTACGGAAGTTTGACGGCGCGCTTCATCTTGAAAGCGCGATCGCGGGTGAGAAAAACATGCGAAATATGAGTTACGATGTGCTCGATCTCATCGTTTCCGTGCGCATGCCGGTCGCTTAAAAATGATATCGCGCTTGTCTGATCCTGAACGAGCATGTTGCCTCGCTTCGATGGCGAACGGCGGCGGCCGGCGGTGATGCGCGCCGTCAGAGCATTGCCATCATGCGCGCCATCCACCGTTGTTGCGTTGACGCTGATCAATCCCTCCTGAGAAAACTTCAGGGCTAACAGGGATATTCCGCCCAGCGTCTCGGCTATTTTGACGGTCATCAAAGCGCTCTGGTCCAAGCCTGCGATTATGACAACAAGGTAGGAGTGTTCGCCCGCCGAGTTGAACGCCCTTTATTGTGACAAGACGAGAGCGGGGCAAACCTGCAAGCGTGGAGAATTCAGATGAGCAGAACCTGTGACTTGTCGATCTCGCCCGATACAGTTTGCTATCTCATCATCAAGGCGCGCGAATTCGACGCCAAGGATGTTGTTTCCGACGTTGACCCTGCCTCCAATGCCACGGACGACAATATGATCTCCGTGCTCGAAGACCGACCGGATGATCCCGTCGAATCCGAGCTGGAAACAACGATCTCCGGGTTGAACGAGGACGAGAAGATCGACCTCGTCGCCCTTTGCTGGCTCGGCCGCGGAGACGACACGGTGGACGACTGGCAGCGAATTCGCGCGGAGGCCTCAGACGCCCACAATGAACACACGGCCGCCTATTTGATCGGAACACCGCTTCTTGCGGATTACCTGGAAGAGGCAATGGCCGCGTTTGGAGAGTCTTGCCAGGAGTACGAGAAGGGACGCCTGTAGCGCTCGATGCGAGTAGGAGGATGGCGTGGCAAGAGTGACCGGTCCGATCGTTGAGGAAAACATGCGATGCGACAACATGGTGATCGCCGGGCACTTGCGTGAATACGCAGGTTTGCTTGAGGAACAGGGAGAGGAAAGCTTCCGACCCCGTGCCTATCGGCGTGCCTCCGACGTTGTCGCCGCGCTCGACCGACCGATCGCTGCAATTCTCGCGGAAGGAGGCCGGGAAGCCCTCGAAGCACTGCCTGCGGTCGGAGAGGCAATCGCCAGCGCCATCATCGAAATGGTCACAACGGGCCACTGGGGGCAACTGGAAAGTCTGCGAGGTGAACTTGCGCCGGAGGTGCTCTTTCGCACTATTCCCGGAATGGGGCCACGATTGGCTGGTCTCTTGGCGGAAGACGGCACGCTCCAGACCCTGGAAGACCTGGAGAACGCCATCCACAGCGGCAACTTCGCACTGAAAGGCATCGGACCCAGGCGAAAGCAAATGATCGCTTCCGCATTGGCTGAGCGCCTCGCGCGTCGATCAACGCCTTACCTTTGGAAAAGATCGAGCAAACCGCCCGATGCGCTTTTGCTCGAACTCGACCGTGCCTATCGTGACAAAGCTGCTTCGGGCGCGCTACGCCTGATAGCCCCCCGTCGGTTCAACCCGACACATGAAGCCTGGCTTCCTGTCATGCATTCCCAAGTGGGCGATTGGCATTTCACCGTTCTGTTTTCCAACAGCAGGCGTGCCCACGAACTGGGAAAGATGAAAGACTGGGTGGTCATTTACCATCAGCGGGACGGCGAGCCCGAGGGCTGGAGCATCGTGACGACCAGCATGCATGGGGCGACAGCGGGGAAACGCGAGGTTAGACGCCATCGGTTGCAACGCGACGCCGAACCGGTCGCGTCAGCATGACCGCGAGCTTTTCCCTAAAGGAGTTTTTGATCCTTGACCGACGTCAATGAACGCCGGGGCGCCATGGATCATGCTGGCTTTCATGAAGATTTTCGCACTCAACGGAACGATGGCTTTTGGAAGAGCCATTGCTGACGAACTCCAAGTCGCCCTTGCCGAGCACGAAGAGCGTGACTTTGAAGGCGGGGAGCACAAGGCGCGTCCGCTTGTCAGCGTGCGCGGCAGGGACGTTTTCATCATACATACCTTGAATGGTTCGCCGGAAGGTTCGGCGAATGACAAGCTGTGTAAATTGCTCTTTTTCGCAGCCGCATGCCGCGAACACGGCGCAGCGCGCGTAACCGCCGTCGCGCCCTATCTTGCTTACTCTCGCAAAGACAGACAGACCAAGTTACGCGACCCGGTGACGACACGATACGTGGCACAACTCTTCGAGGCGGTGGGCATCGATACAGTCGTGACTTTGGACGTCCACAACCTTTCGGCATTTCAGAACGCCTTCCGCTGTGCAACGGTTCACCTCGACACCCGCAAACTTTTTAGCAGGACCATTGCAAGTCTCTCCGGCCCCGAGCGGACGATGGTATTATCGCCCGACGCCGGCGGCATAAAACGCGCGCAACTCCTGCGGGAACATTACGAGCGTCTGTCAGGCAAGGAGGCTCAACTTGCGATCATGGAAAAGCGTCGCAGCGGTGGGATCGTCTCGGGTCACCTGTTTGCAGGTGACGTCGAAGGCGCGAGCGTTTTTATCGTGGACGATATGATCGGGATGGGAAAAACAATGCTCAGGGCAGCCGAAGCCTGCCGGCAGCGGGGTGCGAATTCAGTTTATGCCCTTGCCGCCCATGCGCTCTTTGACCGGGGCTGCGAGGCGGTTCTGGCCCACCCTGCGATCGACAGGACGATCGTAACGGACTCAGCTTCTCCATTCCATATACCCGAAGACCTCCTGCGCGATTGTGTGACGGTCTTAAGCAGCGCACCGCTTTTTGCCGAAACCATTCGCCGCCTGCATACCGGCGTTCCGCTTGCAGCACTTTCAGGAGACGACGAGTGACAAGCGAACCCTTGCCATCTTGAGGTAGGTGAGCGCGAGCGGTCGCCACTTCTCGGGGCGGCGCGCTGGTGTTTCAAGAAGATGAGCAAGACAGAGCCGGGCCCGCAACAAGGCACGGAAACCGCCAAAGACACCCATCAAGCGATCACAAGGGCGATTTCCAACCGTGCGCTCCAGAGCCGTGAGGAAGAATTGACCGATCCAGCCCGAGCCCAAGACCTCACATTCGAGAGCAAGGTAACCGATCTCATCATATGGGTCGACGAGGCGCATGGACCGGTTGAATTCCAGGCAATCGATGATCTGGGGAGACCTAACGAGGCAGATGTGTTCTGGCCGCAAGTCGCCATGTCCTTCCACCAGGCACCCCTTCTTGATCCGCTCCTCGATTTTTGACCGCATCACCTGCAATCCGTGACCGATGCCTTCCAGCAGTGCAGCAACGCCTTCGGACTCCAGATCGAACTCCGGCCGCAGCAAGATCTTTCGCGTGATGTCGAGTTCATCCATGAGGTGGCGCACATGCCCATCGACGCTCTCCGGCCGACAGCCGGCGTAGAAGCGCACAAGTTTCTCAGCCACGCCAATAAGCTCCGTCGGTGCGAGGTCACCCGCCTTTATGCGCTGATCCAGCATGTCGGCTTCGGGGAGCCGCCTCATCTCCACGAGCCAATCGGCAGCTCTCCCAGAGTTCTCAAATGTGAGGTTGCCGGAAAGGTCTGCATAGAGAGGTTTGACGCCTCTATAGGTTTCCTCAGCCAATCGGCGATTGAGGCGAATTTCTTCGCAACAAAAGAAGTGACGGCTATCTATCGTGCTGAAGTCAAGAAAAGACGTCTTGACCGGCTTCTTCAGCTTCAGCACCCAATCATCCGTCAGGAAGACCCATGACATATGGGTCTCCCGGGTTTCGACCCTCGATGGCCGATCAGGATAGGATGCCGGGTCGCTGAGAAAGCGGATCTTCTCATGCAGAGCGGACATTGAACACACTGTTCTTGCGCCTTATCGACACAGTTCGCGCGATCAGCTTGGCGGGTGGCTCACGACGACATCAAGCGATGGAGAGAGGTTTCGCCCAGCAGCGATCGGGTAACGCCGCCCACCAGCCACTCGCGCAAGCGACTGTGGCCATACGCTCCCGAAACGATCAGATCCGCACCAAACTGCTTGGTAATATTGATCAGGGTCTCGCCATCTGAAGGCCCATCGCTGCTGAAGACCTCGCCCCGGGCTCTTGCACCGTGATGGATCAGGTGGCGGACAACATCATTCAGTGTTTCCACGCCGCGGCGTTTTCCTTGATCTTCGACTGATGCGACAAGGACCTCACGGGCATGAACGAGGAAAGGCATCGCATCGACCACGGCGCGCCGGGACTCGCGCGTATCCTTCCAGGCAACAACGACCTTGTGGGCAGCGAGCGGCTCAAGGTCGGCTCTGGGGATAAGGACGGGGCGGCCCGCCGAATGGATCAGTTCACCGATGTCAACCTGCTCGCTTCCCACTTGCGATATGCCTGCGATAACTAGGTCGGCCAACCGAGCAGCGGTCGCGAGATCCTTCGTTGGATCACCAACGCTTGTCCGCAGCAGATCCACGGCTCCGCCTTCGGCCTCGAACTCTCGCCTGAGCACCTCCAGACGGCGTTCGATATCGATCGCTTCGAGGCGCATGAATTCGTCGTCCATGACCACGCCAGGGGGCGCCGCCGTTATGATACGAATGTCGCCGGCTGCGAAGCCGATGAGTGTTGCTTCGAAACGCGACGCCACGCCACGCGCAAATCTTAGCTGCCGCGAAACACTTTCGTGCAAACTCAAGCTTACCATTATCGTGTTGTAAATCATCGCTACGACCCCCAGTTTGGGACTTCGATCACTTCATCAAAGCACCAAACGATCAGTCTCGCCTTGACCGCCGTCAAAGGTGCGGCGGCGCGGATAAAGATGTCTTTGACGCCCATCAAGGCCGCATCCCTCCTCCCGTGCTAGATGACAATTGATGGAGGGTCGGAACCATGGCGCACAAGCAAGTTCTTTTCCACTCAGCCGCGCGCGAAAAGATCCTGAAAGGAACAGCTCAGCTCGCCGATGCGGTTCGGGTTACCCTCGGACCGCGATCTAAATCCGTGCTGATTGAGAGAAAGTGGGGGTCGCCGATCGTTTGCAATGACGGCGTGACGATCGCCAAGGAATTCGATCTCAAGGACCCGGAGGAAAATCTCGGTGCGCGGATGCTGCGGCAGGCGGCAGAAAAGACCGGCGAAATCGTCGGCGACGGAACGACCACATCGACCATTCTTGCCCACGCGATCTTCGCCGACGGACTACGCAACGTCGTGGCCGGCGCAAGCGCGATCGATATCAAGCGAGGTCTGGACCGGGCGCTCAAGCGCGCCGTTTCTGAACTCAAACGAAATTCGCGCCCCGTTTCCTCAAAGCGCGAAAAAGAACAGGTCGCAACGATCTCGGCGCACAACGACACGCATATCGGCACCCTTATCGGGGAAGCAATGGAGCGGGTCGGCGACGAAGGTGTCATCAGCGTCGAAGAGTCTAAATCTACCGAAACGGTCCTTGATGTACTCGAAGGTATGCAGTTCGATCGCGGCTATCTTTCCCCCTACTTCGTCACGGACACGGAGCGGATGGAAGTGTCGCTTGAAAATTCTGTCATTCTGCTTCTTGACCGGAAGATCACATCACTGAAGGACTGCGTCGGCCTGCTTGAGGCCGTCGCCAAGTCCGGAACCCCGTTGCTGATCATCGCCGAAGACGTTGAAACAGAAGCGCTCGCCACGCTGATCGTCAACCAGATGCGGGGGACACTTAGAAACTGTGCCGTGAAGACGCCCGGTTTCGGCGACCGGCGAAAGGCGCTGCTTCAAGACATAGCGATACTCACCGGGGGCCAGCTGATTTCCGAAGAATTGGGCATCAAACTGGATACGGTGACAGCCGAACAACTAGGCCGCGCCGAACGGGTGGTCATCACAAAGGATACGACGACGATCATCGGCGGCGCGGGAGACAAGAAGGCAATTGCCGGCCGCGCCGACCAGATAAGGCGGGAAATCTCCACGACGACGGGTGATTACGATCGAGACAAACTCGAGGAGCGACTGGCAAAACTTTCTGGCGGGGTTGCCGTCATAAAGGTGGGTGCTGCCACGGAAGCGGAACTCAAGTCAAAGAAGGAAGCCCTCGACGACGCCATCAGCGCCACCAAGGCAGCGGTAGCCGAAGGAATTCTTCCTGGAGGCGGCCTCGCCCTCTTGCGATGCATAGATGCCATTACCGATGAGGAAAGGGCATGTGAAGGCGACGAGCGCACGGGTGTGCAGATTCTGAAGCGCGCGCTCGAACTTCCAGCGCGCCAGATCGCGGAGAACTCGTCCACTGATGGTGGCGTCGTCGTGGCGAAGATGATGGAGGCGCAAGGCAATTACGGTTTCGACGCCGGGCGGAAGGAGTATGTCGATCTCGTGTCGGCCGGCATCATCGATCCCACAAAGGTCGTTCGCGTAGCGCTTGAAAACGCGGTGTCGGTCGCAAGCGTTCTATTGCTCACCGAAGCCACCATGACAGAAATACCGGAGCCGGCAAGGGACGGTCTTGTCGAGGCCGGCATGCAAGCTTAGCCCCAAAAGATGTCGGAGCATCATGATGACCGCATTGAACGAACGTCAAAAAGCTCTTGAAGAGAAGTATTTCCTGGACTTCGAAAGAGCAATCCGGGTTCGCGATCGACGCAATCGCATTCTGGCGAGGTGGGCGGCGCAGGTTATCGGTCGCACAGATGTATCAGGCTATGTGGAAGAGGTGATCACGGCTGGTCAAACCGATCCAGGAGACGATGACGTCTTGCTGAAGGTTCTCGATGATCTGCGCGCTGCCAACGTGGCGGCCGACAAGGCCATGTTGCAGGAGAAAATGCGCGCGCTCCTCTATGTAGCGGCCGAGCAGCTCGAAGCCGAGGAATGACGGTTTGAGTTCCGTTCGCCTTGATCCTCTAGCCCTTCTCCTGTTTTGCTTCCGCAGTTGCGACCATTCGTTTGACAGCGACGAAACTGTCGGGCGTAACGGAGATTGAATCAATTCCGCAGTCGACGAGGAAGGCAGCGAACTCGGGGTGATCGCTCGGCGCCTGTCCGCAAAGGCCGATCTTGACGCCGGCCGCCTTTGCGTCGCCGATGACCTTGCGGATCATCCACTTTACCGCTGGATCTCGTTCATCAAAGACGGCGGCGAGGTCCTCGCAGTCCCGGTCGATGCCAAGCGTCAATTGGGTCAGATCGTTCGAGCCGATCGAGAATCCGTCAAAGTGCCGCGCGAAATCGGCTGCCAGAATGACATTGGAAGGGATTTCGCACATGATGTAGATCTCAAGCCCGTTGCCGCGCTTCAATCCATTCTCGGCCATCGTATCCAACACCTTTTCCGCCTCCTTGGGAGAGCGGCAGAAGGGGATCATGAGCGCGACATTCACAAAACCCATCCTCTCTCGAAGACGCCTTATGGCACGGCACTCCAGCACGAACCCGTCCCTGTAGCGGGGTGAATAATAGCGGGAGGCTCCACGAAAGCCGATCATCGGGTTTTCCTCTAGCGGTTCAAACTGCTTTCCGCCGCAAAGACCCGCATATTCGTTGGTCTTGAAGTCACTCATGCGAACGATGATCGGTTTGGGAAATGCAACAGCGGCAAGTCGCGCCAGCCCGGCTGAGAGCTTGTCCACGAAGTATTCCGTCTTTTCGTTGTATTCCCTCGTCAGGGTATCGATCGTTTCCCTGGCGGCCTGATCCCGCAAGTCGTCGAAGTGGACAAGTGCCATCGGATGGATCTGGATGGTATTCGATATCACGAACTCCATGCGCGCAAGCCCGATGCCGTCGGCCGGCAACCGCCACCACCTGGATGCAGCCTGCGGGTCAGCAAGGTTTAGCATCACCTTTGTTCGCGTTTCAGGCATGTCGGAAAGGTCTGTTTCCTCGGCGACGAAGTCCGCCCGCCCCTCGTAGATCGTGCCCTCATCACCTTCGGCACAGCATACCGTGACCACCTCCCCCGGGTGAAGCAACTGCGTTGCGTTCCCAACGCCGACGATAGCCGGAACACCGAGCTCCCTACTGACGATTGCGGCATGCGACGTCCGCCCGCCATGGTCGGTGACGATAGCGCAGGCACGCTTCATCAGCGGAACCCAGTCCGGATCCGTTGTCGCTGCAACCAGAACAGTGCCGTCGACAAAGTGATCAGCGTCGCCGGCATGTTCGACAAGGCATACGGGCGCAGCCGCGATGGCGTCACCGATTGCAAGTCCCCGAGCAATCGGTCGCCCCTTGGAACTGATGCGGTAGGTCGACAGCAAGTTGGTCGCCGCCTGTGACTGCACCGTCTCCGGGCGCGCCTGGACAAGCCAGATCTCCTGGCTAGGACCATCTTTCGCCCATTCGATGTCCATGGGACATGCATAGTGCGCCTCAACGAAAACGGCCCATCTGGCGAGCTTCACAATCTCCTCGTCGCTCAAGACGAGCCGCGCTCTCTCCTCTACGCTCGTCAAGACGCCTTGCGTGGGGGAAGCCCGATCGCCGTAGACGAGCTTTCGTTCCTTGGAGCCACGTCTCTTTTCGATTATCGGCACAATGTCAGGAATGCCAAGCAACGGTTTGAAGACGCGATATTCATCCGGATCGACGGTGCCCTTGACGACATACTCGCCAAGCCCCCAGCTCGCATTGATGATGGCAACCTTATTAAACCCGGTCTCCGTTTCGATCGAAAACATGACGCCGGCTGCGCCAAGGTCCGAGCGGACCATCTGCTGGATGCCGATCGAGAGCGCCACTTTCATCTGCTCGAAGCCGTTTGCCTGGCGATATGCCATGGCACGATCCGTGAATAGGGAAGCGTAGCAGCGGCGGCAGGCATCCATAAGTGCTTGCTCACCAGAGATGTTGAGGTAGCTTTCCTGTTGCCCTGCAAAACTCGCCGCTGGCAGATCCTCAGCGGTGGCGCTCGAGCGCACCGCGACGGACGTGGCCTCAACACCAAGCCTTTTCGACAAATTGCGATAGGCTGATATCAGGTCTTCCTCGATGTCGGGGGGCCAGGCACCCTGCAGGACGAGGGCGCGGATCGTCGCCCCGGTTTGAGAAAGGGTGTCGCGTCCGGATTCCCATGCGGCCACAAGCGCGCGGATTGGTTCGCGCAAACCGTTGAAATCGATGAAGCGCCAATAGGCTTGCGCCGTCGTGGCAAATCCGCCTGGAATCTTGATACCGCTCCCGGAGAGCCCGTTGATCAATTCGCCGAGCGAGGCATTTTTGCCGCCAACGTCACCGATGTCGCCTCGTCTGACGTTCTCGAGCCAAATAACGGATCTCATCCCAAGCCTCCAGCAGTCAGGAACCGGCAAATCATAAACGCCGAGGTGGGGTCTGACCTTGACGGCCGTCAAAGCACGTTCGGTGGACTTGCGGCACAATCTCATGAACCGACTATATGGGAGGACCTGCGGTGGGCATGTTGGCACGTCAGGCAATCGTTGCGGAGATGGGCGAAACACACACACGCCTTGCGGTTACGGATTACGACCGGCTATCGATCGACCACTACGTACAGTTCGACAACAACGCCTTTACCTGCGTGACCGACGCGCTGGCCGCCTATATCCGGTCCACGCCCGTAGCGACCTCCGCAATCGGCATCGCGGTCGTCAACGGCGGCCCGACTACCGACGAAGACCGCCTTCATCATGATCTGGCAGAACAACTCGATTGGGGCACTTCACCCTCGCGAGTTTTCAAGGTCGACGCGCTCGACGCGCTGGCATTGGTTTTACCCCATCTGACTTTACACGACACAAAATTGATCAGCGGACAAACGGTCGAGCCTGGTACGCCGAAGGCGATCATCAGCGTCGGACAGGCGCTCGGCGTAACGTCGCTGACCCCGGACGATGGCGCATGGACCGCGCACCGAACCCATGCGGGAGGTATCTCCTTTGCCCCCCAGACGCGTGGGGAATTTGATATTTTCGAGCGCATCCGTTGCGCGACCGACTACGTCTCGGTCGAGAACCTCCTGTCGGAGGCCGGTCTTTGTCATCTTCATGAGTTGCTGCTCGAAAGTGCCGGTCAGGCCGTGCGCGGCTCGCCGGCCTCCAGCATCATCGATGCGGCATTACGCGGGAGCGACGCGGTGGCCGCGAAGGCCGTGGACTATTTCGCCACCTGGCTGGCCAGGTTCGCTGGTGACAGCGCTCTTCTCTATGATGCCAGGGGCGGCATTTATCTCTGGGGGCCCATTCCGCGAAGAATGGAACGACGGTTGAAGGCCGATCTGTTTCGAGCAGCTTTCGAAGCGAAAGGCCGACGGTCCGCCTGGCTTGCAGAGATACCAATTTTCATCATCCGCAGCGACGACGCGATTTTGAAGGGCGCGGCTTTGGCACTCGCCGGGCGCCTGGATTAAGCGCTTGCCCAATTGCGAGCAGCTTCGGTGGTGAACGCAGTCTGCGCTATCAGGAAGTCTGAATGTTGCAACAAGAAGCGACCAAACCTTGAGACGGCTCGACGCGCACCTGTCTTTCCTTGAGAAGAACCCCTTTTATCAGGAGCACACTGAAGACCGAAGCGATCATGAGAACGATCAGGATCAGCAGAAGCCAATTCAACAGGACCGCCTGTATCATGTGCCGTATGTCACGCCGGGTCATCTGGAAATCCCTGAACGTCGCGCTGGTGAACAACAACACGAACGACCATGTCTTGCATTGCTCTGCGTCAAAGTAGCCACTGAGCCAGCTTTGACGGGCGTCAATGCACCAGCTTGCAGATCGCGGTCTAATCGTTGGGTCTACTGGTCGAAGGCCAAAGGCGGATGGAGGATCAATGCGCCTCTTCCCCATGTCCTTTGTCGGTCGCCGGCCAGGCCCCACGTTTACTCAAAGGAGAAACCAGTCATGACTGAGACATCGACGAAACTCCCGATCAAGCAAGACGAAGCCCCTCGCTCCCGCGCGCAATCGTGGATGCCCTTTGAAGGTTTGCGGGCCGAAATCGACCGCCTGTTCGACGACTTCACTCCGAGCTTCTGGCGCCGGTCGTTTGACCCCGTGCATGTTCACAGCTCAACCGTCCTGCCGACCTGGGCACTCGCGCCGGCCATTGATCTCGTCGAGAAAGAGGCGAGCTACGAGATCACCGCCGAGTTGCCAGGGATCGAGGAAAAGGACATCGAGGTAAAGGTTTCGAACGGAAATCTGACGATCCGCGGCGAAAAGCTGGAGGCCAAGGAAGAAAAGGACAGGGAATACGTCCTGTCCGAGCGGCGCTATGGTTCGTTCCAGCGCACCTTCAAGATGCCTCAGGGCGTGAAAGCCGAAGACATTGCGGCGACGTTTTCGAACGGCGTGCTGACGGTCACGTTGCCAAAAACCAAGGAGGCTCAACAGAACGATCGCAAGATCCAGGTGAACGCCGCCTAACGAGCTCGGCGCTCCGCTCCGCAAGGGTTCAAGTGCCTTGCGGAGCGCTGACCGCCAAAGGGAGGATATCATGTCATTCAAGACGATTTTGAACGTGCTCGCAGACGATATAGCCGCCGAGGATCTAGACATCGCGATGAACCTGGGCGGCGAGGTGAGCGCACATCTCAGCACCCTGGTCGTCACCATGGCCCCCGTGCCTACCGGACGCTATCAGACGCTATCGCCGAGCTGGCTGGAAGTGCGCGAGCGCAACCTGCAGCGGCTTTCCGACCACATTGTCAAGATCCGCGAGCGCCTCGCAACGGCCGGATTGTCATTTGATGTCGACAGCGTGTACGCGGAGGTCGCAGGCCCCGCTTATGATATCGGCGAAAGAGCCCTCTACGCGGATCTGGTCCTCGCCGGCCCCGGCGTATTTGCGAGCGATGAGTTGAAGTCTCAGGTTGTCAGCGGCGGACTTTTCCAAGCGGGTCGCCCAGTTTTGTTCGTCCCGCCCGGTGGGATCGCGACATTGCGGCCAAGGACGATCCTGCTCGCCTGGGATTCGCGTCCGAGCGCGGCCCACGCCGTAAGAGATGCGCTCGAAATGATGAAGATGGCTCAATCTGTTCACGTCACCATGGTCGACCCCGTTGCGGCCTTGAGGGTGAGCGGTGGCGAACCGGGCGCCGATATCGCAACGTATCTCGCCCGCCACGGCATCAATGTCTCGGTGGAGACCCTGCCGAGCGCAGGTCACTTTGTGACCGAGACGCTGCAAAGGCATGCAATGGACATCAACGCCGACATGATTGTCATGGGTGCCTACGGACATTCCAAGCTGTTGGAGCTCATCCTCGGGGGTGTCACGAAATCCATGCTCAAAGAGGCGAAGTTGCCAATCCTTATGGCTCACTGAACGGGGGCATGGCAGATGAAACCAAGAATTCCGCACGATTGCTGGGTTTTGGCGTGTGACGGAGGCCGCGCCCTTATGATGCGCAACGCCGGGAACTCCGAACTCCTCAATCTGATCGTCATCGAAACCGTCGCCAATCCAGGAGCGTCGGCGCGCATGCTGGGAAGCGATCGGGAGGGAACGGTCTTTCAATCGGTCAGCGGAGCGAGAAGCAAGGTCGAGCAGACCGACTTGCATCGGCAGGCCGAAGAAAGATTCGTCGCAAATATTGCGGAGAGGATCTCGGCCCTTGTCCGCAACGAGGGTATCCAACGCCTCGTACTGGCAGCGCCCCCACGCGTGCTCGGCCAGCTGCGCACCGAACTCGACCCACACGTGCGGTCCGTCATCAGCGCAGAACTGGGGAAAGATCTCGTCAATCTCGAGGTTGCGGATATTGAAAAGTACCTTACCGACTAGGGCATAGAGTGGAATGCCGGTGCCCGATCGTCTAATCAAAAGGGAAGGTCAGTGGAAATCGAAGACGGGGCCGCCGCGCTTGAGGCGCGAGACCTGATGAAGGTCTATCGAATGGGCGCAGTTGAGGTATCTGCCCTTCGCGGCGTCGATGTCGATTTTTACAAAGCTGAACTCGTGGTGCTGCTCGGACCTTCCGGAAGCGGCAAATCCACCTTACTCAATATCCTGGGCGGTCTTGACACACCCACGTCTGGCCAAGTTCGCTTTGGCAATCATCCGCTTTCGTTCGGCAGTGAGCGTGCGCTCAACCAATACAGGCGAAACCACGTCGGCTTCGTGTTTCAGTTCTACAACCTGATCGCAAGCCTGACTGCGCGCGAAAACGTCGCTTTGGTGACCGAGATCGCAAGGGATCCCATGCCGCCCGCCGATGCACTGGCGCTTGTCGGACTGAGCGATCGCCTTGATCATTTTCCTGCACAGCTCTCCGGTGGAGAACAGCAACGTGTTGCGATCGCTCGGGCGATCGCCAAGCGACCCGACTTGCTGCTTTGTGACGAACCGACAGGGGCTCTAGACAGCAAGACCGGCATCCTTGTGCTCGAGGCTATTCTCAGGATCAATCGGGAACTCGGGACGACCACTGCCCTTATCACGCACAATGCCGTTATCGCCGAAATCGCCAATCGCGTCCTTTATTTCGCAGATGGTCGCATTGTCGAGACGCGGTGCAACGCGACGCAACGGGCGCCTGGTGAACTGAGTTGGTGAGCCGTGATGACGAGCCTCGACCGAAAGCTTTTGCGGCAGCTTTGGAAGATGAGGTTTCAGCTTCTGGCGATCGCATTGGTGATCGCGTCCGGCACGGCGCTTTTGGTCATGTCGTTGACAACGATCGAAGCACTCGAGGAAACCACTGCCGCCTATTATGAGCGGACCCGCTTTGCCGATGTATTCGCTCATGCCAAACGTGTGCCCGAGTACCGCAAGCGCGAGATCGGCGAAATCGCCGGCGTCAGACTGGTTGAGACACGGATCGACGAGCGCGCAATCCTCAATGTCGCCGGGTATCTCGAGCCAGTGGTCGCGCGGGTAATCTCGTTGCCCGATAACGGCCCGCAGCTTTTGAACGCGCTTGTGATCCGCTCAGGACGTCTGGTCGACCCGACACGTGGTCATGAAGTTGTCGTCAGTGAGCCGTTTGCCGAAGCGCATCGTTTGAAGCCAGGCGACAGCATTGAGGCCATCTTGCGAGGCCGCAAGCGCACGCTGGAGATCGTGGGGACCGCCCTCAGTCCGGAATTCGTGTACGCCATCGCACCGGGAGGGCTGATGCCGGACGACGCACGCTTCGGGATTCTCTGGATGGGACGGGACGCATTGAGCGCGGCGTTCGATCTCAAGGCATCCTTTAATAGCGTTGCAGTCAGCCTGCTACCCGGTGCGGACGTCAGCGATACAGTCCGTCGGCTCGACAACATTCTTGCGCCTTACGGTGGCATCGGAGCCTACGGCCGCGAAGACCAAACTTCAAACTGGTTCCTCGAAAGCGAAATTGCACAACAAAAGAACCTCTCTCGCGTGATGCCCGCCATATTCCTCGCCGTGGCGGCCTTCCTTACAAACCTGGTAATGGCGCGCCTTGTCGATACGGAGCGCCGGGAAATCGGCCTGTTGAAGGCTCTCGGCTACACGAATTGGACAGTCGGGTGGCACTACTTCAAGCTCGTCCTCGCGATTGGAACTACCGGTGTCGTGATCGGGTCGCTGGCCGGCGCATGGTTTGGTCACTGGAACACTGAGCTCTACACAAAGTTTTACCGCTTTCCCTTCCTTCTGTATCGTCCCGGCCCAGTCGCATTCATTGTGTCGGCCACAATAAGTCTGACTGCAGCGCTGGCTGGCAGCCTGACGGCGAGCTATCGTGCCGTTCGGCTGCCGCCGGCGGAGGCGATGAGACCTCCCTCACCGCCATCTTATCGGCGTTTGTTTACAACGCGTTTCGCATTCTCTGGACCCGACGAGCCCACCCGCATGATCCTGCGTCGGA
The DNA here is from genome assembly GCF_002940685.1 of Ensifer adhaerens. Taxonomy (GTDB): domain Bacteria; phylum Pseudomonadota; class Alphaproteobacteria; order Rhizobiales; family Rhizobiaceae; genus Ensifer; species Ensifer adhaerens_E. The sequence goes on along the minus strand of NZ_PNFP01000014.1, from coordinate 173,511 downwards.
TCACACGATGGCCCGGACGCGCATTGCTCACTAGTTTTGGATTGGCGATGTCGGCGGCAGTTACGATTATGGCTCTCCAATGGGTGGATGCGATCGACACACTAGCCGAAACTGTTTTTGAGCGCGGACAACATCAAGACGCGACGATCGCTTTTGACGAACTCCATCCGCTCAAAGCCGTGCGGGACTTCGAAAATTTGCCTGGCGTGCTATCAGTCGAACCCCATCGTTACCTATCCGCGCGGATCAGTCGCGGGCATCTCACCGAGCGTCAGGGCATAATCGGCGTTCCGGAGAGCGCCATCCTTAGTCCCGTGTTCGACGTTTCACGCGGTCGCCTTCAGATACCAGCCGGCGGCTTGGTCGTTTCTCGCAAGCTTGCAGAACTTCTGCGAATTCAGATCGGCGATACCGTTGTCGTCCAGCTCCTTGAGGGGCACCGGGCCTCCTTCAGCGTGCGCGTGGTGCAACTGTTCGAAACCTACATCGGCAAGCCCGCATATATGGAAATGGGAGCGCTCAATCGCCTTGCTGGAGACGGTCGCGTTGCAAGTGGTCTGCATATCCGCATGGACGCGGCGGACCGATCCGGCCTGCTTGCGAGACTGAAGGGCATCCCTGGCATCGCTTCCATACAGTTTCGACAAGCCGCTATTGATACCTTCTTCGATACGATGGGGGAGACGATTTTCATTTTCATTGGCTTCTTCATCGCGTTTTCTATGACGCTTTCGGTGGGAGTAGCTTACAACTCAATCCGCATAGCGATCTCCGAGCGAGCGCAGGAGTTTGCCACGTTGCGTATACTCGGCTTCACCCGGTGGGAGATCTCCTACATCCTTCTCGGGGAAGTTGGTCTGCTCACCTGGCTCGCCATTCCTCTTGGCGCTGCGATCGGCTTGGCGCTCGCATGGTGGATGACGAGCGCCTTTGAAACCGAACTCTACCGTGTGCCGCTCGTGCTTCAAAATTCAACTTACGGCAAGGCCGCACTCATCATGCTTGCATCGGTATTAGTCTGCGCCGCTGTCACGCGTCGCAGGCTCGACCGGTTGGACCTGATCGCGGCGCTGAAGACCAGGGAGTAGCGCGGATGCGCGCGTCCAAGAAGCGAATGGCAATCTGGGGAAGCCTGGCGGCATTGCTGGCGATCGTCCTTGCCTATGTGCTGCGACCCCAGCCGGTTCCGGTGGACCTGTCATCAGTGAAGACGGGGCTGTTGCGCGTAACGATCGACGAGGAAGGGGAGGCTCGCGTGCGCGAAGTCTACACACTTCATGCGCCCCTTCGCGGGCAGCTGCAGCGCATAACTGCTGAAGCCGGAGATCCTGTCAAGGCCGGAGAAACCTTGCTCGGTCAGATCGAACCTGCAGCGCCAGCTTTCCTCGACGTCAGATCGAAAGCGGAGCAACGGGCGGCCGTGGAAGCCGCGGGGGCCGCCTACAACCTAGCGGCCGCCGAACTCAACAAGGCGAAGGCGGACCTGGCGTTTGCGGAGGCAGAGAGAGGGCGCGCGCGCCAGCTAATGGAGCGCAACACGATCTCGAAGCGGGCTTTTGACGATGCGGAGCGTGTCTACAACGTAGCCGAGGCCAACCTCGCGACGGCGGAGGCAGCGCTCAACGTCAGGCGCCATGAACTGAGCCAAGCACGCTCACGACTACTTTCGCGCCAGGAAATCAGGAACCGTAGCGGACCTTGCGAATGCGTTGCATTGACGGCGCCTGTGGACGGTGTCGTCCTCAGGGTCATGCGCCGCAGCGAAGGCGTTGTTGAGGCGGGCACCCCGCTTATCGAGATCGGCAATCCAAACGACATGGAGATCATCGTCAATCTTCTCTCCGAGGACGCCGTCAAGCTCAAACCAGGCCAAAAGGCAATTGTGACCAACTGGGGTGGGGAGGATCTTGACGCGATCGTGCGCCGGATCGAACCGTTCGGGCGGACAAAGGTATCGGCGCTGGGTATCGAAGAGCAGCGTGTCGACGTAGTTCTCGATCTCGCCGATCCACCGGGGCGCTGGGCAACGCTTGGGCACGGTTATCGGGCTGACGTCCGGATTATCCTTTTCGAAGGCGATGTACTCAAACTGCCGCTGGGTGCATTGTTCCGGCAAACTGACAAATGGGCCGTCTTCACCGCAGAGGGGGGCCACGCGCGATTAAGAATGGTGGTCGTGGGGCAACGCAACAACCTGGAAGTCGAGGTCCGCGAGGGACTTGATTCGGGTGAACAGGTTATTCTCTACCCGAGCGACCGCATTGCGGAAGGGGTCGCAATCACTGAGCGATAGGTTCTCACATGGTCAAGGCGAGCGGCGAACACGTCCGCGAGGCTGAAAGCTCTCATCGGCATTGCGAAGCATCAGCAACTCCCCGATGGTTTCGTAATTGATGAAGCCGACAACGCGCTGGCTGCGATCGACCACGGGCACGGCAGGCGCGCCTGCCTCCTGCATGAGCCTCAAACCGACGTCCACAGGCGATTGCTCATCAACCGTCGGGATGTCGCGGCGCATTACCGTAATCACCGGCGCACCAGCACCTCTTTCCTTCATCGCCTGGACGATGCTTTCGCGTGTCATCAGACCTTCGAACCGGCCGGCCTCGTTCAAAACGGGGAACTCGCTCTGGCTCGTTGCAAGCAGGAGTTCCACGGCCTCGCCGACACGGGCCTCCGAAGCGAGTGTCGCGAAGTCAGTCATCATCACGTCCGAGATGCTCGTACCGGCGGAGATTGCCTGAAGTTCGCTGCCTTGCGCCTCAGTCTCCGCAGCGAAATAGACGAAGATTGCAATGAGAATCAGCAATGGATTGAAGAAGACACCAAGGACACCCATAGCTACCGCGATGGATTGTCCGATCCGAGCTGCAAGCGTGGTGGCCCGCGCACCGGGCAGACGCCAGGCAAGAATTGCCCGAAGAACCCGCCCCCCATCCATCGGGAAGGCGGGGATCATATTGAACAGGACGAGGAAAATATTGACCCCCGCGAGCCGCGCCAGGAAATTTACGCGGGGGTCCTGAGGCGCCAGCAGTTGTTCCCAGCCCAGGGCACCTCCAACAACCATGACGATGAGGCCAGCAATCACGACGTTTACAAGCGGGCCTGCGATGGCGATCAACAACTCCTCAAGCGGTCTGGTGGGATTGCGCTCCAACCGTGCTATTCCGCCGATTGGTAAAAGAGTGATATCCGGTGTCTTGATGCCAAAGTGGCGAGCGGCCGCGATGTGCCCGAACTCATGCAGCACCACACAGAGGAAGACACTCACGATGAAGGCAACGCCCTCAAAGGCGGCAGTCGGACCGCCGATCCGGTAATGCATCACCCAGATCCAAATGAGCAGAAGGGCGAATGTTGCGTGCACGCGGACTTCGGTCCCCGCGACGGTGCCGAGTTTTAAGGACCATTTCATGGTGCTTTCGCTCCGATACTCTTTTCCCAAAGCCGATCGTCGAAGAATTGCGTCTACGGAACCACAAATCGATACGCTGTGCCTGCGCGCAGGATATCGAACGAAACTTGGGCATCTGCGGCATCCATCAGGGCTTGAATCCGAGACGCCGAGACGGCTGGCTCACCGTTGATGGATGTCAGGTAGTCACCCGATCTCAGCCCAGCCGCATATGCTACGCTGTCGGACGGCACCTCCATGAGTACCGGCCCATTGGGCGTACACGCGCGCGAAGCCGATGTGTCCGGCAGACCAAGGGTCACGCTGTCCAGCACACCATGGTCCAGAGCGCCGTGCATGCTCGCGGGATCGACAAGTTTGAAGTCCAGCCGTTGTGTCCTGCCCTCCCGGCGGATATCGAGAGTGACATGCGCATCGGCCGCCAGCAGACTGACTGCATTCCTGAAGGCGGCCTCCGTCGAGACCGCGTGGCCGTTAAGCGCAGTCACGGCATCGCCGAGCCTCACCCCCTGGCGTTCGGCGGCCGAATTGCAGGAGAGCCGGTCAACGACCAGATCCCACATCGCGTCATCGCCTTCCTGCGAAAGGGTGACGGACACGCCGAGCCATCCGCGCCGGATTTCTCCATCCTTTATGAGAGCGCGAACGATCTTGGACGCGAATTCGGAAGGTATGACAAAACCGATGCCCTGGGCGCCTTCGTTCGGTGGCGGTGCCCCGCGTACCACTCCCAGAAGCTCGCCTGCTGCATTGACAAGCGCGCCGCCGGAGTTTCCCGGGTTAAGTGCGGCATCGGTCTGGATGTAGTCCTCATAGTCGTCGATCCCGAGACCGGATCGGCTAAGCCCGCTTACGATCCCGAAGCTTGCTGTCTGCTCCAGGCCGAGGGGACTTCCCACTGCGACCACGAAATCGCCAACCTTCAGAACGGACGATTGCCCCCAGTCAAGAGCAACGAGGCCCGGCGCCCCAATCTTGAGCACGGCAAGATCGGTTGGCGGATCGCTGCCAACAACTGCGGCCGGCAAAACGCGGCCGTCGTTGAGCGTGACGGCGATGTCATCGGCATCGGCGATCACGTGGCTGTTTGTAACGATGTAGCCCTCTTCGGCATCGATGATGATGCCGGATCCCGTAACGGTAGCATCGCTCTCAAGGATGAGGACATGTTCGGGCAGGCCCAGGATCTTTCGAACGTTTGCATCGTCCAGCAAGTCGTTCGTCAATACGCGGTTGGCGGTACTGCTGATACCAACAACCGCGGGCCGGACCCGAACCAGGGCACCAGAGAAGCCTGCGTAACCACTTGCAGGGGCGGCCGGCGAAGCGGTGAACACATAGATCGCGGTGGCAAGCAGGAAACGTGGTAGATTTTGCATATCCTGCACTCCTGATAATGAAGTCAGGATCTCATCTGTATGTGCGGGCGCATTGACGCGCGTCAAGGATTGTCAAATGTCAGTAGGCGAGCACCTGCACGTCAGCTGCCGCCAGACGACGATAGAGCCGACCGCCTCGACTGATGGGCCACCAGTCGTAGAGAAAAATCTCTAGCGCCCTCCAGTTTGCCACCCAACCGAAGATGACCAGGCTTTCGCTGGCAACACGCGAGAACGCGCCCTCACCCGAAATATTGGTCAGGAGCTGACTTGCAATCAAGCTGAAAGCAAGGATCGGCGCGCCAATGAACAAGGCGCGCCGCCCCTCCCTTAAAAGCTGCCGTAGCTCGCGGCTGGCTTGCCTGGCGCGGCTTTCAAAATTGTATCGTATCGCGTCCTGGACAACACGCGTCACCGCCGTGTCGGTTTCTTCGGCAGGCAACTGCACGACAATCGCAATTGGTCCATCATCGGGCGTCTCCTCAGCCCAATCGACAATGAAACGCTCGGCATCCTTGTCCAGATCGCGCTCATGAAAGGGTGTGGGGTCCAGCGAATTGAAAAGCCGAGCCAGTTGGTCGATGCGGATCCGGATTGTATGAAGTCCGCCGGCTGATGATATCTCGTCCAACGCAACGTGCCTTCTCCTGGTCGATTTCACTTCGTCGCTGGCATGAGCGACGGCTCAGGCGTCCTCGTTCAGTGCCCGGCGTACGCGGCGAATGACAACGCCGCGGGCTTTGTCGTCGGCTGCCTTGGCCAATTCCGCCTGCAAGTCGAGCACGAGCGACTGCAGATCGTTGTTCCAGTCCGTCCGGCCCGCGCGAAATGGGTCGATGCGTGGCGGGGCGACGCCTTCAACTACCTCGACGGCTCCCCTCGCTTCCAGTCGGAACGAAGCATCCAAGCGGGGACGAACCACCTTTTCCTCAGTCAGGAACGTCTGGAGCCGCTGTCTCATCCCTTGAAGAGCCGCATCCTCCCCGTGCACGAGAAAGACGCCGGCGCCGATCGGCTCGCGCGCGCGCACCCATTCCGCAAGCTCCTTACCATCGGCATGCCCGCTATAGATATCCAGCTTCCTGATGCGCGCGCGCACGCGAATGTCATCGCCTTGAATGCGCACCACAGAGGCCCCGTCCTCAAGAATGCGTCCCAGGGTACCGGCGGCCTGATAGCCGACAAGGAGCACCGTTCCCTCGTCCCGCCAAAGCCAGTTCTTCAGACGATGCCTGATCCGACCGGCCTCGCACATCCCGCTGGCGGCTATGACAATATGAAATCCCTTCATGAAATCGATTGCTTTGGATTGCTCGGGGGTCTCGGTGAAACGCACGTTCTTCGCTTGCAGAGCCTTTGCAAGCAGCTCCCCGTTCTCCAGTTCCCGCGCGTGCCGCCGAAAGATTTCGCTGGCGCGTGTCGCCAGTGGCGAGTCGATGACGATCGGACACCTCTCGATCTTGCCGGTGTCCATCAGGTAAACGAGATCGGTGAGGAGCTCCTGGGTTCGTTCCACCGCGAAGGATGGCACGATCAAGGCGCCGTTTGGATGGGTCGCCTCCAGAACTTCCGTGCGCAAAATGCGCCGTCTGGTTTCGTCGGTTGCATCTTCCCTCTCGACGTCGCCATAGGTGCTTTCACAAATGACATAATCCCAGCCCGTCGGCGCGACCGCGTCATATTGAAGAAGCTTGTGTCGTGGGCCTATGTCCCCGGAAAAGAGCAATCTAAGGGGCGTCGGGGTGGTGTCCACTTCAACTTCGACTGACGCCGAACCGAGCAGATGGCCCGCGTTCCAGAACCTAAACCGCAACCCTTCGGCCGCCGTCTCCCATTTGCCGAGCGGCACCTGCCTGAAAAGCGTGACCGCGACAGCTGCGTCGCCGGCGTCGTAGATTGGGGTCACCGGTTGGCGCCCACGACGAAGGTTCCGGCGATTGAGCTGATCGACTTCGCTTTCTTGAATATGGGCAGAGTCCGGTAGCATGACGGAGCACAGATCAGCCGTGCCCGGCGTTGCGAAAATCGGACCGTCGTACCCGAGTTTCGCGAGCTTCGGCAAGAGGCCTGAGTGGTCGATATGCGCATGCGTCAGGATGACGGCGTCGATGCTGTCGACATCGAAGGGGAACGGACGATAGTTGAGTTCCTTCTCTGTCTTCGACCCCTGGAACAGCCCGCAATCGATCAGAACTTTCGTTTCGCCGAACTCAATCAATTGGCATGAACCGGTGACGGTGCCTGCGGCTCCGTGAAAATGAAGGATCGGTTGAGTAGTCATCCGCGTAAGCCTTGTTCTGGTTGCGGGGCCATGTCCCCTGGAAATGTCTTCCGTTCAATTGCAAGTTTGTAGATCAAACCGGCGGCTGGGATCGACCCGTTCGGTCTGCAAGCGTAGCCACAAGAAGCGCCTTGATTGCAGGCATGCGATTTTCAGCCTGATCGAAGACGATCGAGGATTTGGATTCAAAGACACCGTCGCACACTTCCATGCATTCGACGCCGAAACGCTTGGCGATACGGGCTCCCGCCTCATCTTCCCGCCAATGCCAGGCGGGGAGACTGTGCATCAGCTTCGTTTGCGGGTTGTCGGTTGCCTCCATCACATTCTCTCTGACGGCAAAGGGCGCGAGCTGCCTCACACGCTCGGCCCAACGCACGTCTCCCTCGCCAAACCAAGGCGCCGTGCAGACAAAGTCTGCCCCGAGAATTCCGGTGCCGACGTGCTCAAGTACCGCTATCCGGCCGCCGCTATCCCTTGCAGCCAATGTCACACCTTCGATGAAAGGCGCCTCCGGCCAGAAACTCGTTGGTGAAACGATGCGAAGATCGATGCCGAGTTTCGAGGAAGCTACTGCCAGGGATCGAGCGACGTTGCTGCGTCCATCCCCAAGAAAGGCCACGATCATGTCATTAAGAGGCTTGTCGCTGCATTCCTGCATCGTCACGAGGTCGGCCAATGTCTGCGTGGGGTGTGACGTGTCGGTCATTCCATTCAAGACGGGCACACACGCCCATCTGGCGACCTCTTCGACGGCGGATTGGGAATGCCCGATATATCCGATTGCATCATACAGCCGGCCGAGAAAACGGGCCGTGTCCTTGACCGATTCCCGATAACGCGTGTGACCGGTTGATGGTCCGATCAAGGTCACATTGGCGCCTTGGTCGTAGGCTGCGACTTCAAAGGCGGCGCGCGCGTGAATCGAATCTCGTTCACATAAAAGCGCGACGTTCCTGGTGCTCAGTCGCTTGAGCCCGATTCCTCTCCGCTTTTCTTCCTTGAGGTCAACGACGAGCCGAAGCAGATAGTGGATTTCCTCGGCAGTCAGGTCGTCAAGGGAAAGCACGCTGCGACCACGAAGATCGATCGACATGGCGCATTCTCCTTATTGGGGCGCTCCTTCAGACAAATAAAAGGCAGATATCCGTAGCCGGCATTGATGCTCGTCAATGACGGCTCGTCGGCTCCCGGGAAAACTCGCTTCATAGTGCGCCGTGCCCCGTACCGGCGGAGAGCCTGCAGTCGCACGGCACACAGCTCTGGGCCAGGCGGGTTCATCAAATCCGATCCACTCATCAGGAAGGATATCATGGCTTGCGCCTATGTCGTCGCCCCAATCAAAGCAACACAGGTCGAACGGGCCTATTGCCTGATCGTCGCGGTGGGCTACGAGATCGGCCCTGAAGCATGGCAGCAGGTCTGTGCAGCGACTCTCATGCGCAAACACCCCTCCCCCTTTGTCGAAGAGATTGCGGCTGTCGAAGATCCGCTCGGCTACATCAGGGGTATCGCCATATCGCGCGTGAGGCATCATGAAAGACTGGGCCGCTACCTCTCGGTGCCGGTCTTTCTCGTAGCCACCGCCGGCGATGCGCGCGGCGTCTGCGACGCCCTGCTCGAATACTTGAGCGCAGCGGCATTCGATCGGCATTGCGGCGCCATTCATGTCGCAAGTCTTGCACCGGACAGGTGGCCGGTTGCCGACGGTGGGGTCGACGGAATAATCATACCGCTGCGTTGAAATCTCAGTAAGCGTATTCGAGACGGATAGCCTTAAGCGTCCTGCTTCACGGTGCGCGCACTGAACACATAGCCCACTCCGCGGACGGACTTGATCAGCTCGGGGCGGCGCGGATCTCTTTCGATCTTCCGGCGCAGCCGCGCTATTTGTGCGTCGATTACGCGGTCGAAGGCCTCTTGCGATCTGCCGCGCGTCAAGTCCATCAACACATCCCGATTGAGGACGCGGCCGGCATGCCTCACGAGCGTGCACAGCATGTCGAACTCGGCTGTCGTCAAGGCGATCTCGCACCCGTCGTCAGATGTCAACCGACGGCGGGAAACGTCGAGGCGCAAGCCTTCGAAACAGAAGGTCTCGCTTGTTTGAACGTCCGGGATCAATGCAATCGGAGGACGCCTACGTCGAAGCGCGCCCCTTACGCGAGCAAGAACCTCGCGAAGATGGAATGGCTTCGTAACATAATCATCGGCCCCGATTTCCAGCCCAACCACACGATCAACCACGTCGTCCCGGCCGGTCAGCATGATTATGGGAATATCGGAATGGGCGCGAAGCTCACGGGCCAGCGACAGACCGTCCTCTCCCGGGAGCCCCAGATCGAGCAAAACGATATCCACATGGGCCTTCGCGAGCCTGTTGCGCATTTCGCGACCATCGCCGGCAAGACTGACCCGATAGCCTTCCCCTTCGAAATAGCGTGACAACATCTGCCTTATGCGTGGATCGTCATCCACAACGAGCACAAGTTCCGGCTCGTTTCGAGCGTTTGCCATAACCTTCCCCGAAGTTGGTCTGCCCCGACATGCTGTTACATTCAGTTACACTATAGCACCAATTGTTGCAGGCGCGTCGATGCCGGTTCACGCACGCATGTTGAAATCTCCATACTGAGCGTCAGATGGAGGATGCGCGATGACCCTTCAATCAGTTGCAATCGGCGGCGGTCTTGGAGCGCTGGAGTGCTCTCTTGCTCCCCCGGATCTATCGTCGGTCTTCAGTCTTCAGCCGATCATCGAAGCTGCGCCGGGTCAGGCGGTGTTCTGGGAAGGGGACGATGCCGGTTATGTTTTTCAGGTCGAGGACGGCATGCTGCGCGCATTGCGCCTACTTGCCGACGGCCGCCGGGTCATCGTCGGGTTCCTGCATCCCGGTGATCTCCTGGGCGTCTCTCTCAAGGACCGCTATCTCTATACGGTCGAAGCGATAACCGAGGTGAGATTGCGGCGATATCCCCGCCGTCGCTTCGAAGACGAAGTGGCGCGCCAGCCGCACCTGCGAAACCAGCTCTTTTCCAAGCTGTGCGACGAAATGACAGCGGCCCAGGATCAGGCGGTGTTGCTTTCGCGACGCAGCGCCGACGAGAAGGTTGCCAATTTCCTGCTTTTTATGGCGAGAGACCGGGACGGCGAGCAGACGGACTTCGTCGATCTGCCGATGACCCGGCTTGATATTGCCGACTACTTGAACATGACCATCGAAACGGTATCTCGCACCGTAACGAAATTCGCAAGCAACGGCATTATCGCTGCGCCCGACAGGCGCTCGATCATCATCTTAAAAAGACATATGCTTCAATCGATCGCGGATGGCGACGGTTGCGATCTTCGTCCAGTCGCGGTGTCGAATAGGATTAGGCGAACTGGTTTCGCCTGAGAACGTGGCGGTTGATGATGGCGCAATCTGCAGTCGGGAAAATCGTTGGTCTCCTCAAGGACGCGAACCTGATCGTGCATGAGACCGGCGGAAGGATCAGCCACTGGAGTAGAGGCTGCGAGCGACTTTACGGTTGGCCTGAGGCTGAAGCGCGAGGTGAAGTGATCCATCACCTGCTTGCCACCACATTCTCCGAGCCCATTGAAGACATCCACGCGAAGGTTCAACGACACGGGTCATGGTCCGGAGAACTGGCGCAAAAGCGCAAGGATGAAAGCAAGGTCTTCGTTGCCAGCCTCTGGATCGGTCTCCCAAATGGTCAAAGCGATCATATCATGCGGTTTGACAGCGATATCACCAACTTGAAACACGCCCAGGCCGACCTTGTCTCGCGAGAAGCCCATCTAAGATCGATCCTCGACACCGTACCCGAAGCGATGGTGGTGATTGACGAGACGGGGCTGATCACCTCTTTCAGCGCGGCGGCGGAACGACTTTTCGGCTTTAAGGAGAACGAGGTCCGCGGCTCGAATGTTAAGATGCTGATGCCCTCTCCCGATCGCGAGGCACATGATCGCTACCTCAACAATTATCTAAGCACAGGCGAGCGGCGGATCATCGGGATAGGTCGCGTTGTGACCGGCAGGCGCAAGGACGGCACGACATTTCCCATGGAATTGTCCGTCGGCGAAGCCAGGTCCGCCGGAGGGCGGATCTTCACAGGCTTCATTCGGGACTTGACTAGCCGTCATCGCATCGATGAGGAACTGCGTCAGGCACAAAAGATGGAAGCGATCGGTCAACTCACCGGCGGTCTCGCGCACGACTTCAACAATCTTTTGACTGTCATTGCCGGCAACCTTGAGATGATCGAAAGTCGCCTTGACGATCAGAGCATCAAGGAGCTTTTGCAAGAGGCGCAGGCAGCGGCGGACGATGGTGCAAAGCTCACCGCTCAACTGCTTGCCTTCGGCCGGCGTCAGCCGCTTACCCCAAAGCTTGTCGACGTGGGCGGTCTGATCGGGACCTTCGCAAATCTTCTTGGACGCACACTCGGCGAGACAGTGGAGCTGTCAACCTTGGTTCGCGGCGCCGACAATGTTGTTCTGGTCGATGTAGCACAATTTCAGAATGCGCTTTTGAACCTCGCATTGAATGCGCGCGATGCAATGCGGGGGGGAGGACGGCTCTCCATCGAGGTCTCGAAGGCGAATCTGGACCAGGATTACGTCCTCATGTATCCGGATTCCAGGATGGGACGCTATGTGCTGGTCAGCGTCAGCGATACCGGCGTCGGCATGTCGGACGATGTTAGGCGCCGCGCATTTGAACCTTTTTTTACCACCAAGGTCACCGGAGCGGGTACCGGCCTCGGCCTCAGCATGGTCTACGGTTTCGTCAAGCAGTCGGGAGGTCATGTCCAGCTTTACAGCGAACCAGGCCGCGGCACGAACGTGCGGCTCTTCCTGCCAGCGGCGAAGGAAAAAACTCAGGCAGACGGCACAGGCGAGCCAAAGGATCTGCCCCTGCAGCCGATAGCGCAAGGGCATGAGACTATTCTCGTTGTCGAGGACGATGCCCGTGTCCGTCGCATTGTGGTCGCGCGGCTTTTGGACGCCGGCTATGGCGTCGTCGAGGCCGAGACGGGGGCTGAAGCCCTTCAGCGTCTCGCCGATCACCCGGAGATCTCTCTGGTGTTTACCGACATGGTGATGCCCGGGGGGATGACAGGCAACGAGCTCGCGCACCACGTTCGACGATTCCGCCCCGAGATGAAGATACTCGTAACGTCGGGCTACGCGGCTCCGAGCCTTGCAAAAGAAAGGCTGCCGGAAGGCGCCTCTTGGCTGCTCAAACCCTATACGGCGAAAAAACTCTCAAAACGCCTGCGAGAATTGCTCGATTGATGCGCTCAATGGCATCGAGGACAATTGCGGTGCATCGAGCGAATGCGAGGTCGGTGCACGTACATCCGTGAAAACGCCAAGGCGGCGAAACTGTGGGGTTCGGCTTCTCCATCGACGATCACTCCAGCCGACACCTGAGGATGATCTTTGATTGCCGTCAATGCCGTTTGCCGCGCTGTGCGTAGATTGAACAGGAGCCCAAACGTCAATTCGGGAGATGGAGCGATGACATACAAGACTGTGCTATTGGTTGCCGATGCCGAAAACTATGATATCGATCTGAGAACCGCAGCGGATCTTTGCGTGGCTGCGGATGCGCATCTGTCTGTTCTTCTTGTGAAGCTTGCCGCCCCTGTGCCGCTTGGCGACTACGCGGCGATGTCGGTCGCGTGGCTTGACCTGCGCGCTGGCGATACGGAAAAACTCGGCGACGCCGTGATGAATTCCCGCACAACCCTGGAAACACTTGGCATCTCGTTTGATGTCAACGGCTGCTACCCCGAAGAAGCGTGGGTGGAGGACGAGATCGGAGAACGGGCACGATACGCCGACGTGACCTTGATCGGGGCAAGCCTCAAGGCGAGTTCGCGGCTTCGCTCGCACGCCATTGAGGGCGCGCTCTTTCGATCCGCCCACCCCGTCCTTCTATCTGGCAACCGCCAATCCGTGACGCTGACACCGAAAAAGGTCCTGCTTGCATGGAACTCAACGATCGAAGCGACGCGGGCCGCACGCGAAGCGCTTGAGATGATGAAGAACGCCGACAGCGTCAACGTTGTGCTTGTCGATCCCAAGGCTGCGCCGGCAAGGAACGGGGAAGAACCGGGGGCGGATGTCGCGACCTACCTTGCAAGGCATGGCATCGAGGTCACTGTTGACAGGCTGCCAAGCGCTGGGCGTCAGGTCAGCGAGGTGCTTTTGCAGCATGCCATCGACACCGCGTCCGACCTGATGGTCATGGGCGCCTACGGCCATTCGCGGGTACGAGAGCGCATGTTCGGGGGGGTGACCAAGGCCATGATCGAAACACCGGCAGTGCCGGTGTTGATGGTTCATTGAGCGACCGAAACATAAGACAAGAGCTGCGCCGCCGTCGAGCGGCGCAGCTCTTTTGTTTCAGACCTCATTTTCACAAGACGCCCGCCCGGTCATTTCGAGTACGTCGATACTGAAGAAGAGGTGCGGGTAGTGGCCGGCTATTTCTTGCGGAGCTGGCTTCAGCCCGCCCGGTTCCCACCAGTTTGCTCTCTTTTCCAGAAGCGACCAGGCGTGCAGGTACTCGCGGTGCCATTGCCCTGTCGGGGCAAGTTCCTGATAGCGCCCGTAGATCACAACGCTTTTCCACTCGCTCCCGGAGACTGCGTCGATCTGCAGGCAGACATTGGGATTCTTGCGCATCCAGTCGATCTTTTGACCGGGCATGGAAAATGCGTAAAGGCAATTTCTGGCGTAGGCATATGTGATTGGCACGACATAGGGCCTGTCGTCGACGCAACAGGCAAGGTGAGCCACATGGCCCTCCTCAACGACGCTGCTGCATTCGTGGCGGGACATTTCCTTGACGATCATGATCCACCTCCGTGAACAGATATTTCAAGATTAATTCCTTGTGCGCGCGGGCGCTTTGACGCCCCTCAAAGACCGACAGGCGACGATCAAGCATACTGTTGGGATAAACTGGACGAGGAGACTTTTGGAGGTGATAGCCATGAGCGACATCAGTTTACGACAAGATATTCTCGACGAACTCGAGTACGAGCCCAGCATCGACGCAGCAAACATCGGCGTAGCGGTAGAGAACGGCATCGTGACCCTGACCGGTCATGTTCACAGCTTTGCCGAAAAGCACGCCGCCGAACAAGTTGCTAGACGGATCAAGGGTGTTCGAGCCATCGCGGAGGAAATCGCCGTGCGGTTGCCCGCGCACAAGAAGACCGCTGATGACGAAATCGCAAGCCGTGTCTTGAAGATCCTCGACTGGGGTGCGGCGATTTCCGATCCGAGCGATATCCAGGTGAAGGTGGAGAACGGGTTCGTTACACTCGCCGGCACTGTCGATTTCTATTTTCAACGCTCGGCGGCCGAACATTCGGTTCGCCAACTCTCCGGTGTAACGGGCATCGACAACCAGTTGAGGATCCGGCCACGGATGGATGTCGTCGACATCCGCCACGGCATCAAGCAAGCCTTGAGGCGGAATGCCGAAATCGAGGCCGAGGACATCGAGGTCGAAGTTTCTGGCAGCCATGTGACCTTGCGCGGGAAAGTGCAAAGCTCGCGAGAGCGTATTACCGCCGAGCAGGCTGCCTGGTCCGCAAAAGGGGTGAGCGGGGTAACCGACTACCTAACGGTGTCCGACAAATAGGCACTTTTCGTAGCTTTCTTCCAAGGGGCTCATGATGGCCGAACCGATGCCGCTCAGCCTCTCCCGGCGTCAAACGGAAGACAGCGGCTATATGGGGCTCACGAGCGAGGAGGCCTGCAGCCGATTGCCCATGTGCGGTCCAAACGCCCTGCCCGAACCAAGGGCAGGGTCGGTGGCCGAAACATTCGTGCGCCAGTTCCGCAGTCCACTGATTTACACTCTGCTGGCCGCAGTGCTGGTATCATTTCTGCTGGGCGATGTGAGGGACGCCTTCTTCATTGGGGTCGTTCTTGTTGCAAATGCCATCGTCGGAACCATTCAGGAACACAGTGCCGGCCAAGCGGCATCGGCGTTGCGCAAACTCGAGCAGCCAAAAGCCAATGCTGTGCGAGATGGTCAGTTGGTCGAGCTTGACGCACGACTGATCGTGCCCGGGGACCTTGTGGCTCTGGAATCCGGCGGACGCGTGCCGGCAGACATGCGGCTGACCGCAGTTGACGGACTCTTTTGCGATGAGTCCTTGCTAACGGGCGAATCCGCGCCGGTTGCAAAGTCACCAACCCCGGCTTCCGTCGCAGGCGATGAACAACGAAGCTACATGGCATACGCCGGGGCGCTCGTCACACGCGGTCGCGCCCGTGGCGTCGTCTCAGCCACTGGCAAGAACACGGAAATCGGCAAGATCGCAATCGACATCGGCAAGGCACCCCTTGCCAGATCGCCATTGCTGATCCGCCTGGAGGGCTTTTCAAAACTCATTGCCCTCGTCGTCGCAACCGTCGTGGTCTTGCTGATAGTTGTCGGGATCGCTCGCGGCATGCCGGCGAGCGAGCTTTTTATGATGGCGGTTGGGTTGGCCGTGAGCGCAATCCCCGAAGGCCTTCCGATTGCGATCTCGGTCGCCTTGGCAATCAGTATGCGTCGAATGGCCAGGAAACACGTCATCGTTCGCCGGATGCCCGCTGTCGAAGCTCTCGGGTCATGCACGATAATCGCAACCGACAAGACCGGAACGTTGACGCTGAATGAGCTGACGGTCACCGACATTCGCCTGCCTGACGGAACCGACCTTTTCTGCGACACGCATGCCGATATCGAGTCCTGCCACATCCGCGGGAGGGATGCGTCCCCCGACCAGGCACGTGATCGCGCGACGGCCCTTCTGCGGGCCGCCTCTCTACCCAATGAAGGATCGCTCGTAAGGGGTGAAGATGGGTGGACCAGTGTTGGCGACACGGTCGATGTCGCGCTCCTGGCCGCCGCCCACAAGGCGGGCCTGCCGAGACAGTCGATTGAGGATGATTATCCTTTGATTGCCCGAATCCCCTATGAGCCGGAGATCAAATATGCCGCATCGTTTCATCGACATGGCGATGTGGTGCGTATCTTCGTGAAGGGAGCGGCCGAAACCCTCATCGCAATGTCGGATCGAATGGAGATGAATGGCCGCGCGGTAACGATCGACCGCGACAGACTTCTGCGCCAGAAGGAAGAAATGGCCGCCCAAGGTTTGCGCGTATTGGCGTTTGCAGAAGGCGAAACGACGGTCGAGGACGATGGCGGATGTGGCCGGCACCTTCTCGTCGACCTGGTTTTTCTCGGACTGGCCGGCATGCAGGATCCGATCAGACCGGAAGTACCCGGCGCGATCCGCGACTGCCACAACGCGGGCGTCCAGGTCGTCATGCTTACCGGAGACGATCCAAAGACCGCCGCGGCGATCGCGGCTGATGCGGGCCTCGCCTTCACCATCGACCAGGTCATCACTGGCGAAGAGGTGAGCCGGGCCGAGGCGCAGGGGCAAGCAAGCCTCGACGCGCTCGCCCGCCGGGGGCGCATCTATGCACGCATCGCCCCATCGCAAAAACTGGCGCTCGCTCTCGCGCTTTCGCGCAACGGACACTTCGTTGCCGTCACGGGTGACGGGGTCAACGATGCGCCTGCCCTAAAACACGCGCACATCGGAGTGGCGATGGGCCGAAAGGGAACGGACGTCGCCAAAGAGAGCGCCGATATTATCATTACAGACGACAATTTCGCGTCAATCGTAAGTGCCATCAAGGAAGGTCGCGTCGCCTATGCCAACATTCGTAAGGTCATCTTCATGCTCGTCTCCACGGGATCAGCGGAACTCGTGTTGTTTCTTTTTGCTGCCACTCTTGCACTGCCAATGCCGCTTCTACCCGTGCAACTCCTGTGGCTCAATCTTGTCACCAACGGCATCCAGGATGTCGCTCTTGCAAGCGAGGGGCCTGAGGGCGATGAACTCTCCCGTGCGCCGCGCAGGCCGAATGAGCCGATCTTCGATCGGGTGATGATTCGCCGTCTCTGTCAAACGACGCTCGTCATGGGAGGCGGAGGTTTCGCGATGTTCTACCTCGCTCTACAACAGGGCTACAGTGAAAGCGATGCCCGCAATATGCTCTTGCTGCTGCTTGTTCTCTTCGAAAATTTCCAGACTTTCGCAAGTCGCTCGGAGCGGAAGTCCATTCTCGCGCTCGGCATGTTTGGCAACCCACTCCTGCTCTTTTGCATTGCCGCAGCCTTGGGTCTCCACATCACCGCAATGCACGTTCCGCTTGTCAGTAATACCCTCCAGGTTTCCCCGATGGTACCGGCCGAATGGGCAATGCTTTTGATTGCTGCCTCTTCTGTTCTTTTCACAATGGAATTCGACAAGTGGCAGCTGCGTGGCAAATCTACTGCATAGTCATGACATAGGTACTTACGCCAGTTGCAGCAGCAGCGAACGAGACGAGGCCGAGTGGCACCCAGTAATGCGCGGTCCCGGACAGGATTGCCACGAATATTCGCCCCCCCGCATTGACGAGCGCGGCTGCCAGCACCGCGGCGCCGACAGTCGGCAAGGGCATCGCTCCTCCGACGGAGCGTAACGCGGTCAGTACGGCAACGTCGACGTCGAAGATACCAGATGCGGCCGAAATGCCAATCAAGCTATTGTCGCCAATCCTCGCAACCACCGCAGCGCCAAGTGTCGCGGTGGTGGCAAACAGACTGGCAAAGACAAGGAGTGGCATCAGTTCAAAGGGATTCCGTGCTTCGACGTCTTGGCCTGCACCGGGCGCCCTATTGGCCATCAAGAGGCTTCCGCACGCGACGAATACGACGGCTGCCGCCAGCAGCGGCGCCACAACGAGTGGAAGAAGCCGGGGGGACAGTACAAGGACGATGACGAGTACGCGCAGCAGTGAAATAGCCGCAGCGACACTTGCAGCCCCGGCCAGCGGGAGAGCGGGCTCCCCGGCCCGAGCTTTTTGTCCAAAGCTTGCGGTGACCGCAGTGGACGAGACGATTGCGCCCGTAAGACCGCTGACAAGAAGCCCGCGCGTTGAGCCCAGCAGGCGCGTTGCCACATATCCGGCAAATGAGATGGTCGCACTCAGCACGGTGAGAAACCACACCTCGCGGGGATTGAAACCTCCCCAAGGGTCGATGGTCCGGTTCGGTAGAAGCGGCAAGACGATGGCGGTCATCACCGCAAGCACGAGCGCGGAGCGCAGTTCTGGCCAGGTTAGCCGCCTGAGGAGATTGTGAAGAAGTTCTCTGCTGGCAAGAACTGCGGCAAGAGCCGCACCGCCTGCAGCGGCGGCCCTGTAGTCGCCCGCAACCGCCAGCCCGCCCAGCGAAAAAACGCACAATCCCGCTACCACGCTGGTCACGCTGAAATCTTCATCCCGCCGAGCCTCACGTAACTTGAACCAGGTCAAGCTCATCGTGAACCCCAGCAGACCCGCGGCAAAAACAAACTCGTTCTGCTGGGCTTCCGACACGGCCGCAACGATACCGCCAAGAAGTCCGGAAATCCCGAAGGTTCGAATGCCGGCTGTCCGGCTGCCTTCCGGCGCATCCCTCTCGCGCCACCCCCGCTCCAACCCGACGAGAAGGCCAATTGCAAGTGCGAGCCCCAAACGAAGGATAAGCGGTTCCATTTGCACTCTCCAGGGGGCGCACACGCGCTGAGATCAACCCCATCGCATTTGTGGTCAGCTAACTTCGATCCTGTCTTTGACGACGATCAATGCTTGCGGATTGACAATGCATGACGCTGCTCTGAGAGGAGTTTTCCATGGATGACCATATCCTTGTTGCAACCGATGGATCGGACAACGCGCGCGACGCCGTCGCAATGGCCATAAGGCTTGCGAAGGCGATTGGCGCGCCCCTGACCGTTCTCCACGTTGCCGCACCAAATTTTGCAAGCGCAACAGACGGCCTTTCTCGCTCCGGGCGGGTCTTTCCCATCGGCAACATGATCCCGGGCATGCCGAGGCCGGCAGAACTTTCATGCACGTCCGGCGATGGCATCGATGACAGCGCCCTGGCGCTCGGCAAGACAATTGTGGAGCAAGCTCGAAACGAGGCACGCGGGCTCGGCGTCGAGAATGTCGCTGAGCGGCTGGAAGTGGGGGATTGCGCTCAAACCGTTCTCGACACTGCAACAGAGATCAAAGCGAGCTTGATTGTCGTCGGAAGCCGGGGTCTTGGGCGCCTCAAGAGGATGGTCCTCGGGAGCGTGTCGAAGAAGGTAGCCCGGGATGCGCACTGCTCGGTCCTTGTCGTCCGTTGAGGCTTGCGAAGAAGAAACGGTCGGCCTGGTGCAAAGGTGCCTGCGAGACTGACCGCGTTGTCGAATTGAGGAACCAGGCTCTTGAGCGCGCCGCACACAATTGCTCTTCGGTGGCCAGAAGAAGTTACGCCGAAACGTGCGCTTCTTGCCGTGAGCGCTGTCTCCCTGGCAGGGGGCGCGCTTACATGGTTTGCCAATCGTCCCGACCACAGCGCATGGATATGGGGAGTGGGAACGGCAATTATCCTTGCGACTCTGGTCACGGAGATCGGAACAAGCCTGGCAAAAGCAGAATTCGGCCTGGATTTGATTGCAGCCCTCGCCATGAGCGGCGCGCTTTTGCTGGGCGAGTATTTCGCCGGGATCATCATCGCAATGATGTTTGCAGGTGGGGAAGCGCTTGAGGATTTTGCCCAACGGCGAGCACGCCATGAACTGACGGCACTGCTAGACCGGGTACCACGCACCGCAGCGCGCTTCACAGGCAAGCAATTCGAAGAAGTCGCGATCGACGACATAGAGCCTGGTGACCGGATTTTAGTGCGCAGCGGTGAGGTCCTGGCCGTTGATGGTCGCTTGACAGGCAGCTCAGCAATGCTCGACGAGTCCGCTCTGACAGGTGAGGCCCTGCCGGTCCTCCATCGATCCGGAGAGTACTTGATGAGCGGCTCCATCAATTCGGGGGATCCTTTCGAAATGGTCGCCTCGCACGTTGCGAAGGAGAGCACCTATGCAGGTATTGCAAGGTTGGTCGAAGCTGCGAAAAGCGCTAAGGCGCCAATGTCTCGTCTCGCGGACCGTTACGCGCTCGGCTTTCTCGCGGTGACGCTTCTTCTGGCAACGATCGCGTGGGTACTTTCAGGACAGGCGACAAGGGCATTGGCGGTTTTGGTGGTTGCCACCCCCTGCCCGCTCATTCTCGCAGTTCCGGTCGCCCTCATCTCAGGCGTGTCTCGCTGCGCGCGCAAAGGCATCCTCGTGAAGGGCGGCGGTGCCCTCGAAATGCTTGCGCGCGCGAGGACCGTTTTGCTCGACAAGACGGGGACGATAACGGACGGCCGGGCCCGGCTATTGGAGACAAAGGTTCGCAGTGACCTTGCCCCGCAAGAGGTTCTACGGCTGGCAGCCTCGATCGACCAGGCGTCCCGTCACGTCGTCGCCTGCGCCCTTGTCGCCGCCGCCCACGAGCGCGGGCTCGCCCTTTTATCGCCATCCGAACTGAGGGAATCTTCTGGCTCGGGCATCACAGGCCGGATCAACGAGCGGCAGATAGCCGTCGGCGGATGGGACTTCATCCGTCCCATCATCGATGACACCGATTTCTCGCGCGAGATCGAGATCTGGATCAAGAGGGAGGGCACGGTCGCGGTCGCAGTCGCGGAGGAAGGCGTCCTTACAGGGGCGTTTCTTCTGGCCGATGAGGTCAGGCCGGAAGCCGGCACGGTTCTCAGGCAGTTGCGCGAAGCCGGCATTGGACGAATTGTGCTTGCGACCGGCGACCGGTCTGATATCGCCAAAAGCCTGGCCGCGTTTCTGGGCATCGACAACATCGTCTCAGAAATGAAGCCGGACGATAAGACGCGATTGGTTGAGACTGAGAGAAGAGCCGGGGCGGTCATGATGGTGGGCGACGGCATCAACGATGCGCCCGCCCTGGCCGCAGCCGACGTCGGAGTCGCGATGGGCGCCCGGGGGGCCGCAGCGTCGACGGAAGCGGCCGACGTCGTCATTCTTGTTGACCGGTTGGATCGTCTTGTCAGTGCCGTCCACATAGCAAAGAGATCCCGGCGGATTGCGCTTCAAAGCGTCTACGTCGGGATGGGGCTGTCGATTACCGGGATGATTGCTGCCGCGCTCGGTTATCTCGCGCCGGTCGAGGGCGCTCTTGTCCAAGAGGTAATTGACGTCGTCGCCATTCTGAACGGCCTGCGTGCGCTTGCTCACCCGGTTCGCCGATGGGGTCGAGCCAATCAACTGTCACAGCAAGAGCTCCTGGAACTGGAAGCAGAACACCGTAACCTCATGTCCGTCGTCGACGAGATCCGGCACACGACCGAACGGATACAGCATCTGCCTGAACCCGAAACGCGACAACGCTTGGCCGATTTGGATGCGCTGTTGCGCGAGAGACTTCTTCCCCATGAACGCCAGGACGACTGCGTTTTGTATCCGTTGCTGCGCCGGCGGCTCGGCGCGTCGCATGCCCTCGCCGGCATGAGCCGCACCCACATGGAAATCCAGCGCCAGGTCCATCTTCTCACCTCCCTTCGCCAGGCGATCGATTTTACCGGTCTAAACCCACAGCAACTCTACGAGATCCAACGGTTGCTTCATGGGCTCGAAGCGGTCGTAAGACTGCACTTTTCCCAGGAACAGGAAATCTACCGTGCCCTTGAAGGCGATTAACGAGAGGAAGCCCAACCGGCAAGGCCATCAGGACCGGTTGAGTGCGCCTTTGATCTCATGCATGCGGCGATCGAGGGTATGTGCCCGGCTTGCATGATATCGATATCGAACAGGTGGCCGACAACCGCAAGTTCTTTCATCAGATCACCAATAATGAGGTCGATACGTCTTGTAGCTCCCGCTCCCAACAATGACCGGTCAACAGCATGATCAGTTCCGTGCTCAAGCGCGCGGTTGAGTTCCAGGGCAGCAGCCAGAGACCTCTTCTGACATTCCGCAATGTTAGTGACCGATGCCGCACCACCGCACGCCACGGTCAGCCGAACAGCTTGTTCTGAAATTCGCTCATGCTTCGATCTCCGATTGGATAGGCTAAACCGTGACAAATGAAACTAGACTGACGGCCTCTATCGCGAACACCGAAGCAATCGAACGCCAGGTTGGCGATCCTAGGAAAGGCCAGAGCATCGCGCTGGTACCGACTGCGTTGTCCATAACCCGGGTCGAAGCGCCGAACGACGCAGAGGTTCTACCGGCCTCGACGCCGATGTTGTAGGTTAATAGGCTCAGCTGCACATCCGATTCGGTAGGGCGGATTTCCTGCAGCGCGCCGGAGAAGCCGAAGCGGTACAGCACTCAGAAGGCGAAGGAAACAACCCAAGGATAGGCTTCGGAGACGCGCATTTGTTCGTTCGTTTGCCTTCAGCACTTCGTCGATGGGTGGTGCTGCTCGACTCGAGTGAATGACGACGATCGTTTCTCGTCGCTTTCCCCTCCGTGCGGCAAGGCAGCTCCGCGATCCACCCACTTCCTGCTCAAAACATCACATGCTCTGGCAAGCTCCTCCTTGACGTAAGTCAAAATCACGCCGGCAGGCCCAATGTGCCGGCTAGTTGTCGCTTTGTGAACCTCAGAACAGAGAGGCTCGACGCTTCCGCTTGCGTCGGGCGTTGCGGCAACAAACCCAACCCCGCAACCGTCGCTGTTGTGTTCGTCGTGCACATCTCGCCGCATGTTGGCCCTTCACGAAATCGGTTCTGCCAAGCTAATCTGAGGGCGGCAACCGCTCTAGCCAGCTCGCTGCGAAGTGAGCCCTGCGAAAGATATGTCCATGTGGCAGTTTCAAAAAGCATTTCGCTCTGATCCTCACCGGCCTGACCTGACGAGTTCCTCTGTCGAAAGGGCGCTCTGGGAATCGGAGAACGAAGCCGAATACACGATCGGATGGGTTCGGATCACAGTGGGCCTTGCCTTGTTTGTGAGTGGTTTCCTCGTCTCCTCTGAAACCGCCGGCTTCGCTCAAGAATACAACTTGATGCAACTACGCGTAACGGCTCTGACTACGGTTGCAGCCTTTTTGGCCCTCGGCATCACGTCATTCCTGCTTGTGATCAGCCGTCACTTCAGGCCCTGGATGGCCTTTGCGCTCGTTACCGGCGACGCATTGATTATAGGAGCCAGTCTTTACTTTGCCCTGAACGACGTCGGCCTGGCGGGCAATTGGGTGGTGACCATACCAACTATCTGGGTCGTGCCCCTGCTCCTCGCGGTCGGTGCGCTTCGATACAGGCCAATCGTTCAACTATGGGCTACTTCAGCAACAATGATCGCCGTGGTCAGCGTTGCAGTTCAGCTTGGCTTTAGCCTGACAGGCGATGCGAACCCCGCTGAGACACAGGGAGTGAGCCGCCTTCTTTCGCTTCCTCCCTATATCATGCGGACCGTTATGCTGTTGCTGATGGGTCTGGTAACGGCGTTGGCAATGACGCGTTCTCGCCGCCTTCTGATCCGTATTGCGCGCGAGACAGCCAAGCGCGCAAACCTTGCTCGCTTCCTGCCAGCAGAGATCGTACCATTAGTAGGGGACAATGATGTTGCTACGTGGCGGCAAGGCCGCCGCCAGCAGGGCACGATTTTGTTCGTCGATATACGTGGATTCACTGCTTACGCAGAAAAACTGGATCCCGCGAGACTGTCCGTCTTTATCTCTTCCTTTCGGCGACGAGTCATGCGCGCAACCGAGGCCTCAGAAGGTGTGATCGACAAATTCATCGGTGACGGCGCTTTGATAGTCTTCGGCATTCCAGAGCCACGGCAGGATGATTGCGCTCGTGCCATAGCCTGCGCTCATCGGATTCTTTCGCTTGTCGATCAATGGAACATCAAGCGCGGTTTCGATCCGCCGATCCGCGTCGGGATCGGCATTCACAGCGGCGAGATGTACTACGGCCTAGTCGGTGACGAACACCGCCTTGAGTTCACTGTGCTTGGCGACACAGTCAATGTCGCTGCCAAGATAGAACAAGCTACCAAGCGTTTCGATGCCACGTTGCTTGCCTCAGAAACAGTTGTGATGCAGGCAGGACAACAACACGCTTGGGTCGCGGTCAGTCGAGAGCCATTGGGCGGCCGCGGTGAGCATGTGGCGCTCTTCGCGTTCGCCGGGACCAAGCCCTACGAATGAGGGGCTAAGGTAACCACCCTGAAAATTCTTAGGGTGGCAGTATCGTTCTCGCACCCGTACGGGCCTCAATGCGCTCAAACGGTCTCAATCGAACATGCAAGGCCAACTCGCCGGCGCGGAAAGGCCGGCCGGCAGCTTCGTAAAGGCGTCGCCGCAAGCTATGTCGATTTGAGATTGCCGCAAACCGGTTGCTCGTGACAAATCGCTCCCCTCAATTCGCGTTAGGAAGAGAACAGCACGGTCGAATGCAGTCGTCCCCGCGAACGATGTGCCGGTGAAATCGGCTCGAGACAGATTTGCGAGCGAAAATCGAACGTTTTCGAGTTTTGCACCGGTGAGTATGGCGCGGCCAAGCTCCGCTTTCTCGAAGTTGACATCGATCAGCCGCGCGAGGCTGAAATCGGCGCGCTGCAATTCGGAGCTGGTAAATGAGGTACGTTCAGCTGAAAAGCGAACGAAGCTCGCGCGGTGGCCTTCCACCCGCGTAAAGTTTGCTGTCTTCGCGGTGGCCCCGGCGAGCGAGGCTCGCACTAGCTTCGCTTTCTCAAGATTAGCTCTGCTTAGGTTAGCACCACGAAGATCTGTCAGGCTAAAATCAGTGCCAGATAGGTTTGCGCCCTCCAGATCTGCTCCTTCGAGCATAAGGTGGCTCTTATCGCAGCCGCTCCAGTTCAAACCGGGCATCGGCCAGCTCTTGCAGTGCGACGCTTGTGCAGTGCCTCTGGGAACAAGAGCCGCCATTGCCAACCCGAGCACCAAGGTAAGCGACATCGGCATCAAGCCCCGGCGCGTTCGGAAGGTGTGCCCCGACGTCATTCCGACGCAAAGGGTGGGCACGGTTTCGATCTTAAAGTTGTTGTGTCGCATCACGATCCCGTGACTCTTGCCACATCCCGCGCCCTCGAATCGACCCGGGATAATCCAGAACCCATTTAGCGGACATCGATCCACGTCTTACTGTTACCAAGCTTCGTTCGCTTGGACATTGACGCGGATCAATGGGCCCGGTCGGCCAAAAGTGCAGTAGCCGCCTGCCGCGCAATGCCCGCCCTTCGTCCGGTCTTTGATGCGCGTCAAAGCCGGGTCGCAGCAGCACGTGCACAATCGTCAATGTTTGCGACCCCAGTGAACCTTGCGAAGGAGAAATCGATGAAGGCTCTCGTCTATGAAGGTCCGGGACGCAAGTCACTCTTGGAGCGGCCGATACCGACAATAGCCGCTGCAACCGACGCCATCGTGAAGATCACGAGGACGACGATCTGCGGGACGGATCTGCATATTCTCAAAGGAGACGTGCCGAGCTGCACGGCCGGCCGCATTCTCGGTCATGAGGGTGTGGGGATCGTGGAAGAAACAGGGACTGCTGTAAGCCAGTTCAAGAAGGGCGACCATGTCCTCATTTCCTGCATCTCGTCTTGCGGCAAATGCGACTACTGCCGTCGCGGAATGTACTCCCATTGCACCACTGGCGGATGGATACTCGGTAACACCATCGACGGCACCCAAGCCGAATACGTCCGCATTCCGCATGCCGACACCAGCCTTTACCCGATCCCGCAAGGCGCTGACGAAGAGGCCCTTGTCATGCTGAGCGATATTCTTCCAACCGGCTTCGAGTGCGGCGTGCTGAATGGAAAGGTGCAGCCTGGCGGAACGGTCGCCATAGTCGGCTGCGGGCCGATCGGACTGGCGGCGTTGCTGACCGCGCAACTCTACTCACCAGCCGAACTCATCATGATCGACCTCGACGAGAGCCGCCTCACAGTTGCAAGCCGCTTCGGCGCGACCCAGACGATACAAGCAAGCGGTGAAGATGCCTCGCGACAGGTGATGACACTGACAGAGGGCAAGGGTGTCGATACGGCGATTGAAGCGGTTGGTATCCCCGCCACGTTCGAGCTTTGTCAGGACATCGTCGCACCGGGGGGCGTAATTGCCAACATCGGGGTTCACGGCGTCAAGGTCGATTTGCATCTGGAGACGCTGTGGTCGCGAAACATCTCCATCACCACCCGGCTTGTCGATGCGGCGACAACGCCGTTGCTTTTAAAGACGGTGCAATCTGGAAAAATCAACCCGAAAAACCTGATCACACATCGTTTCAAGATTGCCGTTGCCTACGAGACCTTTGCCGATGCTTCGCGCACGAAAGCTCTCAAAGTGATTATCGAGACCGATCTCGCTCAACCTCTTAAGTGGGGCAGCACGGCGGAGTTAGAGACCGAAGGCACATCCCCGGCCGACGTCTGGAGTTGCGATCTTCTGACGCGCAGCGGTCTTGTCCTTCATGTTCGTCCAGTGCGTCCTGATGACGATGTGCGCCTGGCAGAGTTCTTCGGTCATCTGACGCCTCAAGACCTGCGCTTCCGCTTTCTGGGAGGTGTCAGGGAGGTCAGCCGCGAGCGTCTCCTTTCCATGACGAAGGTCGATCACCGCTCGACCGAGAATTTCCTTGCCTTCGGCGAGGATAGAGAGGCGATCATCGCCACCGCCATGGTAGCGTGCGACACGTCTACGGAAAGAGCAGAAGTCGCGATCTCCGTTCGTGCCGAGCACAAACACATGGGTGTCGCCTGGGAAATGCTGCGCCATGTCGCCCGCTTTGCGGAGGCCTCTGGCGCCAGATCCCTCGAATCGCTCGAGAGCCGCGCAAACCATGAGGCAATCGAACTGGAACAGGAACAGGGTTTCGTTGCAGTTCCCTATGCGGATGATCCGACCCTCGTCCTCATTCGCAAGGAACTGCGACAAGGCTAGTGCACAGCAGCCAGTCGGCGGCGGCCATCGACATCGCGGATCAAAATGAGCCGATAAAGAAGGAGGTCACGGACACAGCGACCGCGATGGATCGGCGAGGATAAGCCACTGGACTGACGTTTGGCATCCTGCTGCGATCGCCGATGGCTAAAATGTTGCCTGGGCCGATCGGCGACGTCGTTATCGTTTGACAAGGGACGGCTTGCCCGCTTCGATCCGTGAGGTGCGCTCCGATGCGTCTTGAAATGATCCAAGTTTTGGCTGGCTTTAGGATATCCAGAACCGAGAACAATGGCTGCAGGCCATCATGGTCTGCCTCTCCATTGTTGGGCCTCAAGCGCCAACGCCAGGATATGCCGAACGACGTCGATGACGGTTTCCGGCGTTTCGGGGCGGCCGGGCTCGAATGCCAGGCGGATCACCGCGCTCTCCGGACGCCGTTTCGACGGGCCAGAATTCGAGATGAGACTCCTGTTCCGAGTACACATCGGCAAGCTGGTGCGTTCCCGTCGCCGCGGAAGACTGCGCCGCATCGAGGCCCGCCTCCGTTAGTGCAATGTCACCGCTAATCTCGGAGCACGCCACCTTGTCCCCGGTCACGAGCATGGCGACCGCCGGAACTTCAAAGAGCGTCGCAAGCACCTTCGACGTCCCCCTTCACAGTCATCAATGTGCAAGTTCCCGTCCCCCCAAGCTGAGTATATAGGCCGAGATGTCCTGAACATCGGTCTTCGAGAGTACTATGTTCGGCATGGTCGGATGGTCCTGGGCCGTGAGCCAAACGTTAAGCGCCGCTGCGGTCATTCCCGGTGTCGCAGCAACCGTCTCGAAGCTCGGTGCTTCAGCAATGGGCGATTTCGATTGATCTGCGAGGACGGCGTGACAGGCAGCACAGACCTCAAGCGCGATTTGGCGCCCCTGCTTGATGTCCTGGGCCTGGACCGTCGGAACCGTTGCAATGATGCCGGCAATCATTAAGACGATCGTTGTCCACATTGCGATCTCCTGAACCAGATGAAGCGTAGCACGATGCTTTGTAAGGCTGAGATCACGTCGATGGGACGGTTTATGCAAGGCATGCTGATCTGCCCGCCACGAGGCCATAGTACCTGTTGAGAGCCTGCTGCACGATCAGGGGAACGATAGATGGCATGCCCGTGAGCGCACCTTGTGGTTTGGCCTTGTCATCCCTGCACTAGGTTCTGTACTCATAAATGGGATTCCCTTTGAGGTCGGTTCGTGATTCAAGCTCCTGGGCAGGAGTTTGAATGGCACGGTTCGACCTTACAGATCGGGAATGGGCGCTGATCGCGCCGCTGCTTCCCAACAAGCCACGCGGTGTGGCACGAACGGATGATCGGCGCGTTCTGAACGCGATTTTCTACGTTTTGCGAACAGGCTCGCCGTGGCGCGACCTTCCAGAGCGTTACGGCCCGTACACGACGGTCTACAATCGCTACAACCGATGGGCCAAGGCGGGCGTGTGGCTGCGGGTCTTCGAGGCTCTCGCGGCAGCGTCCCCTCAGTCGATGCAACTGATCGACTCCTCCATCGTCCGCGCCCATCAGCACGCTGCCGGCGGAAAAAAGGGGGCCCGGATCACGCCATCGGCCGTTCTCGTGGAGGACTGACCAGCAAGATCCATGTGGTGGTCGACGAACGTGGGCTGCCGGTTCGCCTCGCTCTCACGCAAGGACAGGCCTCTGACAAAGCCGTCGCACCTGACCTGCTCGAAGGACTGCCGGCATCCCTCGTTGTTGCGGACCGCGGTTATGACTGGCAGCACTTGATCGACCTGGTTCGCCAGCGCGGCGGAAACGCGCACATCCCGACCCAGCGCGATCGCAAGGTCCAGAGATCGGTCGATCCAAGCCTCTATCGCCAACGCAACCTCGTCGAGCGTTTCTTCTGCAAACTCAAACACTTCAGGCGCATCGCAACACGTTATGACAAGCTCGCAAGCAACTTCCTCGCTGCTGTCGCTCTCGCTTCGACAAGGCTATGGCTTCGCGCTTATGAGTCCACCACCTAGTAAGTCCCGCAGAGACGGGCGATGCACACCTTTCCGGACGATTTTGTCTCAGTCTTCATGCTATTTCCTATATATCAGGACGGGGATGGTCGAATGCGTAAGAACTTTGGCGGCGACGCTGCCGATGATCAAGGCGCCCACACCGCTGCGGCCGTGCGAAGCCATGATGATCAGATCGGCGCCGATATCCTGCGCTTTTCTGATGATCTCGAGGTAAACCTCATGAGCGCTGGTTTGATCGGTCACACAGCGAACCCCGGCCGCCTCGGCCCTGCTCCGAGCGGCGCGAAGCGTCTCGGCAGCGTGCACTTCGGAAAGCGCCTCATATTGCGCCCGGGTGTTGCTGAGTTGCTCCGCATCCAGAGAAATGAGGTGAAAGGGCTCCGTCACGATAAGGATGGTGATCTTCGCACCCACTTCCTTTGCGAACGTGATGGCGGCATCCACGGCCAGCGTCGCGAGCGGTGAGCCGTCGGTGGGTACGAGGATGTTGCGGAACATGAGAGCCTCCAGATTTCAACCGGAATCAAGGTACCCGTGTCGCCCTAAGCCCGCCTTGACCCAGATCAATTAATTTAGCCTTCACTTATTTATTCAGTGGGCAAGAAAAATACAGCTCGGGTCATGGGCCTGGGTTAAGCCGACAGCGAGCGAACTTCTGAAAAGGTCGTTTTCAGACGTCGCGTTTGTGGGCTCACAACCTGCGTAGCGTCAATTTCGAGAGACTTTGCCCGATGTTGAAGCCAGAATTGATCAAGCACGTTCTTTTGAAAACTGACGCGAATCGAACCTGGCGACTCCATAGAGACCCTCGCCGTGTCGGGAGACGATCGATGATCCCATGGCTGCGGAAGATCACTGCCAAATTTGCAACAACGCCTGCCTGCAATACCTGCTCGCCTGCATTCCACAAACAGCGCCACTTGCCCTGTCCAATTGGTCTGATCACCACACTGATTGTGATGCTGGTCTGCTTCCCGGTTCAGTCTTTCGCGCAAGCGCCAGAGGGTGCAGCGATGCCAGACGTTGAGTTCGGCGCACGAAAAGTGTTCTTCATGCTTTTTCTGATGCTTGGTCCGATCAAGATCCTGGTGCCGTTCGTGACGATAACCAAGACTTGGGAGCCAACCCTTCGACGCCAGGTCGCCCAAAGAGCAATATTCTTCTCGGCCGGCGCGCTGGCGGTCGCCGGCCTTCTTGGGCGCACCATGCTCGAGAACTTTGAGATTTCCCTGCCAGTTCTAGCCATGACCGGGGGAATCATTCTTTTCCTGGTGGCGCTACGAACCATATTGCAGCAATCGGCAAGCCTAACGGATCACTCTTTGACACCTGACCGCGCGCCGGACATAAAACTGGCCTTCTCGCCGCTGGCTTTTCCAACGATAGTTACACCCTACGGGATCGCGGCGGTAATCGTCTTTGCGACACTCGCAGGGAATCGCCAAGCGGAAGGCCTCACCGTGGCCGCTATCGTCTTGTCGATCCTTGCGCTCGATTGGCTCGCGATGCTGTTCGCCGATGCCATACTAAAATGGGTTGGAACCTCGCTTCAGGTCTTGGCGGTGGTGCTCGGCGTCACCCAAGCAGCACTCGGTCTTCAAATCATCCTACATAGCTTTAACATGATGGAATGGTGAGCGTTGCCCACTGATCCGCCGTATACTCGACTGCAGTTATCCCTCCACAGAGCCCCCCAACCCCTGCGTATCGGCAATGCGTGCCAAAGCAGCGTCCTCAGGTAGGAGGTAGGCCTTGTCGATCATCCGGTCGAGCAGATCGCGCTCCGCCCGCAGCGCCTGTTTCCGGATCTCGGGCAGCACGTTTTCGAGATTGTCGATCATGGCACGAAGCCTCCTCGCGATCTGAAGATTCTCTGCTCCATAAATCCTGATCTCGCGACAAGTGAGCTGTACGAAGTCTTCCCAGTCCGGTGTTGGATACACCACACGCAGGCGTCCGCTCCCGTCGCACAGAAATTCATTGCGCAGATCGCGTCCGCCAACGCTGCCCAGTAAGCGATGCAGCTGGTCGATTGCCAGCACGGCTGTCGTCGCATCGTTGATCGCTTTTGAGAGTGCCTTCGTAGCAATATCGACAATGACCCTGAAAGCGAAAGTTGGGTCCTGCTCGATGGTTCGCTCACGCCCAAACGCTACGCTACTCCCAAGGTCGTTGGCAGGGATTGTCCGAGCACCACCATATAGCCGAAACAAAGGCTGGCCACATGCCACGAAGTCGCCGACGCGCGCTGCCAGCTCAACGACACCGTCCGCCTGGGTTGCTTGGATCAGCAGGGACTTCACGTCGACAGCAAGAATGATATCGGACGAACCGGCATGTAAAACGACCTCGTCTGGCTTTCCAAGCGTGTCACGCGCCTGAAGTTTGCTCACGGTCTCCTTCCAGCACTCAGGATACACGTTCTCGATGACGGTGAAGCCTTGCTCGGCGACACTGTGAATGATGCTGATGGGGCGCAACAATCGAGCCGAATAATCAATCAAGTAAAGAAATGCTGCCAGCGAGAGGACGCCAAGGGCCGCGGAGATCCACACTATCGAGGCCGGAGCCGACGCATTCACGCGACTTATCGCGCCGATGGCGAAGAGCAGCGTAAAGATGAACAAGCCGACGGTAAACCGGATAACATTATCTCGCAGCAGCGTGGTCGCGATGATCCGCGGCGTAAGCTGTCCGCTTGCTATTTGTATCGCAACAAGCAGTGAGCCGAACGTGAAAACGAGAAACGAAAGCGCCAAGCTTATAATCGCCTGCATTGCAGCAACCGTGCCATCGGTCCCCAAGGGCCAAGGCGGGACCCACGGTGTCCATCTCTCGGAAGTAAGAACTGCACGAAAAAAGGCCTGCTGCGCTATGAGCGCAAAAAATGGGATGATCCACAAGGAGGCACGCATATAGCTCTTGAGAGCATATAACTTATTCCAGCTCATCTTTTGACATGGCCTCCCTTGGACCGACGAGCCTCCGGCGGCGGTTACCCACGAGATTGACGAACGTACTCAAGCCACGGCTTGGCCCGCCGCCTCGGCAACCTGTGCCGCTTTTGCCGACTGCTGAACCTGATGGGCGGCCGCAGCCGCAGATTCGCCACTTCCTTCCACATGGACTGTAGGCACGGCGATCTTGATGCCATTTTCATCGAAGACCTTCTTGATCATCATGAAGGCGCGCCGCTTGATGGCAAACTGTGCGTTGGGCTTGGTCATGAGTTTGAGCCTCAGGACGATCGCGAAATCCCCGAAGCTATCGACGCCCTGCATTTTCAAGGGCTGCAACGTGTCTGCCGCGAATTCCGGGTCCGCGGCCAATTCCTGACCGATCTTCTTTATGAGCTTGCTGGCCAACTCGATGTCGGAATCATAAGTGACGTTGATCGTCATTTTGTCGATCACCCAGTCTCGGCTCATATTCTCGACCGCACCAAGTTCTCCGAACGGGACGGTGAAAATAGGTCCGCGGTGGTGCCTCAATCGTACCGACCGTAGACTGAACGACTCGACGGTTCCCTTGTAGCTGCCGCTCTGGATGTATTCACCAACGCGGAATGCGTCGTCTAGCATGTAGAAGACCCCGCTGAGGACATCCTTTACAAGGGTCTGCGAGCCGAAGCCGATAGCAACACCAAATATGCCGGCGCCGGCAAGAAGGGGCGCAATCTGCACGCCCAATCCAGACAAAATCGTCAATATGGCGATCACGCCGATCAGCACTGCCAAGGTATTGCGAAAAATAGGGAGCAAGGTCCGCAACCTGTCACTTCGGGCTAGATTGTCTCCGGTACCGCTGGAATGCTCCGCAAGATCCATGCGGTAGGCGATGAGCGCTTTGGACGACTGCCAAAACAAGTCGGCCACGAGGAGGATGACGATTGCGTTCGATGCGCCATTGACCACAACCTTGCCGACTTCGCTACCGGTCAAAGCTGCTGCACTGAATCGCCAGGCATAGGCAAGCCATGCCACAGCTGCGGCGATCACCAGCGCACGCGCGCCTCTGACGATCACCACGTTCAACAAGACCCCTAAAGCGCCGCGCAATTGCGCCCTGCTTGCCAGGGCTTGGGCCAAGCGGCCGACGCTGCGAATAACACCCGGTAGGACCAGAGAATAGATACCGACAAACAACAGCCCGAGAAGTCCGCCGACCCAAGCAAGCCAAAGAAGTACCATGTACACAGACAGCAGAGATCGGACGATGACGGAGGTAGTCACCCTTGGTCGCCGCCAAACCACCTCGATCCCGATCCCAAGGATGCCTAACCCGAACACGAATGCGGCGAGCTTTGTGACCTCCGCGGAAAAACCCAAGAAGGACATCACGTTCACAACAACCCAGCCGGCCAATGTCAGACCAGCGGCGAGATCGATACGGCGAAGCCAGAACCGAGCTACCGTACCGACTTGAGAGACGAATGACTGATTTGCGGGTTCTTCGTCAACGCCGTCAAAAGCCAGCAGCAATCGGGCGATGCCGTGGATCAATCGAAATAGCATGAACGCAACAAGCAGCAGCAGGATCGTCTTGCCAAGCAGGGGGGGCCAATCGAGCAACAGGTAAAGACCAATGGTTGCCAAGCAGAATGTGACCAGAGCGACGGCGCGCGACATGGTCCCCTGAACCGGATCCGCGCTCGACCAGTCTGTGTTGCGGCTGGCGAGCACACCCAAGATTAGCCGCTCGGCGCCGAAGCCGACGGCAAGCAAGGCTCCAAAGATGATTAGGACCAGGCCGGGCCTGCCGGCGTTTACGTCACGCACAAATACTGCGGAAGAACTCGAGATCTCGTCTGGCACTCGATCGATTGCACCGACGACAGCAGCAACTCTGCCCTTAACGGCTGCTCCCCAATCGGAGATCACGTCCGCAATCGAAGCTTCCGCGACCGGAGTTGGCACAGCGACCTTACCCTCCAGCCACGATTTGACCTCCGGGTTGTTTGCAAGATCGAGAAACTGCCGCACTTTCTCGGGCGGCGGGTCCGTCTCCCCAACTGATAGACTGGTTGCTCCCAACGAGATTTCGGGCGTAACTGAAAAAACGACCACCGCAATAAGGGCGATCCAGATACCCCGGCAACACGGAAAACTGGGCACAATTGCCTTCATGTTCAACGTACCTGAATTGTTGTCGCTTCCAGCGGCAGGACCTGGTTTGTTCCTGAACTGAAACCGCCGGACGGGTATCGGCAGTCGAAATCGACGGCGCCATGTACGACCTCGTCTCGGCCGCCGCGATCAGCTTCACGACCAACGCACGAGACCGACAGACGCCACACGTGTTTCTAAAAAAGATATTTCGAAAACACAGACCGGACATTGACGAGGATCAATTTAAGCGCGCGCCGTCGAAGGCATAGTAGAGTCAACTAAAAGTCTGATGGCTTTACCTCCATTTTTGACGGTCGAGGCTCGCAATGAACGACGGTGGCAGACAATCAGTCATCGATACCATTGCAACACCCAAGAGCGGGTGGCCATTCCGACGCGTGCTCAATCCGGTCGACCGCGCAGCTGAGATTCTTTTCGGATTGATCATGGTGATGACATTCACAGGCTCGCTTGGGGTCGCCCAGGCTGGCCGCGCGGATGTCAAGGCGATGATCATCGGAGCGCTCAGCTGCAACCTGGCATGGGGGATTATTGACGCAGTGATGTTCTTGATGAGTTCGACAGCAGAGCACCGACTTTCAAAAAGAACCGTTGAGGCAGTTCAGACGTCAGCGAGCGCATCAATCGCACGATCGGTCATTGCAGGCGCCTTACCGCCTTTGGTCCTGCCAGCGCTCTCAGCCAGCGACCTCGAGCGGATCCGACTGTATCTGAATAGTCTGCCCGCCGACAAAACGCGAATTCGAGTTCAGGCACAGGACTTCGCCGGCGCCTTGGCTGTATTCGTGCTCGTCTTTCTGCTCACCTTTCCGGTCGTAGCACCCTTCTTTGTCATAGGCGACGCCACAAACGCTCTGCGTCTATCCAATGGGATCGCGATCGGTCTGCTATTCGTTACCGGTTATGCCCTGGGCCGCCATGCGGGAGCGCCGCTGCGCATTGGGTTTTTGATGGTTGCGGTTGGCCTGGTCATGGTGGCGATAGCCATAGCCCTAGGGGGATGAGGCTCGCACCGCGCAAGGTCTGAGGCATTTAGCGCCGCCAGTCGCCGCTGGCCTGTCAAGCGGCTGTTTCAGCAACAGGATCACGTTAAAGGAGGAAATGAAACCATGTCAAAGAACGGCAAAGGAAAGAACAAAGACAGGTCGAAGAAAGACGGCCGGGCAGTGCGCGAAAAGCTCGAAACCGCGCCCTTCGGGGAAGTAAGGGGCTCCGCAGCGGCTGCCGATTATGGAAAGGAGCTGCATCGGCTGCAGATGGAGATCGCACATCTGCAGGCTTGGGTGAAGAAGTCAAAGGCACGCGTTGTTATCATTTTCGAGGGGCGCGATGCGGCGGGAAAAGGAGGGGTGATCAAACGCATTACCGAGCGCGTCAGCCCACGCGTATTCCGCGTCGTTGCCCTGCCGGCGCCGACCGATCGGGAGAAAAGCCAGATTTACATGCAGCGTTACATACCGCACCTGCCTGCCGCTGGCGAAGTCGTCATATTCGATCGTTCCTGGTACAACCGCCCAGGGGTCGAACGTGTCATGGGCTTCTGCAGTGAAGAGATGGCACGGCGCTTTCTCGAGCTCGCTCCGCGTTTCGAAGCTGCGATCGTCGAGAGCGGGATCATACTGCTCAAGTACTTCCTGGATGTCAGCGAGGACGAACAAGAGCGGCGGTTCCGTCAGCGCATCGGCGACCCGCTTCGTCAATGGAAGCTCAGTCCAATGGACGTCGAATCCTATCAACGCTGGTGGGACTACAGCATTGCCTACGATGAGATGATCCGGATGACTGACACGGAATACGCCCCGTGGTGGATTGTTCGATCCGACGACAAGAAGAGGTCGCGCATCAACTGTATCTCGCACATCCTTTCGGTCATCCCCTACGATAAAGTGAAGTTCGTTGAACCGGAATTGGGGAAACGTCAGAAGCGGCCCGACCACTATGTCGAAAGTCCACATCTGCGTCGATATGTGCCAAACGCCATATAAGCAAGCGTAGCGCACCGAGTAAGGCACCCGCCTTCAGTCCGGGCAGCCGCGGGGCAATAGTATCGCACAGTGACGGTGCCAACCTCCCCGTCGGCGTCCAAGGCGATGTTGGGTTCTTTCTGGACTGGGCGCCGAGCCAGGTTTAAATGACCTCGACGAACGAGTTCTCGAACACCACGAGTTTCGTAGACAGTTGCGTGACGCGAAACTCGACGTATGTCCAACAATCGTCCTTTTGGGAGCGCCATTTTCGCCATCTGTCACCCAAAAGACGAGGCCGCCCAGGTGCTACGACTGCCACGACAGACCACCAGCCGTCGACCTCAATGATTTGCTCAGCGCCCATGCACAAATGTCTATGTTTCGCGACATCAGCCGCGCGACGCCTGCGACAATCACCCCCGACCAACCGCTGCCACTGCTAAAAACGAAATGCTTTTCCGACACAGGCAGAAACAATGTGCTCGTCGTCACCTTTAGGCAGCCCGCCGTGGCACATCCGTCCCTTTAGGTTGCAGTGTCGCAACCAGACAGCCGACCAGGCGTCTTATCTTGCGGATCAAGACCATTTTTGACGGGGATCAATGCGGACGGACAACGAAGGCGCAACGTTGAAGTAGAGATAAGCAAGCTCCGAAAATCTGGAGCTAATGTAACGGCACCTTCATCAATGAGGCAGCCATGACCGCAGAAATTGAGCGAAAGTTCCTCGTGCTTGACGATCGCTGGCGGGAGCACGCTTCAGAAGGGTCTGTCTTACGGCAAGCCTATCTTGTGGCGACGAAAAACCGAACCGTGCGGGTTAGGACGATCGATGCCCAGACAGCTAAGTTGACGGTAAAAATTAGAAGCGGTCAAGGCAGACGCGAGGAGTTCGAATACGACATCCCCTACGCCGACGCAAAGGAGATGTTTCAGTACGCACCAGGCGCCATCGAAAAAGCGCGCTTCGAAGTGGAACATCAAGGCCACACCTGGGAGGTGGATGTGTATTCCGGCCGACATCGCGGCCTCGTTATTGCAGAAGTTGAATTGTTGGACCACGCCGACAATCCAGTGCTCCCCGATTGGCTCGGACCCGAGGTGACCGGCAACTCACGTTTCTCGAATCGTGTCCTGGCAGCAACCCATGGCAACCCAGAGGATACGAGCGTGGCTGCAACAATCGACCAACGTCGTTCTCTCCGGTTGTTTGCCGAGACGCGCAACAAATAATACGTGCACATAGACAGCCTGATGAAGGGGCCCGCGACGATTGTCGAAGATAACTACATGTACACACAGATAGGGACTCGTTATGCATTCCCCCAGGCAGCGTATAGGGCATCGGGTTGTTGCAGGAAGGCCCGCTCCACTCCCCCCGTTGCCGTGCAGTGGGGCTGCCGACAACGACCGCCTCAGTAGCTCCAACGCATTAAGCAAGCTGTGTGCCAGGGAGGTGCGACAGCGGCCCGGCAGGGCGCTTAGAGAGAAGGTGGGCCGAGCAGCACATGGCTCCTGGAAGCGAAGGAATGGAACATTCCGCTGGCTCACTGATCGGCGACGTCGCTGCTTAAGGGATCCCAAAAGCTTCCTCAGCTGACACGTTCCCGCCCCCCGCAAGACTCGCTCACCGGCCTCTAGCTGCTCGATGATGCGCTGGGTGATGCGTTCATAGATATCGCTGCTGCTGGTAGTAGCCGTTGCGTTTGCCTTGGCCATGTCCTTGCCCTTTCCCTTAACCTCGCGAAGCGGGAGCCTTTCGCTCCTGCTTCCCGAGCTCGGGCGGACCAGCGGGGGATTGGGGTTAATGCGCCTGCGCGGGTAACCGGCTGCACGGGTCGAAACGGCAGTGGAGTGGAGGAAGCTGGGCGGCAGGTGCTTGAAGTGGCGAAGGGACAGCGCCCTCCCGGCCCCTCCCCTTCATGTCAAATCCTGCGGCTCCAGCCGCAACATCAAGGGATGCGCGCGACTGAGGGCATCCCGGTTGAGCCGAAAAGGAAGGGAGCTCGACTGCGGTGCTAGCCCGCCGCAACTTCACCCACTTGCGTGATTGCAGGAGCTGAATGCGTTGAATAGGCTCCGCAGCATTGCGGAAACCCTAGAGCCAACGAGGATGATGATGACAATCGGTACGGTTAAGTTTTTCAATCACGACAAGGGTTACGGCTTCATCTCACCGTAGAACGGCGGGACCGACGTGTTTGTACACGTGTCCGCGGTCAATGGCGCAGGTCCGCTTCACGATGGTCAAAAGGACAGCTACGACGTCGGGCAAGACCGAAGACCGGAAAATCGAGGGCCGAAAACGTCAGGGGAGCCTAAGAGCACAACCCGCCATCGCAGTCGATCCCGCCTCACGGCGCGAGGCACTCCTCGCATATGCCGCAACCGTCTGCATCCATTCGTGAGGCCAGGCGCTTTTTTTGACAACAGATGCAAACCGCCGTCGCTTGCGCGTCTCGTTTGTCGCGCGTGGGCGGAAAGATTTCGATCTCGAGATCTGAAACTGCGTTCGTTGCCACCTGGTCCATCTCGGGGCTCCATGTCGAGGATGGCCACTGAGATAGGAAGCCTCCAGGCGCGTACAAGATGGCCAGCCGCGACCTGTTCTCAATGTTTCATGGCGGTTGCCGATGTTGATCCAAGCGACCATTGCGGACGCGATAGCTATCGTGCGGAGGGCGGTAAATTCGGCTTGTTGATCTTTATCCCGAAGCCGCCATCATCGTCCGAAATGAACTCGATTCCCGCAGCCTCAAATACCTGCGCTATGCCGTTTAATGTACCTCCCCACAGTTGTTCGCCCCTCTCTAAGCGACTTATCGTCTGCGTTGACACCTGCGCCGCTTCAGCCAGCTGCCGAACGCCCCACCGCAATGCAATACGAGCGAGCTTGCACGATCGTGTCCCACCGAGTGGTGTAGTTCGGCGGTAGCACAGCCGCTCGCGAGCGCGCCCCCAATCGCGCTGTAGCGAGTGAGGGGCTGTGCGGGCGGCCATCAGTGTTTTCCGCTAGGGTCGGGTTGTTCAAGACACAACCTGACGGAAAGATCACTGATGACCACTGACATGATGAACGTGCGTTCGCTCGTTGAGAAGAGCGCTGATGCCGATTTGTTGCGCGAGATGATCGGCTTTGCCGCTGAACGGCTGATGGAGCTGGAGGTCAGCTCAGCTACGGGTGCAGGGTTCGGGGAGAAGAACCCGATGCGGCTTGCACAGCGCAACGGCTATCGTGACCGCGATTGGGAGACGCGAGCTGGCACGGTCGAGCTTCGCATTCCGAAGCTGCGCAAGGGCAGCTACTTTCCAAGCTTCCTCGAACCGCGCCGCATGGCCGAGAAGGCTCTGACGGCTGTTATCCAGGAGTTGTATATCCAAGGAATATCGACGCGCTCGGTCGATGATCTGGTCAAAGCCATGGGGATGAGCGGCATCTCCAAAAGCCAGGTGTCGCGGCTGTGCGAGGAGATCGACGTCAAGGTGAAGGCGTTCCTTGACCGCCCCATTGAAGGCGAATGGCCATATGTTTGGGTGGACGCGACCTACCTCAAGGTCCGCCGTGGCGGCCGGATCGTCTCAGTCGCCGTCATCATCGCGGTCGGCGTCAACAGCGACGGTCGGCGCGAAGTCCTGGGTATGGAAGTCGGCACATCGGAAGCTGAGCCAATCTGGACGGAGTTTTTGCGTCGGCTGACACGGCGAGGTCTACGTGGGGTGAAGCTGGTTGTCTCCGATGCGCATGAGGGCATCAAAGCTGCCGTTTCCAAGGTTCTCAACGCCACATGGCAGCGGTGCCGCGTTCACTTCATGAGGAATGTGCTGGCACATGCCGGAAAGAGCGGGAGGCGAGTTGTTTCCGCCTTCATCGCTACAGCCTTTGCCCAGGAGACGCCGGAGGCGGCCAGCGCTCAATGGCGCAGCGTCGCCGACCAGATCAGACCAAAAGTGCCGAAGCTCGCCATGATCATGGATGACGCTGAAGACGATGTGCTCGCCTACATGACCTTTCCGAAAGAGCACCGGGCGAAGTTGCACTCGACGAATCCGATTGAGCGTCTCAACGGCGAAATCAAACGCCGCACCGAGGTCGTCGGCATCTTTCCCAACGATGAAGCCATCGTCCGTCTCGTCGGCGCATTGCTCATGGAGGCGAACGATGAGTGGACCGTCCAGCGAGGCAGATACCTGACCCTTGAGACCATGGCTCAAATGAGCGATGATCCCCAAATCAGCTTGCCCGCTGTGGCCCGCTGATAATCGCTCCGACCTGGGGCGGAAAGCACGGCAATCAGCCGCCAGCTACACCACCTACGTGGACACGATCGCTTGCACTGCACGGCGTTGCGAAAAGCACACGCAAGAGAAGAGATTCGTGCTGATTTTATTGCCGCGCAGTTCCTCAATTTCAAGAGAATCGCACCTCGATTGAGCCTCCGCCCCCTGCGAAGGTTCAATCATTTTGTGGGTGTCCGAATTCTCTCAGAGAGGACAGGGCCCCTTCACCTTCTTGGCCGCGTCGGGACGATCGCCATACCTCAAACGAGTGATTTCGAATGATTTTGGGGTGCGAAATCGGCTGAGGCTTGTGCGGAGGATGGCGCGGGGCAAGCAGCCGCTTCAACGTTACTCAGGCGATGCCTGCAGAAGCAAAAGGAAATATCCCATAAATAGAACAACGTTCCTCGCCTAAGCGAGGCGCGCGCCTCCTGGCGGTCGCCGTCGGAGCAGACGTCGCGGAAATGAAGCCAGTGACCGACGAAGTCAAGCGCGGGAAACTTATGGGCATCGGAGCGCTCGGAGTCACAGGCATCTCTGCTATGGCCCTCGGCGTGAGTTTCGCCGAGGCCA
The DNA here is from genome assembly GCF_002940685.1 of Ensifer adhaerens. Classification (GTDB taxonomy): domain Bacteria; phylum Pseudomonadota; class Alphaproteobacteria; order Rhizobiales; family Rhizobiaceae; genus Ensifer; species Ensifer adhaerens_E. Next base: position 132,567 of record NZ_PNFP01000014.1, on the reverse strand, counting down.
TCAGGCGCATAGTGCCCGTGATCACTGGGAAGGGGTGAGTGCTACCGGCTGATTTAACGGAGCCCGCTTTTGGGCGACCGAGCCTCGGCAGGAAACCATTGAGGCTCGGCGTGATCCCCGTCGAGATGACTCATCTTCGACACCGAGCCAACCCGCTGCGGCATGAAATGTTCCGGACGATTCGCAAAAACCTTCCACCAGGGCGGAATGGCTATGATGCAAACCGATCCGGTCATCAATGTCGTGTAGTCTCGGACGCAAGCTCTATGTATCGACCGACTGACCAGAGGTAGGCGATAATCTCCAGCCTGAGTGGGTCACGATCCCCGTATCTCTCTGTTATCCGATGGACATGTTCTTTTGCGGAACCCGTCACCTCGCCTATCACGTACATCCCGTGGCCAACTGCTGTGATGTCGCACCCAGCCGCGATCAACTCATTCACGAAATCCGGAATTTCTTTCGATGTCATCGTCGAGATCACATTAAACCGGTGATACTCAACCAGTAATGGCAGAGGACGTGAGATCTCACAACGGATTAGGACCTTTGCGGAGGGGCGTAAGACTTAAGTCCGGGGGCGCTTGCCCAAAAAATTGGCGGGGCCAATGCAGAGGTACTACAGGCCCTCCATGGAGAAGAGACGAAAAATTCGGGCTCGCATGGTCAACCGCTGTTCCCGCGACTGGTTCCATGCAGACGGCAGCCTACGCGAACCAAGAAAGAATTGGCTGGGGCTTTAGGGGGCAATTCCTATGCGCTCCACAGGGCAAACTGTAGAACCTCGGAGCAGGCTATTAACCGCAGGCGGACGCATGGAGTTCCAATGAAAAGCGTTGGGCCCGTGATTCGAGCACAAGAGGAGCCCCACCTCCGACGGCACCGAAATGGGGCTCTCTACCTTGATCCGGAGGGATCCTAGATCATCAGCAAACTCCGAACGCGGACGCGTGCGAAAGGTTCCCCAAAGCCGATCCAAGCCTCAAGGATTCAGCGACCGCGCGTTTCTACCGGAGGGTTGTTTCGGTCCACCCGCGTCGGCGCGCCTCTTCCTCGATCTTCAGCCAGATAGGGTCTTCCGATCACGCACCGGCGGGCGAGAGAGCGGCTGCGGCCAGATAGAGCATCAGAAGGTCGTCATCGCGGAGTTCGGTGAGATTAGATCGTCGTCTATATCAGAACCTCCCTTTTCGCTCCGGAGTATCAGGTCCGAAACGAGCAAAAAATGCTCTCGCGCGACGAGGCCAGAGGCCCTTATCGAGGAGACTTTACTGGGGGATATTTGTGAAGCCTGGGCCCGACCCAGATGGGGGAAACGAGGCCGGCTCAGGTTGGAACGCTTGTTATCGGGGATTGGTTCCGGCCGTGCCCCCAAAAAAAGCGGCCCCGAAAGGCGACTGCGGGGCCGAGATAGGTGTGCCTATCGTGTGCCAGGAGGATGAACGCTGAGCCCCCGTGATGAACCGGCGAGAAAGTGATTCCTTGCCAGCTTGGTTTTCCTGGTCGCGACCGGTCGCCGGAGTCCACGAGTAAGTTGCAATCTAGATCGCCATGCCAGTAAAGGGACCTTTCGAGCGACGATAGGTCAAACCTGTCACGAAGCGTATGTATAGCCTTGTCGAGCGGCGGCGCGTTCCACTGCGCGCTGCATTAACCGACCGCGGCCACGCCAAGCATCAAAAACGCACCTGCACACCGGCCTTCGCTCCAATCGTCTGCTCTCCCTTGCTCTCAATGCCATAAAGCAGCGAGAGGTCGAAATCCCAGTTGAGGTTGTTGGAGAGGTTCAATCCGGCACTGACTGTTCCGAACGCGCCGCTGCTGTCCAATGCTGCAAATCCGGCCGTGCCGCCGAGGCGGGGGGTCAGCATCATGCCGTTATCGAGTTGGTAAGACCGCTCCAGTTCCGCCCCGATGCTGAACCGCAATTGATCCTGTGTGAACCCTTGCAGATCGACTCTGCTACCGTCGTCATTCGAAACGCTGTAGTCGTCGACTTCTTCGTTGAGGAAGACGGCGCGCAGCGCAGGCGTCAGCACGGTCGCGTCCCCGAGTTGCCAATGCCCCTGCAGCTTCGTGTCCCACATGACCCGGCGCGTTTCGAACGAGCCGTCGAAATACTTCGTGTCGACGTCGTTCCAGGAACCGCCGTAAAGCAGGCTGGTATCGAGGAACACACCGGAGCCGAGCTCGAAAGAGGCATAGGGGCCCGCCAGCCAGCCGTTACCGGTCAGTTCGGCAGCGACGTCGGTCGGATCGGTTATGCGATCAAAGTGGAACGACAGGCCGACCAGCGCCTTCTCCGACAGCAGATAGTCGGCGCCGGCAGAGATGAGACCGAAACTACCCCAGCGTCCGCCATTCTCATCACGTTTGTGCACCGCCACAGTTCCGTCGATCCAAGCATTGAACGGCGACACTGCCGCCGCGCCATCGCCCCCCTCTCCTGCCTCATCGGCAGAACGAAGTTGGGCCAGACTGGTCGAAAAGCCGAGAGTCATTCCGTCTTCTGAGGGCGACATACTGGTCGAGATCGGGTCGCTGCCCGCTCGGCCCATCTTGCGACGCTCGATCAGGCCCGGCACCTCAATCGCTGCCGACAGAAGATTCTGCCGTGTTCGCACGAAGTCTCGCACCAGCCCGTCGATCTCCGCTGCGACCTTATCGCCATTGTGCACAATCGCGTAGCTGATCGTGCCGGTATTGGATGCGCCAAGCGCGCTTTCCAGCCTGTATCCGACGACCGCCGTCCCGAAGAAGCCGGGATTGGGTGTGAACTTCAGGTAGTAGCCGACCGGTACGAAGCTCCCGCTTGCCGCAAGCTCGCCTTCAATGATCTCGGCCTTGCCGGCATTGGAAGGCCTGACAAAGGCGATCCCGGCGCCGTTGAACGGTCCGCCTGTGGCGCCTGCGTTCAGGTAGACGTTCCGCGGAGCTTCACCTTCCTGCAGCGTGTAGGACCGGTTTGTCACAGTCACACCCCGCGCCTTGACGGCCAGGCGATAACTCGCCTCTCCGGTATTGCCCGTCGGATCGCGCGCTGCGATCGCAAAACTGTAGGTTTTGACTTCCGCGTCAGCGGGCAGCGGGCCGGTAAGCTCACCCGTGGACACGTTCAGTACCATGCCCCTCGGCAGGTCTCCGCGCGTGTGGCTGTAGAGAATGCCACCCTGGCCTCCCTTGGCGGTCACCATCGCCGAATAGGCTTCTCCGGCCATGGCGTCAGGCAGATCGCCGCCCGATGGCGAGAAAATGAGCTTCGGCGCCACGACGGTGATATTCACTGTTGCCGGCGCCGAAGCGCCGGTCGTGTTCGTCGCCGTATAGGTGAAGCTGTCCACACCGGAATAGTCAGGATCCGGCGTATAGCTGATCGCCATGCCGGAAGCGGTAGCTGTCCCATGCGACGGGGCGGCGGCGACCGCGACACTGTCGGCCACGCCACCGGAAAGCGAGAGCGTGACCAGATTGGCTGTCGAGTTTGCTGCGACCGTTGTGGAGACGTTGCCGACGGCAGGAACCTGCCGGCCGATCGAGAGTGTATAGCTGGCCGCACCGATGGCCCCGTGCGCATCGGTTGCCGCGATCGTGAAACCATAGGTGCCTTCCGTCGTCGGGGCTCCCGTGATCGCGCCGGACGACGTGTCAAAATGCAAACCCGAAGGCAGAGCACCGGTCGAAATGGCGTAAAGGTAGGGTGCTGTTCCGTTCGCCGCGCTGATCGACTGGCTGTAGGCGCTGCCGACCGTTCCCGCGCCGAGCGCGCCGGCGGCGGGCGTGAAAGCAAAGGTCGGCGCGCTGACCGTGACGGTAACAGTCGCCGGCGCCGAGGTGCCGGTCGCGTTCGTCGCCGTATAGGTGAAGCTGTCCGCACCGGAATAGCCGGGATCCGGCGCATAGCTGATTGCCGTGCCGGAAGCGGTCGCGGTTCCATGCGACGGAGCGGCTGTGACCGCAACACTGTCGGCCGCGCCACCGGAGAGCGAAAGCGTGATCGGATTGGCCGTCGAGTTTGCTGCGACCGTTGCGGAGACGTTACCGGCAGTTGGAAGCGGCGGGTTGATGGCAAAGGACTGGGTGACGGTCGGCGCGGCAAGATAGGCCGCGTTGCCGGGTTGGTCGACGCTGATCGTGCAGGTACCAACGGCAACCGGTGTCAACGTCGCACTCCCGGTGATGGCGCAAACGCCAGGCGTACTCGAGGTGAACACGGGCGTCAGGCCGGAACTGGTCGTCGCGGTCAATGTCGAGACAATTCCGACCGTCTGCGAGCCGGGATTTGCGAAGGTGATGAACTGCGCCGCCACCGGTGTCACCGCGTTCGACGCCGCGGAAGGCGCCCCCGTCCCGGCCGCGGTGGTCGCGGCGACGGTGAAGGTGTAGGCCGTACCGTTTGTCAATGCGGTGGCGGTGATGGGACTGGATGGACCAGTGAAGGTTGCGCCGCCCGGATTGACCGTCACGATGTAGTCGATGACCGCTGACCCGCCATCGGATGCGGGTGGCGTGAACGTGATCGTGGCCTGCGTGTCACCAGCCGTCGCGCTTCCAATGAGTGGAGCACCGGGTATCACCGGCTGGACCGCGAAGGAATGGCTAACCTCTGCCGCTGGAAGATAGGCCGCGTTGCCCTGCTGGTTGGCATTGATCGTGCAGGTGCCCACGGAGGCAAAGGTCAATTGCCCGATGCTGGTGATCGTACAGACGTCCTCCGTGCTGGACGTGAAGGTCGGTAGCAGCCCTGAGTCCGACGTCGCCGTCAGGATCGGCATGGTGCCAAAATCCTGCCCGCCGGGATTGACGAAGGTAATGGTCTGGGCTGCCGCCGGCGTGATCGAATTCGACGCTGCCGATGCGCCGCCCGTTCCAACTGCGTTGGTCGCCGTGACGGTAAAGGTGTAGGCGACACCATTTGTCAGTCCGGCGACAGTGACGGGACTTGATGCACCGGTTCCGGTCGCCCCACCTGGGTTCGCCGTTACAATATAGGTTACCGGCGCGCCGCCGGTGTAGGCCGGCGCTATGAAGCTGACGTTGGCCTGCGTATCACCCGCCGTCGCTGCGCCGATCGTCGGCGCGCCGGGCAAGGCCGGATTGACAGCGAACGATCGCGTGACCTGCGCCGGATGATAGGCCTCATTGCCCTCTGCGTCCGCGTTGATCGTGCAGGTACCCGCGGAATGGAACGTCAGCTCGCCATACGACGTCACCGTGCATATGTCCGGTGTCGTCGAACTGAAGACCACCGGCATTCCTGAAGTGTTCGTCGCCGACAGAATCGGCGTCGTGCCAAAAGTCTGGGGCCCCGGATTGAAGGCGATAAAGTGATAGCTTTTCGGCGTGACAGCCTGCGATGCCGCTGACGCCGGACCAGCCCCCGCCGCGTTCTTTGCCCTCACCGTGAAGGTGTAAGATGTCCCGTTCCACAGCCCGGGGACCACGATCGGGCTTTGCGTGCCGACACCGGTCTTGCCGTGTGGACTGGACGTTACAACGTATTCGGTGATCGTCCCGCCGCCGGTGTCGGCCGGCGGCGTGAAATAGACATAGGCCGCTTCCGGATCGAGCGGCGTTACCGTTCCAATCGTCGGCGCGCCGGGCAAGGCCGGATTGACAGCGAACGATCGCGTGACCTGCGCCGGATGATAGGCCTCATTGCCCTCTGCGTCCGCGTTGATCGTGCAGGTACCCGCGGAATGGAACGTCAGCTCGCCATACGACGTCACCGTGCATATGTCCGGTGTCGTCGAACTGAAGACCACCGGCATTCCTGAAGTGTTCGTCGCCGACAGAATCGGCGTCGTGCCAAAAGTCTGGGGCCCCGGATTGAAGGCGATAAAGTGATAGCTTTTCGGCGTGACAGCCTGCGATGCCGCTGACGCCGGACCAGCCCCCGCCGCGTTCTTTGCCCTCACCGTGAAGGTGTAAGATGTCCCGTTCCACAGCCCGGGGACCACGATCGGGCTTTGCGTGCCGACACCGGTCTTGCCGTGCGGGCTGGACGTTACAACGTATTCGGTGATCGTCCCGCCGCCGGTGTCGGCCGGCGGCGTGAAATAGACATAGGCCGCTTCCGGATCGAGCGGCGTTACCGTTCCAATCGTCGGCGCGCCGGGCGGGACAACCAGATAGTTGAAGCCGCTTGCAAGCGTCACCGTCCCGCTGCCCGTCGTAACCACAATGTCCGCGGGACCAGCCGCTCCTGCCGGCGCGACCGCCGTGATCTGGGTGGCGCTGTCGACGGTGAAGCTTGTCGCAGAGGCGCTGCCGAACTTGACGGATGTGGCGCCAGTAAATCCAGACCCCGTGATGGTCACCGAGGTTCCGCCTGTTGGCGAGCCGGTTGTGGGGCTGACGCTGCTGATGGTCGGGAAGGCGTTCGGCAGAGTGACTGAGATTGTGTTGGTCTGGGGGGCTCTCACGACGCTCCCGTCGTGCGGTGCTCCGCCCGCGTCGTGACTATAAAGCACGATCGTGTCCGATGTCGCGACCGGGTTTAGGATTTCGAGCAGCCTGATTGTGTCGGTGCCGGTGGACGAGTCGAAAGTGAAGCCGTAACTTGCAATTGCTGTACCAACCGGGTCGTCAGGCTTGGGGTTGCGGAACGTACCGTCGTCCACAATCCCGACCGGAGGCTGATAGTCCGTATGCGTTCCTTGGACTTTGTACGGTCCGGCCCAGATCGGGGGAGTGTCGTTAAAGACGACATCACAGGAGTTGAAGTTTTTTGCGACCATCAAACCGACGCTCGAAAAGGAAATGCTCGGCGTGCACGGAGCAGCCATCGCCCCGCCTGCCGACCCGCACATCACAGCCACACCCACGACAAGCATCCGCAATGCCCGTGGCGCGCGGAAACACAGCTGCAATAGTCTGAAAACCATCATCGGCAGGGCGGCATCGGCGAAAGCGGTGGCACACGGCAGGCTGTTGAACATTCGATTTTGCCTCGAGGGGGCGTTGTTGCCGGATCAATCGACGGACGAGGGCAGCCCTCCCCATGACATCGTCATGGGACGCGCTTGAATTCTGGACGGGCAAGTTCGGTCTGCCGGTTGGAAGCCTCCTAAGAAACAGCCAACAGCCGACCTCGGTAGGGCGGTCGTTCAGACCGCGCGCAGGCGACAGAGAATTGATTTCATGATGCTTCCCCCAAAAACTGGTCACTGATAGCGACAGGGGAAGATCGTGATCAACAGGAGAAGCAGACTGCGGGTGGGTGCACCCAAAATTGAGTCACCCGGGCGACGCGGCGACATACTGAGGCAAGACTGGGTGGGTAGTGATGCCGGGGATGCCATAACCTGCGGTGCGACAGACACAACCATGCCTTTAGGATCGCAAGACGATTTCAGTCCGATGACTTCGAGTGGCGGGGCCGCATTCTTTGCCGTCTTGCGGGATGCGGCCAAGGAGCTGCTCGCGATGCACGATGTCGCGCCAAGGGTGGTGCGCTACGTCGCCAGCATGCAGAAGTGGCTGATCACGCAAGCAATCGTTGCCCTTCATTTTGAGCGAAAGCACGATGAAACGCGTCCGCCTCTTACGGCCGGGGCGCTCATCGAATTCTTTGCGGCAGAGCTGCCCTTCAGCAAGAACACGCTTACGGCCCATCTGGCCGAAATGGCGGCCTACGGCTTGCTTGTCCCGCAGGAATGCCGGGACAGGCGCGTCAGGCCAGTGCAGTTGAGCGCATATGGCGAGACGATGATTGGCCAATGGCTGGCAAGCCATCTTTCGGCCCTCGACCGGCTCGATGGAGGTGATCGGGCCTCCAGTCTAGGCAGCGACCAGCGCCTGCTTGCGCGCATCCATCCTCTGACTGTTCGGTCCCTTGTTTTTCACCCGGATTGGGCACAGCCGCCAGCGAGCGTCAACCTCTTCGTCCGCACGGAATCGGGAAGCAATATCCTGCATGAGCTCATCTGCCGGATGCCGGCCAGCCTTGAGGGCATTGATCAACAGGTCTGTCTCGGACCGCTCCCTGCAAGTGACATCTCGACCCGACACACCCTGTCGCGCGGCCATGTGCAAAGGGTATTTTCCCGGGCAAAATCGGAGGGACTTCTCGTCTGGAGCCTTCCTGGCAATCGTGGCGACTTGTTCGTCTCCCAAACCCTGCTCCGGGACTATGTCCATTGGCAGGCTATCAAGTTCCGCGCCATTTCCGTGGCCTACGGGCAGGCGCAGGAGGACTTGAACGGGAGAAGCGACGCGAGAGCGCATATCCGCGCAACTATGCTGTCGATTGCGTGAGCACCCCGGCAGAGCCGGTCTCCCTACAGACGTGAGCCCCTCAAAGCCACTGGGATGGGACGCCGATGCGGCCCTTTCGCAAACCATAAAATCGTCGATGCAGGTATGAACCCGTCTCCCGCGTACCGGAATTCATAGCCGCTGCCGTACTTGCCATAGCGCCGCACGCTTTCATGAATGACTGCTTTCCCCGAAGATCGGGACATCGAAAACGGCACGTCTCGGCATCGCGAGGCGGCGCCGGATAACCCTGGATCCTGAGGAAAGATACTATGAGCGATATCCAAGCAATCGAATTTTATTCCACTCTTCGCAAGGACGCAGAGGCACTTGGCCGTCTCGCAACTGCGTCAAACGAAGCCCAACTGATCGAGTTGATCCTGGATGAGGCTGGGGCCCGGAACATCATGTTGGATGCCTCACAGGTCAAGGCCGGTCTTGCCGATCTCGGCAGCCTCATCGGCAAAGCCGCTGGAGGCGAAGAACTTCAGGACTTCGAGCTGGAACTCGTCTCGGGCGGTATCGAATCGGCCTGGGAACAATGGGAACGCGCCAAAAAGGAGAACGCTCCGTGCAAGTAAGCTAAGCGCGCCGGCATTCAGCCCACAGCTGAAGATCGCACTGCGCCACCGCAAACCGTGGCGATGGGTGTGATCTTCGCAGTCGGGTGCGCGCTGATCGCGGCAAGGCGTGGGTCACCATGGGCACCTGCCTTTCGCAAGACACACTTCGCCCGTCGATCCTCTCAATTTGGCAAGTCGAATAATGTTGAAGGCCGCAAGGGCGAAGGTGAGCGCCGTGACCGGAAAGCCCATATCCTCAGTCATGTTCGGCCTGGTTGCCGGTATCGACGGCCTCGGCACGAGCGTTGCCTTCGCAGCGCTCGTCTTCTCCGGCACGCTTGCCGCCGGCTTCGGAGCCGGCGTCAGCGTCATGCTCTTAAGCTGCGTGATCCTCGCGGTCTACGTGTCGCTATTCAGCCGATTGCCCACCAGCGTGGCGCAGGTCCAGGAGACCAGCATCGCCATACTTGCCTCGGCTGTGGCGGCCGCGACCGGATCGATGATCGCCGCCGGTCCGGAGGAGAAGATCGCCACGGCTTTCGCAATCCTGGCTGTCAGCACACTGGCGACGGGCTCCATCTTCTACCTCTCCGGCCGCTTCCGCTTCGGCGCGTTGGTGCGCTTCCTGCCCTACCCGGTCGTGGCGGGCTTCCTCGCCGGCTCCGGCTGGCTGCTGATCGATGGCGCGCTGGTGATGATCGGCCCCGGTACCGATCCATCAAGGATCCTCCAGTCCCTCGCCGATCCCTCGGCTCTCTGCATCCTCGTCCCGGCGCTGATCTTTGCCGTGGCGCTGGCCGCCACCCTTCGTCTTTTGCCGAGCCCGATCGCGGCGCCGACCGTCATGCTGGCCGCCATCGCCCTCTTCTATGGCGCCCTTTTTCTGGCCGGCATGCCGATCGAAACGGCACGCGCGTCGGGATGGCTGCCGGCGATCTCGGACTCCGGCGGCCTTGCCCTGCCCTCTCCGCTCTGGATCGCCTCGGCCGCAGACTGGTCGGCCGTGCTGTCGGTCGCGCCGATGCTCGTTTCGCTCCCGCTCATCTCGATGACCGGCATGCTTCTCAATACGAGCGGCCTTGAGGCCGCCGTCGGTCGCGACATCGACGCGAATGCCGAACTACGCGTCGCTGGCCAGGCGAACGTGGCCGTCGGCCTCATCAGCGGCGCCTCGGGCTTCACCGGCCTCGGCATGACGCTGCTGGCGCGCCGGTTGGGGGTCACGGATCGATCCGCCGGCCTTGCAACCGCGGCCATCATGGCGCTCGCTCTCCCCTTCGCCACCGCGCTTGCCGCCGGCATCCCGCTCTTCGTCGCCGCCGGACTGATGATCATGCTCGGCTCGGAACTCCTCCATGACTGGGCGGTCGCGACGCGAAGGGCGCTGCCCCGGCTGGAGTGGGCCGTGGTGCTTTCGATCGTCGCATCGATGATGGCCTTTGGCTTCATGGCCGGCATGGCGGTGGGACTTGCCGCCTCGCTGGCAACCTTCGTCTACACCTATGCCCGGCTCCCCGTCGTCCGCCTTGCCGCGAGCGGACGGGATCGGCGCAGCCGCACCGACCGTTCGCACCTGGCAAACCGCATTCTCGACGAGAACGGCGATCTCATCCACATCCTGGAACTCCATAACTATCTCTTCTTCGGGACGATGGGACAGGTGGCCGATGCCGTGAAGCAGCGTATCGACGACGATCCGCCGCCCCGCTTCCTGATCCTCGACTTCCGACGCATCTGCGGGACGGACTCTGCCGCGGTTGCCGGCTTTTCGCGGATCTTCAGCCTGCTGGCGGCCGAAGGGATTTCGGTCACTCTCTCGTCACTTCCGCCGGCGGTGAAGACCATGCTCGGCCCTGCCCTGAGGTCCAGTCCGGGTACCGGCAGCGTGACGTTCGCCGTCGATCTGGACCACGCGCTCGAAGATTGCGAAGAGCGGTTGATCACGGCCGAATGCCACGAACATGGCGAGAGCGATGTCGCCGCCCAGTTTGTCAAGGCACTCGGCCATCATCCAAGGCTTGCCGCGCTCATCGCGGCTATGGAGCGCCTCGAACGGAAGGTGGGAGAACGGCTGATCACGGCCGGAGATGAGGCAGACGACATCTTCCTGCTGGGGCGTGGCGCGGTACGGGTACAGCTCACCCTGCCCGACGGACAAATCCTGCGCCTGCGCAGCATGACATCCGGGGCCGTGCTCGGCGAAATCTCCTTCTATCTCGGCGGAACCCGCACCGCCGACGTGTTTATTGAAAGGGAAGCGATCCTTTTCAGACTGACCCGGAAAACGCTCAAGGCTCTGGAGAAGAACGACCCGGAACTGGCCGTTCTTGCCCATCGGCTCTTCGCCCGCACCCTCGCTGATCGCCTGACGGTCGCCAATCGCATGGTTACAGTGGCGAACGCGTAAGAGCCGCATTGAAGGGATATCGTTCGTGTCGCTTGACGGGCCGCTCCTTCCAGGACGCGCCATCGGCGCAGGACTTCACTGTGTCGGCCTATGCTCGGCAAATGCTCGCGCAGTATGCTGGCGGCAATTTTCTGTGCGATGCCGATGGCTTGGTGCCTCAATCTTCAGTCGTTCGCTCGACATTCGTCGGGTGCTTCGTTCAGCTGAAACCGCCCCTTATTTCGGCGGACCAAACAGTCAATCCTGCTTTCTTGCCAGCCACGAGACCACAAGCACATCGCCGATGTTTGGCACGGATTGCCGGTTCCGTGGCATCTCCAGACAATTCGCGCATTCGAAAAAACCTAATTGTTGCAAAGCGTTGCCCTTTCACCTCAAAGGTTCTCCAGCCGTAACGGGAACATCAGAACCCACCTCAGTTGTCGACGGCGGTTTGTGTCTTCACGTTGCATTCGGAGATCGGTCGATGCGGATTGACGCCCTGACGCTCGATGGTTCGGCGGCTTTTTCTCCGTACCATCAGATCCGTTCCGCTGACGGGGTTACCGGGCTTGTGCATCACGGATGCAAATTCGAAGGACTTGAACTCTACATCATCCTCGTCGAAGCGGACCAGGACGGAAGACTAGACCTCTTGTGCGGCGCTCAGGAAGCCTCGCTTGCATGTCTCTTTGCGCTTACCGGTCACGTGTCCCTTGGCCCACTTCGGCTCGACGCAGGTTTCGGTTGGCACAGTCATGGCCCGGGCGCGGTGCATATGCACTTTCCGGCAAGGACACGCACATTGATCGCAGGTTACCGGGCTGCGGTTTCCTGCCTGGCGCGGCTGACCAATCTTCCGGCACATACGCTGGAACTCGAGCGACCCGCACTGCGCCGTACGCCGGACCTATTGGCCGCGAATCTCAACCTTCTGGCGACACCGCCCATTGCCGGCCACGGGAGCGATATCTATCGCTGGGGCAAGCTTCTGGAGATATTGGCACTGCACACGCCGACACTCGCATTTGACGAGGCGAGAGACAGTGAGGAGAGCCTCAGCGTGCGTGAGCGCGAGGCCGTTGCGCGCGCAGCACAGATACTCTCCTCCAACCTGGCCCAACCGCCTTCGCTTTCGGAACTTGCGGAGGCGGCAGGCCTGAGCCAGCGACGGCTGACGCAAGGCTTTCGCGAGAGCTACGGATCGACGATGTTCGGTTATCTGCGTGAAGCCCGCCTCTCCGCCGCACGTACGATGCTTGAGGAAACGGACATGCCTCTCAAGCAGATCGCCTTCCATGTGGGCTACGGGCATGCGAACAACTTCATCGCTGCCTATCGCGAACGCTTCGGAAGCTCTCCGCGCCGTCATGCGCGAAAACTGGCGCATGGGTGAGTGCAAAAATCCGACTTGGATAAGCGGCTACAGGACAATGTTCGCGCTCTCTCGTGCGGCCGACGCGTGGGGCCACCTGTCTTGAGCTTCCCGCTCGATCCTATCCATGATCGCGTCGTCATGCGCCGCATCGTGGTGGATCAGGACGAGCTTCTTTGCACCAGCAACTCTCGCAAGCCGCACTCCGTCTTGCCAGGTGGAGTGGCTCCATCCCTTGCGACCTTCGTCTGCTTCTGTGTAGGCAGCATCAAAAAGAACGAGATCGACGTCCTGCATCACTGCAAGTGCAGGATCGTCCGAGCCTGGCCGCACTTCGTTGTCGGTTATGTAGGCGAGGCTCTTGCCCCTCCATTCGAGACGGTAGCCGGTGCAGCCACCCGGGTGATTGAGGGGCGCGGTTCGCACCGTAACTCCATCGCCAAGAATCAAAGTTTCACCTGGGTCGAAATCGGCAAAACGAATATCAGCTGCCATCGCCGACAGTGGCACAGGGAAATAGAGCGCTGACATCTGCCTCATCAGGACCTGCCTGACACCACCATTAGCGGACATGTTGCCCGCATGCACGTGTATGCGCCAACGCGGGTCGTAACACGGCGCGAAGAATGGGAAGCCGCCAATATGGTCCCAATGGGCGTGGGACAGAAGAAGATGACAGGCTGCGGGTTCTGCTCCAGTCATACTGCGTCCCAATGGCATCAGCCCCGTACCCGCATCGAGAATGAAGCTTGTGCCTCCTATTTGCGCCTCCACGCAGGCGGTGTTCCCACCATAGCGAGCAAATGCATCGCCCGAACAGGCAATCGACCCGCGCACTCCCCAGAAAGTCACGGAAAAGGTCATCTGGTCACAATCACTTTGAGGTCGCTCGAAACACGCCATCCCAATCCTCAGGCGGCGGCTGAAGTCTCAGATCGGCAACGCGCTCAGCGTAGAGCGCGTAGAGCGTCGAGAATTCCGGATAGGTGGCGCTCAAGCGTTTCAGAAGCGCCTGGGCTTCCTTCCACGCCCGGGCGCGGTAGGCTGCGAGCATGGCGTCATGCTCCTCCGGAGGCTCTCCCAAGGTGAAGATTCGTACGGCCTCCTCTTTGCCCTTGACCGCGATCAGGTCGAGTTCCACGCCGGCAAGCCCGGTCCGGCGAAGTGTCTCCTCGCTCAACACCACCGTCACACCGTAGGTCTTCGATTGCCCCTCAAGGCGTGATGCGAGATTGACCGCGTCGCCAAGCGCAGAATAGTCAAAACGCCGTTCGGAGCCCATGTTGCCGACCACGCAGGTGCCGGTATTGAGGCCAATGCCGATCCCGAGCTTGACTGGCAGCTGCGCGTTCAGGACCTCAAGTTCGGCCATCATTCCACGCGCAGCCGCGCACGCGTGAACGGCGTGTTGAGGATCGTCGAGAGGAGCATTCCAGAAGGCCATGATACAATCGCCCATGTACTTGTCGATGGTACCGCCAGCGGCGAGGATCACGTCGCTCATCGGCGTCAGAAAGCGGTTGATGAGGCTGGTCAGCTCTTGAGGGTTTCCGCGGAAGTGCTCGGAGATAGCGGTAAAGCCCCGCACGTCACAGAACATCAGCGTAAGCTCCCGTGTCTCGCCTCCAAGGGCCAATTGCCTCGGATCAGCGGCGAGCTTCTTGACCAGTGCGGGAGAAAGGTACTGGCCGAAGGCGGCCGTGACATGCCGGCGTTCGCCCTCAACCTTCAGATAAGAGGCCAGCGACCCCGCCAGATAGACGAAAAGGCCCGCCAGACCCGGCGTCACGGGATCGAGCAGCAGTCGCTCGGCGACGTAGAGGTGCCAGGAGGCTCCACCGGCGACAAGGATTGCCGCCAACCCTGCGATCGCACCCCAGAAAGCGTTTGCATAAAACAGCAATGCCATCAGCAGAAGTCCGAGCAGCAGCGTCACCAACCACTCTGCCCCCTCCGCCCAATCCGGCCGCTGCAGGAAGGACTGCAGCAATATCTGCTCGATTGCCTGGGCATGAGCTTCGACGCCGGGCATCGTCGGATCAAGACTGGAAGCACGGATATCGTTGAGGCCGGTTGCCGAGGTGCCGATGAGCACGATATGTCCGGCAATCAGTTCCGGTGGCGCGCTTTCGGCGAGCAGTTTCCAGGCCGAAAGGTAGCGCACGCCCTCGGGACGGGAGAAGTGCATGCGCAACTCGCCGCGCGCAGTCAATGGCACGGTAAGCTCGCCGATGCGCATATCCGTGAGCGCGCCGTCTTGCGCCTTCAGCGTGTAAGAACTGGCGCCTTGTGCCACCCGAAGCAGTTCGGCAGCCAGGCTGGGGTAGAGCTTACCGCGCAAGGCATACACCATCGGCACAGCACGCACGATCAACCCGTCGGAAGGATAGAAGTCAAACGCACCTGATCCTGCCGCTGCTTCGTCCAGCTTAGGCAGATTGACGATTGCACGTTCAAATTTGGGTAGGAAGGCGGCGGGATCAGGACCCGAAAACGCAAAGCCGGCCTTCATGGCTGGTGTCGCCTGATTGGCATCCATCGACAATCCGTAACCCATCACGACGTTGCCGGCGCGCGCGATCGCATCGGCAAAACGGTCGTCGGGATCAGGCAGCCCGGCGAGCGCTTTGATGTCGGGATAGGCTTGCGCCAGGAACTTCGGGGCCGTGCGATCTTCCTCGGCAAACAGACTGTCGAAGCCGATGGCCGCCGCCCCCATTTCATCGAGCCGGTCGGTGATTTCGGCGAGCACTCGGCGGGGCCAGGGCCATTGGCCGACACGCCGAAGACTTTCGTCATCAATGTCGACGATGCGGACAGGTGCGGCTTCGAAGCTGCGCGGCTGCAGCCTTGTGTAGGCATCAAAAACCATCACCCTCGCCCGAACGAGCAGTTCACCGGGGTCGAAGGCCCTCCAGACGAGAATGAGGGTGAGCAGACAGGCAGGAGCCAGCAGAATTTTCAGGCGCGAGTACATGGAACTGACTGTGAGGACAGCTACAGGCACTGCCAATGTGATCGATCCGAAATCCATAGTTCTTGAGGCTCGCGCATAGTTTTCACGCGTTGAGCCGGGTAACGCCCGTCGCTTAAGTTGCTTGGCAATCAACCCATGTGACGGAACCTCATGCGTTTGCGCAGCCTGTTCTTGGCCCTGCTAGTGGCTACCCCCGCCGTCGCCGAAGAGGCACTCTCTGCCGCTCGGCGTTTTGAAGCGCGCCAGGATCCGGAAGGTGCAATTGCCGTCCTGGAACGGCGCCTGATCGCTGCGCCGGGCGACGCAGGCGCGCAATTGAAACTCGGACAGCTCTACGAGAGCATTCGTTCAGAGAAGGCCGCTCGGGTCTACTACGCGACAGTCGCCCGGAACGATGCGGCTCCCGCCTCGCTCAAGCGTGTTGCCCTCGATCGGCTGCGCATCATCGATCGGTCGAAGCCATGAAGCGGCACTATGTCTGCGTATCGTTGCTGCTGTGGCTCACCCAGCCAGTTGTGGCGCGTGACATCGGCACTGCGGCTGCCGTTCAACCAACAGTGATCGGTGAAGGCGAACGGATCATCCGTGTGGACGCCGCCGTGCGTGCCAATGAGCGGATCGTGACCGGAGCGGAGGGGCGCGCGCAGTTGCTTTTCGCCGACGGAAGCGCCTTCTCGATCGGTCCCGGTAGCGACGTCGTGCTCGACACCTTCGTCTACGATCCCGACCGAGGCACCGGTAAAATTGCGCTGTCGGTTACCAAAGGCGTGTTTCGTTTTGTCGGTGGCAAACTCTCCAAGGAGCAGCCGGTTACCATTTCGGCGGGCACCGCGACGATGGGAATTCGCGGCGGCATTGCCTTTCTGACGGTTCAGCCCGATCAATCGGTCTCGGCCGCCTTCCTCTATGGCGAAGAGTTGACGCTGCGCCGTAATGGGGTCACGCGTTCGACGCGTAAAAAAGGTACGGCTATCGACGCTGAGCCGGGCCACGCCCCCCGTACGGCTCGACCCCTCTCCCCCATCGAGATCGATGATCTTCTCTGCCAGTTCGATCGCGGACCGAAGAAGACCGATCAATTGGCGGAGATACCGATCGATCGCAGCAAGTTGCCTGCGAGATAAACCTTCATGTCCCGACAGATCTTTCGTCAGGCGGCCCTTGACCGCCTTTCCTCCCCTGAACAGTTGGACACGGCGCTCCCACTGGTGAATGCCAGAGGATGGGCCGGCATCACCGTCTTGGGCTTCCTCATTCTATGCGCCTTGTTGTGGGGCATCTTCGGCTCCTTGCCGTCCAATATCTCGGGCAAGGGAATTCTGGTCGTGCGTGAGGGACGCGTACAGGAAGCGATGACGCTGGCATCCGGCGTCCTCACGGAGATAGTGGCGGCTCAAGGTCAAATCGTCTCCAAGGGACAGGTGGTCGCCCGAATTGAACAGGCTGGCAGCGAACGCCAGTTGCTGAACCTGGATCAGGAGATCGAGGAGAAGCGGGGGGAGCTCGCCCGGCGGCAAGCCTTGTTCCTGGCCGAAATGCGTAGCCGCGAGGCCATCAAGACCGAACAGGAAGAGGCTCTTCGTACCAACCTGGATGCCTCCCGTCAGCACGCAGAGTGGCTGGCGAAGTCGATGCCCGGTATCGAGAAGCTTCAAACCCAAGGCGTCGTGTCGGCTCGCGGCCTTCAGGATCAGCGCGTGTCCCTCGCCAACGCTCAAAAGCAGGTGAGCGACGTCGAACTCGCGCTTTCCAAGCTTGATAGCGAACTCGCCGAACTCCGGCTTTCTCGCGAAACCGCCTTGAAGGAGCTTGAGGCTGCCTACAACGATGCGATCCGGCGCAGGGCCCTGACCGAGGCGCGAATGCAGCAGGAAAATCTTGTGACTGCACCCGTTGCAGGGCGCGTGGTGGCGGTCAAGCAAGCGGCGGGATCCGTCGTCGCGGCCGGAGCGCAAATCGTTTCGATCGAGACGAACGGGGGCGGGCTGGAAGCCCTCGTCTTCCTGCCGACTGCCGACGGCAAGAAGGTGGTTGCGGGAATGAAAGCTCGCATCACGCCCGATGCCGTGCGCAAGGAAGAATGGGGCAGCATCCGTGGCGAGGTCCTGGAGCGCTCCGACTATCCGGTCGCGGCGAACGGATTGGAAGCCTGGCTGTCCAATCAGGCGCTGGTCCAGCAATTGGCGGCTGGGAGCCAACCTTACATAGCCCGACTGAACCTTCAGGTTGGCGAGGACGGTCGATGGCTATGGACCTCGGGCAAGACGCCGCCCCTCACCATTACCTCAGGCACCACCGTCGCATCCGAGATCACTTACGAGCGTCGTCGTCCGGTCGATCTGGTGCTCCCCGCACTGCGTAAATGGATGAGCGTGGAGCCATGAGGCGATGGCTGGTCAACGGGAAGCGCGCCAACACCGGACTGACCGCGAGGACACCGACTATCCTGCAGATGGAGGCTGTCGAGTGTGGCGCCGCCTCGCTTGCGATGGTGCTGGCACACCACGGATGCTGGGTACCACTGGAACTGTTGCGGGAAGAATGCGGGGTCGCTCGCGACGGCACCAATGCGGGTAACATTCTCAAGGCCGCGCGCCGCCACGGCTTCACCGCCAAAGGCTTCCGCAAGGAAGTTGGCCAGCTGCCAGAGATCCGAACACCGGCCATCTTCCATTGGAACTTCAATCATTTCGTTGTGTTCGAAGGCATAAAGCGCGGCAAGTATGTCATCAACGATCCGGCTCAAGGGCGGCGCGTTCTTTCGCGTGAGGAAGTGGACGCGGCTTTCACCGGTGTGTTGCTTGCCTTCGAGCCGGGTCCCGACTTCGTGCGGAAAGGCGCTCCGTCGAAGCTCCTACCCATGCTGAGCGCACGCCTCGCTGGTGCTCGAGACGGACTGTCAATGGTGCTTCTTGCAAGCCTTCTGCTGGCGATCCCGGGTCTCGTCATTCCTGCCTTCTCCAAGGTTCTTGTCGACGACATCTTCGGCAGGCAGGCACAAAGCTGGCTTGCCCCATTGCTCCTTGCCATGGGACTGACGGCTCTTATCCGCGGCGGGCTCACCTTTGTGCAGCAGTTTTACCTCGCGCGGCTGGAAGCCAAGCTCGCGGCCATAGCATCGTCCCGCTACTTCGAACGTTTGCTCCATCTCCCGCTTGCATTCTTCCTGCAGCGTCAGCCAGGTGACCTGATGAACCGGGTCGAGGCAGGGGAGCGCATGGCACGGCTCCTTTCAGGTGATCTTGCCACAAGCGCTTTCAATCTGATCTCAGTCATCTTCTTCAGCGCGGCCATGCTGCTCTACGATCCCGTTCTGGCGGGATTGGCAATCTGGCTCTCGGCCGCAAACGGTGTTGCCATCTGGTTCAACACCACGCGCGCCGAAGAGGATAGCGCCGCTGTCGCCTCCGCGGCTGGAAAGTTGCAAGGGGCAACGGTAGGCACGCTTTCGGCGATCGAGACGCTCAAGGCAAACGGCGAGGAGAACGACGCATTTGCTACCTGGTCCGGCTACCAAGCCAATGCGCTCAAGACCGTCCAGAGGCAGATGGCCGCGTCGCAACTCATCCAGGTCATCCCGAAACTTCTCTCGGGTCTCACCACCGCGCTCGTTTTGATGTTGGGCGCGTTTCGGGTCATGGAAGGCGCGATGACCGCAGGCGACCTCGTCGCGTTCCAGACATTGCTTGGAAGCTTCGCCACGCCGATCGCACGCTTGACGCAGCTGTCCACGCAGGTGCAAGCCGCCAAGGCCGATCTTTCCAAGCTCGAGGACGCCTTCCGCTATCCCCTTCCCGAACCGTCCTCACCCGTCAGATTGACCGCAGCGCCGCAGGGGCGGCTGACGATCGAAAACATCTCCTTCGGCTACGCTCCCTTGTCGGCACCGATATTGGACAATTTCTCGCTCGACCTCCATCCCGGAACACGCGTCGCCTTGGTGGGAGGGTCCGGCTCCGGCAAGAGCACCGTCGGGCGTTTGGCAGCCGGCCTTACGGCCCCGTGGACAGGCAAGATCTGCGTTGACGGTCATCCGCTGGCAACCCTCGACGCAGCAACAAAGGTTGGGCTCATGGCCTATGTCGATCAGGACATTTTTCTGTTTGATGGAACAGTGCGTGACAATCTTACGCTTTGGGATGACACGCTCTCCGACGATGTCTTGATGGAAGCGTTGAGCGACGCCGAACTGCTCGCGGAGGTCATGGCACGTGGCGGGCTTGAGGCGCGCGTCCTCGAGGGTGGAATGAACTTCTCAGGTGGCCAGCGACAACGGCTGGAGATCGCCCGCGCGCTCACCCGCAACAGCCGCCTCCTCGTTCTCGACGAAGCCACCTCAGCGCTCGACGCTCTTACGGAAGAAATCGTCGACGCCAATCTTAGACGACGCGGCTGCGCCTGCCTCGTCATCGCTCATCGACTTTCCACAATCCGAGACTGCGAGGAGATCCTGGTTCTGGAGCGTGGGCGTGTCATAGAGCGGGGAAGTCATGACCGGCTCATGGCGCTTGCAGGTGCTTATGCGGACCTGGTTCGGAGCCAGTAATCATGTCGATCGCCAATCTCGCCGCCGCCGTCATCGATGGTCCTGCGCCGCCGCAGGGAGTGGCCGGAGCGCTCCTCGCCTCCATCGGCGTCGCGATGCCACCCCGGGCACGCGGCAGTGCCTCGGAGATCCTCGCCTGCGCTGGGATCCGCCTTCGCACCGTTCAGTTGCGCCAAGGCTGGCAGACAAGTTCACAAGGCGTCATGCTGGCGCACTTGCGCAAGCAGGAGGTGGCCCTTGTTCCCGGGAGCTTTTCCGGATACCGCATGGTCACGACGGAAGGTTCGTATCCGGTCACGATGGCTCTCGCCGAAGAACTGGAGGGCGAGGCCTACCTGCTGCACGCCCCCCTTCCGGACGGCGCCCGGGAATGGCGTGCGCTTGTGCAGTTTGCAACCTCAGGCAGCAAAGCCGACGGGCTTCACATTGCAGCACTTGCGACGGCGGGCGCGTTGCTTGCTTTGCTGCTGCCGATCGTCACGCAACAGATGTTCAATAACGCCATTCCCCAGGCGGATGTCTCATCGATCGCACAGATCGGCTTCCTGCTGCTTGCCGCCGCTCTCGGCAGCGCCGCGTTCGCCGCGCTTCAGGGATGGGCGGCCTTGAAGGTAGAAGGGCGGCTCGATCCTCGTGCGCAGACGGCTCTGTTCGACCGACTGTTGCGGCTTTCGCCACGGTTTTTCAAGAGTTTCACCATCGGTGACCTGACGACGAGAGCTCTCAGCATACAACGGGCTCGCGCGATTGCTTCGACCTCGGTGTTTCAGGTGCTCATGGGAGCAGCGACCGGAATACCGAGCCTCATGCTCTTGTTTTTTTATGACGCAAGACTTGCCGCCGTTGCAGTTCTGCTCGCCGCGTTCGGCGCGCTGACCTTGACAGCGATTGCCCGCCGGCAGATCAAGGCTGGCGAAGCGGTGGTGGAGAACGGCGTTAGCGGCCTGACACTGCAAATGCTTTGCGGAATGGCAAAACTTCGGGCAGGACAGGCCGAAGAGCGGGCTTTCAGCGTCTGGCTTTCGCACTATGCAAAGCTCCTGCGTTTACGGCACAAGGAGCTTGCCTGGGGTAACCTCACGGAAGTGTTCTCCAATAGCTACCCGCTCCTCGCAAATCTCATCGTCTACAGCCTTGCGGCCTACTTCCTGAAGCAATCGCTTGCCGAGGGAGGTGCCGCAAAGGCGATGAGCGCCGGCACCTTGATTGCCTTTTCGACGGCCTTTGGCCAATTCATGGAGGCTTTGACCTCCACCGCGCTTTCAGCGACCCAACTGCTTTCCGCTTTGCCTCACCTCGCACGCGCCAAGCCCATTCTCGAGGCCCAACCCGAAGCCACCAGCTCGGCGCGCGACGTCGGCAAGCTCGAGGGCACCATCAGCCTTAACGCGGTGTCTTTCCGTTACACGCCACAGACGCCGCTTGTGCTCGATCGCTTGAGTCTCGACATCCGGCCCGGGAGCTTCGTCGCAGTTGTCGGGGCTTCCGGCAGCGGAAAGTCGACCCTGTTGAGATTGCTGATGGCATTCGACGTGCCCGAAGGCGGCGACATTCTTTACGACAATCAGCCACTTGCAACCTTGCGCGCGGAGACTGTGCGCCGACAGATCGGCGTTGTGCTGCAGCACGGTCAGGTCCTTTCCGGAACCATCCTGTCCAACATCGTCGGCGCCAGCGGGCGTGGAATTGATGAAGCCCGCCGCGCCGCGGCGATGGCGGGTCTTGATCGCGACATCGACGCGATGCCGATGGGCTATCACACCGTAATGCAGGCCGGCGGGGCAAGCCTTTCCGGAGGACAGCGCCAGCGGCTCTTGATCGCCCGGGCGCTGGTCAACAAGCCTGCCGTGCTGTTGCTCGACGAGGCTTCGAGCGCTCTCGACAACGTTACTCAGGCCTTGGTGATGGAGACACTGGCCAGCCTTTCCGCAACGCGGATCATGGTGGCACACCGCCTCTCCACCATCAGGCGAGCGGATCGAATTCTCGTCATGGAGCGCGGTCGGCTGGTTGAGGATGGTGCCTATGACGATCTCATGCGCAAGGATGGCGCCTTCGCTCGCCTTGCGCAGCGACAACAGCTTTGAGGACAGCAGCATGCGAAAGGTACTTTATATTCTTGGCCAACTCACCGATGAGGATGTGGAATGGCTGGCCCGGTCGGGCGAGAAGCGCTCGCTGTCGGCCGACCATGTGCTGATTGCCGAGGGCGAAGCTGTGCCCGCCCTTTTTGTCCTGCTTGCCGGTGAACTGGATGTGGAGGTCCGCGGCATTGGCCAAGTGGCGCGGTTGCTGCCCGGCGAAGTCGTTGGCGAGATGAGCTTCATCGACAGAGCTGCGCCTTCAGCTTCGGTCGTTGCACGCGGACCCGCGCAGGTTCTCTCCGTCGCCAAGGCTGCAATCGAAGCCCATATCGATCGGGACCCGGCCTTCGGGATGCGCTTTTATCGTGCGCTCGCCACCTTCCTTTCCGATCGCCTGCGGGGCACAGTCAAACGGCTCGGCTACGGCGACAAGGCGGTCAGTATTGCCGAGGAAACAGCCGACGAGCTGGACGACGCTGTGCTCGACGGCCTGTCTCTGGCTGGAGAACGGTTCAACCGCATGATGGAAATGTTGAAGGCCTGATCGTCCTGCACATCCGTCGGTCCGAGGTCGCTTCGGACCTTATGTCGACCTGCCGAAACCGACCGCGAGATCCGGTCGAAACGAGCTCCGCGTGGCCCGTCACAAACGACGAGCGCCGCGGACTTGGTAAACAGGTCCGCGGCTTCGGTACAAACAATCCGTGCAAAACTGGCACCGACTAGACGTCAGAGAAGCAGGAGTAGTAGGTCAGCCTCGCTTCGGAGTCGACACATAGGGGCGACCACATGAATCCGTCGGGCCACGAACCTGGTCGTAGCCCCCGGAGACAATCTCCAGTTCCATTTCCGTAAGTTCGTCGCCACCAGCGACCTGTTGAACGATGGCGCCGAGGTCGGAAAGACCGGCCCTCACAAGTTCCTTTGAGGGAGCAAAACCACGCTTTTTGGCTTCATCCATAATCAGTTCGATGAGTTCGGACTCGCTTGCCGCCTTCGCCAGGCGATCGAGTGTTTCGCGATCCTTGCGGATCGCAGAATAGAATTGAACGGTCTGTGTATCGGTCATTTGCACATTCCTTGCGAGTGGAGGCTTAAGCTTGCGCAGCAGCCAGTGAGGTCTCTTACTTGCAGCCGGTGCCCGAGCGCCGGCCGCCCTCGTCGAAGAGAACAAAGGAGCTGAAGGAGACCCCGCCGGAGACGATTTCCAATTCCACTTCGCTGAGTTCATCTCCTTTCGACGTCTCCTCGATAATCATCGGCAAATTATCGAGCCCATTCTTGACGAGCTCGACCGTCGGATCGAAGCCGAGCGCCTTTGCCTCATCGAGGATCCGTTCAATGAGTTCGGTTTCGCTCGCTGCCTGGCCAAGACGGGCGAGCACCGCCGGTTCCTTGCGGATTGCGGCATAAAATCTGACGGACTGTGGTTCAATCATTGTCGTTCCTTTCTGCTGCCACCTTGGAGCAGTATCGGTCACACGTGCCCGACTGGCCCCGAAGCCACGGCACCTTCGCAGGCGGATGTTCGGACGTTCGATCGCCGGAGGAGACGCGGTCGCGGTCTCAGCGCCTCCTCCGCCAGGTCACTTGCAACTTAGCGTTTGGGTCGTTCTGTGCTCGCGGAAGGTTGAGAACATGGTGCCGCCGGAAACGATCTCGAGTTCAAGCTCCGTCAGTTCTTCACCGCTTGCCGCTTCCTTCACGAGAGTGCCGAGATCCGCAAGCCCAGCACGAACGAGATCCGCCGTCAGCGCAAATCCACGCGCGCGCGCTTCGTCCATGATGAGTTCGATGAGCTCGGCTTCGCTCGTCGCCTGCCGGAGCCGCGACAAAGCCTCGGCGTCGCCGCGGATTGCGGCATAGAAGCGAACATTATCGCTATTCGTCATATCTGGATCCTTTCTCAGATCGCTCGGCTTTGTTGCCGATCGCCGTGATCATTGGCGATGATCCGCACCATGGAAAGAACGGAGCGCTATGGCATTCGGGCAGCGGCTATGGAAATCGCAGCATGGTGAGCATCATTCATAGTCGTGCGCGACCATTCATAGTTCGGTCGGCAGGACGTGCCTGTCGCGGCGCCCCTATGATTGCGGAAAGCCCTCCGTACTCGCGTGGTTGTCATGCTCAATGATGTCGACACTTCCTTGCTGTCCCCCGTCGCGCGCATGCCGTGGCTGACCTTGAAAGACGTCTGCGACGTCACGGATGCGCAGTTGCAAACGGAAATCGACCGCATCCGCCAAACACAT
Source organism: Ensifer adhaerens (assembly GCF_002940685.1). GTDB lineage: Bacteria > Pseudomonadota > Alphaproteobacteria > Rhizobiales > Rhizobiaceae > Ensifer > Ensifer adhaerens_E. The sequence continues at coordinate 108,125 of NZ_PNFP01000014.1, read as the reverse complement.
GCCTGGGCGCTCGTCGAGGGCAACGATCTTTGGGACGACGTCACGCTCTGGCACCGTCTGACGGCCGCGCAGCGAACGGACGGTGGCCCCCTGCTCCTTCTCCTCGCGCCTGCCGCATGGCCCCTTCCAGACGACCGGACACTTGCCGCGGCCGCGACGGCTGGATTGCTCATGCTTACCCTGCGGCTGGACGGCACCGAGATCGATGCAACCTTGCCGGATGAAATCGCTCGCCTCGCGCGTCACGGCATTGCGACGGAGATCGTCACCACTGGCAGTGCTCGTCCGTTCGCGCGCTGGCCCAATCTGCCGGTGCCACGCATTGCCCCCGCGGACCCCGACGTGGATTTCTCCGACTGGCGCGCACTCAATGCGGCGGACCTCTATACATCCCGCGTCCAGGCCCTCCTTGCGACGCTGTGCCCCCCCGAATCTGCCATACGAAAAGCCGACGCCCTCTCAAGAGGCACAGACGCCCGACCGCAAGCCACGCTGATGCGACTGGGCGAGCGGCGGCTGGTGGAAGTCCTCATGGATCAGAATGTCGTCGATGGTGGCACGGCCGCGCTCATCAGCTTTTGCCTCAATCAGCGTCTGAGAGACCTGCTGACCTGGGGCGGCGCCACCCTTCCGCCGCCGGTTCGTTTTCGGCGGCGTGGCACGGACGGTGTCACGCTCGAAACCCTTGATGCTCCAGAGCCCGGTTGCATGCCCCTGACCTACGGTCGCTTCTGGTTTCAATGGTCCATGCGGCGCCCGGACTGGCTGGCCATTGCGGCGCGCGACGGCGATGGCCAGATCGTGGGACTGGCACTGCTATCGGAGCCCCTGTCCGTTGAGGGCAGCGTGGGGCGACGCCTCTTGTCTCTTTCAGTTAGCAACGCCCATCGTCGCCGCGGGCTTGGACGCAGCCTTCTCACGGCCGCATCCGAGGCTGCGCAGGCGAGCGGCACGCCGGCCTTGTTTACGACCTACTCGCATCACATGGCCTCGCGTGCCCATTTCGAGCGCACCCTGGCTGCAGCCGGATGGAGCACTCCTGAGCCAATGGAATACACGATTGTCGGCCAGGCCAAATGGGTTCGTGCAGCAGAAGAGCAATGGAAGCCGCTCTTGGCCCGCGCTGCTCGGCAAGGGTTTTCCATGCAGCCCTGGACTGAGATCACCAGCAGTGACCGAATGGAAATCGATGCCACCATCCACCAGGGTGAGGCTCCGGCGGAATGGCATCCCGACCTCTTCCTTAGGGAGGGTGGCGAGGCCCTTTCGCTCCTCCTTCGCTACCACGGGAAAATCATCGGCTGGATCATTGGCGAGCGGGACGGCGATCTGTGTGTGCACTACCGACGCGGCTGCCTCTTCCCCGCCTATCGCAAACACGGGTTTCTCATCGTCGGACTGTTTGAGGCCTGTCGTCGCCAGGCGGAACTGCTGGGTGAGCACAGCGTTTGCGTAAACTGGGCGAGTGCCGGTTCCGACATGGCCCGCTTCATGGAGACGCGGTTGCTACCGCTCCTGGACGGAAACTTCGCATCTCCGCCGCAGCTGGCCGCGACCCGTTCAGAACGCCCCGGCGGCTACCTTGAGATTCGCTACCTCGCGCGTCACCAGGCCGGTACACAATCCGTCTGTCTGACGGCAATTTCATAGTCTTTGCTGCTGTCTCATAGCTTTGTTGCACGGATTTCCGCCGCCTGGGCCGATAACGTACAACTGAAAACCAGGACAGCTGTCATGCCCGCCTTCACATCCGAGGAAGTCCGTCGCGCGCTAGCGGCCTTGCAGGATCTCGTCGATTACGACGAAGAGTTCCGGCAGGCGGCACGTCAGGACGCACGCTTGGCGGTTGAGCAGGCATTGGGGTTGACGTTGCCAGCCGATCTCGATGTTCGGCAGCAGGAGGCGGGCGGGCGAATGCGCCTTGCCGCTGACTGGCAGCCAGCGGAAGAATTGAGCGACGAGGAACTCGAGGTCGTAACCGGCGGATTGATGGATCCTTCGACCTCCGCACGGGAAAAAAGTGTGGTTCAGCGGACTTGAAGGAACCGCTAACCTTCGAGGTGATGGAACGGCCGGAAGTCGGCTGCAGATCCCTTACCTACCCAAGGTTCTGGAGTTTCTGGTCGTGCGGAGGCTCCGGTTGGCTGGGGATCATGGCACGGAGAGTAGACGGCAGGCCTGCTGGGCTCGCGCTATTGGGAACCATCCACGCGCACAACGGCAAGACAAGTCGGCGGCTGCTTTCACTCGCGGTGGACCGATCGTCGCGCAACGCAGGCATTGGCCGCGCCCTGCTCAGGCTGGCCGAAACAGTGGTGCGACGTGACGGCCTTGAGGAGATGTTTGCTCTCTATTCAGGCCACATGACTTCGCGCAACGCATTCGAAAGCGTCCTCGCTGCATGCGCCTGGGAGGCGCCGCGCGCCAGCGAATACATGCTGAAGTGCGAAGTGAAGTGCGCGTTTGGTGCCCTCGACGAATGGTCCTTTTTGCTTGAACGTCTAAAACGGGGTGGTTTCCGCACGGTATCTTGGCAAGACCTTTCCACAACCGATCATCGAGCAATCGCCGAGACATCCGCCACTGGTCGAGTCCACTCCGACTGGCAGCCAGGTGCTCATACGGATCAGACATCCGCCGACTTCTCCCTTGCCATGTATCACGACAAGGAGATTGCGGGCTGGATTGTCGGTTGCAGGAGCAGTGAGACCCAGGTTCATTACCCACTCGGCTACACGTTGCCTCGATTTCAGCGCCGGGGCTACCTCATTGCCGGGATGTTAGAGAGCTGTCTCCGCCAAGTTGAAAAACTGGGCGGCGACAGCGTGGCCGCCCATTGGACCCTTCCTGGCTCGGCAATGCACAGGTTCATGGAAACGCGCCTCGTGCCGCATCTACGTGGCCAGGGGGATTTAAAAGGACGGTCGATGAACGCGACCGGCAGCAGCACCACCGGTGTTCGCTACCTGGCGCTCAAGCGGCTCTGAATACGTTCAATTGACCTCGTCCCTCATCAAACATCCGCATCCACGCGCATCTTGAGTAAAGCGGGTCAAACGACCCGTCTTGCCACGAACGGTTTCCTCCAGGCCCACCAGCAACTCCTCAGTCGGTACAATGGTACGTGGCAAGGTGACGATATCGGCGCCATCGGAGCCGCGTCGCGTATTGACGAGGAGGGTGCGCCCTCCCTCCGGATAGAACAGCGGATCGCGTCGAAGGTCGCCGACGAAAGTCACGGGAACAGGGAGGCCTCCGACGTCCGCAATCAGCGGAGAATGCGGCACAGGTTGCGGCCACAGCGGCAGACGGGAAGGCGTGGTTGTCGGAACTGTCGGAACTGTCGGAACTGTCGTAGCCGGTAAAATGCTCAACAGACCATCCACCCACGTTATCGCATAGTTCGAGGAACTCAGTCCGGACGCCGACAAGGTGTAGACACCAGGAGATACTGCCCCTTGCGCGGAGCCTCCATAGACGAGCGAACCGGACAACACCGCGGCACCCTCGCCATTTACGAAACCGGAATAGCTGACGCCATTGCCGCCGGAATAACCGATCCCGCTGTAGTTGCGGCTGCCGCCATTAGCCGTGACCGTAAGCGCTGCCGGGGTGATCGAAAGCGTGCCGGCAACGTAGGAGATATCGTACCCGCCCTGTCCGGAATAGAGGCCGGTGGGTGTAAGAGTGTAACTGCCGGCATTGCTGCCAGCGCCCCCGATCGACGGCGTTCCCATCAGGAGGCTCGTGTCCACAGTGCCGCTAAGAGAAGAATAGCTCACCCCCAGCGTCGGAACACCACCGCTGTAGATGGCGGTGCCCGAATTGGCGGTGACCGTCACCGGTTTCAAAAACGCTGAAAGGAGCGGAGCTGTCTGCCCTTGGTAGATCCGCCAGATCGTCTTTTGCCCCCCGCTTGAGGCGATTTCCCAGGTGGAGAACGTCGATGGATCCGTTAGTTGCGCACTACTGATTGCAACGCCGTAGCCGTTGTCGGGAGCGGTGTTGAGGAAGTAGCTGGCCGAAATGGTGGTCCCCGAGGATTCCGCTATCAGGCCGCCGGTTGTTGCCGCGGAGACGGCGCCGGTCGCATAGGTGTTGGTAACGCTTCCGCCCATGCTGTCTCCGACGAGCCCACCCGCACGGGTGACTGCGGTGACCGCGCCGGTGGCATAGGAGTTGGCAATCACCCCCTGATTGATGCCAACGAGGCCGCCCGCAGAAGCGCTGAAGCCGCTTGCACCATTCGCTGCCACATTGCCCGTCGCGTAGGAGCCGCGGATAATGCCTTGATTGCGGCCGACCAAGCCACCCGCCCCGTCGTTGTTGGAGGTCACCGTGACGCCTCGAACGCCGACGTTGACGATTTTCGCCGCGCTCGCGCCAAAACCACCACTGGAAAGCATGCCGGCCGCAGCACCGACGGTATAGTTCCCGGTGACGGCTCCGCCTGAGATCGTGAAATTGCGGATTACGCCGTCGCCGCCGACAAAGCCAAAGAGGCCCACGCCCTCAAGCGTCGGCCTGTTGATGTTGAGGTTGGACATCGTGTGCCCCAATCCGTCGAAGATGCCGACGAAAGCATCCCGCCCCTCTGGCTGAAACATGCCGCTGATGTTTACGATCGGTGCGAAATTGGTGATGGAAGACAGGTCGATATCCGACCCGAGGACATAGTAACCGGGAACATTGCTGAGGTTCGACGCGTCACCTATGGCCTGCAGCTGAGCGGCCGAATTGATGATCGAGTAGTTGATGATAGACCCATTAAACCCCTGTTTCGTCTGGAAGGACGACGTCGACGCCAGATTGACCGCTCCCCTGACCACGTAAGTCGAGGTGTTGCCGAGAGCCGGCGTTGCCTGCCCATAGTTGAAAACGAGACCACCGGTCCCGCTCACATTAAGGGCACCGTTCACGACAATATCGTTCTGCGCTTCGAGCGTGAGCGTGCTGCCATTGCCCCAGCTCACGGTATCGTTGACGTAAATGTCGCCTTCGGTGCCCGACGCGCCGCTCACCGATTGAATGGTTACGGTCCCATTGCTCGCCAGCAGGCTCGTAAGCATGGAGCCGGTCATGTCTCCGCCAGAGGCTGCGATGGTGTAGTTGGTGGGGTCTATAAGCAGGTGGCCAGACCTGCCATGCGCGGATCGGGTCGTGACCTTTGCCTTCTCGGAAATGCTAACCTTCCTGGCGGAGGTCTCGATGAACCCCCCATTGCCATGTTCCGGGGCGGACGCATCCAGCGTGCCGGAGACCTTGACTGTCCCGGATGCCATGTCACCCAGAAGCAGGATGCGGCCATTCTTGTTGACCATGCCCTTGGCTTCCACAGTTCCGGAATTGTTGATGACCGACGCCTTGGCTGCAGTTGCACCCTTGGCGGTGAAGATGACGGTGCCGCCAGGCGCCTTCACGACCCCTCTGTTGTCGACAAGGGTCGCAAGCGTCGATTCCTCGACCTTGACCGAGATCAGTCCATCTCCGCCAAAGTCCAGCCCCACCTTGGTCCCGGCCGCCAGGGCGGTGTCACCGGTAATCGTGCCCGCGTTGGTCACTTCCGGCGCAATCAACGCCACGACCTTGCCATTGAGGCTGCCGTGGTTCGCGATGCTGCCACCAGAACCTGAGAACGTGTAGCTCCCTGAAAGAAAATCTCTATTGGCGATATCAAGTGTGGAGGCGACGAGCGCTGCAGTATTCACCTGCGAACCCGCACCGAAAACGATCCCGTTCGGATTGACGAGGAAGACCTGACCGTTCGCGCTAAGCGACCCTCGTATCTGGCTCGGTTCCACGCCGGTCACGCGATTGAGGGCAACCGAAGAGGACGAAGGCTGCCGAAACACCACCGAATTGGCACCGCCGATCGAGAAACTGTTCCAGTTCGTGACCAGCCGGTCGCTTGTCTGATGAACCGAGAGCGTCGAGCCTTGCGTGGAAATGCTCGCCGAGCCGGAAACGACAGTACCGCCGGTCGGCAGATCGCCAGCCAAAGCGGGCGCCGCAACCGCCGCGCTGCCGAGGAGCGTCATCGTCACGCTGGAATAACGTATAGCCAAGTTGGTTCCTCCTAGAAGCTAAGGCGACCCGACAGCCAGAGCTGATAGCGGCCAGTGCCTCCATCCACATTGGTACCGTTCGTGTTTCGCCCTGGATTGTCGCCGAGGCCCATGCCCCAGCCGGCGGTCAGCGCGAGATTCTCGCGCTGCCAATCGAGAGTGAGGCCTGCGGCGAACAGGGCATACTCATTCTTCCTGGTGGCGGTGGAGAGCGTGACACCCCCAGGGCGGGCATTGATCTTTGCATAGCCGCTATCAAGGAAACCGCCCAATTGAAGCTGTCCCCAGCCCTCTGGTACGGCCAGATCGTGGCGCAGCTCGAGTGTCCCGATCGCGCCCATGTCCGCAGACGCCTCCCCGACAGGCCAGCCACGTACGCCATAGGGTCCGCCGAGCGCAATTTCCTCGGATGATTCAAGATTCTTCGAGGCCCATTGCCCACTCACACGCGCGAGCAACGTCCAACGGTCCGCGAGGTTTTGCTGTCGCTCGATACGCGCATTGAGGCGCGCAAATCCACCTTCGGTCTTGAGGCCCGCGGCATCCGCCGCAGCCGAACTTTCGATGCGCGACAGATCAAGGACGCCGTAGGTGGCATCCAATCCCCAGGTCGTTGCCCCATCAAAATCCCGGCGAACGCCACTCAAGGACAGGGTGCCGGTGAGCAGGCGCTTGTCGTCGAGTTCGCCTGCGGCAGAATCATTTCGCAGTGCCTTCCCCGTCACAGCTCCACCGAGGGTCAGTTCCGTGACCCGGTCGCGAAGCAACGGATGGGTGAGACCGAGAACCAATTGATGCCCATCCCCATCAAGGTCCGCGGCACGCCCCGTATCGGTCACATCGTGATAGGTCAGATAGCTGTAGGCGCCATTGAAAAAGGTCCCTGCCGTGCCGACCGGAGCACTTGCCGAGAACCGGCCGTAAACCAGGCCTTGCGAGGTGACGCTCTGAAGTCGGAATTGCTCACCATAACCCCAGGGATCGGTAAAATTGAAGAGCGCATTGCCTTCGGCCCGACCAGTACTCGCCGAACCGAAATTGTCTGCCCAGACCTGTCCCGAGAACATCGGTCCTTCCTCGATACCGATCGAGACCTTCGAGGTGCCGGGGCTGTCTCCTGCTTCTACGCTTGCCCGAACCTTCAGGCCGGGCAGACTGTTCATCTGCAGCAACGCCGCCTCGAGCTGCGGTTCCGTCATTGAAGAGCGGTCCGTGAGGTAGCGTTGCTCGATCCCGCGCAAGACCTCTTCTCGTACCCGCACGGACCCGACCCGCACCAGCCCGATCTCCTCGACCCGGGCTTCCATCAGGGCAATTTCCACGACGCCTTCGGTCACGTCCTGCGGCGGTAGAAACGCCCGCGCAAACAGATGCCCCTTTGTTTGCGCAAGTCTTGTCACCTCTGTGGTGAGATCGCGCAGACCAGCAAGATCGAAGGCCTTTCCGGCGACACCATCGACCAGCCGTGCGCGTTCATCCGGGGTGAGGAGGCTGGTCTTGCCGGAGAAAATCAGGTGGGTGACCTTTACGGTCACTCCTCCCGGCGCGGTACGCTGCCCGTCGGCGCGAATGTCTTCCACTTCCGCTCGAAGCGCCTCGGGAAGCGGCTGCACCGACTGGAGCTCACGGTCGCGCAGAAGTGAGCCGGCGTCCTGGGCAAGCGCCGGAACATCGAGCAAGGCGGCAATCGCAAGGCCAAGGAATACGACGCGGGACACAGGGCCAACCTTTCCGGAACGGGGTGCTGTCCATCCGCTGACACGGACTGGGCGCGCGCGGCAATGCACCCGTCCGGCATTCATAGTTCTTGTCGAGGAATCATAGTTTGCGAGGTACCCGCACAGCGCACGACCGATATGCCGGATGAAGGCATCATCTTCCGATGCGGCCGATCCAGTGACTCCAGGCCGAGTCAGCCTCCTCGGCATGGGGGCCATATGCGAGCGCAAAAGCAAGGCCGCGCACTTCTCGCGGCGTCATTCCGAACAGGCGACGAAACGCGCGACTGAAATTTTCCGGGTTCGAGAAGCCGTGTTCCTCGGCAATCGTAGCGACGGGCACATGGCGGGTCTCGACGGCCCGCAAGGCAGCGTGCGCTCTGCGGAGCCGCCGTTCTTGCACATAATGGATAAAGCCCCCCGTCGGTTCGAACATTCTGTAGAGGCTGCGACGGGAGACCCCAAACGCGGCGGCGACGCCCTCTGCGTCCAGATTTGGATCCAGGAGATTGGCTTCGACGTGCCTGCGAATGCTGGCAAACAGCGCCATGTTGAGGGAACCGACCTTCTCCTCGTCCGCTTGGCCGCCAATGGCAAGCGCGGCCAAGTCGAGGAGGGGCCGCAAGACGGCCTGACTGTTGTCGACGGACATCTCCTTGAGGTTCTGGAAATAGCTCGCCATCGTGTCCCGCAAGAGCGCGACCATGGGCAGTCCAGCCGGCAGCACACGCTCGTGGCATTCATCCGGCGCCTTGAGCAGCGGAGCTAGCATGCGACGCGGCACGATGAGATTGAGATGAGCGTGGTCCGTCACGCTGGTGGAAATTGGCTGCGCTATATCCAGGATGTAAAAATCGCCCGGCCGCGCAACATGCCCGCCCTGGCGATCTTCACTCGTTCCTTGGGTGTAGAACTGCAGGATGTATCCGTCCATGCCGTCGCGACCGATTTTCCTTCGCGAACGGTCAAAGAGTTGCGCTCCACTTCTCATAAAGCCGACAGCAACATCGCCAACGAGGTAGGCGTCGACGGAAGCGAAGAAACCTTCCTCAACGGATTTCCGTGGGCGCGATTCAAAGAGCACGGAAATCTGCTCGTGCCACAGGCTAAGCGCGACCGGCGCCGGGAAAAGGCGAGTGTCGAAACGAGATGACGGCAAAGACATAGGAATGGCAACCAGCACGTGGCAACAAAGACGACCTCGGCAATACGGTTGCTCAGCCTACCTGCAGACGGCAAAGAACTGATTTCATGATGTTTCCCCAAGAAACTGATCTCTCATAGCGAGCGGGTAAGAGCTTGATCAACAAATAAGCGGGCCCTGGGTCAGTACACCCAAAATTGAGTCACACAAGTACCGACCCCATACTATGACGCGATACGGCATGGGTAACGATGCCGGAGGGGATACCATAATCGAGGGCGTGACAGATGAGCATAGTAACTACCGACTGCTCGAAGGCGAATGCGTTTGAAGTCGCAGCGACTTGTTCGAGTGTAAGCGTGACGTGATGGCCGCCTACCGGCGCAGCCCTGGAGTGAGATAGGTCCACCAAATTCTAAGTGGACACTATGGCGGTATCCGATGTCGGGAACAAGCGAAGCGGCGAAGCGCGGTCGACGAAACTGGTCGCTGGAAGACAAATGGCAAATTGTTGAAGAAGCGCGGCTTCCCGGCAATTCAGTTGCGGAGGTGGCGCGCCGGCGCGGTGTCAACAGCAACCTGCTTTTTCGCTGGAGGCGGACTGACGAGGCTTGGCAACTCGGTCACCCGTCGACTTCCCTTATGCGTCTGCCGAAACCCACGTTAGACTTCATTCCGATCGGCGTGTTTGGCGAGGTGATGACGAAGGACCAGCGATGGCAATACCGGGCACCCCCTGCTGCGCCCGTTACCTCGGTGGAGAGTTCGATGCGCCCAAAATCGGTGTTGCCGCCCAAAGGGCCGACATTCGACGGACGCCCCGGCGTCATCGAAATAGAGGGCGGGAGAGAATCTCTACGAACGGAGAACGCCAGGAGAGATTCAACATGGTGCTCGCCCCCCGGCCCCCTAAGGCGCGAGACATTCCTCGCAAATGCCACAGCCGTCGACGTCCATACGTGAGGCTGGGAACTTTTTATGACAACACAGACACATCGCAGTGCTCCGCGCTTTCCGTTTTTCGGGCGCAGGGGGAATGATCTCGATCACGCGATCGGCAGGGAATTTCATTGTAAGCTGTTCCATCTCGAAGCTCCATGTCCAGGCTTCATGTCGAGGATGAGGCGCCAGCGCCGGGGCAATGCCGGATGACATCGTCTCGGGCTGGCGCTTCGGGGGTCACGACCTTCGCCATTCTAAATTGGGGAATGGTGTCCGCCGACATCAGGTTTGGCCCCGAATGGGCTCTCGGCATCCGTCGACAGTCCGGCGTCTCGGCAAGCCTCAACGAACGCTTCGCGGGCGATGGCAACCGGCGTCATTCGGTTAAGCGCCCGCCGACAAGTTTGAACCGCCCTGTTGTGCTTGCGGCCCCTATAAATAGTCCATTCGCCTTCCAGGAAATCGAGGACGTCGTTGACAGACGCAAAGACCTGTCGTGTACCGTCCTTCATCTCAACCGAGATGGGTGCCATGAGCAGCAGTTCGGGATTAAGCATGGTGATCTCCCTTCGCATTGATGCCAAACGAAGACTCTCCAACGCTTGTGCGAGGAGCAGTGCCGATCTGAAAAGTCGGCGGCGCAAATCCGACGCTTGTGTCCATTACTGGTGCCAGCAGATGGTGTCTTTCGGCGAAGGCGACGAAGAGGCCCCGCACAGTCTCTGCTTCAACCTCGCCGCGCAATGCAGCCAGACAGGCCTTAAGCGCCATCGAATGCGCCGCGTCCCCAGAAGGGGCTCGCCACTCTACGAGGAGACGGTAAGCGTCCATCACTGAGCGGATTTCTGCGGGAAAACCGAGACCCACAAGGATGCCAACTGGCCGCTCGAACATATCGGGTTTCATCGTGCTCTCCTTTCCAACCCGGGATGTCGATGGGCGCCTTGAGACCGGCGCCCAGTTGATCGCCGTCAATCACGCGGCATTCGATGCCTCGATTTGCATCGGCGCCTGTGACCGTTCAGCCGTCGCGGCGCTTTCGATCGCGATTTTGCGCGGTTTCATCTCCTCGGGGATTTCCCGCACCAGGTCGATCTCCAGGAGACCGTTGTTCAGATCAGCGCCTGTCACCCGGACGTGATCGGCAAGCTCGAACCGGTGCTCGAACGGTCGACCGGCGATCCCGCGATGCAGATACGCATCGGAAGAGGGTTCCTGCTTCTTGCCGACGACCGTCAGAAGATTGGTTTGAAACGTGATGTCGAGATCATCGCGGGTAAACCCGGCAACCGCAATCGAGATCCGATAGCTATCATCTCCGGTCTTGGCGATGTCGTAGGGGGGCCAATCGCTGATCGAACGCGCGCGCTGGGTTTCGAGCAGATTGAAGAGCCGGTCGAACCCCACAGTCGAACGGAAAAGCGGTGCGTAGTCGTAAGTTGTTGCCATAACCATATCCTCCTCGAGCAACATGGGTACGGAAGCGCCGAAAGACGGCGCTTCCAGCAAGTCCAGCCCTCATTCAGCGGCTGGCGGCAAGCGATTTGGTTAGGCACAAGTTTGGTTTCAAGGGGCCGGAAGAAAAAATCTACAAAGCCCTCAACCGCCCTTAGGGCGCAGCCCCTGTGCGGACCCGGCTCCTTTCAAGGAAGCGTCTCAATTCACCCTGAACTCGCCATCCACGCGGCGCCATTCATTGGGACCTATTAGACGTTGATGGGAATACCGTACGGAATGCAGGGGGCCATCGAGATTGGCTTGCCAGAAATCGAGGAACTTCTGCATCTCAGGAAAGTCAGGTGCGAGATCGTAGTCCTGCCAGACAAAGGTCTGCAGAACGGATTCGAAATCGGGAATGCGGTAAAGGATGTGCGCGGTGGTCAGTCCATAGCCGTTTATTTGACGCTCGAAATCCGATGAAAATGGCATGCTTCATCTCCGTTTCTCAACAAGCGCCAAGGTGGCGCAATTGTTCGCGGTCATCAATGGAATTCTAAACGCGACGAGGACTTTGTTGTTCCTTTACAGCGTGTTAGCAGCCATGCGGAGCGAGTGCTGATTTTTTTGGGGCGCCCTCTTGAAATCAAAAAACCGCAAAACCAGATGATTTCGCGCAAGATGCTCAAACGAGGTTTTGCACCCGTCCGGACCGGTCATCCGGTCCGGTGATGGGGAACAACGTCATACCTGTTTGTCCATGGAGGAAAACATGACTTTCCGACCGCTGCATGACCGCATTCTCGTCCGCCGGGTTGGCTCAGAAGAGAAAACCAGGGGCGGGATCATCATTCCCGATACGGCGAAAGAGAAACCGCAGGAGGGCGAAGTCGTTGCCGTGGGCGCTGGCGCCCGCAACGAAGCGGGCCAGGTCCAGGCGCTCGACGTCAAAGCAGGCGACCGCATCCTGTTCGGCAAGTGGTCAGGCACCGAGATCAAGATCGACGGGGAAGATCTGCTGATCATGAAAGAAAGCGAAGTCCTCGGTGTCCTCGAAGCCCAGGTTGAGAGCAAGCAGGCAGCCTGAGCCAGCCTACGAAGTCCATTAGTCAAATAGCTGCCTATTGAGGAGTTAGAAAAAATGGCTGCGAAAGAAGTCAAGTTCCATACCGACGCCCGTGAACGCATGCTGCGTGGGGTCGATGTCCTTGCCAATGCCGTCAAGGTGACGCTCGGCCCAAAGGGGCGCAATGTCGTCATCGACAAGTCTTTTGGCGCCCCGCGCATAACCAAGGATGGCGTGTCAGTTGCCAAGGAAATCGAACTGGAAGACAAGTTCGAAAACATGGGTGCGCAGATGCTGCGCGAAGTCGCCTCGAAAACCAACGATCTCGCCGGCGACGGGACGACCACGGCCACCGTGCTAGCCCAGGCGATCGTCAAGGAAGGTGCCAAGGCGGTCGCTTCTGGCATGAACCCGATGGATCTGAAGCGGGGCATTGATCTTGGTGTTGACGCGATCGTGGAGGAACTGAAGAAGAACGCCCGCAAGATTTCCAACAACTCCGAGATTGCCCAGGTCGGCACCATCTCGGCCAACGGCGACGAAGAGATCGGCCGTTACCTCGCCGAGGCGATGCAGAAGGTCGGCAATGAAGGCGTTATCACTGTCGAAGAGGCCAAGACTGCGGAGACCGAACTCGAAGTCGTCGAAGGCATGCAGTTCGACCGCGGCTATCTCAGCCCGTATTTCGTGACGAACGCCGACAAGATGCGCACCGAGTTTGACGATCCCTATGTTCTCATTCACGAGAAGAAGCTGTCCAACCTTCAGGCCATGCTGCCAGTTCTCGAAGCCGTGGTGCAGTCAAGCAAGCCGCTGCTTATTATCGCCGAAGATGTCGAAGGCGAAGCGCTCGCAACGCTGGTCGTCAACAAGCTGCGCGGCGGCCTGAAGATCGCAGCAGTCAAAGCACCAGGCTTCGGCGATCGCCGCAAGGCAATGCTGGAAGACATCGCCATTCTCACCGGCGGCACGGTTGTGTCCGACGACGTCGGCATCAAGCTCGAGAATGTCACGCTCGACATGCTCGGCCGGGCAAAGAAGGTCACGATCGAGAAGGAGAACACCACGATCATCGACGGCGTCGGCGCCAAAGCTGATATCGACGGCCGTGTCGCACAGATCCGTGCCCAGATCGAGGAAACCACATCGGACTACGATCGCGAGAAGCTGCAGGAACGACTTGCCAAGCTCGCCGGTGGCGTTGCGGTCATTCGCGTGGGCGGGTCGACGGAAGTGGAGGTGAAGGAAAGGAAGGACCGCGTCGACGATGCGCTGCATGCTACCCGGGCAGCGGTGGAGGAAGGCATTTTGCCGGGCGGCGGCGTTGCGCTGCTGAGGGCGGTCAAGGCGCTCGACAATCTCCCTTCGGCCAATCCGGATCAAAAGGTCGGCATCGAAATCGTCCGTCGGGCCGTGGAAGCACCGGTTCGACAGATCGCTGAGAATGCCGGCGCCGAAGGCTCCATCATCGTCGGCAAGTTGCGTGAAAAAACGGACTTCTCCTACGGGTGGAACGCTCAGACAGGTGAATATGGTGACCTCTATGCCCAGGGCGTCATCGACCCGGCCAAGGTTGTGCGCACCGCGCTTCAGGATGCGGCGTCGGTCGCAGGTCTTCTGGTGACCACCGAGGCGATGATCGCAGAAAAGCCGAAGAAAGATACGGCTCCGCCTCTGCCCGCCGGTCCGGGCATGGACTTTTAAAGCATTGTTCAGGCCCGTTCTGCCATGGGCGGGCCTGACGGAAACCGATCGGCGCCGCCGCCTAGTAGCTAACAGGCTCTTCAGGTTGGCGTTGTGCCGCAGCCACTCAGTGAGGGAGAAATGCAAAGGAAGATGTTTGACCGGCCAGTTTACCTGCGTGAAAGGAAGGATCTGGTCGTCGAAATCACAAACCTGGACGATGCGATCGATTTTCTTGAGGAATGGTGCAAGGGAGACCGCGACATCATTCACGACGCGACCTTGAAGACGTGCTACCTAGCACATGACGGACACAAGCCAGTCGAGGTTGCGCGAGACGCCCTTCGCTCCTTCGCGAAGAAAAAGGGTATTCTCGTCAAGGCTCCCGCGGTGCTCCCGTGGATGATCAAGGCGAAGTCCGGTGGCGGTCGGATCTCGCCGTGAACCAATCTTGCCGTGAGAGGCTGCGATCGCGGCCTCTCCGCTCGTATCGTCGCGTTCGATACATCGAAATTGGAGTTACCGGGGACAGCCTCGCTCGTCGTGCAAACAGCAATCAAACCGCGACTTGAAATTGTGGCCACAAGGGTTAGGTTAGCGAACGCTTGAGGGGGCCGACATGCAGACACGACGCATAGCCGCAACCGGACGCGCCGCAGTTCACCTTGCCGGCGTTTTCTCGCTTGCGCTGCTCGGCTCGACCGCGGTGCGCGCCGCCGATTTCGACCAAGCGCGAATGGCCCCCGTAAACGACTGGACGGTGATCGTCAGCCCCTATGTCTGGGCGGCCAGCCTGAAGGGCGACGCGTCGCTTGCCGGCTTCGATACGGATGTCGACGTACCCTTCAGAGATACGCTCGACCATCTCGATCTGGCGCTGATGGGCAATGTCGAGCTGACCAACGGTCAATGGGGCGTCTATTTTGACGGTCAATACGTCCGTACCAGCCAGGACGAAGCGCTGCTCTCCCATGAGATCGGCCTCGATATCAAGATGACGACGCTGGCCTTCGGCGCGTTCTACCAGATCTACGAGCAGGAGCTCGGCGGCAATACCGCCTTCGGCAAGCCCAGAACGCTGTCGATCGAACCGACAGTCGGCCTGCGCTGGACAAAGCTCGAAGCGGATGTGTCCGTGGCCGGCTTCAACACCAGCAAGAGCGCCGACTGGACCGATCCTTTCGTCGGCCTACGCCTCAACGCCGATCTCAGCGAACGCTGGAACCTCGTTGCCGAGGCCGATGTCGGCGGCTTCGACGTCGGCTCCAAGCTCAGCGTCAACGCCCAAGCCTATCTCGGCTACCGGACAGAAATGTTCGGCCAGCCGACCATCCTGCGCGCCGGTTACCGGATGCTCTATCAGGACTATGAAAGCGACGACTTCACCGGGGCAAACAAGTTCCGCTGGGACGTGAACCAGCATGGCCCGGTCATCGGCTTCTCCATGTTGTTTTAAAGCTCCGCGCGTCCTTGAATGCACGAAGGACGCGGCACGACCCATTCAACCCAGGAAGGAAAATGGCATGCTGTTCAACGGAACGTCCGCTGTTCGCTCGGTGACCGCGGCGCTTGCCGCCCTTCTTATGTTCGGGCAGTCAACCGCTGACGCCTGCACGCGCCTCGTCTATCTCGGCCCCGAAAACAACATCATCACCGCCCGCTCGATGGACTGGAAGAGCGACGTGGCGACCAATCTCTGGGTGCTGCCGCGCGGTCTCGAACGGAACGGACAGGCCGGTCCCAATTCGTTCAAGTGGACGGCGAAATACGGCAGCGTCGTTGCCACCGGATATGACGTCTCCACCACCGATGGCATCAACGAGGCCGGCCTCAATGCCAACCTGCTCTGGCTCGTCGAATCCGAGTATCCCAATTTCGACGACAAATCGAAACCGGGTCTGACGATCGCCGCCTGGGCGCAATATGTGCTCGACAGTTTCGCGACCGTCGAAGAGGCAGTCGCAGCGCTCGACAAAGAACCCTTCACCATCGTCACCGACAACGTTCCCGGCGAGAACCGGCTGACGACTCTGCACCTTTCGATTTCCGATAGCACCGGCGACAGTGCCATCGTCGAGTATATCGGCGGCAAGCAGGTGATCCATCACGATCGCAAGTACCAGGTGATGACCAATTCGCCCGTCTTCGACCAGCAACTGGCACTCAATGCCTACTGGAAGCAGATCGGCGGCACGGTGATGCTGCCCGGCACCAACCGGGCATCGGACCGGTTCGCACGCGCCTCGTTCTACGTGAACGCCATTCCGAAGGACCAGAACCCCGACCGGGCGCTTGCCAGCGTCTTCAGCGTCATTCGCAATGTCTCGGTGCCCTATGGACTGAACACGCCGGAGGAACCGAACATCTCCTCGACCCGCTGGCGTACCGTCGTCGATCACAAGCGCAAGCTCTATTTCTTCGAGTCCGCGCTGACGCCGAATACCTTTTGGATCGACCTCAAGAAGGTCGATTTCGCCAAAGAGACGGGCAAGGTGATGAAACTCGACCTCGGCGAAAACCAGGATCACACCTATTCGGGCGACGCCACAGGTGATTTCAAGCCGGCTGAGCCGTTCAAGTTCCTGGGTCTTCAGCTGTAAGTGCTCGGATCAAACGCAACCGGAGGGTTGATTTTCGAACCCGCGGCTGAGGCAGACAATCAAAATCGATCATGTCCCAGGTGACTCGACATTTGTCACGAAGAACCCGCTCGCTTGTTTCAAAAAACGAAGGTCTCCCGGTGGGGCGCGACGAGGCCAAGTGGCCTCAATGATGAAGCCCGGTTGTGCTCTCAATGCCCGGAGTGCGGGAGTACATGCGCAATAGCTGATGTAGGGCGCGGATCTCCATTCGCCAGCGCCGCCCGAGGGATTGCAAAAGAATGGCCTCGTCCGGGGAGAGACGAGGCCATGAGGCACCTATCGAACTTCACATCCGGAGGGATTGATGAAGGCGAAACCCTGATCGGGGGCTCATGGGTCTCACAGGCCTGAAAACGCCGATATCGGAAATGAGTTCCCGCCGGCTATAAAAAAATGGCCACGAAAGCGACCCAGGGCCAACACGCGGGGCCCGCGATCGAAACGGATGAGCTCGAATCTAGTTCCGGGCCTGCTTGATTTTTGCCTCGGCGCCGTAACATCCTAAGCCATGTCCAAGTCCTGCCATGCGCGGCGATCAGGATGAGACAAGAGTCTCGTCGCGTTCTGATTGCCGCGCTATACATGCCAGGCCGCACAGGTCTAAGTCCAGGGGCCCGATTGGCTGGGAACCAAAGCCCTCCCCATGGGTCAAGGGATAGACAAAAGGCCCCTCAGGAGGAAGTTGAAACTGCGCTCATCAGCCGTTTCCATGGTCGCGACTCCCTTGATCCTTAGTCTACGTCCACCGGTGCCCACGAGTTCTGGCGAGGGAGCAAATTGCGGTCCCAACGACGCCACGCCGACTGTTTAAAATGAGCGCTTTCCGTGGTAAATTTACCATTCGAGCATGTACAATGGACCCACGCAAAAGATCGATGACCGGTGTCAATTCGCCAATCGTCTCCGAAGAAGAAATTGCTCTCTACGATGCCATCGAACGAGCGATCGCGAATGTTCGCGCGGCTCTTGCTGAAATCGATCGCGCCTGGGTTCGCATCACTGGGGAACGACCCAATCCGAGTGCGGCTGCTTTCGCGGCCCTCGATACGGCAGACGAGATGCTGACCGTCGCCCGAGAAGATCTCGCCCGCGCCCGCGCTTCGCTGAAGTCGTATCCCCGGACGAGATCTCTACAGTAGTCGTACCAAGTGAGGCGGTCCGCCACATCTCACGACCGTGAAGTCGATGTCAGGTCGCCTTCACCTCGATCTTCCTAACACGCGACAGCGCTTCGTCAGTTTTTGGAAGCGTCACGGTCAGAACGCCGTTCTCAAACTGGGCGGCTACCTTGTCCGCGTCGACGCCCGACGGCAGCGGGATCGAGCGGTAGAAGGACCCGTATGAGCGTTCCAACAAATGATACCCCTTCTTGCTTTCATTTTGCTCACGCTTCTTTTCTCCCTTTATCGTGAGCGCGCTGTCCGTCAGGGATACATCGACATCCCTCTGGTCAATTCCAGGAAGTTCGACCGAAACTTCGATGGCACACTCGGTTTCGGTGACGTCCGTTCGCGGCCCACCGGTATCCCAACGCCCGAAAGCGCCGAACGGCTGATCGAGCCGCCTCCAGAAATCCTCGAAAATACGGTTCACGTCGCGCTGCAGAGAAAACACGGGGTTCCCCTCGTCAGACTTCGCCATTTCGCTACCCTTGTTACTGCCCCAGGGGATCAGATCTCTAATCTGCATGGTCAACCTCCTTTCTCCGGACGATTACGCCATCTTCAGCTTGATCTTTCTCGCTTTCGCCGGCGCGGCCTTCGGCAAGACCAACCGCAGTACGCCGTTCTTCTGCGATGCCTCGATACTGTCCCGATCGATATCCTCGGACAGGGTGAAGACACGCTCATAATTGCCGGCGCCGTATTCGGCATAGATTTGGCGATAGTTGTCGTGCTGCTGGTCCGTCGCGAATCCGCGAATCGCCAGCGTTCGCTTTTCAAGCGTGATGTCGACGCCCTCCGAGGCGACGCCGGGCATGTCGACGAGAACAACGACATTGTCCTCTGTCTCATAGATATCGGTGCGCGGCATAAACACCGCACGCGCACGGGTCGGTTCGCCACCGTCAAGCTGGCTTGGAGCCCGGCGTTCGGTCGTTTTCAGTTCCTGAGCCATTTTGTCCTCCTTAGCCTTTGATCTGGATCTTCTTCGGCCGATCCGTCTCAGGCCGGTGCAGCTCGACTTCAAGAAGCCCGTTTGCGAAACGCGCCTCGACCTGTTCTGGATCGACGCGGAAAGGCAATTGCACCGTTCGAGAGAAGTTTCCATACACTCGTTCGCGCCGGTGCCAGACGGGTTTCTCGTCCTCCATCGGGGAAGCGCGTTCGCCCCTCACTGTCAACGTATTCTCGCGAACCGTGAGGTCGACCTCGTCCGGCGCGATCCCAGGCAATTGAGCAGTCACCGCCACGCTGTCCTCACCCATCCAGAGGTTGACGGGTGGAAACTCCTGGGCGGCTTTGGCTGTCATGTCCGATAAGCGCTGATTCATTTCCTGCTGCATTCGCCGCATTTCCAGAAATGGGTCGAACCCGGCGCGGCTATAATCAGATACCAGCATGTACATCCTCCTTTCGCTGCGTAATCAGCCACAGTTGATTTGCGACGTGCCAAGTACGTGCATGCCGGAGGCCGCATGATCGGAGATGGACGGAATTGATGATCAAAAGACCGAGACGGTCGATCGCACAATACCTTCGCAAAGGGGTCGGGCAAACGCCGGACCATATCCTCCTTGCGAAGAGATATGAACCGAACCCGGTCAACGCATAAGCGGACCATCATTCCCGTGCCAGGATCCGAGAAGGCATCCGGCACAAATGAGGTAGGTGAGCAGAGCGCGCGTTTCAAGGGCCGATCTTGCTGGATCATCTTTGCTCGCGCAGCCTTTGATCTCACCGGAACCAACGGCTTGGCTGGCGGGCCTTGATCGCCGCAGCGATTTCGCGAAGGTCGCGATCAGCGTCGGACGATTGTCTGTCCTCTAGAGCGGATTTACGACGTGGGGAGGCTTGGCAGCAAATTTCTGCCGTGCGGTCTCCAGCCTTTGCATTCCGACCCTCACTGGCTGCCGGCCACCGGGCGTTCGCTTCCGCGACTGGGCCATTGTTCCGGCATGGACGTTGCCACCTTTGTCGCTGGCGATAACGCCGCAGCTACCGCGGACTACGGCGAGTGGCGTCCATCGACCTTCGAGATATTCCTCACGCGGCAAGTGAGGCGCATCAGTTGTCGCCGTCTCCAGGCCGCCGGCACCTGGGGATCCTGCGCGAGTATCTGACCTTGGCGCCCTAGCACTTCCTGGCGCTAATGGCGCGCATTCAGGAGATGGAATGAGGCGAATGGCCGGCAAATCGGATTGTGAAGCCGCCAGCGTGCAGTCGGCGGCGCAGCGCCATACCCATTTTCTCGACAGTCCGCTCATGGCGGCGGTGATAAGTCGGTCGCATCGGCGGCAGTCCGTACGCGACGGACGGTCCGTCCACTATGGCCTTCACTCCTTGCATGCATGAGCATGGGGCCGGAGCATCGCCCAATCAGAATCACTTCAATGCTGATCCAGACTGATCCAACCGCACCCAGGTCTCGTAATTCAGCTGACAAAAACAACGGGAGCGAACGAACGACCATGTTCCGAACCGCAATAGCGATCGCAGCTGTGTGCGCAGCCGTTCCGTCAGGGGCCGCCGCGGAGCGATACAAGGCAAACGAGATCGAGGGAGAAATAGTCGGCCGCCGCATTTTCCTTGCAGCACCGCTGGGTGGAGAATTCCCCCTGAACTATCGAAGGAGTGGCAGTGTCGACGGGGACGGCGAAGCCCTGGGCCTTGGTCGGTTCGTCAAGCCGAAGGACACGGGCAAATGGTGGATAGACTCCGATCGTCTCTGCCAGCGGTTTCGCAGCTGGTACGACGGTCGCCCGATGTGTTTCGAGCTGTATCGAGTCAACGAACAGAAGCTGAAGTGGATCCGGAACGACGGAAAGACCGGTATCGCCCGAATCGGCCCCGAGCTTTGAAATGGCACCGGATACGGGGAGTGGAATTGATGCTTATGCCGCGCAATTCCGTTTGACGGAGAACGAGCATGAACACCATCTGTGTTTTTCTCACGGTCATCGCTATGAACCTCGCATTTGTTACACCCGCGGCCGCCGAAACCTTTTCGCTTGAGCGCTTCTTTACCGGCAGGTCGAGCGCCGAGGGCAGCTTTCGCAGCATCACCGGAGTCAAGAAGACCTTCCAGGTTCAGTTGCTGGGCAAATGGGATGGTCGAACCTTAACGCTCAGGGAAGATTTCACGTTTGATGACGGCGCTCGCGATCGCAAGACGTGGCGTTTCGTCAAGGATGGACCCGGCAGATACAGGGGTACGCGCGAGGACGTGATCGGTGAGACTGAGGTGCGTATTGAGGATAACGTCGCACGCTTCAGCTACCTGTTGTTTCTGGACCCGAAAAACCGCAGAAACAAAGTGCGCTTTCACGACACCATGACGTTAAACACTGATCGTCGCGTCCTCAATACCGCCTATGTGACGAAGTTCGGATTGCCGGTTGCCTGGACGCGTGTCGAGTTCAGGAGACGGTGACGATGGGGGAAGCATCGGGCGGAACAGCCTACAGGTCGCAGGCATCGACACTCATCCTCTATGCACTACCAGCGTTTCCGTTGGCCGCGCTAGCTTTGCCGATTTTCGTAATCGTTCCAACATTTTATTCCGAAGTGATGGGACTGCCGGTCGCGGCCGTCGGGGGCGTACTTTTTGCGATTCGTCTTCTTGATGCCGCGAGCGATCCGATATTCGGCTGGCTGGCCGACCGGTGGCATGGCGTCGGCGGTCGCCGTCGCGGGTTTTTTATCGCGTCGATCCCGGTGACTGCAAGCGCCGCCTTCATGCTTTTCTGGCCGCCGCAAACGGTCGGACTTGGCTATCTGGTCCTATGGGGCGGGCTTTTGTCTCTTGGCTTTACCTGGACCTCTCTTCCTTACACCGCCTGGGGTGCAGAACTTTCAAGCGACTATGCCGAGCGAACACGCATCGCCGCTTTCCGCGAAGGGGCCACACTGATCGGCACCTTGGCGGCCATAAGCCTGCCATTCGTTTTCGGGACGACAGCCAGCAGTGGTGCGGAGGGCCTAGAGACGATAGCCCTCCTCGTTGCGGTGATGCTTCCGATCACAAGTCTTGCGGCATTCGTTTTCGTCCCCGAACCCGTCAATCGGTCGACGCGGCAGCTTGGCTTGATGCAAAGCCTGGTTTTCATGTCGAGGAACCGGTCGTTCCTGCGTCTCATCACCGCTTTTCTTTTGAATGGATTTGCCAACGCAATCCCAGCCACTTTGTTTCTCTACTTTGTGTCAGAGCGGCTGGGAGCTCCGGAGTGGCGCGGCCCGTTTCTCCTGGTCTATTTCGCATGCGCAATGCTTGGCGTACCGCTCGCGGCAAAGGCTGCAAGGCGCTGGAGCAAGCACAAGGCCTGGAGCGTCGCTATGCTGGCGACGTGCGCCATCTTCGGCATATCTGGATTTCTCGGCGACGGCGACCTGGTCGCCTTCGGTGCGATATGCGTGTGCACCGGGCTTCTGCTCGGCTTCGACCTGGTCCTGCCGCCGTCCATGCAGGCAGACGTCATCGACACCGACACCGCAGTCTCAGGTTCTCAGCGTTCCGGCATGTATTTCGCCGCGTGGGCGCTTGCCACGAAGCTCTCTCTCGCGACAGCCGTAGGAGTGACGTTTCCCGTGCTCAGTTTGCTTGGCTTCGACCCGGCTCAAGATCGTCCGTCGTCCGACGCCCTCAACGGTCTTTCGATGCTTTACGCCTGGGCACCGATCGTTCCGAAGCTTGGAGCTATCGGACTGATGTGGCGCTTTCCGATCGATCGTGTTGCCCAGCGAGAGGTTGTTGGACGGATATGACGATATGGCGCCCGTCTTCGGCTGCGGGCTGAAGACATTTTTTCCATCGCCGACTGAGGTAGGTTTTTAATGACGATCGATCGCGATTTGATCAACAATCACGCCTTCCACGAGACCGATCGGCGAAAGGTGGCGTGGGTTACGGGCGCAAGCTCCGGCATCGGGAAATCGCTTGCAATCCGTTTGGCACATGACGGCTGGACCGTCGCCGTCAGCGCGCGCAACTCGGTGGAGCTCGATACTCTCGCACAATCGCCGGAAAATAAGATCCACGCCTTTCCCCTCGATGTGACCGACCGCGAAGCGACAGAAATCACCGTACGCGATATTGAAATGCGTCTGGGTCCAATTTCCTTGGCGGTTTTCGGCGCAGGAACGTACCGGCGCGACAGCCTGTCGACTTTCGACGCCGCGGCGATCGGAGAGATGGTCGGGCTCAATATCATGGGCACCGTCAATTGTTTGCAGGCGATCATGCCAGCAATGACCGCGCGCCGGTCGGGTCGGATTGCAGTCATGGCATCTGTGGCGGGCTACACCGGTCTTCCTGGTGCCGCGGGCTACGGCGCAACGAAAGCCGCCTTGATAAACATGTGCGAAGCCCTTTATCCCGAACTAGAACGGCAGGGCGTTCAGATGACAATTATCAATCCAGGATTTGTCGATACGCCGTTGACGCGTCAGAATGACTTTCCAATGCCGTTCCTGATCTCTTCGGAACGTGCGTCGGAATACATCATGCGCGGGCTTGAGCGGGGGAAGTTCGAGATCGCATTCCCGTGGAGGATGAAAGTGGTCTTGAAGCTATTGAAGGCACTTCCTCCAAGCCTGCGGTTCGCCTTGACGCGCCGCATGTTGCGTGAGGACCACACCTGACCTCCGTCACGTTGGTTCGAGCCGGAACTGGTAGACATCGATGGTACCGTTGCGAAAGCCGGCGGCGCAGTAGTGAAGGTAGTAGCGCCACAAGCGCTTGAACCGTTCGTCGAATGCAGCGGATTCAATCTTGTGCCAACTTTTGAGGAAAGCACCTTCCCACAAGAGCAGGGTTTTCTCGTAGTCACGGCCGAAGGAAAATGCGTCCAGCACCATAAATCCGGAGGTGACAGCCTTCTGCCTGAAAACTGCCGCAGAAGGCAGCATGCCACCGGGAAACACATAGGTTTGAATGAAATCGGCGTTTTGCCGATACCGCTCATACCGCCTCTCGTCGATCGTAATCACCTGGATCAGCGCTTGGCCGCCAGGAGCGAGGTTCGTCCGCAGCTTCTCGAAGTAAACCGGCCAATTCTCCTCGCCGACGGCTTCGAACATCTCTATCGAGACGATCTTGGTGAAACGTCCTTCACAATCCCTGTAGTCCTGCAGCCGCATCTCGGCCAACGGAGACAATCCCTTGTTTGCCAGCCGAGCTCTCGCAAAGTCGGCCTGCTCCTTCGACAAAGTCAGCCCGGTAATGCGACACCCCGTGCGCGAGGCAGCGTACTCCATAAACCCGCCCCAGCCGCAACCGATCTCAAGAACATGATCTTGCGGACCGATTCGAAGCTCACTTAGGATCCTGTTGTACTTGGCTTGCTGGGCTTCACCGAGTGACTGCCCTTGCCGCTCAAAGATGGCGGCAGAGTAGGTCATCGTCTCATCGAGCCATGCGCGGTAGAAACCGTTCCCGAGGTCGTAATGGAACGCGATGTTTCGGCGACTCCCGGCACGGGAGTTTCGTCTGAACAGATGCCGGAGATAAGCGAGGCGGCTTAATAGCGGGCGAGAGGCGAGCGCAGGCTTGAGGGTCTCTTCGTTGGCAAGCGCCAGATCCATGAGCGCACCCAAGTCTGGCGTCTCCCAGTCCCCATCGAGATAGGATCGCGAAAACCCAAGGCTGCCGCTCGTGAGCATACGCCAGACCGGTCTTGCATTCGTAAAGACGATCGCTGCAGTGGGACCGGGGACGGTGCCTTTCACCACATGCACTGCGCCGCAGGGGAACTCCGCGCGCAATTGCCCACGTTCGATCCGGTCAAGCCAACCGCATACTATTTTCTGCCACAGCGGGCGGCCCGACGATATTGAGAACGCCGCACTCCGGTCAAGCTCGCTCATGCATCAGGTCTTTCTCTTCCGAACTGGAGACAATCGTTGTGGCGACCCGCAGGTCCGCCGGCCGATGGCGATGCACCGGCACGCCCTTTAGCCAGATTTTGAGCGCCTCCCAGTGGATCGCACTCATTACTTTGACAGTCATGAGGGGGTGTTTCAGGAAGGTCAGAAGAAGCCTCGTGTCCGAGATCTCTTCCCTTTTTCCTGAAAACGCCGCCTTGAGAAGCCGTCCGTCACGATCGTTTTCGGTTATGTCGACGAGCACACTTTCCCCCGGCGGTGTGAGGTTGAACTCGTAGCGGCAATCCATGGGTACAAACGGAGAAACGTAAAGTTCCTTGGCGCACGACTGGCGGACCGCTCCAAGGTGGCCGTCGCTCACCGGAATGACATAGGTGTGACGTTCGTGGAACGTGTTGCAGACCTCATAGAGGACGGCCCGGACTTGGCCATCGTCTGTTTCGCAGTAAAAAACAGTCAACGGGTTGAAGACGTAGCCGAGTATGCGGGGGTAACATAGCACACGGATCCGCAGCTTCTGCGCGTGCACTCCAGCCTCGGAAAGCTGCCGCTCGACCCAACTGCGAAGCGCGCCCACTTCACCGCTCCCGTGATCGCTGTCGCGAAAACTGAACAGAGCCCAGCGATTATGGCCGAACAGGCGCAGCTTGCGGTCCAAAGACGCCAACTCATCCAGATCGAGAAGCAGCGAAAAGACTCTGTAGGAAAGCCGATGTCGGCGGGGCCGAAACCGAACGTGCCACACGTGCCCGCTGTAAAGAGCCGACATTGACATCATTGAGCCGCCGCGTAACCGATCTCGGAGGGGATCCGGCCAGAATCGTCACGGACCGCCCACGGACGCCGCATGCCGGAGATGGCCTCGGCAACAGCAAGCCCGGACTGCAGACCGTCCTCATGGAATCCGCTCCCGAAGTGCGCCCCGCAAAACCAGACACCGCCACGTCCCTGGAGACGCCAAAGCTCCTTTTGAGACGCCAAGGCTCGCTGATCGAACAGAGGATGGTCATAGTCGAACGACGCGATTATCCGCTCACTGGCTATCTTTTGATGCGGGTTGAGCGTCACAAAAAGTGGTGTTGCCGGATCGATACCTTGCAACCGGTTCATCCAATAGGTCACACACAGCTGGCGTTCACCGTAATCATCCGACGCGCCAATGTAGTTCCAGCTCGACCACACATTTCGCCGCTTGGGCATCAATGAGACATCCGTGTGCAGAACCGCCCTATTGCTCGTGTAACCGATTGCCGACAACAGCTCTCTCTCACGTGCGTCAGGCTCAGCAAGCATCGCCAGGGCCCGGTCGGCGTGAGTCGCGATGACCACATCCGTGAACGTGTCACGATTGCCATCACGATCGGTTATGGCCACCGTCCCCACCTCGCGGCGGATCTCGCGGACTGCCCTTCCTGTTCGAAGCTCGCCGGAATAGTCCGCCATTAACCTGTCAACATATTCTCGGCTTCCGCCGGTCACCGTTCGCCAGCGAGGTCTGTCCGTCAATGCAAGCAAACCATGACTGTCGCAGAACCGAATGAAGGCATGGAGGGGATAATCGCGCATGCGCGTGGTCGTCGTAGACCAGATCGCAGCGCCCATGGGAAGGAGATGGTCGGTAATGAAAGCCTGGCTATAGCCATTCTCGTCGAGATACTCGCCCAGTGTCTTGGCAACCAAATTCCGGCACTTGAGGGCCCCGGGAGCGGCGCGATAGAAGCGCAAAATGTCTGACAATATCCTCCAAAAGCGCGGACGAAGTGCGTTCAACGGCTGAGCAAACAAGCCTGACAAACCAGAGCCCGAGTATTCGAATGCCCCGCCATCCAAAGACGCTGAGAACGACATGTTGGATGCTTGGGTCGGGACGTTGAGGTGGTCAAACAGCGCAACAAGGTTGGGATAGTTGCGATCGTTGTAAACAATGAACCCTGCGTCGACGGGAACCGGCCCAGAAGCCGTAGGGGCGACAACTGTATTGGCATGACCTCCGGGCTTATCGCCGGCTTCGTATAGCACCACCTCCAAGCTTTTACCGAGTAGCCAGGCCGCGGACATACCCGAAATACCGGCGCCAATGACAGCCACACGCCGTTGTCCGAATTCACCCCTCATACCCCGATCAAATCGCATGTCGTCCCCTCATTTTGACCAGCAATTACGAACGCACTACGGAAAAATCTCCCGATCGGATTGAACCCGTCGGAAAATTTTGATCGACCATGATCCAAGAAGCGGAAGGCATCGTAACTGGTGCCATGGAGACAATTCTTGCGATTTCGGCTACCGCTGGTCCAGATATCCCATTTGTTCGACCTGAGCATGAGTCGCTGGTCGAGCTTGGGAGGTACAAGAAGCGTGGACGCATGATAGAGCCGGCCGGGGAACTGACGAACGATGAAGCCTGCTCGCTGCTGGAGGCTGTTGGCCGCGACGGGGACATCCAATCTTTTGAGACACTGTTCCGGTATTACGGTCCGCGCGTTAAGGCCTATATGGCGCGCCTCACGCGTGATCCGAACATCGCCGAGGAATTGATGCAGGAAGTGATGATCACTGTTTGGAACAAGGCAGGCCAGTTCGAAGCGACACGCGGTAACGCAGGCACGTGGATCTTCACGATTGCCCGCAACCTTCGTATTGACGCCTACCGCAAGAACCGGAGGCCGGATTTCGACGTCAATGACCCAGCATTTGTGCCGGACGATACCAAAAGCGCGGAGAACGCGCTGGCAGATCGCCAGGATGCGACGCGGTTGAAGGACGCGATGAAGGACTTGCCTCAGGAGCAGATCCAATTGCTGACGCTGTCGTTCTTCGACGATTGTTCTCATAGTAAGATCGCCACCAAGCTGAACCTGCCGCTTGGAACGGTGAAGTCGAGAATCCGACTTGCATTTGCCAGGCTTCGAGCTGCGCTGGAGGACGGAAAATGAATATCCGTCATCATCTGAGCGACGAACTGCTGGTGGGATTTGCGTCCGGCACGCTTGAAGAGGGTTGGCGACTGGCTGTTGCAACGCATCTTGCCCTGTGCCCGAACTGCCGGGCGAGGCTGACGCTGATGGAAGACGCGGCCGGAGAGCTCTTTGAGAGCATATCGCCAGTACCAATCGAGGTCTCGTCCTTCGATCGGTTGAAACAGCGCATACGAAACGGGGAGAGAAACCGTAGCGCCTCGCCGAGGCAGCCGACGGAAGCAGTCAAAATGGTTTCGCCACCAACTATCCCGGAACCGTTGCGAACCTATCTTGGGGGAGATCTGGCGGACTTGAAATGGAAGTCCCTGGGACGTGGCGCGTATCATATTCCGATCAAGCTCGCCGATCGGTCGACAACGGCGCGTCTGCTTCGCATACCCGCTGGAAAACCGGTGCCTGAACACAGTCACGGAGGGCGCGAATTAACACTGGTGCTCCGCGGCAGCTTCCACGACGGTGAACTCTTGTTCGCCCGCGGTGATATTGAGGAGGCAGACGCGAGCGTTGAACACCAGCCCGTGGCAACGCCCGGCCAAGACTGTATCTGTCTGGCGGTAACCGACGCGCCGCTCAGGTTCTCGAGCTGGTTTATGCGTTTGCTACAACCTGTGCTTCGGATCTGATCGGAGACGACCGGATGACCTACGCGATCTCCTACGTGGCGACAGCGATCGTCTTCCTCGGCTTAGACTTCTTATGGCTGACCGGGTCGTCGAAGTTCTATCGCAGCCGAATTGGAGAACTTCTGCTCGACCACCCAGATTTCATTGCCGCAGCGGCGTTTTACCTCATCTATGTCACCGGCGTTTCGTACTTTGCCGTCATGCCTGCGCTCAGCGCCGGACGTTGGACGACAGCACTGGTATCGGGCGCTGTGCTCGGCCTTGTCGCTTTCGGCACCTACGACATGACAAATCTGGCAACGATCAAGGGGTGGTCGTTGGAGGTAAGCTTGGTGGACATTGGTTGGGGTGTGTTCATAACCACGGCGTCCGCTCTCGCCGGGTATTTTTCCGCTTCGGCGGTGCAAAAGTTGATATGATCCGACTTCTCCAGATCACCCAACTCGGAGAAGCGGCCAGGGGCGCTCAATTCGTGTGCCGCGAAGAAAGAAAGCTTTGAAGACGTTCGGAACTCGGATTGCTCAGAACGTCGCGTGGATGGCCCTGTTCCTCGATCACACCCTGGCTGAGAAAGATGACATGATTGCCAACGTCGCGCGCAAACGCCATTTCGTGGGTGACGACGATCATCGTTCTTCCCTCCTCGGCCAATCCCCGCATGACCCGAAGCACCTCGCCGACAAGTTCGGGATCAAGCGCCGAGGTGGGCTCGTCGAAAAGCATGATCTCCGGTTCCATCGCGAGCGCCCGGGCGATCGCTACGCGCTGCTGTTCTCCGCCTGAGAGAAATGCCGGAAAGGCGTCCCGTCGATGCGATACGCCAACTTTCGCCAAGTACCCATCGGCTAGCTCAGCGGCCCCGGCGCGGTTTATCCCCTGAACTCGCATTGGCCCCAGCATCACGTTCTCCTTCGCCGTCATGTGGCTCCACAGGTTAAACTGCTGAAAAACCATCGACAAACGAGAGCGCATCGAAGCGATGCATCTCGGCGTCCTGTACCATCAGGTCACCATTGGATCTGCGCCGCGACCACGTCCGCCAGGCTGATATATTCGGAGTTCGACATTTATTGCTCCGAGTACAATGTTTAGATTGCGCCGAGCATTCTCTGCGATCATTCTTCTCCCATCAACCCACTTCCACTGAAAAACGCGAGACGCTTCGGCGTCGCGGGCGCGTCGACGCGGAGCACCGTAGGTTTGAGAAGGGTCACAACGAAAGCATACGCCGGCGCATTGTCGATGTCGCGTCCAAGCGCTTTCGAAAGGACCGCGCTTCGGCCACCGGATTGGCGGGCATAATGGCGGATGCCGGTCTGACGAACGGAGCATTCTGCACCCATTTTGAATCCGAGGAGGCGCTTGTCCGAGAAGCCCTCTCCGGCGCCCGGTCTCATCAATATGATGAATTGAAGCAAGAGGATGCAGCTATCGGGCGTGGAAGCAGCGCTGATACTGGCTCGAAAGACGGAGTGAACAGCCAACGGGGATGTGCTGGGCGCCGCCCCCTTCCAGTCGATACATTTTGCGATCCACAATCGGATTCACCTGGGCATTCCACTCCGGGGACCGCCTGCGGCGTTCAGTAGACGTGTTGGATGATACGCGGGTTCCCCTAAAGCGCTGTCGGTCTGAAGTTTCATTTAAGTGCGACCAGACCTATAATCCGGTGGGTTAGGCTGAACCAATGGACCGCAAGCTTTCCGCTATCCTCGCTGCTGATGTCGTGGGCTATTCCGCGCTGATGGAACGCGACGAGTCCGGCACATTCGAGCGCCTTCGTGCCCGACGCAAGGAACTGTTTGAGCCGGAGATTGCCCGCCATCACGGCCAGATTTTCAAGCTCATGGGTGACGGGATGCTCGCCGAATTTGGCAGTGTGGTGGACGCCGTGGAATGCGCCGTCTCGCTGCAGCGCGGTCTGGCGGAACGGAATGCCGCCGTTCCCGAGGACCAGCGGATCCGAGTCAGGATTGGGATCAATCTCGGCGAGGTCATCGTCGAGGGCGAGGACCGGTATGGCGAGGGCGTCAATGTCGCGGCCAGGCTTCAGCAACTGGCAGACCCGGGAGGCATCTGTGTCTCGGGAAAGGTCACCAGGGAGGTTGAGA
This sequence comes from Ensifer adhaerens, assembly GCF_002940685.1. GTDB lineage: Bacteria > Pseudomonadota > Alphaproteobacteria > Rhizobiales > Rhizobiaceae > Ensifer > Ensifer adhaerens_E. The sequence goes on along the minus strand of NZ_PNFP01000014.1, from coordinate 77,671 downwards.
AGAAGCTGGCTTTCGGCTTCGAGCCGATGGGCGAACAGAAGGTGAAGAATATCGTCGAACCGGTGCAGGCCTTCCGCGTCATCCTTGAGGGACGAGCCGCTCGCCGACCAGCGCGGTCATCGCCGCCGCGCTGGGTTTGGGCAGCAGCAGCCTTGCCAGTCCTTATTCTGTTTTTGGCCGGGGCGGTCTGGCAATTCTGGCCGACTGCAATAGAAAGCGGCAAACCTTCGGTAGCGGTGCTGCCATTCGACAACTACGGCGGCGACGAGGCGACCGGACGCCTCGCCGATGGCCTCACTGAGGACATAATCACCGATCTGGCGGGGTTCCCTGAATTCCAGGTGATCGCCCGTAACTCGACCGAACAATACCGGGACAAACCAGCCGGGCCGAGGGAAGTGGGTAAGGCGCTTGGCGCCGGATTTGTGGTCGAGGGCTCCATCCAGCGACAGTCTGAGCGCGTAAGAATTACGGCGCAGCTCATCGACGCCAAAACGGGCAAACATCTTTGGTCGCAGCGCTGGGACCGGCCGGACGAGGACTTGTTTGCAATCCAGATCGAAATTTCCGAGCAGATTTCGAACCGCCTTGGCGGTGGCGCAGGTTTGGTCCAGGAGGCCGGCCGCATCACTGCCCACCGAAAGCCGCCTGAGAATCTCAATGCCTACGAACTTTATCTGCTGGGCACCGAAAAACTCGAGCAAGTCAATCAGGCAGATGTCGAGGAGGCCGTCAGGCTGCTTACCCGCGCAGTCGAACTGGACCCCGGCCTTGCCCGCGCCTGGGTCGAACTTAGCCATTCCCATGGTGTCTTGACCGGTTTTGGGGTTGAACCCGAAAAGAACCGGGCTCTGTCTGCCGAGGCTGCCGAGCGCGCCGTCCAGCTCGACCCGCGCGATGCCGAGGCGCATGCTGTTTATGCCATCATTTTAGGTGACAGAGGCGAAATCGAACGCGCCAAGGCAGAGTTCGATACCGCGCTGCGCCTCGCTCCCGGTCAGTTCGAAGTTTTGACATTCTATATAGATTGGGCCTCGACCTTCGGCGAGCCCGAGCGCACCGCGGAACTGGTCGACAAGGCGATCAGTCTCAACCCCGGTTTCCCGATGTGGAGCGCCAGGATTTTCACTCATGCCTACTTCATGGCTGGCCGGTATGAGGATGCGCTGCGGATGCTGGACCGTTTGACGCCGGAAAACTATGGCAGGAAACACTGGGTGATGCGTTCTGGCGCGCTTGCGGCTCTTGGCCGAACTGAAGAAGCGAAGGTCTCAGTAACGGACGGACTCAAGCGGTTTCCCAATTTGACGGTCGAGGGATTTGTCAACATTCCCGGTTTCAACGAAGCGGAGCGCCAGCGGTTGATCGAAACCATGCGGCTGGTCGGCTTTCCTGATTGCGCCAAGGCGGAAGAGCTCGCGAAGATGGAGAAGCCGTTGCGCCTGCCGGAATGTACTTCGCCCCAACCGCATTGAAGGACCAAGCCAAGCAAGTCAACGGGACCAAGCTCCATCGCCTGATCGTCCATCCCAGAAGGTACATTCTAATTCGAAGTGCGATGTCAATTAGTGACAGTAATCGGGATAAGGTCATAAGGATGCCTGCGCAAGACCCAAGATCGAATCTTGAACCCGCGACCAGGCGCACACGCCAATTTTCCTGCCCGACGGCCGCCCGCTGAGCTGACGGATGACTGTCGCGGACCCAGCAATTGATGGGCGACATCGCGAAGCTATCGTCCGCATTGGACCGAATTGACGAACCTCTCGCCTTGAAAGGAATCGAACTGGCGACGCATGTCTGGGGGTGCCAAAGTATCCGTTGACCCCGAGCCCATGGGCGGAGAACAGATAGATCTTCTGGTTCGTCAGCGAGGCGTCGAGAACATAGCTTGCACGGCTGGCAGCGTGGGATAAACAAACCAAGCGGCGGCCGCAGCCGCCGCTCCTCTATCCGTTATGCGATACTGGGTCGATTTATCGTCAGGAAGTGACGAACGACAGGCCTGTCGGGGCCGACATGGTAAGCAACTATCTTGCCCTGCAGATCGGCGTCGGCGTTGGACACCCGCCTGTGCTGGCGAAGGTGCTCAGCCCAGGACTCAACCATGAACCACTCAACGATCTTCTCGGGGTCGGCTGAGTCTTCGGTGACACCCCATCCATAGGCTCCATCGCGCCGACGCTCGTAGGAGAGATCGTCGAGAGCGTGCAGGAATGCGCTGCGGTGGTGCTTCTCGACACGATACTCGATGAGTATCAGAACCGGGCCACGGTCGTGGGCGACAGGTTCGGCGACAAGAGGTTCCGGCCAGTGGTTCGACGGCACCATGTCGGCATCGCCTGCCGGGAGTTTCACGCGATGCATGACGAACCCGGCGATTAGGAGGCCGACGGATCCGATGACCAAGGTGGACTGAATGCCGACAGCCTCACCGACAGCGCCCCAGCCGAGGCTTCCTGCTGTCATCGCGCCGTTGAAGACCGTCAGATAGACGGCGAGACCACGACCTCGCACCCAGTTTGGTAGGACGGACTGCGCGGCGGCATTGAGTGTCGTCAGGGCGGTGATCCATGCGCCCCCGAGGAAAAGAAGTCCGATGAGCGCGGCGAGTCGCGGCGGAGCAAGCGACAGAACACCCATGACGATGGAAGTGATCACCGCTGCACCAAGAAGAAGACCGTCGGAACTCAGGCGTTCGCGCAATTTTGGCATGACCAGCGCACCGCCGATCGCACCTGCTCCGACAGCACCAAGGAGGATGCCGTAGAAGCTGGCATCACCACGGAGCAATTGGCGGGCAACGAGTGGCAAGAGCGCCCAGGCAGCGCTGGCGAAGGCGAAGAAGACGGCCGCACGTATAAGAACGACGTGGAGCGGCCTGCTGGAGCGGGTGTAGCGAAGTCCTGCCCGGAAGGCACCGAAGAAGTTCTCCTGAAGCGCGTCATTGGCATTCTTCGCACGAGGCCACCAAACGAGAGCAGCAATCACCACGATGTAGCTGGCAACGTCCGCGCCATAGGTGATCCCGGCTCCGAAGGCGGCTAGAAGGAGACCACCCGCCGCAGGACCGATGGATCGGGCAATGTTGATGCCGAGCGAATTGAGAGCAACTGCACTCTTCACGTTCTCGCGGTTCACCAGTTCCGGAACGATTGCTTGCCACGTCGGTCCCATGAGCGCGGCACCGATGCCGCCGAGGAAGGTCAGGCCGATCAGCGCGCTGACCGAGAGCATGCCAGTCTGAGCGAGCACCATCAGGGAGATACTGACGGAGGCCAACAGCACCTGGATGGCGATCAGGAACCTGCGACGATCGAGGATGTCGGTGAGAACGCCCGCAGGGATTGCAAGCAGGAAGATCGGCAGGGTTCCCGCCGCCTGAACCATGGCGACTGCGGCAGGGGATGCCGACAGGTCTGTGATCAGCCAGGAGCTTGCGACATCGCGCATGAAGCTTCCGGTGTTGCCAAGGACGGTTGCGACCCAGAGGACCGCGAACACAGGCTGAGCGAGGGGAGCGAAGGTGCCCCCAGATGATTTTGCGGCCCTCATTTGCCAGCTGCCATGGACAAGTCGAATGCGGCGACGAAGAGGAATGCGCCACAGAGACCGAGATGTTCGAAGAAGGCGTTGGTCGCCATCATGCGGTCCAGACCCGGAGCCATCTCCCAGAAGCGCAAAGCGATAAAGGTCGCGAGAAGCGTGAAGCCGGCCAGCGCCAGGGAACCCGCCCACCGCAGGAAGCCGGAGATCACCAGGGCGGAAGCCGTCAGTTCGAATGCGATAACGGCGATTGCGAAGTACGCGGCCGGCTGCAGATCGAAATGATCCATCTCCGCCAACGCGCCATTGAAGTCGAAGATCTTGGTGAGCGGACCCTGGACATAGGCTGCGCAAAGCGCGAGCAGCGAAACCGTCCGCACGACAGGCGAGGCGACGACGCGTGTCAAGCCACTCCGGACTGAGTGGGATTTTAGAGATTGGTAGGTCATATCTACTCCTGCGTGTTCACCGCGAGCCGTTTCATTCTATGGAGCGATATTGTCTGGGCGCCGCCCTGCCAACAATTGCAGCAAAAGTTTCGATTTAATTGCATATTCTGCAATTATAGTGTGAAGCTCGGGTGATCCGGCTCACCCGAACTGAAGTTTGTTCAGACCGCCCAGCACGAGCAGCCGAGAGCGCCGAAGAAACCTTTGAGATCGGCGATCGGCAGCTTGGATGTCCAGGCTCCGGCGTGGTCATGGCCGTGAACGCCGCAATCGCTCGCACATCCGCATGCGGAGATCGCGGTGCGGCGCAGGGAACGAGCGCCTGCCCCTTCCGGTTCACCCCAGGCGGCATAGCCGCCGAATTTGCGGACAGGCGACCAGTCGGGCATCGCGGGCGGGATGTCGTTCTCGTCCAGTGTCTCAAAGTCGCCCGCGCCATAGACGATCTTGCCGCCGACCATGGTCAGCTCCGATACTAGGAAGGAGATCTCGTCCTCGGCGCAGGAGAAGAAGTCCTTGTCCGGCACCACGAGGTCGGCGAACTGCCCTTTCTCGATGCGGCCCTTCTTGCCTTCCTCATTGGAGAACCAGGTGACCTTCTCGGTCCACATCCGCAGCGCGGTTTCACGGTCGAGGCAGTTGGCGCGCGGGTAGAGCTGCATGCCGCCGACCGTCTTGCCGGTCACCATCCACGACAACGAAACCCAAGGATTGTAAGAGGCGACGCGGGTGGCGTCTGTGCCGGCCGAGACGTTGACGCCCTTGTCGAGCATGCGGCGGATCGGCGGCGTTGCCTCGGCCACGCCATGACCGTACCGCTCAACGAAGTATTCGCCCTGGTAGGCCATGCGGTGCTGCGTGGCGATGCCACCGCCGAGTGCGGCGATACGGTCGATAGAGCGGTCCGAGATGGTTTCGGCATGGTCGAAGAACCAGTTCAGCCCTTCGAGCGGAATGTCCTTGTTGACCTCCTCGAACACATCGAGGGCGCGAGAGATCGTCTCGTCGTAGGTGGCATGCAGACGCCAGGGCCAGCGGTTTTCCGCCAGGACCCGGACGACCTCTTCAAGCTCGCCTTCCATTTCCGGGGCCATCTCCGGACGCGGCTGGCGGAAATCCTCGAAGTCGGCAGCCGAGAAGACGAGCATCTCTCCAGCACCGTTATGACGGAAGTAGTCATTGCCCTGCTTGTATTTGACTGACTGCGTCCAGTTCAGGAAGTCCTGCTTCTCTTCCTTCGGCTTCTGGGTGAAGAGGTTGTAGGCCAGCCGCACCGTCATCTGGCCCTCGTCTGAAAGCTTCTGGATGACTTCATAATCGTCGGGATAGTTCTGGAAGCCGCCGCCTGCATCGATGACACCTGTCACACCGAGGCGATTGAGTTCGCGCATGAAGTGGCGGGTCGAGTTGATCTGATAGTCGAGAGGAAGCTTCGGACCCTTCGCAAGTGTCGAATACAGAATACCCGCATTCGGCTTGGCGAGAAGCATGCCTGTAGGGTTCCCAATGGCATCACGGGTGATCTCCCCACCAGGCGGGTTCGGCGTATCGCGGGTGTATCCGACGGCACGAAGAGCGGCGCCGTTGAGCAGCGCGCGGTCATAGAGATGAAGTAGGAAGACAGGCGTGTCGGGCGCGACTGTGTTGATTTCCTCGATGGTGGGAAGGCGTTTTTCGGCGAACTGGTGTTCGGTGAAGCCGCCGACCACGCGCACCCATTGCGGCGCAGGCGTGATGGCCACCTGCCGCTTCAGCATATCCATTGCGTCGGCGAGCGAGCGCACGCCGTCCCAGCGCAGTTCCATGTTGTAGTTCAGGCCACCGCGCACGACGTGGGTGTGGTTGTCAATGAGACCGGGCAGGACGCGCTTGCCCTTGAGATCGACGACCCTGGTGTTGGAACCTGCGAGTGCGATGATTTCGCTGTCGGATCCGACTTCCAGAAACAGCCCGTCCTTGATGGCGATCGCCGTCGCATTCGGATTGGTCCGGTCAAGGGTCGTCACGCGGCCATTGTGGAGGATCAGGTCGGGATGCATGGTGTCTACTCCGGTCGGGTTGGGATTGGCGGCTTTTGCCGGGGAGAAGAGGTTCGAGAACGCCAGACTCGATGCGCCTCCAAGAAAGGATCGACGCGTCGTCATCAGCTCCGTTCCTCGGCATTCACCTTCGCCTGATGGGCAATCTCAACACGATCGGTGCCCTTCGGCAGGTGGCCGAACACGTGCGGCTTGATCTGGTGGATCCAGGAAATGGCCGCCGGCTCCTTTGTCCAAAGCGACTTTGCGAGCGGGAGGATCTGCTCGCCGACCAGAATGCCGAGAAGGCCGACCAGGGCAATGACAGGTGGTGCGGGTGATCGGACATTGAGCAGACTGTAGACGATGCCGACGAGCAGGCCTGCGCCAAGTGATAGGAGATAGACTTTCATGGAATGTTCTCCGGTTGCAGAAAAAGCCGCGCCGACGGGGTTATCGGAGCGGCCTGATCGAGCCCTTACTTTGCGGGGTTCGGGCCGATGCGCTTGCCGTGCTTGACGCGTTCCTCTGCGCCGTGAACCATTGTGTAGGCGTAGTCGATGCCCATGCCGTACGCGCCGGAATGCTCCTTCACCAGCGTGGTGACCGCATCGTAGGTTTCCTTCCGCGCCCAATCGCGCTGCCATTCGAGCAGGACTTGCTGCCAGGTGACCGGGATCACGCCTGCCTGCACCATTCGGTCCATCGCGTATTTGTGCGCGTCGGCGGAAGTGCCGCCGGAAGCATCGGCGACCATGTAGATCTCGTATTCCGGAACATCACGGAGAGCGGAAAGAGCAAACGTGGTGTTGCAGACCTCGGTCCAGAGACCGGAGACGACGATCTTCTTCCGTCCACTGGAGGCATTCTTCGCCAGAGCGTCACGGACGTTCTGGTCGTCCCAGGAGTTCATCGAGGTGCGCTCGAGAAGGTCGTTCTCCGGGAAAACGGCAAGCAGCTCGGGAAAGGTGTTTCCAGAGAAGGATTGCGTCTCGACCGTGGTGATCGTGGTCGGAATATTGAAGATCTTGGCGGCCCTGGCGAGGCCGACGACGTTGTTCTTCAGCGTCTGGCGGTCGATCGATTGGACACCAAAGGCCATCTGCGGCTGCTGGTCGATGAAGATGAGCTGGCTGTTCGCCGGGGTCAGGACTTCAAGCTTGGACATGGTTCATTCCTCTTCGGTTGCGGCCCGCGTGCGGTGCCAGAAAATGGTCAGCAGCCGTCGATCGGACGCCCTCGAGAGACACTCGTCCTTCAAATCTTTGAGTGTTGCTGGCTCCGTTCCGGGCCGGTGCACTCGTCGTCTTGGCTGCTGAAAACAAACTTATCGCGCCGTCACCATCCGAGGAATTGCAATAAGACTTTCGATTGAATTGCGTCATTTGAAATAATCATTGGTCGGAGAGCACGTTGGAAACGGAAGAACGCCGCGATCCTTTCGGATCACGGCGCTGTCATTCCAAACTTTCGGTGACTGCTGCTTATGCCGCCAACGGCACGAGACTTGCCTGAATCTGTTCGCGGTATTCTTCGTATCTGACCGGAAGCTTAAGGGCTTCCCCGAGATGGGCCGTATCCTCGTCGCGGTTGAATCCGGGCTCGTTTGTGGCGACCTCGAAGAGGATACCGCCAGGCGTGCGGAAGTAGATGGCCCAGAAATAATCGCGGTCGATGACGGGGGTGACTTGATAGCCGGTGTCCATCAGCGCCTTGCGCACCTCGAGCTGCTTCTCGCGGTTGTCAACGGCGAAAGCGATATGGTGCACTGAACCTGCACCCTGTCGCGCGAACGGTGTCTTTGGCAATGCCATTAGATCGATCGTGTCCGCTCCGTTACCGCCCGGTATGATGAAGCGTACAACGTCGCCCTCCTTCTCGGCGCGCTCGTAGCCCATGAAGCCGAGCAGTTCTTCCGTTGCAGCGGTGTCGTGCAGGCTGAAGCGTGCGCCTGCGAAACCGCGGATGGCCGCATCATCTGGAATTCCATCTGACAGCCAAGGAGCACGCTTGTCGTCTGCGGACTCGATAAGCGCAAAGCTGTCGCCGTCCGGTCCCATGAAGCGGAGTCGGTCGACACCGAAGACAGTGTCGCGTTCCAGACCGTCCACGCCTTGTGTGGTGAAGCGATCCTGCCAGAACTTCAGCGATCCCTCGGGAACGGAGAACTGGGTCTCGCCGACTTCACCGACACCGGGGCGGCCGAGCATCATGTTCGGGAACGGGAAGTAGGTCATCACCGTTCCGGCCGAGCCCGTCTCGTCACCATAGTAGAGGTGATAGACGCTCGGGTCGTCGAAGTTAACAGTCTGCTTGACACGACGAAGACCAAGCGTGTCGGTGAAGAAGCGGTTGTTCTGCCGCGCGTCCGATGCCATCGAAGTCACGTGGTGCAGTCCCTTGATGTCCTTGATCATCTTGAATCCTCTCGATTGTGTTCCGGTGTTGATAAGAGTGTAGACCCGTTGCTCACCGCTCGGAATTGCAATATTCCTTTTGACTGAATTGCAATTTATGAAACAATGCGATGAACGACTACAAAGCTCTCCGAACCTTTCTGCTCGCCGCTGAGAAGCGGAATTTTGCCCAGGTCGCCCGCGAACTGGACATGACGCCAGCAGCCGTCACACGGGCAATCGCCGCACTCGAGGCGGAACTCGGCGTCCAGCTCTTCGTTCGCACGACGAGACAGGTATCGCTGACAACCGACGGCGCAATCTTTGCGGCGCAAATCCAGCCAGCGGTCAAGACTCTGGAGGACGCGCGGCGCGAAGTAATGAACGCGCACAAGGCGGACGAGGGGCGGCTGCGTATCAGTGCGCCGACGTGGTTCGGCAAGACGGTGCTGCCGCCGATCCTGTCTGGGTTCAAGGAACGCTATCCGAAGATGAGCTTCGAGATCTCCCTGTCCGATGGATTGGTGAACATCGTCGACGACGACTATGATCTGGCGATCCGCATCTCGTCGCAGCCTTCGGACAAGTTCACGATCTGGAGGAAGATCCGGGTGGTGCCGCGCATCCTGGTCGCCGCTCCGGGAAGCAGATTCGCCGACATGCAGCACCCGAACGAACTGAAGCCCGACGACTGCCTCGCATACAGCGGCGAAAGCCGGCGCGAGAACTGGGTGCTGTCGGACGGTGGGTCAAGCATCACGATTTCGGCAGGCCGAGCCTTCAGCGCGAACAGCGGAGAGGTTCTGGCGGACATGGCCGCCGACGGCGCGGGTGTCGCACTGCTTCCAGGATTCAACATCGCCGATCACATCACTAGCGGTCGCCTTGTCCACGTCTTCAAGGGATGGGCGCCGCCGGACCTGTGGTTGACGTTGTTCTACCCGCCCTACCAAGCCCTCCCGCCAAGGATTGCGTCATTCTCCAAGTTCTTCGAGGAGCAGGTCGCGGCAAAGATGGTCATGTTGGACTGACGCACGCAAATGCCCTTCACCATGATCTGGCACACCCGTTTCAGGTGCGATCATGCTGTTGGAGTGCTCGAAGCCTAGCTGCGACTATTTGCTGGAGCTGCCACAGGTTTCGATCGTAGATTTTGCGATCCGCCAGATCTGAAACCGTCCGATGCAGGTATTCCGCGCAAGATCCGGCAGGCCCACATGCCTGGGCGATCAACCCTGCCGCCTCTTCGAGGGGGATCTTCTGCGTGAGCGGAGATTGCCTGCCGCTCGCCCAGAACGTCAGCGCCCGTCGCACACCCGTCAGTGTCTTGACCGCAACCCAACGCACCATGTCGCACACTTCGGCATACCGAATCTCTCGTGCCAGAAGAGTACGCAGATTTTCCCTCTTGGTAGTGCACGGAAGCTTGAGGATCAGACCCGAACAGCTTCCTCCTGGCCGAAGCGCGAGCATGAGACCGGGCGCGTCGGAGGTGGCCCTGAGCCGCTCAATCCTCAACGAGAATGCACGGTGCCAGCCGTAAGCGACCGCCTCTTCGCTGGCGGCCACCTCGAAGCCCGGGTTCCACATCAAGGATCCGTACGCGAACACCCATATCTCCTCGCCACCAGCCTCTTCCTCAACCCTGCTGACGAGGTCGTCGAGCTGCTCGGGCGAGATCGGATTCCAATTGGGTTCCGGTCCCTCGTCTTCGACAATTCTGATGGTCGTGGCGACGAGGTCCGGGGTAAGTTCCATGGTAGCAGGTGCGGGCGCCTTGGCGGACGGTGCCTTTGACATCGTGTGAACCGTTCAACGAGTTTGCCGCCGCAGGCCCATCGCCTCAGGCAGTTAATGGAGTGGTGGCCGCCCGATCAATGAGCAGGCCCGTTGATGATTGCCCGGAAGGTGATTTCGACGATCTGCTCGGGGAAAGCCAGCGCGGAGACCCCGATGAGGTTGCTGGCGCACTGAGGCACATCCGTGCCATACATTTCCTTGCGGACCTTGGATGCGGCCGCAAACGCGCTAGGAACATCCAGCACGTACAGTGTCTCTTCAACGACATCGTCAAGGGTCGCGCCATATCTGGCGAGCAAGGTCTTTGCGTTGACGTAGGTCTGGCGGATTTGGCTCTCCATCTGCGAGAAGTCCGAAGGACGCCTATTCTCATCGAGTTCCGCCGGAGCGACGAGATTGCCTTGGTCATCGTGGCTCAACTGGCCCGAGACATAGATCGTGTCCTTGACCTGCACGGCCTGAACGTATCCGAAGGCACGCTCCCAGGCGACGCCATGGTTCTCAACTTTCTTGGACGGGTGGTTGCTCTTCGTCATGATGGATCCGTTCATTGAATGATGGCGTGCCGAGTAGGCACTTGTGGTTCATGGAGGCGACGGATGCGTGGGAGGAAGCACCCGCCGCCGGACCGATCAGGCCTTCACGAAGGCAAGGAGATCGGCATTCAGGACATCGGCGTTGACGGTCAGCATGCCGTGCGAGAAGCCGGGATAGGTCTTGAGCGTGCCGTTCTTAAGGAGCTTGGAAGACTTCAGTGCGGAGTCTGCGATCGGCACGATCTGGTCGTCCTCTCCGTGTAGGACCAGCGTCGGCACGGTGATCGCCTTCAGGTCTACCGTCTGGTCGGTTTCGGAGAAGGCCTTGATGCCGTCGTAATGGGCCTTCGCGCCGCCCATCATGCCCTGGCGCCACCAATTCTGGATTACGCCTTCCTGGACTGTGGCACCATCACGGTTGAAACCGTAGAATGGGCCTGCCGGAACGTCACGGAAGAACTGCGCGCGATTGGCGGCAAGCGCCGAACGGAAACCGTCGAACACTTCGATCGGCAGGCCTTCCGGGTTGGCTTCGGTTTTCAGCATCAGTGGCGGAACTGCGGAGACGAGAACCGCCTTGGCGACGCGGCCCGACGGCTGGCCGTGCTTGGCAACGTAGCGGGCGACTTCACCGCCGCCGGTGGAGTGACCGATGTGGACGGCATTCTTAAGATCGAGCGCCTCGACGACGGCGAAGGCATCCGCGGCGTAGTGATCCATATCATGGCCGTCGGAAACCTGGGCGGAACGTCCGTGACCACGGCGGTCATGGGCGACGACGCGATAACCCTTCGACAGGAAAAACAGCATCTGCGCATCCCAATCGTCCGACGACAGCGGCCAACCGTGGTGGAAGACGATCGGCTGAGCGTCCTTCGGACCCCAGTCCTTGTAGAATATTTCGACGCCGTCCTTGGTGGTTACAAATGCCATTGTCTTGGTTCCTTCGGTTGAGCTGGATGCTGATACAGTCTCGGCTGCTAGATTGAGAGACGGCGAAATCGCCATGGCTGCGACGGCGGCACCGGCGGAAATGAGTGCGCTCCTGCGTGTCATGGAAGAAAAGGTCTGGGTCATTTCGGTTGCCTGCGGCTTCTTCTTTGAGGCATCAGGCGACACTGAATTCGTCTGACGGCCTGATAGTGCCGCAAGCGTGGGGCGCTCACAATTGCGCCAATAGTTTCGATTTTATTGCGGTATCTGAAATGGTGGCGGTTGTTGACGATCCCGATGGTTCCTCAACATTTCGTCACGCTACGGCCCCATCAGCCCAGTTTCTGAATGCTCAAGCCGAGGCAAACGCTTTCTTCTTCGCCCATCCCACGAGCAGGATTCAACTGGTCGAGCGAGAGGATGGCCTGTCAAAGGCCGCCCAGCAGGTAAGGAATTCCATCAAAAAGCTCTGAAAAGGCAGGGCTTTACTTTACACCTCTGCCAATGCGCGGAGCTGAATGCGAAGCAGAGCGATGGCCGTTGCTCACGCTGGTGCAGAGTCCGCTCGGTAAATTATGCGGACTTCTGCAACGATTATGCTTGCAATAAAATTAAGGCGCTTCGCGACCGTTGAATGTCCACACGCGCAACAACCTCTTACCAACTCATACCAAGCTATGGGCGGGGTCCGATGAGCACGGTACGCGCTGCGACTGCAGCCATGTACACGCCAGCCTTGTTTTGCACGCGTGGAGTGCGGAGCATTTTAAGCCGGATATCATGGATGATTGTCGTCAAACTTTCGAAGCGGCGCAATGATGAAGGCAGCGAAGAAGACTTGCGTGTGGGAGCGTCGCTCTCTCGGGTCAAGGGCCTCTAGTTCAGGATCTGGTTGAGGAACAACCGGGTACGGTCGTGGCGCGGGTTTTTGAAGAATTCGTCGGGATGGGCCTCTTCGATGATCTGACCGTGATCCATGAAGACGACGCGGTCGGCGACCTGACGCGCAAAGCCCATTTCGTGGGTCACGCACAACATTGTCATTCCTTCCTCGGCGAGCGAGACCATGGTTTCAAGCACCTCCTTGACCATTTCCGGATCGAGCGCCGAGGTCGGCTCGTCAAAGAGCATGATTTTCGGGTTCATGCAGAGCGAGCGGGCGATCGCCACGCGCTGCTGCTGGCCCCCCGACAGTTGCCCCGGATACTTACCCGCCTGGTCCGGGATCCTCACGCGCTCAAGATAGAACATGGCGTTCTCTTCGGCTTCACGTCGCGGCATCCTGCGCACCCAGATCGGCGCCAGTGTGAGGTTTTCCAGGATCGTCAGGTGCGGAAACAGGTTGAAGTGCTGGAACACCATGCCGACATCGCGGCGGATCTCCTCGATCCTTTTGAGATCGTTGGTGAGTTCGACCCCATCGACAACGATCCGACCTCTCTGATGTTCCTCCAACCGGTTGATGCACCGGATCATGGTGGACTTGCCAGATCCGGAAGGGCCGCAGATGACCAGCCGCTCTCCGCGCCGCACTGTCAGATCGATGTCGCGCAGGACGTGGAATGCACCATACCATTTGTTCATTTCGCTCATCTCGATGGCGATCGTTGGATCCGCAAACGGCGCAGGAATTGAGGCAGGGGAAGCGCTCATGACGATGTCCCTCAGTGAGAAACCGGGCCGCGCCGCTCTAGAAAGTCGGCGAAGCGGGCGAAGGAGAACGAAAGCGCAAAGAAGATCGCGCCGATGAAAAGAAAGGTTTCGGCTGCCGGCGACGGCCATTCTGGATCGGCGAGTGCGGCCTTGCCGGAACTAATCAGGTCAAACAGGCCGACCACCAGGACCAGGCTCGTGTTCTTGATCATGACGATGACGGTGTTGGCGAGGGCGGGAATGACGACACGGATCGCCTGCGGCAGGATTATGAGATATTGCATCGGCCAGAAGGGCAAACCAAGTGCCGCTGCCGCTTCATACTGGCCCTTCGAGATGGCCTGGAGCCCACCGCGGATGACCTCGGCGAGATAGGCAGCCGCGAAAATCGTAAGCGCAACCAGAGCGCGGACGAATTTGTCCGGCAGCAGCGCCTCCGGCAGGAACAGGGGCATCATGATCGATGCCACGAAAAGGATCGACAGGAGCGGCAAACCTCGAACGGACTCGATCAGAACCACTGCGCCAATACGCACAGCCGGCATGGTCGATCGTCTGGCAAGGGCCAGCAGGATTCCGACCGGGAAGGCGATGCCGATCGCCACCACCGTCAGGATGAGCGTCACCGGAAGCCCACCCCACGATGCGGTCGGCACCTCGGCAAGCCCGAAACCACCGCCCATCAGCCAGACGATGAATGCGAGTGTTGCGATCCAGAGCGCGAGGAGCCGCGCCGTCCAGCTTGCCGGCCGCACCGACCACCCGAGCAGAGCCAGGATGACCAGGCAGACAATCGCCGGACGCCAACGTTCGGCGAGCGGATAGATACCGAACAGGAGCTGGCCGGACTTTGCGTAGACAAAGCTCCAGCAGGCCCCGACCGCTTCCCGGCAGGCATCTGGATCCGGATCAAAAAGCACGGCATCGATGATCAGCCAGCGCAACATGGGGGGTACCGTGACGACAAGCATTGCGCCGAAGAGCACCGTCAGAAGGCCGTTAAGCGGCGTACCAAACAGAAGTTTTCCCAATCGCAGCAGCGCGGTGAAACGAACGCGGCGCGGCAGGGCTTCTGCGGGCATGGGGAGGGACAAGGCTTTCATGGTTCAGCGCTCCACGATGGAAATGCGGCGGTTGTACCAGTTGGCCGCGCTCGACAGGGTGAGATTGAGAAGCAGATAGACGCCGAGGATGATGAAGACGCCCTCGATCGAGTGGCTGGATTTGCTGATAATGGTGTTCATCACCGCCAGGAAATCCGGATAGCCGACCGCGATCGCCAGCGTCGAATTCTTGACGACGTTGATGTACTGGCTGTTGAGCGGCGGCAGGATCACCCGAAGCATCTGCGGGATGACGACCAGGCGCAGGATCTTCCCGCGCGACAGGCCGAGCGAATGGCCGGCATCCCACTGACCGCGGCCGACCGACAGTATGCCGCCGCGCACAATCTCGGCGATGAAGCCTGTCGTATAAATCGTAAGCCCGATGAGGATCGTGCTGAGCTCCGGGGTCAACTCGTTGCCGCCCGAGAAGTTCGATCCGGTAAAGGTCGGCCATTCAACGTCAAATCGAATGTCTGCAACCCATAGCGCGACGACAACCAAAAAGAGGCCGGCCGGTGCGAGCGCGAGGCGCGAAATCATGTTCCTCAACACAAGCAGACTTGACATGCCCAGCACCAGAAGCGCGATCGCCGTAAGCAGCCCTGCCGTGCTGAGATTGACGCTGACGTCCGGGACCACGAACCCGCGCATGGAGGCGTAAACTCCCGGTAGCGGGTTGAGCGCCTCTCCGACCGGCGGCAGAACCTTCCACCAAAGCGAATAAAGAAAAATCAACAGGACGATCGGTGGAGAATTGCGGGCAAGCTCCACCCAGACCCGGCACGTCCCGGAAGCAAGCGGATTGCTGCTGAGGCGCGCTATGCCGACGATCAGCCCGAGGATCGATGAAAAGACGATGACGAGCGTTGAAAGGAAGATCGTGTTGGCAAGCCCAACGGCGATCGCCCAATAGTAGGGGTCCCGGGACTTGTAGGTGAGGATCGCCTCGGAAATCACGATCCTCGACGGCATCGCCAGGAAGTCGAACCCGACCGGGATCCCGCGCGCTCTGAGATTGGCGAAGGTCGTGTGAACCAGCAAGACGGCGAAAGCCGCGACGGCCGCCACCAGCACGATTTGGATGAGAATGGATCTGGTCTTGACGTCGCTCAGCATGCTGGCCTCGCAGTTTCGCGGTTTTCAAAAGCGTGTTGGGGCGCGCAGCCGCGCGCCCCAGGACCGCTCACTCCCAAGGGAAGGGATAGTTCAGACCGCCGTCGCTCCACAGTGCGTTCAAACCGCGCTCGACCTTCAAGGGACTGTCCTTTCCGAGGTTCCTGTCCCAGATCTCTGCGTAGTTGCCCATCTGCTTGATGACGTTGTAGGCCCACTTGTCGTCCAGCCCGAGCGGCTTGCCGAAACCGGCCTCCTCTCCGAGCACGCGCTTTACTTCGGCGCTGCTGGAGGCGAGCTTTTCGTCGATATTCTGCGACGTAATGCCGTTGGCCTCAGCCCAGAACAGAGCGTTCATCGTCCAGCGCACCACGTCGAACAGTTGGTCGTCGCCACGAGCAACGGCCACGCCATTTGGCTCTGCCGCATGACCAACCTTGATGATGTCGTAGTCGGCTGGGTTCTTGGCGACGGATGCGCGCTGGCCGGCGGCAGCGGTACCGTCGGTGACATAGGAATCGCAACGCCCGCCAAAAAAGGCGTCACGCGCCTGGATCGTCGAGTCGTAGTAGACCTTCTTCATCGCAATGCCGAACTCTTCCTCCGTTTCCTCGATCGCCTTTTCGGTCAGCGAGCCGCCGCCCTGCAGGCAAACGGTTTTTCCGTCGAGCAGTCTCGGTTCGGTGATCTTGTCGGCCTTGCGAACCAGCAGTCCGTCGGTGTCGTAGAGATTGATCCAGACAAATCGCACGACCGCATCGCGGCTGTAGGTAATCGTCGAGGTTCGCGACAGAATGTCGATCTCGCCTGTCTGAAGTGCCGGAAACCGCTGGCCGGCAGTGAGCGGCACGTAGCGGATCTTGTCCTTGTCTCCGAGCAGGGCCACCGCGAACGTGCGGCAGATGTCGGAATCGAAGCCGCGGTAGTATCCCTTCTCGTCCGGTCGCGAGAGGCCGGGCACGCCTTGGCTCGCGCCACAACTGACGTAGCCGCGTTCCTTGATCTTGTTCACCACAGCTTGTGCGGCCGCGTCATCAACGCCTGATGAAAGGCCGGCAAGTGTGACCACAGCCCCCGCAAGCATCTTCAGAGAATTGCATTTCATCTCAGTCCCCTTTTTTTGTTAAGAGAGATGTTCATTCGGTCGCAGCAACCGGCGTGAGCACATGGTCTGCGAAGTGTTCAAACGCCTTCGCGAGATCATCCTTGAGGTCTCCGACCGTTTCGAGCCCGATGGACAACCGCCACACCGGCCCGGGTCTTAGCCATTCGAGATCCGTACGGCCCTTTCTGGGATCACTGACGGCCACCAGCGAATGAACTCCTCCCCAGCTGGCGCCGAGCCTGAACAGGCGCATTCGGCTGAGCGCTTCGGACTGCAGGCGCTGAAACTCTGGTCTAAGCACGATTGAGAACACGCCGGCAGACCCGGCAAAGTCGCGTTTCCAAACCGTGTGCCCAGGGTGATCGCGGCGGGAAGGATGCAATATCTGCGCGACTTCAGAGCGTGTTGAGAGCCAGTCCATGATCGCCTCGGCCGTTGCCGCAGCGTGCCGCATGCGCAGGGGCAACGTCATCAGACCGCGCTCGCACAGCGCGCAGTCCTCTGGGGACACGCCGTAGCCGAGAAAGCGGGCGGTGTCCTTGAGGCGCCGGAAAAGTGCTTCGTCGCGCACGGCGACCGAACCCATAAGCAGGTCGCCGTGGCCGCCGGCGTGCTTGGAAAGCGCTTGCATTGCGATGTCGACGCCGTGTTCCAGCGGCCTGAACAAGACGTGGGAAGCCCAGGTGTTGTCGGCGGCGACGAGAGCCCCTGCCCTGTGGGCCGCAGCGACGATTGCTGGAACATCCTGAACCTCGAAGGTTGCCGAACCGGGTGACTCGACCCAGACGAGACGCGTCCGCTGGTCTATGAGCGGGCCGACACCGGCGTCGAGCCTGGGATCGTAACAGACGGCTTCGATCCCGAGCGGCCGCAGGAGCCGGTCGGCCATGTCTCGGGCCGGTCCATAGAGGGACCAGGGCATCAGGACACGATCGCCACCTTTGCAGACCGCAAGCGTCGAAAGGGCGATGGCAGCCATGCCCGAGGAGACGACGAGTGCTCGGGTCGCCCCCTCAAGTGCTGCAATGTGGTCCTCCAGCTGCCGGCTTGTCGGCGTACCGTAGAGCCCGTAGCTGAAGCCGTCATAGAGGCGTTCAGCTCGCCGTTCGAAGGCTTCCAGATCATCGAAGATGACGGTTGAAGCCCGCTCAACGGGCATCACCAAGGCCTGAAAGGGCTCGCTCGAGCGCTTGGGGGGATGGACGTGGGAGGTGTCAACGTTTTCGGTCATGCATGGACGGTAAGCCTCTCAGCCATTGCCTGCCATGGCCAGAATGATAAACTCCATTCGTTTTTGATATGGGTGGCCCTCCGGTGAACCTGCGCGACATCGATGTTTTCAATGCGATCATGATCACCCGTGGCGCAGGTGCGGCGGCAAACCTGCTCGACACGTCGCAGCCAGCCATCAGCCGCTCGCTGGCCAAGCTCGAAGCCGAACTCGGCTTCAAGCTCTTCGATAGAATCCACGGGCGGTTGGTGCCGACGCGTGAGGGCGAACTGTTTCATGCAGAGGTGAGGGCCAATCTTGTCGGGCTCGATCGGCTGAGGTTGCGCGCCGCCCAGATCAAAGAGGTCGGCACAGGCACCGTCCGCGTTGCCAGCCTATCCGCGCTCGGACACGGTCTCGTGCCCCGCGCGATCGTCGCCTTCGCGCGCAAACATCCTCAGGTAAGGATAAGCTACCAGGTCCGAACCTCGAACGTCGTACGCGACCTCGTCGCATCCGGAAGCTTCGATATCGGTCTCGCCGCCGATGAGGTCGATACCAGCGGCGTGCTGCACAGCGTCTTTACAACGCCGCGCGCCGTGTGCGTGATGCCTAGGGATCATCGGCTGGCGAGGAAGTCCGTGATCTCGCCGTCGGACCTTGATAACGAGCCTTTCCTGGCCTTGTCGCCCGAGGACACGGTCCGTCTCGCCATGGACAAGATCTTCGCCGAGCATGGTGTGCGGCCGCACATCAGAATCGAAACCCCCTATGGACTGACGATCGCGATCCTGGCGGCAAAGGGAATGGGGATCGGCCTTGTCAATCCATCCGTAATTGCGGATCGCATGATCGCAGGTATCGTTGCCCGCCCCTTCGATCCTCCGGTCCATTTCCGCGCACTCATCTTGCGCCCACCCGATGGCATCAACTCCGCCCTCGTTACCGACTTCGTTGCCGAGCTCTATGCCGCGCGAAATTCTCTGTCGAGCGAAAGCTAGACTAGGAGATGGGTGCAAGGTAGGCCGCCTTCCAGAGATCGGCTTTCCAGTCGACCGTACTTCCGCCCGAGATTCGCACCGGGTAGACGACACCTCGGACCGAAGCTTTGGCTGAATCCTCATGGCGAGGGAACGAAAGCAAGGTAGCGCGCGCTTGAAAAGCAACGTTTGCGCCGAAGCCCCACGATCCAAGGTCGCCGCATCAACACGATACCTCAAAGGTATCAAAGTAGACCGGGATAGTGTTGGACGACGGACCAGGGCCGACCTAGCATCCCTCCAAGACCATTCGCAGGAGGGCGTTCGGGATAAACACTCATCACGCAACATATCCCGGTCGCACGAATGCGCGAGCCTGCCACGGCCCGCACGAACTCGAACAAGAGGCGTAAAACGTTGACCACAACAGTTCCTTCCCTTGAAGCGCGGCTCATCACCGGCGAGCGTCTCTCCGGCACGATCTACTCTGCTGGTTGGCGCGAAGCGAAAAGCGCCAGCGACATTGTGGAGCCGGCGACCGGCAACGTGCTTGGTCGTATCGGCCTTGCTGGGCCTGAAGACATCGGGCGAGCATCGGCTGTGGCCGTGACGGCGCAGCGCGACTGGGCGAGCGTGAGTTACGAGGAACGTGCGAAGCTGATGCGCAACGCAGCGTCCGAGCTCGAACGGAGTTTTTCGGATGTGGTTGAATGGCTCGTCCGAGAGAGCGGCTCGACACGCGGCAAAGCGGCTTTCGAAACCCAGCTAAGCATCAAGGTTCTGCATCAGGCCTCGGCGCTCGCTTCACAACCGCAGGGACTGGTACTGCCGGCAGAAGCTGGCCGCACCAGTCTTGCCCGGCGCCGGCCGCATGGCGTCGTCGGCGTCATCTCGCCTTTCAATTTTCCGCTCTACCTTGCGATGCGTGCGGTTGCGCCAGCACTGGCTCTGGGCAACGCCGTGGTGTTGAAACCTGATCCGCGCACCGCGGTCTGCGGCGGCCTGGTCTTTGCCGCGCTGTTCGAACGGGCAGGTCTGCCGGCGGGACTACTTCATGTTCTCCCGGGTGGCGGCGAGGCGGGTGCCGCTTTGGTGACCGACCCGAACGTCGCGATGATTCAGTTCACCGGCTCGACCAAGGCTGGCCGTCTCGTTGGCGAAAGCGCCAGCCGGCATCTGAAGAAGGTATCGTTGGAACTTGGCGGCAAGAACACGCTGATCATCCTTAAGGACGCCGATCTCGATCTCGCGGTAAAGAACGCTGCATGGGGAGCCTGGTTGCACCAGGGTCAGATCTGCATGGCGTCCGGGCGAATCCTGGTCGAAGCTCCGCTATTTGATACCTTTGTTGAAGCCCTCGCCGAGAAAGCAAGGAGCCTGCCTGTGGGAAATCCCGCCGATCCGGATGTGGCTATTGGCCCAATCATTAACAAGGATCAGCTCAACCATATCGACAGGGTCGTGAAAATGTCGATCGAACAGGGCGCGCGGCTGGCTGCCGGCGGCACGAGCGAGGACCTATTCTACGCTCCCAGCGTTTTGAGCGACGTCCGGCCGGGAATGGCAGCGTTCGAGGAGGAAATCTTTGGTCCCGTTGCCTGCGTTACACCTTTCGTCGGGGACGCCGAAGCGGTGGAGCTCGCCAACCGCACGGAATACGGCCTGTCGGCGGCGGTCATCTCGCCCGACATCGGCCGCGCCATGGCGATCGGAGACCGCCTTCGCACCGGAATTTTGCACATCAACGATCAGACCGTAAACGACGAAGTCGTCAATCCCTTCGGTGGCGTCGGTGCCTCAGGCAACGGAACCAGCATCGGCGGTGCCAGCAGCATCGACGAGTTTACTCATTGGCAATGGCTGACGATCAAAAACACGCCACCAGCCTATCCGTTTTAGGGTACGAGATCGCCGGATCGGCGATGATGTCGATGTCCTGATAGAAATCCGCCCCTTCACCATGTTGCGGACGTACCAGAGGAAACGACGGCCATGGTGCGGGCGCCATTGCTGAACCAGATAGCGGAGCCGGCGAGCTGATTGTGCAGAAAGTCCATCGCCGAGACATTGCTCGGACAGATGCAACCTGACGGTCATCCCGAAGTTTTGCCTACACCCAACGCTTGGGATGCTAGTTGAGCAACTGAAGGCCTAACGCGCTGTCAATCCTGCACGCCGCTCCGGTAACGGTAGACCATGCGCAAGCCCGGGCTCCGCTTGAGGGTCGCCGGCACTCAAATCAGCCATGTCCCAGGCGAAGGCGTGTCTGAATTTGGATCATCTCGCTCAGTCGCCTTCATCCATCTAAAGCGTCCGTGAACCGCTTTTATAAACTCTATGGCGGCGGCTCTGTTCGACCAGATTATCGCACGGTAGTGATGAGTGCGATATCTCGCATAAGTTGCTGTGGCGCTTATGAGATCATGCTTCTGGGGATACTTCAACGAGGGGTGCGAGTATGGGCGCGGAGCTTCCTGTCGGCTCGGTGGTTGCGTGGTGTGGATCAAAAGATCGAGTGCCTCAGGGCTGGTACTATTGCGACGGGCGGGTGCTGGAAATCGCCCCGCATCAAGCTTTGTTTGATGCGATCGGGCATTCGTTCCGTCGATCAACCACCTCCAGGCCGTTCGACGAAAACAAATGTTTCTGCCTTCCTGACTTCCGCGGCTATTTTTTGCGTGGTGTCGATGACGGTGCAGGGCGCGATCCCGACGCCGGGTCACGCCATGGCTTGGACAACTCGGCCGATGCCAATACAGGCGTAGGCTCTGTCCAGGAGGATCAATTCCGGTCGCATACCCACGGATATCATATGTTTCCAAACGGCAAGGGAAAGATTGCCGGCAGCCCCTGGTGGCAGCAGGGCAAAGCCCAGACCGATCCCGCCGGCGGGAATGAGACCCGGCCAATCAATGCCTACGTCTACTACATCGTGAAGGCGCAGTGAGATGACGCAGCCGAAGGATTTCTGCACCTGGAGCGAAATTGATGATGTCATCTTGAACGGCATCGCCGTCGGCTCGTTGGCGGTGGATTACGAGGTGCAAGCAGGTAGCGACGTACGCAATCTTGCAAACATGCGCGCCTATGTGCTGAACGCTCATGCCAGGATTTCAATTCCATCAGGGGTTTCCGACCTATTCGCAGCGCTTGAGTTCACCGATTATGCGGCTGCTTTGATCAACGCGATGGAGCCTGTTTCAACCGACCCGAGCCTCGAAATACGATTGCTCGACTACCTGCCCAAGACGCTGAACAGTGCGATCAGCGTCAATCAGGATTCATCGACAGCGGGTACGGTCTCCCATAGCTCACAGCGTACCCGCGGCTCCTCGACGTCGAACACCCAATCCTGGGACGTCGGTGGTTCGCTTTCAGGTTGGATGGGCGGTGGCGCTACGGGTGACATGCCGACGATGAATGGCGGAGGCAGTCTTTCTTTGTTTGCGAGCGGCGGGCGCTCGGTAACTCACAGCCACTCGCTCGAGACCTCGCATGGCTCCACCACTGGAAGCTCGACCGGCCTGACAATGGGCACCGCTATGAGCATCAAGGATTGGGCAAGCTACGCCTCGCTTGATCGAGCCAGCCGCTACCCGACCTGGATATGGGGACAGGAGTATCCTTGGGACGTATTGCGGTTCCACGTTAAGGATTCCGACAAGAATGTTTCGCTGCCCGATGCGGTCAAGTGGCAGCTATCGGATGGCAAGCAAGTCTATCCACCTAGCGAACTCTCGCTTTACGGCATCACGTTTCATGCGTCCGCCAAGTGGTTGATCCAGGTTCGCAAACCGTCAGCTGCCGCAGAAACCATCGATGTGCGGCACAAGGTTCGCTATTACACCGCGAGCCATCGACTGCGCGCAGGTGAAGCGGATCCCAAAGCACCGCCACCGATCATTGCATCCATCGACAGGCGCGGCGACTTCGAAAAGGTGCATCACTTGAACCTTGCGCTGCTGGGTCTTCATCCCATCATCGCCGACGGGCCTGGCAACGAAGCGATCGTCGGGTTTGCTCCGCTCGAATTTGCCCGGGCCCCTGACGCTTCAGGCGCGTTTCGCATTTTTTCCGGTGCAAACAACATTTATGTCACGGGAGCCGGCTTTACCGAGTTCACTCAATCCGACGGCGTCCTGCGCGCAGATTTGGGCCCCAAGAACAAGACGGCGTCGCTCAGCGTATCGTTCAAGATCGCGGATACAGAAAAGGAATTTTCGCTCTATCTGAAACACTGGACTACAACTCAGGCCGCATGCACGCTGACAATTGTCATAAACAAGAACGTCAGAAACCCGATCATACGGCGCGTCGATGCAAGCGACGCCAGCAGCGGCTCCGACAACATTACGAAAGTCATCTTGCGGGACAAGGACTACGCCTCGGCGGACTATTACAACTATCTGCGAACCGGCCTGAACGAGTTGGATATCGTGATCGGTCCCCTCGACGGTAATCCGTCCGGTGAATGGTCCTGCGGCTACGCGCTTCGCGCGCTTCTGGTCTGTTGAGCAATGCCGGGGCCAAGCTATTTTGTACTCGACCCGACAACCGGAAAGTATTCGGTTTCAAAACGGCCGACGAACCAGAACGGAGCCAAGGTTGTTCGCAAAACCTCGGCTTATATTCAGGCGAGAATCCCCGCTCATCTTCGCAAGCGGCAAGTGCAGAACTTCCTCGGCGGCGTGAGCTCCAACGTCTCTTTGTCGAAGATGGCGTCAATCAGCAAGAAGGGTATCGACATGGCCCACGTCATTTCCGCAAACGAGCTGGGCTATATCCTCAACTTGGCCTTGCAGGCTGGTAAAGACGCGAAGAATGCAGCTGCGCGGCGTGTAGTGAAAAGTTATTTGAAGACTTTCTTGGACACGATTGTGAGCTCGGATGAGGACATCGCCACGATGACGAAGCGGCACGACGACATCGACGCCATGTTCCCGAACAACTTCAGCCTACCGATGGATGCAAGGGCCGCGAGCCGACTTTTCGCCAGGATCAACCGCACTTCCCGCAATCTTTTCGGCGGAGATGCGATTATCAACCGCAAAATCCAACAGCATCGTGACATCCCCCGACAATCCGATGGGACAGACATTCCCTATGTCCGACTACGAGTAGCCGCCGCCGACACCTACTATGCGAGTATGAAAACTACGGCGCCGACCAATTATCTTCCGCTGTCTGACACCACTACCGGTATGGAGCTGTCGTCCACTCAGTAATCTGGGACCATGATCCGGAAGGCCCTACCAGAAAGGAGGGCTTCCACTCGAAGCATTGCGCGCGCGCCCAGCTCCTTTGTGACGAAGGAGATCATCATGGGAAAGCGGGCCAGCCAGCCGAGAAGGCTCAGGCCCTGACATAAGCGTTGAGGCCAAGGGTCAACTTGTCAAAGACAAGGCGGCACTGGGGAACTGTCTTTTGGTCCTCGTGCATGCAGAGCCACATGCCGACCTTCGATGAAAATGCTTGCGGCAGAACGGGCGATAGCCCTTCGCGGCGGGCAAGTGGTCCGTGGCAGACGCCGATACCGCAGCCGGCGCGGATGGCGGAAAACTGGCCCATGTCGCTATCCGTGCGCAGAGAGAAGCGCTCACGCGTCACCGGTTTACCCTCCAGCTGGAAGGTCCGCGTGTAGGGTAAGGGAACATCAAAGCCAACGATGGCATGTTGTGCGAACAGCGCTGCCACACTTTCTGGGGCGGGGCGGCGGGCAAGATAACGAGGCGAGGCAAATAGGCCGAGGTCCACGTCGCCGATGCGCCTTGCCAACAGAGCCTCCTGTTGGGGCGAGGCCATACGCACCGCGATATCGGCATCGCGCCGCAGGAGGTCCGTTAGGCGGTTGCTGACCACTAGCTCCAAGACGATCCGCGGATGCTCTTCCTGCAGTCCGGCAAGGATGGGCGCGAGGACTTCGGCAGCGATGATCTCGCTGGTCGTGATGCGCACGGTGCCCACATCGTCGCCCGGCAGCCCAGAGGCGGCGCGCAGAAGGGCCTCAGCCGCTGCCTCAAGCGCTTCCGCCTTTGGACGTAGCGCCTCCGCCGCCCTGGTGGGGAGAAGCCCGTCAGGAGAGCGAGTGAACAGGCTGTGGCCAAGTGCTGTTTCCAGTGCCGCGATATGCCGACCGAGCGTCGGCTGGCTAAGCCCCAGCACCCGCGCAGCGGCCGACAGCGAACCTTCCCGCAGGACGGCGAGGAAGGAGCGATAAAGGGACCAGTCGGGATTCGATTTAGTCATTCATTCATGAATAGATGATCGACGAGGATATGCAATTTCATTTCCACCTCAGAACAGTCAGAAACTGCGGCATATCAACGGCAAAGAGATCTCATGCCCATCACGCCGCCCAAGTCTTTCCGCATCGCCCTGGCAGCAGACACGCTCGGCGACCTCCGTCGTCGCCTCGCCGAGAGCAGGATCGCGGACATCCTGCCTGCGCCTCCGGCTCATCTCGGCCTTGCCGCTCCACGCCTGCGGGAGATCGTGAACCATTGGCAGTCCTTCGACTGGCGCAAGACAGAAACAGAGATCAACGTGGTGCCTGCCTTCAAGACAGAGATTGACGGCATCCCCATCCACTTCATCCATGTGCGTGGCAAAGGTGCGAACAGCATTCCCCTCGTGCTGACGAACGGTTGGCCGAGTTGCTTTGTGGAGTTGTTGCCACTCATCCCCTTGTTGACGGAGCCGGTGAATGGCCTCTCCTTCGATGTCGTCATCCCGTCGCTGCCCGGCTACGGTTTTTCCGGCCCGCCGCAGGCCCCAGGGCTTAACATCACCCGGATCGCCACGATGTGGGCCGATCTGATGGCAGGTCTCAGCTACAGCCGGTTCCTCGCGCATGGCAGCGACATGGGTGCTGGGGTGGTTGAGCGGCTGCGTGCAAATCATGGCGATAGGCTGCTTGGCGCGCATATGATGAACGTCAATTGGTTCTATCCCCGTCCGGCCGATATCACGCCGGCCGAGGAAGCCTATCTTGGCGCCGCCGAGGCATGGCGGATGCAGGAAGGAGCCTATGCGATGCTGCATGGCAGCAAGCCGCAGACCATAGCTGCAGTTCTCGCCGATTCACCGGTCGGCCTCGCCGCCTGGATTGTGGAAAAACTTGATGCCTGGACCGACGATGCGAAGGGCCTGCCCCTCGACACGATCTGCACCCTGCTGACGATCTATTGGGCGACCGGCACAATCGGCTCGTCACTCTATCTGTATTACGAGGCCTTCGGTGACGTTGGTGTGATGTCGCCGCCGCCGAAGTATGGCGCACCGGTTGCCGTTGCTGTCTTTCCGAAGGACATTCTTCCGGCGCCGCGTGTCTGGGGTGAGCGCTGGTATGATATCGCGCGGTGGACGGTCATGCCTGCTGGCGGGCATTTCCCTGGCTTCGAGCGCCCTGACCTCCTGGCTGCGGACTTGCGCGGTTTCGCCGGAGATCTCGGCCTCTGACAGGAGCTTGTTTTAGCTGCATCCGATGCCACTGCCGGATGTCCCGTCACTGCAAGAAGTGTGCGCAGTTCCTGTTGCCGACGCGGGTAGTAAACATAGTAGACGGGAAAGGGCAGCAATAGGCCTCCACAGCACCGCCAGTTCCGCCGCGCGCCATTGCCCAGGGCGCGTTTTGGGCTGGTGCCCGCGCGCTTCGCTGCTTGGCCGCGACGCCGCCTCTTTCATTTCGTCGAACGCACCGCGTCAGGCGCTCGGGCGGCAGACCGGGAAGCTGAGCATATGTGGTTACATCGCAAAGGCATTCACACCTGCGTGGAGGGCTTCCGGATCATGGTTTTCGATACCATGCAGTATATCGAGTAATGGAAACGTCATCCGATAGAAACGCATGCGATGTCTTACCGCCGTGTCCAGCGCAAAGTGCTCAAGGACCAAATCGGCGAACCGGTCACCGAACCCTGCCGCGAGGCTGGCGAAGTCGTAAGCTGGGTCGCCGGGACCACAACCCGAAAAATCAATGACGCCCGAAAGTCGGCCGTGATCGACGAGTATGTTCCCGCTTCCGAAGTCTCCGTGGATCAGGCAACTGGGAAGCGTGTCACACATCGTCAGGAAATCGGCGAAGTCCTCCCGTATATGGGTGACGACCCCATGTGAGAGTAGTGGGAAAGCGGCCGCTTCGCATTGCGCCAGAAGCCGACGCCATTCGGACGAAGGCGCTTCGGTCGGCTGGAACTCCAGGCTGGCCGTGGGAACCGAATGCAATGCCTTCAGGAAGGCGGCAAGGTCCGCCGCCAAAACCTTCTGTGCATGTATCGTCAGGCCAGTCAGGTCCGTCAACGGCATCCCAGCGATCTTGGTGTGCAGCGAGACGAGTTGGCCGTCGATACGGCGCACATCAACATCAGGTACCGGCACGGCGATGAGCTGCCGCACCGCGCAAAGCGCTGCCGCTTCCCGTAGGAGGTCGCGTTCGGCGCCCGCATGGCGCGGCAATCGGAGAATCATGCCTGCGAACTCGTAGGCCACGGAATTCTGTCCCGAGCCAATCAGGACAGCCGGACGTTTGGAGGCCAAGCCAAGTTCTCCAACGATCCTCTCCAAGAGCGTCACTTCGCAACCGGCTTGCGCACCTTCCGCCTCCTTCTGAATGGAGGAGGGCGCTATTGGCGCTCCAAACTGGTGCTTCATTGCGCTCGTCCTTTGCAACCCCGTTTGCCAGGTCTCGGCTCGTGCTTGATCTTGTTCGCCGCGACAGCAATTAGCCTAGCCATGCGTCACCTGGCCAATTTCGACAATGCGTAACAACCTCACGCACGAACCCGTGCTGATAGGCATCCGCCATCATTTCTGCGATCCCGCGCTCTTACCGCCGGACCGGGTGATTGTTTCTAGTGCTGATCGAACGATGACACCGATACCGGCGGCATACATCCGATCGAAGCTGCCTCACTGAAAGTCCGTCGGTTTAATGTGGAT
Source organism: Ensifer adhaerens (assembly GCF_002940685.1). Classification (GTDB taxonomy): domain Bacteria; phylum Pseudomonadota; class Alphaproteobacteria; order Rhizobiales; family Rhizobiaceae; genus Ensifer; species Ensifer adhaerens_E. Next base: position 49,889 of record NZ_PNFP01000014.1, on the reverse strand, counting down.
CATTCGGCGACGGCGCAAGGGCGAGCAGGAACGTTGTCGCAGCTTTTTCGAGGCTCATCAGATCGTATCCGCCCTCCTGGATCAGCAGCACCGGCAGATTGAGCCCCCCAAGCATTTCCCCGATCTTCCTGAAGGCCTCGACGGTCAGCTGGAGGCCTCGCGCCGGGTCGCTTGCCAGCGCGTCGAAGCCGAGGGAGATGACCAGAACCTCTGGCCCATGGGAAAGTGCCGCTTCAAGGCACGTGCTGAACGCTGCGATATAAGCCGCGTCGCCTGTTCCTGCCGGAACCGGATGGTTGAGATTGAGGCCCGGGGCCGATCGTCCTCCCGTCTCGTCGGAAAAGCCGGTGAGGTGCGGATAGTAGTCTGTTGGGCCCCTGTGCAGGGAGGCGAAGAAGACGAGCGGATCCTCCCAGAATATGTCCTGTGTCCCGTTGCCGTGATGCACATCGATATCGATGAGGCTTATCCGCCCGAGTGTGGCTGAAAGCGCTCTCGCCGCTATCGCAGCATTGTTCAGATAGGTCGCACCGCCGCCGAAATCCCGTCCGGCATGGTGACCCGACGGCCGGCACAAGGCATAGGTGATCCGCTCTCCTGCGCTGATAAGCGACGCTGCGGTCAGTGCCGCCTGTGCGGCCCAATAGGCGGCCTGCCATGTCCCCTCGCCGAGCGGCGTCAGTTGGTCGCGTAGATGGTAACCCGCCTTGGCAATCAGCGACCAATCCGGTCTGTACATTTCGGGACGGTTTTCGAAGACAGCCGGCGCGAGCCACCCGGAACACGCGTCTCCGCATCCCGCGGACGAGAGAAAGCTGAGATAACGACCCGTATGGACGGCAGCGAGCGGCGCCATCCCGTGATCGACGGCATCGACAATCTCGAACCCGGCATGCCGCGCCGCCCGCAACAACGCGTCGAGACGATCGGGCACGTCCCGGCTCCGCCGGGCAACGCCCCCTTCGACGACGGAGCCGGGATTGTGCAACCGATGCAGGCCGGAATAGACCGCCTTCATGTCAGGCCGGGATCAGTACGGCATCGCGGCTGTTCCAGCCGAGCGAAATGGCCTGCGAGGGTGTGACATCCACGCCCGTGCCCGCATTGGGAATTTTGGCGACGAGCGTCGCATTGTCTCCGAAACGGACATGGACCCGGCGATGATCCCCGAGATAGATGACCTCGGCGACGGTCCCGGAGAAGCGATTGCTGCAGGCGGCGGCCTGCTCAAGATAGAGGCGCTCCGGGCGCAGGGACACGATGACGGACTGGCCCTTGGCGAAGGCCGCGCTGCTGGAGACGTTGATGACCTGGCCGTCTGCTGTGCGTACGCCGTATTCGCCCCCGCTACCGCCGACGATCTCGCCCACGAACCGGTTGTTTTCTCCGATGAAGCCGGCGACGAAGGCCGTGGAGGGGCGCTCATAGAGTTCGCTCGGCGGCGCAAGCTGCTCGATCTTGCCGGCGTTGAACACGGCGACGCGGTCGGACATGGTCAGCGCCTCGGACTGGTCGTGCGTGACATAGACGACGGTTATGCCGAGGCGCTCGTGGAGATGCTTGATCTCGAGCTGGAGATGTTCACGCAGGTTCTTGTCGAGGGCGCCGAGCGGTTCGTCCATCAACACCACATCCGGCTCAAAGATGATTGCGCGGGCAAGCGCGATGCGCTGCTGCTGCCCGCCTGACAGTTGCCCGGGCTTCCTCCCGCCCATCGCCCCCATCTGGACCATTTCCAGCGCCCTTCGAACGCGGGCGGTCCGCTCCTGCCTGGCGATCTTACGCACCCGCAATGGGTAGTCCAGGTTTTCAGCGACCGTCAGATGGGGAAAGAGCGCATAGTTCTGAAACACCATGCCTATGTTTCTTCGGTGTGGCGGCATGGCTTCCAGCGATCGTCCGTCGATCCGGATACTGCCGGAGCTTGGCGCCTCGAAGCCCGCGAGCATCATCAGGCTCGTCGTCTTTCCAGAGCCGGATGGCCCAAGCATGGTCAGGAACTCACCCTTCGCGATGGTGAGGTTGAGATCGTCGACCACAAGGCTGTGGCCGTCGTAGCTCTTGTCGATGTTGAGGAATTCGACGTAGTTGGAGGATGACATTTTGGTTCCCCTTTTTATCTGTCATTCAGCCGCGTGGACCGCGGGTCGGCGCTGCGCCCAGGGTCGCGCTTCTTCCAGTTGCGCCGCCAGCTGAAGCAATGTCGCCTCGTCGTCGAACCGGCCGGTGAACTGCGTGCCGACAGGCAGGCCGCCGGCTGTCCAGTAGAGCGGCATGCTCATTGCCGGCAAGCCAGCCATGTTGGCAAAGGTCGTAAAGGCGAGAAATTCCAGGAAGCGTTCCATGACCGCCTCTCCGCCATGCCGGTCGGCATCGAAGTGGCCCAGTTCCGGCGGCGGCGTGCTGAGCGTCGGGGTCAGCCAGACATCGACGTCGAGCAGGAAATTCGCCAGCGTTCTGCCGGTCGTGTGGAACCAGTTGAGATCGACGAGATAGTCCGCCGCCGAGATCCGCGAACCGACGCCGTAGAGATACTGATTGAAGCTCTCCACCTCGGCCACGAGCAAAGACGCGTCCTCGCCGCGGCTTCGCGCGAGCGCGGTGATCGCCCGTGTCGCCGTCATCGCCCAGAAGCGCTTGTAGAGGGTGCGGTAGGTTTGCCCGTCGATCGACGGCGCGCATTCCACGACCTCGTGGCCGAGACTTTCGCATAGGCGCGCCGCGTCGGTCGTCGCCGCCACACAGTCGGGATCGACCGCAGTGCCGAGCAGCGAGGCCGTCGTGAAGCCGATGCGCAGGCGGCGCGGCTTCGTCCGGATCGCATCGGCATAGCGACCCGAAGGGGGAGGTGCTGCGTAGGGATCGCCGGGCATGGAACCCTGTGTCGCGTCGAGGAGGGCGGCGCTGTCGCGCACGCTGCGGGACAGGACATGTTCGTTCACGATCCCGCCCGTGCTGTCGCCGAGATCCGGCCCCAGCGTGATACGTCCGCGGGAGGGTTTCAGCCCGAACACGCCACAGCAGGATGCGGGAATGCGGATCGAGCCTGCCCCGTCACCGCCATGCGCCGCCGGCACGATGCCCGCCGCCACCGCCGCGCCGGCGCCGCCGCTCGAACCGCCACTTGACCGCCCGACGTTCCAGGGATTGCGCGTCGGGCCGAACAGCTTCGGCTCGGTGGTGCCAAGCGTTCCGAATTCACACAGGTTGGTCTTGCCGAACGTGCTGAGGCCGGCCGCGCGATAGCGGCGCATCAACTCGCTGTCTCGGGCGGGCACGAAGCTCCGGGTCAGCCGGGAGGCACCGGTGGTGGGCACACCGCTCATGTGGCAGTAAAGGTCCTTCACCAGGAACGGGGCCCCGGCGAAAAGGCTGTCCGTGGCCGCCTGCGCCGCTTCCGCGCGCCCTTCGTCATAGAGTGGCGCGATGATCGCGTTGATCGCGGGGTTCACCTTTTCGGCACGCCGGATGGCCGCCTCGACCAGCTCCCCGGCGGTGGCCTGCCCCGACTTCACAAGATCCGCCTGCGCGGTGAGGTCCAGATTTACAAAATCGTCCATCGTCACGCCCTCACGCTGCAAGTCGGTCGGCAACATCGTCAAGCGCCGCCGCTATGCCGTCGACAAGCTGGTCGACTTCCTCGGGCGTCATGACGAAGGGCGGGCATATGGAAATGACGTCGCCCATGTTGCGGATCATGACGCCATGCGCCCGGCAGCGCTGTTCGACCAGAGTGCCGACCTTCAGAGCGGGATCGAAGGGCGCACGGCGCGGCTTGTCGGCCACCAGCTCGATGCCGGCAAGGAAGCCGGTTCCCCTGACCTCGCCGACAAGGGCATGGCCCGCAATGCGCGCGTCGAGCGCGGCGAAGAGATGGCGGCCAAGTTCGGCGGCTCGGCCCGGCGCATCCATTTCCTGGTAGATGCGCAGCACATCGGCCGCCACCGCAGCGGTGACCGGATGGCCGGAATAGGTGAAGCCATGGCCGAAGACGCCGATACGGTCGGCCTCGTCGGCAATGGCCTGGTAGACATGATCGCCGATCACCGCCGCGGCGATGGGCAGGTAGCCTGAGGACAGGCCCTTTGCGACCGACATCATGTCCGGAACGAAGCCGAGCGCCTCGGACCCGAACCACTTTCCGGTTCGCCCGAAACCGGAGACGACCTCGTCCGAAAGAAGCAGGATGTCATGCTTCGTCAGAAGCTGTCGCAGCGCCGGGAAGTATCCCGCCGGCGGCGTGACGACGCCGCCCGCCCCCATGATCGGCTCGGCGATCATCGCGGCGATGGTTTCCGGCCCTTCCGCCTCGATCAGGGCCTCCAGCGCGGCAATCAGCCTGGCGCAATAGGCCTCCTCGCTCTCATCCGGCAGGGCGTTGCGGTAGTAGTGCGGCTTGTCCGTATAGATCACGTTGAGGCCGGGCATGTTGAAGCTCTCATGCATGTGCGGCAGACCGCCGAGGGCCGCCCCCATGACGGTGCTGCCGTGAAAGGCGCCCCTACGACTGATGATCTTGCGCTTGCCGGGCTTGCCGCGCGCGACATTGTAGTACCAGGCAAGCTTGATCATCGTGTCGTTGGCTTCCGAGCCGGAATTCACGAGGAAGACCTTGCTCCCTGGGATGGGGGAAAGCGTCGCGATCTGCTCGACGACATCCACCGTCGGGTCATTCGAGCGGTGATTGAAGGTGTGGTAGGTGGCAAGCCTGCGCATCTGGCTTGCCGCAACGTCGGCAAGGCGCTCGTTGCGAAAGCCGAGCGAGGCGCACCAGAGGCCTCCCATGCCCTCGAGATAGCGATTTCCCATCTCGTCGATGACGTAGCAACCCTCCCCTGCCGTGATCACCAGGGGGCCCTCGGCCTCGAGCCTGCGCGGGTTGGTCTGTGAATGGAAGTGGTACGCCATGTCGCGCGCCCGCAGCGAATTGTGCAAGGTAGCCTCCGAAACCGTGTTTGCTATTTTATAAGTTATAAGTTATCAGCAAACGCATGCAAGTGAATTTCGCCGGAGGCGAGAAACTTTTTGCGACGTCACGCCGCCGCGGCGAGCGATAAGATATAAGCGATTGGCGGCTCGGGGCATTTTCAGCTAGAGCTGCATCAAAGATGAGGAGAATTCCCATGAGCGTTATGGAGATGCAGCCCGGCGAAGCCGGCAGCCTGTCCGCCCGGATATACAACAAGGTGCGGGAAGGCCTCATCGTCGGTAACTTCGCGCCGGGCGACCGCCTCCTGATGCAGGATCTTGCAGAACAGCTCGGGACCAGTGTCACGCCGGTGCGCGAAGCCTGCCTGCGGCTCGTCAGCGAGCAGGCGCTCGAACTGCGCTCCGGCCGCTTCGTCACGGTGCCTGACCTCAGCCGCGCCCGCTACATCCAGATCAAGCTCATCCGCATAGCGCTCGAAGGGCTGGCTGCAGAGCACGCCACCGACCATGTGACCGCCGCCGATCTGACGCAGCTCGAAAGCTTCCACGCCGCCTTCGTGAAAAATGAAAAGGCCGGCAATCTGGAGGAGGCGCGCTCCTCCAATCGTGCCTTCCACTTCGGTGTCTACCGGCTGTCGCGCATGCCGATGCTGGTCGGCCAGATCGAGAGCATGTGGGTGTCGATGGGGCCGATACTCAACGTCTACTACCGGGAAATTCCGCACGGCTATACCGGCGCGGAGGAGCACAACCATCTCATCGAGGCCCTGAGGGTCGGCGACAAGCAGAAGGCCCGCCAGGCCATCGAGAACGACATCCAGCGGGCCTCGCCCAGTTTCCTGCGTTATTTCGAGGAACGCGGCGCCGAGTGAATTCGGCGCCGGAGAGGTCCTAGACCTGCACGATGCGCGGGGTGCGCAGGCCGGCAGTCTCCCCGCCATCCACGGTCACAACCGTGCCGTTGACATAGGTCGACTGATCCGACAGCAGCCAGGCGACGACATCCGCCACTTCCTGCGGGGCCCCGAAGCGATTGGCGGGAATGCGCAGTTCGAGCTGCTTCTTGCGCAAGGCATCACTCATGATCTTGTCCATCATGCGCGTTTCGATCTGGCCGGGGCAGACGGCATTGAAGCGCACCTCGTCGCCGAACTCCAGCGCCAGCGCCTGGGTGAGGCCGATGACGGCAGCCTTCGAGGCGCAGTAAACGGCCAGCCCCTCCTCGCCGGTCTTTCCGGCGATGCTGGCGATGTTGACGACTGATCCCCTGCCGCGCCGCAGGCCTTCCAGCGCGTGGCGGATGAAAAGGAACGTGCTGCGAGCATTGACCGCCAGCACCTCGTCCCAATCGCCCTGCGTAGCGGAAGCGAAGGAAATGCGCTTCGACATGCCGGCATTGTTGACGAGGCCCGAAAGCTGGCCCCCGCCAAGGTCGAGCGCACTGTCGATGACGCGCCGGCAATCCTCTTCGCGGCTGACATCGCCGGGCAGGAAGGTGACGCCGGGACCAATCTCCTCGAGCGCCCTGCCCGCCTCCGCATCCCGACCCGTCGCCACCACCCGGGCACCGGCCGCTGCAAGCTTCTCCACGCACGCCCGCCCTATCCCGTGCGTGGCACCTGTTACGATGATCATTCCTTCACCTCTATACATTGGCAGTCGAACGGTTTGTGGCGGCACGCTTCTGGGCCAAGGCCCCACCCCCCATCAGGACGATGGAGATGATCACGAGCAATGTCGACATCGCCAGGATCGACGGATCTATATTGTCCCGAAGACCATCGAACATCTGGCGCGGCAGAGTGCGCTGGCCCGGCCCGCTGATGAAGAGCGCGACGACGACCTCGTCGAACGAAAAGACGAAAGCGAAGAGCGCGCCCGAGATGACGCCCGGCGCGATGAGGGGCAGCGTCACCGTACGGAAGGCATGGAACGGACTGGCGCCGAGGCTTGCCGCTGCTCGAACGAGATTGATGTCGAAGTTCTTCAGTGTGGCCGTGACCGTGATCAGCACGAAGGGCACCGCCAGAACCGCGTGGGCAAGAACGAGACCCAGGAAGGAAGCGACGAGACCCAGCTTGGCGAAGAAGAAATACATGCCGACGCCGCTGATGACGACGGGCACGATCATCGGCGAAATCACCACTGCCAGGATCATCGAGCGCGCCGGCAGCCGGCCGCGCGACATGCCGAGTGCTGCCAGCGTGCCCAGCACCGTGGACACCAGCGTCGCGCCGACGCCGATGAGCAGGCTGTTGAGAAGAGCCGACATCCAGGGCTGCGGCTGCAGGATCTTCTCGTACCATTGCAGGGAAAAGCCGGGCAGCGGATAGGACAGGAAGTTGGCCGAACTGAAGGAGATCGGGATGATCACAATCGTCGGCCCGATCAGGAAGATCATCGCGAGGCAGCAGAAGGCGATCTGTGCGCGTCTCAAGGCAACAGGCATCTGTCACTCCATTCCAACGATGCGGCCGATGCCGACGATCCGCCCGACAATCCCGTAGAGCGCGAGGATACAGGTCAGAAGCAGGACGCCGAGCGCGGCGGACATGCCCCAGTTGATCGTCGTGTTGGCATAGAAAGCCACGAAGTAGCTCAGCATCTGGTCCGATGCACCGCCGACGAGCGTGGGCGTGACGTAGTAGCCGGCGGAGATGATGAAGGTGAGAAGGCATCCCGCGCCGACACCCGGCAGCGTGAGCGGCAAATAGACCCGAAGAAACGTCGTGACGGGTCCGGCGCCGAGCGAAGCGGAGGCTTTGACATAAGACGGCGAGATGCCCTTCATGACGCTGACTAGCGGCAACACCATGAATGGCAGCAGGATATGCACCATCGCGATGTAGAGGCCGGTCCGGTTGAAGACGAGCTCGAGCGGCGCGTTCGTGATGTTCAGCGCCTGAAGCAGGCGGTTCACCACGCCTTCCTTCTGCAGGATGACGATCCAGGCGCTTGTCCGCACCAGGAGCGACGTCCAGAAGGGCAGAAGCACGCAGGCCAGCATGATCGCCGAGAATCGACCGCCGATGGCGACGATGGCATTGGCGATCGGATAGGCGACGAAGAGGCAGATCACCGTGACCAACGCACTGATCGTCAAAGTCCGCATCAGCGTCGACAGGAAAAGCCGCTCCTCCCGCGGTGCCATCTGCACGCCGCCGTTCTCCCCGGGGCGCAGGTCGACGGCCGAGAGCAGGTAGAAGGCTGTCAGCGGTGCGCCATTGCGCTGGATGACCCGCCAATAGGCAGGGTTGTCCCAGTTCCCATCGATGGCGAGCAACTGGATCCTGGCGGATTTCTCCGGCGCCGCGCGGACCGTTCGGACCGTTTTTGCAAGAAGGCTCCGGAATCCGGTGATCTCGTAATTCAGCCGGCGACCAGCCTCCGCCATGGTCTTCGGATCGGCGCTCGCGCGGATGTCAGCAGCCAGCGCGTCGAAGGCCGCATCGGGCGGCGTGCCCGTCCCGTCCCAATCCTCCAGCGAGGCGAGCGTCATTGGAAAGGCATTGCGGACCTCGGGATTGTTGATGGCATGGAACAGCATCGTGCCGAGCGGCAGCACGAAGGCGAAGACGATGAAGGCGACGAGAGGCCCGATCAGGAAGAGGCTGCCGATCGTCTGCCGCCGCCTGTCGGCGCGAAAGCCGGTGGCAAGGGCGGACACCCGCCCCTGCTGGCCGTCGACCGCGCCAATGCGCGGCCCCGTGAAAACAGCCGACGTCATTGCGCGCGCCATGTCGCAAATCTCGCCTCGAGCGCCTCGCCGTGGTCGGCCCAGAACTCGGTGTTGAGCGCCACCGCCGTGGCCATGTTCGCCTCGGTCGTCGGAAGATCCTTCGCGATTTCCGGCTTGACGCCGCGAATGGCGGCAAGATTGGTGACGCCATAGGCGATGTGCTGCGGGAACGCTGCCTGGGCACTCTCGGTCGAGGCGAAGGCGACGAACTTCTCCGCATTCTCCCGATTGGGCGAGCCCTTCACGATGCCCCAGTAGTCGATGCCGAAGACCTGACCGTCCCAGAGGAGGGCGAAGTCCTTGCCGGAGGCATTGGCCGCCGCGACGCGGCCGTTGAAGGTCGCCGTGGCGACGACGTCGCCGGCGGCAAGACGCTCGACGGATTCCGCGCCGGTCGCCCACCAGAGGATCGACGGCTTGATCTCGTCGAGCTTGGCGAAAGCGCGATCCTGGCCCTCGTCCGTGGCAAGCACCTCATAGACCTTGTCCTTGGCAACGCCGTCGGCAAGGAGGGCGATTTCGAGCGTCATCTTCGCCGTCTGGCGAAACCCGCGCTTGCCGGGCCATTTCTCGACATTCCAAAGGTCTGCCCAGTTCTTCGGCCCATCCACCAGTTTCACCTTGTCGTAGCTCGCCACCATCGACCAGACGAAGGCGCCGACGCCGCAATCGCTATAGGCTTCGGGAATGAAGTCCTCCCGTTTGCCGATCCTGCTCCAGTCAAGCTCCTCGAAAAGCCCCTCGGCGCAACCGGATAGAAGCGTGTTCTGCTCCACCTGCATGACGTCCCAGGAGACGCTGCCGCTGTCGACCATGGCGCGCACCTTGGCCATCTGCCCGGAATAGGAATCTTCCGTAAGCGCCACGCCGGACGACGCCGCGAAGGGCTCGAAGAAGGCCTTGCGCTCGGCATCCTGCAGGACGCCGCCGGCACCGACGACAGTCAATTTGCCGGCATCGGCAAAAGCGGCGGGTGCACCCGCCAGGGCGGCGAGCAAGCCCAGTCCGCCGAAAAACCCACGATAGGTCATGACATCCTCCCTTATTGTGCGACCCAGCGGTTGAAGCGCTGCTGAAGTTCTTCTTCGTGATCCACCCAGAACGGCGTGCTGACGGCAAGCGCGCCCGCCATGTTTTCCTCGGCGGTCGGAAGCTGCGGCTTGATGTCGGCGGAGATGCTGTCCATCGCCTTGGCATTGGTCACGCCGTAGACCATCTTCTCGGCAAAGGCCTTCTGCGGGTCGGGGCTCGTCATGAAGTTGACGATGTCGAACGCCTGGTCCCTGTTGCCGCCCTTCGGGATGGCCCAGAAGTCCATTGCATAGAGCTGGTTGGTCCAGGACATCGTGAAATGCCGTCCCTGCTGGTTTGCGGCGATGACGCGCCCGTTATAGGCCGAGGTCATCGTCACCTCGCCGGAGGCCAGCCATTCCATCGGCTGCGCGCCACTCTCCCACCACTGAATGCTCGGCTTGATCTCGTCGAGCTTGGCAAAGGCGCGGTCCTGTCCTTCCTTCGTCGCCAGGACGGCGTAAAGCTCCTCCGGCTTTACGCCGTCGGCGAGCAGGGCGACTTCGAGCGTCATGCGCGCCTGTTTGCGCAGGCCGCGCTTTCCCGGCCATTTCTCGAGGTTCCAGAAATCCGCCCAGGACGTGACACCGCTCGTCTTGTCGCCGTCATAGGCGAGGATCTTCGACCAGACGAAGGCGCCGACGCCGCAATCGGACTTGGCCGCCGCGATGATCTCGGCGCTGTTCGGCAGACTGGCCCAATCGAAAGGCTCCAGCAGACCCTGGTCGCAGGCCAGGATCATCTCGTTTTCGTCCATCTGCACGACATCCCAGGTCGTCGTGCCGGTCTCGACCATGGCCTTCACCTTGGCAATGCCACCCGTATAGGATTCCTCCAGAAGCGGCGTGCCGACCTTGTTCCGGTAAGGCTCGAAGAGCGTTTGCCGCATCGCCTCCTGCGTCGCGCCACCGAAGCCGACGACGGTCAGGTCGCGGGACAGCGCTGGAGATGCGACGACGAGTGCAGCACTCGCCATCATCGCAAAAAACCGAGTTCTCATGGGTTCCCCTTTTATCTTTGAGAGCAGGTTTGAAAGATCAGGCCGCGACCGAACGCGCGAGGCCGGCCATGGTCGTGTCGATGAGCTCGAGCGTGTCGTTAAGGACGGCGCGATCGTGACTCAGCGAGAGGTAGAGGCGTTTGAGCTGGAGCGGCTGGAAGACCTGCCGGCCGGCGATCAGGGCCCGCCGGAAGCGCATGTCCAGATCGTTGTCGTTGCGCAGGAGGTCGGAGTAGTCGCGGAACGCGCCGTCGAAGAAGTAGACGAGCCAGACCGAACCGAAACCGGCGGCCTGCGCCTTCAGGCCGTGCCGCGCGATGATGCCGTCTATCTCGCCGCGCAGATACGCGCCAAGTTCAAACAGCCGCTCGTAGACCCCCGGCCTGGCCAGTTCCTCGATCGTCGCCTTGACGGCCGCCATCGAGGACGGCGTGCCGTTGAACGTGCCGCCCATGAAGACGGCGCCCTCGCCCGTCCGGCCAACCCGCTCCATGATCTCGCGCCGGCCGGCGACGATGCCGATCGGATAACCGCTCGTGGCGGCCTTGCCGAAGGTCGAAAGATCGGGCGTGACGCCGACGATCGACTGGTAGCCGCCGAGCGCGTGCCGGAAACCGGTGATCACCTCGTCAAAGATGAGGACGACACCGTGCTCGGTGGTGATCCGGCGCAGGTCGGACAGGAACTGCTTCTCGGCAATGACCGCGCCCATATTGTGCGCGATCGGCTCGACGATGATCGCCGCAACCTCGCCGGGGTTCTGGCGGATGTAGTCCTCGACGGCACCGGCATCGTTATAGGGCAGGATGGCGGTGTGGCGGGCGGCATCAAACAGCATGCCGTCGGACATCGGATCGTAGGAGCCGATCATCTGGCGGCTCGACTGACCGTTCATGGCGACGTAATCATGCCAGCCATGGTAGCCGCCCTGGAACTTGATGATCTGCTTGCGCCCGGTGTAGGCCCGGGCGAGACGCAGGGCATGGTAGGTTGCCTCCGAGCCGCTGCTGCAAAACGCCACCTGGTCGGCGCAGGGGATCGCGTTCACGAGCAGTTCGGCCACCTCGACCTCCAGCTCCAGCACGCCGGCCCCGATCAGGTCGAGGTTTTCGGCCGTCTTGGCAATCGCGGCAGCGACGGCGGGCGGACGATGGCCGAGCACATTGGCCCCGAAGGCGCAGTGATAATCGGTGTAGCGGTTGCCATCGGCATCATAGAGATAGGCTCCCTCGGCCCTGGCGAAGGCGATCGGCGCGCCGAGGCGTCGGCTGGGACTCAACAGGCCGCCGGGTATGACGGTTTGCGCGCGCGCGGCGATCGTTTCGTTGTTCGTCGACATCGGCATTCTCCTTACGCAATGTTCTCGAGCGCCACGGCCCGGATGCCGTCGCCGTCCAGGCGGTAGTGCCTGTAGAGATGGGTGGGGGGTGCGATCAGGCTGTATTCGTCGCGGATGCCGTGCCGGACGAGACGGGCGCCCCTGCCCTTTTCGGCCAGCACTTCCGCAACGGCTCCGCCGAGGCCGCCGAGGATGTTGTGCTCCTCGACCGTCAGGATTATTTTCGAACGAGCGGAGGCCTCGATGATCGCATCCTCGTCGAGCGGCTTGATCGAATGCATGTCGATCAGACCGACGGAATGGCCTGCGGCATTCAGTTCCTCCATCGCGCGCTTGGCGCCATGCACCGGGTAACCCGCTGCGATGATTGTGATGTCCTTGCCGATGCCGTGTACGATCGCCTTGCCGAGTTCGAATGCGACGCCGTCCTCGTAGACGACCGGATCGTGCCCACGGTGGATGCGGAAATAGATGGGGAGCGGATAGTCGACGGTCGCCCTGAGGGCCGCATCGAGCGCCGGCCCATCCGCCGTCGAGACAACCGCAAGGTTGGCAATGCTGCGCATGATGGCAATGTCTTCGGTCGCATGATGGGACGTTCCGTAAAAGCCGAGCGAGATGCCGGTGTGATGCCCGATCAGGCGGACCGGCTGCTTGCAATAGGCGACATCCATGCGGATCTGCTCGCAGCACAAAAGCGCAAGGAACGAGGCGAAGGTCGCCACATAGGGAATGACGCCTGTCGTCGCCATGCCGGCGGCGGCCGAGACCATGTTCTGCTCGGAAATGCCGAACTGCACGAAGCGCTCCGGATAGCGCTGGGCGAAACCGGAAAGGCCGTTCGAATATTGCAGGTCCGCCGTGCCCGCCATGACGGGATGGCCGGCGTCGGCAAGGGCGATGAGCGCATTCGACAGCGTGGGGAGCGAGGGTGCGCGGCGGTTGATCTCGCGGTACTGCCACGAGTCCTTGGAAAGCAGTTGGGTCATTGGGAAATTACCGTGTTCAGGATCGTTTCGCGGGCCTTGGCCTCATCTTCCGCACCGAGATAGCCGAGATGCCAGCCGGGTTCGGTTTCCATGTAGTCGATGCCCTTGCCCTTCACGGTGCGGGCGATGATGCAGCACGGCTTTGTACGGGCACGGTCGGCCTTTGCGGCGCGCAGCAGCGTCGTCAGCGCCTCAAGGTCATGGCCGTCGACGGTGTGAACCTCCCAGCCGAAGGCGCGCCATTTCTCATCAAGCGGTTCTATCGCTATGACATCGTCGACCTTGCCATCGAGCTGGTAGCCGTTGCGATCGACGATGGCGATCAGGTTGGAGAGATTGTGCGAGGCGGCGGACAAGGCGGCTTCCCAGACCTGGCCCTCCTGCATTTCCCCGTCGCCAAGCAGGACAAAGGCATTGAAATCACGCTGCTGGAAGCGCGCGCCAAGCAGCATGCCGACGCCGTTCGACAGGGCATGACCGATAGACCCGGAGCTGAAATCGACGCCCGGGACCTTCGTCATATCAGGGTGATCGCCGAGGGGGCTGCCGAGCCGCGTATAGCTTTCAAGCCATGCGGGATCGAAGAAGCCGAGATCAGCGAGAATGGGGAAAAGGCCAACGGCCGCATGTCCCTTGCCCATCAGGAAGCGGTCCCGGTCGGCAAAGGCCGGCTCGCCCTTTCGGAGCCGCATCACATCGTAATAGAGCGCTGCAAAGATCTCCGCACAGGAAAAGACCGAGGTGTAGTGGCCCACCTTGGCGATCGAGATCAACCGAAGCGTCTCGAGCCTGATGAAGCGCGCGCGCTCCTGAAGGAAGGCAAGCTGTTCTCCGGACAATAGTTCATGGCTGCGCGCCACCGAAAGATGGCCGCCTGGGTTCTGTCGCATTGACAAGGATCTGCTCCCGCTGCTTGTAACTTATAAGTTATAAGATATAGGAAAACAGCGGCTATGCAACAGGTTTTTGATCCCCGTTTCGATGGAGACCCACTTCTAGCGGACTCCGGCTTATGGGAAGCAGCGCAGTCTCCGCCAGCGCTATGAAGCGATGTCAGAACGGACTTTCAAAAACGGCGTGGTTTTCCAAGGCAGCGAGGAAGGCGCGGATCTCGGACGAGGCCCTTTGCAAGGATTGAGCAAGTCGCACGCGGACAGGCTGATGATGGCGGCGTGTTCAAGAAGCGGCTCGACGACAACCTGCATCGTTCGATCGTTTTGGCAAACGCCGTTAAGTACTGGATGTTCGCCTATCTGCTCGGCCCGTGTCGTGATCAAAGTGAGGGGTGCCGTTTGCTCGCCGCGACGAAAACGGACAAACAATCGCACTGAGTTGTAGCCTTATATGCGTAAATGGAAATATACTGAGTTCCCAAGTCCAACGGAAAGAAGGACGAGAGCGTGCACGAACGTAGCGTCGAAGATGCCCCCAAGGGCACGAACTCCACGGCCGAACTCCAACACCTTGCGCAAAAACTTGCGGATCTGGCCGAACAGATTAAGACGATCGCTGCGACCCCAATCGGGGAGACCGTCTACCCGCACGAAAAAAACGAGATGTCTCGGCAGACATCGGTCGAGTAGCATCGACTGCGCCGCGCGACCCAAAGGCGCCGCATACGCTCTGCACAGGTCGCAGAAAATTTTGTTCGCCGAGATCGTTCAAAATCACTCGTTTGCGCTATGGCGATTGCCCCAATGGGTTTCGAATCCGCTTCCGTCCCCACCGTTAAACAAGCGAGCTCGTTATTTAACAAAATGGCTATTTAGTTTATTAAGCCGACCGTCAACGCGGCTCTGGATCACCTCCAGAAACTCGGGATCGTTCAAGCCGTTGCGGACCGGTTGGTGCGGCTTTGGGAACGTGGCGAGTGTGCTCGCCCCGACTATGAGGACGTCTGGATGAGTTTCTGATGGAGCGACCAGTTGCTGAGAGCATGAATTGCAGTTGGCGTCGCGCAAGGCGTTGCATGCCGCGGGAAGTTGGAATTCATGCAAGCGTTGACCTGAAAGCGCCGCCGTCGAGCAGGATATTCTGGCCGACAATGTAGCCCGCATACTGGCTGCAAAGAAATGCCGCGGTGGCGCCGAACTCCTCAATGGTGCCGAAGCGCCCGGTCGGATTCTCCGCATGCGCCTCCCGCCGCGCCTGTTCAATCGAGATGCCCTTCATTTCTGCCCTTCGCTGGAGAAGCACGGTTACACGATCGGTCTCATGCGACCCCGGCAGGAGGTTGTTGATCGTTACGCCATGTTTCGCGACTTGCCTTGCCGTCCCTGCTACGAAACCGGTCAGGCCGCTGCGCGACGCGTTGGACAGGCCCAACTCCGGGATCGGTGACTTTACTGACGCGGAGGTGATGTTGACGACGCGCCCCCAGCTCCTGTCGATCATGCCGGGCAGAACCGCTTTCATCAGCATGATCGGGGTCAGCATGTTGGCGTTCAATGCGTTCAACCATTCATTCGTCTCCCAATCAGACCACAGCCCGGGCGGCGGTCCTCCTGCATTGGTCACGAGGATGTCGGCTTTCGGTTCCGCTTCGAGAAGCTTTTGCCGTCCCTCTGCGGTCGTTACGTCGGCGACCACGGCATTGACTTCGGCATTTGTCAGCTCGCGAAGCTCCTTCGCGGCGGTCTCCAACGTTTCCCGGCTACGACCGTTGAGGGTAACGATCACGCCCGCCTCCGCGAGCTTCTGCGCCACGCCTCTGCCCAGCCCTTTCGAACTCGCGCAGACGATCGCGCGCTTGCCCCTTATTCCCAGATCCATCGCAGTTCCCTCCTTCTATCGGATCGCATCTTTTGCGATTTGTTCAACCGCATGGACAAGGCCATCGACCTCTGCCGCAGTATTGAAGTAACTGACCGAGGCTCGGGCTATTTCCTGTAGACCACGCGCGGTCATGTCGAAGGGCGTGTAGGCTATGCCGTTTGCCCCGATTGAGATGCTTTTCTCAGCTAGCCTGCTTCTCACAACCGATGCAGAAACTCCCTCCACGGTGAAAGAGACGAGGCCTGACTTTTTTGCGCCGAGGTCGCGCACCTCGACCCCCGGAATGCGCTTCAACCCTTCCCGAAGCTGGGTTGCCAGGAGGGCGATGCGGGCCTGGATCGCCTCGACACCCAACTCTAAAGCCAGCGCGATCGCCGCGCCGAGCCCCAGGAGCAGTGATATAGGCGCCTCGGACGTTTCGAACAGGCGAGCGTCTTTCCTCAGCTCGACTTTTCCATTCACCAGAGGGCCGGAGCTCACATCGACGAAACCGGGATCGAGCTTCTCAAGGAACCTAGAGCGAACGTAGACGAGAGCCGTTCCGCGCGGCCCCCTGACGTATTTCCTGCCGGCCGCCTTGAGAACATCGCAACCTATCCTCGACACATCGATGGGGAGCTGACCAAGTGCCTGCCCGGCATCCACGAAGTATGGGATGCCAGCCGCGTTGGCTACCCGCCCGATGGCTTCGGCGTCGTTTATCAATCCCCCATTGGCAGGAAGCCATGTCAGCGAGATCAGGCGCACCTTGTCGTCGATCATTGTGGAAAGAGCGTTCGGATCGACACTGCCGTCTTCCCTGCAGGGAATGATCTCGATGCTGGCCCCGGCACGGCTTGCCGCACGCTGCATCGATGCGACGTTGCCGCCCCATTCCTGTCGGCCAACGAGAATGCGGTCGCCCGACCCCAGCGGTGGCAACGCGGCAAACACGTTCCCCCAAAGGGCAGACCCCGATCCACCGAACGCAACCTCGCCTTCCTCGGCACCGATGAATTTGGCAGCGTTGGCACGAAGCATCGCGAGCTCGTCCGCAATCAATGCGGCGGCTTCCATCGGACCGCGCGTCGATTCCAGCATCAGGTGGTTGATAATTGCCTTGGTGACGCGCTTTGGAGGGAGCGAAGCGCCGGCGTGATTGAAGTGCCTCCGCTCGGCGCAGCCGGGTGTGTCGTTGCGCAGGCTGTCGATTTTTGCGTCGCTCAGCACCTGGTCGGCTCCAGTTCCACAACCGCATCGATCTCGACGGCTGCCCCGGAGGGAAGCGAACTGACACCAATGGCGGCCCTCGTGTGCTGCCCGGCTTCGCCGAACACCGCAACCATCAGGTCCGAGGCACCGTTTGCAACCTTTGACTGATCCTTGAACGCGCTCGTTGCCGCGACGAATACGCCGAGCTTCACGATGCGACGGACAGACGAAAGCGAACCGTCTGTTTTGGCGGCGATCAATCCCAAAACGTTGAGGGCTGCGATACGTGCCGCTTGCACGCCCTCATCGTTAGAGATGTCGGCACCCAGGGTGCCCGCAATGATCTCACCATCCGGTGCCCTGCTGATCTGACCGGAAATGAACAGGAGGTTGCCCGTGCGGACGACCGAAATGTAGTTCGCAGCCGGAGAGGTCGGTGCGGGCAGTTCCAGGCCAAGAGTGGCCAGTTTGTCACGGATGGATATCGTCATCGCGTTCTCCTTTTCTTTCTTGCTTCATGGAAGAAATCCGAGGAGCCCGCCAATTCAAAGCTTTGCGCCCTGCGATCGAATTCGTTAATGTCAGCCGTCATTCATCCGCGAGGCATCGGCACGTTGCGCAGTTCCCCACTCCTCCCACCCCTTTCCGCGGCCAGGGTCTTTCAGGTGGTCGCAAACCGGGGGAGCTTCCGATTGGCCGGCGAGGAACTGCTCATCACGCAAAGCGCGGTGAGCCACCACATCAAGCAGCTCGAGAATGCTCTGGGTACTCCGCTCTTTCGTCGCAAGAGCAAGAGCATAGAGCTGACAGAGGCAGGCACGATGTTTCTTGCCACCGTTGACGAGGCCTTCACGGTGCTGTCGGAGGGCACCGCAAGGGTGCGCTCGCGATCCGGGCAGACCAGCTTGCGTGTGAGCTTGCTCCCCTCTTTCGCCGCGAACTGGCTGGTCAACAGACTTGGCGGGTTCCTCAAGAGCCACCCGGCGATCGAACTCGACTTGGATCCGACCCTGCGCATTGTCGATGTCTCGCGCGGAGAAGCGGATATCGCGGTCCGATTTGGCGATTTTGGCGCGAGCAAACAGTTCTGCGTGCACCTTGCAAACGAAGATCTGTTTCCGGTGTTGAGCCCGGCGCTATACGGAGACGGCTCCCAGTTTCAATCCGCCCTGGATCTTCTCGGCCACGAGATATTGCAGGCCAAGAGCGGCCTTGAGTGGCAGCTGTGGTCGCAGGCGGCCGGATTTCCGCTTGAGAAGGCCAGGCAGACCCGCCTGACTGACTACAATATTGTCTTGCAAGCCGCCCTCGATGGTCAGGGTGTCGCCATGGGGCGCGGCCTTCTTGTTCGCGAGCACATTCGAGCCGGGCGGCTGGTCAGGCCCTTGTCGGCGTCCTTGAACTCACAGAAGGCAGCCTACTGGGCAGCCTTCGACCCGCTTTCGAAGAAACTTCCAGCGATAGAAGCGTTTGTCGGCTGGTTGAAAAACGAGATGACCCGATCGGCGTAGAAAGCGTGCGGCTCCTTCCAGTTGCTACATTATGCGATTTTACACCGCCTCCGATCTCGTCGAGCGGCTCGTGTTCTCCTTCACCCGCAAAGAGGCGGCTTGCGGTCAGACCATGGCCGCGCCCTTTCAAGTTGGCCAGCGAGTTGGAACAATGTTGCCTCATCGCCGAAGCGGCCGACGAAGTGCATGCCGATCGGCAAACCACCATCCGTCCAGAAAAGCGGTACCGACATTGCAGGCTGTCCGGTCACGTTGAACACCGGCGTCCAAGGCATAAAGGCGAACGTGTCTGCGGCAAGACGTTCAGCAATCCCGAGCCTTCGAAGCAACCAACCGGCCTTGGCGCGGCCGATCGCGCGGATGATCGTCTTCTCCCAAGGCGAAGGCTGAAGCGCCCCGATCGGCGGGGGCAAGCGCGAAAGCACCGGCGTCATGAGCGCGTCATGGGTCTCGAAAAAGGAACTGACGCCGCGCGCTGCCAGCTTGAGGTAGCGCAGGGCCTTTGCAAGATCGCCAGCGGAGAAAGCCTGCCCAAGCAGGCCCATGCCGATCGTGGAGGCGTCGAAATCCTCGACCCTAATCGGAACACCGGCCGCTCTGGCCGCGTCTTCCATGTCCACGCGCATTTCCGCGGCGAGCACGGTGAGAAATGACAGTGAGAATGCCTCCGCGTCGACGTGGGGCGCTGCCTCGACGATCTCGTGACCAAGCTCGGCCAACAGCCTTGCTGCGTCAGCGAACGCGGCAAGGACCTCCGGTTCGACTGTACCACCGAGCATCGGCGCTGAGGAAACCGCGATTCGTAGTTTCCGGGCCGGCTCTCGGACGGCGTCGAGGAAGGAGCCCGAGAAGCGCGGCAGATAGTGCGGCGCCCCCACGTCGGCCCCCTGGACGTGGTCGAGCAGAGCGGCCGAGTCGCGCACCGACCGCGTCAGGACATGCTCGACGGCGAAACCCGACCAGGGCTCTCCGATATGGGGACCAGACGGGGTGCGGCCGCGCGTCGGTTTCATCCCGAAGACCCCACAGGCCGATGCCGGGATCCTGATCGAGCCGCCACCGTCTCCCCCGGAGGCGAGCGGCACGATGCGAGCTGCGACTGCCGCTCCCGAGCCGCCGCTGGAGCCGCCCGGCGTGCGCTCAAGGTCCCATGGGTTCCGAGCCGGGCCGAAGGTTTCGGATTCTGTATAAGGGGTCAGCCCGAACTCAGGGGTGTTGGTCTTGCCGAGGATGATCAACCCCGCCTTCTTCCAGCGCTTCACGATTTCCGAATCGCCGCCGGCGGCAAGCTTCGCCCAGTGGCGGTTGCCATGAGACGTGGGCACACCCTCAACAACCGACAGCAGGTCTTTCATCAGAAATGGAACACCTGCGAAAGGCGCACTGATATCCACATCGGACGCTGCACTCCGCGCCCGATCGAACATGGTGAGAACAACGGCGTTGAGAACCGGATTGCGAGCCTCGATCCTTGCGATTGCCGTCTCTACCAGCTCAAGAGCCGACACGGACCCGGCCTTCACCAGTTCCGCCAATCCGAAACAATCCAGATCGTCGTACTCAACCAGCATGAACTTCCCCTCGAGTTCCACTCGCGATTCTATTCCGAAAACTCCGGTTCGAGAAAGCCCGGGGTATCTCTCGCCAACCAAGCAGACTATCGGGGTACCGAAGCGGCTGGCTGGGAAGCCGAGCCAGATGTTCGGCTGCTGCAACGAAGAGCCGCGGGCGTGCGGGCCAGGAAAGCTTCGACCGACAACGCGATAGGTGCCAGGCACACGCCATGCGCGATTGCCGTAAGGACCGGCGCTGGGTATGGTCGAACCGCTAAATGCAACCAATCAGCTGACGAGGATGATTATGGCCACCGGTACTGTTAAGTTTTTCAACCAGGACAAGGGTTTTGGTTTTATCACGCCCGACAACGGTGGACCGGACGTCTTTGTCCATGTGTCGGCGCTGGAAGGCGCGACATCACTGCGCGACGGTCAAAAGGTCAGCTATGAACTTGGTCAGGATCGCAAGACCGGAAAGTCGAAGGCCGAAAACGTCAGGTCAGCCTGAACTTCGCTTCCCACACCTTGAGAATTCGCTTCATTGCATTCCCCTACCGGCCCGGCCGCACCAGCGACCGGGCAATGTCGATGATGTCGTCGCGAGACACAGGGCCGGAGGCACTGCCGCCCACGCCTACGCCAAAGGCTCTTTACTGAACCGATCTCACTGCACGACGAAATCAAAACGCCCGAACTTGCCGCCGCCGTTTCTGGTCACATCGAGTACCAGCGCCTCGTGGAAAATCGAGTCGACGGCGTTGCCTGGCTCCCCGGGGAAATAGAGCTGGGTGGTAAGAATTCTGGCGCCCGGCCGCTGCACCTTGACGTGGAAGTGCCGTGTTCGGCCCGGATAAAGACCCGGTACGACGGTGTTGAACCACCAGCGGCCCTCGGCATCGCTGAATTGATGGCCGCGCAGCTTGTAGCCGTCGTTGTCGTAGTTTCCGGTTTCGTCGCAATGCCACAGTTCGACCAGTGCCTTGGCAACCGGCCGGCAGTCCTGTCTCAGCACGTAGCCGGCGAGGGTGATCTTTTCGCCGCCGGGGAGATCGCCGGTGAAATCCTGTTTCTCGGGACTGTTGGGCGTGAAATAGGGACCCTCGGTCTGGGCCGGCGTCAGATCGTCGTCATCTACACAGGACGGGCTCGGCGCGAGTTGCGCCGGAGCGGTCGAGTAGGCATTGATGGGCGCGAGCACTGGCCCGACGGCAAGCAAGGACAAAATTTGTCGACGGGACGGCATCAGCTTTCTCCAGGTTATCGCTGAGTTTGTCGCGGCGGTTTCGGCGGAAATGAGGCACAGCATCTTCCTGGCAGCCTGGCATCGCGCTGGCCCGCACACCGCATTGAACAAATTTCCGTTATCCGCCGTTCGGCCGCTCCGTGGGAATCAGCGCCGTCACCGCAATTTCTGCCGACAACCTGACAATCACAGCTCCTAGTGCTAGTGCAGCGATGTCAGAACCGACTTTCAAAACGGCGTTGCTTTCCAAGGCAGCGAAGAAGTGCGGACCTCCAGCAAGGCCCCTTGCGAGGCGATTGGACAAGTCGCACGCGGACAAAGCTGATGATCTCGGCGGCGTGCCCTCACCCGGCGCTGTAAGCAGACTCAATTTGGTGATCGGTATCTGCGACAGCGCTCGCCTGCAGACAGTGCGAAATCCGACGGCACGTTCGGCATGAGCGGCCATCTGGAAGATGCCTGCTTGTCGTCCCTCAGGGCCGAGGTCGGCAGCCACTGAGGCGCGGCCCATGAGCGACGAAGGGTTGAATTCGGCGAAGAGCCTCAGGCGGGAAAGACAGCTGTGCTTGCTTTCGCCTTAGGCCGTTGAACCCCGGCGCAGTTCATTTACGATACAACCCTGTTCGACTGGGCCCATCAGGAGTCATCGCTCGACTAACAATGTCGATAGATCGTGCTGCGAAAATGTCATCCAGAACTAAGATCAGAGCCGCCCGAGAAGAGGATGCGCCCGTGCTCGGCACGCACGGATCGCTGCTGATGGCGCTTCATCATCAATGGGATCCCAAGCGCTTCCTGGCGACGGGAACCGATACGGAGCTTTCCTATGCTCGCTGGCTTCGAAGTCAGCTTGGAAAACCCGGTGTCGTGCTTCTCGTTGCCGAACAGCAAACGACAACTGTCGGTTACGCCTATGCCTCACTTGAGGGCTATGACTACATGGCGCTCCGAGGACCGGCGGGCGTCATTCACGATCTTTTCGTAGAGCCTGAAAAGCGCAGTCAAGGCATTGGCCGGATGCTCCTCGATGCGGCCATTGCAGAGTTAAAAGCGCGAGGGGCGAACCTGATCGTGCTCTCCACAGCGCATAGGAACGAGGCTGCTCAACGGCTGTTCGCTACAGCAGGCTTTCGCACGACCATGGTCGAGATGACACTCGACGGGCAAGAGTGATCCGGGAGCACCGCCGCCTCGTAATGTTTACCCCATGTGGAGTATGTACGCTCCGGGCGATTCAACGATAACCTCAAGTGAGGAAAGTTTACCGACGTCAGCGCCTATCAGGATTGCGCAACTTCGATCAAACTTGCCCTATTTGGTTGCATACTTGCTTTGCGACAAGAGATTGCTTCGATGAGGGGTTGATGTGCGTAAGTTCGTCATCACTGCGCTGCTTTGTGGATTCGTTTCCACCCAATGGACCATAGCCGCCGCGATGACTTACGAAGAGTGCACAGCAGATGCCCTTCAGCGCGCGAACGGCTGGCACAGCGACTGCATACGAACCTATCCAAATGGCAACGTGGATTGCCGTTCGTACCGCCAACAGATCTACGACGACCATATGAACGAGTGCGCGATGATGCGACCTCGGTCGAACAAATCACCCAAGACGACCAAATCACCTTCCGGATCCACGCGCTCGTCCGACGGTCAACCATCAAAAAAGGTCAATGTCGATCCTGATCCAGACTGGGCTGGAGCGACGAGGGAAAGAATACTCAACGGCAAGCAGGAAAAGCCCATCGCGGTCAATCTGAACCCGAACCGCTTCGCGCCTTACGGATCCTCAAGTTGCGCCCAAATCACACCAAAGCCCAATCGCGGTAAGATCGATTGGGATTTCGTGGTCATCAGGAACGCTTGCTCTTATCCGATCAAGGTTTTGACCTGCTATCATGACAAGGGCCGCGACACAGACTGTGTGCCCAGAAGAGGCGCGCGGGGCTGGGGTCTGTCAGGAGTAATCAAGCCTGGCGGCACCCAAGACAGCATCATGACTAACGTCACGGCAGCTCCCGCCAAGGCCAAAATAGTGGTCTGCGATATGCGGGAGAAAAGCGATCTACTTTGTACGCTACCCTAGTATTTGCGCGCCGACCCTGCAGCGACCACTAACACCACACAGGACGCATACTCTGCAATGATCCGCAAAGCCTCAGCCCTCAATGGTATTCGTCTGATCTCGATCGCATCCGTGCTGATGGCACTGCCAGCTATTGATGTACATGGCCAACCCGCGCAAATAGGACCGGATGAACTGACCAAGCCTGCCGCTCGACAGGAGCCACCGGGTGATGCCATGGCGGCGTGCGATCTGCTTTCCGCAGATCCTGCTGACAAACAAAAACCCGCTACGATAAAAGGGGAAGCGAAGGTTTCGGTAACCGCTGTGCCACCCTGTATTGTTGCTGTCGAGAACGACCCGCAAAACGCCAGATTGAACTATCAGGCGGGCAGAGCCTTATATGAAGCCGGAGATCACTCCAGGGCCTTCTACTATTTTGACCGGGCCCATACGCTCGGAAGCGCGCGTGCGACCGTCCGTATGGCTGACGCGTACATGTCGGGTTCGGGTACGGTGAAAGATCAAGAAAAAGCGGTTGAGATCTACAAACTCGCCGCGATCCAGGGCGATGCTCATGCCGCCTTGCAGATTGGCAGGTATTTTATGGAAGAGCCTTCAAGGAATCTGGACCAGGCAGTCCACTGGATATCTGGCGTGGAAACCGCAGAAAGCTTTCTCCTATTGGGCGACGTGTATCGCGTGGGATATGAGAACGATGCGATTGCTCTCAAATGGTATCTAAAAGCCGCCGAATTAAAAGAGCATGCTGCCTACAAGCGCCTGGGCGACGCCTACTACGACGGCATGGGCGCCCCTCAAGACCGAGCCGAAGCCGTGAAATGGTACCAGCTCGCATCCGAACAGTTCCCAGAAGTGTGTCTGCGAATTGCCGGTCACTACCAAGTTGAAGGCAATGTAGGTGAGACGATCAAATGGCTGGAACGTGGCGTGTCACGCGGTGATGCCACGTCGGCCGAGGCGCTGGCAAGGATCTACAGATTCTCAAAAACCACCGAGAAGAACTTCACCAAGGCGATGTCCTGGTACCAGAAGGCCTTCGAACTCGGCGACGATAGTGCACTTACCTCTATGGGCGAGCTGTATCAGAGCGGCGAGGGCGTGGAGAAGGACATCCAACGTGCGATAGAATACTACCAACAAGCGGTCGAAAAGGGCGAAAAATCTCACTGGCGGGTGGCATACGCCTACGAAAGCTTGTCGCCTCGGGACGACCGCGCTGCATTCGAGTGGCATAAAAAAGGTGCAGAAGCGGGCGACTCGTCGGCAATGAGCACGGTCGCGGAGCGATACCGCGATGGCATGGGCGTTGAGAAAAATCCGAAAGAAGCTCTGGTTTGGTTTAGAAAAGCAGCTGACGCTGGCAATGCCCATGCGATGAACCAACTCGGCCTGCTATACGGCTCAGGAAGTGGCACCAAGCTGAACTACGTCGAGGCCGGCCGCTGGTATGAGAAGGCTGGGGCAGCGGGAGAACAATGGGGCAATTCAAACCTTGCCATCCTTTTTGCGCGGGGAATGGGAGTGAAGAAAGACACGTGGCTGGCGGTGGATCTTCAGGAACTTGCGATGGCTGAAAGTGACGATGTGTGCAGCACGTTCAAAACTAACTGGAACGAATGGCCTCGAGATTTCCTGAAGGCGCTTCAATCGAGACTCGCTCACCTCTACGCCTACAAAGG
The DNA here is from genome assembly GCF_002940685.1 of Ensifer adhaerens. GTDB lineage: Bacteria > Pseudomonadota > Alphaproteobacteria > Rhizobiales > Rhizobiaceae > Ensifer > Ensifer adhaerens_E. The sequence continues at coordinate 24,778 of NZ_PNFP01000014.1, read as the reverse complement.
ACCGGTCGACGGGAAATTTGGAACGGGTTCACTAGCAGCCGTCGATGCTATGTGCCAGGAGCGGGTGACTGCGGTGCAATGAAATCGGTGCAGGTGGAGGCACTTTTCTTTTCTGAGTTCTTGTGTAGGTTGTTCTGAAATACAACTTCCCGAGTTTCCTGCCGCCTATGCTCATTGATCTACACAAACTCGATCGAGCGCTGGACCGGACCCTTGAGGCCGCGTTCAATCCGGCGATTTGGCCGGAGATCCTTCAGGGCGTTGCAGATGCAACCAGCGCATTCGGGGTCAACATTGTGCCCGTCAAAGGACGATTCCCGGGTGGTCTAATCTCAACCGACAGCCTGCTGCCTGCACTCGAAGGATATTTTGACGGCGGCTGGGACAAGAAAGAATGGCGAACCCGTGGGTTTCCCATTCTGGCTGCCCGAGGGACGGTTCTCGAGCAGCACTACACCTCCAGAACCCAATTCGAGACCGAGGAATACTATCGCGCCCAGTCCAAGTTCGGTCTGGGGCGGACTTGCATCGTCGGCTTCAACGGCGGAGACGACCTCACATGCTTCGTGCTGCATCGAAAGATGGACGAGGATCCTTTCGACACTGAGCATGAGAGTATTTTCGGATTGATGCGCGACAGGCTGATGGTCTCGACGACCATCATGAAGAACATGTCGGCATCCAAGGTAGAAGGGATGGTCGAAGCGTTCGACAAGGCTACGATTGGGGCTGTGTTCTTCAACAGGCATGGCAAGGTGACAGCGATCAATGCTGAGGCCTCCAAGAGCATGGGAAGTCACCTGACCGTCTTTCAAAACGAGCTCCGCACCGGCAAGAGTGAGCAAACCGCCAAGATTCGAAAGCGTATGCAAGCTGTGCTCGGGACTGGTTGGCTGCAGCCCCAGGACAACCAGCCAATCTTGATTGAAAGAGAACACCAAAGACCGCTACTTCTTCGGATTCAACGGCTTGGCGGCGCTATTCCGGATGTCTTCAGCCATTCAGTCGGCGTATGTCTGATTGAAGATCTCAATCCGCGTTCCAAAACAGATCCTGCCGTGCTTTCCCAAGTGCTCGGCTTGACCAAAGCAGAGGCTACATTGGCCATGAGCTTGGCCGGGGGACTCTCGCTACAGCAATCGGCGACGGCTAGATCGATTAGCTACGAAACGGCGAGGACACATCTTCGATCGATCTTCGACAAGACCGGAACGCACCGCCAGACTGAGCTAATTGCTCTGATCAACGCCGTGTCGGGTAATGCTAAAGCGGATTGATTGAGTAAATTTTCCACCGTCGATCATGGTGAGTCGCCGACATCGCCTCATCCGTACGCCGATCGATGTGCAGAGTACTGCGTCGTCCAACTGCCCTGACGCCTGTCCGAGATATGGTCGCCGGTCCAGTTCTATGAATCTTTGAGATGTAGGCGATGGGGTGGCCCCCCGCGTTCTAATCCGCAAACCAATCACCAGCAGCGGCCGACAGCCGCCAGACAGTGCTGCAAGGCGCCCCTTTGTAGATCGAACCGAAGACATGCCTGAGTGTCGTTTGGAACTTGAACGCAAGAATGCGGCCGTACTTTTCTTGGTTGGCATTTAATTTGAGATTCTGTGGGCTGAGAATCTCAGAGTAAGTGCAACTGCGAAGATCTCCGCGACTTGCGCTCGCGGTTCGTCGCCACCTCTAGCGCCGGGTCAAGCTTCCCGTGATGACGGCCGCGTCATCGACACCGCGATATCCAAGGCTGTTCGGCCCGTTCCTTGTCAGCGTGATGTGCATGGTCCCCAGTTCGTTGGTATAGCTGTAGCTGAGCGCATTACCGTTAATCGTTCCAACGATTTCCTCACGGGAACCGTCTCGAGGGAAGTATGTGAACCCAGAAGCACGATTTCCGCTGACGCTTTTGATCGTCACCTCGACCGGTCCGCGAAAAACGAGGATTCCCGCCGACCCGGACCAATGACCCCGAAAGAACTCGGGTCCGGATGCAGAATCTCGTCCGGCATCCGCTGGTACCTCGGCATATCGGGTGCATCGCTCGATTTGAATGTTCTTCCTGGTAATCGGCTTCGCGTCGAAGAGGCTCTCGTGGGCGGAGCTACTGTTCTTCAGCACTGTCGAATGCGGTGTGTTGTCCAGGTAGTATTCCACCTTGGAACACGACGCAGCCGAGCTGCGTACTGTTATCTCCGCGGAATAGCTCGGCTTGGACCCGCCAATCTTATCCAGTGTTATGCGGCCCCTGCAACTCCCGATCGGCTTCTGAAAGTCGCACTCCGCAGCCAAGGAAGGCCCGGCGGAAAAAGCTGTAGAGGAGATGGCAAAAGCTGCGAGTATTGTCTGCACCGAGTTCATTCGCTGTCCCTTATGAGGTCTCCGTGTGCCACCGCATCCGTCAAGCCGGATCACGAGGCTGGCCGCACGGATAGCTTTAGTGAGCGTGGGGGGTATCATGTTCAAGCGTCATTGAACGCTGCAGGCATTACGCTTCCAGTCGTCGTAGGAACAGACTCTGTACGAAATGTCGTATGTCGCTGGAGTTGCTGTGACTTCCTGGCTTCCGGAGCGAAGCGGTCCGACCGTTCCTTTCCCGAGATAGTCACTCGTGTATCCGATCATCACCGGCGCGTTGCAGCCATTGTAGAAGCCGTGATTGTTGCCAATTCTCACTACTTCGACGCACTGCGCGCTCGCCGTGGCAGGTGCAAGCAACATTGCGCCCAGGATAAGATGTATGCGTTTCATGTGTTCCTCCATGCCCGAAATTGCGAATGCTGAACCGCGAACGTCGACTCCCCATCCTCTATTGAAGTCGGTTGTGTTCTCGCAGCGTTTAAAACGTCCCAAATCTACGTCATCGACAGCAGGCTCCGCCTCACTCATTTGGAGGAGAGCGTGCAGGCTGTTGTCTGTGCCTGAAGCCAGCGACGCCGAGAGGGTGCCCATCGCCGTGGGGCATTAGAAGCCGACGCCGCCCTCGAGGCTTTCGCTGCGAACGGCAAGGCCCTCATGTTGTTGAGCCCGTGTGAACAGGTCTGCGCAGGACGCGCGGACCGCGATTTCCTGCACGGTAACACCGATCGCATCGGCAGCCCTCAGGGCGAGGTCATTGGCGAACCGCAGAATTTGCTGCCGGCGAGGGAACCGGGCTTTCGCGGTTCGGGCCGAGAGGGCCAGCCGAGTTTTAAGACACCTGAACGGACGCCTCTCCTCCAAACGTAGGATGTGACTTCTGCGATATCTGCATCGCGCCCCTTGTTTCCAGGCGCACCCTGGAGAACATAAAGTCCTACCTCTCCAGCTTGATCCTTTACCGCAAACATCCGCCGGCGCGCGTGTGCACCGCGACCCCTTCGAGCCGATCATGTCCGTGCTTGAGTCTGACAGACCGCTCGCCGAGTACCGCAAGATCACCGATGAAATCATCCCGCGCATGCCGGATCAGGATCGCTACCCGCGGTCGGCGGCCGAAGCGGTTCGATCCTTCCTCATGCTGCGCCTTTGCCTCCATCTCGGTCTGCGCCAGAAGAACCTCACGCAACTGCTTGTTTGCCCACGGGGGCATTTCCCGACGTCAGAGCGTCGTCTTGAAGACATGAAGCGTGGTGAGATCCGCTGGTGCGATCGCGATAGCGGTTGGGAAGTTCTGATCCCCTCCAACGCCTTCAAAGAATGCGAACTCCTCATTCTTCGGTTCGAAGCCGTTCCGTCTGGTGCGTCCGAACCTGCAAGGTCTCTAGGGGAAGCAGCGTAGTCTCCCAACTTTTTCCGGCAACTTGATAGTTGTAGCACCTGGTGCTATATAAAGCGATGTCAGAACGGACTTTCAAAACGGCCTGGTTTTCCAAGGCAGCGAAGAAGGCGCGGATCCCCGACAAGGCCCTTTGCAGGGCGATTGAGCAATTCGCGCGCGGACAGGCTGACGATCTCGGTGGCGGCGTGTTCAAGAAGCGGCTCAACGGCAACCTGCATCGTTCGATCGTTCTGGCAAAAGCCGGTGAGTACTGGGTGTTCGCCTATCTGTTCGCGAAGAAGGACCCGCGCAAACATCGATGACGACGAGCTCCTGGCCTTTCGGAAGCTTGCCGAACTCTATCGGCGAAAGACGCAGGCCGAGCTTGACGCCGAAATCGAGACCGGCGCCCTACTGGAGATTTGCAATGACGACTAAGCGCAAGTTCAAGAGCGATGCCTTTGAGGCGATCCATAGCGCCGTTGAAGGCATGTATGCGGCAGGCACCATCGATAAGGAAACCATGAAGACCTTTGATGAGACTTGCTTGTCCATCCCGCAGGAGCTGACGCCAAGCGAGATCAAGGCTCTGCGCGAGAACAATCATGTCAGCCAGCCAGTCTTCGCCCGCTACCTGAACACCAGCGAGTCGACAGTGCAAAAATGGGAAACGGGCGCGAAGCGGCCGAGTGGCCCCGCATTGAAGCTGCTCTCGATCGTCCGGAAACACGGCCTAGAGATACTGTCCTAGCGACACATTGGCACTGGCGGCGCAGTGTAAAGACGCGACTGTCAAGGTTGGTGGCACCTCACCAAAACCCGCGCATCTTCCGGTTCGCCTTCTGGCTCTGCATTCTGTTGAACTCTACCTGGATGCGCTCCTGCTTGCCAAATGGCTCGACCACAAAACGATCTGCAGCTTTCAATAGGATCTTGGCGAGCGGTCCAGGATAGCCATCGATGCTGGGCTCGTGCTGCGCAAACGCACGGTGGCCCACTTGGTAGCCCTCTCCTCCACCAGAGAAAATGACACCATCATGTATGGCCCAACGCCGGCTGCCATGTTCTCCCAGGTGAACCGGGTGATGGCGACACTCGACGAAATCTTGGAGAAGGTGCGAAGGGTGTTGCGGCCCGTCTCGTAATCAAGGTCTGGGTGCGGTTTGGCTCGCCGCGACAAAATCGGAAAAATAATCGCGATACGTTGTAGCCTTATATGCAGACATGGAAATATACTGAACTCCCAAGTCCAACGGAAAGAAGGACGAGAGCGTGCACGAACGTAGCGTAGAAGATGCCCCAAAGGGCACGAACTCCGCGGCCGAGCTTCAACACCTTGCACAAAAGCTTGCGGCTCTGGCCGAACAGATCAAGACGATCACGGCGACCCCCATCGGCGAAACCGTCAACCTGCACAAAAGCATCAAGATGCCTCGGAAGCGATCGCTCGAGTAGTACAGAAGCGCCACGCTGCCGCGCCATCCTCCGCACAAGCCTCAGCCGACTTTGCACCCCAAAATCGTTCGAAATCAATCGTTTGAGGTATGGCGATCGTCCCGACTTGCACTTAGAACCTGGCGCACGGTGGCAGCCGTCGGGATATTCGATGTGCCGGTACGAGGCGCCGCGCTCAAATATCCCACGCGCGCTCACCGATCGTTCAGGTCGTCGGCCTTTGCTCGCCCGCAGGCTTTGAGGCAGGGTTCCTGCCCTGCCTAGGGAGACAGACCGGAAGGCTCAGTTTCCGGTGGACCATTTCTGACCGCTGCCTAAAACTCGAATTGATTAGTCAAATCCTCTAGAAATTCATTGCTTTCAGTCGTCGCAATTGCGACAATACACTTGTAATTGCGCAACCAAAAAGCACACGTAAGAGAAGAGTTTCGTGCTGGTTTTATTGCCGCGCAGTTCCACAATTTCAAGAGAAGCGCGCCTCGAATGAGCCTCCGCCCCCTGCGGAGGCTCATTCATTTTGTGGGTGTTCGAATTCTCTCGGAGAGGACCGGGCTCCCTCACCTTCCGGGCCGCGACAACGACCGGGCGATATCGATAACATCGTCCCTCGCCGCCGTCGGGTCGTCCTTGTTCCAGGCGACGCCGAGCCCGATCTTCAGATCGACACCGCGCACGGGCCGGAGCTCGAAACCACGGTTCGGGAGGTCCTTCGTCCATTCCGGCGCAAAGCCGATGCCAAGGCCGGCGGAGACCAATGACACCAGCGAGAAGGTATCATCACAGCTGTACGCGATATTCCCGCTTAACCCATGGGTCTCGAACATCTCGGAGAAATAGCGCTCCGAATAGGAGAGGTTCTGGCGGGAAAAGGCGATGATCTTCTCACCCCTCAGGTCCTCGATATCGATCTCGCTTCGTAGAGCCAGTGGACTCGTCTTTTCGACGGCCAACAGGTAGCGCTCATGCGCGATCGAAAAGAAGCGCAAGGAGCCGATGTTTTCGACCGGGCGGATGAAGCCGAGATTGATCTGGCCGTTCTCGATCGAGCGGATGATGTCGCTGGTCGAACCGCTCGTGACATGCAACGCGACCTCCGGAAACTTCCGGCCGATGCGCGAAAGAAACGCTGGCAACACCCCTATGGTCGCCGGATACACGGTTCCGATCTTGATCGTCCTCGCCGCCTTGCCGGCTGCAGACCGCGCCACGTCCATCGACAGTCCGACATCACCAATGATCCGCACCGCCCGATCGTAGAACACCTCCCCTGCCCGCGTGAGTTCGACCCGACGCGTCGACCGTTCGAGCAATCGGACACCCAATTCCTTCTCCAGAGCCTGGATGTGTGCACTTAGCGCCGGCTGAGCGATGCACATCCGCGCCGCGGCACGATTGAAGTGGAGCTCTTCGGCCACCGCTACGAAATAGGAAAGCTGGCGTAGTTCCATGCTTACGCTCCACACCTACCGACAACAGCGTTGTTCCGGTGCTTCAGCGAACCCTTACGCTCGAAACAAGCACACAACATGCGATCGGCCGTACGCTCGCGCACGCACCGTTAGGTCGCTATAGTCCGGTTAGAATCACCTGGAGTCATATTGCGCTCCGAGGTTGTAAATAGGCTGTCAAATTCGCCACGTCAAGGCGAAATCGATATGGAGAGGCGATATTGTTGCCGGTTCAATGCAGAATGGCTCGAATAGCGCTTCAAATGAGCGTCAAGGAGCTGGCTGAAGCGGCGACGGTCTCCACCAACACCATCGTTCGATTCGAACGGGGTGAAGGCCTCAAACCGCGCACCGTCGCTGACATTCGTTCCGTCTTCGAACACGCCGGCATAACCTTCCTTGACGGCGATTACACAGGTAGCGGCGGACCTGGCGTGCGACTGAACAAGTAGCGATCACCTTCAACCGGCCGATGGGCCGTTGCTGTCCCGTGATCTGTTTATGGCGTTCAGGCGCCGGCCACGCGTTTACGCTGTAACGCTTGCAACCGGGTTTTTATGCATGGGCGTACCGGAATCAGGAAAACAGACCTTCCCTCCCCTGAGCTATCCACTTAGCGTACATGAGCAGTTTCTGTTGGACTGCACTCCTACCCGCGCCCAGTGAGCCATGGGTGCGATACTCGCCCCGCCTACCAGCGGGGCCTTTCTTTGCGGCACGAAAGTTGCCGTCGCTCGAGCCACACATCAGGACTCTCTCAGAGGCACTGCATGAAAGCTGAAGAAACGTCGCCGAGGTACCTCACTCTTGGAACTGACGGCGCCCTTGCGCAGATTGAATTGAACCGAGAAATTGCTGCGTTGCTCTCGCGGCTTCCGGATGACCCTGCGCTCTACTTCAACCTTGACGAACCACACGTTATGATTCCGCTTGGTCAGTTGGTCAACGCGCGTGCGCGCGAACGAGGCATCATCAATGCGCACCGTCACATGCTGTCGGCGGCGACGGGCAAGGAGAAACGAAACCCCCTCACGGTTCGTCCCTTGGGCGACGAGCTGTGGCTCGTGGTGGATGGGAATTCGACTTTGCTCAACGCGCGTCATTCGAAATGGCAGACGATACCTTGCCGCATAGAATGACCGCACACATGTCAGTGTCTCCGGAGGCGCTGCGGCGGCAACGGACGGGCGTCTACATTTCTCGCGTATGCCGACGGACCGCTGGTCGGTCAGCCAACATTTGAGCAGTCTGTGTCGGAGTCAAAATAACGGCACCAGCAAATTCCGCTTTGTTTCGTAGGCGTGAAAAGCTTTGATCGCTGGTCACAAAGATATCGCGCTGCGCATTCTCATGCGCCCAGAAGGTTTGAGCCGCCCCCAGGCAATTGCGCCACTTCCAGGCACCGGCACTGCAGAGATCCCTCTTATCGAGTCCATTTATCGCGGCAAAGTCAGACCATCGTGCCGGTATGGTTGGAAAAAGGGTTCTGAAAATGAGCCGCTCGCGGAGAACCGCCGCCTCATCGCTCATGATGCCGAATCCATGAAACGAACGACCGTGTCTCGCGATGGGGCGCAGTAAAGTAATCTCGCCAAGGCCGATCTCAACCATGCGTGCGCGGAAGTCGGCAAGTCGGTTGAAGCTGCCGCCTCCGGGCTGACACTCGAAGGAGCTCGAAGCCAAAATCGCGACATCGGCTTCTCCGCGCCTTGCGGCTTCAGTAATTTTCAGGATGTCACCCCGAATCGGTCGACTTTCCTCGACGTCGGCGAAGCAGTTGATATCCAGCGTGAGGTTCAGCATCGGTTCACCGCGTTGTTTCGGGCGCGATGGATGTTAGCGTCTCCCCCTTTCCGGACAAGCCCTTGGTCAAATCTCTTTGGACGCTTGGCGACGCCGCATCAGCAGCCCGTGAAGGCAAAAGTACCCTCCGGCCAGCGCGTCTCGGCGTCCTTCATCGCGCCTGTTCGTGGGGCCATCGTCAGGCTCCCTTTGGCAAGGGCTATGATCGCGTCCCGGTTTCGCGTTTTTGCACCTTCGGACTGAACCGCCTTGCGCCTGAAATACTACAGGGCGCGCGTGGGCGGCCAGAACAATGGCGGCAACGATGGTGGAAACCAGGGCGGCCAGGACGCGGCGGCCAGAATAACGGGCTGCCTGACGGGAACGGCGCAAACGACGGCGACGTCGAAATGGGCCAGATCGCAAGAGACGACGACGTCCGGCAGCCGCAACAACGAATGGACGATGACCCCCAGAGCGAGGACAGCAGCGATGCGTCCTCGTCAAGCAACTCCTCGTCCGAGGGCAGCGACGACGAAGACGGCAACGACGGCCTTGATGGCGGACCGAGAGACGGCGAAGCAAACGGCAGTGGCGAAGTGAGCGACGGCCAGGGGACGACGAGCGATCCGCTGGCAACGGCAAGCCAGTCGAGCAATGAGGCAATCGGTGAGACGGAGCTTGGCGCGAACTCGGTGAACAATCTGGAGTTGCCAACGGTCGCCACGGCCTTGCAAAACAGCGTCAATGATGCGGCCGTGTCGAATTCGTCGGCGCTGGTCTCTTCGACTGAGGGAGATGCCAGCGGTATTGAGGCCAGCATTTCCGTTTCGACGGGAGGTGAATTCGGCGAAACGACGGCAACGACTACAGGGATAGTGACGGAGATCGCGGCAGACACGACCGCCGCGGCAACGGGCGAGGCCGTCGCCGAAACGCTTCCGTTCTTCCTTCTGCTCCTGATTTGAAGCAGGCACACGGCGCCACTTCGTCCACGGGTGGCGCCGTCGAACGGTCACCGCACTTGTGGCGCTTCATCATCAAAGCTGCGACCGCATGCACGGCTTTGCTTGGAAATAGCGCCTATCGCTCGTCAACGCACCCCATTACGGCTTCGGCGCTGCCATGGCGAAGAACGCCGGTGGCGCCTCTCCGTTCTTGTCCGCACCGAAATAGATCGTCTGGTGCGGGAACGGCAGTTCGATGCCGCGGGCGCCGAAAATCCGCTTGACCGCGCCGTTGAGCGCCCGTCCGATCGCCCACTGCTTGCCGGGCGTCGTCTTGATACGCACCCGAACGATGACCGCGCTGTCGCCCAGGCTCTGTACCCCGAACCACTCCATGTCGCCGAGAATGAAATCGCTCAAGTCCGGATCCGATCGCAACTCCTGGAATGCATCGACGAGCGCTGCACGCGCATCCTCGACATCCTCACGGTATGCGATGCCGATATCCCCGACATGGAACGAGAAGTCGCGCATGTGGTTGGTGACCATATCGACCGACGAGAACGAGATGATGTGGTAGGCGCCGTGCACGTCGCGCAGGCTGACGGACCTGATCGTCAGCCGTTCGACCGTACCGGTCGTACCGCCAATGGCGATGACGTCGCCAACATTGATCGCGTTCTCCAGCTGAATGAAGACGCCGTTTATGACATCTTGCACCAGCTTTTGCGCCCCGAACCCGATGGCAAGTCCGAGTACGCCTGCAGACGCCAACAGGGGCGCAATGTCGAGCCCAAGCTGAGACAGCGAGAACATGAGAGCCACCACGACGATAGCGATCGTGGCGGCGTTTCTAAGGAGCGTCAGAAGCGTCGTTTCCCGCGAGGCTGCAATCGAGCCGAAAGCCGGGTTCAAGCGGTAGTCCACCCATGAGGTGAGCGCGAGCCAGGCCGCATAGGCAAAGAGCAGTATGGCAAGAACCGAGGCGAGCGAACCGGTGAACGCCAAGCCAACGCGCGATTGCAGAGCGCCGACCACATCGAACAAGCCAATCGCGCTTGCCACCATCGCCAAGACTGCGGCCAGTATCACCAGGCGAAGGAGCATCAAGAAGCGCGGCACGAGACCGTTCACACGCCGCTCGAGCAGCGGAAGCCGCTCGTTGACATTTTCTGGCAAACGTACGCCCTTCGTCACTGCGCGGGCCAGCCAATCGGCAACGACGAGGCCAAGAAGGATTGCGACGAGCGCCTGGGCGCTCGCGGAAAGCACCAGGAACAGCCGTTCTGAGGGCCCGATCAGAACGACGACAAACAGGAAAGTCAGATAGGCAAGAACGGGCCAATGCCACCGTGCTGCGATAAAGCGGACCTGACGATGCCGTGCGGAATGGTCAGGCGTAGACAACAGCCATTGCGTGACGGATCGCCGGTTGGCGATCGTTGCCGAAATAGCCATGATCAGGGCAACGAGGGCCACCAGCGCCGATGTTGCCTGGCCGGAAGCAGCTGAAACGGTCTGCGACAGGATTGGCTGGAGCAGCAACTGGCCGTAGCCGAGAATGCTGATGATCCAGGCCAGAATTCGACTGGTTCGGCGGGCCGCCTCATCAGACACACGAAGGAGCCGCAACTCGCCGGCTAATGGCGACAACACGGTTCTGAGTGCCACCTTTGCCAACTGAACCATCATAAAGGCGTTCAGATAGAGGGTCTGCTGAACATCCATCCGCCCGATTTCGCCAAAGACCGTAAGCGCAGCCAGGTACCCGCCGCCCCAGGCGGCAACGACGATCCCGACATCGACGGCGGCGGAAGCTGCGATCAGCATCGACTTTTCGACAATCCCGGCTGTTGCAGCCCGTCGGCCGAATGATTGATCGATGCGACTTGTGCAAAGGCGCAAGGTCACGAAGAGCCCGTAGGTCACGACGATGACGAGCGCGAGATCGCGCAAGGTGCGCAAAAGCACCTGCCGCTCGTCGCCGTTCAGCTTTGAAAATGTCGCGGGGGCCGAAGCCAGCTGTGTCGCGAATACGGCAGCTGTTTTGACTGCGTGCTCGGCAAACCGTCGTGTAACGTCCGCTGCCCTTGCTCCGAGCGAGTTGCCGGTGACATCGGGTGCTACGTTTTCGCCGCCCCGCCCGCGGGCAATCTTCCGCAGGCCTCGCGTTCGCGGTCGTCGCGCAGCACGTCGATCAGCTCCTGTAGCTGGGAGAGATCTGACGATCCCGCCGGGGCACCGGGCAAACCAGATTGCTGAGCAAGCGCGGGCGCCATCCCTGCGGCAAAAAGAGAGATAAAAAGCGATAAAATTCGCACGAAGGAAAAGATCATCAGCTAAGCCAGCCATCGTGTTGGAGGAAACAAGGGGCGGGGAAACGGGGTCGTCGTCGCGATCGCTTCTCATTGGCGGGGGGGTCTAAGTGACGACGGGGCCCCATCGGACCCTGATTGTTCCGAATTGAACAGGCCGCCCAAAATCGCCGCAAATCTGATCATAGCCTTGCCGGCGAAAGAATGACCCGCCGCAGAACGCGGCAGGCCGAAGATCCGGAAATCTCTAAATTTTCATCTCAAAAATACGCCTTATGCAGTACAACATTTCGTGCACAGGGGTATATTAGCCACAAAAAAACCACGAATCCCACCCCAAATCGCCATAATCTCACGGGATTGTGAACCTGGGAAAGTCGGTTGATGCGACGTTAAGACGGCACTGGCCAGCAACGATCGGTGTCGAGGCGAAATGCCTCCTGGCGCATTGCAATTGCCTACAACGCTTTTGCGCCGATGATCCCGGGGCTGCGAAGGGGCGAATGATCTGGGTTGTCAAACACCTGTAGGACCATCATCGCCTCTGTCTTGGATTGCGCGCCCCGCAAACCCTCCAGGACGCGCGCCGACCTGAACGGCCGGCATAGTTTTGCAAGTGCCGGCAGGAAACTTTGAAGCTCGCCCTTTGGCCAAAGCACGGCCAGCAATATGTCGACAGGCCTATCATCAGGCGATCCGAAGTCTATGCCGTTGCGAAGCGTCATGAGCACCTTTGCAGGCGAGCGCAAGCCCGGCACCAATGCATGCGGAAGCGCAAATCCTCCTCCAAACCCCGTCGAACCGAGGCCCTCGCGCGCCTCCAGTGGTACAAGTACGTCCCTGATCGGGAATCCAGTCCGCTCCGAAAGATCTTCGGCGATTGTTAAAAGCGCCGATCGCGCGTCGCAGCACGGTGCATTGATAATCAGCTCTCGCTGCCAGTGAAACTCATCGATCTGCATTGCCCCTCCTTACCGGCTTTCCTTGTGTGAGTTCCTTCCAAACACAAGAACCGCCTGACGATGCGCGTGGCGCCCTCACATTTCAGTCGATCTTGAAGGTCATACCTCCACAACAGGTTCGGACTGTTAGGGGTTCAATCAACTCCGTTCACGATCGATCTACATCCCTCCCATCCAACCACCGCAAGATCAGTTGACCTTGGCCGAATCGTCGGCTCGACGCTTATATCATGGCATGATATATGGTCACATACTCAACAAGGAAGAGGTCCGCGGGCGATATGGCCAGCTTGTGCCGCAAGGTCATCACGCTCGCAAAAACAAGACCCGATGCGCGAGACGAGGCTTGCCGCATTTCAATCAAAATGAATGGAACCCCGATGGACCGGTCAAGGGCTTTCGCGCCTGTAATGGATCGAGCGGTGAAGGCTTTCGAGACGCTTGCACCTTCCGATATTCAGAGGCTCACTCATGACAAACAGGAGGCGTCGAAAGCTCTGCGCTCCGCTGCCGGACGATTTCAACGTGATGAATGCGTACATCGCCGATCAACTCGGGATATCGGTGTTCGACTTTGAGCGTTATCACCATTTGGGATTGGTTTCGGTGCGCGTGAAAAAGGACCCGCACCTGCGTCCCGGCCTGCGCCACATAAAGGTGGGCCTGGGAAACCGGCTGTTTGAAGCGGTAACCGATGCTCGAGGAACGATCCTCTATGAGGCTTTGAGGAGCCTCGCCAGAAGCGGTTCGCCCGGGAGGTGAACGGTCCAAGGACCGCGCAATCGAGCCCGGGCCCCGCAAACGAGAATGACTACGTCTGACGCGTCAGGCCTCCATCCTCCTTCAAATCAAGACCCTGCCAATAAGGCTCAACATCTTGCCAAGCAGACCGAGCCGGAAACCCTCAATGCCGATCCCAAACGTAAACTCAGAATCTTGCGCCGGTCCAAAGTCGTTCTGGGTTCTCGTGGCCAGTGGCGAACAAGGGTTGTGTTTTGGTCGGGCGCCATGGCGATCGGCGTTGTCAGTGTCGGCTTCGCCGAACTTGCAGACCTTGCGCAGGCGATGTTCGCAAGGTTCACTTCGGTGAGCCAGTGGGCCTATTTGGCGCCGCTCGCGCTGACACCTCTCGGATTCATGCTGTCAGCTTGTTCCGCGATCAGGTTTTTTCCCAATTCGCAAGGAAGCGGTATCCCCCAAGCGATCGCCGCACGCCATCTGGACGAGACAGAGCGGCCTCTTCTCCTGTCGCTGCGGATCGCTTTCGGGAAGATCGTTCTGACCATTCTGGGGCTCGCTTGCGGAGCCTCGATCGGGCGGGAGGGACCGACGGTACAGGTCGGCGCATCGATCATGCTTGCCGCCGCTCGCTTCGGCGAACTCCCGCACGCGCGAGGTCTCATACTCGCGGGTTCGGCGGCTGGAATAGCGGCGGCCTTCAACACGCCTTTGGCAGGAATCGTGTTTGCAATTGAGGAGATGAGCCGCGCCTACGAATCTCGTTCGAATGGGGTGGTGCTGAGTGCGGTGATCCTGTCGGGACTGGCTGCACTCGGTCTTTCGGGGAGCTACAACTTTTTTGGCGTTTCAAGCGTTGCGCCAGCACATTTGCGCGACTGGGCTCTGATCATCGTTTGCGGCATTGGCGGAGGAGCGCTCGGGGCCGGGTTCAGTGGCCTTGCTCTTCACCTGGGCCAGCGCATCCGGCGCTGGACGCAGCCGGACCAGTTGAAGCGGACGATGGTTCTGGCCGGTCTTTGCGGACTGGGCGTCGCGATAATCGGCATCACCTCGGGTGGCACCACATACGGGACGGGGTACGAGCAGGCGCGGCATGCGATCGAAGGCAATCCTGCACCGCCGCTTTTTTTCATTCAGAAGATCGTCGCGAGCTTCCTCTCGATGATTTCCACGATACCCGGCGGCATTTTCGCACCCTCGCTCTCGGTCGGAGCTGGATTTGGAAGCACTGTGGGCCTGGTCCTCGGCACGAGTATCGGTCTTGGAGCTATTCTTGGCATGGCCGGCTATTTTGCAGGGGTTGTGCAAGCGCCGATGACAGCCTTCGTGATTATCCTTGAGATGACGGGTGCCCACCAGGCAATCATGCCGATCATGGCGGTTTCAATGATTGGGTACATCACGTCGCGAACTCTGTCGCGCGATCCACTCTACCACGGCCTGTCGCACGTCTTCTTGGCAGCCGCCATCAGGGCGAGGCGCGCTTCCCATAAGGCAGGCCAGGCGCCGGGTGATGAATAACGGGCGGCTCGGGCGCGGATCTCAACGCGCCCGTGAACCCCAAAAACTGTGCGATGGGTTGGCGCCCAAACTAGCGCGTTTGCGCAAGCTCGCGAAGCCGGGTCAGCGATTCAGCCAGCAAGGGCTCGTTGGCGAGCATGGCGACCAGGTGCTTCCTGGCCAATGCGTCAAGTACCGTCTCGCCTAATGCAGTCAAGCCGACAAGAACACTTCGTTTGTCGATCGGAGATGGCGCGCGCTCCACAAGGCCGGCCGCCTCAAGCCGGTCGACGAGCTGAACGGCACTGTTGTGCTGCATCAGCATCTCGTCGGCGAGCCCTCGCATCCGGATCCTGTTCTGTTGCGCGGCCTTGATAACCAACAGCGCTTGGTATTGCTGGGAGGTGATGCCCGCCCGCGACAATTCGATCTCGCTGCTGGCAAGGAAACGCCGCATAGCCAACCTCACCCCCGCAAGACCACTGAACACTCCGGGGTCGAGCGGGTCGCCTGGAGTGGTCCCGGAAACTGAAACCGCAGACTTTACACGAACGCTGGAAGGCATGGAACGCATCCTTTATTTATATCATGACATGATATATAGTCGCAGCAACTCCGTGGGGGAGCTTCGCGGGCGCGGCAAAAATACAGACTTCGATGGAAGCCACAACAGGCCGCGCTCGCGATTGTTAATTTTCAATCGTGTCATGGCGAGGGCGCATATTGAAAGAGGTTGCCGCAGTCCACGATGGGGGCTTTGGATCTGCAATAGCCGGTCTCGTTCGGGCATGCGACAGCGTCACGCTCGCGGGGTCCGGGTGGCTGGTGAAAGAGCACGTTATATGACGCGTAGGAGATGGCGAAGCCCACCCCCGCCGCCTTCGGCGGATCTCTTCGTCCAACCGGCATATGTCGCTGACCAGCTCGGATTAACCGGCGACGATTTCGAGCGGTATCGCAACCTTGGAATGATCACCGTCACAGTCGAATACGCTTGTGGTGAGCAGAGAGACCTCAACCGCGTGCAATGCCGTCTTGGCAATCGGGTCTGGGAAGCCATGGTCAGCAGCGACGGAACCGTCGTCTTCGAAGCCACGACTTATCTTCGAGGAAAACGCGCAAAATTGGGCCCCGGTCGATAGGCGGGCGCCCGGTTCGCCCACAATGGAGGCGACTATTCGACGGGCAATTTTTCCGCAAACGTCTCAGAACGCCCCAAGACCCGAGGCCGGGGAGGCAGATCGGTGACCGGCCCCTTGGTGAGGGTGCGTTGTGCGATCGAAAGCACACTGTCGAAAAGTTCGTCGCCTTCTGAGGATTTCGGCGCCGAGGACGTGTGCATGACGCTGATCACGGACGCTCCTGGGCACCTGGTTCGGATCGTGGCGTGAAAGGAACTCTTCGCTTGCAGGTCCAGAGCGCTGGTCGGCTCGTCGAGAAGTAGAAGCCCCGGCCGCAGCAGGAGAATGCGTGCGAGAATGAGCTTCTGCTTTTGCCCTCCCGACAAGAGCTGGTCCCAGGTCTGATTGCTCCTGCCTGCGTTGGCGAGGTCGTCTACAAAATCGGCTAGCCCCACTTCCTCCATTGTTGCAGCAACGTCGGCGTCCCGGTAGATCCGGGTGGAATCGGGCAGGCAGATCAATTCCTTGAGCGACGTCGACGGCAGGTAGACGTCTTGTGCCGCATAGAGCGTGCGCACGTTTTCCGGCAGGATGATCGTTCCCCGTCCGTGGGGCCACAGGCCACTGATCGCTTTCAACAGGGACGACTTGCCGCTTCCAGATTCTCCCAAAAGCAATGCCCACTCGCCCCTCTCGACGCGCAGCCGCTCAGTCGAAACAAAAGGTTCGGCTGCGCCTGGTTGCATGAGCTCGACGTCCTGCATGGTCAGGCCGAAGCGCGGCTCCTGGTGTCGATAGCGCAGCCGCGAGCACCCTGAGCGCGCGTAGAATTCCTTGGGAAACTGGGCTCCCTCGATTGCCTCTGCAAGGTCTGTCACGCGCTTCGCATTCGCTCGCAACCGCGCTATGTCGGGCATCACGTGAATGAACCAGGAGCAGTCATTGATGACTGCGTTCGCAAGCTCGGCTCCCGTCACGTAACCTTGCAGACTGATCCTGCTTTCGGCGTAGGGAAGAAGCCCCGGCGCATAGGCGATGATGCGAGAGGAGAAGAAATTGTAGACGAGCTCAAATCCCATATATCCTGCGGTGAGGAAGTTCAGGCTGCCCCAGGTATGGTCGATCTCGGCGTAGCGCTGTCGGTTGATGCGCTTTTGCACACCTTCCCCGTGAGAGGCTGCGACGTGGAAGCTTCGGTTCAAGAGCGTTGCCAGCTCACGGCGATAGCTTCCTTCTGCCCATTGCATCCTGACATCCAGCCGCTGGAGGATCGCCCCGAGTTTGACTGCAAGATAGGTATTGAGCGGCACGTAGGCCAGAACCGCCGCAAAAGTCACGCAGGCACTGGCGTAGCTTCCAAGAAACTCCAGACCGGTGATTTCAGTGGAGTTAGCGATGATTTTTCCGCCAACGAAGTAAAGCGAGAGCGTAACGCCAGCGATCCCCATGGCAAGGCCAATGGCGCCGCCGGTGAGGCCCTTGATCGATTCCTGAATCCGCTGATCAAGGTTGTCGGGCACTGCCGCGGCGGACGGGGTCGCTTCCGCGGCGCCGTTTTGGAGGTGGAAATGGGTATGATTGCCGTCGAGGATTGCGCTGTTGAAGCGCTCGTCGAGCCAGGCTCGCCACTTGCGATGCAGGGTCGTCGAAAAGTAGTGACGGACCGCGATGAAGCCGATCTCCTTGAGTACGACAATCGCGACCAGAGTTGCAGCACTGTTGAGAAGCGCGCGAAGCGTCGACGGGTTTTGCGGGTGATGAAGGAATGCGATCGCACTGATGAGATCGCCTGACGCTTCGGCGAACCATACGCTCGCCATGGCTGATAGCGCAGTGAGTACGACAATTATAGCTGCGAGCGCCCAGGCCTCCTTCCACCGTTCGGAAAGCCAGTACGCACCCATGAGCCCCCAAAAACCGCGCATTGACGACACAGGGGTCAATCGTGACCGCATTTCACTGGACCGTTTATGCCAGTTCAATAAATTCTCCTTGCCTGAACGCCTCTCAATCCCATCGAAGTCAACTCGCCGGAAAGCACGGCAGCCACTCGCAACCCTGCCTAAATTAGCACCATAGTGAAGCATGTCGTGACGATTGCCTAGTCGCTGCGGGCAATTGCGTTGTCGCAGTGTCCTTTTTGCGACATCGATCCACCGCCGATTTCGCCATCATCAAGCAAACCGCGTCCATTGCCCTGGCGCGATCGGGGCGAGAGCTACGTCGTCATCGATCCGGCGTCCCTTGCTCTTGCCAACGAAAACGGCGTGTGGAAAGCCTATGAGGACACCAACAAGGACGACCTCTCCAAGGCCCCCCAATTCGACTACGCCAAGCTGAAGAAATAAATAGGCAGCCTGCCAATGCGCGCTCGCGATGCGGGGACGTGTAACGTGGTCCTTTGGCGCGAGCGCGCGTTTTGAAGCCTTCTTCAAATACCCGTCATAAGGCTGAGGCTGGATCACTCACAGCGAGCTGCTCGGCGGCACCTCGACGAAAATTGGCAGTTCCTTGAGATCGATCAACGCCTTGGCGCAAACATCGGCGGCATTCGGAACGGGCGCGACGAGACCATCGACTGACGCCCATCCGCCATTCGTAATAAAGTCGTCCCGCTCCCAGCTCGATTTGGATTTGAGCTCCTTCAAATTGTCAGCCGCATTGGCGGCAGAGACAAAGTTGTGGACGCAGATATTCGAGATCAACTCCGCGCGAGCCGTCCTGACCGCTTGATCCGCCATGACGGATGCTCCACCGGCGGTCATCCAGCCACCAAAGGTGAAGCCGACGACCATCGTGAGAAGCGAAGCGCCGACAGTCGACCAGAACCACACTTTCTTCGTGGGTCGATACTCGGACCACGTTCCACTTTTAGCTTCGGTCATAGCAACCTCCTTAGCAAAGGTATATCATACCATGACATAATTTGATCACCAACTCCCGGCCCTTTACGCAGACAGCTAGTTCGGTCGCGGTGTTGCATTGCACCATCGCGTGGGTTAACAAGCCTCATCCACAAGGACCCGGTGAAAATCCGGGTGGCTCTTCTGGCCGCCGATCCGCCAGACAACACATGAACCTGTGCCAAGCGCCACCGATCGCGTCGCGCTCGCAGCCTTCAATTGTGATCCAATCCACCGAATGAATACGCTTTCAAACTACCGCCGGGAGTGGTTCTCCAATATCCGCGGCGACGTCCTTTCCGGTGTTGTCGTCGCGCTTGCCCTCATCCCCGAAGCAATAGGCTTTTCGGTCATCGCCGGCGTGGACCCCAAAGTGGGGCTTTATGCCTCTTTTGCGATCGCATGCGTGGCAGCTGTGGTCGGTGGACGGCCAGGGATGATCTCGGCCGCAACCGCAGCAACGGCGGTCGTCATGGTCACGCTGGTCAAGGAACATGGGCTGCAATATCTCTTTGCCGCTACGCTTCTGATGGGCCTGATCCAGATCGTCGCGGGGCTCCTGAGGCTTGGCCGGGTCATGCGCTTTGTCTCACGGTCGGTCATCACGGGTTTCGTCAACGCCCTTGCGGTTCTCATTTTCATGGCGCAACTCCCCGAACTGCTCGGCGTCTCTATCGAGACTTATGCAATGATCGCCGGGGGCCTTGCGATCATCTACCTTTTTCCGCACATCACCACGGCCGTTCCGTCGCCACTTGTCGCAATTGCGGTTCTCACCTGCATTGCCTGGTCGACGGGGATGGATCTACGCACTGTTGGCGATCTCGGCGAGCTTCCCGACGCACTGCCGGTCTTCAGCTTTCCCGATGTGCCGTTCACCCTGGAAACGCTGCGGATCATCCTGCCTTATTCGATGACACTCGCAGCTGTCGGCCTTCTTGAATCGCTCCTGACCGCGCAGATCGTCGATGACATGACAGACACACCAAGCAACAAAAGCCAGGAATGCCTGGGTCAGGGAGCCGGCAATATCGCCTCCGCATTGATCGGCGGCATGGGCGGATGCGCGATGATCGGACAGTCGGTCATCAATGTTTCATCGGGCGGCCGTGGGAGGCTCTCGACATTCGTGGCCGGAGCCTTCCTGTTGTTCCTGATTGTCGGACTTGATGATGTCGTGCGGATCATTCCGATGGCAGCTCTGGTCGCCGTGATGATCATGGTATCGATCGGTACATTCTCCTGGCGATCTCTCGTCGACTTGAAGCGTCATCCTTTGCCCTCGTCGGCCGTGATGCTGGCAACGGTCGTCACGGTCGTCGCAACGCATGACCTTGCCAAGGGCGTGATCGTCGGTGTGTTGCTTTCGGGAATATTCTTTGCCGGAAAGGTCTCCCGGCTGTTTCGCGTGACACGCCAGGAAGACACTTCATCCAACAGCGTCACCTACCTGGTCGAGGGCCAGGTGTTCTTCGCCTCCGCGCAGCAATTCATGAATGCTTTCGACTTCACCGCGCTGAGCTCCAAAATAACGATCGACCTCAATCGGGCGCATCTTTGGGACATAACTGCGGTCGGCGCACTCGACAAGATCGTGATGAAGTACCGCAAGGCTGGCATCCAGGTCGAAGTTCTCGGCTTCAACCAGGCGAGCGCCGAAATGATCGATCGCTTCGCCTTACACGACAAGGATGAACGCCGCGCCGCCAGCGCGGCAATACACTAAAGCGGCGTCCCGTCCGGCCGCTTGCCACAGCGTCACGCCGATACCACCACGCGCCGAGATCAACTTCTCCAGAAGAATGGGGAGACCAAAACCAGGACGGTCATTACCTCCAGGCGTCCCATGATCATCAGAACGGATAGGATCGCCAGCGCGGGATCGGACATCGTTGAAAAATTCCCAGCTGGTCCGACGACGGGCCCGACGCCCGGTCCGACATTGGAGAGTGCCGTAATAACCGAAGAGGCCGCGGTCATTAAATCATATCCGAGCGCTCCAAGCGCCAATGTGCCGAAGGCCCAAAGCGCAAGAAAGACGGCGAAGAAGAGAAAGACCGCCCGTTGCAGTTCGGGATCTACGGTCGCTCCGCCATATCGCACAGGTGTAACACTGTTCGGATAGAGGATTTGCCTGACCAGCGGCCTGACGGCTCCTATAAGAATGACGAACCTGTAGGCCTTGATGCCGCCTGCGGTCGAGCCGGAACACCCGCCGGCAAATGTCGCGAAAAACGCCAAAGCGACGGCGAATGGGCCCCATAGGGTATAGTCTTCGCTTGCATATCCCGACGTCGATAATATCGACGCCAGATTGAAAAAGGAGTGGGATAAGGCCGTTGCGAACGGTACGCCGTTATAGACCCGATGATAGGCCGCCAGCGCCATAGCCATCACCGCGAGATAGCCAAGGAAGACACGGATTTGCGGATCTCGCAACGCCGTTGTGCTGCGGTTGACCACAAAGAGGATCAGCACGGAAAATGGCAGAGAGCACAGGGTCATGAAAAATGTCGAAACCCACAGAAGCGGCACGCTTTCATAGTACCCGAACGATGCATCATGCGTCGAAAACCCACCGGTCGCCACGGTGGTCATTGCGTGGTTCAGCGCATCGAACTGCGTCATTCCGAACTGATGGTACGACACCGAACACGCCAGAGTGATCACAACATAGATCACCACGAACGCCCGCATGAACGTTGCAATCCGTGCAAACACCTTTTCGTTGGTATCGGACGATTCCATCCGCAGAAACGAAATTCCGCCCACTCGCAAGAAGGGCATCACGAAGAGGCCAAGTGCGACAATGCCGATGCCGCCGAACCACTGCAGCATCGACCGCCACAGCAGCACGCCCGGTGCCATGTGGTCCAACCCGACCATGACGGTCGAACCCGTTGTCGTGACCGCGGATACGGATTCAAAAACTGCCTGCATCAGGTTCAGCTCCCTTGACGACAGCCAAAGCGGAACTGCGCCCACGAGCGAAAAGACAACCCAAAGCAGATTGACCAGCAGGAAACCCATCTTTCGATTGAGCTGCGGGGGCACATCGCGCGTAGCCAAGGCAGTGGCAGCGAAGAAGGCGCCACAAAAGACGCTGGCGCGGGCAAACACGATCCAGTCCCGGTAGTCGCTGTAAAAGTCTGCAAACGCCGGAACCAGCATTGCGCAGGACAAATAAAACCCGAATATCGCGGATATATGGACCGCCGACCTATAGGATTGCGATGACATGACGGCCCTTCGATAAAGGCGGAAAATGAGGATGCGTTCCAGTCAGCCGATCGGCGCAAGCGCGTCGACCGGGCGACAATCATGAGTACTCGTTTCCAGCCGATCATCAATTCTCATGGGCAGACCATTTCCTTCTTTTTTTGATCACCGTCCCACTCGCTCCAGCTGGTCAATGACGCGGACGGCGTCGTCAATACCGCCCTCGTCGCGTATTTGAGAGCTCAGCTGGCGGACGTTATCCCGCACAAAGGGAGTGTCCATCGCGCGCATTAAGGTCGTCATTTCCCCAACCGACAGGCGCTTCACATCAACAGGAGGAGGCCCGGCGCCGAAATCGTGAATGCGCCTTGCCCAAAACCGCCCCCTCAATCCACGATAGATCGCGCTCGGCCTGCCGGCGCGCAACGCCGCGGCTGTTGTTGCGGCTTGCCCATGATGAAAGATCGTATCGACCCTTGAGAGAACCTGGTTCAGGGGCACATCGTCCAGCGCAAGTATGTCTGGTGATCGCAAGCTCCCAACCGATCTGCCTGCCGTTGCAAACAGCACCCGCTTGCCAAGCATCCGCGCGGCCCCGACAGCCGCGCAAGCCAGGTCGTGTGCGAGGCGCTGGGGTAGGCCTGCGAGCGTGACATAGACAGGCGGTACGCCTACCGACAGAAACGTTTCCAGTTCCACAGGGAGCCTGCGATCAGGCTCCTCAAGCCACCACGCGCCCGTAACGTGGATGTGTTCGCCCCAGTCTTTCGGAGTGGGCACCAGATACCGGCTATAGGCGTAGAGCTTGCGATCGGGAGCGTGACGCCCGCGTGCACGCTCTGGTAAACCGAGCGTCTTTCGCCTCCATTTCAGGACCGGCTTGCGAAAGGCACGCTCGAAGTTTTGCTCGACCATCGTGTGGCTCATCCTGTTGAGAGGACCAATCGTTCGCCACGGCACGCTTGGTGTCGGGAAAGCCGAAGTCGGGGTATGAACAGGAAGAGAAGAGGCCAAGATCGAGCGGCAGCCGATACGCTCGACCATATGAGGCGACGCTATCGACTTCGGATGATAGACGATCAGATGGGGCCGGAAAATATGAGCGGCCCGCCACTCGCTCCGCAACAGCTCGTCAATGAGCGCATGAATGTGTCGTGCAGAACGGCCGTTTAACAGGAGCCCACAGAACAGTACTCGGTAGCCTTCATCTGTCTCGCAAAGCGCCAGAATATCGTCCGGCAACGGCTCATATAATACCCCATGCCCTCTTGCCAGCTGTGCAAAGCGGTGCGGTCCTGCTAGCTGGACTGCATAACCGGCCAAGTGTAGCCTCTTGGCTAAAGCGATGAAGGGCTCGACGTCGTCACGCGTCCCATAAACGTGAATACCTATCCGCAAGGCAACCCCTTCAAAGCCCGAGCGTTTGCCGGCCTTCCCCTCAACTGCAATGCAGCATATCCTCGCCAACTGCCGGATCAGGACCGGCGAAAGATGAAAAAGGCGTTCAAGAACATCGACCAGAGGTTTGGCCCCGGTTCAGCCACGGCGCGAACGCATTCGGCAACCGTGCCTGATCGCACGGTTTCACCGGTGTGACAGCTGCACACCAGCTGATGCATTTCAATGTCGCTCAGCCCGAAGAACCGTTTTGCTTCACCATAGCTGTCGTCGTTCAAACCTTCCTTTCGAAGCAGCGGATCTTCGAAAGCGACCTCAAGAGGTGAGCTCTCGCGGCGCATGGAATCGCGAGTCGAAATGGGCTGAAATTCGGTCTCGAAGAGAGTGTTGAGGCGACGGTCAGGCATCTGGTCGAGAAGATCCGCCCAACGTTGAAGCCGCTCCTCGCGCGTCAAGGCATTGCGCTGCATGTCTTCGCGCACGCCGGCGATTCCCACAAGCCGTTCACGAGATTGATGTTTCATGGCCGCCTCCCTGAAATAGTGTTTGACCATTGGCACACACATTCCAACCTGCGCCGTCAGCCTACGTCTCTCAAAATTATATCACAGGATGACTTTCTTTCCGAATCTAACATCGATGCGGGCTCCCGCTGCCGTTTGCCTGGCCCAGTCGATACGAAAGGAGTTTCGCGAACGTTGAACTATCAAGACGAAGGAACGCGGCTCAGCCGCAAGACAACATGATCCGCACCGACAGCACGTTCTGCAATCCTGCGAATACGCTCGACGTCCCTTCGGGACTTGACCCTTCCTTCAATGACGACACGGTCCCCAACAGCACGGAAAGACAAGCTTCGCATCTGCTTTGATGCTTCGGCGGCAAGAACCGTCTTGATAGACGCGATCAGGTGCGTGGCGTCCACGTCGTGAGCACCACGACATCGATATGAAGATGGGATCAAGATCATCGACCGCTCCCTTTGATTGCCCAAATTCCTATTGCTGCTCTTGTTCCATTGAAGCTCACGGGATCGGGGCTGTTCTCGGCTTGACCGCTTGCTTCCTGGAAGGAAGCGAACGAAATTATATCACAGGATGACTTTTAGCGGCACTCGTTGTCCCTTGCGAAGCGGGCTTTGACCCAGCCACGGGTGGTGCGATCACCGCTATAGGGTCGCGTCCCCACAAGTGGTGTAGCTGGGCGGTAGCGAAGCCGCTCGCGAGCGCGCCCTCGACAGCGCCGTAGCGA
>NZ_PNFP01000013.1 GCF_002940685.1 Ensifer adhaerens | reverse complement strand
GAAACACCGGTCAGAGCTGAAAAGCCCCCACGATCAGTATCTTCCAGCTAAAAGGACACTTGACGCATAACCTAAGACATGCATGTCGTTGATGAAATCCTTTCCTACCGCCAGTTGGCCGAAAGCGGCATGGCCCCCGAAACCATCGCCGCCCGCTTCGGCCAGTCGGTCATCACCGTGCGCCAGCGGCTCAAGCTCGCCCATCTGTCGCCCAAGCTGCTCGACGTGATGCGGGGGGACGGCCTGACCATCGAGCAGGCCCGTGCGTTAGCCTTGAGCGACAGCCACGAAGAGCAGGAGGGGGTCTGGTTCGGGTTACCGGATTGGAACCGCGAGCCGCGCAGCATCCGCGCGATGTTGACCCACGAGCATGTTCGCAGCTCCGACCGGCTGGCGCGGTTTGTGGGGCTGGACGCCTATGAAGCTGCAGGTGGTGCTGTCCTGCGTGACCTGTTTGCTGAGGATAGCGGAACGTTCCTGACCGACCGCGCCCTGCTCACGCAGCTTGCGACGGATGCCTTGGAGCAGGCGGCGGTGCCGCTGAGGGCGGAAGGCTGGAAGTGGGTGGAAACCGCCCTCGATACGTCCGCCATGTTCAACAGTGGTCACGGGCGGATTTATCCGCAGGAGCGGTCGCAAACCGAAGACGGGGAGGCCGGACCGTCCGCCCTTGCCTACGACCCGCAGGAAATGGCGCTGGCCGGATGTATTGTGGCTATTGACCACGGTGGTGCCCTTCACATCGCCCGAGGTTATGTGAAAGCCGAGGACAGGGACGCGCTGGAGCAGTCGCGACGCGGGGAAGCCGCCGAAGGGCCGGACGACGGGGAAGGGGAGGAGGTGGTTGCCGCTGCCGCACCGGACGCCGCGTATTCCGCCGCGCTGGTGGAGGAACTGACCGCCATCCGTACGGCGGCCATGCGGGTGGAACTTGCCAACCGTCCGGCCGTCGCCCTTGCCGCGTTGCTGTATCCGCTGGTGTCCCGCATCTTCCATGATGCCTACCTGTCCTTCGGCACGGCCTATGCGGTGGAGGTCAGCGGCCAGCGCCGCGACCTTGCCGGTTCCATCAAGGAAAGCGGCGAGGTCCGTGCCTTGGCGGCGTGGGAGGCGATGAAGGAGGCGTGGGGCGAGCAACTTCCCGGCGCGTCCGCCGACCTGTGGGCGTGGCTGCTTGAGCAGCCGATGGACCGGCTGGTGGATTTGCTGGCCTTCGTCACCGCCGCCAATCTCAACGGGGTGAAGACCAAACACGACCACAGCGGAAGCCGCCTCGCGAATATCGAGCAGATTGCCATGGCGGTGGGCCTCGACATGCACCAGCATTGGGAACCGCAAGCGGTCTTCCTGTCCCGCTTGTCAAAGGTGCAGATTGCCGAGGTGCTGTGCGAGGCCGGTTGCACGCCTCAGGTCGTACGGGCCGTCGAAATGGCCCCGAAAGCCGAGGCGGTGGCCGAAGCGGAAAAGCTGCTTGAAGGCACCGGCTGGCTCCCAACCTTGTTGCAGGCCGCCGCCGCCGCATGAATTGGTACCGCCAAACCGATGCCGAAGGCCCGAACGTTAAGTTCGGGCCTTTCTCGTTTCACAGGGATGGTGGCGGATACCTGTCACAGACGGGGTCGACCCATCCGTGTCAGGGCGAGGGGAGCCCCAAAGCCCCTCCTCTCGCGCTCTCCTCCCACCCGCAGACAGCTTTGAGGGATCGGCGAGGAGGATGCTGCTCGGCTAGCACCTTGCTATGAGCTGCTGGCCAAGTTTTTCGATGAGATCTGCAAACTCAAGAACCGCATCGGGGCGGATTATCAGTCGCTGCCCGACGGCATAAGACGCATCTCCGCTGCGGGTAATGTAGTCAGCATCAACGATCCCTTGCTGATGTGCGAGCAGATGGCGCTGCTGGAAATAGGTCGTAAGCTTCTGCAGCGTTCCGGTATCGATAAGTTGGTCGTAACTGGCGCCGATCGTCTGAGCCCAGAGTTCGGAGCCCGCTTCCAGGTTCTGGAAAGCATTGCGCCGCGCCTTCGGGCCGGATTTGCTCTCGTAGAGCTGCTCACATAAGCGCTGGAATGACATGACCGTGTCCTGCATCGCCTTTTCCAGCAGGGTTCGTGTGATGACTTCCGCTTCGTCGGGACCGAGGTTGGTGCGTAGGGCATCTCCTAGCGTCGCGGCTGTCCGAATGGTGGCAAGGGTCTGGGCAAACGTGTGGCTAGCCGAGTTCTTGCCGCAGCTTGGGCAAAAGAAGGCCGCTCCAATGTAGGAGTACCGGCATTGGCAGGATTCGCACGTCGTTCGCAGCCGCATCGGATCGGCCGCTGCAACCGGAAGCAGGACGACATCGTGGCCGCCCTTAACTTCAAGGGTGATGCTCAAGAACGAATTGCGGCGCTGGCGGCGCTTTGACTCGGCTGCGTCGGCGCGCATTGCCTTGTTGATACCGGCCTTGACCGAATTAAGCGCGTACTCCCGCCCTTCTTCGATCTGCTTTCGCGTGTACCAGCTTGTGGCCGGCGCTACGTGGCGGCAGGAAGGGCAAAACACTTCCTCATCGCGAACGATGTTTTTCCAGTCCTCCGCGTGGATTTTGAACTGGAACAGGCATTTCTCGTCGGGGCATTCCTTGTCGTAGAAACCGTCAGCATCCATTTCGAGCGGGACGGAGATGGTGTGTGTGCTGGCCAAGCGACTCAATTCGCGCTGAAGATTCTTGAACATCGGGCGACTCCTGTGATGGGGAGTACATAGCATGAACAAAATTATCCTGCTACTAGGGGACGTGAGCCTTCATGTATGCAATTACTTCCCGAAAGAAGGTGTTAGAGTAACGTTCGATGGCCCTGGATCATTACGTTTCGCAAGTTCATTTGAAGAATTTCTATGCCCCCGAATTGGGGGAGCGAATGTATGCGATACGCAAGGCGGGCCTCAAAACCTACCAGTGCGATTCCTACAGCCAGTGTCGTATTGAGGATGGCAGCACCAATCCTTATCTTCAGGAACCCCGCATTATTGAGGAATTCCTGAGAGACGTAGAGCCGCGTTACAATGCGGCCCTTGAAAAGCTGCGGGCAGGGCAGCTTGATGCTGCTTCCATTTTCGCGATCGCGGGATTTGCAGCCTACGTGGAAAGTTGCTCTCCCGCTGGCATGCGAATCCACAGTCTCCCTTTGCGAAAAACGTTGGAGGTGACGGCAGAATTGCTCGAAATGGATGGCCACCTTCCGCCGCCTCCACCGGAGCTTGGTGGAGGATCGTTAAGCGAGTTGCTGAATTCCGGGCGTGTTCAGTTTGCGATCGACCCGAAATACCCGCAGTCCATCGGTATCCAGACCATTATCAAACGCCTGTCGCTCTGGGGAAACTCTTGGTGGGACATTCTCATCAACAATGACGAGAACAGGCCTTTCTTCACCAGCGATTACCCGGTGGCAATTGAGCCGGGCGAGCGGCCGGGCACGGTTAATCGTCTTGTGCCACTAGCTCCGAACCTGGCTATACGGATCAGGCCGGATCTCGATGAGCGCGGAATTGTGGATTTGGAGTTCCGAAACCTACGCATCCGGCGGGTCAGGGCCACAAAGCAGCAGATATCTGCGGTCAATACGGCGATCGTGCAGGGCGCTGAAACCACTGTCTATTATTCCTCAGCTCGTCCTTGGATCCCCAGCTTCGTTGAGAAATATGCCGATTTTCACATTGAGCCCAAGACGATGAAGGTACCTTTTGTGAATGGCTATATGTTGATGTCGACAATGGCTGCCGGTCGGAAGCCCCTCACTCCTGCACCCGTCGCGTAAGTGCAGTTAGAGCATGCATATCTAGTATGCATATAGACCCAGAGTAGTTGCCTTCATCGTTGAGGCGACTGTAATATCCCCAACAGCAACTTACAGGGCGAAACGGGGGTCATTGATGGGGGGAAAAGTTGGATCGGTTTGGCGTCGCTGGGATCTGCACATCCATACCCCATTCACGAAACTTTCGAATGCCTTTGAAGGCGATAGTGATGACGCGGTTTGGGATACATACATCGATGCGTTGGAGTCGGCATCTCCTCAAGCTTATGGAATAACAGACTATTTTAGCTGCGATGCGCTTTTCACGCTGATCGACAGGTATAAAGCCAAGTACCCGGATTCTTCCAAAGCCTTGTTCGTGAACATCGAGTTTCGGCTGTCGGATTCCATTGACGCCAAGAATAGCAACCCCAATCTGCATGTGATTTTTGACAATGATGAGAGCCAATGTTCTCGCAGCAAGATTCAACGTTTTCTTGCGACCTTAAAAACCAAAGGCGACGACGATTCTGGTGCGCGTATTCCTTGCTCCGACCTCAGTACAACAAAGGATTACGCATCTGCGTCGGTATCATTTGATGATGTGAAAGCCGCCCTGGAAGACACTTTTGGCGGTGCCAAGCCCTATCTGTTGGCTTTTCCTGCCAAGAATGACGGTATCCGCACGACCGATCCCAAATCGCAAAGGAAGGTGCTGATTTCGGATAAGCTGGATCGCAATTGCGATCTGTTTTTCGGCGATGCGAACAGCCGGGAGTATTTTCTAGGCTCCGGGCGGTACGACAGTGGCGAGTCCCTACCGAAACCTGCTGTATCAGGAAGCGACGCGCACTCGTTTTCAGACCTCGAGCGTCTCGATGGGAATGCTGCCGGATACCCGCCTACCTGGATCAAGGCCGATCTCACATTTCGGGGATTGCAACAAATCTGCTTTGAACCGGAATCTCGCGTTTTCATCGGTGCCGAGCCGCCGGTTGAACAGAGAAAAGCCCAGCAGCCGACGAAGATGCTGAACAGTCTAAAGATCAACCATGTCCCAGAATACGATGGCTCGCGCGGTGTCTGGTTCAAGGGGGTCGATATTCCGTTAAACCCGGAACTCACCGCAATTATCGGTAACAAGGGTAGCGGCAAGAGTGCTCTTGTCGACGTTGTCGGTCTACTCGGGGACAGCCGGCTGGAAGCCTATTTCTCGTTTCTGTCGGATTCGCCGGATAACAAGAAGTTCCGCCAGCGGGGTTATGCCGAGAATTTCCAGGCCGAGGTTTCGTGGCAGAGCAAAACATCGGTTGCGAAACGGCTTAGCGAGTCCGTTGATCGCACCAAGCCGGAAGCCGTTCGCTACCTCCCGCAGAACTATTTTGAGCAGTTGACCAACGAAATTCAGATCGATGAATTTCGGCGTGAGATCGAGGATGTCGTTTTTTCCCATGTGGAGGAGACCGAGCGTCTGGGTACCGGGTCCTTCAAGGACCTTCAGGACCTGAAAACGCAACAGAGCCGGAATGAAACGAGCGCGCTCAAAGTACGACTTCGCCAGCTCAACATAGAGCTTCTGGAGCTTGAGGAGCGCGCAAACCCACAATTCCGGAAGACCCTTGCCGCCGAACTCGATGCCAAGAGAGAGGAACTGAGGGCGCTTGATGCCGCCAAGCCTGCCGAAGTCACTGC
Source organism: Ensifer adhaerens (assembly GCF_002940685.1). GTDB lineage: Bacteria > Pseudomonadota > Alphaproteobacteria > Rhizobiales > Rhizobiaceae > Ensifer > Ensifer adhaerens_E. The sequence continues at coordinate 251,346 of NZ_PNFP01000013.1, read as the reverse complement.
ACCCGATTCTCAGTCCGAAGAACAACGGAAGCTATCGGAGCGCCTTCAGGAGCTTGGCAGTCAGTTGGAGGAGCTTCGCAAAGCAGAGCAGGCGGCGGTTGATACGATCGGCCAAATGAAGAACCGTCAGCAGCGGTTGCTTTCCTTGAAGGATTCCATTGAAAGCCTGAACAGCAGGGTACAGGAAGGGAAAGACGCCCTCCGTCCGACAGCCTTAGAGTTTGAGCTGGACATTGATAAAATCGTTAGGATGCAGGTCGATCTTACCGACGTTGAGACACAACGGTCGTCTGTTGGGGATCGCATCTCTACCCTTGAGAAAGACAATTCGCTTTCGTTCGAACCCGGTCACGATTTCCGGGCGCTCGCCAGCCTTCCCGATATCCGTGGCGCGATAACCTTCCACATGACGACAATTGACTCTCTCAAGGAGCAATTGGGTACCCCGCAGAGGAAGTATCAGACGTACCTAGACAAGCTGGCCCAATGGAACACGCAACGGGCGGGCCTCCTAGGTAATGAAACGGATCCACAGACAGGTACCATCCGGGCACTGGAAATGCAGATCGCCTTCATCGATACGGATTTGGCCGCCCAAATCAGTGAGAAGCGCGTCACGCGTTCTGGCCTCGCGCGCCAGATATTTGAAAGCAAACAAAAAGTCTTGAAATTCTACGCCGACATCAAGGCCAGCGTTGATCAGAGACTCAAGGTGGTGAGGACCGATAACTTTTCGGTCGAAATCACGGCCTCTTTTGTACTTGAGCGTGATTTTTCCGAAAGTTTCCTGAACCTCATCAAGAAAAATCGTCGAGGACCTTTCCATGGCGCAAATGATCCAGAGCGCACATTGAAGGGGCTGGTCAGCGAGGTTGACTGGGACAGCTTTGATTCCGTCGAAGGGTTTATCGGAACAGTCCTTACCCGAATGACGGCGGAGGAGGGGGGCGCATCCCTGCGCCTTGAAGACCAGGTTGTGCATGTCAAAGAGTTCTACGATTTCCTGTACTCATTGGAGTATTTCGCGGCGTCGTATGAACTCCGGCTTGGCGGTAAAAACCTGAACGAGCTTTCGCCAGGCGAAAAGGGCTTGCTCCTTCTTGTCTTCTATTTGCAGCTCGATAAGGACAACATCCCTCTTGTTATCGATCAGCCAGAAGACAACCTCGATAACGAGAGCATTTTCGCGATTTTGGCGAACTGCATTCGGGAAGCCAAGAAGCATAGGCAGGTCATTTTGGTTACCCATAACCCAAATCTTGCTGTGGGCGCTGACGCAGAGCAGATCGTCTACGTCAAGCTCGATAAGGCTGATAGTTACCGATTCAGCTATGAAAGTGGTGCGATCGAGAATCCCCGTATCAACCAGCGGATCATCGACATTCTTGAAGGTTCGCAACCCGCGTTCGTTAAACGCCGTCTAAAGTATCATATCGCGTAAATGGCCCACCGTACCCTCGTTCCCCATCCTGTCGTTGCTGATGAAACAGATTGAATCTAGTGAGCTGGGCCATTTGTCGCACATCGACACGTCCGTGCTTGATGGCCGTAACGTGTTGTTGATGCCGGTATGGGATGGCCAATCGTGGAGCCAGTGGATCCCCACTGGCGACAAAAAATTGATGAAGATTAGCGTTGTTGATGTAGGTCACGCAGCCTATCTAGCTGAATTCCCAGCAGATCCCTCTGACGTCTTTTTCGGATTTATCGATTTTATCTGGCAAAGAGCAAGCTGGCCGCAGTTGGTGCCGCTGTTCAGCAGCATTTGTGATGACTTTCATTTGATGGCCACAAGTGTAGCCAAGCTTGAGCATTTACATGCGTCTCGCGAAAGTATCGATAGATTATTGATAAGCTCTTTTGTAAAGACAGAGCTTGAATACCTGATCACGGTTGCCCGTTCGGTGTTTGATCTTCTTCAAGAGGCTGTCGCCCGTTTCTGGAATGACAAAATTACATTGCTGGACGCCGAAATGGAGACAAAACGAAAAAGACATAAACTGCCTCCCACGTTTTCCAAGGTAGTGCTCAACGGTGATACGTCTCGTACCGCAAAAGAAATAGCTGATCGCTACGGGCTGCCGCCTGGCGTTGCCGAGATGTATGAGAAGCATGCCCCTTTTTTCAAAGCTTTGCGGGCTTCAAGGGACGGCATTATTCATGGAGGCACCACGATTGATACCATCTTTGCGACCGAGAAAGGCTTCTGTGTAGACCCGAAGTCGCGACATTACGGTGATTATCCGTGGAAAGAGGAGCACTATTACAATTCAGCCATCGTTTCGCTGTCTCCATGGGTAGCACGAACGGTTTTCCAGACTATGGAGGCTTGTTCCGACGTTATGTTCTCACTGGCTGAGGTTATTTCGTTCCCAGGAGAAATAGCGCCGGGTTATAAGGTGTATATGCGTGACCCTTCGAATAAGGCGCTTCTCCGGCTATTGGATGTTGCGAATGGTAGCTAATCTGGCCACCATCCCGTAGCAACTGAGCGCGGTTCGGCTACCGGTACAGTTGGATCCCTTAGAAGTCATCATCGCCGAATCGAATTGCAGTCTCGATTTCGGCGATTTTTTCAGCTTTTGTCGAAGTGGGGTTATCGGCCTTGATCTGGTTCAACCGCGCTTCGACATTGTCCCAATCAAGGAAAGGCTCGACGCTTCCTTTTCTTAGAGGACGGTAGATTTTATCGGACATCGTCCATCCACGCATATCCAATAGTAACTTAAGAAAAGTGTCGTCATTGGGAACTAACGTCTGGACCCAAGCTCGGGGTATTTCAATGCCTGCGAGGTCCCGCCAGCCATACAGAAGCCTGCTGAGATCAGGCAACTGGTCAAGAGTATGCGCTTCGGCGGACTGTGAAAGTCTCGTTCTTAGGACACCACGGTACTTTTCGAGTTCAGCCCCAGTGAGATGCCATGAGTTTTCGGGCTGAGGCCGATCACCCACAACTCCGTGATCGAAGAGCTCACTTCGGAAGAACGTTCCGACAAGCCAATTCAAGGCGTGGCCCTCACCGAATACCTGATCCAAGACCTCGGTTGCTTTGCTTTGGTCTTTTTGACGGAGGGCCTTAATGCTGTTTCCGAGCACGTTGACAGCTATGTCTGCCGCAGAACGGCGCCCGAATGGGATTTCGAGGTCCTTCGCAAGAAAGTCATCCATGACCTGCGCGATAGAAAGCGCCAGCCCCGACAATTGCGCGGTGTTGAGACCATTGAGAAGAGGGGGGCGCATCCGACCGAGGATATGATCGAACCAACTTTGCCCAAGCGGTCGCGGAGCGTCGAGGTAGTACCTCAATTTTTCGGCTAGAGCAGCCTGATCTGTCCCAGCTAGTTTAAGGAGTTCATTGAACTTGTCATCGGCCAAGACTGTTCTGGGTCCGCTCATCGCGAAATAGTATCGATAGTGGAGCGGGCTGCCCAAGCGTTTGCGCTCAATAAACTCGGCCGTTTCGTGTTCTGATACTTTTTGAAAGACCCGCTCCTGAGGATCTTCATCCTGCTGCAAGCCCGGTATGTATGTGCTGAGATTCCAAATGGAACGAGTTGAGCCGACAGAGTCGGATGGCATCAAGACGCCAAGGTCTGTCCCGATTTCCTTCGTCTCGTCTTCGTCCACATGTGCGTCGCCTGTAAAAATGACGGAGCGCAGAGACAAGTAATTTTCGAGCCAGCGATAAAGTGGCGGGTTCAGGATCTTAATCAAGCTTATACGGCAAAGATCAGGGAAATAAAGGTCGTCGGCCATGTTGCGGTATGCGAACTTGATGGCATTGAGGACAAGCTTGATTTCACGAGGCGTTCGCAAGCCGCTGCCTTCGCGGTCGATTGCGGACTTAAGATCTTCAGCCTCGTCTTTGCCAGGAACGGTACCGTTCACCTCCTGATAAACGGCCAGAGCCTTTTCTCGAAGTGATAGACGGAGGTCGAAGGGTTCAGGCAACGGTATATTGAAAGTCAGCTGGACAACCTTCTGCAGATACAGATCTCCATCCTTAACCTGCAATCCGCGTTCCAATGCGTGGGCCAGCACAGTGCGGTCATAGCACATCACGTAGGCCACTTTGGGAAAGTCGGCCACTGATCGAACCATGCGTATGACTTCGACCGCCTGATGGGGCTCTAAACGATCGAGGTCATCTATGAGGACTAGAAACCGTTGAGATTGTGCCGCAAGTTTCTGGGAAATCAGCCTTTTGACTTCAGCGTCTGTGGGATTACGCTTCAAACCTTCCAGATATTCAGCCCCAACACCAAGCCCTTCGCCGATCACGCTAGCCGGTGGATAGAAAACGCCTGCTACTTTGGCGATTGGGGCAAGCACGCGTCCGGTACGGGACCCATATTTGCGGAGTATTTCGCCGTACTCGCCCGTTTTCTTTTTACTCCGCGCCAAAAAACCTTCCTTCTGAGGTGGCGCGGTAGCTTCCAAAATATCTGCGATGGCGCTGGTCAACGATTCTACCAGACTGACGGTATCGCCTGTTAGCCATGGGGCGAGCGTAATGACATGGACGTTGGAGCGTTTAAGCTTCGGCAACTCCAGGCAAAGAAAGTTCAGCAGGCTTGTTTTTCCCGATCCCCAAGGGCCTTCAATCCCGATGACCATCCCATCGCTTTCCGCGGCGTCGGCCAACGAAGGGGCTAGCTTCCTCGCAATGTCAGCGAAGCCGAATTCGTCTGCTGACGCGGTATCGACGGCTCGGTCGGATTCGGCGGTGAGGGTCAAGGGAGAGGTGGTCATTCGCAGGTGAGTTTAGTTGGATCGGAAGGGAGTAAATGATTGAAGCGTATGGTTGCAGGCTCGTCAATTGGACTATTACGGTTTGCAGTGGAGCGGAAGAATAAGAAAAACGCGTCCTAACACAGATTTTAGCACAAAATTTTTTTGTATCGTGATTGTGAAATAAAAACAGATGGATGCAAGAGTAGCCGTCAGGCTCATAACCTGAAGGCCGCAGGTTCAAATCCTGCCCCCGCAACCAAATCAAAAAAAGCCCGCCGCGAGAAATCCGGCGGGCTTTTGACGTTCAAACAACAGGCGCGGCAGCCCATTGTCCTCGGGCCCGGTGTCCCAACTGGGGACGGCGCCGATCCAGCGACAGGATCGCATCTACCGAAGACACGACAATCGCCGCCATGGGGCGGCACGTTCCGCCGCTACAAAGAGGCGGTCAGACGTTTGCGATGCAGGCCGAAAAGGTTGGCAATCTGACCGTGGGCCGAGACGCATTGCCGAGGCGACTTGAAAGCGCATCATGCGCCGCTCTCGTCGTCATGCCGGCATATACGAATTCCAACTTCGATTGTTCAGTCCCTTATGTAAGCGATGCTCGACGCCCGGCGTCATTCTTCCACCCGGTGGGACGGATCGAACACGCCGACCCCGCACATCTTGCACACACCTGGTAGATATAAAACTATCACTGTTGATCTATTGTCAGAAAACTGTCATATCCTCTTCCATGGGGAGGAAGACATGACCGGGACCGTTCGCCAGCGATTGACCGACAACCTGCAGAAGGGCTCGAGCGCCAATCGCGCGATCGCGACCTATATGCTGGCCAATCTCAGCGAACTGCCGTTCGAGACCGCCATGACAGTTGCAGAGAAGGTCGGGGTGAGCGAGCTGACGGTCGGTCGGTTCTGCCGCGCGCTCGGCTACCAGCACTTCAAGGACCTCAAGGCCGATCTCAAGACCGACATCGCCGACACGCCATGGCTGGTGGGCGACCGGCTGCGCGCTTTCCAGGCGGCGAGCAAGAGGGGCGGCGGCGATCTGGCCAGGAGCCTGGAGCTCGAGATGGCGGCGCTGGTCAGGGTCTATGAGCTTGCCGGCTCGGAACAGATGAAGGCAGTGGTGGCACGCCTTGCCACGCGCGAGCGCATCTTCATCGTCGGGTTCCAGAGCGAGCGCGGCATCGCCGTGACCATGGCGCATCTCCTGCAGTATCTCCGCGACGGCGTTCATCTCGTCGATCATTCCTCCGGCAATTACTCCGACGTGCTGCTTGCCGCCCCTGCAAAGACAGCGCTCGTGATGTTCGACGCCAGGCGCTACTCGCGCCAGGCCGCGCTTCTGGCCCGGCGCGCGACGGATGCCGGCATCCCGGTCACGCTCGTCACCGACCAGTTCTGCGACTGGGCCCATGGCAGCGCCTCGGAGATCATCGCGCTGCCGTCGGAGATCAACCTGTTCTGGGACACCAACGGACCGATGCTCTCGCTCGTCCACCTCATGCTGAACGGCGTCATCGGCGAACTCGGGCCCGACGTCGAGGCGCGACTCGAGCGCATGTCAGAGCTCTATGGCGATTTCACCGGCCATGCCGGCAGGCCGGAGCGCTGACAGACCACATCCATCACGTGCAAATCAGGGAGGATTTGACATGCGCAGGCGTGACTTCATCATTTCGGTTTCGCTTCTCTCGCTCGTCGCGACAACGAGCCTGACCTTGCCGGCGAAAGCCACCGAGACGGAAGCCATCGTCGTCCTGGCGCGGCAGGAACAGGGAGCAGCTAGCTACGACCCGATCCGTGCCGTGACGCTGAATATGGCCAACGGCCTCATCTACGACCGCCTGATCGAGCAGGCGGCCGACCAGTCCTACCACCCCCATCTCGCAGAATCCTGGGAGGTCAGCCCGGACGGGCTGAGCTGGACGTTCAAGCTCCGCAAGGGCGTTACCTTCACCGATGGCGAACCGTTCAACGCGGCGACGATTGCCTGGTGGATCCCGAAATTCAAGGGCACCGAAAACGAGTACATGGTCGACGCTATCGACAAGGTCGGGACCATCGACGAGCACACGGTGCGCTTTGTGATGAAGCGGCCGGAGCCGAACCTGATCTTCAACCTTGCCATGATGAACATGGGCATCCCGAGCCCCAGAGCTTACGAGGCGGCAGGCGACGGTTATGGCGTGCTGGAGGCCGTCGGTACGGGCCCTTACAAACTCGAAAGCTTCGTGGTCGGCCAGGAGACGGTACTGGTCTCCAACGAGGACTACACCTGGGGCAGCCCGCTGACCGAGAACAGGAATGCGCCGCACATCAAGCGCCTGACCGTGCGCGAAATCCCCGACGCCTCCACCGCCTTCCTCGAACTGCGCACCGGCGGCGTCGATATGCTGCTCGACATGCCCACGGATTTCCTGCCGCAGATCAGGTCCGAGGCGGACATCGACACGCGCGATCTGCCCGGCTACGGCATCACATTCGTCGCCATCAACACCAGGGCCGCGCCGTTTACCGATGTCAAGGTGAGGCAGGCGGTGGCACTCGCCATCGACCAGAGCGCGATCCTCAAGAGCGTCTATGGCGGCGTCGGCAAGGAGGCTCACCAGCTCCTGGTCAGCTCCCTGCTGGAATCGAAAGTCGACCCGTCGGCGGAAATCCGCTGCGATCCCGCCCAGGCGGCAAAGCTGCTCGACGAAGCCGGCTGGACGACGGGCGACGATGGCATCCGCGGCAAGGACGGCAAGCCGCTCCGGGTCAAGCTGTGGGCCCGGGCCGACACAGAGTACCGGCGCACCGCCGAGATCATACAGGCGCAACTGAAGTCAGTGGGGATCGGCGTCGACATCACCGTCTTCGACGCCGGCACCTATCGCGACCAGTTCCGCAAGCCTGAGCGCGAGCTCGTCCTGCAACCCTATTCATGGACGAACGCAGACATCCTCGATTGGTTCTTCAGCGCCAAGCGGCTGGATTCATGGAACCTGTCGATGTGGGACGAGCCCAAGTCCGAAGAGCTGCACAACCTCGCCATGTACGGCTCCAAGACCTGGGACGAGCGCGTGGCGAACTTCCGCACGTACCATGCCCACCTGCTCGCGAACTTTGTCGCCGCACCGGTGCATGAGCCGGCGCAGACCATGGCCTTCAACAAGACACGGCTGATGACGCCGCTGCCGTTCCGGGCACCCTACTCGATCGTCGACATCAAACCCGCTCAGTAACAGCAAGGCCAGAAACCATGGACATGACTGAAAACGTCGGCATCGCGGCCAGGGTGGAGCATTGTCTCCGGGCCGAACTGGAGGCCAGCGCCATTCCCGGACTGGGTGTCGCCATCGTGCGGGATGGCGAGATCCTGCATCTCGGCGGCTATGGGCTCGCCAATGTCGAGCATGGCGTCCCGGCAACGCCCGACACTATTTTCCACTCGGGCTCGACGGGCAAGATGTTCACGGCAGCCGCCGTGCTCCTCCTGGTGCAGGACGGCCTCCTGCGCCTCGACGACCCTGTCGGGCGCTACCTGACCGAGGTGCCGCGCGAGTGGGCTGGCATGACGATCCGGCACCTGCTGTCGATGACGAGCGGCCTGGGCAACTTCGGCGAGGCCTTTGCCCCCACCCCAATCCAGGACGGCGTCGTGCCGGTCAATTTGTGGCAGGACCACAGCGACGCCCAGTTGCTGGCGCTTGCCAGCCTTTCGCCGCTCGCCTTCGGGCCAGGCGAAAGCTACCTCTACTCCAACATCAGCTACGTCGTGGCCTCGCTTGTGGTGGCCCGGATCGCGGGCAAGCCCTACTACGCCTTGCTGCGCGAGAGGCTGTTTGCGCCCGCGGGCATGGCGACCGCCCGTGACGCGAGCTGCCGCGACATCGTCCCCAACCGGGCGAGCGGCTACAGCCTTGTTGCGGGAGAACTGCGCAACAGCCACTGGACGGCGCCGACCATGCTGCGCACTGGCGACGGCGGGCTTTGCTTCTCGCCGCGAGACATTGCCCACTGGTTCATGGAGCTGGATCGTGGCCGGGTGTTCCGACCCGACATCATTGCCGAGATGTTCGAGCCGGCGCTGACGTCGGACGGATCCCCGGCCATCAACGGCTATGGGCTGGGCTGGCAGAACTCAGAGGTGCGAGGACAGCGCAAGATCAGGCATGGAGGCACCTGGGACGGGTTCCGGGCAGAGCTTGCCCGTTTTCCGGCGCAAAGGCTTTCGGTGGCGGTGCTCGCCAACATCGACTCCGCTCAGGTCGCGCGCATCGCCCACAGGGTCGCTGGCCTGGTCGATGCAACGATCGCACCCTACGAACCTGTCACCGACACCAGGCCTGGCCTGACAAGCCGCGACGCCGAGCTGATCCAGACTATCGCGACACGCTGCGCACCTTCTGAGGCGTTCAGCGAAGCCTGCTGGCAGCAATGGTCGGGCCGGCGCTTCGAGCAGGTTCTCAGCGAAAGCGAGTCCGATCTCGCAGCTGCGCCGATGGAGCTAGTCGAGGACGCTGGCGCCCGCCGGCGCTACCGCCTGGCGACCGGTCGCTACCACATGCACTGGACTGTCGTCCGCCAGGATGACGGCCGCATCGCCGGCATGCGTTTCCATATGGAATGAAGCGTCTTCGGAACCATGCGGATCATCAGGTCCGCGTGGTTCCGCGTAATCTATTGCCTGGCGGAGTCACCGCGAGCGCGACGCGCGCCGACGGACTGGGCGCGACGCGCGTCCGGGAGCATCATCCGAAGCGCGCCAGCGCATATGGAGTGGGATCGGTGAATGTCGGCTCGCCGGTCATCATTTCTGCCAGCAGCCGCCCGGTTACCGGCCCGAGGGTCAGGCCATGGTGGTTGTGGCCGAAGGCGAACCAGAGGCCTTTGTGCCGCGCGCCCGGGCCGATCACCGGGCGCATGTCAGGCAGGCATGGTCGCGACCCCATCCACGGCTGCGGCTCGATGCGCCGGCCGATCGGGAAGATCTGCCGCGCCATCGGCTCCGTCCTGTCGAGCTGGACCGGATTCGGCCTCCGGCCCCGCGAGGCGAACTCGACGCCGGTCGTCAGCCGCAGACCCTTGGCCATCGGGGCGAGCACGTAGCCACCCTCGACGTCGACGACGGGATGCGTCAGCGTGGCCGTCGCTTCGGTTTCGAAATGGATATGGTAGCCGCGCTTCATCGCCAGCGGCACCCTGTAGCCGAGCGAATTGGCGATAGTGTCCGACCACGGTCCCAGCGCGACCACCACCTCTGCCGCTTCGACAGGCCCGCCGTCGGTAAAGATACTCCAGCAGCGACTGCCCTGCTGCAGACTGTCGGCATCGCCGCGCAGGAACAGGCCGCCGCAATCGGCGAAGTGGCGGGCATAGCTCTTCACCAGAGCCCCGGGATCGGCCACGGTGGCCGGGTCGAGCCAATGGACAGCCCCCACCAGCGCATCGGTGAGATGCGGTTCGCGCTGCCGCAGCGCCGCCGGGTCGAGCAGCGCGTAGTTCAACCCGAAATGCTTGAGCGCGGCAGCATCCGCGCACGCGCGCTCAAATGCCCCTTCATTGCGATAGCCTTCGATCCAGCCGGTCTTGCGCAGTTGCGGCAGCACACCCGCGGCAGCCATCAACGCCTCGTGCTCAAGCACCGATTGCTCGATCAGCGGCCGCATGTCGGCTGCGGCGCGTGCCAGGCGTTTCGGCGCCGACTCGCGCCAGAACCGCCACAGCCAGGGTGCGATCCGCGGCAGCTGGAGCCAATCGAACTGGACGTCGGTCGACAGGTTGAGCCCGTAGCGAAGGAGCTTGGCGAGGTCGCGCGGCGCGCCATAGGGTACGACGCTCGAGCGCTCGATCAGCCCGGCATTGCCGTAGCTCGTTTCCTCCCCTGCACCGCGACGGTCGACAAGCACGACGGATCGGCCGCGCTGCTGCAGATGCAGCGCGACCGAGACGCCGATGATGCCGGCCCCAAGAACGATGACATCGGCCCGATGGATCTGTCGTGCGGTCATGGGCGTTAGAGCGCCATGTCGCGGTCGAGCGGGAAGATCGGGCGCGGCACGTTGCGGTACGGCATCCGGGCATAGTCCATCGTGCACAGGGCGCCGCTGTCGCAGACGATCACCTTGCCGGCAATCGGCTCGAAAGCGGCGCGGAAATGCTGCATCGACTTCAGCCCGACAACACGATGCCGCGCCGGATCGATGCCGAAAGCCCTGAACTGCTGGAGGTCCCGCATCTGCGACGGCTCGGTGACGACGAGCACCGCGATGCCGTCGATCTGCACCACCGCCGTCGGCCCGAAGCTGAACTCCAGCCCGCCCAGCTGCTCGCCGTTGCCGATGAGCTTGCCGTCGCTGATGACCAGCAGCTTGCCGGCCACTTCGAGCGGATCGCCGCCGAAGCGCGGATCGGTCTTGCCGCCAAGCCTGAGCTGGATGGTATCGCCGACGGTGGCGCGGTGGAGCTGGCTGGCCGCCTCCGGGTCGACGATCGGACCGAAGCAGGCATCGCGAATGCCCATGTCCAGCAGGGCTCCGAGCAATGCCGTCGCATCGCCATAACCGCCGGCGCCGGGATTGTCGGCATAGTCGGCAATGATCAGCGGACGATCGCCTCGGTAGTCGTGCGCAATCTCGGCAGCCTGCATCACCGTGTGGAACGTGTTCAGCACGTTGAAGCGGTTGTCCCAGATCTCGTCGGCGATCGTTTCGGCAAAAGCCTGGTGCCGCGCCGGATCTCCGTCGTAAGTGACCAACACGGTCGGGCCAACCTCGGCGATGTCGGCGTTCGGGAATGCACCGTTGATGCTGACGGCCAATGCGCCTGCCGTCTTCTCATGCTCGCGCGCCCTGGCGATCCAGCCGATCATCGGCCCGATGTCGGTGCGTCCGGCATTCGCCTCCTCCAGCATCGGCCGGCGAACCAGCAACGTTCTGGGGTGGATCTCGCCAGCCATCGTCTGCTGCAGCACCTCGCCGGCATGGCGGGCAATGTCGCGCATGTCGATGTGCGGATATGTCTTGAACGAAATCAGGATGTCGGCCAGCTCGCACATCCTGGCGGTGACGTTGGCGTGCGGATCGAGCGTGACGGCGATCGGCAGGTCCGGTCCGACGACAGCGCGCAGTTGTGCAAGCAGCTCGCCTTCACCATCGGGCGAAAAGTCGGTGACCATGGCGCCGTGCAGGCCGAGCAGGATGCCGTCTAGTTCGTTCTTCTGCTCCGCCGCCGCCTTGACGATAGCGCCCCCGATTCGGTCGAAAGCGTCGCGCGTCACCGGCCCGGCCGGCTCGGCCGCTGTGCTAAGGACATGCCGAATGCTCCAGTCATACTTACGCCCGATGTCGAGGAATCCGGCGATCTCGGTGTTGGCCTCGCCGCGGGCGCGGATGGCGTCGTCGCCGAACAGAACGCCTTCCACCGTGAAGGCATCATAGTCGGTCTTGCGCACGCTGAACGTGTTGGTCTCATGCGCGAATTCTGCGGTTAGAACACGAAAGCTCATGATACGTCTCCTGATGGTTCTCGGGGGGGGGCGGTCGGCCAGGTGTGGGTGATCGATGCCGCCGCGACTGCGGCGGGCCTGTCTGAATGGCTACTCTGCCCTTGGGCCGTGTCGCCGCCTCAGTGGACCTGCGGCAACACGAAGGTTGGCCGTGCTACTCCATGTGGAACCGCATCTCGCTGACACGGCCATCGCCGTCGCGTCTGATGCTCCAGTGCAGGAAGTAACCGCCGAGCTCGACGCGATAGCGCCTGCGATAGGCAGCGCCATCGCCTTCATGCTGGGTCAGCTCGAGCACTGCTGACGAGACGTGGACCTCCATGGCGGAAATCTGCTCGAACCAACCGTTGCTCCACATACGCCAGGCTTCGTCCGTGAACGCCTCGCGCGGCGCGCAATGAGCGACGATGGCTTGCAGAAGCTCGCGGTCCCGCGACGTCAACGCAACAGCTCCGTCCGCGATCGGCTCGTAGGGCGCCAGCGCCGGATCGACGATGCCCACGATCTTCTGGGCCATGCGAGCGACCTGTGCTTCTTCCATGTTGGCGAGCACGCAGACCGACAGCTTGCGCGAGGGAAAGCGCGCGATCTCGGCACGGAAGCCGTCCCAGGTCCCGCCATGGCGGATCTTGCGGTGGCCGCGCAGTTCGGAATTCTGCCAACCCAGCCCATAGCTGTTGAACGACGGCTGGCCGTTTCGCATCGTCGCCGGTGTCGACATCAGCTCGACAAGCCCGGCGTTCAGCACCTTCGGTGCGTCGAGCTCCAGCAGCCACTGAGCAATGTCGCGGGGTGAGAAGTAGAGCCCGCCGTCACCGGTGACCTGAAGCGACGGCGCCGCCCAGTAGCGGTTCTCGAGGCGACCGTCGCGAACGCGGTAGCCGGCCGCCCGGTTCGGCACGATGTCGTACCAGGCAGCGTCGCGCGCCGTCGCCATGCCGATCGGCTCGAACAGGCGCTCACGCAGCAACTCATAATACGGCGCGCCCGAAACGCGGGCGACGATGAATGCCGCAAGCATGTAACCGGTGTTGCTGTAGCGATAGCCTTCCCCCGGCCCATGCAGGAGCGGCGAACGGCGCGCCAGGTCGATCAGCTGTTCGTCGGTGTGGTTCTGCCACAGGTTGAGAACCACACCCTCCAGGTCTTCGTCCGGTGAGAAAGCCAGCTCGAAATTGCCGAGACCGGCCATCATCGACAGGAGATGGCGGATGGTGATGCCGGACCAGCTTTCCGGCCCCTCCGGGATGTGCGTCAGGATTTCGTCGTCGAGCCCGAGCCGACGGTCCTGCAGCAGGAAAAGCACCGATGTGGTGGTGAACATCTTGCCGGTCGAGCCGGAATGGAAAACCGTATCCGGCAGGACCGGCACGCCGTTCTCGACATCGGCGAGGCCGTAGCCGCCGAGATGGACGATCTCGCCGTCGCGGACGACAGCGACACCAAGCCCCGGAGCCTGGCTGGCGTTGATTTCCGCCTGCAGATAGCGATCGAGCTCTTCAATGTTGCAGGTCATGCTGATGTCCTCGGAGTTCTTGGCCGGCGGTCATGCGACCTACCTGCAAGCCGCTGGGAGAGCGGCGTCGATGAGTGGATTGTGGCAGGCCACCTGTTGCCCGTTCGGCAGGGTGGAAAGTGGCGCAAGCACGCCGCGGCAGAGATCGGACACGCGCGGGCACCGGTTGGCGAAGGCGCAGCCCGCCGGCAGGTCGTAGCCGCTCGGGACCTCGCCGGAGAGACGGGTGATGGTGCGGCGCTGGCGCGGATCTGGCTCGAAGCTGCTGTCGAGCAGTGCCCTGGTGTAAGGATGGGCAGGCTCGGCGTCGCTCGGCATGACCTCGACGACACGGCCGAGATACATGACCAGCACCTGGTCGCAGAAATAGCGCACCAATCCGAGATCGTGCGAGATGAACAGGTAGGTCAGCCCCAACTCATGCCGCAGTCTTTCCAAGAGCGAGACGATCTGCGCTTGCACCGACACGTCGAGCGAAGCCGTCGGCTCGTCCAGCACCACCAGCGACGGGTTGAGCGCCAGCGCACGAGCGATGCCGACGCGCTGCTTCTGGCCACCCGACAGCTGGTGTGGGTAGCTTCGCGCCAGCGACGTGTTCAGACCGACCATGTCGAGCAGCGACGCCACCTTTTCATCTGGCGACCCGAGCTTCACCCCTTGCACCTTGAACGGCTCGAGCAGCGCGTCCCTTACTGAGTAGCGCGGGTCGATCGCCGAATAGGGATCCTGAAAAACCAGTTGCATGCGCTGGCGCAAGCGCCGCAGCTCGCGTCGCGGGAGGCTGGCCATGTCGACACCGTCGAACGTCACCTGGCCTTCACTGGCATCGATCAGACGCAGCACCAGCCGCGCCAGTGTGGACTTGCCGCAGCCGGACTCGCCGACGATGCCGAGGATCTGTCCGCGCTTGAGGGTGAAGGAAACGTCGCTGACGGCGTGGAACACCTTGCGCTTGCGGAACAGCCCGCCGCCGGCGAAACGGCGGCTGAGGCCGGTGACCTTGAGAAGCTCGGTCATGCCGCCTCCGCCAGATGACAGGCAACGCCGTTGCCGCTCGGCCCGACAAGCAGTTCGGGGATGTCGACGCGGCAGCGGCTCTCGACGCGCGCACAGCGCGGATTGAACCGGCAGCCGGGTGGCTGGGTCATTCCCGTCGGCACCATGCCGGGAATGGCCGTCATCGTCCCCCGCGCCATGCCGTTGCGCGGGATGCAGCGGATGAGCGCCTGCGTATAGGGATGGCGCGGGTGTTCGAAGAGCGCATCGACCCGCGCCAGTTCGACGACACGCCCGCAATACATCACCGCCACCCGATCGCAGGCCTGGGCAACGACACCCATGTCGTGGGTGATCAGGATGAGGCCCAGCCCTCGCTGCCGCACAAGGTCGACAAGTATCTGCACGATCTGGGCCTGGACTGTGACGTCGAGAGCCGTCGTCGGCTCGTCGGCGATCAGAAGCTCGGGGTCGCCCGCCAGCGCCATGGCGATAACGATGCGCTGTTTCATTCCGCCGGAAAGCTGGTGCGGGAACAGGTCGTAGACCGAGGCCGGGTCCGGTATCCGGAGGTCGGCCATCAGATCCAGACTTCGGGCGCGCGCCGCACTTCTGCCGAGGCCGAGATGAAGTCGGGCTGCCTGGTCGATCTGCGGTCCGATCCGCATCATCGGATCGAGCGAGGTCATCGGGTTCTGCGTGATCAGCGCGATGCGCCCGCCGCGCAGGCGGCGCATCTGGCTCTCCGGCAGGTCGACGAGATCGGTGCCGTCGAAGCGGATGCTGCCTCCAGCGACCTGGCCGCCGATGCGCGGCAGCAGGCCCATGATCGCTGTTGCGGTCAGCGATTTGCCCGAACCGGACTCGCCGACGACCCCAAGTATCTCGCCGCGATCGACGCCGAGGGTGACCTGGTCGACCGGCGAGAAGGCGCCGAACCTGATGCGCAGCATGTCAACAGTGAGCAGCATCCTCACGCCTCCCTAAGCTTGGTACGGACGTCGAGCGCAGCGATCAGCGCGTCGCCGAAGAGGTTGAGAAAGACGACGGTCAGCGCCACGGCAAGGCCGGGCAGGAGGATGACCCACGGCGCAATGAACAGCTGGGCGGTGCCAGAGCTCATCATCGCGCCCCAGCTCGGTGTCGGCGGCTGGGCGCCCAGCCCGAAGAAGCCGAGCGTGGCCTCGAGGATGATGGCGTCGCCAGTCGCCAGCATCGCCGCGACCAGCACCGGCGCCAGGGCGTTGGGCAGCAGGTGCGAGAACAGGATGTGCGTGTGGCCGGCGCCAAGGCTGACGGTCGCCTCGACATAGGTTTCGCTCTTCAGCGACATGATCTGTGTGCGGGTGAGCCGGGTGAACTGCGCGAGATATGCGATGGCGATGGCAATCACCACGCCTTCCAGCCCCGGGCCGATGATGGCGACAAGCATCAGCGCGATCAGGATCTCGGGGAAGGACCATGTCAGGTCGACGACAGTCATGACGATCCGGTCGAAGGTCCCGCCGAAGTAGCCGCAGGTCGCGCCCAGGACCAGCCCCAGCACCACCGAAATGCCGATCGCCGTGATGCTGACCGAAAGCGACGTACGCGCGCCGGTGATCATACGCGACAGCACGTCGCGACCGAACTCGTCGGTACCGAGCAGATGCGTCATCGAGGGCGCCTGGTTCATGACTCCGAGGTCCTGCAGGTCATAGGGATATGGCGACAGCCATGGCGCCAACAGCGCGGCGATAACCAACAGCAGCAGGAACGCACCCGAGATACCGCCCTTGAAGGTCGAGACGGCGTTGAGAAACGCCAGCGTGCGACGGTCCGTCATGACCGCGCCTCGCGCTGGCGGGGATCCATGGCGGCCTGGACGATATCGCCGATCAGGGCGCCGACGATGACAGCCATCGCAAGCATCAGAAGACAACCTTGTACAAGGGGATAATCACGCTGGTTCAGCGCGCGGATCAGCAGCGAGCCCAGGCCCGGGCGGGCGAAGACATATTCGATGGTAACAGCGCCACCGAGCACCCAGCCGATGCGCAGGCCGAGGATGGTGACGACGGGAACCATGGCGTGGCGCAGCACGTGGCGCAGCTGGATCAGGAACGGTGGCAGCCCCTTGGCGTGCAGCAGCACGACGAAATCCTGCCGCGCCGTCTCGATCATGGCGATGCGCGTCACCCGCGCCACGAGTGCTATGCCGCCGAGGCCGGCCGCGATCACGGGCAGGATGAGCGAGGTCCAGCCGCGTGCCCCCGACACCGGCACCCAGCCGAGCCATACCGCGAACACCAGAATCAGCAACAGGCCGAGCCAGAAGCTCGGCACGGTGGAGCCGAGCAGGATGAACCCGGTGATGGCGTCGTCGACGCGCGTGCCCTGATAGCTTGCCGCGATGACGCCCGCGGCGATGCCGGTCAACGTCGAAAACAGCAGCGCGGCAATGCCCAGCTGGAGGCTGTAGGGCATGTTGTGTGCGATCAGCGTGCTGACCGGGCGCCCCTGGATGATCGAGGTGCCGAGGTCGCCGGTCAGCAGCCGCCCCATCCAGGTGAGGTACTGTTCGACCAGGCTGCGGTCGAGGCCGTACTTCGCGGCGATCTGGAGGCGTTGTTCCGGCGTCGAGCCGGCCCGCATCAGATTGTCGATGGGGTCACCCGGCACCAGGTGGATGATGAAGAACACCACCAGCGAGACGACAAAGAACACCGGCAGCAGCAACAGCAGCCGCCTCAACGTGAAAGCGATCATTGCCTAGTCCACTACCTTGATGTCGACGACGGACGCCTGCACCAACTGGGTGCCACGCAGCTTTTCCGGCACGTCGAGCAGCGTCTTGTTGAAGGCGTAGTTCTGTACCGGTTCGTGGATCGGCGCGAACAGGAAGTTGGCGATCAGGTTCTCCTGGTACTTCCTGAAATTGACCACACGCTCCTCGGGCGTCTTCGACTGCTGCATGGCGATGTCGCGCAACTCCTGCGATTTCTCGCCCTGCCAGCCAGTGGAGTTCGGATAGGGAATGTTGGTCGTGCTGAAGAACCAGTCGAGAATGTCGGCGTTGTTCCAGTCATAATGGCGCACGGCCAGCTGGTGCTCGCCTTTCTTGAGCTGGTCGACGACGGAGGTATTGTCGAAGATGACGATTTCGACATCCATGCCGATTGCCTTGAGCTGCGCCTGGACAACCTCGGCGGTGCGCTTGAACGAGGTCTCCGACTGTGCCGTCAGCTTGATCGTCAGCGGTTTGCCGTCCTTGGTCCTGATGCCGTCGCCGCCGCGTTGCCACCCGCTCGTGTCGAGAATTTCGTTGGCCTTCGCCAGGTCATGATGGATTTCCAGCGCCGGATCGATCTTCGATTCCGCCAGCGAGCTGATCAGGAACTGGTGCGATTCCAGGCCGACGCCATTGAAGACGCTCTTGTGGATGGCGGCTTGGTCGACTGCCAGCGCCGTCGCCTGGCGCACGGAATGGTCGTTGAACGGTTCCTTGCGGGTGTTGAATCCGAGATAGGTCACGCCCATGCCGGGCAGGCTGCGGAAGCTGATGTTGTCGTCCGCCTCGAGCTGCGGCAGGAACTGGCTGGGGACGCCCAGCAGCATGCCGACGCCGCCGGTTTTCAGCTCGAGGAAGGCCGTCGAAGCATCGGGAATTTCGCGCAGGGTGAGCCGTTTGATATGCGGCGCAGCCTTGTTGTCGGAGAGATCGCAGCCCCAGCTGTACTCTTCATTGGCAACCAGCACCGTTTCCTGGCCGACGGAGAAGCTCTCCATCCTGTAGGGGCCGGTTCCGACCGCCACCGTCACGCCGTAACTGTCGCCAGCCTCGTCATAGGACTTGGGCGAAGGAATGCCCATGAAGGCGGAGGCAAGGTTGTAGATCAGGTTCGGGTCGGCCCGTTTCATGACGAAACGGAACGAATGCTCGTCGACGACCTCAACGCGTTCGATGGCATCGACGAGGTACTCGTTGGGGCTGCCTTTGAACTTGGGTATCCACCACGCTATGGTCTCGGCGTTGAACGGTTCACCATCATGGAAGCGAACGCCTTGCCGCAGCTTGAAGGTCCAAGTCTTGCCATCCGCGCTGGTTTCCCAGGATTGAGCGAGGTGGGGATGATAGGACTGATCGACATCCTGTTCGATCAGCCGGTCATAGACCAGCATCGCCACGACGCTCAGAAGGGTGGCTCGTATCGGATCCTGCGATGCAGCACCGACTTCGGAACTGGCGAGCACGAACACGGCCTCCGTTCCCCCAGCCCGCGCTGGGCGTCCGGTTGCCAGGCCGAGGCCGGCAGCCAGGGTCAGCATCGATGTCGAAACAAGAAACTTGCGCCTGTTCATACTCACTCCTCCCTTGAGTAAATTGTCAAAGGCTTTTCATGCCGCCACGGTATCGCAGAGGATGTTCAGTATTATATTCGAAATAACAAAAGTAATCGCCCGGATAATATCCCAATCCGCGCGTGGTTTTATTTCCGGTTTTCCGGAATGTTATATTTCAGTCGAGGCGCCTGGCAGAATTTTTCTTTCTCTCTTCTCAGGACAATCTGCAAGGCGAAGCTATTCTGAAAAAAAACAAACGTCAATTGCCTTTGTGATAGAAATATTGCAAACGCCTCTTTGAGGGAGATCAGGATGACGGAATCGGTCCGCCGGCGGCTCGCAGAAAAGCTTGCCACCGCCACGAATGCCGAGAAGGCGCTGGCCAACTACATGCTGGCCAACCTGAACGGCTTGCCGTTCGAGACCTCGGCGACGCTCGCAGCCAAGGTCGGCGTCAGCGAGCCGACGGTGGGGCGCTTCTGCCGCGCACTTGGCTATGCGCGCTTCAAGGATCTGAAGGTGGATCTCAGGGACAATATCGGCAACCAACCCTGGTTGGCCGGCGATCGGCTGCGGGAGTTCCGTGACCGCAGCCAGAACGGCGACGCCCAGGCGCGCAGCCTTGAGTTGGAGATCGCCGCGTTGCTCAGGATTTACGAGCTCGCCAACACCAAGGAGTGGCAGCGCGCCGTCAAGCGCCTAGCAAACACGCCCCAGATTTTCGTTGCCGGCTTCCAGACGGAGCGCGGTATCGCTCAGTACTTCGCCAACCAGCTCCAGTACCTGCGCCCCGGTGTCCAGCTGGCCGACATTTCGGGCGGAAACTTCAGCGAGCTCCTGCTGAACCCGCCGAAATCAACCTGCCTGGTGATCTTCGAAGCCCGCCGCTATTCGCGCCTGAACCTGGTCCTTGCCCGCGAGGCCAAGAAGGCAAAGATCCCGATTACGCTCGTCACCGATGCCTTCTGCGACTGGGGCCGCGACCTCTCCGACGAGATGTTCGTCGTGCCCACAGATTTCGGCATGTTCTGGGAATCGACCGCCCAGATGGCCAGCCTCGGCAACCTGCTCATCAACAGCGTCTTCCACGAACTCGGCGATGCGGTCGAAGGGCGCCTAGACAAGGTCTCGGAGCTTCACGGCAAGATCACGGGGTATGTGGGGGATTAGTCGCCAAGGCGATGCTGACCGTCCGCGGCCACCACTAGGGCGGCATTCACCGTGCTCATTCGACGGGTACCGCGATCCTGCTTTGGACCTCTGAAGTTGCAGTATCGCCTGGAACACGGGCGGCGGCGGTTCACATTGACTGAGAAGTTAGTCGGATTCGGCCGTGCTCATGATCAACTCCGAAAGTTGGCTGTGGCAAACGTGGACCGGTTGCGCGTTTCCGTTTCAGCAACGTGTTCGCAGGGTTGGTTGAACGTTGTGTTGTCGCCTGGTTGTACGGGCCCTCGCCGATAGCTATGTGTGCAGCAGCCAACGAAGGATCAAACCCAATGCGTATTGTCACATTGTTGCTCGTACTCACCGCGCTCGCGGGATGCTCTCAGACCGCCGGCGGTGCGAGTAGTGTCAGGCAGGATTATTACGGTGGCGACGGCGGTTTCTATGCGGGCGCGGTTGCCCCGCGCTGAGGCGACGCCGACGCTGCAAGTACGCTGACAATGTACCCGCCGGAGCTACTTTCTGGGAAACCTTGCGCGTTGGCCGATGGGCACGTTCTGGGCCAGATGAATACATAGAGCACCAAGTCGAATTCCAGGCGTTGACCATCGCCGAGAATGCGCTGGTGTTCGGGCCGGCTGTGCAGCCGGCCGCTCGCTCCTATGGAATGGTGAATGCACAATCTTCACGGTTTGACCCTGTGGGCGGCCGTCAGCAACGCGGGCATTGACATTGATCTCCGGGCTGCCGGCCAATGTTTCGTCGGGAACGAGACGCCGACCTTCGCCTGGTACGTTTGCGGTATTTTTACCCTGTAAGCTCGCCGTCTTCGTTAACGCCTCATGAACCACATTCGCGGCGCGGCGATTGCCGCTCCACGGCACATGACGATGCCACACTCGCGCAATCTTACAGTGGCTCGCCTTATGACAAGCATTCTCACCAACACATCCGCTATGTCCGCCCTCAGCACTATACGCCTGATCGGTGCGAGGCTGGACGACGAGTCGCAGAGATTGTCGTCCGGGTTGAGGGTGAAGACTGCGGCCGACAATGCCGCTTACTGGTCGATTTCGACGACGATGCGTTCGGATGTGAAGGCGATGGGAGCTGTCACCGACAGTATCGGACTGGCGATGGGTATCGTGGACACCGCCTACGCTGCGATGGAGACCGTGAGGCAGTCCTTCGTGGAAATCCGTAACCTCGCGATCACCGCGAGCGACATGCCGAAGCCCGGCATGCGCGACATCGTCAAGCCCGCCTTCAGTCTCGATCCGGAATACGCCAAGTCGGACGTCTACAAGATCGACGTGCGGATACAGCAGCTCCAGGACCAGGCCAGAGGCGCGATGCTGGCCGCCTCGTTCGCGGGCGTGAATCTGCTTTACCACGAGAAGAACGAGCCGGTGAAAGCCAGCCAGCAGGTATTCTCGTTCGTCATCGGCTACGCCGACGGCAAGGTGCAGACGATGGATGTCAGCGCCATGGACACCCTCCTGCTGAATGACGACTTCGGGAGCTATCCGACCAGTTATCCAGGCGAGTACAATCCCGAGAAGACGCTGTTTGACGGAAGCGACATCATCGATGCGCCGGGAACGTTCACTCCGGCCGCCATCTACTGGTTCAACATGCCGCTTTCCAATCCGGTCACGGGCGACCCGGAAGCCTACCCTGTCAGTCCGACCTATATCCTTCAGTCCATCGAGAACCACGTTGTCAGGCACGATTCGGACAGGCAGGGGCTCTACAGCAATCTGGTCGCGAACATCGACAAGAAGATCGAGCAACTCACGTCGAACATGGCTTATGTCGGCTCGGTGCAGTCGGCGCTGAATACCTACGACGAGCTGAACAAGAAGGCGATCGAAACGGCGACGAAGGGCATCGGGCGGCTGGTGGACGCCGACATGGCGGTGACCTCGGTCAAGCTCAGGGCGCTGGAGGCGCAACAGCAACTCGCGATCCAGGCTCTCGGTATCGCGAACTCCGAACCGCGGAGAATACTGGAGCTGTTCCGCTAGCCGGCCGTCAGTGGTTCTCGCTCCGCCGCGAGCGGTCAAGATGCGTGGCAATCAGCATCGCCACCAGGTGCACCGTGTTCCTGGCCCCGTACCGTTCCTTCATCCGTTCCAGCCGATGCTCGACGGTGCGATGTGAAACGTCGAGCGATACGGCGATCTCCTTTGCGGTCGCTCCCTCGATCAGGAGCTGCACGATCGCTTCGTCGCCCACATCCAGCTTTTCATGCCTCTGCGGCGGGCTCAGAAGGAACTGGGCATAGGACGACGAAATGATCCATTCCGGCCTATGGGCATTGCGCTGGGGCAGAAGAATGCGGTCATAGCCGAGGTTGACACCGAAGAGCCTCGTCTTCACCAACTCCATGGACGGCTGCTGGCTGTCGAGTACTTGCGACAATCGCGGGATCACCGCTTCTTCCATGTAGCGCTGATCCTTGAAGTCACCGATATAGGCATCGGCGAATATCTTGTTGATGTTGAGGATGCGCGAGGTGAAGCCGGAATGGCGGATTGCCTTCATGAACCATCGCTTGGGATCGTCGCCATCGACCATGAACACCGTCAGGCGCATTTTGATCGACAGCATGTCGAGTATGTCGCGATACACGGTGTCCGGTGACGTCGGGTGCTCGGGGTCGGTCTGGAGCCAGTTGTCGAGCATCTTGCGGGTGACCGCGCTGAAGGGTGTTTCTTTCGCCATTGCCATGCTTGTCAATCGTATCGTCGCGCGGAATACAATCTAAAGCAGAGTGGGATTCAATAGGGTAAAAATACCCCCGTCGGCCCGCGAGATGTGGACTGGCCGGAACTGGGGAAGCCGAGGGTCCGGAGCGCTTGCTGACCGCATGGGCTACATGCCCATCCGGAATATCATCTCAACCAATACGGAGCGGTTTAGCGCAATTCGTCTCAGAGCTTCGGGACGGCGGCCCTGTTCTGGCGATCGCTCTCCATTCTCTCGTTCGCGGCCCTATCCGCCGCGATCGCGGATATCGCCAGTTCATGATTGAGGATGGAAAGGGATCTGTTTCACATTCCGGTCCAAGGCGGACCTGCAGCCTCACGACATCAAGGCCAACCTGTTCCGAGCGCCGTTGACAGGGGGTGTGCATCCAAAATTACGGCGTCTAATCCTGGCAAGGAGGCGGTGTCGTTCTATCTGATCATGCAGGTGCTGAAATGAACAACCATTGATCGTACCGGACCGAACAGCCCGTTCGACCGGCACCATTCGGGAGTCTTCGATGCCTCTGTTTATTGTCCACCATCGGCACTCACCCGAAGCCTGTCCCGCGCGCGATCCGGCCCAGGGCGCGATGCTGCTGAGCCATTTGAGCCGCCCGAGCGCTGCCCGCCACGGCGTGCTGATCAAGGCCGAAGCTGTCGCAAGGGGCTCACATTCACTGTTCTTCATTGCTGAGGCAGCGGATGAGACCGTGCTTCAGGCATTCTTGGCGCCTCTCCGTCATGCCGGCGAGGTCGAAGTGACGGCAGCGATGACCTGTGCCGCGATGGTTTCGGGCGGCGGCTGCGATCGGCGCCCGGTGGACGTTGCTGCAGGGGTGCTCAACCCAGCAGATGTGTGCCAGGATGCCACCGAGGCTGGCCTTCTCATTCACAGTGCTCACCCGTTGAATTGCGAGACCTCGGTGCCGGACCTTGCCGGCGGGGCAGTGATGCCGAACGGTCGGTTCTATTTGCGCAATCACTTCGATATCCCGAGCCTCGATGAGGAGAGCTACAGGCTTTCGATCGGCGGGCTGGTCGAAAGGCCGCTTAGCCTGAGCATGAGGGAGCTCCACAACCTGCGCGCCGAAAGCCTCGTGGTGACGCTGGAATGCGCTGGCAACGGCCGGAGTCTGTTCGATCCGGCGGTGCCTGGCGAAGCTTGGGGCCTGGGCGCTGTCAGCACCGCCGAATGGACCGGCGTTCACTTGATTGAGGTGCTTGAGCGAGCGGGCTTGCGACCGGGCGCGACGGAACTCACGTTTCGCGGCGCCGACAGCGGCGTCGTCAACGGCAACGGCGCGACGATTCGTTTCGAGCGTGGCCTCAGCCTGGACCAGGTTCGTGAGACGAAAGCGCTTCTTGCCTACGAGATGAACGGCGAGCCGCTATCGCGGCCTCATGGCTATCCATTGCGGTTGATCGTACCGGGCTGGTACGCGGTGGCGTCCATCAAGTGGCTGACGGAGATCGTCGTTACAGACAGGCCCTGCGGGGCGTACTTTCAAGCGGAGAAATACTGGTACAATTGGGTGCGAAATGGGCAAGCCGAGCGCGCGCCGGTGAAGCTGATGAACGTGCGAGCACTGATCTCTTCGCCTGACGAGGGCGAGGAACTGCCGTGCGGCGAGACCGCGATCCGAGGTGTCGCCTGGTCGGGTGCAGGCACCATATCCAGGGTCGACGTGAGCCTGAACGGTGGCCCGTGGCGCGCGGCGCGGCTCGTTGGCGAACGACGGCGGGCCGCCTGGCAATGGTGGGAGCTGATCACGCGACTTGAGCATTCAGGGCCACTCGCCGTGCGGGCGCGTGCCACCGACATGGCGGGCCGGACACAACCCGAGCACGCGGAGTGGAACCGTCTGGGCTACGGCAACAACTCGATTCACTCCGTTACGGCGCAGGTGATCTGAAGCCGGAGAGCGAGCGTTTCGGCAGAACGCTCCACGGCAGATGCGGCCGGCACGGAACGCGCCGGCCGCAGGATCGGAGTGACGATGCCACGTTTCGTTTTTGCCGCCTTTAGGCGGCAATCAGTTCGTCGGACGGGCCAAAGAACTCGAAGTGAACCCGCTCTCTTGAAACGCCTTCTCTGGCCAGCGCAGGAACGAGGGCACGAAGGAACGGCTTCGGTCCACAGAGATAGAATTCGGCATTTTCAATGGGTGTATTCTTGCGAAGCCACTCTGCGGTGATGAAGCCGTCGAAATCGTGAGACAGTCCGACCGCGTCCTCGGCCGTTGGTGCGCTGTAGAAGCTGCTGATCCTGATCTTGCCATGCGCGTCGGCGAGCTTGCGAACGTGCCGATCCATGGCATGCGTCCCGCTGTTCAGCGCGCCGTGGACGAAATGCGCTTCGAGGTTCGGATGCTCCTCGGCGATCGTCTCCAGGATGCTCACCATCGGCGTCAGGCCAACGCCGCCCGAGAGCAACACGACCGGTGCTTGTGGCGCTTCGGGCAGAAAGAAGTCGCCGGCCGGCGGGGTCGCACTTAGAACCATGCCGACGCTCGCGTGATCGTGGAGGTATCGAGATCCACCCTGTCCCTGCGCTTCCCGCTTGACCGAGATGCGGTAAAAACTATCGCTGGGACCGCTGGAGATCGAGTAGTTGCGCTTGATTTCCTGGCCGTTCTCCAGCTGGAAGCGAAGCGTCAGATACTGGCCGGGCTTGTGGCGCGCAACGCGACCGCCATCCTTGGGTTTCAAGACAAACGAGGTGACGACATCGCTTTCGCGAACCTTCGCGTCGACGACGAAGTCTCTCCAGCCATCCCAGCCGCCCGAGCGCTTCAGCAGTTCGCCGCGTATCTCGGCTTCGCGCTCCTTGAGGATATCGGCCAGGAACCAGTAAGCCTCGCCCCATGCATTCAAGAGTTCAGGTGTCGCTGCACTTCCGAGCACATCCTCGATGGCGGCGAGAAGGGCGGTGGCCACAAAGGGATAGTGCTCGGGCAGAATATGATACCCGATGTGCTTGTACGCGATCCGCTCGACCACGGGGCCGAGCACGGCAAGGTTATCGATGTTTTGCGCGTAGGCCACAATGGCGGCGGCAAGCGCGTTAACCTGTGAGCCGCCTTCGCCCTGATTGGCATGGTTGAACAGCCCGCGGATATGATCGTCACGGAACAGGTGGGCATACATGCTCTTCGTGATCTCGGCCCCGTGTGCCGCGAGGGCCGGGATGCTGGCCTTCACGATCTGAACGGTCTCGGGTGAGAGTGGTTTCGGCATGATCTTTCCTTTCGATGCGGTGCATCAGTGGGGCAGGTTGGTGATCGTAGAAGTGCAATTGAAGTTTCACCGGGCCTACGATCGGGAGGTGGTGGGGCACATCCGGTGGGGGATGATGACCGGCGAGCGGGTTTCCGCTTTCAAGCCAGCGTTCAAGACCTGGTCGGGTCGTACTTCGGCGTCGAAACGTTCAACGATCGTTCGGATGTCTGTTTCGGTTATAGCTCGCGAGCTCATCGCAAATCCGCGCTTAAATATGTATCTCAGATGCATCTATCTATGCGAGGACAAACATGCTATTCAAATGCATGTTTTTGGATTGGACTTTTTGACGCAGACCCCGATGAGGCTCACCAAGTATACCGACTACGCAATGCGATTGATGATCTATCTGGGATCACGGCCATCGGGGCTTAGCTCGATCCGGGAGATATCGGACACGTTCTCCGTCTCGCAAAACCATATGATGAAGGTTGTTCAGGACCTTGCGGGCGCTGAGTTTCTGGAGTCCGTGCGCGGTCGCAATGGCGGCATACGCCTCGCGAGGCCGACGAACGAGATCAATCTCGGCGCCCTGCTTCGGCATACGGAAGGGCTCACAGATCTGATAGATTGCCACGGCTGTCGTATCGCGCCCGCCTGCGCCTTGCCGAGCGTGCTTTCGGAAGCCACGGCCGCCTTTGTGGCGGTTTTCGACAAGTACACGCTCGCCGATCTCGTGGGCAAGCGTTCGGAGCTCGGCGCGCTTTTGGGCTTCGGGGCGCATTCGTCTTCGTCGCGGTAGGGTCATGTCGTGACCCTTCGACGACGCGGCCGTTCGCCTTGCCTCCCTTCGCAGGTGATCGCGGAGGTCGTGCCGCTCAAGTCCGCGCAATGTCGAGGCGAACGTCGAAGCTTGCGTCAGCGCAACGAGGCCGTGCCGCAGCGCCGCTAACAAGGATCACACAGGTTTCGCGAAGAGCGTCCATCTGCAGGACGATCGAACATAGCGGAGGGCGCAAATCATGGTCGACACGGAAAAGGGGGATCCGACATTATGCGATTGCGCGATTGAAGTTGCCGAACTGTTTGCCGGTGTACCGACCGGCGGTGCGGATGGCGGATCTATGCTCGATCTTCTTGCCGTTCGTCTCGAGGCATCGCGTGATCGCCTGAGGCCGCCGCCTCCGCTCGCGAAAGCAGAGGTGTTGTCGGAAAGAGCGGTCCTATGCTGACTTTGACAAGCCGACGAATTTTGCGCGTCGAGCGCGATGCCGATTTTTCCGTGCCGGCGGCGACCATGTCATCGGCGCTGCGACTGCCGCCGACCGAGCTCCGAAACCGCCTCGGCCGCGGAGAAGTCAGGAGCCAGGTTGAGGTCGGTCAGGGGGAGGACCTAGGTACGTTCAGGTTGACGCTGCCGTGCGGCGGCCGTCTCTGGACTGCAACGGTATCTGCCGATGGCACGGTGATCGACGAAGTCTTCTCGTTCGATCGCGAGCGCCTGGCGAACTGGCGCCGTCGTCACGGCAATACCGGCTAGGGTCCTTGGTCGCGATCTCTCCGGATTGAAGTTGCGTTTCGACAAAGAGCGATTGGAAAAACTGCCCCAGCTTCTCCCTGGATCAACGGGTCATGGATCGGTCCCGCTTCGACATCGATCGTGGATCACGACCTTTTCGGCATCAAGGAGAGCACATTGACAGAGTACACATTGGACACCGCCGTCGGAGTGATCGCATGCGAGCTTCCCGGCGCCGCGGAACTCTTCAGGCAGCATGGTATCGGATTTTGCTGTGGCGGCGACGTGCCGCTGGCGGAAGCGGCGGCGGATGCCGATTTAGAGGCCACCGATCTGCTGGCGCGGCTTCAGGGGCTTGAGCTTGCCGCGAGACGCGACGCACCGGATGGTACGGGCGAGCTTATCGCTCATATTCTCGAGCGTTATCACCAGACGCACCGCACCGATCTGGAATGGTTGATCCCGCTTGCGCAAAAGGTGGAGCACGTGCACGGTGCGCATCGCTCCGCGCCTCTGGGCCTTGCAGACGCGCTGGTTGATCTCAAGGATCACCTTCTTCCCCACATGGCGCGGGAAGAGCTCGCGCTCTTTCCGATGATGCGCCATGAGCCTGATCCGGATTTCGAACATTTGATTGCCGGCATGCGGGACGATCATGCATGCGAAAGCCGGAGCCTCGCCCTGATAGAGCATTTGACGCATGGATTTGCGCTTCCGGACGGCGCATGCAGGTCCTGGACGGCGCTCTATGTCGGTCTCCGAAAATTCTGCGATGATCTCGTCACGCATATGCATCTGGAAAACAGCGTCCTGTTTCCGAGGTTCTCCGGCATTTGATGCAGCGGTGGCGCCGCTGTTCCACCGGCGCCGCGTCCTGTGGGGTGAGACCCCGGCAGATCTGTCCGCATCGCTTTGCCCAACGTGAGCAAGCGGAGCTTCAGAGATGTTTGCGCAGGCAACCGGCGCTCGGTGCCGCACACGCCTTTACCGTTGAAGTTGGCGCCGCCGTGACCTCACGAGGCGCGGCGGCGATCAATCGCGCCCTACGAACCGAGCTCACAGGGCAGAACTTAATCGCATGACACTCAGTAGTTGTGGATGATGGTCGCCTGCCGCCCTCTGGCAGATATCGCGGGGGAGGGCGGGCCATGGGCCGGCCGATCCGCCTTCAAAGGTATCGCACTTGCGTCCGCCGGCCGGCGGCTTGACGCGAAATCCGTTCCCCAAATCCACCTGAACATCAAGCCGTGCACGATATGTGACAATCAAAGATTGCAATCAACGAAGCTGTCTTTGTTTGAGCTAGATCAAAGAATGTCTCGCGCCAAAGTTTCAATGCTCCGGCAACGATTTGCGGGAAAACACCCTGGAATGAAACTCTTCCGTCTTGTCCTTCTGCTCTGCCTCAGCCTGTGCGGCGCCGTATCCGCCAGCGCGGCATCGGTGCTGCAGGAGTTTTTGCCCGCTGCCACAGCGTCGGATCTTGTGCCGGGTGCGGACGGTTTCGGCCCGGTGCGTGACGATGTGGCGGTGGCCCCGGTGCTGAAGGGCGGCCAGACGGTAGCCTGGGTCTTTCTTACCTCGGATTTTGTCGGCACGACCGGCTATTCCGGCAAGCCGATCCATACGCTCGTGGCGGTGAACAAGGACGCCAAGATCGTCGGCGTCCGGCTGGTGAAGCATTCGGAGCCCATCGTCCTCATCGGCATTCCGGATGCCAAGGTGAAGGCGCTCGTTGCAGGCTATGCCGGCCTCGATCTGGTCGCCGAGGCGAAATCCGGCGGCACGACCCATGAGGTGGATATCATCTCGGGCGCGACGGTGACGGTCATGGTCATCGACGATTCGATCGTTCGGTCCGGGCTCAAGGTCGCGCGCGCGCTCGGCCTCGGCGGACTGACGCCGGAAGCGCAAAATGCCGGCCCTCGCTTCCAGATCGATCCCGCGGCTGCCGCGCCGGCCGACTGGGTCGAGGCAGAAGGTGACGGTACGCTGCGCCGCCTGTCGCTCGACGTTGCGCAGGTCAATGCTGCTTTCGCCGGCCATCCCGATGAGCGCGCCCGTGATCGTGCCATTCAGCAAGCGCCGGAAACGACCTTCATCGAGATGCAGGCGGCACTGGTTTCGGTTCCCCCTATCGGCAAGGCCTTTCTCGGGTCAGCCGAGGAGAAGAACCTTGAGGCCTGGCTCGGCGAAGGCGAGCACGCGGTCGCCGTTGTGGGGCGCGGGCTCTACTCCTTCAAGGGCTCGGGCTATGTGCGCGGCGGCATCTTTGACCGCATCGTGCTGATCCAGGACGATGTTTCCGTTCGTTTTCGTGATCGCGACCACCGTCGCCTGGGGGCAATCGCGCTTGCCGGCGCGCCGGAATTCAACGAGATGGACCTGTTCCGCATCCCGGCGGGTCTCGGCTTCGACCCGACAAAACCCTTCCGCATACAGCTTCTGGCGCAGCGCGAGGTTGGACCGGTCGAAAAGGTCTTTCATACGTTCGATCTGGGGTACCAGCTTCCGCAGCGGTATCTGCGTGCTGTCGCGCCACCGGTGAAGGACGTTGCCGCAGTTGCCGATCGTGACGAGGGGACGGCACAGGCGGACCTCTGGAAACGCATCTGGGACGACTCGAAGCTGAAGATTGTCGTGCTGGGCGCCATGTTGGTCGTGTTGACCGGGGTGTTCTTCTTCCAGACCTATGCGGTCAGGAACGCAAGAGCGTTCTACATCTTCCGCATAGTCTTCCTGACGGTGACGCTGGTCTTTCTTGGCTGGTATGCCAACGCGCAGCTTTCGGTTGTCAATCTGATGGCGCTCTTCGGCAGTCTCGTCAACGGCTTCAGCTGGCAGGCTTTCCTGCTCGATCCGCTGACCTTCATTCTGTGGTTTGCCGTTGCCGCGGCACTCCTGTTCTGGGGACGCGGAGCCTATTGCGGCTGGCTCTGCCCCTTCGGCGCCCTGCAGGAGCTGACCAACCAGATCGCGCGCAAGCTGCGTATCCCGCAATGGACGTTGCCCTGGGGGCTGCACGAGCGGCTCTGGCCGATCAAATACATGATCTTCCTCGGCCTTTTCGGGATCTCGCTGATCAGCGTCGAGCAGGCAGAACACCTGGCCGAGATCGAGCCATTCAAGACAGCGATCATCCTGAAGTTCATCCGCGCCTGGCCGTTCGTGGCCTATGCCGTCGCACTTCTCGTCGCCGGGCTCTTCGTCGAGCGGTTCTATTGCCGCTATCTCTGCCCGCTCGGTGCCGCGCTCGCGATCCCTGCGCGGATGCGCATGTTCGACTGGCTCAAGCGCTACCACGAATGCGGCAACCCCTGCCAGACCTGCGCCCACCAGTGTCCGGTGCAGGCGATCCACCGGACCGGCGAGATCAATCCGAACGAGTGCATCAACTGTCTGCACTGCCAGGTGCTCTACCAGTCCGAAACCGTCTGCCCCGTCGTGATCAAGAAGATGAAGTCGCGGGCGAAGCTTGCGGCAAGCCCGGGTGGCGTGCCGACCCATCAGCCCGCAGCCAAAGTTTAATCGAAGCCAAGGTTCAAGCAAAAAGGAACCAGATGATGGAATCAAAGGAACACAAGGGACTAAGCCGGCGAGCGCTTTTCAGCGCGACTGCAGGCAGCGCCATCCTGGCCGGCACGGTGGGGCCGGCCGCACTCAGCCTCGGCGCTGCGGGGCTGGTGACACCGGCCCGTGCGGCGACAGGCGCCGACGGCTCGGTCGCACCGGGCAAGCTGGATGATTACTACGGCTTCTGGTCTTCCGGTCAGACCGGCGAGATGCGCATTCTCGGCATTCCCTCGATGCGCGAACTGATGCGCGTGCCGGTGTTCAACCGTTGCTCGGCCACCGGTTGGGGGCAGACCAATGAATCGATCCGGATCCATCAGCGCACGATGACGGAGAAGACGAAGAAGCAGCTTGCCGCCAACGGCAAGAAAATTCACGACAACGGCGACCTGCACCACGTCCATATGTCCTTCACCGACGGCAAATATGACGGCCGCTACCTGTTCATGAACGACAAGGCCAATACGCGCGTGGCGCGCGTGCGCTGCGACGTGATGAAGACCGACGCCATCCTGGAGATCCCCAACGCCAAGGGCATCCACGGCATGCGTCCGCAGAAATGGCCGCGTTCGAACTATGTGTTCTGCAACGGCGAGGACGAGGCGCCGCTCGTCAACGACGGCTCGACGATGACGGACGTGGCGACCTACGTGAACATCTTCACCGCCGTCGATGCCGACAAGTGGGAGGTGGCCTGGCAGGTGAAGGTATCGGGCAACCTCGACAATTGCGACGCCGACTACGAGGGCAAGTGGGCGTTCTCGACCAGCTATAATTCCGAAATGGGCATGACGCTGGAGGAGATGACCAAGTCCGAGATGGACCATATCGTCGTCTTCAATCTCGCCGAGATCGAGAAGGCAATCGCTGCCGGACAATACGAGGAGATCAACGGCGTCAAGGTGGTGGACGGGCGCAAGGAGGCCAAGTCGCTCTTCACGCGCTACATTCCGATCGCCAACAACCCGCACGGCTGCAACATGGCGCCGGACCGGAAGCATCTGTGCGTTGCCGGCAAGCTCTCGCCCACCGTCACCGTGCTGGACGTGACGAAGTTCGATGCCCTGTTTTACGACAATGCCGAACCGCGCAGCGCGGTGGTTGCAGAACCGGAACTCGGCCTCGGTCCGTTGCACACGGCCTTCGACGGGCGCGGCAACGCCTATACCTCGCTGTTCCTCGACAGCCAGGTGGTGAAGTGGAACATCGATGAGGCCATACGCGCCTACGCCGGTGAAAAGATCAACCCGATCAAGGACAAGCTCGACGTTCAGTATCAACCCGGCCACTTGAAGACGGTGATGGGCGAAACACTGGATGCCGCCAACGACTGGCTCGTTTGCCTGTGCAAGTTCTCCAAGGACCGGTTCCTGAATGTCGGCCCTCTGAAGCCGGAAAACGATCAGTTGATCGACATTTCCGGTGACAAGATGGTGCTGGTCCACGACGGCCCGACCTTCGCCGAGCCGCATGACGCCATCGCCGTCTCCCCCTCGATCCTGCCGAACATCCGCTCGGTCTGGGATCGCAAGGATCCGCTATGGGCCGAAACGCGCAAGCAGGCCGAGGCCGATGAGGTCAACATCGACGAATGGACCGAGGCCGTGATCCGCGACGGCAACAAGGTTCGCGTCTACATGACCTCGGTCGCGCCCAGCTTCAGCCAGCCGAGCTTCACGGTGAAGGAAGGCGACGAAGTCACGGTCATCGTCACCAATCTCGACGAGATTGATGACCTTACCCATGGCTTCACCATGGGCAATCACGGCGTGGCGATGGAGGTCGGACCGCAACAGACGAGTTCCGTCACCTTCGTTGCGGCCAACCCTGGCGTCTACTGGTACTATTGCCAGTGGTTCTGCCATGCCCTGCACATGGAAATGCGCGGCCGCATGTTCGTGGAACCGAAGGGCGCCTGATCGATGCGGCTGTCCGTTCTCCTGATCGGCTTTCTTCTCGCCTCGCCGCTCTCAGCGGCGGAGCGTGCCGTCGTGCCGGGTGCGGGCAGTCTTGCCGCAGCCATCGCCGGGGCTGAACCCGGCGATGTATTGGTGTTGACCGACGGGGCCTATGACGGCCCCGTCACCATCGACCGGCCACTGACGGTCACCGGTCCGCGCGGAGCGGTGGTTGATGGGCGCGGGCAGGGCAGTGTGGTGACGATTGCCGCGCCCGATGTCACCTTGACCGGCTTCACCGTTACCGGTTCGGGCCGCATCAATCAGGATCTCGACGCCGGGGTCAAGATCGTTCAAGGGGCCGATCGCGCTCGTGTCGAAAAACTGCTCGTCACCGATAACATGCACGGCATCGACGTCCATGGCGGCCGCGGCGCCGTTGTCGCGGCGAACGAGATCGTCGGGACGCGCAACCCCCGCATGAACGAGCGCGGTAACGGCATCTATGTCTGGAACAGCCCCGGCACGCTGCTCGAAGACAACGTCATCCGCTATGGTCGCGACGGCATCTTTTCGAACGCCAGCGCCGACAGCATCTATCGCCGCAACATCATGCGCGACCTGCGCTTTGCCGTGCACTTCATGTACACCCGCAACACCGAGGTTTCCGACAACGTCTCGATCGGGAACCATCTCGGCTTCGCGATCATGTTCTCCAACCGCGCGAAGATCCTGAACAATCTCAGCCTCGGCGACCGCGAACACGGGCTGATGCTGAACTATGCCAACAATGCCGACGTATCAGGCAATCTGGTGCGCGGGGGC
The DNA here is from genome assembly GCF_002940685.1 of Ensifer adhaerens. Taxonomy (GTDB): domain Bacteria; phylum Pseudomonadota; class Alphaproteobacteria; order Rhizobiales; family Rhizobiaceae; genus Ensifer; species Ensifer adhaerens_E. Next base: position 217,323 of record NZ_PNFP01000013.1, on the reverse strand, counting down.
ACGAAGAAATGCCTGTTCATTTACAATGCCCACAAGAACCTGGTCTGGGGAAACCGCTTCGAGAGCTGTGGAATCGGCATTCATTTCACCGCCGGCTCGGAGAAGAACGTGCTGACAGGCAACGCCTTCATGGCCAACCGCGAGCAGGTCAAATACGTAGGCACCCGCAATATGGAATGGAGCCATGAAGGCCGGGGCAATTTCTGGTCCGATCATCCGGCCTTCGACCTCAACGGCGACGGCATTGCCGACAGCTTCTACCGCCCCAACGACCTGATGGACCAGATCCTCTGGTCGCAGCCTGCGGCAAGCCTGCTCACCGGCTCGCCGGCCGTGCAGATCGTCCGCTGGAGCCAGCGGGATTTTCCCGCCACGCTGCCTGGAGGCGTGCGCGACAGCGCGCCGTTGATGCGCCCCCTGACCATCCCTGTCCCGCCCGAAATCCACGCCTATGAGGCGGAGGCCGAAGGGCGCTGGACCGAAGGAAATTACGATGACACCGACGCTGACAATCTCCAGGCTCACTAAGCGCTTTCAAGCCGTGGAAGCGCTGAAGTCGGTTTCCCTGGCGCTGGAGCCGGGACGGCGTGCGGCGCTGCTCGGCCATAACGGTGCGGGCAAATCGACGATGATGAAGATCGTGCTTGGCCTCATCCCTTTCGACAGCGGCGAGGTCTCGGTCTGCGGCATGGCGCCCGGTTCCCCCGCCGCGCGGACGCAGGTGGCGTATCTGCCGGAAAATGTGGCTTTTCACCCGGCTTTGACAGGCGAGGAGCAGCTTCGCCACTATCTTGCACTGCGCGGCGAAAGCCCGAGGCTGGCCACAGAGCTTCTTGCGCGGGTCGGACTTGGTCATGCGGCGCGGCGGCGGATCGGCACCTATTCCAAGGGCATGCGACAGCGGGTGGGCCTCGCCCAGACGCTGATCGGCCGCCCCCGGCTGCTCGTGCTGGACGAACCGACTTCCGGCCTCGACCCGGTGTCGCGACGGGACTTCTATGACCTGCTCGACGGGTTGGCTGCAGAAGGAACTGCCATCCTGCTTTCCTCTCATGTGTTGACCGAGGTGGAGGCCCGTACCGACCGCATCCTCATCCTTTCCGGTGGGGAACTGGTGGCCGAGGGTACGCTTGCCGATCTTCGGACCCGTGCGGCCCTTCCGGTCGGCCTTTCCGTCCGCCCCGCACCGGGCCATGCGCCGGCGCTGGCAGCAATGTTTCCCGAGGGCGTGCAAGGGGAGGACGGTCTCTTGCGCCTTGGCTGTTCGCAGCCGGAAAAACTGCCGCTCCTTGCCCGGATCGCGGCGCTTGGAAGCGCCGTTGCCGATCTTGATGTCATCCCGCCCAGCCTCGAGGACATCTACAGCCATTTCAGCCGAAGGGACGGGCAATGAACCGCATCCTTGCCACCGCCGCGGGCGAATTCCGCATCGCTTTCCGCAATCGTTGGGTCTCGATCGCCACCGGCATGATGGTGCTGTTCGCTCTGGTGCTGGCCGCAGCCGGCTCCGCTCCCACGGGTGATGTCGGCGTTGACCGGCTCTCCGTGACGGTCGCCTCGCTCACCTCGCTTGCGGTCTACCTGGTTCCGCTTCTTGCATTGCTGATGAGTTTCGATGCGGTGGCTGGCGAGGTGGAACGCGGCACGCTGCCACTGCTTCTCACCTATCCCGTCTCGCGCCTGCAGATCCTGCTCGGCAAACTGTTGGCGCATCTCGCAATCCTCGGACTTGCCGTGACGCTTGGCTATGGCGCGGCGGCGCTCGCAGCCGTCTGGTTCGATCCTGGAGCGACCGCGGGACTTGGCGCCCTATGGCGGCTGATCTGGTCCTCGGTGCTGCTGGGTGCGACTTTTCTTGGCACCGGCTATGCGCTTTCGGCTTTGGCGCGACGGCCGTCGGGGGCGGCCGGTTTGGCCATCGCCCTCTGGCTGGTGGCGGTGGTGCTCTACGACCTGGCCCTGCTGGCGCTTATCGTCACGGATCGAGGCGGTGCCTTCACCACACAGGCCTTGCCTGTCGCGTTGCTCGCCAACCCGGCCGACGCGTTTCGCGTCTTCAACCTCTCGGCCGCACAGGCCGTTTCCGCCGCCGGCGGACTGGGCGGCGCCGCCGGCACGATCCCGCTCTGGCAATCGTCCGCCTCGCTTCTCCTGTGGCCACTCGCTGCCATCGCACTTGCCGCGGCAGCCTTCCGAAAGGTGACCCCATGAGGAGCCGACTTCGTTTCGTGTTGCTCGCTGCCGCTCTGGCTATCCTTTCCGCCTGCAAGGAGGACGTAGCCCAAAGCATCGTGCCGCAGGACATGACGCCTGAGACCCTCGGTCATTACTGCCAGATGAACCTTCTGGAGCACCCCGGCCCGAAGGCCCAGATCTTTCTGGAAGGAAGCCCGGCGCCGCTCTTCTTCAGTCAGGTGCGCGATGCCATCGCCTATGCGCGCGGGCCGGAGCAGATTGCGCCGATCCTCGTCATCTACGTCAATGACATGGGGGCTGCAGGGGCAACCTGGGAGCAGCCTGGTGACGGCAACTGGATTGCCGCCGACAAGGCGTTCTACGTCGTCGGCTCTGCCCGGCGGGGTGGCATGGGCGCGCCCGAAGCCGTGCCGTTTGCAACTCGCGACGAGGCTGCGGCCTTTGTCCTTGCCGAGGGCGGCCAGGTGCTCGCGCTCGCCGATATTACCGATGCCATGGTTCTGACCCCGGTGGAAACCGGATCGGAACAGGGAGCGGACGACGACGACTATCTTGGCCGTCTGCGCGCATTGCCCCATCCAGCCGGAGGTTGATCCCATGCTGCTGACCCGACGCCGCCTGATCGCCATTTCTGCCGTTCTCGCAACAGCGCCCGCCATCGCCCACGCCAACGCGGCAACCCGCTTCTGGACCGGCCAGGCTCTTGGCGCGCGCGCATCGATCCGGATTGATCATCCGGAGGCCGAGACCATCATCGCTCGGGTCATGGCCGAGATCGACCGCCTGGAAAACATCCTCAGCCTCTACCGTCCGAACAGCGCGCTTTGCCGGCTGAACCGCGACGGTCATCTTCAAGACCCGCCATTCGAGCTTCTGGAATGTCTGTCACTGGCCGACGCAGTCCACCTGGCAAGCGACGGGCGCTTCGATCCGACGGTACAGTCGCTCTGGAGGCTCTGGGCCGATTCGGCTGCAAACGGCACGCGGCCCGGCTCGGCAGAGATTGACCACGTGCGAGCCAACGTCGGTTGGGGCAAGGTCAAGCTTGAAGCAGCAGCGATCACGCTACGGCCGGGCATGGCGCTGACGTTGAACGGCATCGGCCAGGGCTATGTCGCCGACCGGGTCGCGATATTGCTCGATGCTGAGGGCCTGACGGACATCCTGATCGACACCGGCGAGTTCCGCGCGCTCGGTGGACAGCCGGGCGGCGGCGGATGGCCGGTCCGACTGGAGTCGGGCGAGCGCCTGCCGTTGCGCCAGCGGGCGGTCGCTACCTCTGCCCCTCTCGGCACGACCTTCGATCAGGGAGCCAGAGACGGACATATTCTCGATCCCCTGACCGGAATGCCCGCGCCGGCAAACTGGCGCTCCGTATCGGTCTCGGCACCATCCGCCGCCATCGCCGACGCACTGGCGACAGCTGCATGCCTGATGCCGGATGCAGGATCGATCCTTGCGATGAGCGCGCGTTTTGAAGGCGCCCGCCTGGAAGCAGCGTCCGTTTAAGGGCGGTGACCAAGGAACGTCATCGGGAAGGCTTGAGAAGGGCCGGATCAGTCTCGGCCCCGATTGGCGAAAAATAGGCGGCTGCGACCGCAGCGACGATTACCTGTGGTGGTGTTGGCGTACTTCCGGAGCGCGCCGAACGGCCAGTCCGTGCGGACTACCTCGCCTCCACCGGCCCTGTTCCTCGCCCATCGAGAAGCCAGGCGATGTTGACCTGCAGGATGCCGGCCATCATGTCGAGGCGGTTGGCCCTCGGTTCTGCGCGGTCGTTTTCCCAGCTGATCCAGGTCTCTTCGGTAACACCCGCGATCGCGGATATTTCTTCGATCGAAAGCTTGATGGCATCGCGGGCAAGCGAAATGCGGCCGCCGATCGTGTCGTCCGTGGCGTCGGCCGTGGCGCGGGGTGCAAGCATGTCGTTCATGATGTCGATGATCCTTCTGTCGGGAGGTACGCCCGCAACGAGATCGCGGGCGTCGGTTGTGGACGCGAGCGGCAGAGCTCAGCCATCGTCCTTGGCGAGCCAGGCTTTGATCTGGTCCGGATGATCCGCGATGTACTGGTCGACCGCCTTTTCGTAGGAGGTCTGCTGGGCGTTGAACATCGCGGCTTCTAGATCGGCGAGAGGCAGCTTCATGCGCGACAGGAAGGCTGAAACTTCCGGATTGTCCTTTTCGATATTTTTGCGCGCGAGCACGTCCACCCGTTCGGCCTTGCCGAGCGCGTTTTTCGGGTCTGCGAGATAGCGAAGCTCGTACTTGCCGAACATCCAGTGCGGGCTCCAGGCCGTGGCGACAAACCACTCCTTCTTGCGCATCGCCCGGTCAATGGTCGTCAGCATGCCGGCCTCACTGGAGATCTGCAGCTTGTATCCGTCGAGTGCGTAGTCCTTGACTGTCTGCTCGGACAGGCGCGTAAGACCCGCGCCGGGATCGATGCCCTCGATCCGACCCTTGAGCGTCTCCTTCACCTCGTCCTTCTTGAGGTCGTCGATTGAGGCGATGGCGTCTTCGGGAATGTATTTCGGCACCACCCAGCCGAGCCTGGCGCCGTCGTAGACGGTCCCGAGGGTCGTTACCTTGTCCTTCACCTTGGCGAAGTAGTCGGCGTGGGTTTCGGGCAGCCAAGCCATCATCATGGCATCGAGGTCGCCGCGGCTGACACCCTGGTACAGCGGGGCGATGTCCGTTTGGACCAGTTCGACGTCCTGGCCGAGTTCGTCCTTGATCAGTCTTGCGGCAAGCTTGGTGACGAACTCGGCGTCCGACCAGGCGGCCCAGCCGATCCTGACCGGTGCCTTATCCTCGGCCGAAACTGCGCCGAACGTACCGGCGGCAATGCCGGCCGCAAGGCTGATGGTCGCAAGGGTCTTGAACATGGGTGCTCCTTTCTTGAAGGTTTGCAGTCGGCAACGCGAGCGCCGCCAGATGGATAGGAAGGTCCGCAGTGCCAGGCAGCTTCAGGCGGTGGCAGGCGAGGTCCGGGGCTGTTCCTCCCGCCGGCGGAACAGGACGCGCCACGGGCTGGCGCGCTCCTTTCCGAAGCTCTGGGTGATCCGGTCGAGAATGACGGCGAGAATGACGACGGCGAAACCGCCTTCAAAACCGGTTCCGACGTCGAGACGCTGGATCCCGGTCAGGACCGTGTTGCCGATGCCGCCCGCACCGATCATCGAGGCGATCACCACCATGGAGAGCGAAAGCATGATCGTCTGGTTGATGCCGGCCATGATCGACGGCATGGCGTTCGGCAGCTGCACCTTCACGAGCAGCTGCCAGGCGGTGCAGCCGAAGGCGTTGCCGGCCTCGATGAACTCCACATGCACCTGACGGATGCCGAGATTGGTGAGCCGCACGACCGGCGGCATCGAGAAGATCACCGTTGCGATCGTCCCGGGCACGGCGCCAAGGCCGAAGAACATCGCCGCCGGAATGAGGTAGACGAAGGCCGGCATGGTTTGCATGAGGTCCAGCATGGGTCGCACGGATGCCGCGACGCGATCGCTGCGCGCCATGGCGATGCCGAGCGGCAGGCCGATGAGCATCGCAACGAGCGTCGATGCGATGACCAGCGACAGCGTTTCCATCATCGCGGACCAAAGGCCCATGTGTTCGACCAGCATCAGGGAAAGGGCGGTAAAGACCGCAAAGCCGAGGCCGACGCGCCATAGCGACAAGAGCACGAAGGCCGCAAGCCCGAGGGCCAGGGGCGTGGCAAGAAGTGCCGCCTGGATGCTGTTTGTCACGGTGCCGATGGCGGCAGCGATCAGATCGAGCAGCGGTGCGAAATTGTCGAGGATGTAGTTGACGGCGCTGTCGACGCCGTCACCGATATCGAAAGTCATGGATAGTCTCCGAAGGGCTGGATCAGGCGGTGCGATCGAGCGTTTCGAGCAGCGCGGATTTGCTGATCGAGCCGAGGTAGCGGTTGGCTTCGTCGATGACGGGCATTGGGAAGGCGCTTGCAGCCACCTTCCCAAGCACGTTGGACAAGCTTTCCGACGCGGGGATCGGCTCGATATCCGGCAGGAAGGCGCGCCGATAAGGATCGGCGGCGCCGTCGCGGGCGTTTGCGATCAACGAAGACCGGCTGACCATGCCGTGATAGGTCTTGTCGCGGCCGAGAATGATGGCGACCTCGCGATCGTAGTGTTCCATGCGCTCAAGTGCAGCTGCGGCCGAAACACCCTGTCGCTCGATGATCGTCACTTGCGTCTTGCGGGCGACGTCGCCGGCGCGGAAGACCTGAGAGACATCGACATTGCGGAAGAACGAACGCACATAATCGTTGGCGGGCTTCAATACGATTTCGTCCGGGGTGCCCACCTGCACGACCTCACCATTTTGCATGATGCAGATGCGGTCGCCGATCCGCATGGCTTCGTCGAGATCATGGCTGACGAAGACGATGGTCCGGCTGTGTTCGGCCTGAAGGCGGACGAGTTCGTCCTGCATCTCGGTGCGGATCAGCGGGTCAAGCGCGGAGAAGGCCTCGTCCATGAGGAGCACGGAGGGTTCGGCGGCCAGCGCGCGCGCAAGGCCGACGCGCTGCTTCATGCCACCGGAGAGCTGGTCGGGGCGGCTGTCGTCGTAACCTTCCAGCCCGACAGCGTGCAGAGCCATCCGGGCGCGGGCCTTGCGCTCGGCCTCGCCGACGCCGGCGACCTCGAGGCCGAAAGCCGCGTTGTCAATAACGCTACGGTTCGGCAGCAGCGCGAAGGACTGAAAGACCATGCTGATCTCACGGCGGCGCAAGGCGATCAGTTCGCTGCGGGGCAAACGCGCTACGTCCTTGCCGTCGATCTCGATGGAGCCGGAAGTCGGTTCGATCAGGCGGTTGAGGAGGCGCAGCATCGTCGACTTGCCGGAACCCGAAAGTCCCATGATGACGAAGATCTCGCCGGCCCGAATGTCGAAGGTCGCGTTGTTGACGCCGATGGTGCAACCCGTCTCGGCGTGGATTTCCGCCTTGGTGCTACCGGCTTTAAGCAGGCTCAGCGCCTCATCCGGCCGCTCGCCAAAAACCTTGAAAACGCTCTTGATACTGATCTTGACCGGTTGCTCGTCGGCCGAGCGGTCGCTCTCAGTTTGAAATACCATATGCTCTGGGCCCGGCTCCGGAAGCGGGGCACTCTCCTTTGTGTTTGAAAGGCTGATGAAACGATCAGCGAAACGGAAAGGCGCGCGACCGAAAAGGCTAGCGCAAATACGACATCATGTCGCAATCCGATTGTCTTTTGGCACGCTTGTGCAGAAATGTCCATATTGTGAGAATAGAAAACTCAATATTGGTCGTTTTCGTCGCTGAAAGTGGAATGCTTTCGCGCTTTCGGAGCCGAGCATCGGCAGCGGACACGCGGGCGCGCGGCGGCGAAAAACACGTTCGCCGCCGAAGCGAACGCGCGTGGCGTAGGGGCGGTCATGACTTCGAGTTTGGACTCGACCACGGACTCACGCAGCTCCTACGAAGGGCTACCCGCTCGCCAGCTCTTCGATGCTCAACGCGATCGTTCCAGTCACGGTCTGGAGAGGCTGCAGGCGGACGAGGCCGCCGTCTCGTTGATCGCTGTGCGCGTTGGGCCGATGGCTCATCGGCTCGAAGCAAAAGAAGCTGCTTGTCGCCGACGGCGCGTAGAGAACGAAGAACCGAAAATGCCCATCGGCTTCCAGCGAAGCGGCAAGCCCCGTTTCCTGCCATTCGATGCGGGCTCGTCCATCCCAGCCGTCGAAGGCATTGTTCAGCCAGTCTGGGGGCAAGGCGGAGCCGGATGCAAAGTTCATGGTCTGAGGGATGGGGACGGGGCGGTCCGGCAGATGACCCTCCCGTTCGCTCCAATATCGGCCGGCACGGGCGAAAAGGCGCATTTCAGGCGTGCGCGGAAAGTATGGATGGAAGCCCAGTCCGTAGGGCAGGGCCTGGTCGGCGCGGTTGGTAATGGAGAGCGAGAGGATCAGGCGCGGTCCGTCGATGACGATCGTCTCTGCCGCTTCATAGGCAAAGGGTGTGGCAACGCTTGCCTCCTGGCGAAAGCGAAACGTAACGGATTGCCGGTCCCGCCGCAGAACTGACCAACGCTCAAGCCAGCCGTCTCCGTGCAATACGAGCGGATCGGTCGTGTTCGCTTCCAGCCTGTATTCGCGATCTTCGAATTGGAAGCGATTGGCCTCGATGCGGTTGCCGAAGGGCACCAGTGGAAAGCAAGCCTCGGCGCCGAACACCTGCGACGCAAGCCCCGGCGTCGGCGTCGGGGCGAACACTGGTGTACCTCGCCAGCGGGCCGATAGAATGGCGCCGCCGAGCGGGCTCACCTCGACGGTGAGCCCTTCGTCATTGTCGAGGAGGAGGACGCCGTCCATCATCCCATTCAGCCGCGGCGGCCGGCAGCAGCGGAGCGCAGATTGTCGAGCAGCACTGCGAGCAACAGGATCAGACCACGCACGACATACTGGTAGAAGGCCTGGATGTTGAGCAGGTTCATGACGTTTTCGGCGATGCCCATGATCAGGACACCGACGATCACGCCGGTCATCGCCGCGCGGCCGCCCGCAAGCGAGACGCCGCCGAGCACGCAGGCCGAAATGACCGAAAGTTCGAGACCCGTTGCCGCATTCGGCTGGCCGGAGGTGATGCGCGAGGCGAGAAGCACCCCGGCAACGGCGCAGACGAGGCCCTGCAGCGCGAAGATCCAGATGCGCATGTTGGAGACGTTGACGCCGGCAAGACGCGAAGCCTCCGGATTGCCGCCGATCGCCAGCGTGTTCTTGCCGAAGACCGTGCGGTTCAAGACGAAGCCGAAGACGAGGAAGAAGAAACCCATGACCCAGATCGGCGTCGGGATACCCAGGAATTTCGACAGCGCGAGCTGGTAAAAACTGGGGTCGTTGATGCCGACGGCGCGGCCATCCGACGCGATCAGCGCGAAGCCGCGGACGATCTGCATGGTGGCGAGCGTCGTGATCAGCGCGTTGATGCGAAAATGGGCGATGACCACACCGTTGACGAGGCCAACGAAGCCGCCGCACAGGAGGGCTGCGGCAAGCCCGATCAGGATCGATCCAGAGGCGTTCGAAGCCATGACCGCGACCATGCCGGAAAATGCGACCGTCGAGCCGACCGAGAGATCGAAATCACGGGAGGCCAGGCAGAACATCATCGTGCAGGCGACGATACCGATGGTGACGACGGACTGCAGCAGTCCGAGCATGTTGCGCTCGGTCAAAAAGTTCGGAACCGTCAGCGCCACGATGGCAAAGGCGACGGCGAAGATGACGACCAGACCCTGTTCGCCGAGAAGAAGTTTTTTCAAGGAAGTCATGACGGCTGGACCTGCTCGGTTGGAACATCGGGAAGGGCGGCGGCAAGGATGCGCCGTTCGTCGAAATCGGCGCGCGCGATGTCGGCGGCGATCCGGCCCTGGCACATGACGAGGATACGGTCGGTGATGCCCATCACCTCCGGCAATTCGCTGGAGATGACGACGATCGCCATGCCCTCAGCTGCGAGTTCATAAAGGATTTCGTAGATCTCCGACTTGGCGCCGACATCGATGCCGCGCGTCGGCTCATCGATGATCAGCACCTTCACGCCCTGCTCGGAGAGCCAGCGGCCAAGGATGACCTTCTGCTGATTGCCACCGGAGAGATTGATGATGTCCTGCTTGCGCGAGGGCGTGCGCACCCGAAGCTTGGCGATGAAGCGGTCGGCCAGCTCCGCTTCCTTCTTGAGATTGAGGATGCCGAAGGGCGAAAAGTGCCGGCGCGACGAGATCGCCATGTTTTCTTCGATGCTACGCCCCTGAACGATGCCGTCGAACTTGCGGTCCTCGGGGCACAGGACCATGCCGGCGCGGATGGATTGCGGCGGATTGTCTGCCGGCACGGTCGTGCCGTCGATCGCCACAGTTCCCTGGTGGCGTCTGTCGGCTCCATAGACGAGCCGGGTCATCTCGCTGCGGCCGGCGCCGATCAGGCCGAAGAAGCCGAGGATTTCGCCGCGCCGGACGGAGAAACTCAAGGGCGTCTTCAGTTTCGGCCCGCAGATCGCTTCGACGCGCAGCCGTTCAGCGCCGAGATCGCGGCTCCGCCAGCCCCAGATGTTGGAGATTTCGCGCCCGACCATCTCGGCGATGATCTGGTCGCGCGTCACCTTGGAAATGTCGGGATGGTGGGCGGCAAGTTTGCCGTCGCGCAGCACCGTCAGGCTGTCGCAAAGACGGAAGATCTCGTCCAGCCGATGCGACACATAGAGGATCACCGTGCCGTTCGAACGCAGGCGTTCGATGAGGGCAAAGAGGATTTCGCTTTCGCGTGATGACAACGACGATGTCGGCTCGTCGAGCGCGATGACGCGCGCATCGAGCATGACCGCCTTGGCGATCTCGACCATCTGGCGCTCGCCGATGGACAGCGATGCGATCTTGGCCGACGGATCGACGTCGATGCCGATTTCTGCAAGCTTCTCGCCGACGACGCGGAGCAACTGGCGGCGATCGATGACCCCGCCCTTGCCGGGGAAGTGGCCGAGCCAGAGGTTTTCGGCGACCGTCAGTTCCGGAACGAGCTGCAGTTCCTGGTGGATGACGATAACGCCGGCGCGAAAGGCATCGCGTACGGAGCGATAGCCTTGCGCCTCGCCTTCGATACGGATCTCGCCCTCATCGGCCGCCTGGTCGCCGGAGAGCAGGCGGATGAGCGTCGACTTGCCGGCACCATTCTCGCCCATGAGGCCATGGACGGCGCCCTTGGCGACGGAGAACGAGATGTCCGACAGCGCCTGGACGCCGGGATAGCCCTTGGAGATCGATTGGAATTCGAGGAAGTCTTGCATATGCGGCTCCGATACGGAACGCCAGGCAGCCGAGCCGCCGGGCCGATAGAGCGGGATGAGGAAAAGTGTGCGCGGTTTTCCGCCCGCATCCCGCTCTAAACTACCAGAATCGATCACGTTTATTGTTTGGGTCGGTCCGACCCCAACAATCGTGATCTCGTGTCGCAAGCAGCGATTACTCGATGCCGAGATCCTTGCGTACGGCCTCGTAGTTGTCGCGCAGCGCCAGTTGGCCGGCGGTCAGGGTCAGCTTTTCCGGTTCCTTGCCGTTGGCGATCCACTCGTACATGTTGAGTGCGGTCTCGTAGCCGTGGCGCTTCGGCGAGATGATGACGGTGCCGAAGAAGCCGGTGGCTGCGGGCTTCTTGAACTCGTTGATGGCCGAATCCGCGCCGCCAATGCCGACGCCGATCATGCTGTCTGGAGCAATGCCGACCGTTTCGGTCGCGCGCACGGCGCCGAGTACCGCTTCGTCATTGAGGCCGATCGCGACCCATTTCTTGATGCCGGCATTCTTGTTGAGCACGATCGTCGAGGCGTTGAGTGCGGCCTCGGTATCGGTCTTTGCCTGCGGCGCGTCGAAGATGTTGGCTTGCGGGAAGCCGTTGGCCTTGAGAACCGAAAGTGCGCCCTCGACGCGGTCGACCGCCGTCGGGAGCTGGTCGTAGGAAACGCGGATCGCGCCGACGTCCTTCATGTCCCAGCCACGCTTCTTGATTTCGTCGACCAGGGCCTGACCAACGGCTTCGCCGATCTTCGTCGCCGAAATGCCCATGTGGGGCACGTCTTCGATCGGGCTGCCGTCTGCGTTGACCAAACGGTCGTCGACGGTCATCAGCTTGAGGTCGTTGGCGGCCGCTTTCGCGACGATGCCGGGGCCGAGTTTGACGTCAGGGGTGCAGACGATGAAGCCCTGCGCGCCCTGGGCACCGAGATTGTCGATTGCCGATTGAACCTTCTCGCCGTCTTCCGCGCCGATCTTGACCAGCGTGAAGCCCTTTTCCTTGGCGGCGACGTCGGCGAACTTCCATTCGTCCTGGAACCACGGCTCTTCCGGCTGCTTGACGATGAAGCCGATCTTGACGTCGGCAGCGAACGCCGAGGTTGCCGCAAACACGGCGACGGTACCAGCCAGAATGGCTGCCTTGATAAAGCGCATGATGTCTCTCCCTGGTGAACTGCCTCCTGCAGTGAGCATTTGTGTATGATGAATCATCATATTCGTCAATTGCCTTTGTATGATGAATGAGATAGTGATGTATAACGATAACGTGCTTCGCTGCGTTGTCGCCTTCAAGCGTCCGCGCTATGGAGCGACAGGGAGACGGGAGCGGGAGGAAAATGGCGGTGGAAGAGCAGGACTACAGCAACGGCGCGGAGGAGCGCGGTCAGCGTCGCCCTCGCGTTCAGAAGAACGTGACGCGCGCCATCGCCTCGGACATCTGCGCCGACGTCTTTCCGGTCGGCTCCTTCCTGCCGCGTGAGAACGATCTTTGCGAGCGTTACGGCGTCAGCCGGACTGTCATCCGCGAAACCCTGAAGGTGCTGGAATCGAAGGGCATGGTCCGCGGCCGTTCCCGCGTGGGCACCATCGTCTGCAGCAAGGATGAGTGGAACATTCTCGATTCCCAGGTGCTTGAATGGATCGGCGAGCGCATCTTCGAATTCGACCTTCTGAACTGCGTTCTGGAAGCCCGCCGGGCGATCGAGCCGGCGGCGGCCGAATTTGCGGCCGAGCGCGCGACCGTCCAGGAAATTGCCGATCTCGAGCGCGCCTGGCAGGCGATGCGGGACGGCGAGCGCGATGTCGTCGGCTTCACCGACGCCGACGTCGCCTTTCATACCTGCCTGCTCAAGGCCAGCCATAACCAGGTCTTCCTGCAACTCGTCGGCATCATCCAGGCGGCACTGAAGTTCTCGCTGTATGCCTCCAATGAAGTTGCCGAACGTCGTGACGAAGCAATCGATATCCATGGCGAACTGGTCGAGGCACTGCGTCTGCGCGACAAGGCCAGGGCGCGCGACTGTTCCACGCGCATGCTGGATCTTGCCGCCCGCGACCTCAAGCTTGCGGTCGAACGTCACCGGCCCGCCCTTTCGGCGCGCTGAAACCCCTTCCCGGCGGCCGACATCGTCGCCTTGTTTCACCCAGCGGATATCGCACCATGAAGATCACCAAGCTCACCACCTACATCGTTCCGCCGCGCTGGCTGTTCTTAAAGATCGAGACCGACGAGGGCATCGTCGGCTGGGGTGAGCCGGTCGTCGAAGGCCGCGCCCTGACCGTGGAAGCCGCCGTCAACGAGCTTGCGGACTATCTGATCGGCAAGGATCCGCTGCTGATCGAGGACCATTGGCAGGTGATGTATCGCGGCGGCTTTTACCGCGGCGGCGCGGTCCATATGTCGGCGATTGCTGGCATCGACCAGGCGCTCTGGGACATCAAGGGCAAGGCCTACGGCCAGCCGGTCCATGCTCTGCTTGGCGGCCAGGTGCGGGACCGCATCAAGGTCTATTCCTGGATCGGCGGCGACCGTCCGTCCGATGTCGCCAAAAATGCCCGCGACGTCGTTGCCCGCGGCTTCAAGGCGATCAAGCTCAATGGCTGCGAGGAGATGCAGATCGTCGACACCTGGGAAAAGGTGGAGAAGGCGGTCGAAACCATTGCGACGATCCGCGAGGCGATCGGCCCGCATATCGGCATCGGCGTCGATTTCCACGGCCGCGTGCACCGGCCGATGGCGAAGGTCTTGGCGAAGGAACTTCAGCCCTTCAACCTGATGTTTATCGAAGAGCCGGTGCTTTCGGAAAACCGCGAGGCGTTGAAGGAAATCGCCAACCATTGCTCGACGCCGATCGCGCTCGGTGAGCGGCTCTATTCGCGCTGGGACTTCAAGTCGGTGCTGGCCGACGGCTATGTCGATATTCTGCAGCCGGACCTGTCACATGCCGGCGGCATCACCGAATGCCGCAAGATTGCTGCGATGGCGGAGGCCTACGACGTGGCGCTGGCACCGCATTGCCCGCTGGGACCGATCGCGCTTGCCGCCTGCCTTCAGGTCGATGCCGTCAGCCACAACGCCTTCATCCAGGAGCAGAGCCTCGGCATCCACTACAATACGGGCAATGACATCCTTGACTACATCTCCAACAAGGAAGTCTTCCACTACGCGGACGGCTTCGTGTCAATCCCGCAAGGTCCCGGCCTCGGCATCGAGGTGGATGAGCAATACGTCATCGAACGGGCGAAGGAAGGTCATCGCTGGCGCAACCCGATCTGGCGCCATGCCGACGGCAGCGTCGCCGAGTGGTAAGGAGCGCGGACATGGCGGGTCGTCTTGAGGGAAAACGCGTCGTTGTCACAGGGGCGGCGCAGGGGATAGGCCTTGCCATCGCCGAAACCTTCCTTGGCGAGGGGGCGAGCCTCTTCCTCATCGACCGTGATGGCGACCTCTTGGCAAGCGAAGCCGAGCGCCTGCGTGCGTCGGGCGGGAAGGTCGCCTACACCACGGCCGACATCACAGATGCAAGTGCCATCGAGCAGGCGGTTACCGCTGCTGCCCGCGGGATCGGTCAGCCGAATGCACTCGTCAACAATGCTGGCGTCAACGTCTTCTTCGAGCCGTTGAAACTCTCCGATGCCGATTGGCAGCGCTGCTTCGACATCAATCTCAAGGGCGCGTGGAACTGCAGCAAGGCCGTGCTGCCGGGCATGATCGCGGCCGGCGGCGGCGTCATCCTCAACATCGCCTCCACCCACGCCTTCACCGTCATTCCGCACACCTTCCCCTATCCGGTTGCCAAGCACGCGCTTCTCGGCATGACCAAGGCACTGGGGCTCGAATATGCCGGGCAGGGCGTGCGCGTGAATGCGTTGGCGCCGGGCTATGTCCGTACGCAGAAGGCGGTGGAATACTGGAACAGTTTCCCCGATCCGGTGGCCGCGGAGGCCGAGACAATGAAGCTCCATCCCGGCGGCCGCATCGCAACACCGGAGGAAATCGCCAAGGCCGCGCTCTTCATGATCTCGGACGAGTGTCCGTTCATGAACGCCACCTGCCTGACTGTCGATGGCGGCATGAGCGTGCTGCACCATCCCTGAGCAGCCACTTCGATAGCTCCTTTTTTGAAACCTCCGGCGTCATGCGCCGGAGGTTTTTCTTTGCCTCCACATCGGGTCGTTCATCGCTTGACCAGAAATAACTCCGATTATATGAGAAATATAAAGAGCGCAGGGCGCTCAAGGCAATCGGGAGGGCACATGTCGAGAAAATTGCGATCGCAGCACTGGTTTGGCGGACTGGACAAGGATGCCTTCATTCATCGCAGCTGGATGAAGAACAACGGTTTGCCCGACGATGTCTTCGACGGGCGGCCGGTGATCGGCATCTGCAACACCTTCTCGGAGCTGACGCCCTGCAATGCGCATTTCCGCGGGCTGGTCGAGCACATCAAGGCGGGCGTGCTCGAGGCCGGTGGCCTGCCGCTGGAGTTCCCGGTGTTTTCCTGCGGCGAGTCCAATCTGCGGCCGACCGCCATGCTTTTCCGCAACCTCGCCTCGATGGATGTCGAGGAGGCGATCCGCGGCAATCCGATCGACGGCGTCGTGCTGATGGCGGGCTGCGACAAGACCACGCCGTCCCTGGTGATGGGAGCCGCATCCTGTGACCTTCCTTCGATCGTCATCTCCGGCGGCCCGATGCTGAACGGCCGCTTCAAGGGGCGGACGATCGGATCAGGCACCGATGTCTGGAAGTTCTCCGAGGACGTGCGCGCCGGCGTCATGTCGCAACAGGATTTCATGGCGGCCGAAAGTGCGATGTCGCGCTCGCCGGGGCACTGCATGACGATGGGCACCGCCTCGACCATGGCTTCGATGGTTGAGGCGCTCGGGCTCGCGCTTCCCGGCAACGCCGCCTGTCCGGCTGTTGATGCCGGACGTGCCCGGCTGGCGCGGCTGACCGGGCGGCGGATCGTCGAAATGGTGGCCGAGGATCTGCGCCTTTCGAGGATCCTCACCCGCGACGCCTTCGCCAACGCGATCCGCGTAAACGGCGCTATTGGCGGTTCAACCAACGCTGTCGTGCACCTGCTGGCAATCGCTGGCCGGATCGGGACGGAGCTCTCCCTCGACGACTGGGACCGGCTTGGCCGCGGCGTCCCGACCATCCTCAATCTGATGCCTTCGGGTCGATATCTGATGGAGGATTTCCACTATGCCGGTGGACTGCCCGCCGTCATGAAGGAGATCGCCGCGTTTCTGAAACTCGATGCCCTGACAGTGACGGGACGAAGCGTCGGCTCCAACATCGAAGCGGTCGAGAATTACAACGCCGACGTCATCTTGCCGCTTGATCGGGCCTTGACGCCAAGCGGCGGGATCGCGGTTCTGCGTGGCAATCTTGCTCCCAAGGGCGCGATCATCAAGCCGTCGGCCGCAACGCCGGCGCTGATGCAGCATCGCGGCCGCGCCGTGGTCTTCGAAACCATCGACCATTACAAGGCGCGGGTCGATGATCCGGATCTCGATATCGACGAGACCTCGATCATGGTGCTGAAGAACTGCGGTCCGAAGGGTTATCCGGGCATGGCGGAGGTCGGCAACATGGCGCTACCGCAGAAGCTCCTGAAAAAGGGCGTGCGCGACATGGTCAGGATCTCGGACGCGCGCATGTCGGGAACGGCCTTTGGCACCGTCATCCTTCACACGGCACCAGAAGCTGCGGTTGGCGGCCCGCTCGCACTGGTAAAGGACGGTGACTGGATCGAGCTCGACGTTGCCGGGCGCCGCCTCCACCTCGATGTGAGCGACGAGGAACTGGCGCGCCGAAAAGCCGCCTGGACGGCACCGACGCCGGACATGGCCGGCGGTTACCAGGGCCTCTACGTCGAGCGTGTCATGCAGGCCGACAGCGGCGCGGATCTCGATTTTCTCGTCGGTAGCCGCGGCCATGCGGTTCCGCGTGAAAGCCATTAAGGAGGCGACGGTGGACGACTTCCGCATCGAAAACCTCCACGGCATCCACGCCATCCTCTACGCGCTTTTCGACAAGGAGGAGAAGCTCGATCGCGCCGCCATGCGGCGCCAGACGGAGATCTGCCTGGCAAGCGGCGTGCACGGCATGGCAGGGCTCGGCCTTGCGACCGAGGCCTCCAAGCTCGACGAGACCGAGCGCATGGCGATCATGGAGTGGCTGGTCGAGGATACGGCCGGACAGGTGCCCGTCGCTTTGACGATCTTCGGTTCGTCGGTCGAGGAACAGGTGCGCCAGGCGCGGCATGCGGCGGGCATCGGCGCCGACTGGCTGATCCTTCAGCCGCCGATGGTCGGCCAGTTCTCGGCCGCTGAATATATCCGCTTCTTCGGCCGCGTCGCCGACCAGACCGATCTGCCACTCGCGATTCAGAATGCCCCGGCCTTGATGGGACGAGGGCTGACGGCGGCCGATATCCGCGAGCTCGTGCGTCAGCATCCGAACATCCGGCTGGTGAAGGGCGAGGGGCCGGTTGTCGACATCGCGCATCTGATCGAGGTCACCGAGGGCCGGCTGCCGGTGTTCAATGGCCGGGCGGGCCTCGAACTGCTGGAGAACCTGCGCATCGGTTGCCACGGGCTGATCCTTGCGCCTGACTCGATCGACTATGCCGTGCGGGCCTATGAGTTCTTTTCAGACGGCTGGGACGAGCACGCGGAAGAGGCCTATCGGCAGATGCTGCCCGCCGTGGTCTTCACCATGCAGGGCATCGAGACCTTGCTCTGCTACGGCAAGCGCCTTTTTGGCGAGCGGGCGGGCATAACAATCCACGACCGATCGCCGGCCATGCGGCCGACCGCGGTCGGCCTTGAGATGACCCGGCGTTATGCGGCGGCCATGGGTGGCTTTTCCTGACGGAGGCGACCGTCTATGAACGAAGCCGAGACACAAGGGAGACGGTGCGCATGAAGGCAATCGCTCGGGAGGATCGCGGCCTGCCGGCTCGCATCGCAGGCGATATCGGCCGCCGCATCACACTCGGCGAGCTGAGGGTCGGCGACACCCTGCCGAAAGAGGCAGACATGCTGGCGACGCTCGGTGTCAGCCGCACGACGCTGCGCGAAGCGTTGAAGATCCTCTCGACCAAGGGCTTCATCGAGGCGAAGCCCCGCCTCGGGACGCGGGTGCGGGCAGCCGAACACTGGAACACGCTCGATCCCGTCGTGCTGTCCTGGCAGAGCGACGCGGAAGATCAGGAGGCGCTTGCCGAGGAATTGTTCGAGATCCGCCTGTCGATAGAGCCGCTCGCTGCTCGCCTTGCTGCGAAGCGAGGTTCCGTTGCGGAACATGCCGACATACGCGCCGCCTTCCTGCGCATGGCGGAGGGAGGGGCCAATGTCGAGGAAGCGATCGAGGCCGATATCGCCTTCCACCTTCATATCTTCCAGGCCGCGCACAACCGCTTCCTTCTGCCGGTAGCCTCAGTCATTCGAGCGGCGCTCTCGATAAGCATCCCGAAAACGATGGCGGCAACTGGCGGCTTTGGCCAGTCTCTGGCACAGCACGAGGCGATCCTGCTGGCGGTCGAGGAACGCGATGGAGAGGCTGCATTTGCCGCAAGCAGCACACTCATTGCATCGACATATGATCGAAACTTCAGGTGAAACGGCCCCGGGTGACGGTGAGGCCCGATACGCGATCTTCTGTAACGGGGTTCGCGTCAATTCGTCTCTCCGTGCTGCTGCGGTCGCAGGGCAAGCTTGATCCCCCAGTCACTGATTGACGCAGTCAAGCGCTCAAGGGCTGCTATGGTCCTGCGGCTGCAGCCAGGTGAGGCGCGGTATCACTTCGACATGAAATTGCGCGCAATCTGCACGACTGCGGCGTCGCTTGCGTCTCCTCGTGTTGCCGTCCTTGGGCTCGATGCTTGAAGCCATGCCTCGGTCATGACGCGCAGGATTTCCTCGTCGGATTGGACGACGCCCGCAGCCTTGAAGTCGGCGCGGACTTTGGCGAGCACATCGCTCCGTTCAACATCGAGCGTGCCCATGGCCAGATCCTCCGAGTATGCTTTCGCACGTTCCTCGTCGAGGTTCAGTTTTTTTGCCGCCCACATGCCGACAAGCATATTGCGGCGCGCCATTCTCAACACGTCTTCACCGCGATGGCTCATGGAATTTATCCTCCGTGGCGGCGGGGAACTTTATCCCAAACGCGGCGGGGAAGCCAACCGATGTCGTCGTTCGGTTAGTGTCAAATTTTCTTGGCCTACAGGACTTTCTGATCCTCTTTCGGGGTCGGCGCCCCCAGTGTTTTCCCTGCCGCTGCCTTGCTTTCGGTACATCGGGCCTAGGGCTTATGCATCTCTCTCCCCGACCTCGGACACGTACACCTCGTAGCCAAACAAGGGATGTTGGCTCAGGTCCTTGCCATCGAACCGGATCATAAAGTCTTCAAGATCGACTTGGCGTGAAAAGCCCAGCGCCACGGCCGCCATGCTTTCGATATCGTCGTCCTCATCCTGGTACGTCGCGCTCATTTCAAGGACGCCCAACCGTTCGAAGTTCGCCTGCATCTGGAACGATAGCCAAACCATATACTCCAGTGGGTAGCCAGGGTTTCCTCCGTATGTGACGATGAACGGGTAGGCGGAACGAAACCGGGCGACGACCGCTTCGCCATCCGTGGTAAAAACGATGAGATCGCCGTCCTCATCGAGCTCGTGGAGTTCAATCGTCAGGTCATGCTTGCGCAGCGCAACGTACCCGCCAAGTCGGTCCCACGGTAAGGACGTCAGGATGATTTCACACCACCGTTTGATGGCGTCATCTAAATCAATGCGGTTCAAAAACATGGAGAACCCCCAGGATCAACGCGCGAACTCAGCCTGCGGCACGTCGGAAGTGTGCTTGAAAGCATCCGACGGCGTGAAGTCATCCGCGTGTATACACTCACCGATCGCACCCAAGTGCGTCACAATCGAGAGCTTTAACCTCGCGCAGTACGCGTTGTAGTCGATTGATATTAGTGAAGTCTAAATTTGGAGAGTCTTTGAGCTGCTGGTTCGTGATCGTGGGCTCCATTGCAAGCCGTTCGCCCACAAGCGGGCCTTCACGCCACGATTGCCAGATGCTCTCTGGCGGGCTCGTTCAGCCGATATTTGCCGCCAGTACAGACGTCGATATCGCACGATACCGAGTACGACGGTCGTCAAACCGGTCCGTCTGCATTCTTCAGATAGCTGATAACGGCATCGGCGATCATCGCCCGGTGCCTGCCGATCGTAGCCGGCTCAGAGAGGTCGCGGCGGAAGATCGTCCCGAACGTGTAGCGGTTCGAAACCCGGAAAAAGCAGAAGGCACTGATCAGCATATGGACGTCGATCGGGTCGGCCTTTCGCTTGAACACGCCTTCAGCGATACCGCGCTCCAGAATCCCGGCGATCGTCTCGATGACCGAGACATTCAGATCGCGGATTGCGTCTGACCGCAGCATATGGGCCGCGTGGTGGATGTTCTCGATACTGACCAGTCGCACGAAATCGGGATTGGCCTCGTCGTGGTCAAAAGTACTGGAAATGAGGGTGCGCAACGCTTCTTCCGGCGCAAGGCTTGCGAGTTTCAGGTCCTCCTCGAGCGTGCGGATCTTGCGATAGGCGCGCTCCAGCACGGAGAGATAAAGTCCTTCCTTGCCGCCGAAATAGTAATAGATCATGCGCTTGGAGGTTCGGGTTCGCTCTGCGATCGCGTCAACGCGCCCGCCCGCCAGGCCGTGCGTGGAGAATTCCTCCGTGGCGACGACAAGGATGTCCTCCTTGGTTCGTTCCGGATCGTTCTTCCGACTTGCCTCAGCGCGCCCTGCCATTCTTTCGTCGTCACTCCCCGACACCAGCCGGAATTTTTTCCCGGAATTTTTCAATGAAACCAAATTGAAACGGGCGAGCTGCGAGGCACGCCGCGTCGCCTCCCATGAAACTCATATTGAGGTTATGGGGCTCTTTCAAGAGAGTCCACTTGACATACGTACTAGTTCGTACATTTTGTAATAAGCGAAGACGGCCGGAGGAGGTCGTGTCCGCATCGTGCCCCTGACGCCGCCCGTCGATGCAATGCGACGCTCGGGCGCCAGGACGGCACCCCGCTTTGGGAGGAGCGCATGACCCGCATTATCGATTTCTATTTCTTTGCGCTGAAGGTGACGATTGCCCTGCTGCTCGCCGGCATGGTTGTGCTCGTCTTCGGCAATGTCGTTCTGCGTTATGCGTTCAATCAAGGCATCACGGTATCGGAGGAGCTGTCGCGCATCTTCTTCGTCTGGCTTACCTTCCTCGGTGCCGTCGTGGCCATGCGCGAGCACGGGCATCTCGGCGTCGATACGGTCATCAAGCGCCTGCCGCCCCTTGCGGCAAGGATCGCTGTGCTCTCGGGCCATGCGTTGATGCTGTTCGCGACCTGGCTGATGATCAGCGGCAGTTGGGCCCAGACGCTGATCAATCTGCACGTCGGCGCGCCAGCTACCGGGCTCTCGATGGGCTTCTTCTACGGTGCCGGTCTCGCCTTCGGCGTGCCTGCTTTCCTCATCCTTCTTGCCGACGCCTTCGCGATCGCAACGGGCCGTATCGATGTGACAACGGCCGAACTGGTACGCGACAGCGAGGACGAGATGGCGCTCGATGATCTTCCCGAGCCGGTTCTCGGCCCCGTTTCCGCCAAGCGCTGAGGATATTGCGATGACCGTTGCGATTTTCCTCGGCGCCCTTCTCGGCCCCATGGCGCTCGGCGTGCCGATTGCCTTCGCTCTCGTTATCAGCGGTGTGGCGCTGATGCTCTTTCTCGGTCTCTTCGACGCGCAGATCGTGGCACAGAACGTCTTGAACGGCGCCGACAGTTTTCCGCTGATGGCCGTGCCCTTCTTCCTGCTTGCCGGTGAAGTCATGAACACCGGAGGATTGTCCCGGCGCATTGTCGCCTTGGCGATGGCGATGGTCGGCCATATCCGCGGCGGTCTCGGTTTCGTCGCGATCTTTGCCGCGTGCATTCTTTCCAGTCTCTCGGGGTCGGCCGTCGCGGACGCTGCAGCACTTGGCGCACTGCTTCTGCCAATGATGCTGAAAAGCGGCCACGACGCTGCGCGCGCCGGCGGGTTGCTCGCCTCCGCCTCGGTGATCGGACCGATCATCCCGCCGTCGATCGGCTTTATCCTCTATGGCGTCGTTGGCGGCGTCTCGATCACCAAGCTTTTTCTCGCCGGCATCTTCCCGGGGCTGATGATCGCCGCGGCCCTTTGCATCACCTGGCTGATCGTTGCCCGCAAGGAGCAGTTCGAGTTGCCGCCAAGGCAGAGCGGGGCCGTGCGGCTGAAGGCGCTCGTCGACAGCATCTGGGCCCTCATGCTGCCCGTAATCATCATCGTTGGCCTGAAGTTCGGGGTCTTTACGCCAACCGAAGCCGGCGTGGTTGCTGCCGTCTACTCGCTTTTCGTCGCCATGGTCGTCTATCGCGAACTGCCGCCAGCACAGCTCTTTCATGTCTTCGTGTCGGCGGCAAAGATCACCTCCGTCGTCATGTTCCTGGTCGCCTGTGCCGCAGTATCCGCCTGGCTGATCACCGTTGCCGACGTTCCCGGCGCGCTTGCCTCGCTCATCGAACCGCTGATGGACAACCAGACGCTCCTCTTGCTGGCGATCATGGTTCTGATCGTGCTCGTCGGCACGGCGATGGATATGACGCCGACCATCCTGGTGATGACGCCGGTGCTGATGCCGATCATCAAGCAGGCAGGTATTGACCCGGTCTATTTCGGCGTCCTGTTCATCATCAACAACTCGATCGGCCTCATCACTCCGCCGGTCGGCACGGTCCTGAACGTTATCTGCGGCGTCTCCAAACTGTCGATGGAAGACCTGATGAAGGGCGTGCTGCCCTTCCTGATCGCCGAATTGATCGTCCTGTTCCTGCTCGTCCTGTTCCCAGCCCTGGTGACCGTTCCGGTTACCTGGTTCGGGCACTGATGAGAACTTCACGCTTCAACACGGCCGGCGGACATGCCGGCCAAATCTGGGAGGAGAACATGTTGAAACTGACGAAAATGGCCCTGGGCCTTGCTCTGCCGCTCGTTTTACTGACGGCAGGCCCGACGCTTGCGGAAATACGCGACCAAGCGATCAAGTTCGCATCGGCCAACAACAAGGGTCACCCGCAGGTGACCGGCATGGAGAAGTTTGCCGAACTCGTGAAGGACAAGAGCGGCGGCAAGATCGAGGTCAAGCTCTTCCCCGGCGGCACGCTCGGTGGCGATGTCCAGACCGTCTCGGCGCTGCAGGGCGGCGTCATAGAAATGACGGTGCTGAACGCCGGCATCCTTGCCAACAACGTCAAGCAATTCGGCGCCGTCGACCTTCCCTTCCTCTTCGACAGCGGTGCCGAGGCGGACAAGGTGATGGACGGTGCCTTCGGTGACAGTCTCCTCAAGCTTCTGCCCGATACCGGCCTTGTCGGTCTCGGCTACTGGGAACTCGGCTTCCGCAATCTCACAAACAACCGCCATCCGGTGACGAAGCTCGAGGACATCAAGGGCCTGAAGATCCGCACGATCCAGTCCCCGATCCCGATCGAGCTGTTCAACACGCTCGGCGCCAATGCCGTGCCGCTGCCCTATACCGAACTCTATACGGCGCTCGAGACCGGAACGGTCGACGGCCAGGAAAACCCCGCCGCGAACATCCTGAACGCCAAGTTCTACGAAGTGCAGAAGTACATGACGCTGACCCGTCACCAGTACAATCCGCAGATCGTGCTCGTCAGCAAGAAGTTCTGGGATGGCCTGAACGACGAGGAAAAGACCGTCCTGCAGACGGCGGCGACCGAAGCGCGCGACTATCAGCGCAAGGTGTCGCGCGAAGCGGACGCCGCAGCCCTTGAGGAAATCCGCAAGACCGGCATGGAGGTCAGCGAATTCAGCCCAGAGGAAACGCAGAAGCTGCGTGATGCCGTCAAGCCGGTAATCGACAAGTTCAGCGCCGAGATCGGCACGGAGACGGTGCAGGCGCTGTTTAAGGAGATCGGCGCCGCCCGCGGCCAGTAATTGCCGGAGGACGTCGGCCCGCCCGCAAGCCACGGCGGGCCGAAGCCTGGCTGCCCGTGGTTGCGGGCTTTGAGGATGGAAACGCAAACCATGACCGAAACGCTTGTAAGGCCCTTGAAGGCCGGCCTGATCGGCGCGGGCATTCAAGCGTCGCTGACCCCGGCGATGCACATGACCGAAGGCGCAGCTCAGGGGCTTCGCTATGCGTATGAGTTGATCGACCTTCGCGAAATCGACGCGACGGAAGACGACCTGCCGCGCCTGCTTGCCGATGCTGAACGGCGGGGGCTTGCAGGTGTCAACATCACCCATCCGTGCAAGCAGGTGGTCATCGCCCATCTCGATGAGCTTGCCCCTGACGCGCAGCGGCTTGGCGCCGTCAACACGGTCGTGCTCAGGGGAGGGCGGCGCTATGGTCACAACACCGACTGGTGGGGTTTTGCCGAAGGTTTCAGGCGCGGACTGCCGGATGCCGATCTCTCCTTCGCCGTGCAGCTTGGGGCAGGTGGCGCGGGCGTCGCGACGGCATATGCAGCACTTTCACTCGGCGTGAAGCGCCTTGCAGTTTTCGACCGCGAGCCGGAGCGGGCGCAGGCGCTTGCCGAAATGTTGACCGGCCTGTTTCCCGAGGCGGATATCTCAGCCGGCACGGACCTTACCGCTGCAATGCAATCGGCGTCGGGGCTCATCCATGCGACGCCGACCGGCATGGCGAATTATCCGGGACTGCCGCTTAACGGCGACCTTCTCGATCCGCGCCACTGGGTCGCCGAGATCGTCTACTTCCCGCTCGAAACGGCCCTGCTTGCGCAAGCGAGGCGACGCGGGTGCCGCACGCTCGACGGTGGAGGAATGGCTGTCTTCCAGGCGGTCGGCGCCTTCCGCCTGTTTACCGGGCTCGAGCCGGATGCGGCACGGATGCTCGACCATTTCAAGGCGATGACCGGCTGACGCCGAAAACGCAAACGAGGAACGAACGATGAAGACCTCGATAGCAACGGTTTCTCTCAGCGGCGATCTCAAGGACAAACTGCGTGCCATCGCCAAGGCGGGCTTTGCCGGGGTCGAAATCTTCGAGAACGATTTCCTCGCCTTTGACGAGAGCCCACGCGAAGTCGGACGGATGGTGCGCGACTTCGGCCTGGAGATCAGTCTGTTCCAGCCGTTCCGCGATTTCGAGGGCATGCCGGAGCCGCTGAGAGCCCGGACGTTCGACCGCGCCGAGCGCAAGTTCGACCTGATGCAAGAGCTCGGCACCGACCTGGTCCTTGTCTGCTCCAATGTCTCGCCGGCTGCCGTCGGCGGCATCGACAGGGCGGCCGCCGATTTTCGCGAGCTCGGCGAACGGGCCGCGAAGCGGCACCTACGCGTCGGTTACGAGGCGCTCGCCTGGGGGCGTCATATCAGCGATCATCGCGATGCCTGGGAAATCGTCCGGCGTGCCGATCATCCGAATGTCGGGCTGATCCTCGACAGCTTTCATACGCTGTCGCGCAAGATCGAGATCAATTCAATCCGCTCGATCCCGAAGGAGAAGATCTTCATCGTGCAGCTGGCCGATGCCCCGCTGATCGATATGGATCTGCTCTACTGGAGCCGGCACTTCCGCAACATGCCGGGTGAGGGCGACCTGCCAGTGACCGACTTTACCCGCGCGGTGGCAGCAACCGGCTATGACGGCTATCTGTCGCTCGAAATCTTCAACGACCAGTTTCGCGGAGGCAACGCCAATGCGATTGCCGTCGACGGATATCGTTCGTTGATCTACCTCGGGGACCAGGTCAAACGTGCCGAACCGGACATCCGTTTGCCGGTTCCCATGATGCCCCCGCGCGTCGACGTGAAGGGGGTTGCGTTCGTGGAGTTCAGTGCCTCGGACGAAGACGCAGGCGAGCTTGAAGCGCTGCTCGTTTCGATTGGGTTCAAAAAGGCCGCACAGCACCGGACGAAGCAGGTGGTGGTTTACCGCCAGGGTGCAATCAATCTGGTGGTCAACACCGAGCGGGAGGGCTTCGCCAGTGCTTCCTATCTCGTACACGGCACCTCCGCCTATGCCTTCGGCCTTCTGGTGGATGATGCGGCCGCGACTGTGGAGAGGGCACGGGCGCTTGGCGCCGAACCTTTCGAGCAGCCGGTCGGCCCGGGTGAACTCCTGGTTCCGGCGATCCACGGTGTAGGCGGCGGGCTCATATACTTCCTGGACGAAAAATCCGAACTCTCCCGGATCTGGGAGATCGAATTCGATCCGGTGCGCGACGAAGGCTCCGTCGTGCCGGCTGGACTGTCCGCTATCGATCACATCGCTCAGACCGTCAAATACGAGGAGATGCTGACGTGGCTGCTCTTCTACACATCGCTTCTCGAAGCGCATAAAACACCGATGGTGGACATCATCGATCCAGCCGGCATCGTTCGCAGCCAGGTCGTGGAAAACGACGCGGGTACACTGCGCCTGACGCTGAACGGCGCGGAGAACCGCAATACGCTGGCCGGCCGCTTCATCACCGAAACCTTCGGCTCCGGCGTACAACATCTGGCTTTTACCACCGAAGATATCTTCGCGACGGCGCAGGCGTTGCGGAAAAACGGCTTCAACGCACTGCCGATCTCGCCGAACTACTACGACGACGTCGAAGCCCGCTTCGGCCTCGATGCGGAACTTGTCGAGCGGCTGAAGTCCGAAAACATTCTCTATGACCGCGATGACGGCGGCGAATATTTCCAGCTCTACAGTCCAACCTTTGGCGAAGGGTTCTTCTTCGAGATCGTCGAAAGACGCGGCTATGGCGGCTACGGAGCCGCCAACGCCATCTTTCGCATCGCGGCACTGAGAAAGCACTTGCGGCCAGACGGGCTGCCGAAGAGCTGGTCGTCTAGCCGATAGCCTGGCTCCAGAGCTTATCGGCGCCAAGCCACCTTTCCATTGCCGGATCGCGATGATCGAAGAAGCGCTGGCCTTCTGGCCAAGTGAGCCGATCGCAGCGACCTCTCGTGGGCCTAATCGTGGAGGCGCCGCCACTTGATAGGATCTCCCTGCAGACGGGAGGATCGGAACCATTCGCTCAAGGCCGCATTCTAGAAAGGTATCACAGATGGAGCGGACCAAGCACGCCCCAGATTGCGCCTAGTGTCGACCAGCACTTAGCTGCTGTGCCGCCTGTCACGCGTATCCACTTCGCATTGCGGTCGCGTCGCCAGTTGCCGTCCATGGTGGATGGGATGGGAGATGAAGTAGGTGCGACCGTCAAAGTCATTCGCTGGTTGGCGATCGGGATGTTCTGTGCTTGCGGTGGCGCGTGCACCACCACATCAACGCCCGACATGAATAGAATGAAGGCGTATTCTCCCACCACGCAGCATCGCGTCGATGCGAGCGTGCGAGTTGCTTCCGGTCAAACCTCAAAGCGTGCCGGCCAATATGTCGTCGGCAAGCCCTATGTGGTCAAAGGCAAGCGTTACTATCCGAAGGAAGAGCCGAGCTACGATCGAAGCGGCGTTGCCTCATGGTACGGTCGGGTGTTTCAAGGGCGGCCGACCGCAAATGGCGAGACTTACGACGCGGGTCGCCTTTCCGCCGCGCATCCGACGCTGCCCTTGCCCAGCTACGTGCGGGTGACCAATCTCGAAAACGGATCGTCGGTCATCTTGCGTGTCAATGATCGTGGTCCTTACCGCAAAGGGCGTACGATCGATGTTTCCAGCAAGGCGGCAGACATGCTGGATCTGAAGCGTCGCGGTACAGCTTCCGTCCGTGTGCAATATGTAGGGCGCGCCGCCCTGGGCGGAGATGACATGGCGTTTCTCATGGCGTCAGTTCTGCGGAAGGGCCGCGGCCTCCGCGGCATCAATCGGCCAATCGGGGTGCAGGTCGCCGAAAAGCCGGCAGACGGGAACTCTGTCGAGCGCAACGTCCCGTTCGTCGAGGCGAAATCTGGCGGCAACTCTCCGGCTGCCTCGGGCTCAAGTGGGAAGCTCATGTATGTGCCCCGGCTTTTCAAGCCACGCGCGTCCGAATTCGTTGGCGAGGCAAGTCTTCTCGACGGAGCGGGGATTTATCCCGAATGCTGCTTGAACAGAGAGCGCGCCCCGGATGGACCGGATGGACATGCACTGCAGGCGTTTCTCCCGGCAGCTTTCGAACGCAAGAGCCGGCTGACTGGGGTGACTGGCGGACGCCGCCCTCGGCAAGGCGGCAACCCGCCAGCAGACCTTGCTTGAGCGGCGGGCAGAAACGCGTTCTGTTACAGCCAGCCGGACCTCTTGAAACGCCAGTAGAGTATCGTGCAAAGCGTCGCAATCACGCCGAGGACGGCGAAATAGCCATAGCGCGTGGCAAGCTCCGGCATGTTTTCGAAGTTCATCCCGTAGATACCGGCGATGGCAGTCGGCACCGCGAGAATGGCTGCCCAGGCCGCCAGCTGCCGTGTAATCGTTCCTTGGCGCTGCTGTTCCAGCAGATTGGAGGCTTCAAATACCGACGTCATGATCTCGCGAAGGCCGCCGACCAGACCTTCCACGCGCCTGACGTGGTCGTAGACGTCCTTGAAGAACGGTTTGGCATTATCGTCGATACATGGCAGCTCGAGGTGGGTCAGCTTTCCCACAACTTCCCCCATCGGTCCGAGAACGCGCTGAAAGCGGATGACGTGACGACGCATGCGGAAGATGCGCCTGATCTGCTCGGGCTGCAGGAACGATACGAGGACGTGTTTCTCGAGCTCCAGAACCTTGTCCTCGAGCGTTTCCACCACCGGCAGGTAACCGTCGACGACGAAGTCGATAATGCCATGGAGGACATAATCGGGGCCGTGTTCCAGAAGCTTCGGGGATTGTTCGAGCTGCAGACGCAGTTCCTTGTGGGAGCGGGCAGATCCATGGCGGACGGAAATCAGGTGGTGCTTTCCGACGAATATGCAGGTTTCGCCGTATGCGATCTTGTCGCCCTCAAGGTGGGCCGTCTTGACGATGACAAACAACTGGTCGCCGTAAATGTCGACTTTCGGCACCTGATTGCCGTTGAGAGCGTCCTCTACGGCGAGGGAATGCAGGCCGAACATCGCCTGGAGATAGGCCATCTCGTCAGCGGTGGGGTCAGTCAAGCCGATCCACGCGAACGCGTCGCCGGAAGCCTCGAACGGTTTGGTGGTGAGCGGTACTTCTTCTGCGCGCATGCCAGAACGATAAAGATAGGAGGCGACGACTGGCATTATCTTGTTTTCCGAGGTTGCGTTGGCTGCGGGCGCAGCGCTCTTGGATCGCGACTTTCGGGCCGAACCCGACGAACCGATTAGCAGGCAGCCTGAAGGAGGACAATGCGTCGATGCAGAGGTAAGTTGATTGGGCGGACGCCCGTACAGGGCAGCGTATTGCCGGCCTCTATGCTACCCACGCTCTGGAAATTAGCTCTACTCACCTCAACGAAGCGACCTGATCATGACGAAGCTTGAGAAGTTGCGCGACCTCGACATCGTTGCGAACTCATCTTTCCGAACCTCGCACTTGAGCGCCGCAAGCGGGCTCGTATGCCTTGATGCTGCGCTGTATGTGATCGCCGATGATGAACTGCATCTGGGAGTGTTTCCGGCTCGCGGCTCAGGGCCGGGTCACTTGATCCGCTTGTTCGACGGCGAATTGCCGGAGACCAAAAGCGATCGAAAGAAGCGCAAGCCTGATTTGGAAGCGCTGACCTTTATCCCTCCGTGCGCCGCTTTTTCATTTGGCGCCCTGTTTGCAGTCGGTTCAGGATCGCGGCCTAATCGCAAGCGAGGGGCCTTGCTCCGTCTCGATGCGAAAGGCGCGGTGGTCGATCCTCCGAAGAGCGTCGATCTTTCATTCATTCTTGATCCGCTTGCGAAGGAATTCGGCGAACTCAACATCGAGGGCGCGGCGATTGTCGGCCAGGAGCTGCGGTTGCTGCAGCGCGGCAACAGGCGTCCCAAGGACAACGCCATCGTTTCCTATCCGTTGTCTGCGGTGTTGGACGCTCTTGAGAACGATCGAGTTGATCCACTCGGGCCCAGTGCGGTCGACCGGTTTGATTTGGGCGCCATTGGCGGAACTCCGTTCGGCTTCACCGACGCCGCATCACTGCCCGGTGGCGAGATGATTTTCAGTGCTGTCGCCGAGAATACCGAGAATGCCTACCTCGACGGGCCGTGTCTCGGCGCTGGCATCGGCATCATTGGAAAACGGGGGGAACTCCTTGCCTTTGATCAACTCGAGTACCCGCACAAGATAGAAGGTATACATGCGAGACAGGAAGGCGACCTCGTGAAGCTTCTGCTTGTGACCGATGCCGACAACCCCGACATCCCTGCGGGCCTGTTTTCAGCACATATCGTCCGGTAGATCGCTGACGCTATTTGGGCGGGCTTCAGGCCGTCAGAGTTCGTGAGAACTCGAACATGCAAGGTGATTGGCGCAGCGGTTGCATGACCTGGCGTAGCTCCGGTGTCGAAAACCGCATGCTTGCCGGCTGCTTAGATGGAACAGCCTGTAGGCTGAGGCCAAACCGGAGATTTTGCGTGGCCGTTTTCAGCTTGATCGGCGGTGTCTTCAGGACGCCTGACCATGCCTCCTTGGGAAAGGCCGCGAGGTTTCCGTCGCCGAGATCAAACGGAGCCAGCGCCTGTGAAACCAGGCCCTCCGGCGCACCGTCTTCCAGAATGAGAGAAATGTCCCTCCAGCCGTCATGTGCCTCGACATCCACCTCCACACTTGCCTGCACCCAGGCGCCTGCCGGCAACGGATTGACGAAGGCGCCCGGAAGGATGTCGACGAAACATTCTCCGCCGGCCACACGGATCTCCTGCCAGTTCGACGCTCGGTCGGGCCGGGAGATGGTCCGACTTGCGGCCGCCAAACCCGGAGAAGCGGCCGGACCAGCGGCCAGCGGCCTGCAATCGGCAAGAAGCGGATCGGGCACGATGTTGCCGAGCGGGTTGTTGACGGCATCGAAACGATCGTCCTGCGCCCAAGTGCGAAGAGCGGACGGAGCAAGGAACCCACGTAGGTAAGCTGCCAATGCCTTGCCGACCGCATAGCCGCCTGGCACCGAGAAATGGGTGCCGTCGTCGGAAAAACCATCGTAAGGCACCCCATCGACCGAATGCGGATCCATCCAGATGGAATTCCAGTCGAAGACGTGGCAGTGCGGTCTTGTGGCTGCGAAGGCGAGGCTCTTCTGGTTGATCCAGTGTGCTTTTGCCCGTTCCGATCCGCCGGCGACCCATTTTTGTGTGCCCCGCGCAAGGATCGGCAGCAGGATCACCGTCTTTCCGGCTTCAATCAGCCGATCAACGATGGCCTCGCGGATCGACTGGATGACTTCCTTTGTCTCCACCATCATGTCGTTCGTGCCGGCATCGACGACGATCAGGTCAAAATCGAGCTTCAAGACCTCTTCGAGGCGCTCTGCGATGTCCCGGGCCTTCTGGCCCGAGACACCCGCGTTCAGTCCGCCGAAACCACGGGTGACGCCAACCCTGCCGCTCGGCTCCCAGCCGGGAAATACGCGCGGATCGTGAAAGACGGTGATGTCGAGCTGGCCGGCGGAGAGAACCTCCGCCCATGTCGCCCAGCCTCTGGCGCAGGAGTGGATGTGCCTGTCGCCTGCGTGGTGATTTTGCTGGACAAGCGACGTGCCGATGAGAGCGACGCGCTTGCCATGGATCGGAAATCGCACTGTCATGACCATGTCAGGAGAACAGCGTGCCGCCGTTCACATCGTAGCAGGCGCCGGTGATGAACGACGCCTCATCGGAGACCAGGAAGGCTACCAGGTTGGCGACCTCTTCCGATCGGCCTTCGCGCCTGACCGGCGTTGCGGCAGCGACGCGCTCCCGCACCTCCGGCTTGGTGAACGTGTCGTGGAAGGTCGTGGAGATCATGCCGGGGCAAACGGAATTGACGCGGATCCTCGGTCCGAGTTCCTTTGCAAGGCCACGCGTGAAGGTCATGACCGCCCCCTTCGAGGTAGTATAGGCCAGCGCACCCGGGCCACCACCATCGCGACCGGCCTGCGAGGCAAAGGTGACGATCGCGCCACCGTCGGCCATCGCAGGCACGGCCGCCTTGGATGCATTGAAGAGTGAAGTGAGATTGACGTCGATCACCTGCCGGAAGAACGCCTCGTCCATGTCCTGCAAGGTCTTGCGCGCCAAAAGCCCGCCGGCGACATGCACAAGCCCGTCCAGCCGACCGAACTCGGCGACTGCACTGTCGACAGCCGCTTGCGCATCGGCGGCCACGGTCATGTCGGCCCTGATGGCGATCGCCTTGCCGCCGGAAGCCGCTATCACCTTCACGCATTCTTCGGCGCCAGCCGCCGAGCCAAAATAGGTGATGGCGACCTTTGCGCCGTCGCTGGCGAGCCTCTCGGCGCAGGCCTTGCCGATGTCGCGGCCGCCGCCGGTTACCAGGATGACCTTGTCCTTCAATCCGTTCATGACATTTCCTTTCCAATCAGAAGTTTTTGGGGATGACGATGCGCAGCTGGTTGTCGTCGACATCGGTGAAATAGAGGTCGGCGCTGAAGCCCTGGTCGTCGACGAAGTGAAAGACCCGCCGAGGTTCGCTGAGGGCATAGGGAACGAGAAGCGTCACCAGCGTCTGCTTGGTGGCGGCCGGAAGCGTTGCCTCGATGTGATACTGGGTCGCCAGGCCTTCGATTTCGGTCGGATCGACGCCTTCGAAACCTTCGACCATGCGTATCTGCGGCGGCCCTGCGGTTGAAAACACGAACTGCCCGTAGAGTCCTGCCCGCTTGCCGGTCAGGCGGAAACTATTGCTGCCGACGTCCATTGGATGGGCGGAGTGGAACAGCCATTTGAGGGGCTGTGGTTCGGCGCATTCGACGCGATCGACGATGACGAGAAAGTCGCTGCTGGCGAAATGGATGTCTCGCTCGACCCTCAGGACCAGCGGATTGTTCGCCCGATAGGCCGCCGTGGCATCGCCGCTGATGAAGACATGCGTCGGCTCCTCACGCACCGCCGTGATCCGACCTCCCGCC
Source organism: Ensifer adhaerens (assembly GCF_002940685.1). Classification (GTDB taxonomy): domain Bacteria; phylum Pseudomonadota; class Alphaproteobacteria; order Rhizobiales; family Rhizobiaceae; genus Ensifer; species Ensifer adhaerens_E. The sequence continues at coordinate 184,221 of NZ_PNFP01000013.1, read as the reverse complement.
TTCTTGCCGATCGCCTTGTCGCCTTCGGCGTATTGCCCGCTGTCGCCTATGAGAATGGCGTTCTTGGATATGGTCTGCCGGCGCCAGCGGCGATGCATGGTCGAGTTGAAGGCGACATAGTAACCGCTCTGTATCGCCAGATCTTCGCCGAAGGCATAGAGCAGGAATGCGTTCTGGTCGCCGTGACTGTGGCTCAAGGAACCAAAGGGGCTGCTCTTGAACAGGAACTGGACGTGGCGATCGGGATCGTCCATGTGTTTCTGGATCGCAACCCAGCCGATCTCCCTGAACCACTTGACCGGCGGCAGGTCGGCAGGCGCCTTTGCCTCGACTTCAGGGTAATCGTGCCGATAGACCAGCTCGTCGAAATTGAGGTCCCACCAGCCGTAGTTATAGAATTCCATGGCGGTACCGGCGGCATCCGCCTTCAGCCGCTCGAAATACCACTGGTAATGGGCGTTGCCGGTGACGCCGGCAAACTGGCGGACATTGTAGCCAACCTTGAGGCCGGGTGGATCGCCGAGGGTGGAATCATCTCCGAAGCAGGCTCGCTTCGTGCCCGGCGCTTTCGTGTAGAGCGGAAAATCACCTGTCTTCTGGAAGAACGGGCGCCGATAGAGATCGACCTTCATGAAGTTTCGGATGAGATTGGCGGCTTCCGTCAGATAGGCGATGCCGGTCATCCAGTAGTGCGGACCCTCCGCCCACCCGCCATCGCTGTCGCCCCAGGGCGAATAGAGGGTGAAGAGAAATTCGACCGTATAGTCCAGCCAGCCCTCGGCTTCCTTTTCCTCGCCGGCGAGCGCGATACAGGCGGCGGTGAGGGCCGCCGAAAGCGAACGCACCGCGTGACTGTCATAGGGAAAAACGTGGATGCGCGCGCGCCAGATCACGTGGTCTGAGACTTCACGTGTTCGCGCAAGGAGCACGCGACGCACCCGCTCTCGCTCGTCTTCGTCGAGATGATCGTGTAGCCAATCGTAGCCCCAGGCGAGCGCGGTCACCACGCGGAACGCTGCCTCGTCATTATAGGAGCGGGCCGTTGCCCCCTGCGGATCCCAGGCCGCTACTGACAGCAGCCAGTCCTTGGCCCGTGCGATCATGTCTGCGTCATCCAGGATGACGCCGGCAATCGCCAGGTGCCGGATGGCATAGATCGCCTCCTGGCAGTCGATGTACATCTGCCGCCAGAGCTTGGCGGTGCGCACATTGTCCGGGTAGCGTAGCGGTTCGGCGATCGGGCTCCGCGAGAGCCACGGCTCCACCGAGTTCATGTAGAAGGTCTTCCAGCCGCAGCAGTCGGGATCCCCGCTCAGCCGGCCGCGAAAATCGGTGATGCCATCCGGATTGAGCCACAGGCGGGGATGGCGAAGATCCATGGTGTTGCGTCGCGCCGTCGCGCGCGGCAAAGCCGTCTCGGGCAGTCCCGGCTTGAGCGTGAATTCACGCACGCTGCTCCAATCGGAGGCGACACGCTTTTCGGTATCGTCCCAGAGAGCAAACGACCAGCAGTAGGATCCGGGCTCAAGGGTTGTATCCGGGGTGAAGAAGTTCCAGGCAATATTGTCGAAGACCAGCGTCCGTTCCGGCGCAAAGCCCGCATCGCTGGAAATCCGCGCCACATAGCGCGCATCGTCGTTCAGGTCCGGCAGCCAGCTGAACCGGGGCGGGTTCTCGACATAGGCGTCGCCGGCCGGCTGATAGCCGATCGTCAGGGTCCCGGGTTTCGGCTCGTCGAGATATTGCAGGCGGGGTGCTTCAGCGGCTTTGGGCATCGAAATGACGTCCTTTGAATACGTGACAGAGGCGGGCGCGGACCGGCCGCGCCCGGTAATCGGGTCAGTTCTTTCCGTATTGGCGATCATAGGCCGCCTGCATCACCTCGGTGACCTTGGCGTAGCCAAGCTGGTCGAGGCGGGCGACGTAGCCGTCCCAGGAGGCATCGACATCCTGGGCTCCGAGGACCCAGGTCTGCTGCATTTCCATCATGTAGGTGAGAAGGCTCGGCCAGTACTTGTCGTAAACGGCGCGCTCGTCGCTGTTCATGGAGACGCCGGTGAACTCGGGCTGCAGAAGCCCTGGTTCCTTCTCGTACATGGCGATCCCGTCGAGAGCCATCTTGTTCGTCCATTGCTCCTCGGAGGCATAGGCGGCCCAATAGCCACGCGGCACGCCGGCGCCGATTTCCCACATCTGAGCGTTCACCGGCTTGGGATTGTGAAGGACGGTCTGCTTATAGACGGGCTTGCCATTGACCATGTCGTAGGTCTCGCCCTCGATGCCCCAGTTCGACAGGATCCGGCCCTTTTCGGAGAACCAGAAGTCGAAGTACTTGATCGTCTCGACCGGGTGCTGGTTCGAATAGGAGATCGCCCAGCCTGCCGGCTGAACGGTCGCACGCCGGCTGTCCTCAAAGCGTCTCCCGGACACGGTCTTCGGCGGCAGCATCGGCGCGAAGTTAATGCCTGGAATGCTGTCCTTCAGAGCGTCGGTGTAGTTGGACGTGCTTGCGAACCAGTCGTGCGTCATGCCCCCGATATTGTTGCCGAGCATGTATTCACGCACCCGAGCGCCACGGGTGAACACCTCCGTGTCGATCAGGCCTTCCTTGAACCACTGCGCAACTTTGGAGATACCGGTCCTGTAGGTCGGTGTCGTCCAGGGATGCGCAACCTTGCCGTCTTCGATCATGAAATCGCCATAGCGTTCCGAGCCGGACACGCGGGCATCCCACATGTTGATCAGCCGCACCGCTTCGATCGGCTCGCGTGCGAAGTAGGGAACCTCATCCTTCTTGCCGTTGCCGTTCGGGTCCTTCTCGCGGAACGCCTTGAGAACGGCATAGAGCTCGTCGACGTTTTCCGGAACCTTCAGGCCCAGCTTGTCGAGCCAATCCCGGCGGATGAACCAGGCACGCGAAAATTCGCCCTCGGGCACATAGGGGATGAAGTAGATGTGACCATCAGGCGCGCTGATTGCCTGGCGCACGATCGGATGCTCGTCGAAGAACCTCTTGAGGTTGGGGGCGTTCTCCTTAATCAGATCATCCAGCGGCATGAAGGCGCCCTCCATGCCATAGCGGATGAAATCGTCCTTAAGCCCGCCGGTGACGTCGCCGCCAACGATGTCCGGCAGATTGCCGGAGGCCATCAGCAAGTTGAACGCATCGCGGCTGCTGCTGGTTGCGAGCGAGGCGACATTCTTCACGTGGATGCCGGTCCATTCGGCCGCCTTCTTCTCGACAGGCCAGTCTTCCGTGTAGACGTATTTGTCGCGGAAATGGAAATGGATCGTCAGTTCTAGCGGATCGTCTGTAATCTTCGTTGAGGCGTCTTGCGCATAGGCAGGGCCGGATTGCAGCAACGCACAGGTGGCGAGCAACGCCAGCGTGTCTCGAAAATATCTCATTCCATTCTCCTCCTTAAACAGAATTGACTGAGACGGCCGTTATTCTTTCACTCCACCAAGGGTGATGCCCCTGTTGAAGTATTTCTGGATGCTTGGATAAATGAGCAGCACCGGAATGATCGAAGCGATCATGATCGCCGCGGTGACGGTCTCGAACGAGTAACGAGACGTGAGCAGGCTGCTTGCAAACTCGTCGTTGGCCGTGAGATCGACGATGATGCGCTTGAGGTAGAGTTGAAGCGGTATCTTCTCCTCGCCGCGCAACAGCACCATGGCCCAGAAGTAGCTGTTCCACCTGGAAACGATGCAGAACAGCGCGACCGTGATGATCGCCGGTTTGGACAAGGGGATGAAAACCTTCCAAAGCAGCTGGAACTCGCTGGCGCCATCCATCTTGGCGGCTTCCTCGAAGGATTTCGGCACGGCCTCGAAGAAGTTGCGTAGCAGGATGACGTTGAAGGCGTTGCAGGCGAAGCCGATGATGATGCCGAAGCGCGAATCGAGCAGCCCGAGATCCCGCATGTTCAGGAAGAACGGGATCATGCCGGCGTTGAACCACAGGGTGAACGCCACCATCAGGTTGAGGATCTTGCGCCCCCTGAGCCGGGCACGCGACAACGCGTAGGCGCCGGGGATCATGATCGCGAGACTGACGGCCGTACCCCCGAAGGTGTAGATGAAGGTATTGCCGTAGGCTATCCAGAAGAGCCGATCCGAAAGAACGAACTCGTAGGCAGCAAGTGTCAGGTCTTTCGGCAAAAGCACGACCTGCCCCGAGGTGACCGCGGCACCCGATGAGATCGACACTGACAGGATGTAGATGAACGGGTACAGCGTCGAGAGGACGAAGAGCCCGATCAGGGTTGCGTTCGCATATCCGAAGATCCGGTCGCCGCGGGAATAGAGATTGAAGCTGGCCATGACGATCACCAGAGCGAGGTTGTCGAAACCTTCCGGCTGATCCGGTTGGCTGCGAAGACGAGAGCGAAGGCGATGACCGCATTGAAGAGGCCGGCGGCGGTGGCAAGGTCGTACTGCGTACCCTGCAGACCCGTCCGGTAGACATAGGTCGAGACGACGTCGGCGGTGCGGTAGGTTGCCGGCTGGTAGAGCAGGATGATGTACTCGAACCCGACCTCGACGAGGTTGCCGATGCGGATGATCAGCATGATGATGATCGTCGGGAGGATGCATGGAAGCGTGATGCGCCACATCATCTGCCAGCGCGACGCGCCATCGACCCGGGCCGATTCATAGAGCGTCGGACTGATGCCGGCGATTGCCGCGAGATAGACGATCGATTCGAAGCCTGCTTCCTTCCAGACGTTCGAGCCGATGAAAATCGTGCGGAACCATTCCGGCTGGGTGAGGAAATAGACCCGGTCGAGACCGAGGCTCGACAGAATGAGATTGACCACGCCGGTCGTCGGAGACAGCAGGTTGATTACGATGCCCGCGACGATCACCACCGAGATGAAGTGGGGCAGGTAGACGATGGTCTGGGAGAACCTGCGGCCCAACTCGCTCTGAAGCTCGTTGAACATGATGGCGAGCACGATCGGTACGGGGAAGGCGAAGATCAGCCCGAGGCCGCTGATGGTGATCGTATTGACGAATGCGCGGATGAAGATCTGGTCGCCAAGCAGGGTGCGAAAATTCTCGAGACCCACCCAGGGACTTCCGGCGATACCGCGGAACGGGCTGAAATCCTTGAATGCGATCTGCAGCCCTTCCATGGGCTTGTAGAGGAAGAGCACAATCCAAAGGAGCATCGGAAGGATGAGCAGGTAAAGTTGCCAGTCTTTCCGGAGGTCCTCGCCAAGGCGCTTTAAATATCCAGCGATCATCGATGTCATCCTCGCCTCACGCATGACCGTTGACGGCTTTGCCGCTCTCGGCGTCGAAGACATGAAGGCGACCCACCGGTATCTGCAGCCTGCCGATTTGCGAGAGCGCCTCGACATCGGCGGGCGTTTCGATCTTGGCGACGATCGGTTGGCCGGAAATCCTGGTATGCAGCAGAGCCTCGGACCCAAGCGGCTCTACGAGGTCGACTGTCGCGGCGATTTCCTGGACGTCCCCGCTCGCGTCATTGCCGACCGCGACGTGCTCGGGCCGGAGGCCGACCAGGATACGTTGATCGGCGCGCAGGGATGTGCCGATTGCCTTCGGTAATCTGAGGAGGGCGGCTTCCGGGTCGGCGGCGTCTATGCGCGCCATCGGCTCGCCGTCCACGCAGACGACTGTTGCGCGCAGGAGGTTCATCGGTGGTGAACCGAGAAAGCTTGCAACGAAGGCATTGGCCGGTTTGAGGAAAAGCTCCATCGGTGTGCCGACCTGTTCGACGCGGCCGCCGTTCATGACGACGATGCGGTCTGCCAGCGTCATCGCCTCGATCTGGTCGTGGGTGACGTAGATGCTGGTGACGCCCATGCGTTTGTGAAGCCGCTTGATCTCCGCGCGCATCTGGGTGCGAAGCTTGGCGTCGAGGTTCGACAAGGGCTCGTCGAACAGGAAGACTTGCGGCTTGCGGACGATCGCCCGTCCCATGGCGACACGCTGCCGCTGGCCACCGGACAGGTCCGCGGGCTTGCGTGCAAGGTAAGGCGTGAGGTCGAGGATAGCGGCCGCTTCCTTGACGGCCGCTTCGATCACGTCCTTCTTTTCCCGCCTTACCCGCAGGCCGAACGCGATGTTTTCAGCGACATTGAGGTGGGGATAAAGCGCGTAGTTCTGGAACACCATCGCTACGTCGCGGTCCTTTGGCGCGACCCGGTTGACGAGCCGCCCGCCGATCGAGACCGTTCCGCCGGAAATCTCCTCCAGACCCGCCACCATCCGCAAGGTCGTGGACTTGCCGCATCCCGACGGCCCGACGAGAACGACGAACTCCCCGCGTTCGACATTCAGGTTTACAGAGTGCACGACTTCGAGTGCGCCGTAGCGTTTCACTACGTCGTTCAATTCCACTGCAGACATTTCAGCTTTCCTCCCGACGGCGCCTTCCTCAGGTCAGGCTGCGCCGTGGTTTCCGTTTTTCTGTTGTGGTTGCATTGATCGATTCGATGTAGCTCCACAGCTTCGGATCGCGTGAAAGCTCCGTGATCTTGGCCTCGAGAGAGCCAAGATGCCGGGTCATCGCGGCCACCGCTTCGTCCGGAGATGCGGCCCTTATCGCATCGACGATATCGCGGTGTTCGTGGATGACCTCGCCTGTCCTGCGCACGCCGAACACCATCTTCAGATGGCGCATACGGTCTATCTCGCCCTTGGCCTGATTGACGAAGGCCCAGACGCCGCCGAGCCGCGCCGTCGAAAAGATCGCCCGGTGAAAGTCTTCGTCCAGCTCGAAGAAGCGCGTGTAGTCTTCGCTTGCGACAGCCTCGATCTGCTGGTTGAGAGAGAGTTCCAACCGTCCAAGATCTTCCAGCGTATGTCTCTTGGCGGCCTCCGCCGCCGCCCCGGATTCAAGGCGAAAACGAATGAAGCAGGCCTCGATGTAGCGCTGTACCTCAATCGTCGCGACGAAGGTGCCGCCCTGCGGAACGACCTTGACCAGGCCCTCCTCGGATAGCCGGATGATCGCCTCGCGCACCGGGGTCTTGGAGACGTTGAGGATCGCGGCCACTTCCTTTTCCGGTAGCGCCCGTCCGGGCAGAAGCCGGACCTCGACGATCAATTGTCGAAGCAACCGATAGACTTTGGCCGTGGTGTTGCCCGGCCCCTCCTTCGGAAACGTGCGAAGCAATTCTTCCAGGGGCAAGGCGGGGATTTCGACAATCTGAGACATATCTTTTCGCAAACTGATATCTTAGTTATGAGAGTGATGTCTCATTTCCCGGATGTCAAGGCGAAATCTGAGTCAAGATTTTGGTTCGGTACGGACCCGAGTAAGACAAGCTGATCTCGCCCGCGTTCTTTGGACCGATCAGGCGCGCGAAGGAGGGCAGGGGCCTCCTGCCGCCGCCGTTTGATACGCTCATTTCAAGTGACAGGGACGCACACGTTCTCCCGCTGGTTCTTGCGCCGACGCGTTCATCGAGCTTCCTCATGCAGTGTCCAGGCACTTTCGACCGCTCACGTTTTGCGTTGCAACGAAACTGAATGTCACTTCCTATTCTCTGCGGAACACGGCAGTGGTGTATCTCAAAGTATTTTACGGTTGCCATGCGACCAGCTTCGAGAGAACCGGCAACATGAAAAGTCCGATCCCGTTGACGCAGTTCCCGCAGACGAACATCTTCCGCAAGGGCGACGTCTTCGTTCTGTTCGGCGAGCTTTTTGATCGCGGTTACGCCACCCATCTGGTCGATCAGGCCAGGAAGGCCGGGATGGAAATTGTCGGAATCACGGTCGGGCGGCGAGACGAAAACAACGCGCTGCGGCCGCTCAATGATGAGGAACTCGCCGCGGCGGAAGCCCGGATCGGCGGCAAGATCATCAACGTGCCGCTGATGGCCGGCTTCGACCTTGACGCACCGGCGGGTGGACCCACGCCAACCGATTTGCTCGCGAACATGACGCTCGAAAGCTGGGAAGCCGACAAGCTTGATTGGTCACACATCGAAAGATGCCGGGAAGTCGGTGTCGAGCGGTTCAGGACGTCCCTGTCTGAGGTCATGCGCATCCTCGACGGCATGATCCCGGATGGCAGGAACGTCTACTTTGCCCACACCATGGCCGGCGGCATCCCGAAGGCCAAGGTGTTCATGGTCATCGCCAATCGCATCTACAAGGGCCGTGGCGCCCGCCACATGTCGTCCCAGACGCTGCTCGACAGCGATTTGGGCAAGCTCATCCTCCAGAACTTCGACGAAGTTTCGGCCAATACATTCCGCCATCTGATTGATCTGAGCGCCGGGATCCGCGCGCGCGTCGAGGCGTCCGGCGGTCAGGTTCGCTATTCGGCCTTCGGTTACCATGGCACGGGCATACTCGTGTCGGGCGAGTATCGGTGGCAGACCTATACGAACTACACGCAAGGCTATGCCAAGATGCGCCTCGAGCGGATTGCGCAGGAAGCCTGGGCTTCGGGCATCAAGGCAACGGTCTACAACTGCCCCGAAATCCGCACCAATTCATCCGACGTCTTTGCCGGCATCGAGTTGCCGCTCATTCCGTTGCTGCTCGCGCTGAAGAAAGAGGGCGGCGGTGACTGGGTCGAAGCACAGTGGCAGGCGTGCCAGGATCTTCTGGCGGAGGAGTACACGGTCGAGGACGTCCTTCGGAAGATTGCCGATATGCAGACCAGTGACGTGATGCGGCCCTTCTACGATTTTTCGGCTTGGCCGATGCCCAACAGTCCTGGCCAATCCGACCTCGCGATCGGGACCTCCAGCGAGATCACCGCGATGCACAAGGACGGTAAGGCGCTGATCTCCGATCTCTTGAGCCGGCTGGTCGTAGAGGCGGTCGGGCAGCTGATCTTTGGTGAGAGCTCGGAGCCGTCAGGCCCTGTACTGTGGCTCAACCACGACATCGTCGCTCGGACGCTGGTCCGCACGAACGGCGCATCGCGTGAGGCGCTCGCGGCGGCATGAGGCAAAGCGTGGGCCAGCTGAAATAGGTCGACTATCGCTTGCGCACATCCGAGGGGGCGCGGAGAATTGAGGCCGACCCTGGTCACTGCAGCGCGCGTTGCGGGCAGATGTGTTTCGAACACGGCGAGGGACCGGCCTCGATTTCCAATGCCACACGCACCAAGACGGTTTGGGTGCCCGCCCCTACTTGCTCCCTTTGCTACCGAGCAGAGGCGTCACTCTGGGCATAAGGATCGGCATTCCGCTCGCACTCAGTAGCTTGATGTAGGTTTCGCAAAACAGGTCCTCACCATGCTGCTTGACCTCTTCTTGTGCCCTGTCGAAGGAATCGCGAAAGACTGGATGGAAGTCGATGGCCAGTCCGGCGCCGTCACTGACGCCCTGAATGTAGGACATGTTCGGTTCCGCATCCGGACAGTACATTCCAACCGAGATCGCGCGTCCTGCTAGGCTCAGGAAGATTTCAGGTTTGAGGGCAGGTTTCTTGCCTGCAGCCAGATCTGCCATGATCTGCTCCTGTGTCCTTGGTGCGGCAGCGGACGGCTGAAAGGCCGCTGCTGCGATGAGCGCCAGTACTGCCGCAAGCGTTCTTCGGCTTTTCATTTGCTCTTCAGTTTGGTCTTCTTTGGTCCGGTATGACCCTCAACACCATCGCTCGCGCCGGCCACTCCAGGTGCGGACCAATCGTTCGTTTCGCCAATGTCGCGGGTGCAAGGGCGCTTTCACAGCCCGAGCGTGTCCGTGCCCTGTGGTTGGATGACGATGCGACTGGCCGCGGATTGGCATAGGAGGCGTTTCGCTATCGCCGTTGATTCATCTGCGTCAGCGTCAAAGGGTAACGGAGCGGGTGATAGGCTGCCGCGCTGATGTTGACGGTTCGGTTGGTTGCATCATAGGCAACTTGATCGAGAGTAAGGACCGCAGCCGGAATTTCCATTTGTAGCAGCGCGGCCTCCGCGTCTGTCGCGAGCCGTGCGCTGACTGTCGATTGCCCGCGAGCCGGGAACACGCCGTAGGTTTGTTCGAATTCCGAGTAGAGCGAACGGTTCTCCGCCGACCAATCGAGCTTGAGAATGCCGGGCGTCATTGCCGCAGAAAACCAGTCGCGCTGGACGACGACCGGCAGGTCGTTCAGCAGCCGCAATCGCTCCAGATAAACCACCTCGGAGCCGACCGGCAGAGAAAGAGACCGCGCGATCTCTTCGCCGGCCTTGATCACTTCGCCTGTCAGAAGACGCATGCCTGGTCGCAACCGGTTCTCGATTGCCGTTTGCGTAAAGCTCCTGACGATCTCCAGCTCATAGCTCGGTTTCGGCTCCGACACGTAGATGCCCTTGCCCGGTCGGCTCTGGAGATAGCCGAGATGTTCAAGTTCCTTCAAAGCCTGGCGCACGGTTATGCGGCTGACGCCATATTGCGTCACCAACTCCCTTTCGGAGGGAAGCTTCTCATTCGTCGCCCATTCGCGCTGATCAATCTTTGCCTTCAGCAGATTGCGCAATTGGACATAAAGCGGATCGGGGTGATTGCGCTCTATCAGGGATTCGCTGCGTTGGTCGCCGTACGCCGACATTGAGGTTCCTGGTTTGTGATCGAGGCCGCTTGATTATTGCAAATACACGCAAATGTCGTCCGGTGAAACGCCCGCATAGCCGCGAAGATGCACGCGGAGAGAGACGGCAATCATAGTTGACATAACTGGTTATAACCAGTAGTGATCGTGTCGTCTTAATCGGCGGAGCATGACATGAAACTTACCCTGATCGGCGGCGGTGGTGTCCGCGCCCCCCTATTTGTCGGTTCGGCGCTCAGGCGCGCGGAAAAGAGCGGGCTGACCGAGATCTGCCTTCAGGATATCAACGAGAACAAGCTGGAGCTCTTCGGGCGGGTCAGTCAGGAAGTGGCCCGGCGCGTGCAATCGCCGGTGCGCATAACCATGACGCCCGATGCCGAGCGCGCGCTCGACGGCGCGAAATATGTGGTCACGACCGTCCGTCCTGGAGACGAGGACGGGCGCATCAAGGACGAGCGGATCGCGCTTGCCCATGGCGTGCTCGGCCAGGAGACCACCGGTCCCGGCGGCTTCGCCATGGCGCTCCGCAGCATTCCGGTAATCCTTCGCTATGCCGAGATCCTGAAGCGGCGGAGCCCCGACGCCTGGCTTTTCAACTTCACCAACCCGGCCGGCCTGGTAGCACAGGCACTCCAGGACTCCGGTTATCACCGCACCATCGGGATCTGCGACGGCGCGAACGGGGCCCAGGAGGCGCTTGCGCGCTGGTTCAAGGTGCCGCAGAACGATGTCCATGCCGAAGTCTACGGGCTGAACCATCTCTCCTTTACCCGTGGCGCAACGCTGAACGGCAAGGAAGTGCTGCAGCCGCTGCTCGACGACGAGGCTTTCCTCAAGGCTACGTCGCAGCGGATGTTCGATCCCAGGCTGATCCGCCGCCAGCGCAACTGGATCAACGAATATCTCTACTACTACTATTACGCGGAACGCGCTGTGGAGGCGCTGAAGTCGGATGCGCGCACGCGCGGCGAGGAGGTCAAGGACCTGAACGCCGCACTCATGGCGCGCCTCGGCAGGATGGATCTGGACAGCGATGCCGATGCGGCCCTCTCCGCCTACTACGCCTACGAGCGCCGGCGAAACGCCACCTATATGCACTACGCCTTTGAGGACGCGCCGAGCATGGAGGCTGCCGACCAGGTCTCGGATCATCCCACGCACGGCGAGACCGGCGAGGAGGGGGAGGGCTATGCCGGCGTCGCGCTCAATCTCATCGACGCGCTGGAGACCGGCGTGCCCTGCTATAGCGGCCTGAACGTGCGCAACGAGGGTGCGATCGAAGGGCTCGCCGATGACGATGTCGTGGAGGTGAGTTGCGTCGTCGACAAGGCGGGCATCAAGCCGCTGCCGATCGGAAAGATGCCGGAATCGCAGGCGCAACTGATCCTCAACGTGAAGCGCTACGAACGGCTCGCGATCCGCGCGATCCTCCAGCGCGACCGGCAGACAGCGATCGAGGCGCTGATGGCGCATCCGCTGGTTCTGTCCTATTCCCGCGCAGAGCCGCTCGTGGACGAATATCTCGCCGCGCACGCAGCCCACACGGGAGAATGGCATTGAGTGAACCGAACGACCGACCGGCCTTCGAGGTCGTGGTGATCGGCGAATACTATTTCGACATGATCTTCCGCGGCCTGCCCGGTGCGCCGACGATCGGGACGGATATTTGGGCGAAGGAGTTCGACTGGCTTCCGGGGGCGTCGTTCTCCACCGCGCTTGCGCTTGCCCGCCTCGGCACCCGGGCCGGCTGGTGGTGCACCTTCGGCAACGACATCTTCAGCCGTATGATCGTCGACGAAGCGCGGCGGGAAGGCATACCGACAGACCTCTTCCAGATGGTCGACCGGCCGCTCAGGCGCGTCAGTGCCGCCTTTTCGCTTTCGCACGACCGCGGCTTCATGAGCTATTCGGAAGAACCGGAGGGACTGATTGCACGCGAAGAACTTCGGCGCCTCAAGCCGCGCGTCCTGTTGCTGCAAGGTTTCTCGCTGGACCCCGAGCGCCTTGCTCTGATCGAAGAGGCGCGTGCTCTCGGCGTCCTGGTCTGCTCGGATTGCCAGCATATCGACATGACGCTCGATACGCCTTCGATGCGGGAGGCGTTGTCGTCGATCGACGTGTTCCTGCCCAATGCCAAGGAGGCGGTCGACCTGACCGGTGCCGCGGATGTGGAGGGTGCCCTGGCGCTTCTCTCCGAACTCTGCCCGACCGTCGTGGTCAAGTGCGGCGGGGAGGGGGCGATCGCGATGCACGAGGGTCGGCGATACGCTGTATCGGCACTTGCGGTCGAGGTCTTCGACACGACGGGCGCAGGCGATTGCTTCAATGCCGGCTTCGTGCACGGCCTCCTGAGCGAACCAGACTTCTGTTCCGCGCTCGAGATTGGCGTCATCTGCGGTTCGCTCGCCGTCACCGGCTATGGTGGCCGCAATCTTCCCTATCTCGACGACATTCCGAAATACAGGCGAGCGAGGGCTCCCGTATAGCAGCGTCCAGTGCAAAACAAAGGTGGGAACAATGGCAAGATATAAACTGGGACTCCTGGCCGGCGCGGCCGCCCTGATGGCATCGATATCGGCCGTTTCGGCGCGCGCCGAGACCGTTTCGATGTTCTGCTCGGCAACCGATTACGAGCTCTGCGAAAAGGGAGCAGCGGAATGGTCGAAAACCTCGGGCCATGAGGTGAAGATCAATCGCATGCCGCAGAACCTCGACGATGCGATCCCGATCTACCAGCAGCTCTTCGCCGCCAATTCCGCTGACGTCGACGTGCTCTATGTCGACGTGATCTGGCTCGGCATGTTCAAGGATCACCTTGCCGACCTTGCGCCGCTGGTGCCCGAAGACGAGGTGAAGGCGCATTTTTCCTCGGCGACCGACGCGGCGCGGCTTGAAGGCAAGCTTGTCGCCATGCCTTTCTACATCGACACCGGCCTGATGTTCTACCGCAAGGACCTTCTGGAAAAGTACGGCAAGCAGCCGCCGAAGACCTGGGACGAACTGACCGCGACGGCCAAGGAGGTCCAGGATGCAGAGCGGGCGGCCGGTCGTCCCGACATCTGGGGCTACGTCTGGCAGGGAAGGAGCTATGAGGGCCTCACTTGCGACGCACTCGAGTGGATCGCTTCGAGCGGTGGCGGCACGATCATTTCCAACGACGGTGAAGTCACCATCAACAATCCGAAGGCCGTCGAGGCGCTGACGCGGGCGCGCGACTGGATCGGCACCATTTCGCCGCAGGGCGTGTTGAACTACGACGAGGAGGCGTCGCGTGCGATCTTTGAAAGTGGCAACGCCGTCTTCCACCGCAACTGGCCCTATGTCTGGGGAACCTCCCAGGCGGAAGGCGCCGGCCTCGTCGGCAAGGTCGGCGTGATGGCGCTGCCGGTGGGTGCAGCCGGCGAGGGCTCCAGCGGCGCGCTCGGCACGGCCTATCTCGGCGTCTCGAAGTACTCGAAGAAGCAGGACATCGCTGCGGACCTTCTGCGCTATATGGTTGGCCTTGAGGACCAGAAGATGCGGGCGATTGAAGGTGGCTATAATCCGACTGTCGCGGCCCTTTACGAGGACAAGGATGTGCTGGCGAAGATCCCGTTCCTTGCCATGGCAAAGTCTGCCTTCGAGGAGTCCGTGGCACGTCCCTCGGCCGTCACGGGCAAGAACTACAACCGTGTTTCGCGGACCTTCTACCGCGCCGTCCACGAGATCATTTCGGGCGCCGATGACGTTGCGGGAACGGTCGAGCAGATGGCCCGTCGCATCGAACGCGACGTGAAGGCGACCGACTGACATCGAAGGTCCCGGCGGGCATGGTCGTCTGCCGGGATCAATCTCCACAATGCAGGAATCTCGAGTGACCGTTCGCCTGTTCGAAACGCCCGAAGCAATCGGAAATCATGCCGCAAGCCATCTTCTGGCGGGCCTGGGCGCAGCCAGGGCCGCGGGCAGGCCTTATCTCCTCGGATGTCCGACAGGGCGCACGCCGCGACCCGTCTATGCGGCACTCGCCGAAGCACTGCGGAGAGAGCCCCTGGACCTCTCGCATCTCGTGCTTGTGATGATGGACGAATATGCGAGCGAAGATGGCGGCGGACGGCTTCGTCTTGCCGATCCGTCCGCGCATTTTTCCTGCCGCGGCTTCGCTGAGCGGGAGATCGTCGCGCCGATAAATGCGGTCCTGCCGCAAGTGTTCCGGATTCGGTCGGAGAACGTCTGGTTTCCCGACGTGGACGAACCGGCCTCCTATGACAAGCGAATAGCGGACGCCGGCGGCATCGATTGCTTTCTGGTCGCCTCCGGATCCGGCGACGGCCATGTCGCTTTTAATCCGCCGGGCAGCGGACTTAGCAGCCTCACGCGCATTGTGACGTTGGCCGAGCAGACGCGGATCGACAATCTGAAGACCTTCCCTGCCTTCGAAAACCTCGACGCCGTGCCGCGGCATGGCGTCAGCGTTGGGCTGCAGACGATCCGGTCGGCTCGCCATTGCATGCTTTTGCTCTGGGGGAGGGAAAAACGCGAAGCGTTTCGGCGGGTCACCAGTGCCGCCGGCTTCGATGCGGATTGGCCCGCAAGCATCGTGCTGGCCGCAGCAAGCCACGACATCCTCGCGGACCATGCCGCGGCCGACAATCGGAGATAGAGCATATGGCGTCCGTTACGTTGAAAAACGTCAGCAAGAGTTTCGGCGTCTATGACATCATCCGCAATGTCGACCTGGAGATCGGCGACGGTGAATTCGTGGTTTTCGTGGGCCCCTCGGGCTGCGGAAAATCCACCCTCCTGCGATTGATCGCGGGCCTCGTGCCGGTTTCGGACGGCGCCGTGCTGATCGGCGGCGATGAAGTGACGGATGTCCCGG
Organism: Ensifer adhaerens; assembly: GCF_002940685.1. Lineage (GTDB taxonomy): Bacteria > Pseudomonadota > Alphaproteobacteria > Rhizobiales > Rhizobiaceae > Ensifer > Ensifer adhaerens_E. The sequence continues at coordinate 168,839 of NZ_PNFP01000013.1, read as the reverse complement.
CCTCGAAGCGCGGCATTTCCTTCGTCTTCCAGTCCTACGCGCTCTATCCGCACATGAATGTCTCGCGCAACATCAGCTTCGCCCTGGAGACGGCACGGATCGGCAAGGCGGAGATCATGCGCAGGGTCGAGGCGGTCGCCGGCATGCTGAAGATCGGTCATCTCCTGGAGCGCAAGCCGCGCCAGCTTTCCGGCGGCCAGCGCCAGCGCGTTGCGATCGGCCGCGCGCTCGTCGCCGATCCGGAAGTCTTCCTCTTCGACGAACCACTGTCCAACCTTGATGCGGACCTGCGCACCGAGATGCGTTTCGAAATCGCCAAGCTGCATGCCGAGGTCAAGGCGACGATGATCTACGTGACCCATGACCAGACCGAGGCAATGACACTCGCCGATCGGATCGTCGTCTTGAATCACGGCAAGGTCGAACAGGTAGGCACACCTCGCGAACTCTACGATCGCCCCGCGACCCGCTTCGTCGCCGGCTTTCTCGGGAGCCCGAAGATGAATTTCGCGCCGACTTTGCTGACCGATGGCCGGCTGGCGGGGCCAGGCGGGTTTTCCTACACGCCTGGCTTGGCCACGGGCACCACGGTGAGCGAGATCGGGCTGCGGCCGGAAGCGTTGACGCTGTCGGCCCAACCGGGCTCCGATACGATCGAGAGCACCTTCGAGAGAGCGGAAGACCTCGGCCATGAGTTCCTCTGCTATGTCCGCATCGGCGAGGGGCTGATCTGGACCGTTCGAGGCTCTGGCGCGCCACCTGCGTTCTTGCCGGGACAGACCGTCCATGTTGGCTGGCGCGCGGGCAATCTCTACCTCTTCGACAGGGATGGCCAGCGGCTCGACCACAGGCCAGCCGACCGGGTGGCGGAGGAGGTTGCATGACGCCGACGGACCGCGCCCGACGCGCCGAAACGCGCGTAGCATGGCTCTTCGTGGCCCCGCTTGTCGTCATCTTGCTGGCGGTCGCCATCTGGCCGCTGGGCCGCACGGTGTTCTTCGCCTTTACCGATGCCTATCTCGACAATCCCAGCAGCTATGAATTTGTCGGTTTCGCGAACTTCGTGACCGTCTGGGAGGACGCGACCTTCTGGCGGGCCGTCCGCAACACGCTCGTGTTCACCGTCGTCTCCGTGGGCATCGAGACGATGTTGGGGCTCGCGATCGCCCTGTTGCTGCATCGTGCGTTCTTCGGCCGCGGGTTGGTGCGGGCGGCGATCCTCATTCCCTGGGCCATGCCCATGGTCGTTTCGACGCGCATATGGGACTGGATGCTCAACGACCAGTTCGGCCTCATCAACAAGGTGCTCGTCGAACTCGGCATCATCGCCAAGGGCATTGCCTGGACGGCAGACCCGTCCCTGCTTCTCGGCGTGGTGATCTTCATCGACGTCTGGGTGACGACGCCTTTCATGGTGCTGCTCATTCTCGCCGGCCTCCAGCTCATACCCGAGGAACTCTACGAGGCGGCAGAGGTGTCGGGCGTGCCGCACTGGAAGCGTTTCTGGTCGATCACGCTGCCGCTCGTGGCGCCCGCCATAGGCGTTGCCATGCTCTTCCGCACGCTCGATGCACTGCGCATGTTCGACCTGAGTTATGTGCTGGCTGCCAACAATGCCAACACGATGACCATGTCGATCTATGCACGCGACCAACTCATCGGCTTTCAGGATCTCGGTGTCGGCTCGGCTGCCTCGACCTGGGTCTTCCTGATCATCGGCCTCATCGCCATCGTCATCGTCGGCTTGCTTCGGCTCGACCGGCCACATCACTAGGGGGCGATCATGGCCATGCGACATTCGAACGCAACCTATCGGCTGATCCGTCGCCTTAAATCCGTTGGTCTCTACATGGCCGTTGCCGTGGTTATGGTCTATGTTCTCTTTCCCTACTACTGGGCGATCGTGACCTCGACGAGATCCGCGCAGGAGATCTACAGCTTCAGCCTGCTGCCGTCCCTCAACCTGACCAACTATGTGCAGCTCTTCTCGAACGCCGTGTTCATCGGCGCGCTGGTGAACTCCATCGTTGTCGCGCTTGCCAGCACCATGATTGCGCTCGCCATCGGCATTCTCGCGGCCTACGGCTTCGGCCGGCTGCATTTCGCGGCCGGGCGCTATCTGCTGATTGCGGTTCTGATGATCTCCGTCTTTCCTCAGGTCGTGGTGCTTTCGGGCATGTTCGAGGTGATCGGCTGGCTGAGGCTCTACAACAGCCCGGGCGCGCTCGTCGTTTCCTATCTCATCCTGACCTTGCCCTTCACGACCTGGATCCTGACCAGCTTCATCCGGGATCTGCCGGTGGAACTCGAGGAAGCGGCGTTGATCGACGGTTGCTCGCGGCTGCGCATCCTGACCCATGTGCTGCTGCCGCTGATGTGGCCGGCCATCGCCAGCACCGGCCTGCTCGCCTTCATCTTGTCGTGGAACGAGTTCCTTTTCGCGCTGACCTTTATCCTGACCGACGAGAACCGGACCGTCCCGGTGGCGATCGGCCTGCTGACGGGCAGCAGCCGATACGAGGTGCCATACGGGCTGCTGATGGCTGCCTCGGTAACGGTGACATTGCCGCTGCTTGTTCTCGTTCTCATCTTCCAGAGGAAGATCGTGGCAGGCCTCACGACCGGGGCCGTCAAAGGGTAGGCGACGTGATCCATCTCTATGGTGCCTGCCGCATACATGCCTTCGACGGCGCTACGGATCGCTTTAAAGGCATCGGTCTCAAGCTCGCGCTTGGTCGCCATTGCAAATCTTCGATAGGCACCGGCGAGCCGCCGATGGTTTCGGAGCTGAAGGCGTAGACGTCCGATCGAGGAAGCGCGCTCGACTCTCTTGAGCTCATCAGACGCACGTAATGTCGCCGTCACGCTCGCGTCACGCGACACGGCGACGAGACCGCGATATGTTGCGCGGTCATTTCAAACCATAGCATTGCCGGTCATAGCGCGCGCTCGCTTTAATAGGTGTTGCCAGCGCCGACCGGCTTCACGCACGGAGTGGAATTTCATGCGCCGTTACCTATTCAATATCTATACAGCCGGCGTCGTCAGCCGCGACGAAGTTGGCCGGAAGTATCCGTCGGACGGACCTGCAGTTGCCTATGGCCAACGCATAGTGGACGAGCTGGCCAAGGACGACGACTATCGCGACGCGGTCCTCGATGTGGTCACGATGTCGGGGCGTTTGGTTGCGCGGCTGATTTCGCGCGAAGTGCCGTTGATGCATCAACTGCAGCAGCCCGCGCGCCAGATTTCATTGCATTGAGCCCTTCGCTCGCCATGTCTCAAAGGGCTGTTTCACCCGAATTGTCGAACGAGCGCAGGCGAGGGATATTCGAGCGTGCCGCCTCGTATCGGCACACCGAATATCCCAACGGCTGCCACCGTGCGCCAGGTTCTAAGTGCAGATCGGGACGATCGCCATACCCCAAACGAGTGATTTTGGACGATCACGGTGTGCCAAATCGTCCATGGTTCACATCGCGGGTAGACCTAGACGGCTGATCGGCCCGTCGTGCTCCTTTCGCTTGGCGGGCAAGCGTCAGCGCGGTCTACGCGGGGTCCCGTTTGAGACTATTGTCGATTGCCTGGGATCCGCAGGCGTCGTCGCCCGTCTCGGCAATTGGTATCGGTGGGGACGGGCAATTCGTCGTCGCAACAAATGCGCTTCTGCGATGTCGTCTGCAACTGGAGTAGTCCGCTCCTCTGCACGCGCATCCACCACAAACGCAGACATATCGCGGCAGTTATCCTTTGCGGCTTCGTCGCTCGATGTTGGCGGTCACCGCGGCCGCCTCTCTGCCGATTTCCCGAAGCAGGCCGGTGACCGGATTATGGAAGCCGACGAGATAGAGGCCGAGCTCGGCGGACTGCCGGGTGACGCCGCTCTTGCCGGGTCGCAAGTGCGCAGGCAGGAATTTTTCCAAACTCGGCCGGTAGCCTGTGGCGAGGATGACACTGTCGAACTCTGCCTCTCCGCCGGAAACAAAGATGGCGCCGCGCTCGGTGAAACGCTGGATGGCGGGTGCCACCCTGATGTTGCCGGACTTGATCGCCGCCACCGTGCCGACATCGATGACCGGGATGCGCCCGGCGGCGACCTGCTCGAGGATGCCCTGCTTTGGCCTGACGATGCCGTATTCTTCGGACCTGCCCAGGGCAAGGTCGAGGATGATCGGGAACAGCCTGTCGTTCACCGCTCGCGGCAGTAGCCGGGTGGCCATTGCAATCATCTGGATCGGTATGCCGAAGAGCTGGCGCGGCACGATGTGGACGCCGTTGCGTACCGACAGGGTTGGATGGGCACCACGCTCGGCAAGGTCGAGCGCGATTTCAGCGCCGGTGTTGCCCATGCCGACAACCAGCACTGATTGGCCGGTGAAGGGGAGGGCATCGGTATACTCAGCGCTGTGCAACCGCCTGCCGTTGAAGGTTTCGATCCCGGGCGGGTCGGCAACGAAGGGCTCAGCATTGTTGCCGCTGGCGATGACGACATGGCGCGCGGACACGGTCTTCGTTCCGGTCTCGACCAAGTAGTTGCCATTCTCGCGGCGGATGGAGGTGACCGTCTCGCCGAAGTGCGGTCGCAGCTCGAAACGTTCGGCGTAGGCGTCGAGATACTCGACCATCTTCTCGCGCGGCACGTAGCGCGGATAGTCCTTCGGGAATGGCATATGCGGCAACGAGGAGAACGCTTTGACCGTATGCAGATGCAGGCGTCGGTAATGGCGTCGCCAGGCCGGCGCGATCTCCCGCGCCTTCTCAAGGATGATGAACTCGAGCCCCGCCCGTGTCAGGCAGGCGCCGACCGCGAGGCCAGCCGGCCCGGCGCCGACGATCACGACATTGGTATCCACGCGACGATCGCTCCCGTCAACGGAGAATATTTCGGCAAAGGCTGGGGAGCAAGTGGCAGGCCGCCGCCTTCGGAGCCTTCCGCCCATGCACCCGGTCGTGAGCCGTCAGCAGACCCCAGAGAGCAGCGGCAAAGCTCCGACTGCGGACAGGCGCATGCCCTCGGTGAGGGATTGAGCTCACAAGGGATTGGCGCAAAAGCCAATACGGAAGATCGCAAAGACTGCCCATGCTGCCTCATTCAGCTCAGTTGCAGACAATATTCTTGTGAAAAATCGTTCCTTGGGGCACAATTTATAAACGCAACTGAAGTGCGGCGCTCCCTGAAATCCGGCCGTCACGCGCCGCGGAATGGTTCGCGCGGGAGAGGCTGCGTCAATGGGCCAGGGGTTCTTCCTACTGTTTGCTACGGGGGCGGTGGTTACTGCCCTGACAGTCGTCCTGGCACGGAACCCTGTTCATAGCGCGTTGGCGCTCATGGCGTGTTTCCTGCAAATTTCGGCAATCTTCGTCCTGCTTGAAGCACCGCTGCTCGCAGTGGTGCAGATCTTCGTTTATGTCGGCGCCATCATGGTCCTCTTCCTGTTCGTGATCATGATGATCGATGTGCGCGAAGCGGTATTGCAGCGGTTTGTGCCGGGGCGAAACCTGCCCGCCCTGACCCTGCTCTTCCTGCTTGGGATCGAGATGCTTGCACTGCTGCTCTGGAGCGGCCGCTTTTCCGCGGTTGCGCCGAGCGCGCAGCACGGCGGCGATCAAGTCAGGCAACTCAGCACGACACTTTTCGCCGACTATCTCCTGCCGTTCGAAGTCGCTTCGATCATTCTTCTGGCAGCACTCGTCGGTGCCATCGTCCTGGCTCGCAAGGAGACCAGGTGATGGTTCCGCTCTGGTGGTACTTATCGCTCGCCGTGGTCCTCTTCGGGATCGGATCCGCAGGTGTGCTGCTCAGGCGCAATATCCTGGTCGTGCTGATGTCGCTGGAGTTGATGCTCAACTCGGTCAACATCAATTTCATTGCCTTTGGGCGGTATTACGATGATTTTCGCGGGCAGATTTTCGCGATCTTCGTCATCGCCATCACCGCGGCGGAGGTTGCCGTCGCCCTCGGCATTCTGGTCGCCCTCGTGAGGAACAAGCCCACCCTCAAGATCGACGACGTGACGACGATGAAAGGATAGCGGCTTGGATCCGGTGCTATCAATCCGGCCGCTACTTGCCGTCGCCGTCGCAGGGCTGGCGGCAGTTGCAGTTCTCCTTTTGAACAAGCACGACAGAATTCGGGATGCCGTTTCGCCGCTCGCCGCGGTCGTCATGTTCGCGATCGTCATCTCGATGGCACCCACGGTGCTTTCGGGCGGTACTCTCGATCTGCGCCTGTTCGAGATCCTGCCGGGCATCGCCTTCGCTTTCCGTGTCGATGCGCTCGGCATGGTGTTTGCCACCGTGTCGTCGCTCCTGTGGATCGTCGCAGCGGTCTATTCCATCGGCTACATGCGGCACCTGAACGAGCACGCGCAGACCCGTTTCTTCGCCTGCTTCGCCACCAGTCTCGCCGCCGCGGTCGGCGGCGCCTTCGCAGCCAATCTGTTCACGCTGGTGATCTTCTACGAGGTGCTGAGCCTCGTGACCTATCCGCTCGTCTACCACCACGAGGACGAAGAGGCCTGGGCAGGCAGCCGAAAGTATCTTGTCTACCTGATGGGCGCATCGAAGAGCGTGCTTCTCGCCGCGTTGGCGCTGACCTACCAGATTGCCGGATCGCTCGATTTTGTACCGGGAGGGCTGCTGGCAAGGGTGGATGCCTCCGCGCCGCTGCTGACGATCATCTATTTCTGCTACCTTTTCGGCTTCGCCAAGGCCGCCGTGATGCCGATGCACGCCTGGCTACCTGCCGCAATGGTTGCGCCGACGCCGGTGAGCGCGCTCTTGCATGCCGTGGCGGTGGTCAAGATGGGCGTGTTTTGCGTGTTGCGGTTGGTGTTTGATGTCTTCGGCGTGGAGCTGGTCGCAAGGCTGGGGCTCGGCATCGCTACGGCTTATCTCGTCTCCTTCACCATCCTTATGGCGTCGATCTACGCTCTGACGCGGGACGACCTGAAGGCGCGGCTCGCCTATTCGACGGTGAGTCAGCTCTCCTACGTGGTGCTGGGCGCGGTGCTTCTGTCTCCCGTCGCGATGATCGGCGGCATCATTCATATTGCCGTGCACGCCTTTTCCAAGATCACGCTCTTCTTCTGCGCCGGGTCGATCTACTGCGCCTCGGGAAAACGCAACATCAGCGACATGGCCGGCATCGGCAGACGGCTGCCGTGGACGATGGGTGCATTTTTCGTTGCCTCGCTCAGCATGATCGGCGTGCCGCCAACCGCGGGTTTCGTCAGCAAATGGTACCTGACGCTTGGCTCGGTCGAAGCGGGCGAGATGGCCTTCCTGGTCGTCCTGCTGGCAAGCTCCGTCCTGAACGCCGCCTACTTCCTGCCGGTGAGCTATACCGCCTTCTTCGGAGCAGAGGCGCCGGGAGGGGTTAAGCCTGTCCGGGAAATTCCGCTGGTAACGATCCCGCTGGTCGCGACCGCTGCCCTGTCGGTGCTGATGGGCATCTTCCCCGGCTATTTCATCGCCTTGGCGGAAGGAGTTGTCAGATGATCAGGCACATCGTCGATTTCTTTGGCGACGAGGGCTACGCGCGGTCTCGCCGCCGGTTGCTCTATCTCGTGCTCGTTTTGATCGTCGCCGCAGATTTCCTGGTTCCGCGCGAACACGCCGAATATCTGTGGGACCGCTTGCCCGGCTGGTCGGCCGTCTACGGCTTCGGCTCCTGCGTGCTCATCATTTTCGTTTCCAAGTTCCTCGGCCACCAGGTCGGCCTCATGCGGCGCGAGGACTATTATGATTGACTTCGTCCATCCCGCCCTCCTGTTCATTCTCGGCGCCGCGCCGATCCCGTTCCTGAAGGGACCGATCCGCAAGACCTACGTGGTGCTGATCCCGGTTTTGGCGATCGTCGCGGTGCTCACATTGGAGCCCGGCAACTATGGTGCGGGGCACTTCATCGGGCAGGAAATCCTGTTCGCGAAGGTCGATAGGCTCAGCATCGTCTTTGCCACCGTTTTCACCATCATGGCGCTGATCGGTATGGTCTACGCCTTGCACCTGCCGCGAGCCGGCCAGCATGTGGCGGCCTTCGTGTATGTCGGCAGCGCGTTGGGGGTGGTGTTTGCCGGCGACTATCTGACCCTCTACCTCTTCTGGGAGGGCATGGCGTTTGCCTCGGCCTATCTGGTCTTCGCGCAAGGGGGCGAACGGGCGATCCGCGCGGCGTTCCGATATCTGATGGTGCATATCACGGGCGGCGTCGCTTTGCTCGGCGGCATCGTCCTCCACGGGCTCGCCGCAGGCTCGCTGCTCTTCGGGCCGATCGCGGGCGGCGTTGCCTCAGGAACAATGGATACGGGCGGCTATATGATCCTTGCGGGCTTTTTGCTGAATGCCGCGGTCCCGCCGCTGAACGCCTGGCTGACGGACGCCTACCCCGAGGCGACCGTCACCGGGGCGGTGTTCATGAGCGCCTTCACCACCAAGACGGCCGTGTACGTGCTGGCGCGCGCCTTCCCCGGGACCGAGCTTCTCGTCTGGCTCGGTGCTGTGATGGCGCTCTACGGCGTCATCTACGCGGTGCTTGAGAACGACTGTCGGCGACTGCTTGCCTATCACATCGTCAGCCAGGTGGGTTACATGGTGGCTGGCATCGGCATCGGCACGGAAATGGCGGTGAACGGAGCCACCAGCCACGCCTTCGCTCACATCCTCTACAAGGCGCTTCTCTTCATGGGGGCAGGGGCGGTGATCGAGGTCACCGGGCGGCGTAAACTCACCGAGCTCGGCGGACTTTACAAAACCATGCCGCTGACGGTTGCTCTCTACATGGTCGGCGCCTTCGCGATCTCGGCCTTTCCGTTCTTCTCGGGTTTTGTCACCAAGTCGATGGTGATAGCTGCCGCCGGACAGGACCATCGGGCGCTCGTGGTTCTGGTACTCACGATGGCGTCGGCAGGCACGTTCCTGCACACCGGCCTCAAGCTGCCGTACTACATGTTCTTTGGGGCCGATCGAAAGCTGGAGGCGCGGGAGCCGCCCCGCAACATGCTGGTCGCCATGGGTATGGCGGCACTGCTGTGCATCGCGATTGGCGTGTTCCCGGGACCGCTCTATGCGCTCCTTCCCTATCCGGTCGCCTTCGAACCCTATACAGGCGCGCATGTCACCGAGAGCCTTGGTTTGCTGATGTTTACTGCACTGGGCTTCGTTCTGTTCCTGAAAGCGCTCGATCCGGAAAATACAATCAGCATCGACACGGACTGGTTCTACCGCAAGGGCGCGCGGGCCTTCCTGTGGCTCGCCGAGAAACCGCTGGCGCGCTACGAAAAGGCGGTGAGCAATGTGTCCGACACAGTGGCGCTGCCGCTGCTGCACGGGACGGCGCGCGCAGGATTGCGGGTCGATCTCCATGGCATCGACGCCGCCGTCAATGGCTTCGCCCGCACCATCCTTGTTGCCGGCGGCGCGCTGCGTCGGCTGCAGACCGGCGTCATCACGCATTATGCGCTGGCGATGATCGCAGGCGTGATCGCGGCGATCGCCGTTTCTGCCGTCGTGTGGCAGTAGGGGGTGTGATGGCGTTCCCACTGCTCAGCCTGATCGTCTTCGTACCTGCCGCCGGGGCAGCGTTCCTGATGTTCCTGCGCAGCGACGATTGGGTGCGATGGGCAGCGTTCGGCTTCACCTTGCTCGACCTGGCGCTCGCCATTGCGATGCTTTCCGGTTTCGATGCCGGGACCTCGGAGATGCAGTTCGTCGAGAAGCAGCCGTGGGTGCCGACGCTTGGTATTACATTTGCGCTCGGCGTCGACGGGATCAGCGCACTTTTTGTGTTCCTGACCGCACTGCTGGGCTGGATCTCGGTACTCGCCTCATGGATCGCCATCGACCGCAAGGTGAAGCAGTTCATGGTCAGCCTGCTCGCCATGCAGACCCTGATGCTGGGTGTATTTACGGCGCTCGACCTGTTTCTGTTCTATGTCTGCTGGGAGGCGATGCTGATACCGATGTATCTGATCATCGGGGTCTGGGGCGGCGACGGCCGCGTCTATGCGGCGTTCAAGTTCTTCCTCTACACCCTAGCGGGCAGCCTCCTGTTCCTGATCGGCGTTATCGTTCTTTACTTCGAGGGTGGCAGGACCTTCGACATCCTCGCCTTGATGGCACTCGACCTGCCGTTCGACATTCAGTCCTGGCTGTTTTTTGCCTTCCTCGTCGCGTTCGCGGTCAAGGTGCCGATGGTCCCGCTCCATACCTGGTTGCCGGACGCTCATGTGCAGGCTCCGACGGCGGGCAGCATCATCCTTGCCGGTGTACTCCTTAAGATGGGGGCCTATGGCTTCCTGAGGTTCTCGCTGCCAATGCTGCCGGAGGCCTCGGTTTACTACTCGACCCTGATGATGGCGCTTTCCGCACTCGCGATCGTCTATGGCGGCCTGCTGGCACTGGCGCAGGACGACCTGAAGAAGCTGGTAGCCTATTCCAGTATCAGCCATATGGGTTTCGTGACGCTTGGGATTTTTGCCCTGAACCCGCTCGGGCTCCAGGGCAGCATTCTGCAGATGTTCAATCATGGCGTGACGACAGGCGCCCTGTTTCTGTTCGTTGGCCTGATCTACGAGCGCACCCACACCCGCAGCATCGCCGACTATGGCGGCTTGATGAAGGTCGCGCCGGTCTACACCGGGTTCCTGGCGCTGTTCGTGCTGTCGTCGATGGCGTTGCCGGGAACGAACGCGTTCGTCGGCGAGTTGCTGGTGTTGTCGGGTGGCTTTGCGGCCAACCTCGCCCTCGGCGCAGTCGCCGTGTTGGGCGCGTTGCTGAGCGCGGCCTATCTGCTTGGCATGTACCGGAAAGTGGCGCTTGGTCCGGCGACCGTCGGTGCGCGGTTCAAGGTTCGTGATGTCAACGGCCGCGAGATGGCCGCGATCCTGCCACTCGCCGTCTTCGTGTTCTGGGTCGGGCTCTACCCCAAGCCCTTTCTTGCCATCATCGACAGCTCGGTCACGCATCTTCTGCAGCAGGTCCACGATAGGGGTAACGGCCCATGACTGCAGCGGCGCTCCTTCCGTCGATCCTCGCAAGCCTGCCCGAGATCATCGTGATTGTAGGGGCCTGCATCCTTTTGATCGCCGGACAGTTCGCACCGAAGGGACAGGACGCCGTCCTCGTCTGGGCTTCGGTCGCTGTGGTGCTGCTTGCCGTTCTGGCAACATTCACAGTCTCAGATGGAACGCAGCCGGCCTATACGGGCATGTTCGTCGCCGACCCCTTCTCCATCTTCTTCAAGTCACTGTTCTACCTATCGATCCTGCTCACGTTCCTGCTCTCGCGGAACTATGCCGACATCGAAGGGATCGGCGGCAGCGAATACTACGTCCTGCTGCTCCTTGCGCTTGCCGGTATGATGATCATGGCGTCTGCGACCGATCTCCTGTCGATCTATGTCGGTCTCGAACTGATGGTGCTCTGTACCTACGTGCTGACCGGCTTCCTCAGGCGCGAACAGCGCTCAAACGAGGCGGCGCTAAAATACGTGATCCTCGGCGCGGTCTCGACCGGGATTTTCCTTTACGGCGTCTCGCTGGTCTACGGCCTTACCGGCACGACCCAACTGGATCGGATGGCGGCGGCAGTCACCGGTGATCCGCTCGATCCGGGCTTGCTGCTTGCGGTGGTCTTCATCGTTGCCGGACTGGTCTTCAAGATCGGCGCAGTGCCGTTCCACATGTGGGTGCCGGATGTCTACGAGGGTGCACCGACGACGATTACCGCCTTCATGTCCGTCGGCCCCAAGGCGGCGGGCTTCGCGGTGATCCTGCGCGTGTTCCTCAACCCGTTGGTCGCAAGCTCCAACGTCTGGATCATCTTGGCCGTTATCGCGGTGGTGACGATGGCGCTCGGCAGTTTCGTGGCGCTGGTGCAGGATAACTTCAAGCGCCTGCTCGCCTATTCCAGCATCGCCCATGCTGGCTTTGCCATTTTGGGCATCGTGGCCGGCGGTGCCGATGGGATCGCCAGCGTGATGCTCTACCTTCTGATCTACACCTTCATGAATCTCGGCATCTTCGGCGCCGTCATCATGATGCGAAACGGTAATTTCTCAGGCGAGATTATCGAGGACTATGCCGGTTTCGCCAAGCTGCATCCGGGGCTGGCGCTGTTGATGTTGCTCTATCTGTTTTCGCTGGCGGGCATACCGCCAACGGCCGGCTTTTTTGCCAAGTTCTACGTGCTGGTCGCGCTCGTCGAGCGCGGTTTCGTGCTCCTGGCCGTGATCGCAGTGCTCTTGAGCGCCGTCGCCGCCTATTTTTACATCCGCATCGTCATGGTGATGTTCATGCGCGAACCGGATCGGGCGTTCGAGCCGGCACTGACGCCCATGGTCGGCGCTGCTCTCGTCGTCACGGCCGCCGGAACGGTTGGCATCGGTCTGTTTCCCGCGTGGTTTCTCAAGCTCGCCCAACAGTCGGCCTTCGGCGGCTGAGCGATCGGATTTGCATTGGCCTATCCAACGGAATAAACTAGCGGTTTAGGAAAGGAATGCCCTTCGTCGCTTCCCGGGGCGACCGCGTTACCGGCCCGAAGGAGCCGATCGCGGCTTAGGCAACGTCCCCAATGGGTGACCGGGCTGCTCAATATGTCTGCAGCGGAATTCCTCCCGGTTCTTTTCATGATCGCCGGAATTACTCTGGTGGTCGGGGCGACGCTTTTTGTTTCCTCGCTGTTGCGACCGTCCAATCCTTATCGGGAAAAGAACATGCCCTATGAATGCGGCATGGACCCCGCGGGCGAGGCGGCCGGGGGGCGCTTCAGAGTGCAGTTCTTCATTCTCGCAATCCTCCTGGTCGTCTTCGATGTCGAGGCGATGTTTCTCTTTCCTTGGGCGGTCGTTCTCAAAGAGATCGGCTTCGTGGCCTATCTCGAAATGTTCGTCTTCATCGTGCTGCTTCTCGTGGGTTTCGCCTACGCCTGGCTGAAGGGAGCGTTGGAATGGGAGGAGTAGGAAACACGATCCAGGACAGCGTGCTGTTCACCACGGCCGAGAGCGTCATAAACTGGAGCCGACGGTCGGCCTTGTGGCCCGAAACCTTCGGTATCGCCTGCTGCGCCATTGAAATGATCTCGGCTGGCTGCGCGCGCTACGACCTCGACCGGTTCGGCGTGGTTTTCCGCCCTTCGCCGCGGCAGTCCGACGTGATGATCATTGCCGGCACCGTCACCCGGAAATTCGCGCCCGTCGTGCGCCGGCTTTACGACCAGATGCCAGAGCCGCGCTGGGTGATTGCCATGGGCACCTGCGCCATTTCGGGCGGGGTCTACAACACCTATGCGGTGGTGCAAGGGTCTGAAACCTTCGTGCCGGTCGACGTGCACGTGCCTGGCTGTCCGCCACGGCCCGAGGCACTGATGCATGGCTTCCTGCTGCTGCAAGAAAAGATAAAGAGGTCGCGCGCGCTGGCCGGGACACCGCTCGATCGGGCTGCGGCATCATGAGTATCGAGCCGTCTCTCAATCGCGCTCCGATCCTGGAGCGCTTCGGCAAAACGATCGAGGATCTCGGCACTGCGCATGGCATCGATGTCTTTGTCGCTCCGCCCGAGACGATCGTCGAGTTCTGCCGGTTCCTGAAAGACCATTCCGAACTCAGGTTCAGTTTTCTTTCGGACATTTGCGGCGTTGACCACTATCCCGAAACGCCGCGCTTCGAGGCGGTGTACCATCTCTATTCACTGCCCAACCGGTGGCGGATCCGCATCAAGTGCCGGCTTGGCGATCCGCCCGAGATATCCTCGGTCACCGGGGTCTGGCGCACCGCAAACTGGCACGAGCGCGAGGCCTGGGACATGTATGGCATCCGGTTTTTGGGGCATCCCGATTTACGGCGGATCTACATGTGGGAGGGCTTCGAGGGCTTTCCCCAGCGCAAGGATTTCCCGCTCAGGGGTTACAGGGACAAGCTGAACCCGTTTGGTGCCGAAGGTCCGCCGCCGACGCAGCCTGACCTTGCGACCCGCGACATACCATAGGGGAGGAGAAGGAAGGTGCACGGTGTTCCGTTGGGCCGATCTGCAATCCTCATGAGCCACGGAGGCCGATCGACGCCGGAGAGTTGAGATGACCGAAGTCACCGAGCTTACGAGGCCGGAAGGCGAAGCGCTCAATAGCAAGGAAGTGCTTCTCAATCTCGGGCCGCAGCATCCCAGCACCCATGGGGTCCTTCGGCTCGTCCTCCAATTGGACGGCGAATTTGTCGAGCGGGTGGATCCGCACATCGGCTACCTGCATCGCGGCACCGAAAAACTGGCGGAAAGCTTCACCTATACGCAGATCTTCCCGCTGACCGACCGGCTCGACTATCTCTGCCCGCCGTCGAACAACCTGGCCTTCGCGATCGCGGTGGAGAAGCTGCTTGGCATCGGGGCCCCGATCCGGGCGCAATATATCCGCGTGATGATGGCAGAACTTGCGCGCATCTCCGGTCATCTCCTGATCACCGGCGCGCTGCCGATGGATCTCGGCGCCATGACCGCGCTGCTCTACGTGATGCGCGAACGCGAAATGATCATGGATCTGCTGGAAATGATCACCGGCGCGCGCATGCACACCTCCTTCTGCCGGGTCGGTGGGGTGCGCGAAGACCTGCCTGACGGGTTCTTCCCGAAGATCAGGGAGTTCTGCGAGATCTTCCCGAACCGGATCCGAGACTACGAGCGGCTGCTCGAGAACAACCGGGTGTTCCTCAAACGCACCCAGGGGATTGGTGTGATCTCGGCCGAAGACGCCATTGATCTCGGCCTCAGCGGCCCGAACCTGCGGGCTTCCGCCGTCGACTGGGACATCCGCCGTGACGAGCCCTACGAGATTTACGACCGGCTCGATTTCAATGTCGTCACCCGCACCGAGGGCGATTGTTATGCCCGCTGGCGATGCCGCGTCGACGAGATGCGTGAAAGCATCCGGATCATCGAACAATGCATCGACCAGATGCCCGAAGGGCCGTTCCAGGTCGACATGCCGACGATCGCCTTCCCCGTCGACAAGGAGCGCGTGCATTGCTCGATGGAGGCGTTGATCCAGCATTTCGACCTGTCGGCCTATGGTTTCAGCGTGCCGAAGGGCGAGGTCTATTCGGCAATCGAGGCACCCAAGGGCGAACTGGGCTTCTACATCATCAGCGACGGATCGCCGAAACCGTTCCGCATGAAGGTCAGGGCACCCTCGTTCGTCAACCTCCAGGCGATCTTCGGGGTGACGAACGCCCGCTATCTGGCGGACATGATCGCCGTGCTCGGCAGCCTCGATCCCGTGATGGCGGAGGTGGACAAGTAACGGAGACAGTGACGTGGTGACGATGCGCGAAAAGATCGAACAGGCGGCGGCGCGATATCCCGACCAGCGCTCGGCAATCATGCCCGCGCTTCTGATTGCGCAGCGCGTGCATGGCCATCTGCCGGGGCCGGTACTGGAGGAGGTTGCCGAAATCCTTGGCGTCGAACGGATCTGGGTCTATGAACTGGCAACCTTCTACACGCTCTTCCATACCGAGCCTGTGGGCAGGTTCCATCTGCAGCTCTGCGACAATGTCTCGTGCATGCTGCGGCGATCCGAAGATCTGCTGATGCACCTGGAGAGCGCCCTTGGGATCAAGAAGGGCGGCACGACCGAGGACGGCCTGTTCACGCTCTCGACCGTCGAATGCCTCGGCGCCTGTGAGATGGCCCCAGTCATGCAAGTTGGCGATGACTATTACGGCAATCTCGACATCGGGCGTATCGATGCGCTCCTTGCCCGGCTGCACGCCCTGGCGCCGCACGGGACCGGCGCCGATCCCTTTGCCGCCGAACGACCCGGGGAAGAGCGCCATGTATGAACCGGTTCTTCTGAAGAACGTGAACATGCCGGATGGACATCTCCTCTCCACCTATGAGGCCGGTGGCGGTTACCGAGGGCTTGCCAAGGCTCTCAAGGAATTCACGCCCGACGAGATCGTCGAGCTCGTCAAGCGGTCGAACCTGCGCGGCCGCGGCGGCGCCGGGTTTCCGACCGGTATGAAGTGGAGTTTCGTGCCGAAACGGGCCGACAGGCCGAAATATCTCTGCTGCAACGCCGACGAAGGAGAGCCCGGCACCTTCAAGGACCGTATCGTCATGGAGCGTGATCCGCATCAACTGATCGAAGGCATGGCGATCAGTGCCTATGCAATCGGGGCCGAGGTCGCCTATGTCTACATTCGTGGAGAGTATGTGCTGGCGATCCGACGGCTGGAGCAGGCGATCGCCGAGGCCAAGGCCAAAGGGTATCTGGGAACGGGCATACTGGGCTCGGATTTCAATTTCGTGGTCCATGTCCATTGCGGTGCTGGCGCCTATATCTGTGGCGAAGAGACTGCGATGCTCGACTCGCTCGAAGGCAAGAGGGCGCAGCCGCGCCTGAAACCGCCATTCCCGGCGGTAGCGGGGCTTTACGCCAGTCCGACCGTCATCAACAATGTCGAGACGCTCGTCTGCGTCCCGCATATCGTGGCGCGAGGCGCCGATTGGTTTCGCGGTATCGGACCCGAAAAGAGTCCCGGCCCGAAGCTCTATTGCGTCAGCGGGCAGGTGCGCAAACCTGGGCTCTATGAGCTTCCAATGGGAATCCCGCTTCGAGAACTGGTCGAGGACCACGCCGGCGGGCCGCAGCCGGACCGAAAGATCAAGGCCGTCATCCCGGGGGGCGTTTCGGCGCCAGTGATCCCGGAGCAGGGGCTGGACGTCGGGATGGATTTCGACTCTCTGGCCGCAGTCGGCTCGATGCTCGGCTCGGCCGGGGTGATCGTCGTCGACGACACGACCTGCATGGTCAAGATCGCTACCCGTATCATCGAGTTCTTTCACCATGAGTCCTGCGGCAAGTGCACGCCCTGCCGGGAGGGCTTGAACTGGGTGGTGAAGGTGCTGCGCCGGATCGAGGCGGGCGCGGGCGCGCCTGGCGACATGGAGCAGCTGGACATGCTCTGCAAGGGCATATTCGGCAATACGTTTTGTGCTTTGGGTGATGGCGCGGCGATGGGCCTGCGGGCCTCTCTGGCGCATTTCCGCGAGGAATTCGTCGCCCATATCGAGGAGCGGAGGTGTCCGTTCCACTAGAGCGGGATGAGGAAAAGTGTATGCGGTTTTCCGCCTGTATCCCGCCCTAACTTATGAGAACCGGTCACGTTTACGCGGGCGAGTAAGTCATGGTTGGCGTTACGATCAATGGGCAATCAGTGGAAGTCGAGGCCGGTTCGACCGTGTTGCAGGTCGCCCAGCGGTTGGGCATCGAGATTCCGACCTTCTGCTACCTGAAGCGCCTGCCGCCGCTTGCGTCCTGTCGGATGTGCCTCGTCGAGATCGAGGGGCTGCGGCGGCTACAGCCGTCCTGCGCCACCGCGGTCACCGACGGCATGGTCGTGCGGACGGACACGCCGCTGATCGATGAAACGCGTTCGTCCATGCTCGACATGTTGCTTGCCAATCATCCGCTCGACTGTCCGATCTGCGACAAGGGCGGCGAATGCGAGCTTCAGGACATGGTGATGGCCTATGGTCCGGGGAAGAGCCATTTTCGGGATCCCAAACGCGTCTTTCATTCTCGCGACATTCGCCTGAGCCCGGTGGTGATCATGAACGTCAACCGCTGCATCCAGTGCCAGCGCTGCGTGCGAATGTGCGAGGAGGTTGTCGGCGCGGTCGCGCTCGGCACTGTCGAGAAAGGCATGGATACCGCCGTCACCGGCTTCGAGGGCAGTCTTGCCAGCTGTGACCAGTGCGGCAATTGCATCGAAGTGTGTCCGGTCGGAGCGCTGATGAGCTTTCCCTATCGCTACAAGGCCCGGCCCTGGGATCTCGCCGAAACCGATACTGTCTGCCCGCATTGCGGCACCGGATGTCAGCTGACCGTCGGGGCGCGCAAGGGCGAGTTCATGCGTGTCCGCTCCAAGGAAGAGCACGGCGTCAACCGCGAAACGCTGTGCGCGCGCGGTCGGTTCGGTCTCGACTTCATCGAGGGGAACGACCGGATCAAACGACCGATGATCCGCCGCGATGGCACTCTGGTACCGGTTTCCTGGGACGAAGCAGGAGACCATCTGCGCGGGCGGTTGGCTGCGGTCGAAAGCAAGGCGGCTGGCGGTGTCGTCTCGCCGCGCCTGCCCAATGAAGTCGTCTATCAGTTCCAGAAGCTCATGCGCACGGCCTTTCGGACCAACAACATCGACTGCTCGTCGCGCTGGTCGACGCCCTTCGACATGCTCGCCCCGCTGATGGCGAACTACACCCGCGCACCACTGAAAGAGGTGCTTGGCGTCGGTTGCGTGCTTGTCATCGGTGGCAACGTGACGGAGGAAAATCCGGTTACCGAATATCTGCTGCGCGATGCCGCCAGGCGGCGCGGCACTGGATTGCTCATGCTCTCGACGCGACCGTCCCGTCTCGACGCCGATGCCAAGGCTGTGGTCCGTGTACCGCCCGGCGGAGAGCCCGCGAGCCTTGCGGCCGTGGTTGCCGGGCTTGTGGCGGCAGCCGGCGAGAAACTGTCGGATAATGCCCTGGCCGAGATCGCAGTGGCAATCGGCGGTGCGGCGGCCCGCAATGGCAGCGGCGGACCAGATCGTCTGGCCGCCATGCTCATCGAAGGCGACACTGTCACCGTCCTTGTCGGTGTCGACCTCCTGAGATCGTCCGAAGCGCGGATGGCGCTGCAGCAGCTCGACACCCTCTTGCAACTGCTCCGCCTCCTCGGCAAGTCCCCAGCATTGCAGGTCCTCTTCGATCGCGCCAACCAGATGGGCGCCTGGGATATGGGGGCTCTGGCAGGCGCCTTACCGGGGCCGCAGCCGGTCGCCGACGACGCGGTGCGCAGCGCTCTTGCCCGGAACTGGGGCGCTGAAATCCCCCATGAGCCGGGTGCCGATCTCGAGGCGATGCTGGATCTGTGCGTCGCTGGGAAAATGGGCGCGCTCTACCTTGTCGGAATCGACCCCGTGACCTCCTATCCGGACAGGGAGTTCGTGACGGGGGCCCTTGGCGCCACTGATCTGCTGATCGTCCAGGACAGTTTCCTTACCGAGACGGCCGCATTCGCCGAGGTCGTCTTGCCTGCGGCGGGCTACGGTGAAGAGGCCGGCAGCTTTACCAACAACGAGGGACGCATCCAGCAGGTCCGCAAGTTCCGGGAACCCGTCTTCGAGGCCCGGAGCAATCTCGCCATCTTCGATTTTGTCGCAGCACAGCGCGGCCGAACCTTGCAGCCTTCGACGCAAGTGGAGATCTTCGATGAGATCGCCCGGCTGCTTCCGGCCTACCAGGCGTTGACCTGGCCCGGACTTGGCGTCGATGGTGCCTTCACCAGGGCGAGCTCGACGCCACCCTTGGGCCCGTTCTTTGCGCAGCCTGCTTTTTTCCAGGCGCGCGACGGGCTCATGCTCGTCACTGGCAACTGCCTGTTCCACAATGGCTATCTTTCGGAACGCTCGGAGATCCTGAACACGATCGCCAACGGTCCCTATGTGGCGATGAACGCCGAGGATGCGGCCCAGCTTGGCCTTAAGGACGGCGATCAGGTGGTCGTTCAATCAACCCGCGGTGAGCTGCAGGCGCAGCTCAAGGTCGAAAGGCCGTTTCCCAAGGGTCTTGTCTTTGTTCCAGAAAACTATCGGTCCCTTCGCCTCAACAGCTTGATGAGGCGAGGCGAATACCCGTGTCCGGTCGAGGTTCACCAGGCAGAAACAGCGTACGAAATCGCGAGCGCGAACCGGGTCTGGCGAGGACCATGAGGTCGCGAGGCGTCTGCAAGGTAGAGTGTCCTCACCCGTGGGCGCGAAGCCTCAGTGGTAGCCGGCCCCGGCAATGTACTCGTGCAGGTGACGTTCCGTGCGCTGCGCCTCGTCGAGCCGGTGCTTGACCACGTCGCCGATGCTGACGACGCCGACAATGGCCTCCTCCTCGATGACCAGCACATGACGTGTCCGTCTCTGGGTCATGATCGACATCACCAGGGGCAGCCCATCGACAGCCGAACAGATCGCCACGTTGCGGTTCATAATTTCGGCAACCGGCATCAGCGCCGCCTCGGGGCCGTACTCCGCAAGCGCATTGCAGCAGTCCCGTTCCGAGAGCGTGCCCAGATACGTTCCGGGCGCGTGGCTGACGACCACGAAGCCGATGTTGTTGTCACGAAAGAGCCGCAGGATCTCCACCATCGTCTGGTCGGGAGCGACTGCGATCACTCCGGCACCCTTGTCCTTCACGATTTCACCGACGAGCATCTGAGCCTCCTATCTGCGCGCGCCGGTTTCTTCGCTGCTCCTCACGTTCGCCGGATATTGCGCCACCAGTTGTATCCGTGCGGTTCGCTCGTTTCGACCAGCACGTCCTCTTCCGTATTCAGGCGTGCGGTGACGACGCCACCGCCGGTCATTGCTTTTCCAGGTTTGCCAAGCAGATCGTCGCGTCCAATCACCAGGTCGCGTGACGAAAAACTCGAGAATTCATACTGCTGGCCAAGGGCGATGGCGTCCGCCGGGCAGGCGTCCTCACACAGGCCGCAAAACAGGCACCGTGCCGTGTCGATCTCGAATTTTGCCGGGTGACGCTTGCCGTTTTCGTCCTCATAGGGAACGACTTCGATGCAATCGCAGGGGCAGATGCGAGCGCAAAGCTCGCACGCGACACACTTGATTTCGCCCTCTTCGTCGCGTTTGAGGAAATGATGCCCGCGATAGCGCGAGTAGGGGAGCCATTTCTCCTTGTCCGGATACTGCATGGTCACGGGCCTGGAGAACATGTAGCCAAAGGTCAGCGTAAAGGCGCTCGCCAGATCGGCAAAAAGCGCCCAGCCGATCCATGTTCCAAGCCTGTCCTGCACGCGTGACATCACCGCGCCGCTCTACAGTGCCCTTGTGCTGGTTCGGGCGCACCGAGGCGCTGTAGCCCTTTCATTCGCGGCCTATTTCCCGGGGCCGAACCCAGGAGGCCTGCAGTGGAGCCGCTGTGGCTCCTAGGAAAAAACAATACCGGTAACGATTATGTTCGCCATGGAAAGAGGAAGCAAGACCTTCCATCCAATCGCCATCAGTTGGTCATAACGGTAGCGCGGCAGGGTGAAGCGAAACCACATGAAGACATAGATAAAAAATGCCACCTTGAGAGCGAACCAAAGCAGCGGTGGCAGCGGAATGAGCACGCCGTTCCATCCGCCGAAGAAGAGGATCACCGACAGGACCGATACGAGCAGCACGATGACATACTCGCTGACCATGAAAAACGCGAAACGGATGCCGCTGTATTCCGTGTGGAAGCCGGCGCCGAGATCCCCTTCAGCCTCCGCCAGGTCGAAGGGAATGCGCTGCGCTTCGGCCAATCCGGCAACGAAGAATACCAGGAACCCGACCGGCTGATAGACGATGTTCCAGACGTCGCTTTGGGCGCGCACGATATCCACCAGGCTCATCGACTGCGCCAGCATGACAACACCGACGACAGCGAACCCCATGGGGATTTCGTAGCTGATCATCTGCGCACACGTCCTGAGGCTACCCAGAACCGCGTATTTGCTGTTGGCGGCCCAGCCTCCGAAGATGACCCCGTAGACCTCCAGGCCAATCACCGCGAAGACAAACAGCAGGGCCACGTTCAGATTTGAAACGTAGAGGGTGATTTCGGCATTGAGCACGGAGACTGTTTCGCCGAAGGGGATGGCGACGAACACGACGAAGGGCGGAGCGAGCGCGAGGATTGGCGCCAGCTTGAACAGGAAGCGGTCGGCCTCTGCGGGGATGTGGTCCTCTTTCGTCAGGAGTTTGATACCGTCCGCCACGGGCTGCAGCAGCCCGTGCCACCCCACGCGCATGGGGCCCATCCGCTGCTGCATGTGGCCCGCAAGCTTACGCTCGAGCCAGGTCAACGGCAAAGGCAGCAGAAGCAGCATTGCGATCAGCAATGCGATCTTGATGGCGATGAGACCAAGAGCAAAGAGAAGTTCCATGTTCCGCGCCCACCTGGTCAGCAGACTGATACGCGACTGGAGTTAGTCCAACTTACCCTTCGAGGGCGTCGGCCACTTCTGGCTTTCTCCATCTTCTCACGAAAGGGCGGCCGTGGACAAGCTACCGCTTCCGGTTCTGGGCTACGGCGATCCGCCCGCGCCCGTTCTCAAGCGCGGGTCAATCCTCAGGCAACCCGGCAGCGATCATCAGGGCGACGAGGCGTTCGGTGGCGTCGAGATAAAGCGGACTGGTATTTTCGGTGGGCGGCGGCAGATTGCGCGCTGTCGAACCCGGCCTCAGCTTCATGGCTTGCGCCAGGGCCGCCTTGGCTTCGTCGGGTCGGCCCAACTGCTGATAGGCCGCCGCCAGCAGGAAATGCGTTCGTCCGCTGGCCGGTGTGATCGCGATCGATCGCTTAAGCCAGGGCAATGCTTCTTCGGCCCGGCCCATCAACAAGTGGACCCAACCTGCGCCGATCGCCCATGTCCAGCGGGCGACCTGGGGCGTATCGAAGCGGTCGGCTTGCTCGAACGTTGCAAGGGCCTCGTCGAAACGCCCCAGGAAGACCTGGGAAAGCCCGGCGAGATAGAGCACCGTTCCGTTCCATGGATCGAGGGTGAGCACCTTGCCACAGGCCACCAGGCTTTCGACGAAGCGGTTGGTCGCCGACAGGTACCGGCAGTGCATTTCGAGCACCGGGATGTAATTCGGTTGCGCGCGCAAGGCGCGCTCCAGAATCTCGCCGACGCGGCGCTCGACCGTTTCGCGCTCCGCAGCCGGAAACCAGGTCATCTGAATCCCGCGCAGCTGAAATGCCGCGAGCGCTACTTGCAGGTCGACATTTTCCGGGTCGGCGGCGAGCGCTTGTTCGAGCATCGCCTGCGCGGCGCGAAAGCGCTCTGGCGTCGTCTGGTTGATCGAGGCCGTTGCTTGCTCGATGGCCGCCTTGGTGCTGCCCGCCGGCAAGCCGTCGGCCGAGCGCTCCCCAGCGTTCAAAAGCACGTTGATGCGCAGCGCCAGTGCATGGCCCATGCCGGCGGTCAGGCGCGTCTGCTGGAGTTGCTCGTCGGCGCCGGTCAGCGCGATCGACACCGCGCTGGTCCACTTGACCGCGCCGGTCGCCGGTTCGGTCATGCGCGCCCGTAAATTCCACGCTGTTTCGGTTCTCTCCAGTTCGCTGCTCACGACAAGATCGGCCGACCCCGTTGCGCCGCCAGGCGGGATGACGACCCGGATCGTCTCGATTTTCGCCAGGCCGTCGGTCAGGTCGCGGTTGACGCCTGCCGCCATCCGCAAAGCCGGAGGATCGTTGCCTGCAGCGGTCATGGGGATCACGGCGACCGTTGGAAGCGAACCCGTCACGACACGGGGAAGCCGCGTCGCAGCGGCCGCCAAGGCCGACAGGGCGAGCCCGGCCACAGCCACAAGTGCGGCGCGGCGGCGCATCTTGACGTCGAGCCAGTGCCCAGCCGGTCCACTTCGCGCTTCAGGATCTATTGGCGAGGGAGGCTGTTGCGGAACGGGCGCGTCCGGCGCTGTCGACACCTCGGCCTCGAACAGGTAACCGCGCCCCGAGACCGCTCGGATCAATTGCCGACTGTCGTCGCCAAGGGCCGCGCGAACTTCCCGAACGCACTGGAACAGGCTGTCTTCGCCGACATGGACGTTGGGCCAGATCGCCGCCATCAGCTCGTGCTTGCCGATGACCCTGCCCGGGTTGGCGGCAAGCAGCTGCAGCAAATCGAAAGCCTTGGGCCTGAGCTTGATTGTTTCGCCGCCGGGCCCGCGCAGTTCGGACCGCTGCGGATCGAGTTCATATCCAACAAATCTGAGCACCGGGCCTCCGCCTCCCGCGATGATATCCCCGGAACCCCGGCGTTCTGCCAAGAACAAGAAGATTGGTAATTAAGCCATTCGTTTTCCTGCGGGAAAGGCGGAATTCAACAAAATTTCAGAATTTCCCCGACGCCCTTTCAGGACTTCCCCCGGCCCGCACTGACATACGGCGCAAGAACACAACGAACACGGTCGCGGGGGGACACGATTCCCGGCAAGCGCGGAAAGGGCAGGGGCCCGGATGCGCTGCGGGAATGTGACCCCTGGTCCAGGCGGAGGAAACCGATGTCTTCACGAGTGCCTTTGGCTGCGGCGCAGAATGCGCGTTGGCGAGCCTCGCCCGGTAGCGGCGATTTTAACACCGGTGCCGAAGCATGCGGAGCATTCTCGTGAACACTGACAAGAACGACCACGCGCGCGTCAACCGGTCCGCGCTGCGTGCGCCCGCAT
This sequence comes from Ensifer adhaerens, assembly GCF_002940685.1. GTDB lineage: Bacteria > Pseudomonadota > Alphaproteobacteria > Rhizobiales > Rhizobiaceae > Ensifer > Ensifer adhaerens_E. Next base: position 144,592 of record NZ_PNFP01000013.1, on the reverse strand, counting down.
CGGGTGTCATCCTCGCCTCTTTGGCAGCGAGCCTTGCGAATTCCGTTGCACCACTGGCGCTGATCGTCGCGTCCGGGCCCGCGCTGGCGGACAGCATCGGCCTGAACGGTGGCGGCGGCGGAAATGCAGGGAACTACATGACACCGGGCGGTGGGGGCGGTGCGGGTGCAGCCGGCGACGGCTCGGCGACCGGCTCGGGCGGAGGTGGAGGCGATACAGGCGGCTCGGGCAATCGCGGCGGGCCGGGGGGCGCGTCGGACAGTGGCGGCGGCGGCGGTGGCGGTTACGGACTTGGCGCCGGCGGCGGCGGCGGCGGCGCGGGTGGCAGAGGCCTCACGCTGTCCACCGACCTGGTCAACAATGCGACAATCAAGGGCGGCAATGGGGGCAGTGGCGGCCATGGGTCGGCCAATGGGACACCCACCTACAGCTATGCGGGTGGCGGAGGTGGCGGCGGCGGCGGGTCAGGCATTATCGTCACGACAGGAGCCAACCTTGCCAATTCAGGCGTGATATCGGGCGGCAATGGCGGTGGCGGGGGATCTGCCGCGGCGGCGGTCAGCGCCCCCAACACCGCCAACGGTGTGGGCGGCAATGGCGGCAACGGCATCACCGCCACCGCCTCCAGCGGACTGACAATCACCAATTCCGGTACGATCCAGGGCGGCGGCGGCGGAACGGACTTCCAGAACTTCCAGCCTTTTCGCCCGCAAGCGGGCGGCTACGGCATCATCGGCCAAAACCTGACCATCACGAACAGTGGAACGATTGCCGGCGGTGCCCGCGGCGGTGCGGGCGGCCTGTCCGGTAGTCGCTCATCCGCCATCGTCATCACCGGCGGGACGAACAACATCACGGCTCTCGCCAGCAGCAACATCGGCGTGATTGAGCTCAATGGCGGCGCAACGACGCTTGCCGGGACGTTCAACGACGCAGTCCAGGTGAACGGCGGCGCCACGCTCGCCCTGGGCGCGGCCGGCGACGTGACCGGTATCACGAATCTGAACAACGCCGGTGGCACGATCACTGTCGGCGACGGCAACACGCTTTCGGCCGGGACAATCGCCAACTACTGGGGAGGAAGGATCTCCCTGGGCGTGGGTTCGGTCCTCTTTGGCACGGGCAACACGTTGAACAACGATGCCATTATCGATGTCGGCACCGGCGGTGTCGTCATGGACAACGGCGACATCAACAACAACGCCGCCGGCATCATCAATTTCAATGGCCCGGGCGGTACGGCGCAACTTTCGCCTGGAACCAATAACGTCAACAACAGCGGCCAGATCAACGTTGTCGGCGGCGACGTCGATGTGCGGATGAGCAACATCACCAACCAAGGCAGTGGCCGGGTGTCGCTCACCGGAGGCGACATGTTCGGCGTGTCTACGCTCACGAACTCCGGAACGGCGACGCTGAACATTGCTGCGGGCCGGAAGCTCAGCCTGCAGGCCCTTGCCTTCAATGGCGGCACAATCTCGGGCGCCGGCACGATCGAGGCTACGAATGCATTTAACCTCTGGGGCAATGGTACTGTCGGCGCGACACTCGCCGGTGCGGCAAATCTGACGAGAGGCGGTCCGGGGACGACAATCCTCACGGGCAACCACACCTATACCGGCGGCACCACGGTCCATGCCGGCGAACTGCAACTCGGCACTGCGGGCACTGCGGGCTCGATCCGGGGCCAGGTCAACGTGAACGGCGCTGGTACGTTCACGCTCACCAATGCCGACACCACCGGTGTTACCGGTATCACGAACGCCGGAAAAACATATCTTTACAACGCCTCAAGCGCAGCCGGTGCCACAATCGCCAACACCGGCGAACTCTATTTCTACAACACCAGCAGTGCTGGCAGCGCTGTCGTGACCAACAGCAATTTCCTCGAATTCCACGACACGAGCACGGCTGGCAACAGCAGTATCACCAACAACAGCGACTTTCTTTTCTACGACAACAGCCGCGCTGGAACGGCCACCATCGCCAACAACAACGGCGGTTTTCTGAATTTCCACAACGCGAGTTCCGCAGACAGCGCCCGCATCACCAACGATGCCATGCTATCCTTCTACGACAGCAGCACGGCCGGCAGCGCGGAGATAACCAACAATCGCGATCTTACCTTTTATGATGCAAGCGGGGCCGGAAGCGCCAGGATCACGAACAACGACACGCTGACGTTCCGCTCGACTGCCACGGCCGGCAGCGCCAGGATCATCAACAACGCCAACCTGGCATTCCTCCACAACAGCAATGCCGGCAATGCCGAGATCGCCAATGGCGCCGCGGGCATCGTCGATTTCTCGGGCTCGACGGGCTCCGCGGGCAACAAAAAACTCACCGCCGGCTCGATCGCCGGCGGTGGCTCCTATCTGCTTGGTGACAACGAGTTGACTGTCGGTTCGAACGACCTCTCGACCGAAGTCAGCGGGACAATCGGCGGCAACGGCGGCTCGCTGGTCAAGGCTGGCACCGGTACGCTGACCCTCACTGGAGAAAACACCTATAGCGGCGGAACCACGGTTTCGGGCGGGACGCTCCGGATTGGCAATGGCGGCGCGACTGGTTCGATCCTCGGCAATGTCGTCAACGACGGCGCGCTCGCCTTCAACCGCAGCGACGCGGTTACCTTCTCCGGCGCCATCTCGGGCGGCGGCGCGGTCAGGCAGATCGGTTCAGGCACCACCATTCTGACGGGCGCCAACAGCTATAGCGGCGGCACGACGATTTCGGGCGGGGTCTTGCAACTCGGCAATGGCGGTGCGAGCGGCTCGATCCTGGGCGACGTCGTCAACGACGGCGCACTCGCCTTCAACCGCTCTGATGCAGTCACCTTCGCCGGCGCCATCTCGGGCAGCGGCGCGGTCAGGCAGATCGGTTCGGGCACCACGATCCTGACGGGCAGCAACAGCTACACCGGCGGCACGACGATTTCAGGCGGCACGCTGCAACTCGGTAACGGCGGCGCGAGCGGCTCGATCCTGGGCGATGTCGTCAACGACGGCGTGCTCGCCTTCAACCGCTCCGACGCGCTCACTTTCTCTGGCGCTGTCTCGGGCAGCGGCTCTGTCCGGCAGATCGGTTCAGGCACCACGATCCTGACGGGCAGCAACACCCATACCGGCGGCACGACGATTTCGGGCGGCACGCTGCAACTCGGCAATGGCGGCGCGAGCGGCTCGATGCTGGGCGATGTCGTCAACGACGGCGTACTCGCCTTCAACCGCTCTGACGCCGTGACCTTCTCCGGCGCCATCTCGGGCAACGGCGCGGTCAGGCAGGTCGGTTCGGGCACCACCATTCTCACCGGCAGCAATAGCTATACCGGCGACACCACGGTCTCCGGCGGCCAGTTGCGGTTCGGCGGCGGTAGCAACACCCTCAGTGGCAAGCTGATCGTGACCGGCGGCACGCTGGCGATCCAGACGCCGGCGACCCTGAACGTCGCTCAGGCCGCGACCTTTGCCGACAACACTGCGCTCTCCATCGTCGCAGGAACGAGCAGCCCCGCGCTGTCGGCCGATAGTCTCACGATCGGCAACGGCGTCGGCTTCAACATCGGCGGCATCAATGATGCGAGCCAGCTCGACAAGGTTCTGATCGACACCCGATCCGGCATCACGGGCGACTTCGCCAGCGTCAGTGTGGGCGGCTTCAGCGGCGCGGTGGACTATCTCACCATGTCCACGCGCAAATCGACCGACAACCTGCAATATCTTGCCAGCTATGGCCTGAGCTGGACTGCCGGCAACAATCTCGCCCATGGCACTTTCACGCTGAGCAATACCACCGACAGCTTCACGGTGGGCGCAGCACTCGCTGACCAGACGGCGAACCCAGCGACAGGCTGGAACGGCACGTCGCTGACCAAGGCCGGCATGGGCACGCTGACACTGACCGGCGACAATACCTATAGTGGCGGGACGACGATTTCGGGCGGCGTCTTGCAGCTCGGTAGCGGCGGTACGAGCGGCTCGATTCTGGGCGATGTCGTCAACGACGGCGTACTCGCGTTCAACCGCTCTGACGCGGTCACTTTCTCCGGCGCGATCTCAGGCAGCGGCGCGGTCCGGCAGATCGGTTCAGGCACCACGATCCTGACGGGCAGCAACACCCATGCCGGTGGCACGACGGTCGCCGACGGCACGCTCCAGATCGGCAATGGCGGCGCGTCGGGCTCGATCAGCGGCAATGTCGCCAACGACGGCGTGCTCGCCTTCAACCGCGCCGACACGCTCACCTTCTCCGGCGCCGTCTCGGGTAGCGGCGCGGTGCGGCAGATCGGTACGGGCACCACGATCCTGACGGGCAGCAACAGCTTTACCGGCGGAACGACGGTCGCGGCCGGCACCCTCCAGATCGGCAATGGCGGCGCGTCGGGCTCGATCAGCGGCAATGTCGCCAACGACGGCGTACTCGCCTTCAACCGCAGCGATGCGCTCACTTTCTCCGGCGCGATCTCGGGCGGCGGGTCTGTCAGGCAGATCGGTACCGGTACGACGATCCTCACGGGCAGCAACAGCTATACCGGCGGTACGACGGTCACGGACGGCACCTTGCAGCTCGGCAATGGCGGTGCGTCGGGCTCGATCACCGGCAACGTCGTCAACAACGGCGCGCTTGCCTTCAACCGCTCCGACACGTTCACTTTCGCCGGCGCGATCTCGGGCAGCGGCGCGGTACGGCAGATCGGATCCGGTACGACGATCCTGACCGGCAGCAATGCCTATATGGGCGATACCAGCGTGTCCGGCGGGCGCTTGCAGTTCGGCGACGGCAGCGCAGGCGTTGGCAACAGCCTGGGCGGAAACCTGACCGTGACTGGCGGCACGCTGGCTATCCAGACGCCAGCGACCCTGACCGTCGAACGGGCTGTCACCCTCGGCGACAACACAGCGCTCTCCGTCGTCGCCGGCCCGACCAGCCCCACGTTGACCGCCAACCGCGTCACGATCGGCAATGGCGTCGCCCTCAGCATCGGCGGCATCAACGATGCGAGCCAGCTCGACAAGGTGCTGATCGACACGCGCTCTGGAATTGTCGGCGACTTCGCCAGCGTTACCGTAGGCGGCTTCAGCGGCACGGTCGACTATCTGACCGTGTCGGCCCGCAAGTCGGCCGACAGCCTGCAGTACCTCGCAAGCTATGGCCTGAGCTGGACCGCGGGCAACAATCTCGCTCATGGCAGCTTCACCCTGACCGATGCCACCGACAGCTTCACGGTGGGTGCCGCACTTGCCGACCAGGTGGCGAACTCTGCGACCGGCTGGAACGGCACGTCACTGACCAAGACCGGCGCGGGCACGCTCACCCTCACTGGCGACAACACCTACAGTGGCGGCACCACGATCGTCGGTGGCGTGCTGTCGGTGTCACGTGACGCCAATCTCGGCGCAGCGACGGGCGGTCTGACCTTGAACGGCGGCACGCTTGCGAGCACCGCGAGCTTCGACACCGCCCGGTCGATCACGCTGATGCAAGCCGGGCGCTTCGACATCGCTGCCGCAACCGAAGTCGGCCTGACGGGCGCAACGTCGGGCAGCGGCGATCTGATCAAGCAGGGGGCCGGCACGCTGCGGCTCGACAACGGCGCCAACGCCTACGGCAACACGCTGGTTGCCGCCGGCACGCTGATCGGCAATGCCAGCTCGATCTCGGGCAATATCGGCAATGCCGGCACGGTCGTCTTCGATCAGGCGGCCGACGCCGCTTTTGCCGGTGATGCAACGGCGCTCAACGGCTCGGGCGGCCGGATGATCAAGCGCGGTGCAGGCACCCTCAGCCTGAACGGCCTGTCGGCGCTCAATTGGACGGTCGAGGCCGGAAGGCTCGTCACTGCAGCCGAGCGCTTCGGCGGCAATACACACCTCGCCTCCGGCGGCTCCCTGAAGTTCGATCAAGCGCGCAACGCCAGCTATGCCGGCGTGATTTCGGGCAGCGGCAGCTTCGCCAAGGCTGGCGCTGGACGTCTCACTCTGACCGGCAATTCCTCCGCCTTCTCCGGAACGACCACGGTCGAAAGCGGCACGCTCGCCGTCAACGGTTCACTTGGCGGCACCGTCGATGTGCTGGCCGGCGGTCGCCTGCAAGGCGCCGGATCGGTGCGCAGCGTGAAGGTTTCGGGCACGGTCGCGCCGGGCAACTCGATCGGCACACTGAACGTCGCCGGAAACGTCGCCCTGGCGGCAGGCTCCATCTACGAGGTCGAGGTGAACGCGGCCGGCCAGTCGGACAAGATCGTGGCCAGCGGCACAGCGACCATCGCCGGCAGCTCGGTCAATGTGCTGGCCGAAACGGGCAGCTATGCACCGCAAACACAGTACACGATCCTGACCGCGAATGGCGGGCGCAGCGGCACCTTCAGCGGCGTGACCTCGAACTTCGCCTTCCTCGATCCCTCGCTCAGCTACGACGCCAACAACGCCTATCTGAAGCTGACCCGCAACAACATCGACTTCTCCAGCATCGGTCTGACGCCGAACCAGATCGCCACCGGCGACGGGGTCGAGAGCCTTGGGAGAGGCAATTCGGTCTACAACGCCGTCGTGAACCTGTCGGCACCGCAGGCACAAAACGCCTTCGACCAGCTCTCGGGCGAGATCCACGCTTCGGTGAAATCGACGCTGATCGAGGATAGCCGCTTTACCCGCAATGCCATAAACGACCGCCTTCGCGCCGCTTTCGAAAGCACCGGCGCTTCGAAAGGCCCGGTCACGACCTATGTCGACGGCGCGCCGGTCGCGGCTGCCGCGACAACGGATCGTCTGGCGTTCTGGAGCCAGGGCTTCGGCTCCTGGGGGCACACCGATGGCGACGGCAACGCCGCGCGCTTCAACCGCTCGACGGGTGGCTTCTTTGCTGGCGTGGACGTCCCGGCGTTCGACAACTGGCGCTTCGGCGCGATCGCCGGCTACAGCCACACCAGTTTTGACGTGAAGGACCGCTACTCCTCCGGTTCGAGCGAAAACTATCACGCCGGGCTCTATGGCGGCACGCGTTGGGGCGATCTTACCTTCCGGGCCGGTGCCGCCTACAGCTGGCATGACGTCTCGGCCTCGCGGAACGTCAATATCCCCGGGCTCCGCAACTCTCTGAAGAGCGACTACGACGCAGGCACGGCGCAGGTCTTCGGCGAACTCGGTTACGGCTTCGCCATGGGCGCGGCCCAGTTCGAGCCCTTCGCCAACCTCGCTCACGTGAGCGTTCATACGGGTGACTTCACAGAGAATGGCGGGGCGGCCGCGCTCAGCAGCGAGGGCGACACGACGGATACCACCTTGACGACGCTGGGTCTGCGCGCCTCGACCACCTTCGACCTCGACGGTACGGCCGTGACGGTCAAGGGCATGGCAGGCTGGCGTCACGCCTTCGGCGATGTGCTGCCGCTCTCGGCGATGCGTTTTGCCGGCGGCGACACCTTCTCGATCGCCGGGGTTCCGATCGCGCGCAATGTGGCGGTGGTTGAAGCCGGCCTCGACTACGTCCTCTCGCCAAACGCGACGCTCGGCGTGACCTATGCGGGCCAGTTCGGCTCAGACGTCTCCGATCAGTCCGCGCGCATCAATCTCAACGTCAAGTTCTGAAGGCCTTGCATGACAAGCAGCACTATCCGGTTCCTTGGGCTCTCTTCCGCAGTGCTCGCGATTGCGGTGGGCATGGCGCTATATCTTGTCCCTGAGTTCGCGTCTTCGACCCCGACCCGGGCCACACAGATCCGTGACAGCCACGACGATCCTCGGCCGCAGCGTTTCCAGGTGGCCGAGATGCAGGCGGGTGGCCAAACAACCGGTGCAGAAACGGGGTCGTCCTTGCCGGGCGGCGCATCGTCGCTGAACGAAACCTATAAGGACTGGCGCGTCGCCTGCGCGCAGGATGGAAGCGTCAAGCGCTGCGCGCTGTCTCAGGTCCAGGCGCAGCAGAACGGACAGCGCGTGCTCGCAATCGAGCTGGAGGCACCATCCGGAGATACTGTGTCGGGCACGCTGGTTCTGCCGTTTGGTCTGGCGCTCGAACCCGGCGTCACCTTCCAGATCGACGACAGGCCGGCGATGGAGCCGGTGCGCTTCCGCACTTGCGTCCCGGTTGGGTGCCTCGTTCCCGTGATCTTCGACGCGCCAATTCTGGCCGCGCTGCGCGCCGGCGCAGCGCTCAAGGTCAAGGCCGTCGCTGATGGCGGGGCAGCGGCTCCGTTCTCAATCTCCTTGCTAGGATTCGGCACAGCGCTTGATCGAGTGGCGATGCTCGCACGTTAGGATTGGCCGAACCTGCAACGCGTGATTTCTCGGAGACGAAAATCGGCGGTCTCGGGCCGATCCGCATCAAGGCGACCTGTTGATTGCGGTACAAAACCGCTCGGTGATCCTGCGGGTATGGGCGGCTGACGGCGAGCGCTGGCGAACGCAACACTGCGTATTGGTCCCGCACCGACGGTCAGCTCCGGCTCCTGGCAAGGATACCGGCGAGCACCGTGATTTCGTGTTCAAGCGCTTCGGTCGTTATTCCGATGAACCGGCCCTCGAGGCTGAGAGAGAGCACGCCATGAATAGCTGCAAAGAACGTCCGGGCACGGATAGCCACCTCGTCGCAAGAAGCGTCCGGCATTTGGCGCGACAGCGGCGTCGCAATGAGGCCGATCAGGAAGGCATGCTCGGCGAGATGCCACTCCGGAACGGACACGCCCTCCGGCATCCTATGTTCGAAAAGGGCGGACCACAGGTTGCGCTCCGCCAGTGCAAAGCGCAGGTATGCCAGAGACAGGCTGAGGAAAGTCTCCTCGATGTTCGTTGACGGCGAAATCGCCGCGTTGAGCGCGGTCTCCAACCGTTTCAGCGTGCCGGAATTGACGTGCAGTATCAGCCCGTCGAGGTCGTCGAAGACGGTGTAGAGCCCGCCAAGGGCCGAGCCGGCGCGCTCGGCGATATCGCGCGCGCGCAAGTTCTTCAGCCCCTGTTCCCGAATGAGTTCGGTGCCGGCGACGATCAGTCTGGCCTTCAGGTCTTCCTTCTTCGTTTGACGCTTTGCTGCCACGGTGACCTCATTTGTGAACGGCGTTCATTTTTATATTGAACATCGTTCATCTTTGTGCGAAAAGATTATTGAACATTGTTCATACATGGAGGTGAGGAAATGTTCAAACAAATCGTGACGCTGCTCAGGGGCCGTGCCCACACGGCGGAGGAGGCCTTCGGCGACCGCCACGCGCTCCCCATTCTTGCCCAGCAGATCCGTGATGCCGCACGCGGCGTCGAGGCTGCCCGCAGATCGGTTGCTCTGGCGATCGCGCAAAATCGCCTGGAAAAGGAAAATGCCGAAAGGCTTTCCGCCCGCATCGGCGATCTCGAGGAACGTGCCATCGCAGCCCTTGAAAAGGGCAGGGAGGATCTGGCAGCCGAGGCCGCCGCCTCGATCGCCCGGCTGGAGACGGAATTGCAGAATGCACGTCAGGTCCAGGCGGAGTTTACACAAGGAATAGAGCGGCTGAGGCAAGCCGTCCGCGAGAGCGAAACCCGCCTGGCCGCGCTTCGCCGCGGCGAACGCCTGGCTGAGGCACGCGACCGGACGCGGCGCCTTTCACGGGACGTGCCCGGGAACGATCTCGCAACACTTGGCGATGCCGAGGCAACGCTCGCCCGGCTCGAGACACGCCAGCGGGAGGCCGAGCTGACAGCCGAGGCGCTGATCGAGCTCGAGCATCGGCCCGATCCGTCGGCGCTGGCGCAGAAGCTGGCCGCAGCCGGTTGTGGCCGGCCTCTCGTGACAAGTGCCGATGACGTGCTCGCGCGTCTGCGCACCAAGGCAAACCCTGCATCCTGAAACCTCTGTTTCTCGAAGGAAACGACGATGAATGACAGCTTGATGAAACACTCCTCCGCCTGGACCTCATTTTCCTATGTCAGCTTCGGCGTGGCCGCCTTCATGGTGGTGATCGGCCTCTACATGATGCCCATCGACCTTTGGGGAAAGGGCTATCTCGCCATGGGGATCCTGATGCTCCTGCAGACGGCGGTAAATGTCACCAAGACGCTTCGCGACAATCTGGAAGCCGAAAAGCTCATCCGCCGGATCGACGATGCCAAGACGGAAAAGCTGCTGCTCGGCATGAAGGGCGACGAAGCTTGATCATCGGCAGCCCTGCAGCCACGAAGCACGGCCTGTGCACGAGCGTGGAACGGTTTTCATCCAGAGCGCTCAAAAAGGAGACGTTCCGTGAAAAACAATCTCATGACGTCGCGGCGCTTTGCGCCGCTCTTCTGGACGCAGTTTCTGTCGGCGTTCAACGACAATTTCCTCAAGAACACGCTCGTCTTCCTCATCCTCGCCACCATGGCGGCCGAGGATGCGGGCTCGCTGGTCACCCTGGCCGGCGCCGTCTTCATGGCGCCGTTCCTCTTCTTTTCCGCCCTTGGCGGTGAGCTTGCCGACAAGTTCGACAAGGCGATCGTTGCCGAGAGACTGAAGCGCTGGGAGCTTGCTGCCGCGGGCGTTGCGGTTTTCGGTATCGTATTCTCCTCCATCGCTGTGCTGCTGGTTGCACTCTTCCTGTTCGGTGCCATCTCTGCGCTCTTCGGGCCCGTCAAATACGGCATCCTGCCCGACCACCTGGAGCGCAAGGAACTGCCGCGCGCCAACGCCTGGATCGAGGGGGCGACGTTTATCGCCATCCTCAGCGGCACTGTCATCGCAGGTCTTGCCGCAGCCGATGGCGTCAATCCCTGGCTGTTTGGTCCCATGATGCTCGGCCTAGCGCTCGCCTGCTGGCTTTCGAGCCGCTACATTCCGCGTCTTGGCGCCAAGGCGCCGGACTTGGTCGTCGATCGCAACGTCCTGCGTTCCACCGCCCGCCTCGTTGCTTCGCTTCACGGCGACAGGCGGCTTTGGCGCACGGCGCTGATGGCCGCGTGGTTCTGGCTGGCGGGCGCCATCGTGCTGTCGCTGCTGCCGCCCATGGTGAAGAACGATCTCGGCGGCGACGAGACTGCGATCACTGCCTATCTCGCCGTCTTTGCGGTCGCGGTCGGCCTCGGCTCGGCGATCGCCGCCTGGATGTTGGCTGGACGTATCGTGCTCTTGCCGGCACCCGTCGGAGCCCTGATCATGGCGCTGTTCGGCCTCGATCTCGCCTGGTGCGTCTGGCATGCCGGCGCGGTTGTACCGACTGAAACGCTCTCCGCCTTCTTTGCCGGTTCCTATAGGGTGCGGATCGCCATCGATCTTGCCGGCATGGCGATTGCTGGCGCCTTCCTGGCCGTCCCCACGCTCGCTGCCCTTCAGGCCTGGGCGCAAGAGGACCAGCGTTCGCGCGTCATCGGTGCATCGAACGTGCTGTCCGCGGCCTTCATCACCGCCGGCGGTGGCCTTGTCGCCGTGCTGCAGACCTCCGGTGTATCGACACCGGCGCTTTTCGCCGGCCTCGCATTCGCCAATGCCGTGGCGGCCTTTGTCATGCTGCGCACGCTGCCGACCAACGCATTCCGTGATTTCGTCTCGATCCTCTTCCGTGCCTTCCTGCGGCTGGAGGTGGAAGGCCTCGACAACCTGAAAAAGGCGGGTCGCGCACCGATCATTGCGCTCAACCATGTGTCCTTCCTCGATGGTGCTCTGGCGCTGGCGCTGACCGAAGAGGAGCCGACCTTCGCGGTCGACTACACGATCGCGAAGGCCTGGTGGGTCAAGCCGTTCCTGAAGATGTGCAACTTCCTGCCTCTGGATCCCTCGAAGCCGATGGCGACGCGCACGCTCATCAAGACGGTCAACAATGGTGAGCCGTTGGTGATCTTCCCCGAGGGCCGCATCACGGTGACCGGCGCGCTGATGAAGGTCTATGACGGCGCCGCGATGGTGGCCGACAAGACCGGCTCCATGGTCGTGCCCGTGCGCATCGACGGGTTGGAGAAGAGCTACTTTTCCCGTCTCAGCTCCCTGCATGTTCGCCGCCGCCTGTTTCCGAAGGTGAAGGTCACCATTCTGGAGCCGGTGCGCCTCTGCGTACCGCAGGAGTTGAAGGGCCGAAAGCGCCGGATGGCTGCGGGCGCAGCACTTTATCAGGTCATGTCGATGCTGATGTTCCGCACCACGGATACCGACACCACCGTGCTCGAAAGGGTGATCAAGACGGCCAGGGAGCGTGGCTTCAACCGGCTCGCGGTGCAGGACCCGGTCACCGGTTCCCTGTCCTATGGAAAGCTTTTGACGGGTGCGGCCGTGCTGGGCGCAAAGTTCAAGTTGTTTTTCCCGAACGAACAGGCGCTTGGCGTTCTCCTGCCCAATGCCAATGGTGCAGTTGCAACCATCCTCGGCGTGATGTCCGCCGGCAAGGTGCCGGCCATGCTCAACTTCACCGCGGGCGCGGCCAACATCCTTTCGGCTTGTAAGGCCGCGGAGGTCCGTCACGTACTGACGTCACGCGCCTTCGTTGCCCAGGCGAAACTCGGCCCGGTCGTCGAGGAACTGTCGAAGACGGTGGAGATCGTCTGGCTCGATGATCTGCGCCAGACGATCGGCCTTGCCGACAAGCTGCGCGGCCTTCTGCACAAGGGGCGGCCGCTTGTCCGGCGCACGGCCGAGGAGCCGGCGGTTATCCTCTACACTTCGGGATCCGAGGGAACGCCGAAGGGCGTGGTGCTGACCCACCGCAACATCCTCGCCAACGCAGCCCAGGCCGCGTCTCGCATCGATTTTCACTCTGGCGACAAGGTGTTCAACATCCTGCCCGTGTTCCATTCCTTCGGGCTCACGGCCGGAACGGTCCTGCCGCTCATCTCCGGCGTGCCGGTCTACTTTTATCCGTCGCCGCTGCACTACCGGATTATCCCCGAATTGATCTACGCCTCGAACGCGACGATCATCTTCGGGACCGACACCTTCCTGAACGGCTATGCACGAACTGCCCATCCCTATGACTTCCGCTCGATCCGCTACTGCTTCGCCGGCGCCGAGCCGGTCAGGGCCGCCACGCGCGCGCTCTACATGGAAAAATTCGGCGTCCGCATCCTCGAAGGCTACGGCGTGACCGAGGCGGCACCGGTGATCGCGCTCAACACGCCCATGTTCAACAAGGCGGGCAGCGTCGGCAAGATCATGCCGGGCATGGAATACAGGCTCGATGCCGTGCCGGGTGTCACCGAGGGCGGACGGCTCTTCATCCGCGGCGCCAACGTGATGGCCGGATATCTTCGCGTCGAAGCGCCCGGGGTGATCGAACCGACGCCCGACGGCTGGCACGACACCGGCGACATCGTCACCGTCGACGAAGAGGGGTTCATCGTCATCCGCGGCCGGGCCAAACGTTTCGCCAAGATCGGCGGCGAGATGGTTTCGCTTGGCGCCGTGGAGGCGCTGGCGGGCGAGATGTGGCCGGGTCAATTGACTGTTGTGGTGTCGCTGCCCGATGCCAAGAAGGGTGAACGCCTGGTCATGCTCACCGACGCTCCGGGTGCGACACGCGCCGCCTTCCTCCGCTTCGCCAAAGACAAGGGCGCCATGGACATGATGGTTCCCTCGGAGGTGAGGGTAGGTGCCGTACCGGTGCTCGGGACCGGCAAGGTGGATTTCGTCAGCGCCCAGAGGCTTCTCGCCGAGGTCGCAGGGACTGAAGCTGCTGCCTGAGACCCGAAAGGAGAGCCGGCCTCAGGCCGGCTCTTCGGCGAGCACGAGATCATCTGCCGGCAGGCGAAATTTCGGAACGACAGAGGGCGCCGGCCCGACGCGCAGAACATTGATCAACCGGTGGCCGGGCGGCAATGGGAAACGCTGCTGCAATGCGTCCGCGGCGGCTGGCACGTCGGCAAGGACTGCCATCGGCCAGCCGGCGAAACCGAAGCGCGTGAAGCCCAGCCAGAAACGATAGAAGGCCCGCCCCGAAACGATCGGGCTCTCACTCTCAGGCCGATGGAACAGGAGGCAGGCTGCCGCAGTCGTCGTCTTTCCAGCTTCCGCCACGAGCGCTTTGCCGAGGCCCAGCCGGTCGGCAAAGTCGAAAAGCGGTGAGGCGAGCAAATGTCCGGCCAACGCTCCTTCGACCCTCCCCATCCGCAGGGCAGCAAGGTTGAGCCCGTCAAAGGCATAGTCCGGGTGGCTGCGCGAAAGCCGCATCCACGCGACGAGTTCATCGCGGAAGGCGCGTGCGCGCAAGACGGTCAGACTTGCGCCGTCGTTCAGTGCGGCGATAAAGGCCAGATCCGCATGGCTGCGGGCGCAGGTTGCATCGTCCGTCTCGGCCACCCAGTGCTCAAGCCGCGCAATCTCGTCGGGCGCTGCTGGCAAGAACGGAGCACGCCAGGTGAAGCGCCCGGTGGTCCAAAGGGCAAGCTCGGACGGCTCTGCATCGCCGACAGGGGTCAGCCGCGCGGCCAATCGGTAGCCGGGCCGCCAATCGCGTGCATCGTCCGCCCAGAGATCATCGATCGCCACACCGATCCGGCGGGCGGCAAGCGCCATCACCATGCCCTCGAGCGCTGCTCCGCAGGAAAGCCCCATGTCGCGACCGGTCGGATCGCCGATGCTAAGGTGCCGTGAGAGGTCGGCGGCAAGGAGAATGCATCCGTCCTTGTCCAGCATCCAGCGTGCCGGCTGGGTATTGTGGACGGAGGGGGCGAGATTGGCCTCCGCCGCCAGATCGGTGAGCGTGGCGGCGTCGATGCGGCTCATAATGTCTTTCCGAAGAGATGCAGGCGATGGAGCGGCTTGGCGCCCGCCTTCTCCGCCTGCCTCAGGCTTGCCGCGTTGACGTCGGCGATCCAGGTGCCGCCGGCAGTCTCGTAGCCCGCGCGGCGCATCTCGCCGAGCACATGGGCAAGGAGCAGTGGATTGAGACCGCGTCCCTGGTGTTCCGGTTTGACGCCCTGGAATATGATGACGGCGCGTCGCCGCTGCAGGCGGTGCTTGAGCAGATGCCAGGGTGCACTCAACCCGAGCCGCGAGCCCATCGCCTTCAGCATCGGATTGACGTCGGGTATGGCGATCACGGTGCCGGCTGGCCTGCCACCCCGTTCCGCCACCGCCGAAATGCGGGGATCCATGATCCACTTCATCTCCTTGGCTTGAAAATCAAACTCCGCACGGCTGACGGGCACGAACATCGGATTGTCCGCAAAGCTCTCATTGAGGATCAGCCGGGAATCCTCCAGCCTCCGTTCGAGCGTCGATCGCCGGATCGGTGAAAAACGAAAGCCGTCGTCGAAAAGCGCGCGCATCTGCGCACTGGCGAGCAGGCCATCGATAGCCACGGTACGGACGTCGATTTCGAACGTTGTCATCGGGAAAGAGGCCGCGTAACCCCGGCTTTCCAGGAGGCGGGGCAGGTAGGGCGGTCCCCAGATCTGATCGGTATAGGGCGCATGCTCGAAGCCTCCGGTCATCACGCCGACTTGCTGCATGGCCGTCAGGTTGAAGTTTCCAAGGATCTCCCGCAAGCCTTTCGCGCGCACCCAAGCTTCGGCCCGCTCCAAAAGGGCGGCTGCGACACGCTCGTCGTCGGCGCAGTCGAAATAGCCGAAGTAACCGCGATCGAGACCAAACTGCGCGTTTGATGCGCGGTGCAGGTGGGCCGTTATGCGCCCGCACACAGCCCCGCCCCGATGGGCGGTAAAGGTGGCGAAGTCCTCCGCCGTATCGAAGAGAGGGTTCTTGCCAGCGGACAGGAAGCGCTTGAGATCGCTGAACATCGGCGAAACGTAGGGCGAGCGCGGACCATAGATCTGAAAGGGCGCGGCGAAGAAGGCGTCGATATTCCCTTCACGGATCTCAATCATGGCGTGGGGTCCTCTCGGAGATCAGCACGGCCATGCGCTGCACCACCTTAAGCTCGATCTCGGCGCCCGGTGTGGCGGAGACCGAGGGCATGTTGAGGGCGGTCAGCCGAAACGGGTGGTTCGACACCAGCATGACATGGGTCGCCTCGTATTTTTCGAGCAGCCAGGCGAGTTGCTCGGCGTCCGCTTGCGAAAGGCTATCGACTTCGGAAGCCCGCAGCAGCGGGCGGGCGGCAAAGAGCGCCTTGATCACCGGCAGGTCGAGCTCGGAAAGCTCATCTTCGCCAATCAGAAGTGCGCCGTCCACCAGTGGATGTTTCTGCAATTCCTTGAGGAAGCCGAGCGTGTCGTCGATGCTGTCCTCGGCCAGATGCCTAATCAGGCTCTGTCGCCGCTGCTCCATGCGCAGGCTGATGCTGTCCTTCCAGATCACGCCGAGCAGGGCGGCACTGAGGATGACGCTTCCCGCGCGGACCAGCGCGGCTGGTTCGAGCCTGTTTTCGACGCCGATAACGATGGCCGCGAGGAGGGCAACGGAGAGCAGGATGACGAAGGAGACCACGGTGTCACGATGTCCGACGGCCCGTTGGCCAAGACTGATCAGCAGCCAGCACAGGAACAGGATCGCGACTCCGCCGAGCCGCACCGGCTGGTCGATGTAAACCGAGCGGAAGTCGGTGACGAGCAAAGGCAGGATCAGCAGCAGCGAAAGGGCAATGCGGTCGATCGCCTGGTTCTCCGCCTTCGACAGGCTCGCCCGGTCGCGCGTGACCGTCATGTGACCGGCGAGAGCGAAGGTGACCAGCTGATAGACGAACAGCAGCGCGACACGCCAGGGCTCGGCGATCGCTGCAGGAAGGAAGGCGAGAGCAAAGAAGGTGATGGCGCCACCGGCCGCAATCCACTTCGTTGTCCTTGGCGCGTGGCGGCGCAACAGGCCCTCGGCGAGCAGGACGGTCGCAAGCGGCACAAGCCCCGCTGTTATGATTGTTGCGGCCTTGAAGATGTAGAGGTCCGTCCACCAGGCAAGCACCCGGCTTGCCATCAACGCCGCCAGGACCTGCAATCCGAACAGGAAGCGGCGGTTCAACGGACTTGTGGCATTCAAACTGCGGATGACGCCGATCAGCACGATCAGGCCGCCAAGTGCCGCCAGCGAAACGAAACTATCGGCAACGATGGGCGTATTCATGGTGCTGCCGGCGCTGCAAGGCGCATCAGGTAGCGCCGCACCAATGGACGCAACAATGTTGCGACGAGGGCGTTGCGTGGGCGTTCGACGCGTCCGGCATGCGGGTTGAAGAACCAACCGCGGCAATCGGCCGACTGTGGCCGGCCCAGCACGGCGTGGATCGCCTCATAGGCCATCAATGTGCCGGTCGAGATCACCATCGGCGCGAAGGACATGCGACTGCGGGTGCCGGCAATCACTTCGCCGGCGAGCGAAAGATCGACATGGTGACGCGACGACGAGTGGACCATCACATACTCCGCTTCGCGCAGGAAGGCATCCGTCCGCTGCTCGGCTGTCAGCGCGTTCCAGGCGGTTCCGACAGTTGGGTACCCAAGCCGTTCTTCCGGCATCGGATCCTGCGGACGAGTGACATAGACCGAGGGCAGGGGCGACGCATAGGCATCGACCACCGTCCGGCCGATGTCTCGCGAGACGCGGTAGAGCAGGAGGCTGGCGCCGAGATCATCGGTTCCGTTGACGACGACGCTCGCCTCGCCAACGAGCGCCTCGACATGGTCGGTCCAATCCCGGCCGAAGACGGTCACGTTGAGGTCGGGATTGATCTTCAGGCAGAGGTCGCGGGTCGCTTCTGCCTTGGGCATGCCGATCGTATCTGCAAAGCAGAAAACCTGGCGATTGAGGTTCGACAGTTCGAAACTGTCGATATCGGCGAGGATGAGACGACCGATGCCGACCCGCGCCAGCGCCTGGATACAGGCGCCACCCATGCCCCCGGTTCCGCAGACAAAGACGGTCGCCTCGTGCAGGCGCCGTTGCTCCGCCTCGGTGACGAAACCGATGTTGCGTGTGGTGAAGGCCTGATAGGAGAAAGCGCTGCTCATTGCTTCGAAGGTCTCAAGATGCCCCACTGCCGACGGCTGTCGGCCCAATGCAGGAGCGGCAGAGCCAGCCTTTGGACGAGGATGGCGAAACTTGCGACGGCAAGACGGCCAAGCGCATTGCGCGGCACGCTTTCCAGAAGGTAACGTTGCGCCGCGTTGAGGTCGAGTTGGCCGATCTGAAGCAGGTCGTCACCGCGATCATAGTCGAGTTCGGTGGCGCAGAAGTCGTTGTACTCCGCTTTGCGATGCTTCGGTGCCGCCTCGAAGGTCTTTTTCAGGTTGTCGGAACCACCCGTATAGGCGTTGGTGATGACGAAACGGTCGGCGTCGAATTCGGCATCGGCCCCGACACCGAAGACGTGGCGATGGGAACACATGATGGCCGTGGCAATCAATTGCTGGTGGAGCGACCGGCGTGCGCCACGCGTGGGCGCCGGGAACACCTTGCTGAACGTTTCGGCCACCATGCCGGCGACGGCCGGCACCTGCGTGACATTGGAAATCCAGAGCGGGCGAAGCTGATTGCGCAGGAAGAGAAGGAAGCAGGTGAGGCCGTAGAGCACCCAAGAGAGGCCCTGATTGCGAACCTCGGGATCGATCATAACCAGTCCCAGGTGAAGAACCTCGATCGGCTTACCTGCGAGCGATAGCGGGATGACGGGCAGAGCGTTGAAGGCGACCGGTTCCCCGTCGGAAACCCGGTAGACGAGCGTCACGATCGTCCGGGCAAGCGCATCGTCCTTCTCGGAAAAGACGCCATAGTCCAGTTCCCCGCCGGGAACCGACCGCTCCGCGACCTTGCGCAGATCGTGCCGCAGCCTGGCGACGTCCCGCTCGCTCATCCAAAGCCCGGGAGCCTCCACGATCCTTGCGCGGAAAGTTGACGACGTCTTGAACGAAAGGTCGAGACGCTTCTTCAGAACGACCGATATCAGATTGTACAATGGCCTGGTCCGGCGGCATGAACTCGAGAGTGGAGCTTTGTGCAAGCTTGGGGCGCATTTTCGGGGAAGAGAGCAAACATTTGGTTTAATTCTCGATCGATACCACGAACGCCCCCCTCAGCTCTTCTGCGCGGCATGCAGGGCGGCGGTCGGATAGTGCCGATCGGTCACACCGGTGCGCCTGACCCGGAACATCACTCGTGACCTCGACTACGGAGATTCAGCCCTGGCAGAGCTCTTCGGTCCTGTGGCCCAGGAGGCGCGCCAAGGATTACCACCGAAGCTATACCTTGAGCGGTCGTCACCTTTGGCCGGTGCTTCAAGGATCGCGCTGGTTCTCTGTGCCGGTATCGTCGTCCTTGAAAACAGAACGTCTTTGAACGACAGCCGGCGGCATTAAGGTCGAAGCGGTTCTTCCGATCAGGACAGTGGCTTGTTGCCATGAGGTCCCGAACGCGCATGGTAGTGGGCAGCAACGGCTGATGTCGCCATGCCAGCCTCCAGGCACGCGCCGATGAAGGCCTCGCGTGCGACTGCAGATGGAACCGAAGAGTTCAGCGCAGCCCGGCACGCCGCGACGGCTCGTTCATAGGCTTGTCCGTGCCGTATCGGCCATTCATGTTCCAGAAAATCCAGCGCGTCGTAGACCGATGCGAAGATGCGGTTCGTTCCTGACTGTAGGCGAACAGACAATGGAACCGCCCAAAGTATCTCAGGAAGGCGCATGGTGTCCCCCCTCCGTATGCTAACGGTTTGAAAAAATTAAAATAAACTATGATGGAAACTATACAGCGAGAAGCTCCGCCCTTCAACGTCGATGCAGTAGTCATCTCGGGCGGCAGGGCTAGTACATTCGTCGTACGGATCGCGAGAACGCGGTGAGGGGGGCTTAATACCGCCTCCGGCCATGGGCTATCGCAAGGTGTCTGCGGCGGACTTCGCAAGGAGGCTGGAACCTGTCTGCTCGCTGCCGAGTAAAACGGCACCAGGCGTGCTGCGACAGGAGAGTTTCGTGTGGCAGGTACCGAGCGTCAAGCGTTCGGGGTGTCATTTGAGCTGGTTGACATATTAGCGGAGCCGTACCGGAATTGCTCGAAAGGGACGTTCCTTGAGGCGAGCCTTGCCCGCCGTTCCCGGCGGGGCCCTCTTTCAGAATCTTCACCCCTCGCCCAGAGCCGACAATCCCTAGCTCACAGCGACCGCTCTCGGGACTCGACGATCGCCGGCTCGATTTTTCCTCGGTCACGAACGCGACCCGTTTCGGTGTCCAAAGCATCTTGACAGGGGCGCAACGTCTGGCTCATCATTCTTGTGGAATATATTCCATAATAAAGTAATTCGGGAGGATGAGGAATCATGAAGTTGGGAACGATGTGTGCGCTGACCATGCTATCGGCCGCAACCGCCGCTTACGCGCAGGAAAAGGGAGGTGTTATCGACATCGCGACGGTCGGTGAGCCGCCTACCCTCGACGCGATGGTGACCTCCACCGATCTTGTCGGCATGATCAGTCAGCATATCTTTGAGACGCTCTATACGTTTGATGAAAGCTGGAACGTAGCGCCGCTCCTTGCGCAGGATCTGCCCGAAATCAGCGGTGACGGTACCGTCTACACGATCAAATTGCGTGAGGGCGTGGCATTTCATGATGCAACCGCTTTCGACGCTGCCGACGTCGTTGCCTCATTGAACCGCTGGCTAAAACTTGCCGGACGCGGAAAGCAGATCGCCCCCAACGTCAAACAGATCGAAGCGATCGACGCGCTGACCGTGCGCATCACGCTGGCCGAGCCCTATGCCGCGCTTCCGGCGCTCCTTGCTTTTAACAATTCCGCTGCAATTATGCTTCCGAGCGAAAAGCAGGCGGATCCGATGGCCGATGTGGTCGGAACCGGTCCCTATCAGCTCAAGGAGCGCAGGCCGGATCAGTACATCCAGCTCGTGCGCTACGACAATTACAAACCCCGCACCGAGAAGGCTTCCGGTTATGCCGGTGCGCGCAATGCCTACCTCGACGAAATTCGCTTCGTGCCTGCCCCGGACGCCTCGACAAGGTTGGAAGGCGCTGTGGCCGGTCAGTTCGCCTACACGGATTCTCTGCCTGTCGAACAGATGGATCGCCTCTCCGGCTCCAAGTCCGACGCCGTTCTCCTCCAGAACTTCGGCTGGCTGATGATGCGCATGAATGCCAAGCAGGGCGTCTTGGCTGATATGAGAGTGCGCAAAGCGGTCCAGAAAGCGCTCAGCGAAACCGATATGCTTGCGGCGGCCTTCGGCGACCAGAAGTTCTATGCCGTCGACGGCAATATGTATCCGGACGGGTATCCGTGGCGCACGGACGCAAATGTCAAGGGCAACTACGACCTGGCCGACACGGAAGCGTCCAAGACAATGCTCTCCGAGGCTGGCCTGGAAACTCCGGTACCACTGCGCATCCTCACCAGCCGGCAATACGAGTTCCACTACAAGATTGCGCTTGTTGCTGCCGAGTATCTCAAACTTGCCGGCTTCGACGTGAAGATGGAAGTGGTGGATTGGGCGACGCTCACCCAGCGCATCCAGAACCCCGAGCTCTGGGACATCTTCATTACCCATAGTCCATTCCTCCCCGAGCCGGCACTGATAAACATCCTGTCTCCGAATACGGTCGGCTGGTGGAACACGCCGGAAATCTCGAGCGCCATGTCCGCGCTGACCGGAACGACGGATCAGGCCAAGCGCATTGCCGCATTCGGCAACGTGCAGTCGCTGATCATGGAGCAGGCGCCGATGATCAAGGTCGGAAATTTCAGCGCCCTTTCGGCCAAGTCACCGCTGATGAAGGGTTTCTGGCCATCGCCGTGGCCATCCTTCTGGAACGTTTCGCTCGACGATTGAGGGCTTGCTGCTGGTTCCTGCAAACGCGGGGACCAGCAGGTTGCAGGGGTATCCGATGTCCACTTTTTTCAATGGCACTATTTCGCGCGGCGCTGCCGATCGTCTCGATGCGCTCGTCGCGACCGCGGCAGTTCCTACAGGACCCGGCCTCGCGGTCGCCGTACTCCACCAGGGCGAACTGATCTACAAGCGCGCAGTGGGGCTTGCAAACCTTGCGTACGAGATCCCCCTGACCGACCGTTCCGTCATGCGCATCGCGTCACAGAGCAAGCAGTTCACGGTGATGATGATCCTCATGTTGGAAGCGGAGGGCAGGCTGTCGCTCGACGATGACATTCGCAGCTATTTTCCCTGGCTTCCGGATTGGGGGCACCGGGTGACGGTCGGTCATCTGGCGTCGAACACGAGCGGCATCCGCGACATCCTGGATGCGATGATCATGGCCGGGATGCCGATTACGGCGCCGTCGTCGCGAGCGGCGGCAAGGGCGATCGTGGCCCGGCAAAGGAAACTCAACTTTGCTCCGTCAACCGACGTTCTCTACAGCAACTCGAACTTCCTGCTCCTGTCCGAACTCATCGAGGAAGTGACTGGCAAGAGCTTCGGCGAAGCGCTGAAACACTACATCACCGAGCCGCTCGGCATGAACGACACGAGGCTCATGGCGCGCGACGACGAGATTTATCCGCGTCTTGCGGATCATCACCGCCGGGGAGCCAAAGGCGAGTGGCTGAAGTCCGCCTGGGGGATTGCGATCGGTGGAGAAGGCGGGCTCGTCTCGACCCTGTCCGATATGATTGCTTGGCAGCGCAACCTTCGAGCACCGAAAGTCGGGACGGTGGAGATGGTCGAGCGCATGGGCCGTCCCTTCGTGACAATCGATGGTATCGCCTCGCCCTATGGCCTTGGCCTCGTGAGAACGATGCACAGAGACCTTCAACTCATCGGCCATGGCGGTTGGATCGCCGGCTCGCGATCGGAAGCCTTCCGCGTCCCGTCCGAGGATCTGGCATTCATCGTCCTGTCCAATCACGACGATTTTTCGTCCTTCGCCATCGCGCGCGACATGCTTGACATCGTTCTCGAAAAGGAGCGAGCCGACCTGCTCTCGCCGGAAGGTGTGGATGCGCTCAAGACCTGCTACGGGTTCTGGCGCTCGCATGAGGAAGGCCTCGTCTTCCGCCTGGAGGATGCAGGGGGACTACCCGCTCTCGCCGGCAGCATGGGGGTTTCGCCACTCGAGGAAGTCGGGCGGGGTGAATTTCGCGCGCGTGGGGCACTTCCGCCGTTCAGCTTCACGATCGCGTCGAACGGTGAAATCGTCACGAAAAAATTCGATCGACACCGACGCTACAGCAGGATCGACGCGGCGGCGTCCGTCGATGTTGACGTTACGGGCGTTTATGAAAGCGACGAGGCCGGCCTTTCGGCAATCGTCGAGCGACAGGCAGGGACCTTGCGGATGCGGGTCTCTTCGCAATTCGGCGCTGCCGCTGTCGAACTGGAAGCCTGCGACAGGGATCTGTTTCTGGCGCATCCCGCGGATCGCGACCTGCATGATGCGTGGCGCCTCGCGCCTTGGGTCTTGCCCTGGCTCTACACCGTGCTTTTCACAACCGAAGGCTTGGTTCTAAACAGCGACCGCGGTCGGGAAGTGAAGCTCGCCAGACGGAGTTGATAACACGGCCAGATCGCAGATCGGAGGTTCTTTGGAGGTTCTTTTCGCCCAGTCGCTGCAGGCGGGAACAGCGGTAGCCAGCGCCTGCTACGTCTATGGCTATGGTGGCTCTGGGATCCTTGCTGGAGAAACACAACGTTGCCTTGCCGCGCTCGCAATCGCGAACGTCGCCTATTGCGATCCGCCCCTGGCAGATGGTCCCGGTTCGTCGCCTGACGGCAGAGGACGTGCTTCTCGTGCTCTCCTTCTCAGGTCGAACGAGCTACCTTGTTTCGAATATCGAGATTGCCAAGAAGGCGCGCGCGCGTATAGTTGCGATCTCTCCCGGCGGTTCCGTCGTCGCCTCACGCGCCGATGAAAACACCAACCTCAACGACTACCGCGCCTCGACCCATCCGCTCATCGTGCCGACCGGCCGCGCCCCGATGTACGTGATGCTCGACATATTTTCTGCACCGCTTGCACGTAAGTGCGAGGCAGGGGCCCAATGGACCGGATGCAAGGACAATGGAAATGGAAACGACTTTTTCTCCAGTGTTGACCGTTTGCGGGATCGACGAACTGCCGGGCCAAAGCAGCCGGAACGTGACCCATGTCCTGTCGATCGTCGACCCGGAGCTACCGGAACTGGAGGCCTTCGGCACCTACGCCGAGCATCGCCGCACGACCTTGCGCTTCCATGACATCATTGCGATGGCCCCGAACCGGGTGATGCCTCGGCCCGACCATGTCGAGGCGATCCTGCGCTTCGGAACCGACTTCCTGGCGCGAGCGGACAAGCAGGCGTCGAGCCACGTTCTGGTACATTGCCATATGGGCGTGTCACGCTCGACCGCCGCGATGCTGACCTTGATGGCGCAGGCCAACCCTGACGAGTCGGGCGAGAGCCTGTTTACCCGTCTTGCGGCCATCCGTCCGCAGGCTTGGCCGAACTCCCAGATGATCGGTTTTGCCGACGAACAGCTCGGCCGCGGCGGCGACCTTACCGTCGCACTCCGCCGCCACTATGGTCGCCAGATCAAGAGCCGCCCGGAGTTCACCGAATGGATGACCTCCCTCGGCCGCCAAGCAGAGCTTGACATGGCGGTGCTGGACTGACGCCGTCGGCGGCAGCTCCGGAGGCTGGGTCGGTTGGCGGTGTGCGGAGCCAATGAAGCCGCGCTCGCCCATGCCGACGATCGCGAAATTCGCACGATCGCAGATCGATCGAGGATAGCCGTCACGGGCGTCGGCAAGGCAAAGGCCCTTTAACCCACGGCTTTGCTTTCCCGGCGTCGTGCGCGGCCCTGGACATTGTTGTCGCTGCGGTATGGCAAGAACTGGATGCCACACCGGCTATTCGCGCGATGGGATCTCTTCCAGCGTATCGAAGGCCAGTCCACTCGAGCCTTCGCCTCGGCCCGTCATCGTGCGCCGTCCGAGCCAAAGGACCACTCGGCCGTCAAGCCAACGGGTTCGTTGGAAGCTCCTTGTCACTATTTTGCCGGCGCGAGGCACTTCCTCCTCATTGATGAAGTAGGGCGACGCCGGCGCTCCGATAATTTCGCCGAGCGCTTGCGGCAGCGAAAGCGGTAGCCGCGCCCGCTGCAGCTGAATGCTGCGCTGGCTACCTGGCATACGCACCGGAAGGAAAGGCCGCCAGTTTGGCGGCGCGTCCGTTCCGAGACGGTAGCGCGCCGTGGCGCCCGGCGAAATTATCGGAGCGCCAGCGGCAGGTCGGGCGGAGGTTGCTGCACAAGGCTCATCGCATAGGGCTCGCCCTCGATCCCCATGCCTGCCGCGGACGGCACGATGCGTTGCACCGCCCAGCACAGGTTCGCCATCTCGTCGCGGGCAGGCGATCAGCACGGCCCGCGGGGCCTCAGCATTTAAAGGTCATGCCGACCGTTTCCTTGGCCGTGGGAACAAGTTCGGTCCATTCGTCGACAAGCAGGCCTTCCAGACGGCCCGCGACGGAGGCAGGGCAATCGACCGTCATCACGCTCATGGGCAATTGGCGCCGCAGGCACGAATGCAAGCGCACGCCTTGACAAAGGCGCGCCGTCTCCGTACCATTCACAATATAGCACATGTTCAATATATTGAACAAGGGGAAATCTGAATGAGCGGCCGCGGCGCGGAAAGAATCCTTGATCTGATCGAGTGGCTTGCGTCGCGCGGCGAGGCCTCCACCCTTGCGGAGGTCGTTCAGGCGCTTGAGCTGCCGAAAAGCAGCACGCTGCTTCTGCTGAGAACGCTGGTCGATGGTGGCTATGTCACCCGGCGGGCCGATGGCCGCTATCTGCTGATCCGCCTGCCGGGCGAGCCGTCGGCGGACAACAATGGCTGGGGCACGATCCTGCGGGTGGCCGAGCCCATCCTTCGTGAGACGGTCGCGGCGATCGAGGAGACCGGCTTCATCGCCGTTCTCACCGACGACCACCAGGTCCGCTACCTCAACAAGATCCTGCCGATGCGGGAGATCCGCTATGACCGCGACATCGCCGCGCCGCGTGTGGCGCACTATGTCGCAAGCGGTCTCATGCTGCTTTCGGGACTGAACGACGGCGACATCGAAGCCTATCTGCGCAGCGACGTCGCCAGGGAAGACGATCCGGACGCGATCGCCGAGCGCGTCAGCGCCGCTCGCAGCGACGGCCACGTCGCCAACCTCTACGGACGCGTCGAGGGTGCTGCCGGTGTGGCCGCGCCGATCGTCGATCCGGATGGCCGCATCCTTGCCGTCGTCAACATTTCAGGCCCGCGCGAGCGGATCGCCAACAATCTCGAACGCGTCACCAAGGCAACGGTCGAGGCCGCGCGCCGCGCAAGTGAGGAGCTTTCGCGGCGTGTGATGAAGAACGGGAAAACCCACGGGAGGAAGTAATGACCTATCTGAAAAGAGAACTCGCCGGCTGGCTCGTCGCGGCATCGGCAGCGTTCTCGACCGGCGCCTATGCCGAGGAGCCGAAGTTGCCGGACTATTATCCGGCCGACTACACGCAGCTCGTCGAAGCATCGCGCAAGGAAGCCGGCCTCGTCGTCTACTCCAACATGGCCGACAACAACTGGCAGCCGGTCATCAAGGGCTTCAACGCGCTCTATCCATGGATCAAGGTCGAGACGCTCGACCTCGGGTCCGGCACGGTGCACACGCGCTGGGAAGCGGAGGCCGGCAGCGGCGCGCGCACGGCCGATGTCCTGGTGTCCGGCGCCAATGACCGCTGGGCACGCTACGGCACCGAGGGTCGCATGCTCGACTATCCGAGCCCGGAAATCGAGCGCCTGCCGGGCTTCGCCAATCCCTATCCCGGCATCTTCGTGATGTCGGCCGATCCGCTCGTCATCACCTACAATGCCGCGTTGCTTGCCGAGGGCCAGCGCCCGACGGGCTTCTCGTCGCTGGTCAAGGCGGCGGCGGCAGACAAGGCAAGCTTCGACGGCAAGATCACCACCTATGACGCCGCGCGCAATTCGTTCGGCCTTGCGGCCTGGTGGAAGACCCTTCAGGTCAAGGGTGACGAAGGCTGGAAGGAACTGCGTCAGATTGGACCGATGATCCGTGGCGAAGTGTCGGGCGGTCCGATGAACGAGAAGATTGCCACGGGTGAATATCTCGTCGGCATCGCGGTTTCAGGCATCACGATTTTTCCGCGCCTGGAACAGCCCGGCGGCGAGATCCTCGGCTTTGCCTTCCCGGACGACGGTACCCCCGTCATGCTGCGCGGCCTCGGCATTCCGAGCGAAGCCGCCAATCCGAATTCGGCAAAACTGTTCGTCGACTACCTGCTCAGCCGCAGCGGCCAGACACAGATCGGCAAGGGCGGATTGACCCCCTATCGCGAGGATGTCGATGAAGCCGAGGTCCGCTACACCTACCAGGCGATCGCCGAAAAGGTCGGCATGGAAAACCTCATCGCCGTCGGTTTCGACCGGGCGCTGATCGACGACGCAGCGGGCTTCGCCACGAAGTGGACGGCTGCGATGGCCGGAAACTAGCGGCCCCGGGGCAGCGCCGTCCCGAACCGACACCGGTCGGCGGCCTGTCCCCTTTTCGCAACAATACGAAGCCTGACGCCCGTCTTTCGCGCATGCGGACGGCCTTCGAGGACTATTGCCATGACCGAACTCGCAGCAGGGTCGCCAGCGCACGCCGGGCGTGACCGATCGACCGCAATCTTCTGGACCGTGAGCATCCTGACCACGATCCTTGTGATCGGGCCGATTGCGCCGATCATCCTCCAGGCCTTTCTGGACCAGCCGCTCTACAAGCCCGAAGCCGCGCTGACCGCCGGCAACTTCGTTCGCCTCTTCACCGAGGCGGGCATGGGCAGGATCGTGCTCAACACGCTCTTCTTCGCCGTCGTCACGATGGTGGTGGCGCAGCTGTTCGGTTCGGTCATGGCGGTCATCGTCGGCCGCACCAATCTGCCCGGTCGCAAGTGGATCGGCGAGATCCTGATCTGGCCACTTTTCGTCAGCAACCTCGTCATGGCCTTCGGCTGGTTCACGATGTACGGCCCGTCCGGATACATCACCCTTGCGGTCAAGGCGGGAACCGGGCTCAGCCCATGGAACCTCTATAGCCTCACCGGCATGAGCATCGTCGCAGGCCTCAGCCAGGCGCCGCTTGCCTATCTCATGTGCATCGGCGCCGTTACCAAGGCCGATGCGCAGCTCGAGGACGCCGCCCGTTCGGCGGGCGCCAGTCCGATGAAGGCGCTGCTCAGCATCACCGTTCCGATGATGCGGCCGGCCATGGTCTATTCCGCGGTCCTGAACTTCGTGATCGGCATCGAGATGCTGGCGATCCCGCTCGTCTTCGGCGGTCCGAGCGGCATCCATACGGTGACGACCTTCCTCTACGACCAGGGCATCAACGCCGCCGTGCAATCCGACTACGGAATCGTCGGCGCGGGTGCGGTGATGCTGCTCGTCATCGTCGGCCTGCTGGTCTGGTTGCAGGGCCGCCTGATGAAGGACAGCGGCCGCTTCGTGACCGTGCGCGGCAAGGCCTCGCGTCCGTCGCTCGTCGATCTCGGAAAATGGCGCTGGGTCGCATTTGCGGCGGTCGCGGCCTATGTGCTCTTTACCATCGTTGCCGTCTTCGCCGGCATCTTCATGCGGGCGAGCGTCAGTTTCCTAACGCCCCTGGTCCCGTTCTGGAAGCTCTTGACCCTCGCCAACTTCGAGCTGATCTTCAGCCAGCCCGGCTATATCAGGGCCATCCTCAATTCGGTGGTCATTTCCTTCCTCGGCGGCATCATCGGCACGGCCTGCGTGGTTCTGATCGCGCTCGTGGCCAAGCGCTCCGAGTTCCGCTTCCGTCGCGCCCTGGAATATGTGGCCCTGTTTCCGCGCTCGCTGCCGGGCATCATCGCCGGCCTCGGGTTCTTCTATGCGGTGATCTGGGTTCCCGGCCTCGACATGATCCGCGGCACGATCTGGATCCTCATCGCCGCCTTCGTCGTGCGCTACATTCCCATCGGTTTCGGCGCCATCGCTCCGGCACTGTCGCAGATCGGGGAGGAGCTCGACCGGGCGTCGCGCATCTCCGGCGGGGACTGGTGGACGACCGTCACACGCATCGTCCTGCCGCTTCTCAAGCCGGCGCTGTTTTCGAGTTTCGCGCTGCTCTTCATCCACTTCTTCAAGGAGTATGTGACCGCGGTTTTCCTCTACCAGCCGGGATCCGAGATCATCGGCTCGACCATGCTCCAGCTCTACGCCCAGGGCGATAACGGACCCGTGTCCGCGCTGGCCACCATCCAAGTCATCATCACGGCCTTGTTCGTCTTCATGGCGCGCCGTCTACTGGGAGCCAAGATCTATGGCTGATCTCATCCTCGACGACCTTTCCATCAGCTACGGTTCCTACAAGGCCGTCAGCAACGTCTCGTTGACGATCCCGAAGGGGGAATTCCTGACGCTGCTCGGACCGTCCGGCTGCGGAAAGTCGACCACGCTGTTTGCGATCTCCGGGCTCAACCACGCGACCTCCGGTGCAATCCGGATGGGCGAGCGCGTGCTTTTCGACGGCAGAAGCGGAACCGTCGTGCCGCCCGAGCAGCGCAACATCGGCCTCGTTTTCCAGAGCTATGCGTTGTGGCCGCACATGTCGGTCGCCCAGAACCTCGCCTATCCGCTGAAGTT
Source organism: Ensifer adhaerens (assembly GCF_002940685.1). Classification (GTDB taxonomy): domain Bacteria; phylum Pseudomonadota; class Alphaproteobacteria; order Rhizobiales; family Rhizobiaceae; genus Ensifer; species Ensifer adhaerens_E. The sequence goes on along the minus strand of NZ_PNFP01000013.1, from coordinate 115,133 downwards.
GAGAAAGATCGGGCGCGCCGAGCAGGACGAGCGGATCAGGGAGGCGCTCGAACTGGTCGAGATGGGGCGCTTTGCGGAGCGTTACCCGTTTGAGCTTTCCGGCGGACAGCAGCAGCGCGTCGCCCTTGCGCGTGCGCTGGTCTATCGCCCGGGCCTCCTGCTTCTCGATGAACCTCTCTCCAATCTGGATGCCAAGCTGCGTGAACGGGCGCGCGTCTGGCTGCGCGAACTGCAGGAACGGCTTGGCGTAACGACCGTCTACGTCACGCACGATCAGGCCGAGGCGCTTGCGGTGTCCGACCGCATCGCGGTCATGGACACTGGCCGCATCCGGCAGCTCGGCACCCCGAAGGAGATCTACGAGACCCCGGCCGATGCCTTCGTTGCCGACTTCATCGGTTCGTCGAACTTCCTTACCGGGACCGTGGTCGGCGGCAGCGATGGAGCCGCAAGCGTCCGCCTGGACGATCGAACGGTCATCCGCGCCAAGGTCGGCGCGGGCGGCACTGGTGAAAACGTGGTCGTTGCGGTTCGTCCGGAACGCCTGCAGATCGTCGGTGGCGCCGGCGACAACGTGGTGCAGGCGACGGTGCAGGGCGGGGCCTATCTCGGGTCCGTCTACCAGTATGAGCTTGTCGGCGCCGGCAGCACCTTCCGCGTACAGACAAGCCGGGAGATCGCCGACAGCCAGGTCTTCGTCTACGTGCCGCCGGAAGCGTCGACCCTGTTTTCCGCGCAGTCCCGCCCGCAGGCCTGACGCATGAGGACGGATCATTCAATGACCAGGGAACCGAAACGCTTCGACGCGAGCGCAAAAGGGCCGCTCGACGGCATCCGTGTCGTCGACCTGTCCCGGCTCGTTGCCGGCAACATGCTGTCGCTTCAGCTCGGCGATTTCGGTGCCGACGTGATCAAGGTCGAGCCGCCGGCCGGCGACCCCTTGCGCGACTGGCGCGACGGGGGAAGTTCGCTCTACTGGAAGACCTATGGCCGCAACAAGCGTTCGGTCATGCTCAACCTTCGCGAACCGGCGGCGATGGACGCGCTGTTCAAGCTGCTCGACACGGTTGACGTCTTCATCGAGAACTTTCGCCCGGGCACGCTCGAAGAGATGGGACTGGCGCCGGAAAAGCTTCTGGCGCGCAATCCCGACCTGATCATCGTGCGTATTTCCGGCTTCGGGCAGACCGGTCCCTATGCGGAGCTTCCCGGCTTCGGCACCCTCGTCGAAGCGATGAGCGGCTTTGCCGCGCGTACCGGATTTCCCGATCGCGAGCCGGTGCTGCCGCCGCTGGCGCTTGCCGACATGATCGCCGGCATCTACGGCGCCTCCGCAGTCAGTACGGCGCTTCTGGCCCGCGAGCGGGGTATTGCCCGCGGTCAGGTCATCGACCTTTCCCTTCTCGAGCCGATGTTCTCCGTGCTCGGGCCGGAGGCCGCGATCTACAAGACGACCGGCAAGATCAAGGAGCGCGTCGGCAGCGGTTCGAACACGACGTCGCCGCGGAACGTCTATCGCTGCGCGGATGGCAAGTTCGTCGCCTTGTCGGGCTCGACCCAGGCCGTGGCGAAGCGGATCTTCGAGATCATCGGCCGGGCCGACATGATCGACGACCCACGCTTTGCGACCAATACCGACCGGGTTTTCAACCGGCCGCTGGTCGACGAGGCGGTTGGGGCCTGGTTCGCGACGCGCGACCGTGACGACGCGCTCGAGGTGATGCGGGAGGCGGGGGCGACAGTCGGCCCCGTCTACAACATCGCCGATGCCTTTTCCGATCCGCACTTCGTCGAGCGCGAGGTTTTCACAGAGGTCGAGGATCGTGATTTTGGTACCTTGCCGATGCACAACATCCTGCCTCGAATGTCGGAAACGCCGGGTGTCTGGCGCAAACCGGCGCCGTCGCTCGGCGAAAACACGCGGGACGTGCTCGCAGAAGCGGGGCTGTCGGCCGACGAGATCGATCTGATCATGGGAGGACGCACCGAATGAGGCTGCGCTCGCTCCTCTATGTCCCCGGCAGTTCGCCGCGGTTCCTCGAAAAGGCGCATGAGCGTGGCGCCGACGCGATCATCGTCGATCTCGAAGATGCGGTCGCGCCCAGCGAGAAGGAATCCGCAAGGGCAGCCCTCGGGCAGAACCTGCCGATGGTCGGCCAGAGTGGCGCGATGGTCATCGTCAGGATCAACACGCATGACGAGGCGGCGATGCTTGCGGATGCGGCGGCGGCCTGCGTAGCCGGCGCCGATGCGCTTTACGTGCCCAAGGTTTCCTCGCCTGAGCTCCTGCACAGGCTCGACCGCCATCTGCAGCCGATCGAAGCGGCGACCGGTCGCAGCCAGATGCGCTTCGTGCCGCTGATCGAGGATCCGATCGGATTGCAGAATGTCGCGTCCATCGCTGCAGGGCCCCGGGTTTTCGCGATTTCGGCTGGTGGCGAAGATCTCGCCACATCCATGGCGGCGCAACCGACGCCGGAGGTTCTGCGTCTGCCGAAGCTGCTGATTCACTACGCGGCGAAAGCCGCGGGGATCATGTCCTTCGGATTGCTGCGCAGCACCGCAGATTATGCCGACAAGGTGGCGCTCGCCGCCGCGATAAAGGAGGCCAAGGACTTCGGCTTCGATGGCGCGACCTGCATCCATCCGAGCGTCGTTGCCTTGCTGAACGACGGCTTTTCGCCGTCCGAAGCCGAACTCGACCGAGCCCGACGCCTCATCGATGCGGCGGATGCCGCGTCAGCCGACGGCGTCGGTGCCTTCGTCTTCGAGGGCAAGTTTGTCGACCTGCCGATTGTCACCCGCGCCCGCGCCTTGCTGCTGCGCGCCTCACATTGACCTTGCCCCACGCTATTGGAGAAAACAGTGCCAAACCCTTCCAGCGCCACGGGTGAGCGCCGCCGCAAATGGCGCGTTCTCGTCACCCACAATACGATCGCTTCAAGTGCGGTCGAATTGCTCAATGCGCATGACTGCGATGTCTTCTTCTCGCCGCCCTACGACGCCTCCGATGTCGTCGCTGCGCGCGCCGCCGAACTCGGGATCGATGCAATCATGGTTCGTCAGGGGCAGATCAGCGAGGCGGTGATCGCCGCCTCGCCGAACCTGAAGGTTATCGTCAAACATGGTGTCGGCGTCGACAATGTCGACATCCAGGCGGCGGCGGACCGGGGCGTGCCGGTGCTGCGTTCCATGGGATCGAACGCACGCGCGGTTGCCGAACACGCGATCGCTCTTTCGCTCGCCCTGCTCAAGGAGATCGGGCCGCTGACGGCGGCGGTCAAGAACGGTCGCTGGCCGAAGCCGACCTTCATGGGACGGGACATTGCCGGCACGGTGATGGGGCTCGTCGGCTATGGCGCGATCGGCCGGGAAACCGCGGCGATGGCCCGCGCGCTCGGCATGGACGTGATCGTCTACGATCCGCACGCGGCGGCGGGGCTCGCCGAGGAGAGGGTCGAGACCGTCAGCGATGTGGACGATCTTGTCCGCCGCGCCGATATCGTCAGCCTGCATTGCCCGCTGACGGCCGAAACGCGCCACCTGATCGACGCGCGTCGCCTTTCGTTGATGAGGCCGACGTCATTCATCGTCAACACCGCCCGTGGCGGCCTCGTCGATGAGGCCGCGCTCGCCTCCGCCTTGCGCGACAAGCGCATCGCGGGTGCCGCCCTCGACAGCTTCGCCACAGAGCCACCGGCCGCAGACAACCCGCTATGGGCAGCGCCGGACCTGCTGGCCACGCCGCATATCGGCGGCGTGACCAAGGGCTCGTCAAAGGCCATGGCAGAGATCGCCGCACGGCACATCATCCGCGTGCTCGGCGGCGAAGAGCCCGACGCCTTCAGCCTTGCCACGCCGCAGAGCCTCGGCCTGCGCAAACAGCCAGCCTAACCGTTCCGAGGAGAGAACAAGAGATGCCGATCGGTTTCCGAGTGAAGAGCGACATGGAACGTGTCGATCCCTCCCATGTCGAGGCGTTCCGCGCCTTGCCTGTCGCCAATGTGTCCGACAGCATGTCCAGGCTGGTCGCCGGCGGAGACCGGTTGCGCCCGATGCACGGCGGCGGCGTGCTGGCCGGCCCGGCGCTCACGGTCAAGACTTGCCCCGGCGACAACCTGATGCTGCACAAGGCGATCGACATCGCCAGACCCGGTGACGTCATCGTCGTCGATGCCGGCGGCGATACCACCAACGCGCTCATGGGCGAGCTGATGTTGGCCCACGCGGTAAAGCGCGGGGTCGCCGGCTTCGTTCTCAACGGTGCGATCCGCGACGCCGAGGCCATACGCGCCCAGGAATTGCCGCTTTATGCGATCGGCGTGACGCATCGAGGCCCTTACCGCACCGGTCCCGGCGAAATCGGTTTTCAGATTTCGATAGCCGGCATGGTCATCAATCCGGGAGATCTCGTTCTCGGGGATTTCGATGGTGTGGTCTGCATTCCAAGAGCCGATGTCGACACGATCCTCAAGGCGACCCGCGCCAAACACGATGCCGAGGCCAAGCAGATGACGGCGACGATGCGCGGCGACATTGACCGATCCTGGGTTGACCGGGAGCTGGAGCGGTTGGGCTGCAGTTTCGACCGCTGACCAGCTCATCGGGCCGGCGATGGGCACCGCGCAGACGTCAGAACCCCTTCCGTCGATCGAGGTCGCATGTTTTCGCCTGAGGCAGAACCGTGGTTCCGCCTCAGGCCCGTCCGTCACACGCCCTGTCAGTTCCGACAAAACCCGGATCCCCGAAGACCGCACGGCCCTCAAAGTGGGTGGACAGGACTTTTACCTCGCCGATTTCCACCCTTCGGTGGATAGAAATCGTCCGGGGCAAGGCGCGAATGAGGCCACTTCGGACTGGACGAATTCCTCGAAGTGAAGACACTGGATTCACCGGCGCGATAGCTCCGTCGAAGCGTTCAGCATCAACCTCGCAAGGAACTGCCAAATGGTTCTCCCTCCTTCCTCGAAAGCGCTCGTGCCCTTCGTCAGCGTCGAAAACATGATGCGCCTCGTGCATCACGTCGGCGTCGAACGCATGTTGATGGAACTCACGGACGCGGTTGAAGCCGACTTCCTCAGGTGGGAAAGCTTCGACAAATCGCCACGCGTCGCCTCGCATTCCCGCGAGGGCGTGATCGAGCTGATGCCGACCTCCGACGGCGAGATCTACAGCTTCAAATATGTAAACGGTCATCCGAAAAACATGGCGGAGGGGCTTCAGACGGTGACGGCCTTCGGACTTCTGGCGGAGGTTTCCACCGGCTATCCCGTGCTTCTGACGGAGATGACGCTTCTGACGGCGCTGCGAACCGCAGCGACTTCGGCAATGGCCGCCCGACACTTGGCGCCGAAGGGCGCCAAGGTCATGGGGATGATCGGCAACGGCGCCCAGGCGGAATTCCAGGCGCTCGCCATGAAAGCCGTGCTTGGCGTCGAGGAAATCCGGCTCTACGACATCGATCCGCGTGCGACCGAAAAGACCTTGGCGAACCTCAAGGGCTCAGGCCTGACGGTCACGGCCTGCAAGACAGCGCAAGATGCGATCGAGGGTGCCGGCATCATCACGACCTGCACGGCCGACAAGCAATTCGCGACCATCCTCACGGACAACATGGTGGGTGCGGGCATTCACATCAACGCCATTGGCGGCGATTGCCCCGGCAAGACGGAACTGCACGGCGACATTTTGCTGAGGGCGGACACGTTCGTCGAGTACACGCCGCAAACCCGCATCGAAGGCGAGATCCAGCAGATGGCGCCGGATTACCCGGTTACCGAGCTTTGGCGCGTCGTGCGCGGCGAGCTGCCCGGGCGCCGTGACGCAACCCAGATCACGCTGTTTGACAGCGTTGGTTTCGCCATCGAGGACTTCTCCGCCCTTCGATATGTCCGCAACATCGTCAAGGGCACCGATTTCTATCAGGACATCGACATCATCGCTGATCCCGACGATCCGCGCGACCTGTTCGGCATGTTGCGGCGATCCGCGATGTAGCGATCCCGTTGCGGATTGTGTGCCGGCTGGGCGGGGGGCTATCTGTTGAAGCGACGGCGATCTGTTGCGATGACCAAAGCGCCTTGACGTGCCCGGCGGACGCCGGCCGCCGACGAAGAACATCAGGCTTCGCCGGCGACACCGTCGTGATCGATGATCGGGTCGCGGACCGACCGCGTCCCGTTCACCGTGCAGGGCCTGCGTCGATGTGGGCGTTGCCTGGGCCGTGAACAGCAAACTGTACGATGCTGAGGGCGCAGATCACGGTGTAGAAGATCGAGAACGAGACAATGACGATCCATCGCTCGGTCTTGAACTCTTCTCCGCGATGAAAAGGGCTGGTCTGCTCGCGATATCTTTGCTGCCATCCTTCACCGTCCCCAACGAGTGCGCTCGCCTGCAGCATCCACCAGACACCGACAACCCAACCGGTTCCGAAGCTCGTGAGGAGCAGAACGAACGAGAACAGGCCGATCCATTCCGTTAACGTCGAGGGCATGCCTTGTTCATCGAGCCCATAGGCGGTTGCTCCCCACCCGATCCCGAGGATGGCAGCGGCTGCCAGGAGACGCGTCGTCATTGCTGTTCGCCTTCGGCCCGCACCACAGGCGCCGAATCCGGAACATCGGACCGTGGGTCGGTTAGCGCCAGTCCAGCCAGGGCCGCAAGGCATAGGCAGGTGCAGATACTTATCATCTTGCGCTGCCTTCTGAATTCCTGTCCGTGCCAAAGCTCCCACGTTGCCCGGCGTACCTTCTCCATCTGAACGGCGTTCGGTTGAGTGACATCGGTCCATACGTCGAAGTGGATCTGCACACGCAAAGTGATTGCGAAAGCGATTAAGACACCCGCGGCAAAGGTAACCATGCAGAGAAGTCGAAACCATTCCAACGGTGACAGCGAGAACATCAGCCCCCCTCTCTACCAGAAGTGTATTTCACAAATCTTGTTATTCAAGATAATCCTAATTTACTATGGGCAGCTTCTTGTTGCCGTGGGTTAATGCGGCAAGGTTGAAACATTCCGAAAGAAGTCAGTTCCCGCACCGTCGGCCAATCCAGTGCACCGGCACGAGTCTTGTGTTGCAACTCTCGTCGACATGTCGCGGAAAGGTCCGGTATGGGGAGCTGAAGTGGAACGGTACCGCGTGGCTGTCCATGTCGAGCCGCGCTCAGTGAGGGTGGTTCGCGACCCGGCAATCACTGAAGCTCTTTAACGTGGGAGGTCAATGTCGGCCTTCAGGGTCTACCAAACGCTGGTCCGTTCGACGAGAAAGGAGCCGGCCATGGGCAATCCCAAGGACGGAAAAGACGCAGGTATGTGCCTTTGCAGGCGCAAACGCAAAACCGCTGCCGGCCGGCGTACCGATCGTCATTGCAGCGGTGTCAATCGTCCGCGTCGCCAACGGTTGCGCAGAGCGCAGTCCTAAAGGCTACGCCCAGTTTCGCGCGAGAGGCAACAGGGGCAGGGTCAACGGATTGGTGTGATGCCCGCTCATCTGTTCCGCCAGGAGAAGCGCTGTTGTCGGCCCGAGGGTAAAGCCCTGATGCCCGTGGCCGAAATGGAACCACAGACCCTTGTGCCTGCTAGGCCCGACGACGGGTAGCATGTCGGGCATGCAGGGGCGCGTGCCCGACCATGGCTTTACTTCAACGGGTTCGCGCAGCCCGAAGAGTTCGCGGGCGGCGCTGACGGCGTGCCGTATCTGTCGTGATGCAGGCGCTGCGCCGAGCGGCGCCAGGTGCGCGCCGGTCAGGACCCGCCACCCCGCGTTCATCGGGGCGATGAGGGCGGACCTGTCGACGTCCAGCATCGAAATGCGAGGGCCGTACTCGCCGCCAAAGTGCCAGTGATAGCCGCGCTTGAACACCATGGGTACACGATAGCCGAACCGCGCCGCGAGCACCGGGGACCACGGCCCCAGGGCGACGACCGCGTTTTCGGCCGCGACGTCTCCGTCCTCCGCCAGGACCCGCCAGCCGGCGCCGGTCTGTTGCAGGGACATGGCGTCACCTCTGGCAAGCTTTCCGCCACGGGCGACAAAGAGCGCGGCGTAGCGGGAGACCAGCTCGCCGGGATCGCGGCAGGTCCAGGGTGAAGTCCAATGGACCGCGCCCGCCAGCCGGCATTTGAGTGCAGGCTCGCCTGCCGCAAGTTCGTCGGACGTGAGCACGTCCGACGGCACGCCATAATCACGCTTCAGCCGCTCGGCGGTTGCGGCCGCGGCGTCGAGTTTTTCCGGTGAACGGTAGACCGCGCGCCAGCCCTGGCGGACGATCAGGTCGCCGGCCTTGGCGGGTTCGACAAAGCGCGCGTGATCGTCGCTTGCCCGCAGCGCCAGCTTCGAATAGGCCGCGATGGTTCTCGCATAGGGCGCGGGTGCCGACTGCGTGAAGTAGCGCCAGAGCGGGCCCGCCAGTCGCGGCATGTCGCCGAGCCCCCAGTCCGTATCGTTGCCGCGCTTCAGCGCGACCCTTACGATTTCGCGCAGGGAACGCGGGAAGGCATAGGGCTCCACGGCCTCGGTCTGGATGATGCCGGCATTGCCGTAGCTGGTTTCCCGGCCGGGCGCCTTGCGATCGATGAGCAGTACCTGGTGCCCGGCCTCCTGCAAGGCGAGGGCGGTAGAGACGCCGACCATGCCGGCGCCGAGGACGATAGAGGTGGTCATGATTGGGTACCGGAGAAGGGCTCGTCAGAAGGTCAGGCGGGAGTTGTAGCCGACCACGAACTGGATGAAGCGCGAGACGTCGACCATGTCGTCGCCCCGGTAGCGGATCGTGTAGCCGTCGGTGCGTTCGACCCCCTTGAGATAGGAGAGGTACTCGGCCGGAAGGCGGTTGCGGAAGACAATCTCAAGGACAGGATTCTCCAGCTTGAAGGGCCTCGCCGATCCGGCTTTCGCCAGCGCCGCCTTGACGCCCTCGCGGAGCCGGCGATGGGCGACGGCCGGCGTCAGCGTGATCGCCGATTGCGTGCTGTAGACCTGCTTGACCGGCACCGTCACGATGTCGCCGATACGCTCCCTGATTTCCTCCAGGGCAACATTGTCACCGGAGGCGAGCAGCACCGGGACGTCGAAATGTCCGGCAATGGCGGCGTTGATGCCGGCCTCCGGCATGACGACCCCGTTGATGCGCACTTCGGCAAAGGCAGTGCCGCCGATCGTGTGCGACAGCACGCCGCCCACATGGCTCGCACCGGCGTGGTAGCCGAGAAGCATGGCGCCGACGAAGGAGCCGAGCTCGACGCCCTGCATCATCATCAGCGGACGCGGCCAGCTGCGCACCACCTGCACATAGTCGGGCAGGCGGTCGATCAGGATGCTCTCGCCATTTCCGTGGGAATCGCTGAGGATGACTTCCTCTACACCTTGCTCATGCGCGGCCTCGCAGGCATGGACCACGGTATCGGTCATCCAGCGACGGGCGTTCTCATACTCGAAACCTTCCGGCATCAGTTGGTCGCGGCTGACGACCCCTACGATTCCCTCGATGTCAGCGGAAATATAGATGCGCATTCCTGCCTCCCCAGTCAGCCGCGCGATGGCGCGGATAATGCATTTGACTTTCCGACGATAAACATAGTTTTATGATTAGAAAATATCTTTCTTGATTGGCGGGGGACGAAAATGAAACTTTTCATCGCAGGGCTGGACACCGAGACCAACACCTTTTCGCCGATGCAGACCGGCCTCGAGGCCTTCCGGGAAAACCTGATTGCCTATGGCGACGCGACCTGCAGGCCGCTCAATTGCTGCTCGTCCCAGATGTTCGTCTGGCGCAACGCCGCCCAGGAAAAGGGCTGGGATGTGGTCGAGAGCCTGTGCGCCGTGGCGGAGCCCGGCGGCAGGACGACGCGGGCGGTCTATGAAAGCTTCCGCGCCACCATTCTCGACGATCTCAAGGCGGCGATGCCGGTTAACGCTGTCATGCTTGCTCTCCATGGCGCCTGCGTCGCCGACGGCTACGACGATGTCGAAGGGGATCTGCTCGCCCATGTTCGGCAAGTGGTTGGGCCCGACGTACCCGTCGCGGCCGAGCTCGATCTCCACTGCCATATCACCGAACGCATGCTCGCCAACGCGACCATGATCGCCACCTACAAGGAATATCCGCATACCGACATCGAAGAGGTTGCGGAGCAGCTGTTCCGGTTGATGGAGCGCACGCTCGCGGGCGAAGTGAAGCCAGCCATGGGCGTCCATGACTGCCGCATGATCAACACCTTCCATCCCCATCGCGCGCCGTTGCGCGGCATTGTCGACCGCATGAAGGCGATGGAGGGGCAGGACGGGGTGCTCTCGGTCTCCTTTGGCCACGGCTTCCCCTGGGGCGATGTTGAGGATGTCGGCGCCAAGATGCTTGTCGTGACCGACAACGATCCGGAAAAAGCCGCGCGTGTCGCCCGGTCCTTCGGTCGGGAGATATTCGAGGCACGTGAACACATGCGGGGAGATTATCTCGGCATCGACGCCGCACTGGATCGCGCGGTTGCCGCGAAAGGCGGTCCCGTCGTGCTTGCCGACGTCTCGGACAATGCGGGCGGGGGTGCTCCCGGAGACTCAACCTTCATCCTGCGCCGCGTCATCGAACGCGGCATCGAAGACGTGGCCTCCTGTCTCTACTGGGATCCGATTGCCGTGCGCATGTGCCGCGAGGCGGGAGAAGGGGCCACATTGGCGCTGAGGATCGGCGGCAAGGTTGGGCCTGCGTCCGGCGACCCGCTCGACCTGACGGTGAAGGTCAGGCGCGTGGCCTCCGGCATCACCCAGCGCTTCGGGCCGACGCCGCTTGCCATCGGCGATGCCGTGTGGGTCTCGGCCGGGAGCATCGACATCGTGCTCAACACGGTGCGCACCCAGACCTTCCACCCGGAATGCATGACGGCGCTGGGCCTGGACCCCGCGCGCAAGAAGATCGTCGTGGTGAAATCCAGCAACCACTTCCGTGCCGGCTTCGAACCGATCGCCCACGAAATTCTCTATGTCAGCGCGTCCGGCGCCTTGCAGCCGACTTTCGAGGATCTGGCGTTCACCAAGCTGAAGCGCCCCTACTGGCCAAGGGTCGCCAACCCGTTCGCCGAATAGAAAGCCGGCGGAGCGCTGCAAGTCGTTGTGGGGCAGGGATTGCCTTCAACACGATGTTGATTTCGGTCGCGTATTATAGGAAATGGTTTTCCTATAATACCAATCGGATTCTGTGTGTTGCGGACGGGAAAGAACCGGCGAGCACTTTGATGGCTGCAGGCAAATGGAGACGCCAACGATGACCGACGCGAAATCCAGCCTCGGCGAGATTCTGAAGGATATTCGCAATCGTAACCGCTGGACCTTGGCCGAAGTCAGCTCCATGACCGGGCTTGCGGTCTCGACCCTTTCCAAGGTCGAGAACAACCAGATGCAGCTCACCTACGACCGGTTGATCCAGCTTGCCCAGGGCCTGAAGGTCGACATCGTCGAGCTTTTCGGGACCATGGCGGGCACGGAAGACGTCCCCAACATGCTCGGTCGGCGCACCTATACCAAGTCCGGCGACGGGCGGGAGATCGTCACGCAGAACTACGACTATCTCTATGTCTGTACGGAGATTTCGAAGAAGTCGATGGTTCCGATCCTGGCGGTGGCGCGGGCGCGCACGCTCGAGGAATTCGGCCCGCTCATCCGGCACAAGGGCGAGGAATTCTTCTACGTTATCGACGGCGAACTGGAACTTCACACTGAGATCTACGCGCCCCTGCGGCTCAAGAAGGGCGATTCCTGCTATTTCGACGCGATGATGGGCCACGCCTATCTGAGCGTCAGCGACGAGCCGGCGCAGATTCTATGTGTGTGCTCGACCCCGGAAACCGAATTGGTCTCCACATTGGCGAACGCGCAGACGATTAAGCTCAAAAGCTGATCGAAACTAAAAAACGAATACGATAAGAAAAAATATTGCACTTAGGAAAATCGTTTCCTAGTCTAGGGCTGCGGTGGGTGCCGGGAGGGCATCGCACGCCGCAGTTCTGGGGAGGACTACGAGATGAACGGTTCCAAGTGGAAATCGATCGGCATTGCATTGCTTCTGGCATCGACGCCGCTTTCCGACGCGATGGCTGCGCAGGACGTGCTGGTGCTGGCGCGCGCGGAAGATCCGCCGACGGCCGATCCAGGCATTGAGATCAGCAACAGCGGCTACACGCTTACTTACGCCGCCTATGAAAGGCTCGTCGCCTACAAGGGTGCCTCGACGGAAGTCGGGCCGGAACTCGCCGAAAGCTGGACTGCCGACGATGCCGGTCTCGTCTGGACCTTCAAGATTGCGGCTGGCCACAAGTTCGATGACGGCTCGCCGGTCGATGCCGCTGCCGTCAAGTTCAGCTTCGATCGGCTGATGAAGCTGAAGGCTGGCCCCTCGGACGCCTTTCCGGTGCTGAAGGAGGTCGAGGTCGTCGACCCGCAGACCGTGAGATTTCACCTGACCGCGCCGTTTGCTCCGTTCATTTCCACGCTTGCCGTCTCCGGCGCTGCGATCATCAATCCCAAGGTGATGGAGCATGAGAGGGACGGCGACATGGCGAAGGCCTGGCTTGCCGAACATTCGGCCGGCAGCGGCCCCTACCGCATCGCCTCCTGGGAGCGCAACCAGAGCATCGTGCTCGACCGCAACGAACACTATTCGGGCAGCCAGCCGGCGCTGAAGCAGGTGGTCCTGCGCATCGTCGGCGACGTCTCGGCCCGCCGCCTGCAATTGACCAACGGTGACGCCGACATCATCGAGCAGATCCCGCTCGATCAGGCCGAAGCGCTGCAGAAGGATGCCTCCGTCGTCGTCGAGAGCAATCCGAGCATGTATGTGAACTACATCTACATGAACAATCGCCAGCCGCCGCTGGACGACGCCAAGGTGCGCCAGGCGATTTCCTATGCCGTCGACTACCAGGGCATCATCGACGGTATCATGCTCGGCCAGGCCAAGCAGATGCGCGGCGCGGTGCCGAGCGGCATGTGGGGACACGACCCGGAAGGCTTCCAGTACACGTATGACGTCGAGAAGGCCAAGGCTCTGCTCGCCGAATCCGGCAAGAGCGACATCCATCTGACCTACACCTTCTCGCAGGCAGATCCCGCCTGGGAGCCGGTCGGTCTGGCGCTGCAAGCCTCCCTTGCAGAAGTCGGCATCAAGCTCGATCTGCAGGCGGTCGCCGACACGACGAAGCGCGAGCTGGTCGCCAACGGCAAGTTCGACATGGCGCCTGGTGCCTGGACGCCCGATTTTGCCGACCCATACATGTTCATGAATTACTGGTTCGACGCCGACAAGATGGGCGGCCCGGGCAACCGTTCCTTCTACGGCAACAGCAAGGTTACGGGTCTCGTGAAAGAGGCGGCATCGATCGTCGATGAAGGCAAGCGCAAGGCGCTCTACATCGAAGCGCAGAAGCTTTCGACGGACGATGCGCCCTATCTCTACATCATGGAGAAGAACGACATCTTCGCCCGCCGCGCCGCGGTGAAGGGCTATGTCTACAATCCCATGCTGATCCAGGTCTACAACTTCGGAACCATGTCGAAAACGGAATGAGGCATGAGGTCAAGCCGCGCCTTGGCCAACCTCCTTTCGCGGAACGCCTGCCGCCGGTCGCAGTGACCGCGGCGGCAGGGGTTCATCGTTTCCCAAGCTAGGCAGGGGTTTCCCTGCCGGAAGGGCTGACGTCCATGGCAATCACCCGCATCATCGTTCCGCGCCTGATCCTCCTGCTTTTCGTCGTGCTGGGGGTCGCGGTCATCACCTTCACGATCTCGCACCTCATTCCCGGCGATCCTGCCCGCATGATCGCGGGCGACCGGGCAAGCGCCGAAACGCTTGAAAACGTCAGACGCAATCTGGGCCTCGACCGACCGGTCGTCGAGCAGTTCACCATCTACATCGGCAATCTGCTTCAGGGCGATCTCGGCACGTCGCTTCGGACCAACCGCCCGGTCGCAGCCGACATCCGCACCTTCCTGCCGGCGACGCTGGAGCTTGGAACGGTCGCACTCTTCATCGCGATCTGTCTCGGCGTGCCGCTGGGCGTGCTGTCGGCCGTCTACAAGGACGGCCCGATCGACCAGATCGCGCGCACGGTCTCCGTCTGCGGCATCTCGATGCCGGTCTTCTGGTTCGGCCTGATCCTGATCTATGTCTTCTACGCCAAGTTCCAGATCCTGCCCGGCAGCGGGCGGCTGGCGATGGGCATCGTAGCACCCGAACGCATCACCGGCTTCCTGCTCATCGACTCGCTGCTGCAGGGCCGCTTCGATGCCTTTCGCAGCGCCCTCTACCACATCATCCTGCCGGGCTTCGTGCTGGCCTTCGCCAACATGGGCGTCATCACCCGCCAGATCCGCGCCTCGATGCTCGATGTGCTGCAGGAAGACTACATTCGCACGGCGCGCGCCAGCGGCCTGCGCAAGGGCATGATCATCTTCAATTATGCGCTCAGAAACGCGCTGATCCCGTCGATCACGCTGCTGGGGCTGGCGCTCGGCGATCTGCTCTACGGTGCGGTGCTGACCGAGACCATCTTCGCCTGGCCGGGCATGGGCACCTATGTCGTCACATCCATCCAGACGCTCGATTTCCCCGCCATCATGGGCTTCACCATCGTCGCATCCATCGGCTACGTGCTGATCAACCTCCTGGTCGATCTCGCCTACATGCTCGCCGACCCGCAGATCAGGGAGGTCTGACCATGTCCGCCGTCATGCCGACAGAACCTGTCGCAGCCAATGCCGCAATGCGCAGGACGAAGTCCCTCTCCGAGCGGATGCGGTATCTCTGGTACCTCGGCCGCCGCAGCCCGCTGACCCTGGTCGGCGTCGCGATCATCCTCGCCGTTCTCGTGATGATCATCGCCGCGCCTTTTATCGCGCCCTACAATCCGGACAAGGTGTCGCTGACGGCACGGCTGTTGCCGCCGAGTGCCGCGCACTGGTTCGGTACGGACGAGGTCGGCCGCGACCTGTTCTCGCGCGTGATCTATGGGGCAAGGGCGTCCTGCGGCGCCGCCTTCATGATCGTCCTGATCTCGATGTCGGTCGGGGTGCTGATCGGCTGCTTCTCGGGCGTCGTCGGCGGGCGGGTCGATACCGCCATCATGCGATTGATGGATGTCGTGCTCGCCCTGCCGGCGCTGGTGCTCGCCATGGCGCTGGCCGCAGCGCTCGGTCCAAGCCTGTTCAATTCGATGTTGGCGGTCGCGATCGTGCGCATCCCCGCCTATGTGCGCCTCGCCCGCGGCCAGACGCTTTCGCTGCGCGAGCAGGTCTTCGTGAAGGCGGCGCGCACCTATGGCGCCTCGCCCTTCTACATCCTGCGCTGGCATATCCTGCCGAATGCGATGTCGCCGATCATCGTCCAGGCGACGCTCGATCTCGGCGGCGTCGTGTTGATCGCAGCCGCCCTCAGCTTCATCGGTCTCGGCGCCCAGCCGCCAACCGCCGAATGGGGGGCGCTCGTCAGCAGCGGCCGCAGCTACATGCTCGATCAATGGTGGTACGCGACCTTCCCGGGGCTGGCGATCCTGATCACGGCCATGGGGTGCAATCTCGTTGGCGACGGCATCCGCGACATGCTCGACCCGCGCTTGAGGGGCAGATGATGACGACCGGCACGGCAGAACCACGCGGCCAGGCGCTGGCCATCAACAATCTGTCGCTGGAGTTTCCAACCTTCAGCGGCGCCGTCAAGGCGCTCGACGACGTGTCGATCAGCGTCGGAAAGGCCGAGATCGTCGGCATCGTCGGCGAGTCCGGCTGCGGCAAATCGGTGACGACGATGGCCGCAACGGGACTTCTGCCCAAGGGGCGCTACCGGGTCACCGGCGGCACGGTCAGGCTCTTTGGTCACAGCACCCTCTCCATGGACGACAGTCAGTTGCAGGACCTGCGCGGCAAGGTGGTCTCGACCATCTTCCAGGAGCCGATGAACGCGCTGAACCCGACGATCCGCATCGGCAGGCAACTGACCGACGTCATCATGCGTCACGAGGAGGTTGGCCCGGCTGATGCCAGGCGCATCGCCCGCGACATTCTCGCCGACATGCTGATTGGCGAACCGGAGCGGGTGATGAACCTCTACCCGTTCGAGCTCTCCGGCGGCATGCGGCAGCGCGTGCTGATCGCCATGGCTTTCTCCTGTAATCCCGGTCTCATCATCGCCGACGAGCCGACGACCGCGCTTGATGTCACCGTCCAGGCGGTGATACTTAGACTGATCCAGAACCGAGCCCGACGGACGGGCACCGCCGTCATCTTCATCTCGCACAATGTCGCCGTCGTGTCGCAGCTCTGCGACCGGCTCTATGTGATGTATGCGGGAAGGATCGTCGAGCACGGCGCCACCCGCACCGTGCTCGAAACGCCCCAGCATCCCTACACCCAGGCGCTGTTGCGCTGCCTGCCGGAGCGGGTGGCGCCGAAGCAGGAACTCGAGGCGATCCCTGGTGCCGTGCCGAACCTTCTGCAGCCGCCTTCCGGCTGCTATTTCCAGCCGCGATGCAAGGAGGCCGTCGAACAATGTCGATCCCAGACCCCGCAGTTGACGGGAGCCGACGGACAGCAGGTGGCCTGCTGGCGGCGCGGTGTCGCGGTGGAGCTGCCAGAGCAGGGAGGCCGGCGATGACGGAAAGCGTTGAAACGATGATGCGACCGGTGCTCGAGGTCTCGGACCTCCATGTCCGCTTCCCGGCGTCCCGAAACTGGCTCGGTCGCCCCACGTCCCACGTGCATGCCGTCAACGGCGTGAACCTGACGGTCCGCGCCGGCAAGAGCCTCGGCATTGTCGGCGAGTCCGGCTGCGGCAAGAGCACGCTCGCCCAGGCGATCATCGGCCTTGCGCCTTACGAAGAGGGCAGGGTCAAGATCGACGGGGAGGACTTTCAGGGCGCACAGGGCAAGCAGAAGCGCGCCTTGCGGCAGAAGATGCAGATCGTCTTTCAGGACCCGCAATCCTCGCTCGACCGGCGCCTGCCGGTCTGGCGGCTGATCAGCGAACCGCTGCACATTCGCGGCGGCCGCAGCAGGGCCGAGCTGCATGAGAAAGCGGAGGAACTGGCCGTCGCCGTCGGGCTCCGGCCGGAACATCTCGATCGGTTGCCGCACGAGTTTTCCGGCGGTCAGCGCCAGCGCATCGCCATTGCCCGCGCGATCAGCACCGACCCGGAGCTGATGGTGCTGGACGAACCGACATCGGCGCTCGACGTCTCGGTACAGGCGCAGATCATCAACCTGCTCCTGAAGCTGCAGCGCGAGCGCGGGCTCACCTATCTCCTGATTTCGCACGACGTCGCGCTGGTGAGGCATTTCTGCGACGACGTGGCGGTGATGTATCTCGGCCAGATCGTCGAATCCGGCCCGGCCGACGAGGTGTTGCGCAATCCCCGCCATCCCTACACCCAGACGCTTCTGGCGGCGGCGCCGAGCTTCGAAAGCCCGCTGCCGGACATTGCGCAGGTGCGCGCGGGCGAGCTCCCCAACAATCGCCATCTGCCGGACGGCTGCTTCTATAAGCAGAGATGCGACAGGATCAGCGGTGGTTGCGAGGCCGGCCAAGTGCTGCGGCGCCTGAGCGACAGCGCCCGCCACGTCAGGTGTCACCTGGCACAGGCGTAAAAGCGCAGAAATCTCACGTCAGACTCGCGTCTGCCGGCCGCAACCGGCGGAACGGCACGGTGACGCCTGTGCCATTTGATGCGCGATTTCGATAGTTTGAGAAATATAATTTTCTTATAGGAAAAATAATTTGCTTGATATTTCCGACTGTGCAAATTTGTAGCCGCCGCCTTCGGGCGGAGCTTGCCAATCGGGTTTCTCGCGAACCCGCCGCTTGCCGGAGATGATATTGACTGACTCAACGCTGATAGCTGCCTTCCGTCGGCCGAGCCCGGCCGACCTGCCGACGCCCTACGTCGAACTCGACGAAGATCGGCTGACGGCCAATCTGCGCGGCATGCAGACGCGGGCCGATGCCGCAGGTGTTGCGCTACGCCCGCATATCAAGACCCACAAGAGCCTGGCGATCGCCCGCCGCCAACTCGATCTCGGCGCGGTCGGTGTGACTGCTTCCAAGCCGGAGGAAGCGCTTGTCTTCGTCGAGGCGGGTGTTGCCTCGATCACGCTTGCCTATCCGATCGTCCGGCCGGAAAAGATCGACCGGCTGGTGGCAAGCGCCAAGGCGCGAGGAACCGAGCTGCTGCTGATTGCGGCACATGAGACAGGCGTCGACGCGATAGGGGCAGCAGCAGCGGCGAACGGCGTTCGCCTTGGCGTGTTCCTCAAGGTCGACGTCGGGCTCGGCCGTGTCGGCGTCAAGCCGCAGGACCCGGCCGCCCTCGTGCTGGTGGAGCGGATCGACCGCCATCCACACCTGACCTTTGCCGGCCTGCTTTCCCATGCCGGCCACTCCTACGGCAGCAAGAGCCCGGAGGAACTCGCAACGATCGCGGCGGCGGAGGCGCGCGATCTTCTCGATCTGGCCGGCCGTTTGCGGCAAGCCGGGGTTGCCGTACCGGTCATTTCGGTCGGTGCGACACCGACATGCCTCGGCGCTCCCATTCCTGAAGGCGTCACGGAGATCCGCCCGGGCAACTACGCCCTCCTCGACCGCACGGCGCTGCGTCTGGGGATAGCCACGCCGGACGCTATTTCGCTTTCGGTGGTAGCGACCGTCGTTGCCCACAACGACAGGCATTTCATCGTCGACGCCGGCTCCAAGTCGCTGTCGTCCGATCTCGGCGCGCATGGCTCCGGCGGCAGCGGATTTGGCATCGTCGTCAGCGTCGACGGAGGCTCTGAGGCGTCCTGGGAGGTCGAGCGGCTTTCCGAAGAGCACGGCTTTGTCCGTTTTGACGGTGCGCCGCCCGCGATCGGCAGCCGCGTCCGCATCTTTCCCAATCATTCCTGCGCCGTCGTCGCGCAATTCGACAGCGTGACCCTGCGGCAATCGGATGGGCGGGCGGTGACACTGCGGGTCGATGCCAGGGGACGCCAGACGTAAGACGCGTGCCCGCCGGCGCCGCGGCGAACAGATGTTGCTTTGCTGAAATGAAAGAGGCCAGACATGACGAAAGAAGTTGAATGGGCGCGCATGACTGCGCCAAGCCTGCGCGAAATTGCCGGCAAGCCGGGCGCGCTTGCAATCCTGCCGATCGGCTCGCTGGAGCAGCACGGCCCGCACCTGCCAGTCATCACGGACACCGCCAGCGCATCGGCGGCCGCGATCCGCGCGGCTCGGCTGGTTGCCGATGACATTCCGGTTGCCGTTCTTCCGGGCCTGTGGACCGGCATGAGCGAGCATCATCTGCCGTTCGGCGGCACGATCACGCTCGACTATGACACGCTGAGCCGTCTCATCCGCTGCATCGTCCGCTCGCTGAAGACACTCGGCTTCCAGCGCCTGTTCATCGTCAACGGTCACGGTGGCAACATGGAGCCGCTTGCCGTTGCCGTGCGTGAGCTGGCGGTGGAGTTCGCCATGCCGATCGTCGCCACCACGCCGTGGATGCTGGCGCCGGAGGAAGCGCAGAAGATCTTCGAGGTCGATACGGGCGCCCACCACGCCTGCGAAGGCGAGGCATCGGTCATGCTGGCGATCGTGCCGGACGCGGTAAAGACCGAAATGTTCGGCCAGGCCTTCGGCAACCAGCGGCACCCCGTCGACGTGCCGGGCGACGTGTCGCGCTTCTATTCCTTCGCAGAGCGTGCGCCGGTGACCGGCACCTGGGGTGATCCGCGCAGCGCAACCGCGGAAAAGGGCGAACGCTTCCTCGACCTGCAGGCGAGCGAACTCGTGAAGCTGATCCGCAACGACGTGCTCTGGACCACGCCGGACCCGGTCTGGACGCCTGGCCGCGGGCTCGGCACGACGGCCGGCAAGGCCGACTGATTTTTCCGGCGCCATCCGCCGTCACATTGCATTTCCTTAGGGAGGACACACCAATGAACGTGAAATTCGCGCGGACACGCAAGTCCCTTGTCTCGCTCTTCGCCGCAACCATGCTCTCGGGCGCTGCACTGACGCCGGCCATGGCAAAGACACTCGTCTATTGCTCGGAAAGCGCGCCCGAAGGGTTTGACGCGGCACTTTATTCGGCCAACAGCACCTGGGACGCATCGGCCGAAACGGTCTATGACCGCCTCACGGAATTCGAGCCCGGCACCACGAATGTCGTTCCGGGGCTCGCCGAAAGCTGGACCATTTCCGCCGACAATCTCGAATACACGCTGAAACTGCGCGGGGGCGTGAAGTTCCAGACGACGGACGATTTCACGCCAACGCGCGATTTCAATGCCGACGACGTGCTCTTCACCTTCAACCGCCAGATGGACAAGAGCGATCCCTGGAACAGCTACTTCCCTGGCGCGAACTGGGAAATGTTCAACGCGATGGAGATGCCCGCGGCGATCAAGGAGATCGTCAAGGTCGATGACAAGACTGTCAGGTTCGTGCTGAACCAGCCGGATGCATCGCTTCCCTCCAAGCTGGCGCTGAACTTCGGTTCGATCATGTCCAAGGAATATGCCGACAAACTGGCGGCCGACGGACGGCGCGAGGACCTTGATCGCAAACCCGTCGGTACCGGGCCGTTCCGCTTTGTCGATTACCAGCAGGACGCAGCCATTCGCTTTGCGGCGAATTCAGATTATTGGGCAGGTGCCCCGAAGATCGACAACCTGATCTTTGCTATCACCACCGATGCGACGACGCGCATGCAGAAACTGCAGGCCGGTGAATGCCACGTTGCTCCCTATCCCGCACCCGCGGACGTGGCCGGCCTCAAGGCAAATCCTGACCTCAACGTGCTGGAACAGCCGGGCCTCAATGTTTCCTATCTGGCGATGAATACGCTGGTGCCGCCGTTCGACAAGCTGGAGGTGCGCCGGGCCATCAACATGGCGATCGACCGGAAGGCTATCGTCGATTCGGTCTTTCAGGGCATGGGCCAGATCGCCCAGAGCGTCCTGCCGCCGACCATGTGGGGTTACAACGGCAGCATCGACGGCTACGGCTACGACGTCGAGGCGGCAAAGAAGCTTCTCGACGACGCTGGCGTCAAGGATCTGAGCATGAAGATCTGGGCGATGCCGGTCAGCCGTCCCTATATGCCGAACGCACGCCGTGCGGCCGAACTGATGCAAGCGGATCTCGCCAAGGTCGGCATCAAGGTCGAGATCGTCTCCTACGAATGGGGCGAATACCTCAAGAAGTCGCGCGACAAGGCGCGCGATGGCGCCATCATCCTGGGGGGTACGAGCGACAACGGCGATCCGGACAACCTGCTCAGCTACTTCTTCAGTTGCTCAGGCGTCGGCGGCAGCAACAATGCCAACTGGTGCTACAAGCCACTGGACGAGATTTTCCAGAAGGCCCGCGCCAGCGCGAACCAGGCTGAGCGGACCAAGCTCTACGAAGAAGCACAAGCAATCATCAGCGACCAGGCCCCCTGGGTTCCGATCGCACACTCGACTGTCGTGCTGCCGATGTCGAAGAAGGTGAAGGGCTACGTCATGGAGCCTCTGGGGTCGCATCGCTTCGACAAGGTCGACATCGAGGAGTAGGCGGCCGCAAGTGTCAGAACAAGGCCGGCGGCCATGCAGAGAAGGCAGACACCGAACTTCGCGGCAAGGAGAGGAATACGGCCTGCGCGCGGCACGAGGTTGCGCCAGGCCGAGAAGCGATATTCGACGTAGAATACGCAGGAGACGCCGATCGCATAGAGAAGCTGCGAAATCGGGTTGCCCGCGATCCCCAAAGATTGCGCAGCCGACAGAAGCGCATCGGGCTGAGCGCGCGGTCCGGCGAGAGCCATTCAGCAGACGCGATGGTGTGCTGAGCCCACGCCGATGCGCGATCAAGCACGAAAGGAGATCACAATAGTACTCGGCGGGGGGGGGGGGCGCCCGGTTCTCGGCTAATTGCCGGGGCAATACCCAGCCTCCTGCGGCGACCAGTTATCCGGTCAAACCGCGCGCGAACGGGTTCGGCCGCAAGCGGCCGCCCCAAGCGTTCCTGAAGTTATCTGCTCTTTTTCGGTTTCGAGGGAAGCAGGCCTTCGCGCTGCATTTGCTTGCGAGCATTCTTGCGCTGGCGGCTCACGGCCTCAGCCTTTTCGCGCGCTCTCTTGACCGAGGGCTTTTCAAAAGCCTCGCGCATCCGCATTTCGCGAAAAATGCCTTCGCGCTGGAGTTTCTTCTTCAGGACGCGGAGCGCCTGATCGACATTGTTATCGCGTACTAGAACCTGCATGAGCCGCTCGTGGGTTGGAAAAGGTCGCTCAACTTACAAGTTTTCGCGCTGATTCCAAGTTCATAGTTCGCAGAAACGCGAACTTTCTAAAATATAGGGAGGCGACGATGAAGCCGGGTCAGGTGCAAAATTCCGGACCTCGAACGATTGCTCCAGCGGAAGGCCTTCACGCCACCACGATCGGGACCTTGGTCGGCGACGCCTTGACCCGGTTGTAAAGGTCGATGACGTCCTGATTGATCATGCGCACGCAGCCGGAAGACGCTTGAGTGCCAATGGTCCACCATTCCGGCGAGCCGTGCACGCGATAGCCGGTGTCGTGGCCGTCCTTGAAGATATAGTGCGCGCGGGCGCCGAGCGGGTTGTCGAGCCCACCCGGCTGACCACCCGACCATTTCACAAGCTCAGGCTTGCGCGCGATCATCTCCTTGGGCGGCGTCCAGGTCGGCCACTGCTTTGTGTACTGGATCTCGGCGCGGCCGTTCCATTCAAAGCCGGCCTTGCCGATGCCGACGCCGTAGCGGACCGCTTCACCGCCTTCCTGCACCCAATAGAGATACCGCTCGTTGAGCCGAACCACGATCGTGCCCGGCGGCTCGCCGGTCGGATCGATTACGATCTGACGCCGGAATTCCGGCTTGACCTTCTGGAATGGGACTGCCGGGATCACGAGACCATTATCGACTATCGACGCATACATCGTGCTGTTGTCGGTGATGTTGCTGTCGACGCTGATCGGTGGGACCGGTCGGATGGACCCGGTCGACATGCGGTCAACGCCGACAGGCGGCATACCACCAGACGGCTCCATTGGTTCCAGCGACGGGAGGTCGAGGGCCTGCGAACAGCCGGAAGCGCCGAGCAGGGTCATGACGCCGAGGCCCGAAAGCACAGCGCGGCGGGAGACAATATAACCTGTCTCCGGGATGGGGACGCCGGAGGGCAGCTTCTGATCTTGCGGCTTACGCATACATTTTTACCCGAACGAACGGTTGGCATCATACCCACCGGATGGGCGCATCTTCACAATTCATGGTTAACAAGGCGTAAAACCGGCCTGCCCGCTGGTTTCCACGCGAGGGTAGGGTGGTAGACGCCATGGGCATAACTCAATTGCCCGTCGGAAGGGCGACATTTCTGGTTTCGGGCAACAGCACCCGGACAACGGAAACATTCCTTCCGGGCTGGCGCGGAAAACTAAAGAAACCGTCCCGGCAGGGTCGGCCGCCGCATCGCAAGCGTGATTGCCACTACAAGCAACGTTGCGATACCCAGTACGAGGAAGGCATCGGAGTAGCTGAGGACGAATGCCTCACGCTGGAGGCTGCGCCCGACTACGGCCGTTGCTTGCGCCAGCGCATCCTGCGCGCTTGCACCTTGCGATCGAAACCCATTGGCAATCGTCTGTAAACGCTGGTTCACTTCTGCGGCGCCGCTTTGTACATGCAAGCCCAGAAGGTTCGAATGGAGCT
Source organism: Ensifer adhaerens (assembly GCF_002940685.1). Taxonomy (GTDB): domain Bacteria; phylum Pseudomonadota; class Alphaproteobacteria; order Rhizobiales; family Rhizobiaceae; genus Ensifer; species Ensifer adhaerens_E. Next base: position 91,396 of record NZ_PNFP01000013.1, on the reverse strand, counting down.
GTTCTCGGATGCGCACGAGGGTCGTTACGAGCGCCATGCCCACGGCGCTGCCGAGCGTGCGGATGATGTGGACAAGCGAGGCGATCCAGGGGATCTCACGAAACGTGATGTCTTCCGTGATCACCACCATCGTCGGGATTGCAATCAGCGGCGCCCCGAGTGCCTGCAGCAGGACCGCCACGAGAAAGTCGTCCGCGATCCAGACATTGCTGACATTGACGGCGAACAGGATCCCGGCAGCGGTCAGCAGGCCCCCGACAACCAGCAGGTTCCTGGGGTCGATGCGATAGCACAGCCACGCGACGAAGGGCGCAAGCAGGAACTGCGGCGCGATCGTCATGAGGAACAGCGGTCCGCTTTCCAGCGCGCGATATCCCTGAACCCGCATCAGATATTGCGGGATGACAAAGGCCGAACTCATGATCGCGATCCGGCTTACGAACATGACGGCAAGCCCGAGGCCGATGTTGCGGCGCAGGAGAAGCTTCGGGCCGACGACCGGATCGGGATGAAGCACGGCATGAACGAGAAAGGCCCCGATCAGGAAGATACCGGCTAGAAGAAGCCCGACGATCAGCCCGGAGTTCAGCCAGTCCAGCCGGTTGCCCTGGTCGAGCGCTGCCACCAGGGCAGCAAGACCGAGAGACAGCGAGAGCAAGCCAAAACCATCGAACCGGCGAAAACGCAAGTATTTCACGGGATCCCTGACGAGGCCGTAGGCGGCCGCCAGAAACGTCGCCGCCCCCGGAAGCGCACTGAGCCAAAAGAGATACTGCCAGGACAGATGGTTGAGGATCCACGCCTCCAGCGACACCGAGAGGCTCGGCGTCGCCACGGATACGAGCGCGTAGAGCGACAGCCCGTAGAGGCGCTGGTTTTGCGGCAGGTGCCGCATGATCACGGCATAGGCCATCGGGATCAGGATCCCGGCGCTCAGGCCTCGCAGGGCCTGCAGCGAAAGCAGGAAGAAGAGGTTGGGGCTGAGGGGTGCCGCAAGCGAGAACGCCGTGAACAACGCCGCGCCGATCATGACGCCCCGTGCGGGCGACAGGATTCCGCGCAGCCAGACCGCGGCAGGGATTGCCGCAACCTCGGCCACGACATAGGCGGTCGTGATCCACGACGCCTCGTCGAAGCCGAGGCCGAGCGCGCCCCTGATATCCGCAAGGCCGATCTCGGTCATGCGGGAATTGAGAATGGAGGTGAAGGTGCCGAGCAAAACCGCGGCGATCGCGGTCACCGTTGCCAGGCTGGGCAGGTCTGATCGGCCTTGCCGCGCGAACGAAACGTTGATCACAGCCAGATCCTCCCGATCAGCGACCAGTAGCGTCAGCCATCTGGTCGGTATGGATCGTCGACAGAACGGACATGCCCGGCCGCAACAGATCCTTCAGCCCGTCGGGAACGTCGGTAAGTGCGATCCTGACGGCGATGCGCTGGGCCACCTTGGTGAAGTTGCCGGTGGCGTTGTCCGGCGGCAGCAGGGCGAACTCCGAACCGCTTGCCGGCGAGATCCGCTCGACACGGCCGTAAAGGGTCTCGCCGGGAAACATGTCGACGGCGATGGAGACCGCTTGACCGACCCGGACCTTGCCGAGTTGGGTCTCCTTGTAGTTGGCGACGACATAGACGTTCGGAAGCGGGACAACGGAAATGACCCGCATGCCCGGCGACACATACTGACCGGTGCGAACGCTGCTTGAATTGACGACGCCATCGGACGGAGCGGCGATCCTGGTGCGGGCGAGCTCGATCTCGGCAAGCGCCAGCTCCGCCTTGCGGCTCGCCAGGTCTGCTTCCGCCTGTTCGCGTTGGGTGCCGAGCACGCTCACCTCTTCGCGCGTCGCAGCGGCGTCCGCTCGTTTCTCGGTCAGTTGCGCTTCGAAGCGTTTGATCCCGGCAAGCGCTTCCTCGAGCCTTTGATTGGTCGACCAACCGTCGCGCGTCAGCGCCGTCTGCCGGGCGTGCTCGGCCTGCGCGCGGTCACGATCCGCGGCGATCGCCGAAATACCGGCTTCCGCCTGCGCGATCAGGCGCTGCTGCAATCGAAGCCGACTGTCGACGTTGCGGATGGCCGCTTCACCGGCGGCAACCGCCGCCGAGGCGCGGGTCACTTTCGCCTGATATTCCGACGCATCGATCTCGGCGAGGAGGTCTCCTTTATGCACACGCTCGAAGTCGTGCACGGCGACCCTTCTAATGGTGCCTGCGACTTGCGCGCTGATCGGAGCGATGTCGGCGCGCAGATAGGCATTGTCGGTCGACTGGTTGGTGAAGCCGGCGACCCATTGCCCCCAGCCAAGCGGAACAACCACGGCAAGACCGATCCCGCCGACGATGACTGCGGTTCGGGCCAGCGCGAGATAGCTCCTGCGCCGGAATTTTCGGGTGTCTGCGGCGGGTGCCTTGGTGTCGTCAATCGACCCGCGTGCCGTCGTTTCGCGCGGGCTCTTAGGGGACAATTCGGTAACGATGGCGTTCATTGTCGTCGTCTCTTTCGCCGGAGCGGCAGGATCAAGATTTCAACAATATGGCCCTCAAGTCCTCATGAATGAAATGAACGCTCGTCACTTGATGCATGAATGTGGTTCATGATCCTTAAGCGAGAATCTGATGCTGATCGGCGGCATAGCTCCGTGAACTTGCGATGAGTTCCTCGCGAAGCCAGCGCACGGACGGGTGTGCGCCCATCGTGCGGTGGGACAACATGGATACTTCGAGCGGAGGCGTCTCGTAGGGCGGCTCGCGCCAGACAAGATCAAAGGCCTGCGCCGCCCGCTCGGCAAGGCGCAAGGGCGTGAAGGCGATCATGTCGGTCGTCGCCACGAGCGCAGGAACGACGAGAATATGCGAAACGGTGGCGCCGACCCTTCGTACCAGGCCTTGCGCCGCGAGCAGGCCTTCGATGTGGCGTGGATTGCTGGTGATGTGCGCCCGCTCGAGGCCACCCTCGTCGATCGTGCCGCCGCCATGCGCCTCGGAACGATCGGAAATCAGGATGTCGACATGCGGCGACATCGACAGTTGCTGCAGGCCAAAGTCACCGGTCGCCGCCGGATGGTCCTTGCGCATCAACCAGACGCTGCGATCGGAAAAGAACGGTTCCCTGACAAACCGGGTGGGTGTCTTGCCGAAGACGCCGATCGCCGCGTGAATGGAACCGCGATCGAGTTCCTCGGCGATGTTCATTTCACTCAATGAGCGCACACGGCAGCGCGCGTTCGGCGCGCGCTCGCGCAGGCGCGCCATGAAGTCGGCAATCGTCGTGGCGGTTATGTAGTCCGACGTGGCAATGGAGAATTCGATGTCGGAGGAATCGGCGTGAAAAACCGGCTCGCAGATCGCAGTTTCGATCTGCCGCAACGCCGGCTTGAACGCCTGGGACAATTCCATCGCCCGCGGGGTGGGATGCATGCCGTCCGGGCCGCGAATGAAAAGTTCGTCGCCGATGATCTCGCGCAAGCGTGCAAGAGCGTGGCTGATCGCGGACTGCGTCAGACGCAAACGGTCTGCCGCCTTGGTGACACCGCGCTCATCGAGCACGGCGTTGAAGATCCGGATCAGGTTCAGATCGAGACTATGAATATCGCGCATGCTTAGGATGCCACCCTTTCATTTGATCCCGGCCGGTTTGTCCCCCATATCCGGGCCGGCCCAGCTTATCCTTTAGCCCGGCGCGACAACCACCCCTCGGGAAGAACGAAATGAACGACAACGAACACGGTTCGACAAGCGCTTTCGCCTCGCACCGCCTGCGCGATCGAATTGCGGCGGATGGACTTGCCTATCTCCTCGCCTTGATGCCCGTGGCTCTCCTGCTCCACTAGAAACGAAACCTCGAGCAGCGCTTCATTTCGTTCGGATGCGGCACCCTGCAGGAAGGTTGGAGTCTGCACTGCGAACCCGCCCGTTCCGCCGCACGCGCGAACCAGGTCGATCATGTGCGGGAGGGGTCAAACCGCGACATTGCCGCCGCGCACAAAGGCATCTCTGATTGCGCTCTCGAGCGCCGCAATCTCCGGGACCGAAGGTGATCGGCCGCGCAAGAGATTGATGTGCATATATGGAAGCTGCGGCAGCGCGCCGTCGGGAATGACTTCTAGAAAGCGCGGCACGGTTTCAGACAAGAATGGCGCAATCGCCATGTCTGCGGCCAGCATCGCCAGGACGGTGCCAAGGCTGCCGACCTGCGTAACGGGCCGCCAAACAATACCCGCGTCATTCAACGCCTCGGATACAGGGGCGCGAAACATGTCTCCGTCGTCCCCCAACGCAACCATCAATGGTTGATTGCGATACGTTCGGGCATCTCGGGCACCGACCCACACAAGCCGATCTGTGACAATGCGGCCATCGCTGTCCTCGCCGACCAGTTCGGTCGTCAGGGTCAGATCGACCTGGCCAAGCTCCAGCAGTTCTCGCAACTTGCCGCTCGCCAGGCTAACGAGCTTGACCCTGACGTTCGGATGTTGCTGAGCAAAACAGCGCAGAATGTTCGGGATGTATCGCTCTACAAGGTCGTGCGGAACGCCTAGACGGATCTCGGTCTCCTCAACCGAGCGGCGAACTTCCCGCAGGATCTCATCATTGAGGGCAATCAATTTTACGGTGCTGCCGTAAAACAGTCTGCCTTCGGGGGTCAGCCGTATCCGGTTTGCGAGGCGCTCGAACAGGATCATGCCGATCTGCTGTTCCAACCGGCCTATCTGTTGACTGACGGCGGATTGCGTGAGGTTGAGCCGGCGCGCTGCCTTGGTGATTTGCCCCGATTCCGCGACGGCGACGAAGGCCCGCAGCAGCACCAGGTCAAGATCACGCGGCAATCCCAAACGAACATCCTCAATCGCCTGCGGCTTTACCTGCCGAATTCTCAAGTGAGTAGTACGATTGCTAATGGCTACCATCGCAACCTTTGTCTGTAAAGGTTGCGTCGCCTGAAATAGGCTCCCGGAAAGATTGCAAGGCCAAGCCCTTCGAGACCGCGGGGAATAGAATGAATCTCGACAAGCCTCGTTCCGAAAACATCTGCGCCGAATGGGAGAAGCTTCACGGCGGACAGCTCCCGGCGCCTTGCGCCTTGTCGGAAGGCTGGGTTTCCATTCCTTACGTTGGTCGCTACCAGTTGCAGTCTACGCGTGATCGAGACAATGCCAGTGCGGTCCTGGAGTTGCTTTCGCAAAGGTCCGACCCTTTTGGTCGGGATAGCCTGCCCGGTCATATCACGGCGTCCGCATTCATTATCAACCCGCGCCGCGATGCCGTGTTGCTGACGCATCACGCCAAGCTTGATTGCTGGCTGCCGCTTGGTGGGCATTGCGACGGAATACGTGATCCGCGTTTTTCGGCACTGCGCGAGTGCTATGAAGAGTCTGGCCTGAAATGCATCGTGGGGTTGCAACAGGATCTTTTCGACATCGATATCCACGACATTCCGGCAAGCGGTTCCATGCCGCAGCACACCCACTACGACCTTCGATTTTTGCTGCAGGCGGACGACAGCGCTCCCCTGAAGCTGACCAGTGAGTCCAAGGCGCTCCACTGGGTCGGCCTCGAGCAGCTCCCAAGCTATACCGACCGGCCATCTGTGCTGGTTCTTACAAGAAAGCTAAGCATATGATAAAACTTGGTTTTGTTGGCTATGGGGCGCAGGCGCAGGAGATTCTGGTTCCCTGCTGCCAGACACTTCTCGGTGCTGAGATTCACGCGATCTGCGACTACGACGCCGACCGCCAAAGGGATGCGGGCCGGCTGTTGCCGCCGCATCGGATATTCGGCGACTATCGACACATGATCGAGACATGCGAGCTGGATGCTCTGATTGTCGCCTGCTATCCGAACGAGCACTACCAGATTGCAAATCACGCCATCGAACGACGTCTTCCTGTTTTCGTCGAAAAGCCGCCCGCGCCTTCAAGCCTTCATCTCAGGTCATTGATCGAGCATGCGGAGCGCCGCAGTTGCACGACCGGCGTCGGCATGAATTTTCGTTATGCCAGTGTGACGCAGCGGCTGAAGACGCTCGCCAGTGGACCGCTTCATTCGATAACGCTGCGCCATTTCTGTAACAAACCCACCGTTCCGCTTTGGAATCAAAACGAGCTGTTGGGTTCGTTTCTCTACGCGCAGTCCATCCACAGTATCGACTTCCTGATCGACCTTTGTGGCCCTGTCGCCGACGTTTCCGTCTTTGGAGATTGCGACGGCTCGATCGTCGTCATGACAGTCATCCTGCGATTTTCCTCCGGGGCAACGGCCTCGCTCGTGACGAGCAACACGAGCCCTCATTTTGTCTTCGACTTCGACGCGATCTGCACGGGCGGGCGGCACATTACCGGCAAGACGCTCTGGGAAATAGGCGTGACCGAGGTCGGCAAGACCTATGCGGGAGAGGAAACGAAGCGCTGGAGCGAACATTGGGCACACAGCCCGCTGGAGTCGGGCTTCACGCGGACCGGTTACGCCGGCCAGCTCACCGAGTTCCTGGATGCCGTTCGCGAAAAGCGCGAATCGGCGATCAGCTTCCGGTCCGTGCTGGAGACCTATCGCTGCCTGGATGAGATCGAGGCGCAGGCGAAATCACAAGATCTCATTTTCGTGCAAAAGGCGTCCTGAACCATGCAAACGAGCGCAAAGACCTCCCGGCAACTACAGAACCTTCACATTCATTTTGATGAAATCGATCTGCATGCGGTTACCAGGGCGTTCAACTCGACGAGTTTTTCCGGACGATCGCCAATCATCGCCGACTATGAAGCTGTCATCAGCGCCTATTTCGGCAGCCCGCATGCGCTTGCCTGCAGCAACGGCACCGTGGCAATCGAACTCGCGTTGCGCTCTCTCGAACTGAAGCCCGGCGCTGCGGTCGCGGTACCGCCGACCGCGCCCGTCATGACAATCTTGCCGGTTATCTCACTGGGTCTGCGCCCGGTTTTCTATGACGTCCGCCCCGATAGCTTTGCACCCGATCTGGATGATCTCCGTTCGCTTTCTGCGGAAGGAATCGCGGCCCTGATCACTGTGCCGATGTGGGGGTACCCGTGGGACATGGAGGCTGTGGCCGGCTTTTGCAGTTCGAACGGGATCGCTCTGATCGAGGACTGCGCCCATGCGTTCGGCACCGAAATGAATGGGCGCAAGTTCGGAACGTTTGGCGATATCGCGACCTTCAGCACCCATGAGCGCAAGCTGGTCAGCACCGGCGAGGGCGGGTTCTGCATTACGCCGCATGCTCATCTGCACGAGCGCATGCGGACTTGGCAGCATCACGGCGCGCTCTTCGACGCCAGCGGCGCATACCGCGTCGGCGAACGCATCGGCAGCAATTCCAAGCTTGCGCCACTTTGCGCGGCGCTCGGCATATCGCAGTTTGCCCGCCTCGACATCAAGATAGCCAGCCGCCGAGCCGTTGTGGCCAGGCTCCGCGAAGCACTGAAGCCGTGCAAGACCCTTGTGGAATTCAATCGCTATCCAGGCTCGGAAATCAACGGATATGCCATGGTCTTCTGGTTCGAAGGCGAGGACCGTGGCCGCAGCCAGCTCCTGGCGGCCAGCGGCATTCAGTCGGATACGGTGCGCTACAACTACAAGCCCCTGTATCACGCTCCTGCTTTCGCGCGCTATGCTCGTCCTTGCCCCAATGCTGAGAAGCTGATTGGCTCGATCATCACCCTCCCATGCCACGAGGGGCTGAGCGAGAACGATATTTGCGAAATCGCCGCTGTCGTTGAGGACATTTATGGTCGCGACTACCGGCGATCGGTAGCATCATGACGTCCCAGGCCAAATCGAACGACGTCGCGGCGTCTCGCGAGGCCCTGGCGCAAGTGGCTGAGGACGCGGCAATCCATGCCGAAGTCGAGGCGGTCTTGGCCGCGGCCATGGGTCCCATGGACGATGGCATGTCTCACTTGGCGCTCTACGAGCACGCACTTGCATCTCGCCTGGGCTGGAAAGACGCCGTCGCCGTGTCCTCCGACAGTGGCGCCATCACGGTGCTGCTCGGAGCGTTGAACATGGCGCCGGGAGATGCCGTTCTCGTTTATTATGCCGCACCCGCCTGGCTGTTCGGTGCCCTCGATCAGGCGAGGGTAGATGTTGTCGGCCAGACGGACATTCAGGCTATCCCCGCTGGCTTCGGGCCGAAAGAGCTCGGTCGCATCAGGGCGGTTTTTTGCGCGCCCGACGGTGTCGGCGGCGACGACCTTGCGGGAGTCCGGTCAAAGGCGGCCGGCCTCGGCGTTCCTCTCGTCCTCGACCTGACGCGTTGCCTGGGAACACATGCGGCCATCACCACAAGGGCAGGCCACGCCCCCATCGCGTTTTTTTCAACCGGTCACGATCAGGGGCCGTTCTCGACCGGAGAAGGAGGCGTTCTGCTTTTTGAAGACGGTGAAGTGGGCGAACGGGCACGCAGTTTCGCGCAGTTCGGGAGGCTTGACGGCGTCCACGTCGGGGTGAACCACAAGATCAGCCCGGCGCAGGCTGCCCTCGGTCAGGTCCGGCTGGAGCAGGTTTTCCCAGGATCAAGCGGCATCAAATCCGGCGCCACGTTCATCAAGCAGGCGGCCCCCGCCAACTCCAGGCTTACGGATCGGTTCGACCCCAGAAGCCCGGCGGATCGCGCCGAAGTCACCCTTGCCCTGGCCGGCGATCTTTCGGGTGCGGGAGAACCGGTCCTGCGCTATGAGCGGGCGCTTGAGAAATGGTTCGGGGCCCCCCATGCGTTAAGCGTGTCGTCAGGGTATGCCGCGGTGCTCGTGGCTCTCTCCGCTCTTGGCCTGCAGCCAGGTGACGAAGTACTGCTGGCCCCGACGTGCCCACTTTGTACCGTCTTTGCATTAACGGCGATCGGGGTGATCCCCGTCTTCTGCGACACCCATCGCGACAGCTTTTCGCTGGATCTGGATCAGGCGCGCAGCCGGCTGAGCCCCCGCACGCGGGCCGTTATGGATGTGCCGATGTGGGGATATCCAGTGCAGGCCGACAAGACTTCCCAGTTCGCGAAAGCCCATGGTCTCTTCTATGTGCTCGACCTTGCGCTCGGCCACGGGACAGAGCTGGATGGCCAACTCATCTGGAAACACGCTGACCTCGCTACCTTTTCCACGCACGGCAGCAAGATTCTGGTGACGGGCGAGGGCGGTTTCGTCGTCTGCGCAAGCCCCGAGCTGGCGGCTCGCGTACATGCCGCACGGCACCATGGCGATCGCGACAGAGGCGCGAACTACAGGCTGGCTGGGGTTCAGGCGGCCTTGGGTATCGCCCGGCTGCCTCTTCTTTCCGGCCATATCCTGCGCCGCCGCCAATTGATGGACGAGATCGCGGAAGGACTTGGCAATCCCCATCTGGCTCCGTTTCCGCAAGTCTCGGGCGGCCTCGCATGCGGAGTGAAAATGCTGATCCAGGAGCGATCCGACGCAGGCTCGTCGCTCAACGAGCATCTGGCAACGCTTGGTGTACCCTCGGATATCCGGACATATCGCTGCCGGCCACTCTATGAGTTTCCGGTGTTGTCCGAGCGGCGCAGCGAATGCCCAAACGCCGCATCGCTCCTGTCTTCCGTCGCAACTCTACCGGTGCATCCGGGGATCACGCCTCATATGCGTGACCACATCATCTCCGCCCTGAACAGTTACCGGAGACGCCCATGAGCAATCCGGCAGCATGTGATACGGCGAACCAGGCGGTTGTGATCGGGGCCAGCGTCGCAGGGCTACTGACAGCCAGCGTGCTCTCCGCACACTTTGATCGGGTCCTGGTGCTTGACCGCGACCTGCTGCCGTCGACGCCGGAACCTCGGTCGATGGTACAGCAGGAACATCACGTCCATTTGCTCCTGCAGCGAGGCAAACTCATCATCGAAGGCCTCCTCCCCGGGCTGATGGAAGATCTGGAGCGTGAAGGCGCACTGGTCGCGGACCTTTGCCTCGACGTCAAGTGTCACCATGCCGGCCGGTGGAAGCGCCGCTGGCACAGCGGAATCACCGCACACTACTGCTCGCGAACGCTCCTCGAACATGTTTTGCGACGCCGCGTAAGCCGGATCGAAAACGTCAGGATTGCGGCTGCGACTGATGTCGAGGGGCTTATCTTCGACGAAACCAACCGCCGGGTGGTCGGCGTGAACGCGCGCGAGCGCAACAACACGCTTCGCGAGATAAAAGCTGCCCTTGTGGTCGACGCCGGCGGGCGCGGATCGAAGGCAGAGCAATGGCTGGCGGGGGTTGGCTACGGGGCGGTTGAACGCGAACAAATCGTCACGCATCTGGGCTATGTGTCCGGCATATTCGAACCGCCGGAAGGATTTAGGGCAGACTGGCAGGTGCTGCTCTGCCTGCCGAAACTGCCCGCTCAAAAGCAGATGGCGGTGGTCAGCCCGATTGAGCACGGTCGCTGGATGGTGACGGCAGGCGCTTGGTTCGGTCAGCAGCCCACCCCGGATCTCACCGACTTTCACGACTACCTGGCGAAGCTGCCGATACCGGATCTCTACGAGGCCGTCCGATCGGCACGCCTGATCGGGGCGCTGAAACGATACCGAATGCCCGGCGGCCTGCGTCGACGGTTCGACGCAATGGCGGAGTGGCCGGAAGGCTTTCTTGCCATCGGGGACGCAGTCTGCAGCATCAATCCGATCTACAGCCAGGGCATGAGCGCCTCGGCGCTGCAAGTCGATGCCATTCGACCGCACCTGCACCGGGTTAATGGACGACGGGGCGCCTGCCGGGAGTTGCAGGCGGCGATATGCCAGTCGGTCGAACACCCTTGGCAGCAGGCCGCAGCGGTGGAGCGGCGTTTCGAAGGTGTAGGCGATCGGCCGAGCCTTTCCGACCGACTGCGTTTTGCCTATTTCGATCGCCTACTCGTCGCATCCGCCGTCAACAGAAAGGCCGCGATCGCTCTTCTGCGCGTCAACAACCTGATGGCCGGCCCCGAAACGCTTCTCGGCGCCGGCATGGTGTTCCGGGCACTTCTCGCGCCGATCGGCGCAAGGTTTTCCCCACACCTCGGAGAGACCCTATGAATGACTACGGCCAGTATGCCCACGTCGTCTTCGACTGGAACGGAACGGTGATCGACGACTTCGACCTGGCCGTGCGATCGGTAAACAGGGTTCGCACTGCCGAGGGGTTGGAGGAAATTGACCATTCGACCTATCGACGACTTTTTCGCTTCCCCATTGTCGAATTTTATCGCGACATCGGTTTCGACTTCCGTGCGACGCCGTTCGATGTCTTGGTGGCCAGCTATCTGCTACACTTCGATGCCGAGGTCGGTGATTGCGCGCTGTGCGACGGCTTTCACGAACTGGTGGAGATCCTTCGTGCAGCCGGCAGCCGGCTCGCCATCCTCTCCGCATCGCACCAACAGACACTTGTGCGAACCGCCCAACGTCTGCAGGTCGCTGACAAGGTCGACCATATCTTTGGCCTCGATGACAGTGCAGCTTCTGGCAAGATTGCCCGTGCGCGCGAGCTTGATCGACGGCTGGAGCGCGAGCCGGGTGCGCGCGTGCTCCTGATCGGTGATACCGATCACGATTACGCCGTGGCTGTCGATCGGAACTGGGACTTTATCGCCGTCGCCAGCGGGCATCAGAGCCGCTTGCGGCTGACATCGCTGGGGGTGCCTGTCTTCGACCGGCTGAGCGACCTGGCGGCGCATTTCTGCGCAGCGCAAACCCAGTCAAAGGCGCGGCCCGCGGGCGGGACGGTGCGCGCATGACACAGCCCGTCCTCGCCCGCGGCACCTGGTTCACAATCCTCATTTTGTGGTTCGCCGGCATCTGCGCCGCAATGCAATTTGCAAAGATGTCGATAGCTTTCGGCGAGCTGCAACGCGAACTCGGTGTCAGTGCTTCCCTGGTGAGTACGCTCATGGGGGCAACAGGCCTGTTCGGGCTCATCTTCGGGGTCAGCGGCGCCGCAATCGCGCGTTCGATCGGTTATCGACGCGTTCTGCTCGGCTCTCTCTATATAGCCGCGCTGCTGTCCTTCGCCGAGGCTGGGCTGCCCTCGGTCGAAACCTTTTATGCGCTTCGGTTGCTTGAAGGGATAACCAACCTTCTGATCGTCGTCGCCGCTCCAACACTGATGAGTGCCCACGCTCCTCCTGGACGGCTGCCGTTTGTCATGGGGCTGTGGGGCACCTTCTACGGCGTGGGGTTTGCGGTTGCAGGCGTCGTTGGTCCGCAGCTGCTTGCCCTTGGAGGCAGCGTCGCGCTGCAGGCCGCTCACGGCGTGCTGACAATCGTGATCGCACTGCTCCTGACCGCCCGGCCCCTGGCGCAAACGCCAGTCGCCCCACGGGGTAAGATCGGCCTGGCCCAAATGTTCCGGCAACAGGTCGGCATTATCGTTGCCGCGTATCGCAAGATGCGCACGTCTCTGCCCGGCTTGCTGTTCTTCTTTCACTCCTCGATCTATCTGGGCCTGCTTGTTTTCCTGCCCAGTTTTGTGCCCCATCAGGCCCTCACTCAGTTTCTCTTCGTCGCCATGCCGCTGATCAGTATTTGCGGAACGCTGACCGCCGGCTTTCTCGTCCAGGCAGGTGTAAGCGCGGGCAGGGTTCTGCTTTGCGGCTTTGCGCTGCTCGCGCTCCTTCTTTGCGGTTTCCTGGTGCCTGAGATCTCGACATACGGCGGCGGCTCGATGTTCGTGGCTCTTTGCTGCGCTGCCATCCTGGTGTCCGGCGTTCTTCAGGGAGGTATCTTCGTGTTGACATCTCACCTGGCAGCCAATCCCGGAGAGGAAGCGCTCGCCTTTGGCCTGATTGCCCAGCTCGGTAGTCTCGGCAGCATTCTCGGACCGGTGATCTTTGCCAACCTCATTGAACTGGGTGGCCTTAACGCGTTCGCCTTGTCGAGCCTCGCAGGCATCGTAATGGCCACGCTGGTCGCCGCTCTCGGCCTATCGCGAGTGAGCCCGAACATCGTCGCTCGAACAATCACAGGCCCAAAGCCCAACGAAATCGGACCGTCTATCTGAAGCTTCCGGAGGAACCGCGCATGACAGAGAATGCCACCAGCATTACGCCACAATGGAACGACGTGCGCGCCTCATGGGACAGTCTGCAGGTTTTGCGCCGGGGGGAGTCGAAGGAGATTCGGATCGTTGACGATGCACATGTCATCGTGCGGATGATCCCGAGCCTCTATTCCTACACGCAGAATCGCTCTGCCGTTATCGAAGGTACCGATACTGCGCGCCTTCGGTCATTTCAGCGCCTCGCCGCGATGCTGAAGCGATCGGGCGTGGACGTCGCGACTGTCGCATTCGGCGACGACTACTACATTACCCGGCGATTGAAAAAGGACGGAAAGGATTACGTTCCGCCGCTGGAAGTTATTGTAAAGGCTCGACACGTCGGAACGCCAAAACACAGCCTGTATCGGATCGAAGACTATCCGACGCTCGACGGCGGCCACTTCCGCCCGGATCAGCCACACCTGCCTTACGTACGGTTCGACTACACGAACCCACTCACCAACTCAGATGGCCAACGGTTGCGCGACGAGTGCATCCCCAATCAGTTGGCAGCGCATTTTATCGACGTCGCCGCAGCTGAACAGACGGCGATGGCCGCGTTTGGCTGCCTATTTGCCCATCTGAGTACCTGCGGCATCCGTCTCGACGACATCTGCTTGAAGATCGACCACACCGGGCGGGTTGTCTTTGGAGAGATTTCCCCGGACTGCATGCGCTCCGCATGGGTCGGTGAAGAAGACGATTTCTTCGGACTGATGGGAGAGGACACAAGCAAAGACACCTTTCGCGCCGGTTCTTCGCCTGAGGTGGTCCGAAATCGCTACGATCGCTTCGTGGCCTTGCTCAATCGACCGGTTCGAGCGCCGGTTTCGCCCTTCTCCTCTCCATCGATTGGTTGAGTGCGGGATGGCTGCCTTTGCCTTTGATCTTGACGGAACGATCTGCTTCGACGGGCAGAGCATCGCCCCGACAATTCTGGATGCACTGGAAGAATTGGCATCCAACCATCAGATCATCATCGCTTCAGCGCGCCACCCGGTTAACATTCGCGACGTCGTTCCCGCAGCATTGTTTGCCCGGATCGACATCGTTGGCGCGAACGGCGCAATCGCTTATGCGGCGGGGGTGCGCGTTCACCGGTGCGTCATGGCCGCCCCAGTCGCACGTTCGGTGTTGCAAACCCTCGAGGCCGCGCGATGCGCCTACTTCGCGTATGGCGAGGACTTCGTGATCGTCAACTCCCGTGGGATGCACCTCGCAATAGCGCGCGATCTCGGCAGAAAACTCCGTCCGGGATCCGACCGAGATCTGGCGGGCGTTTTGAAGGTGCTTGCGTTGCCCGACGAAAATTGCGCCGAGCCGTCATCGCAGTGCCAGGCCCTGGACGGGGTTCGTATCGAGCGGCACAGCGACGGAACTTTCGACGTCATGGGCGCGGACGTCGACAAAGCCCTTGGCATCCGTGCTTTGATCGCCGCAGATACGCCGCTGTTTGCGGCCTTCGGCAATGACAGCAATGATGAGGCCATGCTCGAGTTGAGCAGGCACGCCGTCGTCGTCGGCGATCACCCGTCATTGCTGCGCATCGACAGGCGGCATCTCCGGTCGGGGCACGATCAGACCGAGAGAATTGCAACGACCATCCGTCACCTCAACATCGAAAGCTCGGCAGTTCCAGGCAAGACTGGAGCCGGCGTTCCCCCGCAACAGAGGCAGCCATGAGATCGATCTATCTTGCAGGTCCCGACGTCTTCTACCCCGACTTCGAACAACTGGTCGCGCGCAAAGCCGAACTGGTCCGCCAGCGCGGATTCTTGCCTATTTACGCCGGCGTGATGGACTACCCCGTGGCGCCAAGCAAATGGCAGACGGGCGTTGCCATAAGCGCAGTCAACGAACTGCTGATGCGGGGCGCGGACATGCTGATCGCCAATCTGACACCCTTTCGCGGTCTCGCCGCGGACACCGGTACCGCGTTTGAGATAGGCTTCATGTCGGCTCGCGATAAACCGATCTACGCGTATAGCAATGCATCGGCGAAGCATACCGAACGGATCGTCCAGTTTTACAACGGAGAACGACGCATAGATTCTTCGGGCTTGCCGCGAGGGTCGGACAACACCTTGATCGAAGATTTCGAAATGACCGACAACCTCATGATCGACGGGACCGTGGCGCTTCGAAATGGACGCATATGTGTGCCGCCTGATGGGAGGGATCTGCCTTTTGATGACCTTAGAGTTTTTGAGGCATGTTTGAATGCGCTCGTCTTGGCCGAGTGCGGCAAGTAGGGGTCGGAATTCAGGGCAGCACTTCGGGTTACCGCGGGGAAACTCAACGTGGGGCAGCGCCTGCACGCTCCAAACCAAGGGATTTCGGCTTCGTGGAAAGTCCAGGGCAACGGAAGGGCCACTTCCCTGAATGCGCCGCATGAGGGCCGGTCGCCACATCTCCAACCCTTCTGCCAACAGGCCATTGTCCTGATCGCGACGCTCGACTTCCTCGGTCCGATTCAGATTACACGTCGGTCGAATGATCCGGTCAGCTCGCCTGGGTCTTGTAGGTGCTATCCTCGCGGACTGACGAGACACCCTTCACAGTGCGAAGCGCACCCACCGCATGAGGATCGACACTACCGTTTACAATCATGAAGCGCTCATGGCTCTCCACTTCTTCGAGGCCTTGCGACTTCAGGGCCTCGACAATCTCGCTCAAACGGCGGCTCTCGCTCATATCGACCCGTATCGTGACTCCGATCTTATCGGTCATATTTCACCGCTTCCTTTTGCTTGAAGCAGCCCCTTGCCGACGTCTCTTGCCGGGTGGGGGAGGGGCTTCGTAATCTGAATCAAGCGTGCCCATAACGCCCATCCCCGCAGCTTCTGATCAGACTCGGCAATTAGCGCCGCAACGCCTGCGACATGGGGGGTCGCCATGCTGGTGCCATCCCAACGATCATACTTATCATCTGGCAAAGACGAAAGTATGTCCACGCCGGGGGCGGCAACGTCGACTTCCTGGCCCGGGTTCAGGCCGCCGCATGAGAATGACGCCGGATCGAGCGAGCGGTCGATGGCGCCAACCGCCAGGATCGTGGACGCGTTCGCCGGAGAGCCGACCGGCGCTATGCGTTGAGGACGCGTACTCTCGTTCCCAGCGGCGGCAACGACCAGAGTTCCGGCGTCGAGGCATACCCGCCCGATTTGCTCGTAATCGTCGCTTGGCGAGTCACCAACTTGCGTCGGAGCGCCCAGCGACATTGAAATAATGTGGCAACCCTCGTCCAACGCCCAGTCCATGCCCGCGATAATCGATCGGTCGGTTCCGAAACCATCGTCACCCAGCACCTTTCCCGCGTAGATTTCTGCGTCGTAGGCGATGCCATAACGTGGCCCGGTGGTCGGTCGTAGCGGACCGCACGCCGTCCCAATGCAGTGCGTGCCATGACCGTGTACGTCATCCTGGGAACTATTTGTTGCGAAGAGTTTCTTCTTGACTGCCCGACCGACAAAGTCCTGATGAGTTTCGTCGAATCCGGTGTCGAGCACCGCCACCTTTATCCCGGCCCCACTCAAGGCGCTTTCGAGAACTCTGACAACCTGCAGACCCCAAGTGCTGCTCGTCTCGTCAAAGACGGTGGAAGCGATGAGGCCCCCGGCCGCCTTTCTGCCCAGCAAACGATCGATGAGGTCGTTTACGCCGTCACGATACCCAAGTAGATAGTCGAAATTCTGAGCTGTTGTAAGGATGCTCGTGTCCGGCTTGCAGTCTAACTGCCTTGTCGCTGGACCACCAAGGGCGCGGTAGGATCGCTCGGGACGAACTGCGCTTACAACTTTGCGCTGCACCGCGTTTTCCAGCATGGGCTTCAGTTTCTCGCCGTCTCGGCGCACAATCGCGATGCCGAAACGTTCAAAGTACTGAACATCGGCTCCGTCAAAGTCGTTTGGTACCGCAGCCGCGCTGCGGAAATCTTTCGACGACGCCACGCGAAACCCACTTTTCTCAAGTTGCTGTACGCCGTCGCTGCTTGCCTTGGGCGTAAATCGCACCACCGTGCCAAGACCTGATGTGCTGTTGCCGTGGCCGCTGACGCTACGCCTTGCTGACTTTGCCATAGTATTATCCCCCCGATGACAGGTTTTTAAAGACAATACTCAATGTTCAATACTTGATCTGAACGACGAGTAGGGGCCGGTGAGTGAAGCCGATACCGTTTGAACCCCAACGCCAAGTGCATTTTTATGCATAAATGCCTAAAGCAGGTGTTGCCAACAATAAGCCATCCCGCCCACTTGTGCAACGTGTATCGATAAAATCAGCAACCTTGGGTCGGGGGCGGAAGCCTGCGGAAGATGACAGTGCCAGGACGTCCTACACTTTCCCGCAGGGGCGTTTGGCAAAAGTGTAACTCCTTATCCTTGCGCCTCGCCATTGATTACGAGCTTTCCTTCCTGCCGCGAATGTCAGAGGTGCTCGGGCCTAAGAAATGGCGGCGGTAGCGGGGCACGTCGCGCCGGACGAAAGCAGCCTTTCGGCGGAAATCAATCCGCGTTGTCGCAGGTGGCCCGGTCGGCAAACCCACCACCTGAACCGATCCCTGCCGGTGGTATAGGCGGATCTGTTACCCGGTATGTATCACTAGGATTGCAATAGTGAATCAAGGTGTTGTGACCTGTAATTGTACGAGAGGCTGTTCAATGCTAGAATTTCTTGGTTTTGGTGGCGCAGGATGTGCCACCATTTTCGGGAGGGGGCGATGCGCGTTGAGATTGACGTGTTTAGTACCGGCACCGACGGGCGTGTTTTTCTGTCCTGGACCCCGGTTCCAGCCACTGCTCGCCTCCTTGACGGTCCGGGTGGCCAACAAGCTGTCGAAATCGAACTTCGTAGCACCGGATCAAAAGGTCAGGTCGTCTTCGAGACGTTCAAAACGCATCGCGGCACGCCCAGTTTGCGCCTGAGCATGCCAGGCGATGGTTCGCCTGTGCGGTTCTGGGTTGCCGGAGACTTCGGATCGCCGAGCGAGAAGTTCGGTGACGCGGTTATCACCGCAATAGGGGTCAGTAACGGTGCCGAGCTGGCCACGGTCGAGGCGATGGTTCGCGTACGAAAAAGCGCCAATGCACTCACGGTGGCCGAACGCGATCGGCTGGTGGATGCCTTCGGCAAGCTCAATGCCAGAGGTGCGGGTCGTTTCACCGATTTCCGCACCATGCACATACGGGGAACCTTGGACGAATCCCACGGCAACTATGGCTTCCTGCCTTGGCATCGTGCCTATCTGCTCGATCTGGAGCGGGAATTGCAGGCGCTCGTGCCGGAAGTCGCGCTGCCATACTGGCAATTCAACAAGCCGGCCCCAAACGTCTTTACGCGTGAGTTCCTGGGGGTTGCGAATTCTGTTGGCCGTCTCGAATTTTCCAACGGGCATCCATTTAATGATTGGGGAACAGATAGCGGTATCGGGATCCTGAGGTCGCCAGATTTCGACACCGCGCAAGCGCCGCCGGATCTGAAGGATGAGGACGCGACAGTCGGCTTCGGTGACGGCGTTTTTGCCAACTTTTCCTATTTTAACGAGAATGATCTTGGTCGCAGCGGGATTGAACTCGACCCGCATGGCTATGCGCATACAAGCTTTTCCGGCTGGATCCGGCGGCCGCCAACGGCGCCGAAAGACCCGCTGTTCTTCCTGCTTCATTGCAACGTGGATCGGCTTTGGGCGAAGTGGCAATGGTTCTATAAGCGACACGCCGATACCGATCCCAAGTCCTTTCCGCAAGGCAACAATTTCCGGATTGGGCACAATCTTAATGATACGATGTGGCCGTGGAACGGCCTGACCGGTGATCCACGCCCTCCGGCCGCGCCTGGCGGGACGCTTGCGCCATCTCCGTTGACGACCGCACCTGGAAATAGCCCCAAGGTTCGTTCGATGCTCGACTTTCAGGGCGTGCAGGGCGGACCGCATCAGGGCTTCGATTATGACGATGTACCATTCGAAATCGCCGACGCCGTCAGTTGACAGCGACGTCGCGTTGGCGGTGAGCCGGGAGATCGAAGATGAATGTCGATGAGTATCGGAAACAGTATGGCGAGAGGATCGAAAGGTCGACCGCAGCATCAAAAACGCTGGGCACTCCGGAAGCGCGTTCCTCGGGCGATGACAGTTCTGTGTCTGCAAAAATCGAACTGTTGAGAGATGGTAACGCCGGCTTGCAAGAACGTAGCCGTGCGCTACGGGAATTGCAGGCGGCGGCTTTCACGGGCCCGAAGTTCAGCCCGTTCCAAGCATCCTTCATTAACGTTCTGAGGGGCATCGCGTTGAAGGAGGAAGACCCCCTGCGGCAAAGTGCGCTTGAGTATCTCTCAGCAGAAGGCGACCCGGTGGCCCGCCAAGTGCTGACCGAGGGGCTGACGGACCCCACCAAGGCTGCCATCTCCGAGGCGAAAGCGGTGCAATTGCTGGCCCAGGACGATCACGCGGATGCCGCAAGCATTGCCAAACAGGTTTTTGCCAGAACCTCTGATCCCGGCGCAAAGGAAGAAGCGGTGAGGGCCATGGCCTCCGACCCCACCGCGGTCGACCTGCTCACCGACATCATCAAGGATCAGTCTCTGCCCGATCAACTGCGGTCGTTGGGGGCCTCGAGCCTGCGTTCCGTTGATCCGCAAGCATTTCAGAATGAGGCGTTGCGCATCATAGCCGATGACAAGGAAAGCGATGCCCTCAAGACCCGGTATGTGGTTATCCTGGATCGCATGAATGGCGCCGGAGCGCTCGGACAGGACCTGTCGGATACTCTTGAACAGTTGTCTTCGAGCACAAAGGATGCGCGGCTGCGCAAGGTCCTGACCAAGGTGCTTCAACGGCGATGAGTCCAGCCCCTGGCGATCTGTCCGCAGCGGTCGATCATATTGAGAAGGTACGGCAGGGCCTGCTTCCCGCCCAGGATCTTGTCCCGCTGTTCGCCGAACAGTCATCCTTCATGCACTTGCTGACGGCGCCGGAGATTGAGCGGTTCCGAGGCTATGCGCTCTCCACCTTCGGCATGGTGGGTCTTCCCGTCAATGCAGAGCCCATTGTCCTTGAGGAGCTCGAAACCGGAACGGAGCCATACACTATTGCCGCAGCGGCGATGGCGATGCTCGGAGCGGCAGATCACGGCCAGGAAGCGATGGACCTGTTGAAGGCGGCGCGCGTGCGGGTTCTCGCGCGGGATGTAAACGTCCAGTATCAACGCTTCGAGCCGATCTTCGATATCGCGTCAAACGAAACGGCCTTGGGCATCATCGACGACGCTATTGCGCGTCTGTCTTCTCGTCGCCAGTCCCTGCCAATGCAAGCCCCGGGCCCGGCGGCCGAACGCTCGCAGTGCTGTTGCTGTGGCGGCGCAGATCACGCGGCACCCGGGAAGCAGGTCGATCCCGGCAAGCTTGTCCTTGAGGATCAGATCGGGGCAAGAACATCTTTTGGGGCATTTTTTCGTGGCCAGATCGGTATTCTCACCTTTTTCTACACGCGGTGCATGAATCCCGAAAAATGCTCGCTCACAATTTCCAATCTCGCTCGCCTCCAGCGCGCGCTCGCCGAGAAGAACCTGAGCGACAGCGTTCGGATCGGCGCAATCAGCTACGACCCGGCGTACGACTTGCCTCACCGTCTGGCAGCCTACGGGCGTGAACGAGGGCTGATTTTTGGCGAAGGCTGCCGCATGTTTCGCTCACCGAATGGTTTCGGAGAAGTTCAGGAGAGTTTTGAACTCGCTGTCGGTTTCGGACCTCAGACAGTCAACCGGCATCAGATCGAGTTGCTGTTGCTTGATGAGCACGGGTTGCCTTTCAAGCGGTTTGTACGGATGAAATGGGATGCAAGCGAGGTGCTCGCAGCGCTTGAGGCGAGGATCACGTCAGGGGGCACTTAAGCGCCAGAATGTGAGCGTCTGCCCCGTTTGGTTTCGGTGGCAGCCCTGCACTCGTTCTGCAACGAAGGTGCCAGTCCTGCCAATCTCGCATGAAACACCTCGGCTCAGCTTTCCTGCTCGGCCAGCCATGCCGCCAGAGGAACTTTTATCATACGGGGCCTGACGGTTTCGTCGCCCGGCTCGACGAGGGCGACGGGTGGCCGATCTTCATCAAATTCCGGTGGTTTGGAGCGCAACCAATCCGCCTGGAAAAGATCCTCGAAGTACTTGACCGCGCGCGCATCCTGGATCACCAGGCTTGCGTCCCGATTGGTCGTGACACCTTGTCCGGACCAGTTGTGACTGCCAATGACAACGATGTCGTCATCTATGACGATGCCCTTGGTGTGGCAGCGACGGTTGACGCGGACGCGCTCGAGATCAAAACCGCGACGTTGAATATTGGTCGCGACCCGACGATCAGTGTCGAAGCCGTTTCTCATGATGATACGGAAGTCTTCGATCGCCGGATCCCTGTGCTTGCGCAGCATGACCTCGATCAGCTCCCGGAAGCCTGGGCGATCATTCCCGTCGCCTGAAGGTTTGAACGTCTGGTTCTGAAAGAGGATTCGTCGCTGCGCTCGATCCAGCAATTCCACAACGACCTCGGCGTAGTTGTCCGGTGTGAGCAGGGGATGGACCTTGATCTTGCCCGATATGGTCAGTGATTTGCGCAGGAGATACGGTGCTTCGATTGCGGCAGTTTCGGGCTCGAAGTACTCGATGGGGATCCAGACAAATCGCTCGATCGCAGGGGCCTCCGGACGCGCGGTCTCGCGCGCTTCAACCAGGTCCCTTTCAATGTGGTCGCGAAACGTCCTGGCCAGACCGGCGTGCTCTACGATCGCATGCCATTCGCGATTGTAGGCGTTCCACATTCCCGTTGGTGTTCCGATATCCTTGCCTTCGTCGACTGGCGCCTGATTGGAGGATTGCCAGTTGCCGGACGACAGCCAAAACGCGGCATTGTCCCGGACCGCAACCTTGATGTGGTAGCTGCTTTCGAAGAGCCCTGACGCGTTGCTCTTGTAGCCGACCGGCCGATAGACAGACGCGAGGGAGAAGGCCAGGCGGCCAGAGAGATCGGATGCGAGCAGGTCGACAACCTCCGCGTCCTTCAGGTCATCCTTCTTTGCTCCCTTCTTGTCGAGCGACTCACCTTCCTGCAGCACCAGCGTCATGTTCGCGCCGGGCGACGCGACCGCGCCGCGGACAGCCTCGACCACATGCGGCGCCCCGAAATCGTACATGGCAACCGTCAGGGTCTGATCGACTTTCTTCAGAAAGGACCGCAGTTCGGGCCAGCCCGTATCGGGGCTCGCGCAGAACGTTATCGACATCTCTTCCTTGACGGCCTTGAGCTTGCGCTTCTTGTAGGCGGATTGCCAAGGGGCCTCAGCTGCTGCCTCCAGGTCCAAGCCCAGCGTTTCTTCGAGCGTGGCGACCGCCACGTCGATCGGATAGCCGTCAATCGACGTCGGCAATGGCAGGAGCCCCATCGAAGTGAGATCTTCAGGCGCGTAACGCTGCCTTACGGAAACGACGACAACCGGCTCTTTCGTCATCACGCCCCGGGTTACCTTGAAGCCCGGCTTGACGGCAAGCACATCCCGCCGGCTCGCAAGGATGGTACGGATTGCCGGAATGGCCGCTTCGATCTGCTCCCAGGTCAGGCCTGTCCGGGGTGGCGTATCGCTCTGACCCGTCACTGTCGTCCCGCTGACCGTCATCGCCCCGCCCGGCGCGCCGAGCGAGACGGTGATTGTCAGAGGGATCGTTATCTTGACCTCGTTGTTCGCCATCATGACCCCTCCCAATTTCGTGGCATCGGGTTCCCGAGCCGGTTGTCTCGTTTCGGCGCCGATAATGGGCGGCCGTCGCGCATCCTCCAGCGCCTGGCTTATGCCTGCGGGTGTCACAGCGAAGTTGCGCGACAGGAAAATGCCTGCGCGATGCAGCCCGACGACTTCTCCGTTTTCCAGATCGATGACAGGCGAACCCGAATTGCCGGTCAGTGTAGAACAGTCGTGCTCGATATCCGCTGTCAGCTCGTTCATGACGAAGCCAGGCGCGATCTGCTTGTGTTCGTAGCCGTTGAAGAAGATCTCATCCATCAGCTTCTGCTCGGGCAGAAACGGATCACGGTGCGGATAGCCGATGACGGCGACCGTCTTGCCGACGCTCGACGTTCTCGACAGAGTCAGAGGGGGCGGCATGCTCAACCCGGACCTGCCCTTGACGCGGAGCAGCGCGATGTCGGGCAGGGTTATCGGAGCGAGATAGATGATGTCCGCAACGTCGAATTCGCGTTCGACCTGCGAGCCGAATTCTTCCGCGAAGTCAATTTTGACGCCGATCGGAATTCGCCGGTCGTCACCGAGGAGAAACCGGAGCCCGCCGGCGGATCGCAGGGCGAAGTACTCCGCCACATGGCGATTTGTGACGACGACCTCCGGGACGATCATCCAAGCCGTGCCAATCGAGGGCGCCGCGACATAGTTGGTCAACTCGACGCGCCCGACCGAAGGGATTGTCCGGCGAAGCTGCGCCGATGCGGCGACAAGCTTTTCGCGCCATGCGGTGGAAGCGGACTGAGCAAACTCCAGAACGGTGTCGCCATCTTTGATGGCCAGCACTGGGCGGCCCTGCCGCAATGCAATCGACTCTTGCCGTATCCGCGCAGCGTCCATTTCCGCCTGATGCCCTTGGGTCATGGTCGCGGCCGGCCGGGCCCCCGGCGGTCGTGGTTGCGGCATTGGCTTCGGAAGACTGTCGAGATCCAGTTTAGGGCGGGTGGCTTCCAGGAACGCAATGTCCAGCGGTGAGAGGGTCTTCAAACGGAGGTCATTGCCCTGCGCGTAGTCGCGCGTGACTTCTTGCTCGGCTGCAAGCCGTCTCACCAGATCCTGGTCGCGCGCATAGGGAGCGCCAAGATTTCGAGCATTGACTTCAATGAGTGTCTTACCAAGCTCTTTCATGACTGCGACCACAGCTGGAGGAGCGTTCTGATAATGATGTGAGGGGCACTTTCTGCACAACTTATACGTATACTAAACGACAAATTTGCGAAGTAACGTGCAACATGGATTCGAGACAACCTGCGAAGCCCTCTCGTTCTTGAGCGCCAACAGGGAAGGCACCATCAACTCGCCTTCGCGTTTGTCCGACGGCGCCCGGCAGACGCCAGCGGACGTCCGAAGCCCTATGGGCGACGGCCGGAAATCAGGCCATTTGCACCAAAATGATAGGCGGCAAGCAGGGTCACGCCATTACAGCGTTCGGACCAGCTTGTGATGACCGGTGGCGGCGAGGTGCTCGACTTTCGCTAGTTCAAGCGGTTGCCGCTCGTCGGATCGAACAGATGCGCCTTTTGGGCATCGTACCTGAGCTGAATTGGCTGCCCCGGAGAGACTGTGATCCGATCTCTCACCGCGGCGACGATAGATTGTTGACCGGTCTGCAATTGCAGGTGCGTATCGGAGCCAGTCGGTTCAATGATGATGACCTGGGATTGAACCCCTTGCTCGCTGATGCCGATGTGCTCGGGCCGGACACCAAGCCTTAGGGACCGCCCGACATAGGATCGAGCCTTATCCGGTAGCGGCCAGCGCGGTCCGTGCGCCACTTCAAGTTCCAGGGCCCCGCCGCCGTCGACAACCGTCCCGTCGATGAAGTTCATGGAGGGCGACCCGATAAATCCGGCAACGAAACTGTTGGCTGGCGCATCATAGACTTCGAGCGGCGAACCGATCTGTTCGATATGGCCGCCGCGCATGACGACGATGCGGTCGGCCATGGTCATGGCTTCCATCTGGTCGTGGGTGACATAGACCATGGTGGTCCCGAGGCGCTGGTGCAGCGTCTTGATTTCCGTACGCATCTGCATGCGCAGTTTTGCATCGAGATTGGAAAGCGGCTCATCGAAGAGGAAGACTGCCGGGTTGCGGACGATAGCGCGGCCCATCGCCACGCGCTGGCGCTGGCCGCCGGACAATTGCCGGGGATAACGATCGAGGAGGGCGGCGAGATCGAGGATGGCGGCGGCGTCGTCCACTTTTCGCTCGATCTCCTGCTTGCTTCGGCGGGCAAGCTTCAACGAAAAGGCCATGTTGTCGCGCACGGTCATGTGCGGATAGAGCGCATAGGACTGGAACACCATGGCGATGTCGCGCTCATTGGGCTCGAGATCATTGACGATCCGGTCGCCGATTTCGATCTCTCCGTCGCTGATGCTTTCCAGCCCGGCGATCATGCGCAGCAGGGTGGATTTGCCACAGCCTGAAGGTCCCACGAGCACCACGAATTCGCCGTCCTGTGCGGCGACGGAGATGCCATGCAGCACTTCGAGCGCACCGTAGCGTTTGACGGCGTTGCGAATGGTCAGTTTCGCCATGGATCTCTCCCGAAATTGTCGGCCGGCGCTTCAGCGCCCGCCCATGCCCGCATTGAGGGCGATGCTGTTGTAGATGAGCTTCTGCAGGATGATTGCGAGGACGATGCCTGGAAGCATGGAAAGGGTGGCGCCGGCCATCAGATAGTTCCACTGCGTCCCCTGTTGCGTCTGGAACAAAGTGAGGCCAACGGGCAGGGTGGCGTTGTCGGCTCCGGTCATGACGATCAGCGGCCAGAGGAAGTTGTTCCACTGCCCGATGAAGGTGAAGAGCGACAGCAACCCGATCGCCGGCATCGACAGGGGGACGATGATGCTGACGAGGATGCGCAAGCGGGATGCGCCGTCGATCCTTGCTGCTTCCTCGAGCTCCATGGGAATGGAGAGAAAGAACTGTCGCATCAGGAAGGCGCCGAAGGTGCCGAAGGAGATCGGCAGGATAACGCCGGCGAAGGTGTTGACGAGGTTCAGCTTGTTGACGATCAGAAACAGCGGAATGATGAGCATCAGCGGCGGCACCATCAGCGTTCCGATGTAGCCGATCAGCAGCGTTTCGCGCCCTTTGAATTTCAGTCGCGCGAAGGCATAGCCGGAGAGGCAGGAGACGACGACGGTGATCGCCGTCACGCAGACGGCGATGACGGCGCTGTTGAGGAAGAAGCGACCGAAGGGCAGTTGGGTCCAGGCGGCGGCAAAATTACCCCATTCGAAGACTTCGGGCAGGATGCGCGCCGGTATTGCCGTCACTTCGACATTCGAACGCACGGCGTTCGAAACCATCCAGAAGAACGGAAACAGGAAGGCGATCGCGACGAGCCCAAGGGCGGCGTGATTGATAATGTCGAGCATCATCCTGCGGCGTGCTCGGCTTTCGGATCTAGGCGTCATAATGCACCCATTTGCGCTGGAACCAGAATTGCAGGGCCGTCAGTGCCATGATCAGCGCGAACATCACCCAGGCGATGGCAGAGGCGTAGCCCATCTGGAAGTTCTGAAAGCCGCGTTGGTAGATGGCGTAGCCGAGCGTCGCGGTCGACGATCCCGGCCCGCCCTTCGTCATGACGTAGATCTGGTCGAAAACCTGCAGCGACGTGATCGCCGTCATGACCGTACCGAAGAACAGTGTCGGCGAGATCAGCGGCAGACGGATTTTCCAGAAGCGATCCCAGGCCGTTGCGCCATCGATCCGCGCCGCTTCCAGATAGGTGGCCGGCACCATGTCGAGAGCGGCGTTGAACAGAACGGTATTGTAGCCGACGCCGGCCCAGATCGAGGTCAGAACGACGGCCTGCATGGCGAGCGTGCGATCGTTGAGCACGCCAGCCAATGGCACCGACAGCGAAGCCATCAGGCTGTCGAAAAGCCCGCCGCTCGTAAAAATCAGCATCCAGACCATGGCAACCGCGATCAGCGGGGTGAACGTCGGAAGAAAGAAGATCACCCGGAACCAGCGCTGCCCGATCTTCAGGCTCGAAATCCAGGTCGCCAGCCCGAGCGAGATGATGATGTTCAATACGAGATATTCGACCGTGAAGAAGAGGGTGTTGCGCAAGACCGTCCAGAATTGCGGGTCGGTGGTAATCAGGCGCACATAATTGGAAATGCCGACAAAACGCGCCGAGCCGAGCAGCTGCCAATTGGTGAAGCTGAGCACGATCGAAGCCAGGATCGGCAGCACGAGGAACAGGACGATGCCGATCAGGCCAGGCAGCAGGAAGAACAAGGCTGTCCATCCCTCGCCTCTGAACCATTTGCGCGAGCGTGGCCTTGGCCTTGCGATCATATCGGTGTGTTTGCCCAGCATCATGGGACCCCTCCTATTCTGCGATGGCGCTGCGGTCGGGCGGACGAGCCCGGCCGCAGGCCGACGAGGTGCCCGGTTTACGGCAGCTGGCTCTGAATATCGCTCAACACGACGTCGGGTTTCGAGTCTCCGGTCAGTGCGAGCGGCACATATTGCATCACCAGATTCTCGAACTGGTTCCATTTGTCGTTGATGCGGAACGGCGTGGTGTGGGCGAACATGTATTCCAGCGTCTCGCGAGTGCCGGCTACATTCTTGGCAGCGCCGTCATACCAGGCTGTTTGCTGTGCAAGGCGCGCCGGCAGCGCGCGTCCGGCCGAGCCGAGGATTTCGGCGGCTTTCGGGCCGGTCAGCACCTGCAGTGCCTTGAAGGCAGCATCCTTGTGCTGGCTGGTGGCCGAAATGCCCCAGCCGGAGCCGGCGGTGATGAAGCGCGACGGACCGCTGCCGCGCGGCAGCGGTGCAACGCCGATCTTGAAATTGACGTTGGCCTGCCCGGTAATCAGCGACCATGGACCATCGATATACATGGCGACATTGCCCGAAGCGAAGCGGCCGCTTGCGGCCGAGGCATCGGCTGCCGAGGCAAAGACGGGCGAGAGCTTATCCTCGGCGGTGAGATCGGCATACTTGCCGAAAGCATCGACAAAGCCGGCATTGGTGAGGTCGAATTCATTGTCGTCGTTGAAATAGTCCGCGCCGAGCGCGACGGGGCCGGCGATGAAATCGAAAGCCTGGGTGCCGTAACCGAAGGTTCCGTCCTTCGTCAGTGCCTTGGCATCGGCCTTGAAATCGTCGAACGTCCAGTCCTTGGCGGGCTCCTTCAGACCGGCCGCGGCGAACTTGTCGCGATTGTAGAAGACCATCCACGGGCCGACATCATAAGGCAGCGCATAGAGGCTGCCGCCTTGTGACAGGCCGGACATGATCGACGTCTCGAAGTCCGCCACCTTCACGTCACCGCTTTTCACATAGTCGTCGAGCGGCGCCAGGATCGAATAGAAGTTCGGCAGGCGCATCGACTGCATCGAGACGATGTCGGCGATCTCTCCCGATGCCGCCAGAACCGGCAGTCGCGTCCAGTAGTCCGCCCATCCCGAAAGCTGCAGCTTGACCTTGATATCGGGATATTGCTCGGTGACGAGATCAGCCAGTTGCTGCCAGAGTTCCGCATCGTTCGGCTGGCCCCACATCTGCCAGGTCAGGGTGACAGGAGCATCCTGCGCCCTGGCGCCGATGCCGGCGAGTGCGCTTGCGGCAAGCGCGGCGACAAAGATCAATGAACGCTTCATGATTGTTTCTCCTCCTCGGTGACTTTCGTTGCAGTGACGCTCATCACGATCCGGACGCTCCCCTCCGGCTTGGTCTGGCGGCACGTTCAGGCCGCGATCAAGGCCTCCAGGTCGGCGATCAGGCCGATCAGTTCGGTTCGCTGGCGCTGCCATGTGTCCGGCCCCTGTCCCGGTTCCAAAATGGCGGTCATCCGCTGGAGGAAGTCAGGCGGCAGTTGCTTGAGTTCGGCCGCCATGGGCAGGTTCCAGCCGTCACCCGGGAAATAGACCCGGTTGAAGGCGAAGACGGTCTGCAGGATGGCGTTTGCCAGTTTGCCCGTCAGCCCGACGAGAAAGACGAGGTCGCGGCGAGCGACCTTGCTCTCGTAGTGATAATCCTTGGCCCAATAGCGCAGTACTTCCATGTATTGGCTGAGGACGGAGGCCCTCAGCGCTTCCGGATAGTCCGCCAGTTGCCGCTTCCAGCCGAGGAGCAGGCCCCGCGGATCGGCGATGATCTGCTGGCTGGCAAGGTCGGTCGGCAGATGATAGCCCCAGATCGTCCATTCGAAGCTCTTGGGCACCACGATGCCGGTAAGCCAGGATTCCAGGTCGCGCTGCACGCCGGAATATCGCCGCATCCAGATGCCATCCATGCGGATGCCCTCGGCCTGCCAGCCCCGCAGGGCGGCATCGAAGCGCCGCCACGCTGCGGTTTTTCGAACTTCCGGCCCGCGATAGGCATCGGCATAGACGCGGAAGTCGAAATCCGATTGCGCATCGGACCTGCCCTTGCCGCGCGATCCGGCAAGCGCGACGGCACCATTGCCGTCCTCGGCCAGATCGGCGATCAAGGGGGTCATCGCGGCGATGAGTTCGGCTTCGCGGCTCATGAGTGCACCGGCGGCTGGTCTTGGCTCTCTCCTTAATCCTTGAGGATCAGCTCGATGACCGGCGTCACGACATCCGGCTTCAGGACAGGCAGCTCCAGGGTCAGGATACCTTCACCGACGGCGACACCGATGTTGGAATCGACTTCGGCATCCGGGTCGAGCCAATGAAGTTCGCTGGCGTCATGCAGGAACTGGGCATATTTGACCTTGCGTCCCAGTCCTTCGATGTGGATGTGGCGGAACGGCCAGGTCTGGATGTGCAGATAGAGCCTGTTTCCTTTCTGCGTGAAGCGGCAACCGTTCGGAGCCTTGTAAGTCGAAGGACCGGCGCCATAGATCGCGCGGCCGTTCAGCCGCATCCATTCGCCATAGGTGTCGAGGGCCTTGATGGCGCGAGCATCAAAAGTGCCGCGACCGGTCGGGCCGACATTCATGAGAAGGTTGCCGCCGAGAGACACCGTGTCGACCAGGATGTTGATGAGCTGGCCGGCATCCTTCCAGCTCGTCTCGTCGCGATAATAGCCCCAGGAACCGCTGAAGGTGTGGCAGGCTTCCCAGCGCACCGGCAATCCGGCAACCGTCGGAGCGACGCGCGGCGTGTATTGTTCCGGCGTGACAAGATCGGGCATGTGATCGGCATCGCGCGGCAGGTCGAGACGGTCGCCGACGATGATGTCGGGCTGCAGCTCACGCACCAGTTTGATGAGATCGTCACTCTCCCATTCGGCGCGGCCCTTGCCGGGCAGGCCCTTGTAGACGCGGCGGGGATAGCTGAAGTCGAACCAGATCACATCGATCCTGCCGAAATTCGTGAGAAGTTCGGTCACCTGATCGCGCATGTATTTGGCATAACGCCTGACGTCGCGGCCCTCGTTGAGCTTGGCCGCATCGGGATGATTGCGCTGCGGATGGTGCGCATCGATCGGGAAATCCGGGTGATGCCAGTCAAGCAGCGAATAGTAGAAGCCGACCTTCAACCCCTCGGCACGCAGGGCTTCGACATAGGGTCCGATCAGGTCCTTGCCATAGGGCGTGTTCGTGACCTTGTAGTCGGTCACCTTGCTGTCCCAGAGGCAGAAGCCTTCGTGATGCTTGGCGGTGAGGACGACGTATTTCATCCCGGCTTCTCGCGCACGGCGCGCCCACTCGCGGGCGTCGTAGAGGTCGGGATCGAAGTTGTCGAAGTACTTCTGGTAGGCTTCGGTGGTGATTTCTTCCCGGTTCTTCAGCCATTCGTGGCGTGCGCCGAGAGCGTAAAGTCCGAAATGGATGAACATGCCGAAGCGGTCGTGTCCAAACCATGCCTTGCCGTCGGCCACATTCTGACCGCTACCAATCGCTGCGTCGCCCATATTATCCTCCCAGATGTCGCGTTCTATCGAACCGGTTCGATTTGATCATTGAATCTCATGTTCGATATGTCAAGCACGCTGTTGAAATCTCTTTCGGCATATTGCTTCATGGGCGACAAATGCTAGGGTTGTGGCCAGGGATCATCAAGCAAAGCACTTTTGATCGGAAGGTCGAGGGAAATAGAAACGGTTCGAGAGATTCATGGCCACGATACGCGACGTCGCCAAGCTTGCTGACGTATCCGTCTCGACGGTGTCGCTTGCCTTAAGCAATCCGGCGCGTGTCAGTCAGAAGACGCGGGAGAAGATTCGTCAGGCGATTGCTGCTGTCGGCTTCGTTGCCGATCCGCTTGCGCAGAGCCTGGCGCGCGGGCGTAGCCGCATGATCGGCTTCGTGGTGGGCAATGTCGGCAACCCGTTCTTCGGCGATATCCGGCGCGAGCTGGAAAACTACGCTCTCGACCACGAGCACTTCGTCGTCGTTACCGATTCTTCCGGAAAAACGGATCGCGAGAGGGCGATGGTCGAGCACTTGATCGGCCTGAAGACTGCCGGCTTGGCGCTTGCGCCATCAGGTTACGATCAGGACTATGTCGCGTTCGTCGCCGGCCTGAACGTGCCGATCGTGTGCTTCGACCAGAAGGTAGCAGGGATAGAGCGCGATTTCGTCGGTTCCGACAATTACCTTGCCGGCGCGATGCTGACAGAACATCTTCTGCAGCTCGGCCACAGGCGCATCGCCTTCATCACCGGCCCTAGCCATATGCATACGGCAACCGAGCGCTATCGCGGCTTTGCCGAGACCATGGCAAATGCCGGCATCGATGTGAATCCGAATTTCGTCGTCGATGGGCAGTTCACGCGCACTGCCGGCTACGAGGCGGCGATGCGGCTGCTCATCCAGCACGAGCGCCCAACCGCGATCCTCGGCGCCAACAACACCGTGGCGCTCTCGGCGCTGCAGGCCATGCAGGAACTGGGCTTCCGTTGTCCCGAGGACATCTCGCTCGCCATGATCGACAATGTGCAATGGAGTTCGGTCATCACGCCGCGCATTACGATGGTGGTTCAGGATACCTTGGCCCTCGGCAGCATCATAGCGCGCCGCCTGATGCACCGCATCCGCAGCCCCCAGGGCGCCGTCGAGCCGCCGGAGGATTTTGTGCTCGCCCCGAAATTCGTCCCTGGCAACTCCTGCCGAAGGATCTAGCTGGGCATAGCCCCTGGCCGACGACGCTTGTCGCTGACCTTTGACTTGCCCCTTCAACATTGCCGGAGAAAAGCGTCCGAGCCGCACGCCGCTTCTTCGGGCCGGGCTCGCGTCAATACCACGTCCAGAAGCACGTTCGCGCCAGCGGTGACATCAGCCGGCGTCGCGTATTCATTGGCGTTGTGGCTGATGCCACCGCGACACGGGACGAAAATCATCGTGGTCGGCACGCGCCTTGCGAGATTGAAGGCATCGTGGCCGGCGCCCGAGACGATGTCGCGATTGGTCAGCTGACGGTCTCTGGCGCCTTCCCTCACCGCCTGGATCAACGCGCCGTCAAAGGCCACCACGGGTGAATGCCAGCGCAGACGTCCGTGGACGCCGATTTCCTCATGGCTTCTCAAGAGGGCGTCCAGCCCGTTCAGGAGCCGCCGGTGCATTCCCTCAAGAACCGTTTCATCCGGATGCCTGAGGTCGACCGCCAGCTCCACCCGACCGGGAACGACGTTGATCGAACTCGGAAAGAGCTCGATGCAGCCGATCGTGCAGCGCGCCAGGTCGTCGGTTCGGCCGATGTCCTGAACCAGGCCAATCACCTGCGCGAGGACAGGCACGGGATCCTTGCGCATCGCCATCGGCACCGGCCCGGCATGGGTTTCCTCGCCGACGAGCGAGATCTCGTACCACCGGATGCCCTGGCCGCCAGTGACGACGCCGATGGTCCTGCCCTCCGCCTCGAGGATCGGTCCCTGCTCGATATGCAGCTCCAAATAGCAATCAGCGGCGGGTAGCTGGGGCAGGGCTTCACGATCGTAACCGTGCCGGACGAGATCATCGTCGACCGCGACCCCTGCGCTGTCGCGAGTGGCCAGAACCGTTTCCAGATCAAGCACGCCGCAGGCGACGCCTGAGCCCATCATCGCCGGTTGGAAACGGCACCCTTCTTCATTGGTCCAGACGCAGAGCTCGATCGGGCTGATGGTTTCCACCGATCTGTCATCCAGTGTCTCCAGAACTTCCAGTCCGGCGAGCACACCCAGCACACCGTCGAAGCGACCGCCGGTCGGCTGGGTATCGAGATGGCTGCCGATCAGGACCGGCGGTGCAGCGGGATCGCGGCCCGCGCGGCGAATGAAGAGGTTGCCGATCCGGTCCCTTCGGATCCGGTAGGCGCGCTGCGCGCACCAGCCTAGAAACAGCGCACGGCCGGCCTCATCCGCGTCCGAAAGCGCTTGCCGGCACGAGCCCCCCTCCGGCGTGGCGCCGACTTCCGCCATTGCCATCAGCCGTGTCCACAACCGCTCCCCATTGATCGCGTGCCGCATCTCGATCCTCCTTGCGCATGCTCTTGTCCGGTTAACCTTGTTGGCCGCGCGCTGCAGCGCCAGTCACCCTTGTGGGGGACTGTGATGGAGCCTGCCATGCTCGCTAGAAAATTCCGGATACGGATCAACGTGGAGGCAGGTCATGGACACGACGGCAGATAGACGATGGCACCGCATCGCAGAAGCGCTCCGACCCGAAACGCGCCTGCTGATCGACGGACAGTTCCGTGCAGCCGCAGATGGGCAAACGCTGGCATCGGTCAATCCCGCAACCGGCACCGTTGTCGCCAACATTGCCTGCGGCAATGCAGCCGATATCGAGGCGGCTTGCGATGCCGCCGCCAAACGGTTCCGGCAGGGCGTCTGGTCGCGCATGCGCCTGCGGCAGCGTGTCGATATTCTCACCCGTTTCTCCGAACTGATCGCCGAGAACGGCGCCGTTCTGGCGGTGCTCGATACGCTGGAGATGGGCAAGCCAATCGCGGAAATGGGCGCGATCGACGTGCCCGGCGCGGTACTGACCATGCGTTTCTTGGCCGAAAGCATCGACAAGATTGCTGGCAGCGCGCCAGTCACGAATTCGGACGCGCTGCACTACATCCTGCGTCAACCGCTCGGCGTCGTCGGCTGCATCACGCCGTGGAATTATCCGCTGATGATGGCGGTCTGGAAAGTCGCGCCGGCACTTGCCGCGGGCAACTGCGTCGTCCTGAAGCCGGCCGAGGACACGTCGCTGAGCGCGCTTGTGCTCGGTCGCCTGTTCCTGGAGGCAGGCGGTCCTGATGGCGTGTTCAACGTCGTGCCCGGACGTGGCGCCGTCGCCGGCCAGGCGCTGGCGCGCTCGATGCATGTCGAAAAGATTGCCTTTACCGGTTCGACGGCGATCGGCCGGCAGATGTATCGCTACGCCGCCGACACCAACCTCAAGGCGGTTTCGGCCGAACTCGGCGGCAAGTCGCCGCAGATCGTGCTTGCCGATGTGGAGGATCTCTCATCCGTCGCCGAGAAGATCGCCGACGGGCTGTTCGGCAATCAGGGTGAAGTCTGCTCGGCTGGATCGCGGATTCTGGTCGAACGAAGCATTCACGACGAATTCTGTGATCTTGTCGCCGGCCACGCCGCGCGGAAGTACCGGCCGGGCGATCCGCTCGATCCTGAGACCACCATGGGGCCGCTGGTCAACAAGACCCACCAGGGCCGCGTGCTCGACTACATCGACAGCGCCCGCAAGGAAGGAGCCACGCAGGTCCTTGGCGGGGATACCGCCGATCGGGCCGCCGAAGCGGCGTGCTTCGTGGCGCCGGCGCTTTTTGCCGGCGTCGACAACCGCATGAAGATCGCCCAGGAGGAAATCTTCGGACCGGTCGGGGCAATCATTCCACACGACGGCGTCGACGATGCCGTGAGGATTGCCAACGACAGTCCATACGGCCTTGCCGCCGGCGTCTGGACTTCAAACCTCAGCGCCGCGCACCGCATCGCGCGTGATCTCGAATGCGGCATGGTCTGGATCAACGGCTACATGAACGGCGACATGAGCCAGCCCTGGGGCGGCTGGAAGCTCTCCGGCCATGGCCGTGACAAATGTCTGCAGGCCTTGATCGACAACACTCAGTCCAAGTCGGTCTGGGTCACGCTCGATTGAGGGCCAGCAACACTGACAGCGACCAAATGCATCGCTGTCAGCAACACGCGCCCGCCATATCAAAGGGAGAGTTCACCTGCATTGATGCTGCGGGCGTGGTAGTGAGGAAGTCCGACAGGAAAGGTATGGACCCCATGTCCCAAAACACCAGGAAAACGCTGCGATCGCTGACAGGTCTTCTATTGGCCGCTTCGGCACTTTGCAGCGCGAGCGCTGCGGTCGCCGAAACGCTTGTCATCACCCATGCCAAGGTTCGCACGATGAACCCCGCCGCGCCGCTGGCGGAGGCCGTGGCGATCGACGAGGACGGCGTAATCCTTGCCGTCGGCGACGAGGCGGGCGTGCTGGAAATGGCGGGCGAGGGCGCGCATGTCGTCAGGCTCGGCGGCAAGCTGGTCCTGCCTGGGTTCCAGGATGCGCACGTGCATCTGATTGAAGCGGGCGTCAACGCAAGCCTCTGCGAATTCGACGCCTTTGCATCGCTGGAAGAGACAAAAGCGACGGTGCGCGATTGCGTGAAGGAGAGCGAAACCGATTGGGTGGTCGGCTCCGGCGTCAGCATGACCAACCTGCTCGACGAAACCGACGATCCCGTCGGTGTGCTCGACAAGATTTCCAGCGACCAGCCGATCCTGATCCTCGACGATATCGGTCACGGCGCCTGGGCCAACAGCGCAGCACTTGAGGCCGCCGGCTACGACAAGATCGAAGGCAATCCGCCCGGCGGCATCATCCTGCGCGATGAAAAGACCGGTGCGCCCAATGGCATCGTGCTTGAGAACGCCCAGCAGAAACTGCGCAACCTTGCCTTTCCGGATACGCCCGAAAACGTCAAGTTCGCCTATGAAAGCATGCTGCCGACCTTAAAGACGATGGCCGAAAACGGCATCACCACCGTCAGCGATGCCGGCGGTTTTTGGCCGCAAGGGCACCTGAAGGCCTGGCAGATGGCCGAAAAGAACGACACGCTGACGCTGAGAGCCGCCAACGCGCTCTATGTCTATCCCGACCTGCCCTTCGACGAGCAGGTGGAAACGCTCTCGAATTTCTACAGCAACGATCCGAACCGGCTTTTGAAGTTCAACCAGGCGAAGATCTATGTCGACGGCATTCTCGAACAGCGCACCGGCGCTCTGCTCGCGCCCTACAGACAAGGCCCCGGCATCGACCACGGCTTCGACAGCGGATTCCTCTATTTCGACGAGGCGACGCTCGACCGTTACTCCAAGGTGCTCTCTGAGAAGGGCTTCAAGCTGCACTATCATGTGACCGGCGACCGCGGCGCACGCCTTGCGCTCGACGCCATCGCACAGTCGGACCCGGAGCCCGGCCCGCATCGCCTCACACATATCTACCTGCTCGACACATCCGACTATCACAGGTTCAAGGACGAGGGCGTCGTTGCCGATTTTCAGCTGGCGCCGAGTTCGCTCAGCCGCGACTATGACAGCTTCATCCGCAAGTTCATCGGCGAGCGCGCCGACAGCATGATGCCGGCCGGAAGCATCGAGAAGACGGGCGCGACCGTGGTGATGAGCAGCGACTTCGACGCCGACGAGCTCTCGCCGCTGATCAAGATCCAGACAGCGCTTGAGCGGAAGAAGGATGGCGCACCGGACGTGGAAACGGCGGTCAAATGGATGACGATCAACCCGGCGAAACTTCTGAACCAGGAAGACAAGACGGGTACGATCGAGCCCGGCAAGTTCGCCGACCTCGTGGTCATCGACAAGGATATCTTCGACATTCCGGTCAAGGAGATCGGCAAGGCCACGGTCGAGGCGACATTGCTGCAGGGCGATCCGGTTTATGATGCGGAAGGCCTGTTCTCCGGCAACTAAGCTATCCGCTGGCACCTCCGAGCAGGAGCGAGAACAATTCGCCCTGCGAGGAGATCTTGAGCTTGGAATAGATGCGCTTGCGGTGAACCTTCACCGTTTCCGGGCTGTTGCCGAGGATGCGCGCGATGCTCTTGGTCGAATGCCCTTTGAGCATCAGCCGGATGATCTCCCCCTCGCGCGTGCTCACCTTCAACTGCGACAGCGTGGCGAACACCATATCGGCTGCGGGCTCGGTAGCAGTCGATCCGGCAACCGGCTGCGGCCAGTGCTTGCGGCAAAGCTCGGAGACCACCGGCAACAAGCCATCGAGATGGGCGCGGGCCTGCGGACCAGGGCGGCAGTCCTCCGTCCGCTGCCCGAGCGACAACGCGATCGCGGTGCCCTCGGCGCTTGCGACCAGCATGACGATTTCGTCGTAGAGCCCGGTTTCGGCATAGAACATGCGGTAGTATTCGCTCTCGCGAAAATCGTCCGGCGCACAGTCGTCGAGGCTCACCACCCGGTCGCCGGGATCGCTCAGATAGAGGCTGTAGAACGGATCGAGCAGGTAGGCGAAACCGAGATAAGGTCCGATCGTGCGCCTGGTCGCCTCCGGATCAAGGTCGCTGTAGAGCTGTAGCGGTGGCTGGTCGGCGGAAAAGACCGAGACGAACAGGCTGTCGAAGCCGTAGACGTCGAGGCAGAGTTGCCTCAATGCGTCCGGAAAGGCCGGGCTGCCGATCGCAGCCACGGCCTTGCCGATCATTGTCATCTGTTCAAACGGAAATCCCGTCATTCCCCGCCTTGTCGTCAAGTTCCCCTCGACGATCAAAGCGGTTCCTGCTGGGTAATGCAATGGATGCCGCCTCCGCCGATGGCAATGTTGTCGATCCGGACTTCGCGCACCCGTCGATCGGGGAACAGCTCGCGGAACATCTGCCGCACGGCCGTGTCGGTCTCGATGCCATAGCAGGGCATGACCACGCCGCCGTTGACGAGGTAGGAATTGACATAGGAACGGCAGAACTTCGGGTGATCCGACGGCGCGTCGACCGCTTCAGGAACGGTGACGATCCGGATCGGCCGTCCCTTGGCATCGGTCTGGCCCTGCATCGCCTCCAGATTCAGGCGGATGTAGTCGTTCCATTCGTTATCTTCATCGCTTGGGCTCTCCATCAGGACGACGCCGGGCGCGACGAAAACGGCGATGCCATCCACATGGCCGTCGGTTTCGTCTTCGATCGGATTGCCGGGCAGCCAGATCACCTTTTCGCCACCGAGCATGTCGAGAAGCTCGCGCTCGATGTCATCACGGCTCCAGCCGGGATTGCGGTTGCGGTTCGGAAAGCAGGTTTCGGTGGTGATGATCGTGCCCTCACCATCGACGCTGACGCCGCCGCCTTCAGCAATCAGGTTCGACACGAAGCCGGCGACCCCAGCTTTTTCCAGCACCAGACCGGAAAACGCGGCATCGCCGCTGAAGGGGTGATACTTGCCGCCCCAGGCATTGAACTTGAAGCGTGCCCCGGCGCGACGCCCGTCGGCCGCCGTCAGGAAGCAGGGGCCGGCATCGCGCGCCCAGCTGTCGTTGATCTCGGCCTCGACGAGATCGATCGAAGGGTCGAGAATGGCGCGGGCTTCGGCCATGTCTTCCGGCCGCGCAGCCATCGTCACCGGTTCGAACTCGCAGATCGCGTGGGCGACGGCGGCATAGTCGCGGCGGGTGGCGGCAATATCGTCCCAGACCTCG
This sequence comes from Ensifer adhaerens, assembly GCF_002940685.1. Taxonomy (GTDB): domain Bacteria; phylum Pseudomonadota; class Alphaproteobacteria; order Rhizobiales; family Rhizobiaceae; genus Ensifer; species Ensifer adhaerens_E. The sequence continues at coordinate 52,983 of NZ_PNFP01000013.1, read as the reverse complement.
TGACGGCAGGGCCACATCATCCAGGTGCGTTTATGCGGTTCCCATTCGGCCGGCATGCGAAACCCGGCTTCGCGTGGTGTCTGGTTCTTCATGGGTTCGTATCCTTTCACCGGGCTGCACGGCTGTGGCATCGCGGCCGCCGGCAACCGGGCTCTTTCCGTTGTTGTTCGGTTGATAAGATTGGAGACGACAGTCAGGCTATCGCCGTCTGGCCATCGAGGGTGCGGAGGGCGCCGTAGAGATCCGGCCGGCGGTCGCGGTAGATGCCCCAGCTGCGGCGGAATGCGCGGACCGCGTCAAGATCAAAGCGCGCCGTCAAATAGGTCTCGTCCGTCCGGTTGGCCTCGGCAACGATTGCACCCGTATGGTCGGCGATGAAGGACGTGCCGTAGAACAGTGCCTCGTTGCCGCCGGCCGCTTCGCTGCCAACCCGGTTGGAGGCGATGACTGGCACCATGTTGGCGGCCGCATGCCCCTGCATCGTGCGGCGCCAATGGCCGGAACTGTCGATCTCGGCCTTCTGTTCGCTGCCGATCGCCGTCGGGAAGAACAGAAGCTCCGCCCCCTGCAAGGCAAGGGTCCGGGCGGTTTCGGGAAACCACTGGTCCCAGCAGATGCCGCAGCCGATCCGCGCATGTTTCGTGTCGACGGCCCGAAAGCCGGTATCGCCCGGGCTGAAGTAGAACTTCTCCTCGTAGCCCGGCGCCTGCGGGATGTGGGACTTGCGATAATTCCAGACGATCTCGCCGTCAGCATCGATGATCGCGAGCGAGTTGTACTGTGCCGGTCCCGCCTTCTCGTAGTAGGAGATCGGCAGAACCACGCCGATCTCCTTCGCAATCGCCCGGAAATGACGGACCGCTCGATCCTCGCCGAGGCTCGCCGCCAGACCGAGGTGATCGATCGTCTGCTCCAGGCAGAAGTAGGGCGTCTGGAAAAGCTCCTGCAACAGGATGATCTGAGCGCCATCCTCATGGGCAAGCCGCACCAGTTCCTCGGCCTTTTCGATGTTCTCGTCGATGTTCCAGCTGCAGGCCATCTGTGTCGCTGCGACGGTCACTTCGCTCATATCTTGCTCCTCAAGCGCGGGATGCCATGAAGGCGGTGATCGATTCCGACAGGGCGGAAACGATGGTGTCGCACTCGGCCTCCGTGACGATCAAAGGTGGCGATACGATGAGACGATTGCCGACCGGACGGACGATGACGCCGCGAGCGACGCAGCCCTGGAAGATCGTTTCGCTCGCCTTTTCGTGGGCCGGCAGAGGCGTCTTCGTCGCCTTGTCGGCAACGAGATCGATGCCGAGCATCAGGCCGGCGCCGCGCACGTCGCCGACGATGTCGTGGGCGAGAAGGGCTTTTGCCCGGTTCTGCAGATGCGCTCCGGTTTTCGCCGCATGCGGCAACAGCCTTTCCCGTTCCATGATGTCGATGTTGGTCAGCGCCGCCGCGCAGGCGACCGGGTGGCCGAAATAGGTGAGCCCCATCGAGAACACGCCGCCTTCGCATTGCGGACGGCTGATGACCTCGTAGATCTCGTCGGAAATCAGTGTTGCGCCAAGCGGGATGTAGCCGGACGTGATGCCCTTGGCCGAAACCAGGATATCGGGCTGCGTCTCATAGATCGCGTCGGAGGCGAACCATTCACCGAGCCGGCCGAAGCCGGTCACCACCTCGTCCGCGATGTAGAGGATATCGTTGCGGCGGCAGACCGCCTGCATGCGCTTGTGGTAGCCCTTCGGCGCGACCAGCACGCCGCCCGCACCCATGATCGGCTCGGCGATGAAGGCGGCGACATTCTGAGGACCGAGTTGCTCGATGCGCGTTTCGAACTCGCGTACCAAGTGATCGCAATGGGCCTCCTCGTTCATGCCGTCCGGGCGCGCATAACAATCGGCGGCCGAGACGTGATGGATGAAGTCCTCGCCGACCTGGGCAAAGCCGTATTTGGTGCCGTGGATGCCGGTCAGCGCCGCCGCCACGTAGGTGGCGCCATGATAGGCGTTGTTGCGCGAGATGATCTTGCGCTTGCCCGGCTTGCCGCGCATGGCGAAGTAATAGTGCACGATACGAACAGCCGCATCGTTGGCGGTCGAGCCGCCGCAGGTGTAATAGACATGGTTGAGGCTGCCGGGCGCAAGCTCGGCAAGCCGCGCGCCCAACTCGGCCGCAGGTACGTTCCCCGACGCGCCGAAGGGATTGTAGTAGTCCATGTCCATGACCTGGGCGGCGATGGCGTCGGCCATCTCGCGGCGGCCATGGCCAATGTTGACGCACCAGAGGCCGGCAATGCCGTCGAGCAGCCGCCGTCCCGTGCTGTCGACGACATAGGCGCCTTCGGCCTTCTCGATGATCTGGCTGCCGGTCGCAGCAAAGGTCGAGAAATCGGTATAGGGGTGCAGAACGTGATCCCGGTCCTTCTCGAAGGCCGAGCGGTTGTTCGGCCGGTCGGAGCCGACGGCTGCAACGGATTGAACGATGGTCATTTTCTTCTCCAGAATGGCATGAGGCGCGGTTTCCGCGGGGTCAGCGCAGAAGCTTGGTCCAGACGCGGTCATAAAGTTTGGTGACGGCGGGCGTGCAGGCGGTCAGGAACTCCGGCGCCGGCGCACTTTCGGGCGGGCTCAGTTCCGGCGCGCCGGCGAGCGCCTTGTCGACGAAGGCTTCCGAGCCCTTGATGCCGTTGGCGTAGCGGGCGTAGTTGGTGATCATCGCCGCGTTTTCCGGATCCATGATGAAGTTGATCCAGAGCTTGGCGTTCTCGATGTCGGGCGCGCCCTTCGGCACCGCGACATTGTCCATCCAGCCGGTGTAGCCTTCCTTCGGGTAGATGTATTCGATCGACGGCCGCTCGTCGCGGGCGCGCATGGCGTAGCCGTTCCAGCTCATGGAGACGGCGGCCTCGCCCGAAACCAGCAGTTCCTTGGTCTCGGAGTTGTAGCTCTTGACGAACTGCTTTTGCGTCGTGAGCAGGTCGAGCACCGCCTTCAGGTCTTCGGGGTTGTCGTTGCAGCGTGGTTTGCCGAGATAGCGCAGCGCCATGTTGATGACGTCGTTGACGTCGCGCAGCATGTTGATCTTGCCCTTCACCGCGTCATCCGGTTCGAACAGGATCTTCAGCGACGTGTCGTCGCCCTTGACGATGTCGCGATCGACGGCAAGGCCGGTCGAGCCCCAGGCCCAGGGTGCCGAATAGAGGCGCCCTTTGTCCCAGAAGACGTCGCGCCACATCTCGTCGACATGCTGGTAATTCGGCATCGCCGAAACGTTGATCGGCTCGAGCAGCTTCTCGCCGATCAGGATCGTCATCGTATCGTGACCGGGCACGATGATGTCGTAGCCGCCAGCACCGGACTTCAGCTTGGCAAGCATGGTCTCCATGGAATCATAGGTGTCGATATGGACCTTGACCCCATAGGTCTTCTCGAACTTCTCGACCATTTCGGGCGGCGTGTATTCGCCCCAGGTGTAGATGAAGAGGTCGCCGGCTGCGGACGCGGGTACGGCCGAGGTCGAGGCAAGCAGGGCAGCGAAAATGGCACTTTTTTTCATTGTATGTTCCCTTTCTCTTTTTGATTTTCGTAGTTTTTCGCGGGGCTCAGTGCTTGCGGCCCGCCTGTCCAAGCAGCCCGGAAATCAGCACCAGCACGGTCGAAGCGGCGAGCATCAGCGTCGAGATCGCATTGACCTCGGGCGTCATGCCGAGCCTGAGCATGCCGTAGATGTGCAGCGGCAGGGTCGTGGCACCGGGACCGGCGACGAGCGCAGTGATGATGAAATCGTCGAGCGAGATGATGAAGGCGAGCAACCAGCCGGAGACGAGACCGGGCACCAGGAGCGGCAGGGTGATGCGCAGGAATGCCTTTGCCGGAGAGGCGTAGAGGTCGGCCGCGGCCGACGGCAGCGTCCCGTCCATGCTTTCGAGCCGCGCCTTGATCGGCAAATAGGCAAAGGGGATGCAGAAGACGATGTGGGCGATCAGGATAGTGGCGAAGCCGAGGCTGATACCGACGGCGACAAAGAAGACCAGCGAGGCGACGGCCGTGACGATTTCCGGCACCATCAGCGGGAAGGTGAGCACGACATAGGCGCCTTCGCCGCCGCCCTTCTTGCGATTGACCGTCGCGATGGCGGCGCCGAGAGCAAAGACCGTGGCGACGGTCGCCGCGATCACGGCGATCACCACCGAATTGATGGCGGCTGTCTGGATGTTCTGATTGGCAAAGACCGTTTGATACCATCGGAAGGAGAAACCTGCCCAACGGGTGACGGACCGGCCGTCGTTGAAGGAGTAGATCGCCAATACGACGATCGGCGCATAGAGGAAGACGACGCAGCCGACGGAGAGAAGACCGAAGCCTGGAAAGACGCGCAGGTCGCGCAAGCGGGCGGTGGACATGGCGGACCTCTCTCAGTTCATTTGCTGCTGCGCGGCGCGCCGGGCCAGCCAGAAAAGGACGATGAGGGTGATGGTGAGCAGGATCATCGAGAGCGCAGCACCGAACGGCCAGTTGCGCGCCGCCTGGAACTGCGTACCGATCAAATTGCCGATCATCAGCGTCTTGCCGCCGCCGAGAATGTCGGGCGCGAGATAGGAGCCGACGGAGGGGATGAACACGAGCAGGCTGCCGGCGATCAGCCCCGGCCGCATGACCGGCAGCACGATGCGGAAGAAGGCCACCCTGCGGCTGGCATAGAGATCGTAGGCTGCTTCCAGCAGCCGGAAATCGAACCGTTCAAAGGCCGAATAGAGCGGCAGCACCATGAACGGCAGGAAGGAGTAGATCAGCCCGAGCGAGATGGCGAAGCCGTTATAGCTCAGCGCCAGCGGCTGTCCGATGACGCCGACGTCGATCAAGGCGCTGTTGATCGGGCCGTCGTCACGCAGCACGAAGAGCAGCGCGATGGTGCGGATCAGAAGGTTCACCCAGTAGGGGATGGTGATCAGGAACAGCCAGATGTTCTTCACCCGGTCGGGCCGGGTCGCGATGTAATAGGCGGTCGGCACGCTGATCACGAGGCAGAGAAGCGTCGCGACCGTCGCCTGCAACAGCGAGCGCGCGACGATGATCAGATAGTCGGGCGTAAACGTCAGGCTGTCGTCGAGGAAATCACGCTCGAACAGGATCTGCTCGTACGCGGCCGTGGAGAACGTCCACTCGACGCCGCCATAGGCGCCGGGAACAAGGAACGAATAGGTGAGCATGATCGCGATTGGCGCGACCATGAACGCCAGGATGACGCCCAGCGACGGCCACAGCAGGCCGGCATGGGCGACCCTGGCCGGGATGCGCGAGGACAGAGCGAGTGGCCGGGCGCTCATGACAGGAGCACCTTGATGGAGCCGGGTTCGAAACCGACGCTGACGACGTCGCCGGGTGCGAAGTCCTGCCGGCCGCGCAGGCCGCCGCGCGGCGAGCGGGCGGTGAGCGCGTGTTCTCCAACGTGCAGGTGGTATTCGACGGCGTTGCCGAGATAGGTGCGATCCGTGACCTTTGCGCGTTCCTGTCCGTCGCCGGACCCAAGAACCAGCCGTTCCGGGCGGATCGAGAGCCAGACCTTTTGTCCGTCCTCGACGCGCTCGGCAACCGGCGCATGGACCTTACCAAAGCCCTCGATATCGAGCGACGCCTCGCCGCCGGTGACACCCGCGACCTTCGCCTCGATCAGGTTCGATTCGCCGATGAAATCGGCAACGAAGCGGCTCTGGGGCTGCTCGTAGATATCCTCGGGCGTGCCCACTTGCTGCAGATGGCCATTGCTGATGACAGCGACGCGGTCGCTCATCGCCAGCGCTTCTTCCTGGTCATGAGTGACGAAGATGAAGGTGATGCCGGTCTCGCGCTGCAGCGACTTCAGTTCCAGCCGCATCTTCTGCCGGAGCTTCAGGTCGAGCGCCGACAGCGGCTCATCGAGCAAGAGCAGCTTCGGTTGCGGTGCGAGCGCGCGGGCAAGGGCGACGCGCTGGCGCTGGCCGCCCGACATCGTGTCCGGTCGGCGATCGGCGTAGTCGGTCATGTGTACGAGATCGAGCATACGCTCGACGGTGCTTTCGACCTCGGCACGCGGCTTGCCGAGCATCTCCAGCCCGAAAGCGATGTTGCGGCGGACCGTCATGTGCGGAAACAGCGCATATTGCTGGAACACGGTATTGACCGGCCGCGCCTCAGGCGGCAGGCGGCTGACGTCCTCGCCGAAAATGCGGCACGTGCCGGATGTCAGCATCTCGAAGCCGCCGAGAATGCGCAGCAACGTCGTCTTGCCGCAGCCGGAGGGACCGAGCAGCGTGAAGAACTCGTTGGCGCGAATGGAAAGGTCGACGTCCTTAAGCGCTTCGTGGGCATGCGGCGTGCCGGCATTGTAGGTCTTGCGAAGGTTTCGCACCTCGGCAGCCACGCTGTTTGGATGCCGGACCGGATCGGAACCAGCCATCGGCACGATGTTGCTTTCGGCCCGCGGCCTTGGATCGGGGTGTTTGATGGCGCGCTGCATGGTTCTCCTCCACTCGGGCCGGCGGGAGCGACACACCGCTCGGCATGGAGAAACTATGCGTGGCACCGACCAAGGGCGTTAGTCCCCCAGAGGGGGTACCAGTGCCGGGCAACGCGGGACCGCTCTGGAAACGCAAAAAGGCGGCCCTGTGGGCCGCCCTCGCCAAAGCGACACCAACGGGCGCCGCCAGCCTCTGCCGATCAAGGCTCAAGACATTGATTTGGCAAAGTGATCGAGCCGCACCTTGCCGGTTGGCTTCATGTTTCGGACTTGCGCAACAGGATAACCAGGGTGGTCGCCAGGATCATGATCACCGAGATGGCGGCAACCGCCGGATCAAGGTCCAGGCGTAGGTTGTCCCATATGCGCTTCGGCAACGTGATGACGTTGACGCCGCTGACAAACAGGGTGACCGAGCTTTCTTCCCAGGACATGACGAGGCTGACGAACCAGGCAGCAAAGAGACCGAAGCGAATGTTCGGCAGGATGACCATGATGATCGATTGCATCTGGCTCGCTCCGAGATTTCGGGCAGCAAGCTCCAGGTTCCTGTCCAGCCGACTGAGTGCCCCAAGGATGGCGATGACGGCGAACGGCACGATCATCACCACATGGGAAAGCACCAGCCCCGGGACCGTGTCGAGCAAGCCGATCTGCGCCAGGAGGAAGTAGAGCGCGACCGCCGAGGTGACGGGCGGGACGATGATCGGCAACAGGACAAGGCCAATCAGGAAACGCCCGCTTGCCGGTCGGCGCAACCAGATGCCTATGCCGAAGGCCGCGGCGAGCGCCGTTGCAATCACGCTCGACAGCAGCGCGACAAGCGTGCTTGTGCCGATGCTTGCGAGCCAGGTGTCCGGATCGAAGATCGCGACGTAGTGCCGGAGCGAATATTCCCCGTCCGGCATGGACAGAAAGCGCTTGGCGGTGAAGGAAAAGGGAATGACGGCGACGAGCGGCAGGAGCAGGAAGAGCCCGGATGCACCGGCAAGAAAACCGCCAAGACGTGATTTGCCAAACATATCTGCCCTACCGCGACATGAGTTGTTCGATGCGCATGACGCGCTGCGACAGCCAGAGGATGGCAAAGACGGCGACGAGCAGCACGACGCCGAGCGCGGCGCCAAGCCCCCAGTTTGCCGTCTGGAACATCTGCACGAAGACGGTTTCCGCCGTCAGCACCACCCGTCCGCCGCCGAGGATCATCGGGGTGACGAAGAAGCCGAGTGAGAAGATGAAGGTCATCGCCAGGGCCGAAAAGACGCCGGGCAGCGACATCGGCAGGTAGATCCGCCAGAAGACGCCGAGCGGCCGGCAACCGAGCCCCAGCGCTGCCAAGAGCACGCGCCTGTCGATCTTGCGCATGACCGACGCCATCGGCAGGACCGCGAAAGGCACCATGAAATGCACCATGCCTGTTATGACCGACCAGACGTTCCGGCCCGTCGAAAGTCCGCCGAGGCCGAAGGCATTGGCGACATCGCTCGCAAGCCCGTTGTTGCGCAGGATGACCACCCAGCCGAAGGCGCGCACCAGCACCGAAATCCAGAACGGGATGAAGATGCAGATTTCGACCAGGCGGCTGCGACGCCCGCTGCCCATCACCCAGTAATAGGCGAGCAGATAGGCGATCGGAATGGTGATCGCGGTGCTCACCAGGCACACCCATGCGGTTCTGAAGAAAATCGCCTGGAAGTCCGCGCCGGTGAAGATGCGGACGTAGTTTTGAAGGCCGAGCTCCGGCCGGGTGACGCTCCAGAGCGTCACACCGGCAAAGGGCAGCACATAGGCAAGCGTCAGGATGACTGGCAATGCCCAGAGCATTGCCAACGATCCGGTTGCGGCGTAGCGCCTGACAGGGGTCGACTGCGCCCGCATCATGACGCGGTCATCGCCAGGTATTTTTCGAGCGCCTGGTCGCCGCGGGCCGAGTACCAGTCCATGTCCATCAGCACCTGCTGCGACATGTTTTCGGCCGAACTGCAGTCAAGCCGCTTCAGCTCCGCCGGCACGAGATCGTGAGCAAGCGGGTTGGTCGGTCCGCAGCCGAGCGTTCGCAGCAGATCGACCTGGCGCGCCGGATCCTGACAATAGCGGATGAAGTCCATCGCCCGGGCGGATCCGGCCGGATTGCCCTTGATCACCGCCCAGCCCGACGGCGCAAGAACACCTTGAGCATAGGTCCAGCTGACGGCGCCACCGGTATCCTTTTCCACGAGATTGGCGCGCGTGTGCCACATCAGCGCCATCGAGGCCTCGCCGTCGCGCATCAGTTGCTGGCTCTCGGCACCCGAATCCCAGAAGCTGACGATATGCGGCTTGATCTCGTTGAGCTTGCGGATCGCCCGTTCCTCGTCGAGCGGGTAGAGCTGATCCATCGGCACGCCGTCGGCAAGAAGTGCCGCCTCCATGCAGCCCGACATCCACTTGTAGAGCGAGCGCTTGCCTGGATATTTCTCGACGTTCCAGAAATCCGCCCAGGATTTCGGCGGATTGTCGCCGAACTGCTTGGCGTCATAGGCGATGACGTAGCTCAGGAAATAGTTGGCGACGCTGTATTCGTAGGCAAAGCCCGCCTGCACCTTCTCGCGGTCGACCACCTTGTAGTCGATCGGCTCGATCATGCCGGCCTCGCCCAAGGACTTCGTCGCGCCCGGATCGGCATCGCAAACGTCCCAGGAGACAGCGCCGCTCTCGAACTGCGCCTTCATCGCGCCCTTGGTCGGGCCGGAGCCGTCGATCTTGACCGCAATGCCCTGCTGTTCGGCGTAGCTGCCGGTCAGCGCCGTCTCGAAGGCGCCGACGGCGTCGCCACCCCAGTTGGTGACGACAAGCTGACCATCCGCAGCGCGCGCCGATCGGGGCCCAAGATGTGGCGCGACGCCGAGCAGGACGAGGCCCGTCAGGAACGTCCTCCGGTCGATGCGGCCGGCAAGGTGACTATCCTTCAGGAGTTCGAGGCATTCCGTCTTCAGGTCATTATTCACAGCATTTCCCCTTTTTGTTGTTTGGTTCTCATGCATTTGAAACGTCGTCAGCCGGCGAGCACCCGCCCGTCGAGGTGACCCCAGCGCACCCAGAGCTGTTCGCCGCGCGAGGGTGGATTTCCGAGCGCATCGCGCGCCGTCGTCAGCGTCAGGCTGGCGCCCTCGGGCGCGCTGCCTTTGACGATGGTGGTCCCGCCCTGGAAGATGACGCCGTCGATGGTCATCGGCAAAAGATTGTAGTCGGCCTTCGGTCGCTCGCGGCAAAGCGTCAGCTTTTCCGGGCGGATCGCCAGCACGGCTGGCTTACCCGCCAACTGCTCGGCGTCAGGCAGCATTGCCCGCACACCGAACTCGCCGACATGCGCATGCAGCTCGCCTGCGACCGCCCGTTGCCGAGAGACCGGCAACGTGTTCATCGTGCCGAGAAACTCGGCGACGAAACGTGAGTTGGGCTCGTCGTAGAGCACGTTCGGCCGGTCGAGCTGAACGATGCGGCCGCGATCGAAGATCGCGATGCGATCGGACATGGCCATCGCTTCCATCTGGTCGTGGGTGACGAACAGGAAGGTCGTGCCGGTCTTGCGGTGGATATCAACCAGTTCGTCCTGTAACTGCTCGCGCAGGTTCTTGTCGAGCGCCGACAGCGGCTCGTCGAGGAGCAAAAGCTCCGGCTCGAACACCAGCGCGCGGGCGAGTGCGACGCGCTGCTGCTGTCCGCCTGACAGCGCCGAGGGGCGTTTGTGCTCATGTCCCCTCAGGCCCACGAGGTCGACCATGCGGGCCACACGCCCTTCCACTTCGGTCCGCGCCACCTTCCGCACGCGGAGCGAAAAGCCGATGTTTTCGACAACGGTCAGATGCGGGAAGAGCGCATAGCCCTGAAACACCATGCCGAAGTTGCGCCTGTCGGCCGGCGTCGCGCCGATGTCCTCGCCATTTTTCAAGATCGCGCCCGACGACAGTGGTTCGAAGCCGGCAATCGCGTTCAGAAGCGTCGACTTGCCCGATCCGGACGGGCCGAGAAAGGTGAGGAACTCCCCCTTCTCGATGTCGAGCGAGACGTTTCTCAGAGCCTCGAAACTCCCGAAGGACTTGCAGGCTTTGCGAATGGAAATATGGGCTGGCATGGCTGCCTCCGATCAATCGACGCTGTCGCGGATTAGCGGACTCGTCGAGCAATGGATACCGCCGCCGTTAAGTTGCACCTTGTCGTAGTCGATCTCGATCACGGTGACATTGTTGCGGGCCAGCGCCTCGCGGGTGCGGTCCGAAAGCCCGCGAGGCATGATCACCCGGCCGGGCGCGATCGCCAGGCCATTGACGATCCACGGGTTGTCGTCCTCGTTCATCTCGATCGTGCGGATGCCGAGCTGGCGCAGCTTTTCGAGGAAGACGAAGGAGAGGCCGCGCGGCCAGATCAGCGCAAGGTCGACGTCGATCATCAGGAAATGCCCGTCGATATGGATGTCGTAGCCGCAGAGGTCGACCACCAGCAGTTCGACGCCCTGATAGCGCAGGACCTCGGCGATCTGGCTGATGCCATCGTCGTTGATGCGGATGCCGCGGCCGATGACGGCGGTGCGGCTGTTGAGCCAGGCAAAGCTTCCCCCTTCGGCCATGGCGGTTCCATGCAGGGTGCGAAGCACGGGCATGCCGAGCTTTGCCAGCGTCCGCGTCACCGGCAACTCCTCGCCGTGGCGCATGCGCGGCGCCAGCCGCGGAACGATCGCGCCGCCCTTGACGGCGATGCAGGAGTCACGGGTATAGACGGACTTGAACCGGCCGCGATCGACGCCCTCGACATAGACGACCTCGACGCCTTCGGCGCGCAGCAAATCGGCAAGACCGTCATGCTGGGCCTGCAGCTCTTCGAGCGTCGGAATGCTGTCGCTCTGCCAGTACCAGCCGGTTTCGAGGTCGCCGTAGGTGCCGATCTCCTCAATGCGCTTGCTGCGGTCGATGATTGAGAACTCGTCGCCGGGACGGTGCATCAAGACGCTGCGCAGCGTCCCGACATCGTTGTCGCATCCCCAGTTGCGCCCCCAAAGGCGGGCGAGCCGCTCCGGCGCTTCGAAGGCCGGATCGGGAACGGAGCCGAAATACTTGATCGTCGCGGAATAGAGATCCTTTTTCTTGGGCGGTGCGGCGTTCACGTCTGGTCCCCCTATGCGAGCCGGTAGCGGCAATCGGCCCGGCCTGTTTCGATAAAGGAGATGCTAACGTATCGTTTTCCTCCCTCATATCGAATTGATTTCCAGTCATACTTGAGGTTTTCTCAAGAAGGAGGTTCGATCGGAGGGGACCAGATGTCGAGATTGCCGCCACTCAATGCCCTACGCGCCTTCGAGGCGAGCGCTCGCAACAGAAGCCTGACAAAGGCTGCCAACGAATTGCACGTGACGCCCGGCGCGGTCAGCAAGCAGTTCCGGCAGTTGGAGGAACATTTTGGTTTCGCCCTGGCGACGAAATCGCGCGACAGCTTCGTGCTCACGCCGCAGGGGCAAGAGCTTTTTGCGAAGCTCACCCAATCGTTCGAGACGCTCAACGACGCCGTGCTCGGGCTGCAACGGAACCCGATCGCAGGAAGGCTTGCCGTACGCTGCATGCCCGCCTTCGCGACACGCTGGCTGGTGCCGCGACTGGGGAGGTTCTACGAGCGCTACGAGCGCGTCGAACTGCAGGTTTTGTCCATGCCGGAATGGGGCGAGCCGTTTCCTGACAGCCAGGCGGATCTCGCCATTATGTTCGGCGATCCTGCTGCCGCCAAAGGCGATGCGACGCCGCTCAAGCAGATGGAGTTCTTTCCGGTCTGCAGCCCCATCCTCCTCAACCGCGACGGCGACATCAAACGCACCAGGGACCTGACGCGCCACGTCCTTCTTGACGGCGTTGGCTCGACGCACTGGAACGACTGGTTTCGCCATCACGGTCAGGAGATCCCGGCAACGGTGCGGCGCCTGAGCTTCGAGGACTTCAACCAGAATCTGGCGGCCGCGCGCTGCGGCATCGGAATTGCCATGGGCGACAACATCACGGCGGGTGAAGAGCTTGCTCAGGGCGCACTGGTGCGCCTCCTCAAAGGCGCCATCAAGTCGGAGACCAAGGGCTACTACGTCATAACGCAGAGACACCGCGAACGCTCGCCGCTCGCCAAAGTGTTCATCGACTGGGTCGTCAACGAGGCAAAGGCAACCGTCGAATTCGTTTGATGCAGCGCCGGCCTCAGGGACCAGATACTTTACCTCAAACTTCTGATCGTCGGGCGCTGAGGTTCAAGTCTTTGCGCTGTGGTCACCAGCCCGCAAACTGCGCGATGGCCGTGTCCGGAACCGTCGGGACTTCGGCAAAGGCTTGCTCCAGAACGTTCAGTGCCTGGTGGATTTCGGCGTCCGAGATGGTCAAGGGCGGGGTCATTTCCAGAACGTTTGCGTTCATCCCGACATAGTAGAGGACGAGGCCGAGTTCATAGGCGCGATAGATGAGCTTCGCCGTCTCCGCGCGTGCGGGAGCCCGTGTCTGTCGATCCAGCACGAGCTCGACACCGCAGGCAAGGCCTCGGCCACGGATATCGCCAATCAGCTGGTATCGTTCGGCGAGCATTGCCAGGCCGTCGCGCAGAATTTTGCCCTTGCGATCCGCCTCCTGCGCAAGTTCTTCGCGCTCGATCGTGTCGAGAACGGCAAGACCGGCAGAGGCGCAGATCGGGTTGCCATGCAGCGTCTGCATGGCAAAGGCGCTGGCGCAATCCAATATGCGGGTTGGACCGATCGCGGCGGAGAGCGGCAGGCCGCCGCCGAGGCCCTTGCCAATGGTCAGGATGTCGGGGACGAAATCCTCATGTTCGAAACAATGCAGCCGCCCGCTGCGGCCAAGCCCGACCTTCACCTCGTCGCAGACGACGAGCACGCCGTATTCACGGCAGATCTCGGCAAAGGCCCTGAAGAAGCCGGCTGGCGGCACGATCACGCCGCCGTCGGACTGGATCGGCTCGATGAAGGCGGCGGCGAACCGTTCCGGCGCCGCTTCCAGGTGTTGGCGCAGTTCGGCGAGGATCGCGCCCCCGGTCGGGTCCTCGCGGTAGGGTCGGTAGGGATCGGGGTAGGGGAGCAGGAGCAGGCCGTCGGCCTTGGCAGCGCCGGCCTGGACGCTATGACCTGAAAAGGCCATCGAACCGGTGGTGCAGCCGTGATAGGCGCCGACGAAGGCGATGACGCCGCTGCGGCCCGTCGCCCTGGTGACGGCGCGAAAGACGGCCTCGTTGGCGTCGGAACCGGAATGACCGAACCAGACCCTGTTGTCGCCCGACCCCGGAAAGGCCGCGAGCAGTTTTTCGGCAAGGGCCGTCGCCGGGCCATTGGCGGCAGACAGTACGCTCGCACCCGCGGGGTTCGTTGCAGCCGCTGAGATCGCCTCGACAAGCGCCGGGTGGCCATAGCCGAGGCTCGCTGCACCCCAGGCACCGGAGAGGTCGATCAACTCTCGGCCATCTTCCTCCACGAGCCGCGCGCCGCGTCCACCGACAACGGCGAGCGGGAAGAAGCGCAGCTTCTGCAGGTTGGCGATCGCCGCCTTGTCTCGCTCATAGAGCCCGCTCACGGTTGCTGCCCCCCGATGCTGGCCTTCAGGCACCGGGTGAGCCTCTTGCCCCACGCGGCGACGCCCGCATCCGTGTCGATCAGATCATGCCGCACCTCGACCAGCACGCCCGGAAGGCCGCGGGCGTCGGCATGCACGGGCACGGTGTAGTCCTCATCCGGATGGATGTTGTAGGGCTCGTTGTCGCCGATCGTCAGCTGCGTTTCGCTTGCCAGCTCCCGGATCAGCGAATGGGCGAAATCGACCGCATCGCCATAGAGAATGCCAGCCTGCCAGGGCCGCGGCTTGCCGAAGTAGACGGGCGTGAAGCTGTGGATGCCGACAACGAAGGGTCGTTTGCCTTGGTCCTGAAGACGGTCGAGGCGGCGGGAGACAGCATTTGCAAAGGGCGAAAACAGCGTGTCGACCCGCTGCTGCCGCTCCGCTTCGCTCAAGCCTCGGTTGGCCGGGATTTCCGTCGTCTCGCTGATCTCGGGGATCATCGAAGGCGCGGAAAGCGGCCGGTTGCAATCGATCACCAGCCGCGAGTAGTTGGTGAAGAACAGGGGCGCGTCGAGGCTGAGGCTCACGTGCTGGGCGAGCGCCATGGCGCCGATATCCCAGGCGATGTGGCGCTGACGCTCCTGATCGGGCAGCCCCATGTCGCCAAGCGCGCGTGGCATGCGGTTGGACGCATGCTCGCACAGAAGCAGGACCGGCGAAGCGCCATCCGGATTGAACACCGCATAGGGCGGCAGTTCGTCGATGGAAAGCAGCGGCGCGCTCGCGTCGTGTCGCGCGCCCTGCTGTGGGCTCTTGATGGCGGTTGTCGAGGTCATGGGTTGCCCATCCGTCAATCAGTAGACCGCCGCATAGCGGGTGCAGAGTTCGTCCGGCGAAAGCCCGTCGACGATCTCGATCTCCTTGCGCTTCATCGCCATGTAGCAGGCAAGGAAATCCTTCGAGAACCAGCCGGTGACGACGGGGTCGGCTGCGAGCGTGTCGAGTGCTTCCGGCAGGCTTGCGGGCAGGCGGCGGATTCCGAGTTTCTTCTGGTCTTCGTCCGAAAAATCGGACGGATCGGTGTTGATCAGCGGCGGCTGCTCGAGCCCGGTCCTGATGCCTTCGAGCCCGGCCTTCAGGAGCACGGCCAGTGACAGATGCGGGCTGGCGCAGGCGTCGGCGGCGCGATATTCCATGTTGAACTGCCTGGCCGGATTGCTGCCGGGCAGGTCGAGCGTCGGGCAGATCCGGAGCGTCGCCTCTCGGTTCTTTTCGCCGAGGCAGGTGTAGGCGGCGCTCCAGTGGTGCGGCACGAGCCGCCTATAGGAGAGCACCGAAGGCGCGGTGAAGGCGGTTAGCGCCGGCAGATGCCTGATGACGCCAGCGGCAAACGAGCCGGCAACCTTGGAAAGCCTGCCCGGGCGAGACGCGTCGAACGTGACCGGATTTCCGTCGAGGTCTGTGAAGCTCACATGCAGATGCACGCCGTTGCCGACACCATTGGCGGATGTCTTCGGGGCAAAGCTGGCGTTCCAGCCGAAGAGGGCGGCGACTTCCTTGGTGATCGCCCGGATCGTCGCGCCGCGGTCGGCCGCCGTCAGCGCGTCGGCGGGCCGGCAGGTGATCTCGAACTGGTCCTTGCCATATTCCGGCAGGAACATTTCCGGTTCGGCACCCGCTTCCTTCAGCGCGGTCATCAAGAGCGAGCCGAAGGGCTCGGCGCGACGCTGAGCACGCAGGCCGAAGGAGGGGGCGTCCGGCCAATCGACGCCGAGAAGCTGGAACTCCTGTTCGACGGCCGAGATCACCTTGAGGCCGACGTCCTCATATTCCTTCAGCGTCCGCTTCAGGAAACTGCGCACGCAGCAGTCCCAGGCATTGCCCTGAAGATCGGTGATGTCGGAATGGTAGAAATGCAGCGGCGTTTCGTCCGGCAGGCAGGTGACACGTGCCTTGCTGTCGGGGTCGGCCATCAGCCGGAGGTCGCCCGCCGAACCCCAGGGATTGTTCTCGGCAATCAGGTCGAAAGGCGTCAGCGCCAGGTTGGCCGGCACCCAGCCGACACCCTTGCGCAGGTAGCTGTCGATCTCGGTCGCGGCGAAGCTGCGGCCACGGGTGATGCCGGCGATATCGGTCGTGACGAAGGTGGCGAGTTCCGTCAGTTCGGCGGCCGCCTTGCCATTGTTGGTTTCGGTCATGGGTTCCCCTCCAATCTTGTTCTTTTCAGGCGGACTAGGCCTGGCTGAGGCCGTTCAGGCGGCTGACGACGGTGTCCGTGCCGGTTGTCCAGCAATAGCCGGCGTAGGCGCGAAGGGCCGCCTCATGGCGCTCCTGGCTGTAAGTGGCGCAAGCATCGTTGACGACGGTGACGAGGTAGCCGCGGTCGGCCGCATCCCGCACGGCCATGTCGACGCACTGGTCGGTGATGACGCCGGCGATGATCAGGTAGCGGGTGTTGAGGTTGCGCAGGATGTAGTCGATGTTGGTCGAGTTGAAGACGCCCGACGACGTCTTCGGCAGCACGATCTCGTTGTCGATGGGGGCGAGTTCCGGAATGACCTGGCCTTCGGGTGAGCCCTTCGGCACGTGCATGTCGGAGAGCTTGTGGTCGAGCGAGCGGTCGCGGCCGTCGAGCGTCAGGCTCTCGATGATCGTGTGCAGTACTTCGCAGCCGGCCTTGCGCGCCGCTTCCAGGATGCGGACCTGATTGGGGATGACCGTCTGGCGCAGGCGCCTGTGATAGTAGCTGTCGGCATCCTGCGGATGGGTCGGGTCGAGGTTGGGCTCGCACCAGATGCGCTGCATGTCGACGAACAGCAACGAGGTGCGGCCCGCCTCATAGGCGCTGTCGCGCCGCAAGAGATCGTCGCCAACCTTTACAGTGACTGCACTCATTCGAATTCTCCTCGGTTTGACTGGCTCGCCGTGACGGCAAAAGGGTTTAACGGTCGTCCTCGACCTGTGGATTGAAGGCGTCCTCGGTAATCGCGTAGCCGCGGCGCAGTTCCTCCATGCGCTCGATGCGGCCGCGCGACTGGGTGGCAAGACGGGCGGTGAGGGCTGCGATCACCGCCTCCGTCTGCGCGATCGCCGGCACCATCGTGTCGTAAGGCGAAACGGTATCGACGGGCGCCGTCAGCGTGACGGTCGCAAAATCGGCGATCGGCGACAGCCAGCGGTCGGTGAAAAGCACGATGCGCGCACCCTGCGCGGCGGCCTGCCGGGCAAAGCGGATCGTGTCGTTCTGGTAACGGCGATAGTCGTAGACGAAGAGCACGTCGCGCTTGCCGAGATCGACGAGCTGGTCGACCTGGTCGGCCTGGCTGCCGTTGATCCAGCGGGTGTCGCCGCGCAGCTGCTTCATGTGCGACCAGAGCAGGCCTGCAAGAAAGCCGCTGAAACGGCCGCCCAGGCAATGGATGCGAGCGCCCATGTCGGCGGCCGCATCGACGGCGGCCTCGAAATCCTCCGAAGGCAGCATCTGCATCGAGGATTCCAGCGCATGGATGCTGGCGCGCAGGAAGTACTGGTAGAAGTTTTCCTGCTCCAGCGACGGGCGCCTCTCGTCGAGCATAGACAGAGGCGAGCTCATGCGCTCCTGCACCTCGCTGAGCAGCGCCTTCTGGAACTCCGGATAGCCCTCGAAGCCCAGCGTGTTGGCAAAGCGCACCACAGTCGGATTGCTGACGCCGGCGGCGGCGGCGAGATGCGCGACGGTGTTCAGCCCCGCTGCCGGATAGTTCGACAGCAGTTGCCTGACGATCTTCAGTTCAGAGCGCGTGAAGGTGATGGCGCCGTCGGTCAGTCGGTCCCGGATTGCCACGATTTCTGCCTCCCAAAAATGATGGCGTGAATCCCGTTTTCTAATTTTTGTTACATAATTGCTAGCAGAGAATGTTTTTTGAAACAAGATTGACATTTGGTCGATCTGCGTTAACGTTCATTTCGGGAACGGGCCCGAGCCAAAAACACGAGGCGGGCTAAAATCTGGGGGAATGCGGATGGTTCGCGTCAGGCGAGAAACCGTCGTTGGTATCCTTGTGACGTCGCTGCCGCTTCTGGCAGCCGCTGCCGTCGCCGCGTTGTTCTTTCCGGGCAGCGGCGAGCGTCTGGTGACGCTCTACATGATCAACGTCATCGCCGTGCTCGGCATCGGCATCTACGCCGGCAATTCCGGCATCGTTTCCTTCGGTCATGTCGGCTTCATGGCGATCGGCGCCTATGCGTCCGGCCTGTTGACGCTGAACCCGATCATCCAGAAGACGGCGCTGCCGCACCTGCCGGAATGGTTGGCGGGCATCGGCATGCCCTTCCTGCCGGCGCTTGCCATCGCCCTTGTTGTCGTTGCTCTGGTGGCGGTGCTGATCGGCATTCCGGTCGCGCGTCTCGGCGGCTCGTCGGCGTCGATCGCGACCCTCGGCTTTCTCGTGATCGTGCACGTCGTGCTTGTCGCCTCGACCGACATTACCCGCGGCAGCCAGACGTTCTTCGGCATTCCGCGCGCCGTCAATCTCTGGGTGGCGTTGCCTTTTGCCATTGCGGCCGTGGCGGTCGCCCGCCTCTACCGGGATTCGAGCGCCGGTCTGAAGCTCCGCGCCTCGCGCGAGGACGAGATCGCGTCCACCGCCGTTGGCGTCAACGTCAAGCTGCACCGCTTCTTCGGTTGGGTTCTCGGCGCGGTGCTTGCCGGTGCTGCGGGTGCGCTGCTTGCGCATTTCCTTGGCGCCTTTTCGCCCAAGGACTTCTATTTCAACCTGACCTTCATGCTCCTGGCCATGTTGATCCTCGGCGGCATCACCACGGTCTCGGGCGCCGTCGGTGGCGCTGCCGTGATCATGCTGATCGTCGAACTCCTGCGGAAGCTCGAAGGCGGCGTCGATCTCGGGTTCCTGAAACTGCCGACGGTATTCGGTCTCACCGACATCGGCATTGGCGTTGCAATTCTGGTGGTGATGTACCGCCTGCAGGACGGCCTCTTCGGCGTGCGCGAACTCGACGAACGCTTCGGCTGGTTCAAGCGCATTGCGGGGAAGGGCGACGCTGCAGGGCGCGCCGCGCCGGCAGCCGCCGGCACCTCGTCCGGTCAAGGTACGCTCCGGGTGGAAAATCTCGGAAAGAAGTTTGCCGGTCTCGTCGCGCTCGAAAATGCCAACTTCGAAATCAAGCCCGGCCTCGTCACCGGTCTCATCGGCCCGAATGGGGCTGGCAAGTCGACGCTGATCAACAGCGTGTCCGGCGTTGTGCCGCCGTCGACGGGCCGTGTGCTGATCGACGGCCAGGACGTGGCCGATCTGCCGGTTTACGCCGTTCCGGTTGCGGGGCTTGCCCGCACCTTCCAGAACATTCGCCTGTTCAAGAACCTCACGGTTCTTGAAAATGTCACGGTCGCGGCAAGCGCGTTGAAGGCCAGTGGTGAGGATCCGGCGGCCCGCGCTCTGAGCGTGCTGGCCGAAGTCGGGCTTGCGGAGTTTGCCGACCGGCTGGCCGGCACGCTTTCCTACGGCGCACAGCGACGGCTCGAAATCGCCCGCGCACTGGCGCTGAAGCCGCGCTACCTGTTGCTCGACGAACCGGCCGCCGGCATGAATCCGGCCGAGACCGAGGAACTGATGCATGTGCTCGACCGCATCCGCTTGAAACACCGGCTCGGCCTGCTCGTCGTCGAGCACGACCTGAAGCTGATCATGCGGCTCTGCGACGTCGTCGTCGTGCTCAACAAGGGCCAACAGATTGCGATCGGCACCCCGGCGGAGATTCAAGCCAATCCCGCCGTCATCGAGGCCTATATCGGTCGCCGCCGGTCAACGACTCAGGCGCAGACCGAGACTGCCGCAACGTCCGAATTTCCGTCCGGTGCGCCGGGCCTGCACAAACCTGCATAATCAAAAGAGGGAGCTTTCCGGATGAAAAACAACGTCAAGGCCCTGTGCCTTACCACCATTCTTTCTGGCATCGCGCTGTCGCCGTTGCCGGCTCTGGCCGAGGATCTGGTCATCGGCCTTGCCACCGCGCAGACCGGCGGGCTTGCGCCCTATGACCAGCCGTCGCTGAAGGGCCTGGAAATGGCCGTCGAGGAAATCAACGCAGCCGGCGGTGCGGCCGGCAAGTTCCCGATCAAGCTCGTTGCCAAGGACACCCGCTCGGATGCGGCCCAGACGGCGTTGGTGGCGCAGGAACTGGTCGACGAGGGCGTCAAGATCGTGATTACGCCCTGCGACGCCGATCCGTCGATCGCCGCCGGCCAGGTAACCCAGGCCGCCCAGATCCCGGCCTTTTCCTTCTGCGCCACGACCCCGACGATGCCGCTCGCCGTCGGCGATTACATGTTCGGCAACTATCCGGCCGACAACGTCCAGGCGTCCGTACTTGCGACCTACGCCACCGAGAAGGGTTACAAGAAGGCCTATATCCTGAAGTCGCCGGATAGCGCCTATACCCTGAAGCTGCCGGAGTATTTCGCCATCGCCTTCAAGGCCAAGGGCGGCGAGCTCTTGGGCGAAGGCACCTACAGCATGGGCCAGCAGGACTTCGGCGCCGAGGTTACGAAGATCAAGGCGATGAACCCGGCGCCCGACGTGATCATGACCGCAGCCTACGAGCCCGACTTCCCGGCCTTCATCCGCCAGCTGCGCGGCGCCGGCGTCACCATCCCGATCCTCGGCAGCGACGGCATCGACTCGCCGACGACCTTCGGCCTGGGAGCAACGGTCGACGGCGTCGTCTTCACCACAGCCGGCTTTGCCAGCGAAGGCAGCCCGCTCGCCGATTTCAACGTGAAGTACAAGGAGAAGTTCGGCCAGGTGCCGGACACGGTCTACATCGCCAACGGCTATGATCTTGGCAAGGTGATCGATGCGGCGGTAACCGAAGCCAACAGCATCGACCCGGTCGCCATCCGCAACGCGATCGCCTCGCTCGAAAACGTCAAGGGTGTCACCGGCCCGATCACCTATGCCGGTACGCAAGGCATGCCGCTGCGCTCGGTGTCGCTGGTGCAGATCGAAGGCGGCAATCGCCAGCTGATCAGCCAGGGCGTTCCGGCAGCCGCCGACATCCCTGCACCCTGATCGACCCGATGTGGCGGTCCTCGGCTTTGCCGGGGATCGCTTCCGCGGCTGCTCAATTGCAATCCACGGCAAGGACTTTGCCCCGATGATGATGCGTGAAACTCCCGTTCCGAAGCCGCTTTTGGAAGTGAGCGGCCTGAAGGTCGCCTATGGCGCGGTCGAGGCGCTGAAGGGCGTCGACCTCACCGTCGGCAAGGGGCAGATCGTGACCCTTCTCGGTGCCAACGGTGCCGGCAAGAGTTCGACCCTGAATTCGCTTGTCGGCCTCGCACCGAAAAAGGCGGGACGTGTCGCGTTCAACGGTCAGGACATTTCGGGGCTCGCACCTGAACAGATCGTCCGGCTCGGCATGACGCTGACGCCGGAGGGGCGTCGGATCTTTCCAAGTCTCACGGTCGACGAACACCTGCTGCTCGGCGGCGCCATGCATAAAGCGCGCGGCGTGATATCGGACGTGCGCGAGGACATGCTGTCGCGCTTCCCGATCCTGAAGGAGCGTCTCACCCAGAGGGCCGGTTCGCTCTCCGGCGGCGAACAGCAGATGCTGGCGATCGCCCGCTCGATGATGTCGTCGCCGGACCTGCTTCTGCTCGACGAGCCTTCGCTCGGCCTTGCGCCGCAGATCGTCGACCTGATCTTCGATCTCATCGCCGGCCTCAGGCAAAAGGGCCTGACGATCCTGCTTGTCGAACAGAACGTGTCGCTGTCGCTCGAGATCGCCGATGCCGGCTATGTCATGGCCAATGGCCGGATCGTGCTTTCGGGCACGGCTGCCGAATTGCGCAATTCAACTGAAATCCAGGGCGCTTATCTCGGTGCTTGAGGCCGGGGCGTAGAGGTCAAAACGATGGACATGTTCCTGCAGCAGCTCGTCAACGCGCTCAGCCTCGGCGGCACCTATGCGCTTCTGGCGCTCGGCCTTGCGGTCGTCTTCTCGATCATGGGGCTCATCAATTTCGCCCATGGCGAGCTGATGACGGCGGCGGGCTACGGTCTCTGCTTCGCGCTTCTCCTCGGCCTGCCGTTTCCGCTTGCCGTCTGCGCGGCGCTGATGATCGCGATCGTGCTCGCCATGCTAATGGAACGCATCGCCTTCAGGCCGGTACGCGGTGCCAGCGGCACGACGCTGCTTCTGACGAGTTTCGCCGTCAGCGCCATCCTGCGCGTCATCTTCCAGAACTTCATTTCGGCAAGGCCCAAGCCGGTTCCAATGCCCGAGAGTTTCTCCGGCACGATCGAGATCGGCGGCCTGCATCTCGGCCTCATCCAGGGCACCTCGATCCTCGTGACGATCATCATGCTCGTCGGCCTCAACCTCTTCCTGCGCACGACCGTGCTTGGCCGCGCCATGCGCGCGGCTTCGGAAGA
Source organism: Ensifer adhaerens (assembly GCF_002940685.1). Lineage (GTDB taxonomy): Bacteria > Pseudomonadota > Alphaproteobacteria > Rhizobiales > Rhizobiaceae > Ensifer > Ensifer adhaerens_E. Next base: position 30,491 of record NZ_PNFP01000013.1, on the reverse strand, counting down.
TTTCGCCATCGTGCGGCTGATGGGCATCCGCGCCAATGCGGTCGTCGCCACCGCCTTTGCGATCTCCGGCCTGCTGGCCGGTGTCGCCGGTATCCTCTGGGTGGCGCAACGCGGCAGCGTCGATCCGCTGATGGGCTTCCTGCCCGTGCTCAAGGCCTTCATCGCCGCGATCATCGGCGGTCTCGGCAGCCTGTCGGGCGCGGTCGCCGGCGGCTTCCTGCTCGGTTTCATCGAGGTGTTCCTGCAGGCCTATCTGCCGGAAAGCCTGCTCAGCTATCGCGACGCCTTCACTATCCTGCTCGTCATCGGCGTGCTGCTGTTTGCGCCGCAGGGCCTGCTTGCAAAGAAGACCGTCATCAAGCTTTGAGAGCGGCGAAGAGCGCTGGATGTCGGGACGATTTGCTGTCTTGTCGGCTTGGCGGATCATCTCGTCAGATTGACTAATGTGCTACTGAGTAGCAAATTGGGCTCAAAGGAGCTAAACCGATGAGTGTCAAATCCTCGATCTCGCTGACCGACCAGCAGGATGCGTTTGCCCGTTCGCTGGTGGAGAGCGGTCGGTACTCCAGCATGAGTTCCGTTCTCCAGCAGGGCCTGGAACTGCTTCGTCAGAAGACGGAAACTGAGGACGTCGAAACGGCAGCGCTTCGCGAATTGGTTCAGCGGCGATTGAACGGACCGACAATTTCTGCAACCGAGATGGAAAGCCGCGTTGCGGCAATGATTGAGCGGAAGCGACGGGGGGTTCGTGTGGACCCTTGAATACTCTGAGGATGCCGCGCGCGATATCGAGCTGATCTTCGATCATCTGTTCGGCGTCTATGTCGAACTTGGGGACACGCCCGACGAGGCTGTGGAGCGTACCGCCGAGCGGATCCGCAAACTGCGTGTCGAAATCGATCGTCTCGTCGATACGCCCTATATCGGGACCCTGCGTCCCGATGTTCACCCCGGAATCCGGTTTCTTCGGCGGGACAAGGCGGCTATCTGGTTTCTGTCGATAGAACATAGCCGCACGATCATTGTCGCGGCAATTTTCTACGGCGCGCAGGACCACATCAGAAACATGCTCGCACGGATGCTGGCGGGGTAAGATCTACAGCCCCGGGGCCTTCGTCCCCAGCTTGCGCCTTCGCCTGTACCAGAACCCTGAAACGGACGGGCGGGCACACGAGTTCGCCGAGAGCATGGCAGACGGCGCAGTTAACGGTGCTGAGACAGCCTGAAGATGTTGTTGGTTGCCGCCCTCGCAAACCGTCCAGGAACCGGCTGTCGTTCCGGTTCCTGGACCAAGGGGTTAATCCGCGAAATGCGTGAGCCAGTGGCGCGGCTTGTTGTCCGCCAGCTGCGCGACTTTGTCGATCTTGTTGGTCATCACCCAGGCCATGGGCTGCTGGTGCAATGGCAGCATGATCATCTCGTCCTTGACCATCTGGAGCGCCTTGGTCTGCAGCTCGAGCCGCTTCGCGCGATCCATTTCGGTCGATGCCTGGGTGATCAGCTTGTCAATGTCCGGATAGCTCCAGCCACCCCAGTTGAAGACGCCTGCCTTGTCGCTCCGCGTCGCGATCATCTGGAGCAGGATCGAGTAGCTGTCGAGCATGGGCTCGTTGGCCCAGCCGATGATGTAGACGTCAGACAGGCCACCGGTGCGCTTGGGCGCCTGCGCGGCCGTCGGGCCGATGTCGAGCTGCGGCTTGAAACCGGCGCGGCTCAGCATGTTGACGATGCTCTGGCAAAGCTCCTCCTCGTTGACATAGGCCTCGTTCGTGCAGACGAGGGTGAACGGAAGATCGCTTGCGCCGGCTTCGGCGAGCAGCTTCTTCGAGAGTTCGGGATCGAACGGAACCACCGTGTCCAGCGCCTCGACATAGCCCGGAATCTCCGGCGCAATGATCGCGCCCGCCATCCGCGACTTGCCGCGCATGACCCGCTTCTGGATGAGGTCCTTGTCGAGCGCGTGGGCGACCGCCTGGCGGACACGCAGGTCGTTGAACTTGTTGTCGACGCCGTCGGCCAGCTTCGGTTTGCGGTTGAAGCCCATCATGATGGTGCGCAGGTCGGTACGCTCCATGACCTTCAGGTCCGGCTGCGCAAGAAGGCGCGGGAGATCCTGAGCGGGCGCATTCTCGGTGAAGTCGATCTCGCCCGACAACAGGGCGGCCACGCGCGTCGCGGCCGAGACGATCGGCGTGAACTCGATGCGGTCTATGTTGGACTGCGCTTTGTCCCACCACTGGGCGTTCTTGACGAGAATGGTCTTGCTGTCGGGCGTGCGGCTCTCCAGCTTGAACGGGCCCGTGCCGTTGGTGTGGTAGGTCGCGTATCCTTCGATCTTCTTGCCGACGTCCGTCGGCTTCAGCGAGTTGTTGTCGGCAAGCCAGGTCGCGTCGAAAATGTGGATGTTCGTCAGGTCGTTCAGGAGCAGCGGATAGGGTCCGACAAGTTCGATATCGACGGTGTGGTCGTCGACCTTCTTTGCCGACTTGTAGGCCGGAAGATTGCCGCGCAACGGAGACGCCGGATCGCTGACGCGGGTGAGGGAGGCGATCACGTCGTCTGCAGTGAAATCGGCGCCATCGTGGAACTTGACGTCCTTGCGCAGGTGGAAGCGCCAGACCGTATCCGATACGGTTTCCCAGGAGGATGCCAGCGCCGGCTCGATCTTCAGTTCGGCGTCGTAGCGCACCAGGCCTTCGTAGACGTGGTTCAGGAAAGAGAGGGTATAGCTGTCGCCATAGGAATAGGGGTCAAGCGAATAGATGTCGCGCGAAGCGCCCCATTTGAGCGTTTCGGCATGCCCCGCCGCGGAAAGCACAGCCGCGATGGCGGCCGCGAGGGTCAATTTCTTGAGCATTCTGCAGTTCTCCCTGGTTGAGGTTACCTATCCCGTCGAACGGGAATCTTCTTCTTGAAGGCTCACAGGCCTTCCGCCTGGTCGTCGATACGGGTGAGCCAGTGGCGCGCCTGTTCTGCGCGCACACGACGTGCCCGATCTTTTCGTTCAGTGCACCACATGCCGGCCGCCGTTGCGGCGGGGTTCATGGTCGGCGCGTCGTTCCAATCGCGGACGCCTCAAGACGTCAGCGTGGAAACGCAGGCGTGCGAAACGGACGTCTTGCGTCAACGCCGGATCGTGTTGCTGCCTGTCGGTCGCCCGCGGGCGTCTGCCTCGAACGCGGCGCGCGAGGTCAGATGCGGGCGTGGCAATGGTGGATGTCGTGAGAAACTGTCTCGCTCGACGGACTGGGTACCGGCGCGGATGACCACCGCCGGGAATCCCGGCAACAGGGTCTTTCAAAGACTTGCATCACACTGCTCCTCCCCAGGTCGTGTCTGCTGATCGGGAGCATTGCATATCGACGAAGTTTGTCAACGTATTTGTCGACAATAGTGAATACGATAATTTGCGAGTTTGTTGACAACATATCGTTGGCGCAAGACGGCAGCGGTTCAGCGGGGTACCCAAGCGTTCTGGAAAGCTCGATCACCCTCGCAGGCACGGCCGAGACAGGCGCCCCAGATGCCGATTGTGGATTGAAGGCGATGCGGTGATCAGATGATCGGGGGGAAACGTCCGCTTCGCGGCGGTCCGTGGCCGGCGCTGCGACCCGGCTTAGCAGCGTGACCGTCGATCACGCCTTGTGCTCCGAATGTGCGATGAGTTCATCGGTGTTTGCCAGAAGTCGCCGCACCGCATTGCGGGCCGCGTTCGGACGTCGGAGGCGAATACTCTTTTCGATGTTCTCGTGAAGCTTCAGTGCATAGACGAAACTGTCGTCGTTGCGGGTCACCAGCAGGAAGAGGTGGTTGAGTGCAGATTCGATCAATGTCCCGAGCGGAACCAAGAGATCGTTTCCGGAAGCATGCAGGATTGCGAGATGAAAGCGGGTGTCAGCCTGGGTGCGGCCCTGCAGCGTTGTCGCTTGCCCCATGTCTCTCAATGCCGCGCTGATTTCGACCATCTGTTCTTCGCTGCGGCGGGTCGCAGCAAGAGCCGTGGCTTCCGGCTCTATGATGTGGCGAAATTCCTGCACGGTCTTCAGAAACTGGAGCCGGTCCGGTGAGAGCGCGTACCAGCTGAGCACGTCGCGATCGAGCAGGTTCCAGCGCTCCTTCGGCTCCACCCAGCTGCCGATTTTCGGACGCGAGGCGAGCAACCCCTTGGCCATCAGTATCTTGATCGCTTCTCGCACCGCGGTGCGACTGACGTCGAAGATTTCCGTCCATTTCGCCTCGTTCGGCAGGATCGTTCCGGGCGGGTAGTCGCCCCGCACGATCCTGAGTCCGATGTCATCGGCAACCGACATGTGAACGCTCGGCCCCGACATGCGCGGTGCATCGAGCCGGCGGGTCGCACGCGCCCCTTCCGCCGTGGCTGGCCCGGCGGTACCTTTTCCTGATCGTTGTTCAGTCATTTCCTTATTTCTCGCAATCTGTGCCGCTCATCCGCGCTTTGCGTCAGCTGATGTCGACATACTTCCGCCAGCTGTGCTCAGGCTGAAAACCGAGCATCGCGCGCGCTTTGCGATTGGATAAAAGCGTCTCGTATTCGCCGAGTTGCCCCTTGACCGGAACGCCGGGGTAGAAGCGGTCGATCAGTTCTCGCGTCGGAATGTCGGCGGAGGTGTCGTCGCTCGCAGCGTTGAAGACCTGGAACCCGAGGCCATCCGTCTCCACGGCGCGCAACGTGATCTGGCCGAGGTCGCGCGCATCGATGTAACTCCAGGCGATGCGCTTGCGGAACCCCGGATCGGCAAACCAGCCGGGGAAGAGATGGTATTCACTGGGCTCGATGACATTGCCGATGCGCAAGGCATAGATGTCGGCGCCGCTTCTGAGCGCAAAGGCGCGCGCCGTCTTTTCATTGACGACCTTGGAGAGCGCATAGCTGTCCATCGGGTCGACGTCATAGTCCTCGTCGAGCGGGAAATAGCTGGGATTGCGGGGCTCGTTTGCGAAGACGAGGCCGTAGGTCGTCTCGCTCGACGCGATGACGATCTTGCGGATGCCAAGCTTCACCGCCGCTTCGATGACATTGTAGGTACCCATCGCGTTGACGCGGAAGAGTTCGTTGTCTGGTGCGATCAGGATGCGCGGAATTGCGGCAAAGTGGACGACTGCATCGATCGGCTGGGGCGCAAGCGACGGGTCGAATTCGTGCAGGCCCGTGTAGCTCGAAAGCGCGTTGAACACCTGGCCGCTGTCCGTGATGTCGGTAATGAGCGTGCGCACCTTCGGGTTGTCGAGCGGCCTTGTGTCCAGGTTGAGGACCTGGTGGCCGTGCTCGACGAGGTATTCAACGACATGGCGGCCCGCCTTGCCGCTGCCTCCGGTGAAGATGATCCGCTTGGTCATTGCGTTCTCCATGTCTGCAAATCAGGGGATGATTCCCATCGATGATAGTTCGTCGGAGGGATCTTCCAAGCAGGGTCGTCACGAGGATGCCGCGGCCAGCCCGCAAAACTGCTTGCTGACCACGGTCGCTGGAAACAGCGGCGGGGCCGCCGGGATACGCGTCAAGGCGCGGCCACTGGCTTACTTCTGGATGCAGGTGTCCGCTGTGTCCTTCGTGCATTCGTCGAGACCCGTGAACACCGGATCGTCCACCGGTTTGCCGGCGATCAGGTCCAGCATGACCGAAGGCGCCTTGTAGCCCATTTCGAAGGGGCGCTGGCCGACGAGCGCGGTGACCAGGCCTTCCTTGGCAATCGCCACCTCTTCACCGATCGTGTCTGCCGCACCGATGACGAACTCGTTCTTGGCAATCTTGTCGGCCATCGGCTTGAACAGATCGCGATAGGGTTGCGGTGCGCCGAAGAGCGGCCAGCCGCCCATGATGCCGAAGGCGTCGAGATCGGGATTGGCGGCGAGAATATCCGTCATCGCCTGTACGCCTTTGGCCCCGTCGTCATTGGTGAAGACCGGGCAGCCCGCAACCTCGGTCCAGCCGCCTTCACCCTTCAGTTCGGCCAGCCCCTCCTTCCCGGTCAGCACGTCGCGCATGCCCTGCGCACGCCTTAAGATGTTGTCGGCACCGGGGTTGCCCTCGATCGTGCAGATCTTGCCGCCATTCGGCTTGGCCTTCTTGATGTAATCTGCGATCCGCGCGCCCATCGTATAGTTGTCTGTGCCGAGATAGGTCTTGCGCAGCCCCGCATCCTCCTTGGCAAGATCGGCATCGAGCGTCATGACCGGGACCGTCGGGTTGGCGGTCTTCAGCGTCTGGGCAATGAGCTTGGCGTTGGATGGCGAAATGGCGATCGCAGCCGTGCTGGGTTTGCCGAGCATGTCCTGGACGATCTGCGCCTCGCCGGCTTCGTCCGAGGTCGACGCCGGGCCGGTGTAGAAGCACTCATATTCCGAGCTGGTGTTTTCCTTGTTCCACTTCTGACAGCCCTGGTTGATGGCTTCGAAGAACGGATTGTCGAGGCCCTTGACGACAATGACGAGCTGCTTCTTCTCCTGGGCGTTGGCGGGGCCGGTGGCCAGCGCGAGCGCCGCGACTGCAAGCACCAATGCTTTCCTCATTTTTTCCTCCCGTTAGACAAGCGGACAGCCTTTGTCCGCGGCACAAATCAACCGGGGTACCAGACGATGCGAGGATCACTTGGTGGACGCTCGTATTGCCAGGCCTGGTCGATAAGCTTTTCGAGGTCGTATTCTGGCTGCCAATCCAGCAGGTATTTTGCCTTGCTGTTGTCCAACCAGGTTGAGTGGAAATGGCTTGGAACGTCGACGGACGGCAGGCCGCGCGTGCGCTTGAGATAGCTTGCGACCTCGCCATAGTCGACCGGGCGGTCCATGGAAATGTTGAAGCGCTGGCGCTCCGCACGCGGATTGTCGATCGTGCTCAGAATTGCCGACACGAGGTCGCTGACATGAACGAAATTACGCTTGACCGGCCTGCCGCCGCCATCGCGTAGCAGAGGCACGGCTTGCGCTTCCGCATAGCGCCTCGCTTCGTCGGGAGCGAAGAACGTTTTCCAGTCGGGCCCGCCGAAGACGTCATCGCCGAAGGAAAGCGAGTGCTTGAAGTCGTCCTTTTCCATGATCCATGGCGCGCGCAGGCAACAGGCGTTCATCCCGTACTGGATTGCGTATTGCTCGATCATTACTTCCTCGAGCACCTTCGAGAGCGCGTAGCAGCCAGGATAGGCGCGATGCGGTGTCGCCTCTGTTATCGGTTCCTCGCGGGGATAGAAGAAATGGCCGACCGCGGCGTCGCCGCCGATCAGAATGAACTGCCGGGCAGTCGGGCTCGTTCTGAAGGCTTCGAGCAGCCAGAACAGGCCCTTGACGGTCACATCCATGACGTCGGCCGGCGTTTCCTTGCAGGTCGCGAGATGCACGACGTGGCTCACGCCGGCTATCGCGCTTTCTGCCACGGTGCGATCGGCGATGGACCCCTTGAGGATGGTCAGCCGTTCGGTCGGATCGAGCACACGGTTGTGGCAGAGCGCGCGTATGCGCGCTTGCGAAAAACGTGGCCGGTCAAGCAGCGCTGTAATGAGGTGCCGCCCGACCTTGCCCGTTGCCCCGGTGACAAGGATAAGCATGCTTATCTCCCAGCAATAGCTAATATGCGATCGCGTCTCCCGTCAACGGTTAATTGTCATACAAAACAGGTTTATCGGACGAGAGATTGTTGACGGATTCGCGGAGATTTGCGTAAATAAGCCGTCGCTCACTTATGGGGCGAACTTGCCGTATCACGCCTTGGCGAGGCGGATTGCGCGTCTTGGGAAGGCTGGTCGTGCTGCTAGAGCTCAGCAATATTTCCAAGCACTTCGGGGCCATACAGGCGGTCAACGATATTTCGCTGTCGTTTGAGGCCGGCCAGGTTGTTGGGCTGATGGGTGACAACGGCGCCGGCAAGTCGACGCTCGTCAAAATGATTGCCGGAAATTACCGCCCAAGCCACGGCACCATGCGCATCAACGGCAACGATATCGTGCTGCATCGCCCCATTGAGGCGCGGCAGTTCGGTATCGAGATCGTGCACCAGGATCTGGCTCTTTGTGACAATCTCTCCGCAGCGGCGAATGTCTTTCTCGGCAGAGAGCTGAGGCGCGGCATCGGCCCCTTCCGCGTCCTGGATTACAAGGCCATGTACCGAAGGGCGGGAGAGATCTTCAAGGAGCTTCGCTCCGAGACCAGGGCACGCGATCTGGTAAAACAGATGTCGGGCGGGCAGCGACAGGCGGTGGCGATTGCGCGCACGATGATTTCAGAGGCGAAGATCGTGCTGATGGACGAGCCCACAGCCGCCATATCCGTGCGTCAGGTCGCCGAGGTGCTGCACCTGATCCGGGAGCTTCGTGCCCGCGGCATCCTCGTCGTCCTCATCAGTCATCGCATGCCCGACGTCTTCGATGTCGCCGATCGTGTCGTCGTCATGCGCCGGGGCCGCAAGGTGGCGGACAAACCTATTGCTCAGACCTCGCCGGAGGAGGTGACGGGGCTTATTACTGGTGCCATCGAGGGTGGATGAGGGGCGCGCAAACTCAATCTTCTGCACAGGAGGGAATGGGAGGAACGATGGCAACCACGCTGGACCAGACGATCGCCCGCAGGCAGCGTACGCTTGGAGGAGCTATCCTGGGTAGCCAGACCTTCTGGGTTCTGGTCGCCGTCATCCTCGCATGCCTTTTCTTGTCCTTCGCCACTGACAGCTTCGCCACGGCAAAGAACCTTTACAACATTACCCGCAACGTTACCTTCGTCGCGATCATCGCGCTCGGCATGACGCTCGTCATCATCACCGGTGGGATCGACCTCTCGGTGGGTTCGGTACTTTGCCTGTGCAGCATGGTGCTCGCGGTCACGATGCACGCGGGATACGGCATCGGGACAGGCATTGCCGTCTCGGTCGCAACCGCGCTGGTGATCGGCGCGTTCAATGGCATCCTGATTGCCTATCTCGGCTTTCCGCCCTTCGTCGTGACACTTGGCATGCTCTCGGTTGCCCGAAGCCTGGCGATGGTCGCGTCCAACAACACGGTGGTCTTCGAGTTTGGCCCCGATCACGACAAGCTGCTGGCGCTCGGCGGCGGGTCGACCTTTGGCGTCGCCAACCCTGTGATCTACATGGTCGTCCTCGCGCTCCTGACCGGTTTCGTGCTGCGGTGGACGCGCATCGGCCGCTACATCTACGCCATCGGCGGTAACGAGCAGGCGGCCATGGCCACTGGCCTCCCCGTGCGCCCCATCAAGGTCTGCGTCTACATGATCTCGGCGCTTTCGGCTGGCGTTGCCGGCATCATCCAGACCGGCTGGCTGGGTGCGGTGACGACCAATATCGGCGCCGGCATGGAGTTGCAGGTCATCGCCGCGGCAGTGATCGGCGGTGCCAATCTCGCGGGCGGCGCAGGCACGGCCTTCGGGGCACTGGTCGGTGCGGCGCTGATCGAAGTCATCCGCAACAGCCTCGGCTTGCTTGGCATCAATGCCTTCTGGCAGGGCACGTTTATCGGCAGCGCGACGATTCTCGCGGTTCTTTTTGATCGCATTCGCAATTTCCGCCGAAGCGAATAGCCTCAAGCTCCATGTCCGGTTCGCTGATCGCAAGGCAACGGCCTTGGCTGACGCCGCGCGCCGTGTGTCTTGGTAGGCGGCAGACTGAATTTGCATTCGGCATGCCCAACACGATGCCGAGATACGGGCGCTGCAAGCCATCGAGGAAAACAAGTCGCATAGGATATCGTCGGGAATGTCGAGGATGCTCGCAGTCGATAGGCTGCGAACGCCCGACGGCTCGATCGAAACGACGAAGAACCCATCGCGCCATACAATTACGCAAGTGGTGCGGCATGGCGCCGGCCCGCGGCTCGTGATCCAAGTTGGAACGCGATGAAGTCCGCGAAGGGCCCGCAGTCGCGAAGCGTTAAGGTTTCGACCACTGCACCCGGTTTCCCCCCTTTTTTGTCCTATAGCAAAAGTCGCGCAGCACCCTCTAATGCAATCATAGAGGGCGTTGTGGTCTGATTGAAAAAGTATCTGACGGTTTAGTGCGTCTAACGGATGGGCAACGCGCAAATTGCTAGTTTCCACTTTTCAACAACGGGGGTCGATTCCCCCTTTGACGCGTGGCAATCCCTTCTGAATGTTCTCTTCGACAGCCTGCCCCCGAAAGCGTCTCCAGCGCGTGCGTTTGAAGCCAATCTTAAAGTCTATCACTTCGACACATTTCTCTTGTGCCGAAGCGTCGCCGTCGGCGGCCGGTATCGACGCACCGAAGCGCGGCTTGCCAGGGATGATCTCGACCATATCGTCATTTCGTGCCTCCTGCGCGGCGGCATAGCGCTGCCCAGCCCGGCCGCCCGACGATTGCGGGCAGGAGACGTGGTGGTGCTCGATCTGTCGGCCCCGACGGCTTTCGCCATGTCGGCTGCGGACGGCATGCACCTCATCATGCCGCGCACCTTGCTGCCGGCCGCGATGGCGCCGGTGCAGCCCATGACCGGTCGCATCCTGGCCCAGGATAGCGCGATGGCGATTTTTATCCGCGGCATTCTCGAGGCGCTGAGCGAGGCGGCGATGCGCCTCAGCCCGGGCGAGGTGATCGCGCTCGGGTCGTCGGTCCCCGATCTGCTCGCTTCCTGCCTCGGACCCGCGGGTGAGCCCCCTTCGGCAGGGGCCAGGGGCGACCTCGGACGGCGCCTGCGGCGGCATATCGAGGAGAACCTGCATCGCAGCGATCTCACTCCGTCCCGGCTGACACACGATCTCCGCGTTTCTCGCAGTCAGCTCTACCGCCAGTTCGAGAGCAGCGGCGGCGTCGAAGCCTACATTCGTCGTCGCCGTCTCCGGCGCTGCCTGCTCACCCTCTGCGACTCGCGTCACGCAGACCGACGTATCGGTGACATCGCCTACGAGATGGGCTTTTCCGACGAGGCCCACTTCAGCCGATTGTTCCGGCGCGCTTTCGGGGTCTCGCCCAGGGGCGCCCGTGCGGGTGTCCGCCAGGACGGCATCGACCTGGGTGGCCTGTTCCGACCCTCCCTCGATGGCGCCTCGTTCGGCGACTGGCTGACTGCGCTCTACACCAACTGAAGCCGCCATCTTGGGACGGTCGTCCAAGTTTTTGAAACGCTGGCCCAGAGACAACCATAGGGGGCAAACGTATCCTTCACTACACATAAGGCGAGAAATTCAAGCCGGACCTCGAAAGGAAAGATGGATGCCGACCTCCACGAAGACCAGCCCCGAGCCCGCGACCAGCAGCCCGCCGCCAGCAGCCGCTGTGCCTTTCGAATTGGCCGTCACGAATGGTTCGACCGTGGCCGGACGGCAGTGTTTCAACATCTTCCCCCCTCCGTTGAACAAGCCGTCTCAAAATCAGCAGACAATCACCGCCCTGGTGTCGGATCCGATGGGACAGGGCGACACGAAACCGCTGACATGGAATGGCGGAAGCGGCGCGCTGGCCTTGTTTGCGTTCGTCAAAGGCGCGAGCCTCGATGCGGCCGAAAGGACGCCGGTCGCGCTGGGAGATACTGTTGCCGTCGCCTGGGCCGACGGGGCGTTCACCGTCACCCCCGCAGCCGGTGGGCCTGCCGGCGCGATCGAGGCAACCTTCGCAGGCGGCGTCCCGGCGGGCAGCCAGATCGGGCTGGTGGTCGGCCCTGCACCGATCCTCGTCCCTGTCCCGGCGGGATTATCGTCGCTAACGCTCGAGCCTGACCTTTCGCAGACCGTGACGGTCGTCTTCGGCACGGCGTTCCAGTTTCCCGAACCCGACGAATGGGACCGCAGCCAGGCGGCAACCGTAACTTTCAAACAGGACACGGCCGCGACCAGCCCAACCGCCGTCGCAAAGATCGTAGCCAACCTGGACAACAAGATCGTCCAGACCGGCTGATCCTTCAACAAGCTTGCCCGGCACCCGCCTTCCCTGGCCGGGCATTCCCTCGCCGTTAGACACCTCCCATGGACGGCGAGGGCGGCCCGGCACCGTTTCAGCCCCGGAGGCGGTGCCGGCCATCATTTCGCAATTCCGGGTGCGATCCCCCAACGAAAGGCACGCTAAGATGACGACCTACTCCCTGACATGCCTCAACAACTCTCAACTGCACGGCAGCTTTGCCGTGTTCCAGAAGGCCCCGCCGATGACCGTTCCCGGAAACGTGTTTTCACTGGCCTGGTTTGCCCGGCCGGCAGCACCGGGAAGTCGTGTGACCTTCACCTGGAACCTCGACTACAGCTTCGTCTGGTCGGAGACCGGATTGCTTCAGCCCGGCATCAACTTCTCGGCGACGCAGGTGATCGGGGCAGATCCGAACGGCCAGAACCTCGTCCAGCTCACGCAGGACAGCTGGGGTGCGACGACCTTTGCCAATCCGAGCGTCACCGGCGCCCTGGGCTCGCTGACCATCCAGCAGCTGTCCAATGTCGTGCCCAACCGTACCTCCGTCGGTATCGGCATGGCCGGTTCGGGAACTTTCGCCGTGCAGGCAGCACCGAACATGACTGCCGTCTTCACGCCGCATCCGAACTACTGGGTGCTGTTCGGCAATCTGGAGACGGGTGACGTCATCGACGTCGAGGATGTGACCGGCTCCGTCGAGGTCACCTATGGCGGCGCACTGACGTCGCGGACCGCAACACTCGGCCTCGACAACCTGATCTCGGTCGCCTGACGTCGCGGACGGCGGCGACAGCCGCCGCCGTCCCCCTCTCTCCAACACGACAGGAGACTGCAATGCCGGAGTACAGACTGACCTGCGTCAACAACTCAAAGCTGCATGGCAATTTTGCACTTTTCCAAGTTCCGCCCCAGGCGCCAGCGCCGACGCGCCTGACCAGCGTCGCCTGGCTCGCCCGGCCGGCTGCGCCCGGCACCCAGGTACGCTTCTCCTGGTCCACGGAAGTCGGCTTTATCTGGGGCGAACGCGGCACCTTCGGCGGGCGCTCGACGTTCACGGCATACCAGTACGTCCCCGCCGACGCCGACCGCGAAAATCTCATCGACTTCACAGCCGACAGTTTCGGAGCGCCGGCGCTCCAGAATCTGCGCACGGGCGGTGCGCAAGGAAGCCTAAGCATCCGGCAGCTCAGCGGCACGTTCGATTTTCCGATTCATCTCGGTATCGCGATCGGTAGATCGCCAATCTACACCGTTGATTTCACTCCGAATGTCTTGAGCATCTTCACCCCGCATTGTCATCGCTGCTGGGTCGTGTTCGGTAACTACGCCGTCGGCGAGACGATCGACGTGGAAGCGCTCACCAACACGCAGGTCGTTGATTTCAGCACGACCTCACCCTCGCAACGCGTCGCGCTGACACCGGAAAACATCCTGCAGCAGGTCGCGGGGCAGCAGGGCGATCCGCCTTTCTGTTGAAAGCCGGGGGCGGTCTGCAGGACGCCCACACCGCACCACAGACATGGCGGGCGGCGTGATTTCGTCCACCGCCAAGACAGGTCCGGCGACATGCGTCACCGGTCAGCGCTCCTTGCATGCGCGGGAAAGCGCTCCCCCAATGAGAAAGGAAATCATCATGGAAGAAGACGTTGCCAATCCTCCGGTCTTGGTCGCACAGGAAACCGGCGCGTGGTGTTTCGCCGCCGCCGAGGTCATGGTTCGCGCCTATCGCAACCTCTCGGCGATGTCACAATATGCCATTGCCCGCCGCAACACACTGTCGCTTGCGGCGCTGGACCCCAACGTGCAGGAAGAATGGGCGTTGGCGCAAACCCTCGACGCCTCGGTGACACCGCCGCAGCGGGAAGACGACGGAGCCAATCTGGCCAGCCAGGCCGTACAAATGGTGCGAACGCAGTGGAATGCGTTCGACATGGTTTCGACGGGCGGTCGGTTCGTCGAAAATCTCACAGCAGATCTCGTGCGTGGCGAGATCGACCACGACCGGATCTTCGTCATCGGCACGGCGATCCACTACTACGTCGTCTACGGATACTCCGACAATGGCAACACCATGAAGCTCCTCGATCCCTGGCCAGTCGGCAAGGGTGGGCTGACCGGTACGAAGACGTTGCAGAGCTTTCTAGCTCTGGACGGACACGTCACGATTTTCTTCTAGCCGAGACCAGCGCCGGTTGCCGTCGATCGCTCGGATCCTTGCGATATCCCTGAGCGCTGACGACTGCGAAGGCAAGTTCAGACGCAACTGACTTGATCCGCCGCAGGACTGGCCCGGGCGAGACGGCCTGAATGGCCGCGGCGTCCACCTTCCAACACTCCCAACACGGCACACGGCGCGACTACGCCGAGCCACAGCAGGTCCGGCGGCATGCGCCTCCGGTCACCGCTCTCCGCTTGTCGCGAGAGACGTTCCCCCATAGCGAAAGGAAAGCCATCATGCAGTTTCCCAAACTTCACTCAGGCATCCATGCGGCAAAGCTCGCTATCGTTGCGATCTTCGTCGCCATAGGTCCCGCGCATGCCTATTCGGTCTATCGCGCTGTCGACGCGGACCCCAGCGGGGTGGTGGTATGGACCAAAGTCAACTTCGGTGTAAGCGGAAAGCCGATTTCGACCCTCTCTTTCTTCCACTACGCCAGCGACGAAGAGGCAGCCAAGAATGCGAAGACGGGTAAAGGCTTACCCGCACAATGCCTCGTCAAGGTCGACCTCGGCGAAATTGACCCGTCCAAGGGAGACGAGGCGCAAGTTGGCAATGCCGATGTCAAATTCGAGGCTGCTTCCACCGATCTGCCAAAGCCCTTCCCCTGGACGATCGTTTTCGACGACAACCCGCCAGGCCATTGGAGCATCGCACGGGCAGAGATGACGTCTTCGAGTTCCAACACTGCGGCAAGCAGAGTGGCTGCTGCTGGGTTCAAGGCTCTCGCGATCACGGCCGACACCGGCGTTACCGTCATCAACGGCACGCTCAACAACTGCCGAGCGCAATAGACGGTCGGTAGTAAAGCCCTTAAATTGACGAGCAGAAACAGCTTCCGCCGCCGGTCTCCATGTCCGGCGGCTTTTCGTGGGAGAATGACATGGCGGTGCTTCATCACGCCTTTCGCTGCCCTATCACACCCGCCTTCGAGGAGGCGGTGCAGGATGTGCTGTCAGCCTGGGAGGCAGGCCATCCGGAAACCCTTTCGGCGATAGCGCTTGACCGATATGGGGCGCTCGGTGAGCGGGAAGACCTCCACGCCGCCTTCCACCTCGGGCCCGAGGGTGCCGCGCTCTCCTGGCTGCAGCCGCAGTTCATCAGCCCGGGGTTCGCCGCCCTTGTCGTGCTCGCCGAACACTTCGTACCCCTGCCGACATTGAGCGCCAGCAATGATACGAACCACTACCGGCTCTCCACGCACCTCCCGACCCTTGGCTGGACGACCGTCGAGATAGACAGCCTGATCCACGGGCAGCCGATCGAGGCGATGCTGCAGGAATATGCTGACCCTGCAGTTCACTTGGCGCAAGGAGGCTTCCGCCACACCGGCGGATGGACCGCCGGGCGGATTGGGCGAACACTGGCCCCGCGTCTCGATCAGCTTGCCCTCAATCCACCTCCCCAGGCCGACGGCGTGGCACACGAAGCGTGGCGCTTGCTCAACGAAACCGATGCATTCAACGATGCGCGCGCGATGCTGGCCGCGGTGCGTGAAGACGACTGGCTCGTCATGGCGATCACCCATTGACGATGAAGCCGGATCTCGATGAATTTGGGTCGGATCGACACAAAGCAAATAGATGAGTGGCGCCAAGTCCGCAGACCGGCTTCGCGACTCGAAAATGTCGGATCTGTCCGAGGTCCACCGGTGGCACACCGGGGCCTCGCAGAATTTCCGATTTTCCACCAAGCGGAAGATGGTCGCAACGAAGCCGACACTGGGCCGCACCGCAGGTGCGCTGACGTCGCCTTCGTTGTTACATCCTACTCATAGTGATAATCCCCGAGCAGCCGCTGCCCGCCCCGGTCCCTCTAAACCGGCCGGAGCCTTTGCCTCCTTTTATCATTCCCGTCACGGTGTTACCGCCTTTTCTTCCCTTATGGATGAAGGTGTGGGCAATGTTGACGGTTCCGTTGCTGGAGATTTTTCCGGAGAAACCAGAACTCGACGACACAACGCCATTTCTTATGTAGAGGGTCGTCGAGAGTTCGCGCCAGTCGCCGCAATCCGTCTTTGCGCGCCGTATCAGGTTCCATCTGCCGTCGAAGGCACTCAGGCCGGGCGCCACGCAGCGGTTGTCGCGAGCCTCCATCCCGTTGCCGCAGACGAGCGGGCAGACACGATTGCCGATCGCTCTCAACCCGTTCAAAAGCTCCTCGGTCGGTGCGAGCGAGGCAAGCTTGAGTCCCTTGTGCGCGGCATATGTTTGCAGGGCTTTCCGGCTGCTGTCGCCCCATTTGCCGTCGACCCGGGCAAGGCATCCGATGCGCGCGAGTTCCCTTTGGGTGGCGAGTGCAAGTTCGCCGGCAGGCATGTTGCCGGCTGTCGAACCTGATGCCTGTGCCCTGTTGGCCGGTTCAAGCGCCGCGACATCGGTTTGGCTGGCGCTGCCTTCGCCGGTTACGGCCTGCTGGGCATCCGGCTTCTGCTGCAGCGCTGGCTTGCTTTGCTTCTCGCGCTCCGCGATTGCCGCGATTTTCAACTTCGCGAGCGTTCCGAACGCCCCATTGGGGTATTCCTGGAGGTAGGCCTCAAAGAAGCTACTTGCGGTCAAATCCTTGATCGAGTTCCAGTACGCAAGCTCCACGGTTCTGTCCGTATCTGCCGTCGCCGCCGGGCTCGCTGCGGTTTCCGCAGCGAGCGATGGATTTAGAACGACGGGACCCGTGAGGGATGAGCTGTCCCAGGGAACCTGCTTGCCGTCCGTGGCCTTCAAGACGGTGCGGCGCACTGCAATCAGGTCATCCGTTATGCTCTGCCCAGGTGTGCCGAGGTGTCTCAGCAACGCCGTCGTGAACGGCGAGTTTCTGTCGGCTCCGTCAAGCGCAACGTTTCCGGGCTGGGTTGCGAACGCTATCAGCGAACCTACGCCGGTATCGAGTTTCGCCAACCCCCGACCAACGACCACGGATCGGGTTCCCATGGAGCGGGCCAATGTCGCAGCAAGTGGATTGTCGCGACAGGCGTCCAGGAACACCAGGTTGACCTTGGCGTTGCGCTCCATGGCGGAAAGCACAAGCTCGACCGGCAAAGCCTCGAAATCCAAGTCGTTGTTTGAACGAAGCTGCGCGTCGACGGGGATCATGTAGTTGCCGCCGTTTACCTGCAACCCGTGACCGGCATAGAAAAAGAGCGCCACGTCTGCGCCTTCGACCTTGCCGACAAACTCACGGATCGACCGACGCATTCCCGTGAGGTCGAGGTCCCGGCCCGTTACAACAACGAACCCCAGGCCCGTCAATTTCGACGCCATGTCGCTGGCATCATTCTGAGGATTGGCAAGCTGCGGCGCATGCTGATAGGCCGCGTTTCCGATGACCAGCGCGACGCGCTTTTCAGCCCAGGCGTAGGAGCTTAGAAAAAGGAGCGAGAGCACAACGGCCGCACGAAGGTAATGCATGGGAACCAGCCCGTTACCGCCATTTCGGTGTGCGCTGCGCATTGTTCAGGAGTTCGCGGGCCGTGGCGAACATACCAAACAGGCTTGTGAGGCGACGTTCCTCATCCTCGCAAAGGCGGTACCGTTGGCAGAAGTCATGGACGGACCAGACTTTCATGGCAGCGTCGGTTTCGAGCTTTTCGGCGAAGCGTTCCATGCTTACCTCCCTGCGCGCTCTCATGTTACTAAAGTCTAATGTAATTGAAAATAAACTGGGACATAGCCCAATCCGGCTAAAGCCATCCGCGGCGCTCATCCCTCGCGACGGTTGATCGTGGGTAAGGCATGGAGTCGAGCTGGGCCGAAATCGCTGTCCAGTTCTCTTTCGCTTGAGACTTTGGGATGTCTCGACGTCGTTCTCACCCGACCCTGGCTGATCGGCTGCCTTCGCCACGATATCGGCAGCGCACGAATGGCGACGCTTCGGCGAAAGCTTGCGCGGGAGGACTTCGGGACTGCCAAAATTGCCACAAGCAATCCGGCGGCACGGGCTTCGTGAGGGGAGGCGGCGGCCGCCAACGTCCTTTGGCGGTTCGCGCAGTTTTGACTTTACAATATACATACGTATGTATATTTATATTGGGGACCTGATACCCCACCGCGAGGCGAGATGAAGACGAACGACAAGAGGAAAGAGCGCGGCGACCGCGCCCGGGCGAACATTCTGCATCATGCCACCCAGATCGCCTCGGTGGAGGGGCTGGAAGGGCTGACTTTCGGACGGGTCGCTGCCGATGCCGGGGTGGCGAAAGGCAACGTTCAGGTGCTTTTTGGCGATCGGGAGGCCCTGCAACTGGCGACGATCGAGAACGGTGTCGCGCTCTATTTCGAAACGGTTGTCGGCCCCGCCATGGCGCGGCCGGCGGCGATCGAGCGGCTGATCGCGCTGGTCGAGGGATGGTACACATTCGTGGAGCAAAGAACATTGCCCGGCGGTTGCCTGGTTCATGCGCTCAGCAGTGAATACCGAACCCGTCCTGGCGAGATCCGCGACCGGGTCGAGCATCACCGGGCCGAGGCGAGGCAACGTATCGTCGACGTGGCGAGCGAGGCCGTGGGAGCAGGCGACCTTCAAGCCGGCATCGATGTCGAGCTGCTGGCTTTCGAGCTTACCTCCTACCAGGCGTCGGCCAATGTGGCGGCGCTCATGGGGGATGAAGCGCAGTTCGAACTGGCGCGCCGTGCGTCGAGGCAGCGCCTTGCTGCGGCGCGGGGTCTGTGATGGACGCTGACCCTTTTCACGCTGGAGAACAGGAGCTCCAACGCCTGTTTGCCGTTCGTGACCAGCTGGCGGGATCGCGAGCGATACAGGCAAGCCTGCCGCCCGGCTTTGCGGCCTTCCTTGAGGAGCTGCACTATGTCGTGCTGGCCGTGCCCGACCGGAAGGGACGCATCTGGGTCACGCTGGTCTTCGGCCGCCCCGGTTTCCTGAGCGCGCCAAATGGCCTGCAAATGCGCGTCGATGCACTCCCGGACCCCGCAGACCCGGTGGCCCCCGGCATTGTCGAAGGTGCTCCGATCGCAGTCCTTGCGATCGACCTCGCGACCAGGCGCCGCATCCGGATCAACGGTCGCATAGGCTCCGTGAGTTCAGGTGACTTCGTCGTCGATGTGCGGCAAGCCTTTGGAAACTGCCCGCAATACATTCGTCCAAGGGACGTCGAAAAGACAACCGTAACGACCGGCGCCACGGTCCGCACGGTGGTTGACACGCGCGCGGCCCAGCGCGTCGTCGCGGACGCCGATACGTTCTTCGTCGCCACCCGCTCCTCGTCCGGTGCAGGCGGCGACATGGATGTTTCCCATCGCGGCGGGCCGGCGGGCTTTGTACGGTGGGACGGCGACTGTCTACTGTGGCCGGAGTACCGTGGAAATTTCTACTTCAACACGCTCGGCAACCTTCTCGTGGATCCTGCCTGTGGTCTGTTGTTTCCGGATTTTACGACCGGCGAATTGCTGTTGCTGACCGGGCAGGCCGTGCTCGAAGGTTTCGACGGTCGGCTGAGGCGCTCCCATGACGGCATCCCGATGAACGGATTTGTTCGCTTCAGGCCAGATGTGCTGATGAGCCGCGCCGCGCTGTTGCGCCCGTAGATCGACAAGATCCCAATTCTTCAATCACAACTTGGCGCCGATGAAGACATCGTCGCGCCGGAAAGGTGCCGCTATGGTCAATGCCACGGTGCAAATGCCGCATGAGGTCGACCAGCCGCAGGCCACAAATCAATGGCTTTCGGTGTCGATGCTTGCCTTCGGTGTCTTCGTTGTTGGAACCGGCGAGTTCGTTCTGGCGGGTCTGCTGCCACTCCTCAGCAATTCCCTGCGCATTTCACCATCCGTCGCAGGGCAGGTCATCACGATCTTCGCTCTGACCTGCGCGATTGCGGGCCCGGCGCTGGTCGCCTTGACCGGCCATTGGCGGCGCCGAACCGTTCTCGTCGTCGCGGCCATTGTCTATCTCGCCGGAAGTGCCTGGACCGCGCTTGCGCCGAGCTACGTGCAGGTATTGATCGGCCAGGTCGTGGCCGCGCTTGGCGTAGGCTTGTTCGTGCCGACCGCCACCGTGACAGCGGCCGCGCTGGTCTCGCCCGCGCACAGGGGGCGGGCCATCGCCGTGGTCGTAAGCGGCTTTACTGCAGCGACCGCGCTTGGAGCGCCTCTCGGCACGGCCTTTGGCGGGGTGTTCGGCTGGCGATCGACCATGTGGCTTGCAACCGGGCTGGCCGCGATTGGCGTCATCGGCAGCTTCGTCTTCATCCCAGGGAAAACCAGCGTCGCGGCAGCAACGGGAATAAGGCAGCAGCTGCGGCTGCTGCGCGAGCCGCAGATCGTCGCGGCCCTGGGGGTGACCCTCCTGGCTTTTACGGCCGTCTACATGCCCTACACGTATATGGGCGTCATCTTCGAGAAGGCCACGGAAGGAAACAGCGTCTATCTTGCCGGCCTCATGACGACGCTCGGCGTGGTCGGTACGATCGGCAACCTGGGCGCCGGCATGCTCGCGGATCGGATTGGTGGTCCCAAGGTCGTGGCAATCGCCTTGCTTTGGTTGATTATCAGCATGCTGCTCCTGCCCCTGACGACCGGGAACCTGACCTGGGCGTTTGCAATGATTGCCTTCTACGGGATCGCCGCCTTTGCGATCACGACGCCGCAACAACACCGGTTGATCTCGCTGAAGCCCGATGCAGCCGGCGTTCTGGTCTCGCTCAATCAGGCAATCCTCTACCTTGGCATCGCACTGTCGGGCTCGATCGGCGGCCTTGGAATCGAGTGGGTTGGCTCGGGCAATCTTGGTTTCGTGGCGGCTGCCCTGGCGGCTATGGCGTTTCTGTTGTCGATTGCGAGCGCGTTTCGAGTCGCAAGCAGGCGGCGCTGAGGAGCAGGTTCCAATTGCACGGCAGCCGCGTTCAATCCGGTCGCCGATCCTGTCAGCCTGATTGCAAAACGCAATCAGAATTGATAGATACCGATTGCGTTATGCAATCGGTTATGGGCATTTGAAGTGCGCGAGGATGATCAAATGGAGCAAGTGGTGGACTATGAAATCGGGCATAAGACGCTCGTGTTCGAACGGCATTGCGCGGCTCCGGTGAAGCGGGTGTTCGCAGCCTTTGCGGATCCGGTCATCCGTGCCGGATGGAGCGCACCGTCCGACGGCGCCGTATTTATCTATGACGCGGCCGACTTTCGCGAGGGCGGCGAAGACCGGTTCCGCTGCGGCTCGAAGGAGAACCCGCAATACACCGGACGCACGACCTACATTGCGATTGTTCCGGATGTCCTCCTGGTCAGCAGCGAGGTCGTCGAAGCAGGCGGACGAAAGCTGATGTCGAGCCTGATTACAACCGAGCTTGCGGCCGAAGGCGACGTGACGACAATCAGGATGACGGTGCAGGTGACCTCCCTGTTCGGCGACCAGATGATCGTGGGGACCGAGATCGGAAACAATGCCGCCCTTGATAACTTGGTTGAGCATCTGGTCTGACCGCCTGGTCGATAGGCGCATCCTTCCATCTTCCAGGATTGGCCGCGGGAAGCCGCGGCACGGTTCCGTCTGTCGTTGCTGGAATTAGGTCAAACGCATACTGGACAGTCCACATTAACTTGACTAGTACACTCATGATATTTCATGGCCATTGCCGCTGGATCGGCGGCGTGGCCGGTCAAAGGAGTGATCTATGTCGAGCCGCCTCGGGACCCCTATTGCCTTGGCATTGTCCCTTTCGATATTCGCGCCGGCAGCGGCGCATGCGGAATCCTCGTTCCTCGACCACCGCGGCAAGACGATCACTTTCGCCAAACCGCCGGAGCGCGTCGTCACCATCGTCCGCTCGGCGCCGATCATCTATCGCGCCGTCGATCAGAAGGCCGACAGCATCGTCGGCATGAACAAGGATTCGCTGACGCGCTATTTCACCAAGGGCATCTACGCCGAGATGCTGCCGGAAATGGCCAAGATCAACGCCAGTGCGGCGCAGGACGGCTTCGTGCCGAACGTGGAGGCGATCCTGGCCGAAAAGCCCGATGTGGTGATCCAGTGGGCCCATGACGAAAAGCTGATCGAGCCGCTGGAACGCGTCGGCCTGACCGTCGTCGGCTGGCAATGCTGCTCGGAGCAGGATCGCCTCGACTACGTCACGCTCAGCGGCTACATGACCGGGCGCAACGATCGCGCCCAGGCGATTCTCAAGGCCCAGTCCGAGACCTTGAAG
Organism: Ensifer adhaerens; assembly: GCF_002940685.1. GTDB lineage: Bacteria > Pseudomonadota > Alphaproteobacteria > Rhizobiales > Rhizobiaceae > Ensifer > Ensifer adhaerens_E. The sequence goes on along the minus strand of NZ_PNFP01000013.1, from coordinate 8,246 downwards.
GCGCTCGACGAAAAGGTCGGCAAGCTCGACAAGTCGACGCTTCCCTCGGTCCTTCACATCGACAAGGTGGGCGACCAGATCCAGGTGATCGCCAACGGCTCGCAGGATCTGTCGCTGAGCGGCGTCACCAACCCGGCGGCCGACAATACCGGCGAGTGGTGGCGCACGGTCGACTTCGAGCAGTTGCTCGTCTGGAACCCGGATATCATCATTATCCCGGCCTATGCCACCGACCTCGAGCCCAAGACCTTCTTCGACAATCCGGTCCTTGCCAGCCTGAAGGCGGTGAAGGAAAAACGGGTCTACAAGCAGCCGGTGTTCGCCCGCACCCCCGATGCACCGGAAATCTTCCTGACGTCCGAATGGCTCGCCGCCATCGCCCACGGCGCCGACTTCGCACCGGAATTTTCCAAGCAGATCCTCGACACCTACAAGCTGATCTATGGCGCCGAGCTGACGGCCGACCAGCTCAAGACCATTCTCGAAACCGAAAGCAATGCGCCGGCGAACAAATATGTCGAGCTCTTCCGCTAAGGTTACGGCAAGCAGAACGACGACAGCGGCGGCCGGGCGGAAGCTCGGCTCCGGCTTCGTCCTGCCCGCCCTGATCTGTCTTCTCGTCGCCGTGACCCTCTATTCGGTGACGATCGGGCGATACGATCTGTCGGTCGCAGACGTCACCTATATCCTCATCGACAACATCCATCCGGTCGTCACGCCCAATTGGGACCCGGTGCAGGAGGTCGTGGTCGAGCAGGTCCGGGTGCCGCGCATCCTCGCCGCCATCATCATTGGCTTCGGTCTCTCGATTTCAGGCGCGGCGCTGCAGGGGCTCTTCCGTAATCCGCTGGTCGATCCCGGCATCATCGGCGTTACATCCGGCGCGGGGTTCGGCGGCACGCTGGCGATCCTCCTGGGATTGCAGGGCTATCTGCTTTTGACGATGGCTTTCCTCTTCGGCATTGGCAGCGTCTTTCTCGTCAAGCTGCTATCGACGGTGCGCGGCCGCACGAGCATGTTGACGCTGGTGCTCGCCGGTGTGGTCATATCCGCCTTTTTCTCTGCCGCCATTTCGATTGCAAAGCTGCTCGCCGATCCCTTTCAGAAACTGCCCGCGATCACCTACTGGCTGATGGGCAGCATTGCCTCCAGCAACTATCTGGACGTCCTGCTCGTGGCGGCAGCGGTGATCCCTTCGGCCGTCGCGATCTACCTCCTGCGTTTCCAGATCAACATTCTGTCGCTCGGCGAGGAAAAGGCACGGGCGCTCGGCACCAGGGTGGTTCTGGTGCAATGGATCGTGCTCGTCGCCTCCGCTCTGATTTCGGCCGGCGTTGTCGCGACCTCGGGCATCATCGGCTGGGTCGGCCTGGTGATCCCGCATGTCGCCCGCGCCCTTGTCGGCGCCGATCACCGGCGGCTCCTGCCCGTATCGGGCGTGATGGGCGCCATCTACCTGTTGCTCGTCGACGACCTGGCACGCACGGTGACCACGGCCGAGATCCCGCTCGGCATCATCACCGCACTGATCGGCGTTCCGGTCTTTGCCGTCATCCTGCGACGGCTGCATGCGAAAGGAGGCTGGTCCAGTGATTGAGGCAAGCGACCTCACCGTCGAGCGCGGCGGCAAGACTATCCTTGAGAGCTACAGCCTCAGCCTGGAGCGTGCCCGCATCCTTGCGGTGCTCGGGGCAAACGGCGTCGGCAAGACCACGCTGATCAACACATTGATCGGCATCCTCAAACCGAAATCAGGACGCCTTTCGATCGACGGCCCCGTGGGTTTCGTGCCCCAACTGTTCGAGGTACCGTTCGCCTACTCCGCCCTCGACATCGCCCTGATGGGACGGGCCCGCCATCTCGGGCTTTTTGGCGCACCGGGCCGAAAAGACTATGAGATCGTGCGCCACTACTTCCACCTTCTCGGCATTGAGCATTTCGAGCCGCAAGCCTTCAACGCGTTGAGCGGCGGTCAGCGCCAACTGGTGATGATCGCCCAGGCGCTGGCGTCTGAATGCGAGTTGCTGGTGCTCGACGAGCCGTGCGCGGCCCTCGATTACAAGAACCAGGACAAGGTTCTGGCCCTTCTCGAACACCTCAGGGACGAACACGCCATGACGATCGTGTTTTCAACCCACATGCCGCAGCACGCCGTGGAAATTGCGACCGACGCGCTGCTGATGCTGAGCGGATCGGATTATGTCTGCGGACCGACGGCCGATGCGCTCAGCGCCGAAAATCTGTCGGCACTCTACGATCTGCCGATCGCGCGGGCGGATTTCAAGGGGCTGTCGAAGCACACCTATGCACCGGTGTTCCGCCACGAGGGAGGCCGTCTCATTGGCTGATGCAAAGACATCCCGAAGGGGCATCGCCTATATTCATTGGGGCAACAGCTGGCAGCTCAGAAGCTTCCAGGATTTCCGCCATTACATCGACGACCTCATCTACATCCACGATCTGCCGAAGGTCGATCTCACGTCCTACGCCGCCGTCGTCATGCCGGATGCCATGGACGCAGCCGCAGTCCTTCCGCATGCACCGCAGTTGAATGCCTACTTGAAGCAGGGCGGCTTTCTCATCGTCTTCCTGCAGGGCCATGCCGACTGGCTCGACATTCCCGGCCTTGAATGGTCGCCCGGCAACTGCCGTGACTGGCTGTGGTGGACGAAGGGCGAGAAGCTGGAGATCAGCCTCACCACGCCTGCTCACCCGATTGCGCAGAGCATCCCGCTGTCGCACATGAGCTGGCATTGGGGTGGCTCCTACAACGTTCCGCAGGGCGCTCGCTCCATCGTCGAGATCGATGGCGGGGGCGGCAGCCTATTTCTCGACTTTCCGTCTCTGGCGAACGGCGGGCGGCTGCTGCTGGCAACGCTCGACCCACATTCGCACAACGGCCAGCGCTTCATGCCGGCGACGACCCGCTTTCTGCGGTCCTTCTATCCCTGGCTCAATCGCGAGCTCGACCTAAAAAGGCCCGAAAGAAACCGCTTCACCTATCTGCAGTGCTCGCATGTGCCGTCGGAGTGGCGCCCGGAATGGATCGAGGAGAGCATTGGCGCGGCCGACTTCGAAATCGAGTTCGCCCCCTTGCACGAACTTGGCGCGGAACTGCTCGAGCGCACGGATACGCTCTATATTCCGAGCAGCCACGACGAGTTTTTCCTGAAGAGCAGGGCCGGGGAACTCCTAGCGTTTCTGGCGCGCGGCGGAAACCTGATCATCTGCGCGGAACCGTGCCAGCCGTGGCTCCCCTTCATGACGCCGTTTCACGCCGTCGTTCCGCGTCCCTTCTCAAACATCAAGGTTCGCATCCGCGACGACCGCTTCCAGATCTTCTCCGACCTCGGCGAAGGCTTCGACGGATGGCAGGGAATCTTCGGCCAGTATGCGCGGGGGTGGAGCGATCCGCCACCCGGGGCAATCTGGCTGACCGACGTTGGTCCTGAGAACGATCCGAAACCGGCCGACTGGCTCTGGCAATACCCGACGCCTAATGGACGAGGCGGCTACGTCTTCATGCACAATGGCGACAACATGACCCGCTATCCGGACCATGGTCCGAAAAAGGAGGCGCTCGTCGCCAACATCGCGACAGCACTCAGAAAGCTCTCGACCGGCGAGCTGCTGTTCTAGACGGCGGCATGCCGGAGGCGCCGTTCCATCACGATCACTTCTCGCGCTCCGGCGCTGCCTGATCCAGGCGCATCTGGCGCAGCATGTTCCGCCCGGCGATCAGCACCTCGAACATGAATGCCACGAGCGATCCGATGAGCGAAAGGATCGCACTGCCGAAGAACCAGAAGAGATTGTCTTCGCGAAAGCCGAACTCGAGCGCGCTGGCGAGCAGGTTGATAATGGCGCAGCCGGTGCAGATGGCGGCCAGTGTCCCCAGGGCGACCGCAATCTCCAGGGCGAGCGTGCGCCGGCGCAGGTATTCGAGCTGCATGCGTCTTGCTTCGCTCTGTTCTTCCTTCTCCCCGATCTCGTTCACCCGATCCGAGACCCTGCCCAGACGCGTCGCGTAGACGCTGACGAAGCCTGCCGTACCGGCAAGCAGGAAGACGGGCGCCAGGGAGGTCTGGATGATCGAGGCAAGATCAACGACGTTTGACGGCGGTTCCATGGATACCCTGACCAGCTTCGGTTGTGCGATTGCGGTGGCATTGTAGTAATTTTGGCCGACGCGGGAACAGAGAATTCAGGCCGCTGCTATGACGGGCGCCGCTTTCGGATGCCGTCTCAATGCCAGCCTTTCTTCTAGGACCGAATGGCATCGAGGACGGCCTGTATGAGCCGGCCAGAGGGCAGGTTTTGAGGTCTGAGCAGCCCGATCTCGCGGCACGGGGCGTTGCGCAATGGAAGGCGCGCAACGCGCAGGTTGTCGAACAGGGACGAACGCCAGTCCGGCATCAGCGATACGCCCAGCCCGGCCTCGACCATCACCGATATGGCTTCGAGCGCGTCAAGCTCCAGCCATTCGCGCGGAAGAATGCGCTGGGATTGAAGATAGGTATCGGCGAGCCGACCGCCCCAGTTGCTCCTGTCGTACCGAATGAAGGGTTGTTCGCGAAGCAGGCGATCGGCGGGAATGTGCGCGAGGTCAAGCGGCGCCAGCAGCACGAACGGCTCCGATCGGATCAGCTCCCAGCTCAGCGTCTTGGGAATGGGGAAGGGCGGTTTGACCAGGATCGCCGCGTCGATCTTCTCCTCGACGACGCTGTTATAAAGTTCGGCCGATGTGCCCGGCAGCAGGAAGATGTCGACGCCCGGCGTCCTGTCGAAGACCCGCCGCAAGGCATTCGGAAGCAGGCCGGTCAGAACTGTCGAGATGGCGCCGAGCCGCAGCTCTCCGAACGCCTGGTCATCGTGCGCCAGGCTTTTGAGCTGCCTGACCTCCGCCAGGACGCGCCTGCTCTTTTCCAGGATCGCGACGCCGGCTTCTGTCGGTTTTACCCGCCGTCCCGACCGCGCGAGAAGAGGCAGGCCAACTTCGATCTCCAACGCCTGGATACGCTGTACGATCGCCGCCGGCGTGACGCCGAGGCGCCGTGACGCCTCAGCCAGGGAGCCGTGCTGAACCACGGTCAGGAAAGTTTCGAGAAAGCGCGTTTCCATCGTTAGTTTTACTATCGTTTGAAGGGACAAAAAGGAAGGTTTTTCTTCCGTTTCCGCCTTGCCATAGTGGGCGAAAGCAAAAGGAGGAAGAGTTGGATCTTCAGTTGAACAGCAAGACCGCGCTCGTGTTTGGTGCCGGCGGTGGCCTTGGAGGCGCAATCGCGAGATCGCTTGCGGCCGAAGGCGTTTCCGTCGTCGTTGCCGACATCCATGAAGAAAGCGCCAGGGCGACCGCGGACAAAATCAGGGCCGAGGGTGGCAAGGCCATGCCGCTCACCTGGGATATCGGCGACCTCTCCCTGATTGGCCAGAAGCTTGACGCCATAGAAACCGCCTTCGGACCGGTCGACATCCTCGTCAACAACACCGGCGGGCCGCCGCCGACGCCGGCCGCGGGACAGTCGCCCGACGACTGGTCGAAGTATTTCGACCTCATGGTCCGATCGGTGATCGCGGTCACCGACGCCGTGCTCCCGGGCATGCGCGAGCGTGGATGGGGACGCATCATTACCTCCACGTCTTCGGGCGTCGTCGCGCCGATTGCAAATCTCGGGATATCCAACAGCCTGCGCCTGGCGTTGGTCGGCTGGTCGAAAACCTTGGCGCGCGAGGTCGGGCGCAACGGCATCACTGCAAACATCGTGCTGCCCGGGCGCATCGCCACGGGGCGGATCGTCTTTCTGGACGAGCAGAAGGCCAAGCGCGAAAACCGGCCGGTCGCCGATGTTACCGCTGAGAGCACCGGGTCGATCCCGGTCGGCCGCTACGGCGACCCGAAGGAATATGGCGACACCGTCACCTTCCTTGCGAGCCCCCGCGCATCCTACATCACCGGCTCCGTCATTCGCGTCGATGGCGGCCTGATCAACAGCATCTGATCGGTGCGGGGTCTCCATGACACTTGAGCCTCAAGTTATTGAAATCCTGAAGGGCGTATCGACTGCGACGCTCACGACGGTTCTCCTGAAAAAAGGACTTCGCAATGTCTGGCTGCGTGGCACGAAGCCGCTGAAGCCCGGCCAGGGACGGGTTGTCGGCAAGGCGTTCACGCTGCGCTTCATCCCCGCTCGCGAGGACCTCGCCACGCCGGCGAGCTGGGCATCGCCGATCTCCACCCGGGCGGCGATCGAAGCGATGCCGGAGGGCTGCGTCGCGGTCGCAGATGCGATGGGCGTCAGCGATGCCGGCATCTTCGGCGACATCCTGTGTGCCCGGATGGCGAAACGCAAAGTCGCGGCCCTCGTCACCGACGGCGTCATGCGAGATGCCGAAGGCGTGCTGGCGAGCGGCATGAAGGTGTGGTGCAATGGCGTCGCAGCGCCACCTTCAGTCGCAGGCTTGACCTTCGTTGGATGGCAGGAGCCGATCAATTGCGGCGGCGTTGCCGTTCTTCCTGATGATATTGTCGTCGTCGACGACGACGGCGCAGTCCTTATCCCGGCCGCGCTTCTCGAAGAGGTGCTCGCTGAGGCACCCGAGCAGGAGCGTATGGAAGCCTGGATCATGACCGAAGTGGATCGGGGCGTGCCGCTTCCCGGTCTTTACCCGATGAACGCTGAAACGAAGGCCCGGTACGAGGCCTGGAAGGAAAGCCAGAAATGACGTTCAGCACGCAATCCAAGGGCGTCTACGCCATTGCGACGACACCGTTCTTCGAGGACGGCTCGATCGATTTCAATTCGATCGACAAGTTGACAGACTTTTATGAGGAGAGCGGTTGCACCGGCGTCACGATCCTTGGGATCATGGGCGAAGCCCCGAAGCTCGAACCGGAGGAAAGCCGGGCCATCGTCAAGCGTGTGGTCGCCCGATCCAAGATCCCGGTCATCGTCGGGGTCTCCGCGCCGGGGTTTGCCAGCATGCGCTCCCTGGCGCGCGCCTCGATGGACATGGGCGCTGCCGGCGTGATGATCGCTCCGCCGCCGGCGTTGCGCACCGATGATCAGATCGTCAACTATTTTGCCGGCGCCGTCGAAGCGGTTGGTGAAGATGTGCCGTGGGTTCTGCAGGACTACCCGCTGACCCTTACGGTCGTCATGACACCCGGCGTCATCGCGAAGATCATCAGCAATCATCCGTCCTGCCTGATGCTGAAGCACGAGGACTGGCCCGGTCTGGAGAAAATCTCGAAGCTCAGGGCCATGCAGAAATCGGGTGAGCTTCGCGACTTTTCCGTCCTCTGCGGCAATGGCGGCATGTTCCTCGACTTCGAGCCGGAACGAGGCGCCGATGGTGCGATGACCGGCTATGGTTTCCCGGACATGTTGACCGAACTGATGGATCTGTTTGCGGCCGGGAAGAGGGATGAGGCGCACGATCTCTTCGACGCGCACCTGCCGTTGATCCGCTACGAGCAACAGCTTGGGATCGGCCTTGCTATTCGCAAGCACGTTCTGAAACGTCGCGGCGTCATCAGTTCCGACGCACAGCGCAAGCCCGCCCAGATGCTGACCCCGACAGCGCGGGCGGAAGTGGACTATCTGCTTGCCCGTCTCGCAAAGCATGACAAGCGCGCGGCTCTCTAGGCCGCTTCTTCCGCCTGGGCCCGTCCGTCCCTGATCTACAGCGCCGCGCGTCTATCCGACGCGCAAAGGTCGCTGTAGAACTTTGAATTCCTGCATGTTTTTGTCCTTTAATCGGCTGCGATTAAAGGAAACGTGCAGTAGAGCGGCGGACGGGTTTGCAAGGTCGCCCCCGTTCTGCGACTTTTCATTGCGGTCTGTGCGCGCGCTCGCGCGCCTGATACTCTGGCCTTGCCGATTGTCGAATACGCCTGTTGCAGAACGAGGTTTGACGATGCAGGGCCAGGAAACCTTCCTTGAAAGAACCTTGCGTATCGGCGTGATCGTTGCGGTCGCGATCCTCTTTGCGGTGATCCAGTACGTGGTGTCTTCGCGAGGCCTCGATCCCGTTCTCTGAGAGAAACCCGCAACCTCCTGAGCCGGCGGCTTGGGCAGTTATCCCTGCGGACCTGAGCTATCTATCGAAAAGCCCCGCCGCCCACACCGACATGGATGCTGGACGCCGGGGCGCTTGTCTCACACTTAAGCGAGCGTGTAGGCCGTCTTGACGGTTGTGTAGAATTCGGCGGCGTAGCGTCCCTGCTCGCGTGAGCCGTGGGACGA
>NZ_PNFP01000012.1 GCF_002940685.1 Ensifer adhaerens | reverse complement strand
TCGCTACGGCGCTGTCGAGGGCGCGCTCGCGAGCGGCTTCGCTACCGCCCAGCTACACCACTTGTGGGGACGCGACCGAGTTGGAACTCTGGGAACAAGCGTGGGGGACTCATGGTGGAACGATCTTTCCTAGCAGCTTGCTCGAAGACAACCGGGTAACTTTTTGGTTTAAGGGCGAGCCTGGCGCGATCGAGGCAGGCTTCATCAGTTTTGACACTGGATTTTCGCTTGGATTGTCTAACTGGTTCTCTGTCGCCTGCGATCCGTTTGCGCGTCTTGGGGTGCTGCAAGCTGCCGCATCGGCTTCGAGAGGGCTACCGATCGTATGTTGGTCTGCTGACGAATTGGCCACCCAAGAAATCCGGTTGGCGAAGCTTGGACCCCTCAAAGTGTGGTTATCTCAGTAGCTCAGGACGCGATCCTCCCGCTGCTCTGGGCCACCTCTCGACGACTATAAGAACCTCGTTTCCGCTATGAATAGCGCGAAAAGAGCTTGCACTTTACCCGCCGACTAGCGGAACGCCGCCGCCACGATCATCAGAACGCTCTGACATCGCGGTTGCCTGGCCGCATCTCATGCGCACGGCGCAGCCCAGGATGCGCGGAGGTCAGCCTGCCTCGGCGTCCCTCAGGGCGACGATTTCGGAAGCGTTGTCGTTGGCGGCAAACTGGGCGAGCGTCATGTTGTCGAGGATCGAGGCGATCGCGTCGCGAACGTCGCTCATCGACTTGCGCACATGACAGTTGACCGGATCGGCACAGTCGTCGCAGGCCTCGAACGCGGTGCGGCTGGCGCAGCGGATCGGCGCAAGCGGCCCGTCGAGCGTGCGGATGACCTGGCCGATGCGGATGTCGGAGGCCGGCCGGGAGAGCGAATAGCCGCCACCGGGGCCCTTCTTCGAGCGCAGGATGCCGGCATTGCGCAGTTCGAGCAGGATCGCGTCCAGGAACTTCTTCGGAATATTGTTCCGCGTGGCGATCTCGGTGATGAAGGCGGTCTCCCCGGGCTCCAGTTGAGCCAGGTCGACAAGGGCCTTGAGCCCGTATTTTCCTTTTTTGGTCAACATGTCACTTCGCTTTCCTGAACAAGGAAGGCCGCCACAACGCCGCTCCCGCGGCATTCACCGGAGGTAACGGGTTGTGACGGCCGCACTTTTTCGCTTAGGATGTCCTACACCCAAACTGCACCATTCTCAACAAGATACGTCAGTTACTGTATAGATTTAGTGATTTTAGTAGGCGCTTTTATGGCACGGAGGGAATTTCTCCGGTCATGGGTCTCCTTTTTGCCGGTATCGGACGCAAGAACGAACGCGCCCCGCAGCGAACAAAAGCCCGCCGCTTCGGCAAGGATGTGCTGCTCAGGACGACGCGCCTAGACGGTCAGATGCCGGCGTGCCTCTGATGTGTCCAGTGTTTCAGGCGCGCCCTCGTGCACCACGGCGCCCCGGTCCATGATGTAGACGTGATCGGCAAGCTCGCGGCAGAAATCGAGATACTGCTCGACCAGGAGGATCGCCATGCCGGTCGAGTCCCGCAGGTAGCGTATCGCCCGGCCGATATCCTTGATGATCGAAGGCTGGATGCCCTCCGTCGGCTCGTCGAGCACCAGGATCCTCGGCCGCGTGACCAGCGCCCGGCCGATTGCCAGTTGCTGCTGCTGGCCGCCGGAGAGATCGCCTCCGCGCCGCCCGAGCATCGAGCGCAGCACCGGAAACAGATTGAAGACATCCTCCGGTATGGAGCGATCGCCGCGCTTCAGCGGCGCATAGCCGGTCTCCAGATTCTCCTTCACCGTCAGCAGCGGGAAAATCTCACGCCCCTGGGGGACGTAGCCGATGCCTTCTTTTGCCCGGCGATAGGGCGCCATGCCGGCGAGCGCTGCGCCGTTGAAGCCGATCGCGCCGGCGCTGATCGGATGCTGACCGGAGATGGCCCGAAGCAGGCTCGACTTGCCGACGCCGTTGCGCCCGAGCACGCAGGTGATCTTGCCCATTTCGGCCGTGATCGACACGTTGCGCAGCGCCTGCGCGGCGCCGTAATGAAGATTGACGTTTTCGACGCTGAGCATGGCGCGCCCTCCTTCGTGATTTTCGGTGTGGGCCATCACCGGCCAAGATAGTTCTCGATCACTTTTGGATCGCTGCTGACGAAATCGATCGAGCCCTCCGCCAGCACCGCGCCTTCGGCAAGGCAAGTGACCTTGACGCCGAGTTCACGAATAAAGCCCATGTCGTGCTCGACAACGACGACGGACCGCGTCCTGGCGATCTCCTTCAGCAGGATGGCCGTCTCGGCCGTCTCGGCATCGGTCATGCCGGCGACCGGTTCGTCGACGAGCAGCAGTTCCGGCTCCTGCGCCAGCAGCATGCCGATCTCCAGCCATTGCTTCTGTCCGTGCGAAAGGTTGGCGGCGAGATCGTCGCGGCGCGACGACATGCGGATGGTGACAAGGATCTCCTCGATGCGCGCCCGGTCTTCTGCCGTCAGCCGATAGAACAGCGTCGGAAACACCCCCCTTTTGCGGTTCAAGGCGAGTTCGAGATTGTCCCACACCGTGTGGCTTTCAAACACGGTCGGCTTCTGGAACTTGCGGCCGATGCCGAGCGAGGCGATCTCGGCCTCATCCTTCTTCGTGAGGTCGATTTCACCCTTGAAGAACACCTGGCCCTCGTCCGGCCGCGTCTTGCCGGTGATGATGTCCATCATCGTCGTCTTGCCGGCACCGTTCGGGCCGATGATCGCCCGCAGTTCCCCCGGTTCGATGACGAAGGAGAGCGCGTTCAGCGCCTTGAAGCCGTCGAAGGAGACGGAGACGCCATCGAGGTAGAGAAGGCTGGTCGGTCTGGTCTGGCCGATCGTCTGGTTCATGTCGTCTACTCCGCAGCCATGGGTTCAGCGGCAAGATTGTCCGGCATCTGGTCCGCCTGCGCCTTCCGCTGTGCACGGCGACGGGCAAGGTAGGCTCCTGCCGTTCCCACGACCCCCTTCGGCAGGAACAGGGTGACGAGCACGAACAGGCCGCCAAGCGCAAACAGCCAGAATTCCGGGAAGGCCGCCGTGAAAATGCTCTTGCCGCCATTGACGAGAATGGCGCCGACGATCGGGCCGATCAGCGTGCCGCGGCCGCCGACCGCGGTCCAGATCACCACCTCGATCGAATTGCCGGGCTCGAACTCGCCGGGATTGATGATACCGACCTGCGGCACGTAGAGCGCGCCGGCAATGCCGGCCATCATCGCCGAGACGGTAAAGGCGAAGAGCTTGATGTGCTCGACGCGGTAGCCGAGGAAACGCGTCCGGCTTTCGGCATCGCGAACGGCGACGAGCACCTTGCCGTATTTGGAGCGCACGATCGCCGACGACAGGATCAGGCAGAGCGCCAGCATCAGCGCCGAGGCGGCGAACAATGCGGCGCGTGTGCCGTCCGCCTGAATGTTGAAGCCGAGGATGTCCTTGAAGTCGGTGAGTCCGTTGTTACCGCCGAAGCCCATGTCGTTGCGGAAGAAGGCAAGCAGTAGCGCGTAGGTCATCGCCTGGGTGATGATCGAGAGATAGACGCCGTTGACGCGCGAGCGGAAGGCGAACCAGCCAAAAACGAAGGCGAGCAGCCCGGGCACCAGCACCACCATCAGTGCCGCGAACCAGAACATGTCGAAGCCATGCCAGAACCAGGGCAGTTCCTTCCAGTTGAGGAAGACCATGAAATCTGGCAGCAGTGGATTGCCATAGGAGCCGCGCGCGCCGATCTGGCGCATCAGATACATGCCCATGGCATAGCCGCCGAGCGCGAAGAAGGCCGCATGCCCAAGCGAAAGGATGCCGCAGAAACCCCAGACGAGATCGAGCGCCAGCGCCAGCAGCGCATAGGTCAGGTACTTGCCGAACAGCGACACAAGATAGGTCGGCACGTGCAGTGGATGATCGGGCGCGGTCAAAAGGTTGAGCGCCGGGACAAGCATGGCGAGGCCGACGAGGATTGCAACGGCGATCAGAATGCTGCGGTCGAACGACCGCATCAGAAATGACGTGATCATGCTTCCACCGCCCTTCCCTTGAGCGCGAAGAGGCCGCGCGGTTTCTTCTGGATGAAGAGGATGATCAGCACCAGGACCAGGATCTTGCCGAGGACCGCTCCGGCATAGGGCTCCAGGAACTTGTTGAGGATGCCGAGCGAGAAGGCGCCGACGAGCGTGCCCCAGAGATTGCCGACGCCACCGAAGACGACGACCATGAAGCTGTCGATGATGTAGCCCTGGCCGAGATTGGGCGAGACGTTGTCGATCTGCGAGAGCGCAACGCCGGCCATTCCTGCGATGCCGGAGCCGAGCGCGAAGGTGAGCGCGTCCACCCAGGGGGTGCGGATACCCATCGACGACGCCATGCGCCGATTCTGGGTCACGGCCCGCATCTTAAGGCCCATCGACGTCCTCTTGAGCAGGAACAGCAGCGCTGCGAATACCGCCAGCGCGAAAACGATGATCCACAGGCGGTTCCAGGTGATCGTCAGGCCGCCGAGATCAAACGCGCCGGACATCCAGGAGGGATTGCCGACCTCGCGATTGGTCGGGCCGAAGATCGAGCGCACCGACTGCTGCAGGATCAGCGAGATACCCCAGGTGGCAAGCAGGGTTTCGAGCGGACGGCCGTAGAGAAAGCGAATGACACCGCGCTCGATTGCAAGGCCAACGGCGCCGGTCACGAGAAAGGCAAGGGGCAAGGCGATCGCCAGCGACCAGTCGAAGAGTTCGGGGTAGGAATTGCGCACCACCTCCTGCACCAGGAAGGTCGTGTAGGCGCCGAGCATGACCATCTCGCCATGGGCCATGTTGATGATGCCCATGACGCCGAAGGTGATGGCAAGGCCGATTGCCGCCAGCAAGAGGACCGAGCCGAGCGACAGGCCGTACCAGACGTTCTGGCCGGCGCTCCAGAAGGCCTGGGTCTGCTCGATCCGGGCGATCGCCGCCTCGATATCGGGTTTAAGGGAAACATCGGCTGTGGCCAGAGCGGAGGTCAGAACGGCAAGGCCGTTTCGCCCATTGCCTTCGGCAAGCAGCGCGATCGCCTGGCGCTTCTGATCGTCCGGGCGATCCGAGACGAGCAGCGTCACCGCGCGGGCCTCAACGAGAACCTTGCGCACGCTCCCGTCTTTCTCGGCAGCGATCGCCGTTTCGATCGCCTCGAGCGCATCGGCATTCGGCGTCTGCAGCATCGACTGCGCCGCCTTCAGGCGGGCGCCTGTGTCTTCGCTGAACAGCGTCAGTCCGCCAAGGGCGCTGCGCACCGCGCGGCGCACCGCATTGTTGACCTTGACCTTCTGCATGGCCGCCTTCGGCGTCGCGCCCGCATCTGCCCCCGTCACGGGATCGACGAGCTGAAGGTCGGCGCCACCCGCCTTGACCAGGAAGACCTTGCCATCGGACTTGCGCTGATAGAGTTCGCCCTCGCCGAGCGCCTCGAGAACCGGAATGACCTTCGCATCTCCGGTCTTGGCGAGCGCTGCGATGCGATCGTCCATGTCCGAGAGCTTTGCGGCACCGAGCTGATCGACCAGCACGCCGAGGTCGTCCGCCGCACGCGACCCGACCACATGGGCCGAGATCAACAGGCAGAGCGCAACAAACAGGATTTGCAGAATTCGGTACATGGGCCCCTCATCCGGGTCTGGTCATGCTGTGCATGCGCAAACCCGCCATGACCCCAAGCAGGCTCCCTTCGTCCGTGCGCGCCGCCGAACGAAGGGCATGCTTTGCCTAGGGTTTCGTCATGCAAGCACTGTCCGGGCGGCTACCCCGCCCGGCCTATGACTAGGTGATGAAATCAGGAGCCCTTGCCGCCGCACTTGCCGGTGGCAACGTTGAAGTTGCCGCAGGACATCGGTGCGCGCCAATCGGAGATCAGGTCCTTGGAGTCCGGCAGGTAGTCGGACCACTCGTCGCCGACCACAAGGCCGGGTGTTTCCCACACGGTTTCGAACTGGCCGTCGCCCTGGATTTCGCCGATCAGCACCGGCTTGGTGATGTGGTGGTTCGGCATCATCGTCGAATAGCCGCCCGAAAGGTTGGGCACCGAGACGCCGATCATCGCGTCGAGAACGGCGTCCGTATCGGTGGTGCCGGCCTTCTCGACCGCCTTCAGCCACATGTTGAAGCCGATGTAGTGCGCTTCCATCGGATCGTTGGTCACGCGCTTGTCGTTCTTGGTATAGGCCTTCCAGGTCTTGATGAACTCGGCATTGGCGGGCGTGTCGACGGACTGGAAGTAGTTCCAGGCGGCGAGATGCCCGACGAGCGGGCCGGTATCGAGACCGGCGAGTTCCTCTTCGCCGACCGAGAAGGCGACGACCGGAATATCCTCCGCCTTGACGCCCTGGTTCGCCAGTTCCTTGTAGAACGGCACGTTGGCGTCGCCATTGATGGTCGAGACGACGGCGGTCTTCTTGCCGGCCGAGCCGAACTTCTTGATGTCGGAAACGATCGTCTGCCAGTCGGAGTGCCCAAAGGGCGTGTAGTTGATCATGATGTCCTCGGGCTTCACGCCCTTGGAGATCAGATAGGCTTCGAGGATCTTGTTGGTCGTGCGCGGATAGACATAGTCGGTTCCGGCGAGCACCCAGCGCTCGACGCTCTCGTTTGCCATCAGGTAGTCGACGGCCGGGATCGCCTGCTGGTTCGGAGCCGCCCCGGTGTAGAAGACGTTGCGCTGGCTTTCCTCACCCTCGTACTGGACGGGATAGAAGAGGATCGAATTCAACTCCTCGAACACCGGCAGCACCGACTTGCGCGACACCGACGTCCAGCAGCCGAAGACGGCCGAAACCTTGTCGACCGAGACCAGCTCGCGCGCCTTTTCGGCAAAGAGCGGCCAGTCGGATGCCGGGTCGACGACGACCGCTTCGAGCTTCTTGCCGAGCAGGCCGCCCTTCTTGTTCTGCTCGTCGATCAGCATCAGCATGGCATCTTTGAGCGTCGTCTCTGAGATCGCCATGGTGCCGGAGAGCGAATGCAGGATGCCGACCTTGATCGTGTCGTCGGCGGCGAAAGCGGCGTTAAGCGCCGTCGTCGACAGGACGGCTGCGAGGAATGCCCCGGTGAGGCTGGCCTTGATAGTCATCTGATTGAACCCCTCTCGTTCTTGAAGCAGTGCGGCCTTCGTGCTTTGGACCGCTGCTTTGAGGGATCATCGGGCAGTCTCGCTGCACTGCACATACGTCATTCTACGTAGACGCCGGGGGCAAAGAGGAAGGGGGGCGGCGGCCCGTCGGACTGATGCGGCGCAGCATCTGCTCAAGCAGCGCTCCTTCGATACCCGCGCCCGTGACGATGAAACCTTTACGCGCATGCGCCGTTTGTATTTGATCGAGGTCAAGACATCCCTTGCAACCATTCGGCACAGTGATTGAATGGGGATGTAGGTTCGAGCGCGGAAACGATGGCAACAGGCCGGGCTATGGATGGATACGTTCGAGGATTGCTGGCCGTTCTGGTCGCAATCGTCTTTCTCGCCGTGCCGCTTGCCGGCGCGACGCCCATGCCGTGCAACGATCAGGCAACGGTCGCAACCCACCCGGACGCTTCTTCGACCAAACCATCCGACGTCGCGACCGCAATGGGTCAGCACCGGGCCGGCGACAACCACAAGGGCCAGCAAAAGTCCTGTTGCAGCAATATTTGCACCTGGTGCAGCCTCGTCCTGCCGGCTCCTGACCTTGTCGCTCAAAGCAGGGAGCGCGCAGAGCGGCTTTTCGAGCGGCAGACCGAAATCAGTGGCCTTGCCACGCCACCGGCCCTTGGCCCGCCCCGACGTCTCGCCTGAGCCCATGGTCCGCTTGTCGAGCGGACACGCCGGCTGCCTGAACTGAAGGCAGCCATTGCGCCGGCATCGCCGGCAAGGCAAATGAGGTCAGACAAATGAAACGCCGAGAATTCCTGACGCATGTGTTGGCAAGCGCCGCCTTCGCTGGCTCCGCCTCCACTTTGTTCCCCACATCATCCTGGTCACAGGCGCAAGCAACGCCGTCGCCCGGCACCGCTGCACGATCGCTCTCCGTCGCCAAGCGGGTCATCGAGGTCAATGGCAAGGCGGCCAATGTCTTCGGCCTCGTGCAGCCGGATGGCAGCTCGGGCCTGACATTTCAGGCCGGCGACACGTTCGACGTCGCGCTCGCAAACGACATCGGCGAGCCGACGCTCATCCACTGGCACGGCCTGACCCCGCCCTGGGCGATGGACGGGGTGCCGGACAATCCCGCGAGCTTGTTGCCGGCAACCGAAAAGCGTCGCTACACCTTTCCGGTAGGCGCCGGCGGAACGCACTGGATGCATGCCCATACCCTGCAGGAACAGAACCTGCTTGCAGCCCCCCTGATCGTGCGCACTGCCGAGGAGATCAAGCGTGACGAACAGGATGTCGTGATCCTCCTGCACGACTTCTCCTTCACGCCGGCCGAAGAGCTGCTCGCCAAGCTCAGGGGCGAAGGCGCAGGCATGGCCATGGACCACGGGGCGGGAACGCCCGGCACAGGCGTTGGCGGGCATCAAGGGCACATGCCGGGAATGGACATGTCGGGCATGTCAATGTCGGGCATGGCGGCGATGGACCTCAACGATATCGAATACGACGCTTACCTCGCCAATGACCGCACGCTCGACGATCCCGAGGTGGTTCTGGTCGAAAAGGGCGGACGCGTCCGGCTCCGCATCATCAATGGCGCGACCGCGACCGCTTTCACCATCGACACCGGAGCACTCAGGGGACGGCTGGTCGCGGTCGACGGAAAAGCCGTGCGCGCGATCGATGGCAGCCGCTTCCCGATGTCGATGGGCCAGCGCATCGACATCCTCGTCGAGATCCCGAAGGACGGCGGCGCGCACCCGGTGCTGGCCCTGCGCGAAGGCGCTCCGGAGCGCACCGGCATCATCCTTTCCACCAGGGGTGCGAAGGTCACCCGCACGGCCACCGCCGGATCAGAGAATGGCCCGGTGCTCGGCTTCGAACTCGAACAGCTCCTGAAGGCGGTGGAGCCGCTTGCAGCGCGTCCGGCGGACCGTCGTTTCGAACTTGCGCTGAGCGGCAACATGGCAGGCTACAGCTGGCAGATCGAAGGCGGTGACAAACTTGCCGTCAAGCGCGGCGAGCGGGTGGAGATCACCATCGGGAACCGATCGATGATGGCCCATCCGATGCATCTGCACGGCCATCATTTCCAGGTCGTCGGCATCAACGGCAAGGCGCTTCCGGGCGCCATGCGCGACACGGTGCTGATCCCGCCGATGGGAACGGTCAGCATCGCCTTTGATGCGGACAATCCCGGTCGCTGGCCGTTGCACTGCCATCATCTCTACCATATGGCGGCCGGCATGATGTCCTTCGTGGCCTACGAGAACGCCGGCTAACCCTCGGCCGAGCCTCTTTGCGCGGCGCCAGCCGCGTTTCTTGCGCTCTCGTGTGACGCGGGCGCAAGGTCCTTTGACAACGAGCCCTTTCCGGCAGAGCGACGACCATCAGGAGCTAGCGCCCAATGGACGACCAGACGACATCCAAAGGCCATGGTCACCACGACCACCATCATCACGGCCATCACCCTCACGATCACGCCGCCGCATCGGCCGCACCGCCTGAGGCAGAGCAGCCGGAAGGGGTGATCTACACCTGCCCGATGCATCCGCAGATCCGGCAGCCGGGGCCCGGAAACTGCCCGATCTGCGGCATGGCGCTCGAACCGGAAACGGTGACGGCCGACACCGGTCCGAGTGCCGAGCTCATCGACATGCGCCGCCGCTTCCTCATCGGCCTGGTCCTGGCGATCCCGGTCTTCCTGATCGAGATGGGCGGCCATCTTTTCGATCTGCATATACTGATCCGCCCCCAGGCATCGAACTGGCTCCAGCTCGTGCTGGCGACCCCGGTCGTGCTGTGGGCCGGCGCGCCGTTCTTCGAGCGCGGCTGGCGCTCGGTCGTCACCCGCCACCTCAACATGTTCACGCTCATCGCGATGGGCACCGGCGTCGCCTGGCTCTACAGCGTCGTCGCAACGGCAGCCCCGGGCCTTTTCCCCGCGACTTTCCGCTCGATGGACGGCTCGGTTCCGATCTACTTCGAGGCTGCGGCCGTCATCACGGTGCTGGTGCTGCTCGGCCAGGTGCTGGAACTGCAGGCGCGCGAACAGACGGGCGGCGCCATCCGTGCCCTGCTTGACCTTGCTCCAAAGTCCGCGCGACGGATCCGTGATGACGGCAACGACGAGGACGTGCCGCTCGAGGCTGTCGCAGTGGGTGACCGGCTGCGCGTGCGCCCGGGCGAAAAGGTGCCGGTGGACGGGACGCTTATCGAGGGCAGAAGCGCGGTCGACGAATCGATGATCACCGGTGAATCGATGCCCGTCACCAAGACTGCCGGTGCAAACCTCATCGGCGGCACCATGAACCAGACCGGCGGTTTCGTGATGGAGGCGGGCAAGGTTGGGCGCGATACGATGCTGTCCCAGATCGTGCGCATGGTCGGCGACGCCCAGCGCTCGCGCGCGCCGATCCAGCGGCTTGCGGACGAGGTCTCCGGCTGGTTCGTGCCGCTCGTCATCGGCATAGCCGCAATCGCCTTCCTCGCCTGGATGTGGCTTGGACCGGAGCCACGCTTTGCCCACGGGCTGGTCGCCGCCGTCGCCGTCCTGATCATCGCCTGCCCTTGCGCCCTCGGGCTGGCCACCCCGATGTCGATCATGGTCGGCGTTGGGCGCGGCGCCCATCTCGGCGTGCTGATCAAGAACGCCGAGGCGCTGGAACGTTTCGAGAAGGTCGACACCGTCGTCGTCGACAAGACCGGGACGCTGACCGAGGGCAAGCCGAAGGTAACCGCAATCGTTCCGACCGCCGAACTCGACGAAACCGAACTGCTTCGGATCACAGCGACGCTCGAACGGGCAAGCGAGCATCCGCTGGCGACGGCCATCGTCGAGGCCGCCACCGAACGGGGCCTTGCGCTCGGCACGGCGGACGACTTCGACAGTCCGGTTGGCAAAGGCGTCACCGGCACGGTCGATGGCCACAAGCTCGTGATCGGCAGCCACCGCATCATGAAGGAGACAGGCATCGACGTGGCCCGCCTCACCGAAAGGGCCGAAGCGCTGCGGGCCGAGGGCGCGACGGTGATCTTTGTTGCCGTCGACGGTCGCGTTGCCGGTCTTTTCGCGATCGCCGACCCGATCAAGGCGAGCACCCCCAATGCCGTGCGGGCCCTCCTGGACGAAGGTGTTCGTGTCGTCATGCTGACAGGTGACAACCGGACCACGGCCGAAGCGGTCGCGCGGCGGCTCGGCATCGAGGAGGTCGAAGCGGAGGTGTTGCCGGACCACAAGAGCGATGTGGTCGCGCGCCTGCGCAAGGAGGGTCGTGTCGTCGCGATGGCCGGGGACGGCGTCAACGACGCTCCGGCGCTTGCGGCCGCCGACGTCGGCATTGCGATGGGCACGGGGACCGACGTCGCGATCGAAAGCGCCGGCGTCACCCTGCTCAAGGGCGATCTCAACGGCATTGCCCGGGCGCGCCAGCTTAGCCACGCAACAATGAAGAACATCCGCCAGAACCTGTTCTTCGCCTTCATCTACAATGCCTTGGGCGTCCCGGTCGCCGCGGGCGTTCTCTATCCGACCTTCGGGCTGTTGATGTCACCGATCATCGCGGCGGCCGCCATGGCGCTGTCGTCCGTCAGCGTCATCGGCAACGCACTCAGATTGCGGCGCGTGCGGATCTAGGACGCTCGCCATTACTAACGAAGTACCCGAGCCCTTGATCGGGGAACCGGTCAAGGGCTCGCGTCGCCGGTGACGGGCATGGCACCCGTGCGCCGCCCGCCTGCGCGCGGATGCCGACGGCACGCATTCCTCCCCTTGACCTTACCATCGTTGGAACCGCTAGAACCTGGATTGCCCGACGCGCGAGATGCCAGCGCCCGCGCCACAGAATAGACGCGAATCGGCTGTCAGCAATGCGGACAGTCGATAGCAACGTCAGGGTGGCCACGGGTCAGGATGTTTCAGATCTCAAGGCCGACACGCATGACGTCTTCACTGCACCCCCAATGGGATTTCGCCCGCGAGATGCGGTCGATCGTGCTTCGCTTCGTCGCCTTCGCGATCCTGCTCGCAAACCTCCTTCTTGGCGGCAACGAGGGCGCGGAGCGCATGCACGCGATCGTCGTCGGCAGCTATCTCGCCATCAGCGTGGCGTCGGTGGCAACGGCGCGTTACCTGCCCGGCCGCTCCTGGCTGACGACCCTCTTCGTCGTTCTCGATGCGCTTCTGGTCGCACTGCTGCTCTATGCCCATATCCTGGCCGGTCCGGTGACCGCAAACCACAACCTGACGACCACCAGCCTCGTCGTCGCCTTCATCCTGCTCGTCCATGTCGGCCTCAAGCTGGAGCGACGGCTGGTCCTCCTTTTCTCCGGCATCGTGCTCACGTCCTGGGTGACGATGCTGGCTCTGACCGCTGCCAGGCACGATGCGGCCGGTCCGCTTTCGCTCCTGGGTGCATTCTTCAATCAGGATCTCGGCCTGACCGTCAGCTTCGGCTTCACTGCGTTCGCCATCTATCTCCTTGCGCGCGACCACGACCGGACGCGCAAGGAGGCGCTCAAGGCCGACCAGCGACGGCAAAACCTCTCACGGTTTTTCTCACCCCTGGTCGTCTCAGCACTGCAGGAGCAGGGCGACGCGCTCGGCCTGGAGCGACGCAGCGCCGCGATCATGTTCGTCGACCTGCGCGACTTTACCAGCTTTGCCGAGGCGGCGCCGGCGCCGGAACTGGCCTTCGTGCTCGCCGAATACCGCCAGCTCGTCTCGCAGACGATCTTCGAACACGGCGGAACCGTCGACAAGTTCATCGGCGACGGTGTGATGGCGGTCTTCGGCCAGCCGCGGCCGAAAGATGACGATGCCGACCGGGCGCTCGCCTGCGCGCTCGATCTCGTCGATATCCTCGCGGACTGGAAGAACCACAACGCCCTGAACAACCACCCGGTCCTCGATGCCGGCATCGGCCTGCACTATGGCACGGTCGTCGGCGGCGTTCTCGACAGCGGCTGCCACAGCGAGTTCACCGTGATCGGCGACGCCGTCAACGTTGCCCAGCGCCTGGAAAACCTCAGCAAGTCTTTCGACGCCCCGCTCGTGGTGTCGGATGCGTTGATGGCGCGTCTACAGACAGCCGCACCGCCTGCCGACTGGGTGTCGCAGACCGATGTCGCACTGCCCGGACGCCGGCTTCCCGTCGATGTCTGGTATTTGCGCCGCCACCACGGCGGATCATCCGGGGCTCCAGACTTACGAGATGGGAGCCAGGCAGACCACGCGCCAGAGATCGGCCTTCCAGCCGACGGTTTCGCCCGAAGCTGACATCCCTATGGGATAATCGACGCCCCGGACGGAGACCTTGGCGGGATCGTCGCATCTGACCAGTGCCCGGTGTCGGCCGGGATCGTTGTAGACGGCTCCGTCGGCGTCGCGCCTGGAGGAAATCGAAATCATCACGTCGTAGTCGTAGCCCTCCAGCCGCGCCGTGCTGTTGCCGGCGAGTGCAAGGCTGACGACCGTGTCGTCACTGAAGTGCTCCGAATGGAAGACCGTAGCTTCTCCCGCCGCAAGGGTCGAGGCGCAAAGCATGCCGCCAACAAGGACGATGAACAGGCGACGCATTCCCACCTCCCATGGTTCGGCCGCCAACCCATCCTATCACCGATGGCATGGCCCCGCACTCGGAATGCGCGTATCCGCGGCCATCGGATCTCGTGTATTTCTATGCCCGATCGGAGAGGCGGAGCCTGAAGCGCGTGGTGAAATCGCCGCCCCACCACATGGGGAAATTGGTGCCCCATTTGTTGTTGTGGATGTTGAAGCGGACGCCGGCGGAGTAGTCTGGCAGGTTCTTGCAGAAGGTCATGAACGGCCAGGACTGCGGCGCGACCAGCGGCGTATCGAGGTTTTCGACCGTGAGTTCGGCGCCGCCCGCCAATTTCCC
This sequence comes from Ensifer adhaerens, assembly GCF_002940685.1. Lineage (GTDB taxonomy): Bacteria > Pseudomonadota > Alphaproteobacteria > Rhizobiales > Rhizobiaceae > Ensifer > Ensifer adhaerens_E. The sequence continues at coordinate 264,147 of NZ_PNFP01000012.1, read as the reverse complement.
TCGGACGGCCGTGACCGCCTGCAACTGCGCGCCGCCGGCGCGGGGAAAGTTGTCCGTCGCGTGCCAATGCCCCATCTTGCGCACATCCCACGCAGACTGCCCCTCGGGCGTGAACGACAGGAAGCTTGCCTCCGGCATGCGATTGGCATTCTTGCCATAAAGGGACAACCGGATGTCGAGCCCGTCCTTGCCGGGGGAGAATTCGATGGCGATCTCCGCCGGCGCGCCAAATCGCTCGACCGCCTCGGACGTCATTGCAGCGACGACCGACGTTCCCGATGTGCCGCGAAACTGCGGGCGATGGACGTCCGAGCGCGCTTCGGCGACTTGCGCCAATCCCGGCTTGTCGTGGTCGAGCACCGCCCAGTCCATCCAATGGGTGAGATAGGTATCCATGTGGCGCCGCACGTCGCCGGCATCGTAGCTTTCGTAACGATAGGCAATAAGCGAGCCATTGGCACCGCGGATCGTCTGGCCGTCGGGCGCAGTCAATGCGGCAACGTCGCCGGTTGACGGGTCGATTTCGACGATCCAGCCACCGACATCGAGCCGCGTGGCGGATCCGGCGACCTCCGGGCGCACCGGAACGGCGATCTCGGCGAGCGCCGCCTCGGCGCGCGCCGCATCCTCGGCCTCCAGCTCTGCCACCGCCTGATCGAGATAGGCCCGCTGCTCGGCCCAGGACGCTTCGGTATAGTGGAAGCGCGGATCCGCCTTCCGTGCTGCCTCGAAGGCCGGTCGTGCCCAGGCCTTCTCGTCGCGCAGGAAGGATTTGATATCGACGCCGCAGGTGTGTTCTGCCACCAGCGCCAGCTTGCGGCCGAAAGCCTGGCGGCTCGCCGTCAACCGCTCCCCGGCGAAGCGATCATAGAGCCGCTGCAGCGCCAGATAGCGGGCGATCTTTTCCGGATCGGTGCCGCTGCCGTGGATCCAGCTGTCGCCGAGTTCCTTCTCCACGACCGGAAACCGCTCGCGCGCCTCCCACATCAGCTTGCCGTAGTCCTCCAGCGTCGCCGCACGCACGGCGGCACCCGGCTCGTGCTTCAGGATCTCGCGATAGGCCTCCGCCGTCTGCGACACGCTCTGCGGGCCGATATTGTCGCTGGTATGGGCAAAGCTCAGGCCGTCGGTGAGGCCCTCGGGGAAATAGGTCTCGCCATAGGAGCGCTGGTACATGACGACGATCTCCTCGCCGCCAGGCGCCCGCCAGCGGAACACGTCAGGGATTTCCGGCGGCGGCGAAGCCGAGTTGACGCCGATATGCAGGAAGCGCACGCCCGCTTGCGCCAAGAGCGGCACCATGCCGAGCGTATGGCCGGGCACATCGGTCATCTTGGCGGCGATCGTCGTCAACCCGAAGCGCCGGTCGAGCTCCTGCCCGTAGGAGAGCCCGGCCTTGAAAAGGTCCGGCGACATCAGTTCGGTATGGGTGGTGAAGGGCAACGCATGCCAGCGGATCAGGCCGCGCTCGATCGCCTGCTCCAGGCGGGCGACCTCCTCCTTTGAACGCGAATTCAGATGATCCCAGATCAGCCAGGCGCCGGTGGTCCACACGAACAGCGGATCGTCCGGATTCTCGTTGAAGAAATGCGCCCCAGTCTCGATCGCCTGCGGAATGAAGCGTTCGTGATACTGCTTGCGGATCTTCTCGGCATGATCGGTAAAGCCGATGTCGAGATGGGTCTTGAAGACGACGTGGATGCGTTTTTCGGTCATGTTCGCTACCTTCAGCCGACAGTGCCCCGCACGATCAGGCGGGTGTTGAGTGTCTCGGTAAACGGCGTGGCATCAGGTGCCCTGAGCCGCATGAGGATGAGGCGGACGAGCGCACGCACGCGCTCTTCGAGGTCGATGCGCACGGTGGTGAGGTTGTAGCTCTTCCAGTGCGCCTGCGGGATGTCGTCGAAGCCGACGACCTTGACGTCCTCAGGCACGGAGAGACCGAGCTCGTGGCGCAGCGCATCGATCGCGCCGAAGGCACCGACGTCGTTGGCCGCAAAGATCGCGTCGGCTCCTTCGCCAATCCGGAAGAGATCGAGCGTCGCCCGAAAGGCGGTGTCATAGGTGTAGTCGCCGGCAAGCACGATCGGCGCATCCATGCCGCGTTCGGCAAGCGTTTCCTTGAGCGTGCGCTCGCGCTCGGCATTGGCAAGCGATTGCGCCTTGCCGCCGAGATAGGCGATGCGGCGGACGCCATACCCCTGGAGCAGCGCCACGGCCTGCTCGATACCGTTCTTCTGGCGAACGAGCAGCCGGTCGTAGAGCGTTCCCGAAGCCGCGCCTGCAAACTGTGCGACGTCGTCATAGATCACGTAGATCGGCACGGCGCGGTCGAGAAAACCGCAGAGCACATCGGGAAGGATATTCTCGGTGAAGGCGATCACCGAATCCGGATTGAAGCCACGCATGTAGGTGAGCAGGCGCGGATCCATGCTGAAGTCGGCCTTGGCCTTGAACAGCAAGGTCGCAAACCCCTCCGCCTGGAGTGCTGTCGTCAGGGCGTCGATCTCCTGGCTTTCCCAGGGGCTGCAGACATCCGGCACGATCATGCCGACAAGATGCGAGCGGCCGGTCACCAGCGAGCGCGCTGCCATGTCGGGCGTGTAGTTCAGCTCCCGCGCCACCTGCAGGATGCGATCGCGTTTTTCCGGCTTCAGCGACGCGTTCGGATTGAACGCGCGCGACACCGCGACACGGGAAACATTGGCCTCGCGCGCCACCTGGTCTGCGGTGGCTCGGGCGGCTTTCTTGTCGGCGCGATCGTTCATCAGTCCGTCACAAAATGAAAACGTGTTCATCAACAAAAGAGAGCAACACAACGATTTCGTCAAGTGGAATAGGTATTCCGCCAATATTTGCGCACGGAACGCGTGATCCGTGTTGACAAAAATGAAAGCGTGTTCATTCTTGACCCGGGACGCCGAACCTGGAGGAGGGACGGCCTGTCGCACCAGACATTCAGGTCCTTGAACGGACCTATCGGGAGGAGAAAACATGCGTACCAGGTTTCATTCCCTATTGCTCAGCGCCGCCGCGGCCATCGCCTTTGCAGCACCGGTGAGCGCCACCGAACTCAACATCACCTGCCGCTGCGTCATTGGCGGCGTAAACAGCGGCATGGCCGAGTGGATCGAAAAGAAGGTCATTCCGGCCTTTACCGAGAAGATGAAGGCCGAGGGCAAGGACGTCACCGTCAAGCTCACCCAGTTCGGCGGTGAAGACGAACAGCTGACGCAGCAGCTCGCGCTCGATTTTTCGACCGGCGCCGGCCCTGACGTCTCCGGTTTCGACGGCTTCCTGATCCCGAGCTTCGTTCAGGGCAATCTCTTGAAGTCGCTTGAGGAAGTGGCCGGCCCCGACGTGCCGAAATGGGAGGGCTGGCAGCATATTTCCGATGGCACCAAGGCGCTGATGAGCTACCAGGGCAAGCCCTACGGCATCGCGCTCGGCACTGATGCGCGCATGATCTTCGTGCGCAAGGACCTTTTCAAGTCGGCCGGTCTCGACGCCGACAGCTGGCAGCCGAAATCCTGGGACGAACTGCTCGACGCCGCGCGCAAGATCAAGGCGGCCGCCCCCGAGAGCTTCCCGCTGCAATTGAACGCCGGCGTCTCCATGGGTGAGGCGACGACGATGCAGGGCTACTGGATGGCGCTGCTCGGCACCGGCGAACAGGTCACCGACGACAGCGGCAAATACATCGTCTCGAGCCAGGGCATCCTCGACACCCTCAAGCTCTACAAGACCATCTATGTCGACGACAAGCTCGGCGACCAGCGCGCGCAGCTGCTCGCCGACGGCCGCAACCGCACCTTCGCCAACTTCCGCGACGGCAAGACGGCGATGCTCGTCGAAGGCGACTGGTTCTACCGTTCGGTGACCGCACCCGGCGCCGAATTCGCCGTCGCCGATCGCGACAACACCATGACCTGGAAGAAGATGCCCGCCGCAGCACCCGGAAAGGGCCTGCGCGGCCAGGATTTCGTCACGATGTCCGGCGGCACCGGCTTCGTCATCAATCCGCATACGGACGCGCCTGCCGAATCCTGGGCGCTGCTCTCGTTCATGAACAGCAAGGAGCAGCTCGACGCCTTCCAGCAAATCCAGCCGGCGATCCGCATCCGCGACGACGTGGCGATCCCGAACTCGCCGTTCCTGACGGAAACGGCGACCACGCTCTTGCCGATCACCACGGCGCGTCCCAACGACGCCAACTACAACAAGGTCTCGACCGAGATCCAGCGCATGACCGAAAGCGTCGTTTCCGGCGAGCTCTCACCTGAAGATGCGATGGCACAGTACAAGGCGGCCGTCATCGCCATCGTCGGCGAAGAAAACACCGTCAGCACGCTCTAAAGCCAATGCGGGATGTGGCCGCAAAGAGGCCCTCATCCCGCTTCGATCCAACGACAGAGCGCCCGGCTGCCATCCGTGGCCGGGCTCCCGATCCAGGATATGGGCATGAAACGCGCATGAAGAAATTCTCACTGCTTTCGACGCGCGCCGGCGCACTCTTTCTCGCGCCAGCCTCGGCTCTGGTCGGGGTCTTCGTCATCATTCCCTTCTTCTGGGTGATCTTCGTTTCCTTCACCAACCGCACGCTGCTCGGGCGCACGGCGGTCGACCCTGACTTCGTCGGCCTGCAGAACTACTTCGCCCTCTTCAATCCCGCGACCTTCTTCACCCGCGGCCAGTTCGGCTTTTCGCTGATCCTGACGATCCAGTTCGTGCTGCTGTCGGCGCTGATCGGCCAGGCGCTCTTGGGATTGCTGCTCGCCTGGCTCAGCCAGACGGTCACCCCGACGCTCAAATCCTTCCTGCAGACCGCAGTCATCGCCGCCTGGATCCTGCCGGAAGTGGTGATCGGCTTCGCCTGGTTCGCTTTTCTCGACTACGACAACGGCACGCTCAACATGATCCTGCGCGGCCTCGGCCTGCCGCCGGGCGACTGGCTGCTGCAGCAACCGTTCTGGGTGATCGTGTTCTTCAACACCTGGCGGGGTGCGGCCTTCTCGATGATGCTGTTCAACTCGGCCTTCCAGTCAATCCCGCCGAGCTACTTTCAAGCAGCAGACGTCGCCGGCGCCACCTCCTGGCAGAAGCTGCGCGACATTGCCCTGCCCTTGATCCGCGGCCATGTCGTCACCGACCTGATCCTCATCACCATGTGGACCTTCAACGTCTTCACGCCGTTCCTGCTCACCCATGGCGGGCCGTCCTATCGCACCGAGATCCTGTCGATCTACACCTATCGCATCGCGTTCAAGGATTTCGAGTTCGGCAAGGGCGCTGCCGTCGGCGTCGTGATCATGCTGATGAACCTCGCCTTCGCGCTCGTCTACCTTCGCCTTGCCCACAAGAAGCCGGTGGAGGCGGAATGATGCGGAAGAGAACCCAGAACATCTTCGTCCGGCGCACGATCTTTGCGGCCGCCGCCACCTTCCTCGGCACGATCTTTGCCCTGCCGCTCGTCTGGTTCATCTTCGCGCCGTTCAATGCGCGCGCCGAACTCGGACTTGCGATCCCGTCGCCTTTCACGCTGTCGAATTTCGCCACCGTATTCCAGAACACCTTCGCCATGCAGGCGCTTTTGAACAGCCTCATCCAGGCGGCGGGCGGCGTGGTGCTGGTCGGGGGCGCGGCGACATTGGCGGCCTATGCGCTGTCGCGCTCGCCGATCCCTGGCAAGGGCGCCGTCACCTATATCCTGCTGCTGTTTTCGTCCGTCGTTTCCGGCTCGGCGGCGATGGTGCCGATCTTCCTGATCATCTCGGCAGCGGGGCTGATCGATACCCATCTCGCCGTCATCCTCGTCTTTGCCGGCGGGCTGCTGCCGACGGCGATGTTCATTCTTCGCGATTTCATCGACGCCATTCCACGCTCCTACGAGGAAAGCGCCATGGTCGCCGGTGCCTCGCCGCTGCAGGCGTTCTTCGATGTGGCGCTGCCGGTCATCCGGCCCGGCATCGTGGTCGTGGTCGTCTGGGCCTTCGTCAACATCTGGGGCAGCTTCCTCATCCCCTTCATCCTCCTGCGCAGCGACAAGCTCATGCCGGCATCGGTCGCCATCTATTCCTTCTATTCGGAAGCTGGCACGCCGATCGTCACGCTGCTTGCCGCCTATTCGCTGATCTATTCGCTGCCGGTCATCGCCCTCTATCTCTTCGTGAATTGGAAATTCGGTTTCCGGTTCTTCGGTGGCATCAAGTCGTAATCGGAAACCTGCCATGGCCTCTGTCGAATTCCAGAACATCTCCAAGACCTTCGGCGCCTTCGTCGCCGTGCCCGACATCAGCTTCCAGATCGCCGACGGCGAATTCATCTGCCTGCTCGGGCCCTCGGGCTGCGGCAAGACGACCAGCCTGCGCATGATCGCAGGTCTCGAAACGCCCTCTTCCGGCCGGGTGATGATCGGCGGGCGCGACGTTACCTACCTGCATCCGAAGGATCGCGGCATCTCCATGGTCTTTCAGGACTATGCGCTCTACCCGCACATGAACATCGCCGACAACATCGCCTATCCCTTGAAGGTGCGCGGCGAGCAGGAGACCAGGCGCCACGCCCGCGCCAAGGAAGTGGCCGACGTCTTGAAGATCGGCGACCTGATGAAACGGCTGCCGAGCCAGATCTCCGGCGGCCAGCAGCAGCGCACGTCGCTGGCGCGTGCGCTGGTCTATCCGAGCGAGGTCTATCTCTTCGACGAACCGCTTTCGAACCTCGATGCCAAGCTCCGGCTCGAGGCACGCGGCTTCCTCAACCACCTGCAGCGCGACATGGGCATGACTGCCGTCTACGTCACCCACGACCAGGCCGAGGCCATGGCGCTTGCGACCCGCATCGCCGTCATGGACAAGGGCCGCATCGTCCAGTTCGCGCCGCCGATCGAAATCTATCGCCGTCCGGCGACCACCTTCGTCGCCAACTTCGTCGGCAATCCGCCGATGAACCTGATCGCTGTCGAAGCATCGATCGGCGAAGGCGCCCTGCATCTCAAGGCCGACGGCCTGCAGCTTGCGCCGATCGCGCTCACCGACGCCATCGCCAAGGCGGCGACATCAGGCAGGATGACGCTCGGTGTTCGCCCCGAGCATCTTCGCATCGCTGAGCCAAGCGACCGCAACGTGGTTTCCGGCGACCTCTTCGCCAACGAGAACATGGGGCCGGAAAGCCTTGTCACGCTGGAGCGTGGCGACAACGGCCGGGTCACCGCGCGCATCTTTACCGACGACGAGATCAGGGTCGGAACCTCCGTACATCTCGCCTTCGACACCAGGCACGTCACCCTATTCGACGACAGCGGTGCGCGCATTCCCGCCGCCGACGAGCGCTGAGACCGCCATGCAGGAATTTTCCGCGCGGATCACCCGCGAGCATCAGGCCGAAGATCCCTATTTCTACATGCCCTTTGACGTCCCCAAAGGCGTGACGCGCATCGATGTAACGCTGAGCTACCCCAAGTCTGAAGCGTGCATCATCGACCTCGGCGCGCTCGATCCGCGGGCCACCGACTATCCGACCAGCCAAGGCTTTCGCGGCTGGAGCGGCGGCGCACGCGACCGCTTCTTCATTGCCACAGACGACGCGACGCCCGGCTATGTCCACGGCGCAATCCCGTCAGGCCGATGGAAGGTGATGCTCGGTCTCTACAAGATCCCCGAGGGCGGCGCCGACATCCGGGTGACGGTCGAATTCGGCGATAACCCGCGCCCGGTCGCGCCCCAGCCGGAACGACGTTTCCCTGTGCGCAAACAGGCCGGATGGTATCGCGGCGATCTGCACTGCCACACCTTCCATTCGGATGCGGCCGGCTCGCCCGAGTTGCTGCACGCCGCCGCCAGACAGGCGGGCCTCGATTTCCTTGCGGTCGCCGACCACAACACCATCACCCAGCGGCGCTACTTCCATCCGCATTCATCGCCCGATCTCGTCTTCATTCGTGCGATGGAAATCACCACGGCGACCGGCCATGCCAATGTCTTCGGCGTCGACGACTGGATCGATTTCCGCATGACGCGGCCCGAGCACGCCCATACGCTCGAACACCTCGTGCACGGGCGCGGCGGGCTGCTCTCGGTCAACCACGACAAGCCGACGATCCCCTGGGACTACGAATTACCCGCGATCGACTGCATGGAGGTCTGGCAGTCCCATTGGCTTGCCTGGAACTGGGTGTCGCTTGAGCGTTACCAGCAGCGTCTCGCCTCGGGCCTGAAGATCTCGGCGATCGGCGGCAGCGACTTCCACCAGCCGGCACGACTGATGCCCGAGGGACCGCTTGTGCTCGCCCGCCCGACGACGGTCCTCTACCTGGACGAACTCTCCGAAGACGCGGTGCTCGGCGCGATGAAATCGGGCCACGGCTACGTGACGGAAAGCCCGACCGGCCCGCATCTGGAACTGACCGCCAACGGCCAACCGATGGGTTCCGCGGTCACCGGCCCGGTGACCGCGGAGGCCAGGGTCCGCGGCGCCGGGGGCGACAGGCTTGTATGGATGGACGCCTCCGGCATCATCGGCGAACAAACGATCGAAACGGACGACTGGACTGGCCGCTATGTCGGCTCGCCCGCGCGCTTCCTGCGCACAGAGATCGTCGCCGTTAAGAGCCGGGCAGCAATCGTCGATGGGTTCCGTGATGCGCTTCCGGGCAAAAGCCTGCCCTGGGAACTTTCCGAGGACGATCTCACAAGCCGAGCCATCCGGCGCGCGATCAGCAACCCGGTCTATTGCCGTCCCGCCTGACGCTCGCGGCGCTCAAGCACCCCCGACACTTTCAAACGCCCCGGTCTCGGCTCTGGCAATGACCGAAACCGGGCGGACATTTCTTTGCTGCAACGCACATTTTCTCAGTTGCAGCAATTTTAAGCAGAAACCTTCCGTGCTAAGAAAAAAGGCAGAAACTCCATCGATGGCACGTTAGGATCCCCATGGCGGCACGCCAGCGCATCATTCCTGTCAGGCGTGAATACAATCGCTGGGTCGCCAACCAGACGCTGGAAGACTATGCGCTGCGCTTCACCGCCAAGAGCGCCCGGCGCTTTTCCTCCGAGCGCATTTCCCAGACCGCCATCGGCGCGATCTCCTTCCTGGCGCTGGAAGCCATCGGCGGCGCCATCACCATGTCCTACGGCACCACCAATGCGATCGTCGCCATCGTCGTCGCCAGCCTGATGATCCTGACCGTGGGGCTGCCGATCAGCCGCTACGCCATCCGCCACGGCGTCGATATCGATCTGCTCACCCGCGGCGCCAGCTTCGGCTACATCGGCTCCACCGTGACCTCGCTGATCTATGCGAGTTTCACCTTCATTCTTTTTGCGATCGAGGCCTCGATCATGTCGGGTGCGCTCGAACTGGCGCTCGGCATCCCCTTGTGGATCGGCTACATCCTGAGCGCCGTCGTGGTCATCCCGCTCGTCACCCACGGCGTCCGCCTGATCAGCAAGTTTCAGTTGCTCACGCAGCCCTTCTGGATCGTGCTCAACGTCCTGCCTTTCGTCTTCATCGCCTTTGCCGACTGGCAGAAAGTCGGCGCCTGGCTTGCCTATTCGGGCATTCACCACGCCTCGGGCCCGCCCGGCACCTTCGCGCCGTTCGATCTCGTCGAATTCGGCGCGGCGTCTGCCGTCATCTTCGCGTTGATGGCGCAGATCGGCGAACAGGTCGACTTCCTGCGCTTTCTGCCGCCGGATGGCCAACGCAAGCTGCATCACCGCATCGCCGTGTTCCTCGCCGGCTCCGGCTGGGTGATCGTCGGTGCGCCGAAGCTGCTCGCCGGCTCCTTCCTCGTCGTGCTCGCGCTTTCGACCGGCGTGCCCTCGACCAAGGCTGCCGATCCGGCGCAGATGTACTACACGGCCTTCGGCTACATGTTCCCGTCTGACACGGCAGCGCTTCTGCTGATGGTCGCCTTCGTCGTCGTGTCGCAGCTGAAGATCAACGTCATGAACGCCTATGCCGGGTCGCTCGCCTGGTCGAACTTCTTCTCGCGGCTGACCCACAGCCATCCGGGCCGGGTCGTCTGGCTGATTTTCAACGTCGCCATCGCGCTGCTTTTGATGGAGCTCGGCATCTACCGGCTGCTCGAGGAAACGCTCGGCGTCTTCTCGATCATCGCCATGGCCTGGCTCTGCACGATCTCGGCCGATCTCTTCGTCAACAAGCCGCTCGGCCTCTCGCCGCCCGGAATCGAGTTCAAGCGCGCCCATCTCTACGACATCAACCCGGTCGGCCTGGGCGCCATGGCGATCTCGGCGACGGTGGCGCTGGCGGCGCATTTCGGCGCCTTCGGCGAGATCGCCGCTTCGCTTGCGCCCTATATCGCGCTGGTCGTCGCGTTTGTTGCCTCGCCGCTGATTGCCTGGCTGACCGACGGCAGGTTCTACCTCGCGCGCAAGCCGCGCCGGAGCTGGGCGAACCAGAGCGAGATCACCTGTTCGATCTGCGAACATCCGTTCGAGCCGGAGGACACGGCCTGGTGCCCCGCCTATGCCGCGCCGATCTGTTCGCTCTGCTGCTCGCTCGACAGCCGCTGCCACGACATGTGCAAACCGAAGGCGCGCTTCAACGCCCAGGTCGCAACCGTCGCCAACACCCTTTTGCCGCGCGCCGTCACCGAGAAGCTCGCGACGCGGCTTGGCCGCTATGCGATCTCGGCGGTTCTCTCGATCGCCGGCATCGGCCTCATTCTGGCAATGATCGCGCACCAGACCGCCGGTTCATCCCCCGAGGTCGCTGCAGTCGTCGAACGCACCGTCGCCGTGGTCTTCTTCGTCTTTGCCGTGCTTGCCGGCATCGTCTCGTGGTTCTACGTGCTTGCCCATGACAGCCGCGTGGTCGCCGAGGAGGAATCCTCGCGCCAGAACACCCTGCTGCTGAAGGAAATCGCCGCCCACAAGAAGACCGACGCCGCCCTGCAACAGGCAAAGGAGACGGCCGAGGCCGCCAACCGCGCCAAGAGCCGCTATGTCGTCGGCCTCAGCCACGAGCTCCGCACGCCGCTCAACGCCGTGCTCGGTTATGCCCAGGTGCTGGAGCGCGACGAGAGCATTCCGCCGGCGCGCCAGGGCGCGATCAAGGTGATCAAGCGCAGCGCCGATCACCTCTCCGGTCTGATCGACGGACTGCTCGACATCTCCAAGATCGAGGCCGGCAAGCTGCAGGTCTATTCCAACGAGATCAACATTCACGACTTCCTCGACCAGGTCGTCGAAATGTTCCGGCCGCAGGCATTGGCCAAGGGCATCAGCTTCGAGCATGAACGCGCCGCCAGCCTGCCGCGTTATGTGAAGACCGACGAGAAGCGCCTGCGCCAGATCCTCGTCAATCTGCTCTCCAACGCCTTGAAATTCACTGAACGCGGCGGCATTCGCCTGGACGTCGCCTATCGCAGCCAGGTGGCGACCTTCACGATTGCCGACAGCGGCCGTGGCATTGCCGACAAGGACCTGCCGCGCATCTTCGACCCGTTCCAGCGCGGGGAGGCCGAACATCTCGGCAGCATGCCGGGCCTCGGTCTGGGCCTGACGATCACCCGGCTGCTGACGCAGACGCTCGGCGGCGAAATCGCCGTCACCAGTACGCTTGGGGAGGGCACCACCTTCCGCGTGCGGCTGATGCTGTCCGCGGTCGATCGGCCGCTACCGCCCGCAGCCCTTCGCCGCATCACCTCCTATCTCGGACCGCGGCGCACCATTGTCGTCGTCGACGACAATGCCGACCACCGCGCGCTGATGCGCGAGATCCTCGCGCCGATGGACTTCACGGTGCTTGCCGCCGCGTCCGGGGCCGATTGCCTGGCGCTGTCTCGCGACGTTGGCGCCGACCTCTTCCTGATCGACATCTCGATGCCGGGCATGAGCGGCTGGGAGCTCGTCGAACAGCTGCGCGGAAGTGGGCAGGTCGCGCCGATCATCATGCTTTCGGCCAATATCGGCGACGGTTCGGCGACCGGGACTCTCCGCGGCCACAACGACACGCTCGCCAAGCCCTTCGCCGTCGGCCAGCTCGCAGACAAGCTCGCCGTGCATCTGGGCCTCACCTGGGTTCACGAAGGGGAGGAGAAGCATGCCGACCCGACACCGGTGACAAGACCGCTGATGCGTCCCGACGCCAATCATCTGGAAGAACTGATCCGCCTCGGCGAGATCGGCTACGTCAGGGGCATCGAGGCCAAACTGACGGAGATCGCCCTGCAGCCGGAACACCAGCCTTTCGCCGAGGCCGCCCGCGCTTATGTGCAGGCCTTCGACCTCTCGGGCTACGACGCCTTCCTCAAGAACACGGAAATCAACGGAGACGATGCCCATGGTTGAGACCAACGACCGCCGCGACATCGTGCTTCTCGTCGACGATTCCCCGGAGGCGCTCGGCTTTCTGACCGAAGCGCTGGAGCAATCGGGCTTTTCCGTGCTGATCGCGACATCGGGCAATGCCGCCCTTTCGATTGCCGAACGCATCACCCCCGACGTCATCCTGCTCGACGCCGTCATGCCCGGCATCGACGGCTTCGAGACCTGCCGCCGTCTCAGGGCCAATGCCGCCGTCGGCCAGACGCCGGTGCTGTTCATGACCGGGCTGACCGAGACCGAACATGTGGTGCGTGCGCTCGAGGCCGGCGGCGTCGACTATCTGACCAAGCCGATCAACATCGATGAACTGAGGGCGCGCATCCGCGTCCATCTCTCCAATGCCCGCTCCGCCCAGAGCGCGCGCGTCGCGCTCGATGCGGCCGGCCGCCATCTTCTCGCCGTCCGCAGCGACGGCGGCGTGTGCTGGTCGACGCCGCAGGCAACCCGGCTCGTCAACGCCGCAACCGGCCGCGACGATGGCCTGGCGATCGTCACTCGACGCATCGCGGGCTGGATGGCGAACCGGCCGCGCGGCGGCGCGCCGGACGATGGCACCCTCACGCTCGACCAGCCCGACCTGTCGGCGCTGCAGATAGCTTTCCTCGGCTCGATCGGCCCGAACGAACATCTCTTCCGCCTGACCGCCGAAAACCGCCGGTCCGACGACGCGGTGCTGAGGCAGCATTTCGCGTTGACGCAGCGGGAATCCGAAGTCTTGCTCTGGATCGCCAAGGGCAAGGCGAACCGCGACATCGGCGAGATCCTGGGCCTGAGCGCGCGCACGGTGACCAAGCATCTGGAACAGATCTACGTCAAGCTCGGCGTCGAGAACCGGGCATCCGCTGCGGTGAAGGCCACCCAGGTTCTGCACGGTCTATAGGCAGGCCGGAAATGCTTTTCGTCCCGTTCCTTGCCGCCCTGCGCCACGTCCAGCGGCAAGGGCAGGTCGACGCATCCTGAAAGCGACAGCCGACCGGTACGCATCGCAAGCAGCAATCTGCACGCGCTCGGGCCGCGCCTTTCACTTTGCCTGCAGGGTTGCCCAGGCGAAGGCCTCATCGAGTGCCGCAAACTTGACCGCTTGCCAATGGCGGTAATCGTCGACCAGGTCACGCGAAATCCAGAGCGGACCGCGGCTGCCGGGACTCTCCCAGCCGAGGATGCCGAGATCACCGGCGCGCGAGAAAACCCTTTGAGCATGGGTGCGCGAGATGATGTAGCGGCTGGTGATTTCGCTCAGCTTCAGCGGCCCGACCCAAATCCGCTGATCGGGCAAAACATCCGTCGGCAGCCGTGCCACCAGATCGTGCAGGATGTTGCTGCCCGACTCCGTCGAGACGAAGGAAGCGACGCTTTCGGGCGGGTCGCACCAGGCGGGATCGGCGATGAGCCGCCGCATTGCGCGTGGCAGTGCATAGTGCATCAAGGTCGGCTGGGTTTGCGACTGCGCCAGCCTTGTTCCTTCGTCGAGCCTGTCGAGCGACGAAAGGTGCCCGTCGAACCACTGCCGGATCAGGCCCTCGGCGACATCGGAAAGGATCAGGGGCCTGATCCGCCTGTCGCCGCCCTGTTGCGCATCGAGAAGCAGTCGATAGTTGCGCATCTCGGCCAGGTGCGCCGCCGCCGTGTTCTTGCTGGCAACGTTGTTGCCAGCGATAAAGTCGACCAGCCTTGCCGTGGTCAGCTCGGGGCGGGATGGGTCGGTCAGACGCTCGAAATGCAGCGTCAGGATGGCTTGGGTGAGCAGCCACTTTCTCAGGCTTGCGGTATAGCGCACGATGCGCGGAGCGGCGTCATGTATCGCAACCATATGAAGGGCCGCCTGACGTAACGCCTCCCCATAGAGCGGATAGCCAATGAGCCGCTCGAGCGTGAACGGCGTTTCGCCGCCCGGGGGTCGCAGACTTGCGGGTTGCGCCGTCACGGGCAGCCTCCTGGCAGCGTAGCCGCTGTTCGCTGCGTGCGACCGCTTGAAATGAACCGGTGGCTGGCGGGTGCCTCAAGGCGGATCCGGCCACCCCGAGCAATTGAAGAAAGCAAAAAACACGTGACACCGAACATAAACCAGTCCCCTCCTGCCCCGGTGACCAATAGCTAAACTGGACAGACAGCGCGGATCGAGGTCTATACTTAGACGGTAACGAAGTCTTTACCCGTTTTTACGGATGGAGACGACGAGACGCTGTTTCGGAGATCAACGTTAACAAGGGCACTGGAAACGGCAGCGCACGGGCACGCAAATCTGATAAAACAGCGCCGGGGATTACATTTTTGATGGCTGCCGGCTGCGTCGTCCGATTTGATCGACCGTGGAATCCGGCCGGATAAAGAAGCCCCTGAGGAACTTCGCCGCCACATCTTGCGTTGACGCTCGTGTGCGGCAACGGGGTGTTGCAGCATCCACCAAACGGGAGGTGCAGGGCATGTGGCGATGGCTCCTGATGGCCGCACTCATCTTGCCGTCCACGAGTGCCTCACGGGCAGACGAGGGTGCGTTCCTGAAAACCCTTGGCGGCAATTGGGCGGGCACCGGAACGGTGCGCATCCGTGCCCACATGTCGCCGATGAACATTTCCTGCAACTTCAGCTCCAAGGCGAGCGACGCCGCCCTGTCGATGGAGGGCGTCTGCCGCGGCATGCTGCTGATTTCGCGATCCATCGACGCGAAGCTGCGTTTTACCGGGTCCACCTATAGCGGCTCCTATCTCGGCCCTCGCGGCGGCCGCGCCGGGCTCAATGGCACACGACGCGGCGATGCGATCAACCTCACCATTCGATGGGCGAAGGAGGTCAATGGCGACCGCAGCGCCGACCTGACCTTACGCAAGGTCGGCGCCAACGGGATGCAGTTGAAGACGATCGATGTCGATCCCGCTTCCGGCAAGCGGATCGTCACGAGCGAGATCAATCTCAAGCGAAAATAGCCTTGCGCCTCCATCCCCTCCTGGGTGGGAATTGGCGCGTTGCCGGCGCCGTCAGGCTACCGCTGCCACCCGGGCATCGAAATCCGCAGTCCATTGCAGCGACGGCCGCGCGCCACAGCGCTCGACCCAGTCCTTGATGACGGCGCTATCCGGTGTTGCCGCGGGGTACCAGGCGAAGGGCGAATGCAAGAGCAGGTCGGCCGCCGAGTAGTGCTCCCCCATCAGATAGGGACTGTCCTTCAACGCGTTTGCCAGGCGTGCCGCCATCTCTGTCGGGCCGCGGAAGGTGGCGTCGAAATAGGGGTGCGAAACCCCCGCGGCTTGCGCGATCAGCACCGGCTCGACCACACCGGCATACCAGGCAAGCCAGCTGAGATAGCGACCACGCTGCGGATCACCGCCAAGCGGAGCCAGCTTCTTCTCCGGGAAAAGATCCGTCAGATACTGAATGATCGCGATGCTTTCCCAGAGCACGACGCCGTCGTGCACGAGCAGCGGCACCTTGCCCTCCGGGTGCGGGTTCCTCGGATCCTTGCCGCCGCTGCCGTCGCCTCGGGTGATGTCGACGATCTCGATCTCCACCTTGTCAATCGCGTCGAGTTCGCGAAGCAGCGTGATGATGCGCGACGAGCGCGAACGGGGAGCGTGAAAGAGTGTCAACATGGTCTTGGGTCCTCGGTTGTGTTTGTCGATGCCAAGCATATACAGTCGGCCAACTGCCAGTTTTCGTCAGTAGGCTTCATCTATCCTCTCGGTCATGGCTCGTAGCGATCGTCTGTTCCGCCTGCTCCAGGCACTCCGCACCCTCCCCTCCCCGGTGACGGCCGCGCGCCTTGCCGAGGAGACCGGCGTGTCGCTGCGCTCGCTCTATCGCGACATCGACAGTCTGCGGGCTGCCGGCGCCGTCATCGACGGCGAGCGCGGTTTCGGTTACCGGCTGACGGAGGATATCGCCTTGCCGCCGCAAACCTTTACCCGCCTCGAGATCGAGGCGCTGGTGCTCGGCCTTGCCGAGGTGCAGCACATGGGCGAGCCGGATCTCGCGGCAGCCGCACGCGCCGTTCTTTCCAAGATAACGGCGACACTGCCCGATCGGTTGCAACGCCAGGCGCTTCATGCGGTCTCCCAGGTCTATCGTTTCGACAAAAGGGATCCGCCGCCCGTCGACGTCTCCCTGCTGCGCGAAGCCTCCTGGCAGGAACGCGCCGTCGTCATCGGCTATGTGGATGCCGGCGGGCAGCGGACCGACCGACAGGTGTTGCCGCTTGCCATCGTCTATCTGGAACGGGTGCTGGTGCTTCTCGCCTGGTGCTGCCTCAGGGAAGGCTACCGCAAGTTCCGCGTCGACCGCATCGTCGATTTCAGCATGACGGAGGAGAGCTTCCGTCCGCGCCGGGTGCCGATGCTGCGGGAGTTCATCGCCTATCTGAACGCAGGCGCTCCCGAGACGTCGAAGATGAAGCTGAGCGGTCAATAGCTAAAACGACGACGCGGCCCGTGTTGCCACGGACCGCGTTCGGACTGCGGTAGAGCGCCGCGCGTTCCCATGAACGCGCAAAGGACGCTCTAGCACTTTGATTCTGGAGCACCTTGTCCGCTTTCAAGGAATTGAATGCGGGATGCTCCAGGGCAGTCATGCCTTGGGAGGCAAACTTACTCCGCCGGCTGCAGGGCCGGCTGCGGCAGGGCTTCCGGCGTACGGCCACCAAGAACGGCCGCCATCTGCGCCTCGTCCAGTTCCCCTTCCCACTTCGCAACAACGATGGTTGCGACCGCATTGCCGACGAAGTTGGTGAGTGCGCGGCATTCCGACATGAAGCGGTCGATGCCGAGGATCAGCGCCATGCCGGCGACCGGCACGGCCGGAACCACCGAAAGTGTTGCAGCCAGCGTGATGAAGCCGGCACCGGTGATGCCGGCAGCCCCCTTTGAGCTCAGCATGGCGACGAGCAGCAGCAGCACCTGATCGCCGAGCGAAAGCGGAATGTCCATCGCCTGGGCGATGAAGAGCGCCGCCAGCGTCATGTAGATGTTGGTGCCGTCGAGGTTGAAGGAATAGCCGGTCGGGATGACCAGACCGACGACCGAGCGCTTGCAGCCGGCCTTTTCCATCTTGCTCATCAGGCCCGGCAACGCCGCTTCCGACGAGGACGTGCCGAGAACCAGAAGCAGCTCTTCCTTGATGTAGCGGATCAGCGCGACGATCGAGAAGCCGTTGTAGCGGGCGACAGCGCCGAGAACGAGGAACACGAAGAGGAAGGACGTGATGTAGAAGGTGCCGATCAGCATCGCGAGGTTGGCGATCGAGCCGACGCCATACTTGCCGATGGTAAACGCCATCGCGCCGAAAGCGCCGATCGGGGCGGCTTTCATCAGGATGCCGACGAGCTTGAATACCGGCAGCGTCAGGGCATGCAGGAAGTCGACGACCGGCTCGGCCTTCTTGCCGACCATGGCGAGGGACAGACCGAAGAGCACGGAGATGAACAGCACCTGCAGGATGTCGCCATCGGCGAAGGCGCCGACCAGCGTCGTCGGGATGATGCCCATCAGGAAGCCGGTGATCGTCTGCTCATGCGCCTTTTCGGCATAGGTCGTCACCGCCTTGACGTCGAGCGAGGCGGGATCGATGTGCATGCCGGCGCCGGGCTGGACGACATTGGCGACGATCAGGCCGATGATCAGCGCCAGTGTCGAAAACGTCAGGAAGTAGATCATCGCCTTGCCGGCGACGCGGCCGACCTTGGCAAGATCGGTCATCCCGGCAATGCCGGTCGCGACCGTCAGGAAGATTACCGGCGCAATGATCATCTTGACGAGACGGATGAAGGCATCGCCAAGCGGCTTCAGCTCGGTGCCGAGCGACGGATAGAAATGCCCGAGCAGGATGCCGGCTGCGATCGCCGCCAGGACCTGGACATAGAGATGACGATAAAAAGGTGTCTTGCCGCGCGGTTCCGCGGATTGGTCGATAATCATGAGATCCTCCACTGGACCCAGTCCGGCGTCATGCCGGGCCTCCCGGGTCAATTTCCGATGCGCGACAGCTCGGGCTGTCATGAGGATGTCATTTGCAACGGCCGTGCCAGTTCGCCGCGACGTCAGCTAAACCATTGAATCAATGACGATCTTTTCTGCCCATGGCTGGGTGAGCACGAAGAGTTGAGCGGATTTCCGCACAAGTCATCTGGAAGGCAGGGCGAAAACATGCACAATCAGACCCATGTTCAAGCCCCCGTCCACCCCCTTCGACCTGGCAGATCTCGACCGGTCCATGCGCCGCAGCTGGTTGGCATTTGCCGGCCTCGCCGTCGCGTTGCTGGTCGCAG
The DNA here is from genome assembly GCF_002940685.1 of Ensifer adhaerens. Taxonomy (GTDB): domain Bacteria; phylum Pseudomonadota; class Alphaproteobacteria; order Rhizobiales; family Rhizobiaceae; genus Ensifer; species Ensifer adhaerens_E. The sequence goes on along the minus strand of NZ_PNFP01000012.1, from coordinate 245,544 downwards.
CACTCCTTCTCGCCGGCGCGTATGGCCGCGCCCGGGCACTGGAAACGGTCGACGCCCAGAGCCGGATCGATGCCAATCTGAAGGCGTCGCTGCTGCGCGCCGTCTTGGAACGCCAGCGCTCGACACCGCTGGTGCTGGCCGACGATGTCGAGGTCAAGGCGGCACTTTCGACCCGCAGCACAGAGACCCTGCAGCGGCTGGACGAGAAGCTGCAGGCGCTCGCCGCCAATACGGATGCCGCTGTCATCTACGTGATCGGCACCGACGGCATCGCCGTCGCTGCCAGCAACTGGCGCGAGCCGACGAGCTTCGTCGGCAACGACTATGCCTTTCGTGAATATTTCCGCATGGCGATGCGCGACGGCAAGGCCGAGCATTTCGCCATGGGCAACGTCAGCAAGCGGCCCGGCCTCTATATCTCCCGCCGGGTCCAGGGCCCCGACGGCCCGATCGGCGTCGTCGTCGCCAAGCTCGAGTTCGACGACGTGGAATCCGAATGGCTCGCCACCGGCAAGCCGGTCTATGTCACCGACCGGCGCGGCATCGTGCTGATCACCAGTTTCCCATCCTGGCGCTTCATGACGACCCGGGCCATTCCGCGCGATCGCGTCGCTGCGATCCGCGACAGCCTGCAATTCGGCGACGCCTCGCTGCTGCCGCTACCCTTCCGCGACATCGAGCCGACGAGCGACGGTTCCAGCGAGTTGCGCGCGCTCTTGCCCGGCGACAGCGAACGGCGGTTCCTGCGGGTCGAGACCATGGTTCCGACGACGAGCTGGCGGCTGGAACAACTGGCACCACTCGATGGCGCGATCGCGGCGGCAACGCGAGAAGCGCGGCTTCTCGCGCTCGCCGTCGTCGTGCCGCTGCTGGCGCTCGCCGCTTTCCTGCTGCGCCGACGCCAGGCCCTGACACTGGTCGCCACGAGGGAGCGCGCCGCGCGCGACGAACTGGAGGTCCGCGTGGCGGAACGCACCCATGACCTCAGCCTTGCCCGCGATCATCTCGAAACGGAGATCGCCGATCACCGGCGCACCGGCGAAAAGCTGCAGGCAGTTCAGCAGGAGCTGGTCCAGGCCAACCGGCTGGCGATCCTCGGCCAGGTGGCCGCCGGCGTCGCGCACGAAATCAACCAGCCGGTCGCCACCATCCGCGCCTATGCCGACAACGCCCGCACGTTCCTCGATCGCGGCCAGCAGCAGACGGCGGTCGAAAACCTCGTCAGCATCGCCGAACTCACCGACCGCGTCGGCACCATCACCGACGAGCTTAGAAGCTTCGCCCGCAAGGGTCGCTTTGTCGCCGAGCCGACACCGATGCGCGACGTGATCGAGGGGGCAATGATGCTGCTGCGCAGCCGCTTTGCCGGCCGCATGGATGCGATCGTCATCGACCTGCCGGAAAATGGCCTCAGCGTGCTCGGCAGCCGCATCCGGCTCGAACAGGTGCTGATCAATCTGTTGCAGAACGCGCTGGAAGCGCTCGGGGAGCGCGGCGACGCCGAGATCCGTGTGCGCTGTGAGGACAGCCCCTCCGGCACGGTTTCGCTCGTCGTTGGCGATAACGGCCCGGGCATTCCGCCACACATCCGCGAGGATCTGTTCACGCCGTTCAACACCTCGAAGGACGACGGGCTCGGGCTCGGCCTTGCCATCTCCAAGGAGATCGTCGCCGATTATGGCGGCGATATCACGGTCGAAACCAGCGACAAGGGCACCGTCTTCACGGTGCGCCTGAAGAGGGCCTGAGCGATGCAGCCGACCGTCTATCTCGTCGACGACGACAACCATCTGCGCAAGGCGATGACGCAGACGCTGGAACTCGCCGGCCTGGCAGTCACCTCGTTTGCCAGCGCCACCGAGGCGCTGGAGAGGCTTGATGGCGACTTCGACGGCATCGTCGTCAGCGATATCCGTATGCCCGGCATGGACGGTCTGGCGCTCTATCGCCGTATCGCCGCCTTCGATACGGACCTGCCGGTGATCCTGGTGACCGGCCATGGCGACATCCCGATGGCGGTCCAGGCGCTGCAGGACGGTGTCTACGACTTCATCCCCAAACCCTTCGCCGCCGACCGGCTGGTGCAGAGCGTCCGCCGGGCGCTGGAAAAGCGGAAACTGGTCATGGAGAACCGCGCGCTGAAACGGGCGGCGGAGACGGCCGGCGACAGCCTGCCGCTGATCGGCCAGACGCCCGTCATGGAACGGCTGCGCCAGACGATCCGGCATATCGCCGATACCGACGTCGACGTGCTCGTCGCCGGCGAAACCGGCAGCGGCAAGGAAGTGGTGGCGAGCCTGCTCCACAACTGGAGCCGGCGTCGCAACGGTAATTTCGTGGCGCTGAACTGCGGTGCGCTGCCGGAAACGGTGATCGAAAGCGAACTCTTCGGCCATGAACCGGGCGCCTTCACCGGCGCCTTGAAGAAGCGCATCGGCCGGATCGAACATGCGAGCGGCGGCACGCTGTTCCTGGACGAGATCGAGGCCATGCCGCCGGCAACCCAGGTGAAGATGCTGCGCGTGCTCGAGGCCCGCGAGATCACGCCGCTCGGCACCAACCAGGTCCGTCCCGTCGACATCAGGGTCATCGCCGCCGCCAAGATCGATCTCGGCGATCCGGCGCAACGCGGCGACTTCCGCGAGGACCTCTACTTCCGATTGAACGTGGTAACGCTGTCAATCCCGCCGCTGCGCGAACGCCGCGACGATGTTCCGCTGCTCTTTTCGCATTTCCTGACGCGGGCGGCCGAACGCTTCAAGCGCGATGTTCCCGCGATCTCGCCGGCGGTGCAACGGCACCTGATGAGCCATGCCTGGCCGGGCAACGTGCGCGAGCTCTCGCACTTTGCCGAACGCGTGGCGCTGGGCGTCGAAGGGCCGCTCGGACAGCCTTCTGCGCCGGTCGAACAGCCCGGATCTGCGCTGCCGGAACGGCTTGAACGCTATGAGGCGGAGATCCTGAAGGAGGCGCTGCGCGCCCAGCGCGGCGACGTCAAGGCGACGATCGAAGCGCTCGGCATTCCGCGCAAGACCTTCTACGACAAGCTCCAGCGCCACGGCATCAACCGCGCCGATTACGCCGGGCGCGGCACGCCGGAAAAGGCCGAGCGCTAGTATCGAACCCAATTGCGAAAATGCACGCAATAGGTGCATCTTCATCGGCGGGCGAATTCACGCTTGACGACCAAGGCCGTTCGATGGCTATCATCTAGGCATTCACCAGGGGGGTCCCGCAAGGGGCTGAGATTCTGCTGGATGGCCGGTTTCCCGGCTGTGGCGCAGTGACCCGTTGAACCTGATCCAGTTCATACTGGCGTAGGGACGGTGCAGATATCGAAGCCAGGATTCCGTGCGGTGAGCACCTGGCGGAGCGTCTTTCATCCTTCCGGCATCAGAACTGGGTCTCCAATCGCAAACTTGGAGCCTCGTCATGAATATTGCCACCAAACCCGCAGCCCTCGCGGTCACCCAAGGCCCGCTGCCGGCCTCCCGGAAAGTCCACAAGCCGGGTGTTCTCCATCCGGATATCCGCGTGCCGATGCGCGAGATCGCTCTGCACCCAACCTCCGGCGAACCGCCGGTCACGGTCTATGATTCCTCCGGTGCCTATACCGCCGACGATGCGGAGATCCGCATCGAGGACGGGCTGCCGCGGCTGCGCCGCAACTGGATCGTCGGCCGCGGCGACGTGGAGAGCTACGAAGGGCGAATCGTCCGGCCGGAGGACAACGGCTTTGCCACGGGCGACCGGCTGACGCCGACCTTCCCGTTCCAGCATGTGCCGCTGAAGGCGACGGGCGGAAGGGCGGTGACGCAGCTTGCCTATGCCCGCGCCGGCATCATCACGCCGGAGATGGAGTTCGTCGCGATCCGCGAGAACCTCGGCCGCGACGCAGCGCGTGCGAAAGTCCGCGACGGCGAGAGCTTCGGCGCCCATGTCCCCGATCACGTGACGCCGGAGTTCGTGCGCCAGGAGATCGCCAGCGGCCGGGCAATTCTACCGGCCAACATCAACCATCCGGAATCCGAACCGATGATCATCGGCCGAAACTTCCTGGTGAAGATCAACGCCAATATCGGCAACTCCGCCGTCACCTCGTCGATGGCCGAGGAGGTCGAGAAGATGGTCTGGGCGACGCGCTGGGGCGCCGATACGGTCATGGATCTTTCGACCGGCCGCAACATCCACAACATCCGCGAGTGGATCATCCGCAATTCGCCGGTTCCGATCGGCACCGTGCCGCTCTACCAGGCGCTGGAGAAGGTCAACGGCATTGCCGAGGATCTCAACTGGGAGGTCTACCGCGACACGCTGATCGAGCAGGCCGAACAGGGCGTCGACTACTTCACCATCCATGCCGGCGTGCGGCTGCACTACATTCCGCTCACCGTCGACCGCGTCACCGGCATCGTCTCGCGCGGCGGCTCGATCATGGCCAAATGGTGTCTGCATCACCATCGCGAGAGCTTCCTTTACGAGCATTTCGAGGAGATCTGCGACATCTGCCGCGCCTATGACGTCTCCTTCTCGCTCGGCGACGGCCTGCGCCCCGGCTCGATTGCCGATGCCAACGACGCGGCGCAATTTGCCGAACTCGAAACGCTCGGCGAATTGACGAAGATCGCCTGGGCCAAGGATTGTCAGGTGATGATCGAGGGCCCCGGCCACGTGCCGATGCACAAGATCAAGGAGAACATGGACAAGCAGCTCGCCGTCTGCGGGGAAGCGCCGTTCTACACGCTCGGACCGCTGACGACGGACATTGCGCCGGGCTACGACCACATCACCTCAGGTATCGGCGCGGCGATGATCGGCTGGTTCGGCACCGCTATGCTCTGCTACGTCACGCCGAAGGAGCATCTCGGCCTGCCCGACCGCAACGACGTCAAGGTCGGCGTCATTACCTACAAGATCGCCGCCCATGCCGCCGATCTCGCCAAGGGCCATCCGGCAGCCCAGGTGCGCGACGACGCGCTGTCGCGCGCGCGCTTCGAGTTCCGCTGGGAGGACCAGTTCAACCTCTCGCTCGACCCGGAGACCGCCCGCAACTTCCACGACGAGACGCTGCCGAAGGAGGCGCACAAGGTCGCGCATTTCTGCTCCATGTGCGGTCCGAAATTCTGCTCGATGCGGATCTCACACGACATCAGGGCCGAAGCGCAGAAGGAAGGGCTGGAGGCGATGGCGGCAAAGTACCGCGAGGGCGGCGACCTCTATATGCCGGTCGCTGAGGTCGAAGCCTAAGAGTTAAGGCGCAACACGTCGGGAGGGACGCCTCGTACTCCCTCCCGACGGCAAGGCGGATGCTGGGCCCCTGGGGGAATGGCTTGCCCCCTCAGCGGTTGAACGATATGTAAGGCTCACGCAAAAGTCGCCGCCGGCGAACCCGTCATTCATGCCAGGCTGCGATCTTCTGCGACGCCTTGCAAGACGACGAGTAACGCCGTTTACGAGGAGAAAGACTTGAGGACGCGCCTGCTGAGACTGACGGCCCTGTCGATAGGCGGCCTTGCGGCACTGGCCGGAGATTTGCCACACCTTAACGATGACGGCAGTTTAGCCGCGGGTTTTTCCTGGATTTCCGCCGCCCATGCGGACGGCGCCGATACCGGCGGTGGGAATGGTGAAACCGGCACAGGCGGCAGCGACCAGGGTGGCGAAAGCGGCGAGGGCGGCGGAAGCAACGGCACAGAAGGTGTCGGCCATGGGGGTGGCGGCCATGGGGGTGGCGGCGATTGGGGCACCGGCGACGGTAGCGGCGCAGGCCCTGAGCCCGGCCTTGAGCCCGGCGGTACCGGCGCAGGCGGCGGAGGTGCTGCCGTTAGCGATAGCGATAGCGATAGCGATAGCGACAGCGATAGCGACGGCGATAGCCCTAGCGAGCACCACTCATCCGGGCGCGACCAACGGGATTACGGACCAAGCGGCAACGTTTGGCACGGCGGCAGCAATTTCCTGAACCTTTTCCGTCAGACGCCGGAAAAGGATGGCGAACAGAGCCAGCCTCAATCGTCTGCCCGACAGAAGAACACTCACACGAATTGAGGCCGCTGAATTGAGGTCAACTTCGTGGCAACGAAGGGGACCTGCGCTCTTTCTCGACACCGGACTCCGGATGTGCGTGCAGAGACGGGTTCTGATACGTGAAAACCGCGCCCGTTCCTATCTGCCTTTCCAGCCGCTGCAAGCAATCCGCTCGACCACATCGAGCAGCACGTTGGCGCCGGCCACCAGATCGCCCGGCTCCGTGTGTTCGCGCGGATTGTGGCTGATGCCGTCGCGGCTTGGGACGAAGATCATCGCCGTCGGCGCGATGCGGGCGATCATCTGGGCATCATGACCGGCGCCAGAGGTCATGCGCCGGCTCTTGAGGCCTCGCGCGCTGGCCGAAGCCTCGATCGCCTCGACGATGCCCTGGTCGAAGACGACCGGCTGGAAGCGTGCAAGCCGCTCGACCGAGATCGTAACCCCCTCTTCCGCGCCGATGCGCACCAGAAAGTCCGAAAACGCCGCTTCGAGCGCCTGCAGCCGATCCTCGTCCGGATCGCGCAGATCGACGGTGAAGACGGCACGCGATGGGATGACGTTGATCGCGTCGGGCTCGAAACGCATGGTGCCGATGGTCGCGACACTCGGCGCGTTCGACCGGGCGATATGCTCGCGCAGAAGCAGGCCAACGCGGGCGGCGGCAAGACCGGCATCGCTGCGCATAGCCATCGGCGTGGTGCCGGCGTGGTTGGCAATGCCATCGATCGTGACGCGCTGCCAGGAAATGCCCTGCAGGTTCTCGACGGCACCGATCGCAAAGCCCTCGCGCTGCAGCACCGGCCCCTGCTCGATATGGAGCTCGACATAGGCGTGGGGCGCAAGGAAGCCCGGCTCGACGTTGCCGGCATAGCCAATCCGCTCGAGTTCCTCGCCCAGCGACGAGCCATCCGTGCCGATGGTCGCGAGCGCTGCGTCCAGCGGCAGGCCGCCGACATAGACGAGCGAGCCGAGCATGTCGGGCGCAAAACGCACGCCCTCCTCATTGGTAAAGGCGGCAACGACGATCGGTCGGGCCGGCGTCACGCCACGGTCCTTCAGCGTCTCGATTACTTCGAGCGCGGCGAGTACGCCATAACATCCGTCATAGATGCCGGCATTGATGACCGTATCGATGTGCGAGCCGAGCATGATCGGCCCTTCGCCGCGGTTCTCCTCGCCGCGCCAGATGCCGAAGATGTTGCCGATACGGTCGACCGCAACGTCGAGTCCTGCCGCCTCGATCCAGGCGACAAGGCGATCGCGACCGGCCTTGTCGTTGTCGGACCCGGCAAGCCGGGTCAGTCGCCCCTCCGCATCGCGGCCGATTTCGCCGAGTTCACGGATGCGGCCGATCAGCCGCACAGCGTCGATGGAAGAAACTGGCATCTCTGTCCTGCTTTCATTTGAATTTCTGCTCATGACTGGCTGTCGGCCGGGGCCAGTCTCTGCCTGACGATTTCGGCGTGGTAGCGGGCACCGAAGATCAGGGCCTCGTCGTTGAAGTCGTAACGCGGATTGTGCAGCGGCGCCGACGCCTCGCCGTTGCCGATGAAGACGAAGCAGCCCGGCACGTGCTCGAGGAAGCGCGCGAAATCCTCCGAACCGGTCATCGGCTCGGCGGCGGTTGCGACATTCTCCGCCCCGAACACCGCTTCGGCCGCAGCAAAGGCATGACCGGTCAAGGTGGGGTCGTTGGTGAGCGGCACGAATTCGCGCGTGTAGTTGACCTCGACCTCGCAGCCATAGGCATCCGCCGTGCCTTTGGCGATCACGCGCATCTCCGCCTCGATCTTGGCGCTGACCTCGGGACGGAAGCTGCGGGCATCGCCGAGAATGCGGGCGAGACCGGGCAAGGCATTGCGCGTGCCGTCGGTCAGAAGCTCGGTCACCGAGACGACGCCGATATCGGTCGGCGACAGGCGGCGCGAAACGATTGTCTGCAGATTGACGACGGTGGCGCAGGCGGCGACCAGCGTCTCGTTGCCCCAGTGCGGCCGGGCCGCATGCCCGCCGACGCCCTTCAGCACGATCTCGAAATTGTCCTCCGCCGACATGATCGCGCCGACGCGGGTCTCGAAACGGCCGACCGGCAGCCCCGGCATGTTGTGCAGACCGTAGATCTCGTCGAAGGGGAAACGCTCCATCAGGCCGTCTTCAAGCATCGCGAGCGCGCCCTTGCCCCACTCCTCCGCCGGCTGGAAGATAAAGCACGCGGTACCATCGAAACCGCCGTCTTCGCAAAGCATCCTGGCGGCGCCGAGCAGCATCGCCGTGTGACCGTCATGGCCGCAGGCATGCATGGTGCCGGGCTTCGTCGATCGGTAGGAAAGCTCTCCCTGCTCCGCTATGCGCAGCGCATCCATGTCGGCCCGAAGTGCGACAGCGCGGTTGCCGCTGCCGCGTTTCAGCCGGCCGACGACACCGGTGCCGCCGACGCCTTCCACCACCTCGTCGAGCCCGAACTCCCGAAGCTTCGACGCCACGAAGGACGCGGTGCGCTGTTCCTCGAAGCCGAACTCCGGGTGGGCGTGCAGGTCGCGACGCCAGGTGGTCATGTCCTTCTGAAGCCGGTCGAAATCCATTCCCGTCATGGGTCACCCTCTCTCGTTCGGTGTGTTCGCGACAGCTTCGGACGACAGGCCGACAAGGGCGGCGTAGCGCTCAGGATCAGTCGCGCCCTCGGTATTGATGACGAAGACGCGCGACTGCGCGGTCAATCCGAGCGCTTGGCGCAGCGCCGGATCGCGGGCCACCGCAAGCAGCCCCGCCAGGCCGACGCCGCCGCTTTCGCCTGAGACGATCGCCGGGTCGGCGCGCTGCGGCCGCGCCAGCCGGTTCATGACCGAAACGGCGTCCTCCTCCTCGACGGTCATGAAGGCATCGGCGACACGCGACAGGATACGCCAGGCAACGAGCGACGGCTCGTAGCATTCGAGCATCGCCATGATCGTCGGCTCGCCATGCTCCACCTTGACGGGACGGCCGGCGCTCGCGCTCTCGTAGAGACAGGCCGCGCGGGCCGGATCGACAACGACGAAACGCGGCCGCTCCGCCCCATAGCGCACGGCCAGATGTCCGGCGGTGGCCGCGGCGATGCCGCCGACGCCGGCCTGCACGAACACATGGGTCGGCGGCTCCTCCATCTGCCGCAGCGCCTCGCTGAGCAGCGCCGTATAGCCCTGCATCACCAGGCCGGGAATGTACTCGTAGCCCGACCATGTCGTGTCCGAGACGACCGTCCAGCCGTTGTCGTCGCAAACCCTTGCTGCCTCGCGCACGGAATCGTCATAGGTCCCGGCGACCCGAACGATCTCGGCGCCGTAAGCAGCGATCGCGTCGATGCGCTTCTCGCTGACGCCCGCATGCACGAAGATGACCGATTTCGCACCGACCAGCCTGGCGCCCATGGCGACCGAGCGGCCGTGATTGCCGTCGGTGGCACAGCCAAACGTCATCGCCGCGGCAATCGCCCGGACCTCGGGCTGTTCCAGCTCGTCAGGATCGACACTGCGGCCGAGGCGCCGTTCCGCCTCCTCGACCACCAGCCGGATCACCGCATAGGAACCGCCGAGCGCCTTGAAGCTGCCGAGTCCCAGACGATACCCCTCGTCCTTGACGAAGACGCCGGCAAGACCGAGTTCACCGGCCAGAGCGGGCAAGGCATGAAGCGGTGTCGGCCTGTGATCGGGACGCCGGGCGAGCTGTTGTTCGACATCGGCGGCGGCCGCGAGCGACAGCATCTCCGCATCTTCGGGCAGCAGGGGGCGGCCGAATTCGGCAAGGGTATTGGCAAGAAACATGGTGCAATCTCCGTAGGTTCACGAAAATCTATTTCATCGCTGCCGAGAATTGCGCTCTAAATGAGATGCATGGATGCAAGTTTGTAAAGCTGAGGGGCCGACGCATGGTGTGTTGCGCGCAGCCGCTCCGACCCCGCGAACCGAAAGGCACCGGATGGCCCCGTCGAAGAAACCCCAGGTCGAGCTCGATCGTTTCGATCTCGCGATCCTTGCCATCCTGCAGAAGGACAACACGACGCCGCAACGCCAGATCGGCGAGGCGGTCAATCTGTCGGCGCCAGCCGTCCAGCGGCGGATCAAGCGCATGGAGGAAGCAGCCGTCATCCGCGCCAATGTCGCGCTGATCGATCCGGTCAGCGTCAACCAGGCGCTGACGATCCTGGTGGAGGTGGAGGTCGAGAGCGAGCAGATCGCGCTGCTCGACGCGGCGAAAGCGGCATTTACCGCGGCACCCGAAGTGCAGCAATGCTATTACGTGACCGGCGATGTCGATTTCATGCTCGTCGTCATCGTGCCGACCATGGCCGACTACGAGGCCTTCACCCGCCGCATGTTCTTCGGCAATGCGAACATCAAGCGCTTTCGCACTTTCGTGACGATGGATCCGGTGAAGGTCGGGCTTTCGGTCCCGCTCTAGCAGGGCAGAGGCTCGGCACCCCGCGCGGATGCCTCAACATCACGCGCTCACTTCGAAGCGGCGAGCGCCTTCTTCTCGGCGTCCGCATCGAGCGGCTGCCCGGCACCGATCGAGGTCAGGAAGGCATCGACGGTCTCGAGCGACGAGGCGGGCGCGTATCCGTCGCCGCCCTCCGGCCTGGCGACGGCGAGCCGCGTCTGCCAGACGTTGGCCCTTCGGCATGCGACCGAAACGAGGCCGGGTTCGCCGGGCTGCGTGAGTTCGTATTCGCGGCAGAGCTGCCCCGAGCCGAGCTCGAAGGCCGACACCAGCCGCACCGTCCCCTTCCCTTCGCCAACAGCAACGTCTTCTCCCGAGGCTGCCTGGTCGAGGATGGCAGAGAGCGCCGGGCCGACTGTGCCGGCCACGTGTACCGAGCCGGCATCCGCCAGCCCGCCGCCGCGAAGCAGGTAGCCGCCGGCGCCGCCAACGACGACGAGCAAGGAAGCGGCCATCGCCATCAGCAGCCGCGACGGGCCACCACGCGGCGACGCCGGCTGATCGGCAGGGCGCCGGAAGGCCACGACATTGTCGCCGGCTGCCGTCGGTGCATCCGCCGCGCGCGCTGCGCCGCTCGCCGCCGCCATGGCGCGCACCTTGGCAACCAGTTCGTCCGGTACCGGCTCGTCGAGCACCGGCTTCAGCGCCTCGCTTGCCGCGGCGCGCGTTTCCATGAACATCGCGACGCGCGCCATCACGTCGTCGTCCGTTTCCAACGCCGCCTCGACACGGCGCGTCGTCTCCTCGTCGAGTTCGCCGTCGGCAAACGCCATCAAGATCTCATCGCTGAATTCCGTGTCGCTCATCTTGTCCCGCCTCTCATGTCCTGTGAACGCGCGACCGGCGGTTCTATTCCCGTTGCCTCCGCAAGATTTTTGCGCGCCCGGGCAAGCCTGCTCATGACGGTTCCGATCGGAATGCCGAGGACCTCGGCTGCCTCCTTGTAGGAAAGCTCCTCGACGCAGGTGAGGATCAGCACTTCGCGCTGTTCCAGCACCAGGCCGTCGATCGCCGCCGCCACGCTCTTCAGCGCCATGCGCGCCTCACTCCCGGCCTCGCCGGAGGGAACGGCAAGTTCAGCCTGCGCCTCGATCTCTTCCGTCGGGCCGGCGGTCTTCTGCCGGCGCAGCTGGTCGATCCAGAGATTGCGCAGGATGCGGAACATCCAAGCGTCGAAGCGCGTGCCTTGCTCGAAGCGGTCAGAACCGGCAAGCGCCTTTTCGCAGGCGGCCTGCACCAGATCGTCGGCCACGTCCCGCGACCGGCAAAGCGAAATGGCAAAGCGGCGCAGGTTCGGCAGAAACGCGACCAGGCGCTCGCCAAAGGCGATGGTCGGATCGCTCATCGCGCGCTCCTTTCGGCGCCGCCCTTCGTCACCGGTGGAATAATTTGTCCATTCATCCGTTGAGCGTTATGGGAAGTGCACCCGAAAGTCACCACTTATGGTCCTTTCGTTCACGGTAAGCTTTCGTTTTCGGATGCCGCTACACAAGGAGAGAGCCTTGAAAAACCGTCTGTTTCGACTGACCGTCCTGTCGTTGTGCGGCCTGGCAGCGGGCGCAGGGGACCTCTCCTTTGGCGGCGGCGACGGCAATTCGGCCGTTCGCTTTGCCTGGGTCAGCCAGGCCCAGGCGGACGATGACGACGATGATGATGGCGGCGGTGGCTCGTCGCGCGGTTCAAGCGATCGCAACTCGAGCGACACCTGGCGCGGTGGCGGCAATCTGCTTGATCTCTTTCGCGCGACGCCGGAGCGGCGTGTCGTGCGCCAGCGTCCGCCAGCCCGCCGCGCAACCCATGTTCCCGGCGAAATCATCGCGCTCGGCCTCAACGATGCGGCCATCCAGCGCCTTCAGGAAAGCGGCTTCGCGGTGCGCGAAAGGGAGCCCGTAGGCCTTTCCAGCACCGAGATCGTCAAACTCGGCGTTCCCCGCGGCATGACGCTCGAGAATGCCCGCCAGCAGGTCGCGGATGCGACGCCCGGCGCGATCGCGGACCTCAACCATTACTTTGAGCCGAACGAAGGCGCGGCTTCACCAGCGCCTTGCGCCGATGGCGGCTGTGCGCTCGTCCGCACCGCCATCGGCTGGCCCGATGCCGGCGCGGCCTGCACGGCCGCCGGTCCCATCGGGCTGATCGACACAGCGATCAACCCCGCCCATCCCTCGCTCAAGGACGTCAGACTCGACATCGTCAGGCTGGCGGATGAGGAGGCACCGGAATCCGGCCGCCAGCACGGGACCGCAGTCGCAGCCCTGATCGCCGGGCGGAGCGACAGCCGTGCGCCGGGCCTGCTCGGCAATGCCCATCTGATCGCCGTCGACGCCTTCCAGCGCAAAGCAGGCGAGACCGACATCGCAGAGACCTACGATCTGGTGCGCGCCATCGATCTGCTGGCCTCGCGCAATGTCACGGTCATCAATATGAGCCTCTCCGGGCCGCACAATCTGCTGCTCGAAAAGACGGTCGCACTCGTTGCCGAGCGGAACATCATCCAGGTGGCAGCCGCCGGCAATGACGGCCCGCGGGCAAAGCCCGTCTACCCGGCCGCCTATCCGGCGATGATCGCGGTCACCGCTGTCGACCGCAACTTCAGGCCCTATCGCCGTGCTGGACGAGGCGACCATATCGATGTCGCCGCACTCGGCACCAGCGTCTGGACGGCGGCCTCGATCGAGGGAGCCGCACCGAAGACCGGCACCTCCTTTGCCGCCCCCTTCGTCACCGCCGCCGCGGCCATTCTCAGGGCATCGCACCCCAATCTCTCGGCCGAAGAAATCGCGGGACTCGTCACCGAGACGACGCAGGATCTCGGCGCCCCGGGCAAGGATCCCGTCTTCGGCTGGGGTGTCTTGAACGCCCGCGAGCTCTGCCGCTCCTAGTCCGCGTGCACACCGCAAGCGCCGGGAAACGGCGCTGGCCGGCTATGGCTTTTGCCAATCCATGACCAGGAACGAGGGGACCCTTCGAAAGAGGTCCCTCTGTTCCGAGTCGCCGCCGTGCGGCAGTGGTTCGTCGAAGGAGCGCAACTGCAGGCCCGCTCCCAGCAGAAGCGACATGTAGGTGCTGAGCGGCCGGTGCCAGTTCATCACCCGCAGATCGCCCCAGCCGATCCAGTCGGACCGTTCGTCCATGTAGTGATCGATCATGAAACTGCGATTGCCATCGGCGCCATCGCGCCAGCCGGTCGGGTTGCTGGCGCTGTAAAAGCTGGTCAGGTTAGCGATCAGCAGATGACCGCCCGGGCGGAGCACCCGGTTCATCTCGCCGATCGCCGCCCGCACATCGGGAATGTCGATAAGGCTGAGATAGGCAACGACGAGATCGAAAGTCGCATGCTCGAAAGGCAGCTCTTCGGCCTGTGCGATGCGGTAATCACCATCGGGATGCAGTCGTCGCGCCTGGCTGACAAGCGTCTCGGCGGGATCAATGCCGACCGCGCGCATCCCCTCTGCCGCAAGCAGCCGGCAGAACCGGCCCTCGCCGCACCCGACGTCCAGGACAGTCCTTGCTCCGCCTTGCCGCGCCCTCTCAAGCATGGGCGCATCGAGCACGAAGCGCCGCGCAAAATCCCCCTCGGCGCCCAGCCCGAAAATCCAGGCTTGCGCAGATTCCTCCCATCCGTTCGTCATTGGAAATCGGCCCCCGTGATCGGTGATGCAGTGGTGCGCAGACTGCGAGAGCAACCTTGGCGATTGCATGGCGGCGCGACGAAAACGTCCAGCGCTTCGCCCGACGGCCTCTCCTGGCGCGAGCGCCGCGCGGCTCCGGCGGGAGACGGCAGCGCCGCCGCCCCGCCAGAGCTGTGGCCGCTTCGTCAGGCGGCAAGGCCGCGTTCGTTGAGGAGCATGCCGACGCGCACCATGCGGACTGCGTCTTCCGCGGCGCGCACGAGCAGTTTCGGCGCGGCGTTGATGGCATCGTCGAGGGTGCAGGGCGCCTTCAGGATCGAAGCGAAGGCGTCGATGCCATGGTCGAAGTTCAGCGCGACGCCCTTGCCGATCGTTCCGGCGAGCGCAATGACCGGGCGGCCCGCCTCCTTGGCCCTGTGCCCGACCTCGGCCGGCACCTTGCCGAACGGCGTCTGGCCGTCGAGGCTGCCTTCGGCGGTGATCACCAGGTCAGCCTTGGCGATCATGCCGTCGAGTTCGAGATAGCGCATGACGATGTCGTAGCGCGGGTGCAGCGCCCCGCCGAGCAGCCCCATGACAGCCGCACCGAGGCCGCCGGATGCGCCCGCCCCCGGCGCGTCGCCGACGGCGATGCCGGTCGTCTGCCCGATGGCGGCGGCATAGGTCTCCATCGCCGCCGCCAGCAGTTCCACCTGCTCGGGCGTCGCGCCCTTCTGCGGCCCGAAAACGCGGGCAACGCCACGCTCGCCGAGCAGCACATTGTGCCAGTTCACGGCCGCGTCGATGCGCACTTCGGCGAGGCGCGGATCGCGGCCCGAAATGTCGATGCGCGCCAGCGACGCGAGCGCCGCCCCGCCGGGCGCAAGCGGCTTGCCCTCCCGGTCGAGCAGTTTCACGCCGAGCGCTGCGGCCATGCCGGCGCCGCCGTCATTGATGCCGCTGTCGCCGCAGCCAAGCAGGATGCGGCGCGCCCCGGCGTCGAGCGCCGCCCGGATCAGTTCGCCGACGCCGTAGCTGGTGGTGATGCAGGGATTGCGGCGATCGCGCGGCACCAGCCGCAAACCGGCGGCCGCAGCCATTTCGATGACGGCAGTGCGCTCGGACTGGCCGCCGAGGAAGCCGAAATGCGAGGCGACGGGCTCGCCGAGCGGACCGGTGACCGTCAGTTCGTGCAGGCTGCCGCCGGTGATCGCAACCAGCGCCTTGGTGAAACCTTCGCCGCCGTCGACCATGGGCACCTTGATGACCTCAGCGTTCGGGCAGGCGCGCAGCACGCCTTTCTCGATGCAGTCGGCAGCTTCCTCGGCCGACAGGCTTTCCTTGAAACCGGACGGTGCAACCAGAATGGTAAGTGACATGTGACAATCTCCTTGCACTTTTGTGACAATGCGGATGCAGGGGAGAAACGGCGGCCCGCGGTGTTTATTCCGGCCGAAATGCAGAATTCCTTCTTTTGCGAAAAGAAAAGAAAAAGAGCCGAAGCGATAGCCGCTTCGGCTCTTTAAAATACTCTATATCAGATACTTAGCGTCATGCTTCCAACCCCACCGCCGGCCAGATCATAAGCGCGAACAGGGCAAGCAGCGCGATGAACGGGAGAGCCAACATCAAGGCCAGGCGCAGGAGATCGGACGGGCTGAAGGCGGGTGGTTCCATGCCTCCGAAGAGTGCGACGGGCTTGGCCGAAACCATCAGCGTCTGGCAGAAGCCACTACCTATGGCTGTCACCATGATCAGGCTGGCGGGGCTGACCCCGAAGCCCGCCAGCGGCAGCGCGACGGCCGGGATGAGCACCGTCGCCCGCGCCGTTCGCGAGGCAATGACGATATGGGCAAAGGTCGCCACCGCGATGGCGAGAAGCACGACCATCCATGCCGGCGGCTTGCCGATCTGGCCGAAGGCGCCGATCAGGCGGTCGGCAAGCTCGGTCGCCGTTCCGGTCGAAAGCAGGGCCTCGCCGATGACGAGGGTGCCGGCGAGGAACAGAAGCAGGTTCCACTCGACCCCCTTCAGCGCCTTGCGGAACGGCATGCCGGAGATCTTCTCCGACGCCAGGATCAGCGCGCCGACGAGGGCGACGACCGGCAGCGCGATGCCATGCAGGTCCGAGGTCGCAAGCGCGACGACGGTGGCCGCCGTGACGGCGAGGATCGCCTTGTCCCGCGCGGAAAACGGACGCTTCTCCGTCGGCGCGGCCGGCAGGTCGAGGCGCCAGTTGCGATCGGCATCGTCGAGGAAGAAGCGCAGGATCAGGCCGCAGGCAATCAGGCTCGTCAGCAGCGCGAAGGGTGCTGCAAGCAAGGCCCAGCCGAGAAAACCCGGCGCTTCGCCGCCGCTGCGGCGGATGAAGTCGACGGCGACGAGATGGGCGCCGGCGCCGGTGAGCGAGGCGGCCGCCGAAAGCAGGATCACCGACGGAAACAGGAGGGCCAGCGCGCGGGTGATGCCGGGGCGGCCGATGGTCGAGGCAAGCCCCAGGAAGACCGGCATGAAGATCGCCGCCCGCGCCGAGGTCGAGGGAATGATGAAGGCGGTCGCAAAGATCGTCAGTGTCACCAACCAGAACAGCCGGCTGACGTGGCGGAAGCGGGCGAGCAGCCGGAAGGCCAGTCGCTCGACGAGGCCGGATGCCTGCAACACCGCCGCAATCACCGATGCCGCCATCATCAGCCAGACGATGTCGTTGCCGAGAGCGGCATAGACCGCCTCTTCGCCGACGGCGCCGGTCACCGCCAATGCCGCAGCCCCGGCAAGCGCCACCGGCGTTTCCGGCAGGTCGAAGATGGTCCAGCAGATCAGCGTCGTCGCAAACACCATCAGCGAAAGACGCATCGGCAGCGCCAGGCCGTCGGCCGCGAGGAAGATGAGGACGGCGGCAAAGGCGACGAGCATCGCGCCGACGAGCAGGCGCACCTGGCTCACAGGCATGTGGCCGTCAACGCGTTCCGCTACCGCCGCGTTCAGGGTGACGAGGTCTTTCTCCGAAGCGATCACCGGGCTGATGGTCATAGCTACGCTCCCTTTTTGCTGGCCCAGGTTCGCGCGCGGCAACCGCGCCGCACGGAAGCCACCGGGCTGATTTCGTGGGAGGGCAAACGGGGCGTCGGGCGGTTTATTCCGCTCGCGCCCGACAATTTTCGACGCTGGAGGTCCGAAAGCCCGAATTGAGCCAGATCAATGCCTGTTCTCCTGACAGGCAGACACTGGTGCCAGATGACCTCTTTCAAAAGGAGAGCTTCATGTTGATCCGGGAAATGTCGCGGCAGGAATGCATCGACCTCGTCGCCGAGAACCACATCGCCCGTCTCGGGTGCGTCCGGGATGGCCAACCCTATGTCGTGCCCATCCAATATGCCTTTGCCGCCAACAGGCTCTATGGATTCTCGATGCCCGGGCGGAAGATCGACTGGATGCGGGCCAATCCCCGCGTCTGCCTGCAGATCGACACGGCAGCGGACCGAAAGAGCTGGCGAAGCGTCGTCATCTACGGCCGCTATCAGGAATTGCCCGACACGAAGCAATGGCACCGCGAGCGCATGAACGCCTGGTCGCTGCTCGAACAGCGCACGAACTGGTGGGAGCCGGGCGGCCTGAAGCCCGGTGAACAGGCGATTGCCGGCACCTCGCCGCATCTCTTCTTCGAAATCGAGATCGACGAGGTGACCGGACGCGCAGCCTTTGCCGGCTGAGTGTCGCCAGCGCGCAGGCGGATGGCTGCGCGCTGGTACCCGACGGCCCTCAATGCGCCATCAGCACGGGAACCACGGCGTTTTCGAGCATCGAACGGGTGACCCCGCCAAAGACGCGCTCGCGCATTCGGGAGTGGCCATAGGCCCCCATGACGATCAGATCGGCCGCCACGTCCGACGCGAAGCGATTGATCACCTCGTCGACCCGGTGTCCGCCACTTGGCAGTCTCTCGACGGAAACGGAAACGCCGTGCCGTGCGAGGTAGGCGGCAATATCGGCGCCCGGTTCTTCGCCGTTCCTGCCGTAGGCAGAGCGAGGATCGACCATCGTCACGTAGACGATCTCGGCGGTAACCAGCATGTCCAGCGCTTCCCGCACTGCCCGGGCGGCTTCCAGCCTGGAATTCCAGGCAAGCACCACCGTCTTCGGATCAAGCCGCGCGGGCTTGCCCCTGGGCATGACGAGAACCGGTCTCGCGGAGCTGAACAAAGTGCCGTCGATGGTGCGCGAGCGCAGTTCCGGGTCCAGCGTCAGGCCATCGCCGACCAGCGTCAGGTCGGCGTAGCGGGCGCGCTCGCCGATCTCGTCATCGGCCCAGGCAAACTCAGTGTATTTCGTCTCGACGCTGAACGAGATGCCTTCCTTCGCAAGAACGTCGTTTGCCTTTGCCGCTGAGGAATCGAGCTTCTCGATGTCACCCTGCCGCTCGTTCAGCCAATCGATCGAAATGGCGGAGGCAAAATCGCCGATCGGCGGCGCGGCGGCGAGCTTGACGACGAGCAGGGCAAGGTGGGCATTTGCGGAAGCGCAGACCCGTGCCGCCGCACGCAGGTCATCTGCGGAATGATCGACGCCGACCACGGCGAGAATCGTCTTGTATGTCATCGCATTTCCTCCTCGCGACCAGATTTGGGATCTGGTTCAGCCTAGGCGGGCGCGCGGCCGGCGACATTGATCCCGGTCAACAGGAGGTCACGGAGGCCAGCGTATAATTGCGGGGGGGGAAGCTCGGCGCGCGGATGCTTGCGCTGGGCGAAGCGGCGAAGGCCGTTACGGCCCCCGCCCCATGGTTGGTTCATAAACAGTCGTCAGGCACTCCGGCGCGCGACGACCGGAACGTAGTGTTCGAGCTCGGGCGCGGGAAACTGAAGCGTCGCGTTGATCTCCGCCGAGCGATAAAGACCCATCAGCATCTCGACCACCGCAAGCCCGTCCTCGAAGGTCTCAAGCGGCTTTTCGCCCTTGCGGAAGCACTCCACCATATGGCGGTTTTCATCCGTATAGCCGTAGACACCGGCCTCGTCCTCGAGCACCGGCATCAGGCCCTGCTCGGCGTTCTGCTTCTCGACGAGGTCTTCGCCTTCCGATCCCCTGACTTCGCGCGACATGAAGATCTTGAGGCCGGTGCTGAGCGAATTGTATTCGAGCGCATATTCCGGCCCGAGCAGTTCGAGCTGGATACGCAACCCGGCGCCGACATAGGCCCAGGAGGTGGTCGCCTCGATCATCAGTTCGTTGCCGTCCTGGTCTTCGAGCGTCACCGTGGCGCGGGCGAAATCCTCGGACGGCCGGTTGCGATAGTCGACCTCGCTGCCGAAGCGATTGCGCAGCTGCTCGGCATAGTGGGGACGCGTCCATTTGAGGTTGGCGACGGTGCCGTTCACCGCCTTGATCTTCAGTGAGTTGCGTGGCGCTCCGGGCGCGGTCAAGAGGTAGCGCGCCACTTCGACGCTGTGGCACATCATGTCCGAGAGCACGCCGCCGCCCTGCTTGTCGCCCTGCCAGAACCAGGGCTCGTGCGGGCCGGAATGCTCCTCGGCGGCGCGCGCCAGATAGGGACGTCCGGTGGTGGAAGCGGCGCGCCGCCAGATGATCTCCTTGCCGCGCAGCACCGGCGTGCAGAAGACCTGGTTTTCGAGGTAACCATGATTGAGGCCGGCATCTTCGGCGAGCGACAGCATCTCGCGTGCCTCGGCGACCGTGCGGGCAAGCGGCTTTTCGCAGGCAACCGCGAAGACCTTGCTGCGGCCGTCCTTGACCGCCCTGTGCAGTGTCCGCATGACATCGATGCGGGTGTAGTTGGGCGAGAGGATCCAGACCGCATCGACGTCGTCGGCGGTCAGCAGCGCTTCCAGGCTTTCATGGGTGTGGCAGGTGCCAAGACCGAGGGCCTCGACTTCCTTGGCAAATTTCTCCCGGTTCTCGGACTTGCGGCTGAAGACGCCGGTGACCTCGACATTGCGCACGCCGATCATCGATTTCAGGTGGAAATGGGCGATGAAGCCCGATCCGACGAAACCCACGCGCAGCGTCTGCTTCGGTAGCTGTGTCATTCTCTTCTCCCGTTTATCGAGTTTGGTAACGGCGGCCGGCGCGCGAACCGCGCACGACCAACCCGCTCCGGCTACTTTCGCGGCGGTGCGGTGCTGCCACGGATGTTGAGCGTGGTCGGCAGGACGATGGCCGGCTCTGCGCCGATGTCGTCGTCCGACAGGATATTGAGAAGCTGCGACATCGCCGTGCGGCCGATGTCGGCGCGGGGCTGGCTGACGGTCGTCAGCGGCGGATAGAAGGCCTTGCTGAGATAGAGATCGTCGAAGCCGACGACCGAGACGTCGCCGGGCACGTCGCGACCAAGGCGCCTGAGCGCATGGATCGCGCCATAGGCCATTTCGTCGTTGGCGGCAAAGATCGCGGTCGGCGGCTCCGGCAGAGTGAATAAGTCCGCCGCACAGGCCTCGCCGCTTTCGAGCAGGTAATCGCCGCGGACCTCGTATCCCCTGGGGATCGTGAGGCCGGCGGCTTTCATGGCGGCCCGGTAGCCGTCACGCCGGTGCGCCGCCATCACCTCCGGCAGCGGGCCGGCGATATGGGCGATGCGGCGGTGTCCAAGCGCGATCAGATGCTCGACGGCGGCCTCCGCCGCCGCGACATTGTCGATCTGCACATGCGGGAAACCGGACCCCTCGATCATTTCGAGCGCGACGACGACAGGCAGATGCGAGAGATCGGCACTTTCGCCCGGCTCAGGCGGCGGCAGCTTGCCGGTCATCAGGATCATGCCGTCGGCATGGCCGTCGCGCAGCATGTTGAAATACTCGACCTCGCGGTCCGGGTCGTTCTCGGTATTGCCCATGAGAACGGCGTAGCCGGCCGCGCGCGCCGTCGCTTCCACACCCTTGAGGATTTCGAGATAGAAGGGGTTGCCGACGTCGCGAACGACCAGCAGCACCGACATCGACCGGCGGGTTCGCAGGTTGCGGGCGCTGACATTCGGGCGGTAGTTCAGCTCGCGGGCGAGCTCATGGATGCGTTTGCGCGTCTCGTCGGTCACCAGCGACGAACCGCTCAGCGCCCGGGAAACCGTCGCAACCGAGACGCCGGCGCGCTCTGCGATGTCCTTGATCTTCGGCCGCTCGCTCATGCCCGCATCGCCCTCCCGCGGCCATAGAACAGCATCAGGAGCAGCAGCGTCGCGCCGAACACCATCTGGCGACCGGACTCGTCGATGTTGACCGTCGTCAGGATGCCCTGGAGGATGACGAGCAGCAGAGCGCCCGCCATGGTGCCGGTGTAGCCGCCCTTGCCGCCGGCAAGCGAGGTGCCACCGAAGACGACGGCGATGATCGACGACAGCATGTATTGCTCGCCGACATTGGCGAAGGACGAGCCGGAATAGCCGAGCAGGCAGAGCCCGGCGATCGCCGCAAACATGCCCGAGATCATGAAGAGGCCGATGCGCATGAGCCGGACGGGAACGCCGGCCATGTAGGCCGCGTGTTCGTTGGAGCCGATCGCATAGATGCGGTGGCCGAAGACGGTGCGGTTGAGCATCAACGCCATGAACAGGCCGATCGCGATCCAGAGCCAGATGATGCCGGGAATGCCAAATGCGAAGGGCTGGGTCACGAAGGCGGACAGCCCCGGCGCCGCGCGGCCCGACGGGATGCCCTGGCGGATCACGACCAGCAGGCCCTGCAACACGCCGAGCATGCCGAGCGTCATCACCAGCGGCGGGATGCGTAAAAGCGTGACGCCGAGACCGTTCAACAGGCCGAAGAAGGCGCCGGCCGTGAGGCAAGCGAGCACCGCCGGCAGGATGCCGCCATCGGCGCCGTTCATGACGTTGCCGGCAATGATCGCCGAAAGCGAGACGACGCCGCCGACGGAGAGATCGATGCCCTCGCGCCCGCCGAGGATGACGACGTTCTGGCCGGCGGCGACGATGCCGAGCAGCGAGGCGACGATCAGAAGCCGCAGGATCTGGTCGGCCGAGGCGAAACCCGGCGACAGGCTTTGGCCGAGATAGAGCAGCGCGACGATGAGGATCAGCGCGACAATGAGCGGCTGCTTGAAGAACGACGTAATCGCGCTCATGCGCGTGCCCTCCGGCCGGCAAGAACGCCGGCCATCAGGACCAGCAAGATGGCGAGGCCCTGGACGAAGTTCTGCCACTCCGACGGCGTGCCCATGAAGAAGACGAGCGAATTGACGAGGCCGATCGTCAGCGCACCGAGCAGCGAGCCGACCACCGTCGTCCAGCCGCCGGCAAGCGCGCTGCCGCCAAGCACGACGGCGGCGACGCTGTAGAGCGTCATCTTGCCGCCGACGAGCGGGTCGCCGCTGGCCGTATCGCCCGTCAGGCAGAAGGCCGAGAGCGCCGAGAACAGGCCGCAGAGCAGGTAGCCCTTGATGCGGACTGCAACAACCGGCACCCCCGTCTGATAGGCCGCCTGCTGATCGTCGCCGACGGCGAGAAGCTCGGTGACGATGCGGGTGCGCGACAGGAGATAAAGCAGCACGGCGAGCGCCGCGAGTACGTAGAACACGAAGGGCAAGCCGAAGAGACGGCCGCCATAGGTGCGCCAGAAGAGCGCCGGCGCCGGCGTGCCGGCGACGGGCATGACATAGAGCGCCAGGCCGGTGAAGAAGATGCTGGTCGCGAAAGTGGCGACGATCGCCTGCAGCCGGAGCGCGGCAACGACGATGCCGTTGATGAGGCCGCAGGCAAGGCCGATCAGCACCCCGAGCGCGAGTGCGAGCAGCACGGCGCCGGCGCCGCCGCCCCAGCGCTCCATCAGCACGACGATCGCGACGTTGACCAGCGACAGCGTCGCGCCGGCGGAAAGGTCGATATCGCCGGCGGAGACGACATAGGTCTGGGCGATCGCCAGCATGACCAGCGCCATATAGGTGCTGAGCAAACCCGTCAGCGAGCGGAAGCTCAAGCTGTTCGGCGAGAAGAGGCCGTTCAGCGCCAGAAGCGCGATGAGGATGACGAGCGCCGGCAGGAAGGGGTAGCGCTCCAGCCAGGACCGCAAACCGGCCGCTCCGGATGATCGTGTGTCTGTCGCGGTCGATGTCATCATGCGGCCTCGTATGCAGCCTGGTAGAGATTGTAGCGGGTGCGATCGTCGCCGGTCAGCTCGCGGGTCACCGAGCCGCCGTTGAAGACGAGGATGCGGTTGGCATTGCCGAGCAGTTCGGCATCCTCGGACGAATAGAGCAGGATGCCGAGGCCTTCGGCGGCAAGCTGCCGGATCAGTGCGAACAGATCGGCCTTGGCCTGGAGGTCGATGCCCTTGGTCGGATCGTCGAGCAGCAGCACATCGGGTCGGTCGATCAGCCAGCGGGCAATGATCACCTTCTGCTGGTTGCCGCCGGAAAGCGAATTGATCGGATGGAAGAGGCTCGCGAACTTCGTGTGCATCGCTTCGAGAGCCGGCATCGCCTTGTCCCGGAGACTCGACGGTCGCGCGACCATCAGCCGGTCGCGCAGGTAATGGATCGGCGTGACGTTCTCGATGATCGGCCGGCCGCTGATGACGCCGTCGCGCCCGCGGTCGCCGGAGACGTAGGCGCAGCCGCGCCGGATCGCGTCGCGCGGGCTCCTGGCATCGTAGCGTTCGCCGCCGATCGTCACCTCACCGGACGTCACGGTGCCTGCCCCGAAGATCGCTCGCAGCAACGCCGATTGCCCTTGTCCGTGCAGGCCGCCAAGCCCCAGGATCTCGCCTTTGGCCACCTCGAAGCTGACATCGCGAAAGCCTTTGCCCGAGAGGTTGCGAACGGAGATCGCTGCCTTTGCCCCCGTTTGCACCACCGCCGGCGCCGACGACCGGGCCGCCGGCATGTCGCTGGCCCCGCCGACCATCAGCCGGATGACGGTTGCCGGGTTGGTCTCGGACAACTTCAGGGTCTCGATGGTCTCGCCATCGCGGATGATCGTGACGCGATCGCCGATCGCAGTGATCTCGTCCATGCGGTGTGAAATGAAGATGATGCCGCGCCCCTGGCCTTTGAGATCGCGCAGGATCTCGAAGAAACGATCGACCTGGGCGCGATCGAGCGCGGAGGTCGGCTCGTCGAAGATCAGGATCGGCGCTTCGCTGGCGAGCGCCTTCATGATCTCGACCAGTTGCCGCTGATCGGCGCGCAAGTTGCCGACGAGCGCTTCCGCATGAAAACCTTCGCCGGCGACTTCCAAGAACAAGGCGATGTAGCGGGCCGCGCGCGCCTTCAGCGCCGCCCGGTCGACGAAGAGACCGGCCTTCACCGGCAGGGCGGAAAGGCAGATGTTCTCCTCGACCGAGCGATGGCTGGCGAGACTGAGTTCCTGATAGAAGATGCCGATGCCGGCGACGCGTGCCGATTGCGGCCCGGAGATGGTCACCGGCTTGTCGTTGATCAGGATCTGGCCGCCGTCGGGGCGCACGCTGCCGGCGATGATCTTGCAGAGCGTGCTTTTGCCGGAGCCGTTGGAGCCCATCAGCACATGCACCTCTCCTGCGGCAACCTCGAGATCGCCGCGGCGTAGCGCCAGCGTTGCGCCGTAAGCCTTGCTCACGCCGTTCAGTCTCAGTTTCGACATGGGCTGTCGTCCACCATTTGGTTGCTTGCCGCATCATGATGAAGCCGCGTCTTCGCACCGGCTCCGCTGCAGCGATCTTTCGTGCCCGATCAGCCTTCTCGCGGCCATCGGCAGAATCGGTCGCCGGGCGGCTCAAGACAAGAGCCGCCCGGCGAAACCAGAGCTTACTTGAACAACGCCGTGGCGTCGTCGATCGAAAGCGCGTTGGTGTAGGAGTAGTAGCCCGGCTTGCCGTCGAGTTGCTTGGCAGCATCTGCGAGGTTCTTTGAGTCGATGAACGGGATCGGCAGGTACATGGCGTTCTTGTACTGGCCGGCCGTTGCCGGCTCCTTCAGTTCCTTGCCCTGCAGCATCAGCACCGCGACATTGAGCGCGCTTGCCATCACGCCCGGCGGATTGACGGTCGCACCGGAGTTCAGCTTGTCCTTGACCCAGAGATCGATGAAGTCCTTGCGGATTTCGCCGGTCGCGGCTATCTGGCTGGTCTTGCCGGCATCCATGATCGACTTCCAGGCACCGGCCGCCATGCCGTCCTGCACGACGACGCCGTTGATGTCAGGATAGGTCGCAAGGATGTTCTGCATCGCCTGCTGACCCTGGGCCTGGTCCCAGTTGGCGTTCACTTCATTCACGACCTGGATATCCGGAAAGTCCTTGAAGACGCTCTTGTATCCGGCGACGCGCATCTCGTTGGCCGGATGGCCGGCGACGCCGTTGATGGCAACCACCTTGCCCTTGCCGCCGAGCGTGTCGGCCAGCCACTTGGCGCCGGCAGCCCCCCAGGCCGTCTGGTCGATGCCGACATAGGTCGCATCCGGCGAGGATACCTCGGCGTCCGTTGCGATCACCAGGATGCCGGCTTCCTTCGCCTGGGCGAAGATCGGATCGAAGGCCGTCGGACTGTTGGGATTGATGATGATGGCGTTCACGCCTTCGGCGATGAAGTTGCGCACATGCGCAATCTGCCCGGGCACGTCGACATTGGCGCTCTGGACGGAGACTTCGACGTCGACGCCCTTCTCCTTCCACTTCGCCGCGGCCTCCTTGGCCTCGTCGATCATCTGCGTGCGCCACTCGCTGCCGACCCAGCCGTTGGACAGGCCGATCTTGAACGTCTCGGCATTGGCGAAAGAAGCGGAAATGGCAATGGTTGCGACAGCGCCAAGCGCTGCGGCGATAAATTTCTTCATAAGATCCTCCCAAATCTTGCAAGATCCATGAAGCCAGAAAATGTAATCGATTTCAATAAGCAATTTCGGTGAGAATTACTGGGTTTTCAAATTTCTGCCGCCGGCAAGATCAGGTCCACGCGCCCGGCTTCGGCAGCGCGCCATCAAGTGAAAGGAATAGTGCTTGGATCACCCTCCCCGCCGTGCGACAGCAAGGGCAGAGGCAGTGACGATTCGTCGTCACGCCAACTGGAATGAACTGCAGGAATGAAGCCATGACATGAAGGCGCTGCGGGGCCGATCCCGATGGCCGCCCGCCCGTTGCTCAAATCGCAACACTTCGTTGCTTGCCGGCCGGCTAGCCGCAATTTGCCCTCACCCCCTACTGTTACGTTTGGGCAAAGAACAACAACTGGCTCCCAACCAGAGGAGAACATCATGACCGGAAAAACCGGAGCCGCTTCGGGCGCGCTCTATCTGCACATCCTTGTGCTGGCGATCGTCATCGTCTCCGAGCTGATCGGCATTCAACGCCTTCCGATCGGCATCGGCACCGTCATCTTCCTGCCGATTCTCTACGCGTTTGCGCTCGGCATCGTCTTCAATCCTGCCATTTTCAAGGCAAGCGCGAAGTTCCTGTCGCGTGACGCGGTCAAGCTTTCCGGCGCGATGATCACCGTCGCCATCATGCCGTTCATCGCCAAGTTCGGAACGACGGTCGGCCCGCAGATCTCGAAGATCATCGAGGCCGGCCCGGCGCTGGTCCTCCAGGAGCTCGGCAATCTCGGCACGATCATCGTCGCTTTCCCGGTCGCAGTGTTCCTCTTGAAGATGGGCCGCGAAGCCGTCGGCGCCACCTATTCGATCGACCGCGAGCCGAACCTCGCGCTGATCGCCGACAAGTACGGCCTCAACTCGCCCGAGGGCGCGGGCGCCATGGGCGTCTATGCCACCGGCACGCTGATCGGCACCTTCGTCTTCGCCATCATGCCGCCGATCATCCATGGCCTCGGCATCTTCGACGTGCGTGCGCTTGCCATGTCCTGCGGCGTCGGCTCGGGCTCGATGCTCGCTGCCTGCACCGGCGGCCTGGTCGCCGCCGTCCCCGACCAGAAGGACATCATTCTCGCGCTCGCCGCCGCCAGCAACATCCTGACCTACGCCACCGGCCTTTATGTCGGCATGTTCGTCGCGCTGCCTTTGACCGAGTGGCTCTACAACAAGGCGCGTCCGTCCGAACGTCGCACCGCAGCCTGATCGGGAGAGAGAACCATGACCAACCAGAACACCTCCGCCAACTACGCCGACGACCTCCCGCTCAACCCCGAGGACGAACGCAAGCTCGACGTCGTCGGCCATGCCGGCCTGCTCTTGATTGCCTGCGCCATCGGCCTTGTCGCCAACTGGGTCGGCACCGGCACCTCGCCGCTGACGGCGCTGCCGGGCATGGCGGCGCTCTATGTCGCCTGTATCATCGGCCTGGCGCTTGCCCGCTTCGTGCCCTTCTACCTGCCGAGCGTCGCCTGGGTTTCGCTGATCGCGATCCTCATCACTATCCCCGGCGTGCCGGGCGCGGCCTGGGTCAGCGAGAAGGTCGAGCATCTGAACTTCCTCGCGCTGGCGACGCCGGCCCTTGCCTATGGCGGCCTTGCCCTGACGGCGAGCGAATTCGCGATCGCCCGCCGTTCCGGCTGGAAGATCGTCATCGTCGCGATCTGCGTGATGGTCGGCACCTATATGGGCTCGGTCGTCGTCGCGGACCTCTTCCTGCGCCTCGGGCAGTAACGCGGCACGCAATTCCAGGAAGCAGTTTTCCGTCCGGAATTGTCTAAGAGAAAAAGGTCGGCCGCTCTGCGGCCGGCCATCCCCCCAAATGACAGGACGCACGCCATGACACGCCACGACATCAGCCCCGAACGCATCGAGGAAACGATCCGCTGGCGCCATCACCTGCATGCCTACCCGGAACTCGCCTTCGAGGAGCGGCAGACCGCAGCCTTCATCGCTGGTCGGCTCGCCGAGTGGGGCATTGCCGTAAAGGACGGTTATGGCGGCACCGGGCTTGTCGGCACGCTCAAGCGTGGCACGTCGAGCCGTTCAATTGCCATCCGCGCCGACATGGACGCGCTGCCGATCATCGAGACGAGCGGCGTTGCTTACGCCTCGAAGACCGCGGGCAAGATGCACGCCTGCGGCCACGACGGCCATGTCGCGATGCTGCTCGCCGCGGCATGGCAGGCAAGCGAGATGGACTTCGACGGCACCGTGCATTTCATCTTCCAGCCGGCCGAAGAGGCCGAGGGCGGCGCCCGCGTCATGGTCGCCGACGGGCTCTTCCGCGAATTTCCGGCCGATGCCGTCTATGCGCTGCACAACTGGCCGGCGGTCGACGTCGGCTCGGTGGTTGCCCGCGACGATGCGATGATGGCCGCCTTCGGCGTATTCGAGATCACTGTCACCGGTCGCGGCGCCCACGGCGCCATGCCGCATGAGGGTGCCGACCCGCTCGTCGCCAGCGCCCAGATCGTCACCGCGCTGCAGACGATTGCAAGCCGCAACGTCTCGCCGCTCGAAGCCGCCGTCGTCTCGGTCACGCAGATCCACGGTGGCGACGCCTGGAACGTGATCCCCGAAAAAGCCGTGATCCGCGGCACGACGCGCTGGTTCGACAAGGCGGTCGGCGACACGCTCGAAAGCCGGATGCGCATACTTGTCACGGCGCTTGCCGAGGGCCTCGGGTGCACGGCCGAACTCGACTATCAGCGGCGCTATCCCGCCACTATCAACGACCCGGCAGCCGCCGCGCTCGTGCGCTCGGTTGCCGCTGCAGATCCTCAATTGACGGTCGTCGACGCGGCCCCGAGCATGGCGGCGGAAGACTTCGCCTTCATGCTCGACGAGCGCCCCGGTTGCTACCTCTGGCTCGGCGCGAAACGTGAGGGCGTTAACCCCGGCCTGCACTCGCCGCATTATGATTTCAACGACGCGATCATCGGCCAGGGCGTAAACCTCTGGACACGGCTGATCGCGACATCGCTTGGTCGTTGACCCCAAGGGGATTCCGTCGCATCCATGACCGCCATGGACGTACTCGACGCGAAAGCGCTCAGGATCTTTATGGCGGTTGCGCGCATCGGCTCGATCCGGGGCGCTGCCGAACATATGGGGCTGGCGCCATCGGTCGTCAGCCGCCAGATCGCCGACACCGAGCGCGACATCGGCCTGTCCCTGTTCGAGCGCACCGCCCGCGGCACGGTCTTGACCGATGCCGGCGAACTGGTGCTCGAACACGGCAAGCGCGTGCTTGAAGACAACGGGCTGCTCGCCGAACAGCTTGACCAGATCCGCGGCGTCCAGCAGACCCGCATCCGCATCCGCTGCGGCGAAGGCTTCATGGCCGACCTGGTGGAGAACGGGCTTTCGTCGTTTTCGAAGGCGCATTCCTATGTGCGCTACATCGTCGAACTCGGCAGCACCGAAGACGTCGTCGATGCCATCGCCAACAGCGACGCCGATATCGGCATCGCCTACACCCCCTTTACCGACCCGCGCATCCGGGCGCTGGCGATCGCCCGCCAGCCGCTCTGCGTCATCGTGCCCTCGGGCCATGCACTATCCGAGCGCAGCGACCTGAAACTAGCCGATTGCCTGACTTCGCCTTGCGCGCTGCTCGGCAAGGGCAATGGCGTGACGCAGCTGGTGGCGCGGGTGGCGGCCGATGCCGGACTGGCACTGGCGCCGTTGCTCGAAACCCATTCGATCGAGGTGCTCCGCCGCTTTGTCGCCGCCGGCCTCGGCGTCACCTTCCTGCCGCGCACCGCCGTTGCCGTCGAAATCGCGCACGGAGCCATGCAGGCGATCGACCTTACCGATCCGCTGCTGAGCGAGGCGACCGCCCACCTGATGGTGCGCGCCCACCGCCGCCTGCCGCTGTCGGTGGAGAAGCTGGGCCGGCACCTGGCGGCCGAAATGCAGTCGTTCAAGGGCTGATCGCCCCGTCCTTCCCGATCCTCGCTATTGTTCCCGACCAACCGGGGCTTCCTTCGACCAGCGGTCAGCCATGCCTGCGCGGCAGCGAAGGCATGGGCTCAGACGTTGCGACGCCAGCAACACATTGTACCAGGCATGCCGACTACCCGCTCACCACCCCGCATGCCACCTTCGCCCGATCATCCAAACCATATGAGGGATAGAGCGGATCATGGCGGAACGAACAAGTGTTGGCGTGGTGGGCCTGGGCGCCATGGGACTTGGCATGGCGACGACGCTTGCGGGCAAGGGCTTCGCCGTCAAGGGCTTCGACCTCTCCGAGGCGCGGCGCGCACTCGCGGCCGAAGGCGGTGTTTCGCCCGTCGCCGCACTCGCCGCGGTCTTCTTCGACACCGATTTCATCGTCTTCTCGCTACCGACCGCCAAGGACGTCGCGGCGGTGGTGGAAGCCAATCTCGAGGCGCTGAAATCGGCCGGTCGTCGCGTGGTGATCATCGACACCTCGACATCGGAGCCCGACGTCTCGCGCGATCTGGCCGCCGCCCTTGCCGGCCTCGGCCACGGCTTCATCGACGCACCGGTCTCCGGCGGTCCGGCAGGTGCTGCCGGCGGCAAGCTGACGATGATGATCGGCGGCAGCGATGCGGACGTTTCCCTTGCCGGCCCCGTGATCGACGCCATGTCGGCCAAGGCCCTGCATGTCGGCCCGAGCGGCGCCGGCAACGTCGCCAAGCTCGTCAACAACCTGCTTGCCGCCGCCCACATGGTGACCACGGGCGAAGGGCTGAAGCTGGCGCTCGCCGCCGGGCTCGACGCGGACGAAGCGCTGAAGGTGCTGAACGCCGCTTCCGGCAAGTCGATGATCAGCGAGGTGCATTTCCCGACCTGGGTAATGAACGGCCGCTTCGACAGCGGCTTCACCATGGGGCTGATGCGCAAGGACGTGCGGCTTGCGAGCGAGCTTGCGGCCCGCACCGGCGCTGATCTGCCGCTCTCGGGCGCGGTTGCCAAACTCTGGGCCGAGAGCCCGCTCGATAACGCCGAAGACTTTACCCGCATGGGCGCCTTCCGCCCCGCCAACGACAACTGAGACTTGAAGGGAACGACGATGAACGACATGACCATGCCCGCCAAGGCCGAGCGCATCCGCGCCCTCTTTCACGGCATCATCCCCGGCAACGAAATCGGCAGCTATGTCGATGGCGCGCTTGTTGCCGGTTCCGGCGACGAGCAGAAGCTGACGGATCCTGCGACAGGCGAAGTCTTTGCCACCTTCAGGGATGCCGGCAAGGACGTTGTCGACGCGGCGATGCAGGCGGCAGCGCGCGCCCAGCGTGAATGGATCTCGATGACCGCTTCGGCGCGCGGCCGGGTGATGAACGAGATTGCCCGCAAGATTCGCGAGCGCGCCGGCGAAATCGCCGAGCTCGAGAGCCGCTCGGCCGGACGGCCGATCCGCGACATTCGCGGCGAGGCGGTGCGGGTCGCCGAGATGTTCGAATACTACGCCGGCTGGTGCGACAAGCTGCATGGCGAGGTCATCCCGGTTCCGACCTCGCACCTGAACTACACGCGCAACGAGCCGGTCGGCGTCGTGGCGCAGATCACCCCCTGGAATGCGCCGCTCTTTACCGGCGGCTGGCAGATCGCGCCAGCGATCTGCGCCGGCAACGGCGTCGTCATCAAGCCGTCGGAACTGACACCGCTCAGCACGCTGGTGCTCGGCGCGCTCTGCGAGGCGGGCGGCGCCCCGCGCGGTCTCGTCAACGTCATCGCCGGGCAAGGGTTGACGGCCGGCCAGGCGATGGTCGCCCACCCGAAGACCGCGCTCGTCGTCTTCGTCGGCTCGGCGCTCGCCGGCTCGGCCATTGCGGCGGCGGCGGCAAAGAACACCGTGCCCTGCATTCTCGAACTCGGCGGCAAATCCGGCAACATCGTCTTTGCCGATGCCGATATCGACCGCGCCATCGTCGGCGCGCAGTCGGCAATCTTCTCCGGCGCCGGCCAGAGCTGCGTTGCCGGCTCGCGGCTTCTCGTCCATCGGTCTGTGCACCAGCAGTTCGTCGAGCGCTATGCCGAGGCCGCCGCGCGCATCCCGGTCGGCGATCCCTATCTCAACACGACGCAGATCGGCCCGATCAACAACGCCCGCCAGTGGGCAAAGATCGAGGAAATGGTCCGCCAGGGCGTTGCCGAGGGGGCGACGCTTGCGACCGGCGGCGCCAAGCCTTCTGCACTTCAATCCTCCGGCGGCTTCTATTTCGCCCCGACCATCCTCGACAACGTCAAGCCGGAGATGACGATCGCCCGCGAAGAGGTCTTCGGCCCGGTCGTCGGCGTCACCGTCTTCGACGACGAGGAAGAGGCAGTCGCCCTTGCCAACGACAACCCCTACGGCCTTGCCGGCGCCGTCTGGACCCGCGACGTCGGCCGCGCCCACCGGGTTGCCTCAAACGTGCGGGCCGGAACCTTCTGGATCAACGGCTACAAGACGATCAGCGTCATGTCGCCCTTCGGCGGCTTCGGCCGCTCCGGCTATGGCCGCTCGTCCGGCCGTGACGCGCTGATGGCCTATACCCAGACGAAGAGTGTGTGGGTCGAGACCGCGGAAAATCCGGCCGTCGTCTTCGGCTACGCGCCGGAAGCCTGATCGACAGTCCTCCCCGAAACGAAAAACGGCCGGCGAAAGGCCGGCCGTTTCTTTTTGTGACTGAGGCTCAGCAGGCTCAGAATTCGAATGCGGTCGAGACCATGAAGGTGCGCGGTGCGCCGGCGGCGAGGAAGCCACGGGCGGACGAGGCCCAGTAGTTCTCGTCGAAGACGTTCTGGACGGTCGCCCGGATTTCCACCGGCTTGCCGTTCTCGCGCTCGAAGGAATAGCGCGCGCCGAGATCGACCCGCGTCCAGTCCGAAATCTTCTGCGTGTTCGCCTGGTCGTAGTAGGTGCTGCCGGAATAGACGAGGCGGCCGGTCAGTGTCAGGTCCTCTACCCAGGGCGTGTCGTATTCGCCGTAGAGGCTGAACGCCACATCCGGGACGCCGGGAACGCGGTTGCCATTGTACGAGATCTTGCCGGTGCGGTCCGATGCCTTGTCGAGCTTGGCATCCATGAAGGTGACGCCGCCGATGAGGCGAACACCATCGACCGGTTCGCCATAGGCCGAGAGTTCGAGACCACGGTTGACCTGCAGGCCATTGACCGAGAAGTCACGGAGGTCAGGTCCGCCGGGCACGGGGTTAGGCCTGGAAGTCGTGAAACCGTTTGGCTGCCGGATCTCGAACAGCGCTGCGGTCAGCATCACCTCACCGAGGTCGTACTTGACGCCGATTTCCTTCTGCTTGTTGACAACAGGGGGGTAGATCTGGCCGCTGTTGGTGGTGCCGGACGGCGCCGACGGCCCCTCGGTCAGGGCTTCCACATAGTTGGCATAGACCGCAAAGCTGTCGGTGACGTTGAAAAGAGCGGCGACCGCAGGGCTGAACCGGGATTTATCATAGTTATAGTTCCTCACCCCGACCGGGTCACTCGGAATTCCGGTGCGCGTGTTGAAGCCTTGCACGCGCATTTCCTGGTAGCGTCCGCCGAGCGTCAGCTGAAAACGGTCTTCGGCAAACGACAGGGTGTCCGAAATCGCAACGCTGGTTGCGACCAGATCCGAGAATTTGTGTAGGTCGTTCGAGCGCGGAAGTCCGCTCGCATCCCCCCAGGAACTCGGCACGTAGACCGGGTTGTAGATATTGGTCGTATAGCTCCTGAACTTGAAGTCACTCCGAGGATTGAAGTAGCCGCGGTTGTTCTTGTTCTGGGCCCGGCTGACGGACACGTTGAGCTGATGACCGACCGAACCGGTATCGAACTCTGAACGAAGACCGACCTCGCCCGACATCCCCTGGATCTCCTGCGGATTGTAGCCAAACTCCGCCAGCGCATCGCCCTTGGAATTCTGGATCGTGTAGGAGGTGCTCAGGAAGTCTTCGCGGTAGCGGCTGATACCGCCGGCGGCATAGATCGTGGTGTTGTCCAGCACGTCGAACTCGATGCGGCCAGCGATCATGTTGTGTTCGCTGTCGTGGTACTCGAACGGATTGGACGTGTTGATCCGGCCGTCGGGCGCTTCCGGGATCTTGATGCCCGGCGCTGCCGCATTGAACAGCGAGGCCGGTGCATTGATGTTCTGCTTGGAATGATTGAGGTCGAGCGAGGCGCGCACCCGGTCGCCGCGATAGTCGAGCCCGAGCGACAGCACGCCGATCTCGTTCTCGTTGTGATCAAGTGCGGTGTCGCCGCCGCGATAGGAACCGTTGAAACGGATGCCCCATTCGCCTTCCGGTCCGAAACGGCGGCCGATGTCGGCATGCGTCCACAGCTGAGAGTCCGACATGTAGGTGGTCGTCAGCCGTGTCAGGGGCTCGTCTGTGGCGCGCTTGGGCACCAGATTGATGGTGCCGCCGACGCGGCCGACGCCGCCGTTGACCAGCGTGCTTGGGCCCTTAAGGACTTCGACGCGTTCGATCCCCTCGAGAGGGCTGCGGCGCGGATTGGTTAGGTAGAAGAGGCCGTCATAGGCGGTATCGAGATTGGTGACCGAGAAGCCGCGGATGAAGAAGGAATCGCGCTCGCTGAAGGCCGGCGCATCCGCGCGCACGGACGGATCGTTGAGCGTGACGTCGGCGATGGACCGCGCCTGCTGATCGCGGATCAGCTTGTCCGTGTAGCCGGTGATGCTGAACGGCGTCTCCTTGACAGAACGGTTGCCCAGCGCGCCGAGCCGCGCGCCGGTCGCCATCTGGCCACCGGCATAGGGAGCCGAGGGCTGGCCGATAGTGCCGGTCTCGGGTGGCTGGCCGCCCGTCTGCCCGACGGCTACGATGGGTGCCAGTTTCGTCGCGTCACCCGATTGGCTTTCGGCCTGTGCCGGGGCTTCGACCCGTTTGGTCTTGCGCGTCTCCTGAGCCGACGCCACCACGGCGGACATCGCCAGCAGCGACACACTCGCCAAGACCACCTTGCCTCGCCGACGCGAAACCGAATTGAACCTGCCCCTTGCCATTCTCTTACCCCTGTAACTTCGAAAAACGTGAATCCGTATCCGCTACGGTCGTCGGCCAATTCAGCCGTCGCTCAGAACGCGACACACGCGCCCTCACCGTTCTCAAAACGGCGCAAGGCGTGCCCCTGGCATTGCGTTCAGTTGCGGTTATTTCGACCGACAGACCGGTCGCGTTCGTAAGAGCTCGCTTCGGCAAAGCGGGAGCGCAACGGGCCCTTCGGTCACTGCAAATTCGGTCGCAGCCATACGAACCGGTCGCCGGGAAAACTCTCGGCGATGACGGGGTATTCCACCTTCGGGAACACGCTTGGGACTGGGCGACAGTGCAATCATCGGCAGTGAAACATGAACTATAACAACGACGTAAAACTTGATTTTTTCGGTCAAGTCTATGCACCTATAGTCGGATTCGGCTTGCCGTCCACGCTTTTTATGCGCGAATTCAGTGGTTAACGGTAAACCGGGCGCCGATAGAGGAAAACGCGCGAATAGAAGGGCGCGACCGAGGCAGGTCGATGCGCAGCGCAGCCAACACCAATGCGGACACTCCGATCGGAAGGCTGCCTTCATGCAGAGGCCGGCGGAAAACAGAATGATTTGATTGACATAGGCTACATCCGCGCAAGGTCGCCCCTCGGTCCCGCGCGGTTCGCCTGACCGTCAGGCCCGGAAGCGATCGAAAGCGGTCAGACGCTTGATCGGCGGATCGGCTTCCTTCCAGCGATAGATCTCCGAGCGCAGGTAGCCGAGCTCATCCTCAAGCGCTTGATCGGCGACCTCGATCCACCAGGATTTCGGACGGCCGTCGCTTCCGTCGGACCAGCGATAACCGCGCGCTTTCAGGTGGTCCTTCATGTCGAACGGGCTGTTTTCCGCGAAGATGCGAACGCGCGATCGCTGGCTTGCCTCATAAAGCTCGGCAAACGGCGTGTTGCCGGACCCACCATCCTTGGCAAGGACTTCGAGCAGGGCGAAACAGTCGTCGACCGCCCGGTGGCCGTCGTGGAAATAGCCGGCCTGCCCGATCAGATAGCCGAGCTTGGTGCCCTCGAAGCCGCGGGAGGACCAATCGATCTCGGAGACGGAACAGGCCCATGCCTTTCCTTCGAAAACGGGAGAAAAGGCCTCACAGAACGGACGGTCGAAGCCGGCATTGTGCGCGATGACAAGGTCCGCCTTTTCCATCAGCGCCCGCACTTCTTCGAGGTCGATCGACTTTCCCGCGACCATCTCGTTGGTAATGCCGGTGAGGCGGGTGATTTCCGCGGAGATCGGGTTGGTCGGCTGTCGCAAACCACCGAAAACGCCCGTCACATCGCCGAGATTGCCCTTCTCGTCGAAGGTAAAGGCGACCAGCCCGATCTCGATGATCTCGTCCTTGCGATGGCTGAGCCCGGTGGTCTCGGTATCGAGGATGACGCCCCTCAGTGGAAAGCCGGGGCGTGCAACAGGCACCACGTCGCGCGGCACCAACCGCTGCAGCAGCCGATAGCGACCGGTCGCCTGAAGGTGACGGACCATGTCGTCCTCGGTCAGCGATGCCCGCTTGACCGCCGGTCCACCGCCCGCCTTTTTCGAAGTTGCCTCGTCCGAAACAAAGAGATCGAACTGCTGCGTCATTCGGTTGTCCCGCACATTAACGACTCACACACGTGCGTTCCAGAATAGCCGTTAACAGGCATGCTTCCCAGCAAATCGGGAAGAATGATGGGGACTACCGCCTGCGTAGGCCCGAGGGCCGACAGGGCCTGCTCACGAAAACGGGCCTGCCCGAGCGACACGCGCCGGTCAAAGATCGGGAGATATCGCCCCTCGAAAACCCTTCGGCGGCATCTGCCACCCTGTCCGCGCCAACGCAGAACAGGAATGGGAGTGCCGCCGCAGATATGGCCAAGAGATAAGTATGCCAGGCGAAGCCACTAAATCTGTACGTGTGTGGCAAGAAGGCTACAGCCACACATATGCGAACCAGCAATAAATAGCACTTATCACTTGCTGAGCTCTGTTGGTGGCAACGGAGCGACGGCAATCGGGGGACAATCCAGACGAAGGATGCATGTGAGGAGGGCCTTGCCTTCTCGCAACGCACATTCGCGTTTGGCATTCGTGGTGGGGCATTTTTTCGATGACGTATTCCTGTCGTGACACTGGACGAGAAATCGTTGCAGCACGAAATTCATCTCCCGTCGTGCTGCCCATGGCCCGCCGCAGGCGCCCGGCAGGTCTGCCCCGTTGGAGCAAGGCGGTCGCCACCTGGTTTGCGACGTTCCTTGTTGCGCTGCTGGTGGCCGGCAACGCCTACGCCCTCTCAAATGCTTGCAGCGAAATCAACGCCAATTGGTCGAATATTTCGCGCGGCGTACCAAACGCATGGTTCGAGGGCTTCTATGGGGCGTTCGAGCAAGGGGAAGAACTCTCCTATACCGCCACCACGACGAACAGCAGCGCTTTCGAAAAGAGTGGCGGCAAGGCCGGCGCATCGTTTGGGGTTTCGAAAGGCGGCGGCTACGACATAACGGTCGTTGAGCACACGATCGGCACGAACGAGCCGAACGATTTCACGCGATCCGGCACCATCTCGCTTGACCCGGGGCAGACATACTGGATCTACGTCATGGGTGGCGCCGAAGGTGGCGTCGCGACGGCTACGGTCACGTGCCGCTCGACGCTGTTGCCACCCACGGTCACGTCGATCTCACCCGCTTCCGGCCTGACATTGGACACGACCGCCGTTACAATCAGCGGCACCGACTTTACCGGCACGACAGGTGTCACCTTCGGCGGAACCGCTGCCACGTCGGTCGTCGTCGTCAGCGCCACGCAGATAACCGCCGTCGCGCCGACGCATGCGGCTGGCGCCGTCGATGTCGTCGTCACCAATCCGGCCGGGACAGGGGCGCTTCCCGGAGGTTTCACCTATATCGCGCCATCGATCGACGCGACGCTCAGCCTCCTCTCCCCGAGCACGGGAACGCTCTCGCCTTCCTTCGCGTCAACGACGACGAACTATTCCATGAATGTTCCAAACAGCGTCTCGTCGCTGTCCCTGATCCCAACGACCACCGACAGCGGAGCGACCGTCTCCATCAACGGCGCTCCGGTCGCAAGCGGCTCGCCTTCGGGCGCAATCAGCCTGGGCGTGGGAGTGAACTCCATCATCGTGACCGTTACCGCGCAGGATCGATCCACTCAAAAGACCTATGCGCTTGCCGTCACGCGCGGCGCACCGTTGTCCCTCGCCCCGCCAGCTGGCACTTTGGCCCAGGGCACCGTCGGGGCGGCCTACGACCTGGATTTCATCGCCTCGGGAGGACTGTCGCCGCGGACCTTTTCCGTTACGACGGGCGCACTTCCAGCCGGGTTGACCCTATCGTCCGCAGGCGCGCTCTCGGGGACGCCGACGGCGGCCGATACCTTCAACTTTTCGATCACGGCCGCGGATGGCCATAACGATACGATCACGGCGGCGTACACGCTTAAAATCGTGGCACCGACGATTGCACTTTCGCCTGCCACCTTGCCCGCAGCAACGGTAGCCGCTGCCTATAGCCAGACGATCACCGCAACGGGCGGGACCGGCCCCTACAGTTACACGGTGCAATCCGGCTCACTGCCGGCGGGGCTGACCTTGGCGAGCAACGGGACACTGTCCGGCACGCCGACGGCTGGAGGAAGTTTCGCGTTCACCGTCATGGCGACCGACGCATTCAGCAGCACCGGCACCCTGGCCTACACCCTCACCGTCGGCGCTCCGACGATCACCATATCTCCGGCAAGCCTTCCAGGCGGCAATATCGGCGCGGCCTACAGCCAGACCATTCTGGCCAGCGGCGGAACGGCTCCGCATCGCTTTGGCGTCAAGGCTGGCGCATTGCCGCCAGGGATCACGCTTGCCACAGACGGCACCTTGTCGGGCACGCCAACGGCGATCGGCCCCTTCAACGTCACCATCGAGGCCACGGACAGTTCCACCGGCGCCGGCCCCTATTCCAGCACCCAGACCTATACGCTGTTGATCGGGGCGCCGGCGATCACGCTCTCGCCTGGGACCTTGCCGGCCATATCGATCGGTGCTGCCTACAATCAGACGATCACGGCGACCGGCGGAACCGGACCGTACAGCTATACGGTGTCTTCAGGCGCAGCCCCCACGGGGATCGCATTGTTGGGCGACGGAACCTTGTCCGGGACGGCAACACGCAGCGGAAGCTTCTCGTTCACCGTCAAGGCGACCGACGCGCTCGGCAGCATCGGCGTTCAGGTCTACGCGGTCGTGGTTGGCGCGCCGACGATCACCTTTTCGCCGGCAAGCCTTGCGGCTGGAGAAACAGGTGTCGCCTACAACCAGCCGGTGACGGCAAACGGGGGAACAGCGCCGTACACCTATTCCGTCGCGCCAGGCACGTTGCCAGCCGGCATCACCCTGGCCGCAGACGGCACCCTTTCCGGCACGCCGACAGCGAGCGGGACCTTCAACATCACGATTCGCGCCACCGACAGCACCGTCGGAACCGGCGCCCCCTTCTCCGCCACCAAAGCCTATACGCTGGTGATTGGGGCGCCCACCATCACGCTCTCGCCTGCGACACTGCCTTCCGCGTCGCTAGGCACAGCCTATAGCCAGACGTTGATCGCCAGCGGCGGCGTCAGCCCTTACGGCTATACCGTCAGCTCCGGCACGTTGCCGGCCGGCCTCAACCTTGCCGCCAACGGGACGCTCTCCGGCACGCCGACGGCGAACGGGACCTCCACGTTCGACGTCCAGGCAACCGACTTCCTCGGCCGAACCGGGGCGCAAAGCTTTACATTGGTCGTCAACGCCCCGACGATCACGGTGGCGCCTTCAGGCCTTGCCGCGGGAACGGTCGGCACCGCCTACAGCCAGACGATCTCTGCCAGCGGCGGCGCAGCGCCCTATTCCTATTCGGTGACTGCAGGCACGCTTCCGGCGGGGCTCGGCATCGCGGCCGACGGCACCTTGTCCGGAACCCCGACTGCGGCCGGCAACGCCAACTTCACCGTCACCGCCACGGATGCATATGGCACAAGCGGCTCATCGGCATATGCCCTGACGATCAAGGCTACGCCGCTGGTCTTGTCGTTCGTGCCGGCGGCCGGGGCCCTGCCGGCTGCCATGGCCGGCGAGAACTACAGCGTCGGCATAGCGGCAAACGGCGGTGTCGGCGCACTGCTCTACGACGTCAGCAGCGGCAGCCTGCCCAAGGGAATGATCCTGAACGTCTCCACCGGCGCGCTGACAGGCCCGCTCGACGCAGACGCGACAATCGGTGAAACGAGGTTCACGATCAGGGCGACGGACACCGCCGGCAACAGCGGCACGGCGTCCTATTCCATCACGGTCGAGGCGCGCGAGGTGACAGCGCCCGACAGGACGGTCACCGTTCCTCCCGGCTCTTCGCCGCCGAATGTCTATCTGAACAGTGGCGCGACCGGCGGGCCCTTCACCTCGGCCGCCGTCGCGTTCGTCCAGCCGCCGAACGCGGGAACGGCTGAAATCATCGAAGGTGAACTTGCCGCCGCCGGCAGCTTCACGCCGGTCGGGTACTATCTGAAATTCACCCCGAACCCTGCCTTCTCAGGGACCGCCGTTGTCGGCTACAGACTGTCGAGCGCCAGCGGCCCATCGAACGTCGCCAGCGTTTCCTATCGCATCGGCTTTGATCCGCTTCATGTCGCGGATGAAGTCGACCGTCTCGTCCGTGGTTTCGTCGAAACCCGGCAGAACCTCATCTCCTCGACGCTGAAGGTGCCGGGTCTGCTCGATCGGCGGAGAAACGCGGCGAGCAGCGATCCGGTCACGACCCGCGTGTCGCCTTCAGCCGACGGCATTACGCTTGGTTTTGCCACCAGCCTTTCGCAGATCGAGGCGGCCCGCAACGCCGCCGAAGGCGCCGAAACGCAAGCCGACCTCATGCTCACGCCCTTCGACGTCTGGATCGACGGCACGTTCCTGATGCACAAGCGCGATCAGAACGACGGCCGCTGGGGCAATTTCGGAATGTTCTCGGCAGGTGCCGACTACCTCATCAGCGAAAAGGCGCTGGTCGGGCTATCCTTCCATTTCGACCGCATGAGCGACCCGACGGAGGAGGATGCCGAACTGACCGGCAACGGCTGGCTCGCCGGCCCCTACGCTTCGTTCGAGATCGGCAAGGGCGTGTTCCTCGACACGAGCCTGCTCTATGGCGGCTCCTGGAACGACATCGACACGGCGTTCTTCGACGGCTCGTTCGACACGACCCGCTGGCTGTGGGACACCAAGCTGCAGGGACAATGGCTGATCGATGAGGACACCATCCTCACGCCAAAACTCAGAGCGGTTTTCTTCAACGAAAAGGTCGATGACTATAGCGTCTCGAACGGCGCCGGCGGGACCGTATCCCTTACCGGCTTTACCGAGCAGCAATGGCGGTTCAGCGCCGGTGCGGAAATCGAGCACAGCTACGCGCTTGAAGACGGCTTGACGCTGACGCCTCGGATTGGCGCCAGTGTCGGCTTTGCCGCCCTCGACAACAGTGGCGCTTTCGGCACGCTGTCGGCGGGCGTCGATCTGTCCAACGACATCAACTGGAACCTGGACGCGGCGCTGCTCTTCAACATCGAAGACGATGGCGAACAGGCCGCTGGCGGCAGAGTGGGGATCAGCGTGCGCTTCTAGCGGCGCCTTCTGACGACAGCGGCCTGCGCCGACAGTCGGCCGCGCCTTCAGAGCACGCGCAGGCTTCCCGGGAAAACAGAAACGATCGGGGCGGTTTGCCGCCGCCCCGATCGCGTTATTGTTTGGTGCTTACGCTCTAGCGCTTTGATTCCAGAGCATCTTTCCGCCCGCAAGTGAATCCACTTGAAGGCAGGATGCTCTAGGCAGCGCGGTTCCAGCTTTCGCGTGCCGCGGCACCTTCCAGCTTGAACTTTGCCAGCATCGTGCGGAGCTGCCGGCTTTCCTCGGCGAGCGTACCGCTCGCCGCCGTCGTCTCTTCCACCATTGCCGCGTTCTGCTGCGTCATCTGGTCCATGTGATTGACGGAGGTGTTGATCTCCTGCAGCGCGGTCGCCTGCTCGCGCGCGGCCGTGGCGATCGTATTGACGTGGCCGCTGACATTGTTGACCAGTGTTTCGATCTCCAGCAGCGCCTCGCCGGTCGAGCGCACCAGCGACACGCCGGTCTCGACCTCGGACGCGGAGCTGTGGATCAGCGTCTTGATCTCCTTGGCGGCGTTGGCCGAGCGCTGGGCGAGTTCGCGCACTTCCTGCGCGACGACCGCGAAACCACGGCCGGCCTCACCGGCGCGAGCCGCTTCGACGCCGGCGTTGAGCGCCAGCAGGTTCGTCTGGAAGGCGATCTCGTCGATGACCGAGATGATCTGGTTGATGCGGTTGGACGAATCCTCGATCCGGCCCATGGCATCGACCGCACTGCGCACGATCGCACCGGAACGGCCGGCACTCTCCTTGGTGGCGCGCACCATCTCATGTGCCTCGTTCGCCCGCTCGGAAGCGGTGCGCACGGTCGAGGTGATCTCGTCGAGCGCGGCTGCGGTTTCTTCAAGCGCTGCCGCCTGCTGTTCCGTGCGCTTCGACAGATCGTTGGCGGCCGAACTCAGTTCGGCAGAGTTGTCGTTGATGGTGCTGGCCGCCGTACGCACGTTTTGCATGGTCGAGCGCAGCGTCACCATCGTCTGGTTGACGTTCACCTGCAGCTCGGCGAAGGCGCCGTGGAACTCGCCGCGCATGTTCTGCGTCAGGTCGGCATCCGCAAGGGCCGCGATCACGCGGCGCACCTCGTTGACCGTCTGGTCGACGCTCGACACCAGTTCGTTGACGCTCGACGCAAAGCGGTTGAGGTCGTCGTTTTCGTAATCCTTGGTGATGCGGCCGGTGAAATCGCCGGCAACGGCCGAGGCGACGACGACGCTGATGTTCGACTGCAGATCGCTGCTTCGGGCATGGAGTGCGGCTTCCTGCGCCTTCATCGCGCGCATGGCGATGCCGTTCTTGCGGAACACTTCGACGGCGCGTGCCATCTCGCCGATCTCGTCCTGGCGGGAAACGTCCGTGCCCTCGCCGTCGAGCTTGCCGTCGGCAAGTTCGCTCATGGTCGAGGTGAGTTCGCGCACCGGCATGACGATGCCGCGGCGGGCGACGACGAGGCTGACGCCGACGCCGAAGAGCACGCAGGCGGCAGCGGCACCGGCGAGGATCGTCATCGCGACGGAGGAGGAATTGAGCGCTTCGGTGCGGGCCGCCGCGAGCGCATCACCGGAATAGGTGCTGTAGGTCTTGACCGTTGCCGTCACGGTCTTTTGCGCTTCGAGCGCCTTGTCGAGTGCACCCTTGACGGCGCCAGCATCTCCGCCCTTGCCGGCAGCGACGGCGACCATGGCGCGGATCTCGTCGAAATAGCTGTTGAGCGTGAGGCGGATGTCGTTCAGCAGCTTGTCTTCCGCATCGTCGGCGACAGCCTCGATCTTCGTCAGGCGGCCGAGCATTTCCTCGGCGCGCTTCTCGGTTTCCGCGCCGAAGTCGGCCGCTTTCTCCGGGGCTGCGGCGAGCTGATAGGTCATGCGGCTGATGGCGATGATGTCGACGCGCAGGTCCATCGCCTCGCGCGCCGCTTCCTCACGCGCGCCGACATCGACGATCGTCGCACCGAGCGAAGAAAGGCCACGCGCTCCGGCGAGCGCAATCAGAATGGAGGATATGCCCATGACCACGACCACGAGGCCGACCTTGGTCAAAATCGAAAGGTTCTTGAACGCCACTGCCGTGACTCCTGTGATGTCGCGATCGCGCAATTGGGGAGGACATGGTCAGCCATACCGGCGGGAGGAGGACCGGCTGTTAGCGGCACCTGGGAGGAGGAACGGCGCGCGCACTGACCGATAAATACTTAGTAATTTCGAATTTAAATTCAGGTTAAAAAAGCGATCGCGTCTTTTCGCATATGCAGCACAAGTGGATGCGCATATCTCAAAAACGAAAAACGGGCGGACGATCGCTCGCCCGCCCGCAGACCACCGCAGCAGTCTTGGGAGATTTCAGTCCTTCGGCCTATGACCGGCCGTAGCCGCCGCCGGTCGGCGTCACCACGGTAAAGGCTTCGCCGGCTTCGAGAACCGTATGGGCGCAGCCCGACAGTTCCTCGGTCCGGCCGTCCTTGCGGCGCACGAGGTTGCGGCCGAGTTCACCCGGGCTACCGCCCTTGATGCCGAAGGGCGCGACGCGGCGATGGCCGGAGAGGATCGCGAAGTCGAGCGTTTCACGCGCCCGGATCGTGCGCTTCGTGCCGTTGCCGGCATGCCACTGGCCACGGCCACCGGAGCCGAGGCGAATGTGGAAGTCTTCGAGCACCACCGGGAACCGGGTTTCGAGGATTTCCGGATCGGTCAGGCGCGAATTGGTCATGTGCGTGTGGACCGCATCGGCACCGTTGTAGCCGGGACCGGCCGGTGCGCCGGAGCATATGGTCTCGTAGTACTGATAGTTGTCGTTGCCGAAGGTGAGATTGTTCATCGTCCCTTGC
Source organism: Ensifer adhaerens (assembly GCF_002940685.1). Taxonomy (GTDB): domain Bacteria; phylum Pseudomonadota; class Alphaproteobacteria; order Rhizobiales; family Rhizobiaceae; genus Ensifer; species Ensifer adhaerens_E. The sequence continues at coordinate 201,094 of NZ_PNFP01000012.1, read as the reverse complement.
GCGCCCGCCTGGCTCTGGACCGCGCCGAACAGGCAGTTGGTCACGGCCTGGCTGACCTCGACGTTGCCGGCAACGACGGCCGCCGGATAGCGCGGCGTCAGCATCGTGCCCTCGGGAATGACGATGTGGATCGGACGCAGGCAGCCGGCATTCATCGGGATGTCGGCCTCGACCAGCACGCGGAAGACATAGAGCACTGCGGCGCGCGTGACCGGGGCCGGCGCGTTGAAGTTGTCGCCGCGCTGCTCCGAGGTGCCGGTGAAATCGACGGTCGCCTCGCGCTTGTCGCGATCGACGGTGATCTTGACGACGATGCTGCAGCCCTGGTCCATCTCGTAGGAGAACTCGCCGTCCGGCAACTGGTCGAGCACGCGGCGCACGCTTTCAGCGGCATTGTCCTGGACGTGGCCCATATAGGCCTCGACCACGTCCTCGCCGAACTGGGCGATCATCTTCTTGAGTTCGGCGACGCCCTTTTCGTTGGCCGCAACTTGCGCCTTCAGGTCGTTGACGTTCTGCAGGATGTTGCGCACCGGATAGCGCGCGCCGTTGAGCAGCGCTTCGAGTTCGGCTTCGCAGAAGCGACCGGCATCGATGAGCTTGAAGTTGTCGATATAGACGCCTTCCTCCTCGATGTTGGTGGCAAGCGGCGACATCGAGCCCGGCGAAATGCCGCCGATATCGGCGTGATGACCGCGGCTTGCGACCCAGAAGCGGATCTCTCGTCCGGCATCGTCGAAGACGGGCGTGCAGACGGTGAGGTCCGGCAGGTGGGTGCCGCCGTTATAGGGCGCGTTGATCAGGAACACGTCGCCGGGCTTGATCACCGGGTTCTCGCGGATCGCGGTGGCGACCGAGGCGTCCATGGAACCGAGATGCACCGGCATGTGCGGCGCATTGGCGACAAGGTTGCCGCGGTTGTCGAAGACGGCGCAGGAGAAATCGAGCCGTTCCTTGATGTTGACCGAATAGGCGGTGTTCTGCAGCGTCACGCCCATCTGTTCGGCGATCGACATGAACAGGTTGTTGAAGATCTCCAGCATGACCGGATCGGCATGGGTACCGATCGCGCTCTCCTGCTTGAGTTCTTTCACGCGGCGAAGCACGATGTGGTCCTTGGCGGTCAGTTCCGCCTGCCAGCCGTCCTCGACGACGACGGTCTGGTTCGGTTCGATGATGATCGCCGGACCGTCGAGCCGCTGGCCGGGGCTGAGTTCTGCACGTAGCGCGACCGGCGCGTCATGGAACTGCCCTTGCGAATAGAAGCGCGTGCGGCGCGAAACGTCTGGTGTGCCTGACGTGACGGACGCGCCTTCGCGCTCCATCTGGGCAGCGCCGCCGCCGACCGTCTCGACCTCGACGGCGTCGATCACCAGTGCCTTGTTGTCGGCGACGAAGCCGAAGCGGCGCTTGTGCAGGGTTTCGAACTCGGCGCGCAGGCGGGCGATGTCGTCATGGTCAGGGAAGGTCGCATCGACCGCAAGCACCGTGTCGGTGCCGGCATAACGGATATGGGCGCGCAGATGCGTGCGAATCTCGTCGCGGGCGATCCCTTGCGCCTCCAGTTCGCCGAGGCAGTCGACTTCCAGTTCGGCGCCCAGCGCGCTGAGGGCCGCCGGCGCCTGGTCGTCGAGCGCGACGCCGAGCGCCTTCTGGCGGGTCGAGCGGATATCGGCAAGGCCCATGCCATAGGCCGAGAGCAGGCCGGACATCGGGTGCACGAGAATGCTCTTCATGCCGAGTTGGTCGGCAACGAGGCAGGCGTGCTGGCCACCTGCGCCGCCGAAGCAGCTGAGCGCATAGCGGGTCACGTCATAGCCGCGCTGCACGGAGATCTTCTTGATCGCCTCGACCATGTTGGCAACGGCGATGCGGATGAAGCCGTCGGCCACGTCCTCCGGGCTGCGGCCATCGCCGATCTCGGCGGCCATGGCGGCAAAACGGCCGCGCACGGTCTCGACGTCGAGGCGTTCGTCCTGGTTCGGGCCGAAGAGCGCCGGGAAGAAATCCGGCATCAGCTTGCCGAGCATGACGTTGGCGTCGGTAACGGCGAGAGGCCCGCCATTGCGGTAGCAAGCCGGACCGGGATTGGCGCCGGCCGAATCCGGGCCGACGCGGAAACGCTCGCCGTCGAAATGCAGGATCGAGCCGCCGCCGGCGGCAACCGTGTGGATCAGCATCATCGGCGCGCGCACGCGCACGCCGGCAACTTCCGTCTCGAATGCGCGCTCGTATTCGCCGTCGAAGTGCGCAACGTCCGTCGAAGTGCCGCCCATGTCGAAGCCGATGACGCGATCGAAGCCCGCGGCTTCACCGGTCTTGGCAAGGCCGACGACACCGCCTGCCGGGCCGGAGAGGATCGCATCCTTGCCCTGGAACATCTCAGCCGCGGTCAGGCCGCCGGAGGACATCATGAACATGACGCGCGCGCCGGTACGCGCGATGTCGAGTTCGCTCGAAACTTGAGCCACGTAGCGGCGCAGAACCGGGGAGAGATAGGCGTCGATGACGGTGGTGTCGCCGCGGCCGACATATTTGATCAGCGGCGAGACTTCATGGCTGACGGAGACCTGCTCGAAACCGAGTTCGCGGGCGATGCGCGCAACGGCCGCCTCATGCTCCGGATACTTGTAGGCATGCATGAAGACGATGGCGACGGACTTGTAGCCCTTGCCCTTCAGGTCTTCGAGCGCTGCGCGCGCCTTCGCCTCGTCGAGCGGCTGCTCGACGACACCGTCGGCCAGCACGCGTTCGTCGAGTTCGACGATATCCTGGTAGAGCGCTTCCGGCTTGATGATCTCGGTCGCGAAGATCTTCTTGCGCTCCTGGTAGCCGATCTTCAGCGCGTCGCGGAAACCCTTGGTCGTCACGAGCGCCAGCGGCTCGCCCTTGCGCTCGAGCAGCGCGTTGGTGGCAACCGTCGTGCCCATGCGCACTTCGCCGATGAGACCGGTCGGGATCGGCGCACCGGTCGCGAGACCGAGATGCAGGCGAATGCCCTGCACGGCCGCGTCACGGTAGGCCTCCGGATTTTCCGAAAGCACCTTGCGCGCATGCAAGTTCCCGTGCGGGTCGCGGCCGATGACATCGGTGAAGGTGCCGCCACGGTCGATCCAGAAGTCCCAGCTGCCGGTTTCGCGTGCGCTCATTGTCCATCCCTCTCATTCGCGAGCCGCTTCATTGTGCAAGCCCGGAAATTCATCAAAGCAGTTCGTTGACAAAATGTCGATAAAATGATGACATAAAATCGTCAAGATGAGGAAGAGCTGAATGACGAAGAAGTCGGAGGAGAGCTTTAAAGGACGGGAATGGGCCGAAGACGCCCTGCCCGAACATCTAAAGCCGGTCGCGGCCATCGGCCCGATCGTCTCTTCCGCGCACCTTGCCGAAGGCGGCTCTCCCGGCCTCTCCGAAGTCGAATATGGCCTGATCCTCGCCTCGCACGCCTTTCACCGCTGGATGATGCGCTGCATGGCGGCCGCCGGCGTCCCCGGGCTTTCCCCGATCGAAATCCTGATCCTGCACACGATCCGCCACCGCGATCGCGGCAAGAAGCTCGCCGACATCTGTCTCGTGCTCGATATCGAAGACACCCACGTCGCGACCTATGCGATCCGCAAGCTCGAAGCCGCCGGCCTGGTGACGACGGGCAAGCAGGGCAAGGAAAAGACCATCCGCATCACCGACAAGGGAGCTGACGCCTGCACGCGCTACGCCCACATCCGCGAGCGGCTGCTGGTTTCCTCTACCGCCAAGGCGCGTCCTTCCGAGGAGACGCTTTCCGAAATCGCCGCCGTCCTGCGTTTCATGTCGGGCGCCTATGAACAGTCCGCGCGCGCCGCGACCACATTGTAAACGAGGAAGACCGCGTGACCGTCGATACGCCTGCGCCCCTGCTCGCCGTTGAGAAGCTTTCCGTCGCCTTCAACGGCAACCCCGTCGTCGAAGATCTGAGCTTCACGGTGACGCCCGGGCGCACGCTCGCAATCGTCGGCGAATCCGGTTCCGGCAAATCGGTCACGTCCCTTTCGATCATGCGGCTCGCCGACATGATGGGCGGCCAGTTTCCGACCGGCCGCATCCTGTTTCGCGGCAAGGACGGCGAAATCGACCTGACGGCTGCCCCGCAAAAGACCATGCGCGCGATCCGCGGCAAGGAGATCGCCATGATCTTCCAGGAGCCGATGACGTCGCTGAACCCGGTCTTCACCATCGGCGACCAGGTCGCCGAAGTGCTGATGCTGCATGAAAAGATGACCAAGGCCGAGGCCCTTGTCGAGACGCGCCGCCTGCTCGACATGGTCCGCCTTCCAGATAGCGCCGAATTGATTGGCCGCTATCCGCACCAGCTCTCGGGCGGCATGCGCCAGCGCGTCATGATCGCCATGGCGCTCGCCTGCCGGCCGAAACTGCTGATCGCCGACGAGCCGACAACAGCACTCGACGTCACCATCCAGGCGCAGATCCTGACGATCATCCGGGACCTGCAGAAGGAGCTCGGCATGGCGGTGATCTTCATCACCCATGACATGGGCGTCGTCGCCGAGATGGCCGACGACGTCGTCGTCATGTGGAAGGGCCGCAAGGTCGAGGAAGGCCCGGTCCGCGAGATCTTCGCAAGCCCCAAGCACCCCTATACCCAGACGCTGCTGTCCGCCGTGCCGAAGCTCGGCAGCATGACCGGCGAGGAATTCCCCAAGCGGCTGCCGCTGACCATGATGGTGGACGGCGAGCCGAGGCGCGTCGGCAATACCCATATCCAGCGCACCGCCCGCTACGATGCGGCGCCGATCCTTTCGGTACGCGATCTCGTCACCCGCTTCGACGTGCGCAAGAACCTCTTTGGCAAGGCGACGCACCGCGTTCACGCGATCGAAAACGTCAGCTTCGACATCTTCCCGGGCGAAACCCTGGCGCTCGTCGGCGAAAGCGGTTCCGGCAAGTCGACGATCGGCCGCACGATCCAGCAGTTGCAGAACGCGACCTCGGGCGAAATCCTCTTTGGCGGCCGCCCGGTCTCGGCCATGAGCTATGCCGAGCGGCAGAGACTGAAGCAGGAAATCCAGTACATCTTCCAGGATCCCTTCGCCTCGCTCGATCCGCGCAAGACCGTGGGCTTCTCGATCGCCGAGCCGATCCGCACCCATGGCCTGATCCTCGGCGAAAAGGAAATCGAAAAGCGCGTGCACGAACTCCTGGAACGCGTCGGCCTGACGGCCGCGCACGCCAAGCGTTACCCGCACGAATTTTCAGGCGGCCAGCGCCAGCGTGTCTGTATCGCCCGTGCGCTCGCCTCCCGCCCCAAGCTGATCATCGCCGACGAGGCGCTGTCCGCACTCGACGTCTCCATCCAGGCGCAGATCATCAACCTGTTCATGGAACTGCAGGAACAGGAAGGCCTCGCCTATCTCTTCATCAGCCATGACATGGCGGTGGTCGAGCGCATGAGCCATCGGGTGGCGGTGCTCTATCTCGGCCAGATCATGGAGTTCGGCAGCCGCCAGCAGGTGTTCGAGACGCCGTCCCATCCCTATACCCGCCGGCTGCTTTCCGCGGTCCCGGTCGCCGAGCCCGGCAAGGGCCGCGAGCGCGCCATGCTCGAAGGCGAAATCCCGAGCCCGATCCGCCGCGTCGGCGACGAACCCGCGGTGTTGCCGCGCAAAGAGATCGCCCCTGGCCACTTCGTGGCCAAGGGTGCGTGAGCCGCTTTCTCTTCTCAAGAAGGCTGTCGAAACAGGAGTGAGTAAATGATCAACAAAAAGGGGATCCACGCCGCTTTCATCGCAATTGCGATGGCCGGCAGTTTCATGACCGCAGCCCCGGCCTTTGCCGCCGGCACGCTGACGGTATCGTCGCCGCAGGATCCGGGAAGCTGGGACCCGGTCGACACCTTCCTCGTCAACTGGGCGTCGGTCGCCACCAACATCTATGACGGCCTGACCTATCGCGGCCCGGACTTGAAGCTCGTGCCCGGCCTTGCCACCGCGTGGGAAGAGCTCGACGGCGGCAAGCGCCTGCGCTTCACGCTGCGCGAAGGCGTCAAGTTCCACAACGGCGAGCCCTTCAATGCCGAAGCGGTGAAGTTCACCTTCGATCGCCTGCTCGGCGAGGAAGGTTCCAAGGGCCCGCAGAAGTCCAACTATGCGGTGATCGAGAAGGTCGAGATCGTCGACGAAAAGACCGTCGATCTCGTTTTGAAGACGCCGGATCCGGTGCTTCTCACCAAGCTCGCCGGCTATGGCGCGATGATCGTTCCGCCGAAGTACATCCAGGAGAAGGGTGAGGACTACTTCAACGCCCATCCGGTTGGCACCGGCCCGTTCAAGTTCGTCTCCTACGAGCCGAAGGTCGGCATCAAGCTCGAAGCCTTCGCTGACCATTGGGGCGGCGCGCCGAAGCTTTCCAACCTCAACTACCGCTTCATCTCGGAGCCGGCGACCGCCGTTGCCGAGCTGCAGGCCGGCCGCGTCGATCTCGTGATCCCGCCGACCATTCCGATCGGCATGATCCCGACGATCCAGGACGACAGCAACCTCGAAATCGTCACCAGCGCCGGCCCGACGGTCTACGCGCTGCGCTTCAACACCCGCGACGGCATCACCAAGGATCCGAAGGTCCGCAAGGCGCTGATCCTCGGCGTCGACCGCGACACCATCATCCAGTCGATCCTCGCCGGCCAGGCGGATCCGATCGCCAGCTTCCAGGGCAAGCTTTCCTTCGGCTTCGACCCGGCGATGAAGCCGCTTCCTTACGATCCGGAACAGGCCAAGGCGCTGCTGAAGGAAGCCGGCGTCGCGCCGGGTGCCTCCGTGCAGATCGACGTTCGCGGCAACGACGCGACCTTCAACGAGGTCGTGCAGGCGATCGCGAGCTACCTGCAGCTGATCGGCATCAACGCCACGATCAAGCCGTACGAGACCAACGTTCTCCTGAACGACATCATCCCGGCGGGCAAGACCGGCGCGCTGTTCCAGCAGTCCTGGGGCGGCTGGACGCTCGACTACGACAACACCGCCTACTCGATGTACCACTCCGGCGAGAAGTGGAACCCCTACGACAAGGATGCGGAACTCGACAAGCTGCTCGAATCCCAGCGCTCGATCACCGACCAGGCCAAGCGCGAGGAAATCCTCAAGCAGATCGCCAACTACGCCGCCGAGCGTTCGCTCGAGATGCCGCTCTATAACCTCAACGCCATCTTCGGCGTGAGCAAGCGCGTCAAGAACTTCACGCCGGTTCCGGACAGCCGCCTGCGGCTGACGGACGTGACGGTCGAGTAACAATCCGGTCCGCCGCTCCACCTTTGCGGCGGCGGACCACATTCCAAAAGGGCGGGTCACTTGGCCGGATTTCTGATCAAACGTTTTCTGCAGGCGGTCTTCGTCGTGTTCGTCGTGACGCTGACTGTCTCCTATGCCATCCGGTTCACCGGCGATCCCGCGCTGATGCTGGCGCAGGGTGCGGGCAGCGTCACCGAGGAAGATCTCGTGCGCATCCGCGAGGGGCTCGGCCTCAACCAGCCGTTTCTCGCCCAATATGCCCAATTCATCACAGGCATGTTCAGGCTCGACTTCGGCCGTTCCTTCATGGGCGGCACCCCGGTCTCGCAGCTGATCGCCTCGGCGCTGCCGGCAACCATGCTGCTGGCCTTCGCCTCGCTGATCGTATCGATCGCCATTTCCATTCCGCTCGGCATTCGCGCCGCCGTCGCCCGCGGCAAATGGGCCGACCAGACGATCCGCATCCTGTCGCTGATCGGTCTTTCCTTCCCGAATTTCTGGCTGGCGATCATGCTGGTGCTGTTGTTCTCGATCGTGCTCAAATGGCTGCCGCCGAGCGGCATGGACGGCTTTGCAAGCTTCATCATGCCGGCGCTGACCATGGGCATCATCCTGACGGCGACGAACGTGCGGCTGGTGCGCACCGCGATGCTCGAAACCCTGCAGTCGCAATACATCATGGTCGCCCGCGCCAAGGGCCTCAGCGAAAGCAAGGTGCTCTACAAGCACGCGCTTCGTAACTGCGCGATCCCGCTGATCACCTATTTCGGCCTGCAGTTCGGCGGCCTGCTCGGCGGCATCGTCGTCGTCGAACTCGTCTTCAACTGGCCGGGCATGGGCACGCTCGCCTTCGACGCAGTCGCCTCGCGCGACTACCCTGTGCTTCAGGCGGTCATCACCGTGCTCTCGCTGATGATCGTGTTCGTCAATCTTCTCGTCGACATCGCCTATGGCCTCGTCGATCCGCGCATCCGGACGGAGTGAGCCGATGACGTCTAAGGCTTCCAGCACCCGCTTCGCCCGTTTCCGCAATCTCGAGTTCATTCTCGGCGCGCTTCTGACCGGCGGCATCTGCCTCGCGGTCGTCTTCTCCGGCGTGCTCTTTCCCGGCGGTGTCGACAAGATCGACCTGATGGCGCGCCTGACGCCGCCCTTCGTCAACTGGGCGCATCCGCTCGGCACCGACCCGCTCGGCCGCGACGTGCTCGCGCGCGTCGTCGCTGGCGGCAAGATCTCGCTGCTCGTCGGCCTGACGTCGGTTGCCGGCGCCGTCGTCGTCGGCGTGATCATGGGGCTCGTCTCGGGCTACTATCGCGGCTTCTGGGACATGCTCGTCATGCGCTTTGCCGACGTTCAGCTGGCGCTGCCCTTCATCCTGCTTGCCATCACCTTCATCGCCATCGTCGGCGGCGGGCTTGGTAACACCATCATCCTGCTGATCGTCTCGCAATGGGTGCAATATGCCCGCCTCGTGCGCGGCTCGGTGCTGTCGCTGCGCGAGCGCGAATTCATCCAGTCGGCGCGCGCCATCGGCGTTCGCGACTACAAGATCCTGTTCCAGCACCTGCTGCCGAACCTGATCGGGCCGGTGATCGTGCTGATGACGCTCAACGTCGCCAACAACATCCTGCTCGAAAGCAGCCTTACCTTCCTCGGCCTCGGCGTCGACCCGCTGATCCCGAGCTGGGGCGGCATGCTCGCCGACGGCCGTACCTACCTGCAGAACGCCTGGTGGGTCAGCGTCTTCCCCGGCCTTGCGATCCTCTTGACCGTTCTCGGCCTCAATCTTCTCGGCGACTGGCTGCGCGACAGCCTCGACCCAACCGGTAGAACCTCACGATGACGACGATTTTCGAAGGCGCCTTCGAGCGCACGCTCGACACGCTTCTGACCACCTACGGCAAGGAAGCGGCCCGGGGCACCAGGCTCGAAGCCTGGCTGTTCGACGATGCCGCCAGCCGCAAGGCGGGCGAACAGAAGCTTGCGAGCTTCGGCGTCAAGGCGACGCTCCGCAGCGCCTACAAGCCGCTGCTGCATTTCTTCCTGGAAGACGTGGATCGCGCAGCGCTTTCAAGCGTCGTCGTCCGCTATCCCCAGCATGAGGGCGCCCCTCAGAACCGCTTCCTGCTCGAAGCCTATCCGCTCGCAGCCCTTGTCGGCGATGCCGAGATCCGCTTCGAGGCCGGCAGCGCCAAGGCATTCACCTACGATGTCGCGTTGGCCTTCCGTGACGGACGCCAGGAAAACCACGCCGTCTTTGCGCCCAACCGCATCCACACCGATTTCATCGGCGAGACCCTGCTGTCGCCGACCGGCTGGATCCGGCTCGACCAAGGCTGCGACAAGCATCGCGAATGCCATCTCGAGACCGACTACGAGCGGCTGTTCGCCGGCACCATACGGGCGATCGCCGATCATGCCTGGGGCGACAGCGAGCCCTATTTCGAAGAACTCAGCATCCGCGTGACCCTGCCGATCACCGACTTCCGCCTGCCCGTCGGCGAGGAGGTGGTGAGCCTTCGCGAAGCGCTGCACGAGGACTTCTATTTCTCGCTGCTCGAAGTCTTCCAGAAAAGGTCCGGCCGCCCGCTCGGCGACCGCGGCCTGAAGCCCGGCCAGATCGTGCCGGAGATCGTCTTCGGCGTCGGCAAACCGACCGTCGTCGTCAAGGTGCGGCCGCTGCAGGCGACGGACGCCGACGGCGAAAGCCAGCCGCTCGACACCGCCGTGGCGCCGCTCGCGGTAGCGCAGATCCACGCCGAGCTCGCCGCCATCGACGGCCAGCCCTTCGAGGCCAGATCTCGTGCCGGCCGCGCGGTCATGGCGCGCTATCACAAGGGAACCGACGCACCGGTCATGATCAGCGGCGGTCAGCACCCGAACGAGACGACCGGCATCGTCGGCGTGCTTCGCGCCGCCCACGCGCTCGCCACCCGCGCCGGCAGCCATTTCACCATCTCGCCGCTCGAAAATCCCGACGGCTATGCCGTGCATCAGCGACTGCGCGTCGACAACCCGCTGCACATGCACCATGCCGCCCGCTACACGGCCCTTGGCGACGATCTCGAGTACCGCACCGGTGCAGCACTCAACGAGCGCGAAATCCGCAAGGAGGCCGAGCGGCTGACGGGCGCGCAACTGCACGTCAACCTGCACGGCTATCCCTCGCACGAATGGACGCGGCCGCTGTCGGGCTACGTGCCGCGCGGTTTCGCCATGTGGACCCTGCCCAAGGGTTTCTTCCTGATCATGCGCCACCACGCCGACTGGGAAGCCCGCGCCGAACAACTGATCGCGGAAGTCACCGAGCGGCTAGCGGCCATCCCGGGCCTGCTCGCCTACAACGACGCGCAGATCGCGCTTTACGAGACCCATGCCGGCGAGACCGGTTTCCGCATCATCAACGGCTTCCCCTGCATGATCTCCGTCGACGACCGCCACACGGCGCCGCTGACGCTGATCACCGAATATCCCGACGAGACCATCTACGGCGATGCCTTCATCGCCGGCCATGGGGCGCAGAAGGAAACGGTGCTGGCCGCCTATGATGCATTCCAACGGATCATGGCTATCTCCTGAGATCGGGCTCGCCCGACCGCGACGAGCGGTTGCTGCCGCAATAGGCCCGTTCGTGGCCCGGACCTGTTTCTCCTGAACCTTTCATTGGGACAGGAACGCAATGGGCGACCCGCGCTCCGCCTGCGAAGCGCCGCGGCGGGGTGCGGCCTGATTGTTCAGGGCCGCACAGCGCCCCAGGCCGAATACGGTAAAGCCCGGCAAGGCGCATTGCAGGGCCGCAACATCTCCCGCTAGAACCAGCACGGGCCGCGCCGGCACAGGCGCCGCAACGTTGCTGCAATCCTGCTCGACCAGATGTGGCGCAACGCTCAACGGATTCGGAGATCCTCAATGCGCCTGCTCCTGGTGGAGGACGAGCTGGAAATGGCGGCCGCGCTCGCCGCCGCGCTCGGCCGCTACGACATGATCCTGGACCATGCGCCGACGCTCGATCATGCGATGGCAGCGCTCGCCAATCATGTGCATGACGGCATCATCCTTGACCGGCAGTTGCCGGATGGCGACGGTCTCTCGCTGATCCCGCGCGTCCGCGCGCTCAAATCGGGGATACCGGTGATCGTGCTCACGGCGCGCGGCGCCGTCGATGAACGGGTCCGGGGTCTGGACATGGGCGCCGACGACTATCTGGCCAAGCCCTTTGCCGTTGAGGAGCTTTTGGCGCGGATCCGCGCGCTGATGCGACGTTCGCCCGATATTGCGCCGATCACCGCACGTATCGGCAATCTCGTGTTCGATTTCGATGGCAGGCAGGCAAGCGTCAACGGACGGATCCTCGATCTGCCGCGGCGGGAACTGCTGGTGCTGGAGGCACTGGCACGCCGTCAGGGCCGCACGGTCCAGCGCTCGACACTGGAGGAATCCGTCTACGGCTATGACGACGAAATCCAGTCCAACTCGCTCGACGCCCATGTTTCGCGATTGCGCCGGAAGCTCTCGGAGACGAGCGCCGGCGTGGAGATTCACAGCATCCGCGGCGTCGGCTACCTCCTGAGACCTTCCCTATGAGCCGTCCGGCAAATTCCCTGAAGAAGCGGCTGATCTGGCAGATCCTGGTCTTCCAGGTGGTGCTGTTGAGCGCCGTCATCGCCGGTTTCATGGCCCTGCTGATCCGAGCCGACCTTGGCGGCAAGATCCTCGACGCCGATGCGGCGTCGGTTGCGGCCGGCGCCATCCGATCCGCGCCGGGAGGCGGGCTGACGCTCGTCGAAACGCCCGAATTGAAGGCGATGCGCAGCACCTCGCCGGATTTCTGGTTCGTCGCGCGGGACGAGCGTGGCGATATGATCAGGAGCGGTCCGGTCCCGGATGCCTACCGAAGCATCAGCGAACATCTCGACCGCGTGACCTACGGCGATATCCGCGATGCCGCCGAGCCCTATACGCTCTCCGCCGTCATCCGGACCGTCACCACCGAAAGCGGCACCTACACCGTCCTCAGCGGCGCGGGCCGCCTTTGGAGCGCGCTCTTCGCGGTGTTCTTCCTGATGAACCTGCTGCTCTTGCCGATCGTGCTGATCGTCGTCCTCATCCCGGCCTTTGCCATCCCGATCATCGTCAGGCGCGCCTTCTCCGGCCTTGCCGAAATGGTGGACCAGGCCCAGAAGATCGATGTCGACCGTCGCGGCGCGCGGCTGCCCGATCACCGCATTCCCGGCGAAGTGCGGCCGCTCGTCGAGGCCTTCAACGGCGCGCTGCAACGGCTCGACGAGGGATATGAACGCCGGCAGCGTTTCATCCTCGATGCAGCGCACGAACTGAGGACGCCGGTCGCCATCCTGCAGACGCGGCTTGAAGGTATGGATGCCGGCCCCTTGCGCAACCGGCTGCTGATCGATTCCAACCGCATCGCCGGGCTCGCCGAGCAATTGCTCGATCTCGAACGCATCGACCGCGACGGCGCGGATTTCGGGCAGATCGACCTGGTGTCGCTCTGCCGCGACGTGACGGCCGACCTCGCTCCGCTTGCGCTTTCGGCCGGCTGCGAGCTTTCCTTCGCGACGGGCACGGAGCGCGTCGTCGTGCGCGGCGATACCGGTGCGATCGAGCGGGCGGTCACCAACCTGGTGCGCAACGCGATCGAACATGCCGGTGGCCTCATCACCATCCGGGTGGAGCGTGGCGGCGTGATCGAAGTTACCGACGAAGGCCCGGGTATTCCGGAACGCGAACGCGAGCGGATCTTCGAGCCCTTCCATCGCCTGCAGCCGCGTGACCATGGCGCCGGGCTCGGCTTGCATCTGGTCAGCGAAATCATTGGCCGCCACAAGGGCCACATTTCGGTCGTCGATGATCCCTCGGGTGGCGCCTGCTTCCGCATCTCCTTGCCCACCGGCTAGGCCGTTTCTCCGCGCCGACATGGTTAACGTATAATTAACAACAAAATCAGCAACTTAGACGATCTGCGCAATGTTGACGCAATCCGTGGGGCCGACAAAGGCCATGTACCGTCCAAACATCACCCTCTCGCCTCCAAGGTGAAACGTGCATGGGAGGACGCAAGCGCCATGACGGCGCGTTTCCTATCCACGGAGCAAGATAATGCGGCAATCCAGCAAGTTTTCCATCTGGTCGGGTCTTCCCCTCCTCGCCCTCTTCGGCGCACAGCAGTCCCAGGCGGCTGACTTCTCCGCGCCCACCTACCAGGATCCGCCGGCCTTCAGCTGGAGCGGCGCCTATGTCGGCGCCCATGGCGGTCTCGGCTTTACCGGCAGTCCCAATCCGTTCGCCGACCGCAACGGCGTCGCGCTCGGCGTCCAGGCCGGCTACAACATGCAGGCCGGCCCCGGCATCGTCGGCGCGGAAATCGAAGGTTCCTATCTCGGCGACACCGAGCACAAGGTCAACGGCGGCAAGCTCAAGGAGAAATGGCGCGGCGCCATCAAGGCGAAGGCGGGTCTCACCTTCGACCAGACGCTCGTCTACGGCACGGCCGGCTACGCCATGACCAGCTACAAGAAGGGCGGCGGCGTACAGAAAGACGTCGGCTTCAAGGGCGGTTACCTGCTCGGCGCCGGCGTGGAACAGGCCTTTGCGGGCGGGCTCTCCGCCAAGCTCGAATACAACTACATCACGACGCCGGATGTCCGTACCCACACCGTCTCCGGTTCCAGCGAGAAGGACATCAACAGCCACGTCATCAAGGCCGGCATCAACATGCGCTTCTGATGGAACCGGCGGCTTGCTGCGGCGTTGCAACGTTCCTCGCTGCAACGCCCGACAGGCCGGCCCTTGCCCCGATCACTCCGCCGCCTCCCTCGCCGGCCGCTCAGGCGTCGCCAGCCGGCGCCAGATCGGCGCCAGGGCAGCGGCGATCTCGCTGTAGAGCGCAAAGCGCCTGTCGTAGTGCGCGGCAAGCGCCGGGTCCGGCCGGTAATGACGCTCGGTCTTGACCATCGCCGCAGCACCGGCGGAAACGTCGGCAAACAGACCGATGCCGGCGCCCGCCGTGATCGCGGCGCCGAGCGCGCCCGTTTCCCGTGAGCGGGCGACCGTCACCGGCACATCAAGCACGTCGGCAAAGATCTGCGGCCAGATCAGGCTGCGCGAGCCGCCGCCCGAAAGCACCGCCTCATCGAACCGCGCGCCGGCAAAACGCAACGCCGCAATGTGCTGACGATGGCCGAAGGCGACACCTTCGAGCACGGCGCGCACCAGATGACCCTTCGTGTGCCAGCCCGCTACGCCGTAGAAACCCGCCCGCGCGTTGCCGTCCTGCTGTGCGCCATAGAGGAACGGGTGATAGAGCGGATCGTTTGCAGCCGGCTCGATCTCGGCCGCCAGCTGGCAGCAGAGATCGAAGGGCGATCGACCATCCTTGCCGTCGTGCGGGAAGAGTTCGCGCACCAGCCATTCGAGATTGGCCGCCGACGTGGCGCTCGCCTCGATCGCAATGTAGCGCTTGCGGTCGAAGGTCGAGGACATGAAGAGCGGGCGTGTGAGATCAGGCTGATCGATGATCACCTGGTTGATGCTCCAGGTGCCGGCGATGATCGAGGCGGCGCCCGTCTTGGTGACGCCCGAGCCGATCGCCGAGGCGACCACGTCGAAGAGACCGCCGACAACCGGCGTGCCGGCCGCCAGGCCCGTCTGCGCCGCCGCTTCCTCGCTGACCGTGCCGACGACATCGGCGCTCTCGGCGAGACCCGGCAGCAGGTCCATGTCATCGCCGAGACCGTAGGCCCTCATCAGCGCCGCATCGTAGCACCGGCCGGCAACGTCGAGCAGGCCTGCGCCGCTCATGTCCGAGACGTCGCTGACGCGCGCCCCGGTCAATCGGTTGACGACGAAGTCCTTGCAGAGAAACACCGTGCCGATCCTCGCAAACTGCTCCGGCCGATGGCGCTTCAGCCAGGCGAGCAAGGTCGGCGTCTGCGAAGGCCAGGGCTTCTGTCCCGCGATCGGGTAGGTTTGTTCGCCAACGTCTTGCGCCTGCCATTCCTCCACGAGGCCCGCCGCACGGGTATCGAGCGACTGGATGCCGAGGAGCGGCGCACCGTCTCGATCGAGCGCGTAAAGACCGTTGCCGTGACCGGCGCAGCCGATCGCCGCGATCTCGCCGGCATCGATACCGGCGCGCTCGATGCAGGCGCGGATCACCACCTTCGCATGGGCCCAAAGTTCACCGAGCCCCCGCTCGACATGGCCCGGCATCGGCACGTGGCTATGCCCTTCCTCCGCGGCCATCGCGATCTCGTTGCCGTGACGATCGAAAAGCACCGCCTTGATCACGGTGTTCCCGGCGTCGATCCCGAGCAGATACTCTCCCATAGGCGAACCCCTCCCAAGGTTCTCAATTCAATTGCCGGAACGCCGCCGGTGTCCGCGCGCGCGGCAGCGTTCCCTCGTGTGCCGATGCATCGCCTCCGGGCGATGCCGGTCGCCGATTTCAGCCGCGCTGGTAGAGCGCGTAGGCTTCCTCGCCGCTTGCATCCTCGTGAATGATCGCCATCAGGCCGCGCACGACGGCGCTCGGATTGGCGTGCTGGTAGATGTTGCGGCCATAGACCATGCCCATTGCGCCCTGGCGCATCAAGGCCGCGGACTTGTCGAAGACGTTGCGCAGGTCCTCCTTGCCGCCGCCACGCACGAGAACCGGGCAACGCGCCGCCTCGACCACCCTGTGGAAATCCTCCGCATTGGTCGTCGGATCGGCCTTGACGATATCCGCCCCCATTTCGCGCGCAAGCCTCGTCAGCGTCACGATCTTTTCGGCGTCGCCGTCGACCATGTAGCCGCCGTGCTCGGTCACCGGCTGCATCACCAGCGGCTCGATCATCAGCGGCATGCCGTACTTGTCGCAATCGGCCCGCACCCGCGAGATATTGGCGACGCATTGGCGGAAGAGATCCGGCTCGTCCGGCAGCATGAACAGGTTGACGACGACGCAGGCGGCGTCCATCGCCAAAGCTCCGATCAGCGGCTCGGCCTCGTTCTGCAGCACCGCCCACATGTGCCGGTGGCGGATGCGGTTATAGGGGTTGCCCATGTCGAGACGCATGACCAGCGCCGCCTTGTCCTTGCCCGGCACCTCCTGCAACAGATCGGCCTGGCCAAAGTTCATCTGGATCGCGTCCGGCGCGGCGGCAACCAGCGCCTTGACCACCGCCAACATGTCCTCCAGCCCATTCAGGAAGGACGGTTCGTTGCAGACGCCGTGATCGATCGCGACATCGAGGCAACGTCCACCGCCAAACAGACGGTTCATCCGGACCTTGCTGTTGTTTCGCATAATGCACTCCTTTGTTCGTTCCGTACGGATAGGGTTTCCTCGTCGACGCCATGGCGCTCGACGAGAAGGGTAAGAAATCGCTTACGCTCTGTTGCCGCCTGCGCCGGCGGCCAGTGTTTCTCGGTCGCCAGCAAGGCCAGCGCCGCATCCACCATGTCGAGCGAGAGCTCGCCTGATATTGCCAGCGTCGTGCGGCGCAAAAGCAGATCATCGAGATGCTCAACGACCTCGTTGCGGATCAGGAACTGCAGCTCGCGTGCCGAGTAGTAGGGGTGCGGCAAGGCATGATCCGTGCCGGCAGCGATGAAATCGGCGATCAGGGTCGAGTCGGTTCCGTAACGCGCAAGCAGCGTGTGCACGCGCGCCTTGGACAGGCCGGTCGCTGCGGCCACATCATGGACCCAGGCGTCGTGATCGGAGGGAAAGTGCCGGCCGCCACCGATCGCTCGCTCGCCGGTCGACACGTGGCGCTTCCTTGCGAGCCGCTCCAAAGCGAGGTCCGCCGCCATCTCGCCGAAGGAACGGAACGTCGTCCACTTGCCGCCGATCATGCAGAGCACCGGCGGACCATTCTCCGCTCCGTCCACAAAGGTGCAGAAATGGTCCCGCGGAATGCGGCCGGTGAAGCTGTCCTGGCTTGCAGGCAGCGGCCGGACGCCCGCGAACTGGAAGACCACCTCTTCGGGCCGGATCCGGATGTCGGGCAGGACGAAGGCCAGCGATTGCAGGATGTAGTCGCGCTCGTCCGCCTCGCAGCGCACCGTCTCGGGATCGTCGACACGGATATCGGTGGAACCCACCAGCACCTTGCCGAGATAGGGAAAGAGGATGCAGATGCGGCCGTCCTCGTTCTCGTAATAGATCATGTGGCCGTTAAGCGCGTCCATCAGCGCCGGGTTGTCGATGATGAGATGCGACCCCTTGGTGCCGCCCATCAGCGGCGCCGGCTTCGACGTTGCGGGAAACAGCGCGCCGTTGGCGATATCGATCCAGCCGCCGGTGGCGTTGATGATGAGTCCAGGCTCGATCGCGGCCGAGGCGCCGCGGATACCGTCCTTCAGTTCAAAGCGCCCGGGGGCTGCAAGCGTCAGTTCCCCATAGTTCAGCGCCCGGGCATGCGGACCGGCAGAAAGTCCATCCTTCAGAAGCTCGATGCCGAGGCGTTCCGGCTGGCTGACCCAGGCGTCGTAATAGGTGGCGGAACTCTTGATTTGAGGGTTGAGCGCCGGCCAGCGGGCAAGTGTGGCGCGCCGCCCGCGAAAGGCGTGTTTCGGCATCAGCGCGCGCTTGCGCGTCAGGAAATCGTAGATGCCGAGACCCATCTTGACGGCGACGGCGCCGCGGCGGCTCGGTCGTCGCGTCAGCCCCAGGAAGCGAACTGCGCCATTGGCAAGACCTGAGAAGATGTCGAAGATCGGCACCGTCGTCGGCAGCGGCGCCACATAGTGCGGCGCGTTCTTCAGCAGCCGGTCACGCTCGACGAGCGATTCCCTGACCAGGCTGAACTCGCCGTTCTCGAGATAGCGGAGCCCGCCATGCACCATGCGCGACAGCGCCGCACTCGCGCCCGAACAGTAGTCGTGCTTCTCGACGAGCAGCACGTTCACCCCCTGCAGCGCCAGCTCCCGAAAGACGCTGAGGCCGTTGATGCCGCCGCCGAGGACGCACACGTCCACCTTCGGGCTCTTGGAAAGCCCGTTGAAAATCTCTTCCCGGTTCATGATGGCAGTCCGTTAGCTGTCCATGTTGACGAGCGTCGCCGCGATCGCCGCGTCGATCGCGTAAAGATCCTCGTGATCGAGCCGGATCGTCCCGGCCCTTGCATTGTCGAGCGCCTGCGCCGGATTGCGCGCACCACACAGGGCGAACGTGACGCCCTCCTGGGCAAGCGTCCAGGCAATGACGATCTGGGCGATCGTCGCGCCATGTTTTTCGGCGACCGGTCGGATCGCCCTGGCGAAGACCGCGACCTTGTCGCGGTTGCTGACGGAGAAGCGCGGATTGTCGCGCCGCTGGTCGTCGCCCGAAAACACTCGCTCCGGCCCGATGCCGCCGGAGAGAAGACCAAGCGCCAGCGACGAGTAGCTGAGCGTCGCGACGCCGTTGCGGCGCGTCAGCGGCAGGAGATCAGCCTCGATCTCGCGATCGATCATGCTGAAGCGCTCCTGGATCGCATCGAGCCCGCCGATCGCGATGTATTGTTCCAGCTCGCCGCGCCCGACATTGCTGGCGCCGATCGCCTTGATCTTGCCGGCCTGGCGCAGCTCTTCGAGCGCTGCCATGGTTTCCTCGATCGGTGTCGTCGGGTCCTGCCAATGGGTGATGTAGAGGTCGATATAGTCGGTGCCGAGCCGCTTCAGGCTCTGCTCCACCTCGTGGTGGATGGCATCGCGGCCGAGGTAACGATGCACCGGCTTGCCATCCTGGTCGAAGAAGTGCCTGCCCTTGTCGGTATGCCAGACGAGACCGCATTTGGTGGCGATGACAGCCTTGTCGCGGCGGCCGGCGATCGCCTTGCCGACGATCTCCTCCGAGCGCCCGAGGCCATAGGCGGGTGCGGTATCGATCAGCGTCACGCCGGCGTCGAGCGAGGCCTGGATCGCGGCGATCGACTCCTTCTCGTCGGTGCCGCCCCACATCCAGCCACCGATCGCCCAGGTGCCGAGCCCGACGGCCGAAGCCTTCACGCCGGATCGGCCGATCTCCCGTTTCAATTGATCCCCGCTCATGCCAGAAGTCCCTTTTCGCTAGCCATGGCGAGCACGCGCTCGCCGGTCGCCTCGTCGGTCACCAGCGTGTCGAGGTGGTGCCCCCGCATGACGCTGAGGATCGGGCCTGCCTTGTTCGGTCCACTCGCCACCCCGATCTTCGTCGGGATCGAGGCAAATTCCTGAAGCGTCAGCGACACCAGCGAACGGTTGAGGCTGTAGTCGCAGACCTGGCCCTTGTCATCGAGCAGATGGGCGAGCAGTTCGCAGCTTGCGCCGGACCGCTCAATCGCCGCCCTGTCGGTGCTCGAGGACGGGTGCAGGTCGTAGTAACTTGAATCGTCCGAGAGGATCGAGCCGATGCCGACGACGGCGACCTTCGCCTCGCGCGCCCGTCCGAAGACATCGGCCACCGAGCGCATGTTGATCAGCATCGCCCGCTCGGCGGCATTGTCGGCAAAAAGCGGCGCGTGGATCTGGAAGGAGCGGCCGCCGAGCCGATCGGCCATCAGCGTCGAGACGTGGTTGACGTCGGTATAGTGCTTGCCCTGGACGCAGCCGGTCGCGGGGATCACCTCGACATCGAAGCGACGCGGCGCCTGAAGCCCGGCGACGACGGCGCTGACGCCCTTGCCGCCGGTGATGCAGATCGTGTCGCCATCGCCGATCTCTTCGATGAGCAGCCTTGCCGCCGCCTCGCCGACCGCCTGGAGGGCGGTCTGCTGGTTATCGGAGACGGTCGGCACGACGATCGCCCGACGGATGCCGCCGATCGCGAGCAATTGCTCTTCCATGTCGACCAGAGGCTCGATCGGCGACTTGATCTTGATCTCGACCAGGCCGAGCTGGCGTCCGCGCTTGATCAACCGGTTGACGGTCGGCTGCGAGATGCCGAGCCGGTCGGCGATCTGCGACTGGGTGAGGCCTTCGAGGAAATGCAGGACCAGCGCCTGGTGCATCTGCCGGGCAACGACGAGCTCTTCTCGCACGCTTGAAACCGGGGTCAAAGTGGGTTTGGCGATCGGCATGGTCAGGCGGCCTTCCGCTTGTGCAGCAAGTGGTCGATGGAAACGGCGGCCAAGAGAATGCACCCCTTGATCATGTCCTGCCAATAGACGGAGACGTCGAGCAGGATCAGCGAGCTGGTGACGACCGAAAGCAGGGCGATGCCGAGGATGGCGCCGAGGATCGTGCCAGAGCCGCCATTGAGCGAGGCGCCGCCGATGACGGCCGCCGCGATGATGTTGAGCTCCATGCCGACACCGAAGGTGGGCGTCGCGGCACCGAAGCGCGACATGTAGATGACGCCGGCGACGCCAGCGAGCGTCGAGCAGAGCACCGTCACCCAGAATTTCACCTGCTTCGTCTTGATGCCCGAATAGAGAGCCGCCTTCTCGTTGCTGCCGGTGTAGAACACCTTGCGGAAGGCGGTCGCCCGGCGCAGCAGGAAGTCGAACAGGATGACGACGGCGACGAAGATCAGGATGACGTAGGGGACGCCATGGAAGGTGCCCTGTCCCACCGCCTTGAAGGACGCCGGCAGTGTGAAGAGCGACAGCGGCGTGCCCTTGGTGATGACGAGGCAGAGACCACGCACGATCACCATTGCCGCGAGCGACGTGATGAAATGGTTGAGCCCGACGACGGTGACGAAGAAGCCCATGATCATGCCGATCATGCTGCTGGCGAGGATGCCGACCAGCGACGCCGTCCACGGATCGACGCCGGCCAAAAACAGGGAACCTCCCAGCACCATGGCGAAGCAGACCACCGAGCCGACGGCGAGATCGATGCCGCCGACGATGAGCAGGATCGTCATGCCGACGACGACGATGCCTTCGACCGAAAAGCTCATCAGCATGGCGCGCAGGTTGCCGAAGGTGAGGAAGTGCGGCGAGGCGAAGCTCATGACGAGCCCGAGCGCCAGGATGATGGCGATCAGCCCGGCCTCGCGCATCGTGCCGATGCGTTTCCAGGCCGGCGCCTGTGCATGCGTTGCAACCATCGTATCAACAGCCATTTCCGCCTCCCCGGCTCTGTCAGTTCTTTCAGGCGACATGTGCTGTCCTGCCTGTTGCGATCGGATCCGCCTGCGTCACGCCGGACGCCAGGCGGATCACCGCCTCCTCGCTCATGTCAGTATCGTCAAGCTCGCCGGCGATGGCGCCTTCGCGCACCACCAGCACCCGGTCGCAAAGCCCAAGCAGTTCCGGCAGTTCCGATGAGATGACGACGATGCCGATGCCGGTTTCGGCCAGTTCGCGCAGCAGCCGATGGATCTCGGATTTTGCCCCGACATCGATGCCGCGCGTCGGCTCGTCCATCAGGATCACCTGAGGCCGGACGGCCAGCTGCTTGGCGATCGCAACCTTCTGCTGGTTGCCGCCCGACAGCGACGAGACCGGCATGTCGATGCCGCCCATGCGCACGCCGAGCCGGCGCACGAAGTCGCGGGCAAGATCGGCTTCCTGCTTGGAATTCAGCAGACCGAGCCGCCCGGTCAGGGTCTTGAGATCAAGTACCGAAATGTTCTGGGCGATCGACAGGTCGACGAAGACCCCGGACCCCTTGCGATCCTCCGAGAGGTAGACGATGCCGGCATCGACGGCATCGCGGTAATTGCCGATGCGCTGGACCTTTCCGCGCAGCGCAATCTCGCCCTTCGACTTGGCCCTAAGACCGCAGATCGCCTCGGCGATCTCGGTGCGACCCGAACCGATCAGGCCGCCGATCCCGAGGATCTCGCCGCGGCGGAGATCGAAGGAAACGTTGCCGATGCGGTCGCCATCGCTCAAATTCCGCACCGAGAGAATGGTTTGGTCCGAGCGCCCCTCCGGCGCCTGTTTCGGCGGATAGAGCTGGCTGATCTCGCGGCCGACCATGCGGCGCACGACGTCGTCGGGCGTCACGTCGGCGATCTTTTCGGTGACCACATGGCGACCGTCACGAAACACGGTGACGCGATCGCAGAGCGAGAAGATCTCGGCCATGCGGTGGCTGATATAGATGATGGAAATGCCCGCGGCCTTGAGGTCGCGGATGATGCCGAACAGCGCCTGCGCTTCGGCCTCCGTCAGCGCCGCGGTCGGCTCGTCGAGGATCAGCACGCGGCAATCGAGCGTCAGCGCCTTGGCGATCTCGACGAGCTGCTGGCTGGAAATGGCGAGGTCGGCGACCTTGCGGCGCACGTCGATTGGCGCCAGCCGGTTCATCACGACCTGCGCTTCGCGTTCGAGCGCGCCGTAGTTCATCAGCGGCGAGCGGCGGCGGTTGGTCGCCGCCATGAACATGTTTTCGGCCACCGTCGCATCCGGGCAAAGGGCGATTTCCTGGTGGACGAGGCCGATGCCGAGCGTCTGGGCGATCGCCGGCGAGGCGATCTTCACCGGCGCTCCGTCGACCAGCACCTCACCGTCGTTCGGCTGCAGCACACCGGCAATGATGTTCATCAGCGTGGATTTGCCCGCGCCGTTTTCGCCGCAGAGCGCGTGGATTTCTCCGCGCTCGAGCCGAAAATCCACCTCCGTCAGCGCCTTCACCGCACCGAAGTGCTTGGTGACGCGCCGGACCTCCAGAACCGGTTGTGCTGTCATGCCGTCCTCCACCCGCAGTCCTGGCTGCCCGGCACCGACCGGGCAGCCAATTCCTGGACCTTACTCGTCGATGCCCTTGGTGCCACGACGCTTCAGGTACTTGTCCCAGTAGAAGTCATCGGCATTTTCGGCAGTGACGATGGAAAGGCCATTGTCGACCACGGGGATGCTCATCGGGTTGAAGCCCGAGCGCTTGGCGTCGTTCATCGGGTCGATCAGCTCCGGGTGCTTGGCGAGCCAGAGCAGCATGAAGCCCATGTAACCCTGCATGCCCTGGTTCGGGTTGATCGAACCGAAGACTTCGCCGGCCTTGATCATGTCGAGGATGTTGGCGTTGACGTCGGCGCACATGACGAGCACCTTGCCGCCGCTTTCCTTGCTGGCCTGAGCCGCACCGATCGCGGAGTTGGCTTCCGGCATGAACACGGCGCCGAGGTTCGGATTGGCCTGGATCAGGCTCATCAGGCCCTGATAGGCCTTGTTCGGATCCTGGTTCGAGGCCGCGCGGCCGACGAGCTTCATGTCGGGCCACTTCTCCGCCATGCGGGCGACAAAGGCGGCGATGCGCTTGTCGTGGTTGTCCTGGCCGGGGTTTTCGAGCACGGCGTATTCGCCCTTGCCGCCCATCTTCTCGGCGATCGCGTCGGCGGCATAGGTGCCTTCGCGGGTGTTGTCCGAGGTGATGAAGGAGACTCGCTTCGACAGCGGCGAGTCCGCCGCGAAGGTCACGACCGCCGTACCCTGGTCGATCGCCCGGTTGATCGGCTCGATGAACGGATCGGAGTTCATCGGGTGCACCAGAATGCCGGCCGGGTTCTGCGCCAGCGCCTGGTCGAAGGTGGCGATCTGCTTGTTGACGTCGTATTCCGGCGTGCCGGTATACTCGGTCTCGCAGCCGAGCTGCTGGCCGGCCTGCTTGAACATTTCATAGACCGGGAACCAGTATTCGACACCCGATACCATGACGTTCATGACGTATTTTTCGCCGGGCTGGCAGCGAAACGGGTTCGCCGTTTCGGCGCTGGCCGAACCGGCCCAGAATGAAGCTGCAATGACCGCCAGCGCGGTCGTGCTGAGAAATTTGCGCACGCGTCCTCCTCGAGGCCGAAGCCCCTCCCAAAACCGATGGGCCGCCTGGTTGCGGCCGCTGAATGCATGAGTTTGCCGGAACTCCTCCTCGACCTCCGACGATTGCGATTAAAGCCGCGGACTCAGCGTCTGTCAATATAATTCAAGGCATGAATAATAATTCATACACGACGTGGAAAACACTGAATGAGGCCCTTCAATCTCCTGTCACGGGGATCGGCTAGACGGCGGCGATGGTTACCCTGCAACAGATCGCCTTTCATGCCGGCTGCTCGCTGGCGACCGTCTCGCGGGTGCTGAAGGGCGAAGGCCCCGTCAGCGACGAGATGGTGCGCCGCGTACGCCGGGCCGCCGCAGAACTGGGCTACCGCCCGCAGCCGGCCACGGGCCGCACCGCCGGCCGCAGCCAGCCGGTTGTCGGCGTGCTGGTGCCGAGCGTCACCAACCCGGTGTTCTCCGCCTCGCTCGGCGGCATCCAGCACCGCATGCAGACAGCAAACCACGGCGTGCTGATCGCCCAGTCCAATTACGATCCGGCGCTCGAGGCACGCGCCGTGCGTTCGCTGCTCGAACAACGGCCGACGGGGCTGATCCTGACGCTCTGCGATGCCAGGACCAGCGAGGCGCTTTCGGCGGCGCTGCCTCCGACCGTGCTCCTCAACAACCGGCCGGTCGCCCGCTTCGCCGCCGCCGTCACCGTCGACAATTACCGCGCCGGCTTCGAGCTCACCCGCCACATCCTCGACCACGGCCATCGCCGCATTCTCGTCGTCTCCGGCCACTTCCGCTCCTCCGACCGGGCGCGCCTTCGTTATGACGGGTACTCCGCCGCCATGCGGGAGGCCGGTGTCCGGCCGATGGAGGCGGTCGAAATCCCGTTCGTCGACGGCTACGAGAGCCTCGATCTTGGCGCCGTCATCGCGCAGCACCAGCCGACCGCGATCATCGCCTCCAACGACCTGCTGGCCCTCGGCGTCATCGCAGCGCTTCGGCGTGAAGGCCTTTCCGTGCCGGACGACATCTCCGTCGCCGGCTTCGACGGCATCGCGCTTGGCCGGCTGATGACGCCGACGCTGACGACCATCTCCATGCCCGACGGCGACATGGGGCTTGCGGCGGCGGCGCTTTTGCTCGACATGGCCGAGAACGCGTCGGGCTGCCGCCATCTCAACCTCGATTGCCGGCTCTACCCGGGCGGGACGGTTCGCCACCTCGCGTGAGCAAATACGAAAACGCCGCCTCGAAGTTTCCTCGGGGCGACGTCTATCGATTCGGCTACAGGATCAGCTGCGCGGCAGCAGGCCTTCGACTTCGGCGGCAGCCTCGTCCAGCGCTTCCTTCGGCGTCGCCTGCTGCTCGACGATGCGCGACAGGTTCTCGACGATCGTCTGCGTGACCTTCACGCCGTTGCTGCCCGGGAAAGCATACCAGGGGCGCATCAGCGGCATCTGCTCGAGACCGGC
Organism: Ensifer adhaerens; assembly: GCF_002940685.1. Classification (GTDB taxonomy): domain Bacteria; phylum Pseudomonadota; class Alphaproteobacteria; order Rhizobiales; family Rhizobiaceae; genus Ensifer; species Ensifer adhaerens_E. The sequence continues at coordinate 175,654 of NZ_PNFP01000012.1, read as the reverse complement.
GCGGAACAGCGGGTTTTCCTTGTAGAAGTTGGCGAGATACTCGGGCGACTTGGCGGCAAGCTCGTTGTTCGGCACGTAGCCGGTGCCGGGAACGACGACCGAGGCGCCATAGGGACCGGCGGCGAACTTCGCGAACTTCCAGGCGGCTTCCTGCTTTTCGGCGTCGTGCGTCAGGATGACCACGGCGTTGCCGCCGGTCGGCAGCTTGCCCTTGGCCGGATCGATCAGCGGAATGTGCGCGGTGCGCAGGTCGAACTTGTCGCCGACATTCTTGATCGTGTTGCGCAGCGCGCCCGTCGTCTGGAAGGCGAAGCCGACCTTGCCGGCAACGAAGGCCTGTTCACCGGCCTGCTTGGTCAAGACCGGCAGGCCGCCTTCCTTGACCATGCGGTCAAGCACCTCGACGGCCTTCTGTCCTTCTGGACCGTTGAAGGTCACCTTGCTTTCGTCCGCGCTCAGCATGTCCCCGCCGGCGCCGAAAAGCAGCGCGGAGAACATCCAGTCGTCGCTCTGCCAGCGGAAGTCGATGCCCTCGTTGCCGTCGCCGAGCGCCTTGATCTTGCCCCCGAGCGCGATGACCTCGTCCCAGGTCTTCGGCGGATTTTCCGGGTCGCCGCCGGCTTTGCGCACGAGATCGGCGTTGTAATACATGATCGGGTTGGAGGTGGCGAAGGCAAGGCCCACCTGCTTGCCGCCGACCTGGGCGAGCTTCAGGATGTTTTCGGAAAAGCCCTGCTCGGCCATGTTGCCGTCCTTGGCGATGAACGGGCCGAGGTCGACGGGAATGTCGCGCTCGTCGACCATGCGCAGACGATTGAGGCCGATGAAGGTGAGATCGGGCATCTCGGCCGTTCCGGCCTGACGCATGATCGTCTGGATGCCCTCCTCATAGGTCGCCGACGGATTGGCGAAGGTGATCTTGATATCGGGGTTTTCTTCCATGAACTTCTTCGAGATCGTGTCCATCACGTCCTTGAAGAAGCCGGGCATCGGATAGTGAACTGTGAGCTGGGTCTCAGCATAAGCGGGGGCGGCGAGCATCAGCGATGCGGCAGCCGCGGTGAAAAGCTGTCTCAGATGTTTCATGGGATGCGCTCCAGGTTGGACCGTTCAGCCTTTGAGACCGGTCATGGTGATGCCCTCGACGAAGCGCTTCTGCGCCAGCAGAAATGCCGTCACGAGGGGAAGGGTGATGATGAGGGTGGCCGCCATCAGCGCGCCGTAGTCGTCGCCGGCTTCGGCGGCACGGAAGTACAGAAGACCGAGCGGCGGGGTCGCATAATCCTGGTTGGTGACGACGATCAGCGGCCAGAAGAGATCGTTCCAGTGGGCGACCACCGAGAAGATCGCGAAGGCCGTGATCGCCGGCCAGGCATTCGGCACGATGACCCGCGCAACGATGCCCGCCTCCGACATGCCGTCGAGCCTCGCCGCATGGATCAGCTCATCCGGCATGGCGCGAAAAAACTGCAGGAACAGGAAGATCGCAAAGACCGAGATCGAGAACGGCGCGACAAGGGCTGCGTAGCTGTTGAGCACCGAGAGCCTGTCGAAGGCCACATAGATCGGCAGCGCCGTCGCATGGATCGGCACGAGCAGGCCGAGCATGACGAGAACCATCATCGTGCGGGCCGCGCGGAACTTCAGCTTCGCCATGGCATAGGCGCAAGGGATCGCAACGACGATCTGGATGACGAAGATCAGCGCGCAGACGATGACGCCGTTGAAGAGCAAGGTTCCCATCGAGACACGCGACAGCGCCTTGGAGAAATTCTCGATGTAGGACCATTGCTGCGGGATCAGCGACAGCGACGAGGAGAAGATCTCGCTCTGCGCCTTGCCGGCGGTCGACACCATGAAGATGTAAGGCGCGAGGAAGATGAGAGCGCCAAGGGACAGCACCGTCAGACGGGCGATGCGGGCGACGGAAGGGGCGTTGGGGGTCATGCGTAATGCACCTTCCGGTCGAGCACGCGGTACTGCAGGAACATCAGGACGACGAGGATGGCGAGGAAGACGACGGTCATCGCCGAGGCGTAGCCGACGCGCAGGTAGACAAAGCCTTCCTGGTAGATGGTGAAAAGCAGCACCTCCGACGCCTTGTTCGGCCCGCCCTCGGTCAGCGTCTTCACCGTCTCGAACACCTTCACCGAATTGATGATGCTGATGGTGGTGACGAACAGCGTCGTCGGCCCGAGCATCGGCCAGGTCACGAGGCGAAAGCGATCGAACCAGGATTTCGCACCATCGACTTCAGCGGCTGCATAAAGCTCGCGCGGGATGGCCGTGAGGCCGGCCAGAAACAGCACCATGTTGAAGCCGACCGACTGCCAGATGCCGATGATCGAAAGCCCGTAGAGCACCGTGCCGGAGGCGCCGAGCCAGTTGGGGCCGGCAATGCCGAAAAGCGAAAGGAAGGTGTTGATCGGGCCGATGGTCGGGTGGAAGAGGAATTGCCAGACGGTCGCCATGGCGACCAGCAGTGAGGCGACCGGCAGGAAATAGACCGTGCGGAAGAAGGCCCGCCCCTTGGTCTCCGCCTCGATCAGCATGGCGATCGCCAGCGCCAGCACGATCGAGACCGGCGTGACAATCAGCGTATAGACGGCGGTGTTCCAGAGCGAGCGGCGAAACGTGCGGTCGCCGAAGAGTTCGGCATAATTCTCGAAGCCGACGAAACGAAAGCTGCCGTAGCCGAGCTCGAAATCGGTAAAGCCGAGCACGATCACGGCCAGCGTCGGTAAGAGGATGAAGAGAAGGAGAAGCGTGATTGCCGGCAGCGCCAGCAGCCAGGCGATGCGGGCCTCGCGCGCTGCAGGCTCCGCGATCGCGGTCTCGAAGGTCGCGACGCTAGCCATGGATCTTCTCCAGGGACGCTGCGATCGCAACCGGCTCGGCCTGAAGGCGGGCGCCTTGCTGGTCGAAGAGCATCGCGCGGTCCGGCATAATCTCGACATCGACCGGCTGACCGAGACTAAGCGCCGCGGCCTCTGATGGCGCGGACTTGGCGGTGACCACGTCGCCGATCGCATCGAGACGGGCGTGGACGATGACCTCCGAGCCGAGGAACTCCATGCGCTCGACGCGTCCGGTCAACCGGCCCGTGCTTGCGGGATGGAAACGCACGAATTCCGGGCGGATCGTGAGCTGCACCGGTGCGTCGGGTGCACGCCCGCGGTCCGCCAGAAGCAGCAGGTCGCCGAAGCGCACGATACCGGCGGCATCGGTACGAGTCTCCAGCACATTGATCTTCGGCTGCCCGAGGAAGCGCGCGACCTCGATATGGGAGGGGTTGTCGTAGATTTCCTTAGGAGCCGCCAGTTGCAGGAGATTGCCGCCGATCATCACGGCCACCCGGTCGGCCATCGACAAGGCTTCCGACTGGTCGTGGGTGACGTAAAGCGTCGGCACGCCGGCGCGGCGGTGCAGATCGACGATCTCGCCGCGGGCATGGACGCGCAGGTTGGCGTCGAGATTGGAGAGCGGCTCGTCCATCAGGAAGACTGCGGGACGGCGCACCATGGCACGCGCAAGCGCCACGCGCTGCCGTTGGCCGCCGGACATCTGCCCGGGCTTGCGGTCGAGCAGATGGTCGATCTTCAGCGCCAGCGCCATCTCCTTGACCTGGCGCTGGATCTCGCTGCGGAGCTGCTTCTGCCCCGGCAGGAGATTGCCGACGACCGGCAGGCGCTGCGCCGCCGAAAGCCGCCGCATGGCAAGCGGCACGGCAATGTTCTGGCCGGCGGTCAGATGCGGATAGAGGGCATAGGACTGGAAGACCATCGCGACGTTGCGATCGGCCGCGGCCATGCGGGCAACGCTCTTGCCGCCGATAACGATTTCGCCGGCGTCGCCGTGGTCAAGGCCGGCAACGATGCGCAGAAGCGTGCTCTTGCCGCAGCCGGACGGGCCAACGAGCGCGATGAACTCGCCGGCCTCCGCCTCGAGGCTGACGCCCTTCAGGATGGCGTTGCCGCCATAGGACTTGGTGATGCCTTGAAGCGAAAGCACGCTCATTGCGCCGCCTCCACCTGTGGCTTCTTCTTGGCCGCCAGCGGATAGACCTGTTCGACGATCGGATCGAGCACATGGCTGACCAACCCCGGAACCCGGATAATTTCGCTCGATACGCCGGCATCGGTAAATTCATGCACGACGGCGCCGACCAGCCGTTCGCCCGGCATCGGCCGCTCCAGCGCATCGATGATGAAGGAGGTCGGCGGCGCCCAGACGAGCGACGTTCCGGCATGTTCGCCGGTCCACGCCCAGTGCAGATGGCCGCTTGCATGCAGCGCCACCTCGGCATCGGCGAAGAGCTCGAAGAGGCGCTGGCGCTGGAGCGGACGAATGCCCCAGTAGCCGGTATCGCCTTCCTTGGGGTCATCGACGAAGAGCGGTTTGTGCGCGAATATCGCCACCTGGCGGCCATCGCGGCTGAGCAACTGTTCCTCAAGCCAGGTGAACTGCCTGTCCTCTTCCACGTCCTCGAAGCCAATGAGCAAGCTGTTGAGCCCGATCAGCCGCCAGTCGCCGTGGTCGCGGCTCCAGTAGTCCGGACCGGCGAGCCGGCGCCAGCGGGCAAGCCGCTCAGCATCGACCGGCTGGTGCGAGCCCGGCAGGTGGCCGACATCGTGGTTGCCGGGAACGGTCAGCACCGGCATCGAAAGCTGGCCGATCAGGCCGAGCGAATAGGTGATGTCGTCTTCGTGGTCGGCACCGTCGATCGTCACGTCGCCGGTGTGGACGACGAGGTCGGGCGCCACCTCCTCGATCCAGGCGCGAACCGGTTCCCAATTGCCGTTGAAATGGCTCTTGGCGGGACTGAGATGGGTGTCGCTGATCTGAACGATCTTCATGGAAACGGGCCTCCGACGATGGCTTGCGGTATCCGCGTCGGAGGTCTGTCTCTTCCCTCACCTGCGGTTGGCCGCAGTCTTTAGGGAGCCGCCATGTCAGTTTGGTAACAGCCGTTCTCAGCTGATTTTCAGTTTCTCCATGAAAGCGTCATTTTCCGGAAAACCGACGGGCCGGGAAATCGGGGCCAGACCGCGCCGATCGAGGCGGGTGGCGCTGCTGTGTTCCCAAAAATCAGGGCCTTGCCGCGCGCTCGGCCTGACGTGACGCCGGGCAGGATTGCGCCATCACCGTCGAAAGCATGGCGTTCGACGCATCGGCCTCGGCTACGATCCACTCGCGAAAGGCCTGGATCTTCTTCTGCCGCCTGGTGCTTTGCGGATAGACCAGCCAGTAGGCGCGGCCGTCGCGCACCACATGCTCGAAGGGCCGGATGAGCCTGCCGCTCTTCAGCTCATCCATCAGGAAGGTCGAAACGGCGATGGCGATGCCGTGATCCGCAAGGATGGTGGCGACATCCATCGCCTGAACGTCGAAGATCAGCTCGGTGCCGTTGCTTGCCGGCGGCTCGACGCCGTTCTCGATCATCCACCGCCGCCACCAGTTGGCGTTGCCGAAGCGCCGGACGCGCAAGACGTCCAAGGGCTCCTTCAGCTGGTGCTTTTCCAGGAATGACGGCGTGCAAACCGGCACGTAATCGAGCGGGAACAGCGGAAACACATCGTTGCCCGGCCAGTCGCCGGCGCCGCTGCGCACCGCGAGATCGATCGCGTCGCGCTTGAAGTCGACCAGATCGGTCGACATGTGCACCCTGATGCTGATGTTCGGATGGGCCGTCTGAAACGTGGCGAGCCGCTGGCCGAGCCAGCTCGAGACGACCGTTGGAAGCACCGAGATGTGCAGATGGTGTTCGGTCTTGTCGGCAATCTCCGAGAAAGCCGCGCCGAGAAGGTCGATCGCTTCCGTCACCTTTGGCGCCAGCTGCCGCCCGGCGGCGGTCAGCCGCACTTCGCGTGGAAGGCGCACGAAGAGCGGCGCGCCGATGCGATCCTCCAAGAGCCGGATCTGGTAGCTGACGGCCGCCTGCGTCATGCCGAGCTCGTCGGCAGCGCGGGTGAAACTCAAGTGCCTGGCGGCTGCCTCGAAGGCGCGCACCGCACTCATGGGGGGAATCTTGCTCATGGAACTGAGATAAGCATTCTTTATGCCAGCATGCGAGAAATCGCTTTGCGCGAAGCAGCAAAAACCCTCACTTTTTTCGCGAACACACGACGTTTCAGAGAAGTGAGGATAGCAATGCTTAGGGCAGTGCGATCAACGATTTACCATGTCCTGAACTGGGCCGGCAACGCCCTCAGCGCTCCTGTTGCCATCGATGGCTTCAACGAGTTCCAGCTCCGCGACATCGGCCTGACGCGAGACCAGGAGCACATCCGCGCGCGCGTCGGCGACGCCTCCGATCCATGGCACTGGCCGGAGGAAGAGGACACTCCGACCAAGCCGCAAGCCTCGCCCGGGCACCAGCCCGTGCACAGGCCGCATGCCGCGGCGGTCTCGCCGCGGGCGTCGGCCGGAGAAAATAAAGACATAAGCATTTCTTTATGCGATTGACGGGAGGGCCAGGACAGGGCATTGTCGCCCCATCGTGGTTCTTCGCCCGCCTTGCGGCGGGACGGAGCTAAGAGGGAATTCGGTACGGCGCCTTCAAAAGCGCCCATGCCGGAGCTGCCCCCGCAACTGTAGGCGGAGAGCGGCCGTTCGATGATGTCACTGAGGAAGACGCCTCGGGAAGACGGAACGGTCCGCGACGACCCGCAAGCCAGGAGACCTGCCGCGATGAACAACGTCCACGGGCGGGGTGTCCGATGAGGCGCGTTGAGGACGCGGGATCGCTCTCGCGCCGCGGCTGCGTCGCATTCAAGCCTTGCCCATAACCTTCGGGGTAAGGAAATGACCATCAAGACTGCCAATCTCGGTTTCCCGCGCATCGGCCGCCGTCGCGAACTGAAATTCGCGCTCGAACGCTATTGGGCCGGAAAGGCGAGCCGCGACGAACTTCTCGGCACCGGAGCCAGGCTCCGCGCCGAAAACTGGGCCGCACAGAAAGCACGCGGCATCGACGTCATCCCGTCCAACGACTTCTCCTTCTATGACCACGTGCTCGATACCGCCGTGCTTGTCGGGGCAATTCCGCCGGCCTATGGGTGGACGGGCGGCCCGGTCGATCTCGACACCTATTTTGCCATGGCGCGCGGCGCGGCCGACACGCCGTGCGCCGCCGGCTGCACCCATTCGGGAGGCGGCAGCGGTGTCCCAGCTCTCGAAATGACCAAGTGGTTCGACACCAACTATCACTACATGGTGCCCGAGTTCGACACGGATCAGCACTTCGAGCTCACCTGCAATCGCCCACTGGAAGCCTTTCTGGAGGCTCAAGCGCTCGGCTACCGCACACGCCCGGTGCTCATCGGCCCGGTGTCACTGCTGAAGCTCGGCAAATCGAAGGACGGCGACTTCGATCCGATCGACCTGATCGAACGGCTGCTGCCCGTTTACGTGCGGGTCCTGGCGGAGCTTGCGGACGCCGGCGCCGATTGGGTCCAGATCGACGAGCCCTGCCTGGCGCTCGATCTCACGGGCAACGACCGTCGCGCCCTCGATCTTGCCTACCGCACATTTGGGACCGACGTGCCCGGCCTCAAGATCATGCTTGCGACCTATTTCGGCTCGATCGGCGACAACGCGGCAGCGGCACTGGCGCTGCCGGTCGCCGGGCTGCATGTCGATCTCGTACGCGCCCCGCAGCAGGTCGACACGCTCATCCGGTCGGCTCCGGCGGACCGGGTGCTGTCGCTCGGTATCATTGACGGCCGCAACATCTGGCGGACCGATCTGGCCGGCCTGTTCCGCCGTCTGCAGCCCCTGATTTCGGCCCACGGCCGCGACCGCATCGAACTCGCACCTTCATGCTCACTGCTGCACGTGCCTATCGATCTCGACCTGGAGCGTGCGCTCGATCCGGAACTGTCCTCCTGGCTCGCCTTCGCCACGCAGAAACTCGACGAACTCAGCCTGCTTGCCAGCGCCTTCGAACCGGGGCTTGCCAATCCGGAGCACGTCTTCACCGCCTCGATCGCGGCTGCCCGGGCGAGGCTCACCTCCCTCAGGATCCATGATCCCCTGGTCGCCGGGCGCTTGAAAGCGCTGACGGATGCGCATAGCAAGCGGCAATCCCCGTTCGCGCACCGCCGGGCACTGCAGGCGAAGAAGCTGTCATTGCCGCTCTTCCCGACGACGACGATCGGTTCCTTCCCACAGACATCGGAGGTCCGGCAGGCCCGCGCGCTGCATGCCAAAGGCGAGCTCAGCTATGTCGATTATGTCGCCTATCTTCGCCGAGAAACCGAGCAGGCAGTGCGCTGGCAGGAAGAGGTCGGCATCGACGTGCTCGTTCACGGCGAGTTCGAGCGCAACGACATGGTGCAGTACTTTGGCGAGCAGCTCTCGGGCTACGCCTTCACCCAGAGCGGCTGGGTGCAGAGCTACGGATCGCGCTGCGTGCGTCCACCTGTCATCTTCGGCGACGTTTCGCGACCGAACCCGATGACGGTCGAGTGGGCGACCTTCGCGCAGTCGCTGACCGATCGCCCGGTCAAGGGCATGCTGACAGGTCCGGTCACCATGCTGCAATGGTCCTTCGTGCGCGACGACCTGCCACGTTCCGTTGTGTGCCGGCAGATCGCGCTGGCGCTGCGCGATGAGGTCTGCGATCTCGAGGCCGCCGGCATCGCCATCATCCAGATCGACGAACCGGCACTGCGCGAAGGCCTGCCGCTGCGAAAGGCCGATCGCAAGGCCTATCTCGACTGGGCGGTGGAGTGCTTCCGTCTCAGCGCAGCCGGCGTGGGCGATGCAACCCAGATCCACACCCATATGTGCTACTCGGAGTTCAACGACATCATGGCCGCGATCGCGGCGATGGATGCCGACGTCATCTCCATCGAGACATCGCGATCGAAGATGGAACTGCTCGGAGCCTTCACCGGGCGGGCCTATCCGAACGAAATCGGCCCGGGCGTCTACGACATCCATTCGCCACGGGTGCCCGGCGTCGAGGAAATGGTGCATCTCATCGAAAAAGCGACCGAGGGCCTCACGCCGGACCAGATCTGGGTCAATCCGGATTGCGGGTTGAAGACCCGGCGCTGGGAAGAGACGCGGCCGGCGCTCGTCAACATGGTCGCAGCAGCAAAGGCGCTGCGCCAGAGGCCAACGGCTCCGCCACGCGGGTCCGTCGGCGCATGATCGACCACACTGAGACGGCGCCGGGGAGAACCTCGGCGCCTGCCACCCTCATCGACATCGTGTTTCCCGGCGATACCAATCACCATGGCACGCTCTTCGGCGGCGCCGGTCTCGCGCTCATGGACCGGATCGCCTTCATCGTCGCCACCCGTCACGGTCGCGTCCCCTTCGTGACCGCGTCCTGCGATCGGATCGACTTTCAGGCCCCCGCGCGCATCGGCCAGATCGTCTGTTTCACCGGCCGCCCGGCGCGGGTCGGGCGACGTTCGATGGTGGTTGAGATCGAGATGCTTGCCGAAGACATCGCCACGGGCAGCCGCCACTTCTGCAGCCGGGGCACGTTCACCATGGTCGCCATGCCCGGTACCGATCAAGCGGATTGGATCTTGCCGCCGCTCGATCGAACAAGGACCGTACCCGAAGCGGCGGGCACGCTCCGCATGGTCGACATTGTCTTTCCCGATCAGGCCAACAGCTTCGGCGCCATGTTCGGCGGCGACGCCCTTGCGCAGATGACCAAGGCGGCCTTTGTCGTCGCGACGCGCCGGAGCCGCCGGACGACCGTGCTTGCCTCCTGCACCGGCATGGACTTCAAGCACCGGATCATGATCGGTTCGATCATCGAACCCGTCGCCCGCATTGTGCGGACGGGTCGCAGTTCGGCCACTGTCGAGGTCGAACTCTGGTCGGAGGAACTCCTCACCGGCCGTCGACAGCGGACCGTTGCCGGAACTTTCGTCATGGTCGCCGTCGACGGGGACAACCGGCCCGTGGCCGCTTTCGCTGCCTGATGGAATGGGGACGTCCGCACGATGCGGATCGCGGCACGGGCGCCCTATCCACAGCCTTGGTGCCAAAGGCCCGTTTACTCCCCGTTATCCACACTGCAAAAGAAATCACCCTCTTGCCCCCACCGCCGGCACACGGAACCTATTGACGCAAATTTGCGATGAGATACTATATCTAGTGTTCGAGGTTCTTCCGATTCGCAAGGATTGGGAGCTAAGACGGGAATACGGTGCGCCGGCGGGTTTCCGCTCAGGCTATGCCGTAGCTGCCCCCGCAACTGTAGACGGCGAGCGACTGTCCGGAATTGGACCACTGAGGCATGAGGCCTCGGGAAGGTCGGGATGGAAGCTTTGACCCGTAAGCCAGGAGACCTGCCTCGATCACCAAACGTCCACGGGCGGGGTGTCCGGAGGGGTTGAGTATTGCGGCAGGATGAACCTGCTCGATCGTCTCGACATCTCCCCGGCAGCCTGTCGATAGCTTCGGGGTGAAGTCATGTCAGTTTCTTCCAGTTCAGATCCACCTTCTGCGGACGGGTGCGCGTTGTTGCGCGCCTGATCGAAAGGCCGCGCCTTGAAAACCCGCATCCGCGGGTTTCCTGAGCGCCCGAGCAAAACGAGCCGACCCGGTTGCGTAACCGACCCTGGGCCAGCTTGACGACGTCAACTCCGGTCGAGGCGACCGGGGAGCGATGTTTCGTGTCCAATCGCCAACACCGCGGCTCGCGTTCGCGCGACCCGACGACTTTTTGCGCCCATTTGCCAGACCCTCACGAGGAACCCATGTCGATCACCGTCTACAGCAAACCCGCCTGCGTCCAGTGCACTGCCACCACCCGCGCGCTCGACCGCCAGGGCATCGACTACAGGATCGTCGATATCTCCGAAGACACGGATGCCTTCGCACTCGTGCAGGGTCTCGGCTACCGCCAGGTCCCGGTGGTCGTCGCCGGGGAACGGCATTGGGCCGGCTTCCGCCCGGACATGATCAGCGCGCTTTCTTAAGGGGAGAAAGCGATGGGGCTGATCGTCTATTTTTCCAGCCGCTCGGAAAACACCCATCGCTTCGTCGAAAAGCTCGGCCTTCGTGCGGCCCGCATCCCGCTCAAGGAAGGCAAGGAGCCGCTGACCATTGCCGAGCCTTTTGTGCTCGTCGTGCCGACCTATTGCGGCGACGAAGGCCGTGGTGCGGTGCCGAAACAGGTGATCCGCTTCCTGAACGATGCGGGCAACCGCTCTCACATCCGCGGCGTGATTGCCGCGGGCAACAGCAATTTCGGGGCGACCTACGGGATCGCCGGCGACGTGATCTCGGCCAAGTGCCAGGTGCCCTATCTCTACCGGTTCGAGCTGCTCGGGACCGACGAGGACGTCGCCAATGTCAAAAACGGGATGGAACGATTTTGGACGTCACAACACTCGAACGCCCTTTGAAGGCGACGGAAGCAGCGCTCGACTATCATGCGCTGAACGCGATGCTGAACCTCTATGACGAAGAGGGACGGATCCAGCTCGACAAGGACCGGCAGGCGGCGAAGCAATACTTCCTCCAGCACGTCAACCAGAACACGGTGTTCTTCCATAACCTGCGCGAGAAGCTCGATTATCTGGTGACGGAGGGCTACTACGAGCAGGAAGTGCTCGACCAGTATTCCTTCAACTTCGTGCGCGATCTCTATGACCACGCCTATTCAAGGAAGTTCCGCTTCCCGACCTTCCTCGGGGCGTTCAAATACTACACGTCCTATACGCTGAAGACCTTCGACGGGAAGCGCTACCTCGAGCGCTACGAGGATAGGGTCTGCATGGTGGCGATGACGCTGGCGCGCGGCAACGAAGGGCTTGCCCGCGATCTCGTCGACGAGATCATCTCCGGACGCTTCCAGCCGGCGACGCCGACTTTTCTCAACGCCGGCAAGAAGAGTCGCGGCGAACTCGTCTCCTGCTTTCTGCTCCGGATCGAAGACAACATGGAGAGCATCGGCCGCGCGATCAATTCGGCGCTGCAGCTTTCCAAGCGCGGCGGCGGCGTGGCGCTGTCGCTCACCAACATCCGCGAGATGGGCGCGCCGATCAAGCAGATCGAAAACCAGTCCTCCGGCGTCATCCCGGTCATGAAGCTGCTCGAAGACAGTTTCTCCTACGCCAACCAGCTGGGCGCGCGCCAGGGCGCCGGTGCCGTCTACCTGCACGCCCACCACCCCGATATCATGCGTTTCCTCGACACCAAGCGCGAAAATGCCGACGAGAAGATCCGCATCAAGACGCTGTCACTCGGCGTCGTCATTCCCGACATCACCTTCGAGCTCGCCCGCAACAACGAGGACATGTACCTGTTCTCGCCCTATGACGTGGAGCAGGTCTATGGCGTGCCCTTCACCGAGATCTCGGTGAGCGAGAAGTACCGCGAGATGGTCGAGGATGCCCGCATCCGCAAGAAAAAGATCAAGGCGCGCGAGTTCTTCCAGGTCATCGCCGAGATCCAGTTCGAAAGCGGCTATCCCTACATCATGTTCGAGGACACGGTGAACCGGGCAAACCCGATCGCCGGCCGCATCACCATGAGCAATCTCTGCTCGGAAATCCTGCAGGTGAGCGAGGCGAGCGAATTCAACGACGACCTCTCCTACAAGCACATGGGCAAGGACATCTCCTGCAATCTCGGCTCGCTGAACATCGCGGCTGCCATGGACAGCCCGGACTTCGGCCAGACGATCGAGACCTCGATCCGCGCCCTCACCGCCGTCTCCGAGATGAGCCACATCTCCTCCGTGCCTTCGATCGAGAAGGGCAATGACGACAGCCATGCGATCGGGCTTGGCCAGATGAACCTGCACGGCTATCTCGCCCGCGAGCGCATCTTCTACGGGTCCGACGAAGGCATCGATTTCACCAACATCTATTTCTACACCGTGACCTATCACGCGATCCGGGCATCCAATCGACTGGCCGTCGAGAAGGGCGTGAGCTTCAGGGGTTTCGAAAACTCGAAATACGCGTCGGGCGAATACTTCGACAAATACACCGAAGCCGAATGGCTGCCCGAGACCGAGAAGGTGAAGGACCTGTTCGAGGAAGCCGGCATCGCCATCCCGACGCAGGAAGACTGGCTGGAGCTGAAGCGGGCGGTGATGGAAGGCGGCCTCTACAACCAGAACCTCCAGGCGGTGCCTCCGACCGGCTCGATCTCCTACATCAACCACTCGACCTCCTCGATCCACCCGATCGTCTCGAAGATCGAGATCCGCAAGGAAGGCAAGATCGGCCGCGTCTATTATCCGGCCGCCTTCATGACCAACGACAATCTCGACTATTACCAGGACGCCTACGAGATCGGGCCGGAGAAGATCATCGACACCTATGCGGCGGCCACCCAGCACGTCGACCAGGGCTTGTCGCTGACGCTGTTCTTCCGCGACACGGCAACGACCCGCGACATCAACCGTGCCCAGATCCACGCGTGGAAAAAGGGCATCAAGACCATCTACTACATCCGCCTTCGGCAGATGGCGTTGTCCGGCACGGAAGTGCAGGGCTGCGTGTCCTGCGCGCTGTAACCTCGCATTCCAGTAACGGCCCCTCACCCTAGCCCTCTCCCCGCACGCGGGGAGAGGGGACGTGCCACACCTGCGGTCCAGATGTTTGTGAGGCGGTGCGGCATATCCCTTCTCGCCGCCTGCGGGGAGAAGGTACCGGCAGACGGATGAGGGGCAGTCCCTCACCGCGCGGATGAGGGGCAATTCCCTCACCGCGGGATGAGGGGCAGACACAACCAAATGGGCTCAACCGACATGAACATGCACACCAAACCCGCAAGCCGCATCCGCGCCATCAACTGGAACCGCATCGAGGACGACAAGGACCTGGAGGTCTGGAATCGCCTGACCGGCAATTTCTGGCTGCCGGAGAAGGTGCCGCTCTCCAACGACATCCCCTCCTGGGCGACCTTGAAGCCGGAGGAGCAGAAGCTCACTATCCGCGTCTTCACCGGCTTGACGCTGCTCGACACGATCCAGAACGGTGTCGGCGCCGTCAGGCTGATGGAGGATGCGGCCACCCCGCATGAGGAGGCGGTGCTTTCCAACATCTCCTTCATGGAGGCGGTGCACGCGCGCTCCTATTCCTCGATCTTCTCGACGCTCTGCCTCACCCCCGACGTCGATGACGCCTATCGCTGGTCGGAGGAGAACGAATTCCTGCAGAAGAAGTCGGCGCTGATCATGACGGAATACGCGTCGGGCGATCCCTTGAAAAAGAAGGTCGCCAGCGTCTTCCTCGAAAGCTTCCTGTTCTATTCCGGCTTCTACCTGCCGATGTACTGGTCAAGCCGCGCCAAGCTCACCAACACCGCCGACATGATCCGGCTGATCATCCGCGACGAGGCGGTGCACGGCTATTACATCGGCTACAAGTTCCAGCGCGCGCTGGAGCGTTTGAGTGAGGAACGCCGGCAGGAGATCAAGGATTTTGCCTTCGATCTGCTTCTCGAACTCTACGACAACGAGGCGAAATACACCGAGGCGCTTTACGACGGCGTCGGCCTCACCGAGGACGTGAAGAAGTTCCTGCACTACAACGCCAACAAGGCGCTGATGAACCTCGGCTACGAGGCGCTGTTCCCGGCCGAGGCCTGCAAGGTGAACCCTGCCATCCTCTCCGCGCTCTCGCCGAACGCCGACGAAAACCACGACTTCTTCTCCGGCTCCGGCTCCTCCTATGTCATCGGCAAGGCGGTCGCGACCGAAGACGAAGACTGGGATTTCTGAGAAAGCGAGAAACACGAAGAGCCGCCCGAGAGGGCGGCTCTTCGCATTGACGTCGTGTCTCTATTCCGCCGCGACCACCCGGCTACGGCCGATCGTTGCCTGAGTCAAAAGGAAAGCGGCGAGCGCGCAAGCGGCGATGGCGCCTGCCATCGGCAGGGCCGTTCCGTCGAAAAAGACGCTCGCAATCACCATGGCGACGGCGGCGGTGACGAAGTGCAGCGTGCCCATCAGCGCCGAAGCCGTGCCGGCGATCTCGCCGTGGTCTTCGAGCGCCAGCACCGCCGAGGTCGGGATGACGAGGCCAAGCACCCCATAGCCGACGAAGAGGAACGCGGCCATCACCGGCAGCTGGTTGAAGCCGAGGCTCATGACGACGAACATCGTGACCATGGTCAGCGCGAAGGCGCCGACGGCAAGATGCATCACCCGCACCAGGCCGAAGCGTTCCCCGAGCCAGCCAGTTGCCTGCGACACCGCGAAGAACGACACGGCGTTCATCGAAAAGGCGATGCTGTATTGCGTCGGCGTCAGCCCGTAGTGGTCGATCAGCACGAAGGGCGAATTGGCGAGATAGACGAGGAACCCGGAAATGCCGAGGCCGCCGATGAACGTCAGCGTCAGGAAGTTGCGGTCGGACAGAAGCAGGCGGTAGGCGGCAAGCGCGCTTGCGATGCTGCTGTCGGCGCGGTCCTTCTTCGGCCGGGTCTCCTGCAACTGCGTCGAGAGCAGGATCAGGCCGATGAAGGCGGCGATCGTCACCGCGAAGAAGACACCGCGCCAGCCGTAGAACTGGATGACGGCGCTGCCGGCAAGCGGCGCCAGGATCGGCGAAATGCTGAAGACGAGCATCAGCATCGACATCAGCCTCGCCGCCTGGACGCCGGTGTGCATGTCGCGCACCACGGCGCGCGGAATGACCATGCCGGCGGCACCGCCGATCCCCTGCAGGAAGCGGAAGGCGATCAGGGTTTCGATATCGGAGGCAAGGGCGCAGCCGATGCTGGCGACGGTGAAGAGACCGATGCCGAGATAAAGCGGCGCCTTGCGGCCCCAGATATCGGAAAGCGGCCCGTAGATCAGCTGCGAGACGGCGAAGGAGATGAAGAACGCCAAAAGGCTCAGCTGAACCACGCCGTTCTCGGCCGCCAGATCCTTGCCGATCGACGGCAGGGCCGGCAGATACATGTCGATAGCGAAGGGGCCGATCGCCGAGATCAGGCCAAGCACGATCGCCGTGCGGAAGAAGGACGTTGTCATGGCAATGAACTTTCAGAAATCGCGAAAGCCGAAACCGCTATCGCCCGGATTGAAACTCAAAGACATCGTCGTGCCAGGATCGAACGTTTTGGGAGACGCATCCTGCGCTGACTATTCCGTCCATTAATTTGGACACAACTGTAAAATTAGACAGCATTGTCTAAATCGTCAATGGGCCCTATCTTCAGTCCATGAAGAAATTTGATTTGGCCTCGGCTGACGCTCGTTCCCAGAAAGGGCAGTTCGCCAAACGCGTCTCGATCCTGGAGGCAGCCGCCGATGTTTTCTGTCGGGAAGGCTTCTCCGGCGCCAGCATCGACGAGATCGCCGTGGAGGCCGGTGTCTCTCGCCAGACCATCTACAACCACTACCGCGAGAAAGAGACGCTGTTCATGGCAGTGATCCAGGACATCATGGATCGCGTGAACGGCGTGCTCTTCTCCATCCTCGCGACATTTCCCGAAAGAGCCGACAATCTTGAGGAAGACCTTGCCGCCTTTGCCGTTCGCCTCAACAAGAACTGCAATTGCAACCAGGACGCCAAGTTCATCCAGAAGCTGATCTCGACCGAGGGCAACCGCTATCCGCATCTCTTCCAGTTCTGGCGAGAGCAGGGACCGGGCAAGACCGACCGGGCGCTCGCGGCGCTGTTTGCGCGTCTTGCGCATGTCGCACCGCTCGACATCGACGATTTCGATCTCGCCGCCCGGCAGTTCATCGCGCTGATCAAGGCGGACCTGCAGATGGGCGGGCTCTTCGGTGAAACGCCGAGCGAAGCGGAACTGGAGATCAGCGCTCGCAAGGCGGTGAGAACGTTCCTGCGCGCCTACGGCCGGCCTGCGGCATAAGCCTGGCGGTTTGGGTTCAAGCGCCACGCCACGGCTGGCGAGCGCGCGAAGCGCGATGAAGGCTCAGATGCGCGCCTGATGTTTTGCAGCAATATGTTTTTGCACGGCGCGCTTCAGCGGGTGATGCGGAAGCCTTGAAGCTCTCCGGACCAATCGACGAACTCGGTCATGACTTCCGTCACCGATGCCATCGGCGGCCCCTTGCGCAGGCTCTCGAGCATCGCAGCCACTGTCTCTTCCGGGCCGCTGATCAAGGCCGAAACCGAGCCATCGGGCTCGTTCTTGACCCACCCGACCAGCCCCAGTTTCTCGGCCTTGTCACGTGTCCATACGCGGAAGCTAACGCCCTGAACGCGCCCGAGGATTCGCACGCGCGCGGTCTTTTGCGGCTGGCCCATGATCGCCTCCATCACCCGTCTTCCGGATCACTGTGGGGCAATCCATGACGAAGGCAAGCGCAATGCGCAAGCCACTCATTTTCCGCCGTGGTCGCTCCGTGCGGGAGCCATACCGATGCGCGTTGCGCGGCAGATTTTCTTCTCTCGCAGACAATCTATTTTTTCTTTGCGTATTTTAAAAAGTTGACGCGCGAAAACTTTTGTGGTTTTTACGATCTCACCAAGACGGCGGTGGGAGGGCCTCGCCAGCTTGGCTGAGACACAAGAAGGCCCGCGCCGTTTCCAGGGAGGAAACCATGACCATGTCCCGCATTCTGAAGTCGCTCGTCGCCGGTACGGCGCTGTCGCTCATCGCCTCGACAGCTTTCGCCGATGGCATCGGCGCATCGCTGCTCACCCAGCAGCACCCGTTCTACATCGAGCTCGCCGACGCGATGAAAGCCGAGGCCGAAGCCAAGAACGTCAAACTCGAAGTCTCGATCGCCAACCAGGACCTCAACAAGCAGCTCGCCGACGTCGAGGACTTCATCGTCAAGGGCGTCGACGTCATCGTCATTTCGCCGGTCGACAGCCAGGGCGTGCGCGCCGCGATCGAGAAGGCCGAGAAAGCCGGCATCAAGGTGATCACGGTCGACGTCCCGGCCAATGGCGCGACCGTCACCTCGCATATCGGCACCGACAATTTCACCGGCGGCGTCAAGGCCGGCGAGCTGATGGCCAAGGTGCTCGACAACAAGGGCAAGGTTGCCGTCATCGACTATCCGACGGTCCAGTCGGTCGTGAACCGCGTCAACGGCTTCAAGGAAGCGATCGCCAAGCATCCGGACATGGAAATCGTCGCGATCCAGACCGGCATCACCCGCGCCGAGGCGCTCTCCGCCGCCCAGAACATGCTGCAGGCAAACCCTGACATATCAGGTATCTTCGGCTTCGGCGACGATGCGGCCCTTGCTGCCGCCGTTGCTGTCAAGGCAGCCGGTCTCGAAGGCCAGGTCAAGGTCATCGGCTTTGACGGCATGAAGGAAGCGCGCGACGCCGTCGACAGCAACCCGGTCATGGTCGGCGTCATCCAGCAGTTCCCGGACCAGATGGGCAAGCAGGCGGTCGACACCGCCGTCAAGGTCGCCGCCGGCGAGACCGTTCCGGCCGAACAGCCGATCGTTCCGGGCGTCTACACCGCAAAATAAGTCCTCCCAGGACCGCCGCCGCCTTCGAGCGGGATGAGGAAAGCTATGTGCGGTTTTCCGCCCGCATCCCGCTCCGCTTGAAAGGCGGCGGCAACCCATTGGGCGTCGCCCTCGGCCCATGGTCGAAGGCGCCCCTTCGGCTTGCCTTTGCGCGCCCGGATGGGACGCGCGGTACTCTCAGGAGGTCGCCATGTCTGGCTCGACCACGGATACCATTCTAGAGATCGACAATGTCACCAAATCCTTCGGCCAGGTTGCGGCCCTGAAGGGCATGCGCCTCAAGGTCCGGCGCGGCCGGGTGCACACGCTGCTCGGCGAAAACGGCGCCGGAAAATCGACGCTGATGAAGATTCTGGCCGGCGTGCACGAGGCATCCTCGGGTGCGATCACCCTGGACGGAAAACCTTACCGCCCCGCAGACCCACAGGACGCAGCCGCCCTCGGACTTGCCATCGTCTTCCAGGAACTGAGCCTCTGCAGCAACCTGACGGTCGCCGAGAACATTCTTGCCACCCGCGAGCCGCGGCGCTTCGGCTTCATCAATGACAAGGCGCTCGTCGCCAGGGCCCGCGCGATCGTCGCCGACCTCGGCCTGCCTGTTGATGTCAGTGAGAAGGTCGGCGATCTCTCGATCGCCCAGCGCCAGCTCGTCGAGATCGCCAAGGGCTTAAGCCACGAGGCCAAGGTCGTCATTCTCGACGAGCCGACGTCCTCGCTCAGCGACAGCGAAGCCGAGATCCTGTTTGAGATTATCGCCCGGCTGAAGAGCCGTGGCGTCGCCGTCATCTACATCTCCCACCGCATGGAAGAGATCATGCGGCTCAGCGACGACATCACCGTCATCCGCGACGGCGAGTATGTTTCGACCCATGACCGCGACGACGTCACCATCGAGGCGCTGATCGCGCTGATGGTCGGCCGCCGCATGGACGAAATCTATCCGCCACCGGCGCACGAACGGAATGCCGGCGCTGCCCCGGTTCTCTCCGTCGACAGCCTCACCCGCGACGGCGACTTCGAGTGCATTTCCTTCGATATCGGGCCCGGCGAAATCCTCGGCTTCTTCGGCCTTGTCGGATCCGGCCGTTCGGAGGTGATGAATGCGCTCTTCGGCATGAAGGCCGCCACCGGCACTGTCCGCTTCGAGGGGCAACCCGTCCGCTTCCGCTCACCGGCGGAGGCGATTTCGCGCGGCATCGGTTTCGTCACCGAGAACCGCAAGGAAGAGGGCCTCGTGCTCAGCCACAGCGTCGGCTGGAACATCTCGATGGCGGCGCTTTCCGACTTCACCGGACCGCTCGGCTTCACCCGCAGCCGCGCCGAGCGCGACGCTGCAGCCAAGGAAGTCGGCCGGCTTTCGATCAAGACCCATTCGCTCGACACGCCCTCGGGTTCCTTGAGCGGCGGCAACCAGCAGAAGATCGTGCTCGCCAAGTGGCTGCTGACCAGGCCCAAGGTGTTGATCCTCGACGAGCCCACCCGCGGCGTCGACGTCGGCGCCAAGTTCGAAATCTACAAGATCATCCGCCAGCTGGCGGCCGAGGGAACGGCGATCCTGCTGATCTCCTCCGAGCTGCCGGAGGTTCTGGGAATGAGCGACCGCGTCGTCGTCATGCACGAAGGCGTCATCGGCGCGACCGTATCCGGAGCCGATCTCAACCCCGAAACGATCATGGCGCACGCAACGGGATTCAAATCATGACACAGCAATCCGAGATCCAGGCCGCCTTCCTGCGCGCGCTGAAACAATATGGCGGCATCCTTTTGTCGCTGGTGATGCTCTGCGTCATCTTCTCCTTCCTCAACCCGCGCTTCATGTCGGTCGTCAACTTCATGAACATCCTGCAGCAGGTGGCGGTGGTGGCGATCGCCGCCTTCGGCATGACCTGGGTGATCCTGCTTGGCGAAATCGACCTTTCGGTCGGCTCGATCATTGCGGTTGCCGGCATGGTCGGCGCGCAATGTTTCGCCTTCGGCCTCGGCTTCGCGCCGGCGCTCGTCGTCACGCTTCTCGCCGGCGCCCTGATGGGCATGCTGAACGGCGTGCTGACGGCGAAGCTGCTCTTACCCTCCTTCATCGTGACCGTCGCGACCATGGGCATCTACCGCGGGATGGTCAGCCTACCGACCAACGGCGCGCCGGCGATGATCGAGAATGCGACGTGGACCGCCATCGGTACCGAAAGCTTCCTCGGCCTGCCCATCATCATCTGGGTGGTCGCCGTCCTTTTCCTCGTCAACCACATCCTCTTGAGCAAGACGAGCTTCGGCCGTCGCGCCTATCTGACCGGCGGCAACCGCGAGGCGGCGGTCTATTCCGGCATCAAGGTCGACCGGCTGAAGATCACCATCTTCATGATCTCCGGCGTGATGGCGGCGATCAGCGGCGTGCTCCTGTCGTCGCGCCTGTTCTCCGCCCAGACCAATGCCGGCATGAGCTACGAACTCGACGCGATCGCAGCAGCCGTGCTCGGCGGCACCTCGCTTGCCGGCGGCGTCGGCACCATGGTCGGCACGCTGATCGGCGCGCTCATCATCGGCGTCATGAACAACGGCATGAACATGCTGTCGGTCCCCTACTTCTACCAGCTCATCGTCAAGGGCCTGGTGATCCTGATCGCCGTCTGGCTCGACGTGCGCGCCAAGCAGGCAAAGCGCTGATCTTTCCGAAGAGAACATACCCATGCACAAGATACTGACGATCGGCGAAATTCTCGTGGAGATCATCGCCACCGAAAAGGGTGACGGCTTCCGGCGGGCGACCCCTCTGATCGGCCCCTATCCCTCCGGCGCACCGGCGATCTTCATCGACCAGGTCGGCAAGCTCGGCCAGGCATCGGCGATCATCTCGCGCGTCGGCGATGACGATTTCGGCCATGTCAATCTCGACCGCCTGAAGGCCGACGGCGTCGATGTCTCCGGCATCGCGGTCGATCCGCTCGGCACCACCGGCAGCGCCTTCGTGCGCTATCGGCCCGACGGCAGCCGCGCCTTCGTCTTCAACATCCGCCACAGCGCCTGCGGCACGATCCGGCTCGATGACGCTGCGCGGGCTCTCGTCCGCGACTGCAGCCACCTGCACGTGATGGGCTCGTCGCTCTACGCCCCGAGCGTGGTCGAAAGCATCATCGCGGCGATCGAGTTGATCAAATCTGCCGGCGGCACCGTCTCCTTCGACCCTAACCTGCGGCCGGAAATCCTCGACAGCCCGGGCATGCGCGAGGCGCTGCAGGCGGTGCTCGCCAAGACCGACGTCTTCCTGCCGAGCGGGCAGGAACTCTTCCTATTCACGCAGGCAATGACAGAAGCCGAGGCCGTTGCCGAACTGCTCGCTTCCGGCATCAAGGTCGTCGTCGTCAAGCGCGGCGCCGAAGGTGCAAGCTATTTCGATCGTGAAACGACGCTCTCGCATCCGGGCTTTCCAGCCGAAGAAGTCGATCCGACCGGCGCCGGCGACTGCTTCGGCGCGACCTTCGTCACCTTCTGGCTGAACGGGACCAAGCCCGCTGAAGCGCTGGAATTCGCCAATGCCTCGGGTGCCCGCGCCGTCACGGTCTCCGGCCCGATGGAAGGCGCCTCGACGCGCGCCGATCTCGAAACCTTCATCACCGCGAAAAAGGGCTGACCGCCATGCAACAGAACCTGCTGATCGATATCGCCCGCTGGTCCGAACGCCCCGGCCCGCGCGGCATTCCCTCCGTGTGCTCGGCCCACCCGCTGGTGATCGAGGCGGCCATGCTTCACGCACTCAAGGAAGATGCGGCCCTGTTGATCGAGGCGACCTGCAACCAGGTCAACCAGGATGGCGGCTATACCGGCATGACGCCCGCCGATTTTACCCGCTTCGTCGCCGACATCGCCGATCGCGTCGCCTTCCCCAAGGACAAGATCATTCTCGGCGGCGACCATCTCGGCCCCAACCCGTGGAAACATCTGCCGGCCGACGAAGCCATGGCCAAGGCCGAGACGATGATCGAGGACTATGCAAAAGCCGGCTTCACCAAGCTGCATCTCGACACCAGCATGGGCTGCGCCGGCGAGCCGGTGGCGCTTCCCGATGCAGTGACGGCAGAGCGCGCCGCGCGGCTGGCCGCTGCCGCCGAGGCCGCCCTTCGCGGTGAGAACGGCATCGCTCCCGTCTACATCATCGGCACGGAAGTGCCGGTCCCGGGCGGCGCACTGGAAGAACTCGACACGCTGGAGGTCACCGCGCCCGAGGCGGCAATCGAGACCGTTTCCATCCACCGCCAGGCCTTCGAAAAGGCCGGCGCTGCCGGCGCTTTCGGGCGTGTCGTCGGCGCCGTCGTCCAGCCGGGCGTCGAGTTCGGCAACGAGAACGTCATCCCCTATGACCGCGCAGCCGCTGCAAAGCTCAGCGCCAGCCTGAAACAGCTCGACGGCATCGTCTTCGAGGCGCATTCGACCGACTACCAGACGCCGGAGGCGCTCCGCGAGCTCGTTTCAGACGGTTTTGCCATTCTCAAGGTCGGACCGGGCCTCACCTTTGCGCTGCGCGAGGCGCTTTACGGCCTCGACCAGATCGCCGCCTTCCTCTTTCCCGCAGCACGCAAGCAGACGCTTGCTGCAGTCACCGAAAACGTGATGCGCGAGGAGCCGGCCAACTGGGGCAAGTATTACCACGGCTCCGCGGAGGCCCAGCGGCTGCAGCGGCATTTCTCCTACAGTGACCGCATCCGCTATTACTGGCCGCATCCGAAGGTCGCCGCCGCCGTCGAAGAACTTCTGGCGCTGCTCGATGGCGTCACGATCCCGGAAACGCTGATCAGCCAGTATCTGCCCGGCAGTTACGAGCGCGTCCGCGACGGTGAAGTGGCAGCGCAAGCAAAACCGTTGGCACTTGCTGCCGTCGACAGGGTTCTCGAGGATTACTTCACGGCCTGCCGCGCTTAGCGGCTGGCCCTCTGTTCGGTGAATATTTGCGAGCCGGTACTGCCTATCCCCTCGAAATGAACCTATAAACGAAATCAAAACAATATGGGGCACAGCGACCGTGGACAGACAGATCAAGACCATGGAGGATTTTTCGGAGTTCGTCGGCCTGTCGCGCCCGACGGTCTCGAAATACTTCAATGATCCGGGCTCGGTCCGCAAGAAGACCCGCGATGCGATCGAGGCGGCGATCAAGCAGTCGGGCTTTCGCCCGAACATCTTCGCCGTCAACCTCAATCGCCGCCGCACCAACATTCTCGGCGTCATCGTCCCGAACTCGACCGACCCTTTCTACATGGCGCTGACGCGGCGGATCGAGCACATCGCCAACCAGGCGGGTTTCCTCGCCTTCGTGCTCTCCTCCGACGGGCGGCCGGAAATGGAGGAGCGGGCGATCGAGACCTTCAAGTCGATGAACGTCGCCGGCGCCATCATCGCCCCGCTCGGCGTGCAGTCGCATCACAGGACGCTGACGACGCTCGGCGACAGCATTCCGCTGATCTATGTGGACTCGCCGCTCGACGACAGCTCCTCCTTCGTCGGCACCGACAACCGCCAGAGCTTCCGGCTGATGGTCGATTATCTCTGCCGGTCGGGCAGCCCGCCCTGTTATCTCGGCATGCCGCCGGTCAACAACAACGCGATCGCCCGGCGCGACGCCTATCTGGAAGCGATGCAGCAGCTGAAGATGGCGCCGGCGCTGGTCGAAACCACGCCGAACGCCTCCTGGGATTTCGAGAAATTCGGCTTCGACGAGACGCTGCGCATCCTCGGCTCCGGCGGTTTTCCGACACAGACGGTGCTTTGCGCCAACGACCGCGTCGCCTTCGGTGTCATTGCCGCCGCCTTCCAGTCGGGTCTCAAGGTCGGGCGTGATGCCGATGCCGATATCAGGGTCGCCGGCCATGACGATCATCCGCTGTCGCGCTACACCTGCCCGCCGCTGACGACGGTGGCGCAGAACTACAACGAGATCGGTCGGCTGGCGATCGAGCTGCTGCTGTTCAAGCTCGGGGAAACCACCGACGACGGCGGCGCCTTCCCCGAGGACGAGCGCATTCTCCTGAGCGCCGAGATCATGCTGCGCGGTTCGGCCTGAACTGACCGAACAGGGTCCTCCCGGCCAAATCCGGGTCGGACCGGCACCTATCTGAAGATCAGGACCGGCGCGCCAGCGCCAGCACCTGATCGGTCGTCAGGATATCGCCGAATGTGTCGTCGATGGTCGCGAGCGACGCGCGATGCAGCGCCGCGTGCGAAACGACCTCACCATCACCCGTGTCGAGATCGCGCGTCGCGCAGGCGTCGCTCGCGACGATGACGTTGAAGCCGAGCGGCACCGCATCGCGCGCGGCACCGGCAACGCAGGCGTGGGTCATAAGCCCGGTGATAACGAGCGTTTCGACGCCCGCCTGCTTCAGCTGCGCGGCGAGATCGGAGCTGGCAAAGACGCTGACCGAGGATTTGCTTACCACGGTGTGATCGGCAGCCGGCTGAATATCCCGGTGAAACGCCGAGGTCCCGCTGTCTTCGGCGAACACGGGGCTTCCGGCCGGCGTCACGTGCTTGACGTGATAAACCTTGATACCCTCGGCATCGGCGCGCGCGATCAGCCGGTTTGCATTGGCGAGCGCCTTTTCCCCATCCGGGATCGGCATGCGGCCCACAAAATACTCGTTCTGGAAATCGATCGCCAGCAGTGCCGTCTTACTGGGATCGAGGCTCTGAGGCGCAGGCGCGCCGGCGATCGTGCGGATGGTCGGGTGTTGTGTCATGGGCGGTTCCTTTCGCGTCTTAACGCCCGCGAAGATCGTCAAAGCGGCCTCATCGCGAAAGTGGCCTGAACGACAATATGTGATAGGTTCCGGCCAATCTGAATGGATGAGTATCGGCCAGGACATGCACACCATCGCCATCGTCGCCTTTGAGGGCATCAGCCCGTTTCACCTCTCGGTGCCCTGCATCGTCTTCGGCGACGACCTCCTGAAACTCGGCGTGCCGCGCTACCGCCTGCTGATCGCGGGTGAAAAGGTCGGGTCCATTCGCACCATGTCCGGCTTCAGCATCGAAGTGGAACACGCTCTCTCCAGCCTCGCGGAGGCAGACACGATCATCGTGCCCGCCTGGAATGATCCGAGCACCCGGCCGTCCGCGGTCCTGCTGGCTGCGCTGCGCGCCGCGCATGCCCGCGGCGCCCGGCTCGTCGGCCTCTGTCTCGGCACCTTCGTTCTCGCCGAAGCCGGCCTTCTCGATGGGCGGGCCGCCTCGACGCATTGGGCCTGGGCCGACGAGTTCGAGCGCGCCTACCCTCAGGTCGCCCTCAACCGGAATGCGCTCTATCTCGACGAGGGCGATATCCTCACCTCGGCCGGAACGGCCGCCGCGATCGACTGCTGCCTGCACATCGTGCGCAACGATCATGGCGCCGAGATCGCCAACCGCATCGCCCGCCGACTGGTCGTCGCGCCGCATCGCCACGGCGACCAGGCGCAATATATCGAGGCGCCGCTTCCCGCTCCCGGCAGCGGCGATCCGCTGGGCGCCACAATCGCCTGGGCGATCGAACATCTCGACGAGCCGCTGTCGCTCGAACGGCTGGCGGATCACGCCGGCATGAGCCTTCGCAGCTTCACCCGGCACTTCCGCAGGAAGACGGGAACGACCTTCACGCAATGGCTTCTGGCACAGCGCCTCGCCGTGGCGCAGCGCCTGCTCGAGACCGGCACCTGTTCCGTCGATCACATCGCAGACATGGCCGGCTTCGGCTCCACCGTCTCGCTGCGGCAGCATTTCACCCGCGCCTTCTCGATCTCGCCGGCAAGCTACCGGCGGCAGTTCCGCAGCCGGCCGTCACTTGAAACAGCGCCTTGAACGACCAATGCTCGTGCCTTTCAAGACAGCGCTGATATCAAGGCAGGGAGCCCTGAACATCGACTGGCGTTGGCTGCCGGCGCAACAGGATCGCCAGCAGCGGCACCGCAACCGTTGAAACCCCAGCGGCGCAAATGAAGAAGGCGGAATAGCCGAAGCGCTCGGCGATCCAGCCGGCGCCCAGCCCCCCGGCCATGCTGACGAGGCTGTCCATGCATTGGAACAGGGTGAAATCGACCCCCGCCTGGCGCGGATCGGCCCAGCCCATGAATTGCGCGTAGAGCGCGACGAAGCCGATCGCCATCACCCCGGACGAACTGGCAACCGCAAGCGTCATCACCAGCGGCCGCGAAACATCGCCGGAGGCGCCGACATAGGCGAAGGCCACGAGCATTGTCACCTGCAACAACAGCGCGCCGATCAGCACGACGCCCGCACCGCACAGCCGAACCAGCAGCCCGCCGAACAGTGCGCCGCCGAAACCGACGAGCATGCTGCCGACACCATTGAGGATGCCGACGGAGGCGAGATCGAAACCGTAATCGATGAGGAATGGGCCAAGCATGGCAAGGCCCCACTTCTGCGCAGAGACATAGATCGCCGCGAGCAGCAGGCCTTTGCGCACCTCCGGCCGCCGTAGTGCCGATTTCAGCGACGGCACGTGACTGCGCGTGGCGGTCGCCGGACGCGAACCAGGGCCAAGCAGGAAGGGAAGACCGAGCGCCAGCACGACGACCGCCATGATCCATACCGCCGGTGCCCAGCCCAACCGATCGACGAAGACGAGGAACAGGCCGGCACCGATCGCCGAGCCGACATAGGCGCCGCCGACCTGGGCGGCATTGCCCCAGCCATGGTGCTCCTCAGCCAGCGTCTCGACGGCAAAACCGTCGCAGGCGATGTCGACGGTCGAGGTGAAGAGCGCGATGAACACCAGGCAGGCGAGAACCGGCGCCAACCGCTCCGGCCCCAAAAACCCGAGAACCGCGAGCATCAACGCCGAAAGCGAACCGCCGACGACAATGATGACCGCCGAGCGATTGCGGCCGACGGCCGGCAGGCGAAAACGCTCCACCTGCGGCGACCAGAGGAACTTCAGCGCCCAGGGCAGCACGGTCAGATAGACGAGGCCGATCTGGTCGAGCGGCAGGCCTTGCGTACGCAAGACGGCCGGCAGGCCGAGCATCGTCAGTCCGCCGATCACGCTTTGCGCCACGTAGAGGCCACCGACCGCGACGAAGATCGCGGCCGGCGACGGCCTTGGCTGGATTGCCTTTTGCAACGTCATCAGAAGCGGTAGCGCAGGCTGGCGACGACCTTGCGGCCTTCGTCGAAGTAGCAGAAGCCGGTGGTGCAAAGCTGCTCGACCTCGTTGAAAAGGTTGGTCGCATTGAGCTGCAGCCGCACGCCCTCGAAGTTCGCATTGGCGGCGCCGAGGTCGTAGCGGACCGAGGCATCGACGAAGGTGCGCGCCTGGTTGTTGAGAACCGGCGTGTGGACGTTGTCGCCGAAGCTCGATCCGACATAGCGCACGCCGGCGCCGACCCCGAGCCCTTCGAGCACGCCTGACTGCACCTCGTAGTCCGCCCACAGCGAGAACATATGGTAGGGCGAGGAGTTCAGCTGGTTGCCGAGCGTTTCCGACGTCAGCTTGGTGATTTCGACGTCGTTGTAGGAATAGGACGCGATGAAGTTCCAGCCATTGTCGAGCGAGGCCGTGCCTTCGAGTTCGAAGCCTCGGGACTTCAGATCGAGCTGGCGCAGGAGGTTGAGACCCGACGACGTCTCGTAGACGGTGGCGTTTTCCTGGTCGATGTTGAAGACGGCTGCCGTGATCGTCGCGTTCTGGCCGGGGATCTCGTATTTGACGCCCGCTTCCCACTGCTTGCCGAGCGTCGGCATCGCCGGCGTATCGGTGCCGCCGAGGTTGAGGATCACGCCCGGGTTGGAAACGAAAGCCGTGCCATAGCTGACATAGGGCATCATGCCGTTGGGGAGCACATAACCAAGCGCCGCGCGCGCGGTTGTCTCGCTGTCGTCGCGGTTGAAGCGCCTTCCATCGACCGAGTATTTATTGTCGACCCAGTCGTGACGCAGACCCGCCGTCAGGCGCCAGGCCTCATACTCGATCTGGTCCTGGATGTAGATGCCGACGCCGCTTTGCGACTGCTTCTGGGTGGAGGTCAGCTTCGGCACATAGGTGAAATCGTCGCGGAAGAGATCCGGCCCGCTGCCCTGCTGCGAGGTGTATTTCATGTAGCTGTAGTCGATGCCGGCGATCAACTGGTGCGCGGCTGCACCGGTGTCGAAGTCGAACTTCAGATAGGTGTCGCTGGCAACACCGGAATTGTCCTCGACGGTCAGGCCCGGATACTTGGCGAAGACCCATTCCTGCCGCGTCGAAATGTCGGAATAGCGCAGCTTGTGGAAGAGCGTGACGCCGTCCGAGAGCTCATGCTCCAGTTCGTAGCCGATGCGCGCCTGCTTCTGGGTGAAATCGTTGAAGCGGGCGTCGCCACCATAGGTCGGGATCGCGCCGATCGACTTGCCGTCCGGCCCGTAGCGGTTGAGATAGCCCCAGGTGCCGCCGGTGGTCGAATCCATGTACTCGCCGAGAAGCGTGAACTTGGTGCCCTCGTCCGGCTGCCAGGTGAAGGCCGGCGCGATGAACAGGCGGTCGTCCTTCACCGCCTCGATCTCGGTGCGGCCGTCGCGCGCAAGGCCCGTCATCCGGTAGAGCATCGTGCCTTCGTCGTCGAGCGGTCCGGAAACGTCAAAGGCGCCCTGCACCCGGCCGAAGGAACCGTACTGCACCTCGACTTCGCGCAGCGGGTCCCTGGTCGGGCGCTTGGAGACGATGTCGACGATGCCGCCGGACGAGCTGGCGCCATAGATCGAGGCCGCCGGGCCGCGCAGCGTCGCGATCGCCTCGACGCCATAGGGCTCCAGCCGGAAGAGGCCGTTGGGGCTTGCGATCTGGCGCAGGCCGTCGCGGAAGATGCCAGTCAGCGTCAGGTCGATGCCGCGCACCTTGAAGGCGTCGAAGCGCGGCTCGGCGCCGTACTGGCCGACGCGGGCGCCGGGCGTATAGTTCAGCGCCTCCATCAGGTTCTGCGGTTTGAGATCCTGCAACTGCTTCTGGCTGATCACCGACATCGACTGCGGCGTCTGCATGACTGGCGTATCGGTCTTGGTCGCGACCCTTGCGGACTTCGCCACGTAACCGTCGGTCTCGACGATGCCCTCGGCGCCGGTGCGCTCGCCGGTCGCGGTAATCTTTTCGAGTTGCGTCGCGCCATCCCTGTCGACGGCGCCGGTGGTGATCGTCGCGTCCGACGGATCGAAGATCTGCACGGTCTTTGCGCTGACGATGCGGAAGCGCAGCCCGGTCCCGTCGAGCAGTTGCGCAACCGCCGCCTCGGTCGCAAGCCTGCCTTCAACGCCCTTGGTCACCTTGCCGCTGGTGAGCGCGCTCGGATAGAGCAGGCGCAGATCGGCCTGCTGGCCGAGCTTCAGGATACCGGCTTCAAGGGAGCCCGCGGGCACGGAGATCGCCTTGGACGCCATGATCGCGGACGGGGTCGCCGTCGCCTGCGCCTGCACTGCGCTTGCGCAGGCTATGAAAGAAACACTGGCGAGCGCCAGGCGTGCAAAAGACCGGCGTCGCGATCCACGACCCTGCAAAATTCTCATCCGAGATCCCCTACTCCAACTCCGGGCGCGCCACCTCGAACCGGGTGCAGCGCCGCCACTCCTGACTAAGAGTGCGGGGAGCGCGTTCTCCTGACGTCACCAGGAGATTTTTTTGAGAAAGGACTTTGCAGACGGCACGCCGCCCGTGCTGCCGGCGTGCCTCCTAACGCGACTGGACGACGACCATGAGGCCCGAGAGGCGCATGACGCGGAGCGGCAGACTGGCTTCGAGAACCTTCAGCGCGTCATCTGTGTCGTGCAGATCGAAGATGCCGGAGACTTCCAGGTTTCCGGCGGCCTCGTCGATGAGCAGGATGCGGCCACGACGGTAGCGCTCGAGCGTCGAAAGGACCTCGCGAAGCGGCCGGCGGGAGAAGACGAGTTTTCCCTCGCGCCAGGCCGTCCCCGCGGCAACGTCCACCTTCGTCAGGGAAAGGCGACCCTGCCCGTCGATCGTTGCCGCTTCGCCGGCGCCGAGAATGGCTTTCTGGCCGGCCGCCTGGACCTCGACACGGCCCTCCTCCACCTTGACGTCGGCCGCCCGGTTCGCACCCGTCGCGCCGACGGAATAGCGGGTTCCGAGCGCCGTCGCGCTGATCGAGCCGTCCTCGACCACGAAGGGCCTCCCAGGGTTTTTCGTGACGGCAAAGAAGGCTTCACCGCGCAGCAGCCGCACCTTTCTTTGTCCCTGATCATAGTGAACGACAAGCGCCGTATCGGTGTTGAGGTCCACCTGCGTGCCATCGTCGAGCGCGATGCGCCTGATCTCGCCGACACCGGTGTAATAGTCGGCGCGCCAGCGGTCGCCATAGGGCGTGGCCAGCGACAGAAGCCCGACGCCTGCGGCAAGACAGAGCGCGACGAAGGCGCCGACCCGGCGACGACGCTGGGCGCGCAGCTGCCCGAGCCGCCCCTTGGCGATCGGCACATCTCCCAGATCGCTCCAGAGCGCCCGCAATTCATCGTAGGCCGCCTGATGATCCGGATCTTCGGCTATCCAGCGCTCGAAGGCCTGGCGGTCGGCATCCGTCGCATCGTCGGACTGCAGCCGCGCGACCCAGGTCGCGGCCGCCTGCAGAATGCTGTCGTCGATGGTGTGGCGGTTGCCGCTCATTCCTGTCTTCCGGTCGAACTGAAAATGCCGTCGGGCGATCCGTTCAGAGAATCGTCTCCATCATCTTAGAGTTGAATGGATGGTTTTGCCTGACGTCGGCTCAGAAAATAATCTCGGCGCGCATCTTCCGGCATTCGAGCAGCGCGCGGATGATGTGCTTTTCGACCATGTTCCTCGATATGCCGAGTTGCTCGGCAATCGCGCCATTGCTCAAACCGTGCAGGCGGCTGAGGATGAAGACCTGCTGGCAGCGATTGGGAAGGCCTTCGATGGTGCGCGCCATGATCAGGAGGCACTGGCGGGCGTTGACGATGCGGTCCTGGATCGGCCTGTCTTCGGCGTGTTCGATGCCGTCTTCGTCGGCAACAAACATCGCCTGCTCGCGCGCGGCGCGCTCCGAGGCGACCCGCGCGACGGAGCGCGCGACCTGGAACAGATAGGCCTGCGGGTTCTCGATCAGCGTCGAACGCGATGCCTCCAGCATGCGCATGAAGGTCTCCTGGGTGGCATCGACGGCATCCTCGCGATTTCTGAGGCGGCGGCTGAAGAAGCGGCGAATCCGCCCCTCCTCCCGCTCGTGAAGCCCCTGCACCATCGCATCGGTCATCAATCTGCCTCTCCATCGCGGGAGCCGCGAGGCCACCGGGACCAGCGGCAGCGCCATGCGCCACCACTTATGTTGAATGTGTTACTCATATTTCATAAGGGAAGCCACGCGTGACCGCAATGCGCTGGCATGCCGCATCGGAAGGCGAAGCCGCGACCGGGGCGAGCCGGGGCCCATATTGGGACGGTACTGTTGCAGGACGGCCACGGCGGCAGCGGTCGCGGGCGGATCACTGTCGCCGGCGCTATGCGGCTGCGATGCGCGCGAGAACGGTCTCGATCGAGCCGAGCTCCGCAGCGATACGATCGATCAGCAGCCGTACCCGTCGTGGCTGGACGCTCGCCGGCGGGTAGACGATCTGCAGTCCGGTCTCGCCGACCGCAAAGTCCTTGAGCAGTTCGACCAGCGCGCCGGAAGCGAGATCTTCGGCGATGTCCCATACCGATTTCAGGGCGACGCCGTGCCCCGCCCGGCACCATTCCGCCACCAGCCCGCCGTCATTGGCGACGCGCCTGCCGCGCACCATGACCTTGTGCGGCTTGCCGTCCACCTGAAAGGCCCATTCGCGGTCGAGATTGGCGCCGAAGCGCATGATGATGCAGTCGTGACGGGAGAGGTCGTCGGGATGCTCCGGCCGGCCCATGGCTTCGAGATAGGACGGCGCCGCACATACGACGCGCCGGTTCTCCCCGAGCGGCCTAGACCTCAGCGTGCTGTCGGCAAGCACGCCGTGCCGGATTGCGAAATCCATGCCCTGGCCGACGAGGTCGAGGTAACCGTCGGTGAGATTGAGATCGACCGTCACATCGGGGTGCTCCGCGAGAAAGCGGTCGAGGATCGGCACGATGTAGCGCCGCCCCATATCCTCAGGCGCACTCAGCCGGATCGGCCCCGAGATCGTGCGCGTTCCCGAGCGGATGCCGCTCTCCAGTTCGCCCGCCTCCGCCAGCAGCCGGCGGGCGCCGTCCACCAGCAGGCGCCCTTCCCCCGTCAGGCTGATCGCCCGCGTCGTGCGTTTCAGAAGGGCGGCACCGTAGTGCGCTTCGAGCGCCGCCAGCCGCTCGGAGACGGAGGCCGGCGACAGCCCCTTTTCGCGCCCCGCGGCGGAAAGGCCACCCTTTTCGACGATCAGAAGAAAAAGGGCCAGATTGTCGAGCAGCATCTTTCGTCTTCTCCGAAATATAATTTTGGAATTAAGCCAATTATCCGGATGTGCCGCAAGCGCTAAATTCCTTCCCGAAAGGAGACGCGCCATGCAGCTTGATCACGTCACCATCCGCACCCGTGACATCGACGGAACCCGCGCGTTCTTCGAGACCGTGTTCGACCTCACTATCGGCGAGCGTCCGGCGGCGATCCGGCGCATTCCGGGCTTTTGGCTCTATTCGAAGGGCAAGCCGGTCGTGCACCTCATCGGCAGTTTTGGCACCGGCTTCGACCGCGCCGCCGAGGCGATCGATCATGTCGGCTTCCGGCTCGAAGACTACGCGGCCTTTCGCGCCAGGCTCGACCGCCTCGCCGTTGCCTATTCGACCATGGATCTTGCCGATATCGGCGAGCGCCGGCTGCTCTTCCGCGCGCCCGGCGGCCCGCTGCTCGAAGCTGTCTTTTCCGAACCCGTTTCCCCCATTGCGCTGGAGAACGAGCATGACCTTCACTGACAACACCGTCTCCGTCGTCATCGGCGGCACCAGCGGCATCGGCGCCGCCGTCGCGAGCGCACTTGCCGAACGTCCGGGCCGGGTGGAGGTCGCGAGCCGCAGCACCGGCCTCGACATCGCCGACGCGGCCGCGGTCGCCGCCTATTTCCAGACCGTCGGGCCGATCGATCACCTGATCGTCACGGCCGGCTCCTCGGCGCCCGGCGGCACGGTCGCCGACGTCGACCTCAAGGCAGCGAAAGCCGCCTTCGACATCAAGTTCTGGGGCACGATCGTGCTTGCCCGCGAGGCGGCCAAGACCATGCGCGCCGGCGGCACGATCACCTTCACCTCGGGCTTTCTCGCGCGCAGAACGGTTCCAGGCACCTTCGTCAAGTCGGCGATGAACGCGGCACTCGAAGCAACGGTCAAGATCCTCGCACGCGAGCTGGCACCGCTGCGGATAAACGTCGTCAGCCCCGGCCTGACGCGGACGGAAGCCTATAGCGGCATGGCCGGCGACGCGCGCGACGCCATGTTCGACCGCGCCGCAGCAACCTTGCCGGCCGGCCGTGTCGGAGAACCCGAGGATATCGCCCAAGGCTATCTCTTTGCCATCGACAACCCTTTCGTCACCGGATCGGTCATAGACATCGAAGGCGGCGCGCTCATCAACTGAACCACTCCACACGCTTTTCCGGTCCACGCGGCTGTCCTTACCTGCCGCGGCGTCTGAAGCAGGAACCGCCGCTCGCAAGCTTCGACGCAGCCGAGCTTTTCGGCGGCAGCGTCGAGGGCTACTCTGGCTCTCCGGCTCTTGAGCGCGTGGCATGACCGCGGCAACCACACCTCTTCACCCCACAAAGGAGCAAATCATGAAAGCCGTCGCCCTCACCCGCTATCTACCGGTTTCAGACCCGCAATGCTTCCTCGATGTCGACCTGCCGAAGCCGGAGCCCAAGGGGCATGACATCCTGGTCGCCGTCCGGGCCCTCGCCGTCAATCCGGTCGACGTCAAGATGCGCGCACCCAAGGACAAGGTCGAGGAGACGCCGCGCGTGCTCGGCTGGGATGCGAGCGGCGTCGTCGAGGCGGTCGGCCCGGACGTGACCCTCTTCCGACCGGGCGACGCCGTCTATTACGCCGGCGATCTGACGCGATCGGGCTCCAACCAGCAGTATCATCTGGTCGACGAGCGCATCGTCGGGCGCAAGCCTCAGAGCCTTTCCTTTGCGGAAGCTGCCGCCCTGCCGCTGACGACGATCACCGCCTATGAAGCCTTCTTCGATCGGCTTGGCATCGACCGGGACGGCGCCGATCGGGGCCAGTCGATCCTGATCGTCGGCGGCGCCGGCGGCGTCGGTTCGATCGGCATCCAGCTGGCCAAGCGTGCCGGGCTTGTCGTGATTGCCACCGCCTCGCGGCCGGAAACCATCGCCTGGGTCAAGGAGCTCGGCGCCGACCAGGTCGTCAGCCACCGCGCGCCGCTGGTCGCGCAGGTCCGGGCGCTCGGTTTTCACCACGTCGACCACATCGCGATCTTCAACGACATGCGCCACTGGGACGACGCGGTCGAACTGATCCGGCCTCAGGGCGGCATCGTCTCGATCGACAACACCGACGTGCCGATGCCGATGGCCGGCATGAAGACCAAGGCGGCGAGCCTGCACTGGGAATTCATGTTCGCCCGCCCGATGCACCAGACGCCGGACATGATCGAGCAGCACCGCCTACTCTCCTTCGTCGCTGACGAGATCGATTCCGGCCGGTTGAAGACGACGCTTGCGGAGGTGCTGTCGCCGATCAATGCGGCGAACCTGCGCGAAGCGCACCGGCGGATCGAGACCGGTGCCGCCAAGGGCAAGATCGTCATCGAAGGCTTTGACGGCTGAGCATCCGCCTGCCGATCAGCTGAAATCGCTCGCCGCGAGATAGATTGCGGCGAGCGCCTCGAAGCCGGCCTGGTCCTCGGCATCGAAGCGTTCCGGCGTCGGGCTGTCGAGATCGAGTACGCCGAGCACCCTGCCATCCTTCACCAGCGGCACGACCAGTTCCGAACGGGAGGCGGCATCGCAGGCGATGTGCCCCGGGAACGCATGGACGTCGGGAACCAGCATCGTCTGCCGCTTTGCGGCCGCAGCGCCGCAGACACCTTTGCCAACGGGGATGCGCACGCAGGCGACCTTGCCCTGAAACGGCCCGAGCACCAGTTCGTCATTCGCCCGCAGGAAATAGAAACCGGCCCAGTTCAGGTCCGGCACCAGGTCGAAAACGAGGGCGGAGAGATTGGCGGCATTGGCGATCGCGTCGCGCTCGTCGTGCAGCAGTCCGCCGAGCTGGACCGCCAGTTCGCGGTAGAATTCGGCCTTGTCGCCGGTTTCAATGGTCGTTGCGGCAAACATCTCTCACCTTCCAATTCTCGGCATCACGCCGCCGCGCCACCCGAGGCAGCGGGTCGTCGGCGGATCGGTCCAGCGACCACGGTGTGCGCAGCAATAGCACCAACGTTTGCCGCGATGAAGTTGCGATCACCGCTCAGCACCGATATATCCATCCAAACATATCGATTCCTCAGGCTGTCCTTCCGAACCCATCCCGCCTGAACTGCCGTCCCGGAACGCCCGCACGGGTGCGCGGCCGGTGTGTTCACGGGAGCCTGCGTCTAGCGGCGTCGCGAAGGCAAGGAGAATGCCCGTGTCCTACGAACTCATCGTCTCCCAGGGACGGATCGCCGACCGAACGCCGGGAGCGATCCCGGGCGCGGCGCTGACGGCGGCAGCGCTCGGCGAACAGACCGGGCTACGGCCGGCCGTCATCGGCGCGCCATCGCCGGCAAGGACCGACGATTGGTCTCAGAGCCTGCCCGAGGCAAAGGAAACATTGGCCGGCTTGCAACGGGCGCTTGCCGCAACGCTCCAGCGCGGCAACAAACCGCTTGTCGTCGCCAACACCTGTTCGGCGAGCCTTGCGACGCTGCCGGTCGTGGCACGGGAATGCCCGGATGCGATGCTGCTCTGGATCGACGCCCATGGCGACTTCAACACGCCTGAGACCACCGAAAGCGGCTATCTCGGCGGCATGGTTCTTTCCGCCGCCTGCGGGCTCTGGGAGAGCGGCCTCGGCAGCGGCCTGAACCCGGCTCAGGTCGTCATCGTCGGCGCGCGCGACATCGATCCCGCGGAGGCAGATCTCTTGCAGCAGGCGGGCGTGCGCACCCTTTCGCCCGCGGAAGCGACGCCGGAGGCCGTTCTGTCGCTGATCGGCGATGGACCCGTCTGGATCCATGTCGATTGGGACGTGCTTCAGCCGAACCACGTGCCGGCCGCCTATGCCATCAGCGATGGCCTCGATCCGCAGGCCTTGCGCGCCATTTTCGCGACGATCCCGCAACAGCAGATCGCCGGCGTCGAGCTTGCCGAATTCGAGGCGTCTCAGGACGCGTTGAAGAATGCGACCGCGATCGAATGCCTGCTGGATATCGTGGAACCGTTGCTGGCCAGACGCTGAGCCGCGGTCTGCCGCGCAGTCGGCACCTCGTCAGCCGTCCGTTTCCGGACCGGCCTTCACTGTTGTGATGATCTCGCCGAGCACCAGATGCAGCGCGTCGCGGTAGCCGTTGCGGGCCGAGGGTCCGCTTTCGGCCGAGGTCATCACCACGGTCAAGTCGAGGCTCGGGATGATGTAGAGCATCTGGCCGCCATAGCCCCAGGCGAAATGCACCTCTTCGCCGGCGATCTGGCGCTCGAACCAGCCGTAACCGTACTCGTCCCCGGAGAAGCGCGAATTGGTGCGGTGCTGCCAGGAGGCGACGATCCATTCGGCCGACAGCAGTTGCTGGCCAGACGCCGTGCGGCCGCCATTGCGGTAAAGTTCGCCAAAGGCAAGCAGGGAACGCGGGCTCATCGCCATCTGGTTGCCACCGAGGTAGATGCCTTGGGGATCGCGGTCCCAGGCCCCGATGCGGAAGCCGTCGAGCGGTGCCAGCCACTCGCGCGCCAGCGCCAGCGTCGACTTGCCGCTGACCTTCGTCAGGATTGCCGAAAGCAGATGGGTCGAGGCGGTGGAGTAGAGCATGTCACCGCCCGGATCGTCGTCGAAGGGCTGGGCAAGCGCCGTGCGCACCCAGTTGCGGCTCGCAACCCATCGGCCGTAGTTCGGCCCCGAGAGACGGCCGAGCCCGGCCTGCATCGACAAGAGATGACCGATGGTGATGTCGTTGATGCGCGGATCGGGCGACGCCGGCAGGTCCGCCTTGAGGATCGGCGCGATCTTCTGGTCCGGCCCTGCGAGCAGGCCCTTGTCGATGGCGATGCCGACCAGCGCCGAGATGATCGACTTCGATGCGGACTTGATGTTGGTCGGGTCCGTCACGCGGTTGCCGCGATAGCCGCGCTCCGCAAGGATCCTGCCGTCGCGCGCGACGATCACGGTCTTCAGCGGATCGAGCTCCTGCCGCAAGGCCAAGTCCTCCAGCAGACCCGAAACCGGCGCCGGCGCCTGGGCCGCGGCCGGCAGGGCGAATAGCGTCGAGACGACGAGAGCCAGGGCGGCGATCCGGGCAAGGAGGGCGGCGGCAAATCTTATCATGATCAGCATCTAAGACGGTCCGACGCCGCCGTCATCCACCGCACGGCCATCTCACGGCGATTTGACAGCCGGGTGAACGCCGGCGCCCGACGCCGAATTCAGTCCGCCGGCCCTCTTGCAAAGGCTTCGACGAAGCGCGTGAGACCCTGCCTGACAAAATTCGTGACGGGCGTTTGCGGATCGAAACTCCACCAGAGCAGCGACCCCTGCCATTGCGATGCCATCAGCAGACCGAGCCCCGGGCTCGAACCCGGCAGACCGACAAGGCACTCGTCGAGCACGCCGGAGAGTACGTCGCGCCAGCGGGCACCCCGGGCGCGAAGCAAAGGATCGCGCAGGTCTTCCCGAAGGATCCTGAGGTCGTCGGCATAGCTTTCGATACCGCCATAGTCGCCCGAGAGGCCGACGAGCAGCGCAATGGCACCCTCCGGCGTGCGCGGCACCGTCGCCATCAGTTCCGCCGTTTGCCGGTCGAGCCCGTCCCAGGCCTGGACGAGCGCCCGCTGGATCAACGTCGTCTTGTTTTCGAAGCGCTGCACCAGCGTGGCGCCGGAAAGGCCGGTGCCTTTCGCGAGCGCTGCGAAGGTCAGGCCGTCGGGGCCGTGCGCGCGCATCAGCGCGAACGCGGCCGCCAGCACCTCTTCGTCAGGCATGGTTTTTGGGCGAGGCATCTTGACTCTCATTTATAACCGAACAATCATTTATATATCATCTCAACGATAGAACACCAGTCGGCAAGCGACCAAAAAGGAGAAAAATCATGACGCTCGAAGGAAAAGTCGCCCTCGTCGCCGGTGCGACGCGCGGCGGCGGGCGCGGCATCGCCGCCGAACTTGGCGCCGCCGGCGCCACCGTCTACGTGACCGGCCGCACCACACGTCAACAGCAATCCGACTACGGGCGCCCTGAAACGATCGAGGAAACGGCCGAGATCGTCACCGGGCTCGGCGGCAAGGGTATTGCCGTTCAGGTCGATCATCTGCAGTCGGTCGAGGTCAAGGCGCTCGTCGAGCGCATCCGCAACGAACAGGGACGGCTCGACATCCTCGTCAACGACGTCTGGGGCGGCGAGTTGCTGTTTGAATGGAACAAGCCGGTCTGGGAGCACAATCTGGAAAATGGGCTGAAACTGCTGCGCCTCGGCGTCGACACACACCTGATCACCGCCCACTACGCGCTCCCTCTGATGATCGAAAGGCCGGGCGGCCTTCTGGTCGAGGTGACCGACGGCACCGCCGAGTACAATGCCGAAAACTATCGGTTGTCGCCCTTCTACGATCTCGCCAAGGTCTCGGCCAATCGCATGGCCTGGGCGCATGCCAAGGATCTGGCGCCGCACGGCGCAACCTCGGTCTCGATCACGCCCGGCTGGATGCGCTCGGAGATGATGCTCGAACACTATGGGGTCCGCGAGGACAACTGGCGGGATGCGACGAAGGACCAGCCGCATTTCGTCATCTCGGAAACACCACGCTTCGTCGGCCGCGCCATCGCGGCGCTCGCGGCCGACCCGGACAAGGCCCGCTGGAACGGCCAGTCGCTGTCGAGCGGCGGGCTGGCGCAGGTCTATGGTTTTAGCGACCTCGACGGCTCGCGGCCCGATTGCTGGCGCTACATGCGCGAGGTGATGGAGGCAAACAAGCCGGCCGACGCAACCGGCTATGGCTAGAGGAACGCGCCTACCGGCAAACTTGAAACCGCGGCCGGCCTCCTATAGGTCGGTGTTTCGGGCAACCCAAGCGCCGCCGGCGATCCGGACGCGGCAGCGCTATCGAGTGTGATTGAACATGGCATCGCGGGATCGTTATTCGAGAAAGCTGGAATGCGCCAAGTGCGGAGCCGCGGGCTTTGCCGAAGCGTCGGAAAACGACAGCGGCAAGGGCAGCAGTCGCGGCTTCCTGATCGACGTGATGCCCAAGGGTTTCTCGACCGAACGCAACTCTCCCGACCCGGCCAAGCACATGGTCCGCTGCCGCTGCGGCAACGTCTTTGCCTTCAAGCAGAAGACGGTCTATGCGCCCGGCAGCGAGCCCAGGGACTGACACGCCAGGACTTTTCCGGCGCACGCGTTGAGAAAAAATTCACCATCTTGTCTCAACATCGACCCAATCGGCGGGCAGTCATGGCGGCGCGCGTTCAAGTATTGTTGATCGCGAGCCCCAGGGACAAAGGCTTGCAGCCAGGGCTGTCACCGCTTAATCGCTGAACTTGAGGCCGGACCGAACTGCGTCGAACGCAACCGGTCGGCACCCACGCCACACGAAGGACGCTTGGTGGCGGAAGCATTTCCAGGAGCCCGCATGCGGCGCGAGACGACCAAGAGCCCCTCTTCCGAAACGCCTCAGGCCGGCAGGATCTTCGCGCAGGTGCGGCGGATGCGGCATGCGCTTACGATCGGCGCGATGGCGCTGGCGCTTTCCGGCTGTATGGCACTCGACGACGTGCGCGCGCCGCCGCCGATCCCGGCCAAGCTGATCGCCGCCATGGCCAAGAACGGCAGCAAGCCGGAAAGCCCGGTGCTGATCCGCATCTTCAAGCAGGAAAGCGAGCTTGAGGTCTGGAAGCAGAACAAACAGGGCCAATACGCCCTGTTGAAGAGCTACCCCATGTGCCGCTGGTCCGGAAAGCTCGGCCCGAAGATGAAGTCCGGCGACCGCCAGGCGCCGGAGGGCTTCTACCATGTCTCGGCCGGCATGCTGAACCCGAAGTCGCAATATTTCCTGTCGTTCAATCTCGGCTATCCCAACCGACTGGAATCGGCGCTCGGCTACACCGGCGAAGCGCTGATGGTGCATGGCGCCTGCTCGTCTTCCGGGTGCTACGCCATGACCGACCAGGGCGTCGGCGAAATCTATGCCGTCGTCCAGCGCGCGCTCGCCGGCGGCCAGGGCACGTTCCAGGTGCAGGCCTATCCCTTCCGCATGACGGCGGAGAACATGGCCAAGCACCGCGGCGACCCGAACTTCGACTTCTGGAAGAACATCAAGCAGGGCTACGACATCTTCGAGGCGACGAAGCGCCAGCCGAAGGTTGCGGTCTGCGGACGCCGCTATGTCTTCAACACCGACTTTGCCGACGGCGAACCCTCCGATCCGCTCGCGGCCTGCCCGCCGGCGATCTCGACGCCCGACGCCGGGCTGGTTGCGCGACTGCAATCGGAAGACGCGAAACTCGCCGACCTGATGGCCAACCAGACATCGGCGCCGATCAACGCCTATGTCGACGGCGGCATGCATCCGAGCTTCCGCACGCTCCTTGAGAAAAACGGCGCCGAAAAGCTGGCCGCCAAGATCTCGGGAACTAAGTATCCTATCAGCCGACCCGAAGCGGCACTGGCGGACCCCTACGCCGGCCTGTGATCGTTCCGTCGGCTGGCGACGCACAATTGACTTAAAGGGTCGGTTGCATCGCCGGTAGCGAATTTGGGACGATCGAGGTTTGCATGCCTGAAAAAGAGATCCGCCGCCGCGCCTTCCTGCAGCTTTCCGCCGGGTTGGCGGCCGCTGGTCTCGGCGGCTGCGCCTCGCCGCGGCCGACGGTGACACGCTCCTATGCGCCCGAGCCGGTTCCCGAGACCAACACGTTCCTTGCCGACATGTACGGCGAGAAGCCGAACGAACCCTATCCGCTCCCGGCCATCCCCTACGAGAAGATCGATCCGCGCTTCTATCGCCAGATGGTCGCCGATCCGACCGGCGAGAAACCGGGAACGCTGGTCGTCGACGTCGGCAGCCATTTTCTCTACCGGGTCTACGAAGGC
The DNA here is from genome assembly GCF_002940685.1 of Ensifer adhaerens. Classification (GTDB taxonomy): domain Bacteria; phylum Pseudomonadota; class Alphaproteobacteria; order Rhizobiales; family Rhizobiaceae; genus Ensifer; species Ensifer adhaerens_E. Next base: position 134,029 of record NZ_PNFP01000012.1, on the reverse strand, counting down.
GGCCAGGCGATGCGCTACGGCGTCGGCCTCGGGCGTGCCGGTTTCGCCTGGGCCGGTCGCGGCGTCATCCAGTACAAGCGTGAATGGCCGCGCTGGAAACCGCCGAACGAAATGGTGGCGCGCCAGCCCGAGTTGCAGCAATTCAGCATCGAGGCGGGCGGCATGGATCCCGGCCTCAAGAACCCGCTCGGCGCCCGCGCCATGTATATCTTCCAAAATGGAGAGGACACGCTCTATCGCATTCACGGCTCGCCGGAATGGTGGACGATCGGCAAGTCGGTATCCTCGGGCTGCGTGCGCATGATCAACCAGGACGTGGTCGATCTCTACAACCGCGTGCCGAACGGCACGCCGATCGTCGTCACCGATCTTTCGGGCGGCGGCATGGTGCAGTCGCAGCCGATGCCGGGGTCGCAGCCGATCCCGGGATCACAGCCCCTGCCCGATTCGCAACCATTGCCGGACGCGCAACCTTTGCCGCGGTCGCCGGACTATATGCTGATGGGACCGGACGGATTGCCGCTTCCGCAGCCGCTTTGAGGCAAACCGTCCGGCAAGGGCGCGAAAATTACGCCAGAGTGTCGCCCGTCACAGGACGAGCAGCGGCGTCTTGCCCCGGACGCGATCGTAAAGATCGATCGCATCCTGCTGCAGCATGCGCACGCAGCCGGCCGATGCGTTCTTGCCGATCGAGCGCCACTGCGGCGAGCCGTGGATGCGGTAGAGCGTGTCCTGGCCGTCCTGGAAAATATACATGGCGCGGGCGCCGAGCGGGTTGTCGAGGCCCGGATCCATGCCGCCGGCATCGATGCCGTATTTCTTGAGGTGCGGCTGGCGTGCGACCATGTCGTCGGGCACCGTCCAGCGCGGCCACTTGCGCTTCCACTGCACCACGGCGCGTCCCTTCCAGGCGCGGCCGGCTGCACCAAGACCGACGCCGTAACGGATGGCGCGGCCGCCGGGCAGGACGTAGTAGAGGAACATCGTCTGGGTATCGACGACGATCGAATAGGGCGGCTCGTTGGTGGCATAGGCCACTTCCTGGCGCAGGAACTGCGGCTTGATCTCCGTGTGCTGGATGCCCGGGACGTCGTAGCCCTCGTCCTTCACCGGCGCGTAGATCCTGGCGTAGTCGAAGGTCTTCGTCGGCACACCCGCCGCATCCGCCGCCTTTTCCGGCGAGCCGCCGCCACCGGCGATCGGTTCGATCAGCTTCGGCTTCGGTTCGGGTTTCGGGATCTGCGTGCAGGCGCTCAAGACGGAACTGGCGATCACCGCGAGCAGCGACCGGCGGGACAAATTCATCGACACTTTATTCTATTCCAGGGTTGGGGATTTCGGTTGGGAGGGTCCGAAGGAAGGCCCAAGGCTGTTGGGCCGAACCGTGACCGAAATGTGGTGAAAATCTTTCTTTGGCGTGGATCACTTGCGCGAGGCGGTACTCGTTGTCGAAGTGTTGCAGAATTCCCGCGCTACGTGCTTTGCCCTCGCCTAGCCGATCGCCAGATCGCTCTTCGTCGGATCCGGAATGACGACGATGATGCTGCCGTCGCGGACCTGATCGTGGAGATAGACGACATCCTGGTTGATGAGGCGGATACAGCCGGAAGAGACCGCCTTGCCGATCGAAAACGCCTCGGGACTGCCATGGATGCGGTAGAGCGTGTCCTTGCCGTCCTTGTGGATATAGAGCGCGCGGGCGCCGAGCGGGTTTTTGATGCCCGGGGGCATGCCGCCATTGGCGATGCTGTAGGGAGCGAGCTTCGGCTGACGCGCCACCATCTCGTCGGGCGGCGTCCAGCGCGGCCATTTGCGCTTGTAGGCGACGATCGCTCGACCCGACCAGGCAAAGCCCTCGCGTCCCACGCCGATGCCGTAGCGCATCGCCCGCCCGCCAGGCAGCACGTGGTAAAGATACTTCGCCGGCGTATCGACGATCAGCGTTCCGGGCCGCTCGCTGGTCGGATAGTCCACCTCCTGCCGCCAGAACCGCGGATCGACCTCGGCGACCTTCACCTCGGGGATCGGAAACTGCTCGTCGGGCATGGCGTAATACATCGGCGGCACCGTCCGCCCGGCTGCGGGACGAACGGGCGTCGCGGCCACCGGCACCACCGCCGGCGTCGGGCGCGCGGTCGCGCAGCCGGTGACGAGCAGCGAGGCCGCCCCGACGAAAAGGCTGCGACGGGTGAGCGCGATGCCGGTCTTGTGATCGGCCGCGGAAGAAGAAGGCTCGTTTGCTTCGGTCATATCGGGCATTCAACGATTCGTTTGTTGCAATGCCGTTGCAGAGGGAAGTCCTACCTTAAGGCTGCCTTAAGGGAGCGATTTAACAGTCCGGCTCTCAAAAATGTGAGGAAAAGCAATGCGAGTCCTGATCGTCGAAGACGACGATATCCTGCGTGATGGCCTGAAGGTCGGCCTGGCGCTGGCCGGTTTCACCACCGATGCCGTCGGCACCTGTGATGCGGCTGTGACGGCGCTTGCAGCCAACGGCTTCGACGCGGTCGTGCTCGACCTGATGCTGCCCGACGGCTCCGGCCTCGACATTCTCAGGGACATTCGCGCTCGGCAGAACGACGTTCCCGTGCTGCTGTTGACCGCGCGCGACACGGTGCGCGATCGCGTCGCCGGGCTCGATACCGGCGCCGACGACTATCTCGGCAAGCCCTTCGACCTCGACGAGGTCGCCGCGCGACTGCGGGCGCTCTCACGCCGCTCCAGCGGTCGCGCGCGCGCCGCGCTCGAATGGTCGACGCTGAAGCTCGATCCGGCGCGGCAATCGGTGGAACAGGCCGGCAAGCCGGTGCAACTGTCGCGGCGCGAGTATTCGATCCTGCATACGCTGATGTCGCATCCGGGCGTCATCTTCTCCAAGACCAAACTCGAGGACAAGCTCTACGGCTGGCAGGAGGAAATCGAGAGCAATGCCGTCGAGGTGCACATCCACCACCTGCGCAACAAGCTCGGCCCGGGGCTGATCGAAACCATCCGGGGCATCGGCTACCGGCTCGGCGGGGCCGGCTGATGCAATCGCTGCGCACCCGGCTTTTCGCCATCCTCCTGATCACGACCGGCCTCTTATGGCTGTCGGCCACCGTCTGGATCTTCCTCAGCACCCGCGCCGAGGTGGAGCGCGTGCTCGACGCGCGGCTGATGGAGGCCGCGCGCATGGTGAATTCGCTGATCGTCAGCCCCGACATGATGAAGGAGGAGGGTGACGGCGATGGCGAGGCGGGCCGCCCGCCGCAGAGCGCGATCAAGATCCCGCTGCTCGAACATCCGCATTACGACCGCCAGCTCTCCTGCCAGATCTGGTCGCTGGACGGCACGCTGATCGGCAAGTCGGACAGTGCACCCGACATGACCCTTGCGCCCCATGCGACGGGCTTTTCGGAAACCGTCATCAACGGCGAGACCTGGCGGGTCTTTGCGGTGGAGAATGCGAGCCTCGGCGTGCGCGTGCTGGTCGGCGACAACCTGCGCATCCGCGACCGGCTGGTCAACGATCTCGTCAAGGGGCTGCTGCTGCCGGCGCTGCTGATCATTCCGCTTCTGGCCGTGTTGATCTGGCTCAGCGTCGGGCGCGGGCTGGCGCCGCTCAGGAAACTTGCCGGCGACCTTGCCGCGCGCGAGGCCTCGGACCTGCACGCGATCGAGGATGCCGGCACGACGCGCGAAATCAGCCCGGTCTTGAAGTCGCTGAACGGGCTCTTTGCCCGTGTCGCCGGCGCCCGCGAGCGCGAACAGAACTTCATCGCCTTTGCCGCCCACGAACTGCGCACGCCGCTGGCGGGCCTCAAGACGCAAGCGCAGGTGGCGCTCGCCAGCAACGACGGCGAGATCCGCGAGAAGGCGCTCGGCCAGATCGTCGCCGGGGTCGATCGGACCGGCAAGCTGGTGCGGCAGCTGCTCGACATCGCCTCGGTCGAAGCCTCCGAGAGCGCCCGGCCGGCGGCCGGCTTCGATGTCGGCGAGATACTGGCCAATCTCAGGACCGAACCCGTCGGTCAGGCCTATCGCGTCGATGTTGTGATCGACGGGGCGATGTCCGGTCTGAGAATCAGCATGGATCAGGACCTCTTCCGGCTTGCGGCACGCAACCTGCTCGAAAACGCCATCCATCATTCCCCGCCTGGCGCAACGGTCTGGTGCCGCACGGCGCGGCGCGAGCAGCACCTGGTGATCGCGTTCGACGACGAGGGGCCCGGCATCCCCGAGGAAGAGATGCCGCGCGTCACCGAGCGCTTCTTCCGCGGCCGGTTCAAGGCGGCCGCCGGAAGCGGACTGGGGCTCAGCATCGTCGAGCGGGCGCTCGATCGCGCCGGCGCCGAGCTCGAACTGCGCAACCGGGAGGGTGGCGGCCTGTCCGCCCGCATCGTGCTGCCGCTTTCCCTCGTCGAAGCAGCCGCAAGACCGCAAAACTAACGTCCGTTGCGTGAAAGAGGACGCCAGGCTTTAGGCTCCTCTTTCCATGCCTGTCGTTGCCGCAAGGCCGCTGCACATTTTTCACGCGACATGCATTAGCTCGAAAGGAGGCGTTGACCTCACGCTCAGGCGTGACACGCTGTTGCCCTGCCTCACGGCCGCCAACACGCGAAAGCAGAGGGCGGCCCGACGAACCGAAGGAGGGTGTCATGGCAGCAAACGGTAGCCATACGGGCAAGTGCTTCTGCGGCGCAGTCGAGATCGAAGTCAGCGGCGACCCGGCCGCCATGGGCTTCTGCCACTGCAGCTCCTGTCGGAGCTGGTCGGCAGGCCCGGTCAACGCGTTTACGCTCTGGCCGCCGGAGAAGGTCCGGATCGTCAAGGGTGCGGACAATCTGGTCGGCTATCAGAAGGCGGCGACGAGCGTGCGCAAATGGTGCAAGGCCTGCGGCGGGCATCTCATGACCGAGCATCCGCTGTGGGGTGTCACCGACGTCTTCGCCGCGGCAATCCCGTCGCTCGCCTTCAAGCCGGCGCTGCACGTCAACTATCAGGAGACCGTGCTGCCGATGAAGGACGGCCTGCCGAAGTATCGCGACTTCCCGCCGGCCTTCGGCGGAACGGGCGAGATGATGGCGGAATGAGCGCATTTTTCTGAGACGACGCTATTGCGGAACCGCTTCGCGCGTTCGCGGGGACAGGTCCCTTCTAGCCTACAATTCCAGGCGGAAAACCGCTGCGCACTTTTCCTGGAATTGGCTTTCCCGGTCCGCAATTCCGGACGGAAAACCGCTGCGCACTTTTCCTGGAATTGCTTTAGCCCTGCGCGGCGCCGGCCAGGTAGTGCTGGAGCGCCGTGCGGGTATTGACGAACAGGCGGTCGGGACCGAGCTGATCGGCAAAGCCGGATGCGCGCACATAGGCAAGCACGTCCGGGTTCAACTCGGCCAGCCAGACGGTGACGCCGTGTTCGCTGATGCGGCGCTCGCCCTCCATCATCATCTGCAGCGCCGAGTATTCGATGTCGAAAACCCGGCTCATGTCGAGCACGACAACCCGGGGCTTCTGCTTGGCGACCAGCATCTGCGCCTGATCGGCCACCTGCTGGGCATTGCCAAAGAAGAGCCGTCCCTCCGGCCGGAGGATCAAGAGCCCCTCGAACGTCTCGTCATCGGGATGCGCGGGCGAAAGCGGTCGCAGCCGGTCGGTGCCGCGCTTGCGGCCGACGACATAGACCTTCGCCGAGGCCGCCTGGCGCGCCAGCCCGATGAAGGAGAGCACGATCGCGACGATGATGCCCTGCAGCGTGCCGAAGAACAGCACGCCGAGAAAGGCTGCCAACGCCCAGTGAAACTCCATCAGCCGGACCTTGCGTACGGAGAGGAAATCCGCGGGTTTGATGAGCCCGACCGAGTAGACGATGACGATCGCGGCAAGGACGGACTGCGGTAAGAGACCGAGCAGTGGCGCAAGGACCAGCATGGTCGCAGCTGCCGCCGCTGCGGTGACCAGCGACGCCACCTGGCTGTGACCGCCGACGGCGCGCACCACCGCGGTTTGCGACGTGCCGCCGCCCGCGCTCATGGCGCCGAAGAAGGCGCCTCCGAAGTTCGCGGCACCGGTTGCAAGCAATTCCCTGTTGGCCCGGATCGGCGGGTCGGACGGAGCGGCAAAGGCCCGGCCGGCGGCGATGGTTTCGGTAAAGCTCATCAACGCGATGCCGAGCGCGCCCGGCAAGAGCTCCCGGACAAGGCCGAGGCTCGGGAGCGTGAGCGAAGGCAGCGCCTGCGGGATGAAGCCGACGGTGGAGACGCCGAGCGCTTGAAGACCGGCGAACCAGGAAAGCGCAATGCCGGCGGCCACCGCCAGAAGCGGCGCCGGCGAATGCGGCCAGAGCCGCTCCATCGCAAGCAGCGCCACCAGCGCCGCAGCGGCAATCGCGAGCGTGAGCATCGAGGTCTCGGACAGGTGGCCGGCGATGCTGAGGATGTCGCGGAAGAAGCCTTCCTTGGCGATGTGAATGCCGAGCAGCTTCGGCACCTGATCGAGCACGATGACAAGGCCGATGCCGGCCTTGAAGCCGATCAGCACCGGCGACGAGATGAAATTGGCGACGAAGCCGAAACGCAGCAGCGATGCGAGGAAGAGAAGCGCGCCGGTGAGCGCCGTCAGCGTCGCCGTCGCCGTCAAGAGCTTGGCGGGATCGCCATCCGGGACGGCAAGGCCGAGCTGCGTGCCGGCGAGGATCGCAAGCGTGGTGGTCGACGAGACGCTGAGGACGCGGGACGTGCCGAGAAGCGCGTAGATGATCATCGGCACGAAGGCGGTGTAGAGACCGACGCTGACGGGCAGGCCGGCAACCGTGGCATAGGCCATGGCCTTGGGCAGGACCACGGCGGCGGCCGTGAGACCCGCAATCACGTCCAGCCGGAAACCCGCGGAGAGACCACGGCCGTTGCCGGCAAGCGAATGCCCATGCGATGCCATCCGGATGTCCTTCGGCAAGAGCTTTCATGAGATTATTCTAAGCGATAGCACTCGGCCAATGCCGTGGCAAGGAACCAGAGACCGCCATCGCGCGCCGTTTTCCGGCGGGCAAAACAGACGCTGGCAGGCCGCCCGACTCAGGTCTATCGTGATGGCAACGGGGCCGCGTCGAAAGGGATTTCGACGGCACGAGCGAACCGCCAGCGCCGGCCGTCACGGTTCGGCGGGAGGTGGCGTTATTCGCTCGCGAGAGGGAGGATTGCGTGGCGGAATCGCATCACAAACGGCAGACAACGCGGATGCGGCGCCGGTTCTTTGCCAATCTCTACCGACAGCTTCAGCTGCTCTGGCCGATCTTCTCGGCGATCCTGATCGTGATGGCCGGAGCCGGTGTGGTTATCGGCCGCATCGAGGACTGGCGGCTCGACGAAGCGCTTTACTTCACCTTCGTCACGGGGCTGACGATCGGCTACGGCGACCTTACGCCCAAGCATCTGAGTGCGCGTGTGCTGGCGCTGGTGATCGGCTTTTCCGGCATCGTCCTGACCGGCCTCGTCGCGGCGGTCACCGTGCAGGCGCTGAATGCGACCGCAAGGGATGAAGCGGACGATCGCTGAGAGAGCGGACAGGCACGCCCTGCCCGCCTCCCGACGCGTGTCTACTGGTCAGCCGGCCACGAACCGGCCTTCGGAGACGATCTGCGACAGCGCCTTGCGCGGGCTCGGCTGCTCGCGTTGCTGCAAGGCTTCCGGCAGCAGTGCCTTGTCGCCAAGGCGCCCGATCGCGACGGCCGCTTCGATGCGGTAGTTTTCAGGCACGCCGAGTTCGGTTCGCGCGCGCGCGTAGTCGAGACCGGCCATGCCGTGGGCCTGCCAGCCGGAATGGGCGGCCTGCAGCGCCAGTGCGCCCCAGGCTGCACCCGTATCGAAGGAATGGGTGTAGGACGGAACCTCTTCGGCGGCGCCCGGCGGCAGCAGCACGGTCTTCGACAGCACGAAGATCAGCGCCGAGGCCTCCGCCGCCCAACTCCGGTTGAAATCGTTGAGCAGGCCAAGTAGCCTCTCCCAACCTTCGCTGCCGCGGCGCGCATAGACGAAATGCCAGGGCTGGGCGTTGTAGGCCGACGGCGCCCAGCGGGCAGCCTCGAGGATCTCGAACAGTTCCGGCTCGGAAATCTCAGCACCCGAATAGGCGCGCGGGGACCAGCGCTCGAGAAAAAGCGGATTGATCGCATAGTCTGCGACGCGGGAATTCACATGCAAGGTCATGGGGATGATCCATTCATCGACGGCGTGCCGCCGTCATCAGGGGTAATCAATGACGAGGTAATCATTGGCGCGCCGGTCACTGGCGGCCGAAACTTTGGTAGCGGTCGCAGCGGCTTCTCAAGGCCGAGATCTCCTCGGAGAGCTCGGCAATGCGGTCCTTGAGCTCATGGACCGTGCCGTCCTCGATATCGTCGAAACCAAAACAGTCGCGCGCCTCGTGCAGTTCCAGCCGGCCCTGCAGGACCTCGCGGATCGCACTCAAACGCTCATATTGCCGCAGCATGCTCATCATGGACCTCATCTCGGGCGGCCAGCGCAAACCTGCGTCGACCGAACACCGCCGAGATTATCCACTTAAATTGTAGATTAAAGGAATTCTGACCCAAAGAGCGGGCGGGTCGTGGAAAACTGCTCCGCCGCGGCGACGACGCTGCGTCGCAGGCGTGGGAAGACCCGGGCGATGGGAGGCTCGCCCGGGTCTTCTAAAATCAAGCGGTCGGGAGGTCGTCGCCCTCGGGGCGGTTGCCGTCGAGAAAGCCCATATCCCGCTTCAGGTGATCCGAAAGGTTTCTGACGTCGACGACGTCGGCCGCCCGGCTCTTCCGCGCGAACAGGTGCGCCAGCCAGGAACCGGTGGAAAAAGCATTTGTCGACGAAAAACTACGTACTTCAATGGTTGTCATAGCCGTCATCCTCTTCATCAATCCGTCTAATGGACGGACCTTGAAAATGGTGATGAGCGGCCTCACCTTCCAATCGAATATCGGTCATCATACATAAGGCCATTTAATGCATAAGACACTTCCGCTCCCCCCATTGACGGCGATACGCGTCTTCGAGGCGGTTGCCCGACACGGAAGTTTCACCAATGCCGCAAGCGAGCTCGGCATGACGCAGGCGGCGGTGAGCTATCAGATCAAGGTGCTCGAGGATCGGATCGGCGCGCCGCTCTTCTTGCGCCGCCCGCGCCAGATCGCGCTGACCGAGGTCGGGCAACGGCTCGCACCCGTGGTCACCCAGGTCTTCGAGCAGTTGAGCGAGGCCTATGTCTCGGCCCGCGGCGGCGCCCAGGGAACGCTGGTCATCAGCACGATCGCGACCTTCGCGTCCAACTGGCTGGCGCGCCGCCTCGGCTCCTTCCAGATCGCCCATCCCTCGCTTGCAGTCCGCCTTCAGACGGACCCGCATCTGGTCGACTTCAGCCGCGAGGAGGTCGATATCGGCATTCGCTCGGGCCGCGGCGACTGGCCCGGGCTTGTGGCCCACCGGCTGATCAACGCCGACTTCGCACCGATGCTGAGCCCCGGCCTTGCGGCCAGCATCGGCGGCGTAAAGGAACCCGCCGACCTCCTGCGGCTGCCGCTTCTCGACCCCGGCGACCCCTGGTGGGCGCGATGGTTTGCTGCCGCCAACGTGCCGGTGGAGGGGCTTGCGAGCCGGCCCGGCGCGAGCATGGGCGCGCAGGTTTATGAGGGAAATGCGGCGACGGCCGGACAGGGCGTGGCGATCCTGACGCCGGCCTTCTTTGCCGCGGAACTCGCCGACGGACGGCTGATCCAGCCCTTCGATCTCCTTTGCGACGATAGCCAGGCCTATTGGCTGGTCTATCCGGAAAGCCGTCGCAATTCGCCGAAGATCAGCGCCTTCCGCCAGTGGATCCTCGGCGAACTCGGTCCGTCGAAACGCTGAGCCCGGCTGCCCGACCCGGGCGACCTTGTGCCTCGACCGCCCCGGAATTTTCTTCAGCTCCGGAACCCTTGGGCCTTTCAGGGAGTTGCCCCTGAAGCGATCAGAGCGAGGGAAGGCGGGAGCGAACATGCAAGGCGAGCCGACGGAACTGCTCCGTTCCCCCACCGACGCCGCCTGGTGGACCGTGCATCGCGGCGATGGCCCGATCGTCGGCACCGCGATCCACAATGGGCACGCCATGCGCAGTGACACCCGCGCGCTCACGGCGCTGACGGACGAGGAAAGGCTGCGCGAGGAGGATCCGTTCACCGAGTTCATCATTCGGGATCTTTCCAATCGCATCGTCGCTCACACGTCCCGCTTCGAGGTCGATCTCAACCGCGCCCGCACCGGCGCCATCTATCTCCAACCCGCGCAGGCCTGGGGCCTTTCGGTCTGGCGAGACCATCCGCCCGCAGGCATGATCGAAACCTCTCTTGCCGTGCATGACGAATACTACGCCATGCTGCATTCCATGCTGGCGGCGATCGAGCGCCGCCACCGGCGTTTCGTCGTGCTCGACGTGCACAGCTACAACCACAGGCGACAGGGGCCGGAGGCCGCGCCCGCCGCCGCGGACGAGGCCCCGGACATCAATATCGGCACCGCCTCGATGGACCGGCTCAGATGGGCCGGCGTCGTCGATACGGCAATGTCGGCGCTCGGCAGCGCCCATATCGACGGCCGGCCGCTGGATGTGCGCGAGAACGTCGCCTTTCAGGGACGCGGAGAGCAGACGCGCTTCATCCATGAGCATTTCCCCGAGACCGGCTGCGCCATCGCGATCGAGTTCAAGAAGACCTTCATGGACGAATGGACCGGCAAGCCGGACATCGAGGCGTTGCGGGCGCTGCGGGCGCTGGTCTCGTCTCTGGTTCCGGTGCTGACAGAAGCCCTGGCGAGGCAGCGATGACGGAGCGAGAAGCGATGCCCGGCGACCCCGCCCCGGCGTGGCTCGATGAAGCCATGGGCCGGCTGACGGATGGCCGCGCCGTGCGGCGGGATTTCGGCGAGGGCGGGCGGCTGCACATCGACCGCCTCGTTCCGTTCCTCTGCGTGCACATCGCTGCCGACAACCAGCAGCCGGTGGCGCGCGACATCGCCCAGGCGAACGCCGCCTATCTGCTGGCGCCCGACATCGACATCGCGAGCGCGATCATCGAACGCGTCGGGCGGGTGATCGAGCAACGCCTCGGCCTTTTCATCGTGCTCGAATTCGGCGAGCTCGAAAGCGACGATCCGCCGGCCAAGGACGCGCCTTTCCTGCCGCCCTTCCTGATCGAGGTCGTCGCCGGCGCACGCGCCGCCGAGCAGGTCGCCGCAAAGGCGCTGATCGAGACGGCGGCAACGATCGAAGGAAAATTCCGCACGCCGCATGTGACGCTCGTCGAGCGCCCGCCGGCGACGACGGCAGGCCAAAAGGCCGCCCTGACACTCGACTATCCCCACCTCACGGTGCGTTTCGCACCGATCTATTGCGAACCGGGCACGCGGCGCGTCTATCCGCAACTGCGCGAGCGGCTGGTCGCGAGCGTCTTCGACGCGGGGCTCAGGGCCGTCGCTGCCTTCGCCCGTGCAACGTCGGACAATTTCCGGCTGCCGACGCACCGTGCCTTCGGGCGAAAGGCCTTCGTCGATGCCGTCGTGCGCGCCGACCGCGGCATCGACGAGATCGCCTCGGGCTTCGATTTCCTGCTGGCGGTGACGCCAATCAACGCCGAGACCGCCTGGACGGAATTCGCCTCTGGCGGCTTTTCCAAGAGCCCGCGCCTCTATTATCGGCCGCTGACGCTGCAGATCGAAACGGCCAAGCGAAAGCTCTTCTCGCTCAACTTCGAACATCTCGAAGATCCCCTGCTCTATGCCCTCTATCGGGAGAAGCAGCAGGAGGTCGATCTGCAGCTGTCGATGATCTCGGCGCGGGAGACCCGCAAGTTCGTCGAGTTCGGCCGCGCGCTCTACGGCCCGGTGGAGGCCACGCTTCACGACGCCGCTTCCGACATCCTTGCGCGCACGGCACCCGATCGCGACGCGTCGTCGTCAACCGCAGAAACGCGCGACTGCGGCTACATAAGGGATCGCGCCCAGGCGATGATAGCGGCCTATCGGCGCCAGTCGGCCGACTTTTCGGCCTCCGTCGACATTCGTGACGACCTGCCGGCCGGCCTGCTCGTATCACGCGGTCAATTGCTGATCGCGAGAAGCTCCGCGCTTAACGCCGACCGCGTCGAGGCGCTGCTCAACCACGAGATCGGCGTGCACCTGCTGACCTATTTCAATGGCTCGGCCCAGGGGCTGCGGATCCTCCGCTCCGGGCTTGCCGGTTACGAGGGCATGCAGGAGGGGCTTGCCGTGTTTGCCGAGTATCTGAGCGCCGGCATGACCGCGGACCGGTTGCGCGTGCTTGCAGCAAGGGTCGTCGGCTGCGCGGCCATGCTCGACGGCGCGCCGTTCCCGCAGACCTACCGGCTGCTCGTCGACGGTCACGGCTTCGCCGCCGCCGAGGCCTTCAACATCACGCTGCGCATCTACCGCGGTGGCGGGCTGGTCAAGGATGCGATCTACCTGCGCGGCCTGTTGCAGCTCCTCGATCATCTTGCCGACGGCGGCAGCCTCGAACCGTTCTGGCTGGGCAAGATCGCCGCCTCGCATTTCGGCGCGATCGAGGAGCTTCGCCTGCGCGGGCTTCTTGGTGCCGCGGCGCTTCGCCCTATCTTTCTCGATGAGGTCACAGCGCGCGACCGACTTCGGCGAGCCCAAGGGGGACTGTCCCCGCTCGACCTGATCGCAGAGTAGGAAACCGGATGCGCATTGCCTTTCTCGTCAACTCCATCGAAGGCGAAGAGACGTTCTATGCGACGACGTCGCTTGCGCTCGCAGCGCTCGCCCGCGGCCACGAGATCGCCTACGTCACGCCGGGCGATTTCGTCCTGACGCCCGATGGCCGCCTGACCCTCCATGTGCTTTCTCTTGGCACGGCAAGGCCGCGCAAGGCCGAAACCTTCATTGCGGCGCTGCGCGGCGAGGCGACGCGACGCGAGATCCTGGACATTGCCGAGATAGAGGTTCTCTTTCTGCGCAACGACCCCTCCGAGGACGTCGGCACCCGCCCCTGGGCCACCCAGGCCGGCATCATTTTCGGGCGGCTCGCCGCCGAGCGTGGCGCGATCGTCGTCAACGACCCGGACGGGCTGGCGGCGGCACAGAACAAGCTCTATTTGCAGGGTTTTCCCGAGGTCGTCCGTCCGTCCACGCTGATCACGCGCCACATGGAGGAGGTCAGAGCCTTCGTCGACGCCCATCCCGAAGGCGTCATTCTGAAGCCGCTGCAGGGCTCCGGCGGCAAGAATGTCTTCAAGGTCAGTTCCAGCCATGAGACGAACCTCAACCAGATCTTCGAGGCCGTCAGCGAAGGCGGCTACGTGATCGCCCAGGAGTATCTGCCGGCGGCAACCGAGGGCGACATCCGCCTGTTCCTGATGAACGGCCGCCCCCTCAAGCGCGGCGACACCTATGCCGCCGTGCGGCGCGTTCCGGCCGAAGGCGAGCTGCGCTCCAACATGCATGCCAACGGCAGGCCCGCCGCCGCCGTCATCACCCCGGCGATGCTCGCCGTCGCCGAAAAGATGCGCCCCAAGCTGGTGCGCGACGGCATGTTCCTGGTCGGTCTTGACGTGGTCGGCGACAAGCTGGTGGAGGTCAACGTCTTCACGCCCGGCGCCCTGCCCGAGATCGCCGAGCTGACCTCGATCGACTTCAGCGAGGATATCGTCGCCGCGCTCGAAATGAAGCTCGAAATCAGGCGCGCGGATGGCACACTTTCCAATCGGGCGCTTGCCACGCTCTGACTTGTCGGCGCAGCCCGGACATCCAGGCACGTCATGCTGCCAGGCGAGAAACCTCGACGCCGAGGACAGTCGTGCCGTGGCAGCCGAAGCGAGCATCATGACCTGTCTCTCTACCGGTCACGCCCGGGCAAAAGGTCAAGAAAGCGTGCGGCCTGCTTCTGGCAGAAATCGAGGTAGGCGCGCACGATGCTCGAGGGGTGGCGATGCAGCGGATAAAGCAGACTGACCTGTTGCTCGGGCATTGGGTGCTCGACGAGCACGGCCTGCAGCCGTCCATGACGGATGGGGTCCGCTGCGAGAAATGGCGGTAAGTCGGCGATGACGTCCCCCGCAAGCGCGCGAGCGCGAAGCTGAAGATAGTCGTTGGTCGTCAGCATCGTGCGCGGCCTGAAGACCTGCTCTCCAAGTTGCCAGATCGGCTGAATGTTGGCGTCGCGGCTCCAGGCAGCGAGCGGCGTTCCATCGAGATCGTCGGGTGTGCGAATCTCGCGGAGCGTCGCCAGCAACTGCGGTGCCGCTACCAGAGTGTGCCGGTAGCTCAGCAGCCGCCGGGCCACCATTGCCTCGTGTACGATTGCGCCGATGCGCAAGGCGACATCGATACCGTCCTGAGTGAGATCGACACGACGATCGGTGGTATACACGCTGAGCTGGATGTCAGGATATTGCCGTTGGAAGGCGGCAAGCAGGTCCCACCAGGGTTCGAACGCGGTCGGCAGCGACAGCCGCAGGCGCCCTTGGAGCCGTGTCTGGTCGCTTCGCACCGCCTCTTCCGCTTCGACGAGCGCCTCTATGCCGCGCGAGGCGTGTTCGTAGAGCCGCGTGCCGGCATCCGTCAGCCGGGTTCCACGCGCTGACCGCTCCAGCAATTGCACCTTCAGCGATTGTTCGAGTTCGCGGATCCGACGGCTCAACGTCGGCAGCGGAATATCAAGGCGCATTGCCGCCGCGGACAGGCTGCCCGCCTGTACGACGGCCACGAACATCCGTGCGGCATTCAGGTCCATGGACAACCCTCTCATATTCGAGAGGAAACTTATCGTTCCTCTGCCTACCGTAGCAAGACTGAGCGGAATACTTTCATATCAACCTCTTGAGGAGGCCGAACCCAACGAACCAGGAGCCACAACAATGTCCATCGAAACGACAATCAAGGCCTATGAAACGGCCCTCAACGCCAACGACATCGACGCCATTCTCGACCTCTATGGCGCCGATCCGATCTTCATGCCGCAACACGCCCCTGCCCTGATCGGACGCGACGCCGTAAGGACTGGTTACGCGCAGGTGTTCGACACCATCAAGCTTCAGATCCGCTTCGACGTGCACGAGCTGGAAGTGGCCGGAGACTGGGCCTGGGTCCGCACAAGCTCTGCCGGAAGGACGCGCATTCTGGCGGCCGACGTCACGATCGAGGAAGGCAATAACGAGCTCTTTGTGTTCCGGCGCGAAGCGGGCGCCTGGAAGATCCACCGTTACCTGTTTTCCACCAATCGCCCGCGTGCATAAGGAGAAACGACCATGAAAGCCTATGTCATCGAACGGGCCGGCGGCCCTGAAGTCCTGGAACTGAGAGATATCCCGTCTCCCGAAATCCAGGCCGGCGAAGTGAAAATCCGCGTGCGGGCCTTCGGCCTCAATCGCGCCGAAGTCTATCTGCGCGCCGGCAAGATGGGAGCGATCACCGGGCCGCGCGTGCCCGGGATCGAGGCGGTGGGCGAGGTCGTCGCGGACCCGTCGGGGACGTTCCGCACCGGCCAGCGGGTCGCAACCGCCATGGGCGGGATGCAATTTTCCCGCTTCGGCAGCTATGCCGAGGAGGTAACGGTGCTGCGCAGCAACGTTATCGACATGGGCGGCAGCACGCTCTCCTGGGAGGATCTTGCCGCCCTGCCGGAAGCCTATCTCACGATTTGGGGGGCGCTGACGAGAAGCCTCGCGATCACCAAGGGGCAGACGCTGCTCGTGCGCGGAGCAACCTCATCTGTCGGCCTTGCCGCCATCGCCTATGCCAAGGCACTTGGCCTTACAGTGATCGCAACGACCCGGACGCCGCAAAACGCGGCCAGGCTGCGCCAGATCGGCGCTGGCCAAGTGGTGGTCGACGACGGCGCGATCGCTGACAAGGTTCGCGCCCTTATGCCTAACGGCGTCGACGCAGCCCTCGACGTTGTTGGTGCCGCGACCGTTCGCGACACGGTCAAGGCCCTGAAGCCTTTTGGCGGCGTCACCGTCATCGGTCTGCTCGGCGGCCCTCCGGTTATTGAACAACTGAACCTGATGCAGGATCTGCCGGCTGCGACACGGTTGGGCTTCTTCTCGAGCGGCCTGCTGGGGACCGAGGCGTTGCCGGTGGCTTCCTCCCCACTGCCGTGGCTTGCAAAGGAGATCGAAGCCGGACGCATCCCGTCGCTTCGCAGCCAAACCTTCGCGTTCGATCGCATTTCTGAGGCGCACCGCCTGATGGAAAGCGACCGGGCGCTCGGCAAGCTGGTCGTCAAACTCTGATTTCGCTCATCAAGGATCGCTATCATGCGCAGTTTTCCATATGCCAAGCTCGCAACCGTTGGACTGTCGGTGCTTTCGCTCCTTGCGTTTACCGGCTCTGCCCACGCGCGCGATACCGAAGCGCCGGCGATTGAGCGGCAGTTGCGGGAGTACCAAGCGGCATTGAACGCAAGCGATGTCGACGCCATCATGAACCTCTACGCTGCCGACGCGGTGTTCATGCCGCAGAACAGCCCGCCGGCCGTCGGCCGCGACGCCATCAAAGGCGCGTACCAGCGCGTCTTCGCTATGATCGACCTCGATGTCCGTTTCGAGGTTGATGAAATTCGCGCTCTGTCCAGGGATTGGGTCTACGCGCGAACCCGGTCGAACGGCACCGTCAAGGTCCTGTCGACCGGTGGCGCCGCAATGCCGGAGGCAAATCAGGAACTGTTCCTCTTTCATCGTGAAAAGGATGGCATCTGGCGGTTCGCCCGCTACATCTTCGCAACCACCAACCCACCGCCGCAAAGATAGCGACGGCGTCGCCTGCGCGGGGCAATAGGAGAACCGCTGTCGGTCCGAAGGGCGCGGCAGCGGTTTTGTCTGCAGGCATCAGGCTGCCGAGCACTCGAACGCGAGTTCGGCAGCCAAGCGCTGCAGGAGGAACAAGAGCTGCAGCCGGCGATCATGAAACGCGGATCCCAAGCACCACTCGCAACACCCAGACATGAAGCCGGGGAAACCGGGGCGACACGGGACATAGATGGCGTTGCCTTCGCCAGCGTTCCGTCAGATCGCGAGCACCGCCGCCCCGGCTGAAAGCCCCGCGCCGGCTGCCGTCAGCAACAGCTTTTCGCCGGCAACGAAGGGCTTTTCGCGGTGCGCCAAGGACAGCGACAGCGGGATCGTCGCGGCGGACGAGTTGCCGTAATCGGCAATCGTGCGCACCGTTCTTGAAGGCGCGATGCCGAGCCTGTCGCAAACGGCGTCGAAGATACGGGCATTGGCCTGATGCGGCACGAAGCGGCTGATCTGCGGGGCAGAACAGCCGGCGGCGGTCATGGCTTTGATGGCGCAGGCCGTCATCATGTCCACTGCCTGCGCGAACATCTCGCGCCCGTCGCGCATCGTCATCAGCAGATCCTCGGGCTTTGTGCCTGTAGAAAACGGCCTGCTGCTGCCGCCGGCGGCAATCGAGATCAGATCGTAGCGGCTGCCATCGGCGGCAAGGTCGGCGCCGAGCAGGCCGGTTTGTGGATCATCGGAGGGCGCGACGACAACGGCGCCGGCCGCATCGGCAAAGAGCACGGCGCTCGCCCTTTCCGCCGGATTGATCCGGCGGCTCAAGATGTTGGCCGCCACCACCAGCACCGGCTTTCCCTGTGTCCGCACGAAGCCGTCGGCGAGCGTCAGGGCGTAGAGGAAACCCGAACAGGCACCGGCAAGATCGATCGCGCCGGCATTCGAAAGACCAAGATGATGGGCGAGCAAGGGCGCTGAAGGCGGCAGCAGGTGATCGGGCGTCGAGGTCGCAAGCAGCACCAAGGCGATATCGCCGGGCGGTGTGCGGGCACCGTCGAGCGCCATTGCGCCCGCCTTTGCCGCAAGCCCCGAAAGCGTCTCGTCGGGTGCCGCCCAGCGCCGCTCGCGAATGCCGGTGCGGCGCTCGATCCAGCCGGCTTCAAGCCCAAGCGTCGTCTCGATTTCGTCGTTCGCAACACGCCGCTCCGGCACCGCATGACCGAAGCCGACGATCCGGGATGACCGAGCCGGCCTCATAGCCGCCCTGCCCCGAAGAGCGACGCCGCTTCGTCGATCGCGTCATAGGCGCGCTGAAGATCGTCCTCGGTAATGCAATAGGGCGGCATCAGGTAGATGACGTTTCCGAGCGGGCGGATCAGCAAGCCACGCTCGCGGAAAAACGCCTTGAGCCGCGGGCCGACCTCGGCGAGATAGCCGCCGGCGGGCACCTTGAGGTCGAGGGCAGCAATGGTGCCGCGCTGGCGAACGTTGACGAAGCGCAGGTCTTCGGCGAACCGCGCTATCTGCTGACGCTGCCGCTCCGTTAGAACTTCGATCCGCTCTCGCACGGGCTCGCCCTTCCAGACGGCGAGATTGGCGAGTGCCGCGGCACAGGCGATCGGGTTGGCGGTGTAGGAGCTCGAATGGAAGAAGGTCTTGCGGCGGTCGGGCGAAAGATGCGCCTCGAAGATCTGACCGGTGCACAGCGTCGCGGCCAGCGGAAGCACGCCGCCGGTCATCCCCTTCGAGGTGCAGAGAATGTCGGGCGTGATGCTGGCTTGCTCGCAGGCGAACAGGCTGCCAGTGCGGCCCCAGCCCGTCATCACCTCGTCGGCGATCAGCAGGCTGCTGTGCCTTTCGGCGATCCGCTTCAGTTCGGAAAGCACGGAAGCCGGGTAGGTTTTCATGCCGCCGGCGCCGAGAAGCAGAGGCTCGATCAGGAGCGCGGCAACCTCGCCGGATGCGCAGGCCGTCTCGAAGGCGTCGAGTGTTGCCTGCTCGCGGCCCGGGTCCGGAAAGGGCAAACGGTCGACGGAAAAGAGCAGCGGCGCGTAGGCGGCATTGAAGACGCCTCGTTCTCCCGTCGACATCGTGCCGATCGTGTCGCCGTGATAGCCATGCTCCAGCACGCAGATGCGGTTTCGCGGGTGGCCGCCGTTGTGGAAGAAGCCGAGCGCCATCTTCAGCGCGACCTCGACCGCGGTCGAACCGCTGTCGGAGTAGAACACATGGGCGAGCCCGGGCGGCGCAATCTCGATCAGCCCTCGCGCCAGTTCTTCCGCCGGCGCGTGGGTATATTCGGCAAAAATGATCTGGTCGTAGGTCTCCGTGGCCTTGCGGATCGCCTCCATGACAACAGGGTGGCGATGGCCGTGGGTGATGACCCACCAGGACGAAATCGCGTCAAGGATCGACGCGCCATCTTCGTCGACGAGATACGCGCCCTCGGTGCCGACGATGCGGCGCATCGGCGGTTCCAGGGCATGCTGGGTGAAGGGATACCAGACCGTGGAATGTCTCATGCCGGCACCTCCCGGAAATCGGCGATGTTGAAATTCGCGGCAAAGGCCTGCCGCAGGTGGTCGGGCGCCAGCGGCTCGAGCCGTGGCAACCGGCCGAGCCGGCGCACGGCGCCAAGCTCCGAAATGATCGCTTCGCTGTCTTCCTGCGCGTCGCCGATGAAGGCGACGCCGAGGATGGGAATGGCGCGGCGACGCAGCGCCTCGAGCGACAACAGCGTGTGGTTGATCGTGCCGAGCCCGGTGCGGGCACAAAGGACCACCGGGATCTGCCAGCGCGCGAAGACATCCGCAAAGACCGTGCGCTCCGTCAAGGGCACCAGAAGCCCGCCCGCGCCCTCGATCACCAGCGGTCGGTCCACGGTGGGCGGCAAAAGACCTTCGGGCCGGACGATGACGCCATCGATCCGTGCCGACAGGTGCGGCGAGGCCGGCGTCGCGAGCCTGTAGGCTTCGGGCAGGATGCGGTCTGGCGACAACCGGCCGAGCCGGGCGGCGGTCTCGCTGTCGGTTTCCTCGTCGAGGCCTGATTGCACAGGCTTCCAGTAGCAGCCGTCGAGCGCATCGGTCAGGGCTGCGGAAAAGATGGTCTTGCCGATGCCGGTATCGGTGCCGGTGACCACGAGACGGGTTTTCATGGCCGCTCCTCCGCGATCGCGATTTTCAGGCGCTCCAGCATTTGGCCGATCGCGGCCCGATCGACATTGAGCGTGATCGCGATCCGAAGCCGCGCGGTGCCTTCCGGAACGGTCGGCGGGCGGATCGCCCTGATATCGTAGCCTTCGGCGCGCATGCGGGCGGCAATGCGCAACGCTCGGCCGTTGTCGCCGATCGGGATGGGCAGTATCTGCGAGCCGCTACCTGCGATGCCAAGCGTCTCGAAGAGCGCCCGGTTGGCGAAGGTGCTCAGGTCTTCGAACGCGGCGCGGCGCTCCGGTTCGTCGACGAGCGCGGCGAGTGCTTCGCGCACGGCGGCGGCGACGAGCGGCGAGGGCGCGGTCGAATAGATGAAGTTGCGGGCGCGGTTGACGAGATAGTCGCAAATGACGGCGCTCGCGCCGACAAGCGCACCGGAGACACCGAGCGCCTTGCCGCAGGTGTGGAGCACGACGACGTTCTCCCGTCCCTCCAGTTCCGCTGCCAGACCGCGGCCATCCGGTCCGAAGACACCGGTTGCGTGCGCTTCGTCGATGACGAGAAGACCGTCGTGACGCGCGGCAAGCGCCGACAGTTCGGCGAGCGGGGCCCGGTCGCCATCCATCGAATAGAGGCTTTCGACGGCAATCCAGGGGCGCCCGGCGCCGCCGGCCCGGCGCCATTGGCCGATGGCGTCGGCAAAGGCGCCGACGCCGTTATGCGCTGCTGCCACCGCAGGGGCCTTGCCCGCGGCGATGCCTTCATGGGCGCTCGCATGGATCAGGGCATCGTGGACGATCAGGTCGTCGCGCTGCGGCAGCGTTGAAAACAAGGCGGTGTTGGCGGCGTAGCCGCTGCCGAAGAAGAGCGTCCGCTCCACGCCGAAGAAGGCGGCGGCTTCCGCCTCCAGCGCCTCGTGCTCTCCGTGGTTGCCGCGCAGGAGCCGAGAGCCGCCGGCGCCGACCGGGACGCCCCGCGCGATCGCCGCAGTCATCGCCGCCTTCAGCCGCGGCGAGGCGGCAAGCGCCAGATAGTCGTTGGAGGTGAAGTCGATGCCGCCGGCGGAGACGAGCGCGCGCCGGCGGCCCTTGCGTTCGAGGCCATCGAGCGTCTTTTCGTAGCGCGCGAGGAGGTCCGCGGTCATTCGGCCGCGGCCTGCCTTGCCGCTAGCGCCATTGGCCTCAGCCCGAGGCGCCGGAAGAGCGCCGCGTCGTGGTCCTCTCCCGGATTGTCCGCGGTCAGCAGGGTCTCGCCGACAAAGATCGAATTGGCGCCGGCGAAGAAACAGAGCGCCTGCGTCTCGTCGCTCATGTCCGTCCGGCCGGCCGAAAGCCGGACATGCGATTGCGGCATCAGGATGCGGGCCAGGGCAACGGTGCGGACGAAATCGATCGGATCGACCGGCGTCGCATCGGCAAGCTTCGAGCCCGGGATCGGGATCAGCATGTTGATCGGCACGCTTTCGGGCGGGGCCGGCAGGTTGGCGAGCGTCACCAGCATCGAGATCCGGTCGTCGGCGGTCTCTCCCATGCCGAGGATGCCGCCGGCACAGACCTTGATGCCGGCGTCGCGGACATTGGCGAGCGTCTCCAGCCGGTCGGCAAAGCTGCGGGTGGTGATGATCTCGCCGTAGAAGCGCTCCGAGGTGTCGATATTGTGGTTGTAGTAGTCGAGCCCGGCCTCGGCGAGCTTCTCGGATTGGGCGGGCGTCAGCATGCCGAGCGTCATGCAGGTCTCCATGCCGAGCGCCCGCACACCGCTGACCATGGCGACGATCGCCTCCATGTCGCGCTCCTTCGGGCTGCGCCAGGCGGCGCCCATGCAATAGCGGGTCGCGCCGCCGTCGCGCGCCTTGCGCGCCTCGGCAAGCACGCGCTCGACCTCCATCAGCTTCGATGCCTTGAGGCCGGTCGGGTAGTGCGCGGACTGGCTGCAATAGCCGCAGTCCTCGGCGCAGCCCCCGGTCTTGATCGACAGCAGCCGGCTCATCTGGATGGCGTTGGGGTCGAAATGCGCCCGATGCACGGTGTGGGCACGGTAGAGCAGATCATTGAACGGCGAATTATAGATTTTTTCCGCTTCCGCTTGCGTCCAACGGCAATGACCCGCGTCGCCCGGGATGAAATCGGCTTCAGTCGATGGGCCTGCGTGCAACATTTCGGCTCGTCCTCCGGTTATCGCGAACGCGATATAGATAGAATCCAATATTATCTATAATTTTCTCCAACGAACGAGCGCGCAAGCACCTAAACGGCGATGTATGGTCACGTAAACTTCCTATGGTTGTATTTGTTGCCACAAGTGCGCTTGGAGGCTCGCTGACACGAAACAAGAGCCCACAATCATCCGCCTGTGCTTGCCATCCCGACATGAAGGTCACAGCACCTCAGAAATCTCAGAAAACCCGGACTTCCCCGACATTTCCCCTCCCATTGCGCACGACCAACAACGCTCCTCCATCACGCCACCGACACCACCATTCTCACGTCAAGAAAATTATAGATAATTTCTTCAACTACCGAGATCGCGTCGAGCCCAACGCTGGCTCTTGACAAAAACCGCCCCGAGCGGTCAGCTTGGAGCATTCACCAGGGGTGTCCCGGCAAGGGGCTGAGATTCTGCCATGCGATTTCGCGGCGCAGTGACCCGTTGAACCTGATCCAGTTCATACTGGCGGAGGGACGGTGCAGACATCGCTGCCGCAATCGTCGCATTCATGCGACCGATCGATCGGCAAGGCGTCCTTCCCCCTCCTTCGCGTCTGAACTGGGTTCCACCATTGGAGCCTCGGCATGCACACAGCAAACACGATCCCGCTTCCCTCAGGACGACACCCTGCTGACGCTCTCCGTGGGTGTTGAGCCATGCGGGTTCTCATCAAAGGTGCCGGCGTCGCGGGGCTCTGCCTCGCCCATGAACTCAGCACCCGCGGCATCGCGGTGACGGTTGCCGAGCGAACACCGGGCTTTGCCGGCGCTGCTTCCTGGTTTGCCGGCGGCATGCTGGCGCCCTGGTGCGAGCGCGAAAGCGCCGAGGAAGCGGTGCTAACAAAGGGCGTCGGCGCCATCGACTGGTGGGACGATGCCCTGCCGGGCGCGGTCTCCCGCAACGGCACGCTGGTCGTCGCGCCGCCGCGGGACGCGGGCGAACTCAAGCGCTTTGCCTCGCGCACCTCCGGCTTCGATTGGCTCGACGCTGCCGCGATCGAACGACTGGAACCGGCACTTGCCGGACGTTTCCGCGAGGCGCTGTTTTTTCCAGGCGAGGCGCATCTTGACCCACGCCTGGCGCTTAGCCAGCTGCGGCAAAAGCTTGCCGATCGCGGCGTCACCTTCATCGCCGAGATGGGTGACGGCGGCGAACACGATCTTATCGCCGACTGCACCGGTGCGGCGCGCATCGGCGCAACACCCGGCCTGCGCGGCGTTCGGGGCGAAATGCTCTATCTGCGGACGGGCGAAGTGGAACTGTCGCGGCCGGTCAGGCTCATCCATCCGCGCATCCCGCTCTACATCGTGCCGCGCGGCGACGGCCTCTTCATGTGCGGGGCGACGATGATCGAAACGGACGACGGCGGCCCGATCACCGCCCGTTCGCTCATGGAACTGCTGAATGCCGCCTATGCGCTGCATCCGGCTTTCGGCGAGGCGCGCCTCGTCGAGACCGGCACCGGCGTCCGCCCGGGCTTTGCCAACAACCTGCCGCGCGTCACGCGCGCCGGACAAGTGATCACGATCAACGGACTTTACCGCCACGGCTTCCTGCTTTCGCCAGCCTTGGCGGCGGAAGCAGCCGAACTGGCCGTCGCGCCGGCCCTAAAGGGAGACGCCGCATGAGACTGACCGTCAATGGCGAGAACCACGACCTCGCCGTCGCAACCCTCGCCGAGCTTCTGGCAGCCCTCGACTACGAAGGCGACTGGCTCGCCACCGCCGTCAACGGCGAGCTGGTGCATCGGGCCGACCGCTCTGGTCACGCGCTCAGCGATCGGGACCGGATCGAAATCCTCTCGCCGATGAAAGGAGGCTAAGACATGCTGACGCTTTATGGACAGGACCTGCGCTCACGGCTGCTTCTCGGCACCGCCCGCTACCCCTCCCCCGCCGCATTGGAAGACGCGGTGCGATCCTCAGGCACGGAGATCGTCACGGTCTCGCTTCGCCGCGAGACCGCCGGGGGCCGCCAGGGCGGCGCCTTCTTCGAACTGATCCGCGCGCTCGGCGTGCACGTGTTGCCGAACACCGCCGGCTGTCACTCGGTGTCGGAGGCGGTGCTGACCGCCAAAATGGCGCGCGAGGTGTTCGGCACCAACTGGCTCAAGCTCGAGGTGATCGGCCATCACGATACGCTGCAGCCCGATGTCTTTGCGCTGGTCGAGGCGGCGCGCATTCTGTCGGACGAAGGCTTCGAGGTTTTCCCCTACACCACCGATGATCTGGTCGTCGCCGAACGGCTCCTTGAGGCCGGCTGCAAGGTGCTGATGCCCTGGTGCGCGCCCATCGGCAGCGCCATGGGTCCGCAGAACATTCCGGCGCTCCGAGCAATCCGGGCGAATTTTCCCGACGTGCCGCTGATCGTCGATGCCGGCATCGGCCGGCCATCGCACGCAACGACCGTGATGGAACTCGGCTTCGATGCCGTCCTGCTCAACACCGCCGTTGCCGGCGCCGCCAGGCCGGCGCTGATGGCGTCGGCCTTCGCGGCAGCGATCGATGCCGGCCGGCAGGCCTTCGAGGCGGGCATGCTCGAACCGCGCGATTTCGCCGTCCCTTCAACGCCGGTCATCGGAAAGGCGGTGTTTGCATGAAACTCGACCCCTTCTACCTCATCGTCGACAGCGCCGAATGGGTCGAGCGGCTGGTGCCGCTCGGCGTCAAGCTGGTCCAGCTTCGCGTCAAGGACCGTTCGGAAGCGGAGCTTCGCCGGGAGATACGCGCCGCCAAGGCGGTTTGCGACGAACAGGGCTGCCAGCTCGTCGTCAACGACTACTGGCAACTGGCGATCGAGGAAGGCTGCGATTTCGTCCATCTCGGCCAGGAGGATCTTGCCGACGCCGATGTTGCGGCGATCCGCGCCGCCGGCCTGAAGCTCGGTCTCAGCACCCATGACGAGACGGAACTGGAAACGGCGCTTGCAGCCGCTCCGGATTATGTCGCACTCGGGCCGATCTACCCGACCATCCTCAAGGCGATGAAGTGGGCGCCGCAGGGATTGCCGCGCCTTGCCGCCTGGCGGGAGCGTATCCAGCCGCTGCCGCTGGTCGCCATCGGCGGCCTCAACATCGAGCGCATCTCGGGCGTCTTCGAGCACGGCGCCGATGTCGCTGCCGTCGTCACCGACATCACCCGCAACGCCGACCCGGAAGGGCGAACCCGTGAATGGATCGCCAGGACGGCACCGTGGCGATAAGCGCTTGCCTGGCCGCGGCGGTCAGGCGATCGCCAGTTGCGAGAGCCAGGAGGCATCCAGGCCACGCTTGCGGCAATAGGCGGCAAGCCGCTCGCGGGTCGGCCCCGGACGGTCGAGACCGAGATAACGCGAGGCGTTCTTCCAGAAGATGTTCTGCTGGTCTTCCTCGCTGACACCCGCCTCCTTCAGCTGCTGAGCGATCTTCGGAACATAGGCATTGTAGTTCTTCTCCAATGCCATCATCGACCAGTCGGTCCCGAACATCAGATGGCGCGCATCGGGGTCGTAATCCCGCAGCCACTT
This sequence comes from Ensifer adhaerens, assembly GCF_002940685.1. GTDB lineage: Bacteria > Pseudomonadota > Alphaproteobacteria > Rhizobiales > Rhizobiaceae > Ensifer > Ensifer adhaerens_E. The sequence continues at coordinate 108,391 of NZ_PNFP01000012.1, read as the reverse complement.
GTCGAGCAGCGCGCGGATCTTTTCATGCAGTCCGGGCGTGTTGTCGGTGACGAGTTCGCTGAGATAGCTCAAGTCGGCAAACAGGTTCGGCCGGCGCCCGTGGCCGATCGTCTCGCCGATGATGTCCTCCCAGGTCGGCGGGCCGGAGAACTTGTCCTTGGCGCAGGACACCATCACCCCCGTCGGCGCACCCGGGCGAATGACTTCATCGAAAGCACCGAAATGCGCGAGGTTGATCCGCAAGTCATTGTAACGATTGGTGTCTAGCAGCTTCTTCCAGTAGGCGGGGCTCGCCAGATTGCCGTAGCCGCAGCCGGCGCCAATGCTGTTTTCGGCATGCGCCATGATCGGCACGCTGTTGTCACGACACCAGTCGTAGAGCCGCTTCAGCGCCGCATCGATCGCCGGGTTCGCGTTGCCCCAGGCCTTGAACCCCATCGGCGGATAGATCTTCACGCCGATGAAGCCCTTTTCCATGATCGCGTAGCGGACGTTTTCCAGCGACGAGCCCCGTTTCAGCGCCTCGCGATGCGGATCGAAGCCGACAAAGCTGTGCATGTGGATGCCGTGCCGCTTGATCACCAGCTGCTGGATCTCGTCCATGACATCGATCTGGTCGTGTTGCGGTGAAGCCCTGCCGCCGATCGACTTTTCGAAGTCGAGGATGCTCGGCGTGATCATCGAAAACCGGCATTTCGACGCGAAGATCCGGGCGTAGGTTTCCGCCAGGTTTTCCCGGTAGTCCTGCATCAGCCGCACGAAGGAAAGGTAGTTGCCGATCTGGTCGTGCGCCTTGGCGGCCGACGCCAGGGCATCGACATCCGCTTCCCCCACGCTGCCTGAACGCCGCTGCAAGCCCTGCGGCAGGCCGGCAGTGCCGCCGATCTGTTCCAGCAGACCCTGATAATCCGGCGTTTCGGGGCCGCTTCGTGCGGTCAACGACGCGCGCTGTTCGCCGGCACGGGCCACGAGTTGCTGAACAGCGGCACGCAACTGCTCGCCCTTCCGTCGCTCGAACTCGGCGTCGGAGGGGCGCGGCAACCGCCTCTCAAGAATCAGCGCCTCGGCCTTTGCCTTGGGCGCAACGTCGCCAAGGGCCGTAACGAGGAAGACCACCAGCGCATTTTCCAGGCGCTTCGACTGCAGCGGATCGGCGGAAAGCCTGGCTTCCGGTAGCTTCTCGCGCAGCGCCACATAGCGCACCAGCCCCTCGACCGGCACGTCGGCCGCGTTGAAGAAATGGCAGTGAACATCGACGATCGGATGCGGAAGCTGGCAGGCGGCGGCCGGAGGCCAGTCGTGCCTGCAGCCGGAAAGCACACTCGTCATCATGCCTGCCGAGAACAGCCGCAAGACATCGCGGCGTGTCACGGCGGCGACCGGACCAGCCCAGTCGACCCCCATCGTCCCCTCCTGTTGCGAGACCCCCTCGAACAATCGGGCAAACATTACTCCGTTCGCAAGCGCCGTGGAACAGATATTTACTTGCCGTTACTGGTTCCCTTAGGTCACCACCGGCGGACTTTAAGTGGGAAAGGAGGCATGTTACTCTAAAATCTTGGGGAGAATTTGCGTGATAGGTGGCGCCGCCAAGAATGAATTCCAACGTTACCTGTCGGGAGCCCTGGTTCGATGGTCCTCCCCGGCGGCGACGGATTCGGCTGGCCCGGCGCGCGAAGACTTTCCGGGCGCGTTGTTGTTCGCCGATATTTCCGGCTTTACCCGCCTGACCGCCAAATGGTCCGAGAGCGACCGCGCCGCCGGCGCCGAGCGGGTAAGCCGGCTCTTGAACGGCTACATGGGGCCGCTCGTCCGCCATATCGAAGAACATGGCGGCACCGTCTTGAGCTTTGCCGGCGACAGCCTGCTTGCCGGTTGGCAGGCCGCCTCCGCCGACGAGCTGGAGCAGGCCGCCTGGCGCAGCTGCTATTGCGCCGGCCGCATCCGCGAAGAAATGGGCCGGCCGGGCGGGCCGGAAGACGCGCTGCAACTGCGCATCGCCGTCGGCGTCGGCACCATCACGCTGCTGCATCTCGTTCCCCGCGTCGACCAGCGCTGGCTGATCGTCGGCGGCGATTGCCTGGCGCAGGCGGACCATTGCGGCCTCTTGAGCGATGCCGGCGAAATTCTCGTCTCCGACGCCGTCTGGCGGTTGATCGGCAAGCGGGCGACGGGCGGCCCTGGCCGGGAGGGAACCGCCCGGCTCGACCGCATCGACCCCTATTCGACCGCGGCCAGGCCGCACCGTGCCCTTTCGGGCAGCGCCAGCAACCAGCAATTCGGGCGGCTTGAAGCCTACCTGCCGCTCTCGTTGCGCGGCCGCCTGCTGTCGCCGCTTTCGCAGTGGCTTGCCGATCTGAGGACCGTCACGGCCCTGTTCGTGCACATCGTCGGCCGCGATATCGAGCGTGACCTCGACCGGCTGAACCAACTCGTCGCGCGCTCGATCGCCGTCGTCGGCCGCACCGGCGGAGAGGTCCTCCATACGGCGCTGCACGCCAATGGTCTCGAAATCTTCGCCGTCTTCGGCCTGCCCGGTCCCAAACATGCCGACAATGCGCGACGTGCGATCGTTGCGGCGCTGCGCCTTTCGGGCGAACTTGACGATCCCGATATCGGCCTATCGGTCGGCATCTCCACAGGCGAGAGCTTCTGCGGCGCGCTCGGCGCCAGCCACCGCGCGGACTACACGGTGGTGGGTGCTGCGGTGAACATGGCCGCGCGGCTGGCAAGCGTCGCTGCCGGACGCATCCTCGTCGACCAGGCGACGGCAAAGGAGACCGCCGGCCAGATCGCCTTCTCCGGACCGTGGTCGCTGGCCATACCCGGCGTGCGCGGCGGCGTGTCGGCCTTCGCGCCGATTGCCGAGACGGTCGCGACGATCGACACCAAGTCTCCGATCCTCCTCAACCGCGCAGCCGAAATGACCGCCCTTTCCGCCTATCTGGAAGGCGCGTACAGGGGGCAATCCGGGGTGATGATCGTCAGGGGCGATTCCGGCGTCGGGAAGTCGGCGCTTCTGCGCGCCTTCGTCGAAAGCCGTCGCGACCGCGGCAGCCGTGTTCTCGTCGGCAACGCGGACGACATCGAGAGCGACGTGCCCTATTTCGCCTGGCGCGGGGTCATTCGCGACCTGCTCGGCATCGGCGACCTGCGCGGCACCGAGGCTGCGGATCAGGTGGCGCTGTTCTTTGCGCAAAGACCGGAGCTTGCCCCGCTTGCGCCCTTGCTCAACGACGCCATCAACCTCACCTTGGTCGACACGCCCGAGACCCGGGCGATGTCCGGCGACGGGCGCTCCCATCGGCTGCGCGAGTTGCTGAGCGAACTGATGACCAGCGACCTCGCCGCAGGACAGGGCTTTGTCGTGCTGGAAGATGTGCACTGGCTCGACGAGGCGTCGGGCCAGTTGCTCGGGCGGCTGGTCTCGGGAATGGCGCCGGTGCCGGTGGTGGTATCGACCCGCACGGCCCGGACCCAGGAAGACCTCACCCGGTGGACCGGCCAGCACTACAATGGCGCCCAGACGCTCGATCTGCTGCCGCTCGATTTCGAAGGTACGATCGCACTCGTTCGCGCCTCGATCGGCAGCAACTCCCCCGCCGACGGTTTCGGCGAGGCGGTCTATGCGCAGTCGGCCGGAAACCCGCTTTTGATCTGCGAAATCTGCCGGATGATCGGCGAGCGCCGGCTGCCGAAGGGCACCGAGCCCCCGGCGCCCGTCTCGCTGCTCTCCGAGCCCCGCTCGAACGATGCGACCCTGCTCAACACCGCCAAGGTGACCGTGATCGCCCGGACCGACCAGCTTCCGGCGGAACTCCAGGTGCTGTTGAAGATTGCAAGCGCCATGGGCTCGACCTTCTCCGTCGCCGAGCTCGGCGCGCTGCCGCCGATCCGCAAGACCGCGCTCGACATCGAGGCGAGCATCGAGCGGCTGCTGGCGGCCCATCTGATCAAGCCCGCCGACGATCGGCCGGGCCGGTACATGTTCAGCCATGCCGTCATCCGCCAGGCGATCTACGAAAGCCTGCTGTCGGAACAGCGTCATGAAGCCCATCGCGCGATCGCCCAGGCAATCGAGGAAGGCGGGCAGCCTGACAATGCCGAGAACCTGCCGCGTCTCCTCAGCCACTGGGAGCGCGCCGGCGACGCCGCGCGGGCCTTCAACTATCTGGATCGCGTTGCCGAACTGCGCCTGCGCCAGTTCGACAACGCCGCCGTCGTCGACCTGATCGAACGCTTCTTCAAGACGGCGCGCGAGCTTTCGATAACCCTTGCACCCGCCCGGCGGGCGGCCGCCTGCTTCCTGCTCGGCGAAGCGAGCCTCAATCTCGGCCGCGCCGAGGCGGCCCGGAACGCCTATGAGGAGGGCCTGCGGCTTTCCGGCATGCCGTTGCCGCGCACCTCCGCCGGCCTGGCGCTGCATCTCGTGCTCGATCTCGCCGAACAGATGTGGCGCCGCACCACGCACCGCGACCAGGATTGGATCCTGAAGCGCGAAATCTCGCGATCGACGACCGATCCCTTCCTGCTTGCGGCAAAGGCGCATGAGGATCTGACGCGGATCTACTATTTCACCAGCGAGAAGCTGCGGCTGATCCATGCGACGCTCAGGGCGACGAACCTTGCGGAGCGAAACAAATACGTGTCGCCGACGACTGCTGCCAATTATGCGAGCCTCGGCGCCATCTGCGGCGTGATCCCGCTGCAAAGCCAGGCCGAACATTACAGCCGGCTGGCGGCAGCGCTCTCCGAACGCGTCGACCAGTTGGGAACGCGCGTGCGCGTCGACCTCCTGTCGGGCATGTACCAGATCGGCATCGGGCACTGGCGCGAGGGCAAGCGGGCGTTCGAGGCCGGCCTCAACAATGCCACCACCGTCGGCGACCTCAGGCGCTGGTGCGAGGTGGCCGTCGGGTTGGAGACGATCTCCGGCCCGTGGCTTTTGACCTCGGCGTTCGAAGGCATAGCGCCGTGGGAAATCCTCGTTCAGCGGATCTGCGAGGAGGGCCGCAGGCGCGGCGACATGCAGGTGCTCGGCTGCGGGTTGCTCGGCCGCCTGAGGGGGCACGCCGCCCTTGGCCGCTGGAACGCGATCGACACCGATCTCGACGAACTCGAGCAGATCCTGCGCGAGAAGGGAGACGGGCTGGAGCTCGTCCATTCCATCGAAGGCGCATCGCTGCTGAGCGAGGCCGCCCGGCGGCGCGGCAACACCAGCGAGGCTGCCTCCTGGCTCGAGCGCGCGCTGTCCTGGTGCGAGACGCTCAATCCGGCGATGAAGACGCGCACGCTGCCGGCGCTTGCCCGTCTCTTCGATGTCGCAAGCGATCCTGACGGAGGCGACCTCTTGGCCGCACAGCTCGTCCTTCGAAAACTCGAGCGCTTCGCGCGGGTCTACCCGATCGGCCGGCCCGCCGCTGCGCTCGGCGAGGCGACCCTGCATCAGCGTCGCGGGCAGCAGCGGCGCGCCGAGCGCGTCGCCCAATATGCCTTCGCGGAAGCAATCCGGCTGGAGATGCCGGCCGTGGCGCTCGCTGCCCTGCAGCATGCCGCCGGACCGAGGGATGCCGAAGCGCGCCAGGCCTTCGAGACGATGTTTGCCCTGCGCCGGGCCACCTGGTGCGAGGTTCTTCCGCTCGGTCAAACCGACCAGGCGCCGCATGTCCAGTTTGCCAGATCCCAGGGAAGCCGCGCATGAACCGTACCAGCCCGCCCCGCATTCTGATCGTGCTTGCCCATTTCGATGAAACCCGAAACCCCAGGGGTCGCCCCGACTTCATTCCGCAGGGAACCGGCCACCTGTTCCTGGCCGGGGCCTTTGCGCGCGAGCGCGTGGATCTTCGCGTCTACAGCGAATTCCATGACGGGCCGCTCGTCGACGAGGCCGCCTTTGCCGAACTCGACATGCTGGTGCTGACGGGGGTGACCGCCGCCTTCGACCGGATGCGGCACCTGACGGCCTATGCCCGCACCAGGTCACCCGGCTGCGTCGTCGTCGCCGGCGGGCCGGTCGTGCGCAACCTGCCGGTTTCGAGCGCCGAGACCTTCGACTACGCCTGCGACGGCGATGTCGAGGAAATGCAGTCGGTCATCGAAGCGGTCTTCGGCGCCTGGGCCGTGTCCGAAACGATCCTGCCGCGCTTCGACCTCGCCAATTGGCGCGGCCCGGTCAGCTACATCGAGACGAGCCGCTACTGCAATTTCAAGTGCAGCTTCTGCGCGCTCACCGCCGAGGGCCGGCGCTACCACAGCTACGACCCCGCCTATATCGAGGCGCAGCTGCGCAACGCCCCGCCGAAGAAATATGTGCTGTTCATCGACAACAATTTTTACGGCAACAGCAAGGACGTCTTTCGAGACAAGCTCGAGCTGATCCGCTCGCTCTGGCGCCAGGGGCTGTTCGAAGGCTGGATCGCGCTTGTCACCGGCGATTTCTTTCGCGACCCCGACAACCTCGAAGCGGTGCGCGCGGCCGGCTGTCTCGGTCTTTTCAGCGGCGTCGAGACGCTGAACGAAGCGCAACTGAAACGCTATCAGAAAAAGCAGAACCTGGTCGTGCCCCAGCTGGAAGCGATCCAGACCTGCCTCAACGCCGGCGTCGCCTTCCAGTACGGAATGATGTTCGATCCGTCGTCGCAGACGATGCAGGCGATGCAGGAAGAACTCGCCTTCATTACCGGCGAAAGCCGGATGCCGTTGCCGGCGTTCCTGAGCCTGACGATCCCGCTGCTCGGCACGCCGCTGTTTAACGAATGCGTCACGGAGGGTCGCTTCCTGCCATCGGCCAAACTGCGCGACATGGATGGGTTCACGCTGATGACACGCCCCCTCGACGATCTCGACGACGTGGCGCTCTTTGCCCGCAAGCTGTCGCGCCTCGACGGCAACCGCGCCCGCATCCTGCGCCATTGCCTGGGATTCTACCGCAACTATCGCCACTCGCTTTCCGGGCGGCAGATGATCCACCTGCTGGCCAACAGCCTGCGCCTCGCGCTTCCTTCGGTGCTGCATCGTCACGGTCTCCCGACACGTTCGGGGAGCGACGAAAACCTGACCTATGTGACGACAACGCAGCCGCTCGGCCCGCTCTATACGCCTTCGTTCCGGGTCGGCGAGGGCTTTCGTTCGCACTTCGCACCGACGATGATCACCGACGCTTCGGGCGCGCTCGACGAAACCATTGCCCGCAACCTCGAATTCCGCGCGAGCGAGCGGCGACGGGGATTGGCCGGCACCGAGCATGCGCCCGGGTAAGCAGGAACGGCTGCGTCAAAGTGCCCTTGTCCCTGCAACCTCCAGTGCGTGAAGTTGGGTCGACTTGGTAAGATTGGATTCAAACTTTTTGGGTAAGCTTCCGTTAGCTATTTCACACCTGTCGGCCGGCGATCGCCGTCGACCTTGTTTTGCGTACGGGTGCCCATGCGTCTTTCAGCTGCGACCGCAATCCTTTTTGCCGGCCTCATTTCGGGCTGCTCTTCCAGTTCGAGCCTGGACAGCATAGCCCCGCGGCCCTCTCGCGAAACAACCAGTTCCGTTGCCATGACGGCGGCGCCCGTACCGGCGGCGAGCGTCGGCCAGGCCGCGGCGCAGGCAACGCCACCGCAATACATCCAGGACGCTCCGCCGCAGGAAATGCTCGCCTGGGCCGGGCCGGTCCCGGAGCCGGAGGCCTTCGCGCCCGCGGCCAATACCACGACGACGACAACGACCCTCGCCACGCCCGTTCCCGGCGCGCGCCCGGTCGCCTTCGTCGCGCCGGAAAATCCGGTGACGCAGGTGATGCCGCAGGGGCGCTCGCGCGTCTACGGCCACCGCTTCCGCGACGCCAAGCCGATCAATTTCGGCCGCGCCAAAAATCCGCGCAAGATGGCGGTGCACGGCGTCGACGTCTCGCGCTGGCAGGCCGACATCGACTGGGCCAAGCTGCGCACGCAAGGGGCCAATTTCGCCTTCATCAAGGCAACCGATGGCGGCGACCATCTCGACCCGATGTTCAAGAAGAACTGGCGCGCCGCCAAGGCGGCCGGGATCCGCCGTGGCGCCTATCACTTCTTCTACTGGTGCCGCACCGCCGGCGAGCAGGCCGACTGGTTCATCCGCAACGTGCCACGCGAACCGGGTGCGCTGCCGCCGGTCATCGACGTCGAATACAACGGCGAATCCAGCTGCAAGCGCCGCCTGTCGCCCGAGCGCATCCGCGAGAAAATGCAGGTGTTCATGGACAAGCTCGAAGCGCATTACGGCCAGCGCCCGATCATCTACACGGCACCGGACTTCTATGCCGACAACCTGCAGGGCGCTTTCAAGAACTATCCGTTCTGGCTGCGTGCCGTCGCCCAGCACCCGTCGATCGTCTACCCGAACCGCAAGTGGGTGTTCTGGCAGTATTCCGGTTCCGGCCTTTCGCAAGGCGTCGACGGCAAGATCGACCTCAACGTCTTCCACGGCAACGAGGAACAGTGGCACGACTGGCTGGAAGCGCGGGCGAGATAAGCCTTCGGGCCCTCACCCCCAGCATTACCAAGCGGACGACACGACCTGTCAACCCGCGCGGGCCACCTTCGGCCCGCCATGGTTGATACGCTCGAGGAACCGCCGATAGCCGGGATGCGCGCGCAACAGGCGCTGCCCGAGATCGGCGAGAAAGTCGACGTCCTCCGCCTTGAGGCTCAGCCGGTTGTGCAGCCCGAGGATCCGGCGCGCCGGCGCCGGCTCGGATATATCCGACAGCGCCAGCCTGACGATATCGACGTCGAGATCGCCGCAGCCGCGCCTGGCGACAACGACACGGCACCGCCATTTCACCAGCCTGTCCCGCCAGGCGGGCAGATGATCGCTGAGCGCATCGAAGCTCTGCAGATTGGGGATGTTGATCATCGCGTCGATGGCGGCGACGATCGCATCCGGGGCCCTGGGACTTTCGGCAGTCTTCGACAGGTCTCCGCCGATCCGGGTCGAGGCATCGACGACGATGACGAGCAGATGCCGGAGACGCAGGGCGCGCTCCATCGGGAGCGGTTCGGGTGCAGCCCGACCCATCAGGTGCAAGAGGCTCTGCGTTCCGACGCCATCCACGAGACCGCCGTCATAGAGCTTCAGGTAGTTGAGATCCTTGGCCATCTCGTAGCGGCCAAGCGCGTCCGCATATTCTCGCGAGACGAGCGAGCCTTGCGGCTGCGGTCTCGCGGCTTGCGTGTTCGCCGGCGGCAGGGTCTCGCAGCCCGTGCGAAAATTCCGCAGGGTCAGCGGCGCGAAAACGACCGGAACGGCGGCCGAGGCTGCGACCGCATAGGCGAGCGGATAGTCGTCATAGTTGCTGCAGATGGCGGTGAAGGTAGTGTGGTCGAAGATGAAGGGCGCGCGGTTGTAGAGATCGGTGGCGTGGATCACCAGGCGCGGACGGCCGGGTCGCGCCACCGCCCCGAGTGTCGCGCCCTTGAACAGGTTCGCATCGAGCCAGGCCGGGAGCCCTGAGAGATCGTTTACCCCGCCGCGATAGCCGCGCAGGATGTTGGGCGGTGAGAACGACATTCGGAGCGACGCCTCGACGTCGTGCACGAGAAACCGCTTGCGAAAATCCTCAAGCCCCGCCCGACCGTTCAGGGCGAAATAGGAGGCGAGCACCGCACCACCGGAAACGCCGGCAACGACCGCGACGTCATCGGCGAGCCGGCGCCCCCGTCCGCCCGGGGAAGGCGCCTCCGCAAGCGCCGACAGGACGCCATAGCCGAAGGCTGCAGAGCGGGCACCGCCGCCGGAGAAGGCAAGGATGATGCCGGTGTCGCTCTGATCCGGCGCCGGTTGCGCGAGCGGCACGGCCCCCGTCGTCAGCTCCAGCCGCCGGTTGGTGGGCGTCACGTCCGGGCCGGCACAGCCGGCCGCCACGAGCGCCATCGCCAACGCGCCGCGCCGCAAGAATCGTCTTGCGCGCAAGAGTGCAACCGTGCGTCTGGCGTGGCCGCCGGCTGGTCCTTCCCTGCTCTCCCTGATGGAAAGCGACGTCCGTCTGCAGAATGTCATGCGCCGTGATCCGGGTTGGCTTCGCCCGCGAAACCTGTTCGTCAGATGTCGCTGCCTGAGAGCCTAAGGATCAAGATTGAGGGAGCATGTCATGCCGAACCTTCGCAACGAATGATTGTGCGGCGACGGCAATCGGGTTTAGCGTGCCGAGGGATGACAGGTTCCCTCAATGAAGCGGCGCTAGGGTCGCGCGCGTAGGCACGTTGCACGAGGTAAACGCATTCATGCGGGTCTTGCTGGTCGAGGATGAGAAGGAGCTCGCAGGTGCGCTTAAGGCCGCATTGAGCCATCACCGGATGGTCGCCGATCATGCGCGTGACCTCGCGGAAGCAGCCCTGATCCTTGCCGATGCGGTCTACGACGTGGTCGTGCTCGACCGCAAGCTGCCCGATGGCGACGGGCTTTCGCTGATCCCAGTGATACGGTCGCGCGGCAACACAGTGCCGGTGCTGATGCTGACGGCGCTCGACGATCTCGCCGACCGGGTCGCCGGGCTCGACGGCGGCGCCGACGACTATATCGGCAAGCCCTTCGCCTTCGAGGAGCTGCTGGCGCGGCTGCGCGCACTGGCCCGTCGCCCGGTTCCGGTGCAGTCCGATGTCGTCACCGTCGGGCGGCTCTCCTTCGATCTCGCCCATTGCGAGGCCAGCGTGGCCGGGACGGCGCTGAAGATGCCGCGGCGCGAGCTGCTTGTGCTCGAAACGCTCACCCGCCGGATGGGGCGCATGGTGCTGCGCGCGGCGCTGATGGAAGCGGTCTTCGGGCTTGACGACGAGATCCAGTCCAATGCGCTCGACACCCATATATCCCGCGTTCGCCGCAAGCTGGCGGAGGCCGAGGCAGGCGTTATCATCAACGGCATTCGCGGCGTCGGCTATCTCCTCAGGCAAGACCAATGAGCGACCGCGCCGCGCATTCGTTCAAATGGCGCCTCGTCGGCTGGCTCGTGCTGTTCGAGACGGTCGCGACCCTGGTCGTCATCACCATTGCCGTCGGTCTGCTCTGGGTGACCGGCTATCTCATCGACGGCTACGAGAACGGCAATGTCGACGTGCTGAAGGATGCGATCACCCGCAACGCCGAAGACGAACTCGTGCTTCAGGAAACGACCGAATTGGCCCGGCTGCGCCAGCAGGCGGGAAAGATCTGGTTCATCGTTCGCGACACGGATGGACACAGTCTGTCCGAAGGCACGGTGCCGGAACAGTTCGCCTTCGCGGTCGCCGGTCTCGACCGCACGAACGACGCCCGCTTCCGGCTTTCACCCGACAAGAACGCGCGTCCCGAGGCCGTCGTCAAATGGCTCGAGTCGCCGGCCGGCATGGTCCAGATCTTCAGCGGCACGGAGGGGCAGCTGACGCTTGGCCGCCTGTTGCTCACCACGACCGGCGCGTTCCTGACCATCTTCGTGCCGATGCTGCTGCTGCTCGCCTTCGCCACCGTGGTGGTCACGCCAATCGTCGTTCGAAGGATGCTTTCGGGCCTTTCGCAAGCGGCCGCGCATGCGGCCCATATCGAGTATGACCAGCGCGGCATCCAGATGCCGGTCGCCGGCGTCCCCTCGGAGTTCCTGCCTCTGGTAACCGCCGTCAACGACGCGCTGACAAGGCTCGATGACGGCTATACGCGACACAAGCGTTTCCTGGCGCAAGCGGCACACGAGCTGCGCACGCCGGTCGCCATCCTCGGCGCGCGCATCGCCTCGCTGCCGCCGGGGCCGGACAAGACGCGCCTCAACGAAGACGTGACGCGGCTCTCGACAATGGCAGGCCAGCTTCTCGACCTCGAACGGCTCGATGCCGAGAACGACGAGTTGCGGCCCGTCGATCTCGCAGAGCTTGCCGAACGGGTGATCGTTGCGCTGGCGCCGCTCGGCTTTGGCGCCGGCTACGAGATGAGCTTCGAGGCGGATCAACGGCCCGTCATGGTGATTGGAGACGAGGCGTCGCTGGAGCGGGCGCTCACCAATCTGGTGCAGAATGCCATCGACCACGGCGGTCGGCGCGGCACGATCACGGTCAAGGTCGAGCCGCAAGGGGCGATCGAAGTCTGCGACGATGGCGACGGCATCCCGCGCAGCGCAACCGACCGGATCTTCGAACCGTTCCAACGGCTGCGCAAGGACGGCAAGGGCGCGGGCCTCGGCCTAAACCTCGTGCAGAGGATCGTGCAATTGCACGGCGGCTACGTCGACGTCGCGCGATCTGCGTCCGGCGGCGCCTGCATGCGCATCGTGCTGCCGCTGGCGGCGGCCACTTCGGCTTGAGAAGAACAAGCCCCGGAACCTTCCGCTGCCTTGCTTCCCCTTAAATCGGCTAGGACAGGGGGAAGAAGACACGAGGTTCCGGGGCTCGACGGCGGCCTGACCGGGAGAAAGTGTCAGGCTGCCTGGACCTTTTTCGAGACGCGCGCCCATTCCGGGATCCAGTCGCGATGGGCAATCAGCAGGTCGTCGACGAGCGACCAGATCTGGTCGAGGTCGAGCTCGGCCGCCGTGTGCGGATCCATCATCGCCGCGTGATAGAGATGCTCGCGGTTTTCGGTCACAAGCGCCTGAACCGTCAGTTCCTGAACGTTGATGTTGGTGCGGATCAGCGCCGTCAGTTGCGGCGGCAGGGCGCCGATGAAGGTCGGCTGGATTCCGGAGGCGTCGACCAGGCAGGGCACTTCGGCGGCGCAGTTCTCGGGCAGCGAAGTGATGCAACCGTTGTTGCGGAGATTGCCGTAGATCACCGACGGCTCGCCGGTCCAGACCGAGTTCATGATCGAGGAGGCGTATTCGTGGCTCTCAGCCACCTCGATCTTCTCGGCCTCCTTGAAGGCGGCGGCCTGCCCCTTCCAGCGCTCGATCTGCTCGACGCAGCGCTTCGGATATTCGTCGAGCGGGATGCCGAACTTCTCGATCAGGTCGGGCCGGCCGTCCTTGATGAAATAGGGCGTGTACTCGGCGAAATGCTCCGAGCTCTCGGTGACGAAATAGCCGAGCCGCGTCAGCATCTCGTAGCGCACCTTGTTGGGGCAGCGCGGGTTCCAGTGGCTGGGCTTGGGGAAACGGCCCTCGCGGTAGCCGCGCACCAGATCCGGATAGAGGTTGCGGAAGCTGCCGTCCGCCTGTTTGTGCTCGAAGGTCAGGTAGAAGGCCATGTGGTTGATGCCGGCGGCGCGGTAGCGGATTTCCGACACCGGAATATCGAGGTCGCGCGCAAGCTCGAAGGCCGTTCCCTGGACCGAATGGCAAAGGCCGACCTGGCGGATCGTCGGGAATTTTTCGGAGATCGCCCACGTGTTGATCGCCATCGGGTTGACGTATTGCAAGAGGATCGCGTTGGGGCAGACCTCGAGCATGTCCGCGCAGATCTTCCAGAGATGCGGCACGGTGCGAAGTCCACGCATGATGCCGCCGACACCGAGTGTATCGGCAATCGTCTGGCGCAGGCCATACTTCTTCGGCACCTCGAAGTCGGTCACCGTGCAGGGCTCGTAGCCGCCGATCTGGAAGGCGACGACGACGAAATCGGCCCCTTCCAGCGCCTTCTTCTGGTTGGAATGGGTCTCGACCTTCGCCTTGACGCCGAGCGTGCGCACCAGCTTGCCGGCGACGATCTCGCTTTCTGCGAGGCGCTCGGGGTTGACGTCCATCAGCGCGATCGTCGCTGATGACAGCGACGGCCGCTGCAAAACGTCGCCGATGATGTTCTTCATGAAGACGGTGGAGCCGGCGCCGATGAAGGTGATCTTGGGTTGTCTGGTCATGGATTGCCTCTCAGTTCTAGCGGTCATGCTGCCACATCGAAGGCGGCCCGTACGAGCCTTTCGGTGTAGGCGGTCTTGGGATTGGAAAGGATTTCGCTCACCGGCCCCTCCTCAACGATTTTGCCGTGCTGCATCACCACCACCCGGTGGCAGAGCGCGCGCACGACCTTGAGGTCATGGGAGATGAAGAGATAACTGAGCCCCCGCTCGTCCTGCAGCTTGCGCAGGAGTTCGATGATCTGGGCCTGGACCGATAGATCGAGCGCCGACGTCGGCTCGTCGAGCAGGATGAATTCCGGCTCGAGCGCGATCGCCCGGGCAATGGCGATACGCTGGCGCTGACCGCCGGAAAATTCATGCGGAAAACGCGACAGGATGTTGCCGGGCATGCCGGCGGCGACAAGCGCGTCCACCACCCGGTCGAGCCGCTCCTTGCGGGTCTCGCCGATACCATTGACGACCAGCCCCTCCTCGATGATCTGGCCGATCGACATGCGCGGATTGAGCGAGGCGAAGGGGTCCTGGAAGACAATCTGGATGCGCGAGCGCAGAGGCCGCATGGCCGTCCGGTCCTTGTCATGGATCGGGATACCGTCGAAGTAGATCTCGCCGCCATCGGCGTTGAGCAGGCGGATCAGTGCCTGCCCGAAGGTCGTCTTGCCCGAGCCGGACTCGCCGACCAGCCCCAGCGTCTCGTGCTTGCGCAGGTTCAGGCTGAGCCTGTCGACCGCAACGAGTTCGGAAAACTCGGACCGGAACAGGCCACCCTTCTTCAGCATGAAGGAGACCTTCACATCCCGCCCGTCGAGCATGATCGGAGCGTTATCCGGCAGCGGTTTGGCGGCGCCGGAAGGCTCGGACGACAGCAGCCGTTTCGTGTAGGCGTGAAGCGGATTGGCGAACAGCGCCGCCGTCGTGTTGTGCTCCTTCACCTCGCCATACTGCATGACATAGACATAGTCGGAGAACTGGCGCACCACCGTCAGGTCGTGGGTGATCAGGATCACCGCCATGCCAAGCTCACGCTGCAGGTCGCGGATGATGTTGAGGATCTGCGCCTGCACAGTGACGTCGAGCGCCGTCGTCGGCTCGTCGGCGATCAGCACATCCGGGTCGTTGGCAAGCGCCATGGCGATCATCACCCGCTGACGCTGGCCGCCGGAGAGCTGGTGCGGATACTGGTTGATGCGAAGCTCCGGATCGGGGATCTTCACGTGGCGCAGCAGTTCCAGCGCCCGCTCGGTTGCCGCACGGCGGCTCATCCTGCGATGCGCCCGGATCGCTTCGATGATCTGCGACCCGATCGTATAGACCGGGTTCAGCGAACTCATCGGTTCCTGGAAGATCATCGCCAGCCGGTTGCCGCGCAAGGCACGGCGTTCGCGCGGAGAGAACTTGAGCACGTCCTTGCCTTCGTACTCGATGCGCGATTGCGCAGCGACCGTGGCACGCTTCGACAGAAGCCCCATGACACTGCGCGCCGTCACCGATTTGCCCGAGCCGGACTCGCCGACGATGGCGATGGTTTCGCCGCGGTAGAGCTGGAAGGACACGTCCTTCACCGCCTCCACCGTGCCGTGCTCGACCTTGAAGCGAACGGCGACATTGCGCGCGTCGATGATTGGCCGTCGGCCATCCCGTTCGGCAAGGTCCCTGCGCTCGGGCGGAGCGGCCGTGAGGACGTCGAGTGTCTCTGTCATGATGCGTCCTCCTCAATAGGGATCGATGGCGTCGCGCAGGCCGTCGCCAAGGGCATTGAAGGCGAAGACGGTGACCAGCACGAAGGCGACGGGCGAGAGGATCCAGGGATAGGACCCGATGACGGAATAGGTTGACGTGTCCTGCAGCATCAGCCCCCAGGAGATGAGCGGCGGCTTGACGGCGAAGCCCAGGAACCCGAGGAAGGATTCCAAGAGCACCACCTGCGGGATCGACAGCGTGACGGCGACGATCACATGGCTCATCACGTTCGGCAGGATGTGCTGGAAGATGATGCGCCGGTCGCTGGCGCCGACAGCGATCGCCGCGCGCACATAGTCGATGCGGGCGAGCGCTAAGGTCTTGCCGCGCACCTCGCGCGACATCTGCGCCCAGCCGAGCGCCGACATGACGATGATGACAAAGGCGAGGAAGACGTTGGTCGGCGCCGTCACCGGGATCAGCGAGGTCAGCGCCAGGTAAAGCGGCAGCTGCGGGAAGGCGAGCACCAGTTCCACGAAGCGCTGGGTCCAGACATCGAAGCGGCCGCCGAAATAACCCGACGCCATGCCGACGGTGGTGCCGACCACGGTGACGATCGAGACGACGATCAGCGCAATCATCAGCGAGATGCGCGATCCGACGAAGATGCGCGAGAGCACGTCGCGGCCGAACTTGTCGGTGCCGAGCAGATGCACCGGCGAGCCATCGACCGCGCCGAAGAAATGCCGCTCGGCCGGGATCAGCCCGAAGAGCCTGTAGGGCGCGCCCTTGACGAAGAAGCCGAGGATCTGCGGGTTGTCATAGTCCGGGCCGATGATCGGCTGGAAGGTGATCGGATCCAGCTCCGTACCTTCGCTCAAGGGGTAGCTGCGCGGCGAGAAGACGAAATTGCCGTCCTTGTCGGCAAAGCTGATCGCCTGCGGCGGCGCGAAGGCGACACCGGTCGCCTTCGGATCGACCGGCGACAGGAAGTCGGCAAAAACAGCCATGAAGATCAGGAGGCCGACGAGAACGAGCCCGAGCATGCCGGTCCAGGAGCGTTTCAGCCGGCGCCAGACGAGCGCGGAATAGCTTTCGTTGTGCTGCTCGTTCTTGGGTTCGACAGCGAGCGGGAGGGTGGTTTGCATCTCCATCGTCATGCCGGGGCTCCTCCGAGACGCACACGTGGATCGAGCGCGGCCAGCAGCATGTCGGCGATAATGTTGCCGACGATCAGCGTCGCCGACAGCACCAGCATGAAGGTGGCGGTGACATAGACGTCGCCCACCCACATGGAGCCGACGATGGCGGGACCGACGGTCGGCAGCGCGAAGATGATCGCGGTTTCGATCTCGCCGGTCAGCATGTAGGGAAGCACCACGCCCTGATACATGATCAGCGGATGCAGCGCGTTCGGTACCGCGTGGCGCATGACCACCGCACCTTCGCTCAAGCCCTTGGCGCGTGCCGTCTCGACATATTGCGCGTTCAGCGTGTCCAGGAGATTGCCGCGCATCACCCGCATATTGTAGGCGAGCCCGCCGAAGGTGGCGATCGCCACGACCGGCCAGACATGCTTGACGAGGTCGACGAACTTGTCCCACGACCAGGGCGCGCCGCCGTAGCGGGCCGAGTGGAAGCTGTTGATTTCGCTGACATTGAAGTGGAAGACGAGGATGTAGACGATGATCAGCGCCATCAGGAAGCGCGGCACCGTCATGCCGAGGAAGGCGACCGTCGACAGCAGGCTGTCGATCCAGGAATATTGCCGTGTCGCAGCAATGATGCCGAAGGAAATACCGATCAGCGACGCGAGGATATGGCAGACCAGCGCCAGCGCCAGCGTTCGCGGCAGGCGCTCGCCGACGACGTCGGCAACCGGCTTGTTGTAGTAGAGGCTGTGGCCGAAATCGCCGCGCGTCAGGATGCCGGTCATCCAGTTGACGTATTGCACCGCCATCGGCCGATCGAGCCCATGTTCCTTGCGATAGGCCTGCGCCTGGGCTTCGGCTTCCTCGTAGGAGGCACCGCCCTGGTTGATCAGCTGCGAGCGGATATAGTCGCTGTAATCTCCGGGCGGGGCCTGGATGATGGCAAAGGTCGCCACGCTCAAGACAAGCAATACCGGAATGGCAGAGGCGATGCGGACAAGCAGAAACCTGAACATGCCGTTTCCTTCTGTCGGTTGGGTTGGGATGCCGCCCCTCCAGCGATCCGCCGGAGGAGCGGCCTTCGATCAGTTGCTGAGGCTCTTCTCGCCGGGCTTGCCCGGGAGCTGCTCGGCAAAGAGCTCGAAGTCACCCTGTTTGTCGGCGGGAACGAACAGGCGCTCGCGCATGATCGTGTCCTCCGCCCAGTTGAACATGAAGATCGGCGCACCGGTCGGCACGTTGGCGAAGCGCTTATTGATGATCAGCGCCCCCGGATATTCGGTAAGACCGATCGTATCGAGGTTCGTCGTCGCGATCGTCTGGTACTGTTTCATCAGCGCCACGCGTTCGGCATTGTCGTTGCTGGCGATGAACTTGTTGATGGTGTCGACAAGCTCCTTCTCGAACGGCATCAGATCGACCTCGCCGCCCTCAGGCGCACGGTGGTGCCAGCTGGTGCGCGGGCCCGTGGCGCCGAGCTGCGGCGTGTTCTGCACGACCGACGCGTATTCCGGCCCGTTGCGGTGAACCATCCAGTCGAAACGGCCGGCATAGTTGGCCGCGTCACGCTGCTTGCCGTCCAGCGAATTCAGCACCACACGAAGCCCGAGCCTTTCCATCTGGCCGATGATGCCTTCGGCGAGGTTGCGGTCGGTCGCATAGCTGTTGTCGATCAGAAGCACGATCTCGACATCCTTGCCGCCGGCCTTGCCATCCGGGAAGTTGACGAAGCCGTTGCCGTCGGTGTCCTTCAGGCCAGCCTTCTCGAGCAGGCCCTTGGCGCCATCGAGATCGAAGGGATAGTAGACGGTCGACTGGCGGTCGTAGAAGCTGGTGCCGGAGGAAAGACCGCCCGGATAGATCGCGGTGAACGGCCCCTTCACCAGGGCTTCGCCGAGCTTCTTGCGATCGACCGCCATGGTGACGGCCCTGCGGAAGTCCTCGTTGCGGTTGAGTTCGCGCACCGCCTGGGCCCGCTCGTCCGGCTCTCCCCAGCCATTGGCCGAGAAGTTCATGTGCAGATTGTAGCCGATGAGGCGCGGGCCGAAGGCAAGGCGGGCCGGCGCCGTGTCCTGCGCGGCACGCTTCAGCGATTCGACGAAGTTTTCCGGCTGCTCGAGGTTGGAAAGATCGGCGGAACCGGCAATCGCCTGCACGTCGCGGTCGGCCCAGGTCGAGAGCTTGTAGTGAAGCTCGTTGATGTAGGGCAGCTGGTTGCCGGCCTCGTCCACCTTCCAGTAGTAGGGGTTGCGGCGCAGCACGATGATATCGTCAGGGCGATAGGCGACCGGCACCCAGGCACCCATGACCGGGATGTTCATGTATTCCGGCGGGAAGGCGTTCTTGTACTGGTCGTAGGTGGTGCCGGCATATTTCGGATGCTTGGTTTTCAGGATATGCGACGGGCCGGGGCAGAAGGTGCCGTAGGCCATGGCATAGAGATGCTGGCGCGGGAAGGCCTCCTTGAAGGTCCATTCCACCGTGTACTGGTCGACTTTCTTCAGCGTCGTGCCGACGCCGAAGGTCTCGGGTGTCGCGCCGTTGAGCGGGGATACATTCGGGTCGAGAACATTGTCGTCCCAGTAAAACATCACGTCGTCGGCGTCGAAGAGGTCGCCGTCGGACCACTTGGCGCCTTCGACCAGATGCATCGTCAGCTTGTGGCCGTCGGCCGACCAGTCCCAGCTCCTGGCAAGGTTCGGCAGCGGCTCGACGTCGTTTGCCTCCACCTGGAAGAGCGGCGCGGTGCGCGTCAGGCATTCCGACATGCCGATATCGATGCCGCCCCAGCCCTGGCTCTGGCCGGCCGAGTAGTTCCAGCCCTCGGGCCGCCCGCCGATCACGTGACGCAGCGTGTCGCCATAGACGCCGACACCGTCGGGCATGTTGCCTGTCTTGAAGACCATCGGCTCCTTCGGCAGGCGTTCGGCGACCGGCGGCAGCTTGCCGGCCTTGACGTATTTCTCCGTGACCCAGGCGGGCTCCTTGTATTCCGGCAGCGCCTTGAACTCGGCGATCGAGTCGCGCGGCACATAGGTGATCTTGCCCTGGGCCGGAAACGGCGGCTGCTCGGGCACGACCGTTGGATCGGAGGCCGCCGCTTGAAGCGCGAAGGCAGAGATGCCGACGAGCAGCATGCTCGCCATTTTCGTCAGTGTGTGGCTGGTCATTGGCTCAGTTTCTCCCTCTTGTCGCCGCACCGGAACGCGGCCTCCTCCTTAGAAAGTCTGCAGTTGTCGCAGTTTGGGGCCGCGTCTCCTCACGCGGAACCGTGCTGCAATCGTTCAGCCCGCTACGCGGGCCTGCCGTTCGGCGCGCAGTTCGTCGAGCGAGCGCACCTGACGCCGCGCCGCACCGTTCCACTCGCGCGTCTTGACGGTGGAGCGGGCCAGCCGCTCCTTGGCGGCATCGATCGCATGGGCGTATTG
Source organism: Ensifer adhaerens (assembly GCF_002940685.1). Lineage (GTDB taxonomy): Bacteria > Pseudomonadota > Alphaproteobacteria > Rhizobiales > Rhizobiaceae > Ensifer > Ensifer adhaerens_E. The sequence goes on along the minus strand of NZ_PNFP01000012.1, from coordinate 88,356 downwards.
CGGCAGCCATTGGGCTTGCGCGACCACCATTTCGTCGACCATCTGCCAGACCTCCTCGGGCGTGCAGATCGCCCCGACCAAGGGGTCGTGCAGCATCGCCAGTTTCAGAAGGTCGAGATCGCCGCTGACGGCCGCATGCACCGACATGCGCTGGACGTTGATCGACGACAGGCAGGTGGCGGCGCAGGCCTCCGGAAGCGTGATGCCAGAGACCATGTTGATGCCGAAGCGGTCGACGAAACCGGGGGATTCGATGATGGCGTCGGCCGGCAGGTTGGTGATGACGCCGGAATTCTTGACGTTGAAGTGGCCGCGATAGACCCGGCCCGTCTCCAGCGCCTCGAGGATATGGCTCGCGTGCTCGTTGGAGCGCTTGTGGTGGTCGAGCGGCAGACCGGCCGCCTCCAGGAACTGCGGAAACTCGGTCTCGAACCAGTTCCGGGTCTCGGTCGAGTGGCGCAGATAGCCGCCGGTTTCGCCGTGGATCCAGTCCGACATGTCGATCCAGCGACCGATTTCCTCCGGGCGCTTGCGGTACCAGGGCAGGTATTCGGAGAGATGGCCATTGCTCTCGGTCGAATAGACGCCGAAGCGCTTCAACACGTCGATCCGAAGCTTCTCCTGCTGCGAGAACACCGGATGCGCCTCGAAGGCGGCGACCAGCTCGTCCCTGCCGATCCTGCGGCCCTTGAACCTGACATCGACGAACCAGGTCTGATGGTTGATGCCGGAGCAGACGTAATCGAGTTCGCCTTCGCCGGCTCGCAAGATTTCGGCGATCTGCTCAGCCCCGTGCTGGACGCCGTGGCAAAGCCCGACCGTGTCGACCTTGCCGTATTCGATCGCCGCCCAGGTGTTCATCGCCATCGGGTTGGCGTAGTTCAGGAACTTGGCGCCCGGTTCGGCGACCGCGCGGATATCCTTGCAGAAGTCGAGGATGACGGGAATGTTGCGCTGGCCGTAGAGGATACCGCCGGCGCAGATCGTATCGCCGACGCATTGGTCGACGCCGTATTTCAAGGGGATGCGGATGTCGTCGGCGTAGGCTTCGAGACCGCCGACACGGACGCAGCTGATGATGTAGCGCGCACCTTCGAGCGCCTTCAGCCGGTCGGTTGTCGCCGTCACCTTCGTCGGCAGGCGGTTGACCTCGACGATCCGGTCGAGGATCGCCTTGATCATCTCCAGATTGCGGGCGCTGAGATCGGTCAGCGCCACCTCGATATCGCGCAGTTCCGGCACGGCGACAATGTCGGTGAAGAGCTTCTTGGTGAAGCCGATGCTGCCGGCGCCGATGATGGCGAGCTTGAATGTTGCCATGCCCTTTCACTCCTCATGAACTGCATGCGTCTCTGACAAAGGGTAAAATCAATTCACGGTTCGTCGCCGCCTATGCGCGCAACTTCGACGAAGCCCCTCATTTCTTATGGGCCGAAAGCACCGCCTGTTGCGCTGTTGGCGGTCATTATGTGTATAATCACCGACCCCGCCAGAGCGGTATTGTGCTTTCATGGGTAATTTTATGCTGCAAGATTTGATCGACAACGGCCCTGTCATGCGCACCGTTTCGCTGCCACGGGGACGCCAGAGCCTGCACACGATGCCGACCAGCACCGGCTATGAAATCCGCACCAATGCGACCTATGACTGGGACGGCAGAAAGCGCGGAAACACGCCCTTCACGGTGCTGCAGCACACGATCGCGGGCGCCGGAAACCTGCGCTACGAAAACCGGGACTATCGGGTGCGCGAGGGCGAGACGCTGCTCCTGCTCGTGCCGCACAATCATCGTTACTGGCTGGAGGACGGCGGGCGCTGGGAGTTTTTCTGGATCTCGATGAACGGCGACGAGGCGCTGCGTGTCCACCGCGCGATCCTTGCCGTCACCGGGCCGGTGCTGAAGTTGCAGCCCGAGACGATCGAGCATCTGGCCGACTGCAGCCTGCGCCTGATCCGTGGCGGCGAGACGCCGGGCCGCGCTTCGGCGATCGCCTACGAGGCGGCCATGGCGCTCTATGACGACGTGTTCGGCTCGCATCCGGTGTTCAGCCACGAGCACCGGACGATGCACCGGGTCGTCGACCACATCGTCAACAACCTGCAGAGCCCGCTTCCGGTCGAGGAACTGGCGCGCGTTTCCGGCTTGAGCCGTGCCCATTTCTCGCGCGTCTTTGCCGCCAGCGAAGGCATGGCGCCGGCGGAATATGTTCTGCAGAAACGCTTGCAGCGCGCGGTAAAGCTGCTGACGAAGACCGCGAGCCTGCCGGTCAAGGAGGTGGCGATCCTCTCGGGCTTCGAAGACCCCAACTATTTTGCCAAGGTCTTTCGTCGGTCCTTCGGCTTGAGCCCAACCGAATTCAGAACCACCGGCATGTATGCGAGCGTGTCGGCCGGTTCGGTGGAGCAACCGGTCGATACGCCGGAGGAAACGGCGCTCGCACCGGACTGACGGCGCGGGCCGTCAGCCGGCAAGCTGCTGGCGAAACGCCGGCGCCCTCGGGAGAATCATGCCGAGGTCGGCGTGCATCGCCCGCGCGATCACACGGAAATCCCGTTCGCTGATGGCGAGATGACCAAAACGAAGCTTCTGGTCCCAATTGCGATTGCCCTCGGCAAATTCGAGGCTGTCGAGCCACGGACGAACAGGGGCTTCCATGCTGTCGGCCCAATCGATGTCGCCGCGATGCGGCGCGACGCCACCCATGGCAAAGAAGTAGGGCGGACGCTCCTTGACCACACCGATGGCCGCAAAACATGCGAGCGCCGCTCTGCCGTTGAAGGCGGCATTGAGCGCGTAACCGATAAACCCGTCACCGGCCTTCATCCGCGTGATCGCCTGAACATTGCCGTAGCCGTAGCCGAACCGCGAGAAGCCCTCGCCCGGACCAGGCTGCAGGTCATCGGCCGAGACGGCCCCGATCCAGAAATTGCGCTCGCCCGACCTGCTTGCTGCACCCATCTGAAACATATCCTGCGCCGACATCGGTCATCCCTCGATCTCTGATCATGGAACCACTTTACGCGCGACCCCTGCCAGATTCTGTCAGCATTGATTCACGTCTCGTTCCGCCTTCGTTACCTCCCGGCCTCACCCGCCTTCAGGCGAGCAATCGCCGCGATTTCAGCCCTGTGATGACGGCGAAACCGGCTGCCATTCGCCAAACAGCGTCAGGCCCGCCGCCTTTGCGAGCGCGGCCGATGCCGGATTGTCGAGCTGGCAGCGATACTGCGGCTCGTACCCCTGCCCAAGCGCATGACGGCTGATGGCGCGCACGACGCTGCGGGCATGACCTTTGCCACGGTGCGTCGCCAAGGTCAGGATACCCATATCCGCAAGGCGGCTTTCTTCCATCCACGGATACATGCTTGCGGCGCAGACCAGCCGGTCGCTCTCGAACGCGCCGAACACGAGCCAATGGTCGAGTTCGACATAGGCAGCATCCAGATCCTCCTCCGAGGCCGACGACTGAAACGCGGCGAAGACCGCCGCATCGTCGGCCGTCAGCAAACGCACCGAGCTTGCCGGTTGTTCGCGAAGCAATGCCGCCTTTTCGCCTTCAGCAAGATAGAAGATGTAATCCGCGTCGTGCAGCGTAATGCCCGCCTCCTGCAGCATGCGAAGGAACACCGGTTCGGAGAGGTCGCGCCGGGCTGACATTGCCAGCTTTTCCGCTAGCGCCGGTGTGACGGCGGCCATGACCTTGCGGTCGACGGTCTTCAGCACCATCGCTTCGCTGTCGTCGTCGAGGACCGAGGTGATCGCGACGGTGAAACCGCCTTCGCATTCCATGACCGTGCCGGACGAGAACGTCGCCCGCCAGTGGTTGGCAATCTCGGGGGAAAACTGGGCCATGCCTCTGCCTCTTAAAACAGGCGGGCGAACGCGCGGATCGCGCCGCATTAAATGGATCAATTAGTCAATTTATCAAACGACGGCTTCGGGTTGCCGAAGGACAATGGCGCAATGAAGGCGGCAAAAAGCAAAAGCGCCCGCAGGAGATGCAGGCGCTTGGCAAATTTTCAGTCTATGCGGGTCGCCTTAGCGGGCGAAGGCCGTACGTGCGACGCGGTCGATGTCGGCGCGTTCGATGCCGAGGTCGCGGAGTTCGCGGTTCGACATGCGGCCCAGCTCGGTGACCGTCTGACGATACTTGCGCCAGTTGTTGATGGAGCGTGCGATGTTCATTTGATCCCCCTTTCAATGGGCTTTCGAAGCCTGGCAGCCAGTCCGTGGCGCCTCGTTTCGCTTCGATGAACACCTTATAGCTCAGGCCTTTGATAAGTTGCAGCGCTCAAAACTCAGCGCTCCCATGTGGGAAATGCATGGGTCGAAGCAACAACCTGTGCACGCGGATGCGGATATCAGCTTCGCGCAATGACAGCGGCGGAAACTGTTGATCCCGGCGACAGAGACAAGTATTTCTTTTGTCGACAAAGGATTCCGACATGACCGATATCGACACCGACAACAGCCCCATCCCCGAACGCAAGCGCGGTTCCGGCGTAAAGATGGTCTATGACCTCCTGCGCGACGAGATCCTCGACCTGGTGCTGCCGCCCGGCAGCCCGATCGACGAGGTGCAGCTCGCCGAGCGACTGAAGATGTCGCGCACACCGATCCGCGAAGCGCTGGTACGGCTTGCCGGCGAAGGGTTGATCGACACCCTGCCGAACCGCTCGACGATGGTGGCAAACATCGACTTTCTCAACCTGAACCCGTTCTTCGACGCGCTGGTGCTGATGTACCGCGTCACCACGCGGCTTGCGGCGCAGAACCACCGCCCGGAAGACCTGCCGATCATACGCGGCTTCCATGAGGATTATGCCGCCGCCGTGCAAACGCGCGACGCGCTGACGATGATCGCCACCAACGCCGCCTTCCATGCGGCGATCGCGGAAAGCGGGCGCAACCCCTATTTCACCAGCCTGTTTCGCCGGCTGCTGGACGAAGGGCGGCGCATTCTCCGTCTCTACTACCAGTCCTATGACGAGCAGTTTCCCCAGCGCTTCGTCGACGAGCATGCGGCAATGATCGCGGCGATCGCCGCCCGCGACGTCGAGGCGGCCGACCGGCTCGGCAAGGCGCATGCGGAGCAGATCGTCGAGCAGGTGCAGAAGCTTTTTGCCCGCAACAACAAGCTCGACATCGCCCTGTAGCGGCTTTTGTATTTTTCTTGTCGACAAATAAAATACAAACGGCTATTGTCTGGATCAAAGGCAGGGGCGTAGGTGCGCCGCTGCCCTGAAGACAAGCCCGAGAGGAGTTTCAGATGAAGGCTCAGATTTTCACCGGCGTCATCCCGGCGCTGATGACCCCCTGCAAGGAAGACCGCACGCCCGATTTCGACGCGCTGGTGCGCAAGGGCAAGGAACTGATCGCGCAAGGGATGTCCGCCGTCGTCTATTGCGGCTCGATGGGTGACTGGCCGCTCCTGACGGACGAACAGCGCATGGAAGGCGTCGAGCGCCTGGTCAAGGCCGGCATCCCTGTCATCGTCGGCACCGGCGCCGTCAACACCGCTTCGGCCGTTGCCCATGCGGCACACGCCGAGAAGGTCGGCGCCCAGGGCCTGATGGTCATCCCGCGCGTTCTGTCGCGCGGCTCGGTCGTCGCCGCCCAGAAGAACCACTTCAAGGCCATTCTTTCGGCAGCCCCGAGCCTGCCGGCTGTCATCTACAACAGCCCCTACTACGGCTTTGCCACCCGCGCCGACCTGTTCTTCGCGCTGCGCGCCGAACATCCGAACCTCGTCGGCTTCAAGGAATTCGGCGGCGCTGCCGACATGCGCTACGCAGCCGAAAACATCACCAGCCGTGACGATGGCGTCTCGCTGATGATCGGCGTCGACACGGCCGTATTCCACGGCTTCGTCAACTGCGGCGCAACGGGTGCCATCACCGGCATCGGCTGCGTGCTGCCGAAGGAAGTCATCCACATGTGCAACCTGTCGCGCGCCGCCGCCGAAGGCGACGTCGACGCCCGCCAGCGCGCACTGGAACTGGAACAGGCGCTCGCCGTGCTCTCGTCCTTCGACGAAGGCCCGGACCTCGTTCTCTACTTCAAGCACATGATGGTGCTGAAGGGCGACAAGGAATACACGCTGCACTTCAACGAGAGCGACGTGCTCTCCGACAGCCAGCGCGGCTATGTCGAAGCCCAGTTCAAGCTGTTCAACAGCTGGTACGCCGAGTGGAGCAAGCTCCCGGGCGCGGTGCAGAAGTACAAGGCCTGATCGCTCGATCGGCACTCAAATGGAAAAGGCCCTCCGGTTGGAGGGCCTTTTTTTTCGTCGACCCTATTCGACATTGCAGGGGACCTTGGGATCGCAGACACCAAGCCAAGGTTTTCTTCATTCCTGTGTTTGTCACAGGAATCCTGCAGTTCCGTTGGAACTGCAGGAACAACGCAAGTCCTTGGGCTGAAGGGCCTCCCGACCCGACGGACGTCGGGCCACTGGATCCCCGCCACGAGGGGGAGGATGAGGGAGGTCAGTGGTTCCACTCTCGCAAAAAAGGGCCCTCCGGTTGGAGGGCCCTTTTGTTTGGTCGTTGGGGCCGCAAACTGGCCGCCGAAAAGGTTAGCCGTCGCTTACGCGATAGCGTCCAGGCCAAGAGCAAGCAGCCGGTCGAGCTGCTCCATTTCCGCCTGGTTGAGCACGACACCTTCGGCCTCCGACTTGGCGCGCGCCACGAAGCGGCGCTGCGACGGCAGGCGGGCGCCCTGGCCGACGATCGCTTCGAACAGCACCTCGGCGCGGGCGAAGGGATTGCCCGGCCGGCCGGCCGCGAATTTTTCCGGCGAGAAGGCGACGATCAGTTCGCCGTGGAAGGGGGCCAGCGTCGTGGTGCCGAGGTAATCGAGCACTTCCGGGCTCGTCAGGTCGCCGATCATGATGCCGGCGAGGAGCTCGACCATCGTGCCGATCGCCGAGCCCTTGTGGCCGCCGAAGGGCAGCATGGCGCCGGCAAGGGCCGCTTCCGGATCGGTCGTCGGATTGCCTTGGGCATCGATCGCCCAGCCCGCCGGCAAGGGCTTGCCGGCGCGGCGGTGCAGCTCGATCTCGCCGCGGGCGGCGACGGACGTCGCGAAGTCGAAGACGTAAGGCGGCTGGTTCTCGCGCGGCCAGCCGAAGGCGAAGGGGTTGGTGCCGAGCAGCGGCTTGTTGCCCCCGGTCGGCGCAACGGTGGCATAGCTCGGGCACATGACGAGGCCGGCAAGCCCCTCGCCCGTCAGGCCTTCCACTTCCGGCCAGAGTGCCGAGAAATGGGTGCAATCATTGATGACGAGCGCGGCGATCCCGAGAGCGCGGGCACGCTCGGCAAGCACCGGCAGGCCGAGCTCGAAAGCCGGATTGGCGAAACCGCCGCTGGCGTTGACCTTGACGATCGCCGAGCCTTCCTGCGCATCGAGCACCGGGACGGCATCGGGCTTCACCTTGCCGGCCTTGACGGTGCGAAGCGCCCCTTCAATACGGTAGATGCCGTGCGACTTGCAGGCGTCGCGCTCGCCGGCGACGATCACGCGCGCAAGCGCGCCGGCCTGGACGGCGTTGAGCCCCGCCTTCAGGAAAATCGCTTCGACGCGCTCGAAAAGTGCTGCGATCGTCAGGGTATTGGTTTCGCTCATCTCTCTCCCTCTCAAATGCTGCGCCTGATCCGGAAGGGCCAGTCAGGCGATTGATGTTCTGCATACATATAGTATACAAAGATCCGACAAGTGCAATTCAGCCATGATCCCCTCCGCCATAAAAGGCAATCCGGGATCGAACGAAAGGATCGGCAGATGGCCTTCACCCCCAAAGGAAAACACCTTGTCGCCGGCGAATGGCTCGACGGCGCGGGCACCTTCGCATCCGCACCCGCCCATGGTCCGGTCCATCAGTTCGCCACCGGCACTGTCGAGCTCGTCAACCGTGCCGCTGAAGCCGCCGAAGAAGCGTTCCTGAGCTACGGTTACTCGACCCGGGCTGAACGCGCCGCCTTCCTGCGCGCCATTGCCGACGAGATCGAGGCACGCGCCGACGTCATTACCGAAATCGGCACCCAGGAAACCGGCCTGCCGGAAGCGCGCCTGCAGGGCGAGCGCGGCCGCACCACCGGCCAGCTCCGCCTCTTCGCCGACCACATCGAAAAGGGCGAGTATCTCGACCGCCGTTTCGATGCGGCCCTGCCCGAGCGCCAGCCGGCGCCCCGCCCGGAGATCCGCCTGATCCAGCGCCCGATCGGCCCGGTCGCCGTCTTCGGCGCCTCGAACTTCCCGCTCGCGTTTTCGACCGCCGGCGGCGACACGGCTGCCGCACTCGCCGCCGGTTGCCCGGTTGTCGTCAAGGGGCACTCGGCCCATCCGGGCACCGGTGAGATCGTCGCTGAGGCCGTCGAAGCGGCAATCCGCAAGACCGGCGTGCATCCCGGCGTCTTCTCGCTGATCCAGGGCGGCAACCGCCAGGTCGGCGAAGCGCTGGTACAGCATCCGCTGATCAAGGCCGTGGGCTTTACCGGGTCGCTCGCCGGTGGCCGCGCGCTCTTCAATCTCTGCGCCGCCCGTCCCGAGCCGATCCCGTTCTTCGGCGAACTCGGCTCGGTCAACCCGATGTTCCTGCTGCCGGAAGCGCTGAAAGCTCGGGCCGAGACGCTCGGCCAGGGCTGGGCCGGCTCGCTGACCATGGGTGCCGGCCAGTTCTGCACCAACCCCGGCATCGCCGTCGTCGTCGAAGGCGCCGACGCCGACCGCTTCACCGCGGCGGCCGTCGAGGCTCTCGGCAAGGTGGCGCCGCAGACGATGCTGACCGACGGCATCGCCAAGGCCTATCACGACGGCCAGGCGCGCTTTGAAAGCCGCAACACCGTGAAGCCGCTGCTGACGACCGAATCCTCCGGCCGCTCGGTCTCGCCGAACCTGTTCGAGACATCGGGCGACCAGTTCCTTGCCGACCATGCGCTCGGCGAAGAGGTGTTCGGCCCGCTCGGCCTCGTCGTCCGCGTCGGCTCGACCGGCGAGATGGAACAGCTCGCCCGCGGCTTCGAGGGACAGCTGACGACGACGATCCACATGGATGCGGCCGACCTCGAAACCGCCCGGCGCCTGCGTCCGATCCTCGAGCGCAAGGCCGGCCGCGTGCTCGTCAACGGCTTCCCGACCGGCGTCGAGGTTGTGGATTCGATGGTTCATGGCGGCCCCTACCCGGCCTCGACCAACTTCGGCGCCACCAGCGTCGGCACGATGTCGATCCGCCGCTTCCTGCGTCCGGTTGCCTACCAGAACATGCCGGAAGGCCTGCTGCCCGAGGATTTCCAGGGCTAAGACGCGCGGAAAAAAGGTGGGCGGCCTGCCGCCCGCGACCGCAAGACACGACAGATCGCTGCGCAGGCATCCCATTTCGCGAAACAAATGGGATGCCTGAGCGCGTTCTACGATATGATGATATACTTTTTGTATACTAATTGTATTTTTCTATTGATTTGTGCTCTCTAAAACGGAATAGTGCCTCAGCCGTAAAACGGCACTCATTTCAGGGAGAGAGATAATGAAGACTTCGGTGCTCGCGCTCGGCCTCGTTGCGGCCGCTGCTCTGACCAGCCAGGCCCATGCCGACAAGCTGGATGACGTCATCGGCTCGGGTACGCTGCGTTGCGCAGTGGTGCTCGACTTCCCGCCGATGGGTTCTCGCGACGAGAACAACAACCCGATCGGTTTCGACGTCGACTATTGCAATGACCTCGCAAAGGCGCTCGGCGTCACCGCCGAAATCGTCGAGACCCCGTTCCCGGAGCGTATTCCCGCTCTGATGTCGGGCCGTGTCGACGTCGGCGTTGCCTCGACCTCCGACACGCTTGAGCGTGCAAAGACCGTCGGCATGACGATCCCCTACTTCGCCTTCGAAATGGCCGTCACCGCCAACGAGAAGTCGGGCGTCAAGTCCTTCGAAGACATGAAGGGCAAGGTCGTCGGCGCCACCGCCGGCACGTTCGAAGCGATCGCGCTCGAAAAGCAGGTCAAGGAATGGGGCGCTGGCGAGTTCCGTCCGTACCAGACCCAGGCCGACGTCTTCCTCGCGCTCAGCCAGGGCCAGATCGACGCCACGGTTTCGACCTCGACCGTCGCCCAGGCCAACGTCAAGGGCGGCAAGTTCGCCGGCATCTCCGTCGTCGGCAAGGCACCGTTCGACACCGACTACGTCGCGCTCTTCACCAACCGCGAAGAATACGGCTTCATCAACTTCCTCAACCTCTTCATCAACCAGCAGGTCCGCACCGGCCGCTACGCTGAACTTTACGAAAAGTGGGTCGGCGGCGAACTTCCGGACCTTACGGCAAAGGGCGTTTACCGCTAATATGCCGTTCATCTGGCGGCGCGAAGTGTAGCTTCGCGCCGCTATTCGTTTCCGAAGAGGTGAGACGAAACATGTTCAGTTATACCTTCCATTGGAACCAGGCGCTCAAAGCCCTGCCGCAGATGCTCGATGGAGCACTGGTCACCTTGCAGGTGGCCCTGCTCTCGATGGTCATCGGCCTGGCGCTGGCGCTCGCGCTGACGGCCTGCCGCCTGTCGGGCAATCGCATCCTCGGCGGTTTTGCCACCGCCTGGGTCGAGATCGCCCGCAACACGCCGGCGCTGTTCCAGATCTACATGGCCCATTTCGGCCTCGGCAATTTCGGCATCCACCTGAGCCCCTATACGGCGCTGCTCGCAGGGATCGCCTTCAACAATGCCGGCTACCTCGCGGAAAACTTCCGCGGCGCGCTCAAGGCCATTCCGGATACCCAGACGCGGGCCGGCCGCTCGCTCGGCATGACCCCGGTGCAGGCCTTCCGCTACATCGTGCTGCCACAGATGCTGCGCATCGCCTTCCTGCCGGTTACCAACCAGATGGTCTGGGCGATCCTGATGACCTCGCTCGGCGTCACGGTCGGCATGAACACCGACCTTGCCGGCATCACCCAGGAACTGAACGCGCGCTCGTTCCGCACCTTCGAATTCTTCGCGATCGCGGCGGTCATCTACTACCTGATCGCCAAGGCCGTGACGCTCGGGGCGCGCCTGCTCGCCGCGCGCATGTTCCGCTACTAAGGAGAGGTGAGAGATGTTCAATACCGCCCTCACCCTCGCTGACCTCGGCTTCCTGCTGCAGGGCGCCCTGATGACGCTTGCGGTCACTGCCGTGTCGGTTACGGCCGGCACCGTGCTCGGCATCATCTTCGGCGTCGTGCGCAATCAGGTCGGCCCCTATTGGGGTGCACCGCTCACCTTTGTGCTCGACGTCTTCCGTTCGGTGCCGCTCTTGATCCAGCTTGTGCTTGCCAATGCCTTCCAGGCGATCGCCAAGCTCGGCTGGGCGCCGTTCACGACCTCCTGCGTGGTGCTGTCGCTCTATACGGCCGCCTATTGCACCGAGATCGTGCGCGGTGGCATCGCCTCGGTTCCGCCGACGACCCGCCGCGCGGCCCGCTCGCTCGGCATGACCTGGTGGCAGGACATGCGCTACATCGTGGCGCCGCTTGCAACCCGCGTTTCGCTGCCGTCCTGGATCGGCCTGACGCTCGGCGTCATGAAGGACTCGGCCCTCGTCCTCTGGCTCGGCCTGATCGAGCTCTTGCGCGCCTCGCAGGTTCTCGTCACCCGCCTGCAGGAACCGCTGCTGATCCTTCTGATCTGCGGCGCCATCTACTTCCTCATCAGCTTCCCAATCGCCCGGCTCGGCGGTTACCTTGAAAAACGGTGGTCCAATGATTGAGATCCAGAACGTTCGCAAATCCTTCGGCTCGCTGGAGGTTCTCAAAGGCATCGACCTCACCGTCAACAAGGGCGAGGTGCTGACCATCATTGGCGGCTCCGGCTCGGGCAAGTCGACGCTGCTGACCTGCATCAACGGCCTCGAGCCGATCGATGCGGGCCGCATCCTCGTCGACGGCACCGAGGTCCACGCGAAATCAACAAACCTCAACAAGCTGCGCAGCAAGCTCGGCATCGTCTTCCAGCAGTTCAATGCTTTCCCGCACCTGACCGTGCTTGAAAACGTCATGCTGGCGCCGCGCAAGGTGCTTGGCCTTACCAAGGAAAAGGCCGAGGAGAACGCCATCAAGCAGCTCACGCATGTCGGCCTCGGCGAGAAGCTCGGCGTCTATCCGACCCGCATGTCGGGCGGCCAGCAGCAGCGCATGGCCATCGCCCGGGCGCTTGCCATGTCGCCGGAATACATGCTGTTTGACGAAGTGACCTCGGCACTCGATCCGCAGCTCGTCGGCGAAGTGCTCGACACGCTGCGCATGCTGGCGTCCGAGGGCATGACGATGATCTGCGTCACCCATGAAATGAAGTTCGCCCGCGAAGTCTCCGACCGCGTCGCCTTCTTCCACAAGGGCGTGATGGCGGAAATCGCGGCACCCGAAGCGCTCTTCGGCGCACCGAAGGATCCGGAACTCCAGAAGTTCCTGGCAGCGACGCACTGAGACGATCATGAAGGATGCAGTTCAGCCTGACGTCATCGTCATCGGCGCCGGCGTTGTCGGCCTTTCTGCGGCGATCGCCGCCCAGGCACGGGGGCTTTCCGTCACCGTGCTCGACCGGGAAGGCCCGGCAGCAGGTGCCTCGGCGGGCAATGCCGGGGCCTTCGCCTTCACCGACATCCTGCCGCTCGCCTCACCCGGCATCCTGAAAAAGGCGCCGAAGTGGCTGCTCGACCCGCTCGGACCCTTGAGCGTGCCGCCGGCCTATGCGGCACAGATCGCACCGTGGATGTTCCGCTTCTGGCGCGCCTGCTCAGCAAGCCGCGTGGCGCACTCGACGACCGCGCAGACGGCGATCATGGACCTCTCCAAGGCGGAGCTGGAACCTTTTCTGGCCGAGACCGGCACGCTGCCGATGCTGCGCAAGGAAGGCAATCTCCAGGTCTATGAAAGCGAAGCCGAGCTGAAGGCATCGCTTCCCGGCTGGAAGGCTCGGGCCGAACACGGCATCGAATTCCGCCATATGGGTGCGGCCGAAATGGCCGAGATCCAGCCCGGCCTTGCGCCGCGCTTCACCCATGGCACCTTCACCCCCGGCTGGTACTCGATCGCCGACCCGAAGCTCTACACGCTGGCGCTCGCCGACCATTTCCGTGCCAAGGGCGGCAAGATCGAACGGGCCGAGGTGACCGCACTGAAGCCGGTCGAAGGCGGCGTCGAGCTGACGGCTAGCGGCAAGACACGGCGCGCAGACCAGGTGGTGCTGTCGGCCGGCGCCTTCTCCCACCAGGTTGCCCGCACGCTCGGCGAGCGCATCCCGCTCGAAACCGAGCGCGGTTACAATACCACACTGCCGCAGGATGCCTTTGACCTGCGCACCCAGGTCACCTTCGGTGGCCACGGCTTCGTCGTGACCCGGCTTTCGACCGGCATTCGCGTCGGCGGCGCCGTCGAGCTCGGCGGCCTGAAGCTGCCGCCGAACTATCGCCGCTCGGAGGCGATGCTGAAAAAGGCGCAGGCCTTCCTGCCCGGTTTCCGGAGCGAAGGCGGCGTACAATGGATGGGCTTCCGCCCGTCGCTGCCCGACAGCCTGCCGGCGATCGGCCGCGCCCGCGCAACGGGCCGCGTCGTCTATGCCTTCGGCCACGGCCATCTCGGCCTCACGCAATCGGCCGGCACCGCACGGCTGGTCGCCGATCTCATCACCGGCCAGCGGCCGGCGATCGACATCAGCTCCTTCTCGCCCCAACGTTTCTGACAGAGTTTAGACCATGGCCAACCACACCTTCTCCTGCATCGACGGCCACACCTGCGGCAATCCGGTCCGCCTCGTTTCCGGCGGCGGGCCACGGCTCGACGGCGCCAACATGCTGGAGAAGCGGGCGCATTTCCTGCGCGAGTTCGACTGGATCCGCACCGGCCTGATGTTCGAGCCGCGCGGCCACGACATGATGTCCGGTTCGATCCTCTATCCGCCGACCAGGCCCGACTGCGACGTGGCGGTGCTCTTCATCGAAACGTCGGGCTGCCTGCCGATGTGCGGCCACGGCACGATCGGCACCATCACCATGGCGATCGAAAACGGCCTCATCACCCCGCGCGAACCGGGAAAGCTTTCGATCGATGCGCCGGCCGGCAAGGTCGACATCACCTACCGCCAGGAGGGCCGCTTTGTCGAAGAAGTGCGGCTGACCAACGTTCCGGGCTTCCTCTACGCCGAGGGGCTGACGGCCGAGGTCGAGGGTCTCGGCGAGATCGTCGTCGACGTCGCCTATGGCGGCAATTTCTACGCCATCGTCGAGCCGCAGAAGAACTTTCGCGACATGGCCGACCACACGGCCGGCGAACTCGTCGGCTGGAGCCCGAAACTGCGGGCGGCGCTGAACGCAAAATACGAGTTCGTCCATCCGGAGCATCCGGAAATTAAGAGCCTCAGCCACATCCAGTGGACCGGCAAGGCGACCAAGGCCGAGGCGCATGCCCGCAACGCCGTTTTCTACGGCGACAAGGCGATCGACCGCTCGCCCTGCGGCACCGGTACGTCCGCGCGCATGGCCCAGCTTGCCGCCAAGGGCAAGCTCAAGGTCGGCGACGAGTTCGTGCACGAGTCGATCATCGGCTCGCTGTTCAAGGGCCGCGTCGAGGCGGCGACCAAGGTCGCCGATCGCGACGCCATCATCCCGTCGATCGCCGGCTGGGCCCGCATGACCGGCATCAACACGATCTTCATCGATGACCGCGACCCCTTTGCTCATGGATTTGTCGTAAAATGACCCAACCGATCTCCGCCCGCAGCATTCTTTCCGGCTCCGCCGATGGCCCCATCATCGCCACGCAGGAGGCTTTAAGTTTCTGGGGCGGGGTCGATCCGGCGACCGGCCGGGTCATCGACGTGCACCACCCGCTGCACGGCCTCTGTCTCACCGGCGGCATCCTGATGATGCCGTCGAGCCGCGGTTCTTGCACCGGTTCGGGCGTGCTGCTCGACATGGCACTGACCGGCCGCGCGCCGGCCGCTCTGGTGTTTTCGGAAGCCGAGGACGTGCTGACGCTTGGCGCGCTGATTGCCGCGGAAATGTTTGGCAAGTCCCTGCCGGTGCTGCGCCTATCGCGTGACGCCTTCAGGGCGCTGTCTGAGGCGAAGACGGCGCGGATCACTGACAAGACCATCGAGGCGGATGGCCTGACGATCGCGGTCGTCCCGCCGGCAACGACCACCCTCGATCTTACCGAAGACGATCGCGCCATGCTCGACGGCCGCGACGGCGTCGCGGTGCAGCAGGCGATGCGCATCATCGCGGCGATGGCGGCTGGACAGGGTGCGGAAAGGCTTATCGACGTGGTGCAGGGCCACATTGACGGCTGCATCTATGCAAGTCCCGCCAACCTCACCTTCGCCGAGAAGATGGCGGACATGGGCGCCAAGGTGCGGGTGCCGACGACGATGAATGCGATCTCGGTCGATCGCGCCAACTGGCAGGCACAGGGCGTGCCGGAAAGTTTTGGCGATCCGGCAGCACGGCTTGCCGACGCCTATGTGCGCATGGGCTGCCGCCCGACCTTCACCTGCTCGCCCTACCTGCTCGACAGCGCGCCGAAGGCGGGCGAATCCATCGCTTGGGCGGAATCGAACGCCGTCATCTTCGCCAACACCGTGCTCGGTGCGCGCACGGCGAAACATCCTGACTTCCTCGACCTCTGCATCGCGCTCACCGGCCGTGCGCCGCTCTCGGGCGTCTATCTCGACGCGCCGCGCAAGGCGACGCGCGTCATCGACGTGGAGCTGCCTGACAATATCGACGATGCCTTCTGGCCGCTGATCGGCTACCTCGCCGGAAAGGCTGCGCCCGATCGCATCCCGCTGCTGCGCGGTCTTGCCTCGGCAAAACCCTCGCGCGACGACCTGAAGGCGCTCTGCGCTGCCTTCGGCACGACGTCCGCATCGCCCATGCTGCATGTCGAGGGCGTGACGCCAGAAGCAGCGGGCGCCGTCGCCGAGGATGCTGACCGCACGAAGATCACGCGCGCCGACATGGCGGACGCCTGGTCGCTCCTGAACGAAGGGCCGGCGGAAGTCGAGCTTGTCGCGATCGGCAGCCCGCATGCGTCGCTCGAGGAATGCCGCGCGCTGGCCACAGCGTTCGACGGCCGCAAGCGCGACAGCAATGTCGCCGTCATCGTGACGGCGGGACGCGACGCGATCGCTGCAGCAAGGGACGAAGGTCTGCTCTCGCGCCTTGAAGCGAGCGGCATCCAGGTCTTGCCGGATCTCTGCTGGTGCTCGATCTCCGAGCCGGTGTTCCCTACGAAGACGCGGGCGCTGATGACCAATTCCGGCAAGTACGCCCATTACGGCCCCGGCCTCTCCGGCCGCGCCGTTCGCTTCGGCAACCTCGCCGATTGCGTCGAGGCGGCGCTGACCGGCCGCGTGCCGGCGCGCCTGCCGGCCTGGCTTTCCTGACGGCTCTGTTCCGCGCTCAGGCGCCGCTGCGCGGCGGTGCCGTCGAGGCGCGCGGTACCAGATGACAAGCAAGCTCGACCCGTCGCGGCGGCGCCGGGATGCCGGAGAGCGTGTCGCGCAAGAGGTCGAGCGCAACCGAGCCGATCTCGCGCATCGGGATATGCATCGTCGTCAGCGGCGGATTGAGGAAGGCCGCCTGCGGCAGGTCGTCCATGCCCATGACCGAAACGTCACCCGGAACCGAAAAGCCTTTCTGCTGGATACCGACCATGGCCCCGACGGCAAGGCTATCGCCAGCCGCAAGCACCGCCGTGAAGTCCAATCCCCGATCGGCGATGCGCTGCATCAACGCCTGCATTGCCAGTTCCGGCAGCCAGTCCTCGACGGTCACGAGCAGGTCGTCGTCGGCAGGCAGTCCCTTCGCCAGCAAGCCGTCACGCCAGCCTTCATAGCGCCGCTCGATCGTGCGGCGTCCCGGCCGCATCAGAAACAGGATGCGTTCATGGCCAAGTTCCGTCAGGTGATCGGTCGCAAGCCGCGCGCTTGAGCGGTTGCAGGGTGTGACGCTCGACAGACGCATGAACGGGTCGTCGCTGTTCAGGAGCACCACCGGCTTGTCGAAGCCGCGCGTCGCGGCCAGCATGCCCTCGTCGTCGATGGTGAGGAACAGGAGGCCAGCAACCTGTTCGTCTCTTTCGGCCTCGGCAAGCACGGCCAATTCTTCGTTCCGGTCGGCAATCGGTCGCGTGACGATTTCAAGGTCGAGCGCCTGGGCCCGCTCCTTCAGTCCCTCCAGCACATAGTGGGTGAACTGATTGCGCACATAGTCGATCATTGCCGCACTCGACGCCGCGACGATGACCTTCTGGCCGGCGACCGCCGTCGGAATCATGTAGTTGGCGTTCTTCGCCGCCTCCAGCACCTTCTGGCGGATTTCCGCGCGCACGCCCTTCTCGCCCGCGAGCGCCCGTGAGGCGGTGCTGAGCGACACGCCGCAGGCCTCGGCAATATCCTCCAGCCTTACCTTCTTGCTCTTCTTGCCGCGCTTGCCGGCCAACGGTTTGACGGTCATCCGCTCCTCCCTTGCCACAATACTGGGAAAAATTTTCATATTGCGCAAGAAAAAATGTCATGCCTTTATCGTCTCAACAAAGCCGAGGGAAGAGCGGCTCAAGGAGGAGGAGCGCCATGGGCCTCAACGCCCACGATATTCGCATGGGTCTCGATCGTCTTGTCGGCGGCATGACCGGTCTCAAGCATGACGGCCGTTTCGACGAGCCGAACCTCGACGGCTCGGCTGGCGACTACATCAGCTTCGACAGCTGGGAATGGCCGCAGGGCGTCGGCCTCTATGGCCTGATCAAGCTCTGGCTGTTCACCGGCCGCGACGACATCCGCCAGCTCATCGAAGGTTGGTACGAGGGGCGTCTGGCCGCCGGTCTGCCCGAGCTCAACGTCAACACGACCGCACCCATGTTGGGTCTTTCGGTTCTCTGGGCGAAAACCGGGAACCCGCGCTGGAAGCCGTTGCTCGACGCGTGGGCGAACCGGGTGATGAGCGACATGGGTCGCACGCCCGAAGGCGGCTTCGAGCATCATGTTTCCGACAAGGTCAACGACAACGAGCTCTGGGACGACACGCTCTACATGGTCGCCCTTTTCCTCGCCTCCTACGGCCAGGCGAGCGGCCGGCGCGAGCTGGTCGACGAAGCCTCCAGGCAGTTTCTCGTGCACGCCCGCTATCTCGCCGACACCCAGTCGGGCCTCTGGTTCCACGGCTGGACCTTCGACGGCCGGCACAATTTCGCCCGCGCCCGCTGGGCGCGCGGCAATGCCTGGATCACCGCCGGCATGCTCGACCTCTTCGACCTCGCCGAGATCGCGGCGCCGGTGAAGGAGTATCTGCGCGGCGTGCTCGTCACCCAGGTCGAGGCGCTCCTGCCGCTGCAGACCGCGTCGGGCGCCTGGCGCACTCTGCTCGACGATGCGTCGTCTTATGAAGAAATCTCTGCGACCGCCGGCATCGGCTACGGACTGCTGAAGGGCTATCGCCTCGGCTACGGCACACCGGCCTGGCGCGCGGCCGGTCTCAACGCGCTGGATGCCGTCATGCGCAACATCGACGAGAGCGGCACGGTGCTCAACGTCTCCTACGGCACCCGCATGGGCCACGACCTGCAATTCTACAAGGACATCCCCATTCAGCCGACCGGCTATGGCCAGGCACTGGCAATCCTGTGCCTTTCCGAAGCCCTGAAGCATGTCGGCGCGGAAGGACAGGCAGCATGACGATGAAGGTTCTCTACGGGGCAAACCCCGAAGACATCAAGACTTACGACACGGCGCGGCTGCGCCGCGAGTTCCTGATCAGCGATCTCTTCGCCGAGGACGCGGTGAGCTTCACCTATACCCATGTCGACCGGCTGATCCTCGGCGGCGCCATGCCGAAGACGAAGAGCGTTTCCTTCGGATCGGGCGCCGAGATCGGCACGCCCTATCTGCTTTCGGCCCGCGAAATGGGCATTGCCAATCTCGGCGGCACCGGCATGGTCACCGTCGACGGCCGGAGCTTCACGCTCGAAAATCGCGATGTGCTCTATGTCGGGCGCGGCGCGAAGGAGATCGTCGTCTCGAGCGAAAGCGCCGATCGCCCGGCACGCTTCTACATGAACTCGGTGCCCGCCGGCGCCGACCTGCCGCACCGGCTGGTGAAGAAGGCCGAGGCGAAGGCGATCGAACTCGGCGATACCAAGCGCTCCAACAGGCGCCGCCTCGTCATGTATATCCACCCGGAAGTCATGCCCTCCTGCCTGCTTCTGATGGGCATTACCGACCTCTCGGAAGGCAGTGCGTGGAACACCATGCCGCCGCATGTGCACGAGCGACGCATGGAAGCCTATTGCTACTTCGACATGGCGCCCGAAGACCGCATCGTCCACGTGATGGGCGAGCCGGACGAGACACGGCACCTGATCGTCGCCGACTGCGATGCGGTGCTGTCACCCGCCTGGTCTATCCATATGGGCGCCGGCACCGGCCCCTATGCCTTCGTCTGGGGCATGACCGGCGAAAACCAGGAATATAACGACGTCACCCCCGTAGCCTTGGCTGAGCTGAAATGAGCGATACGATTTTCCATCTGAAGAAGAGCCTCGTTCCGGGGCAGGCCATCGGCTACTGGCAGCTCGGCGCGATCGCCGAGGAGCGTTTCGACGTGCCGGACCAGCCGATGAAGGGCGAAATGGACCCCTTCTTCTTCCTGACCAAGCACAAGAACTTCATTCCGCACGAATATCCCTGCCGCACCATCTTTGCCGAACAATATCGCGGCAAGCGACCCGATGTGCGCGGCGCGTTCGCAGCGACCCGCTGGTGGCTGCCCTTCGGCTCGCCGCGGCTCGATCTCTCCGGCTTCTGGTTCCGGCCGACACGGCTTGCGACCTGGGCCCGCACCTCGATCGAAGTCGAGACCGCAGGAACGGCAAAGATCCGCCTCGGCACCTGCGGCGGCGCGGTGGTCTTCCTCAACGGCGCCGAAATCGGCTGGATGGCGCCCTATAGCCGTAACCTCGAAGCCAAGGCCGAGTTCGACCTGCCGCTTCAGGCCGGGCTCAACGAGGTCACGATCTTCTTCGATGATCTCGCAGAGCGTGACGCGCGCTATTTCTTCCAGCTTGACTATCTCTCCGGTCCTTCTGCAAGTGTAGCGCTGCCCGTCCCCTGCTCGAGTTCGGCCGCTGCCGAAATCGAGACTGCGCTCGACGGCATGCATTTCGACCGCACCGCCTATTTCGAAGGCGACATCACCCTCAATTTCGCAGCCGCGCTGCCGCTCGACGTCAAGGTCAATGTCGCGGTCGAAGGCGACTTCATGTCGACCGAGCGCTTCGACCACGACTTCGTGTTGAGGGCCGGCGACCGTAGCCTGCGGGTGGGCGCATCCGAGGATACCCCGGCCGACTTCCGCCATTTCCGCATCACGCTCGATGCCGGCGGCTTCGTCGCCTCGCGCTCGCTCGGCGTCGAAATCTGCCATACCGGACGGCAAGGCAAGCCGCCGGAAGCACTTTCCGCCCGCATCGCCGAGACGCTGGACGAGATCTCCGGATTTTCCGAACGTGACACGGTGCGCGCCTTTGCGAGGCTTGCAAGCGGCCGCGGCGGCGCCGACACCGACGCGATGATCGAGGAGATCCTGCCCTCGATCGAGGACTGCCACGACTGCGCCGACTTTTCGCTGGTGCCGCTCATCTGGTCGCGCGCGAGCTGGGGCAAGGATATCGGCGAGAAGACCCGGGACCGCATCGACCAGGCGATTCTTAGCTTCCGCTACTGGATGGACGAGCCCGGCAACGACGTGCAGTGGTATTTCTCCGAAAACCACGCGCTGCTGTTCCACACCTCGGCCTATCTCGCCGGCCACCTCTTTCCTGAAGCCACCTTCCGCCGCTCGGGCCGCAAGGGAAGCGAGCAAAGCGCCGTCGGTGCTGCGCGTGTTCGCGCCTGGCTCGATCACTTCGAAGCCTGGGAAATGGCGGAATTCAACTCCGCACCCTACTTCCCGATCGACCTCAAGGGCCTGACGGCGCTGGCAGCGCTTTCGCCCGACGCCGACATCGCCGAGCGCGCCAGGAAGGGCATTGTCCGCCTTTGCGAGATCATCGCCCGCTCCGCTCACCATGGCATGGTGACGGCCGCCCAGGGTCGCTCCTACGAGCACACGCTCTGCGCCGGCCGTTCGCTCGAACTGTCGGGCGTCGCCCGCCTGCTCTGGGGCAAGGGCTGGTACGGCCGCCGCGTGCACGCGCTGCCGCAGCTTGCCGTCTGCCTGCGCGACCACCGCCTCGTCGTGCCGGAAGCGCTCGCCGCTGTCGCCTGCCACGAGGACGATGCACAGCACCAGGAATGGCGCTTCGCCCAGGGCGAAAACCGCTTCGCAGCACTCTACCACTACAAGGGCCGGCACTTTGCCATGGGCTCGGCGGCGCATTATCGCTGGAACGAATGGGGCTACCAGGAAACGGTGCTGCACCTGCGCCTTGGTCAGCGCCCGGAAGCGGCGATCTGGATCAACCACCCGGGCGAGACCATTCAGTTCGGGTACGGCCGGCCATCCTATTGGGGTGGTTGCGGCACCCTCCCTCGTGCCCACCAGTACAGGGGGCTGGCCGTACTCGACTTTTCGACCGTCAGCGAACAGCCGGATTTCACCCATGCCTGGTTCCCGGTCGCCGAATTCGACGAGAGCAGGGTGAGTGGCAAACTCGCGCTGGCCCGCAGCGGCCGCGGCGCCGTTGTCCTGATTGGCGCTAGCGGTCTGATCCCCGTCACCGACGGCCCGTCGGCCAATGCGGAACTGCGCCAGGCCGGACACAGGACACGCTGGATCGTGCGCGTGTGCGAAGCCACCGATCTCGCCGGCGTGGAAGACCGATTTGCAGCACTTGCGGTCGAAGAGACCGGCGACGGATCTCTTGTCATCAACGACCCCGAGTATGGCCGCGTCGTCTTCCGTCAAGACGGTTCGACGGAAGCGGAAGGGCGCACGATCGTCGCCAAGGATTTCACCGTGGCAGGCGAGGTCACCATGCTGGCCGCAGGCTGACGAACGAGAATTGCGCCGGCCGGGAGAAGCCGGCGCCAGACCGAAACGGGCGGGAGGACGCTCGGCTCATGGACAAGTGGAGGAGGAAGGCAATGAAGAAGACCAGAACGATGCTCGCGGCGCTTGCCGTCGGGCTTCTGACGTCGACGGCGGCGCTCGCGGGCGACGTCCGCATCATGTGGTATTCCGATGGCGTCGAAGGCGAGGTGCTGAAGGACCTGCTCGATCGCTTCATGAAGGAGAACCCCGGGATCAACGTGATCCTCGACAACGTCTCCTACAGCGTCGTCAAGGAACAGCTGCCGGTACAGTTGGAAGCCGGAAACGGCCCCGATATCGCCCGCGTCACCAATCTCAAGGCTCAGGCCCAGCACTGGCTCGACCTTCGGCCACTGGTTGCCGACGCTGCCTATTGGGACGAAAACTTCGGCGGCCAGGCAGACTGGATGCGCCCGGACGGATCGAACCAGATCTCCGGCTTCATGACCCAGATCACGATTGCCGGCGGCTTTGCCAACAAGACGCTGTTCGACCAGGCGGGCGTTGCCATACCCGGCAAGGATGCGACCTGGGACGACTGGGCGAAGGCGGCCAAGCAGGTGGCGGAAAACCAGCAGGTGCCCTTCCCGATGGCGCTTGACCGCTCCGGCCATCGCCTGAGCGGCCCGAACCTCGCCTATGGCGGCAACTATATCGGCGCCGACGGCAAGCCGGCGCCGCTCGACGACGGCTCGAAGAACTTCCTGAAGACCTTCGTCGGCTGGGTTGCCGACGGCACGATGAGCAAGGACGTCTGGGTTTCGGCAGCGGGCTCCACCTATCGGGCCGCTGCCGACGACTTCATCAATGGCCAGCTCGTCTATTATTATTCCGGTTCCTGGCAGGTCCCGAACTTCTCGACGAAGATCGGCACCAACTTCGACTGGGTGGCCACCGGCAGCCCCTGCGGGCCCTCCAACTGCACCGGCATGACCGGCGGCGCCGGCCTGGTTGCGGTCAAGTACACCAAGAACCCGAAGGACGTCGCCAAGGTGATGGACTACCTTGCGAGCGAACCGATCGTGAAGGAATTCTCCGAGCGAACGCTGTTCCTGCCCGCGCATAAGGGCGTGCTTGCCAAGGGTCTCGACTTCAAGACCGACGACGCCCAGGCGAAGGCGGCACTCAACGCCTTCGTCGAGGCGAGCAAGACGCTCTCCGACGAGGCGCGCAAGCTGCCCGGCTGGCTCTGGTCCGACGCCGTCTACGGTGCGCTCGTCACCCGTGTCAGCCAGGCGGCTGCCGGCGAGATGACGGTCGATGAGGCCTTCGCGCGCATCGATAGCGACATCGCCACCAAGGTGAAAGACAGCGGCAACTGACGGGAGCCATCGCCTCTCGGGCCCGGGCGGCATTTCAGGTCACGCCGCCCGGCCGAACACGGAGGTGATGCCTGCGGATAGGTTAGCACGCACTTACCTATATGTGTCCGAAACTTGCCCTTCGGCGAATTGCGTTTGCCCACGTAAAGTGGGCAGCGCACCAAGATCCGGCATTGATCCGTGCATTTCGTGCAGCAAGCACACATAGGGTGGTGAGGAAGCCAAGCATGAAGGCAGATGTTCCAAGAGAAGGGGGAGGTTTCAGCCTCGGCGAAGTGGTCATGGTACCCGTTCGCCTGGCGCTGAGCGCCATCGACGCACCGCTGCGCTGGGTCCAGCGCCGTCTCGGCATCGGCGGGATGGCGACCTTCTTCCTTTTGCCGAACATGCTGATCTTCGGCATCTTCGTGCTGTTGCCGTTCTTCATCAACTTCGCTTATTCCATGACCGGCGGCACGGCGCTTTTCCTGCCCGACCGCAGCTTCGTCGGCGGCGACCAATATGCGCGGCTCTTCGACTGCGTGAACTACACCGACCCTAACTCCTGCGCGGAAGACACCTTCTGGACGGCCGTCGGCAACACCGCCTGGTTCGTGGTGCTTCAGGTCACCCTGATGATCCTGTTTTCGCTCGTCACCGCGCTGATCCTCAACCGCGAGCTCATGGCGCGCAGCTTCTGGCGGGCGGTGTTCTTCTTCCCCGTGCTGCTGTCACCGGTCGTCGTGGGTCTCATCTGGAAGTGGATCCTGCAGCGCCAGGGGCTCTTGAACTTCGGGCTCTACGGCCTCGGCTTCGACCCCTATACCTGGCTCAACGACCGCAACTGGTCCTTTGCGGCGACCGTCGGCGTCTCGATCTGGGCGCATATGGGCTTCTACACCCTGATCCTGCTTGCCGGCCTGCAGGCGATCCCCAAGGATCTTTATGAAGCGGCCGAGATGGACGGCACGCGGCCGGCACGCGCCTTCTGGCGCATCACGCTGCCGCTCCTGATGCCCAACCTGCTCGTCGTCATCGTGCTCGTGCTCATCCGCGCCGTGCAGATCTTCGACGAGGTCTACGTGCTGACTGGCGGCGGGCCCGGTACCAGCACGCTCTACATCACGCAATACATCTACGAGACCGGCTTTGCGACGCAGCTTCGCAATCCAGGCCTTGCCGCCGCCGCCTCGATCCTGATGGGCGCCGTTCTGGTGGTGCTGACACTGGTTCAGCTCGGCCTTGGCCGCAAAGGCGAGAAGAAGGGAGCCCGCAAATGAGCCGTGTCGCCGAATTCATCTTCCGCCGCCGCGGGCGCGACGGCTGGCACTGGACCGACGTCTTCACCTGGGTCTGGCTGATCGGCGGCCTCTTCATCATGTTCGGCCCGGCCGTCTGGCTTGTCGGCTCCTCCTTCAAGTCACCGGCAGCGCTTGCGGAGTTCCCGCCCTCGATCATGCCCTATGTGACGCAGAAGGCGACGGTCGAAGGCTATGACAAGCCGCTCGACCTCTACGAGGTGACGATGGCCGACGGCAGCAGGAAGGTGCTCGCCGAGGTGCGCCGCATCGGCATCGTCAGCCAGATGGTTTCACCGGACAAGCCGACCGAGATCGTCAAGGTCAAGATCGCCGAGCGCACGCCGGTGCGCACCATGTCCTTCGCCACCTCGAACTACAGCGAGCCCTTCACCCATTTCGATTTCGTCCGCTATCTCTGGAATTCCGTTTTCGTGACGGTGACGGCGACGCTGATCACGCTGATCGTCAACTCGATGGCAGCCTTCGCGCTCAGCAAATACGAGTTCCGCGGCCGCACCTTCGCGATGCTTCTGATCCTCGCGACGCTGATGGTGCCGCTCTCGGTGATCATGGTGCCGCTCTATTCGATCGTCTCGGCGCTCGGGCTGTTCAACAATCTCTGGGGCGTGATCCTGCCGACAGTCGCCACACCGACGGGCGTCTTCATCCTGCGCCAGTACATGCTGACCATCCCCGACGAACTGATCGACGCGGCCCGCATGGACAAGGCGTCCGAATGGCAGATCTACTGGCGCATCATCCTGCCCCTGACGGCACCGGCGCTTGCGGTGCTCGCGATCTTCTCGGTCGTCTGGCGCTGGAACGACTTCCTCTGGCCGCTGATCGTGCTGTCGCGCAAGGAGCTCTATACGCTGCAGGTGGGCTTGAGCATCTATTCCGGCGAGCTGAACGTGCAGTGGCATTTCATCCTCGCCATGACGGTCGTGACCATGATCCCGGTCGTGCTGGTCTTCATCTTCCTGCAACGCTTCATCACCACCGGCATCGCCGGCACCGGACTGAAATAAGGGGGCACAAATGGGCCACATCAAGCTTACCAATGTGACCAAGTCGTTCGGCGCCGTCGACGTGCTTCATGACATCAACCTGGAGATCAAGGACGGCGAGTTCGTCGTCTTCGTCGGCCCCTCCGGCTGCGGCAAGTCCACGCTGTTGCGCATGATCGCCGGGCTGGAGAAACCGACCGGCGGCGAACTTGCGATCGACGGCAAGGTGGTCAACGACGTGCCAGCCGCCGACCGCGGCCTTGCCATGGTGTTCCAGTCCTATGCGCTCTACCCGCATATGAGCGTGCGCCAGAACCTCGCCTTCGGGCTGGAAAACACCCGCATGCCGAAGACCGAGATTGCCGAGCGCATCGCCGAGGCCGCGCGCATGCTGGAGATCGAAGCCTATCTTGAGCGCCGCCCCGGGCAGCTCTCCGGCGGCCAGCGCCAGCGCGTCGCGATCGGCCGGGCGATCGTGCGACGCCCGGTCGCCTTCCTGCTCGACGAGCCGCTGTCGAACCTTGACGCCGAACTGCGTGGCTCGACCCGCGCGGAGCTGGCGGCCCTGCATGCCCGCCTTTCGGCGACGATGATCTATGTGACGCACGACCAGGTCGAAGCGATGACGCTTGCCGACCGCATCGTCGTGTTGCGCGCCGGCCGCATCGAGCAGATCGGCACGCCGCTCGAGCTCTACAACAGCCCAGCCAACCGTTTCGTCGCCGGCTTCATCGGCTCGCCGCACATGAACTTCCTCGAGGGCACGCTGGAAGCGGCCGGCGCAGGCTCTGCGGTCGCAACGCTGAAGGGCGGCCACCGGCTGCCGGTGCCGATCGCCAATGGCGTGGCCGTGGCTGGCGGGCCGATCACGCTTGGCGTGCGGCCGCATCACATAACGCTCGACGCCGGCGAAAACAGCATCCCGGCGAAGATCCGTCTCGTCGAGGCGCTCGGCTCGGAAACCGTGCTGCACGCGGACGTCGCCGGACAGAAGCTGCTGGTCGTTGCTCCCGGTCAGCACAATCTCGCGCAGGGCGACGATATCCGGCTGTCGCTTGGCGCCGCCCCCATCCACCTCTTCAACGACAAGGGGCTTCGCCTTGAACGCGCTGTTTGACCTCTCGGGCAAGACCGCCCTCGTCACCGGCGCGCGAACCGGCCTCGGCCAGGGCATGGCCTTGGCACTGGCAAGGGCCGGCGCCAACATCGCCGCACTCGGCTCGTCGCCGATGCCCGAGACGGCAGCGCTGGTTGAGAACGCCGGCGTGCGCTTCCACCAGCAGACCGTGGACCTTTCGCGACCGTTCAATGCGACCAATGTCGTCGCCGAGGCGGCATCAGCGCTCGGCGGCGTCGACATCCTCGTCAACAATGCCGGCATCATCCGCCGTGCCGACCTGCTCGACTATTCCGAGGAAGACTGGGACAGCGTGCTCGACGTCAACCTCAAGGCAGCCTTCCTGCTCTCCCAGGCCGCGGCCAAACACATGGTTGCGACCGGACGCGCCGGCCGCATCGTCAACGTCGCCTCGATGCTCACCTTCCAGGGCGGCATCCGCGTGCCGGCCTATGCCGCCTCGAAACACGGCATTGCCGGCCTGACCAAGGCGATGGCCAACGAACTGGCGTCGCGCGGGATCACCGTCAACGCGATCGCCCCCGGCTACATGGCGACCGACAACACCGAGGCGCTGCGCAACGACCCCGATCGCAATGCCCAGATCTCCGCCCGCATCCCCGCCGGGCGCTGGGGCACGCCGGATGATCTCGCGACCGCCGTGCTGTTCTTCGCCGCCCCGGCCTCCGGCTATGTCACCGGCACGGTGCTGCCGGTCGACGGCGGCTGGCTGGTCCGATAGACTGACACCCATGTCCATTTCTCGCGAACGCCTGCGCACGCTTCTCGGTCTCGCCGATACGGAACTCGGGCTGGAGGCTCGTGAGACGGAAGAGCGAGGCACACACGTTGTCGAGCGGCTGCGTTTTCGCAGCCTTCGCAACGGCGCCGAGATCCGCGGCCTGCTGACGCGACCGCCCGGAAACGACGGGCCCAGGCCGGCAATCCTCTATGCCCACGCCCATGGCGGACGCTACGAGATCGGTGCCAACGAATTGCTTGAGGGCCGGCCAGCGCTGCTTGGCCCGCCCGGTCCCCTTCTCGCAGAACATGGTTTCGTCACCCTTTGCATCGATATGCCGACATTCGGCGAGCGCTCCATCGTCACCGAAAGCGCCGCGGCGAAGGCGGCCCTCTGGTACGGCCGCACCCTGTTCGGCCAGATGCTCGCCGAGCAGCAGGCAGCACTCACCTGGCTTTCGTCGCGCGACGACGTCGATACCGACAGGATCGGCATGACCGGGATTTCGATGGGCGCAACGCTTTCCTATTTTCTCGCCGCGCTCGATGAGCGCATCGCGGCGACCGCGCACCTCTGCAGCTTTGCCGATTTCGCATCGCTGATCGAGACCGGCGCGCATGATCGGCACGGCCACTATCTCACCGTGCCCGGCCTGCTTTCGGAAACATCGACCGGCGCGATCGCCGGGCTCGTCGCGCCGCGTCCGCAACTGATCTGCGTCGGGCTCGACGATCCGCTGACGCCGCCGCCGGCCGTGGAGCGCGCCTATGGCGAGACGCTGGCCGCCTATCGGGCGGCCGACGCCGGGGGTGACGTATCTTTGGTTGCAGAACCGGGCATCGGCCATGTCGAAACCCGCACCATGCGCGACACGGTTCTCGCATTCCTCACGCGCCACCTCGGCGGAACGGGCGACGACTGAGCCGACCAGCCGTCGCAATCGGGCAAAATAGCCGAGCCACCGGGCTTCGAGCAGGCGCTCCGCCCCACCTCCCAACGCGCGCACCGCCGGTTCGATCAGGATTTCGTGATGTCGCGGTCACGATCTTTCAAAGATCGAAAGCAACCCCTTCGAGAATCACGAGAAAGCGAGTACTCTGAAGGAACATTGCGCATGGGACGCCGTTTATTCGAATGAGCGAGCCGATAAGCAGCGATCCCCGTCTCAGCCAGCGGCCGCGGGAGAGCATGATGCAAAAGAGCGAATGCGACGTCTTCGATCTCTTCTCGGAGATCTACACCAGTGCAGCGCAAGAAGAAATCAGCCTTCAGGAATACCTCCTCGCATGTCGCGATGACAAAAGCATGTATGCCACCGCGCAGGAGCGGATGGTTACAGCCATAGGTAATCCAACCCTCATCGATACCAGCGCGGACGAACGTCTCGGCCGCATCTTCTCCAACCGCACCGTCAAGATCTACCCGTCCTTCGCCGACTTCTACGGCATGGAGGACACGATCGAGCGCATCGTCGGCTACTTCCGCTATGCCGCGCAGGGACTGGAGGAGCGCAAGCAGATCCTCTACCTGCTCGGACCCGTCGGCGGCGGCAAGTCTTCGCTCGCCGAGAGACTGAAAAAGCTGATGGAGCTGCAGCCGATCTATACGCTCGCCGTCGGCGGCAAGGTCAGTCCCGTCTTTGAATCTCCGCTCGGCCTCTTCCATCCCGACCGCATGGCCGACCTGCTCGAAGACAAATACGGCATCGCCCGGCGCCGGCTCACGGGCCTCATCTCGCCCTGGGCGACGAAGCGGCTCGACGAAGTCGACGGCGACATCTCCAAATTCAGCGTCGTCAAGCTGATGCCCTCGCGCCTGCGCCAGGTGGCAATCGCCAAGACCGAGCCCGGCGACGAGAACAACCAGGACGTTTCCTCGCTGGTCGGCAAGGTCGACATCCGCCAGCTCGAAAACTACAGCCAGGCCGATCCCGACGCCTATTCCTATAGCGGCGGCCTCAACCGCACGACGCAAGGCCTGCTCGAATTCGTCGAAATGTTCAAGGCGCCGATCAAGGTGCTGCATCCGCTTTTGACGGCGACGCAGGAAGGCAACTACAACGGCACCGAAAACTTCGGCGCCTTCCCCTATCAGGGCATCGTCGTCGCCCATTCCAACGAGTCGGAATGGCTGCAGTTCAAGAACAACAAGAACAACGAGGCCTTTCTTGACCGTATCCTGGTGGTCAAGGTGCCCTATTGCCTGCGCGTCACCGAAGAGCGCCAGATCTACGAGAAGCTGCTGCGCGAGAGCGAACTGACCAAGAGCCCTTGCGCCCCGGAAGTGCTCGAAAGCCTCAGCCGCTTCACCGTCTCGACCCGCCTTGCCCGCCACGAAAACTCGCCGCTCTACACCAAGATGCGCGTCTATGACGGCGAGAACCTGAAGGACACCGATCCGAAAGCGAAGTCGGTCCAGGAATACCGCGACGCTGCCGGTGTCGACGAGGGCATGACCGGCATCAGCACCCGCTTTGCCTTCAAGGTCCTGTCGGAAACCTTCAACTACGACACCAAGGAGGTGGCGGCCGATCCCGTGCACCTCATGTATATCCTGGAACAGGCGATCCGCCGCGAACAGTTCCCGAAGGAGACGGAGGCGAGCTATCTGGACTTCATCAAGTCCGAGTTGGCCTCGCGTTATGCCGAGTTCATCGGCCATGAAATCCAGAAGGCCTATCTCGAATCCTACAGCGAATACGGCCAGAACCTCTTCGACCGCTACATCGCCTATGCGGACGCCTGGCTCGAAGATCAGGACTTCAAGGATCCGGATACCGGACAGATCCTCAACCGGGAGATCCTCGACAGCGAACTGTCGCAGATCGAAAAGCCGGCCGGCATCGCCAATCCCAAGGACTTCCGCAACGAGGTCGTCAAGTTCACCCTGCGCGCCCGCGCCAAGAACCATGGGCGCAACCCCTCCTGGACGAGCTACGAGAAGCTTCGCGACGTGATCGAGAAGCGCATGTTCGGCCAGGTCGAAGACCTGCTTCCGGTCATCAGCTTCGGCTCGAAGAAGGACAGCGCATCCGAAAAGCAACATGCCGAGTTCGTCCAACGCATGACCGAGCGCGGCTATACGGAGCGCCAGGTCCGACGGCTGGTCGACTGGTACATGCGAGTCAACAAGGCGGGCTGACGATGCCGAAGCAGGGGATTGGTATATGCCGAATTTCATCGACCGGCGGCTCAATCCGAAGGATAAGAGCCTCGGCAACCGACAGCGCTTTCTGAAGCGGGCCCGCGAAGAGCTCAAGCGGGTCATCAAGGATCAGGTCAAGTCGGACAGGATCATCGACGTCGACGCCGCCCATGGCGTGCCGATGCCAACCGATGGTGCCAGCGAGCCGACGTTCCAGCCGTCGCGCGGCTCCGGCGAACGCAACTACGTGCTCCCAGGCAACAAGGAGTTTTCGGCGGGCGACCGGTTGCCGAAGCCGGAAGCGGGCGGCGGCGGCGGCGGCAAGGGCCGCCCCGGCACCGGCGAGAGCGACGATGACTTCCAGTTCATCCTGTCGCGCGAGGAAGTGCTGGATCTCTTCTTCGAGGATCTGGAGCTTCCCGACATGGTCAAGCTCAGCCTCAAGGAAACGGTCACCTTCAAGCCCCGCCGCGCCGGCTTTGCCACGGCGGGAACGCCGACGAACATCAATGTCGGGCGCACGATGCGCAACAGCTTCGGCCGGCGCCTGGCGCTTCACCGGCCGAAGGAGAAGGAACTGACCGCGATCACCGAGGAGATCGCCCGGCTGGAAGCGGAGCCGGAGATTTCGGCGAAAGACCGCCTGCGGCTGAAGGAACTGCGAAGCGAACTGGAAAGGATCGAAAAGAAGCGGCGGCGCATCCCCTATGTCGATCCGGTCGACATCCGCTTCAACCGCTTCGAACAGCAGCCATTGCCGAACGCCAATGCTGTCATGTTCTGCCTGATGGACGTTTCGGCATCGATGGGCGAGCGCGAGAAGGACCTCGCCAAGCGCTTCTTCGTGCTCCTGCACCTGTTCCTGAAGCGCCGTTACGAACGCATCGACATCGTCTTCATCCGCCATACGGACGAGGCGCGCGAGGTCGACGAGGAGACCTTCTTCTACAGCACCCAGAGCGGTGGCACGATCGTGTCGACTGCACTTGAGGAGATGATCCGGATCGTCGAGGACCGCTATCCCTCGCAGATCTGGAACATCTATGCCGCCCAGGCGTCCGATGGTGACAACATCATCGGCGACAGCGAGCATTGTGCGGCGCTCCTGCGCGAGAAGCTGACGAAGCTCTGCCAGTACTATGCCTATGTCGAGATCATCGACGAAAGGGAAACGGAGATCTTCGGCTCGACCGACAACGGCACAGCACTCTGGCGGGCCTATCGCACGGTGGACGGCGAGAAGTCGAACTTCCAGATGACCCGGATCGCCAAACCCGCCGACATCTACCCGGTCTTCCGCAGGCTCTTTGCCCGGCAGCCGGCCACACGCACCCGGAAATAAGGGGACGACCGGATGGCTCGACGTGCGACTTCAGGTCTCCTGTTCCAGGGCTCGGACTGGAACTTCGCCACCCTTTCCCGTGCCTATGACGCGATCGAGCAGGTCGCGCTCGAGGAGATGGGCCTCAGCGTCTACCCGAACCAACTGGAGATCATCACCTCCGAGCAGATGCTCGACGCCTATTCCTCGGTCGGCATGCCGCTGATGTACCAGCACTGGTCCTTCGGCAAGCGCTTCGCCTACGAGGAACACCACTACCGCAAGGGCCACCGGGGTCTCGCCTATGAGCTGGTGATCAATTCCAATCCCTGCATCACCTATCTCATGGAAGAAAACACCATGGCGATGCAGGCGCTGGTGACCGCCCATGCCGCCTTCGGCCATAACCACTTCTTCAAGAACAACTACCTCTTCCGGCAATGGACCGACGCCGGCGCGATCCTGAGCTACATGGATTTCGCCAAGAAATACGTGATGAAATGCGAGGAGCGCCACGGCAACGCCGCCGTCGAAGCCATTCTCGACTCCGCCCATGCGCTGATGGACCAGGGGGTCTTCCGCTATCGCCGGCCGCCGCGCCTATCGTCGGAGAAGGTCCGGGAGCGGGCGCGCGAGCGGCTGGAATACGAGGAACAGACCTATAGCGACATCTGGCGGACGCTGCCGCAGGTGGCCGAAAACCGCGATCCGGCCGAGGCCGAGCGCGACGCCTCCGAACGCAAGAAGGTGCTCAACCTGCCGGAGGAGAACCTGCTCTATTTCCTCGAAAAGCACAGCCTGATCCTGGAGCCATGGCAGCGGGAACTGCTCAGGATCGTTCGCGTCATCGCACAGTATTTCTATCCGCAGCGCCAGACGAAGGTGATGAACGAGGGCTGCGCCACCTTCGTGCACTACACCATCATCAACCGGCTCTACGACCAGGGCAGGATCGGCGAAGGCCATATGCTGGAACTCTTGCAGAGCCATTCCAACGTCGTGTTCCAGCCGGATTTCGACGACCGGCGCTATCCGGGCATCAACCCCTATGCACTCGGCTTCGCGATGATGCAGGATATCCAGCGGATCGCCACCGAGCCGACGGCCGAAGACCGCGACTGGTTCCCGTCCTTTGCCGGCAACGGCGACTGGATGGAGACGCTGCGCGACGCCTGGGCGAACCATCGCGACGAGTCCTTCATCCTGCAATATCTGAGCCCGGCGGTGATGCGCCGGTTCCGGCTGTTCCAGCTCCACGACCGCTCCTCCGACCGCTTCGTCGAGGTCGCCTCGATCCATGACGAGCGCGGCTATTCGGCGGTTCGTTCAGCGCTCGCCAACAGCTACGATGTCGCCGCCAACCAGCCGGATATCCAGGTGATGGACGTCGATCTGCTCGGCGACCGGCAATTGCGGCTTCAGCACAATGTCAAGCGCGGCATCCTGCTCGACGAGGGCAGCCGTGATGCGACGATGCGTCATATCCGCCATCTCTGGGGCTATGAGGTGAGCCTTGCCGGCGTCGATGCGCAGACCGGGCGCACCGTCTACGAGTGCTCGACGGCCAAGAAGCCGGAATGAACCTGCTGGCTTCAAAGTTCTGCAGCGACCTTTGTGCGCCAGATAAGGCGCGCGGCGCTGTAGACGACTGTCGAAGCGCGCGCGGAAGCCACGGTTTGACACGCGATGTCATGACAAGAATTCGGATCAGCCATCAATAAAATTTGGTCTGATGCGCCGCAGTCACACGCTCGCGTCCAGGGCGAGGAGAAGCTCGTCCAGCTGTTCGAACTGCTCGGGCATCACATCTTCCATGCCTATGAAGGCCTCGTCGAGCGCTTCCTTCGACGGGTAGAGTTCGCTCAGGACCAACAGTGTCCTGCCGTCGCTTTCCTCGAAAGTCACCGTAGTGACTGCGCCGTCATCGCCTTCGTCATTGGTCCAGACGATGCGCGAAGGCGGCGACACGTCGAGGTATTTGCCGAAGAAAGCCATGGCCTGCGCGGCGTCGTGTCCAAACGCGATGCGATAGCTCCCCCCGGTGCGAACGTCCATCTCGCAGGAAAGCAGGGGGATTCCGTGCGACTTCGGCGCCCACCACAGCTTGAACAATTCGGGCTTGGTCCACGCGTCGAACACAAGCTGAAGCGGGCCATTGAACGTGCGCTTCACGACGAGCTCGCGCTCGGACTTCCGTTCGACCGCCGTGCGGCCGTCACTTGCTCTGTGACCCATCGAGCTTCTCCTTCCGCTTAAGGGCCTCGACGACTTCGTCGAGCGCGTCGAAGCGTGCGCTCCAGATCTGGCGGCGCGCTTCGATCCAGGCCGCCTCTTCCTCGAGACCGCTCAGACCGAGACGACAGGTGCGGACGCGCCCGACCTTCTCCGTCGTGACCAGCCCCGCCTGTTCCAGGACGCCAACGTGTTTCTTCATGCCCGTGAGGGTCATGCCAAACGTCTCTGCAAGCTCCGTGATCGAGGCTTCCCCACGCCCGAGCTGCTCCAGGACGCCACGTCGGGTGGCGTCCGCGAGTGCAGCAAAGGAGGCATCAAGTCGCGCTGTCGAAAACTGAACCATATGGTTCAGTGATTAGCACGCGGATCGCTCTCATGCAAGAGCGTGGAGAACCGCGCCTCGGCATGCCGCCGCCGAATAAAGACAGGAAACGCCGGAATTCAGTGGTCTACGGCGGCCGCCGCGCCTCTGACGAAGCGCTCGGTGAAAAAGGAGACCGGCGAGCAATAAGGCTTCCAAGCGTCCGTCTCGGCCGATCGCGACCGAAGCCTGGTCGTCATCATCGCGTCGGGGCCGTCAAATCGCAGGAGCGGCCGTCGCACGCCGCAAAGGTCGTCAGCCTGCGGCGCCGGCAAACGTGGCCGGCATGGCGGCCACTTCTTGCTCTGCCGCGGCGGCGAGCCAATCGTGAAAGGCGTTCATCGCCGGCGTGAAGGGACGCGATTTCAGCCGTGTCAGCCAGTAGCTTCCCATCGAGGTATGGACATCGAAGGGCTGCCGGATCGTGCCGTTCGACAGGAGCCGCGAAAACATCAGCGGCGGCGCCAGCGCAACGCCGATCCCCTGGGCTGCGGCTTCCATCATCGCCAGAGAACTATCGAAAACGATGCCCTTGAGCAGCGGCGCCGGATAGGCGATGCCGGCCGCGTCGAACCAGGTCACCCATTCGTCGGCCCGATAGGACCGAAGCAACGTCTCATCAAGCAGATCGGCCGGCGTCTTCAAGCGGTCGGCGATCTCGGGAATGCAAAGCACGGATAACGGCGCCTCGAAAAGCCGCGTCGCCTCGATATTGTGCCAGGAACCGCCGCCGAAGCGGATGGCGAAGTCGAGGCCTTCGGCCGCCATGTCGACCCGGTTGTTGTTGGTCGAAAGACGGACGTCGACAAAGGGATACTTCGCCTGAAAATCCGCAAGGCGGGGCAGCAGCCAGCCGACCGCGAAGGTGCCGACGGCGCCGATCATCAGCACTTCGCGGATATGACCGGCCTCGAAGCGATCGAGCATGTCCGCCATCCGGTCGAAGCTATCGCGCAGGACCGGCAGCAGCGCTTCGCCCTCCGCCGTGATCATCAGTCCGCGCGGCAACCGCTTGAACAGGGTGACGTTCAGGCGGTTTTCGAGAAGCTTGACCTGATGACTGACCGCGGCTTGCGTGACGCAAAGCTCGATTGCCGCGCGCGTGAAGCTCAGATGCCGCGCCGAGGCTTCGAAAGCCCTGAGCGCATTGAGCGGAAGATATGGCCTGACCATGAATGCCCTAACTCACCTAATGGGTCTCGCAAATAAACGTGGTTTGTTGCTGAAGCACAATCCCTTTACGGTGAACTTCATCGGCGCCGTTGCCCGGCAGCCGTCACCTCAGGAAAGGCGCGGTGAGCCGCACCGCTTTCGGAGAACCGATCCATGCGCCGTTTGATCGTCGCTGAGCCGGCGTCTTCAAACGCCGGCGTAACCAGTTTCCGCTCCGCATAACCGCCTGCCGCACGAACGCCCGTGCCGGCAGCGCTGCCCGCTGCCATGAAGGTCCGCTCTGTCCGCCATGAAATTCGTCGCTAACCTGCTCGGCACATGCCTCAATCTCGCTGTCGTCGTCGGGCTCGCCGCCGCCACGCTCGTCGCGGCCTTGACACGGCATTTGCCCGACCACCGCACGCTTGCAAACTGGGAGCCGGCGGTCACCACCCGCCTTTATGCCGCCGACGGCACGAAGGTCGCCGAACTCGCGCGGGAACGCCGGCTGTTCCTGCCGATCGCCACGATCCCCGCACGCATTCGCCAGGCGTTCCTGTCGGCCGAGGACAAGAACTTCTACACCCATCCCGGCATCGACGTTGCGAGCATCGGCACGGCGCTCTTTGCCAATCTCGCCAATTTCGGCTCCGGCCGGCGCATGATCGGCGGCTCGACGATCACGCAGCAGATCACCAAGAATTTCCTGCTGACCTCGGACCGCACGGTGGAGCGCAAGCTGCGCGAAGCGATCCTGTCGCTGCGGATCGACCAGACCTATTCCAAGGACCGCATTCTCGAACTCTATCTCAACGACATCTATCTCGGGCGCGGGGCCTATGGCGTCGCCCAGGCGGCGCTTACCTATTTCGACAAGCCGGTCAGCGAACTCTCGGTCGCCGAGGCGGCGTTCCTTGCGGCGCTGCCGAAGGCGCCCAACAACTACGACCCGGACCGTCAGGCGGAGCGCGCGACGGGCCGCCGCAACTGGGTGATCGACCAGATGCGGCAGAACGGCGTCATCGATGCCGCGACCGCTGCCAAGGCGGCGGCCGCCCCGCTCGGCGTCAGGCAGCGCCGGCAATCGCCGGCGATCGCAAGCTCCGACTATTTCGCCGAGGACGTCCGCCGTCAGCTCAACGCCCAATACGGCGAGGCTGCCCTTTACACCGCCGGTTTTTCGGTGCGCACGACGCTCGATCCGCGCTTGCAGGCCGCCGCGATGGCGGCGCTGCGCAAGGGCCTCGTCGCCTATGATCAGGCAAAGGGCTACCGCGGCCCCGTTACCAGGCTCGCGTCGACCGGGAACTGGTCGCCGGCGCTTGCCAGCCTCCAGCCGCTCGCCGACGTACCGGAATGGCGGCTCGGCGTGGTGCTGGCGACGGACAAGGACGGGGCGGAGATCGGGCTCAGACCGACGGCATCGACAACAAGCGGCGCGCTCGGCGACGACGAGACCATCCGCCTCGGCCGGCAAGGCCTGAACTGGGCGCTCTGCCGCTCGACCAGGGCCAAGCGGAACTGTGCCGCAGGCGCCGATGGCGTTCTCTCGCCCGGCGACGTCGTCTACGTGGAGAAGCTGGACGACGGCTACGTGCTCAGACAGCCGCCGCAGGTGCAGGGCGCGCTCGTTTCCATGGATCCGAACACCGGCCGGGTGCTCGCGGTCGCCGGCGGCTTTTCCTATGCCCAGTCGGAGTTCAACCGCGCAACCCAAGCCTATCGTCAGCCCGGCTCGTCGTTCAAGCCCTTCGTCTATGCCGCCGCGCTCGACAATGGTTACGCGCCGACGACGCTGGTGATGGATGCGCCGATCGCCCTTGCCGATGGTGCCGGGCGGACATGGAAGCCGAAGAACTATGACGGGCGTTTCAGCGGCCCGTCGACCCTGCGCGTCGGGCTCGAAAACAGCCGCAACCTGATGACCGTGCGCCTCGCCCGCCATCTCGGTATGGACCTCGTCGCCGACTACGGCAAGCGCTTCGGCCTCTATGACGAACTCAAGCCTTACCTGCCGATGTCGCTTGGGGCCGGCGAGACGACGCTGCTCAGGCTGGTTTCTGCCTATGCGGTCATCGCCAACGGCGGCAAGGCGGTCACGCCCTCGATGGTCGACCGCATCCAGGACCGCTACGGCCGTACCATTTTTCGCCATGACCAGCGCCAATGCGACGCCTGCAACACTTCGGAGTGGACGGGCCAGGAGGAGCCCGTGCCTGTCGACGACCGCGACTACGTGCTCGATCCGATGACCGCCTATCAGGTGACCTCGATGCTGCGCGGGGTGGTCGAGCGCGGAACCGCCCGGAATGTCGCCTCGCTCGGCGTGCCGATCGCCGGCAAGACCGGGACCACCAACGACGAGAAGGACGTCTGGTTCGTCGGCTACACCCCTGACATCGTCACCGGTGTCTTTCTCGGCTACGACACGCCGAAGCCGATGGGCTTTGGCGAAACCGGCGGCGGTCTCGCCGCGCCCATCTTCATCGATTTCATGAAGGTGGCGCTTGAAGGACGCCCAGCGGCCGATTTCCATGCACCATCAGGCATGACGATCGAGGCGATCGACCGGAAGAGCGGCCAGCCGGTGCCGGCGGGCACGCCGGGCGCCATCCTCGAATCCTTCAAGCCGGGAACCGCGCCCTGCGCCGGCGGCTGCCCCGTGATCGACGGCTTCGAGACGACAGGTGCCGCGGTCACCGCCGATGCGGACCTCTCGCCCGAGCTGCGGGAAAAGCTCCTCACCAACAGCAGCGGGCTCTATTGACATGGCACGGCAGGGTCATCGCCGGCCGGATCCGCGCGGCCGCCTTCTCCTCGTCGTCGGCGCCTTCGCGCTCGTCTTCGGCCTCATGCTCGCGCGCCTTGTCCAGCTCGGCGCCGCCGACTACGAGCGCACCGGCTACATACCGCCGCCGCCGTCGCTCGGTCGCCCCTCGATCCTCGACCGCAACGGCAACCTGCTGGCGATCGACGTGCCGAGCTCCGGGCTCTATGCCGAGCCGCGACTGATCGTCGATGTCGACGAGGCCGTGGAGAAACTGACGGCGATCTTTCCCGATCTCGACGGGCGCGATCTCTATCGCCGCCTGAAGAGCGGCGCGGCGTTTGCCTGGATCAAGCGA
This sequence comes from Ensifer adhaerens, assembly GCF_002940685.1. GTDB lineage: Bacteria > Pseudomonadota > Alphaproteobacteria > Rhizobiales > Rhizobiaceae > Ensifer > Ensifer adhaerens_E. Next base: position 49,501 of record NZ_PNFP01000012.1, on the reverse strand, counting down.
CAGGTAACGCCGGCGGAAGAACAGGCGGTCTGGAATGCCGGCCTTCCCGCGGTCGGTTTCCAGCGCGAGAAGCAGCGCTTCTACCCCAATGGCGCGCTCGCCGCGCACGTGCTCGGGGCGGTCGACATCGACAATATCGGCATTGCCGGTATCGAACGTTGGATCGAGGGTCAGGGTCTTGAGGTGCTGCGCCAGAGCGGCATGGATCTCTCGCACCGCAATCTGGAACCGGTGAGCACGACGCTCGATATCCGCATCCAGCATGCGCTCGAGACCGAACTTCGCAAGGCGATCGCCAAGTTCAGCGCCAAGGCCGGCGCCGGGCTGGTGCTCGACGTCACCAACGGCGAGATCCTGGCGCTCGTTTCCTATCCCGATTTCGACCCGAACCTGCCGGTGGACGCGCTGAAACCCGACCGCATCAACCGCATCGCGGCCGCCACCTTCGAGATGGGCTCGACCTTCAAGGCGCTGACGACGGCGATGGCGCTCGACTCCGGCCAGTTCACGCTTCGCTCCGTTGTCGATGCCAGCAAGCCGCTCGCCTTCGGCCGCTTCCGTATCAACGACTATCGCGGCCAGTACCGGCCGCTGACCGTGCCGGAGGCCTTTATCTATTCGTCGAACATCTCGATGGCGAAGATGGCGATCGCCCTTGGGCCGGAGAATTTCAGAACTTTCCTCGATCGCTTCGGGCAGATGTCGCGGCTGACGACGGAACTGCCGGAGAGCGCCCATCCGCAATTGCCGCGACGCTGGGGCGAGATCGATACGGCGACCGCCTCCTATGGCCACGGCATTGCCGTGACACCGCTGCAGGCGAGCATCGCGGTCGCGGCGCTCGTCAACGGCGGGCGTCTCATTAGGCCGACGCTGATCAAGGGCGCAGCTTTGGAGGATCGCATTATCGCGCGCGATCTGATCAAGCCCGAGACAGGCGAGGCACTGCGCTATCTGCTGCGGCTCAACGCCAAGACCGGCTCGGCCAAGAAAGCGGAAGTCAAAGGCTATTTCATCGGCGGCAAGACGGGCACCGCCGAGAAGGTCGTCGGCGGGCGCTATTCCAAGGAACTGAACATCACCTCCTTCATGGGCGTCGTTCCCGTCGACAATCCGCGCTACCTGCTTTTGACCCTGCTCGACGAGCCCAAGGGTCTGAAGGAAACCTATGGCTTTCGCACCTCCGGCTGGAACGCGGCGCCGCTGGGCGGCGCGGTCTTCGAGCGCATTTTGCCGATGCTTGCGCTGATGCCCGATTTTGAGATCGCCGATGTCAGTTTCCCTGAAATCAGCGACCAGGGCGCCTTCGGCTCCCAACTCTTTCCGTCGCCTTCGAACGGAGGCGAGCGCAACGGCGGCGTGATCGACGGAGCGCTTTGAACCCTACCACCTCAGGCGGCACGGATGGGGTGGCAGAGCACCGAACGACCGGCTACGCCTCGAGAAAGGTGCGGGCGAAACCCGGTTCGGTCACTTCGATCGTCCCGTCCGGAAGCTTCAGAAAGCGTTCGATGGCGGTGCCGTAGGTGCGCATCCAGCCGTCGAGCATCGCGGCCGCCCCGTCGAGGTCGCCGGCCTCCTGCCGCTGCAGGGCCTTGTGCATCACCTTGGCAACGCTCAACCGCAGTTGCAGCAGCATCAGGGCGGAGGCTTCCGGATCGGGCGCATCGAGCGTCCCGTCCGCATGCCCGCGCCGAAGCATCTCGGCGACCAGCGGCACGCTGACGGCCATCAACGCCTCGTCGATACGGTGGTAGAGCGCGACGTTTTCGGGCTTGAAGAGGGCGTTGAAGGTGTTCTTCAACTGCGGCGCCATGTCGAGCTTCAGCCGCCGCGAGCCGGCAAAGAGCGCGTTCAGCTGCCCGACCGCATCCAGCGACGGATCCTCGAAAAGCGGTTGCAATTCCTTGAGGTTCCGCTCCGCCATCCGGGTGGCGACCGCCTCCAGCAGCGCCTCCTTCGAGACGAAATAGTGATAGAAGGCGCCCTTGGAGACCTTGGCCTCGCGGATGACGTCGTTGACCGTCGTGTTCTCGTAGCCGTGCTGGAAGAACAGACGCTCGGCGCAATCGATCAGCTCGTTCGATCGGACTTCCGGCGATTTCTTCGTTCTGACCATAAGCGCTCCTGGAACAACGGCTTAGCACGGGTTTGCAGCGCGGTCCACGACGCTCCCGATCGCAAGCACAAACGCGTATCCTTGAAACAAACCGACCGTCGGTCTATTTATACAGAATGGATTGAAAGTCTTCAAGGAGCGTCTCGTGCGGCTGGCTCGTTATGCAATCGGATCGGCAATGGTCGTCGCCATCGGCGCCGCCGTCACCTGGTATCTGTTTCGCCCGGTGCCGGTGTCTACCGTCACGCCAAAGCGCGGCGATGCGGCGGAGATCATCTATGCCGATGGCGTCGTGGAGCCGCGCACCTGGGCGAAAGTCACCCCCACGGTTGCCGAACGCATCGTCGAACAGTGCAATTGCGAGGGCGAGCGTGTCGCCAAGGGCGACGTGCTCGCCCGTCTCGACGACACGGAAGCGCGAGCAGCGCTCGGCGAACTTCAGGCGCGGCTGACGCTGGCGCAGGAGGAATATCGTCGCAAGCTGGCGCTCTCCGAACGCAGCACGATCAGCGCACAGGAAGTCGACCGGGCCCGCAGCGAACTCGGGCAGCTCGAAGCGCTCGTCGCCGGCCGCCAGGCGCGGCTCGCGACCTATGTGCTCAGGGCACCGAGCGCCGGCCAGGTGCTAAGGCAGGACGGCGAGATCGGCGAGGTTGCCGATCTCGGCACGGTGCTCTTCTGGGTGGGCGAACCGAAACCGCTGATCGTCACCGCCGACGTCAACGAGGAGGATATCCCGCGCGTCGAAGTCGGCCAGAAGGCATTGCTACGGTCTGATGCTTTTCCCGATCGCAAGCTGGAGGCGACGGTCGACAGCATCACTCCCAAGGGCGATCCGGTGACGAAGACCTATCGCGTGCGCTTTCGGCTTCCCGACGACACGCCGCTTCGGATCGGCATGTCGACCGACGTCAACATCATCGTGCGGGTATCAGAGGGCGCCTTGATCCTCCCGACCGTGGCGCTGGAAGGAACGAAGGCGGCCGTCATCGACGGCGATCGTGCCAGGATCCGTGAACTCAAATCGGGCATACGCGGCGCCGACGGCGTCGAAGTGCTTTCGGGCCTGGAAGACGATGCGCGCGTCGTCTCCCCGTTCCCGACCGGCCTTGCCGACGGCGCGCGGGTGAAGGCCACACCTGCCGCCGAGAAATGAGCTTGCCATGCGCCTCATCTTCGACATCGCGCTGACTCACATCTCCGGCCGGGGCCGGCAGACGATCGTCGCGATGCTGGGCGTCGCCGTCGGCGTCGGCTTCTCCATCGCCATGGCGGCGCTGATGCAGGGCGGCCAGGACGATTTCGTCCGACAGCTCGTCGACACCATGCCGCATGTGCAGGTGACAGACGAGCAGCGCAAGGCGCGCCGGCAGCCGGCCGAAGACCTTTTCGATGCCGCCGCGGTTTCCGGCCTCAGGCCACGGGACGACCGCCGCGGCATCATCAACCCCACGGCAGCACTCTCCTGGCTCGACGGCTGGATCCCCGGCCGCTTTGCCGCGACCCTCAAGGCGCAGGGCGTCATTCGCTATTCCGGCCAGGAGGTCGGCGCCGCCGTCATCGGCATCGATCCGCAGGCGGAGCCACGGGTCTCGCCGATCATCGGAGACTTCAAGGCGGGCAGCTTCGCCGCCCTTGCCGCCGGCGGCAACAATATCGTGATCGGCGACACCATGGCCTCCCGGCTCGGGGCAAAGCTCGGCGATACGATCACCGCGGTCTCTTCGGAGGGCCTCAGCCGCCGCTTCAAGATCGTCGGCCTCTTCCACACCGGCACGACGGCGCGCGACGAGGGCGAGGCCTATGTGCTGCAGAAGAACGCCCAGATCCTCTCGGCCCGGCCGAACGCGATCAACGAGATCAACATCAAGCTCGACGATCCGAACGTCGCACCCGCAGTCGCGCGCCGCATAGAAGCGGATCTCGGCTACAAGGCGGTCGCCTGGCAGGAGGCCAACGAGTCGATCCTGGAAGCGCTCGTCGTGCGCAACGTCATCATGTACACGGTCGTGGCCGCGATCATGCTGGTCGCCGGCTTCGGTATCTTCAACATCATCTCGACGATCACCCACGAGAAGGCGCGCGACATCGCCATCATGAAGTCGCTCGGCTTCACCGAGGCCGACATGCGCATCCTCTTCGTGCTCGAAGGCGTGGCGATCGCCACAGCCGGCACGCTTCTCGGCTGGGCGCTCGGTTTCGCGATGATCTATGCGCTCTCGCTCGTCCGCTTCGAGCTCGCTGCGACCGGCCAGGAAATGACCCGGCTGCCGATCGCCTGGAGCATGCTGCACTATCTGATTGCCGCCGCCTTCGCGCTCGGATCGGCGGCGGTCGCGGGCTATCTGCCGGCACGGCGCGCGGCCCGCTCCAACCCCGTCGACATCATCAGGGGCGCGACATGAGCACGCTGATCGAGACCAGGGACCTGACGCGCATCCTCCAGGAGACAGTGCCGGTCACATTGGTGAAGGACATCTCGCTCAAGATCGACGAACGGGAATTCGTCGCGGTCACCGGCCCCTCGGGCTCCGGCAAGTCGTCGCTTCTCTATCTGCTCGGCCTGCTCGACCGGCCGACGGCCGGCACGCTTGCGATCCGCGGCCGCGACACGGAGCGGATGGACGAGGGCGAGCGCGCCGCCACGCGGCTTGCCAATATCGGCTTCGTCTTCCAGTTCCACTTCCTGCTGCCGGAGTTTACCGCCCGCGAGAACGTCGAGATCCCCATGCGCAAGCTCGGCCGCCTTGGCCGGAACGAGATGCGGCAAAGGGCAAGCGACCTGCTTGCGGCACTCGGGCTTGCCGACCACCTCGACAAGCGGCCCGATCAGCTCTCGGGCGGCCAGCGCCAGCGCGTGGCGGTTGCCCGAGCACTCGCCAACGATCCGCCGCTGATCCTTGCGGATGAGCCGACCGGCAGTCTGGACAGCAAGAGTTCCGAACAGGTGTTCAAGATCCTCGAAACGCTGGTGCGCGAACAGGGCAAGACCGTGGTCGCAGTCACGCATGATCTCGACATGGCTTCGCGCATGGACCGGCGCCTGCAACTGATCGACGGGCGCCTGAGCACGCAGTCCGAGGATGCGACGCTTCCGAGCGAAAACGGGCCGCCGCACGGCTGAGTCTCGGCGAACGCGCAGCCGAGGCCGAAGGCGACGTCGCCGTTCGCGAACCGAGTGCGAAGCGCCCTTAATCAGAACAGGAACTTACGCGGTACGAACCAGACCCGTGTTTTCTAGTCCGCCTCTCCCCACCAGCGCCTGACGCTTTCGACCGAACCGTCGAGCCGGGCCTCGAAGCTTGCTGACGCGAGGGTCGCCTGAAGGTGGAGCGTTTCGCTGCCTATGTTCGTGAAGCCATGGAGGTGGAGCGGCGGCACGATGAGCGACTGGCCGGGCATAACGACGAGGCGCTTCGCGCCGATCCACATTTCCGCCTTGCCGGCGATCACGGCCAGGATTTCCTCGACGGGATGAAGGTGCGTCGGAGCGCCGGCGCCGGGCGCCACCCATTGCTCGAAAAGGCACAATTGCGAGGCGCCGTTCACGGCCGAGATCAGCATCCGCGTTTCGACGCCGGGGCGCCATAGCTCGACGGGCCGGTTCCTATGCACGATCACGTCCATGCTGCCCCCCTGGATCGACAGTCCCATGAGGTTTCAAGTTTAGCAGCGCTGCCGCTTCGGCACGATGGTCCGGTTGCGATCCGCACGCCTTCGGTAAAGGCGGCTGCGGTAGCCGGCCGCAAACTGCAAAAGAAAGGCGGCGCCTGAGCGCCGCCTAGGGGAGAGACGATTGGGAACGCGGTCAGTTGATGACCTGAACCACCGTTCTCGACTGCGGTTCGACGATCACCCGATGGTCGTTGACGACAGCATAGGCGTAGCGCGGGTTTTCGGGAACCGGCGTCAACACGATGGCTGACGGGATCGGCTTGCCAACCACGATCCGTTCCTGAACGACGACAGACGGCGGCGCCGGCTGCTGCTCGACATAGGTAACCACTTCCGGCGGAGGAGGCGTCAGCGCTCCACCGAGCGCGCCACCCACGACAGCACCGACACCGGCACCGATCGGGCCACCGACAACCGCACCCGCGGTCGCGCCGCCAACGATACCTGCGGCCGTACCGGCTTCCTTGTTGGTGTCCTGCGCAAAGGCAGAGCCTGCCAGCAGCGCAGCAACAGCCGCCGTGATTGCAAACTTCTTCATGATCTCATCCTTTCGTTCGAGCACCACCTCAACGAATGGAGTAATAAATTGCTCCAGATTTGCTTCCCATCCTTGGAATCACGCTTGATGACCTTCGTCAACAATCACATGAGATCCGATCGATCGGGAAGATTATGCCTTACATCCGAAGCAATGACGAACATTTACTTCAACTATTGGCACCGTTACTCTGAACAATCCGCCGGCGCACATGGTTCGACTTCGCTCCGCACACCCTGCAGAATCAAAAGCAGCGATTTTCGCCGATGCCATAGCCGGCGGCGACGAGGTTCTCGGCCCCACTAGTCGCGGGGTAACCGGCCAAGCAGCAGGTTGTTCCCTTCCCTGTTGCCGCAGCGCGAACATTTGAGCGTGCCGCCGATGGAATTGAGATGAACGCCCCATCCGCAGGTCTTGGCGATCATCCGGCGGTCAATTCGCCCTTGGTGGCGACATGCCCCGCATTTCGCCACGAGCACATACCATTCCGGCAGCAGCTCCAGGGTCGAGCCGCAATCGGCCGCATTTTCGCGCGGCATCAGCTCGATGCTTCGACGATGCCTCATTATCAGTCCTCTCGAAGCGTCGTCTCGATCCGCCCGTCATGACGCGCGGGCAGCCGTGGTTTGCGAGGTGGCCCGGCCTCCTCGACGCCAGACCAGACGCTGCGAAATCTTCGTCAGCTCGCCCGATCCGCAGCAACCGTGCCTTCTGTCACCGTGCCGAACCGTCGAGCCGCAAGGAAAGCTGCACCCCGCCGCGCTTCAGTCGCGGCAGAGGCGGCGCCATGTCGATTCGGCCGAAGGTGCGCTTGCGCCATTCGGCCTCGCGTTCCCGCTTCTTTCGGGCGGCCGCAACGGCGGCCATGGCGCGTTCGATCACTTCTTCCGTGTGGGTCATGGTCTCCATCCGATTCATGGGAACCTCCGATTTGTTCTTGTTATGTTCTAATTTTAGCGTTCCAATGTCAACTCCCTTCATGAGCCCGGACGAATCGCTCTTGCCATATCGACGCTTTCTGCGTCTCCCGGCGCCTGGCGCAGGGTCCGATCGGCCGAAGCCAAGGCGATGATGGGCAAAAGAGCGGCTTTTTCCGTCGCTCGATTTTCCTTGTTTTCCAGCGTCCGACGGCCGGTCCTCAGCGCCGCCTCATTAACCTTCGCATTGTCGAATTAACCATTTGTTAACCATTTGATCGATACACCGAAGCAACGGAAAATTTACCAAGATGAACGATGTGTTAACCGAATCCCGGCCGATCCGCCTCAAGGGGCGATCCTTCCTTGCGCTAGCGCTGACCCCCGAGCTTCCGCTCGAGGATTGGCTCACCCGCCTCGACCATCTCGCCTCCCGCTCCGCCGGCTTCTTCCTGCGGCGCCCGGTCGTGCTCGATGTTGACGGCCTCGACATCGACCGGTCGCAACTGCGCGAACTCGTCGACCAGCTCGGCAAGCGCAACGTGCGCATCATGGGCATCGAAGGTGCGCGCCAGTCTCTGCTCGGCGCCGACCTTCCCCCCGCGATGACCGACGGTCGCCCGGCGGCGGACTACGAAGCCAAGATGGCGGAACAGGCCGAAAAGACCGAGGCGCCGGAAGCGGAAGCAGCCGCGGAAACCGTGATCACGGCAGAACCGCTTGCCACCAAGGCGACGCCGTCGATCGTCGTCACCCAGCCGGTGCGCTCCGGCCAGTCGCTGTTCTTCCCCGAAGGCGACGTGACGATCATCGGCTCGGTCGCCTCGGGCGCCGAAGTCGTCGCCGGCGGTTCGATCCACATTTACGGCGCGCTGCGCGGCCGGGCGATGGCCGGCACCACGGGCAATGCCTCGGCGCGGATCTTCTGCCGCAAGCTCGAAGCGGAACTGATTGCGATCGACGGCTTCTACAAGACGGCCGACGACATGGAGCAGAACCTGCGTGGCAAGGCCGTGCAGATCTGGCTCGACGGCGAAGAGCTGAAGGCGGGAACGCTCGGTTAGGCCGAGGCAAGGAAAGGTGTGGATGCTTGCCATCCGCATCTGGTGATTCAGGTCGATCCGGCCGGGGTCACGAGGACGTAGGCGAAGGCGAATTCTTAGATACTTGGAGAGACGAATGGGCAAGGTAGTCGTAGTTACATCGGGCAAGGGCGGCGTCGGCAAGACGACGTCCAGCGCCGCACTGGGCGCCGCACTCGCTCAGAACGGCGAGAAGGTCGTTGTCGTCGATTTCGACGTCGGTCTTCGCAATCTCGATCTCGTCATGGGCGCCGAACGGCGCGTCGTCTATGACCTGGTCAACGTGATCCAGGGCGAAGCCAAGCTGTCGCAGGCGCTGATCCGCGACAAGCGGCTGGAGACGCTCTATCTGCTGCCGGCGTCGCAGACCCGCGACAAGGACAACCTGACGCCGGAAGGCGTCGAAAAGGTCATCGCCGCCCTTCAGAGCGCCTTCGACTGGGTCATCTGCGACAGCCCCGCCGGCATCGAGCGCGGCGCGACGCTGGCCATGCGTCATGCCGACATCGCGATTGTCGTGACCAATCCGGAAGTCTCGTCGGTGCGCGACTCCGACCGCATCATCGGCCTGCTCGATTCCAAGACTCTCAAGGCCGAGAACGGCGAGCGCATGGAAAAACACCTGCTGCTCACCCGCTACGACCCGGTACGCGCCGAGCGTGGCGACATGCTCAAGGTCGACGACGTGCTCGAAATCCTGTCGATCCCGCTGATGGGCATCATCCCGGAAAGCGCCGACGTGCTGCGCGCCTCCAACGTCGGCTCGCCGGTGACGCTCGCCGACAACCGTTGCGCGCCGGCACTCGCCTACTTCGACGCTGCGCGCCGGCTCAAGGGCGAAGCCCTGCCGATCACCATCCCCGGCGAGAAGCGCAGCTTCCTCGGCAAGATTTTCGGAAGGAAAGCGGCATGAACCTTTTCCGTTTCTTCTCCCGCACCCAGTCAGCGCCGGCCGCCCGCGAGCGGCTGCAGGTGCTGCTCGCCCATGAGCGCGCATCCGCCGGCGACAGCGATCTCGTCACCAAACTGCGCGACGAGATCCTCCAGGCGATCTCCAAGCACATGCAGATCGACGACGACAAGGTCCGCGTCACGATGGAGCGCGGCCCCCAGGTCTCGACGCTCGCCGTCGATATCGAGATCCCCTTCGATGCAAAGAAGGCGGCCTGAACGCCGCCTTCTCCCTTTGGAAGTTCAACACGGCAGTATCCGGCGGATGCTGCCGTGTTTTCGTCTAGGGTCAGACCTCCGGCGCCGCGCCGAAGACCAGTCCACCTCTTCTGCTCAGGCCGCCTGTTGCGGCAGCGGCCCGACATAAAGCGAGCGCGGCCGGATGAGGCGGCCTTCCAGCGCCTGCTCGCGGGCGTGGGCGATCCAGCCGACCGTGCGGCCGATCGCGAACACGCCGGTAAAGGCTTCGCGCGGGAAGCTCAGCGCGTCGAGCAGCAGCGCCGTGTAGAACTCCACATTGACGTCGAGCGGGCGATCGGGCTTGCGCGCTTTCAGGATGGCGAGCGCCGACTGCTCGACCGCTTCCGCCAGCTGAATACGGTGATGGCTCGCCGGGTCGGCGGTGGTCAGCCGTTTCAGCGCGCCTTTCAGCGCATCGGCACGCGGGTCGCGGACACGATAGACGCGATGGCCAAAACCCATCAGCCGTTCGCCATGGTCGAGCGCGTCGAGGAGCCAGGCTTCCGCGTTCTCCGCCGTCCCGATCGCCTCCAGCATATCGAGCACGGGCCCGGGCGCGCCGCCGTGAAGCGGCCCCTTGAGCGCGCCGATCGCGGCAAGCACCGAAGAGGTGAGGCCGGCCTTGGTGGACGCGACCACGCGCGAGGCAAAGGTCGAGGCGTTGAGGCCGTGGTCCGAAATCGTCACGAGATAGGCGTCGAGGGCCGCCACTTCCTGTTTGCTCGGCATTCTGTCGCCGAGCATCGCGAGGATATCGGCGGAATGCGACAATGCCGGCTTCGGCGCGACCGGTGCCTCGCCCAGCTTCAGGCGCAGCGCCGCCGGCAGGAAGACGGCGGGGGCGGCGAGCAGACGAAGCGCCGTATCGAGATCGTCCCCATCGGGCAGGCGGGCGATCAGCGCGCGCATGATGTCGACCGGTGGCAACTCCAGCAGCGGACCGTCAACGGCGCCAACATGGGCGAACACTTCCGCCCGCATCTCCCCGAGGCGTCTGGCGAGTTCGGCGCGGTCATAGGCCTGCCCCAGCAGTCCGCCGAACAACAGCGCGACGACATCCTCATAGCTCGCGTGGCCGGCCAGGTGATCGAGCGAGACGCCGCGGATGATCAATTGCCCCGCCTCGCCATCGACATGGGAGAGTTGCGTTTCGGCGGCGACGACGTCTTCAAGTCCGTTCTTCATCATCAAGTTTCTCCTTTACGCGGAGAATGATCCGACCTAGACCTATTGACGTCAATCTTGATGCAATTGATCAATATGAAGACACTCTGGATCACCGCCGAAGAGGCACTCGCCACGCTCGGCAGCAAGCGGCAGACGCTCTATGCCAATGTCAGCCGCGGACGCATTCGCGCCAAGCCCGACCCGGCCGACCCGCGCCGCAGCCTCTACCAGGTCGACGACGTCAAGCGACTGGCGGAACGCCACGCCGGGCGGCGCCAGGCGGCGGCGGTCGCTGCCGAAGCAATCCGCTGGGGCGAGCCGATGCTGCCGACGACGATTTCTAGCATCGCCGGCGGCAGGCTTTTCTATCGCGGCCATGATGCGGTCGAACTCTCCAGCGGCGCAAAGCTGGAAGATGTTGCGACGCTGCTTTGGCTATCATCCGAGACCGTGAGCGTACCCGCTGGCGATCATGGCGGCGACCAATCGCGGCTGGCTGCAACCTTCGCGCGCCTAGCCGCACGGATCGAAGGCGACCTGCCCGCGCTCGGTCGGCGGCCGACCATATTGAAGGCCGAGGCCGCCGACGTGCTCGCGACCGTCGCGGCGGGACTTGCACCGTCGCGGGAAACCCTGCCGCTGCACGAGCGGCTGGCGCTGGGTTGGGGACGGCCCGAGGCGGCGGAGCCGATCCGGCGATGCCTTGCGCTGACGGCGGAACACGAACTCAACGTTTCGGCCTTCGCGGCCCGCGTCACGGCGTCCTCGGGAGCAGCGCTTTCCGCCGCGACGCTTTCGGGCCTTGCCACCCTCACAGGACCCCGGCATGGCGGCGCCTGGCTGAGCGTCACCCGGCTTGCCGAACAGGCGGCGGCGAGTGGTGTGCGCGAAGCGATCCGGGGAATGCTTTCCTCCGAGGGCGTCGTGCGGGCCTTTGGTCATAGGCTCTATCCCGACGGCGATCCGCGCGCCAAGGCGATCATGGCAAGTTTCGACGTGCCGGCGCTCTACGTCACCTTGGCCGAAGCCGGTGAAGAACTGCTCGGAGAGCCCGCCAATGTCGACTTCGCGCTGGCAGCGCTGGCGGCGGCCCATGCCCTTCCCGACGATGCGCCCCTGGTCATTTTCGCGCTGGCGCGCACCGTCGGCTGGCTCGCCCATGCGATGGAGCAGATCGAAAGCGGCGACCTGATCCGCCCCCGCGCCCACTATGCCGGCTCCTAGAGCCTCCCGCTTTCAAGGGGAGCCACTGCAGGCGGAAAGATGCTCTGGAATCAAAGTGCCGGAGCGTCCCTTGTGCGTTCGGTCGAACGCACGGCGCTCTGGCGTCGACCCGGCGCGCCTCGCCAACTGAACGCGCCACGGAAGAAGATGCAGGCTCGACCTTTCAAGGAGCATGCACTGCCACTCCGAGAATAACCCCCAGGGCGCACCAGCAAGATCCGGATTATTAAATAATGTTAATGAAGCATCATTCCGATGATGCTTTCAGAAATATTACATACTATTAACATGACGACGCAGATCGGACGTAATACCTTCACTTCGAGGCTGAATATTGCCGGCGACCGCTTCGGCCGTGACGCGACAATAGGAGACAGCCTCGAACGGAAGCGCATGGCGCTTCCTTGGATTCAGGAGATGCAGATATGCGCTCGTCCCTCAAGACCACCACAATCGCAACCCTCGCCCTCGTCCTCCTGAGCGGCGCCGCCTTTGCGGCCGATCATCACGACGTCGGCCGCGACAGCGACAAGGGTGCTTACACCGGCGATTACAACCAGGGCATTTTCGGCGAGGACGACATGACGACGCCAGCCATGCCTGTCTATCGGGTACCTGTTCACATGGCATCGTCGCGGCTCGATCGCGTCCTTGATGAACTCAATGTCGACAATCACCGCATCACCGCCGATCGCGAGCAGGGCAAGCTGACGGCCGCAAACTACAGGAAGCTCGAACGCGAGGACGGCGCCGTGCGCTCCGAAGCCTTGAAGACCGCCGCCGCCCACAACGGCATGCTGCCGGCCCGATCCTATGCTCGCCTCCAGGGCGACGTTCGTCACCTCGACCGTGACATCGCCCGAATGGCCTGACGACAGGCAGAGGCTCACCCGGCTTTCGGGTGGGCCTCAACCGTTGGCACGGGGATCTCGCAAGGTTCACGGCAACCAACACGACCCTTCAACCGAAGCCGGCCGACGCCACGCCGCAGACCCGGCTGCCCCGGGCTGCGCCCGAGCACGCTCGTCCGGCAAACAGGCAGCGAAAGGAACTGGATCATGTCAAACATTCTCGTGAGGTATCGCGCTGCCGCCCTCCTCGGCGCAGCCGTCATCATTGCGCCCTTGTCCGTGGCCGCCTTTTCAGGCCATGACGTGGCCGCCGCGCCCGGCCCGGCCGTTGCGGTTCCGGCCCCATCAAGCGGCTCCTTTGCGCCGATCGTGTCGACGGACAAGCCGGCGGTCGTCACCGTCACGACCGTGATCAAGGCCGAAAACGCCGGCTCCGATGAAACGCCAGAGCCCGGCGGAAACTCGCCCTTCGACGAGCAGTTCCGCCAGTTCTTCCGCGACCAGGGCATTCCGATGCCGGAACAGGCCCCCGAGCAGCGTCAGGCTCAGCGGGCCGAAGCGCTCGGCTCCGGCTTCATCGTGGCCGCCGACGGCTACATCGTCACCAACAACCACGTCATCGACAAGGCATCGAGCATCACCGTCACCCTCGACGACGGCACGCAAGTGGCCGCCAAGCTTGTCGGCGCCGACCCGAAGAACGACCTCGCCGTGCTGAAGATCAAGGCGCCGAAGCCGCTTGCGACGGTTGCCTGGGGCGATTCCGACGCCTTGCGCGTTGGCGACCAGGTGCTGGCCATCGGCAACCCGTTCGGCATCGGCACGACGGTGACGGCGGGGATCGTCTCGGCGCGCGGCCGCGACCTCAACAGCGGCCCCTATGACGACTTCATCCAGATCGATGCACCGATCAACCGCGGCAATTCCGGCGGCCCGCTGGTCGATGGTCAGGGCAAGGTGGTCGGGATCAACACGGCCATCTACTCACCGAACGGTGGCAGCGTCGGCGTCGGCTTCGCCATCCCCTCCGACCAGGCCCGGAAGGTCGTCACTGAGCTGATGAAGGACGGCTCGATCCGGCACGGCTTCATCGGCGTGCAGATCCAGCCGGTCACGGCCGACATCGCCGACGCCATCGGCCTTGCTGAGCCTCAGGGCGCCCTTGTTGCCGGCGTCAACGGCGGAACGCCTGCCGCCAAGGCCGGCCTCAAGGCGGGCGACGTCATCACCGCGCTTGGCGGCAACCCGGTCAAGTCGCCGCGCGACCTGTCGCGCATGGTTGCCGATCTCTCGCCCGGCACCTCGAAGAACCTGAGCGTATGGCGGACCGGCAAGACGAAGGACGTTGCGATCACCATCGGCGACAATGCCGCGGATCAGCAGTAGCGCTCGCGGCCGGATAGGGCGGCACGCTTCATCTCCATCTTTGACCATGCCCGGCCGCCTCGCGTCCGGGCATGGCCTTGCCGCTCGCAATCAGGCGGCAAGCGCCCCGGCCCGGTTCTGTTCGCGCCAGGCGACCGGGCTCAGGGCGGTGACCCGGCGGAATTCGCGATTGAAGTTGGATTTCGTCTGGAAGCCGGATTCGAGCATTGCCGAAGTCACCGACATGTCGGTCTCGCGCAGCAGCCGGCAGGCTTCGGCAATGCGGAAATCGTTGATGTACTGCGAGACGTTCTTGCCCGCCAGGCGATTGACCGCAATCGATATCTGCCGGGCCGGCAGGCCCGCGCGCCGCGCAAGACGCGACAAAGTGAGGTTCTCGTCACGCGCCAGTTTCTGGCTGACGAGCAGGTGGTCGATCCGGTCCAGGATTTCGCGATCCTGCGGCAGGGATGCCGGCTCCTCATCGACGATCGCATTCGCCACCGGAAGCGCACGCGCGCGGTCGGCAACCATGGCCGTGCCCCCGATGAAGAGCAATCCCAGCAAATTCGCGTTGCTGACGATGAGGCCGATGTTCTCCCCCTTCGTCCACTCGAAATCCAGAATGATCGCAAGATCGAAAAGGGTCGACAGGCAGAGCGAGAAGGCGGCAATGACCAAGGCACGGTACGCCGCGACGGCGCCTTCGAAACGAGCTTCGTCTAGGGCGTCCGTACCGGTGCGCGCCATGTTCAGGAGCGCCAGCGCATAGCCGACATATTCGACGATCAGTGCGAAATCGATATATTGCGGAGCAAGCAGCACCAGCAGGAGAACACCGATCGTCGGCGTCGCGTGGATCCACGCGCCACCGGGCCCGCCTCGCTCCTCCCTGCGGATCAGGCTGTGAAAACTTGCAAGCACCAGGGGCGGCGCGCCGCTTGCGAGCACCGGCAAGACAAATTTCAACGCCGTGACGTCATAACCCCAGCGCAGGCCGACGATCACGGACTGGAGGGCGCAAAGCGCGATCAAGGCCAGAAACGGCCAGTTGCGCCGCTCAGGCTCGTCGCCGCGCACTATGATCGCGAGCAGTGTGAGGAGCAGCAAGGCGACGACGAAGGGTAACGGCAGGAAGATCAAGAACGGGTCCTTTGGCGCGAACAACCGGGCAAGTCATGGCCCAGATCGCGATTCGGGACGACCTCAATCACGATCGAGGACGCGGATAGACGCGACGCCGGCGACGATCGGCCGTCTTTTTCAACAGCGAGATCCTCATGCCCCTCCTCCAGTTTCTGCCCGCCGCCGTCTTCATCCTGGCCGTTGCCACTCCCGCGCAGGCCCATGATGTCGGCGTGCGCGAAATCAGCGTTCCGGCTCCCGAGCGGGGCCGGGACCTCGCCGTTTCGATCTGGTATCCGGCTGCCGCCGGCGGCGAGACCACACTTGTCGGCGACAACCAGATCTTCAAGGGAACAGAGGCCGCAAGAAACGCCCCTTCCCTTCCGGGACCGTTCCCGCTGGTCGTTGTTTCGCACGGTTCCGGGGGCCGCGTTCAAGCCATGAGCTGGCTGGCGACGGCACTTGCGGAAGCCGGCTTCATCGTCGCCGGGCCCAACCATCCCGGCACGACCAGCGGCGACTCGACGCCCGCCAACACGCCGAAGCTCTGGGAGCGCACGGCCGACCTCTCGGCGGTCATCGACAAGCTCACCGGCGACGGCGAATGGAACAGGGTCATCGACGCCGACCGCATCGCCGTCCTCGGCTTTTCGCTCGGAGGCTCGACGGCCATGGAAATATCCGGCGCGCAGGCGAGCCTCGAGGCCTATGCCCGCTATTGCGACAGCTACACGAAATGGGATTGCGCCTGGTTTTCCGGCGGAAAGGGCTATGTCGACGACATCCCGGTCGCGGTCGACAAGCTCGATCTTCGCACCCTCGACAAGGCACGCTTCGAACAGTCAAACCTCGACCGGCGCATCAAGGCGGCGGTTCTGGTCGATCCGGGCCTCGCCCAGGCCTATCGGGACGAAAGCCTGAAGACGATCGAGATCCCGATGCATTTCATCAATCTCGGCAGCGCGGAGACCCTGCCCTTGGCCGTCGCCTCCAAGCCGCTGGCGGCGCTGACGCCGAAGAGCTCCTATGCCGCGATCGCCGGGGCCGACCATTTCAGTTTCCTGCCGGAATGCAAGGATGGCGCAACCGAGCGGTTGAAATCCGTCGGCGAGGTCGATCCGATCTGCGAACCGACCGGGCGCGCCCGTACCGACATCCATGCGGATATCATCAAGCTTGCCCGCGAGGCATTGCAGCAGAGCCTTGGCGAATAGCGCTTGGCGAGAGAGCAAGGCTGACGGCGATGCGGATCGCCGTCAGCCCGAGCAGATATCGGCGCACCGTCCCGCTTCGCGCAACCAGATAGCCAAGAGCGGCCATCGCCGGTTCCTATGGCCGCGACATACAAAGGCTTACAAAAGCGCCGCCCGGCCGACACACAGGCCATACACGCCTCCGCTCAAATCAGCGTGCTTCCAACGACGCACATGCGACCAACCCCAAGACGGAGGATCCTATGAAAACGAGCCATATCATCGCCGCGGCATTGCTGATCGTCGGCAGCCTGACGACGCTTCGCGTCGCGGAAGCCCAGCAGATGCAGGGCATTCAGCGCACCGACCTGATCAAGAACGAGATCAGCGTGCCCGGACACGAAGCCGTGCAGGTCCGCGTCGATATCGAGCCGGGCACCGCCTCGATCAAGCATTCGCATCCGGGCGAAGAAATCGCCTATGTGCTCGAAGGTTCGCTGGAATACCAGCTCGAGGGCCAGGCGCCGGTAACACTTCAGGCGAGCCAGGCGCTGTTCATTCCGGCCGGTGTTGCCCATGTGGCAAAGAACGTCGGCACCGCCCGGGCGTCGGAACTGGCGACCTACATCGTCACCAAGGACGCGCCGCTTCTCGTTCCCGTCAAATAGGCACTGCGTTGATCGACGTGGCGCCGCTGGAGCGCCTTCAGACGTGGAGGAACTCCAGCAGCGCGGCGTTGAACAGGGACGCGGACTCGATGTTGACGATATGGCGCCCCGGCAGCGACAGATGCCGGCCTCGCTGCACGAGAGCAGCTATGTTTTCGAGGTCTGCCGGCGGACATACCGGATCGCCGTTGCCGGAAATCGCCAGCAAGGGATTGGCGATCGCAGCGATGTGCTCGCGCAAATCCGCCCTCGCCAGTGCCGTGCAGCCGCCGATATAGCCGTCGGTCGAGGTGGCGGTGAAGCTCTCGATGACGCGATCGACTGCTTCACGATGGCCGGCTGCGAATTCCGGGCTGAACCAGCGTTCGGCCGTGGCGGCGGTCAAAGCCGCAAGACCGTCCGCTCTCACGCTGCCAATGCGCGCGGCCCAGCCTTCGGCTGTGCCGATACGCGCCGCCGTCGCGCAGAGCACGATCCTGTCCAGACGACGCCCGGCATGGATCCCCAGCCATTGCCCGGTCAGACCTCCGATCGACAGGCCGCAGAAATGCGCCTTTTCGATCCCGAGCGCATCCAGCAAGGCAATTACATCACGGCCGAGATCGGCAAGCGCAAAGGGCGGTGGCGGCGCCGAGGAGCGGCCGTGGCCGCGGCGATCGTAGCGCAGCACGCGGAAATGCGGCGACAGATCGGCGACCTGCGCATCCCACATGGCGAGGTCGGTCCCGAGCGAGTTGCAGAACAGCAGCCAGGGCGCGTTGCCCTCTTGGTCACCGTCGATGCGGTAGTGAAGCCGGTGGCTGGACAGGTCGAGATAGGCCATGAAAGAGAACTCCGATCGTAAAAGCCGC
Source organism: Ensifer adhaerens (assembly GCF_002940685.1). Classification (GTDB taxonomy): domain Bacteria; phylum Pseudomonadota; class Alphaproteobacteria; order Rhizobiales; family Rhizobiaceae; genus Ensifer; species Ensifer adhaerens_E. Next base: position 31,535 of record NZ_PNFP01000012.1, on the reverse strand, counting down.
CAACGATGGCGGCTCCGTTATTCTTGGCGCGACGGCACGCCTCAGCTGTCACGCGCGCTGCAATAGGTAGAAGCCAATAGAGCGCGCTCAAGGGATGGCGGCCGGACCCTTTCGTGATCCGGATACCAGCGCCGCCGTCTATGCCGTTGCCAATTGCGTGACCTCGACGCGGCGGGCGTTGCTGACCGCGAAGATGAGCATTGCGACAGCCGAGATCGCCGCCGGTATGGCGAAGATCGCAAAGTTCTGCTGCAGCGGAAACTCCTGCGCCAGAAGCACGCCGCCGAGCGTCGGCCCGACAATGGCGCCGATGCGGCCGACACCGGAGGCCCAGCCAAGCCCGGTGGAGCGCACCGAGAGATTGTAGAGTTGCGCCACGCTGGCATAGAGCAGGATCTGCGTGCCTATCGTGGTGGCGCCGGCAATGAACACCATCAGGAACAGCAGCGCCGGCGGCAGACTGAAGCCGATCAGCGCGATCGAGAACGCGGCCGCGACGAAGAAGCCAACGACCACCTTCGGCAGGCCGAACCGGTCTCCGAGCCAGCCGCCGGCAATCGCGCCGACCATGCCGCCGAAATTCAGCGAGAAGAGGCTGAGCAGGCTTGCCTTCTCGGCATAACCGGCTTCCTGCAGCACCTTCGGCAGCCAGGACGACAGGAGATAGACGAGCAGCAGGCAGCAGAAGAACGCGACCCACAGCATGACGGTACGAAGCGTGCGCTGATGGCGGAAGAGTTCCAGGACTGATGCCGAGGCACCCTTCGTCTCGGAGAAGACCAGCCTGTCAGCGGCATCAAGACGCGTGTTCGGATCGATCTTCGCATAGATGCGCTTCGCCTCCTCCTGCTTGCCCTGGCGAATGAGGAAGCCGAGCGATTCCGGCAGCTTCCAGAGAATGACAGGCAAAAGCAGCAGCGGCACGGCGGCGATGAAGAACATCGGCTTCCAGCCATAGGACGGGATGAGGCCGATGCCGAGGCCGGCCGCGACCATGCCGCCGACCGAATAGCCGGAGAACATCAGTGCCACCAGGGTACCGCGCAGACGCTTCGGCGCATACTCGTTCATCAGCGCCACGGCATTGGGCATCAAGCCGCCGCAGCCGAGACCGGCAAAAAACCGGAAGATCTTGAACTGCTCCGGCGAACTGGCAAAGCCGGTCAGAAGCGTGGAGACCGTAAACAGCAGGAAGCTGATCGCGATGCCCTTCTTGCGGCCGATCCGGTCGGCGAGTGGACCGAAGATCAGCGCCCCGAACATCATGCCGAACAGCGCCCAGGCCTGCAGCGCGCCGGCCTGCGGTTTGCTCAGGCCCCATTCGGCGATCAGCGTCGGCAGCACCGTGCCGGCGACGAAGACGTCGTAACCGTCGACGATCAAAAGCAGCGCCGAGAGCACCACCACCATCCATTGGAAGCCCCCAAGCGGGCTCCCGTCTATCGCTTCATTCACATCGATCGTACGCATCATCTCCTCCCCAGGTCTTAGCGCGTTGAAAGGTAAGGTCTTGTCAGCCGAGGTCACCGCCGGCGACCGGCAGCACGCTGCCGGTGATGTAGGAGGCCTCGTCGGAGGCCAGGAACAGGATTGGAGCCACCTGCTCCTCGATGCTGCCGTAGCGCTTCATGAAGCTCGACTGCTTCACCTGCGCGACGACATCGTCCATCCAGGCCTTCTCGGCCTCATTGTCGCCCTCGGCATTGCGCGGGATGCGGCGTGGCGGCGCCTCGGTGCCTCCTGGTGCTGTCGCCACAACGCGGATGTTGCGGTCCGCAAGCTCCATCGCCAGCGACTGGGTGAGGGCGTTGACCCCGCCCTTGGCTGCCGAATAGGGCACGCGGTGGATGCCGCGCGTGGCGTTCGACGAGACGTTGACGATGGCACCGCCGCCGCGGGTAAAGAGGTGCGGCAGCACCGCATGGCAGCAATAGAGCGTCGGCATCAGCGAGCGGCGGATTTCGGCATCGATCTGCTGCGGTTCGAACTCCGAAAAGGGGCGCATGCGGATCGCGCCGCCGACATTGTTGATCAGGATGTCGATGCCGCCGAAGCGTTCGGCGGCAAAATGCATGGCCGCAGCCGCCCCCTCATGGGTTTCGAGATCGGCCACAAAGGCGGCCGTCCGTTCGCTGCCCGCTTCCGCCGCCACCTCGGCGACGAAATCGGCGCGGTCGACGAACAGGACCCGGCCGCCCTCGGCGGCGGCACGCAGCGCCACGGCGCGCCCGATCCCTTGTGCAGCGCCGGTGACCACGATTGCTTTGCCAGCAAAGCGTCCTTCGAAACGAGCGGAGCTCATGCCGCCTCCTTCGCCGCGACGTTCGGCGTGAACTTCTCATAGTGGAAACTGTTGGGTTTCACGCCGGTGTCGTCGAAGTGCTTGCGCACGGCGTCGACCATCGGCGGCGGGCCGCAGAGATAGACGTCGACATCGCCGCCGTTCAGCACGTCCTCGGGCATGTGCTGGGTGACCCAGCCCTTGCGCGGATGGCCGGAGGCGGCATCCGCCACGACCGTTGAGAAGGTGAAGTTGGGAAGCCGCTTCGCATAGGCTTCGATATGGTCGACCAGCACCAGATCGAGATCGCGGGTGACGCCGTAGATCAGATGCACCTTCTGGTCAGGGTTCGTTCGGGCGAGTTGCTCGAGCATCGACAGGAACGGCGCCAGGCCGGTGCCGCCAGCGAGCAACAGCAGCGGGCGCTGGACCTCCCGCAGGTAGAAACTGCCAAGCGGCCCGGTCAGTTCGAGTTTCGTGCCGACCTCGGCACGCTCCAGCCAGATGCTCATCAGCCCGCCCGGGATCTTCTTGATCAGGAAGCCGAGACGCGTTTCGCCCGGAGCCGAGGAGAAGGAATAGGAGCGGCTCTGGCCGCAGCCGGGCACGTCGATGTTGACGTATTGGCCGGGCAGAAAGGCGGGGGCTGCGTCCGCGTCCAGCTCCAGCACGATCGCCGCATCATTGTGCGGGATGATACGCGCCACGGTCGCGGCAAATTTCTGCTGCCCGGTCTTGCAGGCGGCCGACGTCGTCGGCACCGCGATGACGCAGTCGCTCGACGGTTTCATCTGGCAGGTCAGAACCAGGCCGCCTTCAGCCTCGTCCGATGTCAGGGCATCGTCGATGAAGTCGTCGCCGAGATCGTAGGTGCCGCTTTCAGCGCGACACTTGCAGGTGCCGCAGACGCCGTCGGAACAGTCCATCGGCAGGTTGATCTTGTTGCGGAAGGCAGCGTCGAGCACCTTCTCATCGTCCCTGCATTCGACGAAGCGGGTGACGCCGTCCTCGAAATTCAAAGCGATCCTGTAGCTGGCCATGGTTGCTCCTCCCAGTCCTGTCTTGTCAGGTGACGACGGTCATATGTGGTAGACGTCGATGACCTGGCGGATGTAGTCGTTCTTCAGCACGATCTTCTTTTGCGAAATCACCAGCCCATCGCCGCTCTTGCGCAGCGTGACGAACATGGTGCCGAAGAAATGGTCGGTGACCTTGTAGCGGTGGTTGAGCGTGTGGAAGTTGTAGCGGAAGTCCGCCTCCTCGCCGCGGTCGGCCACAAGCTCGACATTGGTGACGTTGTGGCTGGTGCGCGGCTCCGGCGTGGAGGCGCCCGAACGCTCGGTCTTGATGCGGAAGACACGATCTTCGAGGCCATCGCGGCTCGGATAGAAGATCAACGAGATCTCGGACTGCGGGTCCTCGGTCAGCTGATCGTCATCGTCCCAGGCCGGCATCCAATAGGTGACGTCGGGCGCGTAACAGGTCAGCCATTCGTCCCACTCACGGTCGTCGAGCAGACGTGCTTCGCGGTAGAGGAAGGCGCAGGCGGTGTCATAGGAGATCCTCATGCGACCGCTCCCTGCTTTTTGGAGGCGAGTGCTGTGCGCATCACCTTCGCCCAATATTCGTGCTGGCGGACGAAGAGGCCTTCGTCTTCGCTGCGCTCGCCCGAGAGCAAGGGTTCGATGCCCATGCGCTTGGCGTTCTCGTCCGGACCGTCGATCCAGAGCGGCGCACCGCGAGAGAGATCGTTCCAGAGCGCGGTGATGCCGGCATAGCCCTGCTGGCAGGCGCGGAATTCCTCGAGGTCGTCGGCCGTGCCCATGCCGGAGACGTTGAAGAAATCTTCGTATTGGCGGATGCGCAGCGTGCGATCGGCCGCATTTTCACCCTTCGGCGCAAAGCAGAAGATGCTGATCTCGGTCTTGTCGACGCTAATCGGACGGGTCACGCGGATCTGCGTGCTGAACTGGTCCATCAGGAACACGTTCGGATAGAGGCAGAGGTTGCGGGTCTGATTGACGATGAAATCCGCCTGGACCTCGCCGACACGAGACTTGATCTCCTCGCGGTGGCTGTAGATCGGCCGGACCTCGGGGTTCATGGTGTTGGTCCAAAGCAGGATGTGGCCGTTGTCGAAACCGTAGACACCGGCGACCGAGCGGCTCCAGCTAGAGGCGTCGACCGCCTTTGTGCCCTCCTCGTTGCGCCGGCCCATGGTGGCCGCATAGTTCCAGTGAACGGAGCTGACGTGATAGCCGTCGCAGCCGTTCTCCATCTGCAGCTTCCAGTTCCCGTCGTAGATGTAGGAAGAGTTGCCGCGTAGTACCTCGAGGCCACCCGGCGCCTGGTCGACGATCTGGTCGATGATGACCTTGGTTTCGCCGAGATAGTCTTCGAGCGAGGAAACGTCCGGGTTGAGGCTGCCGAAGAGGAAGCCGCGATAGCTCTCGAAACGGGCAACGCGCTTCAGGTCGTGCGAACCGTCTTTCGCAAACTGCGGCGGATACTGCGTGGTCTTCTCGTCCTTCACCTTCAGGAGCTTGCCGGTGTTGGAGAACGTCCAGCCATGGAAGGGACAGGTGAAGCTGCCCTTGTTGCCGTGCTTGCGCCGGCAGAGCATGGCGCCGCGATGTGCACAGGCATTGATGACGGCGTGCAATTCGCCCGTCTTGTCGCGGGTGACGACAACCGGCTGCCGGCCGATATAGGTGGTGTAATAGTCGTTGTTCTCGGGGATCTGGCTCTCATGGGCGAGATAGACCCAGTTGCTTTCGAAGATGTGCTTCATCTCCAGCTCGAAGAGGTCTTCGTTGGTGAAGATGTCGCGGCGGCAGCGGAACGTGCCGGCTTCGTGATCGTCCTCGACCGCGGTTGCGAGCAGGTCGTCGAGGGCTTGGGCTTTGTCGATAACTGCGGACATGGTTCTTCTCCCGCAAACGGCTGATCCGTGCTCGGCTCTAGCGATTGCAACAATGTCTGATGTCAGGGTGCGGCGGCTTGTTCGGCCGCCGCGGCAACGATCAGGCGGCGGCGCGCTTGCGCTGCTCGTTGATCTGGTTGTCGACGCCATTGACCAGTGAGGTCAGATGGATGTCGAATTCGATTTCGGCGAAGGGACCGGAAAGACCGTTCGCCTTGATGCTCGCTTCGTCGGTGCGCTCGGTGACATCGGGCACCAGGCCGTCGCGGGTGGCATAGGCGAAGTCATCGTTGACCAGCGGGTCGCCGGCGATGTTGATCTGGGTCGTCAGCTTGCGATGGCCGTCGGCGCTGATGAAGAAATGGATATGGGCCGGGCGCTGGCCGTGGCGGCCAAGGGCGGAAAGCAGCTGTTCGGTCGGGCTGCCCGGGGGCACGCCGTATCCGTGCGGCACGATGCTCTGGAACTTGTAACAGCCCTTGGCGTCGGTCACGATCGTGCGGCGCATGTTGAACGGCGCCTGCAGGCCGGTCGGGTCGAAGTGCGAATAGAAGCCGCGGGTATCGCAGTGCCAGACCTCGACGGTCGCGCCCTTCAGCGGTTCGCCGGCGGCATCGTAGACGGTGCCGTGCATGATCAGCGTCTGGCCATTGGTGTCGCGGCCGTCATCGAGGCGGGCAAACCCTTCCGAGGCCGGCGCGCCGGCGACATAGAGCGGACCTTCGATCGTTCGCGGCGTCTGATTCTCGATGCCGAGCGCTTCGTCGATCGCGTCTAGGCGTTCATCGAGGAAATGGTCGAGGCCGAGGCCGGGCGAAATCAGGCCAGCCTGGCCGGCCGCACCGATTTCATTCAGCCAGGCAATGCCGGTCCAGTATTCGTCTGGGGTGATGTCGAGATCGTCGATCGCCTTGAACAGGTCCGACATCAGCCGGTGCACGATCTCCTTGACGCGCGGATTGCCGCCGTCCTTGTCGAGGCCGCTCAAGATCTGCAGGAAAGCTTGAGTCTCCGGCTTGTCGAAAATCTTCACACTCATATCAAATCCTCCACTTGGATTGTCTTGAAGCTCAAGCCGCTTGCCAAACCTCCCGGCCGCGGCACGCACAAAAATCTAGCTATCGTCCTCGCGGACCGACGACGGATGCCGAAGCAGCGGCGTCACTTCGATCTGCATGAATTTGAAGAGCGGCAGGCCCAAGAGGATCTCGTGCAGCTCGGCATTGTCCTTGACGTCAAAGACGCTGTAGTTGGCGTACTCGCCCGCGATCCGCCAGATATGCCGCCACTTGCCGCTCTGCTGCAGCCATTGCGAATAGGCCTTTTCCCGGGCGATGATTTCCGCTGCCTGCTCAGCCGGAAAGTCATGGGGAATGCGAACGTCCATTCGTACGTGAAACAGCATGGGCCGATCCTCACTTCGCAACGCTGATCGTCTTGCGCAGCCCGTCGCGCGCAAAGAACTTCAACCGGTCTTCATCAAGTTCGATCCCGAGCCCCGGCCCGTCTGGCACCGTCAGTTCGAAGTCGCTGTAATCGAGCGGGGTCGACAGGATTTCCTCGGTCAACAGCAGCGGGCCAAAGAGTTCCGTGCCCCATTGCAGATTGGTGAAGGTGGAAAATACGTGGGCTGACGCCACCGTGCCGATGCCACCTTCCAGCATCGTGCCGCCGTAGAGTTCGATGCCGGCGGCATCGGCGATCGCCGCCACGCGCTGGGCATTGAACAGCCCGCCGCTCTGCTCGATCTTGACGGCAAAGACGTCGGCACCCTTGGTCTTGGCAATCTCGAAGGCCGATTCAGGCCCGGTCAGCGACTCGTCGGCCATCAGCGCCACCGGAAAGCGGCGGACGAGGCGCCCGAGTGCCGCGGTCGATGCAACCGGCTGCTCGACCAGTTCGCAACCGGCGTCGGCAAGCGCGGCCATGCCGTAGGCGGCCTCGAATTCGCTCCAGGCCATGTTGACGTCGACGCGCACCGCGCCGCGGTCGCCGAGCGCCTTCTTGATCTCCGCCACATGGGCGATGTCGTCCTTCAACGGCCTGGCACCGATCTTCAGCTTGAAGATCCGGTGGCGGCGAAGGTCGAGCATTGTCTCTGCTTCGGCAATATCCTTGGCGGTATCGCCCGACGCCAGTGTCCATGCGACCGGCAGCCGCTTGCGCAGCGCGCCGCCGAGTAGTTCGCTGATCGGCAGACCCAGGCGCTTTCCATGGGCGTCGAGCAGCGCCGTTTCGATTGCACACTTGGCGAAGCGGTTTTCCTTCACCGCCTTGCCGATGCGCGCCATCAGCGCCTTCACGCGGGTCGCGTCCTCGCCAACCATGACAGGCGCGAAATAGGTATCGATCGAAAGCTTCATCGATTCCGGGCTTTCGCCGCCATAAGCGAGCCCGCCGATCGTCGTGCCTTCGCCGATGCCAACCGTGCCGTCGCTGCAATGAACCTTCACCAGCATCAGTGTCTGGCCGGTCATGGTCGCGACCGAGAGCTTGTGCGGCCGGATCGTCGGCAGGTCGACCAGTATCGTTTCGACCCGTTCGACGACGGGGGCCAGGGCTGCGGTCGGAGCAAGGGGTGCAAGGGTCGTGTTCATGACCTGAATGTGCGCCCACGCAGCGCGTGACGTCCAACACCAAATAGGTTATCTATGATACCTTCACGGTATAGTATGGCAAAGATTACGTGCATTCATGCGCTTGCCGCACTGCAACATACCGCAATGGTAGGAAAATAAAGGCTGTAACATTGGATCTGCGCCAGCTTCGCTACTTCGTCGCCGTCGCCCGTGAGCGCAATTTCACCCGCGCCGCCGAGCAGCTGCACATAGCCCAGCCGCCCTTGAGCCGGCAGATCCAGCTGCTTGAGGAAGAACTGGGCGTGCCGCTGATCATCCGCAAGAGCCGGCCGGTGCGGCTGACGGAAGCAGGCCGGCTGTTTTACGAGCAGTCGCTGCAAGTTCTGGGGAGAGTCGAGCAGATGGTGGAGGCGACGCGCCGCGTCGGCCTCAACCAGAACCGCGTGCTGTCGATCGGTTTCGTCGCCTCCACGCTCTATGGCGGGTTGCCGACGCTCGTGCGCAAGCTGCGCCAGAACGCGCCGGAGCTCGACATCAGGCTGCTCGAGATGGTGTCGGTGCAGCAGATCGCGGCGCTGAAGGAAGGCCGGATCGATGTCGGCTTCGGCCGGCTCCACCACAACGATCCCAATGTCGTCGGCATCCTCATGCGCGAGGAGCGCCTTGCGATCGCAATACCCCAGGGCACGCCACTGGCTGCTGAGACGTCTCCGCTGCCCTTGAGCGCGCTCAACGGTCAGAAGCTGATCGTCTATCCCAAGGAACCGCGCCCGAGTTATGCCGATCACGTGCTCAGCCTGCTTCACGCTGAGGATGTGCGCCCGGCCGAGGTGCATGAAGTGCGCGAGATCCAGAGCGCCCTTGGCCTCGTCGCCTCGGAAGCCGGCCTCTGCGTCGTGCCCTCTTCGGCCCGGCAGGTCCGCTCGGACGTGCATTATCGCATGGTCGAGGGCGAACGTGCGACCTCGCCGGTCATTCTCAACCATCGGGCCGGCGACAATTCACGCCATATCGAGCTGATCAAGGATCTGATCGTCGAAATGTATGCGGAGAACCCGCCCTGGCTCGGCCTCGAGCACAATCTGCCATTCCGGCCATCCTTCGTTAAGTGACGACTTCAGGCGTCAAATCCCTTGTTTCACGCGCCGGGAGCATGGCGCTCTCCGCCCAGATTTCACGGACCATCTCGCGCAGCAGAAGCGCCTCGGCCCAGCGGTCGGTCGTGTCGTTGCCGTGCCTGTCGGTAATCGCATAGGGCCTGGGGCCAAGCTCGCAGGTCATGACCAGCTCGGCATCGTCAGCGGCGCGGGCGCGCCATTTCCGGAAACCGCAGGCCCACCAGTTACGGAAGAGCTCCAGCCATGGTCGATGCTGCGCAAAGGAAAGCTCGATCTGGATCTGCTGGCACGAACCGATGCGGCCGTGGAACGCCCTGGCATTGTCTAGGACGCGCCGGATCTGGGCGTGGCTTTCGTCCTCGACCGGAAAGGCGAATTCGCGGCCGACCAGGTAATGCGAGAGGTCGGCCAAGAGCGGCAGATCGGGCCGCCGGTCGAGCAGGTCGAGCGTGAACAGCAGGTCGCTGGTGATCCGGTGGCGATGGGTTTCGACGTAGACGGGAACACGCGCCTGCTCTGCAAGCCGCATCCAGCCGTCGAGCAGGGGCAGGCAATCCTCGACCCTGCGTGGACGAATGTCGGCCTGCAGGTCGATATGGCTCACCGGGAACTCCGAGGCCAGTTCCAGCGTCAGGCGCAGATCCTCGACGCTTCTCGGAAAGCAGACGCCCTCGATCTTCAAGCCGGTGCCGCGGATCGCTTCGTTGAGGCGCACAACGTCATGGCGGCTGGTGTAGTGCGCGCTGATGCCGTCGAACCCGGCCTCGACGATGGCAGCGATGTTTTCTTCAAGACTGCGCTCGTGTCCGTCCGGATGCCGGCGCTCCATGGCCCAGAGCGACTGAAAGACAAGCAGGTTCTGCATCAGGCCGCCCGCGCGCTTTTCAAGAGCGACTTGAGGTTCACGCCGGGATCGGCGAGCACTGCCGGATCGGGGCTGATGCCGGCGGCGATCAGCATTTCCGCCAGCTTGATCTCCTTGGCGAGGCCATTGCCGACACCAAGGCCTGCGGCCGCGACGAGGCACCCACCATCGAGGTAGAATTCGAGTTCGCCGCCTTCGAGTTGGCGTATCACGCTTTGATGGTCCGGATGCGGCAGGCCCGCCACCTGCAGGCCGAGATCGTATTGATCAGTCCAGAACCAGGGGATCGCGGCAAAGATCTCCTTGCCGCCGGCCATGTTGCGGGCCGCTGCCTCCGCCTGGGCGCGGGCATTGCGCCAGCTTTCAAACCGCACATGGCCGCCGCCCGGCTGGGCCACGGCGGCGCAATCGCCTGACGCATAGATGTTCGGGTCGCTGGTGCGCAGATGACCGTCCGTCAGGATACCGTTGCCGACGGCAATCCCTGCCGCCTCGGCAAGTGCTGTGTCCGGCTGGACGCCGATCGCCGCGACGACGATATCGGCCGGCACCTTGCCGCCGTCGGCGAGAACAACCGCATCGTCGGTGATTTCGGCGATGCCCTGCCCGAGATGGAAGCCGACACCTTCGGCCTGGTGCCGGGCGTGGAACCTTGCAGCAAAGCGTGCCGGAACCGCGCGTCCGAGCGGCTTCGGCGCCATTTCGATAATGCCGACATCTATGCCCTTGCCGCGCAGCACCGCCGCGAGCTCCATGCCGATCAGACCACCACCGATGATCGCAACGTTCTGCCCTGCCGCGGCACGCGAAAAGATGGTTTCGGCATCGCCTAAGGTGCGGAAATCAAGCGCGCGCTCCGAGCCGGGACACGTCAGCCGTCTCGGGCGGGCACCAGTGGAAAGCAGCAGCTTGTCATAGGTGAGCGTTCCCCCCGCGCTCAAGGCCACGGACCGGGCATGCGGATCGACGTTCAGCGCCGATACGCCCTGGAGATAGTCGATGCCGGCAGCCTTCAGAGCCTCGGCGCCGCAGATCGGCTTCATCTGCACCGCGCCGTTGACAGGTTTCGACAGCGGCGGGCGCTCATAGGGCAGATGCGGTTCGGTGCCGACCAGCGTGACGCTGCCGGTAAACCCGGATTCCCTCAGCGCAAAGGCCGCGCGCGTGCCGGATTCCCCGGCGCCGATGATGACGATGCGGTCCATGGCATGGCTCCATAAATCATGGGTGGAACGGGATGCGGGCGGAAAACCGCACTTTTCCTCATCCCGCTTAGGGAAAAAGGTGGCCGGCGCAGGCAGGAGACATGCGCCGGCCCACAGCGCCGCGCGTCGGATCAGACGCGCCAAGGTCGCTGCAGAACTTTTGAACTCCCGCATGTTTCTGTCCTTCGACCGGCTACGGCAAAGGACAAAAACATGCAGTCGGAGGATCAGTTGCGGGTCGCGTAGTCGGCCATGTTCCTGGGCGTGACGAGCTCGAAGGGAACCATCACTTCGCGTTCGACGGTCTTGCCGCGCGCCAGCGCAACGGCGGCATCGAGCGCACTTGCCGACTGGCCCCTGGCGTTCTGGAACACCGTCGCATCGAGATCGCCGGCGGCCATGGCGGCAAGGCCATCCTGCGTCGCATCGATGCCGACCACGATCACGTCGTCCATCGACACGCCGGCGGCCTTGAGCGCCTGGATGGCGCCGATCGCCATTTCGTCATTGTTGGCAAAGACCACGTCGATCGGCCGACCGGCGGTGATCCAGTTGGTGGTGAGATCCATCGCAGTGGTTCGCGTCCAGGCGGCCGATTGTTCGTCGGCGATCGTCACGCCCTTGCAGTCGCCGGCAGCCAACGTTTCCTTGAACGACGAGGTGCGATCGCGCGAGGCCTGGTGGGCAAGGTCGCCCATCAGGATATAGACCTGCGCATCGCCGGCCTTGCCCTTTTCCTTCAGCAGTGAGCAGGCAGCTTCCGCGCCCAGCTTGCCGGAATCGGTCTCCCGGCTGCCGACATAGGCCTGCTTTTGCGGCAGTCTGGCGACATTGTCAGGCTCAAGGTTGAGATAGACGAGCGGGATACCGGCCTTCTCCGCCGCCTCGCTGATGCCGGGCGCGGCCGAGGTATCGGCGAGCGTCGTGATGATCGCGTCGACGCCGGACGCGATGAAGTTGTTGACCTGGTTGAGCTGCTTGGAGATGTCGGTCTGGGCGTCCTCGATCTGAACACTGACACCGCCGGCTTCAGACGCCCGGGCGCTTATGCCTTCACGAAGCAGGGTCTGGAAGTTGTTGTCAAAGCTCTGCATCGAGACGCCGATCGTCTCCGCCGAGGCAGCACTTCCCAACAAGGCGGCAAGCGCTGCCGCCAGGCACATGGATTTCATGATTTCCTCCCGATGGGTGCCGGATCACCCGAGCGCATTCCGGGGGCCCCGCGGGCCCGGTCAGTGCTTGCGTGCTCGACCTCAGCCGAGGGCCACGCGGACCTCCCCGTCGACGATTTCGGCGGGATAGGTCTTGAGATTCTCGCAGGCCGGAAGCCTGATGGCTTCACCGGTGCGATAGTCGAAGGCACCGGAATGCTTGGGACATTCCACCTCGTAGTCCATCACCAACCCATCGGCGAGATGGATGGCTTCGTGGGTGCAGAGACCGGCGGTGCAATAGACGCTGTCGTCGGGGCCGCGGTAGATCGCGTAGGTGCGGCCGCCATGGTCGAAGCGGATCGCCCCTTCCTGTTCGATGTCGTCCAGCTTGCAAGCCGGAACCCAGGTGATCACGTTGCTCATTCTGCTGCCTCCCCGATGGTGTTGCGTGCCTTGCGGCGAGCGAGTTTTTCCTTGCGCTTGCGGTAGCGTTCCTGCATCCGCGCCTCGCCCTCCTTGGAACCGTCGTGCCAGGTGCCGAACCAGCGATCGAGCGGGATCAGGGCATCGCCGTAGTTCACCTCGAAATATTTGTGGTGCAGGTAATGCGCATAGGCGTGGCTATCGACCAGCGTCTCTTCGCCGACCTCGACCTTGTCGAAGCCGACATGGCCGGGAATGGCGCCGAAGCCCGCATAGTGAAGCTGGTAGAGCATCAGGACCGGGTTGGACGGCAGGACCAGGTGATAGAAGGCGGTGCCGAAATAGAGCAGGTGCTCGACCGGATGCATCGACAGCGACGACCACGGCGACGGGTTCACCGAATTGTGGTGGACCGAATGCACCCACTTGTAGAGGAACGGCGTGTGGATGAGCCGATGAATGCAGAAGAAGTGGAACTCGTGGATGATTGGCACGACGAGCGCGACCAAAGCGAGCGTCCAGGGGTTGTCGGCGAAGGTGAGCCACGGCGCGTAGCCATTGGCATAGGCAAAGAGCATGGCGACTTCGACGGCGGTCCAGATGGTGACGCCTGAGAGGAACGTGCGCAGGATGTTGTCGAGGTTCTGGCTTTCGAACCAGAAGGCCTTGCTCTTCTGCTCGGCCGGGAACTTGCCATTGTACTTGAAGCGCGTTTCCTGTCGCTTCAGCACATAGAGATGCAGTTCGAAAGCGCCGTAGAACAGGAAGACGCAAGCCGCGTTGACGACATAGAGCCAGGCGATCCAGCCGAAGCTCAGGCTCTGCATCGTCTCGACCGGCGGGATCACCCAGGCCCAGTAGGCGACGGCGGAAGCGGCGAAGATCGCGTTCCACGGAAAGAAATAATGCGGCAGCCACTTGATGAGCGCCAGCAGTTTTGGTGGGAAAGCAAACAGCGGTGCCGTTTCGATCGGCTCGTTCGGCGCCCAGTCGCCGCGCTTGTTGCGGGTTCCATACTTCAGATCGTCCATGGCGCTCTCCTCCCGGCGGACCGCGTGCGCTCCGCCCAAATTCCGATGAAGGAGAAGACTGTCCGGTTGCCTCGGATCCGCACTCTCCTTCTTGACAAAAATCTAGCAGGAGGCGCTTGGGACGGCGAAGCCTTGTTTGATCAAATCAGATCAAAGGCTCTCGGCGGTGATGGTGATGAAGCGAATGGGCGCGGTGTCCGGCTCCATCTCGGAAAGCCCGATCCGGCGCAGCATCAGGTCTAGCGAGCGACGAGCCTGCGCCTCGGGCGCCTGGTCGAGCACCACATCCATGATGCCGTCGCCAAGCGCCTTGCGCGTATAGTCGGTCAGTTCATGGCCGACGAAGAAGATCTCACTTCCGCGCTTGTGGCGGCGAAGCACGTCTATCAGCGCCGCGTTGGCGCCGCCGGCATTGTAGAGCCCGGCCATATCAGGATACATCTCGAGCGCGGACCGCAGCGCTTCGGCGCCGTAGTGCTCCTCGTCGCGGGTGAAGCCCAGCCACTCGAACTGGCGCTCGCCCGGATGCGTCGCGAAGTAGTCGGAAAAGCCGCTGAGCCGATCGCGATGGACCTGGTAGATCGGGTGGCAGAGGGCGACGACGGGTCCGGCTCGGCGCGCCATGCGCGCGATGAAGAGTGCCGCCGTCCGTCCGGCTGCGTGGTTGTCGATGCCGACGAATTCGCCCAACCTGTCCGAGGCCCTTGTCACGACGTGGACAACAGGCACGCCGCGCGCGATTACGGCTTCGACGGCGGCGCTGATCAGCGGATGGTTCGGCACGGCGAGGATCAATCCGGCGCGGCTGACCTCCGTTGAAAGGATGCGCCTGGCTATCTCTTCCGGCTTCATTTCCTCGGCAAAACTGCGATGCACGACGACGAGCGGGTCGAGCGTCTCGGCGATGCGCTGGAACGCCTGGGACAGGCGGCGATAGAAGGTCGTCTCCGGACGGACCATCAGCACGTCGATGCGCAGCAGCCCGCGATGGGCATCGGGAAGGGTTCGCGGATAGGCGAGCGCGCGCGCGGCCACGACCACTTTTTCCACCAGTTCCGGACGAACGCCGCCGCGCCCGTTCAAAACCCGCTCGACCGTCGCGGTTCCGACGCCCGCGAGTTCGGCAATGTCGCGATAGTTCGGTTTGCTCACCCAGACTTACCCCCAACCGACCGCACGTGTTCATAGCGCCTTAGCATGGGACCGGCCCTGTTCGACAGAGCACGCGTCGAAGTCGGGCCTCCCCTCGCCACCGCTGCCGCGGCGCCTATATCAACCGGGTATGCAGAACGGGATCGAGGCATCATGACCTATGAATTGTACTACTGGGACGGCATCCAGGGGCGCGGTGAATTTGTCCGGCTGGCACTCGAGGACGCCGGCGCCGATTACGTCGATGTCACGCGCGCGACGGGCCGCGGCACCAGTGAGATGCTGAAACGGATGGAGAGCACCACCGAGGCGTACGTGCCCTTTGCGCCGCCCTTCCTGCGAGACGGCGACCAGACCATCTCGCATGTGGCCAACATCCTCTTCTACCTCGGCCCCAAGGTCGGCCTTGCGCCTGACGATGAGGCGCTGCGGTGCTTTGCCAACGGCCTGCAGCTCACCGTCACCGACTTCATCGCCGAAGTGCATGACACGCACCATCCGATCGCGACTTCGAAATATTATGAGGAGCAGAAGGCGGAGGCTAGGGATCGCGCATTCGAATTCGTCACCAACCGCATCCCGAAGTATCTCGGTTACTTCGAGCGGATTCTCGCGCAAAACCCTGAGGGCGGCGGACATGCAGTAGGCCGCACCACCACCTATGTCGACCTATCGCTGTTCCAGGTGATCGAGGGGCTCCGCTATGCCTTTGCCAAGGCGATGCGGCACTATGAGGAGAGCTACCCGAACCTCATGAAACTGCATGCCTCGGTGAAAGCCCGGCCGAACATCGCCGCCTATCTCGCCTCATCGCGACGGCTGGCCTTCAACGAGGACGGTATCTTCCGCCGTTACCCGGAACTGGATATCGCGCCCTGAGCCCCCTCAGGCAGCGGCCGCCTGTTGCTCCCGCAAGAACGCGGAGACGCGCTTCAGCCCTTCGCGCAGGATGCCCTCATTGTTGGCGTAGCCGATCCGGAGGTAGCCCTCCATGTCCATCGCACTGCCCGGCGTGAACATCACGCCGGTGCGCTGGAGCAGTTCGAGGCAGAAGGCCTCGGATGTCATCGGCAGGTCGTATTTCAGAAGCGCCGTCGTGCCCGACTGTGGCTTGACCCAGGAGATCAGCGGCTCCTCCTCCACCCAGTCCGAGAGAATGGCGAGGTTGGTGCGGGTGATGCTCTGGCTGCGGGCGAGAATCTTGTCCTTGTTCTCAAGCGCGATTGCCGCGAAGTGATCGTCGAGCATGCCGACGCTGATGGTGTTGTAATCGCGATGGACCGAAACGGCGCGGATCAGTTCCGGAGGCGCGCCGATCCAGCCGAGCCTGAGGCCGGCGAGCGAAAAGGTCTTCGACATGCTGCCGGTGCTGATGCCCTTTTCGTAGAGGTCGGCGATCGACGCGGTCAGCCCGTCGCCCTGCTGATCCGTGCCGCGATAGACCTCGTCGCAGAGGATCCAGGCGCCCGAGGCGCGCGCGATCGCGACGATCCTTTCGAGATAGGCGCGGTCCATCAGCGCGCCGGTCGGATTGTTGGGATTGTTGATGGCGATAAGCTTTGTACCCGGGATCGCCAGCCGCCGCAGCTGCTCCAGATCGGGCAGGAAGCCGGTCGCTTCGGTCAATCTCAGGATCTGCGTATCGGCACCGTAGCTCTCGGGGATCGAATAGTGCTGCTGGTAGGTCGGCAGCACCGAAATCACCCGGTCGCCCGGCTCGACGAGCGTCGCGTGAACAAGGGCATTGGCGCCGATCGCGCCGTGGGTGGTGACGACGTTTTCGATCGCCTGCTTCGCGTAAAGGCCGGCGATCAGGCCGCGCAGCCGCTCGGACCCCTCGATAGCGCCATAGGTCAGTTTCAGCGGCAGCAGTTCGGAAAGGATAGCGTCCGTCTTGCCCGCCATATCCAGGAGTTCCGCCACGGTCAGCGATTCGACGCAGGTCTCGGCGAGGTTCCATTCGCAATGGTTCTCGTAGCGGTTCATCCAGATCTCGACGCCGAAGTCGCGGATTTTCATGGCATGCGTCCTTTCGAATTCTTGAGACATGTTCGGGCATGCCGGCGCCCGAACCGAAACCGTGCGGGGCACGCTCGTTGAGAATTGCCGTTTCCTGTGACATGAACCGATGATGCCGACACGGCTCCGCAGCAGCCCGCCGTCGCTGACGGAAGCCCCTGGAAATGGCTGTGGCATTTGGTGTTCGATCCCTGTAGAAAGACGTTATGAGCAATATATTGCACAGTCAAGATCGATCCGACGTTTTGTCCCACGTGGCCGAGAACCTGAAGCGGATCCGGCTCGCAGCCGGATTGAGCCAGGCGGCATTGGCAGAGGCATCGGGCATCAGCCGGCGCATGATCGTGGCGGTCGAAGGGGGCGACGCCAATATCAGCCTCTCGAGCCTCGACAGGCTGGCGGCAGCGATGAATATCGGCTTCGTCGATCTCGTCCGGGACCCGTCGCGTCACTCCCGCGACAATATCGACGCGGCGACCTGGCGCGGCCGCCAAGCGGAAAGCGAAGCGCGGCTGCTGGCATCCACCCCGGCAGCGAGCGAAGCCCAGATGTGGCTGTGGTCGCTGGCGCCCGGCGAACGCTACGACGCCGAGCCCGACCCGCAGGGCTGGCATGAGATGCTGTTCGTGACGGAAGGCGCCCTGACGCTGGAGCTCTCGGGCGAGCGCAAGCGCTACGCAAGCGGCACCTTCACGGTCTTCAGCTCGGCCCAGGCCTATGCCTACATCAATGACGGCGACGACGTCGTGACCTTCGTCCGCAACGTCATCTCGTAGACAAGGCCTAAGCTGCCACCCGCTACTCGACGTAGTTCCAGGGGACGAAGCGATAGAGCGTCTCGTCGCGCGCCACATGGCCAACGCCGGGGAATGGCAGATGCGCACCGGCAACGAGGTATCGCCCATCGGCCGCATCCGCCAGTGCCACGGCACGCGTCGCTGCCGCGGCGGTGCCGTCGACGTCGAAGCTGACGAAGACGTCAGGCGTGTCGAACTGGATGTAATCCCCGTGGATGATGTCGCCCCAGAAGACGAGGCGCTGGCCGTCATCCGCTTTCAGCACGATGGATGAATGCCCGGGCGTGTGCCCGGCGCGCAAGGTCGATCCAAGGTTCGGCAAGACGTCCGCATTGTCGGCGAAACGCTTCACTTTTCCGGCGTCGATATAGGGAACGAGGGCATCGTGCGCCCGCTGGAAATCGGTCTTCTGCGCCTCGGTCATCCCCGTCACGCCCTCTTGCTCGATCCAGTACCGGTACTCGCGATCGGCAAGGTGGATTTCCGCATTCGGAAACTGCGGCTTGCCGTCGACGGTCAGGCCGCCGGAGTGGTCGGCGTGCACGTGGGTCAGGATCACCGCGTCGACCTGATCGGCCCGGTAGCCGGAGGCGATGAGATGCCGCAAGAGCTTGCCGGCGGCGGCACCGAGCAGGGCGCCCGACCCGGCATCGATCAGCACCAGCCGTTCGCCGTCGTTGACGAGATAGGCGTTGATCGACAGATGCGGCTCCTTGCCGAGGAAGTTCGCGTCCAGTCTGCGCTGCAGCTCGCCTTCCGGTTCGTTCTGATAGATCTTCGTCATCGGCAGTGCCAGGGTGCCGTCCGACAAGGCGGTGACTTCGAACTTTCCGAAGCGGAAGCGATAGTAACCTGCATTGGCGACGGTCGAGAATGGCGCGGCGGAAAAGGCAAACCGCGGCGCCAGCGGCAAGAGGGCGGTGGCGGCGAGAAGGCCAAGGGCTTGTCTGCGGGTGGTCATGATCGGCTCCTTCGATTGGATGCCGAGACGCTATCAATTCAACCGTCGGTCGATTATCCTGCGATCGTGGAAGTGATTGTTCCGGAAACGCATGAAATCTCCTCTGTCTGCCGATCTCAACAGCCTCCGGATTTTCCTCGAGGTTGCCCGTACCGAGAGCTTTTCCTCAGCGGCGCTTCGCCTTCATCTTCCGCCAAGCACGGTCAGCCGACGGCTGCAGGAGCTTGAGACCGCGCTCGGTGTCGCGCTTTTGTTGCGTTCGACGCGCCGTGTCTCGCTCACCGAGGCGGGCAACCATCTGCTGGAACAGATCGGCGGGGCGGTGGAGCTCATCGATCGCGGCATTGCCGGTTTCGGACCCGCCGACGGCACGGCGCGTGGGCGCCTGCGGGTGGCGACATCGGTCGCCTTTGCCCGCACCTTTCTGCCGCCGATCCTGAAGCGCTATGCACAGCTTTGCCCCGACGTCCAGGTCGACCTGCAGACGACGCACCACAATGTCGACCTGATCGGCGAGAGCGTCGACGTGGCGCTGCGCATGGGCGAACCCGTCGACAGCGAGATGATCTACCGGAAAATCGGAACGATCGAACAGCGCCTCTATGCCGCACCAGGCTATTGCGCCGGATTGGCGCTGTCCGCGCCCGAGGACCTGATGCAGGTCGCGCTTATCGCCCACCGGACCCGCATGCGCCGGGAGCTGGCACACTGGGTGCTGACAGATGGCATAAGGCATTTCACGCTCGAGCGTCCGCCATCCATCGTCGTCGACGATCCGGCGATCGGCGAACGCCTGATCGCCGAAGGTCTCGGTATCGGCATGCTGAGCGACGCGCTCGCCGCCGACGGCGTAGCGGCAGGAAGACTTGTCCCGGTTCTTCCCGAATGGTCCGGGCCGCCCACGCCCCTCTACTACCTCTACCACCAGCAACTGGGCGACCTGCCGAAAGTGACGGAGTTCCTAAAAGCGGTGCGCGAGACGTTTCGGGTCCGGAGCAAGTAGGGTCACCCCGCTCCCGCTTCCAACAACCGTCACGCGGCGACGCGCGGGCGGCGGGGCGCCCTTTCGCGCCTAGGGCCGAAGCTCTTCGATCGTATCCACCCGATCCGGATAGAAGGCCACCCGGTTTCGGATTTCGGCGACCGCCGCGTGCGGGTCCTCGTAAGTCCAGACGGCGTTCTTCGCGCGCTCGCCGCCAATGGTGATGCTGTAATAGGAAGCGTCGCCCTTGTAGGGGCAGTGGGATGCGTGATCGGTGCGCTCAAGCAACGACATGTCGACGTCCTCACGTGGGATGTACTGCACCGGCGGATGGGACGCCTCCCGCAAAATCAGTGCATTGCGCGTGTCGGCAACGACGCGACCGTCGAGTTTGACAACGACCCGCGCCGGGTTTTGCGCGATGGTGATCGGGTGATCGGGACCGGGAATCTTGATCGGTTTGTCGGACATGGGCGATCGCCTCCAGAGCGTTACGGATACTAGGTGGTTACCTCGCCGGCCAAATCCAACCGGTCACGCCAAAAACCCTCAGCTGTTTGCCGCCGGAGTACGGACGGCTGTTGAGGGTTCTGCCGCCGCGGCCGCCTGATCGCTCTCGTCGAGCAGCTTGCGCACCTCCATGACGCCCTTGGCTGTATCCGACCAGCTATGCCTCCAGACGAGAAGCGCGACCGAGCCGACGATGGCGATAAGAAAGGCGATCGGCCCCAGGAACCAGAGCGCGGCGGCAACGGTGAAGTAATAGGAGCGGACGCCCTGGCTGAAGGAGCGAAGGGCCGGATTGATCATCAGCGACAGGGCGTGGGCCCATGCGGCGATATCGCGGGCTTCTTCGCGCGACGGGCTCGCTCCGATCGCCGCGAGGCAATAGTTGATCTGCCGGACAGCCCAGATGAATTCGGACAGCCCGCGCAGCAAGGTCGCCATGACGAGCAGCACCTTGCATTGAAACAGCCACAACGGCTCGATCGGCGCGAACATCGCGATGATGCCCGACTGGAGGCCGATCGTCGGCTGGATGAAAAGCGCGCTGCTCATGGCGACGATGACGATGAGATTGGCTGAACCGAAGAACGACGCCGAATTGATCGTGTGACCGAGGATGGCCGCGTCGCCGATGAAGTTGGTGTCCCGCGTGAGCACTTCGCGCATCCACGCCTGTCGGACACGCACCATGTCCAACATCAGGCTGTCAGTCCGGCGCGGCCAGCCAAGCGCCATCATCGGCTCCAGCCCCGCCCAGGTCACGAGGAACAGGATAATCGCAATCCAATCAAGCATCTGCACGGCCAGCCTCCCATCACAGCTGTTCCTAATAGAAGCCGCGGCGAGCGGCGCGTCAACGCGTCGGTGCAGTTCGAGATTTGCCGAAGGCGAAGGCGTGGCGAGCGCTTCCCGTTAATCCCTGGGACTTACATGCCATCAGCGGATTGACACGGCCTGTATCCTGGATACAATTTGCCTCGATCTTGGGAGGGATCGATGAACCAATCCTTCGAATGGCGAAGCCAGTCACGCCTGCTCGACGAAGTGGCCCAGGCTCTTCGCGAACGTATCTATGCCGGCGTCTATGCGCCCGGCGCGACGCTCCGCCAGGAGAAGATCGCTGCCGAGTTCGGCATAAGCCGCACGCCGCTGCGCGAAGCCTTGCGGGTGCTGGAGCGCGATGGGCTGGTCGTCAACAAGCCGGGCAGCGGCGTGCGCGTGGCGACGGCCGACCTGCCGAAACTCTTGGACGCCTATGCGGTGCGCGAGGCGATGGACGGCGTGGCGGCGCGCAACGCCGCCGAACGCGCAACCGCGGCCGAAATCAAGGATCTGGCAAAGCAGGTCGAGCGCCAGCGCAAGATCGTCGAAAACTGGGATCCCGGCGCCTATACCCAGTCCAATGTCGTCTTTCACGAGGCGATTGTCAGTGCCTCGCGCAATGCGTCGCTCGCAGCGCTCGGGCCGCTTCTGCGCATGACCTCACAGGTCTTTGCGCCGGCCTTTTCGCTTTCCAGCGAACGGGCAAGCACGGCGGTCGCCGAACACGGGCTGATCGTCGAGGCGATCGCCGCACGGAACCTTGATGAATCCGAGAAACTGGCCCGCGCCCATATCAACGCGACGGCCATGAGATTGAAGGCGCTGCTTGAAGAGCGCGGGACTGACGAAGAGGCATGACTGTGAAGACCTACGGCAATTTCATCGCGAACAAGTGGCAGGACGCAACGGGCGGCGAGTTCATCCCGGTGCGGGATCCTTCCAACGGCCAGGAATTTGCACGCATCGCCCGCGGTACCCGGGACGATATCGATCTCGCCGTGCGTTCGGCCCGCGCAGCGCTTGCCGGTGACTGGGGACGCATGACGCCGACCGAGCGCGGCCGGGTGCTGACCCGGATTTCGGCGGCCGTGCTGCGCAACATCGACCTCTTGACCGAGCTTGAGGCGCGCGACGTCGGCAAGCCGCTGACGCAGGCGCGCGCCGACGTGGTGGCGCTTTCCCGCTATCTCGAATTTTATGGCGGCGCCGCCGACAAGGTGCATGGTGACACCATCCCCTACCAGAACGGCTTCACCGTCCTGACGGTCTACGAGCCGCACGGCGTCACCGGCCATATCATCCCCTGGAACTATCCGATGCAGATCCTCGGCCGCAGCCTGGGTGCAGCCCTTGCCATGGGCAACGCCGCCGTCGTCAAGCCCGCGGAAGAGGCTTGCCTCACGATCCTCGAGTTTGCCCGCATCGCCGAGGAAGAGGGCCTGCCGTCGGGCGCGCTCAACATCGTCACCGGCTTCGGCTCGGAAGCGGGTGCCGCCCTCTCGGAACATCCTGACGTCAACCACATCTCGTTCACCGGCTCGGTGCGCACCGGCGAAATGGTGCAGGCCGCTGCGGCGAAAAACGCCGTGCCGGTGACGCTCGAACTCGGCGGCAAGTCGGCGCAGATCGTCTTTGCCGATGCGGACCTCGACCGCGCTGTTCCCTTCCTTGTCAATGCCGGCATCCAGAACGCCGGCCAGACCTGCTCGGCCTCGTCGCGCATCCTCGTCGAGCGCGCCGTCTACGAAGAGGTGGTGGCACGCATGAGCGAACGCTACCGCGCGCTCAAGGTCGGCCCGGCCGGCAGCGACCTCGCGGTCGGTCCCGTCGTCTCGCCGAGGCAGAAGGCGATCATCGAGAGCTTCCTTGCAGACGCCGCCAAGGATGGCCTGAAGGTCGCGGCCCAGGGCCAGATCGTCGCCGATGCGCCCTCGCAGGGTGCCTATGTCGCACCGACATTGCTGCGCGACGTGCCGCACGAACACCGCACGGTGCAGGAAGAGATCTTCGGCCCGGTGCAGGTAATCATGCCGTTCGACGGCGAAGAGGAGGCGATCCGCCTTGCCAACGGCACCGCCTATGGCCTCGTCTGCGGCGTCTGGACCAATGACGGCGGACGGCAGCTGCGCCTGGCGCGCGCAGTGCACGCCGGCCAGGTGTTCATCAACAACTACGGCGCCGGCGGCGGCGTCGAGCTGCCCTTCGGCGGCGTCAAGAAATCCGGTCATGGCCGCGAGAAGGGTTTCGAGGCCCTCTACGGCTTTGCCAGCATGAAAACCATTTCTGTCTACCACGGCTAGAACGGGATGGGGCGGTGTCCGCTCCATCCCGCTCCAACCATGATTGCCTGAGGAGAAACACGTGTCACTAGAAGGTAAAGTCGCTCTCATCACCGGCGCAGGTTCGGGCTTTGGCGAGGGCATTGCGAAGCGCTTCGTCGAGGGCGGCGCCAAGGTCATCGTCGTCGATCGTGATGCCACGGGCGCAGAGCGCGTCGCCAAGGCGCTTGGCGCGAACGCCTTCGCCGTGGTCGCCGATATCGCCAAGGAAACGGATGTCGCAGCCGCCGTAGCGGCCGGCCTCGAAAAGTTCGGGCGCATCGACATCCTGATCAACAATGCCGGCATCGGCCACAAGCCGCAGAATGCCGAACTGGTCGAGCCCGACGAATTCGACCGCATCCTCGGCGTCAATGTGCGCGGCGTCTACCTGATGACGCGAGCGCTGCTGCCGCACATGAAGGACAACAAGGCGGGCGTCATCGTCAACGTCGCGTCGACCGGCGCCAACCGGCCGCGTCCGAACCTTGCCTGGTACAATGCGACCAAGGGCTGGGTGGTCTCCGCCACGAAGGCACTGGCGATCGAGCTTGCGCCCTTCAACATCCGCGTCGTCGCGCTCAACCCGGTCGCCGGCGAAACGCCGCTGCTTTCGACCTTCATGGGCGAGGACACCGAGGAGATCCGCAAGAAGTTCCGCGACTCCATTCCGCTCGGACGCCTGCTGAAGCCCGAGGATCTTGCCGAGGCCGCCTTCTTCGTCGCCTCGCCGCAGGCATCGATGATCACCGGCGTGGCGCTCGATGTCGACGGCGGCCGCTCGATCTGATTGCTTCGATTGACTTACTGGGACCATAAACAACCAAACCGCAAAGCGGGGGAACCATGATGAACTTGACGAAATGGGCGCTTGCCTCGTGCTTCATCGCCGCGTCGCTGACGACGGCGATGGCCAAGGATACGATCACCGTCGGCCAGGTGCTGGAGCCGCCGGGCCTCGACCCGACCGCCGGCGCCGCAGCGCCGATCCGCTACATCACCTACGGCAACCTGTTCGAAGGGCTCGTCCGCGTCGTGGAGGACGGCACGGTAAAGCCGTTGCTCGCCGAGAGCTGGACGATCTCCGACGACCAGAAGACCTACAGCTTCAAGCTTCGCCAGGGCGTCAAGTTCCACGATGGCACCGCATTCGACTGCTCGGTCGTGAAGTTCTCCTACGAGCGCGCCGTCTCGGCCGATTCCACCAATGCGCAGAAGGGCCTGTTCGAGCCGATCGAAAAGACCGAATGCCCGGATCCGGCGACCGCCGTCGTGACCCTGAAGCGCCCCGCCTCGAATTTCCTCTTCAACATGGCCTGGGGCGACGCGGTCATGATCGCGCCGTCGTCGGCCGCCGACAACAAGACCAAGCCGGTCGGCACCGGCCCGTTCAAGTTCAAGGAATGGGCCAAGGGCGACAAGGTCGTGCTTGAAAAGAACGCCGACTACTGGGGCGAACCGGCAAAGCTCAGCGAAGTGACCTTCAAGTTCATCAGCGACCCGTCGGCGGCGGCCGCCGCCGTTCTTGCCGGCAACGTCGATGCCTTCCCGATGTTCCAGGCCGCAGAACTGGTCAGCCAGTTCCAGAGCGACCCGAACCTGCAGGTCGAGGTCGGCAGCACCTCGGGCAAGGTGGTGCTCGCGCTCAACAATGCGAAGAAGCCCTTCGACGACGTGCGCGTCCGCCAGGCTCTCGCCCATGCGATCGACCGCAAGGCGCTGGTCGAAGGCACGTATTCGGGCTTCGGCACGACCATCGGCTCGCATTATTCGCCGGTCGAGCCCGGTTACGTCGATCTCAACGACACCTACCCCTATGATCCGGGCAAGGCGCAGCAACTGCTGCAGGAAGCGGGCGTTCAGAACCTCGAGATCACCATCATGCTGCCGCCGCCGGCCTATGCCCGCCGTGGCGGCGAGATCATCGCGGCCATGCTTGCCGAAGTCGGCGTCAAGGTGAACCTCGTGCCGATCGAGTTCGCGCAATGGCTCGATCAGGTGTTCAAGAACTCGAACTTCGACGCGACGATCATCGCCCATGCGGAGGCCCGCGACCTCGATATCTACGCCCGCGACAAGTACTACTTCAACTACCAGAACCCGGAATACAAGGCGCTCTACAAGTCCTACACGCTCGCTTCGACCGAAGCCGAGCAGATGGATCTGATCGGACAGCTCCAGCGCAAGCTGGCAGCGGACGAACCGAACGTGTTCCTCTACGCGCTGCCGAAGATCGGCGTCTGGAACAAGAAGGTGAAGGGTCTCTGGAAGAACATGCCGGTGCCGGCCGACGACCAGACCCAGACCTATTGGGAAAACTAAGGAATGGCACCGGCCCCTTCCACGAGGGGTCGGCGCGGACCTGCCGTTGACTGGCGCACCCGGCGCCGGTCAACGCCCGCTCTTTCCGGGAGGTTGATGTGATTTCCTTCATTGGCGGTCGCCTCGTGTCGCTCGTCCTGACGACGCTGGTTGCCTCAGTCATCGTCTTTCTGCTGATGCAGGTGCTGCCGGGCGACCCGGCGGTGCTGATGCTCGGCATGAATGCCGACGCCGACGCGATCGCGGCGCTGCACCGGCAGCTTGGCCTCGATCAGCCGATCTGGATCCGCTACCTCCACTGGATCGGCGGCTTCGTCGTCGGTGATTTCGGCATGAGCCTCACCTACTCCGTGCCGATCCGCGAGCTGCTCGGACCGCGCATCCTTGTGACGCTGCCGCTGGCGCTGCTCTCCATGGCGATCTCCGTCGTCGTCGCCATCGCCATCGGCGTCTATGCCGCCGCCAACCGCGGCAAGGCCGGCGACACCGTCGTCATGGGCATCGCCCAGGTCGGCGTCGCGATCCCCAACTTCTGGCTGGCGCTGCTCTTCATCCTGCTCTTTGCGCTGAAGCTCGCCTGGTTCCCGGCCTCCGGCTTTGCCGGCTGGGAAGGCGGCATCTGGAACGGCCTGCATTCGCTCATTCTCCCGGCACTCGCACTCGGCCTGCCGCTTGCCGCCATTCTCGGGCGCGTCACCCGCTCCGCCGTCATCGAGACGCTCGGCGAGGATTTCATCCGCACCGCCCGGGCCAAGGGGCTCAGCCGCTCCGGCGCGCTCTGGAAGCATGCCGTGCCGAATGCGCTGATCCCGGTCGTCACCATCATCGGGCTGCAGTTTTCCTTCCTGCTTGCCGGTACGATCATCATCGAGAACGTCTTCAACCTGCCGGGCATCGGCCGCCTCGTGTTCCAGGCGATCGCACAGCGCGACCTGGTCACCGTGCAGACGCTGGTGACGCTACTTGCGGCTTCGGTCATCACCATCAATTTCCTCGTCGATCTGGTCTATGGCTACCTGGATCCGCGGCTGTCGCGAGGAGGCCACTGATGTCCACCTCGGCAACAACCTCCGAACCCGGCCTGATCTCCAAGCTCATCGGCAGCCGAAACCTGACGATCGGCACCACTGTCACCCTGATCCTCGTGGCGATGGCGCTCATCTCCTTTGTCTGGACGCCCTATTCGCCGACCGCGATGAACTTCCGTGACAAGCTGCAGGGACCGAGCCTCGCGCACTGGTTCGGCACCGACAACTTCGGCCGCGACATCCTGTCGATGATCATGGTCGGCGCCCGCAACTCGATCTCGGTGTCGATCGTCGCGGTGCTCGTCGGCGCCGGCATCGGCGTGCCGCTCGGCGCCTGGGCGGCTGCCCGCGGCGGCTGGGTCGACGGTCTTGTGATGCGCATGAGCGACCTCGCCTTCGCCTTCCCCGCACTTTTGACCGCCGTCATCATCACCGCCATCTTCGGTCCCGGCGCCACCAATGCGATGATCGCGATCGGTATCTTCAACATCCCGGTCTTTGCCCGCGTGACCCGCGGCGCCTCGATGGGCCTCTGGAAGCGCGAATATGTGCAGGCTGCCCGCTGCGCCGGCCGTGGCGACGTGTCGATCACGCTTCTGCACATCCTGCCCAACATCAACCACGTGCTGCTCGTCCAGGTGACGATCCAGTTCGCGCTCGCGATCGTCGCCGAAGCCGGCCTCTCCTATGTCGGCCTCGGTACGCAGCCGCCGATGCCGAGCTGGGGCAAGATGCTGAACGACGCCCAGACCTTCATCTACCAGGCGCCGTGGCTCGCGATCTTCCCGGGGCTCGCGATCACCTTCGCCGTGCTCGGCCTCAATCTGCTCGGCGATGGCCTGCGCGACATTCTCGATCCGCGCGTGAGGCGGCAACGATGACGAAACCCTTGCTTCAGATGGCCGGCATGTCGGTCGAACTCTCCGCGGGCGCGAGCCGGGTCGATATCGTCTGCGACATCGATCTTAAGCTCAACCGCGGCGAACGCCTCGGGATCGTCGGTGAATCCGGCAGCGGCAAATCCATGACCGCACTTGCCGTCATGGGCCTGTTGCCGCAGCGCATGCGGGTGCGGGGCGAACTTTCCTTCGACGGACGCAATCTGGCTGGTCTGTCCGAAGCCGAATACTGCGGCTATCGCGGCCGACGCATGGCGATGATCTTCCAGGAGCCGATGACCGCGCTCAATCCCGTCAAGTCGATCGGCGCCCAGATCGCCGAGGGCCGGCGACTGCACCTTGGAGAAAGCAAGGCCGATGCCGAGAAGAAGGCCCGCGCGTTGCTCGACCGGGTCGGCCTGCCGGCGCCGCGCTTCGATCTCGATCTCTACCCGCATCAGCTCTCCGGCGGCCAGCGCCAGCGCGTGATGATCGCAATGGCGATCGCCTGCGAACCGGATCTCCTGATTGCCGACGAGCCGACGACGGCACTCGACGTGACGGTGCAGGCGCAGATCCTCGACCTGCTCGACGAACTGATCGAAGACACCGGTACGGCGCTGATGCTGATCACCCACGATCTCGGCGTCGTCTCGGAGATGACCGACCGCATCGCGGTCATGTATGCCGGCCGCATCATCGAGACCGGGCGCACCGACGATGTCTTTGCCCGGATGGCGCATCCCTATGCGCGCGGCCTCTTTGCCGCTTCGCCGCACGGCGCGGCACTTGCAGACCGACAGCCAAGCCAAGGACGGCCGCGGCTGAATGCCATCCCCGGCATCGTTCCCGATCCCTTTGGCCGGCCGCCGCACTGTTCCTTCGCCGAGCGCTGTTCCTATGCTCAGGCGGACTGCCGGCAGGCGATCCCGGCGCTCGACCTGATCAACACCGATGACAACGTCGAACATCGCGCCGCCTGCTTTCATCCGCGCGAAAGGATGGTGGCCCCGTGAGCGAGGTGATCCTCAAGACCACCGATCTGGTGCGCGAATACGACCTGCCGCGCCCGTCGATCTTCTCGAAACAGAGCCGCCTGCGCGTGCTGCACGGCGTCAGTGTTGAACTCGCCGCCGGCCGGAGCCTCGGCATCGTCGGCGAGAGCGGCTCGGGCAAGTCGACGCTCGCGCGCGCCGTCATGGGACTGGAACGCCCGCAATCGGGCGAGGTCAACATCGCCGGCCGCAACATCTATGCGCTCGACCGCTCGGGCCTGCGCGAGGCGCGCAAGGGCTTCCAGGCGATTTTCCAGGATCCCTACGGCTCGCTCGATCCGCGCCATACGGTGCGCACGATCATCTCCGAACCGATCGTGTCGCTGGAGCGCGGGACTGCGCCCGCCGAGCGCAACCGGCGCATCGCCGAGGTGCTGGAGGCGGTCGGCCTGCCGCTGGCGTCGGCCGACAAGTACCCGCATGAGTTCTCCGGCGGCCAGCGCCAGCGCATCGCCATCGCGCGGGCGCTGATCACCCGGCCGGCGCTGATCGTCGCCGACGAGCCGGTCTCCGCACTCGACGTCTCGATCCAGGCGCAGGTGCTGAACCTGATGATGGACCTGCAGGAAAAGCTCGGCCTCTCCTATCTGTTCATCAGCCACGATCTCGGCGTCGTGCGTGCCATCACCGACCGGGTCGCCGTCATGCATCTCGGCCGCATCGTCGAGGAAGGACCGACGGCTGCAGTCTTCGACAACCCGCGCCACCCCTATACCCAGGCGCTGGTCGCCGCCGTGCCGAAACCCTTTTCCGGGCGCCGCAAGCGCGTGCGCTCCGACGGCCCGCCGCAAACGCCTGTTCATACCGCAACGACCGCAGTCGGCTGCGCCTATGCCGCCGTCTGCCCCGTGAGGCAGGAGATCTGTCTGACCCGTACGCCTGAGGCCAAGCCGGTGACGCCGGCCTGGTCCGCCCGCTGCCATTTTGCCTAGGAAGTGCCCCATGTCCGAACTCGCCGATCTCTCCGCCATCGACCTTGTCGAGGCCTACCGCTCGAAAAAGCTCTCTCCCGTCGAGGTGACCGACGCCGTCATCGCCCGCATCGATGCCTCCGAGCCGAAGCTGAACGCGCTCTGGGCCTATGATCCCACCGAAGCGCGAAAGGCTGCAGGGGCATCGGAGGAACGCTGGGCGAAGGGCGAACCGCTCGGCGCGATCGATGGCGTGCCGGTGACAATCAAGGAAAACATCGCGACGAAGGGCACGGCCGTGCCGCTCGGCTGCGCCGCCGTATCGCTGACGCCGGCCGCAGCCGATGCGCCGCCGGCAGCCCGCACCCGCGAGGCGGGTGGCATCCTGCTCGCCAAGACCACCATGCCCGACTACGGCATGCTCTCCTCGGGTCTTTCGAGCTTCCACAAGCTCGCCCGCAATCCCTGGGACCTCTCTGCCAATCCCGGCGGATCGAGCGCCGGGGCGGGTGCTGCGGCAGCAGCCGGTTATGGTCCGCTTCACATCGGCACGGATATCGGCGGCTCCGTCCGCCTGCCGGCCGGCTGGTGCGGCATCGTCGGCCTGAAGCCTTCGGCGGGACGCGTGCCGATCAACCCGCCCTTCATCGGTCGCGTCGCCGGGCCGATGACGCGAACCGTCGCCGACACCGCGCTCTACATGTCGGTGCTGTCGAAACCGGACGCCCGTGACACCATGGCCCTGCCCTATGCCGACATTCCCTGGCTCGATCTCGATCGTGGCGTGAAGGGCCTGAAGATCGGCCTCTGGCTCGACGCCGGCTTCGGCCAGGCGGTCACCGAAGAGACCGAACGGGCGGTCAAAAAGGCGGCACGGCTCTTCGCTGACGCCGGCGCGATCATCGAGCCGGTCGGTCCGTTCCTAACCCGCGAAATGATCGACGGTCTCGACCGCTTCTGGCGGGCCCGGGGCTGGGAAGACGTCTCGCGCCTTTCGCCGGAGAAACAGGCGCAGATCCTGCCCTACATCTTCGACTGGATCAAAACCGCCGAGAACTTCTCCGGCCGCGAGGTCTATACCGGCTTTGCCCAGATCGAGGCGATGCGCAACGCGTTGCACACAGCCCTTTCCGGCTACGATTTCATCCTGTCGCCAACCGCTCCGACCGCTTCCTACCCGGCCGAATGGGCGTCGCCGGTCAACGATCCGCAGAAGCCTTTCGAACACATCGCCTTCACCGTCGCCGTCAACATGGGCGGACAACCGGCCGTGTCGATCAATTGCGGCTACACCGAAGGCGGCCTGCCGATCGGCCTGCAGATCATCGGCCAACAGTTCGACGACATCGGCGTGCTTCGCCTTGCGCGCGCTTTTGAGACCATGCGCCCTCAGCAGCGCCCCTGGCCGAAGGTGGCGGCATGACCGACACGATGCGCTACACCGTCGAAAGCGGCGATCTCGAAAACATCGTTTCGCGGCTGCTCGACATCGTTCGCCGGCTCGGCGTCAGCGTTTCGAAGCTTGCGGTCGAGGTGGATGGTGGCAAGGCGAGCCTCGAAATCGCCGTCGCCCCGAGCTCGCAGAGCATCGCCAACACGCTGCGCGAACGCATCGGCCAGATCGAAGGCGCGAAGCCGGCCTAGCCAGATCTCGCCCGCATCATCATCAACGCGGCCATGCCGCTCGATATCAGACTGAGAACCACAGGAGTGCCGACAATGGCCCGCAAGCTTTTCATCCTCCCCGGCGACGGCATCGGCCCGGAAGCCATGGCGGAAGTCCGCAAGATCATCGCCTACATGAACGCCGAGCTTGGCTCCGGCTTCGTGACCGACGAGGGCCTGGTCGGCGGTTCGGCCTATGACGCCCATGGCCAGGCGATCTCGGAAGAGGACATGGCAAAGGCGCTTTCAGCCGACGCGGTGCTGTTCGGCGCCGTCGGTGGTCCGAAGTGGGATGCGGTGCCTTACGAGGTGCGCCCGGAAGCGGGCCTGTTGCGCCTGCGCAAGGATCTCGAACTCTTCGCCAACCTGCGTCCGGCAATCTGCTACCCGGCACTGGCGGACGCCTCGTCGCTGAAGCCCGAGCTGGTCGAAGGCCTCGACATCCTGATCGTGCGCGAACTGACCGGCGGCGTCTATTTCGGCGAGCCGAAGGAGATCATCGATCTCGGCAACGGCCAGAAGCGCGGCATCGACACCCA
>NZ_PNFP01000011.1 GCF_002940685.1 Ensifer adhaerens | reverse complement strand
ATCAGAACCAGCCAGCTCAGCGTGATCCCGAGCGACAATCCAAATCCAGGCAAAACACTCGGCTGGCGAAATCGCCACCGGTTCCCATTGCGTCGCTCCGTCACCTTCCGGTCACCTCTTAGCCCCCGCAGCCGCGTGCGGCTGCGCTATCCCCTCATCCAAACCGATCTTCAAATCGCCGGTTGGCCGGCTTGTCCGAGCGCCGGTATCTTTCGGCGCCAAACTACCAATTTCATGGGCTCCAACAACGCAAATTTTTGACGCTTCCGCCGCTCGAAGGGAAACTGATTTCGCTTCTGACGGCGTCCAAAGAAACACTCTGCTCCCAACATTGTTCCATGCCCGACATCTAAAATATCCGAGGTTGGGCGATGTTGCTGAAAAGTTATGCTATAGAATTTATAGATATTGAATGTTCCTTGCTTACGCACCACAGCCCGCTCTCCCATAATCAAGCCATGAATCGGGTGCGCAACGACGCGTGGCCGTTACCTTGAAACGTTCTCGTAAGCGGTTGATGTCATGGCAACAACGCTCATCATTCCCGGGCTGTTCGGATCGGCCAACGGCCACTGGCAGCGCCATTGGCTCAATGACGATCCGCGGGCAATTCTCGTCGAGCAGGACGATTGGGACCGCCCGAAACTCGACCTCTGGCGCGATAGGCTCGAACGCGCGATCTTCCGTCACGGAACCGTCGACCTGGTGGCCCATAGCCTCGGCTGCCTTCTCGTCGCCAATCTGGCGCGGCGTCCGCTCGCCCGGCAGGTACGCAGCGCCTTGCTCGTCGCACCGTGTGATCTTGGCCCGACCGACCGGCTTCATCCGGGCGCGGTCGATTTCGGACCGATGCCCGACCTACCGTTGCCTTTTTCAAGTCTCGCCGTCGGCAGCCTCAACGATCCGTATATGCCTTTCGACCGCCTACGCCATTTCTCGACGCGCTGGGGCAGCCGTCTTGTCGACCTCGGTCATGCCGGGCACATCAACATCGCCAGCGGTTTTGGCCGCTGGTCGCATGGCTATGACCTGTTGAGGGTATTGAACGGGATTTCGCGCCGCGAGATGACGCGCGGCCAGCCTGGCGAATTTTCGGAACGGTCACCCTTGCCAAACGGTGTGGCCTGACCGCGCCGGACGACGATATCGGAGCGCGCGTCGCGCCGTCATTTCACGCGGCCCTTGATGTTGGCGCCGTTTCGCGCTCTAATAACGCACAAAGTTTATAGAGTATACCGTCTAGGGATGCGCATGCGCCAAGGTGCCAGGCCAGCCGGGATAGGGCATACGGGCTCGACCGCCGTTGCGGCGGACGATATCTTCTCGCGACCCCGCGTACGGTCGCCTATACCTGCACAAGTCGGTCGGTGTCTGCGTTGAGGACCGAAACAGCCATGCATTTCAAACTTCGCCGGTTGGGCCGGCCATAGGAGAGTGCACATGACTGTCCATGGATTGTTTGCCAAGACGTCTCCGACGGAACCCGGTGCCAGGGGCAAGCCGCATATCGCCATCGTCGGCCGCGGGTTCTCCGGCGTGATGATGGCCATCGCGCTGATGAAGTCGGTGCGCACCGCCTTTCACGTCCATCTCTTCGATCCTCAGCCGACGATCAGCGGCGGCCAGGTCCTGGCGGCCGCCCAGACCGGCGAAATCCTCAACAGTCGCGTTCGCGACCTTTCGGTGGCGGCCGGCCAGCCCGAAGATTTCAATGACTGGCTCTCGGCCAATGCCGAATTCCGCGCGGCCGTACCGGCGGCCATTCCCGGCTTCCAGCAGATCTTCGTGCCGAAGAGCATCTTCAGCGATTATGTCTATCAGCGCTTTTCCGAGGCGCTGACGCGCCGGCCCGATATCTCGATGCAGCTCTCCTGCCAGGCGGTGCTTGGCCTTCGCAAGCAGGCCAATGGGCGCTTCCTGGTGGTGCAGGAGAACGCGACGGTGGAATGCGATGCCGTCGTGCTGGCGACCGGTTTTGGCTTGCGCCGCGGTGAGATCGAGGTCGCCGACGAGGAAAAGCCGCTTGTGCGCGCCCGTCGTCTCGTCGTGCCGCGCCACACGGTCCTGCTCGGTAGCGGGGTCCGGGTGGTGGACCGCCTGCTGCAACTCCGCGACAACGGCTTTGCCGGCGAAGTCACCATCCTGTCGCGACATGGCTTCCTGCCGCAGCCGCATACCCGTCTGTCGGCGGCGCCGACATTTCCGGTGGAACCCATGCCGACGCGCCTCGGAGAGATCGTTCGCTTCGTCCGGCAGGCTTGCGCCGAAGCAGAAGCGGCGGGGCTCGGCTGGCAGGCGGCCATGAACGGCCTGCGCCGGCGGGCGCGTTCCCTGTGGCAGGCGCTGCCCGAAGAAGAAAAACACCGGTTCAACCGGCATCTGCGCTCGATCTACGATAGCCATCGCAACCGCTTGCCGGCGCCACTATACCTGCGTCTACGGCAGGAGCTTGCCAGCGAGCGGACCGTTCTGCGCAAGGGCTGGGCTGGGCGGCGCCGTCCGGAAGGGTTGATGGTGTGCTTTGCCGGCGAAAGTGACGAGACACTGCTTGCTGCCGATCAGGTGATCGATTGTCGCTGTTCGGCACCCGATCTTCAGGCGCCGTTGATGCAGAGCCTCTTTTCCGGCGGGCTTGCCGAACCCGACGAGCTCGATCTCGGCATTGCCGTCAGCCCAGCGGGCGAGGTGCTCACGGGCGGAGTTCCGACGCGCAATCTCTATGCAATCGGGCCGCTCGGCGTCGGCAGCCTGCCCGACATCGATCTCGTGCCGGAGATCGTCACGCAGACCTATGCGGCCGCCCGGCTGATCGCCACGCGGCACCGGATCACCCTGAAAACCGGCTGACGCCTGCCGCTCAGCGGCGTGTCGACCAGGGCACCAGCCAGCGTTCGATAAGGCGTGCCGCCAGCTCGAACAGGAAGGCGACGGCGGCGATGACGACGATGCCGGCGATGACCACGTCGGTCACCAGGAACTGGGCGGCGGACTGGATCATGAAGCCGAGGCCGCGGGTCGCCGCGACCAGTTCGGCCGCCACCAGCGTCGACCACCCGGCGCCGAGCGCGATGCGGGTTCCCGTGAGGATTGAGGGCAGGGCGCTCGGCACGACGACGTGGCGCAGGACCTGCAGGCGCGACGCGCCGAAGGAGCGCGCTGCGTTGATGTGATCGGCCGATGCGGACCGGACGCCGGTTGCCGTCGAAAGGATGACCGGAGGAAGCATCGCCAGCGCAATCACCGCAATCTTCGACGCCTCGCCGATGCCGAGCCAGATGATCACCAGGGGCAGATAGGCAAGCGGCGGCAGCGGCCGCAGGAACTCGACGATCGGATCGAGAATACCCTTGCCCAGGCGGCTCGCCCCGATGGCAAGGCCGGCCGGAACGCCGACGACGAGGGCGACGGCAAGCGCGCCGAATATGCGCAGAAGGCTGGCGCCGACATGCTCAGCGAGCGTCGCATCGACAAATCCGGTGACGGCAAGGCTCCTAAGCGCCTGATAGACGGCAATGGGAGACGGCAGGAACAGCGGCGAGACGAAGCCGTAGCTGGATGCGAGGCTCCAGAGGAAAAGGAGAGCCGCGATCGTCGCGAGCGAAATCCAGACTAGCGGCAAGGGCGGCCGGCCGGCATCTTGGTCCGATTGCCCGTCGACGTCGCGCGCCGCCGGCATGATTGGCGGCAGACCTTCGGCCGAGATGCTCATGCGGCAATTCCTTCCTCTTCTGCGTGGATGAGCGCGGTCAATTCGTCCTGCAGGCGGCGAAAGGCGGGGGAACTGCGGATCTCGGAAGGCGGCGTTCCGGCAAGATGTTCGCGGCCGAAGGTCGTGACGATTTCGCTCGCGATCCGGCCAGGCTTGGGGGCAAGCACGACGATCCGCGTTGCAAGCAGCAGCGCCTCCTCGATGCTGTGGGTGATCAACAGCGCGCCGACGCCGTTTGCTTGCCAGACCTCGAGGAGGAAGCCCTGCATGCGGCTGCGGGTCAGCGCGTCGAGCGCGCCAAGCGGCTCGTCCATCAACAGGAACTTCGGGCTTGAGGCGAGCGCGCGGGCGATGCCGACGCGCTGGCGCATGCCGCCGGAGAGTTCCCAGACATGTCGCCCCGACGCATCCCGCAACCCGACCTGGTCGAGAAGCGCGTGCGCCCGCGCCAGCCGATCGACCCTGGAAAATCCACGCAGGCGCAAGGGAAAGGCGACATTTTCGAGGGCGGTCAGCCACGGGTAGAGCGCATCGTCCTGGAACACGACAGCGCGCTCTGCCCCGGGGCCGGTGACCGGCGCGCCGTCGAGGCGAATGCGACCGCTGCTCGGTCTCACGAAACCCGCGGCCAGGTTGAGAAGGCTGGTCTTGCCCGACCCGGAACGACCGATGACGACGACGAATTCGTCCTGGTCGATCGACAGGTCGACGGATGCGAGCACCGGCGGCTGTCCGCCATCGGCGCCCGCATAGCGCAGTGTGACATTCTCAAGGGAGAGGACGGACATGCAGTTCTCCTGGCATGGCGCATTGTGCCCGCCCGAAGGTTTCATCGGGCGGGCAGCAATTGAGCGAACGTCAGAACGAGAGCTTTGCGGCTTCCTGCGCCCAACGGGCGGAAACGTAGGGCGCATAGTCGGGAAGCACCGCCGGGATCTTGCCCTGTTCAAGCAGGAAGGCCGAGGTCTGCGCGATTGCCTTGGCAGTTGCGCCGCCGAGAAGATCGGCGCTTGCCTGTTCTTCGAGCGACGGGAAGTAATAGCCCTTGAGAAGGTTCGGCACTTCCTCAGGCTTGGCGCCGGTCAGCCGCGCGATCTTCTCGGCCTCAGGCGAGCCGGCGCTCCAAGATTCCGGCTTGGTGCGGTAGTCGGCATAGGCATCGCCGGTCACTTTGACGAAGCCGGTTACGATGTCAGGGTGTTCTTCGGCAAACTTCTTGCTGACGATCCAGGCATCGAAGGTCGGCCCGCCCCATTTCGCAACGTCGCTTGATGTTGCAAGCACGGTCGCGGTTTTCTTGATTTCGGACAGAACCGGATCCCAGACATAGGCGCCGTCGATATCGCCGCGCTGCCAGGCGGCCGCGATCTCCGGCGGCCTGAGGTTGAGGATCTCGACCGACTTCGGATCGATGTTCCAGTGTTTCAAGGCGGTGAGCAGGCTGTAATGGGCTGTGGAGACGAAAGGCGTCGCGATCTTCTTGCCCGCGAGTTCGTCCGGTTTGCCGATGCCCTTGACCGCCAGCGCCTCCGCATCGCTGATCAGGCCGACGACGAAGATCGTTTCGAGCGGGATCTGTCGGCTCGCGGCCGCCGCAAGCGGCGAGGATCCGACATAGCCGATGTCGATCGACCCGGAGGCAAGTGCGGCGATCACGTCCGCGCCGCCATCGAATTTCTGCCAGTTGATCTTGGCGCCGGTCACCTTTTCATAGGTCCCGTCGGCCTGCGGCACACGCGAGGGCTCGACGATCGGCTGATAGCCGATGGTCAGCGTCGTTTCGTCCGCATGGGCCGGAAGGGAAAGCGTCGTCGCGAACAGGGCGGCACTGGCGGCAAGAAGGGTGCGTCTGCGGATCGTCATTGTATGCTCCTCAACGGTCTGGTTGCGGCTTCCTCAGGAAGTCATGTCAATATGTTGATTAAAAGCATGGATTTTATGTAGATAAAATATTCCGCATTCTGCCAGTCGATTGAGAGCGCATTCCAAAATTTATGCCCGTGGCAGCGCTCTGTGCCCGTGCAAGCAGGCAGTGTCAGAACTGCAGACCGCCGTAGCGGCCGTTGTGGTAGACGATCGGGTCGCCTGTCCCCGCCGTAATCGCCACCACCCGGCCAAGGATGATCGCATGACTGTGGCGCTCGATGATCTCCTCGACCTCGCAGTCGATGGCGGCGAGCGCACCGGCCAGCGCAGAGGCGCCGCTGGCAAGCCGGATCCATTCGGCGCCATCGTAGCGGGCCGCCCCCTTGATGCCCTCGACGCCGGAGAAGCGCTCGGCAACCCGTTGCTGCTCCCGTGACAGCAGGTTGACGCAGAAATGCCGGTAGCGCTCGATGACCGGCCAGGTCGACGACGTGCGATTGATGTTGACGATCATCGTCGGTGGATCGACGGCGAGCGCGGTCGCGGAGGTGACCGTGGCGCCGGTGCGTTCGTCTCCGATCCCGGCGGTGATGACCGAGACGCCGCCGGAGAAGTTGCGCATGGCCGCCTTCAGTGCCGGCGTGGTGATCTGTCCGTAACCATCGGCGGTCGGAACGATGGCATTAAAGGCGGGAGAAGCGGCAAGCGCGATGGTCATGGCCAAATCCTCGAAAAATTTCATCTAATTCCCGATCGCTGGCGGCCGATACGGGAAAAATTTTTCCTCGCAACAAGGATGATCGCCCGAATTCTTATTGTCAATAAATTTTATAGAGTTTATGCTTTTTGGCGATAGAGGACGGCCCCGGCTGTCGTCTCAAGGAGTCTGTGAGGAGGCTTGCGCGAATGGGAACTGTGCCCAACGAAATCCCCGAGAAGATCAATGTGTTGTGGTTCTTGCCGACCCACGGCGACAGCCGCTATCTCGGAACCACGCGCGGTGGGCGAAACGTCGATCTCAACTATCTCAAGCAGGTGGCGCAGGCCGCCGATACGCTCGGCTACCACGGCGTGCTCATTCCCACCGGTCGTAGCTGCGAGGACAGTTGGGTGGTGGCCTCGGCGCTGGCGCCGCTCACCGAAAAGCTGCGATTCCTGATCGCTGTTCGGCCCGGCCTGCTTTCGCCGACGCTTGCCGCACGCATGACCGCGACGCTGGACCGCCTCTCCGGCGGGCGGCTGCTGATCAACGTCGTAACCGGCGGCGATCCGATCGAGAACAAGGGCGACGGCATCCACCTCGCGCATGGCGAACGCTACGAGGTCACCGAGGAGTTCCTGAACATCTACAAGGCGGTGCTTCGCGGGGAAGAGGTCGATTTCAAGGGGAACCACTTCGATATCGAGGGCGGCAAACTCCTGTTTCCGTGCGTGCAGCAGCCCCACCCGCCACTCTATTTCGGCGGTTCTTCCGGCAAGGGGCAGGAGGTCGCAGCGCGCACGATCGACAAGTACCTGACCTGGGGCGAGCCGGTCGAGGACGTCGCCCGGAAGATCGCCGAAGTCCGCGCCTTGGCCGATGCCGAGGGCAGGGAGGTCACCTTCGGCATCCGTCTTCATGTCATCGTTCGCGAAACCGCAAGGGAGGCATGGCAGGCGGCCGACGAACTGATACAATATGTGGACGACGAAACGATTGCCGCCGCACAGAAGGTGTTCGAGCGCATGGATTCGGTTGGTCAGAGCCGCATGAGTCGCCTGCATGGCGGTCGGCGCGACAAGCTCGAAATTGCTCCCAATCTCTGGGCCGGCGTCGGCCTGGTGCGCGGAGGCGCCGGAACGGCGCTCGTCGGCGATCCCGATCAAGTCAAGGCGCGCATGGAAGAGTACCGGCAAATCGGCATCGACAGCTTCATCCTGTCCGGTTACCCGCATCTGGAAGAGGCCTATCGTTTCGGCGAGCTGGTTCTGCCCCACCTGCCGCTGGCGCATGCCATTCCGGCCCGCGAGACCTCGATCAACACCGGGCCATTCGGCGAAACCATCGCCGGCGATCATCGTCCAAAGCTGAAGGTCTCGCAATCGTGACGGGCTCACGGCGAACGGTGGTTGCGATTGTCGGCGGCGGTTTCACCGGCGCCGTGGTGGCGGCAAACCTCGCGCGCAATGCGGCCAGCGACGGCGCGGCGATCGTCGTCTTCGAGCCGCGAGGCCGGCTCGGGGCGGGCCTTGCCTATGATACCGGCAATCCCGCCCATCGCACCAACGTGCCTGCGGCGCGCATGAGCCTCGTTCCGGATGATCCCGACGACTTCCTGAATTGGCTCTCGGCCCGTGGCGAACCGCGGGGCGACCCGGACGCAAGAGCGGCCGACGGCAATCTCTATGTGCGGCGAGCGGTGTTCGGGCGATATGTCGGCGAGTTTGTCGCTCCGTTCGTCAGAAGCGGCAAGGTCGTGCATCGGCGCGAACGTGTCGAGCGCATCGAGCGGGATGGAACGCGCTGGCGGTTGCGCTCCGACGCGGGCACGGAACTGCTGGCCGATATCGTCGTGATCGCCACGACGCATCCCGCGCCATGCGCGCCGAAAAACCTGGCTCAGGCGCTCGATGGCCACCCGCGTTTCGTCGCCGACACCACCGTCGCCGGCTCGCTCGCGTGCCTTCGCCCCGATGACCATGTTCTGGTGCTTGGAAACGGCCTGACGGCGGCGGATGTGATCGCCTCGCTGAGGCTCGCCGACCATCGCGGCGCGATCGTCGCCCTGTCGCGCCGTGGCCTGCGTTCGCGCGGCCATGCAGGAAAAACGCAGGAGCCGTTCGGCGATTTCGTCAGCGACCCCGCGACAACGGCACTCGGGCTGCTTCGAAGGGTCCGTCTGGCCGTCCGGCAGGCCGCGGTCGTCGGGCTGAGCTGGCATGCGGTTTTCGACGCCCTGCGCGGCCAGGGCGGGCAAGTCTGGCGGGCGTTGCCGGTGGCGGAGCGACGCCGCCTCGTGCAGCGCTTGCGACCGTTCTGGGACGCACACCGCTTCCGCGTGGCGCCGCAGATCGACGACGCGATCCGGCAGGCGATCGACGCCGGGCAGCTGCGCATCCTCGCCGCTTCGATCGAAGGCGTCGAACGCTATGGCCAGGTCGTTGCGGTCGATATCCGACACCGGCAGACGCGCCTGCGGGAACGCCTGTTGTTCGATGCCTGCGTGGTGACGACCGGCCCGGCGCATACCGGCATTCTTTCGAGCCAGGGCTGGCTGGCGGATCTGGCGTCGAAGGGCTGGCTGCGCGCCGACAGCGTCGGGCTCGGACTTGCCTGCGACGAAACGAGCCGGGCGATCGGCGCTGGCGGGACGGCGGAAAGGTCGCTGATCGTTGCCGGGCCGCTGGCGCGTGGCACGTTCGGCGAGCTCATGGGCCTGCCGCAGGTCAACGATCATGCGATCTTCATTGCCAATGAGATCGCCGAGATGCTGGCGCAGCCGGAGCGGAGCGCCACCCGCCGCAGGGCGGCGTCATCCGTTCGTCGGCGTCCGGTCACGGCCCTGGGCGGCGTCGCCAGGCGTTGAGGTATGCGCCTCGCCATCGAGCCGGCGCGACCAATCCTCGACAGCCCGTGTCTGCAGGCGCTTGGCCGCATAGTCCCGCCAATTCGGCGGTAGAATGGCGAGGCTTGCGATCTCGCGCAGCGCGTCGCGGTTGAGCGTGTCGACGTAGAGATAGTGCCACAGCCGGGCGATCGTCCATTCCGGGTGGCGGCGTTCGACAAGCTGCATCCCGTCGCCGGGTGAAACCATGCCGGTTTCGATGATGCGGTAGTACCACCCGGTGCGGCCGGTTTGCTGAACGCGGCGCGCCATGTCCGGCAGATCGAAGCGGCGATTGAGCTTCCAGCATGGTTGCCGGCCCTGGCTCACCTCCAGCAGGGCCTCGCCGAGGCGAAACCGATCGCCGACCGCCACATCGCTTTCGGTCAGCCCTAAGGTCGAGACGTTCTCGCCGAACGCGCCCGGCTGCTCCAGCCGGGAAACGCGCCCGATTTCGTCGACCCATGCCCGATAATGGTCGCGTGGGTAGTGATGCACGGCCTTGTCGGGGCCGCCATGCCTCTTGAGATCGCCCTGGTGATCGCCAGCAAGGCCCGTGGAGCCCAGATGCACCGGACCGGCGGCCGGGTGTTTGTCGATGCCGCTCAAGGTTCCCCGCTCGTCGATCGGCGAGAGGGTGCCGATGAGCAGGGCGTCGAGCGCGATCGATGCCGGCTCAACCATCGATGTTCTCCAGCCATTCGACAATCAACGAAGCCGCCGCGACCTCCAGGCGCGGGCCGAGACGTCGGGCATCGGCACGCAGATCCGGCACGCTGAGCCCGGCGGCTGCCAGTTCGCAGGCGTGACCGACGAGCCAGCGTTCGAATGCCGCGCCAGCTTCGGCCTCCGGGTGAAACTGAAGCGCGAGCACGGTCGTTCCGCGTGCGAAGGCTTGCTGGACGGTCTGCGGCGTCGATGCCAGCAGGTCCGTGCCGGCGGGCAGATCGTAGGTGTCGCCGTGCCAATGGAGAACGGCGACGTCAGCCAGATGGCGCAGCGGCGAGGCCTGGCCTGCGGCGGTGAGGCTCAGTGGCGAAAATCCGATCTCCTTGTCACCGGAGGCGTAGACGTGGGCGCCGAGCGCCCGGGCGATCAACTGGGCGCCGAGGCAGATGCCGAGCGTTGGCCGGTCGCCGGCAAGGCGCGCCTGAAGCATGGCGATCTCTTCGGCGACGAAGGGATAGGCCTCGTCTTCATAGACGCCGATCGGGCCCCCGAGCACGATGACGAGATCGGGTTCCAATGGATCGAAAGACAGGTAGTTTTCGTCGCCGACATCGCGGTATTCGATTTCGAAGCCCGCCGCCCGCAGCGGTCCGGAAAAGCTGCCGAGATCTTCGAAATGCACATGCCTGAGGGCGAGCGCCTTTCTGGTCGTCATCGTCTGTTTCTCCATGCTTTAAGGGCTTTAGCCGACCCGGGCGCCGGGGATGCAGCCGTCGCTGGTACACCCGGCCTCAGCGGTCGTCGTTACGAGATCGGGGATCGGGGCGGCGATGAGCGTGGCAAGACGCGCGCCGATGACCATGTCGTCCTCTATGCCGAAACGGTGGTGTTCGATCTTGCCGTCGCGGCCGATGATGATCGCCGTCGGCGTGCCCCGCATGCCGTAGCGTTCCATGGTTTTCGGTATCGGTCCCCGGTCGGAAGGCTCGTCGACGGCGATCGGAAAGGTCAGTCTGTATTCATGAATGAAAGCCTGCAGCGCTTCCGGCGTCATGACCGCGTGATGCTCGAACACCGAATGCAGGCCGATGACCTGAAGGTCGGTGTCGCGGAAAATGCTCTGGACACGCTGGGTCTGTGGCAGGCCGTGCGAAACGCAGGCGGGGCAGAGCATCTGAAACGCATGAAGGAACACGACCCGGCCGCGAAGCTGCGCGAGGCTCAAGCGTTCCGGCGTGTTGAACCAGGTTGAAACGGCGAGTTCCGGAGCCGCGATCCTGTGATTGCTGTTCATTGTCCTCATCTCCAAGGCGGCCGGGCGAGCGCTCGTCGCCCGGCCATTGCGACAGGCGCGGATCAGGCGGCTTCGCGAACGAGCTTCACGCCGGGGAAATCGACCGGAACGGCAAGCGCGACGTTGACGTAATTGGTGAACAGGTTGAGCGCGACATGGGCGATGATCTCGATGACGTCCTGGTCGTCGAAGCCGGCGTCGCGCAAGGCGCGCAGATCCGCATCGGATACCTGTCCGCGCGCTTCGACGAGTTTCTGCGCGAAGGCAAGGGCCGCCGCCGTCCTCGGATCGGAGGATTTGCCGCGCTGCGCATTCGTCATCTCTTCGGCACTGGCGCCTGCCTTGCGGCCAAGGGCGGTGTGAGCCGCCAGGCAATAGTGGCAATCGTTGCGATCGGCGACCGCAACGGCAATCTGCTCGCCGAGTTTCGCGCCGAGGCGCCCGTTGCCGAGCGCGCCGAAGGAGCCCCACATGCTGGCAAGGGCTGCCGGCGAATTGGCGACGGCCCGGAACATGTTGGGCGTCACCCCGAAGGCCGAGCGGATTTCGCCAAGCAGTTCGGCGCTGGGACCGGTTGCCGAAACGGGGTCGACTAGATTAATTCTGCTCATGGTTTTCTCTTTCTGTTTGCGTGGAGGGAGAAAATTGCCGGTCCGCCGATGGCAGTCGTCGGACCGGCGCCGACATCATCGTCTGTCCGGTTGCACAGGAAACAGTGCTCGCGAAGTCCGATGGTGAAGCTTTTTGCGATCGCACCGGAGGGGCTCCGAGACGCGCTCGGAACCGCCGGACCCGGCGGTGGCGGCTGTATCGTTTCGCATGATCAGACCGTCTCTCGATTGAAAATGCGCCAGGCGGCCCGTTGCGCCTCGAGCTCGGCCGTTTCGTATTCGCCGCAGTCGATGCGCAGTTCCGCCGGCCCGAAGGCGGCATCGACGAACGCGCAATGATGCGGCGCTTTCGGGTCGTCATAGGCATGTGGCCGGAAGTAGCGACAGTTGACGCACATGCGCTGTTCCGGAATGGCACCGGCCGTCTGCAGGCGGCGGATGATCTTGATAAGGTGCATGAGCAGATCCTGCTGCTCGAGCCTCGAAAGCGAGGCTATGGCATCCTCCGTTGCAGAGGCGAGCCGCCCTGCCTGACGGACGGCATCCTCGCCGGCCGGCGTCGTTGCGACAGAAAGGGCGCGCGCGTCGCTCGGATCCGGCCGCTTTTCGACCAGCCCCTTGCGCAAGAGCGCATTGACCGAATCCGTCGTTGTCGGCTGGCTGACGCCGAGATAGCCGGCGATCTGCTTGACCCGCATTCCGCTCCGGCCGCGGGCAATCAGGAAGGTCAGGATCTGCAACTGCGTCGGATTGAGGCCGATCGCCTCTGCGCTCGCCCAGGCTTCGGTGCGCATGGCCGTTGCCACGCGGGAAAGGCCGTCGCCGATCCGGTCGACCAGGGCAGGTGTGGTGTCAGGTTCCGTGCTCATAGGGGCGATAAATATAGGAATCCTATCTATTGTCAATACCGACGAAAAAGCGACGCGAATTTGACGCGCATCAAAGTGGAGGGCTCGTCTCAGGCTTAAGTCTTCTCTCGAACAACCCGAGCACGGGCTGGTCGCTCAAATGGAGAAGACGATGTTGAATGCAATCAAGAGCGGACTTGGTATCGCGATCGCGGCAATGCTGGTCGCCGCACCGGCAGCCGCCGCAGACTTCGAAGTGCACATGCTGAACAAGGGCAAGGATGGCGCAATGGTTTTCGAGCCGGCGTCGCTGAAAGTTGCCCCCGGCGACACGGTCACCTTCATCCCTACCGACAAGGGGCATAACGTCGAAACCATCAAGGGCATGATCCCCGATGGCGCCGAAGCTTTCAAAAGCAAGATCAACGAAAACTACAAGGTCACGTTCACGGCCCCCGGCCTCTACGGCGTCAAGTGCACGCCGCATTACGGCATGGGCATGGTGGGTGTCGTTCAGGTCGGCGATGCGCCAGCCAATCTTGACGCCGCGAAGGCCGCCAAGAACCCGAAAAAGGCGCAGGAACGCCTGGACGCCGCACTCGCAGCCCTCGGCAACTGATCAATCGGGCACGACTTCGGAGCGGGGTGGGGACAGGCCGCTCCTGGCGCCTGCGCACTGGGTGAGGCCGGGCGCCATCATGCGGAACCAATGCGAAGGCTTTGCGTTGGTTCCGCATGGATCAGATCACCGCCGAA
Organism: Ensifer adhaerens; assembly: GCF_002940685.1. Classification (GTDB taxonomy): domain Bacteria; phylum Pseudomonadota; class Alphaproteobacteria; order Rhizobiales; family Rhizobiaceae; genus Ensifer; species Ensifer adhaerens_E. The sequence goes on along the minus strand of NZ_PNFP01000011.1, from coordinate 292,036 downwards.
TTGTTCCCGCCGTCGCAAATTCCCTATGCGGTCATTTTTGCGCGCATCCTTGGCGCGCTGGTGATGGGCGCGGTCATCGGCTTCGAGCGCGAGATCAAGGCGCGACCGGCCGGCCTCAAGACTCATATGCTCGTCTGCCTTGCAGCCTGCACCTTCGGCATCATCTCGATGGAGAGCGTGCGGCTTGGCGACTTCTTCGACGACCGCGTCCGGATCGATCCGTTGCGGGTCGTTGAGGCAGTGACGGCCGGTGTCGCTTTCCTTGCCGCCGGCACGATCGTGCTGTCTCGCGGCGAGGTTCAGGGTCTGACGACCGGCGCCAGCCTCTGGCTCGCCGGCGCGATCGGCATTTCTGTCGGATTCGGCCATTGGATCGTTGCGGGCCTCGCGGTCGGTTCCGCATTTGCAGTGCTCACTCTCATCGGCCACTTGGAGGCAAGAGCCATTCGGCACGAAAAGCCGGATGTCGAGCCGCAGGAAGAGGCGAACAGCGAGCCTGGTAAAAAGCAGGCCAAACGATAGGTCTCGCCGACGCGTCAGCGCAGAGAAGCCGAATGTTATCGGTTGCGTTTCGTCCTCGATCGCGTTCGAGGTCGCCGATCCGCCGCTCTCAGGACATGCAGGCCAGGTTTCCAACCTAAGGGGCTTTCATGTTCAGATCCTTCGTTTTCGCCGGCGCGCTGTGGCTGCATGCTGCAGTGCTGGCCCATGCAGCAGATAAGATCGGCTTTCGCGAGGCCGACCTCGATATCGACGGCGCGCGCCCCCTCCACGTGGCGTTCTGGTATCCCACCCGGGATCAGGCAGTTGCCGTGACCGTTGGCGAAAACCGGGCCTTTTACGGGATCGGCGCCATCAGGGATGCGGTGGTCGCAGACAGGACACGCCCGCGCGTGGTGCTTTCCCACGGCTATGGCGGCAATTGGCGCAATATGAACTGGCTGGCCGCCAAGCTGGTCGAGCAGGGCTATGTCGTTGCGGCGCCGGATCATCCCGGCACGACCACGTTCAACAGGGATGCCAAGCTTGCGGCCGCCCTATCGGAGCGCCCACGTGATCTGACCCGGGTCATCGACGCCATCCTTGCCGATCAGGCACTCGTCGGCAAAGTCGACGAAAGCCGGATTGCGGCCGTTGGGCACTCGCTCGGCGGATGGACCGTCAGTGCTCTGGCCGGCGCGCGGTTCGATATCGATCGCTTTCGACAGGATTGCCGGACGAATGCGAGCCCGCGCGCCTGCAGCCTCAGCGAAGAATTGGGTCTTGACCGCCCCGAACTCGAAAGCGATCTGCGCGATCCTCGGCTTGGCGCTTTCGTCTCTCTCGATCTGGGACTGGCACGCGGATTCGATCCTGACGATCTGGCGCGTCTTCGCGTCCCGTCACTCGTCCTTGCTGCGGGCATCGATGTTGGCGACATGCCGGCAAGGCTCGAATCCGGCTATCTCGCCGCGCACTTGCCGAAAGCCACGTCTGCCTATGTCGAGATTGCCGACGCGATGCATTTCAGCTTCATGCAGACGTGCAAGCCAGGGGCTGCGGAGTTGATCGAGGCGGAAACGCCCGGCGATGGCATCGTCTGCAGAGACGGTGGACTTCGGGGGCGGGAAGAGATCCACGATGAGATAGCTTCACGCGTCATCGAGTTCCTGGCGAAGGCGATCCCGGCTGCGCCGTAACCGCATCGCTTGCGTCACCCGTATTCCCGCGGCGGTACTCACGTGGCGTCGTGCCGGTCACTCTCAGGAACTCTCGGTTGAAGTTGGATTTGGTCTGGAAGCCCGACTCCAGCATGGCTGCGGTGATCGGCAGATTGGTCTCTTGCAGCAGGCGCATCGCTTCGCGAACGCGGTATTCGTTCACGACCTGCGACACGTTGCGGGAAGAGGTGCGGTTGATGGCAGCGGATATCTGCCTGGAGGGTATCGCCAGCCTGCGCGACAATCGGCGCAAGGTCAGATCCGGGTCGCGAAACAGCTCCTTGTCTCGCATCGCAGCCTCGATCGTTTCGACGATATGGCGGTGGTGGTTTTCGGTGGCGGCGTGTGCGGTGGTGGGGAATTCCGCCGCCACCGACGTCTCTTCGGGCAAAGAGGCGTCGCTCTCCGGCACGCTCCGCCCCATCACGGCGATTGCGTAGGAAACGAGGGGCAGCGTCAGCATGTTGGCTGCCGCGACGATCGATGCGGCGTGGCTTCCGCGATAAAGGTCGAAGTCGGCTGCGATCAGGAGATCGATCATTCCGGATGCCGACAGGAGGCCCGCCACGACAAGCACTGCACGGCGTGCTTCCCCGCCATCAGCCAGCCGAGCGTTGTCGAAGTTGCCGTGCGACACGAAAGCCTTGTGAGCGAGCGATGCGGCATAGCCGAAGTAGAGAAGGGCCAGAACAAGGTCGATCGGCGAATGCCAGTTTTGCCATGAGGCGGAGAGGATCAGGATCGTGACCGGAACGAGCAGATGAGGCCAGTATCGTCGCCGATATGGCGCGCGCAGCTCTGAAAAACAAAACCATGCGATGGGCGGCAGCAGGGCCGCGACGACCGGTTGGAGGAACCGTATCCACCGAAGGTCCGTGGTCCAGCGCAGGCCGACCGTCACGACCAGGAGGATGCAGGCGGCGACGAAAACCGTTGTCGGCCGAAAAAAGCGATCACGTTGGGCGACGATGCGAACGAACAGGACCGCAAGCAGCAGCGCGACCACGAACGGCAATGGGATGGAAGGCATCATGTCGCCCCGCAAACGGAGCCGATCGCGCGCCCGTTGCAATCGGCATCGCGGCGGCGCGGTCGAACCCAACCCGCAAATCCGCGATTCTGCGGGTTGCTGGCGGGCAAGCTCGATCGTTGGGCGAGGGACAGAGGAAACTGCGGAAGCGTTGCGGTCATGTTGCGCATGGGCGGTGTAAGACGTCGCGATATAGGGCACGATTGAAACGACGTTGCAATGCCGATTGGTGCCTGCACAGATAGGTTGTGGTCGGCCAGGCGCCCTGGCCCCCGCGCCAAAGCGTGTCGATAAAGGGGCTTCTTCAGCCTGTTTGCCCGGTGCACGCCTGCTCGCCGTCTTGTTCGACGAGGAAATCTGTTCGGAAATCCGGTCGAAACGGCTAAGCTTGTTAGCTGTCTGCTTCAAGGAAGGTTCAATGGACGCCACCGGTTCCCTTGCCGCCAAGCTGTTGTCTGAGACTTTGATGTTCGACCAGACGTCACTGGCGGCACTGGAGGCTTTGGCTGCCAACTCCGATCGCGGGATCGTGCGGCGCGGGGAGATCCTCGTCCGCGAGGGAGAGCCGTCGGATCGTTTTTTCGTCGTCCTGTCCGGCCGTTTCACGGTGCACAGGGCTGACGTGGCCGCACCGGTTGCCGAAATAGGGCAGGGTGAGCTCGTCGGAGAAGTCGGTTTCTTCGCCGGCCTGCCGCGCATGGCCACCGTCGTTGCCGCTCGCGATTCCATCGTTCTGTCGATCGGCATTCAACAGTTCGAAAGGGCGGCGAGCGCGCTACCGAGCCTGCGCCAATCCGTCACGACGTTTCTTGCGCGCCGGTTTGCGATGCAGGCGCCGGCATCGCCCCATGCGAAGGAGCCCTGCCGGGTCCGGACGCTCGCCGTCGTGCCGGCCGGACAGAGCCGCATTTCTCCCATTTTTATCGAACTCCTGCGCAGCGCATTCGCCGCCTCCACGCGCACGGCCTTCCTGGCGAGGAGTGATATAGAAGAGCGCTTCCCCGGCGTTCCGGTCGATGACCAGCCCGTGCTGGACTGGCTCAACCAACTGGAGGCCAAGGCCGGGATCATCGTTTACATCGCCGACGAGGAGCCGAGCGATTGGACGCGTGTCTGCATCCGCCAGGCCGACGGCGTCCTGTTGGTGGGCGATGCGTCCGGTCAGGGGAAGTTGAACCGATCCGAACAGCTGGCGCTCTCAGTGCATTCCCCCTCCAGCCTTCGGTTGGTGCTGGTGCACGGAAGGCGCGCAGCCGCCGTCTCCGGGACCGCCGACTGGCTCGACGAGCGTCCCCGCATCCGGCAGCATCACCACGTTGCACTGGAAGACGGGGGCGACGTCGAGCGACTGGTGCGCTTCGTCTCCGGTGAGGCGCGTGGGTTTGTCGCGGCTGGTGGTGGCTCCCTCGGATGCGCGCATCTCGGCGTTCACAAGGCCTTCATCGAGGCAGGCGCTGCCTTCGATTATCTTGGAGGCACCAGTTCGGGTGCGGCGATGATGGCGGGTTTCGCCCGCGGCATGAGCGCTGACGAGATCAACCGCGGGACGCATGAGATCTTCGTCCGCAGTCGTGCGTTTCGGCGCCTCACCGTGCCGCAATACGCACTGCTCGATCACAAGGTGCTCGATCGCACCCTGCAAGTGGAATACGGCGACGTGCTCATCGAGGATCTCTGGCTGCCTTTCTTCGCGCTGTCGACCAATCTCTCCAGCGGCCAGGCGCATGTTCATCGCCGCGGCAAGCTTTGGCAGGCGGTGAGGGCGTCGGGCTCGATCCCCGGCGTCCTGCCGCCCTTCTTTACGGCCGACGGCGACATGCTGGTCGACGGGGCGATCATGAACAACCTGCCGCTGGAGCAGATGAAAGAACTGAAGACCGGCCCCAACGTCGTCGTCAGTCTCGGCGGGGGCGGACCGGGAAAACATCATGTCGATTACGATAGCATTCCCGGCGCGTCCGAGTTGACCGTTCGGCTGCTGAACCCATTTGGTCGCTCCGGCCTGCCGAAGATTCCCAACATGATCCAGGTCATTGCGGCGAGCATGCTTGCGCACAGGCCTCAGGAAATCGCGCTCGGCGAAAGGGACATCCTGATTTCCCCACCCGTTTCGACGGCGATCAGCTTCATGGATTGGAGCCAGCATTCCGAGCTGTTTGCCGAAGCCTACCAATGGACAAGACGGTGGATCGCCGAACGCCTCGACGAGGACGATCCGAGGATGGAGGCTATCTTTGGCCTGCCGGTCCGCCCCGGTTTGCCGGAAACATATGGCGGCGTTCAGGGGCGTTCCGCGCTCTAGGCGGCGCTCTGCCTTCTGCAGGCCCGACCATTGCCGATGGGGCGCTTCAAGGGGTGAACGCGGGCGGAGTTCCCGCTGGTGCCATCACCTTTGTTGAATTGTCAACGTCCCCTTGCGGTTGTAGTATTTTAGGATAGCCTTGTGACGGGAAAGCTGGCGGCGGCTTCCCGATCTGCAATGAAAAGACCAACGAATAGAGGGTCATCGGAGATAAAGCGGCTCTCATTCGAAAAATGTTTCGTCCCCGAACTGGGCTAATGTTCGGGCTCCCTTGAGTGTAACTTCGGGACGTTTCTGGTCATGTGATACACGTAACTCGTGTATCGCTCCGTTACAGAGCGCCCATTGGCTTGAAGTGGATCGACGTGATGTCTGACAACAAGAATGCCGGCGCACCTGTGAGTGCACAGGACCTTAGAATGCAGATGCTTCAGCGTGAAATGGACGAGATGGACAAGGAGCGGCGGCTAAAGGCCATCGAAGAGCAAAAGCACGCCGACTTTGCCGCGGACTTTCTCAAGAAACATGTAACGGAAGAGGAAATCGCCATCGTCCGCCGGCTGGTCGCGAACGCCGTGAAGGCCGGCAAGTTCGAAGCGATGGTCTACAGCTTTCCATCCGAGCTTTGCACCGACAGTGGCCGCGCAATCAACAGCGGCGACCGGGATTGGCCGGAGACGCTGCAGGGAAAGGCGAAAGAGTTCTTTGAACGCTATCAGACCTTCGGCAAGCCCAATGGCTACAAGCTGAAGGCGATGATCATCAACTTCCCCGGCGGCGTGCCCGGTGACGTCGGGTTCTTCCTGAACTGGGCGCCCGACAAGGCCTGAGCGAGCGCCCAAGGTGAAATTATGACGCCTCCGGCGCTGGGCTCTGGCGATAGAGGAGGCCTTGAAAGCCCGCGCGGTCCGGCGCGGGCTTTGACGTCTTGAAGCGTTGCGCGAACAGGCTTCACACACCGGGCTTTGAACTCTTGTTCTTACGCATGTCGTTGCCGCAAAACTGCAGCACATCTTGGCGCGACATGCATTAGAAGACGTCGGGCACTGTTCTGCGCACGTGGTCGTCCTCCGCAAAGCCATCGGGCCGCTTCTGGCGCTTGCCGAGATCGGGCTCTGAAAATTTCACCCGCTCGTACGGGATCGATGAGAGAATGTGCGTGATGCAGTTGATGCGGGCTCGCTTCTTGTCATCCGACGGAACGATCCACCAGGGCGCATACTCAGTGTCGGTCATGCGGATCATCTCATTGTAGGCGCGGGTATAATCCCACCAGCGGCGATAGGATTCGACGTCCATCGGGCTGAGTTTCCACTGGCGCAACGGATCGGCAATCCGCTGCCGGAAGCGCAGTTCCTGCTCCTTCTCGCTGACGTCGAGGAAGTATTTGAGCAGGATGATGCCGCTTTCGACCATTGCCGCTTCGAAGCGCGGTGCCAGCTCGAGAAAGCGCCGTGCGCTGTCATCCGAGCAGAAGCCCATGACACGTTCGACGCCGGGACGATTGTACCAGGAGCGGTCAAAGATCACGATCTCGCCCGCAGCCGGCAGGTGCTGGATATAGCGCTGCATGTAGATTTGCGACTTCTCCCGGTCCGTCGGCGCCGGCAGGGCCGTGACCCGGAAGACGCGCGGGCTGACACGTTCGGTCAGCCGTTTGATCACGCCGCCCTTGCCGGCCGCATCGCGACCTTCGAAGATAATGACGATGCGCGCGCCGGTCTTCTTCACCCAGGCCTGCAGGTGAGCGGTTTCCTCCTGCAGGTGGGCCAGTTCCTTGGCATAGTCCCCGGAAGGCCGCTCCTCCGACGCGGTTGTGGGGTTGGCGATTTCGCGCTCGTTCTTGTCTTTGCCCTTCTTCCTCTTGCCGTCATGCTTGCCCATTCTTCCCTCCCGTTTCGGTATGGACATCTGGCTTGATCTCGACGGAGCCGGCCGGTTGCCCGCCGCCTCGTCCGTATTTGGCTTCGTATGCGTCGAGCGCATCTTCGATCCCCTCGAAGATCATGCCCGGCCCGATCTTTTCGACGACCCCGGAGCGCTCGAGCAGGGCACGCGCGTCGGTGTGCAGCTCGGCCAGACCGAGCGCAATGCCGCGGCCCTTCAGGTCACCCTGCAGTTCTCCAAGCATGTCTGCGGCGGTACTGTCGATCTGCGGAATGGCGCTCGCGTCGATCACCAGCCAGCGGGCGGGATGCGGCAAACTCTGGGCGATCGCCTCCAGCCGTTCGCGAACGTAGTCGGCGTTGTAGAAAAGCAGGCTGTCCTGAATCATGCAGGCGCCGAAGCCTGGGACCGGGCGTGCCTCGGGCATGCGATGCAGCTTGTAGAAGCCGTCCCGCCCGGGGATGCGACCCAGAATGGCGTCGTGCGGATACATGGTCTGCAGGATGAGATAGACCAGTGTCGCGGCGATGGCGATGACCACGCCGTTCAGCACGCCGAGGCCGATCGGTCCCCAAAGGGCAATCAGGGCGAAAACGAACTCGATGCGGTTGACGCTCCAGATTCGCCTGAGGCCGTCGATGTCGATCAGGCTGAGCGCTGTTGCCGCCAGGATCGCGCCGAGCGCGGCGACGGGCAGAATGCGCAGGACGTCGCCGAGAAACAGCAGCACCGCCATCAGGGCTCCCGCCGCAACGAGGCTTGCGATCTGCGACCGCCCGCCGACGGCGAAGTTCACGGCTGTGCGCGAGTCGGACGCCGTCACCGGAAAGGTCCCGAACAGGCCTGCCGCGATGTTGGCGGCGCCAAACCCGCTCAATTCACGGTTCGGATCGACGCGGTAGCCGCCGAGTGCGGCGAAGCTGCGCGCTGCGATGACGCCGGAACCGAAGCTGACAAGGAAGATCGCCGCGCCGCCCGTGAGCAAGGTATCGATCGGCAGACCCCCGAGCCGAGGCAGGATGAAGGACGGCAACCCGTCGGGGATGTTGCCGACCACCGTCATGCCGCGCCCCTCGAAATCGAACAGGTAGGACAGCAGCACGGCGACGAAGACGACGATCACAGGGCCGGGAATTGGCGAGCGGTAGATGCGGGCGACCTGCAGTAGCGCAAAACAGGCCAAGGCAAACATCAAGGTCGGCCAGTGGATGGAGCCAGCCTGTCTCAGAAGTTCAAGAATGGGGCTGACGAGCCCCTCCGACTCGATCTGGACGCCGGTGAAGCGCTTGATCTGTCCAACCAGGATCGAGAGGGAAATGCCGGCAAAGAAGCCTGTGAGAATGGGGCGCGACAGGAAGGTCGCGAGCACGCCGAGACGCACGAGGCGGGCCACCAGACAGAGAATGCCGACGATGAGCGCAAGCAGTGCTGCAGCCGTTACGCGGTCGGCGGCACCGGAGGACGCGGCAAACACCGTCGTCAGCACGGCCGCAAGCACGGTCATCGTTGCCGCGTCCGGCCCGACGATCAACTGCCGCGATGGACCGAAGAGAGCATAGGCGACGAGGGGCGTGATGCTTGCATAAAGGCCTGTCTCCGGCGGCAGGCCGGCGATGGCCGGATAGGCAATTGCACTCGGCAGCCCCACGGCAGCAATGGCGACGCCGGCGGAGACGTCGTTGCGCAGCCAGCTTCCCTGATACCCTTTGAGGTTGTCCAGAAGCGGCAGGCGAGGCAGGTTCAGCATGCTGATGATCCCCGGGGCCGTCGCCCTCCAAAGGTGCACTAAATGCTACAATTCTGGCCACGCGAGCTGCGCAAACAATGCACTCTACCATTGCGTACATTAGGGATGCAAAACTTTCCTTCTGCCTGTTACGACAAAAAGAGCAAAGGTTGCAGTCAATTAGCGAGCTGCGCGGCGTAAGCCATCTCGCGAGCGCCGCCGCCAATCCCTCGATCTCTCGGAACATCGACCGCGTCGAGGTCGGGCAGCCATGCGGATGTTACCGGTTTTGCATCCGGCGCCTCCAGCTTCCGGTCGACGCACACTTTTGCGTGCCGCTGACTTGGATTTAGCCGGCGGCAGCCGTCTGTCTGTGCACGACGTCAGGAAGCCCGGCGCAGGCGGGCTTCAAAGGCGTTCAGTAATAGGGGGAGACGCACACCTGTCGTGGCCCGTAATAGGGTTGGAACGTGTCATCGTAGGCCCTGTAGGATCGGTAGCGGGCGTAGCACCAGCGGACGTGCGCGCTGCCTCCATAATAGGTTTGACGATAGTAGCGCGGCGCATAGTAACGCGGGGCGTAGTAGGTCGAGCCGTAGTAGCCTTCGTCGTAATAGCCCGGGCCATAGTAGCGCGGCTGCGCCAGCAATCCGCCAATGATCGTGCCGGCGGCCAGTCCGCCGAGCGCCCAGGCCCAATCGTCGCCGCCGTCGTGATGATGCCCGCGGTAGTAACCGCCGTGATAGCCACCGCCATGGCGCCTGTACTGGACCGGTTGTACCTGAGATGCCTCGATCCCCGCCGAAACGGTCGGGGGAAACGCCATGGCCGGCGGAACGCTTGTGGTCGCCGCCGCCAGTGACAAGGCAAAGATAGCTAGCCTCTTCATCGGCTTCACCTTCCTTCCACCCCGCGCCCGATTATAGCGCGGAAGCGGCCGGATGGCACTTCGTTTTGCAGGGCGTTTCCGGCGCAGCGATCGGGCGGCGGCCTATTTGACGACGGTGACGGTCAACACGCCTTCTTCGATCTTTCCGTCCTCATAGGGCGAGCGGATGACGAGCCTGTCGCGACCGGTGTAGCCGGGGTTCGGCGTATAGTAAGCGACGACGCCATTCACCTTGGTCGTCGCGCATTTCGACTGCTTACCCACCAGCTTGGGATAAACTGCTTCGCGGACAATCTCGAGGCGGCCGTGTTTGGGCTGCTCGGCAACCGTCATCGCCGGATAGTCGATTTGATTGCAGTCGTCGTCGATATGCCAGTTCTTGGCAACGAGCGTCTTCACGCCGCCGCGCGCCGTGATCGACAGGGTCTGCTGCCTGGAACTGTCGGAGGTTGTCGTGCAGGCCGACAGGGAGATCGCGGCCGCGGCCAGTACCAGACATCTAACGGTTTTCACTGGGATCCTGAGATTGTATTGAGTTTGAGTTTGCGTTTGCGTTTGTTGAGACCTGGAGCGTGTCGTACCCACAGAGATGCGCTCGCCCGAGTTCCATGCGCTTTGCGGTTGCAATCATGCATATCTTTGTCTCGCGGGATAGGGGACACCCCCTCGCTTCCAACTGAGATCGCCGCTTTCAGACATACCCGGCAAACCGGATGAGGACTTCGTTGACGAAATCAGGACGCTCCTGGGGCAGCCAATGGCCGCTGCCGGGCACGATGATCTTCTCCTTGAGCTGCGGGACGAGGTTCGGCATCGCATCGATAATTTCCTGCATCCCGGGGATGGCGAGGCCCGGGTCGCGTTCGCCGATCATGAAGAGGGCGGGAACTTCGATCGTCACGCCGGCAAGGGCGGCTTGCAGCTGCCAGTTGCGATCGAGGTTTCGATAATAGTTCAGCCCTCCGCGAAAGCCGGTCGTGGCAAAGGCGCTCGTGTAGGCGTCGAGGTCTGCGTCGGTGAGCCACGTCGGCCTTCTGTCGGGCAGCGGCGCAAGCAGTCCATGCCGACGCGATACCATGCCGAACGGATTGGGTGTCTGCTCCCCCGTTCCTCGCGGGCCGGCTTCTGCGGAGGCAGCGAAGAGGATCTTTCTGAGCGTCTGGCCGATGTCGCGCTCAAGCTCTGCCTCGGCGACGTCGGGCTCCTGGAAGTAGAGCGTATACAATTCGGCTTCGTCGGTTCGCGGGAAGATCCGGGTGGGCGGTACGGGCGGCTGCCCCATCATCGGCACACTCATGGCGACGATCCCGCGAAACCGGTCGGGCCGCATCAGCGCCGCCTGCCAGGCAACGGTCGCGCCCCAGTCGCTACCGACAAGGATGGCCGTTGGCACATCAAGGCTATCCAGCAGGGCGACCATATCGCCGACGATGTGAAACACGCTGTATTCGTCGGCTGATGGTGGACATTCGGTGAGACCGTAGCCGCGCATGTCAGGCGCAATCGCGCGAAAACCCGCGTCGGCAAGCGCCGGTATCTGGTGTCGCCAGGCACGGGACGTTTCCGGGAAGCCATGGCAGAGAAGAACGACCGGCCCTTTTCCCTCTTCGACAAAGCTCATGCGAATGGTTCGGGTCTGGGCAGTGCGCGCCTGCATCTTCGTTCCTTCTCGACAGCTGAATACTGTAATTGTATAAGTTACGGAAACGCATGACGTCAAGCATCGCGTAACATTAATTGTTACGATAAGGGGAGCGGAATGAAGCAGGACAGCCGGTTGGCGCGGATGATCCATGTGCTCATCCACATGGCATTGCTCGGTGGGCGGGAAACGTCGGAGACCATCGCCAAGATGCTGAACACCAACCCGGTCGTCGTCCGCCGGACGATGGGTGCGTTGAAACGCAAGGGTGTCGTCGGCTCCGAAGGCGGCCGGGGAGGGGGCTGGGCGCTTCTGCGGCCGCTCGACCAGCTGACGGTTTTCGACGTGCAGCGGGCTTTGGATGAAGGACAGGTCCTGACGGCCGGCGTGTCCGAGGACCATCCGACCTGCCCTGTGGAACGGGCGGCGAATGCGGCGCTGGTGGGCGCATTCGAACAGGCCGAACGGACCCTGCTCAAGGAGTTTGCCGAACTCAGGCTTTCGACGATCGCGGAGCGCGCGATGAAGGATGTTCCGGGCTCTCCCGGCGGGGCAGCTCAACGGGATCACCAAGCCTGAGGGCGCCGCGCATGTGGTCGGTGAACTCTTTGATTTTCGCAGGCGGCCTGCGCGGATCTCGCCGGATGTTCTGGCGCCGGCGCCGGTCCTTCTCTATGAGCCCGGCGGAAACACACGAAGGATCGTAGACGAGTGGTGGTCCGCAGCGGCACATCCTTGAAACCACTGATGATCCTGGGGAGCGTCGAGGCCATCAAGGGGATGGTGAAGGCCGGTCTCGGCTGCGCCGTGCTTCCGGGGATGGCTGTCGCCGACAAGGAAAGCCAGGGAGAGCTTGTGGTCGGGCCCCTTACGCCAAAGCTAAGCCGGCGGCTCTGCGTGATCGTCCGGCAGGACAAGCGTCTTGATATCGGCCTTCGAAAGACGCTGGCTTGCCCTCAAGTCGCCGTCGGCCGCGGAGCGGCCAACCAGTGAACAGAGTTAGGATCGCGACGCCGACTGCCGTCTTGCCAATTGGTGCTCGCGCCAGATCGTAAAAAGGCCGGCGCCGACGACGATGAGGGCGCCGACAATCATGTTGTGGGTTATCGTCTCGTCAAACAGGAGGACCGCGAACATCACGTTGAGGACCAGCTGAAAATAGGTGATGGGCTGGACTTCGGCTGCCGGCAGCAGTCCGTAGGCTCTGATGAGAAAATAGTGGCTGAGCGTGCCGCAGACGCAAAGTGCGGCGAGTGCAAACCAATCGGTGGGCTCGACGTCGGTCCAGTAGAACGGCCCGATCATGGAAATCGCCACGGCGCCGACAACACCCGCATAAAAGAGGCTCGTGACGGCGGAATCTTCGCGGCTGACTGCGCGGGTAGCGATGCTGTAGAGCGCGAAAAGGACGGATGCTGCAAGCGGTAGCAGCAGCGACATGTCGAAATGCACGTTCACGGGATTGATGATCACGAGAACGCCGATCAGGCCGATCAGGATGGCCGCACCGCGTCGCCATCCCACAGTCTCCCCCAGAAGCGGGATAGAGAGGATGGTGATGATCAACGGCGTCGCCTGAAAGATCGACTGGCTCATGGCGAGCCCGGCGTGAACATAGGAAATGACGATGACGACGATTTCCGCGACGAGCAGCAGGCCTCGTACAATCTGCAGCCAGGGATGGCGCGTCCGAGCGGTGTTTCGAAGTCCGCCCGAGGACGACGCGGCGAAAGCGAGGACGAAAAGCGCAAACGCCCAGAACCGGATCATTGTGATGAACAGCGCGGGATAGCGGTCGCCAAGATACTTGGTGATGGCGTCCTGGCCCGCAAAAATGCAAATGGCGAGGAAGGCAAACATATAACCGCGGGTCTTGGGGCTCATCACGCTACAAACTCAGAATCGCTGGCCACCTGAATAGCACAGTCTTCCCGCCGGGGCTTGAACCAAACGGCGGCGTGCACCCAACGACCGGATCTCCTGTCTGATCGTTGGGGTTAGGTCCGATGGTTGCAGAGTTGTGCGCCGGGCAGGCGAGGGGTGCCGACCGGCGAAGCACGTCGGTCGTTGGGCGGGGCGGTCACAGAACGGCGCTGCCACGCGCGGGGCGAGCCTTGCCCAGCCTTGCTCAGCCTCAGTGGTATTTTTCCTGCTCGCGCGTGAGGATCGCCGGAGCGTTGAGCCCGGCGATCGGTTGATTGACGTCCGTGGGAACATCTCCCGAGAGCTGAAGATCGAGATAGCGCGCGCAGCAGACCCTCAGGAACGAGGTGAAGTTCCCGAGGTCGTGGCCGGCATCGATGGACTCGTGATGGAGCTTGGTGATCAGTTGCGTGACGTTCATGCGATCGCGCCGGGCGATCTCCTCAAGCTTCGACCAGAAGAAATTCTCCAGCCGAACGCTCGTCACCATGCCGTCGATGCGCAGCGACCGTGTCGTGCTTTCCCAGAGCCGCGCATCCGCCTTTATGAACAACTCGCACATTTCGCCCCTCCCATGCCTTCCTTTTCAGGCGGCATCCGTTTGTAGCAGGGCCGACGCGTCGAGCACAGCCATGAACTGGCGCAGCCACGACGGGTGCGCGGGCCATGCCGGCGCGGTCACGAGGTTGCCGTCGGCAACTGCATCGCTGATCGCGATGTCCGCATAGATACCGCCGGCAAGCTCGACCTCCGGGCGGCACGCGGGATAGGCAGAACAGGTGCGGCCCTTCAAGACACCGGCGGCCGCCAGCAGTTGCGCGCCGTGGCAGATGGCAGCCACCGGCTTTCCCGCTGCAAAGAAGTGCTGGACGGCCTTGATGACATCCGGGTTGAGACGCAGATACTCGGGCGCGCGGCCGCCGGGTATGACCAGCGCGTCGTAGTCTTCCGCGCGGATCGCGGAAAAGGTGGCGTTGAGTGCGAAATTGTGGCCGCGCTTTTCGGAATAGGTCTGGTCGCCTTCGAAATCATGGATCGCGGTCGCGACCGTCTCGCCGGCATTCTTGCCGGGGCAGACGGCATGGACGGTATGGCCGCAGGCAAGCAGCGTCTGGAACGGCACCATCGTTTCGTAGTCTTCGGTGAAGTCACCGGTGATCATCAGAATTTTCGAGTTTGCCATGTGTTTCCTCCCAAGAACCAATGGAGGGAGCTTAACAACTCGAGCGACGCAGCGGGTACTAGCGGAATACTACAAGAACAATTCCGCGCGCTTCGCGCTTGCCCAACGGGAAGCGATTGGCATGGTGCGGGATTTCTGTGCTGCGTGGTCCGCGAGCTAACTTACTGACGTCGTCACCTTGGCGATGCCTTCCAATGTGCGGTGAACCGGGCACTTGTCGGCAATTTCCGCGATCTTGGAGCGAAGCTCATCCGAAACCTCGCCATCGACCGATATGATCCGCTCGAACCGGTCGATCTTTCCGCCGTCGGCGCGTTCCGAGGCGGCGCAATCCTCGCAGTCGCGCGCATGGATCTTGGAGTGCGAGACTTCCACCTTGATGCGTCCGAGCGCCAGCTTCTTGTGGTCGGCATAGAGACGCAACGTCATGGAGGTGCAGGCGGCAAGGCCAATCGACAGGTAGTCATAGGGCGATGGTCCGGAATCCAGTCCGCCGACGCTTTGTGGCTCATCGGCAAAGAGGCGATGCTTGCCGGCATGCACTGCGTTCTGAAACTTGCCTTCGCCCGTTTCCGTCACCTGGACCTGTTCCATTGGCTCGGCGCCCTGCGGATTGTCGGCCACGAGATAGCGGCTCAACCACCCGGCAATGATCCGGGCGGCGTAAGCGGCATCGGCCGGATCGGTCAGCAGATGGTCGGCCTTATCCAGCGAAACGAAGCTCTTGGGATGTTTCGCCGCGCGGAAGAGGTCGCTTGCGTTCTCAATGCCGACCGTTTGATCCAGTGGCGCATGAAGGAGAAGAACGGGTTTTTTGAGCGTTGCGACAGCATCGAGAATGCGGTGCGCGCAGGCGTCGTCCACGAATTGCTTCCTTATCAGGAACTTGCGGCCGGCAAGATCGACCTCGGCTACACCGTTCTCTTGGATTTCCTCAAGACTCGATCCGAAGTTCTTCAGGACATGGCCGACATCGGCGGGCGCGCCGATCGTGGCCACCGCACGGACTTCGGGAACCTCCCCGGCAACCGCAAAGACCGCGGCGCCGCCGAGGGAATGGCCGATCAGCAACGACGGCGCCTCGAAGTGTTGGCGCAGATAGTCGGCGGCGGAGCGCAGGTCGGCGACATTGGAGGAAAAATTCGTCGAGGCGAACTCGCCTTCGCTTGATCCGAGGCCGGTAAAATCAAAGCGTAGGACAGCGATGCCTTCCCGCGCGAGTTCGGCCGAGACCTGGCGCGCCGCCGCCAGATCCTTGGAACAGGTGAAGCAGTGGGCGAAAATCGCATAGGCCCGCACCGGTCCGTTCGGAAGATCGAGACGGGCACCAAGGGTAGCGCCGGAATGGCCTTTGAATTCAAGTCTTTGCGAGTTGAAGTTCATGCGACGCTCCTTTGAGGAGAATGGTCGTTCCGAGGCGACGGCGGTCGGCACCCATGTCCCCAGTGCCTGGTCCTGCGGACATGACTTGACGGGCGTTCGCTACTCCGCCGCGGACCTTTGCGGCAGCACCCAATTCGGCCGCGGGAAGTGGCAGGTGTAACCGTAGGGGTACCGCTCCAGATAATCCTGGTGCTCCGGCTCTGCTTGCCAGAAATCGCCGACGGGTTCGAGTTCCGTCACGACCTTGCCCGGCCACAGGCCGGAGGCTTCAACGTCGGCAATGGTGTCTTCGGCAATGCGCTTCTGTTCGTCATCGACGTAGTAGATCGCCGAGCGATAGGACGTGCCGATGTCGTTGCCCTGGCGATTCTTCGTCGTGGGGTCGTGGATCTGAAAAAACACTTCGAGAATCCGCCGGTAGGAGATCTTCTGCGGATCGAAGACGATCTCGATGCCTTCGGCATGGGTGCCATGGTTGCGGTAGGTGGCGTTGGCCACATCGCCGCCGGTATAGCCCACACGGGTGCCGGTGACGCCAGGGAGCTTGCGGATCAGATCCTGCATTCCCCAGAAGCAACCGCCAGCCAGAACAGCTCTCTCGGTCATTCGGATATCCTCCACATCGTTGATGGCTTTAACTCCTCCGGCTGCGCGCCGGCGCGCCGGACGTGGCTGTAATATAGGAACGCGTTTCGCCGAGATCAGCAGGCCGGCTCCAAATCTGAGGCTTGGCTCGGAGCGTGTCGAGTTTGCCAGGACCGATGCCCGGCGTTCAAACGGCAATCGATGTCCCTCCAGCAAGTTCCAGTGCGTCATCATCTGTTTCGTAGTCGAAATGATCATGGGGATAGGCCGCAAGCTGCGGCAGACGCTCTCGCCAATCGTTGCCGGCGACATGCTCGACAAGCCACCGGATGGCAGGTTCGGCGGATTGCTTGTAGGTCGCTGCCGGGGCCGTGGTACCCGCCACCACCATGGGCGAAGGAACAGACCAGGGCGTCGCGCCAAACGTCGGCGGGTAGGCGGGTGCGTCCGGCAAGCCAATAAGCTCTGCCCGTCTATTCAGGATCCCCATGATGGCGTGCCCAATTTCCGCAACGGTCGGGCTGTCGACGTCGGAAACATTGGCAATCGCCGGCAGGTGGCCTCCGGCTGCCTGCAGCACGGCGCTGGCGATCGCGGCAACCGATGTCGTCTGGAATCGGCTCTGCCCGCCATAGGCAAGGGGAATGGCCGTCCTGCCGTCCAGCAGTCTCTTGACGAACCACCATTCGCGGGCGTGCCTGCTTTCGGGCCCGTGAATGGCGCAGGGACGCAGGATCGTCACCGGGCATGCGGCGAGGCTTAGAAGCGTGCCTTCCATCGCCGCTTTGCGTGTCGAATAGGTCTCCGGTCCGGCTGCGACGATCGGACTCTCTTCGGTCAACGGCCCAGGAAAAACAGGAAATCCGCAGTCCGACGCCTCGTCCAGCGTTCGTCCTTCGCTGTCGCGATAAACACTCGCACTTGAGATCACCACGATGCGGCCGGCGGCCGTTCCGGCTTGCGCCAGGCATTCGGCATCGGTCGCGTCGAAGGCGACGCAAGACAGCAGAACATCGGTGTCCGTGCCGATGACGGCGCGCAGCCCACCGGCATCCCGAGCATCGATTTCCGCGTGGCGGCAGCCGCAGGGCAAGGCCGTGGCGCGGCGGCTGACGATCGTCACGTCCCAGGCTTCATCCAGCAGGCGGCGGGCCGTTGCGAGACCTATCTGTCCGGTTCCACCAACAATGACGGCTCTGGGCATTGCGACTGTCCTTCCGAGCATTCCGCATCACGCATACCAGCGAAACCAGGGGCACTCGGCACCTGGAACGAAGATCGCGCGAAAGCATTGAAATCTATCGCTTCGCCAACGGCAAGTCCGCCGGCAATTCGATTGCCCGGGAGAACGTCGCGATGGTTCCATAATGTATGTTATGCGATGTTTGGGTGTGGCCGGATACATTCTAATTCGAAGTGCGACACAGCTGTAATTTCGGTGGTTAAGAAGGCCGGCGGCCAAGGGCCTACTGCTAGGTGAAATCGCAAGCCCAGCACAGCGAATCTTCGTGAACAAGGGGGCCTGCCAGCGGCGGTACGGCGTGGCCGGAAAATGCCTGCGTCGCCGGCGCGGTGTAGATCCTGCAGACATTATTGGCACCGGCCCAATGCCCGATGGCGGCAACGCTGCCGCCATCGGGCAACGGTAGAAGAAAGCCGGCCGAAGCCGGCTTTCTTCAAAAGGGGCGTCAAATCACCCCGAGCGCGTCCATGGCCTCGGCGACCCGTACGAAACCGGCGATGTTGGCCCCGAGCACATAGTCACCGGGGTTGCCGTATTCCTCGGCGGTTTCGGCGCAACGGTCGTGGATCGACTGCATGATGAAGGCGAGCCGGGCTTCGGTTTGTTCGAACGTCCAGCTGTCGCGGGAGGCGTTCTGCTGCATCTCCAGAGCCGATGTCGCAACCCCGCCGGCGTTGGCCGCCTTGCCGGGTGCAAACATGACCCCTGCCTCCTGGAAAATGCGAACCGCTTCCGGAGTGGACGGCATGTTTGCCCCCTCTCCTACCGCGATGACGCCATTCTTCACCAGCATGCGGGCATCCTTGCCCGTAAGCTCGTTCTGGGTCGCCGAAGGCATCGCGACGTCGCAGGGAACATCCCAGACCGAGCCGCCCTCCACATAGTGCGCCCTTGTGCCTTTCAGTCTGGCGTACTCGGATATCCGCTCGCGGCGAACTTCCTTGATCTGCTTGACCAATTCGAGATCTATCCCGTCCTCATCGACGACGTAACCGTTGGAATCGGAGCAGGCGACGATCTTGCCGCCGAATTCCGCGACCTTTTCCATGGTATAGATGGCCACGTTCCCAGAGCCCGATACCGTCACGCGCCTGCCGTCAAAATCGAGGCCCTTGGTGCTCAGCATGCGCTGGACGAAGTAGGTTGCGCCAAAGCCCGTTGCTTCCTTGCGTGCGCGCGACCCGCCGTAGATCAGCGCCTTGCCCGTCAGCACGCCGGCTTCATACCGGTTGGTGAGGCGCTTGTACTGGCCGAACATGTAACCGATCTCCCGGCCCCCAACGCCGATATCGCCGGCGGGCACGTCCGTGTATTCGCCCAGATGCCTGTGGAGCTCGGTCATGAACGACTGGCAAAATCGCATGATTTCCCCATCCGTTCGCCCTCTCGGATTGAAGTCGGAACCGCCCTTCCCGCCGCCGATCGGCATGCCCGTGAGGGCATTCTTGAATGTCTGCTCGAAGCCGAGGAACTTGATGATCCCAACGTTGACGGAAGGATGGAAACGAATGCCGCCCTTGTAGGGCCCAAGCGCGGAGTTGAATTGTACCCGGAAGCCGCGATTGATCTGGACCTGTCCGGCGTCGTCTACCCAAGGCACTCTGAAGATGATCTGCCGCTCAGGTTCGCAGATCCTTTCTATGAGGGCGTGTTCCGCATATCGCGGGTGCTTGGCAACGACACGCCCCAGACTTTCAAGCACTTCGCGGACGGCCTGGTGAAATTCCAGTTCGCCGGCGTTGCGCCTCAGCACTTCCGTCAGAATTGGTTCCAGCTTCTCATCGACATTCAAGATGGTTCTCCTCTTGCGCGCAGGCTCTTGTGCGCGGACCTCCGCGCATTACCGGAAGCCGGGAGGCAAGTGAACATCCATTGCGTGCGACAATGCAATTCGTGATTGCGGCGCAATGCCGCAGTTTTCACCGGATGAACAGATCGTCGGGTCGCATGCCGTCGGGCGCGGCGCGCTCATGGCGGCGCCTGCGGCGGAGGTGGCCCGCCGAGAGCCCGGATAAGCGTTGCTTCGTTCAGGAGCCGCGCCAACTGGTTGTTCAACAGGCTATCCTTCGCCAGCCTGGTGCCCTCTTGCGCGTCGAGGAGAGGACGTAGCGCGATCGCCCCGGCACGAAACCGGGTCTCGTAAAGTGCCTCCGCGCGCTTTCGGGCATCCAGCGCACGTGTCAGGTGCTGGTGCTGGCGGGCGAGATATGTCCTGGATGACAGTCCGTCCGAGACTTCGGTCAACGCGGTCAGCATCGCCCCACGAAAGGAGGAGACGGCCTCTTCGTACTGAACGTCCGAAACACGTATCTGCAGGCCCATTTCGCGGATGTTCAGAAACGGCAGGACCGCATTCGCCCCGAGCGTCGCAATGGGATTGGCCACGAGCTCGGCAAGTTCCTTGCCACCGGCGCCGAGATTGCCCGTCAGCGATATCGGTGGATAAAAACTCGCCCTCTTTTCGTCCGTTCGGCGAAGCGCTGCCCGAAGCCGCGTTTCGGCTGCGCGCAGATCTGGTCGACGCCCAATGAGGCTCGCTGGCAGTCCCGGCGCCAGTTCAGGCAGCTTGCCTTGCGGAAGCCGTTTTGGCTCGGCGACCGGGCTGGCCTTGCCATTCAATAGCCCCACCAGACGGTTGCGCAACACGTCACGGTCGCGCTTGAGCTGTTCTTGGGAGGCGCGTTGCGCCTCGAGGGCCTGCGTCATCTCGAAATGTTCGAGGTCCGATGCTGTCCCGGCTGCGCGCATGGTTTCGACGATGTCGCGTGTGCGCAAGGCCACCGCGAGCCCGGAATTCGCGCTATCCAACATCTGGTTCGCATGGGCAAGCTGCCACCACGTCGAAACCGTCGCCGCCGCGACCGCCAGGCGGGCGGCTTCAAGGTCATCCGCCGATGCCGAAGCTTCGAGATCGCCAATGTCGCGAATGGCCGCCATCTTTCCCCACAAATCCAATTCGTAGGAAAGGGCGAGGTTGGATTGAACGCTCTGCCCGCCGGGTCCGCTGCCGTCAAAGGGCATGCGCCGGGTTCCGCCAGCGCCACCCGACAGCTTCGGCGCACCCGCCTCCGCGGAGAGCCCCGCGTTCAACATTGCGCGGCGAGCGCGCAGACTTGCCGCAACGACGTCGTTGTTGGCGGCAAGCACTGCGGGCACAAGCGCATCAAGACCAGGATCACCAAAGGCCGTCCACCACCGATCCGTTGCCGCGGGATATTCCTTGCCGCCGCCACTATCGTTTTGTGCGGGCCAGCCAAGACCGGACGGAACCTCCGGACGTTGGTACCCGGCCGGCGCCAGGCAGCCGGCGAGCGCCAGACCAATCGGAAAAACGATCCCAATCTTGAACACGCGCACCCGTTTACTCGCTTGCCAGTGCACGGACGGGGTCAAGACGGGCTGCGCCGCGCGCCGGCAGATAGCCGAATGCCAGACCAATCAGAAGGGTGAAGCCTGCGGCGAGCAAAACGGCCCCCGCGCTCAGCAGGATCGGAAGCGGCGACATCAGGGCGTCCGTGACGAACGACAGCGCTATTGCGAGTGCGACGCCGAGCCCGCCGCCGACGAGGCAGACCGCGACCGCCTCGATCATGAACTGAGCCATGATATCGCGCTGTCTTGCGCCAAGCGCCATGCGGAGGCCAATTTCACGGGTCCGCTCCGTGACGGAGATGAGCATGATGTTCATGACCCCAATTCCGCCAACCACCAGAGCAACCGTGGCCAATGCGGCAATCAGCAGACTGAATGTCGCCATTGTCCTTTCGGTCGACCGTCGAATTTGGTCGTTGTTGATAATGAAGAAGTCTTTCACGCCATGCCGGCGTTGCAGGAGGTTGCTCGCTGCGCGTTCAGCCAGGTTCGTGTCGATGTCGTCGCGAACCCGCAGCGTGATGTTCGTTAGCGGCATCGTCCCACTCAAGCGCGCCCGCAGGGCCGTATGGGTGATGTAGGCGGAGGCTGCCCTGCCGCGCATATCCGGCAACGCCGCGATCCCGACCACCGTCGCCGGCGTCTTGCCGAGCAGGACCTGTTGGCCCACCGCTTCGGCGTTCCCAAAGAGGCTCGACGCGGCAAGTTCGGAGAGTACCAAGTTGGCATGGGCGTCGGCCAAATCCTCTTGCGTGAGCAGCCGGCCGGAAACGAGCCTCATGCCATTTGCCCGGAAGTAGGAGGGCCCTACCCCGGACACTTGAAGGTCCACGGCTCGCGTTCCGCTTCGAGCCTTCTGGCTCGTCAAGATTTCCGGTGTTGCACTGTCGACGTAGAACTGGGCCGCAAGGGCATCCGCGTCCGCTGTGGTCATACTGGCGATCCTTGATGCGTCGGCGTCTCCGAAGCTGCGTCCGGGATAGATGACAAGTGTATTGGTTCCGAGGCCCGCCAACTGGTTGGCGACCTGCATCCGAGCGCCTTCGCCAAGCCCGATGACGGCGACGACGGCGGTGACGCCGATGACAATGCCAAGCATCGTCAATCCCGTTCGCAACTTCTGGGCAGCCATTGCCTTGAAGGACATGCCAAAAGCACTGGTGAGGCTTGAAATCGAAGCGCGCGACGACCTCGATGCCGCCTTCGCCAACTCGTTGGCAGCCGTGTTTTTTCGGGCGGCGCTCAAGCGGGTGTCAGAGATGATCGCGCCATCGGCAATCTCGATTATTCGCCCGGCATGGGACGCGACGTCATGATCGTGGGTGACGATGATGACGGTACGGCCCTGCTCGTGCAGGTCCTTGAGCACGGACAGGACGAGGTCGCCCGATCGCCGATCAAGCGCACCGGTTGGCTCGTCGGCAAGCACCACACCGGCGTCGTTCATCAGGGCACGCGCAATTGCGATGCGCTGCTGCTGCCCTCCCGACAGTTCATTGGGGCGAAAAGGAAGCTTGTCCGCCAGCCCGAACTGCTCGACGAGCCGGGCAGCCCGTTCGCGCCGACGGGCAGTCGGCATGCCCGCATATATCCCCGGCAACTCCACATTGCCGCCAATCGAAAGCGCGTTCACCAGATGGTAGCGCTGAAACACAAACCCAAACCGGTCGCGGCGAAGGTGTGCCAAGCCATCGGCTTCGAGGGTCGACACGTCGATCCCGTCGACGCGGTAGAGGCCGCGGTCAGAGCGGTCGAGACAGCCGAGAATGTTCATGAGGGTGGATTTGCCAGATCCCGATGCCCCGACAATCGCGACCAACTCGCCAGGCTCTATGACCAGGCTTACACCATCGAGCGCCATGACGGTCTCATTGCCGCTGCGATAGCTACGCGTCACATTGGAAAGTTCGAGCCGGGGAGCGATCATTGCAGTATTACGTCCGTATCCGTCGGCCCGGTATCGAGCTGCAGCACCACTTCGTCGCCCTCGGCCAATCCCTCAAGCACTTCTGCGTCGATGCGGTCTGTGAGGCCGATCCGGACGTCACGCGTCTCCAACTGGCCGTGCTGGCTTCTGACCGTGGCCTTGAACAGGCCGCTTTCGTCGGGGCCTTGAAGCGCCGCCCAGGGGGCAAGCACCGCATTATCGACGGCGCCGGTCGTGATGGTCACGTCGGCGGTCATCATGGGTAACAGACTGCCGTCATCGTTCGGTGCATCAAAGACGGCATTGAAATAGACTGCTTGGGAAGGGCCGTTGGTGGCAGGCTGGGTGGTGCTCGCCCCGAGAGCCGCCAGCATGGCAGGAGACGCTGGTTCGACCACGGCCAGCACGCTCTCGCGTCTGGTCTGGCGGTCGCTGAAGGTTGTGAAGCGGACCTTCTGTCCCGGTTTGATCCGGCCGATGTCGGCTTCGGAAACCTGGGTTCGAACCACCATGACATCGATGTTGGCGATGATTGCGATCACCGGAGCCGTTTGTGCGGAGTTCAGCGTCTGTCCCGTCTTGGCGACCACGGCAATGACGCGCCCATCCATAGGCGCGCCGATGCGCGTATAGCCGAGATTGGTCTCGGCCTTCTCGACGCCGACAATGGCGGTTTCGGTTTGCGCGATCGACAGATCAAGATCGGAGCGCGCGATCTGGACCGCCGATCGAGCATCGTGAAGGTCGGCAGCCGAACCGGCTCGTCCGTCATGAAGTGTCTTTTGACGTTCGAGCGTGCGCTCGGCCTTCTCCAGATGAAACTGTCGCGAGCGCTCGGTGGCTTTAGCCTGGAGCAGCGAAGCGCGGGCGAGCCGCAGTTCATTCTCCTGTTGGAGGGAATCGATCTCTGCGATCAGGTCGCCTTTGCGCACGCGATCGCCAAGCTTGACGTGTATGGTCCGCAACTGGCCGCTGACTTGCGCGCCGACCTGCACCACGACGGAGGGCTCGAGTGTTCCGACCGCGCCGACGGTTTCGGATAACGCACCCCGGCGCACCGTAGCCGTGAGAACCGATTGATCTGAAGGAGTGGAGCTTGGGAATGCGAACGCGACCAACGCGCCAGAAACTCCAAGCAACGCGAGCGCCAATATGGCGAAGCGCGTGCGATGGGATCGTTGTCTGGGAACCAATTGAGAATGCCTGAACCTGGTTGTCTTGCGGGCGGAATTACAGCGACGGCGATCGGGGCTTCGCCAGGCGAACCTGGGTCGGCTGGTTCCCTTCCGGTTGTGTGGGGCCGATTGGACGTTCCACCTTGCGGTAACATTGCGCCCTGACGCATGTGTGCCGATCGTCAACGGTCAATGTACGTCCGGTCAAGAATTGCCGTGCTGCGGACCGATCTCGCGGCATGGGCAAACTGCAGGGCCATGCGCCTGATTGGCAGGTTGCGGGTGGGCTATCTGCGCGACTTCGGACGCGTCGCCAGCACGTTGCGGATTGCAAAGCTCGAATGGATCCTGGAGACCCCCGGCAGAGCCGACAGGATCTCCTTGTGAATGCGCTCGAATTCGCCCGCATTGGCGACGTCGACGCGCAGAAGATAATCCGACCCACCGGTCATCAGAAAACACTCCCGCAACTCGGGATATCTTCGCACCGCCGCTTCAAACCGGTCGAGGTAATCCTCCGTTTGGCGATCGAGCGTGATGTTGATGATAACGGTGATGGTGGCCTCGACGTTCGAAGTGTCCACCAGAGCGGTATAGCCGCGGATGACGCCGGACTGTTCCATCAGCTTTATCCGCCTGAGGCAGGCTGATGGCGAGAGCCCGACCTCGCTCGCAAGGCTGGCATTGCTTCGACGGGCATCCAGGCGCAGCAGCCGAAGGATATTGCGGTCTATGGAGTCGAGCGCAGTCATCGCAGATCATTCCAATTCTTCGTGGTTTCATTCAAAGATCACGATTTCACGCAACGTTCAATCGACAATTCCTCGACAATTCTGCGATCATTTCACTACCCTCCGGTGACGGTGGGAGGCTCGGCCATGGATGGCGCAGTAAGGGAAAATACGCACCAAAGAGCGAACAAGGGTGGCGCGTCGGGTTACCTGACGATCGATCTTGCGGCGCTGGTGCGCAACTACGACCGGCTGGCGGCCGAAATTGCGCCGGCGCGGTCCGCAGCCGTCGTCAAGGCGGACGCCTACGGGCTCGGTGCGAACCGGGTCGCGGCACGCCTCTATGCGCATGGCTGCCGGCATTTTTTCGTCGCCCAGTTCGTAGAAGCGCTCAGCCTGCGACCGCAGCTAGCCCGCGATGCGATGATCTTCGTCCTGAATGGCTTGCAGCCTGGCAACGAGCTTGCCTGCGCCGACGAAGGCATCGTTCCCGTCATCAATTCACTCGAGCAGTTGCGGCAATGGGCCGGTGCGGCGGTGAATCTCAACCGCCGGCTGCCGGCCGTCCTGCAGTTCGATACGGGCATGTCGCGGCTCGGCGTGCCACCACAGGAAAGATCTGCGGTCGCCGCAATGCTGCGGACCTGCGGCATGGTCGACATCCAGTTCGTCATGAGCCATCTGGCCTCGGCCGACGAAACCCTGAGCGAGCAGAACGGCAGCCAGCTTGCCGAACTGCGGCGCATCGCGGCGGAGTTTCCGGAATTCGAACTCTGCTTTGCCAATTCGGGCGGCATCTTCCTTGGTGAAGCCTATCACGGCGTGCTCGCCCGACCCGGGATCGCGCTTTACGGCGGCGCTCCGACGGACGGTCGGCCGAACCCGATGGAGGCGGTCGTCAAACTCGATGTGGCCGTGGTGCAGACACGGACCGTGCCGGCGGGCGCGCTTGTCGGCTACGGTGGCGCCCATATCGCCGTCGCCGAAACCCGGCTCGCCACCATCGCCGCCGGCTACGCCGACGGTTTGCCGCGGAGCCTCAGCGATCGGGGTGCCGTCTATTGCGATGGCATTCGCTTGCCGATCGTCGGCCGCGTATCGATGGACAGCATCACGGTCGATATCTCCGCCTTGCCGGAGGAGCGCCTGCACCTTGGCAGCCTGGTGGAGGTTCTCGGGCCCAACCAGACGCTGGAAGACATTGCGCGCGATGCCGGCACCATCTCCTACGAAATCCTGACCGGTCTCGGCCATCGCTACGAACGGCAGTACCGTTGAGCTTCTTCTTTCCTTTGAGGACACCATGAAAGTCATCGTTCTCGGCGCCGGCATCGTCGGCGTCACCTCGGCTTACCAGCTTGCCAAGAGCGGACACGAGGTCACCGTCATCGATCGCCAGCCCGGTCCGGCGCTGGAGACGAGCTTCGCCAATGCCGGCGAAGTTTCCTTCGGCTACTGCTCGCCCTGGGCGGCACCCGGTATCCCCATGAAGGCGATGAAATGGCTGTTCATGGAGCACGCGCCGCTCATTCTGCGACCGAAAGTCGATGGCGCCATGATTGCCTGGATGATCAAGATGCTCTCGAACTGCACGTCCGGGCGCTACGCGATCAACAAGAGCCGGATGTTGCGGCTTGCCGACTACAGCCGCACCTCGCTTGCCGCGCTGCGGGCGGAAACGGGCATCGCCTATGACGAGCGCATGCAGGGAACGCTGCAGCTCTTCCGCACACAGGCCCAACTCGACGCCTCCGGCAAGGACGTCAAGGCGCTCGCCGCCGACGGCATTCCCTATGAGGTGCTGGATCGCGACGGCTGCGTTCGTGTCGAGCCGGCGCTGAAACATGTGCGCGAGAAGATCGTCGGCGGCCTGCTGACGCCCAAGGACGAGACCGGCGACTGCTTCAAGTTCACCAACGGCCTTGCGAAAAAGGCGGAAGAACTCGGTGTGCGCTTCAACTACGGCAGCATCATCCGCGGTCTCGACGTGGAAGGCGGCCGGGTCAAGGGTGTCGTCACCGCGCACGGTACGTTGCAGGCCGACGCCGTGGTCGTGGCGCTCGGCAGCTTTTCGCCGCTCCTCGTCAGGCCACATGGAATCCGCCTGCCGGTCTATCCGGTCAAGGGTTACTCCTTGACGATCCCGATCACCGACGCCGCGCGCGCGCCGGAATCGACCGTGATGGACGAAACCTTCAAGATCGCGATCACCAGGCTCGGCGACCGCATCCGCGTCGGCGGCATGGCCGAAATCTCCGGCTACACTAACGATCTTGGCGAGCCTCGCCGCCTGACGCTGCAGCACTCCGTGACCGATCTCTTCCCGGGCGGCGACGTGTCGAAGGCGAGCTTCTGGTCGGGTCTTCGCCCGATGACCCCGGATGGGACGCCGGTCATCGGCCCGACGAAGGTCGCGGGTCTCTATCTCAACACCGGTCACGGCACGCTTGGCTGGACGATGAGTTCCGGTTCGGCCCGCGTGATCGCCGATCTCGTCAGCGGCAGCAAGCCGGAGATCGACGCAACCGATCTCGCGATCGCCCGCTACGCCTAAAGGGCGCCGGGAGCACTCCGACGCGGGCGCCACAAGGGCTGGCGTATTCAAGAGCGGACGGCAGGCCGGCCCTTTATCGGTCGCCTGCCGTCCCCTTTGCATTCGCCCGTCTAGATCAGCCAATCGGCGTCGAGCGCGTAAGCCTCGATGGAGTCGATCTTCATCTCCGCCCCGTCGTCAAAGCTGTCATCGGGTGTGCCGGCCATGCCTCCGACGGCGAGATTGACGACCATGTACATTGGCTCGTGCATATCGGCAGGCGTGGCGGCGCGCGCGATCTCCGTGTCGTCGAAGTACCAGACGATCTCGTCTTGCGTCCAAAGCACGCCGTAGTCGTGGAACCCGTCTGTATCGGCGACCTGTACGCCGTCCCGGCTGATCGTGTGCTCGCCGCCTTCGTTGGAATGGGCGGTGGTGATGACGGTGTTCTTGTCCTGCCCGCGCATTTCGACGATGTCGAGTTCCGGCGGCCAGGAGCCGTCGGCAGGAAGCAGCCAGAAGGCCGGCCATGCGCCCTGGTCATCCGGCATGTCGGCCCGCATCTCGAAGTAGCCGTAGGTCTGGGCGAAGGACGAATGGGTCGTCAGCATCCCGGACGTGTAGTCATACCCGCCGATCTCGGACTGGATTGCGTCAGAGGCGCGCTCCGCCGTGATGGTCAGCACACCGTCCTCGACCGAAAACGGGTTGGCGGAGGCGGTCGGCGCATAGCTCGGATTGACGTACCATTGCAACTCGCCGTTGTCGGTGAGCGTCGCCCCCTTTTCGGGCGCCCACCAGTATTTCGCATCCCAGACACCGCTGGAGCCGTCGGTGAGCTGAAGCGTATCGAAATCGTCCGAGAAAGTCTGTGTCAGGGACGACCGGTCGAGGCTCAACTGGAACTGGCTCTCCTGCAATTCTTCGGCGGCCGTGTCGGCGAAGACCAGGCTTTCGCCATTGCCGAGATGGAGGCGGAGATCGTCCCCCTCCTGGGCAGAATTGGCAAGAACCTTCTCAAACGAGGCAAATCCATAGCCGTCGAGGCGGACCGTATCGTTGGAGCTGAAATCGACGATGAGGTCGCTGCCATTCCCGCGCTCGAACACGAAGGTGTCGGCCCCGCCGGAACCGACAAGCACGTCATTGCCCGCGCGTCCGTCGATGGTCTGGCTGCCCGAGCCGCCGGTAATGATGTTGTCGGCGCTGTTGCCGAAGGCATGTCGGCCGTTGCCGGTGACAGTCAGGTTCTCGAAGTTCTCCGGCAAAGTGTAGCTCATCCAGGTGTCGATCGTGTCTACACCTTCGCCCGGCGCCTCCTCGGCCCGGTTGGTCGATGAATAGAGATAGTAGATGTCGTCGCCCGTGCCGCCGATCATGGTCACATCGACGGAGCCGTCGCCCCAGATCGAATCGTTGCCAGGCGTGCCATAAAACGTGGGCCCGGATGCAGTTGCGGAAAACCAGGCGGTCGAAGTTCCGCTGTAATAGACCGGTTGTCCGAGGGCATTCGTGGCAGTTCTGCTCATCGAGAAGTCTCCTGCTTAAGAGCTTGCCCCTTCCCGATGGGCACCTGTAGCACCTCAAGCTTTCGGCCACACCCCCCCAACTTTTGTGAAAAATCCCGGCCGGCTTAAGCGTATTTCGACGCGAGAAGGGCTGCGAGTTCCGCCTGACAATGCACGAGTGGACGCGTGTCCTGGTTGGCTTTTGCCATCGCCATGGCGCCCGAATAGGCGGCGATTACCAGGGTAGCGAGGCTGTCGGGGCGGATGCCGTCGACACGCTTCAAGCGGATGTCTTCCTGGAACCGCCTCGATAGCGCGTCCTCCCAGGCGGCAAAAATCGCGCCAAGCGCCTCCTGCATCTCCTCGTCGTGCCTGGAGACTTCCATTGCCATATTGTTGAGCGGGCAGCCGGAAACGGACCCATTGCGTGAAAGCTCGTCGATGATCTCGGTGAAGATCCGATCGATCGCCGTCGGCGCGTCGCTGCACACGCGCAACGGTTCGATCCAGGTCTGTTGCACCGCTTCGGCGACGCGATCGCGGATAACCGCCAATCCGAGCTCGCGCTTGACAGGAAAATGATGCGCCATCGCTCCCCCGGTTACGGAAGCCTTCGCCCGCAATTCCGACATTCCCGTCGCAAGGTACCCTCGCGTGACGAAGGCCTGGTAGGCCGCATCCACGATCCTGCGGCGCACCGCCTGAGGGTCGTTGGTTCTTTTGTGTTCGATCATGATCGTCGCCTGAAAATTCTTCCGACATAGTGCCTTGACAAAACAGGTCAATCAACCTGTTATTGAAAACAGGACAATCGACCTGTTGTGGAGGCCCCATGGAATCGCATGCCGTATTCGAACTTCGGCGCTACCGACTTCGGCCTGGCGGAAGGGAACGCCTGATCGGACTGTTCGACAGCGAATTCGTCGAACCGCAGGAGGCGCTCGGAATGCGCATTGAAGGAGAGTTCCGCGACTGCGGCGATCCCGACGCCTTCGTCTGGGTACGGTCCTTCTTAAACATGGAGACACGAACGGACGCGCTCGCCGCTTTCTATTCGGGGCCGGTCTGGAAGGAGCATGGGCCACACGCCAACGAAACGATGCTCAACTCGGACAACGTGTTGCTGCTCAAGCCCGTTGACGGCACGCACCCGTTTTCGCGCAACCGCTCGAGGGAACAGGAGGCAAGGCAGACCAAGGGCCTGGTTGCCGTCAACATCTGCTCGCTGGCTCCCGGCACAGAGGACAAGTTCGCCGCATTCTTCGTCGCCGAGGCGCTGCCGATCCTGGAAAGGGCCGGCGCTCGCGTCGATGCGGTCTTGACCACCGAACGCAGCGTGAACGGCTTTCCGAGGCTTCCCGTCCGCGAGGGCGAGGCGGTGTTTGTCTGGTTCGAAATGCACGAGGACGAGGACAGTCTTTCCCGGCACCAGGAGCGCTTGCGCAAGGACGTGAGATGGACCAGTGAGGTCTTTCCGCACATGGACAGCCAGTGCTGGCGAACAATTGAGGTTTCGCGCCTGACCCCGACATCGCGGTCGCTTTGCACGTTGTAGCGGTCGTCTGTGCTCACGCTGCAATCGGTACGCAGCCGAAACCGCCAGGGGCCGGACCCTGGCGGAACCAAACCGGCCTCCGGGCGTTATGCGCGTGCAAGGGGAGGCAAGAATGAAACATACGGATGTTCGAACTGTCGACAACTCCCGGGCCAAACACATCTGGGACGTCGCGGACTATTGCCAACGGACCGGCATTCCCAAAATCGAAGAGCAGCGTCTGATCAAGGTGCTCGGTAGATACGCCACATGCCACGAGCTTCAGATGAACATCGTGCGCGTTCAGACGCGCATTCGCTGAAGAGCCCTACATGCCGCCGATAGGCGTCAGGCCGAGCCTGCTTGAGCTTCGTATTGCCGCCGAACCTTGCGGAAATGATCCTTTGCGCGTTGCCGTCGCAGGCGAGAAACCCGGTCAAAAAAGTCGCAAAAGTATGTGCAAGAGCCAGAATTCCCGATCGGCTTCTTTTTCGCAGGCGGCGCCTTGGACGGCGAGCGTGGGTCGGTGGTCATGACGAAATCCGAAGCTGCCGCATACGAATGAATGAAATTTTTTGGCTGACGATGGATGAGAAATCGCATCGGCTCCGTATATGCGGGTATGGATTCGAAAAAGGGCGCTTTCGACGTTATTGGGCAGCTCGCCGCGCTGCGGCGGTATGCGCGCTCGCTTGCGCGCAGCGCGCCGGACGCCGAAGATCTCGTTCATGATGCTCTGGTAAGAGCCTACGAGCGGCGCTCGACCTTCCGATCCGGAGCGAACCTTCGAAACTGGCTCTTCGCCATCGTTCGCAACACCCATGTCGATCGCGTGCGATCGGCGCTGTCGCGCGGCCAGCGTGACAGCCAGACGGCGCAGGAAGCCGTCTCCTCCTATCCGGCCCACCAGGAACACAGCGTCCGGCTGGCGCAGGTTCGCGAAGCCTTCATGCTGCTTCCGCCGGAGCAACGCGAAGCCCTTCATCTCGTTGCCGTCGAAGATCTTTCCTACCAGGAGGCTGCCGACATACTCGATATCCCCGTCGGGACGTTGATGTCACGTGTCTCCCGCGCGCGAGCGACCTTGAGAGATTTCGAAAGCGGAGCGAAGAAACCCATCCATCTAAGGCTTGTCGGAGGCGAGAATGATTGACGCCGATACGATGACCGACAGTGATCTCAACGCCTACGTCGACAATCAGCTCGATGGCGCAGGTCGGCTCCGGGTCGAGACCTGGCTTGCCAGGAACCCGGATGCGGCGGCGCGTGTGATGGCCGACCTCGGCATGCGGACCACGCTCAAGCTGGCGATGACGTCGGATGCCGTTGGCGGTCGTCCGGAGACGCGCGAGGCGGCCCGGCGGCTCTCGTCGGGACTGGCGAATGCGCGCGTGTGGAACGCTCTGCAAAAAGTGGCGGCGGTCGGCCTGATGGTGTCGGTGGGATGGATTGCCCATGCGTCGGTCGGCCCGAGCGAAGTCAACGCCTCGGCCCCCCCGCCTCCTTTCGTGGAACATGCCATCCGTGCCCATCAGACCTCGCTCGTCAGGGCTGGAATGCCGTCGCAGCCGGAGGTGCAGACCTATGACCGGGACGATATCCGCGCGGCAACCGCCATCGTCATGCCGGAGCTTCCGAAGGGCTGGAACGTCGTCGACGTTCAGGTATTCCCCTCCGAGTTCGGACCCAGCGTCGAGGCGAGCGTCAAGACCGATGCGGGCACGGTCATTTCACTTTTCGCCGGCAGGCCCGGTCGTTTCGCGGTCGAACCCGTGAAGGACCTCAACCTTTCCAATGCCGAGGCTGCCTGGTGGCAGGTCGGCGAGGTTGCCTATGCCGTCGTTTCAAGCACGCCGGGCATCGGCCTCAGCGACGAGGCCGAGCTTCTCAAGAACTCACTTTACTGAGGAAACCTTCATGTATCAGAACCAGAACCGCTTCGGCGGGATGAGCCAGGCTTCGGCCGCCGCCCTCGACGAGGGCCTTCGCCAGCACATGCTGCGCGTCTTCAACTATATGGGCCTCGGCCTCGTCGTGACGGGCCTTGTTGCCTTCATCGTCGGCACCACGCCGGCGCTTTACGTGCCGATCTTCTCCACGCCGCTGAAATGGGTGGTGATGCTGGCGCCGCTCGCCTTCGTCTTCTTCTTTTCCTTCAAGATGCATTCGATGTCGGCATCCGCAGCGCAGCTGACCTTCTGGGTCTTCTGCGCCGTCATGGGGCTGTCGCTTGCCTCCGTCTTCCTGGTCTTCACCGGCGCCAGCATCGCCCGCACCTTTTTCATTGCCGCCACCATGTTCGGCGCGACCAGCCTCTACGGTTATGTGACGAAACGCGATCTCGCGAAGTTCGGCTCGTTCATGATCATGGGCCTGATCGGCGTGATGATCGCCTCGATCGTCAACATCTTCCTTGGCTCCAGCGCGCTTCAGTTTGCCGTCTCTGTCATCGGCATCGTCGTCTTCGTCGGCCTGACCGCCTGGGACACGCAGAACATCAAGGAGCAGTACGCCGACAACTTCGACCAGGAATCGCAGCAGAAGCTTGCCGTGTTCGGCGCCCTGTCGCTCTATCTGAACTTCGTCAACATCTTCCAGCTGCTGCTGAATTTCACCGGCCAGCGCGAAGAATAACAGTCGTCGATAGCAAGGAAGCATCCCATGGATCGCAATGATCAGCAGGCCATCGACGGCCTGTTCTCCAAGCTTGCCCAGGTGGAGCGCCAGTCCGGCCCACGCGACGCCCAATCCGACCGCTTCATTCAGGAGCGGATCGGCCAGCAGCCGGGTGCACCCTACTACATGGCGCAGACGATCGTCGTGCAGGAGCAGGCGCTGGAGGCGGCGCAACGCCGTATCGAGGAACTGGAATCGCACACCGCGCAGAGCCAGCAGCGCGGCGGCTTCTTCTCGTCGATGTTCGGCAGCAACGCCGCTCCGCAGCGCCACGCGCCGCAGCAGCCCGGATATGGCAGCGCTGCTCCCGGCTCGCCATGGGGCAACCAGAACCAGGCTTACGGCCAGCCGATGCAGCAGCGTGCCGGCGGCGGCTTCCTCGCCGGCGCTGCACAGACGGCGATGGGCGTTGCCGGTGGCGTCCTGCTCGGCAACGCGATCGCAGGCATGTTCGGCGGCGACGCGGCACAGGCCGCTCAACCGGCCGCCGCAGCGTCGGAGCCGGAAGCGCCTGCTGAAGACATGGATTTCGGCGGCGGCGAAGAATTTTGATGCCGCTCTTGGCTTCCGGGGGAATCTATTCCCCTCCTCCGGAAGCCGGCCTCCCTCAGAGACAACCTTCTCTCATGACCCCACCGGCGCAAAGCCCACGGCCCACCCCCTATCCAGTCACGATGATCGGCCACCTTGCCGGTGGCGCCGGATGGGCCGATTTCGGCTTGCTGATTGCCGCACGCTCCAGGCCTTTCCGATGAGACGGACCCTGCGGCATGCCTGACGACGCCGAACCTGACCAACGTTCCCCCGGTCGTACCCGTGGCGCCGCCAAGCGGTTTCACGGCCCCCTGTTGTCCGCTCGTAGTCGTCTATCGGAAGACCGGGCGAAGCTTTTTCTTTCCCTCAACAATAGAAGGATTGGCCTTGCCCTGAAAGCTGGCCTTTAAACCCAATGATGTTCGAATGGATGTCTGATCCGGCCGCCTGGGCGGGTCTCGCCACCCTCATCGTTCTCGAGATCGTGCTCGGTATCGACAACCTCGTCTTCATCGCCATCCTCGCGGACAAGCTTCCTGAGCATCAAAGAGAAAAGGCCCGACTGATCGGCCTCGGACTGGCGCTCGGCATGCGCCTCGTGCTTCTGGCGTCGATCGCCTGGATCGTGACGCTGACCGCTCCCCTGTTCACAGTGCTCGGCGCGGAGATTTCCGGTCGGGACCTGATCCTTCTGTTCGGCGGTCTGTTCCTCCTGTTCAAAGGGACGATGGAGCTGCACGAGCGCCTCGAGGGGCATGCCGGCCACAAGGAGGGCAAGGTCGAGCATGCCGTCTTCTGGCAGGTTCTCGTGCAGATCGTCGTGCTTGACGCCGTCTTCTCTCTCGACAGCGTCATCACCGCCGTCGGCATGGTCCAGCATCTCTCCGTCATGATGATCGCGGTCATAGTCGCCGTCGGCGTGATGCTGCTTGCGTCCAAGCCGCTCATGGCTTTCGTGTCGAAACACCCGACCGTCGTCATCCTCTGCCTCGGCTTTTTGATGATGATCGGCTTCTCGCTGATCGTCGAAGGCTTCGGTTTCCATATCCCCAAGGGCTATCTCTATGCGGCGATCGGCTTCTCGGTGCTGATCGAGGTCTTCAACCAGATCGGCCGCTGCAACCGCGAGCGCTTCATGACCACCGGCGACTTGCGCGAGCGTACCGCGAATGCGGTGCTGTCACTGCTTGGCCGGCGCAAGAGCGAAACGTCCCTCGGCGACACGGCCGACGTCATCGCCGAACGGGCAACGGAAGACGAGCTGTTCACGCCGGTCGAACACGAGATGATCGAGGGCGTGCTGACGCTTGCGGACCGCCCCGCGAAATCGGTCATGACCCCGAGGCTCGATGTCGAGTGGCTGGATGTCGAGGAGAGTGACGACGAACTGCGCCGCAAGATCATCGAGACAGGGCATTCGCGCTTCCCGATCGGGCGCGGCAATCTCGATGAGTTCCTGGGCGTGGCGCTGGCAAAGGATCTTTTGAGAGACCTGCTCGAAACGGGCAAGATCGATTTCAGCCGTTCCCTGCGCCAGCCGCTGGTCGTGCATGAAACCGTCAGCGCGCTGCGCCTGCTCGAACAGTTGCGCCAGTCTCCCCTCCAGGTGGCGATCGTGCTTGACGAGTATGGTTCGATGGAGGGCCTGGTGACGCCGACCGACCTGCTCGAAGCGATTGCCGGCGAGTTTGCCGACGATGATGACGACCAATTGACGGTCGAGCACGAAGAGGACGGTGCCCTGCTCGTCGACGGATGGATCGATATCCGGCATGTCTCGAAGCTGCTGGACGTCGATCTTGTCGATGAGGCCGATCGCTACTCCACGCTGGCGGGGCTCGTTCTCTGGCGTCTCGGCCATCTGCCGAACCAGGGCGAAAGCGTCAGTTTCGGTGGCCTGACCTATGAGGTCGTCGCATTGGATGGTCGCAACGTCGACAAGGTCAGGATCCGAAGGCCGCAGCTGGAAGAACTGGCTCGCGCCTAGCCTCGTCGAGCGTCCGCAAGGCCGCATCCGCGAATGAAGCGCCTGTCTCCGGCCGTTCGCGGAAAATCCCGCGGAAGCGCTCAAGATAGGCGTGTTGCAGATTTTCGCAGCCCGAGGCGGCTAATCCATCGGCTCGGGCGTGAAGAACACGTCCGCATGCATGTCGCAGCGGTTCAGGCCGCGGGCAAAGGCAACGTCCATGGCGGCATCGACCATCGGCGGCGGGCCGGCGACATAGGCTTTCCAGCCGTCGAGATCAGGCAGATCCTCGGCCACGGCCTCGGTCACGAATCCATGCCGGTACCCTGCCGAATCGGCTTCCGAAAGGACGGCCTGGAAGTAAAGATTGGCGTGCCACTCGGCGAGCGCGCGGAAGTGGTTCACGAGGTAGAGATCACGCTCGCTGCGTGCGCCAAAGTAAACGTGGATCGGCTGCTTCATGCCGTGAGCAAGGGCGGTTTCGACGATCGATTTGATCGGCGCGAGGCCGGAGCCGCCGGCGATGCAGAGGATCGGGCCGGAGTGGTTCTCCCTGAGGTAGGAAGACCCCATGGGATATTCGAGCGCCACCTTGTCCCCGGCCTTCAACGCACGATGCACATGTCGCGATGCCGCTCCACCGGGGACATGGCGAATGTGGAACTCCACACCGCCGTCGCCATGCCGATTGGCCATGGAATAGCTGCGGGCGGGCACCCCATCAAAGCTGACCTCAGCATACTGCCCTGCGACGAAGCGCGAACCGGCCCCGTCCACCGTGTCGATACGGACCAGCTTGATGTCATGCGTGAGATCCTCCAGGTGCGTCACGACGCCGTTTAGCCGCCGCGGCGACTGGAGGGCATCTTCGTCGTTGCCTCCAAGCCACGCCACAGCCACATCCGTGACGGGCAGCGCCCGGCACGCAAGGATGAGGCCACCCGCCTTTTCCTCATCGGTGAGCGCGAAGGGCGAGTGTTGGAGGCTTTCCACTTCCCCTTCGATCAGCCGAGACTTGCAGCCCCCGCAGCGCCCGGATCGACAGCCATGGGGGTAAGGAAGGTTGGCCGCGAGCGCGGCATCGAGAATGGTCTGCGCGGCATGCACGTCGAGGCTCGCC
The DNA here is from genome assembly GCF_002940685.1 of Ensifer adhaerens. Taxonomy (GTDB): domain Bacteria; phylum Pseudomonadota; class Alphaproteobacteria; order Rhizobiales; family Rhizobiaceae; genus Ensifer; species Ensifer adhaerens_E. Next base: position 255,467 of record NZ_PNFP01000011.1, on the reverse strand, counting down.
CGTGCCGATCGTATGTCTATGCGTTTGACGGTCATATCAAATGTTTCCTCACCGGTTCGATTTCGCTCGCAGCCGGTCCCTGATGCCGCGAGTGAAAGATCCCGTCAGGCTGCGGCTTCCAGCGCTGGGAAGGTCAAGGGGTATCCGGCCCGACCGGTGTTTCAGGTCCGGAAACATTGGATCGGAGCGGCGGACAGCCTGCACCGATCGCAAGTCTTGCCAGCTGAAAAGCCCACCTTTCCAGCTAGTTCGCACGAAAACCTGACCGCTTGCTTCAGGACGCCGCGAAAGAAATTTCCAGAGGCCTTGACCTTTCCATCGTTGGAAACCGCAACTTCGCCAGGAATTGATCGCGGCCGCTCCGGCCGGCGTGTGCAAATGAAGGTGAACGAGAATGAGTAAAAAGGCCGCTGTCCTGTTCTTCACCGGGGTCGCCTCCGTTGGGGGCCTCGCCCTTGTCAACGGCGACGCAATGGGAACTTTCACCAGCCGTCTTCTCGAGCTTGCCTCCTCGACCGGTGCGTCAGAGGCAGTCGCGGCGACCGGAGCCGAGGGAGCGCCCATTCCCAAGGTTCCGGTCGCCGAGGTCATCACCCGCGAGGTCGCGCCCGCGGTGGAGTTCACCGGCCATTTCGACGCTGCGAAATCCGTTGAACTGCGTCCGCGTGTCGGCGGCGCCATTGACGTCGTGAGTGTTCCCGAAGGCAGCCTCGTAAAAGCCGGGCAGGTCCTTTTCCAGATCGATCCACGTCCATTTCAGGTTGCCCTGGACGCAGCCAAGGCTCAGTTGCAACAGGCGATCGTCCTTCGCGAGCATGCCGAAATCGCGTTCCAGCGCGCCAAATCCCTGGCTCCGAACGGGACCGTGTCGCGCAAGACCTATGACGACGCGGAGGCCTTGCGCCGCCAGCGCCAGGCCGAGGTCGAAATGGCAAAGGCAGCGGTCGCTGCGGCTGAACTCGATCTTTCTTTCACCCGTGTCGCTGCCCCGATCGGCGGGCGGGTCGATCGTGTGCGCGTGACCGAAGGAAACCTGGTTGCCGGCGGCAATACAGCTGCCTCCACGCTCCTCACGACCATCGTGTCGACGGATCCCCTCTACGTCTACTTCGACATCGATGAGGCCACCTTTCTGGATTTCGTCGCGCGCGCCCGCCCCGGCAAAGGAGATGGCGCGACCACGAACCTGCCTGTCGAGGTTGGTCTGATGACGGATGCCGGTTTCCCTCATGCCGGCGTCCTCGATTTCATCAGCAACCGCGTCGAACGCAGCACCGGCACGATCCGCGCCCGCGCGATCGTCAAGAACCCGGATGGTCTGCTCGCGCCCGGTCTCTTCGCCCGGGTGAACCTCGTGACGGCCGATCCGGCCCGCACCGTGCTGATCGACGATCAGGCGATCGGTACCGATCAGGGCCGCCGCTATGTGCTGGCACTGGGCGCAGGGAACAAGGCCGAGTACCGGCCGATCGAACTCGGCCCGATGATCGACGGCCTGCGCGTGGTCGCAAGCGGCCTGAAGCCGGGTGAGAAGGTCATCGTCAAGGGGCTCGTTCGCCCTGGCATGGAGGTGGACCCGCAGGCGGTTTCGATGGCGCCGGAGCAAGCGGCCGAAGGCGATGTCGCGGCGGCCGCATCGCAGGAGGCGCGTCGATGAACATTCCACGTTTTTTCGTCGACCGCCCCATCTTTGCGGTCGTTCTCTCCGTTTTGATGCTGATCGGCGGTGGCCTGACTCTCCTAAAGCTTCCGCTCAGCGAATATCCCCAGGTGACGCCGCCGACCGTGCAGGTCACCGCAAGCTATCCGGGTGCGAGCCCCGAAGTGATCGCCGAAACGGTAGCGGCTCCGTTGGAACAGGTGATCAACGGCGTCGAGAACATGCTTTACATGAGCTCGCAAGCCGCGACCGACGGACGCATGACGCTGACGGTGACCTTCCAGCAGGGTACCGATCCCGACATGGCGCAGATCCAGGTGCAAAACCGCGTCTCGCGTGCGCTTCCGCGTCTGCCGCAAGAAGTTCAGCGCATCGGCGTCGTGACACAGAAGACCTCACCCGACATCCTGATGGTCGTGCATCTGGTTTCGCCCGACGACCGCTACGATCCGCTCTACCTGTCGAATTTCGCCACGCTGCAGGTCCGCGACCAGCTCGCGCGCCTGTCGGGCGTGGGTGACGTTCTCGTCTGGGGTGCCGGCGAGTACTCCATGCGGGTCTGGCTCGATCCGGCCAAGGTCGCCGCACGCGGATTGACCGCTTCCGACGTGGTCGCTGCCATCCAGGAGCAGAACGCTCAGGTTGCCGCCGGCTCCGTCGGCCAACAACCGGATGCCTCGGCAGCACTGCAGGTCACGGTCAACACCCTCGGCAGGCTATCCAGCGAGGAGCAGTTCGGCGCGATCGTCGTCAAGACGGGTGCGGATGGCCAGGTCACTCGGTTGCGTGACGTGGCCCGTATCGAACTGGGTGCGGACTCCTACGCCCTGCGCAGCCTTCTGGATGGCAAGCCGGCACTGGCGCTGCAGATCATCCAGAGCCCCGGCGCCAACGCGCTCGATGTGGCGAGTGCCATTCGCGCCTCCATGGAAGACCTGCAAAAGGGCTTTCCGGAGGGCATAGAATATCGCATTGCCTACGACCCCACCGTTTTCGTGAAGGCCTCGCTGGAGGCCGTGGTGATGACGCTGCTTGAAGCGATCGTTCTGGTCGTCATCGTGGTCGTGCTTTTCCTCCAGACCTGGCGCGCGTCGATCATCCCGCTGGTCGCCGTGCCGATTTCCTTGGTCGGCACCTTCGCGCTGATGTACATGTTCGGCTTCTCGCTGAACACGCTGTCGCTGTTCGGCCTTGTGCTGTCGATCGGGATCGTGGTCGACGATGCCATCGTGGTCGTCGAAAACGTCGAGCGCCACATAGCACTTGGCGAAACGCCGAAGGAGGCGGCGCGCAAGGCCATGGACGAAGTGACCGGGCCGATCATTGCCATTACGTCGGTGCTGTCGGCCGTGTTCATTCCGTCAGCCTTCCTCTCCGGCCTGCAAGGCGAGTTCTATCGCCAGTTTGCGCTCACGATCGCAATCTCGACCATCCTGTCGGCGGTCAACTCCCTAACGCTTTCCCCGGCGCTTGCAGGCGTGCTCCTGAAACCGCACCACGGCGAGGTGAAGCGCGATCTCCTGACCCGGGTGATCGACGGCCTGTTCGGCTGGTTCTTTCGGCTCTTCAACCGGTTCTTCGAACGCGCTTCGAATGCCTATGTCTGGTCGGTACGCCGCGCCGTGAGGCTCAGCGCGCTCGTCCTTCTCGTCTACGCCGGCCTGGTCGCCACGACATGGCTGGGCTTCCAGACGGTGCCGGCCGGATTTGTCCCGGCGCAGGACAAATACTACCTGGTCGGCATTGCCCAATTGCCGACCGGAGCGTCGCTCGACCGGACCGAGGCGGTCGTCAGGAAGATGTCGGAGATCGCCCTTGCCGAACCGGGCGTCGAAAGTGTCGTCGCCTTTCCCGGCCTTTCCGTCAACGGCATGGTCAACATCCCAAATGCCGCCGTCATGTTCACGATGCTGAAGCCCTTCGACGAGCGCAAGGATCCGTCCTTGTCCGCATTCGCGATCGCCGGTCGGCTGATGGGCAAGTTCAGCCAGATACCCGATGGTTTCGCCGGCATCTTCCCGCCCCCGCCCGTTCCGGGCCTCGGCACGACCGGCGGCTTCAAGATCCAGGTGGAGGACAGGGCCGGGCTCGGCTTTGCGGCGCTTGCCGAGGCGCAGGGCGCAATCATGGGCAAGGCGATGCAGACACCGGAGCTTGCCGGCATGCTCGCAAGCTTCCAGGTGAACGCGCCGCAGGTGCAGGTCGACATCGACCGGGTGAAAGCCAAGTCTCAAGGGGTGCCGCTCAACACCATCTTCGAGACGTTGCAGGTCAACCTCGGTTCGCTCTATGCCAACGACTTCAACCGCTTTGGCCGGACCTATCGCGTGGTGGTCCAGGCAGACGCGCCGTTCCGCATGCAGCCGGAGGATATCGGCCGGCTGAAGGTACGCAATGCGGCGGGCGAGATGATCCCGCTGTCCGCCCTGTTGACGGTCAAGTACAGCGCGGGGCCGGATCGCGTCATGCATTACAACAGCTTCCCGTCGGCCGATATCAGCGGCGGCCCGGCGCCCGGCTATTCGTTCGGGCAAGCGACCGCTGCCATCGAACGGATCGCAGCGGAAACGTTGCCACCCGGCATGGCCTTCGAGTGGACAGAGCTTGCCTATCAGGAGAAGCAGGCCGGAAACACCGCGATGTACATCTTCCCGCTATCCGTTCTGCTGGCGTTTCTCATTCTCGCTGCCCAGTACAACAGCTGGTCCTTGCCCTTCGCCGTGCTGCTGATCGCGCCGATGGCGCTGCTTTCCGCAATCGCAGGTGTCTGGTTTACGGGGGGCGACAACAACATCTTCACGCAGATCGGGTTTGTCGTCCTCGTGGGGCTCGCGGCCAAGAATGCGATCCTGATCGTCGAGTTCGCTCGGGCGAAGGAAGATGAAGGCGTCGATCCGCTGCCCGCGGTGCTCGAAGCGGCTCGGCTTCGCCTCAGACCGATCCTGATGACCTCGCTCGCCTTCATCGCCGGGGTCGTGCCGCTGGTGATTGCAACGGGCGCTGGCGCCGAGATGCGGCACGTCATGGGCATCGCCGTCTTTGCCGGCATGCTCGGTGTCACGTTGTTTGGCCTGGTGTTGACGCCGGTGTTCTATGTCCTGGTGCGCAAGTTGGCGATCCGGCGAGAAAATGGCCGAAGCGCCGAACGGGCGTCGCTGGAACAGCGGACCTAAACGAAACACAACCATCGCATGCGGCCAGATCGGGATTCCAGATGGCCGCGTGCGCTGCCCGAGGAGCCGAGAGCGCTTGGGGCCACGGATGACGTTCAGTCGAGCTGTCTGGCCAGGACAATCATGTCTGCAAGCTCCGCTTTCACCGGCTTGGGAAAACGCGTGGCCCCGAGTTCGACGAAACCCCATTTGAGGTAGGCACTTCTTGCCTGTCTTGCGGATGCCATCACATCCAGCCAGACATAGCGGGCGCCTTCCTGTCGCGCCTGGGCGATGGCGCAGTCCAGGAGTTTATGGCCGATGCCGTGCCCCTTGGCGCCAGGCAGAAGGTAAATTCGTGGAATCTCCGCGCCACCGGGGCGCGACTGGATTGGATCGGCTGATCCAGCGATCATGGTGAGGAAGCCGACAATCGTCGCATCGATCTCGGCGACCCAGACGCTCGCCTCCGGACGCGCCATCAGCCGCGAGAATGCGTCCGAACTGAAAGTCGCCAGTTGGCGCGCCAAGGCAGCGCCGTTGTCCCAAAGGTACGCATACTCGGCGGCATAGGCCGCTGGGCCGACATAGCCAAGTTCCTCGACATCTGCCGTCGTCGCTCGCCGCAGCCGAAGCTCCAGGCGATCCATAAAACGCTCCATCTCGATGAATGCGCCCCACTCTTACACTGCATGTCAGAGGCAGAGAATGCCGATTGCCCCGAGCTGTGAGCTCGGCGAATGTCCCGAACCTTGCAAGCGGTCATTCGCACGGAGTTTCCGGCCGCAAACCGCAGGGCTCACGCAAACGTGCAAGGACGTGACCGGTGACGGATTGCATCGGGTGCGAACCCTGCTAACACGCGGTTCCTCAAGCACCGCGTTGGAAGATCAGCAACCGGTCGACGTCGGGCTTTCGCGCATCGGACCACTTTGCCTGGCGCCCTTCGTTGATCCCGACCGACCTCTCTCCCATATGCGACGGGCCCGGCCTCTCCTCCCGGCGGGCTCGACAACAACGACCCAGGAAGACCAAAAAAATGAACAATAATGGATGCCTATCGGGCAACTCCTTCGCTGCGCATAGCCTTCGTGATCGCCTGACCGCCGACGGCCTCGCCTATCTTGTGGCCCTGATGCCGGTGTTCCTGTTGCTCTGCTAGGCTCGGCTGCCGCGCCTCAGGCCGGCGTTTGTCGCAGAAGCGCGCTATTTGCGGCCTCAAAGCCACCTTCGGCGCAAGAAGGAGCCCCATTCAGCTTCAATTCTCAATCTTCGGAGGCGATCGCTGCTTGTGAAGTGTGCGGCGTACGAGTTGGTAAAGGTAACGAGCAGGATGCGCGCCATCTTCGGATCCCCTCCGGTCCGCTCCAACTCGTCGGCGATCTCGCGGCAGAGAGCCTCGCTCGACTTGGGCTCGGCGATGCGCCGCTCCGCCATCTCCAGAATTCGTTCGACAAAGGCGAGATCGACCACATAGGCCGGCATGGGTTTTCCGATCATGACGATGCCCCGCTGTCTGCAGAAGAGGCCCGGCACGATCTTCGTTTCGGACTCTCGATCGTGAGAACGCCCGAACGGTTCGTCTGGGAGAAGGTGGATTTCCGGTGTACGTCCTGTCTTTTCCGGAAATGCATCATGCTCCCTCTCCCGCTTACTCGATAGGCCCGGCAAGGGTCGGGCCGCACGACATCCCTGTTGGAGCCCAACCGCCAAAGGCCCGAAGAAGTTCCAACGGAAAGTCGATTTTCACGATTAAGGGCCGCCTTCGCGACAATGCCAATACGGTCGTCGGGCTACTGTCGGAGGCATTTGCGATCGACGGCAACCGGACGGGCAGAGCACGTGAGACTGGCGGCGCTTTCCGATGTCAATGTGAGCCGACCGAGCCCAGGTGTTCGAACAGGCCGCGCGCCGCCGGCGTCAGCTCCTTTTCCGCGCGGACACAGACCGAAAGCCGCCGCGTCGCCCAATCGTCAGCAAGACGCACATACGCGGTCCCGGCAGATGTGCCGCCACGGCGTGCCGCGGTCTCGGGCATGATGCCAAGCCCGACACCCGCCGCAACCAGATGACAGATGCCCTCGAAGGTGCGCATACGCAAGCGCATCTTGAGCCTCAGTCCCAATCGCTGAGCCTGCGCATCGATATGGCCCTGCAGTGCGCCGTCCGCCAGGCCGACGAAATGCCAGTCGAGGATGTCGGTAAAGGCGAGGCGCCTGCTTGCCGCCAATGCGTGATCGCGCGGGATGACGACGACGAGCCGGTCGACGGCGAAGGGACGCAGATATAGGCCGCCCGTATCGACTGCGCCCGAAAGAATGCCGATCTCGACCAGGTCGGCAGCAACGGCCCTTGCGACCTCGATGCTTTGCCGTTCCTTCAGATCGATGTCGATCCGTGGGTGTGCTGCCATCCAGGCGCCGAGCCGCTGAGGCAGAAACTCGGTGAGCGCCGCCGTGTTCGCCGCAAGCCGGACGGTGGCGCGAAGGCCACTGGCGTGCTCGCTAAGCTCGCCGCGCATCTCAGCCATCTGGCGCAGGATCAGGCGGGCGTGATGCGCCAACGCTTCTCCGGCCGGCGTCGGCCGCACTCCGCGGCGACCCCGTTCGAGCAGCTTGACCTTGCCGATGGCCTCCATGTCGCGAAGGCGTTCGCTGGCGGCCGGCAACGAAAGCCCGACTTCCGCCGCGCCATGCGTCATGCTGCCGGCGTCCACCACGGCGAGAAACAGACGGAGGTCGGTGAGATCGAAGCGCATGCCGTCGAGGCTAGCGGAAAAATAGCCTTCGGGCCAGCCGAAGCCAGGCTGTGGGTGATCCGCATTGTGCCGGCCCGCGCATGCTTTAAGCCGGTGGCATGCTCGACCTTTCTCCTTCGCTCGTCGTCGTGGTTGCCGCGACCTTCTTCGCCGCCGGTATCGTCAAGGGCGTCACCGGCATGGGGTTGCCGACCTTGGCGATGGGCGTGCTCGGCGCGCTTATCTCTCCGCTCGCCGCGGCCAGCCTGTTGATCGCGCCGTCATTCGTGACGAACATCTGGCAGCTCTTTGCAGGCCCGAGCTTCGGCGTACTCGCGTTGAGGCTTTGGCCAATGATGCTGGCGATCGTTGTCGGAACGGTCGGCGGCTCCTCGATGCTTGCCGGTGGCAGCACCTTGCTGACGACCGGCGCACTTGGCGCAGCACTCATCCTCTACGCCGCCTTTACGCTTCTTGCCCGTCAGCTTCGCGTGCCGACCGACCGGGAGCCATGGCTGTCTCCAATGGTCGGCGCGGCAACGGGAATTGTAACGGGCGCAACAGGCGCGTTCGTCATGCCAGCGGTGCCCTACCTGCAGGCGCTGGGTCTTGAGCGGGATGAACTCGTGCAGGCGCTCGGCCTCTCCTTCACCGTCTCAACCGTCGCGCTCACCGCCGGGCTGGTCTGGCAAGGCGCTTTTGAGGTCGACAATCTCTTCGCTTCGGTCCTGGCGATCGCACCGGCGCTCGCCGGCATGTGGGCCGGACAAGTCATTCGCCGCCGCGTCAGTCCGTCCGCATTCCGGCGCTGGTTCCTGATCTGCCTGCTGGCCCTCGGCGCCAAAATGCTCGCAGACGCCATCTTTTGACGTCGGTCTCAGCCTCTTGCCCCGGCGAGTTCAGGCCGGTACGAGCTTGAGCGCTATGACGCCGCCGGCAATCACCAGCATTGCGGCGGCGCGCGCGACAGTAATGGCCTCGCCGAACAGCAGCACGCCGCAGGCAACGGATCCGAGGGCGCCGATGCCGGTCCAGACTGCGTAAGCCGTCCCGAGCGGCAAGGTCTTGAGTGCCTGGGTGAGCAGCGCAAGAAAAGCCACCAGGGCAACGATGGAGGCGAGTGTCCAGGACAGGCGGGTATAGCCGTTCGAGAACTTGGTGCTGACAGCCCAGGCGACGTCCGCAACACCGGAGAGAACGAGGTAGATCCAGGCAAGAGATGTGGGTGACATGGTTGTTCTCCGGCGTTCGGCGGACCGCCGAGCGCGACAGGTTTCAGTTTCAGACGAGCTTGATGAGGGCGACGCCGGCGAGCAGCAGCACCACCCCGCCGAGGCGCAACCCCGACACGGACCTCTGCGGCAGACGGAACCAGCCGTAGCGATCGACGAAGACGCTTGCGACCTGCTGGCCGGCGACGGTGAGACCGACAGCCGCGGCAGCACCGATTGCCGGGATCGCGGTAAAGACCGTCGTGACATAGGTCGCTCCGGCGAGGCCGCCGAGCCACCCCCACCAGGGCATCACCTGCACACCGGCAATGTTGGGGCGCGGCGTCTTTTGACCAGCGAGCGTCAGGAACATCACCGCGGCCATGGCAAGCGTCGCGACGAGAAACGAAATCGCTCCCACGGCGAACGGCGCACCGCCGAGATCATGGCGCAACAGGGCATTGACGGCGCCCTGTACCGGCAGCACCGCGCCGGCCATGAGCGCCAGTGCGATCCAGCCAAGCCTGTCGGCCTTGAGGTTGTCCTTGCCGCCTTGGCCGAACACAACCATCGCGACGCCGAGCAGCACGACAAGGGTGCCGACCGCGGCTCCGATCCGCAGCCCTGTCTGCGGCACGCCCAGCAGGCCGAAACTGTCGAGCGCAAGGGAGGCGAGCATCTGCCCTGCGATGAACAGCCCGACGGAAACGACGGCGCCGAGGCGCGGGAACAGAACGATGGTCGAGACGACATAGACCGCCGAAGCGGTGCCTCCGACAAGATGCCACCATTCGACCTCCGGAACCGCGCCAAGGGCGGTGATTGTGCCGGTCAAGACGGCGACGAGAAGAAGCAGGCCGGTGCCGATCGCGAGTTGGAGCGTGGTCGCCGCGAAGGGCGACCCGACCGCTTTGGACAGTTGCGCGTTGGCGCCGGCCTGGACGGCGAGCAGGCCGCCCGCAAGCAAAGCGAGGGGAACGAACAGGGTCTCCATGACGGGACCTCCTTGATGAGAATGACGTTGAGAATGGTGAAGGAAAGGATCAGGCGTGTACGCTCTCGCGCAGCGGGGCAACACCGGCATGGAGCCGACCAATCGCCGCGTCTTTTACGCAAGCGTCGCACTCCCACCCGGCCGCCTCATGTTGCGCCAAGACATTGGGATCGTCCGGCGCCTTCTCGCAGAAATGGGAGAATTGGATCATCTTGTGTCGCTCCACCGACCGGCCCATCCGATCGTGCCTATGAAGCTAACCGGTGCTCCGTTGCAGGTCGATCTGTCGCTTTGCCATCCATCCCTGCATATTTGCACAGGGCCGGACGGCGAAATGCGGTCGCACAAAACGATTGACAATGCCTGGGAATGACGGTGCAATTTCGCTACGCCCATGAACAGTTCTCTCCCGGATTTGCGCAACAATGCACAGCCATCACCGTATCGACTGGGAAGACCTCCGCTTTGTCCTGGCAGTCGCGGAGGCGAACTCCCTTGCTGCTGCCGCCCGGGCGCTTGGCGTCAATCACACCACGGTGCTCAGGCGTGTCGGGTCGTTCGAACAGAAGCTGGGGGTGCGGCTGTTTGATCGCCTGCCGTCGGGCTACACGCTCACCGCCGGCGGCGAGGAACTGCTGGCGGTGGCCCGGCAGATGGCCGAAACGGTCACCGACCTGGAGCGCCGCCTGACCGGACAAGACCTGCGGTTGGAGGGAAACCTGCGCATCACCACCACCGACACGCTCATGGCTTCCATTCTGCCGTCGATCCTGGCTTCCTTCCGCCAGCGTCATCCCGGCGTGCTGCTTGAGGTCAGCACCGCCAATGCACTTGCAAACCTCTCCCATCGCGACGCGGACGTGGCCATACGTCCCGCAGTCGATTCACCGGATGCTCTGGTTGGCCGCCGGATCGCGAATGTGGCTTTCGCCGTCTATGCGGCGCCGTCCTATCTCGAAGAACGCGGCCTGCTGGCCATCGACGCACTCGATATCGCGCAGGAAGACTGGATCGGGCTTGGCGACGGGCTTGCGTCCACGAGTGTCGCGCGGTGGATGCGCGCGACACTGGCGGCTCCCGCCGTCTTGCGCTGCGATTCGCTGGTCGCGGCGTGCGAGGCGGCAATGGCCGGCATCGGCCTTGCGGCCCTGCCCTGCTATCTCGGAGATACGACGCCGGGTCTGGTGCGAATCGGCTCGCCGGTCGCCGCCATGACGCGGGAGCTTTGGCTTCTCACGCACGAGGATCTGCGTCGCACAGCGCGCGTCAGCGCCTTCACCGAGTTTGCCGGACAGGCGCTGGCAAAGCATCGCCCGCTCCTCGAAGGCAACGGGCAGGCGGCAGGCGTCTGACGGAAGGTGGCGCAAAAGTTTGGCCGGCCTGGCGCCGTGGACATGAAGTTCCCCCGGGAACGGCCGATGCGGACGGAGCGCTTAAGATCATGGCAACTCCAGTTGGTCAGGGACACGTCAGATGCCAGGCTCAGTTTGCGAAAACTATCCCGGAATATGCGAGAAAAGCCGCCTGAAATATCCGCGGCCACCCCGTTTGCTGCGCGCGGCAAACCAGAACCTGCCGCGTGCGCGCCGTCCGACATCCCCCACGCCGATAGCCCTTACCCTGCCTGTTGACGGCGTAGGCGTCTCCGCGATCCAGATCGGGTCGGCCATCTCCATGCTGGGGTTGCTCATCCTCGCCGCGCATGCCGAGATGACGGCCGCGGCCGGGGTTTTTGCCGGAGCACTTGATGGATTGCTGATGGACGTGTCGTCGATCCTGTGGTGAGCTCCGCAGGAGCGGCCGCCCCGCGCGGTCGCGCGTCGGACTGACGGCACGACGGTTCGTTGGCGTCCCCGTGGCGAAGGCTCACCATCACTCCGTCGGGTTGCGCAGGATCAGCCGCCGGCCCGTTCCGCCAGGCGCCGCAGCCCGGGAATGTCCTTCAGCGTCAGCTTCTGCCGTCCGCCAAGGACCAACCCCTGCCCTTCCCAGGCGCTGAGGATGCGTGAGACCGTGTGCAGCGTCGTACCGGTCATCTCGGCTATATCCTGGCGCGAGATCGGGAAATCGATGCGGATGCCACCGCTTTCCGGTTTGCCCGCCTGCTCGGCGAGCCTGAGAACGGTGTGCGCGACGCGGCGCTCGACCTCTTCGGTCGACATTTCGCGGATACGGGTATGCGCCTCATCGAGCCGCTGGCCGATCGTGTGGAGGGCATTGACCGCAAGGTGAGGATTCTTCTCGACGAAGATATTCCAGAGTTCCGTCGGCCAGGCGAGGACCAGGCTTTCGGTTGCAGCCGTCGCCGTGCCCGGATAGTCGCTGCGCTGGAGCGCCCGGGCGAAACCGAAGAGATCGCCGGGATTGACCACCCGGACGATGATCTGCTGCCCGTCCTTGGTGACCTGGGTTACCTTCAGGCGGCCATTCAGCAGCAGGAAGAAGAAATCGGCCGTCGCCCCCTGTTCGAACACGGCTTCGTTCTGCGGCACGCGCCTGACCGTGGCGCGTGTCAGCAGCGTGTCGAGTTCCGGGTCGCTCATCTTCTGAAACAGAGGGAGCGATTTGACGAGTGTGCGATCGAGTGCAGCCACGTTGGCCCTATATCCTGCCGATTTGAAATCGCCTTTGCTCTAGCATAGCGCCAAACCCTGCAAAAGCACCCGGCCTTCGTGCCTGAGACGGTTCGCTTGAAAATGTCATCAGCCGTTTCATCTCAACCCGCGCCCTGAAGCCGGCGCTGGAAGGCATAGAGGTAGCCCGAGTACCAGCGGCCGTCGCGCACCAGCCGGAAGCCGAGATTATCAGGCGGGACACCGACCGCGCAGCCGCCGCTCTTCGGATCACGGATGAAGAAGCTCATCGAGGCCCGGTGCTTGCCGTTGACGACGAAGATGCCGCAAGCGGGAGCCTCCTTCAGCACCTCGCCGTCGTCGCCGATCGTGACGCGGCGGTGGCAGGTCTCGGTCCATTCCCAGACATTGCCGTCGAGGTCGGCAACCCCGTACTCGTTTTCGCCGAAAGCGCCCGATGGCTGCGGCAGCGGGTTCTTCGCCCGCTGCCGGCTCGCCTCGCGCTCGTAGTCCGCCAACCACCGCAGCGCCGGATTATCCTTGCTGCCGTCGATACCGAGCGCGTCGTCTGGAAATTTGGAGCCGGCGGCAAAGGCCCATTGCCGGTCGGTCGGCAGACGCCAGACTTCGCCGGTCTTCTTGGTCAGCCATGCCGCATAATCGGTTGCATCAGTGTAGTTGATCCCGGTCATCGGCACGCCCGACAGGCCGGCGCTGTGGCCACCCTCGGGTTGCTGGCAGGCGCCGTCGGCGATGCAGCGGTCAAAATCCTCGCGCGTCACCTGGTACTTCATGATCTCGAGCGGCTCCGTGAGCGCCGCCACGACGATCGGCGCATCGACCGCAAAACCGTTCTTCAGGAAGTGTCCCTCGGCCCGATAGCTCATCTGGCGTGGCGCGATCGTGACCGTCACCGGTGGCCTGATCGACGGATCGACGCCGCCCTTGAGATCGTCGAACAGCCCCACCTTCGCCGACAACACGCCGCTGATTGCGACCAACAGGACGGCCGGGGCTGCAAGCGAGAGGAGCGAAACCGCGGATTTCTTGGTTCTGGGCATGAAAGGTCTCCGGGAAAACGGCACGCGCAGACAGCGCGTGCCTTTGTTGGCGTGTGGGGTCGCAGAGAGCGCGGCCCCACGATCACCCGGCGTCAGCCGCCTACATCGATGCCGGCTTGACGACCGACGTCATGAGGTCGTCGTTCCATTCGCCGGTGACCTTGAAGTGGCCGGCGGCACCCAGCTCGAACGCCTCGATCAGGTTGTGGTTGACGTAGGCGTACACACCCGGCTGGCGGAAGGTGTAGAAGGCAGCGCCCGCGGTTCCGCCCGGAATGAGCCAGGTCTCCTGGTCGAGATCCGGCGGGTTGCGGAACTTGCCGGTCGCCCAGACATAGTCACCATGCCCCCCGATCAGGTGTGGCCGCGTATCGCGGTTGGCCTGCGAATGGACGACGAGCACGCGCTCGCCCACGGCCGCCGTCAGGGCATTGTCGCCGGTTAGCGCGCCAACCGCGCCGTTGAAGACGATATGGGTCGGGGTCAGCGTGCGCATCGCCTTGACAGCATCTTCATAGGCCTCGCCGGGGGTTTCGTACTTCTTGTAGTTTCCGGCCTCGTCCTTCGGCACGTAGAAGTCCTGTTCGCCGACATAGTAGATCTTGTCGTAGGTCAGCGACCGGCCCTTCTCGTCCTTCAGGCCTTCACGCGGCAGTACCATGATGGCGCCGTTCATGCCCGAGGTGACGTGCCAGGGCACCATGCCCTCCGGCGCGCAATGGTAGACGAAGACGCCGGGCTTGGTCGCCTTGAAGCGAAGCGTGGTTTCCTCGCCCGGGTTGACCTGCGTCAGCGCCCCGCCGCCGAGCGCACCGGTTGCGGCGTGAAAGTCGATGTTGTGCAGCAGCGTGTTGGTGTCAGGGTTGATCAGCCGGAGTTCGACATAATCGTTCTCATGCACCACCATCAGCGGGCCGGGTACCGAGCCGTTGAAGGTCATAGCGTGGATCTCGGTGCCCTCACGGTCGATCACCAGCTTCTTTTCCTCGATCGTCATGGTGAATTCGACGACGCGCGGACCGGTCTTGGCGACCTGATCATGCGCATGCACGAAGGGCGGCTTGACCAGATCGACCTTCACACGCGGCAGGGTCGAGATGTCGACGGGGGCGGCAGCGGCCGCCGTGGCGCCGGCCGCCTGTGCCTGCGCAGTATGGAGAAGCGGCGCAACCGCGCCCGCCAGGGCAGCACCGGCAAGCATTGTCCGGCGGGTCATCTGAAGCTGTTCAGTCATCTTGCTCTCCTTCGGCGCGTTCCAGCGGCCGGGATTGGCCTTCTGCGAAACGCACCTGTATTCAACGTGTTAGGGTGGGCGACGCCGACTTGGGCGGCTTTGCCTCCGGTCCCGACCACCGGTCCCCCAGCAGTCACACAAGAAGTAGAGCCACAGACGAATCGCGTCTTTGTCTTGGAACAAATCGTTTCGAGGAGATCGCTTTTCTTTATGCCTTGCGACGCCGGCCGCCTGGCCGGGCAGCGATACTTGCGTTTTCGCAAAGAGCGCCTTCGAACCCATTGATAGATCAAGCCTCATCCGCAAGTCCTTAAAGGACGCTCGATGAGGACCACGATCATGTTGGACAGATTGATAAGACCGAAACCAAGCGGCGGCATTCCGCGCGGACTCTCGACCACCGGCCCGGTGCTCTTTTCCTATGGCTTTCGGCCATTCTTTCTCGCGGCCGCTCTCTGGGCGATTGCCGCCATGGCGCTGTGGATCGCGGCACTGACCCTCGGACTAAACCTTGCCGGCGACTACGGTGCTTCCCATTGGCACGCGCACGAGATGCTGTTCGGCTTTTCCTCCGCCGTGCTCGCAGGCTTCCTGCTGACGGCGATCCCGAACTGGACCGGACGCTTGCCGGTATCCGGCCGGCCGCTCGCCGCCCTTTTTGCACTCTGGGTCATCGGCCGCATCGCTCTCCTATCAAGCGCCATCATCGGCCTGCCCGTTGCCGCCGGTCTCGAGGCACTGTTCCTCCCGGTACTCCTGCTGATCTGCGCGCGCGAGGTGATCGTCGGCCGCAAGTGGAAGGACCTCAAGGTGATCAGCGGGCTCATCCTCCTGTCTGCCGCCAACATCTGGTTCCACCTCTCGGTGCTTGGCGGCCTCGACGTCGATGCCGCGGCACGCCTTGCGATCGGCGCCTACACCATGCTGATCATGATCGTCGGCGGGCGCATCGTGCCGAGCTTTACCCGTAACTGGCTGAACAAGGTTGGCCGCACCGATTTCCCCGTGCCCTACAACCGCTTCGACACGGCGGCGATCCTGATCGGCGTTGCGGCGCTGGCCGCCTGGACCTTCGCCCCCATTCACATCGTCACGGCGGCAATCGGGCTTATCGCGTGCGCCTTCCATACAGTGCGCCTGCTGCGCTGGCGCGGCTCGACGACCTGGCCGGAAACGCTGCTCTTCGTGCTGCACGCGGCTTACGCTTTCGTGCCGCTCGGCTTCCTGGCGATATCCGCCGGTGCGATCGAACTGCTGAGCGATTACCCCGTCATGCATGTGCTGACCGTCGGCGTGGTCGCCTTCATGATGCTCGCCGTCATGACCCGCGCCACTCGCGGCCATACCGGACGGCCGCTGGTGGGATCGGCACTTACCAGCGCCTCCTATGTCGCGATCGCTGGCGCGGCGCTCGTCCGGCCGCTGGCCGAGGTGCTGCCGGCGCACTACCATCACCTGATCGCGCTTTCGGGTGCACTGTGGATCGCGGCGTTCGCACTGTTCACACTCGAATACGGACCGATGCTCGTGCGTGAGCGCCGCTCGCCGCGTGCCTCCTCCTGACCACCCTCCCCAATGCAAAAGGCGCCGCTGCTGCGGCGCCTTCTTTTTTCTAACAGGGGCAGTCCTAGAAGATGCTGCCGTGGGCGTATTCGATCGCGTCCCCGGTGATCATCTCGGGCGTCCATGGCGGCTCGTATGTCAGGCGGACTTCGGCATACTCGACACCCGGCACATACCAGACGCAATTCTGCACCGCTTCCTTGAGGAAGACGGTCGCCGGGCAGCCCTTGATCGTCGTCGTCATGGTGACGCGGGCAATGCCGCCCTCCTGAACGTCGATGTCGTAGATCAGGCCGAGATCGACGACGTTCTTGCCCATTTCCGGGTCGATGATGATGCGCAGCGCGTCGCGGATCTTCGCTTCGAGGTCCAGGGTCTCAGGCGCCGGCATGGGAACGCCTCCCGCCGATACGGATAAGGATCCTGTAGGTCTCGCCGGCCGCATCGAAATTGCCGGCCCATTTGTGACCGCGTTTCGCGAGCTCCGGATAGAGGAACAGCGGCTCGCGTGCGAGCAGCGCGAACAGCACCTCGCCCTCGGCCATCTTCTCGACCGTCGCCAGAATGCGCACCATCGGTTCGGGTGGATCGAGATCGCTCAGGTCGAGCTGACGGCTGGGATCTGGCCAGGTGTCGAGATCGGTTTCGCCGGCCGAAAGCCTGATCCCATCGACCTCGCCTTCGGGAGAAAACAGAACCTCCCAGTCACCATTGTCGAGCGGGCGGTCCTGATGGGTGAAACCGCGCCCGGCCATCACGCTGAAAAGCGGTACCGGCCGGAAGGTCGCAATCAGCTTCAGCGCCTGGCCCGGCGCCAGGCTGTCGACGGCATTCATGATGGCCTGGAACGGATCGCTGCCGCTGCGCAACAGCGGCCGGACGTCCAGTTCATAGGGATCTTGGCTCATGGGAACCTCCGTGAGGAAAAAGATGGCAGAAACAGGCCTGGCCGAACAAGTCCGTCAGGCAATCGAAGTTCGGCCGGAACGTTGATCAACCGCCGTGTTCGCACGAACTCCAGGATAAGCGCATTGACAGCAATCAACTGGCCGAGGCTTGCGAACCGAAAGAGAAGAGCGCTGCCGATCAAAAGGGCCAACGTCCCGATGGCGACCGTCAGATAGAAGAGCCGGAACCAGCGAAGGGCGGAGGCTTCGGTGACGAGGTCCTGGACCCTCGGGGTCGGAAGGCGCCCAAGCGCCGGACCGTAACATTCGAGCCAGGTCATGAACGGCACGATCTTGTAGAGCTGAGCAAGCCCCATGCCCGTCAGCCAACCGAAAGTGACGAGATAGACGACAGCACCGATACCGCTATCGAGCCGGCCGGCCGTAAGCAGCGCGACGAAGAGCAGGCTCGCGGCGATCAGCGACACGAAGGCGCCGATACTGGCGCGGCTGTTGAGCTCGACCGCCTTGCGCCGACGTTCCCGATAGATGCGCAGGATGTCGCAGACATAGATCGCCACCGCCGCGGCGCCCAAGCCGATGGCCAGGAGCAAGAGCGGTTCGCGGCCGATGGTGCCTGCGATCACGACCGGCACGGTGGCGGCAAGAAGACCGAGGCAAAGGGCACCAAGCGCGAAGACCGCGCGGCTGCTTCTCCGTTCCCTGTCCGGCGAGAGCATGAACATGGTCAGAAGCCGGTAGCTCACGCCCATGGTGGTGAAGCTCAGCCAGCCGCAAAGGCCGAGTGAAGCATGAAGCGAGAGCCCGTCGATCGTCAGCTCGATCGCGCCTTCCGCATCGATCAGGCCCGAGAGCACGCCGGTATAGACGCCGCCGAGCAGCATCGTGCCAAGGAGTGCGGCAAGGCCGACGGCGACGAAGCGGGCCGGAAGCGTCAGGGGGCGCGCGTGCCAGAGGGTGGCAGCGAACGCAAAAGCGAGCGCCGAGAAGCCAACAATGGAGAACGCGGCTCCGCCAGGAAGCAGCACGAGCGGAAGATCGATCGTGCCGGAAAGGCTGACGAAGCCGAGTGTCAGGCTGGTGATGCCTGTCATGAGGAACAGGAGCGCCGGCAGGGCGACGTTGGACACGGAAAGTGGCTGGCCGACGAGAACCGGCACGAATTGAAGCAGCGCGCCGGTCATCAAGAGGCTCAGCCAACCCAACACGACGACATGGACGAGCGCCAGCGTTTCGGGCGCCTCAAGGCTTGAGACCGGGTAGCCGAAGCCGAAAACCATCATGATCTCGCCGAGAACGAGGAAGATCAGCGCGGCCGCGAAATAGGACATGGTCCAGCGGGATAGCGTGGCTGCGAACATGGAGGTTCAACCCTTGGATCACGATGGTTCTGGTCGAGTCGACCAAGCGTGATTGATTCTCGTAAGTGAGAGCGGGACGGGAGCGGAAAATGGCACACGCTTTTTCACCCCACTCTTCAGGCACACCAGAGGCTCAGTGTCCGCCGCAGCAGCAGTCGCAGCCGGAAGACTGTTGTCTGCCGATCTCGACGCGCCAGACCTCCGGTCCCTGCTCGATGTACTCCCAGGTGAACTCGCCCGGATAACGGGTTTCCAACTGGTAGTGCAGCGGACGCGGATCGTGGTCGTTGATGATGATGAAGGCGCCGCCCTCGGCAAGCGCGTTCAGCATGCCGAAGATTTTCGGATGGCGTTCCACCGGCGGTATGGTCCGCACATCGATGAAGGGCTTTTCGGTCTCTGCAATGGTCATGGTCATCCGCTTCTGAACGCCGTCGCTTGTTGATGGTCCGGGAACGCCGGCGCACACGCCCCGGATTTCCGCACCCTAGCGACAGCGCCACCGCGACATTTTGTCGAAGCGCAAACAAATCGCGCATTGGCCGAGACCGTCCCGTCCTTGACTTTTCGCAAAGAGGTGCCGGCCCGCGAAGCCTAGAAAGCAGCATCCGCCGCCAATGAGATGAGGATGACATGTTAGCTTCCGCGCTGCTGAAATATGGTGAGATGCGCCTGCCGCGCTATACGAGTTACCCGACCGCCCCGCGCTTCGCCGCTGACGTCGACGAGCACACCTACGGCGACTGGCTAAGGACAATCCCGCAGGGGCAGGACGTGTCGCTTTATCTGCACATCCCGTTCTGTCGTTCGATGTGCTGGTACTGCGGCTGCCACACGACGATCACCAAGAAGGACGATCCGATTCTCGACTATCTCGATGTTCTGCGAGACGAGATCCGCATGGTCGCCGACACCGTTGGCCGGCCGTTGGCGGTCGCGGAAGTGCACTTTGGCGGCGGCACGCCGACAATCATCGAGCCGCGCGAATTTCTGGCACTGATGACGCTGATGCGCGAGCGCTTCGCACTGTCGTCATCAACCAATGTCGCCGTCGAAATCGATCCGCGTCGGCTGACGCTCGCCATGGCCGAGGCGCTCGGCGAAGGCGGGGTCCGTCGCGCCAGCCTTGGCGTGCAAAGCTTCGATCCCGCGGTGCAGAAGGCGATCAACCGCATTCAGAGCGAAGAGCAGACGGCCGAAGCCGTCGACCATCTGCGCGGCGCCGGTATCCGTGGGATCAATTTCGACCTGATCTACGGGCTGCCGCACCAGACGGTGCGTTCCTGCGTCGAGACGGTCGAAGCGGCCGTGGCGATGCGGCCGGAACGCTTCGCCGTCTTCGGCTACGCCCATGTGCCGAGCTTCAAGAAGCACCAGCGCACGATCGACGAGACGGCGCTGCCGGGAAGTGCCGCCCGCGCCGAACAGGCGATGGCGATCGCCGAGGCGCTGGTCAAGGCCGGCTACCGTCAGATCGGCCTCGATCATTTCGCCTTGCCTGACGACGATCTCGTCACCGCCCAGGCGGCCGGGCGGCTGCGGCGCAACTTTCAGGGCTATACGACGGACACCTGCGAGACGCTGATCGGCTTCGGCGCCTCAGCGATCGGCCGCTCGCGCGACGGTTATGTCCAGAACGAGGTGCCGCCCGGTGTCTATGCGAGCCGCATCGCATCGGGCCGGCTCGCGACCACCAAGGGTTACCGGCTGACCGACGAGGATCGGCTGCGCGCCGAAATCATCGAACGGCTGATGTGCGACTTCGGCGCGGATCTCCGCGCGATCGCCGCTGCTCATGGCCGGGATTGGCAGTCGCTGATCGAAGGCAACGGCAAATTGGCGGAGTTGCAGCGGGATGGCGTAGTCGATCTTTCGGCTGGCGTCATCACGGTGCGTCCCGAACACCGCTTCGTCATCCGCGCAGTGGCTGCGGCCTTCGATGCCTATATCGACGGAACGCAGCGGGTGCACAGCAAGGCGGCGTGAAGGTTCTGTCTGCTTTCTGCGAAGCCGATGGCCTGGCGTCCAAACCGGGCCATCGGTGACTTGCTTCCGGCGCACGGTGGTTTACGCTGACCTGATCGGCAAGGAGATTACCGCGTTCACAACCGTTGTCAGCCCTATCCCGTGAGAGAACCCGACGAACCCAGCGGCCTGCAGCTCGTCGCCTTTCAAGGTCGACACTCCTCTCTGCGTATGGCCATTCGGCAATACCAGTTCCCGGACGTGATGGATGACGCGTGGGATTCGAACTGGCTGATCGTCGAAGGCCATGTCGACATCAAAGGCAGGAAATGGACGTTTCGTGATCCGTGCCTCACCACCTTCGAAGCGGAGCATCTGGCGGACTGGCTCGAGGAAGTCTCAAATGCAGAGCCGTCGAAGGTTGACTGCCGTTTCACCGAGCCGAACCTGGAATTTCGCTATCAGAAAAACCGACAGCTCCGCATCTCTTTCGCACTCGAATCCGGACCGCCGGGATTTGGCACACCGTCTAGCTGGGACGAGCGGAGTTTTCTGGTGCCGGTCAGTTCTGCGCTTGCGACCGCCGCAACGCAGTTGCGGCAGCAGCTCGTTCGGTTCCCTCGAAGAGGACCTCACCCGACCAGGTTGCGGTAGATCGCCGGCAGCGCTGCGGGCAGCCGAGAGATGTTGCCGACCACGGCGTAGCCGTTCTGGCCGAACATGGCCGGTACATAGGACTTCGCCTCCCGGTCTACCGTGACGGCGAAGGTGTTTATGCCGCTGCGCCGTGCCTCCGTGACCGCGCGACGGCTGTCTTCGAGCGCGAAGCGCCCCTCGTAGTGGTCGATATCGTTGGGCTTGCCGTCGGTCAGGACCAGAAGGAGCTTCTTTCGGTTCGGCTGCCGGCGAAGCTCGGCCGCGGCGTGACGGATCGCAGCACCGATGCGGGTATAATAGCCGGGCTTCAGCGCTGCAATGCGCGCCTCGACCAGCGGTCCCATCGCCTCGTTGAAGGCCTTCACCGTTTCCACCCGCACCCAGTCGCGCCGCCTTGAGGTGAAGGTCAGGATCGAGTGGTTGTCACCGCAGGCCGAGAGCCCGTGCGCAAGAATGAGCAGCGCCTCTTTTTCCACGTCGAGCACGCGCCGGTTGTCGGACCAGGAGTCGGTCGACAGCGACACGTCGACGAGGATCGTCACCGCCAGATCATGCACCTGCGGCCGGCTCATCAGATGGATACGGTCGCTGCCCTGGCCGCCGGCGGCGAGATCGGTGCGGGCACGCACGACCGCGTCGAGATCGAGATCGGCGCCGTCCAGCTGTGCGCGCAGCATCTCGTGCCGCGGGCGCAGCACCTCGAACTGGCGCCGCACCCGGCGGATCAGGCTCCGGCTTTCCTCGGTCAGTTCGGTCCGCTCCGCCTCAGCGGAGGCCGGCATCGCCAGCACGCGGCAATGGTCGTTGAGGTACTGTCCGGTCCGGTAGTTCCATTCCGGATAGGTAAGCTCGGACGTCAACGGCGTCGGGTTGACGGCTTCCGGCGGCAGATCGAGATCGAAGCGGAAGCGCGCCGAAGGACGCCCCTTGCGCTCGCCGAGCGTCATGTCGTCGAGCTCTTCGGCCGCCGTGCTGTCGTGGTCGTCGCTGTCGTCGCCGGGGCGGTCGACATTGACCATCTCCGCCATGGCCAGGATCTTCTCGAACCGGTTGAGGATGAAAGGGCTACGTTCTCCCTTGCGGTTCTCCGGGTTTTCGCGCACGGCAACGTGCCGTTCGGCCTCGGCGACCGCGCTCTGAGTTCCCGGCATTGCTGCGACATCCTCGTCGCGCATCGTCGTGGTTTCGGCGCGCAGCAGCGTGTCCGGCCAAAGCGGCATCGGCAGCATCGGCAGGTAACCGGGCGGCGCGCGGTGCGGGAAGATCACCGGAAGCGTTGTATCCGCCTCGCCCGTCGCCTTGCGCAACAGCCTGAGGATGCGGTTTTCAAGATGCTGCTCGATCGATGGCAGCGCGCCCCGCTTCCGCTCGGCAAGGGTTGCCTCCGCCAGACGCCGATAGCGTCGCCTAAGGCCTGGGAACCGCTGGAAGACGTCCTCGACCGTTTCCAGCGCGCGCGATATCAGCGCCAGGTCGCGCCGCAGCGGATCGGTTTCGTTGACCGGATCGACGGGCATCGTCGCCATATAGGCGACGAGCCAGTGATAGAGGTCCCGGTTCAGGTCTTTCGTCGGGAAGATGTCGATCTCGCCCGGCAGCATCAACGACGCGTGGTCACGCGCCGGCTGCACAAGTTTCTCTTCACCCAGCCCCATGCGTTGCCGCCACCGTAGCCGATGAGTCGAGGTGCGTCCGCGGGCTGGCACGATCTGCACCGCGGCTTCGCCGCCATGTCCACGGAAGGAGACGCCGAGCAACGGCAGCATGTCGGCGAGCTTCACGGCCTCCTCCGGGTAACGCCGCCAGGTTCCGGTGTTGCCGACGAAACGGTGCCAGGCCCGTCCGACGGTTTCTTCGAGCTCGAGGAAATCAAGCATGGTCCACCTCAGGCGATCAGCGAACCGGCCACTTCGAGAAGGGCTGCGCGCACATCCGGTTCGTCAGTCAGAGGCTCGATCATCGCGGCCCGCACGGCATCCTTGACCGGCATGCCGGCATCGATGAGCGAGGCGCAATAGACGAGCAGCCGGGTGGATACGCCCTCTTCGAGATCATGGCCCTTGAGGGCTCGCAGCCGCTGCGCGAGGTTGACGAGCGGCGCCACCTGGCTCTCCAGCAGGCCACTCTCCTGCGAAACGACCGCTATCTCCGCGTTCCGCGGCAGGAAGTCGAACTCGATCGCGACGAAGCGCTGCCTTGTGCTCGGCTTCAGGCTCTTCAGAAGGTTCTGATAGCCGGGATTGTAGGAGACGATCAGCATGAAGCTCGACGGCGCTTCGAGCAATTCGCCGGTGCGTTCCAGCGGCAGCATGCGGCGGTCATCGGTCAGCGGATGCAACACGACGGCCACGTCCTTGCGGGCTTCAACGATCTCGTCGAGATAGCAGACGCCGCCGTTCCGCACGGCCCGGGTGAGCGGACCGTCGACCCAGACGGTGTCGCCGCCCTTTAAGAGATACCGTCCGGTGAGGTCGGCGGCGGCCAGATCGTCATGGCAGGAAACGGTCGAAAGCGGCAGGCCGAGCTTTGCGGCCATGTGGCTGACGAAGCGGGTCTTGCCGCAACCGGTCGGTCCCTTCAAGAGCAGCGGCAGCTGCCGCACCCAGGCGTTTTCGAAAAGCGCGCATTCGTTGCCCGAGGGACTATAGGCGGGGATATCGAGCGTCGTGCGGCTGACGGCAGTTTGGACAGGGCTCATGGCACGTCTCCATGCTGGGAATTCTTGGGGAGATGCCGGCGCGGCGAACCGCGCCGGCTGATGGGTCATTCGGCGGGCTGGACGACACCGGCGAGCTTTTCGCTGCGCTCAGGACCGGGCACCAGAACCGCCCAGATGAACATCAGCGCCGAGATCAGGACGACGGCGCCGGAGCCGAGGCGGATCCAGTAGAACAACGCGAGCTGGTCCTGGACGTCCATGTAGCTCTCGCCAAGCACCCGCTGCAGATGCGCCTGGAGCACACCGGCGAAGGTGAGCGCGAAGGTCATGACCGACATGGCGGTGCACATGATCCAGAAGCTCACCATCGACAGCCACTGGTTATAGGGCGCGCGGCCGCGGATTTCCGGGATGGCATAGGCCATGACCGCAAGGTTCAGCATCACATAGGCGCCGAAGAAGGCGAGGTGTCCGTGGGCCGCGGTCACCTGAGTGCCGTGGGTATAGTAGTTCACCGAAGACAGCGTGTGCAGGAAGCCCCAGACGCCGGCGCCGAAGAAGGCCATGACCGAGCAGCCGATCGACCAGAGGAGGGCTGCGCGGTTCGGATGCTTGCGGCCGGCCTTCCAGGTCATCACGAAGGTGAACACCACCATGGTGAAGAAGGGGGCGACTTCGAGCGTCGAGAACAGCGAACCGATCCACTGCCAGTAACCCGGTGCGCCGATCCAGTAGTAGTGGTGGCCCGTGCCGAGGATGCCGGAGAAGAGCGCCAGGCCGACGATCACATAGAGCCACTTTTCGACGACCTCACGGTCGATGCCGTTGAGCTTGATCATCAGGAAGGCGAGCACCGATGCCATGATCAGTTCCCAGACGCCTTCGACCCAGAGATGGACGACATACCACCAGTACATCTTGTCGAGCGCCAGGTTGATCGGGTTGTAGAAGGCGAAGAGGAAGAAGATTGCAACACCCCAGAGCCCGAAGATCAGGATGTTGGTGACGGTGGTCTTGCGGCCTTTCAGCACCGTCAGCGTGATGTTGTAGAGGAACATCAGCGCGACGATGACGATCCCCACCTTGATCGCGAAGGGCTGTTCGAGGAATTCGCGTCCCTCGTGGATGTGCATGAGGTAGCCGACGACGGCGACGGCCGCGGCAATCAGGAAGATCCAGAACTGCGCGATGGCGATCTTCGTGCTGTAGAGCTCTGTTTCCGCCTCTTCCGGCAGCAGATAGTAGGTTGCGCCCATGAAACCCATGAGCAGCCAGACGATCAGCGCGTTGGTGTGGACCATGCGCACAATGTTGAAGGGCAGAAGCTCGGAGAGCGTATTGGGCAGGACATAGATGGTGCCGGCAAGCACGCCGAACAGCACCTGGGCGAGGAACAGACCGAGCGCTCCGTAGAAGTAGAGCATCGCGACCTTCTGGGTTTGGTATTTCATGGTGTCATACTCCAATCGCTTCGCTTAACCGGCCTCGTTCGGCGGCCAATCCTGGGTCTTGATGCGGCTCGTCCATTCGAGGAAGTCGGCGAGGTCGTTGAGTTCCTGTTCGGTAAGGTTGAACTGCGGCATCTGCCGCCGTCCCTCGATGCCCGTCGGCTGGGCGGCCATCCAGGCTTTCAGGGTTTCGCGGGCGCCATCCGGATCGGCCTCGCCGCCGAACCGCTTCCAGACATTGCCGAGCTCGGGTGCGAAATAGGCACCCTCGCCCAGCAACGTGTGGCAGTTGATACAGGAGTTCTTTTCCCAGACGTGCTTGCCGCGCGCGACCGCATCGGTCAGCGTCGTCTCGTCCGTCGAGGTCGTGCGCATGTAGTAGTGGCTGTGGGCGGTGAGCCCGACGAAGATTGCGAAGAAAAAGAAGGACCCGCCGTAAAAGACGTTACGGGCCCCGGTTTTGGTGAGGCGTTCTGCCATCACGTGGTCCTTTCGATTTCAGATGGCCGCTGAGAGCGCGGCCGGCTGATCTGATCCCCTCCCCGTGTGGCGCCTGAATTATCGGCGCCGGCAACAATCGGGGCGACCCCATGTCTAGGGAAATCGGCGCCGGCTTCTTTGCGTTTCGGCAAACAAGTCCGCGGCTCGTCTCAACTGAAGAGAGCCGTGCCCAGGAGCAGCTTCGCTGCGGCGGCAAGGACGAGTGCTGCGGGCCAGGTCAGAAGGCCCAGGCGAAGGGCAGACGGGGCCCCACGCAAACCCATGAAATCGAGCGCCACGAACCGGCATTTGATGATGGCGAGGCCCAACAGGACGGCGATGACCAAGGGCGTCGGCCCGGCGATGGCCATCAGCGCCATGCCCGAGATCACGACCATGGCGAGCAGAAGCCAGATCTTGAACAATTGTCGCGGATTATGATCGGTCATGGCGTTCACACGAGATAGACGAGCGGAAACATCACGATCCAGACGAGATCGATCACGTGCCAGAGCGTGGTGATGAGCGCGACGTTGCCGGGTTTTGGTCGCCAGGCAACCATGAGCAGCACGAAGGCGCCGAAGACGACGTGCAGCAGATGGAAGCCGGTGACGAGGAAATAGAGCTCGAAGAAGGAACCGAACTGGGGATCGCCGGCAACGCCGGCCTCGGTGCTGTATTCGAAGAGCTTGATGGCCACAAATGCGAAGCCCAAAAGCGCCGCGCCGACCAGCGCCCGCCGCCGTTTTCCGAGCGACGCCCGGGGCCTTGTCGCCAGCGCCGCCTGCCAGCCGCTGGTCAGGAGAACGAGGGTGTTGATACCGGCAAGCAGCGGATCGAGATGCGCGCGGGCAGCGGCAAAGGCGTCTGCCTGAATCAACCCGACGACCAGAAATCCGACGAGAAGAATGCCGAAAGCGGCAAGTTCGCTCCAGACGAGCACCCAGAGCAGCAGGGCGTCCGTTGTGTCCTCGTCCACTGCTGCGGCAATCGGATCACTGCGGGCATCCATGTCAGTGCCTCCATCTACAAAACCGGTTCGAGCTAATCGCCGGCGCAGGCCCTGTCTTTGCGATTCGACAAAGATGGCGGCAGGGGGCGGGGCTATTGGCGGTCAACAAAGGAGCCTTCCGATGACAGACGCACAGATCGGCCTTTCCGTCGCCACCCCCATCATCATCGTCTTCGCCCTTATGCTCTATCGCATGGGCGTGCTTCAGCGCGGCGCGACGCTGTCGGCGGTCTTCTCCGCGGTCGCGATCGCCATCGTTCTCTTCCTCGACCGCTGAGACGCGAAGGGCTGCGCAGCCCCAGCGTCGGGGGCACATACGTGAACGTGTGGCGATGCTCACGGCCGGCTTGCTGAAGCCAGCCGTGCCCGGTTTGCGGCTGGCCGCCCGATTGAAGCGGCCCCTCGACACTGGTAAAATTCTGCTTCTTCCGCACCCAAGGTAGCGCGTGTCCAGCAAGCGTAGCGGCGCGGCGCATGCAGAAGGGTTCGACATGACGAACTGCCCTCTAACGGATTAGGGGAGGATAGGAGAGATGGTCGACCAATGGCTCTTCAAGAGCGAAACCTACGACAATTGCAACTGCGCCATGAATTGCGGCTGCCAGTTCAATCTGCCAAGCACTCACGGTTACTGCCAGTCGGCCTTCGTCGGCAACGTGGTTGAAGGCCACTTCGACGACACACCGATCGCTGGCCTGAACTGGGCGGCGATTTACAAGTGGCCCGGCGAAATCAAGGACGGAAACGGTCGACGCCTGATTGTCATCGACGAGCGTGCGAATCAAGCGCAACGGAGTGCGCTTGAAGCCATCGTTTCCGGTGAGGCCGGCGACCCGTTGAGCAATCTCTTCTCCGTCTTCGCATCGACATGTTCGGAATTCTGCCGGACATTGTTCCTGCCGATTGATCTTGAAGCGGACCTGGAGTTGAGAACCGCCAGAGTGGATATCCCCGGCGTCATGCGCAGCAACGGCCGGCCGATGATCAACGAGTTCACTGGTCAACCGTTCCACATTGCGATGGCGCGTCCGAGCGGCAGCTTCGAGTTTACCTATGCCGAGATCGGGCTAGGAACCACCGCGATCACCGGGGACATGGAAATGGCGTTTGAAGATTCGTGGGCGCATTTTTGTGTTCACCACTTCAACCAGCATGGTTTGGTTCGCGAAAGATCGCGGCTCACCGCATGGCTTGAACGCATGAGTTCCACCTCCCGTGCATGACGACAATCGGCCTAAATCCCGCGAAGGGCTATGGCCGAGTCCCGGTCTCGCAAGCGCCGATACGCCAACGTTTAGGCGCTACGGTTCGCACCGCGCTGGGCCGCCCTTGATCTAAATCCGGCAAACTTGATGAGTTCGGACGCAACCTCGCGACCGGTCGCGCCGAAGACTTTGAGAAATGTCAAAGAGGACCGTGGCCGGCGGGTGTAGTGCGAAGCGACACTCAACGGAGCGGATCGATGCAGCAGCAATTTTCGGAACACCACGAACTGGGACAGGCTTACCGCGAGCTTCTGTCTCTGTGCGACCGCCTCGAGACGCTTGCCGATTCGATCCCGCGCCGCATCGACATGACAAGCTGCCGGGTAATCATGGCGGAGTTGCCGGAAAAGCTCAGGCGCGTCCATGCGCTGGAGGAAATGATCCTGTTTCCCGCGGTCGAAGATCAGCGGACGGACGGTGATCGCGACGGCCTGATCGCACGGCTGCGCGCCGAGCATGAGCAGGACGATCGCGCCGCGGTCGAGCTGGTGCGGGTGCTGAAGGCCGTGCTCGACAACAGGGCATCGCTCAGTTGGGACGCGATCGGCTATATGTTGCGAGGCTTCTTCGAAACCGTTCGCCGCCATGTGGCAACGGAGCGCCTGCTTCTCTGGCGCCATGCGTGAGACGACAGACATGACCTATTTTCTTTTCGCCTTCGCCATCTTCCTGCTGCTCCATCTGGTGCCGGCCTGGCCGGCCCTGCGCCAGGGGCTGATCGACCGGCTCGGCCGTTCGACCTATTTCGCTCTCTATTCGCTTCTGTCCGTGCTCGCCCTCGGATTCGTCTTTCACGCGGCCCTTCAGCTCGATTTCATTCCACTCTGGGAACCGGCGGCGTGGCAGGCCTGGGTGACCTTCGTTCTGGCGCCATTTGGCATCTTTTTCGTGCTCGCCGGCCTCTTCAGCGAGAACGCCTTGTCGATCTCGATCTACCAGGGAAACGAGCGGCCGGGCGCTATCGTGACGATTACCCGTCACCCGGTGCTCTGGGGCTTCCTGCTCTGGGCCGCCGGTCACATCGTGCCCAATGGCGATCTGCGCGCGCTCGTTCTTTTCGGCGGCTTCGCGCTGTTTTCCATCGGCGGGTTCTTCATGCTCGAAAAACGCGCCCGCCGGCGCCTCGGGGATGGTTGGCAGACGGCCTCCAAGGGCACGTCGGTCTGGCCCTTCGCCGCGATCATCCGCGGCGAAGCCCGCTTGCGCATCGACCCGGTGATGATCATCGCCGCCTTCGCCACCGTCGCGATCGCCGTCTGGCTGCTGCTCGGCGGTCACGAAGTTCTCTTCGACGCCGACCCGCTGCTTCAGGCGACCGCCCTCTAGATCACGGTGATTTCTGCTCTTCGCCCTGCCAGGCCCTTGCCAGCGGTGCAATCGGCAGCGCCAGGAGGTCGATCGCCCGGGCCGCCAGATGGTCGACGATGGCCGCGACGGTGTCCGGGCGATGGTAGAAGGCCGGTACCGGCGGCATGATGATCGCCCCCATTTCGGTGACGGCGCACATATTGCGCAGGTGTCCGAGATGCAGTGGCGTCTCACGTGCCATCAGCACCAATCGACGCCGCTCCTTGAGATGCACGTCGGCCGCGCGAACCACGAGATTGTCGGCCATGCCGGCAGAGATCGCGGCGAGCGTGCGCATCGAGCACGGCGCCACGATCATGCCAGCCGTCGAAAACGACCCGCTCGCGATCGTCGCGCCGATATCGGCATGGTCATAGGCCCGCGCGGCCAGACGTAACAGGGATGGAAGCGCGTCTGCACCCACCTCGTGCGCGAGCGTGCGGTGCGCCGCCGGCGACAGGACGAGATGCAGTTCGACACTTTCGATTGCGGCAAGGCGTTCGGCAATGCGCACGGCGATCGCAGCGCCCGACGCGCCGGTAACGCCAAGGACGACCTTCGCCGGGGTCATGGTGTCAGCCCCCCGAGCCCGAGACCGGCCCAGATCGCATCGATCCGACCGACAACCTCCCCTGACATTTCCAGCACCCGCCCCCATTCGCGAACGGTTTCGCTGCCGATCTTGTTGGTGGCGTCGAGCCCGAGCTTGCCGCCGAGGCCCGCGCGCGGCGAGGCGAAGTCGAGATAGTCGATCGGCGTGCCCTCGATCACGGTCACATCGCGGCCGGCATCGAAGCGGGTCGCAAGCGCCCACATCACGTCGGGCCAGTTGCGCACGTCGATATCCGGATCGACGGCGATGATCAGCTTGGTGTAGCTGAACTGCGGCAGCATCGACCAGAGCCCCATCATCACGCGCTTGGCCTGACCCGGGTAACGCTTGTCGATCGAGACGACCATCGCCCTGTAAGAGCAGGCTTCAGGCGGCAGAAAGAGGTCGGTTATCTCCGGAAACTGCTTGCGAACGAGCGGCACGAACAGCCTGTTCATCGCCTCTCCGAGCCGCGAGGGCTCGTCCGGCGGCCGGCCGGTATAGGTCGAGAGATAGAGCGGATTGCGGCGCATGGTGATGGCCGACAGGTGCATGACCGGGAACCGCTCCACCGAATTGTAGTAGCCGGTATGATCTCCGTAGGGCCCCTCCTCCGCCGTTTCCAACGCTGAGACGGTGCCTTCCAGCACGATCTCGGCATTGGCCGGGACCGAAAGCGGCACGGTCTTGGCGTTGACGAGCTGCGTCCTGCCACGCCGGAGCAGGCCAGAGAAATTCAGTTCGCTCAACCCGTCGGGCAACGGCATGACTGCGGCAAGGATCGTTGCCGGATCAGCGCCGATAACGACCGCGATCGGCATATCCTCGCCCTTGCGTTGCCACAGACGATGGTGGCGGGCGCCGCCGCGGTGGGCAAGCCACCTGACGATGGCACGATCGGGACCCAGGACCTGCATGCGGTAGATGCCGACATTGACATCCAGCGGATCATCCGGCGCACGGGTGATTACCAGCGGCCACGTGATGAGCGGCGCCGGTTCGCCCGGCCAGCACCACTGAACCGGCAGGCGTCCGAGGTCGACTTCCTGGCCGCGCCAAACGATCTCCTGGCAAAGCGCGCGCGTCACCTTGCGCGGCCGCATGTACATTGCCGACCTCAGCAGCGGCAGCCGATCCCAGGCATCGCGCAGCGACTGCGGCGCTCTCGGATCGCGCAAGTCAGCCAGTTCACCGGCAAGCGCGTCGAGCCCGCCCGGCACAAGGCCAAAACTGCGCTCGATCCGGCGTTCCGACCCGAAGAGATTGGTCAGAAGCGGCATCGGCTGTTCGGCACCTGTGGCATCGACCGGCCGTTCGAAGAGCAGCGCCGGCCCGTCGGCCGTAAGCACGCGACGGTGGATCTCGGTCACCTCGTGCATCAGCGAAACCGGGCGCGATATGCGCTTCAGGTCGCCGTCGCGCTCGAGCGTTTCGACAAAATCCTGAAGCGTTGCAAAGCCCTTGGACGGGCGGAAGGTCCTGTTCATGGAGCCTGTGTGTGGCGGCGAATGGCCGTTGTCTTTGACGTGGCGCAAACAACCGCCCGCGACGGCCGACTAGCATGCGGCGCATCGTCCGATTCCGTCGCTCAACAGGTAGCAAATGCCCCTTCCGCTCGCGATCACCGCCCCCCTCAGCTTCGTTCCCATCATCGCCATCGAAACCGTGGTGCGACGGGTCTTTGCCCGTGTGATCGAGACCCACCCTGGTCTCTTCGATCGCCTCGCGGACCACGCCGCCAAGCGCTACGCCTTCCTGCCGTCGGACCTGCCGATCGGCTTTCTCGTCGAGCCGGCCGTGCCACGCATCTCCGTGCATCGCAAGGCGAGCGCGCCGGCTTCGGACGCCTTGATGGAGGGCGAACTCGTGCTGCTTCTGGCGCTGCTCGAAGGTCGCATCGACGGCGACGCCGTCTTCTTCTCGCGCGATCTCACGGTCAGCGGCGACATGGAGGCGATGCTGGCGCTGCGCAACGCCCTCGACGATTGCGAAATCGATCTACCCCGCGATCTCGCTGACATGAGCGGTCCGCTCGCACCGCTCGTGCGCCGCGCCGCGGAGCAGATCCGCGAACGCGCGCTTGCCCGCGTCTCCAAGGAGGAGGCTCCCCGATGGAACTGATCTGCCCCGCCGGCACGCCGGCCGCCTTTCGCGAAGCCGTCGATGCCGGCGCCGACGCGGTCTATTGCGGCTTTCGCGACGAGACCAACGCTCGCAATTTTCCTGGGCTGAACTTCTCCCGCGACGAACTCCGCACAGCCATTGCCTATGCCAGGGGGCGCAAGGTGATGACCTTCGTCGCGATCAATACCTTCATGCGCGCCGGCCAGGAGCAGCTCTGGCACCAGGCCGTGGACGATGCCGTCGCGCTCGGCGCCGACGCCGTTATCCTCGCCGACTTCGGATTGATGGCCTATGCGGTCGAACGTCATCCGCAGCAGCGGCTGCATGTTTCCGTGCAGGCTTCCGCCTCCAATGCCGATGCCGTGCGCTTCCTCGTCGAGACCTTCGCGGCAAAACGTGTCGTGCTGCCGCGCACGCTGACGATTGCCGACATTGCCCGCCTCGCCAAGCAGATCGATTGCGAGATCGAGGTTTTCGCCTTCGGCGGTCTCTGCGTCATGGCCGAGGGGCGCTGTTCGCTCTCCTCCTACGCCACCGGCAAGTCGCCCAACATGAACGGTGTCTGCTCACCCGCAAGCCATGTGCGCTATCGGCAGGACGGGCGCGAACTTGTGTCCGAGCTCGGCGATTACACCATCAACCGCTTCCCCGCCGGCGAGGCCGCCGGCTATCCGACGCTCTGCAAGGGGCGCTTCGACATTGCCGAGGAGCGCGGCTACGCCTTCGAGGATCCGGTTTCGCTCGACGTGATGGACCATATCGAAGCGCTGCGTGCAGCCGGCGTCAGCGCGCTGAAGATCGAGGGCCGGCAGCGCGGCAAGGCGTATGTCGCCGAGGTCGTCTCGGTCATGCGGCGGGCCTTGACCGCGGGCGCCGCCGAGCGACCCGCGCTGGTATCGCGACTGAAGGCGCTCAGCGAAGGCCAGAAGACGACGACGGGCGCCTATGAAAAGCGGTGGAGGTAATCGGCCCATGACCACTTCTATGAACCCATCCAAACCCGCCTTGAGCCTCGGCCCGGTCTATTATCTCTGGGATGGCCCCAAATGGCGCGACTTCTACTTCCGCATCGCCGACGAGGCGCCGATCGGCCATGTCACGATCGGCGAAGCCGTCTGTTCGAAGCGGCTGCATTTCATCGAGCCGCATGTCGCAGAGGTCATCGAACGGCTGGAGAATGCCGGCAAGCAGGTGAGCCTCACTTCGCTGGCGCTGGTGACGCTTGAACGCGAAAGCCAGCTCGTGCGCGGGCTGGTGCGCGACAGTTGCCATCCGATCGAGGCCAATGACCTTTCCGCGTTGCATCTGCTCGCCGGCAGACCGCATTCCGTCGGACCACTGGTCAATGTCTACAACGGCGCCACGGCAAGGCTGTTGGCATCAAGAGGAGCGACGAGCATCTGTCTGCCGCCGGAACTGCCGATGGCATCGGTGCGCGGAATCGTGACCGAGAACCCCGGCGTCGGTTTCGAGGTCTTTGCCTTCGGCCGCGTGCCACTGGCCATTTCGGCGCGCTGCGCCCATGCCCGCTCCAAGGGACTGATCAAGGACAATTGCCAGTTCATCTGCCGCGAAGACCCTGACGGCCTGACCGTCGAGACGCTCGATCGACAACCCTTCCTGGCGCTCAACGGCGTGCAGACGATGTCGCACACCTGCCAGGCGCTCATCCAGGAGCTGCCGGAACTTGCGGCGGCGGGCGTGTCCCGCATCCGGTTGTCTCCACAGGATTGCGACATGGCAGCGGTGGCCCTCCTCTTCGATGATATCATTGCCGGGACGCGCTCGCCGCGTGAGGCACAGGCGGCACTTGCCGGCATCTACCCAAACAAGCCGTTTTCCAATGGCTTCCACCACGGTCAGATCGGAGCGGCATGGATATCCGCAGAAACCGGCGCGGAAGCAAAATAGCGAGCCGACAGGGAACTGCGATCGCCCAGCATTTTTGAATTGCGTCGGTCGCAAGATCCTCGCTGATTTCGCGCCTGTCGGTTACAGCGCTTGCGCAGGCTGATGAAACTCGCCGGCAACGGCGAGAAAGTTTGCGCATGCCGGGTTCCGCTCATTGGTGCGCCAAAGCAAGCCCGTTTCCACTGTTGGGACGCGCCCGGAAAGCGGCAGATAGGTCACCCCTTCTCGCTGCAGCCGGGTCATGGAGTGCGGAACCAATGCGACACCCATTCCGGAGGCAACCAGTCCGATGATCGTCTGCATCTGTATAGCCTCCTGGAAGACGCAGAAGGCCGCGCGATGCTCGGCGAAATAGCCTGAAACGAGGTCGTGAAAGATCGGAGCGGACCGCCGTGGAAAGAGGATGAGTGGCGCCGCGAAGAACGCGGCGGGCTCGAGCATCCCGTCGCTAAAGCCGTCGCGCCTTTCGACGATCCAGGATGACGGAACCGCGGCAACCAGCGGTTCACGAAGGATCGGACGATAGGTCAGGGTTTGGCTCAGCGAACTGGATGGGGGCGCGATGACGATGCCGACATCGACTTCGCTCCTCAGCAGCGCATCGATCTGCAGGTCGCTTGTTGCTTCACGCAGAGAGAGCTCGACGTTTGGATAGGCAGCCCGAAAGCGGCTGACGACGGCTGGCAGCAGGCTATAGTCGACGGTACTGACGAAGGACAGGCGCAAAAGCCCCATTTCGCCGCGCGCAAGCTTTCTCGCGATATCAGGCAGAGCCGTCGCCTCGGCCAGAACGCGCCGGGCATGCGCAAGCCACTGTTCGCCGAGGATCGTCAGCATCACCTGGCGTTTGGTCCGATCAAAAAGCCGCAATCCGAGTTCTCTTTCCAGAGCCCGGATCGCTTGACTGAGCGGCGGTTGCGTCATGTTGAGGCGTTCGGCGGCGCGGCCGAAATGAAGTTCCTCGGCAACGGCTACGAATTGGCGAATCTGTCTCAGGTCCATGTTCATTGATATGTCTGTCGACCTAATTTGGCGTTAGAAATATATTTCACAACTCTTTCACACGCCAGTAGGGTGGTCTCGATTTCGGGAGGCCATGATGCACAACCAACGCTCCAAACAGATCACCGAAGGCATCGCCCGTTCGCCGAACCGGGCGATGTACTATGCACTCGGATACGAGAAGGCCGACTTCGACAAGCCGATGATCGGCGTTGCCAATGGCCACTCGACGATCACCCCCTGCAATGCCGGGCTGCAGCCGCTCGCGGACGCCGCCGTAGCCGCGATCAAGGCTGCCGGAGCCAACCCACAGATATTCGGCACGCCGACGATTTCGGATGGCATGTCGATGGGAACGGAGGGCATGAAATATTCCCTCGTCTCGCGTGAGGTGATTGCCGACTGCGTCGAGACTACCGTGCAGGGCCAATGGATGGATGGCGTTCTGGTGCTCGGCGGCTGCGACAAGAACATGCCGGGCGGCATGATCGGCATACTGCGCGCCAATGTTCCGGCCATCTATGTCTATGGGGGCACGATAAAGCCCGGTCTCTGGAAGGGCCAGAGCCTCTCGGTCGTTTCGGCATTCGAAGCGGTTGGCGCCTACATGGCAGGGCAGATGAGCACGGAGGATTTCGAAGGCATAGAACGCAATGCCTGTCCCACGACCGGATCCTGCGGCGGCATGTACACGGCCAACACGATGAGTTCCTCGTTCGAAGCGCTCGGCATGTCCCTGCTTTACTCGTCGAACATGGCCAATCCCGACCGGGAGAAGATCGACAGCACCATCGAGTCGGCACGCGTCCTGGTGGATGCCGTGAAGAAGGGCATCAGGCCGCGTGACATCGTCACGCGGCAGTCGATTGAAAATGCAGTGGCACTGGTCATGGCGACGGGTGGCTCTACCAATGCCGTGCTGCACTACCTGGCGATCGCACATGCGGCGGAGATCGACTGGACGTTGGAGGATTTCGAGCGCGTGCGTCGCCGGGTTCCGGTGATCTGCGACCTCAAGCCATCCGGCCGCTACATGGCCGTTGACCTCCACAAGGCCGGCGGCGTGCCGCAGGTCCTGAAACTGTTGTTGAACGCGGGCCTGCTGCACGGTGATTGTCTTACGATAACCGGCCGGCCCCTCGGGGAAGAACTC
The DNA here is from genome assembly GCF_002940685.1 of Ensifer adhaerens. Classification (GTDB taxonomy): domain Bacteria; phylum Pseudomonadota; class Alphaproteobacteria; order Rhizobiales; family Rhizobiaceae; genus Ensifer; species Ensifer adhaerens_E. Next base: position 219,398 of record NZ_PNFP01000011.1, on the reverse strand, counting down.
TCGCAGGTGCCGGATGGGCCGCACGCTGAGCAGGATGTCATCCGACCGCTCAGCGCACCGCTTTATCGCGAGGGGCATCTCGCAATCCTCAAGGGCAATCTCGCCGAAGGCGGGGCTGTCGCGAAGATCAGTGGGCTCAAGCGCACTGTCATGACCGGCCCGGCGCGGGTGTTTGAGGACGAGCAGTCCGCCATGGACGCCATTCTCTCCGACAGCATAAGGCCCGGTGACATCCTCGTCCTTCGTTATCTCGGCCCCAAGGGCGGACCGGGCATGCCGGAAATGCTCGCCCCGACATCAGCGATCATCGGGCGCGGTCTCGGAGAGAGCGTCGGCCTCGTCACCGACGGGCGGTTTTCCGGCGGCACATGGGGCATGGTCGTCGGTCACGTCTCTCCGGAAGCTTTCGAAGGCGGGACCATCGCGCTCGTCGAGGAAGGTGACCAGATCACCATCGACGCGGGAAAGCGGCTCCTGCAGCTTGATCTGCCGGAAGACGAAATCGAGCGACGGCGGGCAAAGTGGCGGCAGCCGGAGCCGCGCTATCGGCGGGGCGTGCTGGCAAAATATGCGGCCCTGGTGCGCCCGGCCAGCGAAGGTGCGGTCACGGGCTGACATTGCAGCACGGGTTCGAGAGCAGGTGGAGGGGCGCGCCATGGACGCTCGATGCCAATGCCGACAGGCGTTGCAGGCTCAATCTGCAAAGGCGTCTCCCAGTATCCGGTTGGAGAACAGGTTCAAGGCGGCGTATTGCAACAGCATGATCGTCTTGCCATCACGGATGGCGCCGGAGCCGATCATGGCAAGCGCCTCGTCGATGCCAATTTCGAGGACTGAAATATCCTCCCCTTCATCTTCGTTACCGCCGCCTGGCGAGGTCCGGTCGCCGGGCTGGTATTCGCCGACGAAGAAATGCAGGCGCTCCGTCACCGAGCCGGGGCTCATGAAGGCGTCGAACACCTGCCGCACGTCGCGCACCCGAAAACCGGTTTCCTCCTCCGTTTCCGCCCGGATTCGGGCCTCCGGTTCGGCATTGTCGAGCAGCCCCGCCGGCGCCTCGATGAGGAGGTCGTCATGGCCGTTGACGAAGGCCGGGTAGCGGAACTGGCGGGTCAGGATCACCGTGCGCCGGATGGGATCGTAGAGCAGGATCGTCGCACCGTTGCCGCGATCGTAGGTCTCCCGCGACTGCCGTTGCCAGCTTCCGTCGCCGCGCCGGAAGGAAAATGTGGTCTTCTTCAGGACGTACCAGTCGTCCGCGAGGATGGTGACATCCTCGACCCGGATGCGGTGCGCAATGCTCATCGTGCCCTCCATGGCCAGGCGTCCAGGGTGGATCGCAGCCGTTGTGGCGGCAATATCGTGCACATTCGTGCAATGTCAACGATTTTCGTGCAATCCATTCGATTGGCTACCCGGCATTCGCAACGGCAAAGATGCCGCAGGAGGATCCTGCGGCATCTGGAGCCATCGACTGCAGCGGACGGACTCCGTCGCCATCCTATCGCAGCGGGAACGCCACCGGCCGGATCGGCGCTGCGTCCGCACCGCGGAACTTCAGGGACGCGCCGACGAAGGCAAACTCGTAGACCCGGTCCCTGGACAGTTGTTCAAGATTGATGAGTTCGATGATCGGCGCACCCTGTTGCGCGAGCAGATAGGTGTGAACCGGGATGTAGTTGTTCTCGGTCTCAGCCGGGAAGGCCTCGAAGCTCAGGTTATCGGCGCCCACCACCATGGCGCCGCCCTCTTCGACCAGGAACTTCGCCGCATCGATGCCGAGGCCCGGAGGGTTGCTCATGTAGGCGGACTTGTCCTCGTAGTTCTGCATGCGCCCGGTGCGGATCAGGGCCACATCGCCCTGCGCCAGCGTCACGCCCTGGATTTTCAGCGCTTCCTCGAGATCCTTGCGGGTGATCCGATAGTTGTCGGGAAGCATCTGCATGCCTTTGGCGGCCGCGACGTCGATCATCACGCCGCGCGCAACGATCGGTGGCAGCTTCTCCGCCCCGGTCACATTCCAGCCCTGGTCCCCAAGGTGGTCGGCCGCCGCATAGCCATTCCAGATCTTGCCGTTCAGGCCGAAATGATTGAGCGCATCGATATGCGTTCCCATGTGCGCGTACATCGAAACGGCCGAGCCCGAATAGCTGACATGGGCGTTCATTTCCTTGCCGACCTTCATCGGGTCGGAAACCACGGTGCCCTGCGGCGTGTGCGTCATCCACATCTGGTAGGGCGGATCTCCGGCCGCCTCCCAGCTGGGCATGCCGATGAAGTACTCGACTGCGAGATCGTAGGACTTGCTCCCTTCGATCCGCGACAGAATGGCAGCCCGTGATTCGGGCGTGATCAGGTTGAGGCGCCCGATCTCGTCCTTCGGTCCCCATGGGCTCTTGCCGACCTCCTGTGCGAAGGCGGTGCTACCGAACAGGCCCGCCACAAGAGACACGACCAGGGCACGCTCGAGAGCTGCTGTTTTGAACATGATGAACTCCTTCTTCTGGTCTTCCATCGACATCAGGAAGCTGGGCTCACCTTATTGCTGGCGTTTGCGCGAATAATCAGCGATATCCGGAAAACATAATTCACTCTGGAGAAAATATGGATCTGCTGGCTGCCATGCGTTCCTTCCGGCGCGTCATCGAGCTCCAAAGCTTCAGCAAGGCGGCCGAGGAACTCGGACAATCGAACGCCTCGATCAGCAAGCAGATTCGGCAACTGGAAGAGCGCCTCGGTGCCGTCCTCATCGTGCGCACGACCCGGCGCATGAGCCTGTCGGAAAACGGACGCGCCTACTTTTCCGAATGCTGCAGGCTTCTCGACGAGCTCGACAATCTGGAACGCACCACCTCGGGCGAAGCCGGCGAGATCAACGGCCGGCTCCGGCTCAACGCGCCCCTGTCCTTCGGGCTGACCGTGCTTGCGCCCATGCTCGCGCGCTTCATGTCGCTGCATCCGCAATTGAAGGTCGACATGACGCTCGACGACCACGTGCTGGACGTCGTTTCGGAGGGCTTCGACGTTTCCATCCGCGTGCGCGCCGCGCTCACGGATTCGTCGCTGATTGCCCGGCGGCTCGGCGATATCGGGCAGATCATCTGCGCCGCCCCGGCCTATCTGGCAGACAACGGCACGCCCGAGACGGTTGCCGATCTCAAGGGCCACCACTGCCTGACCTACCGCCTGGCCGACCAGCCCGGCAGCTGGCGGCTGGAGGGGCCGGATGGCACCGCCGTGATCGACCTGCCCGCGCGCTTCGTTGCCGACAACAGCCTGATGCTGAGCGAGATGATCCAGGCGGGCATCGGCATTGGCGTGCTACCCTCCTTCATCGCCAAACCATTGCTTGCCGACGGCAAGCTTCGCCAGATCCTGCCCGGCCACAAGCTCGCCGAGCGCGGCATCTACGCGGTCTATCCCACCAACCGTCTGCTGTTGCCGAAGGTCAAGGTCTTCACCGAATTTCTTGCAAGCGAGATCCGGCAGGCCGAGCTTTAGCGAACCCGGCCTGCGGCAGTTTCAGAACCGGGTCGTGAGGTTCACGCGGAACGTGCGCCCCGGCGCCGGAACGGCATTCGCCGCCCCGGTTGCCGCATCCAGATAGAAGCGGTCCGTCAGGTTTTCGACGCTCATCGCCAATTGCACCCAATCATTGATCTTGTGCTTCGCGTAGAGGTCGACCGTGGTGAAGGGCGGCGCAAAATTGTCGACGTTGGCGCCGCCGATGGACTCGAGTTCGAAAGCCGTGTCGGTCGCGTGCGTGACCCGCATGCCGACGTCGAGCGCCTCGTCGAGGAAGCGCGCGCCGAGGGTCAGATTGTGCAGGTTCTTCGGGACCGCATGGACACCGATGAGATCTCCGAGCGCACCATAACCGCCACCGCAGCCGACGCTGTCGTTGAGAGAGGGAAGTTGCGGCATGCCGCAGATCTTTGCCTCCAGATAATGCGTCAGGCCGTACTCCGCATAGAACCGGGTCGCATCGTAACGCAGCGACAGTTCCAGTCCGCGGTGCGTCAGGCTCGGCATGTTGGCATAGCCCGGCATGAAGCCGTTGCCGGTGATGTAATCGGTGTAGCGGTTGTCGAAGTAACCGAGCTTTGCTCCGAGGAAATCGCCATTGCGAAAGACGTCGTTGCCGGCGTAGCTGGCGCCGAACTCAAGGGAGCGCTTGCGCTCGGGGCGAATGGCGGAGCCATCCGGATTGGAGTTCATCAGCCCGATTTCGCGCATCGAGGGAGACCGCCACCCCTCGCTGTATCCCATGTAGCCGGCAGCGCCTTCCCAGGGCAGATCGAACGCTGCACGCAGATGGCCCGTCGTTGCGGAATAGCGTGCCTCGGCAACGCCGCTGTCGTTCATCGGCAGCGGCTTCGGCAGTTCGCGGCTGAAGTGCGAGCGATCGTTGCGCAGGCCGCCTTCGACCCGCAGCCACGACGTCAGGTCCACGCCGAGCGTCGAAAACGCGGCAAGGCGGTCCATCCGGCCCTCCGCAAACTGCCAGTCGCCACTGAAGCCACCCAGAAACGGGCCGCGCTCGCCCTTGAGGTCCTCGCGGGCACCATGAACCCCGACATCCAATTGTGCGTCGAGGTCAGCCAACGTGAAATGGCTGGTGTTCGAAATCGTAAAGCCGTGATTTTTGGTTTCGCGGGACAGACCGGTCGCGAAACGGTGCTCCTCGACCTTGCCGGTCCAGACCTTGGTGCGCAGGTCGATCAGACCGCCCTCTTCCGGATTCCAGCGATGCTCGAAGCCGATGTTGTTCTGCTTGGTGGTTGCGGGGTGATAATAGGGATCGAAACCACCGGCAATCGTTCCGGCGCTGCGGATGCTGCCGTTCCAGATGTCCATGCGGCTGAACACAAAGGACAGTTCATGGCCGTCTTCCAACTCGGCCCTGGCCTTGAACAGGTAGTTGTCGCTTTCCTTGTAGGTACCGAAGACCTCGTCGCCGGGATCATAGGACGTGATCGGCTCGACGGGCAGTTCGGGCCAGCCGGGTATGGAGTACTTTCGCATCAGCGAGCCGGTGCTGCCGGCGCTGTAGTTTCCGGCCTCGCGATGCGAATAGGCAAGGACGAAGGACAGGATATCGTTGGGGCGCCACCCGAGGGCCGTGCTTGCCGAATAGTCGTGGTCCGGAATGCCCTTGCGCAAGGCCGGGTCGAACTTGAACGCTTGCGGCCGCAGGCAATGCGGCGGTTGGTGCGCCGCCTGCGTGCAAACATCGTAGCGGCTGCCGTCGTCGGCGTTGCTGCCGAGCCCCACCTGGGTGCGCACGCCCCAGTTCTTGTCGCCGAAGATCAGGTCATCGGCCTCGACCGTACGCATCTCGATGGTGCCGCCGATCGCTGCGCTGCCGGTGCGTGACGACGCCTTGTCGACCGTGTAGCCGCTGATGAAATCGGGATCGATGTAGAAATTCTGCGCATTGCCGGCGTAGCCCTTATAGGTGTGCGAGGAGTTTTCGACGCCGTCGACGATAAGGGCGACACGGCCCGCCCCTTGCGTGCCGCGGATCATCGGCTCGATGGCCGTCGAGGAGCGGTTGTTGCTCGCGAGCACGCCCGGAACACCTTTGAGTATGTCGCCCGGGCTGGTGACCGGCACGCGTTCGAGCATTTCGGCATCGACGACGTAGTATTCGCTTGGGGTCGAATAGGTCGACTTTCCGCCCTTCGGCGTCCCTGTTGCCACGATGGGATCGAGCATGGTTGCGCCATCGGCAGCGGGGACGGCGGAAGACTGGGCCGTGCCGATCACAACCGCATCGGTAGCGATAAAGCGATGGCTGACGCCGGTTCCGCTCAACAGCCGCGCCAAGGCTTCGGAAGAGGTCATGCGACCGGAAACCGCGTTCGCCCTGATCCCCGCCGGGATGGCTCCGGCGGCGTGGGAGACCTGTACGCCGGATTGGAGATTGAAGAGTGCGAGCGCGCCTTGGAGCGCTTGGGAGGGAATGTCGAAACTCCGAATGTCGTTCTGTGCAACCGATGCTGAAGCCGCAGACCCGGATTGTGCGAGCGCTTCAGGAGCAACGGCGATAGCCAGGGCTATCGCGGTGGAGGCAAGGAGGAGGGCGCTCCTCCCTCCTTCGCGCCCGCTTGCTCTCTTGCTGTGAAATACCTCGAATGCCATTTGCAAGTTCTCTCCCGTAGGAAGCGCTCGAACGACGCGCCTTCGGAAGTGGAACACCTGCCGAGACGATTTTTTTCGTGAATTCGACCTGAACGGGAAAAAAACTTGATTATTAAAAGAAGGTTTCTTAGAAGCCGGTGATCACGCGGGCATAGGGCGAGATCTGCCGAACCTTGCCCCCGTGCGGTGCGACGAGCGCGACCAGCGCCTTGTCCGGATCGGTCAGATTGAAGATCCCCGTCACCCGCAGGCCCGCGAACCTCGGGTCGGCAATCACGATAAGGGCCGGGTGGTAGCGGCCGATCTGTTCAACGACCGAGCCGATCGTCGCGTCCGTCACGACAAGGCGCTTCGTGCGCCAGGCGCCGATCGCATCCAGCGCAGCTTCCTGTCGTCGCGTTTCGCCTGTCTGGCGGTCGACCGCAAGGAGATCGCCCGGTGCAAGCGTCTCGTCAACCGCGTGGCCGGCAACCGCGCCGCTGGCGCGCACCGAGCCCCGTTCGAGGCCGATCTCGGTGCCCTCGCCGTCGACGCGAACGTTGAAAGCCGTTCCGAGCACCTGCACGCCGAGGTCGCGCGAGGTCACGCGAAAGGGCCTGGAGCCGTCATGGGCAACGTCCAGAAAGATCTCTCCTGCGAGCAACCGCAGCTCGCGCGTTCCGGGCGCAAAGTCCGAGGCGATGGCGCTGTCGGGTCCGAGCGTCACGCGACTGCCATCCGGCAAATTGACCTCCCTGATTTCGGCCGTGCCCGTGCGGTAGTCGGCCTCCATGCGCAACAGCATCGCAGGGCCGAGCATAACGAGAAGGCAGAACACGGCAGCCGCGCTCGCGAACGCGCGAACCGGCCACCTGCGGCCACGCGGCGCGCGCCCTGCGGCGGGAGCAGCCTCGACCTCAGCCGGTTCGGAAAACGCCGGCGCCTCCCCCATCGCGACCCACAGGAGACAGGCCTTCTCCCAGGCGGCGGCATGCGCGGGCGATTGACCGCGCCACGCGTCCAGTTCCCTCTTCAGCGCCGGCGTTTCCGGTGACTCGTTGAGCCGGATCATCCATTCGATTGCCTCATCCTTGAGGCCGCCGGCATCGTCTTCTGTCTTCCTGCGCATCATCGGTCGATCGTCCGGACCTGATTGTTGAGGGCGGCTGCAAGTGCCCGTTGCATCGAAGCTTGGTTGGAAATGCATCGACATGTCGTCGCTGCAGTGTATCGGGCTGTTCTATGTACTAAAATCCAGTTGGTCCCACAGGCTCGCCATTCCTTCCTTCAGCAGCCGGTGCGCCGTTGCAACGGACATGCCGAGCTGTGCAGCGGTCTGCTGAAGCGTGAGACCGTCGAACCGGTAGAGCTCGACCACCTCCCGCGTCCGCGGCGGCAGGTCTTCGATGGCGCGCGCGGCCAGCCTGGCGCGATCAAGAATGATCACCTGCGCCTCCGGCGTGGCAATCCATTGATGCCTCGCCCACCAGGGAACGTCGTCCGGATGCCCGGCCTTGCGCACCGCCATGTGCCGGTGGCGATTGCGCACGAGATTGCGCACCACGGTGTAGAGAAACGCCTTGGTGATCGTGTAGTTGCGGTCATTTTTCGACAAGCAGATGGCAAAGGCTTCCTGCACCAGATCTTCTGCCACGTCGCGCAGGCCCGTCAGCTTGGTGGCGTAGTCGACGAGCGGCTTGCGCTGTGCAGCGTATAGAGAAAGCCAATCATCGTAGTGTTCCTGGTTCATGCTCGGCCGCTTGAAGAATGGGCGGGCGCCCTCGATGCCGATCGCCTCATAGTTTCAAAACATGACAATTGCAATCATGTTACCTGAGTGACACTCCGGAATATGGAATACTCAAACTTTCCTAATTCGTTTGACAGGGGTCGGAGGCACGAATATTTTGGAAACGAATTAGTTTCCTTATTGGTCCGCACATTCGCTTCGACGCGCGCCACACCGGTGAAAGGAACCGGAAAATGAGCCAGCAGTCCTTCAGCATCGAAAATGCCAAGCCCGTGGAAACGATGGAGGCCGTGCCCGGCATGGACGCGCAGCGGACGCTGCCCGTCATCCCGAGCGCGGTGGCCACAAACCCGCAGGGCGCCCACAGGCGCTGGCTTCGCAATCTGCTTTTTGCGTCCGTTGCCATCGCCGCCGTCGCCGGCGCGGCCGACTTCGGCTGGGCCTACTGGACGACGGGCCGCTTCGAGGTGTCGACCGACGACGCCTATGTGAAGGCGGACAGTACGACGATCGCCCCGAAGATCTCGGGCCATATCGCCGCGGTGCTGGTCGCCGACAACCAACCAGTCAAGGCAGGACAGGTTCTCGCCCGCATCGACGACCGCGATTTCAAGGTGAGCCTCGAACAGGCGCGGGCCGGCGTCGAAGCCGCCGAAGCCAACATCGCGAACAAGCGGTCGGCTCTCGTGGCGCAGCAATCCGTGATCGATTCGGCAAAGGCGACGGTCGAGGCCGACAAGGCCGACCAGACCTTCGCCGAGCAGGACGACAAACGCTATTCGGAACTCGCAAGACAAGGCTTCGGCACCTTGCAGAACGCACAGCAGGCTGCCTCGCGGATCGCCGCGGCGCGCGCGGCAGTAACCCGCGACACAGCCGCGCTCGCAAGCGCGGTCAAGCAACTCGATGTGATCAAGGCCGAAGTTGCACAGGCGAAGGCCGCGCTCGACAGCGCCAGGGCGGCCGAACACCAGGCCGAACTCAACCTCTCCTACACCGCGCTCGCAGCACCGATTGAAGGCGTGATCGGCAACCGCACCTTGCGCGTCGGCCAGTACGTGCAGGCCGGAACGCAGCTCATGGCAGTCGTGCCGACACATGCGGCCTATATCGTCGCCAACTACAAGGAAACACAGCTCGCCGATGTGGTTCCCGGGCAGACGGTGGCGATCGAAGTGGACATGTTCCCTGGTCAGGTTTTCGAGGGCCATGTCGACAGCATATCGCCGGCAAGTGGCCAGGAATTTGCGCTCCTGCCGCCCGACAACGCGACGGGCAACTTCACCAAGGTGGTGCAGCGTATCCCCGTAAAAATCGTGCTCGACCGCAACAGTCCGCTGGACGTGGTGTTGCGTCCAGGCATGTCCGTCTACCCGACGATCGACACCAGGACCGCAGGAACAGCGGTGGCCGCCGTGTCGGTAAGCACAAATTGAGGGCGCTCAAACGCCGGTCCCGGCCCCAAGGGCTGGCAGGAGGATGCAATGTCCACCACCACCACGATACCCATGGTTTCGCCCGGCGTGCCGAAGCCCGCAGCGACCTCCCCCGACAAGGCGAGCTCGACGGCCTGGATCGCCGTGCTTGCCGGCCTGATCGGCGCCTTCATGGCGATCCTCAACATTCAGATCACCAACGCCTCGCTGCTCGATATCGAAGGCGGCATCGGCACGGGCGTCGACAACGGCGCCTGGATTTCGACTTCCTACCTCATCGGCGAGATCGTCGTGATCCCGCTCACGGACTATTTGAGCCGCGTCTTCTCGTTCCGGCGCTACATGCTGGCGAACGCCATCCTTTTTCCCCTGTTTTCGGCAGCCTGTGCCTTTGCCCATGATCTCGGCTCGATGATCGCCTTGCGCAGCCTGCAGGGCTTTGCCGGCGGCGTGCTCATTCCGATGGCCTTCACCATGGTGCTGACCCGGTTGCCCAAGGCACAGCAACCCCTCGGGCTGGCCCTGTTTGCGCTCTCGGTCACCTTCGCCCCGGCCATCGGCCCGACGATCGGCGGCTATCTCACCGAGAATTACGGCTGGCAGTCGATCTTCTTCGTCAACGCTCCGCCGAGCCTGGTGATGGTGGTCGCGCTCTATTTCACCCTCGAGAAGAAGCCGATGCAATTGTCCTTGCTCAAGGAGGGCGATTGGGCCGGCATCGTCACCATGGCCATCGGCCTTTCGGCACTGCAGACCGTTCTTGAGGAAGGCAACAAGGACGACTGGTTCCAGTCGCCATTCATCGTCAAGCTTGCCCTGACGGCGGCGGCCTTCCTGATCGCCTTCGTCATCATCGAGCTCAAGGTCGAAAAGCCGCTCGTACAGCTGCGCCTGCTCAAGCAGCGCAATTTCGGGGTCGGCGTTCTCGTCAACGTGCTGGTCGGCGTGGCACTGTTCGGCACGGTCTACATCCTTCCCCAGTATCTCGGGCAGGTGCAGCGCTACAATGCCGAGCAGATCGGCCTCGTGCTCGCCTGGACGGGCTTGCCCCAGCTCCTCATCATCCCGCTCGTGCCGGCGCTGATGAAGCGGTTCGACGTGCGCTACATCGGTTTCGTCGGCATCAGCATCTTCGCGGCCAGCTGTTTCATGAACACGACGCTGTCGCTCGACAGCGCCGGCGACCAGTTCTTCGTTCCGAATATCGTCCGTGCGATCGGCCAGGCGCTGGTGCTGACGCCGATCACGGTGATCACCACCGCGGGCATTGCCCCAAGCGACGCAGCCGCCGCCTCGGGCCTGTCGAACATGCTGCGCAACCTTGGCGGTGCCGTCGGCACGGCAACCCTTTCGACTGTCCTGACCAAGCGTGAGCAGTTTCACTCGAACATCATCGGTCAGTCCGTAACCGTCTATCGCGACGAGGTCCGCGACCGGATCGGCGACCTGACGCGGCATTTCATGGCACATGGCGTCACCGATGCCGCCGTAGCACAGCACAAGGCGATTGCCGCGATCGGTGCTACAGTCCGCCGGCAGGCGCTTATCCTGGGTTTCAGCGATACCTTCGCGGTGATCGGCATCGTCTTGGCGCTCGCCGCCATCGCGCTGCTCTTCACCCGAAAGATCCAGCTTGGCGGTGCGGGTGCAGGTGGCGCCCACTAACACGACGGCACGATGGAAGGAGGAAGGCCCATGCAAGGTTCCAGACCGGATCGTCTCTACCTGGAGGATCTTCACGTCGGACAGCGCTTTGCCAGCGCGACGCACACGATCGACGAGCAGCAGATCAAGGCTTTCGCCGCGCAGTTCGACCCGCAGCCGTTTCATCTGGACGAGGCCGCCGCCAGGGACACGCTCTTCAAGGGTCTGGCTGCAAGCGGGTGGCACACGGCGGCGATCACGATGCGGCTGAACGTGGAGACCGGCCTCCCCTTTTTCGGCGGCCTCATCGGCGCCGGCGGAGACATCAATTGGCCGGCCCCAACCCGGCCCGGCGATACCCTGCATGTCGAAAGCGAGGTGATCGAGATCATTCCGTCCCGCTCGAAACCCGACCGCGGCATCGCCGTCGTCGTCAGCCAGACGATCAACCAGCACAACGAAGTAGTCCAGATCCTCAAGGCGAAACTCGTGGTCGCGCGCAAGCCAGACTGAAATCGCTGTCAGCGCCCGTCGACCGCACTCGGGCATTCTGCGCCGGGCGCTCTGGATTTTCCGTTGTCAGGATCGTATTTTCCCGGCTGGCGCGTCGCGCGCTACCGGCCCGGACAACAGCACGATAGAAAGCTGTGCAAGCAAGCCTGCAAATGACAAGAATGATCAATGCTACCGAACCACCGTCCGTTTCTTGAGCGGCCCTTATACCTTGTTGCCCTCTGGTGCCTTCTCCTGCTTGTCGGGGCAGCGGCCCTCGGCACCCGTGAGCGACAGACCCTGGTTGCCGAACTGGAGCAGGAAAGCACCGTACTCCATGGGCTGGCCTCCCAGCGCGCCGATCAGCACGATGCCCATCTGACCGCGCTATCGGCCGTAGCGGTTGCCTCCGAAGGGCGTCGCCACGACCTCTTCCTCGATGTCGCGCGCACGATTACCCGCTTCTATCCCCGCATCGACGAAGTCCAACTCGTCCCCCTGGAGCCAGGAGCGGAGACGATCGGGACAGCGGTGCTCGATGCAGCGACAGCCGAGAGCATTCGCGCGGCGGCCAAGGCCTCCGATGGCCGGATCGCGCTTCTGCCCCATCCGCAGCGCCCCGACCATTACATGATGGTCAAGCGCAGCCCCAATACCGACGAGGCTCGTTATGGGCTGATGCTCGCCATCGACGCCGGCAAGCTGATCGGCGACGGCGGGCCGTTCTGGACGCGGTCGAGCACAGCCGTCCGGCTTTCGCTGCCGGACGGACACAACCTGCTTCAGCCGACTGCACTGCCCGATGCCATCCGCTTTTCCAGACCGCTCAGCAGCGTGTCGCAACCGCTGTTGCTGGAAACCGGTATGGATATCGGTCTCTCGGATATGTTTCCGCCGGTGCAGACCGGCCTGACATTCGTTGCCCTCACGTTTGCCTATCTCGCGGGGCTGGCGGCCTTGCGCCAACGGGCGCGGACCCGCACGGCAGAGCAGCAGGCGCGGCTGAGCGCGCTCGATTCACGGCTCACACACGCCTCGCGCGTCAATGCGCTCGGAGAGATGGCGAGCGGTATGGCCCACGAATTGACCCAGCCCCTGACCGCGATCCTCGCCCAGGCGCAGGCCGGGCGCCGCCTGCTCAACCAAGGGAACCATGCCGCACTCGCCTCCGTTCTCGACGACACCGTAAGCCAGGCGCGCCGGGCCTCCGGCATTCTGGAACGGTTCCGCAACTGGTCGCAGCCGCACGCGACGCCTTCCAGCGCCTTTGACCTCCGCCGAGCGCTCGGCAATGTCGAGGCGTTGCTGGAGCAGGACGCCCTGTCGCGGCGCATCCAGCTTGAATTTCACCTTCCGGAAACGCCTGTGTCGGTTGTTGGCGACCCGGTCGAAATCGAACAGGTCGCCTTCAATCTGGTGCGCAATGCGATGGAAGCACTCGACGAGCACGGAGGCGAAAGCCCCCACGTGGCCGTGACCTTGAAGGAAGAGGATGCCTCGGTGGTCTTCGATGTCGTGGACAACGGTCCGGGCATTCCCGAAACCTTGCGCCCTCGCCTTTTTACCCCGTTCATGACGACACGGGCTGGCGGCACGGGGCTTGGCCTGGCCCTCAGCCAACGCCTGGTGGAACGCGCCGGCGGTGAGATCGCATTGGTGGCCGGCGATGGCGGCGCCACTTTCCGGGTGACCTTGCCCAAGGCGCGAGCCCGACAGGAAGAGACAGCATGACCGTTCCCGTCTATCTCGTCGACGATGACGATGCGGTTCGCCGCGCGCTTGGCCTGCTGCTCTCGACGGTCGGCATCAAGGTCATCCCCTTCGCCGATCCGCAGGCGTTTCTCGGGCAGTTGTCGCGCCTTGAGCCAGGCTGCCTTATCCTCGACATCCGCATGCCGGCCATCTCCGGACTGAAGCTGCAGGAAAAGCTCCGCGAAAGCGGGGTGGACTGGCCGACGATCGTCATCTCCGGCCACGGCGATATCGAGGCCTGCCGGCGCGCCTTCCGCAACGGCGCCATAGACTTTCTCTCGAAACCCATCGACGAGCAGGATCTGATCGACGCGATCCACAAGGGGCAGGAAATGCTGGTTCGCGCGATGCAGGCGCGGGCGGAAAAAGCGGAAACGCTTGCCCTCCTGGCAGCGCTCACGCAGCGCGAGCGCGAGGTCCTCGATCGCATCGCCGCAGGTTTTACCACCCGCCAGATCGCCGAAGGGCTCGGCCTGTCGCCGCGAACGGTGGAAAGCCATCGTGCGGCGATCGGCGCCAAGCTTGGCAGCACCTCGCAGGCGGAGATGACCCGCATCTGGCTCGAAGGAACGCAAACTCCGTAGAACTACGGATGGTGACGGAAGAGCTACGAATACCGGCGGGCGGCGAACCGCAATAACCTTTCCATATCAACAGGAAAGGAACCGATTGATGATCCGCAATATCGTGCTTGCAGCAGCTCTTCTCGCTCCCGTCGCCGCCACCGCGCAGGAGCTTCCGACCGCCGCTTACCTGCCGCTCGAGATGGCCGTGAAGGCTGCTGACGCTGCGCTGAAGGCATGCGCCGCCGAAGGCCACAATGTCAGCGTCGCGGTCGTTGCACGTGACGGTTCGACCAAGGTGGTGTTGAAGGCCGACAATTCCGGCCCGCACACCGGCAACAGCGCACAGGGCAAGGCCTTCACCTCGGCCGCCATGGGCCGTGACACGGCCGGCCTCGGCGAGTTCATCGCGTCGAAGCCCGCCAACGAAGGCCTTCGCGACATGGACGCACGCATGGTGATCCAGGCCGGCGGCGTGCCGATCAAGTTCGGCAAGGCGCTCGTCGGCGGCATCGGTGTCGGCGGCGCGCCGTCGGGCGACGTTGACGCAAACTGCGCAAACGCCGGCCTTGCCGCGATCGGCGCGAAGTAATTCGCTCTAAGGGAGGCTCCCGCCCTTGAAAAGGCGGCAGGCCTCTCCATTTAAAGGCCACTACCCGTTTCGAGAGCTCTCAGTCGTCCGCGCCCTTGGCGCGCGATGGCGGCACTCCGGGTTAAAAACAGGGCGCTTCCCGGCACGGGTCGAGCGCATGTTTGCTTTTTGGCCGGTCGAGGCGGCCAGTGCGACCGACATCGATCAGCCGAACGGTCTCACCAGGTCTTGCTGAGCTTGAGCGTGACCGTGCGCGCGTCGCCATATCCGCAGACGAGCAGGCCGCTGCAGCCGCTGACGTATTCCTTGTCGAACAGGTTGGTGACGTTGAGGGCAGCGCCCCAGCCGTCCTTTTCGTAGCGCAAGGCGGCGTCGAAGACCGTCGATGCCGGTACTTTCGCCGTGTTCTCCTTATCCGCCCAGCTTTCGCCGCGGTAGCGCACGCCGGCGCCAAGGCTGACGCCTTCGAGCGCCCCCTGCTGCACGGTATAATCGACCCACAGCGAGGCCTGCGCGTCGGGCACGAGATAGGGTGACTTGCCGATAAGCGCCCGGTCTGCGTCCTCGGTCACCTCGATATCCATGAAATCGAGGCCCGCGATCAGCTTCCAGCTCTCGTTGAGATTGACCTTACCCTCGAACTCTATGCCGCGGGACCGCACTTCGCCCGTCTGGGTGGAGAGGCTCGTCCATGGATCGGTGACGAGCGCGTTGCGTTTGGTCAGTTGGTAGATGGACGCCGTCAACACGCCATCGAAGAAGGTTGGTTCGTACTTGATCCCGGCCTCGAACTGCTCGCCCTCCTCCGGCTTGGTGTTGCCGGTTGCCGTCACCGCCACGACCGGATTGAAGAAGGTCGCGACGCTGAGATAGGGTGTCAGGCCGTTGTCGAACTCATAGGCAAGCCCGGCGCGACCGCTAAGCGCACCCTCGCTATAGTCGAAGCTCGAATTCTGGGTCGGCGCCCAGAAGGTCGGCCCGTTGTCGGTCCCGGTATCGACATAGTCGTAGCGGCCGTTGAGCGTTGCGAGCCAGCCGTCGCCGAAGCGGATCTGGTCCTGCGCGTAGACGCCGATCTGCTGCTGCGTGATCACCTGGTTGATGTAGATGGCGTTGGCGGGTTGCGGAGCGCCATAGACCGGATCGGTGGCGCTGATAGGCGTTCCTGCCGACGACGCCTGGACGTGGTCCAGCCGGAAGAACTTGTAGTCGAGACCAACGAGCAGGCTATGCTCGAGCGCTCCCGTCTCGAACTCACCTTCAACGCGGTTGTCCACGGCGAAGGTATCCACCTTCGACGTCGCCTCGAAGCCGAGGCGATAGAGCTTGTTGTCCGAAGTTGCTGGCTTGGTCGAAACCGGGAAGGGAAGGCTCGGATCGTAATAGCCGTAGGTATAAGGGCCGTTCTCATGCTTGTAGAGGTGGCCGTAGCGCAGGTTCTGGCTGAACTGCCAACCGCTGTCGAACTCGTGTTTGAATTCGTAGCCGAGCATCTGCTGGACATAGGTGCCGGTATCGATGTCGGGTTCGCCGAAGAAGGCCTTGCGATCGATCTTGCCGAAGGACGCATCGACGACCGAGCCTTCATAGGGCAGGAAACCGCCGCCGGTATGGACCTGATCGAGGCCCTGCAGCAACCCGTAGACAGTCAGGCTGGTCGAATCGTCGGGCTGATAGGTGATCTGCGGCAGGATGAAGCCACGCAGATCCTCCGAATGATCGGTGTAATTGTTGCCGCCGGATACCTTGCCGGTGACGCGGTAGTTGATCGCATCGTCCAGCGGCCGGTTGACGTCAATGCCGAGGAAGGCATTGCCGTTGTTGTTGATACCGGTCTCGACATAGGTGGAGCTCTCTTCCGTCGGCCGCTTGCTGATGAGGCTGACGATGCCGCCCGGATTGGCGCCGCCATAAAGCACCGAGGCTGGACCTTTCAGCACTTCGACCCGCTCCAGCATGAAGGGATCGATCTGGAACCCGCCGAAGCCGTAGGAAAAGAGGTTCAGGCCATCGAGGAAGACACCCGTCTGCGTCGCGTCGAAACCACGGATGTAGAACCAGTCGGTATCGGGATCGACACCGAAGGGCTCGGCCATCACACCCGGCGTATAGCGCAGCGCTTCGTCGACCTTGTTGACGACGCCGCGGTCATCAAGCTCCTCGCGCCCGACGACGGAAACGCTCTGCGGGATTTCCGCGATCGCGGTTGCGGATTTCGAGCCGGTCGTGGTCGCCTTGGCGACATAACCCTCGACCGGACCGGTCGCATCATCTTCGGCCCTGGTGCCGGTCGCCTCGATCGTTTCCAACCGCGTGGCAGGCGCATCCTGCGCCATCGCCGCACCGGCGGCCAGGACCGCAATGCCAGCGACCCCACCTGCCAGCCATTCCGCCAACCGTACTGCCTTACCTTTTGCCTTCATCTGTCCGTCGTCTCGCGCCGATCCACCGCGGGGCCTTCCAGGCGACGCGATCTATACCCTCTAATAAGATGAGTATTTATATCAACTATTCCGGCAACTCTTGTCGCGATCCGCGAGAATTGAACGTTTCTGGGCTATTCCGAGTGAACAACCGCTCTTCGGGATGGAACTTGCTCAGCTCAATCGGCTGCGCTTCCACGAGGCCGGAGTCGCGCCCACGACCTTGCGGAAGACCCGGGTGAAGTGTGCCTGGTCGGAGAAGCCGGTCTCGGCTGCAACTGCCGTCAGCGATGCCTCGTTCTTCAGCAAAAGCTGCTTGGCCCGCTCGATCCGCGCATTGGTCTGCCACTGGTGCGGCGCCATGCCGGTCGAGGCCTTGAAGGCGTGGCTGAAGTGCGACTGCGACAGTCCGGCAAGGGACGCCAGTTCCTCAAGGCGAATGTTGCGACCCCAGTTCTCGTCGATGTAGTCGACGGCGCGGCGGAGCTGCCAGGTGGCGAGCGGGCTGCGTTTTCGGGCATCCGAACGGTTGAGTTTCATCAGGTCGATGAACAGCGCAACCGTCAGCCCGTCGCCGTAAAGATCGTGCAAGGGCTGCGGATTGACGCATTCGGCGGCGATCAGTTGCGCGAGCTGCAGAAAGCGCTCGTCGTGAAACATCAGCCGCGGCGTGTCGCAGCGGCCCGCATCGAGATCCTCCGCCAGCCGCCGGCTGAGGATTTCGAGGTTGAAATGCAGGTCGAGGTGGCGGATGTGGCTGACATCGACCATATCGGCCCAGATTTCCATGCCCGCGGGAATGTAGGAAAGCGCCTGCTGGCGCGCGTTCTCTACCGAGCCACGCCCATCCGGCGAAAGCCTGACATTGCAGCGGCTGCCGCCCTGGGCGTCAAGCACGATGAACATGCGTGGATCGTCCGACAGGTAGTGGCCGCCAGCCCTCGCCTCGCATTCGACATCCCAGACATCGGCGATAATCCCGTTCCATTGCCGCCGATGCAGTCCGCCGATCACCTTGAACCCGGAAATCTTGTTCTGCATCCGCGGTTGAAACGACATCGACGCGTATCCAATGCTGAAGGGACGAGGCGACGCCTCTCGCTAATTCCTTCCTCTATTACTCATCTTTAATGTTCAACGGAAGCCCCAACAACACGGCGGATCAGCGGGCAGCGGTGAATGTTTATGCGACCCGCCGCCAGACGAGCCACGCGCCCCCGGCGCTCATGATCGCAAGCGCAAACCAGGTCAGGACGTAGACGAGGTGGCTGTTCCGAAAGCTGACAACCGTGAGGCCGCCGATCGGCAGGCCACCGGGATTTGGTGTCGCATCGGCATCGATGAAATACGGCGCGACGTTCGTCAGCCCTTTTGCCGTGGCGATCGCGGCCACGTCGCGCGAGAACCAGCGATCGCCGGCCGCATCGTTGGAACGAAGAAAAGCGCCGCCCGGCTCACTGATGCGCAGGAGCCCGATGATCTCTGTGGTTCCGGCCGCTTCGCCTTCGGCGCGGGCCGCCCGCTCGCGCCGGTCAGTGGGCACGAAACCGCGATTGACGAGAACCGTCGTCTCGTCTTCAAGCCGCATCGGCGTCAGGACCCAGAAACCGGCCCCCCGCTCCGTTACAGCCTGGACCAGTACCGATTTGTCATGGCCGAAGGTGCCTGTCGCGCGGACCCGGCGATACTCGTCCTTCTCGCGGGTAATGCCCTGCCAGTCCGGCGACGCCGGGGCCGGGACCGCTTCGGCATGCACGCGCGCATCGACGCGCCCGATGAGGTCGAGCTTCCAGAAGAGCCGCTGGACCTGCCATGTCCCGAGCGCCACGAATACGATGCCGAGAAACAGGAGCGCGCCGGTCAGAAGGAACCGGGCGCGGGAGGACGCCTTCGCACCCTCCCCTTTCACGTCATGGCCAGCGGTCATTTCGCGTCTGCCCGCCCCGCTCAGGGCATGTTCTTCATCATTTCGTGGGTCATCGGCATCATGTTGGTATTGAGGTGATGCATGACCCAGAGCGAACCGGCGAGCGCGATGCCGACGATGATGATCGTGAAGATCAGCGCCATCAGCGTCCAGCCGCCTTCGGAGCGGGCGTTCATGTGCAGGAAGTAGATGACGTGCACGACGATCTGCACGACGCCAATGCCCATGACGAGCACGGCGGTCAGCAACTTGCTGTCGAGCACGCCGCCCATCACTAGCCAGAAGGGAATGGCCGTCAGGATCACCGACAGGATGAAGCCGGTCATATAGCTCTTGAACGAGCCGTGGCCGGCTGCGTCGCCCGGGTGGCTGTGCGCGTGGTGGGGCTCGAACGCGCTTTCGTGGCCAGGATGCTGCGAACTCATCCGAGTACTCCCAACAGATAGACGAAGGAGAAGACGCCGATCCAGATGACGTCGAGGAAGTGCCAGAACATGGAAAGGCACATCAGGCGGCGGCGGTTTTCCGGGTTCAATCCATGTTTCTTGACCTGCACCATCAGCGTGATCAGCCAGATGATGCCGAAGGTGACGTGCAGCCCGTGCGTACCGACCAGCGTGAAGAACGAGGACAGGAAGGCCGAACGCGTCGGACCGGCGCCCTCGTGCAGCAAGTGATAGAATTCATAAAGCTCCACTGCGAGGAAGATCGCGCCGAACACGCCGGTGACGCCAAGCCAGAACAGCGTTTCCATCTTGGCGTTGCGCTCCATCTGGAGCATCGCAAAACCATAGGTGATCGACGAGAGCAGCAGCATCGCCGTGTTGAACGCGACGAGGCCAAGGTCGAACAGGTCGGCCGGTGATGGCCCTGCCGCGTAGTTGCGGCCGACAACGCCATGCGTAGCGAACAGCACGGCAAAGATCAGGCAGTCGCTCATCAGGTAGAGCCAGAAACCCAGCATGGTGCTGTGTTCCGGATGATGCTCTTCCGTCAGGTAGAACTGCGGCTTTTCTGTTTCTTGGACTTGGGTTTGGCTCATCGTCTCAGGTCCGTTCCGCAAGCAGCTTCGAGCGTGCGTCTTCGGTCGCCGCGACAGTTTCCGCGGGAATGAAGAAATCACGGTTGTAGTTGAAGGTATGGCCGATGGCGACGGCGAGCAGGGCGATGAAGGAGACCGCGGCCAGCCACCAGATGTACCAGATCAAGGCGAAGGCGAGCACGACGCTGATGCCGGAGAGAATGATGCCCGTGCCGGTGTTCTTCGGCATGTGGATCGCCTTGAAGCCTTCGAGCGGGCGCTCATAACCCCGGTTCTTCATGTCGTACCAGCTGTCATGGTCGTGCACGACGGGCGTGAAGGCGAAGTTGTAGTCCGGCGGCGGCGACGAGGTCGACCATTCCAGCGTGCGGCCATCCCAGGCATCGCCCGACGTTTCGCGCAGTCGCTCGCGGCGCAGGAAGCTGACGATCAGCTGGATGATGAAGGACGCGATGCCGAGTGCGATCAGGACGGCGCCGAAGGCGGCGATGATGAACCAGATCTGCAGCGATGGGTCCTCGAACTGGCTGACGCGGCGGGTAACCCCCATCAGGCCGAGCACGTAGAGCGGCATGAAGGCGAAGAAGAAGCCGATCTGCCAGAACCAGAAGCTCATCGCGCCCCAGAAGTAATCGAGCTTGTAGCCGAAAGCCTTCGGCCACCAGTAGACGACGCCGGCCATCAACCCGAAGAGCACGCCTCCAATGATGACGTTGTGGAAGTGGGCAATCAGGAACAGCGAATTGTGCAGCACGAAGTCGGCCGGCGGGATCGCCAGCATGACGCCGGTCATGCCGCCGATAACGAAGGTGACCATGAAGCCGATGGTCCACAGCATGGGCAGTTCGTAGCGGATGCGCCCGCGATACATGGTGAAGAGCCAGTTGAACATCTTCGCGCCGGTCGGGATCGAGATGATCATCGTGGTGATGCCGAAGAAGGCGTTGACCGACGCGCCGGAACCCATGGTGAAGAAGTGGTGCAGCCACACCAGGTAGGAGAGGATCATGATCACGCAGGTGGCGTAGACCATCGAGGTGTAGCCGAACAGGCGCTTGCCGCAGAAGGTGGCGACGACCTCGGAGAAGATGCCGAAGGCCGGCAGGATCAGGATGTAGACTTCCGGATGGCCCCAGATCCAGATGAGGTTGATATACATCATCGGATTGCCACCAAGGTCATTGGTGAAGAAGTTGAAGCCGAGGTAGCGGTCGAGCGACAAGAGCGCGAGCGTTGCCGTCAGGATCGGGAAGGTCGCGACGATCAGGATGTTGGTGCAGAGCGAGGTCCAGGTGAAGACCGGCATCTTCATGAAGGTCATGCCGGGCGCGCGCATCTTCACGATGGTGGCGATCAGGTTGATACCGGACAAGGTCGTCCCGACGCCCGCCACCTGTAGCCCCCAGATGTAATAGTCGACGCCCACGCCGGGGCTGTAGTCCGCTCCCGAAAGCGGCGGATAGGCGAGCCAGCCGGTGCGCGCGAATTCACCTACGAACAGCGACATCATGATGATGATCGCGCCGCCCGTCGTCATCCAGAACGAGAAATTGTTGAGGAACGGGAACGAGACGTCGCGCGCGCCGATCTGCAGCGGCACGACGTAGTTCATGAAGCCGGTGACGAAAGGCATGGCCACGAAGAAGATCATGATCACGCCATGCGCCGTGAAGATCTGGTCGTAGTGGTGCGGGTTGAGGTAGCCCTCGTTGCCGTTGAAGGCGATCGCCTGCTGCAGGCGCATCATGATCGCGTCGGCGAAGCCGCGCAGAAGCATGACGATCGCCAGGATGATGTACATGATGCCGATCTTCTTGTGATCGACCGACGTGAACCACTCGTGCCAGAGATAGCCCCAGAGCTTGTACTTCGTGATCAGCGCGAGGATCGCGAGGCCGCCCACGGCCACGGCCGCGAAGGTCACGACGAGGATCGGCTCGTGATAGGGGATCGCTTCCCAGGTAAGCCGCCCGAAGATGAATTGCGTGAGGCTGGTGTCACCAAACATGGGTCTTCCAATATGTCTCGAATTGCGGCCCGAAGGGCCCTGGCGCTCGCTGGATCGAAGCCTGCGAGCGCGCGAAAGTCCTAGTGCGTCTTGTGCATGTCGTGGTTCATGGGCTCAGCCGCCGGCTGCCCTTCCTTGACGCCCTCTGCCGGCTCCTCGCTCTTGGCGGGATTGCCGGTCTCGGGGAAGGTCGCAGCCGGTGCGGCCGCTTCGGTCACGCCGCCCGCGTGGCGGTTGTCATGCTCGAGCTTGGCGCGGTTCTCATGGCTTTCGACGCCGGCTCCGCCCATCATGTCGATGTGCATCATATCCTTCATGCACATCTGGCCTTCGCGAACACACATGTTGAGCACGGCTTCATAGAGGCCGTCCTCGACGGCAGCGTAGTAGCGCACCGGCTCCTTCGCGCTCGGCTTTTCGAGCTTCAGGTAGGCGTCGCGGTTGAGCATCGTGCCGTTCTGCTTCACCCGGGCAACCCAGGCGTCAAAACCGGCCTGATCCACGCCGTGGAACTTGAAGCGCATGTGCGAGAAGCCGTCGCCGCTGTAGTTGGACGAAAGGCCTTCGTATTCACCTGCCTTGTTGATGACGGCGTGCAGCTTGGTCTGCATTCCGGGCATGGCGTAGATCATGCCGGCAAGCGCTGGAACGTAGAAGGAGTTCATGACCGACGAGGCTGTGATCTTGAAGTTGATCGGCACGTCGACGGGTGCCGCCATCTCGTTGACCGTGGCGATGCCGTATTCCGGATAGAAGAACAGCCACTTCCAGTCGAGGGCGACGACCTCGACGGTGATCGGCTTCATCTCTTCGGTGACCGGGCGCGCCGCATCGATCCGATCGAGCGGTCGATAGGGGTCGAGCTTGTGGGTGCTGACCCAGGTGATCGCGCCGAGTGCGATGATGATGGCGAGCGGCGCCGACCAGATGATGACTTCTAGACCGGTGGAGTGATGCCATTCCGGGTCATATTTGGCGGCAGTGTTCGACTGACGATAGCGCCAGGCGAAGAAAAGGGTCAGGAAAAGGACCGGAACGATGATCAGCAGCATCAGGACCGTCGAGATAACGATCAGATCCCGCTGCTGCGCGGCGATATCGCCGGATGGCGACATGACCACCATGTTGCATCCCGTGAGAACGGTGAGCAACAGGACGGCAATCATCGATTGTCCGGCTAAACTGAATGGCTTCGGCATTGCGGCCTCAACTTGCGTTTTGTCTAGTCGGCATTACTCGGGCATGATCGCGCATGGAACTGAGGTCGATCGTCGCAGCGCAGCATTTTGCCGCAGTGCAGTGACGGCCTTATCGCTCTATGCGCGTTTGTACGGGCGCAAAGGCTTCTCGTCGGTTCGATACCGGCTGTTCCAGCGAACGTTAGGCACGAACTCGAATGAGGCATGTGCGCATGTACGTGCACGGCATTCTTGATATCAGACGCCAATTGGTCAACACTCTAACGACAAGACGTTCGTTCGTCGGAGAAATTCATGGTTTCGGTCGCTAACCCAACATCGTCTGGTCTCGAGCGGGATGCACGTCGCATTCACGAGGACGACAAGCCGCTCTCCCCCGGCAGCATCGCCATCGGGGTGGTCATCGGACGAACCTCCGAATTCTTCGATTTCTTCGTCTACGGCCTCGGCTCGATCCTCGTTTTCCCGAAACTGATCTTCCCGTTCGCCCCCAATGCGGTCACTGCGACGCTGATGTCCTTCGCACTGTTCCCGCTCGCTTTCCTCGCCCGCCCGGTCGGCTCCTTCGTGTTCATGTGGATCGACCGCAACTACGGGCGCGGCACCAAGCTGACCATCGCGCTCGTCATTCTCGGCGGTTCAACCGCGTCGATCGCCTTCCTGCCGGGGTATGAGACGATCGGATACTGGGCGGTGGCGCTTCTGGCCCTCTTCCGGCTGGGACAGGGCTTTGCCCTTGGTGGCGCCTGGGACGGCCTGGCGTCGCTGCTGAACCTTAACGCTCCGCCGAACCGACGGGGCTGGTATGCGATGATCCCGCAGCTCGGAGCCCCCATCGGCTTCGCCCTCGCCAGCATCATCTTCTGCTACTTCGTTGCCAATCTTTCCGAGGAGGATTTCCTCTCCTGGGGCTGGCGCTATCCGTTCTTCGTCGCCTTTGCGATCAACGTCGTGGCGCTGTTCGCGCGTCTTCGCATCGTCGCCAGCAAGGAGTTCGGCGCTGCCATGGAAGCGCAGGAACTGCAGGCTCGGCCGGTGTTCGAGATGCTGAGCAAACACGCGCTGGACGTGGTGCTCGGCGCTTTTGTGCCTCTGGCGAGCTTCGCGATGTTCCACCTGGTGACGATCTTCCCGCTCAGCTGGGTCATCCTCAACGGGGGGCAGTCGGCCGCCCGGTTCCTGCTGGTCCAGGTCGCAGGCGCGGCCGTCGGTGCGATCGGCATTGTCGTGTCGGGCGTGATCGCCGACCGCGTCGGCCGCCGCAACGAACTGATGTTCGGTGCAACCCTGATCGCGATCTTCAGTTTCTCCGCACCCTTCCTTCTCGACGCCGGCGGAGCCGGGCAGGATGCCTACATCCTGATCGGCTTTGCCGTTCTCGGCCTCACCTTCGGCCAGGCCTCGGGCGCCGTGTCCTCGCGCTTCACGAAGTACTACCGATACACGGGTGCGGCGCTGACCTCGGACCTCGCCTGGCTCCTCGGCGCCGCCTTCGCGCCGCTCGTCGCACTTGGCCTTGCCAGCAGCTTCGGCATCATCTTCATCGGCGGTTACCTGATTTCAGGTGCGATCTGCACGATTGCAGCACTCAGCCTGACGCGGGCACTCGACCAGCAGTAAAGACAAGATGCGATCGGGGCGCCGGCTTCGGCGCCCCGATCGTTTGTCTGTCATCTCGTCGCCGTGATCGCGATTACGGTTGTTCAGCCGCGGGCATCGGCGAACTGGACGAGATCCCAGAGGTTTCCATAGAGATCCCTGAAGACGGCGACGATGCCGTACGGCGCTTCCTTCGGCTCCCTCACGAATTCGACGCCGCGTTCGACATACCTGTTGTAATCCCGCCAGAAATCGTCGGTGCGCAGGAACAGGAAGACCCTGCCGCCGGCCTGATCACCGATGTAATCCTGCTGGTGGGTCGTCGAGGCGCGGGCGAGAAGCAAGGACGTGTTGCCGTCGCCGACGGGCTTGACCACGACCCATCGCTTGTCCTGCTCCGGCTGATACGTATCCTCGACAAGCGTGAAACCCAGCGTGTTGACGTAGAAATCTATCGCTTCGTCGTAGTCGCGAACGACCAGGGCAATGTGCGCGAGCGATTGGTTCATGCGATTCTCAACTCCATTGGCGGCAAGGCTGCGCATGATCCAGCAAGCAGCGCCGAAGGCAATGGTTTTCACGATCGCGACGGAGAGTTTTGGCCTGCCTTGTATCTGCGGCGATCAGAGGCGGACCTCGACCTCAAATCCCTGCGTCATGCCCCGCGCCGGTGAAGCTATATGCAATTGCCCGTGCATTTGCTCGACCAGCCGCTCAACGATCGCAAGGCCGAGCCCGGAGCCGGAGGCTTCGGTCGGACCACGGACGAAGCGCTTCGTCAGATTCGCAAGCACGTCTTCGCCGACAACAGCACTCTCGTTCGTGACGCGAATGCCCATCGGATCGACATGGATATCGACGCGGCTGCCCGGCGGGCTGTGGACCAGGGCGTTTTCCAGGAGATTGCGCAGCACGATGGCAAACGCATCCGCGCGGATCGGGCGTTCGAGAACAGTGCCCTCGTCGACCTCGACCTTCAGCCGGTTGGCGCCGAGCGCCGATCGTTCCAGATCCTGCATGACCACCATCAACACCGGCAACAGATCGTGCTGCTCGTCCGAGATGGCAATCTCCGCCTCGGCGCGCGACATCTGCAGCAGCTTCTCGGCAAGCCGGCTCAGATGCACGAGTGCACGTTCGATCTGAGCGGTTCGCGGCTGAAACGCCTGAGGCACCTCGCTCGCCAGCCGTTGGGTTTGCGCGAGCGCGCCGGCAATCGGGGTCCTCAGTTCGTGAGCACTGTTCGACGTGAATTCGCGCTCCGCCTCAAGCCCTGCCTTGAGCCGTGCCAAGAGCAGGTTCACGGAGCGCGCGATCGCCCGCAGCTCGCGCGGCAGCGACGCCTCGTCGATCGGCGCCAGGTTGCCACTGTCCTTGCTCAGGATATCGTCGCGCAGTTGTGCGACGGGCGACAGCGTGCTGCGGACGACGAAGACGATCGCAAGGATGCTGCCCGGTATCAGGACCAAGAGCGGCAGGAGCAGCGCGGTCCCGCCTTCCATGAGGGCTTCGGTGCGATGTTCGATCGCGTCGGCAACCTGCACGTAGAGCGAGCCGTCGCTCGTTCCGGCCGTGTAGATCCGATGGGTCGGGGTCTGCGAGAAACCGGTTGCAAGCGGAACGGCGAAGGGTTCCGGCGCGCCGTCGTTAAACAGCATGCGGCCATCGCGATCGCGGACCTGGTAGGTGAGGTATTGCGAGTTGAGCGCGGGCGCCACAACCGACGCCTGGGACAAGCCATCGGGCGGGTCCCTCGCCGCCTCGTCCGCCACGATCTGCAACAGGCGTTCCGCGGTTTCCTGCACGCCGCTGTCGAAAATCTCGGTGAACTCGTCCCGCATCACGTAGACGCCAAGCCCGAGCGCGACGAACCAGAACAGGGCAACGACGCTGGTGAGCGCAATGGCCAGTCTGCGTGTCATGCTTCTCCTGTCGGCCATGCCATCACCTGAAGCAGTAGCCGAGGCCGCGCACGGTCTCGATCCGGTCGGAACCGATCTTCTTGCGCAATCGGCTGATATAGACCTCGACCGTATTGCTCTCGATCTCGGCACCGAAGGCGTAGAGCGCGTCGTGAAGCTGCGCCTTGGATACGAGCGCGCCCGGATGAGCCACCAGCTTGTCGAGAACGGCCCACTCCCGGGCACTGAGGCTCTGACTGTCGCCATTGACGGCGATCCTGCGGTGAACCTGGTCAATCTCGATGCCGGGCAGCTTGAGCATCGGCGTGGCATTGCCCGTGTAGCGCCTGGAAACAGCCAGCATGCGGGCCGTCAGCTCGTTGAGATCGAAAGGCTTGACGAGATAGTCGTCGGCTCCACTGTTCAGGCCCTCGATCCGATCGGAAATCTGGTCGTGAGCCGTCAGAATGATCACCGGCGTGCCGTCGCCGCGTGCGCGCAGCGAGCGCAGAAGAGTCAACCCCTCGCCATCGGGCAATCGGAGATCGAGCAGGATCAGTCCGTAGGATACCGTATCGGTTGCCGCCACGGCATCGAGGATCCGCTTGAACCAGTCGACCGCATGGCCGACGGCGGCGACATGGTCGCGCAGCGCCTCCCCCAGAACCTGATCGTCTTCGACTAATAGGACTCTCAAGATATCACCGGACACTTGTTCGTCCTTGCCTATGGTCGATCGGGGATGGGCGTCAAGTCCTTGAGCGGCCGTGAGGGGAACTGCGGCCACGGCGGTCCATCCCCGGCCGCCGCCTTCGAGGCGCAAAAAAGAGAGGATTTCAGGAGGCGACCGGATCGCGAAAGGCTCCGCGCCTCTTCTTGTAGCTGATTACCGCCGTCGCGATCCCGACCAGCGCCATCGCGCCGCCGAGCACGACGAGCACGCCGGTATTCCGGCCTGACGGTTCGTAGGTTGCTAACTTGTACATCTCCGTCGCAAGGATCGCGATCATCGCTGCCGAGACGGTGGAATAGTCCTTGCCGACGACACGCCGGATGTTGAACGTCATGCCTTCCGTGGACTGACTGAAGTTTGAAAGGCGCAGCATCCAGCGCGGGACGTCGCGGCAATAGGCCCGATAGGCTTCCCCGAAGGTGCGAAGCAGAAAGGCTTCCTCCGCATAGACGATACACTGGTACATGAAGGCAAAGAGGCTGACGCCGGCCACAATGAGCAACGGATTGCCGTGCAGCAGGAAGATGCCGGTGTAAAGCAGCATGTTTCCGACATAAAGCGGGTTCCGGCAAACGCCGAACATGCCCTCGGTCACGAGGTCCTTGGCGTAGACCTTTTTCTTCAGGCCGCCGCGCTGGATGTATTTGTAGCCAACCACCGTCGCGCGCAGCGCCAGGCCGGCCAGGATGATGAGGATCGCGGCCGCATCCTTGGCGAGGGTCAGCACCGGGTTGTCCAACACGAGTGCCGCCGGCGGCATCAGCAGGAACAAGACCACGATAGCAGCCGGAAACAGCTGGTTGCGGAAGCGGAAGAGAAAATTGCCGATCGCGATCATGGTCGGTCCGTCCTACTTGATGGCGACAATGCCGCAGAAATTGTACCAGCGGAAAAACACTTCGACGCTGCGGAAGCCCACTTCCCTGAGCAGCTGGAAATTTTCCTCCAGGCGGTAGGGGATAAGGACGTTTTCAAGCGCTTCGCGCTTCTTGGCGATCTCGATCTCGGAATAGCCGTTGCGGCGCTTGAAGTCGTAATAATGCTCGATGAACAGTCGGTTGAACGTCGAATTCTCGCTGGTCAGCTTTTCGACGAGCAGCAGAGCGCCGCGTTCGTTCAGCCCATCATAGATCGAGCGCATGACGCGCTCGCGGTAGAGCGGGCGCACGAACTGCAGCGTTAAGAGCATCAGGACGACGCTGGCATTGTGGATCTCGATGCCCTGGTGAAGGTCGCCTCCCCTCAGGTCGATCGCTCGGTTGGAATTTGCCTGGACGATCTTTTCCTTCGCCTTCTCGATCATGTCGGGGGCGTTGTCGATACCGACGAAGCGCACGGCAGGGTCAACCATGGCGTCGAGCCCGAGCAGCGTTGTCGCCGTGGAGCAACCGATATCGTAGAGATTGGTATCGGCTTCGGCAAAGTCGCTGGCGAGTTCGCAGACCATCCGCTGGATTTCGCCGTAGTAGGGAACCGACCGGCTGACCATGTCGTCAAAGACGGCCGCAACCGTGGCATTGAAGGCGAAATCGCCGACGTTCTGGTCCGGTGCAGCGAAAACTTCATCTCTGCGGTGGCTGTTGTCGTGCACGTGTAGGTGTGGGGCCTTGCCAACCATTCACACTTTCCTTTCTTGTCCGAGGCACGCCAGGGAGAGGCTAATCGCCTCTGTCCCCGGAGCGTTCGATGCGGCCACACAAGCCACCCGAACCTGACATGAACCTGAAAGGCTTGGCGGCGGCGGTTGCGCAGATTGCAGCGCTCGTCACCGCATCACGGCGCGATCACGGGATTTTGCCGGCAGGTGCACGCGCTTTTGTCGATAATCGTCGGCGCGAAACCGGAGCAGCAATCATGTGTGCGCGTTTGGGTGGGAAAGCGTTGATCGTCATCCTCGCCATGTCGATGGCGACCGCGACGCGGGCAGCCGAGCTGCCGCGCTCCGGCCAGCCGATCTTCGACCGCGTGATCGAATTGGTGAATGCGAACTTCTATGATGGCCGCGCGCTCGAGCGCTTCAACGCGGCAGTTCGGACCGAGATCGATCAAGGAGCGACGGCAAGATCCAAGACGGGGACGGATCCCGGCATCGATGCGGCGATCGCGTCGGTCCTCGCCAGTCTTAGGGTTTCGCACACCGGACGCTTCAAGGCCGACACGATCGACTACTTCGAACTCGCCGACATCTTCCGCTTCGCCATTCGGGACGACATGCGTCGGCTCTTTCCACCAGACGGTGCGGCCCGCTATCCGGGCATCGGGATGGTGACGACCGTCGAGAACGGACACCGTTTCGTCAGTGACGTCTATGACGGATCGGCAGCGAAGAAGGCCGGCCTGCTCGTCGGCGACGAGATCCTCTCGGTCGACGGGCTGGCCTATCGGGAAATCGGATCGTTTGACGACAAGGTCGGTCAGACGGTCGACATCCGGCTTAGACGGCATCGCGACGGCGAGCCATTGTCGCTGCGGGTTCCGGTCGAGCGTCTGCGACCGCTGCCGATGTTCGAACGGGCGATCGAAGAAAGTATCGCGCTCATCGAAACGGGTGGCCGGAAGATCGGCTATGTCCGGCTGTGGACGCTTTCCACGCGAGACGGGCTCGACCGCGTCGCCGCGGCGCTATCGAGCGGTCGCCTGAGGGATGCGGAAGGCCTCGTCGTCGATCTGCGCGGCCGCTGGGGCGGCGGGCCCGCGGATGCAGCCGAGTTCCTGGTCGGTGGCACGCCGACGTTCCGGCTCGTGCCCCGCCGTGGCGAAGCCACACTTGCCAATTTCCGATGGCAAAGGCCGGTCGTCGCGCTGATCGACAGGGGCACGCGCAGCGGCCTCGAACTGTTTGCCTATACGCTTCGGCAGAATGCCATACCCCTGATCGGCGAGCGCACCGCCGGCGCACTGCTCGCAGGACGCGCCTACGTCCTGCCTGATGACAGCCTGCTGGAGCTGGCGGTTTCGGATGCGATCATCGCAGACGATCTGCGCCTGGAAGGGATCGGCATCGAACCGGATCGGGCAGTGCCTTTCCCCCTCGCCTACGCGGCGGGCAAGGATCCGCAACGGGAAGCGGCGATCGCCGAGATGGTCCGAATGCTCGAGGCCGGAAAGGGCCGGCAGTCCGCGTCCCAGCACGAGCCCGCCACCACCCGGTAGCGCTTCCGCCGCGCGCCAATATGGTCTCAAGCAGCGTCGCCCTCTGCGACAATTTCCTGCCCCAGCCTGACAACCTCCGCCAGAAAAAGCTCCAGGTCCTTTCGTTGCGTGCGATGATTGTTGATGGCCACGCGCAGACAGTGCTGGCCGTGCACGGTCGTGTCGGAGATAACGGCGGTCCCGTCGTCCTGGAGCCGGAGCATGATTTCGGTGTTCAGGGCCTTCAACCGTTCGGCCGGCATGTCGACCGCGCGGAAGCGGAAGCAGACGATGTTGATGTTGGTCGGTGCCACGAGTTCGAGTTGCGGCTCGGCCTCGATCAGGCGGCTCAGATAGTGCCCCTGCGCGATGTTCTGGTCGACGAGGCGACCGAACTTCTCCACGCCATGCTCCATCAGCGACATCCAGATCTTCAAGGCTCGAAAACCGCGCGAGGTCTGCAGCCCGTAGTCATAGAGCCAGGGGGCAGAGGCGAGACCACGAACCATCGTCTCCAGATACTCGGGCGTGACCGCGAAGGTGCCGCGGTGCGCGGCGGCGTCGCGCACGAGAACGCAGCCCGCTTCGAAGGGCGCGTGCAGCCATTTGTGCGGATCGAGTGCGATCGAATGCGCCTTCTCGATGCCTGCGACGCGCCAGGCATTCTCCGGCGCGATCCGGATCAAGGCGCCGATGCAGCCATCGACGTGCAGCCAGAGGTCCTGTTCCGCAGCGAGATCGACAAGGGCTTCGAGGTCATCGATGGCGCCCGTGTTCACCGTGCCGGCATTTGCGATGATGCAAGCCGGAAGCCGACCGGATGCGCGGTCACTGGCAATCGCTTGGCGCAATGCCGCGATGTCGATGCGAAGTTCGCCATCCGATGCAATGCGCCGCAGCGCCCGGTCGCCGAGGCCGAACAGTTCCACCGCCTTGCGGTGGCAGCTATGGATCTGATCGGAGCCATAGAAGCAGAGTGGCTGCTCCCCGATGCCATGTTCGCGAACATCGATGCCGGCCTTGACGTTGCGAGCCACGTTGAGACCGATGATGTTGGCAACCGAGCCGCCGCTGACGAGCGTGCCGCTGGCCGATGCCGGGAACCCCAGCATCTCCTTGCACCAATTGACGACCTGCTGGTCCATAAGCGCTGCAGCATGATTGCCGCCGCCAACATTGGAGCCCTGAATTGCCGCGAGAAACTCGCCGAGCGCACCGGTGAAATTGCCCGAGCCCATATACCAGGCCCAGAAGCGCGGGTGGATGTTGCCCATGGGGTAGCCGAGCACGTTTTCGACGACCTGTGCGTAGATCTCGTCAAGCGGCCTTGCCGTTCTGGGGAGGGGAGCCGTGAAGCTTTCGCGCACCGGTTCCGGCATGTTGCGCCATGCCGGCCGCTCCCGCACGCGGCTCAGATAATCGATTGCGTCGTCCACGATGCGATGCGACAGGGCCCGCAACTCGCCCCAGTCTTCAGGGTCGAGCGTTTCTTCCAGCCTGCCGGATGTTACCGACTGCTTGTCCATGGAAGCCTCCCCTCCCCATCGTTCCCTAGCGCGACGGGCGCGTGCCCACGATGATGGTCGCGGTCGCGCGCAACTCCACCTTTCCGGCACGGATTGCCTGGCCGGCCAGATCGAGCACCTCCTCGCGGATGCGGGTGCGGGCCTGATCGTCCGCTTGCGCCAATCCGGCCACCACGGGTGCGGCGATCTCGGTCATGAACGCCCAGTAGTCCTCCGGCGTCTCATGGACCATCGTGGTGGTGACCTCCTTCTCGCGGACATCGCGCAAGCCCGCATCCTCGAAGACCGCCTTCATCAGGCCCGCAGGCGCGCACCGAAACAGGCCGGGCGCGCCTGCCGGCGGTTTCGGCATGTCCACGTGGCGGGCGATCGTCGCCATGATCGTCGTTGCCCAGGCGTTCTTTTCCGGTGCGCCCCACACGGCAGCGCAAACGCGCGCGTGAGGCTTTGCGACCCGCGTCAACTGCTGGGCTGCCGCCGCCACATCCGGAAAGAACATGAAACCGAACCGGCAGAGAACAGCGTCGAATGTCGCGTCCGAGAAGGGCAAGGCGCCGGCGTCGCAGGCCCTGGTTTCGAAATTGGTGAGGCCGCGATGGCCGGCGTTTTCCGCCGCCACCTGCAGCATGCGCTCCGAAAGATCGGTGACGGTCACGCGACCCTTCGGGATCGACGCCGCCACTGTCAGTCCTGGCTCGCCCGTTCCGGCGGCAACGTCAAGCACCTGATCGCCATCCTTGATGGCCGCCTGACGGATCATTGCCACGCCGAAGGGCGCCAGCCAGCCAAGCACGAGCGCGTCCCACTTCTTCCAGCCGGCCGAGAAGCGGTCCCAGGTCTCTCTTTGCTGATCGCGGATTTGATCGAGATGCGCCGACATGCAGGTTCCTCCCTCGGTGTCGTGCTTTAGCCCTCGCTCACGAAACTATGAACGCTCCGCGGCAGGTTACAAATCAACTTTCCCACCACAATTCGGGCAGCGTGCCGCATTGTCACGAATTTTGCGATCAGCGCTGTGACCGCGGTTACATGTGGGCTCAGACAATCCGCGTTAGGGAGAGAGGGTAAGGCAGGCTATATTCTACTTGAGGAGACCGGGAAGGAGAGATTCGCACCGATGTCGAACCGGACGAACGGCGTAAATAGCGGCCGGATAGAACCCAACGACGAACAATCCCTCGGTGATCAATTGCGGATGATGCATCGGGCCTTCATGGCCTCGCCGCTGCGCAACAAGATCATCTTGCTGAGCATAAGCATCATCGTTGTCATCGTCGTGACGGCTTTCGGGCAGATCATCCTCAATCGATGGTACAAGCCATTCTACGACACGCTCGAGCGACGCGACCTGCCGGCCTTTCTCCATCAGCTCGTCGTCTTCGCCCAGATCGCCGGCGTCCTCCTCGTTCTCAATGTTCTGCAAACGTGGCTCGGCCAGGTCATCAAGCTGCGCTTGCGCGAGGGCCTGACCGAGGACCTGATTGCCGAATGGATGCGCCCGACGCGCGCGTTTCGGCTGGCAAACGCGGGAGCGATCGGCATCAACCCGGACCAGCGCATCCATGAGGACGCGCGCCACCTGACCGATCTTTCCGCGGGACTTTCGATCGGCCTCTTCCAATCCGGCATCTTGCTGGTGAGCTTCATCGGCGTGCTGTGGTCGCTGTCTGACGGTTTCGTCTTCCATGTCTCAGGCTACGCCTTCGCCGTTCCCGGCTACATGGTCTGGGCCGCGATCCTCTATGCGGGCACGGCCTCCTGGCTGAGCTGGCTCGTCGGCCGCCCCCTGGTGGCACTCAACGGCGAGCATTACGCCCGGGAGGCTGCGCTGCGCTTTTCGCTGATGCGCGTCAACGAACATATCGAAGCCGTCTCGCTTTCGTCCGGCGAGGCCAACGAGAAGAAGCGGTTGCAGCGCGATCTCGCCTCGGTGCTCGAGATCAGCTACGGCCTGTTGCGCGCGGTGACCCGTCTGACATGGGTGACCGGCGGCTATGGCTGGATCACCGTCGTTGCGCCGATCGTCATCGCCGCACCGGTCTATTTCGCCGGTGACCTGAGCTTCGGCGGGCTGATGATGGCTGTCGGCGCCTTCAACCAGGTACATGCGTCGCTGCGCTGGTTCGTCGACAATATCGGCGCGATCGCCGACTGGCGTGCCACGCTGCTGCGCGTCGCCGCCTTCCGCTCGGCGCTGTTGATGACCGACGAGCGGCACGAGGGCGACAAGCGCATCGACTTCAGGACCTCCGATACGCCTCAGATGAGCTTCGACAATATCGAGATCGTCTCGCCCACCGGCTGCATCCAGCTTCGCGAGCCTTCCGTCACCATAGATCCCGGCGAGCGCGTGCTCGTCACCGGCGCGCCCGAGGTCGAAAAGGCGCCGTTCTTCCGCGCGATCGCCGGCTTGTGGCCCTGGGGGCACGGCCGCATCGCGCTGCCGGTCGATGACGGTCTCGCCTTCGTGCCGAAATCGCCCTACTTCCCGCCGGGCACGCTCGGCGAAGTGCTCGCCTATCCAAGCGCACCCGACAGCTACAGCAAGGGGGAGCTGGCCGCGGTTCTCTCCAAGGTCGGCCTTGGGCGGCTGAGCGGCCGGCTCGATCAGGATGCGCGAAAGCAGATGAACCTCAGCGAGGCCGAGCAGCGTCTGCTCGCCATTGCCCGCCTGAGCCTGCACAAGCCGCGCTGGCTGATCATCGACGAGGCGCTCGACACCCTCGAGGACGATGCTTACCAGCGCGTGCTGAAATTCCTGGACGACGAGCTCCAGGGGGTCGCGATCGTCAACATCGGTCGCACCGAACGTGGCAACGACTTCTTCACCCGCGTGCTGCACCTCGACAAGAACCCGACCGGCAACACACTCAGGCGTCTCCAGCCGCGCAGCCTGCAGCCGGCCGATCCGCAGCTCGTGGATTGATTGTCCGGTCCACGATCGGCAAACCACGAAGCTTTGAGAGCCGGCATGCGGAAACGGCCTTATCCGGCGGAAAACAAAGAAAAACCGCGCATTCCCTGGAATGCGCGGTTTTGCCTGACCTAAGGTGAACTGCTCAGCGTGACTTCAGCTTCATGTGGCGGTTCACGTCCTTGTAGAGCAGGTAGCGGAACTTGCCCGGACCGCCGGCGTAGCAGGCCTGCGGGCAGAAGGCGCGTAGCCACATGTAATCGCCGGCCTCGACTTCGACCCAGTCCTGGTTGAGGCGATAGACCGCCTTGCCTTCGAGCACGTAGAGGCCATGCTCCATCACGTGTGTCTCGGCGAAGGGAATGATCGCACCGGGCTCGAAGGTGACGATCGTCATATGCATGTCGTGGCGCAGATCGGCCGGGTCGACGAAGCGCGTTGTCGCCCATTTGCCGTCGGTGCCCGGCATCGGCGACGGGGTGATTTCGGCTTCGTTGGTAAAGAAGGCTTCCGGTGCGGGCAGACCGTCGACATATTCGTAGGCCTTGCGCACCCAATGGAAACGAACGTGAGACTCACTTCCGTTGCGAACCGTCCAGTCGCTCGCCGGCGGAATGAAGGCGAAGCCGCCCGGCTGCAGCTTGTGCGCCTTGCCGTCGAGCGTGATGGTCAATTCGCCCTCGACGACGAAGATCGCGCCCTCGGCGCCGGCGTCGAGTTCAGGTCGGTCGCTACCGCCGCCCGGAGCGATTTCCATGATATATTGTGAAAATGTTTCAGCAAAACCGGAGAGCGGCCGGGACAATATCCACAGCCGGGTCTTATCCCAGAACGGCAGATAGCTGGTGACGATGTCCATCATCGTCCCCTTCGGAATCACCGCATAGGCTTCGGTGAAGACTGCGCGATCCGAAAGGAGCTGGGTTTGTGGCGGGTTGCCGCCATGCGGCGCATAGTAACTACGGTTGGTCATATCTTCCTTCAGTCTGCTGGCAGGCACCGCCTCCTCAAAAGTGCGGTGCAATGGGTCGCGCACGCGGCATCAAAGCAATGCGGTGCGAAGATCGCGGGGCTGGTCTTTTTCCTCGTCCAGATCCAGCTCCGCTTCGACGTGGTTCAGGTGCTCGGCCATCTCCTTGATCGCCCTTGTCACATCGCGCGAGGCGATGTGTTCGACCACGGCCAGATGCTCGTCCGGCCCGCAATTGTGCAGGTGGTTCGATCGGTACATCGCGGTGATCAGCGAGGTGCGGGAGACAAGGTCGCGCAGGATGCCAAAGAGAAAGGCGGAGCCCGACAGTTCCGCAAGCAACAGGTGAAAACCGCCGGAAAGCCGAACGATATCAGAGAGATTGCCCGATCGCCCGGCAATGCGCTCTTCTTCGATATGGGCGCGCAGCCGCACGATATCCTTGGGATTGGCGCGCTCGCAAAGCCGCTCGACGACACGCTGCTCGATCGCCCGGCGGGCGACGAAGACATCGCGCGCCTCGTCCACCGAAGGCTCGGAGACGAAGGCGCCCCGGTTCGGCATGATCGTCACCAGCCCGTCGCGCTCAAGCGCGGTCAGTGCCTGACGAATGCGCGCTCTGCTGACGGAGAATATTTCGGCAAGTTGTTCTTCCTTCAATCGCGTCCCCGGCCGCAGCCGACGCTCTGCAATCGCAAGCCAGATCTTCTCGCAAATGATCGCCGTCGGAGCACCGGCGGCTTCGTCCGCGTTGTACATGAAATCTCCCTTAGCCGTTCGCTTACTCTCGCCGTGCGGCGCTCAAAGTCAATTCCATCCGCTGCAGTTAGATATTGACTACAAAATTGTAGACAATATTGTGTACCGCAACTTGATGTGCAATGGCAACCGCTTAAACACGACCGTGCGACCGGCGTAAAACCGGCCCGCGGCGCCAATTGAGAGCTCCGATGGACTTCGATTTCACTGAACTGCCGGCCCAGGACCGCTACCGCCTGCTGACGAACTTCATCGGTCCGCGACCGATCGCGCTGGTTTCGACGCTCTCGCCGAGCGGACAGGACAATGCCGCGCCGATGAGCTTCTTCAACGTCTTCTCGCACGACCCGCCGATCGTCATTCTCGGCATCCAGACGCGCCCGAACGGGGAAGAGAAGGACACGGTCGCCAATATT
Organism: Ensifer adhaerens; assembly: GCF_002940685.1. Taxonomy (GTDB): domain Bacteria; phylum Pseudomonadota; class Alphaproteobacteria; order Rhizobiales; family Rhizobiaceae; genus Ensifer; species Ensifer adhaerens_E. The sequence continues at coordinate 182,497 of NZ_PNFP01000011.1, read as the reverse complement.
CGGCGCACCAACGAGTTCGTCGTCAACATGGTGGACATGGCAATCGCCGACCAGATGCTGGTCTGCGGCCTGTCGTTCGAGCCTGACGTCGACGAAGTGGCAATCGCCGGGCTGACGGCGGCCGACAGCGCCAAGGTCGGCGCCCGGCGCATCGTCGAGTCGCCCTGTTCGATGGAATGCCGCGTCGAGCGGCTGATCGAGTACGATCGCCGCGTCATCGTTCTCGGCGAGGTCGTGCACATGCACGTGCGCAAGGACTGCCTCGACGAGGAAGGCCGCTATGTCGACCCATCGCAATACCAGCCGATCGCACGGCTGCACGCAAACAACTACATCACCTCCGACCGGCAGTTCGTCATGCCGACGCCGGACATCACCGCCTATGCCCCCGTTGCAAACGCCATGCGGAAGACGAGCTGATCCATGCGCATCCTGCTGATCAATCCGAACTCCACCCGCTCGATGACGGAACAGGCACATCGCAGCGCCGAGCGCGTCGCTGCAGCCGACACCCAGCTCGAATCGATCAACCCGGCATCGAGCCCGGCCAGCATCGAAGGCCATGCGGATGAAGCGATGGCAGTGCCGGCGATGCTCGCGGAAATCCGCAAGGGCGAAACGCGCGGCATCGATGCCTATGTCATCGCCTGCTTCGACGATCCCGGACTTGGCGCTGCGCGCGAGATCGCCCGCGGCCCTGTCATCGGCATCTGTCAGGCGGCCGTGCAGGTGGCGATGAACATCGCGACCCGCTTCACCATCATCACCACCCTGCCCCGGTCGGTGCCGATCATCGAGGACCTGGCGGAGGCCTACGGTGCCGGCCATCGTTGCCGCAAGGTGCGCTCGGTCGACATGCCGGTGCTGGCGCTGGAAGACGACCTTGAGCACACCGAGGAAATGCTGGTGCAGGAAATCCTGAAGGCACGCCAGGAGGATGGTGCGGAAGCGATTATCCTCGGCTGTGCCGGCATGTCCGAACTCTGCGATCGCCTGAAGGCGCGCACCGGCATGCCTGTGATCGATGGCGTGACCGCGGCGGTGAAAATTGCCGAAGCGCTGGTCGGCGGCGGTTATGCCACCTCGAAGGTGGGTGCCTACGACTATCCGCGCATCAAGGACGCGCCGGCCTGCCGGCTGGTCGACGCCGGCTAGGCCAAGCCATGCGATGTCACCGGGCGTACATGGCGCCCGGGATATTTTCTCTCCGGAGCCGCGCTGTCAGCGCGTCAGGGCGTCAAGCTGCTCCTCGAGCGTCGCCACCTTCCGCTCAAGCACTTCCAGTCGTTCTTCCAGGGCCGACACAGCCGAACCGCTCGGCGCCGACGACACGACAGCCCTTTCGGCAGGCTGCTCGACTTCACCACACAACAAATGCGCGAAGCGGTCCTCGCGCTGGCCGGCCCCCCGGTTCAACTGAACGATGAGCGGCGGCCGGCGGCCCATCATCAGATCCAGATTGTCCTTCAGCTCCTCGACCGACGAGAACCGCGCCATGCGTTCGCTGCGCGCCCAGAGTTCGTAGGCCGTCTGCGGGCCGCGAAGAAGAAGCAGGCCAAGCACGACGATCTGCGGCGACGTCAGCGAAAAGCGATTGGCTGCGAGGTGCTCATAGCGCTCGACCCGAGACGCAAACGCCTGCCGGACCAATCCCTTTTGCCCCAGCGACGAGAGCGCGCGGTGGATCTCGACCTGCTCGAGCGCCATGACGGGATCGCGCGCTGTCTTCTGGTTGGCGGCCGAATGGGCCGAATTGAGCGTCAACGGATAGACGTCTGGCGTCGTTTCCTTCTTCTCGATCAGGCATCCGAGAACGCGGGCTTCAACGGCATTGAGGATGGGGAAATCGGTGTCGGAGGTCGTGTTCATAAGCCAACTCTTCAAATCAACGCATTTCGATCCCGGTCGGATGTCCCGAGCGGGAAGCGTCCGACCATTGGCCCCTACCCTAACGTGAGTGCTGGAGCCCGGGAATGGTCATCGGTCTATTTCGTTGAATTCCGGTTAGCAGCCTAGCATTTGCCTCACGACAGCGATGCGAAGGGGCATGCGAATTGCCTGGCGCAGATACTGAAATCGCCGGCGGCAAAAAAGAGGCTCCGCGACTGGTATGACACGGAGCCCAAGTCTTCAGGGAAAGAGGTTGGCGTTACGCTGCGTTGATTGCCTTCACCGTCTCTTCGATGCGGTGGCAGGCGGCACGCGAACCGTCAGCGAAGCTGCGCATCTCCGGCCGCTCGCTCTTGCAGCGGGTATCGGCAAAGGGGCAGCGGGGATGAAAGGTGCAGCCGGACGGCGGGTTCAGCGGGCTCGGCACCTCGCTCGCCGCAATGCTGCGTCCACGCTTCGGGTGGGTGATGTCCGGGATCGTCTCCAAAAGCAGCTGGGTATAGGGATGCCGCGGATTGGCAAAGAGCGTCTCGGTGTCGGCCTCCTCGACGATGCGTCCGAGATACATCACCGCAATCCGGTCCGACATATGTCGAACCACGCTCATGTCGTGGCTGATGAACAGATAGGTGAGCCCCATCTCGTCCTGCAGCTTGCGCATCAGATTGAGGATCTGTGCCTGGACCGACACGTCGAGCGCCGAGGTCGGCTCGTCGCAGACGAGAAACTCCGGCTCGCCGGCAAGGGCGCGTGCGATCGAGATGCGCTGACGCTGGCCGCCCGAAAACTCGTGCGGGAACTTCGCGCCGTCGGAAGGCGCAAGGCCGACGATCGTCAGCAGTTCACCGACGCGTTCCATGATTTCGGCTTCGGAGTTGCGCAGCTTCAGCTCGCGCAGCGGCTCGGCAATGATGTTGCGCACCCGCCAGCGCGGATTGAGGCTGGCATAGGGATCCTGGAAAATCATTTGGGCCGAGAGCGGCTCGCCGTTCTTGCCCGGTGCAAACCGCACCTCGCCTTCGCTGGCGCGATAGAGCCCGGTGACCAGCCGCGCCACCGTCGACTTGCCGCAACCGGATTCACCGACAAGGCTCAAACAGCCGCCCATCGGCACGGTGAAGCTGATGTCATCCACCGCACGGACAAACTGCCGCGGCTTGCGCTCGATGACGCGGTTGAGCCAGGGGGCCGATACGTCGAAATTGCAGGTCAGGTCGTTGACCGTCAGGGCATCACTCATAGCACTCCTCCTGCATTGAGCCAGCATGCGGCGACGCCGGTCCCGACCGGGGCCGGTTCGGGGCGGTCCTTGCGGCAGCGCGGCCCCGCCTCCGGGCAGCGCGGGTTGAAGGCGCATCCGGCGGGGATGGCGTTCAGCCGCGGCATCGAACCGTCGATCTGGTTCAGCCGCTCGACACGGCGGCCAAGCGCCGGGATCGAGCCCATCAGGCCGCGCGTATACGGGTGACGGGCGTTCTTCAGAACCTCGGCGACCGGGCCGATCTCGACGAGTCGCCCGGCATACATCACCGCCACCCTGTCGGCCGTCTCGGCAATCACACCCATGTCGTGGGTGACGAGCATGACCGCGGTTCCGTGATCATCACAGAGACGGCGAAGCAGCGAAGTGATCTGTGCCTGGATAGAGACGTCGAGCGCCGTCGTCGGCTCGTCGGCGATGATCAGCTTCGGCTCCGCGGCGAGCGCCAGGGCGATGACGACGCGCTGGCGCATGCCACCGGAGAATTGATGCGGATAGTGATCATAGCGTGCCTCAGGCGCCGGAATGCCGACTTCCTTCAGGAGCTGGATGGCGCGCGCCTTGGCGTCGGCCTTGGAAAGCTTCAGATGAAGGCGGATGGTCTCGACAAGCTGCGCGCCGACGGTAAAGAGCGGATTGAGCGAGGTCAGCGGATCCTGGAAGATCGCGCCGATCTGCCGGCCCCGCACCTGCTGCATCTGCTTGTCGTCGAGCTGGTCGATGCGGCGGCCGCCGAGCCAGACCTCGCCGCCGGAAATACGGCCCGGCGGCTCGAGAAGACCCTGAACGGCGAGGCCGGTCATCGACTTGCCGGCGCCGGATTCACCGACGACACCGAGGATTTCGCCGGGGCGGATGCTGAGCGAAACGTCGGATAGCGCCTGTACCGTTCCATGGCGGCCAGGAAACTCGACACAGAGACCGCGCACGTCGAGCACGGCCGATGATAGATGCTCTGTCATCGCTGCACCTCCAATGGGTAGCTTGGCGGGAAGATCTCGCTGACCGGCGGGTGGCCGAAGCTCCGTTCCGGATACTTGGCGATCAGGCCATCGAACTGGACCTGCGCCTTCGCGCGCGCTTCGTTCATGTCGAAGCCGGCAACCTCGCCATCGCGCATCGAGAGGCGGCCGTCGACGAAGACCGCCTTGGTGACGCGTCCCGATCCGCCGACGACAAGCGTCGTGATCGGATCGATCGCCGGCGCCATGTGATGATCCATGAGGTCGAAGACGGCGATATCGGCGCGGGCGCCCGCTTCCAGGCGACCGAGATCCGAGCGACCAAGCGCCTTGGCGCCGCCAAGTGTTGCGGCGTCGAAGAGATCAGCGCAGCTGACGGCGGATGGATCGCCTTCGACCACACGAGCCGCAATCAAACCAACCAGCAGGTTCATCAGCATGTCGGGCGGCGTCGTGTCAGTGCCCATGGCAATGTTGACGCCGCGGGCTTTCACCGAGCGGAACGAGTTGAGCGTGCTGCCGCCGCGGGCCGAAACCAGCGGGCAGTGCACGATGCTGACGCCGTTTTCGGCATAGAGCCGCAGATCGTTGTCGGTCGCCTGCGTCGCATGCGGGGCGATCAGCCGATCGCTCAAGAAACCGAAACTCGCCAGCCATTCCGGCGCCGTCTTGCCATGCAGGCGGCGGACGGTGTCGACCTCCATCGTACCCTGTGCGGCATGAAGCCGGATCGGGCAGTCGAGGTCGCGCGCCGCATCGGCGGTGCGCACCAGCAGTTTCTCGGTGCAGGTCTCCACCCGGTCCGGGGCCAGCAGGCCCTTCACCAGGCCACCATGACGACCGTCATGCCCGCGGATGAAGCCGATCGCGTCGTCGAGCCCTTTGAGGCCCCTTGCCTCGTCGAAGATTGCTTCGAGCTGCCCCGGCGCCGTGACCATCATGCCGCCGGCCCGATAGGCCGGGCTCAGATAGACGCGCAGGCCGAGATCGCCTGCCGCGTCCGACGCGGCGGCGAATTCAGCAACGGTCTCGCCCCACTCGCGGTAAAAGAGCGAGGCGATCGGCGCTGCGGTGGTGATGCCGTTCAAGAGGAGCTGCGCGAAGGCGAAGCGCTTCTGGAACGCCAGTTCCTCCTCAGTGTACATTTCATAGGGGCCACGCTCGATGTAGCTCAACGGCCAGACGCGACCCTTGGCCCAACCGGGCTGATGGTCGATCGCAAGGATCGTTGTGTCGAGATCGGAGAGCGCATCGAGGTCGATGAGCCCGGGGCTGATCATGGCAGCGCCGAGATCGATGCGGCGTGCCACCTCTCCCTCGAAACGCGGCCCGACATAGAGCAGCGTGCCGCCCTCGATGACGACTTCGCCGTTCGGGATCAGCCGGTGCGAACCGTCACGGTGCCCGAGCACCCATTGCGCCGTCAGAAGCGTGCGTCCTTCGGCGCGCTCACCGAGTGTCAGGTCCTTGATGTTGGTCATGGGATCGCCACCTCCGCAACGCCGTTGCGGGCGACGACGCGGCCGCGCTTGACGACCAGCGGTCGCGGCGCGACGTCGACGACGGCATGCGCCAGTGTCTCGCCGGTCAAAAGCGTGAAGTCGGCGTCACAGCCGACATCGAGGCCATAGCCCTTGATATCCATGACGTCGGCGCCGCCCTTGGAGCAGACGTAAAGCGCATGTTCGAGATCGATGTCGCGGCGCAAGCCGTTCTTCATGCCGAGGATGCGGGCTCGATCCATCATATCGGGCTGGCCCCACGGACCCCAGGTGTCGCGGATGCCGTCGCAGCCGGCAGCAACCTTCACACCGGCATCCTTCAGACGAAGGATCGACGGCACGGTCGAGGACGGCGAGCCGGTCGTCACGATACGGATATCGAGTTCGGCGATCTGTTCGATCAGGCCGCCGACGCGCAGATAGTCCGGTGCGCCAAGCGCAAAGGCGTGGCTGATCGCGACTTTTCCCTGCATGCCGAGCGTGCGAATGCGCTCGAACATCATCTCCATGCTGAAGGCGCCGAGTTCGCCCTGCTCATGCAGGTGAATGTCGATCGGCTTTCCATGTTTTTCGGCAAGGCCGAAGATTGCATCGAGATGGCCCTTCGGGTCGCGATCGATGCCGCAGGGATCAATGCCGCCAAGGACTTCCGCGCCATTGCTCAGAGCCTGGTCGAGCAGTTCAACGGTGCCCGGACGGGTGACAAGACCCGACTGCGGGAAGGCGACGATCTCGATATCGATGACGTCCTTGAGTGCCTTGCGGGTCTCGATGATGCCTTCCATCAGGCGCAAGCCGTGGGTGGTGTCGATGTCGACATGGCTGCGGATATGGCTGGCGCCATTGGCGGCAAGCATGATTGCCTGGCGCATGGACTGGCGGTGTGGATCAATGCCGATTTCGAGCCGCTTTTCGCGTTCGAAATCGATGCGTTCGCGCAGCGTCGCAATCTTGGCGTTGACGTGCCAGGGCATGCCCCAGACCGACTTGTCGAGATGCGTATGCGCCTCGATAAGACCGGAGATCAGGATATGGCCATTGCCGTCTTCCGTCGCCACACCTTCGGCGGAAAGTCCCTTGCCGAAGGCGGCGATCTTGCCGTCGCGCACGAGAATGTCGGTCGCTTCGCCGGCGTTAGGCCTGACGTTACGGATCAGGAGATTGGACATCATTCACCTCAATTTCGGATTGAGCGCATCGCGCAGCCAGTCACCGAGCAGGTTGACCGAGACCACGAGAAGGCAAAGCTGGACGACGGGGAAGAGCACGACCCACCATACGCCCGAAAACAGGAACTGGTTGCCGAGACGGATCAGCGTTCCAAGGCTCGGCTGGCTCGGCGGCATGCCGATACCGAGGAACGACAGCGTTGCTTCCGTCAGGATCGCCATGCCGAAGTTCAAGGTCGCGGCGACCAGAATCGGCGTCAGCGTGTTCGGCAGGATGTGCTTCAGCATGATGCGCCGCGCCGGCGTTTTCAGGAGGCGCGCCGCCTGCACATATTCCTTGCCGCGCTCGACGATCGTCTGGGCGCGCACGGTGCGGGCATATTGCACCCAGGCGCTGAGCGTGATCGCCAGCACCAGAACGGCGGCAGAGCCGACGTCCCGCAGTTCCGGCGGCAGCATCTGGCGAGCGACGGCGCTGACGAGGATGGCGATGAGGATGGTCGGGATCGACAGGAGCACGTCACCGATGCGCATCAGGAAGTTGTCGATGAAGCGTCCGAAATAGCCGGCGACGAGACCGAGGCTCAGGCCCACGGCGAGCGAAAGCACGACCGAGGCGACGCCGATCAGGATGGAGATGCGCGAACCGTAGAGGATGGCCGAGAGCATGTCGCGGCCTTGCGTGTCGGTGCCGAGCACGTAGGGCCATTGGCCATCGGCCTCCCAGATCGGCGGCAGCTCGGAGTTCCAGAGCTCGAGCTGGGCCGGATCGAAGGGGTTCTGCGGCGCGATCAGCGGCGCGGAGAAGGCGGTCACGATCAGGAAGGTGAGGATGACCGCGCCGATGATTGCCGAAGGCTTGTGGGTGAAGGACCACCAGAGATCGCTCTGGCGCCAGCGTGCAAGCCGCGAAGGCTTGCGTGCCGGTGTGGTCTGCTGGACGTGATCTGTCATGGCAACGACCTCAGCGGGTTGCGTCGCGCAACCGCGGATCGATGACCGCATAGGCGATATCGACGAGCGTATTGAGCGTGACGAAGATGAAGGAGACGATGCAGAGATACCCCGCCATGACAGGCATATCGAGGAAGGTCACCGCCTGGATGAAGAGCATGCCCATGCCCGGCCACTGGAACACCGTTTCGGTGATCAGCGCGAAGGCGATCAGCGAGCCGAAATTCATCGCCGTCATGGTGACGACCGGCATCAGACAGTTCCTGAGCGCATGGCGGAAATAGATCCGCCACCGCGGCACGCCGCGAGCGCGTGCGAACTTGACGAAGTCCGAGCGCAGCACTTCCATCATTTCGGCCCGCACGAGACGCATGACCAGCGTGATCTGGTAGAGCGCGAGCGCCAGAGACGGCAGAAGCAGCGATGCGCGACCGGAGGGCGTCAGCAGGCCGGTGCTCCACCAGCCGAGCTGCACCACGTCACCGCGCCCGAAGGCGGGCACGAGGCCGAGCGTCACGGCAAAGACGAGGATCAGCAGGATGCCGACGACAAAGCTCGGCAAGGAGACGCCGATGATGCTGATGAATTGCAACCCCTCGGAATACCATCGCCCTCGGTGGATGGCGGTGATGACGCCAAGCGGAATACCGATGAGGAGCGAGAGGACGGTTGCGACCAGCGCCAGCTCCATCGTCGCCGGGAAGCGTTCGGCAATCAGCTTCATCACGTCCTGGCCGTTGCGGTAGCTGATGCCGAAGTCGCCCTGGGCGGCGTTGCCGACGAAGCGACCGAACTGGGTGAGGAACGAATCGTTGAGCCCGAGCTTTTCGCGCAACTCGATACGGTCGGCCTGCGACATCTGCTCGTTGGCCATCAACTCGACCGGATCGCCGGCAAAGCGGAAGATCAGGAAGGCAAGCAGCGCGACGGCGAGCATGACCAGCACGGCATTGGCCAGCCGCTTGATGAGAAAGACAATCATTGGGTTTCTCGCTGAATGAGGAGCCCCGGCAAAGCGCGCTCTGCCGGGGCAAGAAAACTCAATCGCCGATACGGGTCAGCCAGTGACGCGGCTTGTTGTCGGCCCGAATGGTCACATCCGTGACGTTATTCGACATTGCCCAGGCCATCGGCTGCTGGTGCAACGGGATCATGATCACCTCATCCTTGGCGAACTTCAGCGCCTCGGTTTCGATCGCCAGACGCTTGTCGTGATCCATCTCGAGCGCCGCCTTCTTCACCATGGCGTCGAGTGCCGGGTAGGACCAGCCGCCATAGTTGGCGACGCCGGCCGCCCCTTCGCGGGTGGAGAGAACCTGAACCAGGATCGAATAGGCATCGAGCGTCGGCTCGTTGGCCCAGCCGATCATGTAGGCGTCGGACTTGCCGCCGGCGCGCTTCGGCGCCTGCACGGCGCGCGGGCCGATGTCGAGGGTCGGCTTCAGACCGACGCGCGACAGCATCGAGACCAGCGCGCTGCACACGTCTTCCTCGTTGACGCTCTCGTCGTTCATGCAGACGAGCGTGAACTCCTTGCCGACGGCGCCGGCTTCTTCAAGCAGCTTCTTGGAGAGTTCCGGATCGTAGGCGGTCGGCACGTCGAGCTCGGCGCTGTAGCCGGGGATCTCAGGGGCGACCATGGTGCCGGCGACATGCGACTTGCCGCGCATCACCCGCTTGAAGATCAGCTGACGGTCGATCGCATGGTCGATCGCCTGGCGCACCTTGATGTTGTTGAAGAAGTTTTCACGACCGTCCGCGAAGGTCTCGTGGCGGTTGAAGACCATGTGCACCGTGCGCAGGTCCGTACGCTCGACAACCTTGATGTCCGGGGAGCTTTTCAAGCGCTCAAGATCCTGTACGGGAGCGCCATCGGTGAGGTCGATTTCGCCCGACAGCAGCGCGGCGACGCGCGTGGCGGCCGAGGTGATCGGCATGAATTCGATTCGGTCGAGATTGTGCTTCGGCGTATCCCACCAGCCGTCGTTCTTGATGAGGACGGTCTTGCTGTCGGGTACGCGGGATTCGACTTTGAACGGACCCGTGCCGTTGGTGTTGTAGGTGGCAAAGCCCTCGACCTTGGCGCCGACGTCGGTCGGAAGCTCCGACTTGTTGTCGACCAGCCAGTCCTTGTCGAACATGAAGATGTTGGTCATGTCGTTGAGGAACAGCGGGTTCGGCGAATTGACTTCGATGTCGACCGTGTAGTCGTCGACCTTGGTGGTCGAGACATAGGCCGGAATGTTGCCGCGCAGCGGCGAGGTCGGATGGCTGACGCGGGCCATGGAGGCAACGACGTCGTCGGCAGTGAAATCGGCGCCGTTTTGGAACTTCACGCCCTTGCGCAGGTGGAAGCGCCAGACCTTGTCCTTGACCATCTCCCAGCTGGTGGCGAGCGCCGGCTCGACCTTGAACTCGGGCGTATAGCGGGTCAGGCCCTCATAGACGTGATTGAGGAAGGCCAGGTTCGAGGTGCTGCCATAGGAATAGGGGTCGAGCGAGAAGATATCCCGCGGGCTACCCCAGCGCAGCGTCTCGGCGGATGCGGAGGATGCGAGAAAGGCAAATGCCAACCCCGCAAGGAGATGCTTTCTCAGTTTCATGTCGTTCCCTTTAGTTTTCTCATAAGTCGCCATATCCCGGCGCCCTCGCCCACCCGTGAGCAAGCCACCCTAGATTTGAAGCTGTCGGCGACAATGTCAACTATTTTGTCGACAATTTTGTATGCATAAATGTTCGAAGTCGCATACGACCACCAAAACGCGGGCTTAAAGTCAAAGAATGCGTATGGAGATTCGGGGGATCAGCCACAACCATAAGGCGGCTAGAACGTGGAGATTCGCAGCCCCAAACCGCGCGCGCAGTCTCGTCCGCGGCCACGTGCAAGCGGGATTCGTCAAAAACCATCGGTCTTTATCCCATCGGAGCGCGCAGTCACCCGGAGGGAGCGGGCCTCGAACGGTCTTGGAAGACTCCGCCTGGCGATGCACGCAAGGCTGGCATAGGTTGCCGCTTCAAGTCCGCGCCAGGATCGACCGCATTTTTGCGCCTTCGCCGTCCCGGCATCACCCGGTGGTCCTGCTCCAGTTCTCTTGAGCGTGCACGACTGCAAGCCATGAACGGCCGCAGATCATTTCCGCTGATCAAATGCACGCCCTGCTGCAATCGGGCCAAAGGTACTGAAAAACCCGTGGGCAAGCCGCTGTCGATGGCTAGGCTCGACGCTGCGGCTCTCCTAGATTGGCCGCTTGAAGTTGTGAGGAGGAATGCGCGTGAAAGTCTATCTCGCTGGCCCGGAAGTGTTTCTGTCCAATTCGGTCGAGATCCAGAAAGAGAAGGCCGAACTGGCCCGCGCAGCCGGATTCACGCCGCTCGTGCCGGGCGATCTCGAAATTCCTCCGGCTCCGACCAAGCACCAGCGCGGCCTTGCGATCTACGCCGTGGACGAAGGCATGATGCTTGCCGCCGACATGATCATCGCCAACCTGACGCCGTTTCGCGGCATCAGTGCCGATGTCGGCACGGTGTTCGAGCTCGGCTTCATGTGCGGCCGCGGCAAGCACGTTTACGCCTATACCAACACCTCCCGCAGCTACTACGAGCGCATCTTGCACGACCACTACCGCGGCAACGCTGCCTTGCGTCCCGATGGGCGCATGGCGGGTCCGGACGGCCTCAGCATCGAAGACTTCGACATGGCCGACAACCTCATGCTGGATGGCGGCATCCTTCGAAGGGAGGGCAGGCTCGTTCAGCGCGAAGTACCGGAGGCCGACCGCCTGACCGATCTTGCAGCCTTCAAGGAATGCCTGAAGATCGCCGCAAGCCGGCACCGGGCATGACAACCGGCTGAGAGCGCCACTCCGCGACGGAAATCAGTCGCTTGCGCAGGGCCAGCTTCCTGGCGTGTTCATGCCGGCGGGAAGCTTGGTCGAGCTGTCGCCGCAGGTCATGTCGACCTGCTCCTGCTCAAGCCCGGTCGCCTCCGACAGGTCCACGCCCTCGACGCGCGTCAGGAACATGAACGCCCCTTGAAAATCAATCGGGCCGGAGAAACTCGTGTTGGTGAGATCGGCGCGCGAAAGGTTGGCATGGCTAAACCTGGTTCCGGTGAGTTCCGCCTTGTCGAAGTTCGCCCGCCCGAGTTCGGCCTTTTCAAAGCTCGTGCCTGTCAATCGGGCACCACTGAAATTGGCGCGCTGCAACTCGGAATTGATGAACGACGCCTTCTCCGCCGAGATTCCGGCGAAGTTGCAGCGATAGGCTTCGATCTTGGCGAAGTTCGCACCGTTCGCCACCGCGCCCGCGACGGATGACCGAACCAGCGTTGCCTTTTCCAGATTGGCTCCCGTCAGGTTCGCGCCGCGCAGGTCCGTCAGGGTGAAGTCGGTGTTGACGAGATTGGCGCCCTGAAGATCGCTGCCGCCGAGCATCAGGGCTTTTTTGTTGCAGTCGGTCCAATCGGCTCCCGGCGCTGCCGAATCCTTGCAACTGGCGGCTTGAGCCAACGACGGAGCTGCGAACGCGAGAAGGCATGCGGCTGCCGCCGGAACGACCAGTCCCTTCAACGCGCCAACCGTCATCCTCGATGCCGTTGCGCGCAGCGAAAGGGGGCGACGTGACATGCCGCACTCCCGGCCGAGATTGATTTTGAGGATGTTCATGGCGCCGCTCCAGGACCCGATGGTCGAATCGATTGCATATCACGTGCTCCGCGCGCCTTCCCGGCAAATGGCATCGCCAGAAAGCTGCGCGTGTTCGTTAAACGTATGACGTTGCTGGCCTTTATGCAAATAACAGAAATGAAAACGATCCGTTTCAAATCGATGCGGCCAGCAGCCAGTCGCGTAGTGCCGCGCTTGCTCCCTGTTCGCCGATCGCTGACGGCGACAGCAGATGATAGCGCGAATCGTCTTCGACAAAGCCGACTGGCGCGCTCAGGATGCCATTGGCGATATCGTCGCGAACGAGCTGCCATGGCCCGATCGCCACGCCGATCCCGGCGATCGCCGCCTGAAGGCTGATGTAGAAATGTTCGAAGCTTTGGCCGCGCTGCTTGGGCACCGCACAATTGGCCGCCTTCGCCCAGGTCTCCCATGCATTCGGCCGCGTTTGCGTATGCAAGAGCACCGCGTCGCTGCGCAATCGGAGCGGACCGCCAACCTCGGCTACATCGAAGAACGCGAGAGCTTTGTCCTCGCGGCAGACCGGACCTACTCGCTCCGGAAACAGCGGCACGGCATGGGTACCATCCGGCCAGGGGAAATCATCACGACGGATCGCCAGATCGATGCCCCGCCCGAGCGACACCGGCCCGCCTCCGGCGACGAGGTGGATGGACACTCCCGGATGCCGTGCCTGAAAATCCGGAAGGCGCGGAATGAGCCAACGCATCAGCAGGGTCGGCTCGCAGGAAACCACCAGCGTCGGCATCTGCGACACTTCCCTGATCTCCCGGACGGCATTCTCCACCAGGCCAAAGCCGTCGCGCACGGCCGCCGCCAGCTTTCGCCCGGCTTCCGTCAGGAAGACGCGGCGGCTTCGGCGCTCGAAGAGCGCCACACCGAGGTCGTCTTCGATAAGCCGGACCGCACGGCTGATGGCACCATGCGTCAGATGGAGCACGTCCGCAGCGCGACTGAAGCTCTCCAGCCTGGCCGCCGCCTCGAAACACCGCAGCGCCGCAAGCGGCGGAAGCCGCGTCGCATGTATCTGTGAGTGAAACTCACCGAAAGTGTCAGAACTCATCGTTAGTCGTTTCTCATGGAGCATTCTACAGAAGCACAGTAGAGAGAGGAGAGTGAGAAAGACAATGACTGAACTGTTAGCTGTGATAACCATTACGATCTTCGCCGTCATCAGTCCGGGGCCGGACTTTGCGATGGTGACGCGCAACAGCCTGCTTTTGTCGCGGCGGGCGGGCGTCCTGACGGCTATCGGCATCGCCTTTGGCGTCTGGGTTCATGTCGCCTATACCTTGCTGGGGGTGGGCCTGTTGATCCGCCAGTCTCTGCTGCTTTTTACCGTGCTGAAGCTCGTCGGTGCCGCCTATCTGATCTGGCTTGGCATCAGCATGCTGCGTGCGAAGCCAGCCAAGGCCGCCGCTTCGACGGAACGTGTCGCCCTCTCCGGCCTGGCCGCGCTGCGCATGGGCTTCCTGACCAATGCGCTCAATCCAAAGACGACGATCTTTGTCGTCAGTCTGTTCATGCAAGTCGTTCAGCCGACCACGGCTCTATCCGTCCAGATGGCGTACGGCGCCTTCATCTCGGCCGCACATCTGATCTGGTTCGCGATCGTTGCGCTGTTCTTTTCCTCACCCACGGTCAGACTTCGCCTTCTCACGTTTCGCCACTGGATCGATCGGGCCTTCGGCGCCCTTCTCGTCGGCTTCGGCGCCTTGCTGGCGGCGGCCAGCGTGACGCGCTAGGCGACGCTTGGTCGCGGATCGCCGCCTTCATTCACCACTGCAGACACTTGCCCCAGATCCGGAAACCATGCAATATCCATACAATTCAGAAAGAGGTATTGCAATGACGGACGAGCGCCTGGAAACGACGTGGCAACCGGCAATCCGCAAATCGGATGGGCCTCTCTATCTCGCCATCGCAGATGCCATTGCCGCCGATATCAGCGAGGGGCGCCTTTTGGAAGGCATGCGGCTTCCGCCGCAACGCGCCCTTGCCGAGACGCTCGGCATCGATTTCACCACCGTCAGCCGCGCCTACAACGAGGCAAGACACCGCGGCCTCGTCGAGGGCCGCGTGGGTCAGGGCACCTATGTCAAGACACGGCGCCTGCGGACCAGCCGCGCGCCGACCGGTGGCCTCGTCGACATGAGCATGAACCTGCCGCCGCTGTTCGACGACCCGATCCTGGCCGCGCGCCTCTGGGACGACATGGCCGCGCTGCAGGCCGATCACGGGCTTGAACTCCTGATGCGATACCAGCCTCCCGGCGGCGCCCCGCACAACCGCGCGGCAGGCGCGGCCTGGCTGAAACCCAGGCTGGTCGCCGTTCCGACGGAGCGCGTGCTTGTCTGCGCCGGCGCGCAGGGCGCGCTGCTTGCGACGATTGGCAGCCTGGCGAAAGCCGGGGAGATGATCTGCGCCGAGGCAATCACCTATCCCGGCCTCCGCGCACTCGCAGCCCATCTCGGCATCAGGCTTCAGGGTCTCTCCACGGACCACGAAGGCCTCATCCCTGAGGCTTTCGAAGACCTGTGCTCAAAGGAAACGCCGAAGGCGCTCTATTGCAATCCGACACTTCACAACCCCACGACAGCGACGCTGTCGCTCGAGCGGCGCCAGGCGATCGTCGCCATCGCGAGGCGGCACGGCGTGGCGATCATCGAAGACGATGCCTATGGTGCCCTTCCCGCGGCCGCGCCGCGTCCACTCGCGGCACTGGCGCCCGACCTCGTCTATTATGTCGGCGGGCTGGCAAAATGCCTGTCTCCCGCCTTGCGCATCGCCTATCTCGTCGTGCCGGACAGCCGCAGTTCGGTCCGCATCGAGGGCGCAATCCGGGCAACGGTCGGCATGGCATCCCCCCTTGCGGCCGCCATCGCGGCACGCTGGATCGAGGACGGAACGGCCGACGCCGCGCTTTCGGCGATACGCGGCGAGACGGCCGCGAGGCAGCGCATCGTCGCAGAACTTCTTCCAGCCGGCGTCGCGCAAACCAATCCGCACGCCTTTCATGCCTGGCTGCGCCTGCCGCCCCCCTGGACGCGCGGCGAGCTCAGCGCGCGCTTGCAAGCGGCCGGCATCAGCGTCGTCGCAAGCGACGCCTTTGCGCTCGGCGCGCCGCCTGAAGCCGTGCGCCTCGGCCTCGGGGCGGCCGCCAGCCACGCCGAGCTGCGACGCAGCCTTCTGGTCATCACCGACCTCATCGGCCAGTCCCCGGCCGCCTCCAGCTTCGTGGTGTAGAAGGCCACCGGGCGAAATTGTCGCATGTATGTATGCATACAATAATTTGACAATGTATGCTTTTCGGCGCCTAATCCTGATGAGCCTGAGGCGGCCCAAGATTAGGTTGGCCGCGCACCCAGGCAATCTCGGCGCCAAAGCCAGGCGCCAACCAGAACGCCTGAAAGGAGCGAACATGTCTTCCGATAGTGACTGGCCGCCAATCCCGCCCATGCAGACCGGCTTGCGCGGTCGCTGCCCGCGCTGCGGCCAGGGCCACCTCTTCAGCGGCTTCCTGAAAATGCGCAAGGAATGCGAAGTTTGCGGCCTGGACTACTCGTTCGCGGATCCGGCTGACGGCCCTGCGTTCTTCGTCATCTGCTTTGCCTGCGTACCGAGCGTTTTTCTCGGCGTCTGGCTCGAAGTCCAGTACAGCGCACCACTCTGGGTTCACCTGCTGGTCACCGGCCCCTTCATGCTGCTGACCTGCATTCCACCCCTTCGACCTCTGAAGGGCTGGCTCGTCTCAAGTCAGTTTTTCTACAAGGCGGAGGAAGGCAAAGTCGTAAGGCGCAACACCGAGCCGCCCGTCGCGACGACGCAGTAGTTCTTCAGGAGCCGCTTTCCGCACATCAGCGGCACTCAAAAACCGCAAGAATAACCCTAAGAAGTAATTGCGCCGCCAACTGTTGATAGTTGACGGCGCCGTCACCGGAAGCCTCTCTTCTCAAAGGCCGGCTCTACGTAAAATAACAAAATTCAGACGTCAATGTGCAAACTGTGAAGTTTTTATGAGAGCATTTTGTCATATAATGACTTCGGCTTTAATATAATTCGGATTCATTACTATCGTTATTCAGATAACCTTATTTTAGAAATATATGATAGTTGCTGTTATGCAACAGATTATAGTAATAGTTCTTAACAAACGCCCGAAACGCGTTTGTTGCATAACTGTCTTGTTTTTTGTGATAGCGGTGTCGCCGCTGCCCGCTGCGAGTCATCGCGGTTGGTTCATTTCGTAGCAGCGCGAGCGAGGTAACCGATAAATCTCTGGGGGACACCAGGGCCGGGCCTTGTTGACCTTGATAACCATTAGAGAGATCGATCGAATGACTATCAAAAGCCTTCTTCTCGGCTCCGCTGCTGCTCTCGCAGCAGTTTCCGGCGCCCAGGCAGCCGACGCAATCGTCGCAGCCGAGCCGGAGCCCATGGAATACGTTCGCGTTTGCGACGCTTTCGGCACTGGCTACTTCTACATCCCGGGCACCGAAACCTGCCTCAAGATCGGCGGCTTCATCCGCTTCCAGACCTCCTTCGGCCCGAACGAAGTCAACAACCGTCAGGGCTGGGGCGATGCCGGCACGTCTGACTGGGATGCCTTCTCGCGCGCTTACATCTCGTTCGACGCCAAGAGCGACACCGAGTTCGGCACGCTCACCGGCTTCTTCGCCGCTGAATTCAACGCCGACAACGATTCGGACGCTGGCGACAGCCGCATCGACGTTGATGAAGCCTACATCCAGCTCGGCGGCCTGAAGGCCGGCTTCTTCTACAGCTGGTGGGATAAGGGCCTGAACGGCGAATCCGACTCGCTCGGCAACGTCACCGAGTTCAACTCGATCGCCTACCTCTACGACGCCGGTTCGTTCCAGGCCGGTATCGCTGTTGACGAACTCGAAGGCGCAACGACCAAGCCGAACGGCGTTGGCATCGAAGCCATCGTTTCGGCCACGGTCGGCGGCGTATCCTTCGACCTGCTCGGCGGCTACGACACCGAAGTTGAAGAAGGCGCGATCCGTGCTCTGCTCTCAGCTGACCTCGGCCCGGGCACGTTCCAGGTTGCTGGTATCTGGGCTTCCGACCCGAACGCCTACTGGAACGCTTCGGAGTGGACCGTTGCCGCGTCGTACGCCTTCAAGGCAACCGACAAGCTGAAGATCACCCCCGGCGCTCAGTACTGGGGCGACTACAAGTTCAACAGCGACCTCGACCGTTGGCGCGCTGGCGTGACCCTCGACTACGCGATCACCGAAGGTCTCGCGACCCGTGTATCGGTCCAGTACAACAAGGAAGACGTGACGGCTACGACCGACCGCGACTACGTCTCGGGCTTCGTCCGTCTGCAGCGTAACTTCTAATCCGATTAAACTCGGATGAAGGAAGCCCGCAACTTCGCAAGAAGTTGCGGGCTTTTCTAATTGAGCCAAAGTAGAACGGCTGACCGTTACAAGGATTAGACTTCAATTGGCCGGTGTCGGCTCTCCAAGCGAGAGCATCAGCCGGTTCGCCCAGTTGAAGAAGGCGGCGCCGTGGATGACGTCGGCAATCTCCAGCTCGTCAAGGCCCGCAGCCGAAAGTCGGGAGATGTGCTCGTCCCCGAAGATAGGCGGGGTCGCGGTCAGGGCGACCGATGCGGCAACGATCGCATTCCAGCGTTCGCCAAGATCAGCTTCGACGCCCTCGTCGAGAAGCTTCTGAACGTCCTCGCCACGCTTGGAGTGATGCGACGCGAAGCGTGAGTGAACCGAGGCGCAGAAAATGCAACCGTTGTATCTGGATGCCGCCGTAGCCGCCAGTTCGCGCTCGGCGCGCGGCAGACCTGAGCGGCTATTGTAAAAGATGTCCTTGTCGGTTTTCGTGCGCGCTTCAAGTACCTCCGGATCGCGCACGAGCAGACGGAAATACGGCGATTTTGCCCGCGCGGCCTCGACCAGGCCTTTGAGGTGACGCTCTGTCAGGTCGTCTTCGGCCAGCGGCTGGAGCCACGGGGTCCAGCCGATCTCAGCCTGCGTGAAGGTGACAGGCGGGTTGTCGACGGGTGGGGTAATGGGGTGTTCGGTCATTTGCAGATCCTCTTGAATTCTCACGCGGCGACGCGCTTGGCAGCAGTCGACAGCACTGCAAGGCCGGCGATCACCCGGATCTGAAACGCGACGAAGGAAACGAGCTGCGACAGGGTCACGACGCCATTGGTCGTCCAGCCCACATCCAGCAACGCCTGCAGCGCTCGCGGGCTGGCATCACGCGGGTGGAAGACGAGCAGGTGCGCGTGCTCCAGCGCAGCGGACAACTTGGGGCCGAGCGCCTCGCGGCTCGCCGGCGACAGCTGATAGAGCGGACCGGTTTCGTTCTCACCGCTTAAGGGACCGTCGGGATACTGGCCATAGGGCCCCTTGGCCCTCCCTGCCCCGATCTCGGCCTTGATGACTTCGATCAACCAGCGATCGGAGCCGCTTTCTTCAAACGGGCTGATGTAGAATTCGAAGATGTCGGGCTGGCGATGCAGGCCAGCGACGAAACTGGCGACGGCATGCCGTTCTGCCGCGGACACATCGCCGAAGTCCGTCGGCTGAAAGAGCGCGAGATAACTTTTCTGTGCCTGCTCGCGGGTTTCTGGCCGCTGGGTGCGAATGCGGTCGAGTGCCGATCCGGCGGTGATGCCGGCCAATAGATCGATGATATCCGGTGACGCAATGGTCATGACTTCGTCTCCTCTTGCAAATGGAACCGGCGGTCCGGCCCGCTTCAACCGACGGCGCCGAAGCGCCGGGTGTGGAATTTTTCCTGCGGCGACCAGCCGAGCGCCGGCGCGACCTTGGTCGCGATGAGTTCGATGGAGCGCAGGATCAACGGGTGTGGTGGGTCGACGGAATGGACCTGGAACACCAGGTCGGTGACACGTTCGAGCGTCTCGTCGGCGCTGAGGCTGGCGATGACATCGTCGACGGAGCCGACGTGCACGTCGAATGCGGCAATCAGGTCGGCAAGCGAATTGCCGGAAACCTTGTGGCCGCTCGCGATCAGCCGCTCCGCGCCCCGTCTCAACCCGACCTCCGCAAGCCGCAGCGCTTCGGCACGGCTGTCGGCGATAAACAGGCTACGAGAGCCGAGGATGCGCGGCGCGCGGCCGGACGGAAGCGCGTGCAGATACGCGTCGATGATCGGATCCTGCAAGTCCGCCAGCGAGGCATGCGGCTTGTCGTCGGGCCGCGGCTGTGTGCGCGACAACATCAGGCCGTCGCCGGCCCGGCCCGCACGCTCGCCGCCTGCGACGGAGAAGGTTGCCTGCCAGATACGATCGAGCAGTTGCGGCGCTGCCGGGTAGAGGCGATCGCCGCCCGCAAGACTGCGCCCCGCCCACGCATCAAGCAGCGTTTGCAGATGCCGACCGAAGACCGCACCGCGCTCGGCGCTCTCCAGTCCAAAGGCCGTGAAGGAGGACGGCGTTCCGCCAGTCCCCAGGCCCACTTCCAACCGCCCACCGGAAAGCAGATCGAAGACAGCCGCGTCCTCTGCCACGCGGATCGGGTTTTCGAGCGGCAGCGTAATGACGCCGGTGCCAAGACGGATGCGCGACGTCTCGGCCGCGACATGGGCGAGAAACACCAGAGGCGCCGGAAGACCGCCTTCGTCGGCGTGGAAATGGTGCTGCGCGACCCAGGCCGTATCGAAGCCGAAGCGCTCGGCCGTCACGATCTGTTCCTTTGCATAGTAGTAGCGGGTGCCGGCTGGAACGTCGTCGAGCAGTCGGGTGAAAAAGCCAAGGCGCTTGCGTGGCGTCGTCTCAATCATGGTCGGTCCTGTCTGTCATCCGCTGCCTCAGGCTGCGGCCCGGCGCTTGCGTCCGGGAATGGCATTGATGAGTTCGCGGGTGTAATCGCTGCGCGGGTTTTCAAAGACCTCGGAAACCGTTCCGCCGTCGACCAGCCGTCCGTCCTTGAGAACCGAAACGGTGTCCGAGATCTGGCGCACCACCGCGAGGTCGTGGGAAACGAAGAGGTAGGTGAGGCCGAGCTCGCTCTGCAGTTCGTCCAAAAGGTCGAGAATGCGCGCCTGCACGCTGACATCCAGCGCGGAAACCGCCTCGTCGAGCACGACCAGTTGCGGATCGAGCACCAGCGCCCGCGCAATGGCAACGCGCTGGCGCTGGCCGCCAGAAAGCGCATGCGGCCGCCGCCCCAAGGCTTCCTCGGGCAAGCCGACCCGGGCAAGGATCGCCCTTGCCTTTTCTTCGCGATCGGAACGCGAAAATCCCGGGAAGTTCGCCAGGGGTTCGGTCACGATCTGCAGCACGTTTTGACGCGGGTCCAGGGAGCCGTAGGGGTTCTGGTAGACGAGCTGGACCTTGCGACGGAACTGCCGGAGCCCTTCCCCGGTCAGCCGCGAGACGTCGGTGCCGTCGATCTCGATCCGGCCGGCCGTCGGCCGGTCGAAGCCGACGATGCTGCGGATCGTCGTCGTCTTGCCGGACCCGGATTCCCCGACGATCGCATGGGTCGTTCCCCGACGAACGCGGAAGCTCAGATCGTCGACGGCACGCAATGGAGGCCCACCAGCCTCGCGAACAAACTCACGGGCAAGTCCGTCGACAACGACGATATCGTCCGGAACGTGCGCAACGGGCGGCCGAACCGCCGCCAACCGCGGTGGTGCGCTAAAGGATGGCGCGTCTGAAAGCAGCTGTTTCGTGTACGGGCTGCGCGGTGCGGCCAGAATGGCACCCGTCGCGCCCTGCTCCTGGATCCGGCCATCCTTCAGGACGACGATCCGATCGGCCCGGTCGGCCGCAACACCGAGATCGTGGGTGACCAGAAGCACGGCCGTGCCGTACTCGGCGCGCAACTCGTCGATGAGATCGAGGATGCGCTTCTGTACCGTGACATCGAGCGCGCTCGTCGGTTCGTCGGCGATGATCAGTTGCGGCTTCAGCGCGATCGCGATCGCGATCAACACCCTTTGGCGCATGCCGCCCGACAATTCATGCGGATATTGCCGCGCCCGAAGTGCCGGCTCGCTCAAGCCGACGCGGGCAAGAAGAGAAAGCACACGGGCCTCGATCTCGTCGGACCGCAGCTTCGTGTGGATGCGGAAGATTTCGCCGAGCTGCGAGCCGATCGTCTTGACCGGGTTGAGCGAACTTCCCGGATCCTGCGGCACGAGGCTGATCCTGGCGCCGCGCACCGTATCGAGCTGCCGGTCGGTCCAACGCGCTATGTCGGTTCCGTTGAGCCGGATGCTGCCCCGTTCCACCCGGCCATTCTGAGCGAGCAGACCGATGAGAGACTGTGCCGTCGTGGTCTTGCCGGAACCGGATTCACCGACAAGGGCGACAACCTCGCCCGGATCGATGCGAAACGAAACATCGTGGACGGCACGACGTTCCCCGCTGCCGTCACGATAGGCGATTGAGAGGTCCTCAACCTCGAGAACAGGAGTGATTGGCGCTGGTATGACAGTCATGCCGCAGCCCTTCCGAAGGATTGGCTGACGCGATTGGCCGCCAGCACGACGAGCACGACCACGATTCCGGGCGCGGTTGTCAGCCACCAGGCGGTCGAGATGTAATTGCGTCCTTCGGCGATCAGCAGCCCCCATTCCGGCGTCGGCGGCGGCGCGCCGTAACCAAGGAAACCGAGGGTGGAGATCTGCAGTACAGCCGACCCGAATTGCAGCGCCGCAAAGGCGACAACCGAGGTCAGCGAGTTCGGCAGGATGTGACGCCAAAGGACCGAGGCAAAAGTTCCGCCACTGCCGAAGGCCGCCTCGACGTAATCGCTGCGGCGGACACGCACGACTTCCGCCCTCGCCAGCCGCGCAAACCCCGCGACCGAGGTGACGCCAACAGCGATTGCCGCGTTCACGGTTCCAAAGCCGAGCAGGATGATGATGCTCAGCGAAAGCAGCAGCGGAGGGATCGACAGGAGCACGTCGACGACACGCATGATCGCGTCGTCGAGGCGCCGCCGCACCGAGCCGGCAATCACACCAAGAGCGGTACCAACGACGAGCCCGAGACCCACGGCCACAAAGGCGCCCGTCAGCGAATGAACGGCGCCATGAACGATGCGGGCGTAGAGATCACGTCCGAGCGCGTCTGTTCCGAGAAGATGCTCGGTGCTCGGCCGCCGCAACTGCTCTCCGCCGACACCCTCAAGCGGGTTGAATGCGGTGAAAAGCGAGGGAGCGATGGCCCAGAGCAGAACCGTGCCGAGGATAAGCCAGGCAAGGCCTAGCCCCACGGGCACGCGGCGCAGTCGCGATGCCGCGCCGGGGCGCCATTCGCCTTTTCGCGTCGTTTGTGAAACGCCGTCATCGTGAAGCGTATCGAAGGTCGTCATGCAACCGCTCCCGTTTTTGTCCTGAGACGTGGATCGAGCACCGGATAGAGCAGGTCCACGGTGAGATTGATGATCACGAACGCCAGCGCCGACAGCACCACGATCGCCTGAAGCACGGCTGTGTCCTGGCTGCCGACGGCGCGTTCGGTCAGCCCGCCAATGCCGTTCAGCCCGAAGACGGTCTCGGTCACCACGGCCCCCGCGATCAGCTCGCCAAAGAGCACACCGGCAATCGTCAGCGTCGGCAGAAGCGCGTTTTTCGCGACATGCCTCCAGAGAACCCAAAGGCGGGTGGCACCCTTCGCCCGGGCGACGGCGACGAAGGGGCGGGTCAACACCTCATCGATATTGCGAACGAGTACCTGGGCCAGCGGTGCGGAAATGGGCACGGCGAGTGTCGCGACAGGCAGGATCAGTTCCTGCCAGGGACCAGGGTTGATGACCGGCACGAGTTTCAGGCGGAAGGAGAAGAGCTGTATCAGCATGATGCCGAGCCAGAAGGTCGGGATCGAAATGAAAAGCGAGGGAACCGACTGCAAAGCGCCACGCAGCCAGGCGAATGGCGCGAGACTGGAGAGAAAGGCGATGGCGGTCGCAAGAACCGCCGCAAGCAGGAAGCCGAGCGCTGCGAGCTTCAACGTTGCCGGCAGATGCGCCGCAAGCAGGCTTGCAACCGGCACCCCAGCTTGAACCGAGTAGCCAAAGTCGCCGGCGACGAACTTGCCGATCGTCCGGGCGTATTGCACCAGCACGGAACTGTCGACGGCGTAGGAGGCGCGGATTTCGGCGACCTGCTGGGCAGTCAGACCGAGATCGGGGTTCTGGAACTTGATGAGGATCGCGTCGCCGGGCATCGCCTGCAAAAGGACGAAAGAGATGGTGAAAGCGGCCCAAAGCACAAACAACGCCTGAGCAACACGATTGAGCAAATAGCCGGACATGATCCGTTCCTCGCGCATGCGGATTTTCAGAAACGACGGCCACCGGCGTTGCGGTGGCCGTCGAACCGATCAGTGTTCGGCAAGCCAGGTGCTGTAGAAACTCGGGCGTCCAACAGCCTCGAAGGCAACGCCCTGAACGTAAGGTGCACCGGCATAGGCCTGCGGCTCCTCGAAGATCGGGATCGCATAGGCCTGGTCGACGACGTAGTCCTGGACTTCGCCGGCAATCGCGAGGCGCTTCTGGCGATCCGGCTCGGAAGCCAGCGCATCGAGCAGGCCGTTCAGCTTGGTGTCGACGAAGCTCTGGACCTTGTCGCTGAGCCCGCCCTTCTGGCGCAGCACGTCGCGGTTCTTCGGATAATACTGGCTCTTGATCACATCGGGATCGGCGCGGCCGACCATGGCTGGCGATACCGGCGTCTTCAGCGGGTCGAGGTCATCCACCGTCTTGCTGCCGCTGTCGCCGGCAAGCACGCTGAGCTTGACTCCGACCTTGCCCCATTGCTGGGCGACCAGTTGCAGCGTTTCCTTGTTCTGCGGCTGCGGCAGGGACTCGTAAGCCGTCAGCACGAGCTCCTTGCCATCCTTCTGGCGCAGCCCGTTGGCGCCAACCGACCAGCCGGCTTCATCGAGCAGGGCCTTGGCCTTCTCGGGATCGAAGGCGAGCTTGGCCGAGATATCCTTGTAGCCGAGCGCGGACGACGCGATGATCGATGTCGCCTGCGGGTAGTTGGCGGAAAAGAGCGTGCTGACGATTTCCCTGGTGTCGGTCGCGTGCAGCAGCGCCTGGCGCACCCTGACGTCAGCCACCAGGGGGTTGTCGGGGCGGAAGACGACGCTGTTGTTCACACCGCGCGTCGAAGGCGCGTAGATCTGATAGTCCTGGGTCTCGACCTGGCGCTCGTCATAGGCCTGGACCTGCCGGATGAAGTCCGCCTGGCCCGCGAGCAGCGCGCCGATGCGCACGCTGTCTTCGCCGGTGATGATGTATTTGATGCCGTCGAGATAGGCGCGGCCCTGGTGTTCGAGCTTGGCCGGGCCCCAGTTGTATTCGTCGCGTGCCTTCAGATTCAGTTCCTTGCCGATCGTCTCGCTCTCGACGACGAACGGGCCGGAGCCGATGATCTTCGTGGCGTCGCCGAGTTCTTCGAAGGGCAGTGCCAGCGTGCTTGCGGCCACCAGGCCGGAACCGATGACCGACGTTCCCTGAAGGAACCCCGGCGACGGCTTCTTGAAGTAGAATTTGACCGTCAGCGGATCGACCACTTCGCTGCGCTCGTAGTTGTTGATGACCTCGGAGACCGGCTGCTTCAACGCCTTGTTGCCGAGGCCGAAGACGTCGTAGTTCTTGGCAACGGCAGCGGCATCCAGCGGCGTACCATCGGAAAACGTCACGCCCGGACGGATCTTGAACGTGTACTGCGTCGCATCCGCATTGACCGTCCAGGATTCGGCGATCCAGGGCTCGATCTCGAGCGTCTTCGGGTTCTGGTAGGTCAGTTTGTCGGTGATCTGGTTGAGGATGCCGCCGTTCGGATAGAAACCGCCCGCCGGCGGGTAGAGGTTCGTATGGGCCTGCTGCTCCAGATAGATCAGCGTTCCGCCTTTGACCGGGTCGGCCGATTGCGCCTGGGCACCGCTCAGAGCCAGGCCGGTGGTTGCAAGCGTCGCCAGGGTCAGCGCCAACCGTTTCAGTTTCGTCGTCATGATCGCCTTCCTTCAGAAATCAGGAGGCTATGGTACGGCGACCATCAGCATAATCAATTAAATCTAGTAAATTAATATGCTATATGTGCCGGCTGAACGGAAAGAAGCATCTAGCGCCTTGCCATGAGCGAGATAATTGTCCCTTCCCGCCTCTTTCCCATCAAATTCGGTGGGAGCGGGACCAATCGAAGTGTGGAAAGAAACGCGCTGACAACCACCGCCACATACGCGACATGGACGCGTGCTTGATTGCGAGCGGCATTGACAACTATGTCGTCATCCGTTGAAAAATCTTGGCAATTTTCTTTGAACCTCCCAAGGATCGTAAACATCATGGAAAGCAACAAAGTCCTCGTCGTCGGCGGTGCCGGCTACATCGGCTCGCATACGTGCCTCGAACTCGCCAACAAGGGTTTCGAGCCTGTCGTTTACGACAACCTTTCAAACGGACACGAGGAATTCGTCAAATGGGGCGTGCTGGAAAAGGGTGACATCCGCGACCGCAAGCGGCTCGACGAGGTGCTCGCCCGCCACAAGCCGCGCGCGATCCTGCATTTTGCCGCGATGATCGAGGTCGGTGAATCGGTGAAGGACCCGGTTTCCTTCTACGACAACAATGTGATCGGCACGCTGACACTGCTATCGGCCGCGCTTGCCGCGGGCGTCGAAGCCTTCGTCTTCTCGTCGACCTGCGCCACCTACGGCCTGCCCGAAAGCGTGCCGATCGACGAACAGCACCGCCAGGCGCCGATCAACCCCTACGGCCGCACGAAATGGGTCTGCGAACAGGCGCTGAAGGACTATGGCCAGTACAAGGGCCTGCGCTCGGTGATCCTGCGCTACTTCAACGCCGCCGGCGCCGATCCGGAAGGTCGCATCGGCGAGTGGCACGAACCCGAGACGCATGCCATCCCGCTCGCCATCGACGCGGCCCTTGGCCGGCGCCAGAGCTTCAAGATCTTCGGCACGGACTACGATACGCGCGACGGCACCTGCGTGCGCGACTATATCCACGTGCTCGATCTTGCCGACGCACATGTGCGCGCCGTCGAACACCTGCTTTCCGGTGGAGAAAGCGTCGAGCTCAACCTCGGCACGGGCACCGGCACAACCGTCAAGGAACTGCTGACGGCCATCGCCGACGTTTCGGGACGCGAATTCCAGGTCGACCTCGTCGACCGGCGCGAAGGCGACTCGACCACCCTGGTCGCCAACAACGACAAGGCACGCGACATTCTCGGCTGGGTTCCGAAATACGATCTCACCGACATCACCCGCACGGCCTGGAACTGGCATTCCCGTCGCAATCAGGGCGCCTGAGACCCAAACCGCCTCCGGCGCGGCTGTCATCGCCGCGCCGGTTGGCTCACGGTTGTCAGGCCCTGTGCTCGACCGGCCTAGAAAAGAAGCCCGACCGCAGCCGCTTCGTCAGCGGTTTTTCGATCAGAAGATAGGCGAAAACGCCGAGCGCGGTCCCCGCAACGGCTGCCAGCAGCGCCGATGTAAGCGGCCTGATACCCATCATTCCACAAGCCTTGACCACGACCGAAATCGCAAAGGTGTGCCAGAGGTAGATCGAGTAGGACGCATCGCCAAGCAGCATCGGCAGCCTGCGCGGACGGAACCAGCCCTGCGCCTCAAGCCCCAGAGTTCCCAAGACAAGCATGACGGCCAAGGGCCCAAGGATGAACTCGTCGAATGGCAGGCGAAGCACGGCAAGCGCCACAAAGCCTGAAAGCGCAATGGCGACAAGCGCAAGGCTGGACAGTGCGCCGGGTATCCGGTGTCGCAGCCAGCATTCGGCGACAATCATGCCTGCCACGAATTCGAGAATGATGGGCCGCGTGTAAGTGACGAAGAGCGCGCTATCGCTGTCGACGGCGAAACCGATGGCAACCAGCGCCGAGAAGCAGCCGGCGATCGCCAACAACCGCCTCGACCGTGGCAGCAGAAGCGCCGCGGCGAAGACGGCATAGAAGAACATCTCGTAGTTCAGCGTCCAGCCCTGCACCAGCACTGGCCAGATCTCGCCGCTACTTGGCGAGCGCATGGGAACAAACAGCAGAGAGGCGAGTACATGCGCGTTGCCCAAGACGAGATTGGGAAACAGGCCGGCAAGGCCACCGACGACCATCACCGCGGTTGCGAGCCAATAGATCGGTGCAATCCTCTGGATACGATCGCGCAGGAAGGCGAGCGGTGACACTGGTCGCCGCTCGCTGATCACCCACATGATGAAGCCGCTGATCACAAAGAAGACGTCGACGCCGGCAGCGCCGATCGCGAAATGGTGTCCGGTGCGTTCGGCGGCATGAAAGATGACGACACCGAGCGCGGCTAAGGCACGCAGATACTGAATGCCGTAGATCGTCGTCCGGGCGCCGGTCATCGATACCTCAGGCGCAGCGGGATCTCCGACACGGACGACGGCGGGCGATCTTCGACGTTCAGCTGCGTGCGTCGTTCCGGCAAAGTCAGCTTTCCGGCGGCGAAATAGAGCAGGAACGACCCGATGTGATAGGGATTCATGATGTCGATCTCGACGAAGGAGCGGACCAGCAACAACAATGCGATGCCGAAGAGCACGGAGGATTGGGTGTCATGGTCCTGGGTCAACAACCTCTTGGTATGACCGAGCACGGTTATCAGCAGGATGCCGGACAAAAGGACGAGCCCGATCGCACCGGTCTCCACCATCGCCTCGATAAAGGTGTTGTGGAAATGGAAGCCGGAGCGTGTGGCGATATAGAACTCTTCCCACAGGCGTTCGGGCTCCGAGAAGCCCTGGACCCAATAGGCCTGGTAGCCGACACCGACCAGCGGTAACGACATGGCCGCTTCTATGCCCTGCTGCCACAGATAGGTCCGTCCGGTCAGGGTGGAATCCTTGCCGAAAAGCCCGAGCACGAGATCGACGCCGCCGCCATAGATCGCCGCAACGGCGACCATGACGCCGCAGACGGCGGCCGCAAGGAAGAGACCCTTGCGGTGCGCGGGCGACAACAGCCCGACGACCCGCATGCCGAGCCAGAGCCCGAGGATCACCACCGTGGTCAGAACCGACGTCGCGGATTGCGATGCAAAGAGAGAGTAGGCCGCCAGCAGCCCGACCAGGCCGGACACCGCGAACCAGAGGCCGCGTTCGCCAAGGGCCATCGGCGCGATGAAGGCGAAATAGATGCCGAGCGAGGCATAAAAGCCGAGCTGGTTCTTCGAGGCGAAGGCGCCGACGAAACTATAGGTGCCGTCGAGCGGATCGAGGTGATAGACCCCGAAAAGCAGCGAGTAGACGAGAACGACGCCGGTTCCGGCGATCGCGCCACGCACGAGTGTCCTGACACTGACGACCCGCATGGCAATCAGGGCGCAGACGACATGAGAGAGATACTGCACTCCGGTTCGTGCCGTCATCCCCGGCGCCGCCGACCAGAAGACCGAAAGGCAGGCGAAGATCGCAAAGCCGAGGATCCAGAGGCGAGAGCCATAGTTGCCGAGCACGCGACGGTAGTCGATCAGCACCAATGGCAGCCACAGGCCGTAATAGAGCAGGATCGACGCCTGCCCGAAGCGCGAGGAATAGGCGAAGACGAACAGCGACAGCGCAATCGCCACGGTGCCATAGACACCGTTTCGATCGGGAGAAATCAGGCTCGCCTTCGCAATTTTCACAGCCGGTCCTACTGGGTTGCCAGGTTGGCTTCGACCTTGATCACGTCACCGGGCAGGACGGGCGTGTTTTCGTCGGCAGCGATCTCCGTCGGCTTGCCGTCGCGCTCGCGCATGATCGAATAGCCGATCGTCGCCTCTGCCGCGTTGTCCTTCGACTGCGCGGCTTCCGCCGATTGCAGCAGCGCTTCGGCCATCAGATCGCGGCTGGTGCCGAGCTTGATCGAAAGCGTGTCGAGTTCAGACTCGGTGTTTTGCAGGTCCTGCGCCAGTTGCGCATCCCAGTCGTTGCGAAGATTGGTTTCGTCCTGCGCCGCCTTGCTGACATCCTGCTTGGCCTTCAGCGAAGCCGTGTCGATGTCGAGAAGGGCGGCCTGCAGTTCGGCAACGCGCTGCTCCAGGGACAGTTTGCGCTGGCTGAGCGCCAGACCCTTTTCGGCAAGGCTTTCCACCTTCTCGCGATCTTCGACGACCAGCGCGAGCTGGCGGTTCTGGGTTTCCGTCTTCTTTGCCAGCGACTGGATCTCGGTTTCGAGCAAGGACTTCAGATCGGCGAGCGACTCCAGCTGCAGCTTCTGCTTGCGGTCGCGCGAAGCCATCAGTGCCGTCTCGTTTGCGAGAAGCTTATCGATACCGGGAACGCCCTGAAGGTCCTTCGGCAGTTCGATCCCCTCCTTTTCGGCAATCTCGGCCTGAAGGCGGGCACGACGGATCAGCAGCCTGTTGCGCTCGGCCGTCTGGACGCTCGAATCGCCATGCGCATTGATGTAGTCGCGCGCGAAGCGCTGGCCGCTTTCCGAACGGCGCAGTCCGCCGCCAAGGCTCACGGCCTTCAGTACCGTCAGATTGGGGGCAAAAGGATATTCGCCAGGCTTCTGGACTTCGCCCGCGAGATAGACCGGGCGGTATTGCGCGAGCTCGACGGAGGCAGACGGCCGATCGCGCAGACCGAAGAGCGTCTGCATCTTCTCGCCGATCGCTTCGCCAACTTCGGTGGTCGTCTTGCCCGCCGCCGGCAGGTCGCCGATGAACGGCAAGGACAGCGCTCCCGAGGGACCGACAGTGTACTCGCCGCTCACAACAGACCAGTCACGGACAGCGCCTTCCGCTGTCTGCCATTCGGCCACGCGAATTCTCAGCCTGTCCATGGTGCCGAGCTGGTAGTCGTCGGCCCAGGCCGGAAAGGCGAATGCGAGGGCGGCGGCAATGAGCGTCGCATGACGCAGGAAACGGGGTAGCGTGCGCTGTCCGCGCGACTTTCCCGACAGATTGAGTTTTTTCATTTGGGTTTCCCGAATGAAGGCGCGCCGTCCCGCGACCGGTCGTGCGGGCTTTCAGGCGCTGTTTCGTCAGTAGCTGCCGCGCGAAAGGCAAACGGCGGGAATGGTCTTGACGACGATGGAGAAGTCGCTCAGCAGCGACCAGTTCTGGACGTACTGGGTATCGAACGCGATACGTGTCGCGTAGGAAACATCGTTGCGTCCGCTGATCTGCCAAAGGCCGGTGAGACCGGGACGAGATTGCAGGTAGTAGACGGCGGCGCTGTCGTAGAGTTCCAGTTCGTCCTCCACCACCGGGCGCGGGCCAACGATGCTCATTTCCCCGCGCACGATGTTGACGAGCTGCGGCAGCTCGTCGAGGCTCAGTTTGCGCAGGACGCTGCCGACGATCGTGACACGCGGGTCATCCTGCAGTTTGCGCGTTGCGCGCCATTCCTCGTAGGCGGCCGGATTCGCCTTGAGATAGTCCTGCAAGATCCGGTCTCCGTCGGGACGCATCGTGCGGAACTTGAGGCAGCGGAACGTCTTTCCGTTATGGCCGACGCGGCGATGGCCATAGAAGATGCTGCCGCCGTCGGAAAACTTGACGAGCGCCATGAGCATCAGGAACAAGGGGCTCAGGAACACCAGAGCAAGGGAAGCGGCAAGCACATCGAAGCCACGCTTCGAAACACCGCCCACAGGCGGAACGGCCGCAGACACTGCGGCACTGAAAAACGGCGAATTGGCCGATCTGGTCGCAGACTTCATAGAGCTGACTCCATTTACGTTTGGCGATTGGTCGGTCTCCCCAGAAGGGGCCCACAGCCCACACGGGGGCGCGCTCATCGTGAATAATGAACGTCTGGTAAGGATTTGCTTTTTGAAGGCGAAATAAAGGCGGGTATCCCCGCGGTGGCCAAAATGCGTATATCACCACTTTCGAATATGAAATATTTCCCGCACCGAATGCCGTTATATTGTTGAGAGAAAAAGTATCACCTCGCACGCATTCCTGTATTGTTCCCAATGATTGAAATTACATTTCCGGGTAGATGACGATATCTTTGCAGGACGATGTTTTCCTTGAGCTTCCGGCACCAGATTTTCCGCTCGCCAAAGTTATCGGCGGTTCATATTCCGCAAATTTTGTTGCGACGCACCAAGTCTTTGCGCCGCACACAAAGCGTCCGCCCATCGCTCGAACTTGTAACAAAAGTTGATCGGGCCGCGCATGCCGCGGCAACCATCGGGCGACGCGTGGATCGTAGCCCCGACGGAAAGTGGAAAATCGGTCGCCCGGCCCAGACTGCTCACCCCCACCCTTCCGCACGATCAACTGAATTTGATTCGTTCGTCACTGATCGAAACGCGACATAAAGATTTGCCTGCTTGGATGGAACGAAGCGGCGGCTATAGCCGGTTGCAGCTGATGTCCGTCGCCAATATATTAAGATCTGCAGAGGAAAGGCCAATTTGCGATGACGTCTGCAACGATAGAACCGATTGCGAGCTAGTGCCATGTATGCACCACGCGTCTTCGTGAGCATGATCGGCGCCCTAACGGTTTTTGCTGTCGTCACCTATTTCCTGAACGGCTCGCTCACATCCACGCTGATCCAGACGGCGATCTGCGCAATCCTGATCCAGATCGGCTACTTCCTGGCCGTCGTCTTCCTGATCTGGAGGAAGGCGCGCGAGCGCGGAAAAAAGACAGCCGAGGTTTTGCAATCGGCCAATGACGACAAGCCGGGCAGCAACACCCGCCACCTGAACCGCCCCGGTCACTTCAACCGTTGACCGCGCGGCTGGATCTGCCTGCCGCCCTGTTCTCCCAAAAAAAGTCTGCGTTGACGCGGTTGCGACACGATCGGCCGGCATGGTGCGCCCGTTACCGGCAAGATTCCATGCCGGCCCTGCATGATCTGCCGGATCGGCAATGATCCGTGTTCGTCATGCAGCGACCTAGAACTGGTGCAGTTCCCTTGGCCGCAAGCGCCGTTCTGCCCGCGAGACCCGATGCTGGAGGCCCTCATGACCACAGTCACCCGGACAGACGTCTGCGTCATCATTGCTGCAAAGAATGCCGAGGCGACCATCGCCCGCGCAGTCGCTTCGGCCCTGGCCGAACGTGAGGCGGCTGAGGTGGTCGTGGTCGACGACGGCTCGACCGACCAGACGGTCGCTGCCGCGCGGTCAGCCGACGATCACAGCGGACGGCTGACGATCGCGCGCTTTGAAAGCAATCGCGGCCCTTCGGCGGCGCGCAACCACGCCATTGCCATCAGCCGCTCCCCGATCCTGGCGATCCTCGACGCAGACGATTTCTTTCTGCCGGGTCGGCTCGGCCGGCTGCTCGCAGAAGAAGACTGGGATTTCATCGCCGACAACATCGCCTTCGTGGGCGAGGCCGCAGCGACGGGTGCGGAGCCAAGGGTCGACGACTTCCCGCCGCAGCCACGCCTTCTAGGGCTCGTTGATTTCGTCGAAGGCAATATTTCACAACGGGGGATGAAACGCGGCGAGATCGGCTTTCTGAAGCCGCTGATGCGGCGCCGCTTCCTGGACGAGCATGGCATTCGCTACCAGGAAGCCCTTCGTCTGGGCGAGGATTACGACCTCTACCTCCGTGCGCTGGCGAAGGGCGCGCGTTACAAGGTCATTCAAAGCTGCGGCTATGCGGCGATCGTGCGCGGCAATTCGCTGAGCGGCAGCCACCGGACCGAGGATCTCAAGCGTCTCTACGAGGCCGATCGTGTCATCCTGTCGGCAAACGACCTCGACAGTGAAGCGGCGGCTGCCGTACGTCGCCATGAGCGCCATGTCCGTGGCCGCTACCAGCACCGCCGCTTTCTCGACCTGAAGAAGGAACGCGGCGCGATCGCCGCAATCGGTTACCTCATGCGGCGCCCAGGGGCCGCGCCAGCCGTCACCGCCGGCATCCTTGCCGACAAGACGGAACGCTTCAGGCCTCGCAACGATACGACGACGACGGGTCGAGCGACGGCAGTGCGCTATCTTCTGCCCGTCGGCGCGGAACGCGCTCGCTAGCTGCAGACGTGACGGCGCGCCCGTCACATCGTATCGTAGTAAGCGCAAGGCGCTCCGGAATCATCCCCCGGCGCCGTTGCACAGCGTTCTAGAAATAGGCGCGCCGCACGGCGGCCAAGGCATGCTGGAAGCGCTCCTTGCGCTCTGCGAGCCGGCTGTCGCTGCTTAATTGCGGCGCTGCCCGGGTCGCCTGCCAAAGCGCAAGCGTCGACGGCGCCGCAAGAACCTGCTTGGCAGCACTTCGCAGGAACGTCTGACGCGGCTCTCTCGCGGCAACCATCACCTCGTCGTAGGCGGGCCTAAGATTCGCGGCCTCCGGCACGGTCTGCGCCTCGAAGCCCATGCCCCAGAAACGAGCCCCCTTGATCATGGCTTCGGTGCGGCTGGAGACCGGCACATGGCGGGGACGGTACTCGACACCGACCGTTTTTGCCCAATCGTTCCACTTGAAGCTGTTGATGCTGTCCGATGTCGTCACCGCCACCCAGGGAACGCGGAAAGCATCGGCAAGAATCGCTCCGTGCATCGATTCGGCGACGATCAACTCCGATTGCGCGATCTCGCGGATCACGCTCTTGGCCTCACCGCGCGGATCGATGTAGTGCAGCCCGACGGTGCCGCAAGTGACCGGCCACATGCCGGCGATCGCACTTTCCCAATGGGGAATGAAACTGCGCTTGTATAGCTTGGGCAGGTTCTGGAATTCGGGCATGTCGGCGACCATGACGGCGGGATCGACGATGCCGCGCTCCGGCGCAAGGCCGATTTTCTCGGCCGTCAACGGCCCGCGCACGCAGCGAAGGTCCCATTCGGCAGCATCCCGCATGTCCGGCAAGGTGCCGTAGCCGAAACCGCTGCCGATCACGAGCTTGCGGACGCCGTCGGGCAGAAGCGCGCGGTTGAGCACCGTGCCGACGCCGACGAGGAGGATGTCGTCATGGACATCGCGAAAACCCGGCAGCAGGAAATCCCAGAGCCAGAGGTTGAGGTCGTCGCCGAAATTGCCGTGCTGAGATTCCCAGTAATAGGGCTTCATGGGCGGTCCCTTCTTTCAGAATGCGAGATAGGTTCGATGCCGCGCCTGGCGGCCTTGTTCTTCCTCCGAAAAGGAGTTTCTGTCCGGATCAGCGTGAACGGGAAAACTTGCCGACGGCAAGTTCGAATGCGCTTTGCAACAGCTTGGGGTCTCGCAAGACCCAGCGAGCAAGCAGACGGAACTGCGGCGACTTGCGTCGCTTCAGCCGGCGTGCCTGGCTCCAGAGCGCCTGACGACGGGCCGTATGCTGGTAGGATTGGATCGACGCGACAGCCGATGGCTTGCGCGAGAGCCGGTGTTCCAGCGTCTCCAGGGCAACGAAAGTATTAAATTGCTGCTGCAGGAACTGCGGTGAATCGTTGTCGATCGAGTGGAAGATGTTGATGCCTTCCCCGCGCTCGGCACCGGCCGCATCGCAAAGCACGACACGGGTTGCTGCGAGAATGCAGTCGCAGAAGAACAGCACGTCCTCGGCCGCAAGACGCAGTTCCGCATCAAAGCGCACCGTCTCGAACAGCCTGCGACCGATCACCATGCAGGAGAGATGCAGGAAGCTCCAGTTCCGCAGCATGACGTTGGAAAGATCGGGAATCTCGACGACGAGCGGGCTTTCCTGCAATCGCACGACCGTATCGCTCTCGTCGAGATCGGCGACGCCGAAATGGTAGTAGAAGGCTTCGCTGCCGGTGATCGACGCCCAGTAGCAGTCGGCGCCAAAACGGCCCATGCTGTCGACGGCATTCTTCAGATGATCGACGGCCCAGATGTCGTCGGAATCAAGAAAGGCGGCGAACTCGGAGTCGGCGGGAACGTGGTCGAGCCCGGTGTTGCGCGCGCCGCCGGGGCCCTTGTTTTCCTGCCGGATCACCGTCACGCGCGACCGCTCCGCGTCGGCAAGCGGTAGCAGCTCCTCGTCGATCGAGTAGGGAGATTGATCGTCTATCACCAGGACATGGAAGTCTTGGAAGCTCTGGACAAAGACGGACGCGAGCGCGCGCCGAAGAATACCCGGCTCCTTCTGGTAGTAGGGAATAATAACAGTCAGCTTCGCCATCTTTTCGCCCCTGCGGTTTCTCTAAAAGAGTATTGCGTGGTCTCCTCCCACCGGGTCGCGACCTCAAATCTAGCGCTTGCCCTTTGTCGGAAATCCTTCAAAGGCATCACGGGATGCTCACCATGCCTTCAAACGTAAACGCCAAGTCTGTGACTCGGAACGTCGGCTGGAGCGTCCTTTCAAAGACAGGCACATTCGGGCTGAAATTTGTCACCGTGCCGATTCTGGCGCGTATCCTGACGCCGGAGGAGTTCGGAACGGTCGCCGTCGCGCTCACCGTCGTCCAGTTTCTGGCGATGATCGGCGGCGCCGGTCTTGCCTCCGCTCTGGTCATCCAGCGCGACGAGGACATGGAGCTCATTCACTCTGCGTTCTGGGCCAATCTGGCGGTTTCGCTTATGATGGCGCTCGGCCTTTTCGTCTTCGCCGACCCGCTCGCCAGCCTGCTCGGCGCGCCGGAGGCAAGCCATCTGCTTGAGATCATGAGCCTGCTCATTCCGTTGCAGCTTGCAGGCGACGTCGCCTACGCGCTGCTTGCGCGGCGAATGAATTTCAGCAAGGACGCGGTCTGGACCATGCTGTCCGAAATCCTCGGGGCGCTCGTTGCCGTCGGCGCGGCGCTTCTCGGCTTCGGCGTGTGGTCGCTGCTTGCGCAGCTCTTCGTTTCCGCATTCATCCGCCTGGCCGGCCTCTACGCCGTATCCGGCTATGTTCCCCGCTTCGTGTTTTCGGCGCGTCGCGTTCTTTCGCTTTGCCGCTTCAGCTTCGGCATGATGGGCTCCGAGATCGCCAACTTCGTCACCTTCCAATCGCCGATGGTCGTCATCAGCCGCTATCTCGGTCTTTCGGATGCCGGCGCCTATTCGGCCGCGAACCGCTTTTCCAGCATCCCCAACCAGATCGTACTTTCGGCGGTCATGGGCGTTCTCTTCCCTGCCTTCAGCCATATGGGCGAGGACCGACAACGTCGGTCGCAAGCGCTGATGCTCAGCACCCAGGTTACCACCGTGCTGCTTGCGCCAATGATGTTCGGCCTCTGGGCGCTCGCCGAACCGGCGATGGTCGTACTCTTCGGCCAGCAATGGGCCGCGGCCTGGCCGGTGCTCGGGTTGCTCGCGCTCTCAAAAGGTCTGCTGACCCCCTGCAGCACCTACATTCCCTATCTAAAGGGCATCGGCCAGGGCACGACCCTCTTCTGGTGGGCGGTGATCCGCGCGATCGCCACCACCGCCGCCGTCGCCTATGGTGCGATCGGCGGATCACTGGTCGAAGCGATGATCGCGCTCTGCCTCGTGAACGTCGCGACGCTTGTCGGCTATTCCTGGGTGGTCTTTCGCGCCGACCGGCTGCCCTTCCTGCGCGGCTTCCTGATTTCGGTGAGGCCGCTCGCCTCGGCTTTCGTCATGGCCGTCGTGGTAAGGCTGTTGCTGGAACACTACGGAGCGCTGCTTCCAAGCGCTATGCTCCAGGTTCTTGCCGGCGCAACGATCGGTGGCCTGATCTACCTGACGCTGGCCCTCGTCACCGAACGGCCGCTGCTGGCGAAACTGGCGGGCATGCTTCGCTCTCGCGGGGATTCGAACTCGGTGCCCGCGGCGGCCGAGTAACCATCGAAACGGGGCCGGGACTGCCTCACCCTCGCCGTATTTCGGCGGAGAACGCGGCGCATCTCACGGTTCGCGCCGAAATACAGAAGAAAAAGTGCACAATTTTTCGTTGCATTTGGCGCCAAGCCGCAAGCAAAAGCGTTGGAAAATCAGGCATCTGTAATATTCCGCAACTGTCGGCCACGTCGTCGTTTTTTCCGGCGCCGCAGGAACGGATAGGCCTATTTTCCTAGTTCCTCGACAGCTCTTCGTGCTGCAGCGCAACAAATCAAGACCGATTCGTTTGCTGCGGCGCCATATTTTGATCCGCGCCCGAGCCTACTCTCCTGGGTGCGGGCTCTGGTCTGCTCTGTTGAAACGGCCGCTTCAAAACGTGCTGCCAGATGGGGGTGACGGACATCGTTGATGTGAACGCGAATATCTCGTCGCGGATCAATCTGATGCGCATCGTACTGATCTCAGGCATCGTCTTCGTGCACGTGCCCTATGATCCGGCGACCAGTCCTTATGCCGGCACATACGGCGGGCTCGACTGGCTGCGCGTGTTCCTGGGCGAGAGCCTTTTCCGTGTCGGCGTCCCGTGCCTCAGCGCGATCTCCGGTTATCTGTTGTTCCGTCGCGGCTTCGACAATTTCGATTATGGCAAGACACTGAAGACCAAGGCTCGAACCGTTCTGTTGCCGTTCCTCCTGTGGAACCTGGCGTTTCTCGCACTGGTTTTCGTCGCACAGAGCAAGGATGTCAGCTCGGGTTACCTGCCCGAAGTCGTCGGAGCCAGCCTGAGGGAGTGGCTGAGCCTCGCCTTCGCGCTGGAGGACATGCCGATCAACCTGCCCCTCTATTTCCTGCGCGACCTCCTGCTTTGCATCGTGCTTTCGCCGGCGCTCGGCTGGCTGATCAAGCGCTACCCGGCACAGACGCTCGCCGTCCTTCTTGCCTACGTGGTGCTTCCCGTGCCGAACGGCATCTTTCTGAAGAAGTCGATCCTCTTCGGATTCAGCGCCGGCATCTGCATGAGCCTGCATCGCATCGACATCCACCGCCTCGATCGATTTTCCTGGCCGATTGCCATCGCTTTCTTCAGCGCAGCGGCGCTCTTGTCCACCCTGCTCTTTGAATATGGTCCGAACTTCCCCGTGTGGCTCGAGACCCTGCGCAGCCTGATTGCGATTTCCGGCATCGTGGGTTCCTGGGCCGTTTCCGCGCTTCTCGTCCGAACGAGCATCGGCGCCGCGCTGGCGCGCGGCAGCGGCCTGAGCTTCTGGATCTTCTGCACCCATTTTCCGCTGCTCGTGCTCTTCTGGATGATCTGGAATCGCATGGACATCGGCTACTACCCGGCGTTTTACGGCCTGGCCCCACTTGCCACGATCGCCATGCTCACCGGCGCCTATACGCTCTCCGAGCGATGGCTGCCGGTCCTCACCGCCATTCTCACCGGCAGCCGGACTGGCTCCGCCCGCAACACGCGTGCGCGGACTGGGGCTGTTCGCGCCGGCCCCTCCCCCCAGCAAAGGACCTGACCATGAGATCGAACCGACCTCACCGCCTCGCCCTGCTCACCCTCGTCGCCGCCGGCCTCACCGGCCCGGCCTTGGCCGAAAAAGCCGCGACGGGTGCGTCTTTCATCGACGATTTCGATACGCTCGACACCGCCGTCTGGTACGTCTCGGACGGCTGGAACAATGGCGGGCATCAGAACTGCACCTGGTCGAAGAAGCAGGCGAAGGTCGCCAACGGCATCGCCGAGCTGACGTTTACCGAAGGAAAACTCGGCGAACGCAATTACGCCTGCGGCGAAATCCAGACCCGCAAGCGCTTCGGCTACGGCACCTATGAGGCGCGGATCAAGACGGCCGACGGCTCTGGGCTCAACTCCGCCTTCTTCACCTATATCGGTCCGGCCGACAAGAAACCGCACGACGAGATCGATTTCGAGGTGCTCGGCAAGAACCCGGCAAAGGTTCAGATCAATCAATACGTCTCCGCCAAGGGCGGCAACGAGAAGCTGGCCGACGTGCCCGGAGGCGCAAACCAGGGCTTCAATGATTACGCCTTCGTCTGGGAGAAGGAACGCATCCGCTATTACGTGAATGGCGAGCTGGTCCACGAAGTCACCGACCCCGCGAAGATCCCGACCAACCCGCAGAAAATCTTCTTCAGCCTTTGGGGAACGGACACCCTGACGGACTGGATGGGCGCCTTTGCCTACAAGGGCCCCTCGACGATGCAGGTCGACCGGGTCGCTTTCACCGCGCCGGGCGACGAGTGCCAGTTCGCCGAGTCGATTGCCTGCAAGACGAACTAGCCGGCGACGGGAAGCCGCGCCGGTGGGCGCGGCTTCCTGCTCCGCAAGGCTCAAATTTGAACCATGTCCGGCGCGGCCGGACAGAAAACCGGATGTTCATGCTGCAGATACTTTACTTCGCCCAGGATCTTGCCGACCCCGCCGTTCGCCGGCGCGTGCTGATGCTGCTTGCCGGCGGCGCAAGGGTGACGCTTGCCGGGTTCAGGCGCGACGCAAATCCGCTTGCGACGATCGAAGGCATCGTGCCTGTCGAGCTCGGCACCACCCATGACGGCCGCTTCGTCCAGCGGGTCGGTGCGATCGCCAGGAGCTGCCTCTCGCTGAAACAGGCGCTGCGCGGCGTCGAACGTCCCGATCTGATCATTGCCCGCAATCTCGACATGCTCGCCATCGCCAGGAAGGCCGTCGGTCTTTTTGG
This sequence comes from Ensifer adhaerens, assembly GCF_002940685.1. Taxonomy (GTDB): domain Bacteria; phylum Pseudomonadota; class Alphaproteobacteria; order Rhizobiales; family Rhizobiaceae; genus Ensifer; species Ensifer adhaerens_E. Next base: position 142,681 of record NZ_PNFP01000011.1, on the reverse strand, counting down.
CGGCGACGTGCCGATCGTCTACGAATGCCTCGACATTCACCGCCTGCTCTTGCGCCCGGGCATCGCCGGCAAGACGCTCCGGGCGAGCGAACGCCTTCTCGGGCGCGACGCGCGCCTCCTGATCACCAGTTCTCCCGCCTTCGTCGAGCACTATTTCCGCCCGCTATCGGGCATCTCGGCGCCGACCGTGATGCTTGAGAACAAGGTGCTCGAGCTCGACCAAACCGATATGCGACCATTGGTGACCGCGGCAGCGCCGCCCACAGATGGCCCGTGGCGGATCGGTTGGTTCGGTGCCCTGCGCTGCCGCAAATCGCTGGCGCTGCTGGCAGCCTTTTCGCGCCGGATGGAGGGCCGCTTCGAAATCGTGCTGCGCGGCCGGCCGGCCTATCGCGAATTCGACGATTTCGACGGCTTCATCCGCAACGAACCCTTCATGCAGTTCCACGGCCCGTATCGCAGCCCGGAAGAACTTGGCGCGATCTACTCCGACGTGCACTTCACCTGGGCGATCGACTTCTTCGAGGAAGGCCAGAACTCCAAGTGGCTGCTGCCGAACCGGCTCTATGAAGGCTGCCGCTTCGGGCGGGTGCCGATCGCGCTGCGCGGCACCGAGACCGCGCGGTTTCTCGCCATACGCGGCCTTGGCGCGCTGCTCGAAGAGGCTGATGCCGAGGCGCTTGCCGCGCTCATGGGGTCGATGACCTCCGATATCTACCACGACGCATCCCGGCGGATCGCGGCTTGCGCGCCGGAAACCTGGATCTTCAATCGCAGCGATTGCGAGGGCCTCGTGCGCCGTCTCTCGGCCGTCACTGCGGCCGCCCCGCCCCGCGTCGCGCTGGATTTCCCGCAAGCACAGCAAAATGCGTCAACGCCCCAGAACGAAGGTGGATTGTCATGAGCATACGTGTCCTCATCGTCATTCCCTGCCTCAACGAGGCGGAACATCTGCAAGGCCTCGTCGAAGCCCTGCTGCCCGCGGCGCGGCGTCTCAACGGCACCATCCTGATCGCCGACGGCGGCAGCAGCGACGGCACCCGTGAGATCGCAGCGCGTCTCGCCGAAGCAGACCCGGCGGTACTCGTCCTCGACAATCCGAAACGCATCCAGAGCGCTGCGATCAATCTTGCGGTCGAACGCCATGGCGCGGCGTTCGACTATATGATCCGCATCGACGCGCACGGCACCTATCCGGACGACTATTGCGAACGTCTCGTCGAGGAGGCTCTTCTGACCGGCGCGGACTCGGTCGTCGTCGCCATGCAGACGGTCGGCTTCACGCCGTTCCAGAAGGCGACGGCCTACGCCCAGAACTCCAAGCTCGGCAATGGCGGCGCCAAGCACCGGCTCGGCGCGACGAGCCACTGGGCCGACCACGGGCACCATGCGCTGATGCGCATTTCCGCCTTCCAGGCGATCGGCGGTTACGACGAGATCTTCAGCCACAACGAAGACGCGGAGTTCGACTATCGCTTCCGCCAGGCGGGCTATCGCATCTGGATGACCGACCGCACCAGTATGATCTATTACCCCCGCGCCAAGGTTGGGCCGCTCTTCCGCCAGTATTTCGCCTATGGCCGCGGACGCGCGCGCAATGTGCTCAAGCATCATGCCTGGCCGAGCCTCCGGCAGTTGCTGCCGCTTGCCGTCGCTCCGGTCGCGGCCGGCGCGCTGCTCGCGGTCGTCAGCTGGCTTGCCGTCGTTCCGGTCGTGCTCTGGGCCGCGGCCTGCATCGGCTACGGCATGTGGATGGCGCTCGGTCAGAGGAACCCCTACGGCCCGCTCGCGGCCATCTCGGCAATGGTCATGCATTTTGCCTGGTCGGCCGGCTTCTGGCGGGAATTGCTCACTCTGCGCAACCGGAGGATCGCGCCATGACGAACACCACGGCCCGGACACAGATCGACATTGCAGTGTGCACGTTTCGCCGGCCGGAGCTTGCAGAAACGCTGCATTCCCTCGCGCTCATCACGGTGCCCGCCGACGTGGAGATCCGTATCATCGTCGCCGACAATGATGTGACGCCGAGTGCCGAGGCGCTGGTCAACCAGATGCGCCCGACCATGCCTTGCGAGATCCTCTACGTGCATTGCCCGGCTTCCAACATCTCGATTGCCCGCAATGCCTGTCTCGACAACAGCACCGGTCACTATCTCGCCTTCGTCGACGATGACGAAACGGTGTCGAGGACCTGGCTCGTTCAACTGCTCGATACCGCGCATGCGACCGGCGCCGATGTCGTGCTGGGTCCGGTTCGCGCCGAGTATACGCTGTCGGCTCCGAACTGGATGCGCCGCGGCGATTTTCATTCGACCCGGCCGGTCTGGGTCGATGGCGAGATCCGCACCGGCTACACCTGCAATGTCCTCATCGATCTCACCCGCCCGGTCCTTTTCAACAGGCGGTTCAATCTGGCACTCGGCCAGACGGGCGGCGAGGATACGGAGTTCTTCCGTCACATGCATGCGGACGGCGGGCGTCTCGCCTATGCGCCGGACGCCCTGGTCTTCGAACCGGTGCCGGAGAAACGCGCACGGCTTGCCTGGCTCGCGAAACGTCGCTTCCGCTCCGGCCAGACCCATGGCCGGCTCTTGAGTGTGCCGGGCCAACCCGGCAGGCAAATTGCCGAAATCGCCCGCGCGACGGCGAAATCCGCCTATTGCGGCCTCGCAAGCCTGCTGCTGTTCGGATCGCCGGTCGCCCGTTCACGCTACGCGCTGCGCGCAATCATGCATGCGGGCGTCGTCAGCGGCCTCATCGGCGTGCGCGAGCTTCGGCAGTACGGAGCGGCGACCGCCTGATGACGCAACGCGCTCCCGACGTCAGCTTCGTTATCGCGGCCTACAACGCCGCCGACACGATCCGCCGCGCCATCGACAGCGCGCTTGAACAGTCAGACGTCGACGTCGAGGTGATCGTCGTCGACGACTGCTCGAAGGACGATACCTGTGTGGTCGTCGAAGAGGTCGCCGATCCGCGCGTGCGGCTGCTGCGGCTTGCCGAGAACCGCGGGCCGGGCGGCGCGCGCAATGCCGGTCTCGAAGCGGCGCGTGGCAACTGGATCGCCATTCTCGACGCGGACGACACCGTCAGCCCCGGGCGGCTGTCGCGCATGATCGGTCTTGCATCGAGGACCGATGCCCGGATCGTTGTCGACAACATCGACGTGCTGAACCTCGACGGCAGACTTGAGCGCATGTTTCCCGAAGCCGAGCTTGCGCGTCGTCGGACGCTGACGCTTGCCGCCTTCATCGGCTCCAATGTGCTGTTCCGTTCGACCTACAATTTCGGCTACATGAAGCCGATCTTCGAGCGTCGGTTCCTGAATGCGCATCGCCTGCGCTTCGAGGAAACGATCCGGATCGGCGAGGACTACATCCTGCTCGCCTCGGCGCTTGCCCATGGCGGGCGCTGCGCCATCGATCCCTCCGCCGGCTATTGCTACCACATCCGCGAAGGCTCGATCTCGCGCGTGCTCGAACTTCGCCACATCGAAGCGATGATGACGGCCGACCGGGAATTCCTTGCCAGGCACAGCCTCGATGCCGAGGCTCAGGCAATGCAGCGCCGGCGCGAGAAAAGCCTCGTCGAGGCACATGCCTTCCTTCGCCTCGTCGAGCACCTGAAATCCAGATCGTTGGCCGGAGCCACCCGGGTGGCTCTGACCAACCCCAGAGCGCTTCGGCACCTCAGAATGCCGATCGCCGTGCGATTGCGCCGGCTGCTTGCGCCAATCGCACGCATGAAGCCTGCCACCGCGGTGGCGGCCAAACGACCCACCTCGGGCGAAAGCCCACACGTAAGTAAAGGATAAAAGCATGGACCGTATCAGGACCGTCAGGAAAGCTGTGATCCCGGTCGCCGGCAATGGAACGCGGTTTCTTCCCGCGACGAAGGCGATACCGAAGGAGATGTTGACGATCGTCGATCGTCCGGTCGTGCAATATGCGGTCGATGAAGCCCGCGAAGCGGGCATCGAGCACATCGTATTCGTAACCAGCCGCAACAAGCAGGCGATCGAAGACCACTTCGACGACACGCCGGAGCTGATCTCGTCGCTCTCCCGTTCCGGCAAGAATGCCCAGATTTCCGAACTCGAGGAGATGCTTCCCCGCGCCGGTTCCGTCAGCTTTACCCGGCAGCAGGCGCCGCTCGGCCTCGGCCATGCCGTCTGGTGCGCCCGCGATCTCATCGGCGACGAGCCCTTCGCCCTGCTCCTGCCGGACATGCTGTGCCACGGCGGGCGCGGCTGCATGGCCGGCCTTGTCGACCTTTACCGCCAGACCGGCGGCAACGTTGTCGGCGTCGAGCAGTGCGTACCGGAAGATGCCTCGAAATATGGCATCGTCGGCAAGGGCGCGGCCGTCCCCTACGGCTTCGAAGTCACCCAAATGGTCGAAAAGCCGCGTATGGGCGAAGCCCCTTCGAATTTTTATCTGAACGGCCGTTACATCCTGCAGCCGCAGATCTTCGACATACTCGCCCACCAGCCGCGCGGTGCGGGAAACGAGATCCAGTTGACCGACGGCATGCTGAAACTGTCGCAAAATCAAGCGTTTCACGCCCATCCCTATGACGGGCGCACGTTCGACTGCGGCTCCAAGGAAGGTTTCATTGCGGCCAATGTCGCCTTCGCGCTGGCGCGCTCCGATCTCGGCGACGCGGTCTATGCTTCGGTCAAGGACATGGTCCTGTCTCACGAAGGCCGCATCCGCGCCGCATAACCGGCTCTGGCGCCTCTTTCAAAGGAAGAGGCGCCGGCCTTCGGACCAAAGGGAAACGGACAGAGCGACCCAATGAACCAAAGAAGTCTCCCCTTCAACAGTGTCGTACCGCGCAACGTGGAGGAGCCCGACGGCTTCATCGACCTCGACCGACTGTTTTCGGTCGTCGTCCGTCGCGCCAGAACTGTCGGCCTGTTCGTGGCGCTCTTCATCGCGCTCGGTGTCGCCTATCTGATTTTCGCAACGCCGTTCTATACGTCGATGACGCAGATCCTGCTCGACGAGAACCTGTCGAAGTTTGCCGAAGAACAGGCGCCGCCGCAAAACAGCGCCCTGCTCGACACCCAGATTGCGAGCGCCGTGGAAATCCTGAAATCCGGCGAGCTTGCCCTGCGTGTTGTCGACAAGATGAACCTTGCCGACAACGACACGGTTCTCAATCCGCCCCGTTCGCCATCCGACGTCGTCAAGGACGGGCTGAAGTCCGTCACGAGCATCTTTTCGAGCGGGCCGGAGATTTCCGAGGATATGGCCCGCAACGGCCGGAGGCAGAAGGCGGCGGCACTGCTGCAGCAGGGACTGGCGGTCGAACGCGTGACGCGAAGCTCCGTCGTCTCGCTCGCCTATCGCTCCAGTGATCCGCAACTGGCGGCCGGGATCGTCCGGACCTACGCCGACGCCTATCTCAATGACCAGCTCAATGCCAATTTCGAGGCGACGGAACGCGCCTCGGTGTGGCTTCAGGAGCGTCTCGCGGACCTTAGGCAGCGCACGCAGGCCGCGTCGCTCGAGGTGGAAAAGTACCGCAGCGAAAACGGCCTGACACTCGCCCGCGGCGAGCTCATGTCGGAACAGCAGCTGGCCGATCTCAACAGCCAGCTCATCATTGCCCAGGCCGACAGCGCAAGCGCCTCTGCGCGCTACAAGCAATTCCAGGCGATCGTCGACCAGGGACCGGAAACAGCCGTCAAGAACGCAACGATTTCCGCCAAGGAAGGCGACAACTCGGTCATCCGCGAACTGCGCACCCGCTACCTTGCGGTCAGCAAGCGCGAACAGGAGGTGAGCCAGAGCTTCGGCGCCGACCATCCGCAGGCCGTGTCGCTCCGCAAGGAGAAAACCGATGTCGGCCGCCAGATCTTCCAGGAACTGCAGCAGCTGACGGCGAGCTACCGCAACGAGTACGAGGTGGCACGCTCACGCGAGGCGTCGCTGCGGGAAAACATCGAGGGCACCACCGGCCGCAACGCCAACGCAAACCTCTCGCTCGTGCACCTGCGCGAGCTGGAACAACGGGCGGCGGCACTGAAGACGCTCTACGAGACCTATCTGAACCGCTACGAGCAGGCCTCGCAGCAGCGCTCCTTCCCGATCGCAAAGGCGCGCGTGATTTCCAGCGCCGGCGTCCCGGCCTCGCCTTCGAGCCCGAAGAAGACGATGGTGCTGGCCCTTTCGGCGGTGCTCGGCCTGATGGCAGGGGGCGCGTTTGCCGCCTTCCAGGAGTTTCGCGAGCGGACTTTCCGGCTGGAAGGCGACGTGCGCTCCATCCTCGGCCACCGTTCCTTCGGCTACATTCCATTGGTCGGCCCGCGTCAGCCCGGAACCACGGATCTCGTTCGTGCCAAGCTGATGAAAAACAAGACGCCGCTGCCGGTAACGCAAGGGGCTCCCTCGTTCGAGCGTCTCAGCCGTATCGTGCTCGACGCACCCCGCTCGTCCTTCACGGAAACCTTCCGCAACGCCAAACTCGCCTGCGACCGGATGCTGACCGGCAACGGTTCACGCGTCATCGGCATCGCTTCGGCGGTGCCCGATGAGGGCAAATCGATCATTGCGGCAAATTTCGCGGCCCTGCTCGCCGCAAGCGGCAAGAAGACCCTGCTGATCGATGCCGACATCCGCAAACCGGGCCTCAGCAAGATGATCAATCCGCCGCCGAAGTCGGGCCTGGTGGAAGCACTGACCGGACAGGCCTCCTGGCCGGCCGGCATCAAGATCGATCAGCAGACGAAGCTTGCGATCCTCCCGGTCGGCGGTGAAGCGGTAGCAGGAAACGGCCCGTATGACAGCCATGACCTGCTTGCGTCTCCGGCCATGGCCGAGCTCATCGACAATGCCCGCAAGTCGTTCGACTATGTGGTCGTCGACCTCGCGGCACTCGCCCCGGTCGTCGATGCCAAGGCCTTTACACCGCTCGCGGATGGCTTCCTCTTCGTCGCGGAATGGGGACGGACCCCGTCGCGGCTGGTGCGGGAGCTGTTGCATTCAGAACCGCAGATCAATTCCAAGATCCTCGGTGTGATCCTCAACAAGACCGACATGCAGGAACTGGCAAAGTACAGCGACTTTGGCGGTGCCGAGCATTATCGCCACCGGTATGAGAAGTACTACATCGAAAGCGCCGGCACGCGCCGCAAAACCGAGGCCGCCTGATGCGGGCGCGCCTCGCCGTGATCCACCGCTCAGTTCTTCCAGAAGAGCGGCGTCAGGATGACCAGAACGGTGAGGATTTCCAGACGGCCGAGCAGCATCATCAGTGACAGGAGATAGAGCGCCGGGTCGGTCAGCGTCGAGAAATTGCCGGCCGGCCCGATGATCGGGCCGAGACCGGCGCCAACGTTGGAAAGCGCCGTTGCGACTGCCGACACAGCAGTGACGAGATCGTAGCCCATGGCCCCCATCGCCAGGCTGCCGAAAGCCCAGATGAACATGTAGGCCGTGAAAAACATGAACACGGTGCGCTGCACGTCGATATCGACGAGGGTCTTGCCATACCGCACGGTGTGGACCGCATTGGGGTAGATCAGCTTGAAGAGACCCGCGCGGATCGAATTGAAGATGATGATGAAACGGTAGGCCTTCATGCCGCCGGCCGTGGAGCCGGAGCAGCCGCCCATGAAGGTGGCGGCAAAGGCAAGCGCGACGATGAACTCCCCCCAGAGCATGTAGTCGTCGCTGGCAAAGCCGGTTGTCGACAGGATGGATGAGACGGTGAAGAAGGCATGCGCCAACGCCTCGTTGGCGGCGACGCCGTTGACCAGCCGCTGATAGAGGCTTGCCGCGAGCGCAAGTATCGTCAGATAGGACAGAAAGACGATGATCTGCGGATCCTTCAGCGTGTCGAGCCGGCCACGAACGATGAAGAGGATGAGCACTGAAAATGGCAGGCTGCTCAGCGTCATGAAGAAGGTCGCGACCCAGAGGATCGGCAGGCTCTTGAAGTAGCCCAGCGAGGCATCATGGGTGGAGAAGCCACCGGTTGCGACCGTTGACATCGCATGATTGATGGCGTCGAACCGGCTCATCCCGAGGTAGGAATAGATGATCGTGCACGTCACCGTCATCACGACGTAGATGAGGACGAAGGCGCGGGTGAAGGTGACGATGCGAGCGAAGGGCTTCTCGGTGGTGTCCGAGGATTCCATCTTGAAGAAGGACATGCCGCCGACCCGAAGATAGGGCATGACGAAGAGCCCGAGCGCCACGATCCCGATGCCGCCGAGCCAGTGCAGAACCGAACGCCAGAGCAGAATGCCCGGCGGCGCGTGGTCGAGGCCGCTGATGACGGTCGACCCCGTCGTCGTGATGCCGGAAACCGATTCGAAGAACGCCTTGGCGAAATCGAGCTTCAGCGACGACAGCCAGAAGGGCATGGCGCCGACGAGAGAGATGACGATCCAGAGAAGGTTTACGACGAGGAAGCCCATCTTGCGGTTGAACAGCGGCGCACCGCCCTGCGTGGCAGCGATCGCCAGGAGCGACAGCCCTCCGGTCACGAAGGCCGAACCGGCGAAAACTTTCCAGTTGGGATGGTCATAGAACAGGTCGACGGCGGCCGGGAGCAGCATCGCCAGCGACAGATAGAACGCGGCCTTCGCGGCGATGTTGATCGCGGTCTGGTAAAGGGGTGCATGCAACGGTCGATCGCCTCAGCGCTTGTCCAGGACCGAATCGGTCATCGGAATTTGCGCCATTCAACCTCAAAGGCGCGCGATTTGCACCGGCTTGGGGGTGAGAACCGTTCGGCAGGCGGCGATCAGTCCCCGTGTTTTCGCCGATTTGTCCGTCGGGAACCCAAAGAGGCTACAGGCGCCTCCGGCACACACCGGGCAAGACGCGTCAATCGCATGCTGCACTGCGGCATTTTGCCCTTTCAAATCTAACTCACGAAAAGATCACAGCTTTTGGGCGCGTCAAGTCATCACCTTGACTTATTTGCACGTGTAAAGCCTGCTTCATCCGTTCCACATGCAACCTAGAGCACCACCGATGACCCCCGCCCGTTTCACCCAATGCCTTCTCGTTCTTCGTTGGACGCCGATCAATCTGGCGAGCGCGCTGCATTGCAACCTGGCATGGATCGAGGCGATGGAGACGGGTGAAGAAGAGGTTCCGGAAGAACTGGCGACCTGGCTCGAGAAGCTGACCCGAACCCACGAGGAACTTGGCATTCCCGTCACGTACCGCGGCAAGGGTTTGGAACCCGCGACAAGCCGCGCGGCGCGGCGCTGATCCGGCAGGAACGCCCGACCGTTGCGACGCCGCAGCCGGCGTGGCGTCAGTCGTCGTTGGCTGGTTCGATTGCAAGCGCGCCGGCCGGGCTGAGCTTGCCGCAGCGCCACAGCCGGTAATTTTTCTCGGTGTCCCAGTCGTAATAGTAGGCCGCGTCCAGCCGCTTCTCTTTTGAAAACTGCTCGAAGACGGTCCGCATGGCGGTCATCGCGCCTTCGCGTTCACGATCGTCGACGGGGCAGCTCTGCGCCCTGTTGCCGATCCCCCACTCCGTCACCCAGCAGGGCCGCCCCTGATCGGCGGGCTCGCAGAAGTCGAGCAGCTTGGTTGCCACGGACCGGATCGCCTTTGGATCCTTGCGGGCAGGATAGATGTGGATGCCATAGGCGTCGACGAACCTGTCCATGCCCTTCGTCTTCAGAAGCGCAATCACCTCGGCCGGGTCCAGACGCTCCATGCCCTCCCGGTCCGCCTGCCTGGCGCCCATGTCGGCGAGCCCGGCGGAGACGATGACCGCATCACGGCTCTCGCTTTGCTGCATTTCTTCACGCGTGACCCTGAGCGCCTCGACATACTTATCGAGCCCCTTTTCGAATGCGGCACGATCCCTGAGATCGGTGACGCTGCGTGGCGTTGGCTGGCCGGGTTTCTCGTAGACGGCGAGGTCGCCGTTATAGCCCGCGAGGTTGATCTCGTTTCCGGGTTCCACCGCATCCAGCCGGATGCCGAGCGCGTCCATGCGCTTCAGCGCCGCCTTGAGGCCGGCACGGTAGCGGTCAAGGTCGAGGTCCGACAGGCGGTTGATATCCCAGATGCGCCCGAAGCCGGTTCTCGGCCGGACAGTGTCGGCATAATAGCTCTTGTTCGACAACTGGATTTCGAGAAGGATCCGCAGCCCCAGCCGGTTGGCGATCTCCAGCGCGTCGATGCTCTTGTCGACGGGACGCGACAGCGAGAGCCGCACATGCGTGGCGCCGCTGTCGGCAATTTCCTGAAGGATGCGCTCCTGTTCGGCAGGCTTCAGCCAGGCGAGATTGAGGCGGTTGATGCCGAAACGCGCAACCGCAGCCTCACTCGCGAGCGCCGAACCGCCATGCGAAAGCGCAGCCCAACAGACCAGGGCGGCAACAAGCAGCGCCCAGGGCGCTGCCCGTCTCGTGCCGGGATTAAATGCCAACCTGTTTGAGCGCACTTTGGAAGTTCGCCTCGCAGGCCGAATACCGGTCGACAACCGCCTGGGCGTCGATCTTCGACAGGAAGTTCGCGAGATGCGCCTTCTTGTTTGCCTCGCGGTTCCACACACCCGCTTCGATATAGGGGAAACCGATGAATTCGAGCATCTCGCGCATGCGGTCGTCGACGGCAATCATCAGCGAGGGCGTACCCGCCTGCATGCCGATGACGCAGCCATGGAACCGCCTGCCGATGCACAGGTCCCGCCCCGATGACCAAGCGCGCCACTGGTTGGTATCGAAAAACACCACCAGTTCGTTCTGGCGCTGCCACTTTTCCTGGTGCTTGTACTCGGTCTTGCCGGTAATGCGCCCGCTGGCGCGATCATAGACCGGCTCGTTGTCATCCACCGGCAGCGTCAGGTTGTAGTGAACGATCTCGTCTTGGATCACGTAGCTGGCAACGCTTTCCGGCTTCAGAAGCGCGTGGGCATCAACGATGGTATCGGCAACGCTGCCCAGATAGCCGCCGAGCGCGAGCTTCTGGGCCGAAGCCAGATCGGCATTGGCAAGGGACGTGAGCGACCGGCGCATCTCGTTCGGCGCGAAGAAGAGCGAGGGGCAGCCGGTCGGCTTGACGAACTTCATGCCCTCCGCACGCAGGAACTCGGCGGTGAAGTAGCCGCGGGTCAGGAAGAAGCTTTCCTTCTGCTTCAACACTTCGAGGAACCGCAACGTGCCGGCCGGCAGGTTGTCCTTGAGCCCTTCACGCTTCTGGATACCGATGCCCATCACCAGCACCGGCATCTTCAGCTTCTCGAAGACGTCGGCTTCCAGATCCGCCGAATAGCCCGGACGCAACAGGTTCGCCGAGGCGAACACGCACATGTCGAACTCCTTGTTCAGGACCTCGTAGACGTCGTTGGCGCCGCGGCTGTTGACCAGGTGCCAGAAGGGCACATAGGTCACGTCATGCCCGCGCAAGGCGTAGGCGGCCCCTTCACCGATCAGGTAATTGCCGGTGTTGGCGATCTTCTTGATCTGATCGACCAGATCCTTCTTGCTTCGGATATCATCGAAGTAGGGCTTGTGATGAACCGTCGCACCGGAAACGCGCGAGACGGTACGCTGGAGATAGGAGGGGATTCCGGTGAGCAGGATACGCATCGATACACCTGGTTTATGGACTGGCCGACAGTTGACGAGAACGGGGGCGGCAGGTGGAAGCGGGTTTGCGATCCCGGCCGTGCCGCCCGAACATTATGAAATGGATCGCCTCGGGCCGAACGTGCCCGAGACGTAAGCGTTTAGAGACCGATACCGATTTCGCGCAGCACCGTACGGAAATTGCGCTCGCGGTCGGAGTAGCGATCGACCAGTTCCGACGCATTCAGGCCGGCCAGATGGCTGGCGACGAATTCCGCGCGGTTTTCCGCCTTTTCGAGCTCCTGGACGTCGACCGAAGGCAGGCCGGTAAAGCCCAGCATTTCGCGCATGCGGTCGTCGACGGCCACCATCAGGCTCGGCACGCCGGCCTGCATGGCGATGATCGAGCCGTGGAAACGGCGGCCGAAGTTGAAGTCCATGTGCGAGGCCCAGGCGCGCCACTGGTTCGTATCGAAGAAGGTGCGCACGTCGAACGGCACCTTCTGGCGCTCGGCGCCCGGAAAGGCGAGTTCGCCGAGCATCTTGCCCGAGCAGGAATCGAAAACCCTGCCGTCGGCATCGGGCTCGACCTTCATGTCGAAGTGCAGGAACTCGTCCTGGATGACATATTGCGGCTTCGCTCCCTCGGGGTTCAGTGCAATGGCATCGACGATGCAATCGTGGTTGGCGCCGAGGTAGCCCGAAAAGATCGTCTTGGCCTGGCCGATCTTGACCTCAGGCAGCTTCTTCATCGAGGAGCGCATGTTGTTCGGCGCGAAGTAGACCGAGGGGCAACCGGTCGGTCGAACGTACTTGAAGCCCTGGTCCTTCAGGTAGCCGGCCGTCTCATAGCCACGGGTAAGGAAGTAGTGCTCACGGTCCTTCAGGACGTCGAGCAGCCGCTTCGTTCCCTCGGGCAGACCGGTCTCCAGATCCTTGCGGTTCTGGTGGCCGATGCCGAGCATGACGATCGGCATCTTGAGCTTGCTCAGAACATCGGCTTCGGCATCCGCAGAAAGCCCCTTGCGCAGGAGGTTTGCGCAGGTGAAGACGCAGATGTCGAAGTTGTTGTTGAACTCATCGAAGCCGGTGCCGTTCTTGTGGGCATTGTAGAGATGCCAGAACGGGATCTGCTTGGCATGCGGCGCGATGGCACGCAGCGCCCCCTCACCGATCAGATAGTTGCCGGTGTTGCTGATGTTGCGAAGCTCCTGAAGAAACTCGTCCTTGGATTCGGGCTGTTTCTGCCGTTCCGAATAGGAAACCGACAGGCCATTCGCGCCGTTGGAGAGGCGCGTGTAATGACCAGGAATGCCCGTAAGGAGGATTCTTGGACGCATGCGTAAGTCCCTTCTATTTGAAAAGTCGCCCGGGTAGATCAGCCTGCGGCTGCGACGCCGGTATTGGATGTCTCACGCGCCCGGATGACCTTGGCGCGCGAAAGCGAGGAATTGTTCACGGCGCCGTCGCACCAGCCGAGGAACTCCGCAAAGGAGTTCGCCCAGCCGCGGCGCGCCGCCGTTCTGAGGCAGCCTTCCATGATCGGCGCAAGCAGGTTGCGGTCACGGGAAACCTCGGCGATCGCCTTCACCATGTCGCGCACCACCTGCGGATCGGAAGAAGCATCGATCAGGATGCCGTCCTCGCGATCGACGATCAGTTCATCGACGGCCCCCACCGCCGTCGCGATCGGCACGCAACCGAGCTGTTGCGCTTCGGCGATCATCAAGGGCGCCCCTTCCCAGCGGGAAGGCATGACCAGGACATCGGCCCAGCCAAGCGCCTTGATCAGGTCGCGGCTGGCAAAGACCGGAGGACGCACATCGACACCGAGTTCCTTGAGCCGGTCCGTCCAGGAGAACGAGGCGTCGGCCAGGATTTCGCCGCCGATCGCCCGTGCGTCGAACGACACGTGCGCCGCACGCAGTTCCGCAATGGTCGCGGCCAGCCGGTCGATGCCCTTCTGCTGGTCGAGGCGGCCCATGTAGAGGAGCCGCAGCCGGTCGTCCTTGCGCTCGATCCGCCGCACCTGCAGCACATCTGCAAGCACCTTCGGCGGCACGGAGAAACTCGCGCCGTTGGCAACGGCGAAGATCTTTTCAAGCGGCACGCCGAAGCTGTGCAGATAGAACTTCAGTTGCTCCGAGCAGGTGAGAAACGCGTCGTAGCAATGCTCATGGGCGATGGCCGCAAAGGGCTGGCCGGCCGGCCGTTTGAACGGCGTGTTGTCGACGACATGCAGATAGCAGGCCGTGCGCGTGCCCTCGGAGCGCAACCGGGCGATCAGCGGATGCATCGCCATCACATGGTTGTTGATGACGAGATCGAAGCCCGAGAGCTGGCCCTTCAGCGCGCCCCAGTCGACCTCATGATGGTCGGCGATGAAATCCTGCCCGAGGAACGAGCCGGAGCCGCCCCAGGCCGGAATGCCCTGATCCCAGAAATGAACGTAGTCGAAGCTCGAATCGAACTCGTCGATGACGTCCATTCTGCTGGTGCCGAGCACGAACAGATGGGTCTCGTACCCTGCGGCCTTCAGTTCGCGCGAGGCGGCATAGATGACCTTCTCGGCACCACCGAAGGAGGCATTCGGCACCAGAAGTGCTGCGGTCTTCTTGCCGGCCTCGCTATGTCCGAGCGGCAGCACCGGCGAACCGCCGATTTCCGTGCGCAGGGCCTTGTGCAGGTCGGAATAGGGCATGAGGCGCGCCGGGCGCCAGGTCCAGCGGCGGCCCGCCGTGCGGCGCAGCGGGCTTGTCGCAATCGCATTGACGCAGTTGATCATGACCTGTTGCGGCGTGATCAGCGTCCGGCGCGGAAGCGCCCGCGGGAACGGGAAGCGCACGTTGAGAACTGCCGAGGTCGGCCAGACCTGCTGGCTGCCGATCGAGGCAAACCAGTCGAGCGCATTGTTGCGGATGACGTCGCGCAGGAGCGTCGTCGAAATGAAGATGAGGTCCGGCTGGCCGAGATGCTGGGCGCCAGCGTCGAGGAAGGTCGGCTCGATCTTGCGCTGCGTCGCGTCGTTGCCGAGATGCACGAAGACGACGTTGGCCTTCTCGCTCAGCCGTTCCAGGTGGCAAAGCACGTTGGGCAGCATGCGCGAGCGCAGAAGCAGATCGATCGTCGCACCGCTGCCGGCCATGACAAAGGGCGGAAAGTGCACGTTGTCCGGCTCGCCGGTGCTTGCCCAAAACGCCGGGATGATGTCGTCGAGGCGCAACCGTTTCGGTTGCTTCGTCGGATCGGTGAAGAACGAGATCGCCGCGTCTTCGGTCCGTGCGAACAGATAGCGCGGGCACTCCTCATGCTCGAAATCGACGAGCATCGGCCGCTGGAACAGGGCCTTGTGGCGCTTTCTGAGAAAGCTCACGGATGTCGCGCGGTCGCGGTTGGCTTCCTTGAAGCGGCTTTCGGCGCGCAATCGGTATTCGAACGTCGTGTCGTGGCAAGGCGTTCCGACGAAGCCCTGCTCGACGCAGGACAGCCAGAATTCCCAATCCTCAAAACCGTTCTGCCGGTCGTCGTTGAAGCGCACGCCTTCCCGGAAAACATCGATGGAGATCATCGAACCGGTGTCGCAGATGTTGTCCGTGATGCAGTGGACGAGCCGCGAATAGTGATTGCCGTAATGCGCCCGCCAGCTCACCGAGAACGTGTCGATGTTGGTGTAGACCCAGCCCGCGCCGCTTTCGTGCAGGCGTCGGTAGAGCGTCTCGATCGTGCCCGGCAGAACGCGGTTGTCCGCATCGAGAAAATAGACGGCCTTCGCGTCGGGCAGATTGTCGAGCACATAGTCGATCGCGCGGTTGCGCGCCCCGCCCGGTCCGGCGTTGCGCCCGAAAACCACATGGATATCGGGATGAGCCGCGGAATAGAGCAGCAACTGGTCGAAGGTCTCCTGCCGCGGATCGCCGTCGACCGAGACGACGATGGCGATACGGCAGGCCTTGAGATCCGAGGCAAGTGCCGATTCGAGCGCCTCGAGCGCCAGCGCCGCGTGGCCGTAGAGCGGCATGGCAATCGCAACGAGGTCCCGTGGATCGCTATTGCTGGACATGAGACGCACCACCCGACTGCTTGACCATCCGGAAGCCCGACACCTTGAGCCAGGAGAAATCGACCGAGTCCGTCACGGCGCGGCTGAGAATCATCAGATCCATGGGCTGGCGCACCGGTTCGTCCAGCTGGAAATTGATGTTGATCGGCTGCTCGTTGGTGACCTCGCGCCAGCCGCTGAAGAAGACCGATGGCTTGACCGATCCCTTGCGCGCCAGTTCGGCCACTTCCGAACGCGCGTTGGAGTTGGCGGGCGCGAGCAGGAAGCTGACCGCAGCCGGGGCACCTTTCGGATGGTCGACGATCGCACTGGCGGACAGGGATATGGTGCCGGGCTCGATCGCACGGCCGACCGCTCCCGCCGAAACGCCGTTTGGAAGCGGATGGCAGACGACGGCGTGTTCGTGCTCGAGGAAGCGCACCGTCTGAAACTCCGGCACGACGGGTGTCACCGATACGTCGGCGATCTGGCTGAGCAGATCAACCGACAGGCGGTAATCCTCGATGAAGTGGCCTTCGAGCAAAGACGTCGGCGCGATCATGTTGGGCATGCGCGTCGGCTTCACACCGGGCAGGCCGGTGTAGACGCGGAACGCCAGGGGCCGCAGATCCAGGTCGGCGTGACGGGTCTCGGAGCGGGCGGTGTAGTGCTCGCTGGCGATCGGATAGCCGAGCGAAAGCCCGATAACTTCGGCGCCCGTCGTCGACACCCGCAGCCGCAGCGTCTTGGCGCCGCCGCCGCATGTGCGCGGCAGGGCGAAGAAGTTCCAGCTTGGAACGAGCTGCGAGAACGGCACGGCCCATTCGGCGACCCCCTCGCCGCTCTCGACATAACTCAGGACGACGACCAGTTCGCCACCGTCCCTCGGGACCGAATTAAAGTGGAGCGCGACGCCGGCAACACCATGGCTGGAAACCGGCAGAAGCTGCTCGACGAAGGCGTTGGCGATCAGATGGCCGATGCCCTCGTCCTTCGGATCGACATAGGGGTCGTGCGCAAAAACTTCCGTCACCGGCTCCCAATTGCGCGCCTGGAACGCATCTTCGAGCGCGCGATAATTTTCGAGCAGGGTTTCCCGCTCGCGGCGCAGCAGCGCAAGTTCTGACGTGATCGCCGACGAGAACCGCGCGAGCCGACCCACGCCGCCATCGACAAGCGCCTGAATGAGTCCGGCGCTTTCGCTGACGGCCTCGGCACTCAGGCGCTTGATCGGAATTTCAGGGACGGTGCCGAGCGCACGCAGCGACACGAGCCCGTCGGCCAGATCCGCCTCGCCCTCCTTTGAAAAGGCAAGCCCGATCAACGGGAATACATTTTCGAGGGTCGCTTCAGGCCGATCGCCTGCCGGAAGAAAATGGACCAGGTGCTCGATGCCACTGCCCTGGACACTTTCCCTATCGCGATCCGAGGCCAACACCAGCTTTCTCTTCGCCTGCGAATACCTCACGCCAGAAGACACCAACCCTTGCACGCGCCACCCTCAATACGACGGAATTCTCTCTGTAGTTGAATCCGCCAATCCGAAATAAATCGGCGAATTCAATGATCTAGAGAAAGCATATCAAGGATATTTGCACTGCACAATAAGTTATATTTGCGTTTTTCGTGAAATAATACTTCGGATTTTGAAGTATTATGCAGATGAGACCCGTAATATTTGAGTGGATCCAGAGCTTCCCATTGCCTTGTCCAGCAATGCCATCTGCCTTGCAACGCAATCACCCAGCCGGAACCTTTGCTCGACGGTGCGGCGAGCCGCCGCGCGCAGGTCGGAGTACTTCTCCGGTTGCTGCAAGGCGCCGGAGATCGTCTCCGCGAGTGCGTCCGTATCGAAGAACGGCACGAGCAGGCCATTGCGGCCGGAGCTGACAACCTCCTGCATCGGCGCCGTGTCCGATCCGATGACGAGCGCACCGCAGGCCATGGCCTCAAGGACCGACCAGGAAAGCACGAAAGGATAGGTGAGATAGATATGGGCGGCCGAAATCTGGAACAGCTGCCTGAGGACGCCGTGCGGCACCACGCCTGGAAACAGGAACCGGTCGGCCGGGATATCCAGGGACTGAAGCAGGTAGTCTTTCCAGGAGCCGCCACCGGGCGGCGGCGCGCCGTAACTGACGCCGTCGCCACCAACGAAAACGAAGAGGGCCTCGGGATGACGCCGTGCCACCTTTGCCGCCGCCTCCAGCGCCTGTGGAAAGCCGCGATAGGGCTCGAGATCACGCGCGACGAAGGTCACGATCGGCGGGTCTCCCGCCTTGAGCACGCGCCCGTCCGGAAGCTTCAGCGACGCCGACGCGTCGGGACGGAAGACACGCGTGTCGATGCCCTCGTGGCAGACGGCAATGCGCGTGCGATGCTCCGCCGGATAAAGGCTCCGTTGCCAATGGGTCGGGCTGATGCCGCCATCCATCGCCTCAAGCGTCAGGAGCTGCGCCATATTGCGCAACCGCAGCCGCTTTCGCGTGTCCGAATCGGGGTTGTCGTCCGGGGCAAAGCCGATATCGGCTCCCTCCGCACGATAGAAAAACTCGCAATAGCCGAGCGCCGGGACATTCGGCAGCACATCCTTGACGAAGGTCATGCCGCCCCAGCCGATGTGCCCGACGATGACGTCGGGCACCTGCCCCTGGCGGGCCATGGCATCAAAGGTTTCGGCGACCCGGTGGCCGATGCGAACGTGATGGTCCGGCACACCGAGGTGCCTTGCCATCTGCGAATTGGCCTGCGGGCCCGGTTCTGCGCGGTGGCGAATGACCCGCGTGTTCGGAATCCGCTGATCCACGGTTTCCGTCACGAGTGTCACTTCGTTTCCCGTCTGCGCCAGATGGGACGCGAGAGCGGCGAACTGGCAGAAGCCGCGCCGGTGTACAAATGCTACGTGCATATTCCCTGCCTATAGCCGTTGAAAGGACAGCCTGTGCGCGAGCATCTCAGATGCCGTAGCGCGTTGCATTCCCCCAAACCAGCTCGAGCCGGTGCAGCGTTTGAAATGCGGTTTCGAGATTGCGCCGGTCCTGCTCGCCGTGGCTGAGGACACGCTCATAGGCGCCGGCCGCCTTGCGCAAGGCATCGCAGAGCTGCTTGCCCTTCT
Source organism: Ensifer adhaerens (assembly GCF_002940685.1). Lineage (GTDB taxonomy): Bacteria > Pseudomonadota > Alphaproteobacteria > Rhizobiales > Rhizobiaceae > Ensifer > Ensifer adhaerens_E. Next base: position 123,970 of record NZ_PNFP01000011.1, on the reverse strand, counting down.
CCGAAAGCTTGATGCGCGCCGAACGCCGGTCGCGCTGGGACGCGGCCCGGTCGATGTACTCCCCGTCGCCCAACTGCTTCAGGTAGTAGGAAACATTGGAGCCGACATAGTGGCCACGGTCCAAAAGCTCCGCCACCGACACCTCGGCATCGCCGATCGCCAGAAGAACCATCGCCTGGGCCGGGCCGATGTCATCCACACCAAGCTTCGTCAGCTCGGCGCGCAACAGGCCGGTAAAGCGTCTGCTGGCCCGTTCCATCATCCGCGCCAACTCGAAATAGGTGACCACGGACGCTTCGCTCTCCTGGTCAATATTGTCATGTTCAGGGGCACTTCCAACTGCGTCATCCCCGGGGCGGATGGCAACAGCGCCGCCAAAATCTGCGAACGGATAGAGAATCCTTTGATTCATCCCTCTCTCCAACTGAGCATTACTACGATATTCAAAAATTACTTCAAATTTTGAAGCAATTTCTGGCCCCCTTTACTCCCCCCGAATACGACTATCTTGAGCATTCCACCATTATTGTGTCACACTTATCACGGCAACACTGTGATTTAAGTGATAACAAACAAAATAGCTTCCTCAAGACCCCAACGAACTTATCCAGAAAATCGCCACGCGTGACAGCAAACGAGGCAATATGATTAGCAAGAACCAAATTGGGCCAAAGACGGCGCAAAATGGAGCAAACGATCCACGGCTGCTTATTTTGAAAGCACGCCGCGTGTTCGTTTTGGCACTTATTTATGCAGCCGTGCTGAGTGCTTGCATCGGTATCCTGCAGCTCTCGACACCACTCTACATGATGCAAGTTCATGACCGCGTGTTGAACAGCCAGAGCATGGACACGCTGACCATGCTGACGATTCTGGTCATCGGCGCGCTCGTGATCTACGGCGTGCTCGAATATATCAGGGCGCTGACATTCCAGGCGATGGGCAGTGCGGTCGTGCGCTGGCTGAACTTGCCGGTGCTGACCGCCGCCGTGGAGGCGGCCGCCGGTCAAGGGCTGACCCGGGCGACCCAGTCGCTGCGGGACCTGGCCGAACTGCGCAGCTTCCTTACGACCTCCGCTGTCAGCGCACCGCTTGACGCCGCCTGGTCGCCGATCTTTCTCGGGGTGCTCTTTGCGTTGCACCCGATGTTCGGCCTTCTTGGCGCCATTTCCATTGCCTTGCTTGTATGCTGTGGATTGCTGACTGACTTGCTGACTCGCCGACTGATGAAAGAGGCCAATCAAGCCAATATCGAGGCCGTCTCGAAAATTGGTGCGAGCTTGCGCCATGCCGAAGCGATCGAAGCGATGGGCATGCTGCCGGCACTCGCCCGCCGCTGGCGCGCCGCACAACTGCATGCGCTCGACGCTTTGGAAACCAGCGGCAGCCGCAGCAAGGCCATGGCCTCCATCACCCGTTCGCTGCGGTTCATGATCCAGGCCGCAGCGCTGGCAACGGGCTCTATCCTCGTGATGAAACAGGAGATTTCGCCCGGAGCGATGATGGCGACGACCATTCTTGTCGGCCGCCTGCTTGCCCCGTTTGATTCGATGATCGAGAACTGGCGCCAATGGGTGCTCGCCATCGCCAGCTGGCGCCGAATCGAGGCGGCCCTGAAGGAAGATCTGGCCGTTCGCCAGACGATGCCGCAGCCGCGCACCCAGGGCGATCTTGTTGTGGATAAGCTGGTCTACGCGGCCCCTGGCCTCGACGTACCGATCATCAAGGGCATCTCCTTCTCGCTCTCTCCGGGCGAAGTGCTCGGCATCGTCGGCCCCTCGGCGGCCGGCAAGTCGACCCTTGCGCGGCTCCTCGTCGGGATCCAGAAGCCGACCACCGGCGGCGTCTTCCTCGACGGCAACAATGTCTATCTTTGGGAACGCTCATCCTTCGGCCACATGACCGGCTATCTGCCGCAGTCCGTCTCGCTCCTCGAAGGAACCATCCGTGACAACATCTCGCGCATGGAGGAAGGCGAGCCGCACAAGGTGCTCGAAGCCGCCCGCCTTGCCGATGTGCACGACATGATCGGGCGCCTGCCGCTCGGCTACGACACCCCGGTCGGCGACGGCCACCTGACGCTTTCGGGGGGACAGCGCCAGCGCATAGCCCTTGCCCGTTGCCTCTACGATCGCCCTCGCCTGATCGTTCTCGACGAGCCGAACGCCAACCTCGATGCGATCGGCGAGCGCGCATTGATCCGCGCCATCGAACGGGCGCGCAATGACGGCGCGATCGTCATCATGATCGCCCACCGGCCGACAATCATGCAGGCCGCCGACAAGCTGCTCGTTCTCGAGAACGGGCGCATCACCCAGTTTGGCCCGCGCACCGACGTGGTTGCTTCCATGACACCCGGCGAACCGAGACGGGAAGGCGTATCCGCATGACGAACAAGGAGAATTTGCCAGCCTCACGCGAGGCGCGCTCGCTCGTGGCAAAGGACGACCGTGCGAACTTGCCCGCAATCCCCGAGCGGCCCCACCCGCTGCATGGGCTGGACGCAGATGCCGAAGGCAGCGCCACGGCGCCGCTGCGCGGCGTGGTCCTTGCGGGCCTGACGACGATCCTCGTTGCCTTCGGCGGCTTTTTCGGCTGGGCCTTTTCGACCGAACTCAGCAGTGCCTCGGTCGCGACCGGTACGGTCGTGGTCGATTCGAAGCGCAAGACCGTGAGCCACTTCGAAGGCGGCATCCTCGACCGCCTCCTGGTCCAGGAAGGCGACCGGGTCACGCTCGGCCAGCCGCTGGTCAAGCTTGCCGATACCCGCGCCCGATCCGACCTCCAGGCACTGGAAAGCCGCCGCCTCGGCCTGATCGCAAAGCTTGCCCGCCTCAGGGCGGAGCAGACGGAATCGGAGCAGATTGCTTTTCCCGACGAGCTCAAGGGCACGTCGGAAGCTGCCGCCGACGACGCCGTAAAAGCGGAGACAAACTTCTTCGAGCGACGGCGCGAGGCGAAAGCCGGCCGCCTCGAGGTTCAGCGCAAGACCATCGAAGAGTTTTCGGAGAAGGCCAAGTCGCTCGCCGAACAGATAAGGGCGACCGACCGCCAGATCGAACTGATCACCGAGCAACGCACCGCGATCGCAACGCTGGTGGCCAAGGAGTTTGCCCAGCGCTCGAAACTGATCGAGATCGACGCCAAGCTCAGCGAGCTTGCTGCATCGCGCGGCGAGCTCGCCGGCAACAAGGCCCAGGCCGAAAAGGCCGAAGCCGGAGCCGAACTCGGGCTGACCGGCATCGAGAATGATTTCCAGTCGGAGATCGCCGGCGAAATCACGACGGCCCGTCTCGAACTTGCCGATGTGGGACAGCGGCTCGTCGCAGCCAAGGACGTCTTGAGCCGCCTCGAAATCCGTTCGCCGCAAAGCGGCATCGTCACCAACATCCAGCTGCGGACCCCGGGCAGCGCCGTCTCTACCGGCCAGCCATTGCTCGACATCGTCCCTGAGGACGAGCCGCTTCTCGTCGAGATGCACGTCGGCACCCGAGACATCGACAGCATCGGCATCGGCTCGAAGACGCAGATCCGGCTGACCGCCTACAACCAGCGCTCGCACCTGCCGCTCGACGGCGAGATCAGCTACGTCGCAGCCGATCAATCGGTCGATGACAAGTCCAACGTCTCCTACTACGTGGCGCGCGCCCGCATTGCGCCGGCGTCGCTCACCGCCAACCCGGATATTCGCCTCTATCCCGGCATGCCGGCGGAAGTGCTGATCGTCCACAAGCCGCGTTCGGCGATCGACTACATGGTTTCGCCAATCGCCGAGAGCCTGAACCGGGCCTTCCGGGAAGACTGATCGAGAAGGCCTAAAGACCATCCGCGCCGGCGAAATTCAATTTCGCCGGCAATTTGTTTCTAATTTTGAATTTATTTCCAAGTAATACCAAATTCAATATCCCCTTAGATCTCGGGGATAATCATCAAATTGATACAAGATATACATCGTAGGTAGCAGATAATAATACAGTGCATCTGATTTTATTTCTTTTTTGCTGTTGCCATATGTTTTTTTGCAGTGCAATGTCGCCGCGCTCGCCACCGGTTTGAGACCGGGGATGAGCGCAAGCAACAACCAAGATGACGTAAGCAACAACTAAGAGGAGTAGCATATGGCCACGTTGGAAGGCGGCGCGTATGATGACGCCCTTTTTGGCTCACGCTTCGACGACTTCATCCATGCCCGCGGTGGCGATGACTTCGTGAACGGAGGCAATGGCGACGACACCATTTTCGGCGACGAAGGTGATGACATGCTGTTCGGCGGTAACGGAAGCGATACCCTGTTCGGCGGCTGGGGTGACGATGTTCTCCACGGCGACAACGGGAACGATGTACTGCTCGGCGGCCAGGGCAACGACCTGCTCTACGGCGACAACGGGAACGACATTCTCATTGGCGGCGACGGCAGCGACCTGCTGATGGGCGGCCGCGGCAGCGACATCCTGTTCGGTGGTGCCGGTAACGACATCATCAACGGCGGACAGGGCGACGACATCCTGACCGGCGGCCAGGGCAGCGACGTGTTTGTGTTTGACGGTGGTGGCGGCAACGACGTCATCCTCGACTTCACGCCCGGCGAAGACCTGCTGCAGATTTCGAAGGACATCAACGGCCTCGATATTTCGTCGCCGGAAGATCTGGCATCGCGCGTCACCCAGGTTGGTGGCAATGTGGTCATCGACTTCGGCCATGGCGATACGCTGACGCTCGTCAATGCGGACGCCGACGATATCCAGGCGAACCCGAACCACTACTTCACGATCCATTGAGATTGACTGGCGCGCCCCACTTCCTCCCGTGGGGCGCCCTCCCTTCTGTCTTTCAGGAGTAGCGCGTGACGGCAGACGACCGTATCAGGAGCTTCGGCCTCGACTTCACAAGCGCCGCGGCATTCAGGCTCGGCTTCGACGTTGCTGTGCTGATCTGGGACGCCCCGTCCGAACTCTCGTCAAAGACCAAATACGCGCTTGCCGCGTCGCGGTCGCTCGTGCCGCTCGTCAGCATGGCGCTTCCGCGCAGCCAGGGCGGCGGCCAACGGATCTTCTGGGCGATGCGCCCCGGAAATGAGCGCGAGCTCGCCGAAATCGCCGCGGACGGCGAAGTGCTGCAGACCGTGGTTCTGGAGCCGACGGCCAGGCTCCCCTTTCTCGATCTCGCGGCCCAACTTTCCGATCTTCAGCCCGAAGGTCGCCTCAAGTTTCTCAACAACCTGCTGACGGTTTGGCGAAGCGCGTTTCGTCTGTCTCGCGACGAGTTCTTTATCGGCCTTGTCGATGACGTGATCCATGCCCTGAACCTCGGGCAGCGTCCGGCGACCGTCACCTGCCGGCTCGCGCACGGACGCTATCTGGCGGAAACGACCGTCAATGCCGAACTCGGCGAAATCAGCGCGATCTACGCCCTCAGCGCCGAGGCGGTTCTGCCGCTGCCGCAGCAATTTGCCGTAACCGGCCGTGCGGAGCGCGGCCAGCGCCGCTGCAACTTCATTCTCGAGACGCCGCGCGCGCCGCAGGCCCTCTCGCTCATCATCATGGGAAAACGCGGGATTGCCGTGCGCGAGCTGTCGCCGCGCGGCGCCCGATATCCCAGTCTCCAGCAATGGTGGCCCGAGCATGGCGCAGCTCCGGGTCTGCGCGAATTCGTCGTGCGGTCCCTGAACGAGCTACCCGAAAGCGGCACGGCCCTTGCGATCGACCTGCAGCTTCGCTCCGCCCTGCCGGCAAAACAGGCGGGCAAGTCCCCGCTCCATCCCGGCGCCGAGATCGATCTTGCGCTTGCGATGTCGGAAGGCCTGCTCGTCGGTGGCTGGACACGGGACGCAAGCGGCGTGCTTGCCGGGATCGACTATCTGCAGGAAGACGGCACGGCCCTGCCGCTCGACGGCAACTGGTATGAATTTCCGGGCTGGGCCCGCGGCGCCGAAGAGGGCTCCAAGACCGACGTAACCGGTTTTGTCGGCTGGCTGCCGATGCGCGACCCGCTTGGACCGCTTCTCCAGCCGCGCTTCCAGATGCGGCTTGCTTCGGGTGCGGTCAAGCCGCTGGTACCGAAACCGCAGCCCTTCGATCCGGCAACGCAACGCAATCGCATCCTGCGCGCCGTCCCGCCGCAGCACGCCAACGATCAGGCGTTCCGCACGATCCTTGCGCCGGCGCTCCGGGACGTGGAGCAGAGGCTGGGCAAGACGATCAGGGTCGACCAGACCAAGGACTTCGGCCCGATGATCGCAGCACCCCTGGTCTCGATCGTCGTTCCGCTCTACCGCGTGCTCGACTTCCTGCGGTTCCAGCTGTCGGGGCTTGCGACCGATCCCTTTGTCGCGGCCAATGCCGAAATCATCTACGTGCTCGATTCCCCCGAGATCCACGACGAGACGGAGCACCTGCTCGGCGGCTTCCATCTGCTTCACGGTCTCTCGATGAAACTCGTGGTGATGAACCGCAATGGCGGCTATGCCCGCGCCTGCAATGCCGGCGCACGGTATGCCCGCGGTTCCGTCATCGTCATGCTCAACTCGGATGTCGTCCCCTGCGGGGCAGGCTGGCTGGAAAAGCTCGCGCTGCCGGTGCTCAAGGACAAGTCGATCGGCGCCATCGGGCCGAAGCTGCTTTTCGAGGACGGCTCGCTGCAGCATGCAGGCCTATACTTCGGCCGCAGCAAGCAGGACATCTGGCTCAATCACCATTTCTACAAGGGCATGCCCGGCGCCTATGCGCCGGCGCAGGAAAGGCGCAGCGTGCCCGGCGTGACAGGCGCCTGCCAGGTGATGCGCCGGGAGGTCTGGGACCTCGTCGGTGGTTACGCCGAGGACTTCGTGATCGGCGACTACGAGGATAGCGATCTCTGCCTCAAGATCCGCCGGGCCGGTTTCGACGTCATCTATGAGCCGGCGGCCTGTCTTTATCACCTCGAGCGGCGGTCGATCAGCCGCAGCCAGGATTACACGCGCGGCGTCGCCAGCCAGTACAATGCCTGGCTGCACACCGAGCGCTGGAACCAGGACATTGCAGCCCTGATGCCATCCTACCTCGGCGCCGAAGAGGCGGCAGCGCCGAGCACCCGCAAGCCTGCCGCCAGGAGCACCGCATGAACCAGCCCGCACTTCGCCACGCAGACAACCTGCAACCGGCCTGGCAACCAAACGACGACCGTATCGAAGGCATGCTTCAGACGGTGCTTGCCAATCGTTTCCTGCCGCAGCCGGACAAGGACAGCGTCTTCGTCGGAGATGGCAATTACCGGGCTGTCGGCGCGGAATTCCTCGGTCATTTCATCCGCATGGGTGGTTTGCAGCCGGCAAGCAGCGTGCTCGATATCGGCAGCGGTATCGGCCGCATGGCGGTTCCGCTCACCCAATATCTCGATAGCGATCAAGGCCGCTATGTCGGCATCGATCCGGTGGAAGGCGGCGTCGCCTGGTGTCGCCAATCCATCACGCCGGTCTATCCGAACTTCACCTTCCAGCATGTGGACATCGCCAACGAACTCTACAATCCCACGGGCAGGATCAACGGCAAGGCGCTGAAGCTGCCTTACCCGGATCGCCAGTTCGACTTCGCGATCATGACGTCGATCGTCACCCATCTGCCGCCGGACGAGGTGCTCGTCTATTTCAGCGAGGTCAACCGGATGCTGAAGCCCGGCGGACGGCTCTTCGTCACCGCCTTCGTGGTCGACAGCATCGCCGCCAAGGACGAACACGGCCGGCGGGATCCTCGTCTAGCGTTTAACCGCAGCGGCGACGGTCCCTGCTGGTTCGTGCCCGGCCTGCCGCCGCTTGCAGCCGTCGGCTTCGACGACGGCTTCCTCGACAGGGCATTGGAGCGAGCCGGTTTCGCGACGGTTCTGAAATCGCTCGGTCACTGGCGAGGCCAAAGTGCCGGTCACTACCAGGATGTCTTCGTCGCCGAACGGCGGAGCGTGAACGGATGACGAAGCGCATCCTGGTTGCCGCGCACAATCACCCCGCACTCCATCCGGGGGGCACCGAAATCTTCGCGCACGACCTCTTTCGTGCCTATCAGCGCGCCGGTCACGAGGCGCTGTTCCTTGGCGCCACCAACCAGACCCACCGCCAGGTGCGGCCCGGTACCAGCTTTCAGGCAATTGGCCCCGAGGGCGACGAGGTGTTGTTGTGGTCCGGCCATTTCGATCGCTTCTTCATGAGCCAGATCGACCTTTATGGCGTCGTGCCCGACCTCACCGAGCTCTTGCGCGACTTCCGGCCGGATGTGGTTCATATCCACCATCTGCTGCTGCTCGGCGCCGAGTTTCCGCACATCGTCCGCCGCACCCTGCCCGACTGCCGGATCGTGATGACGCTGCACGACTACTACCCGCTTTGCCACCACGACGGGTTGATGGTGCGCACCAGCGGCAAGGAGCTTTGTCACAAGTCGAGCCCCGACCGTTGCCACAGCTGTTTCAAGGACATTCCGCTCGACCGTTTCGTGCTGCGCGAACAGCATCTGAAGGCATTGCTCAGGACCGTCGATCGCTTCATCTCGCCGAGCCAGTTCTTGAGGCAACGTTTCATCGACTGGGGTCTTAACGGCGAGCAGATCGACGTGATTGCCAACGGGCTGCCGCCGCGGGACGCGCCATCGCGCAAGGGCCAGCCGGAAAACGATCGGCCGGTCTTCGGCTATTTCGGCAACCTCAATCCGTGGAAGGGCACCTCCGTCCTTCTGGAGGCCGCACGACAGCTGATCGACGAAGGCCTGCGCTTCGAACTTCGGGTGCACGGTGGCGCGCCGTTCCAGGCCGACAGCTTCAAGGACGAGATCGCCCGGCTCTTCAAGAAGACCGCCCCCTCCGTCCAGCAGCGTGGCGCCTACCGGCGCGAAGACATCGCCGATTTCATCGCCGCTGTGGACTGCACCATCGTGCCTTCGATCTGGTGGGAGAACGCACCGCTGGTCATCGGCGAAGCACAGTCCCAGCGAAAGCCCGTTATCACCAGCAATATCGGCGGCATGGCCGAAATGGTCCAGGACGGCGTCAACGGCATCACCGTCTCGCCCAACGATGCGCGCGCGCTTGCCGCCGCCATGCGTCGCATGGCGGAAAATCCGGACCTTCGCCGCCGCCTTTCGGCAAACGCCCGCAAGCCCAACGATATCGACACCACGGCCCGGCGCTATCTCGCGCTCATCGACGCGATCGTGCCCAGAGAAACCGCCGCGGCCTAGAGGGAAGACCCATGTCTGTAGCAGCCGACAAACCGGACGTCGCACCGGAACAAAACAATTCAAAACCACTGAAGGGCCGCGTGGACGCGATCGACCAGGGCCGTGTCTTCGGCTGGGCGTTCGATCCGGAGACACCGGAAAAGCGGCTCGCCATCCGCGTGCTTCTCGACGGCAAGGTGATCGCCGAGGCGCTCGCCGACCGCAACCGGCCAGATCTCAAGCGCAACGGCATCGGCGACGGCAACCACGCCTTCGAGATTGCACTGCCTGAGATGGCCAATGCGCGCGCCGGCGAACTCGTCGTGCTTGCAGCGACCGACAAGGGCGGCGAACTGCCGCTTCGTGTTCCAAAGCCCGACGAACAGGCGGCCGAAGCCCTGATCGCCGCGCCGCTTGCCAAGGTGCTCGACAAGCTCGACGTGCTGATGGCGGCGCAGCGGCAGTTGCAGGTTTCGCAACGTTCCGCCTTGCGGTCGAAACTGGATGGCGCCGAGGACGAGGACGTTCCCGGGCTTGGCGCAATCAGCGAAGACGTCGCGAGCCTCCGGGGAGAAATCACCCAGCGACTGACCGATCTCGACGTGCACCTGATGCGCCTCGATGGCGTGGTTGCGGGCATGGAAAAGAGCCTCAACGCGCTCAAGCAACGTTCGAACGGCGATCTGAAGCCGGCGTTTCTGCTTCTCTTCGTCCTTGCAGGCTTTGCGGCGGGCGCGATCCTTTCCGTCTTCATCCGCACCTGAGGCGCAACTCATGGCCAGTTCCGAGCTCAGCCTTTCATCGAGCCCCGCACCGCTTGGCCGCATCGCGCGCAGCGGGCGGATCATCGCCTGCCCGATCGACGAAACACTGCTGCTGTTGATCGGCACCGGCGGTCCGATGACCGATCAGTTGCCGGTCGAGATCGATGAAGATCCGTCCAGCCCGGTGACGGTGTCAGTCGCCGGCTGGCGGCTCTCTGCACCACAGTCTTCCGCCACCCACGGTTTTGCAGCACTGTTGCCGGTCGAAAGCGCCGAACGCCTGCCGACGACGCTGCGCTTCGGCAAGGAAGGCAATGGCAAGCGCTACATCGTTGCGCCACGCGCCGCTTCGATCGGCGAAGTCACGGCGATGCTCAAGGATTTCGCCGGTCCGCAACTCGTTCATGTCCTCGGCCGCCTGGTGGACGTACTGATCAAGCCGCCGCATGGCGATCAACGGCTCCCGGCCATCACGACCCTGCTCAAGGCGGGGGCAGCGAGCGACGGATACATTGAGCTTCTTGGCGAGGGCCATGACGGCACAATCGCGCTCAAGGGATGGGCGCACGACCTGCCGGCCGGTATCTGCCGCGCCATCATCCGCAGTGACGAGACCTTCCTTGCCGATTGCAACGTCGCCGTTTTCCAAAGAAACGACGCGCCTGAAGGTTCGTCCGGATTTGTCGGCCTCCTGTCGGCAGACGCGCTGCCAAGAGCCCGCGACATCAAAGGTATTTTCTATCGCGGGCGCGGCGCCTGGCGCTATGCCGGGCTGCACGAGCGCAGGGTCGTTACGGGCCCGCTCGAGACACCCGGCCATATTCGCGCAATGCTGCTACAGAGCCAGGGCTCGCCGCAGGTCATGCTTCGCCTGCGTGACGCGGCCAGCGGCTATGACGGCACCGAGACGATCTCGAGCCTTCCGGTGCCCGTTCGCCTCGGCGTGGATGCCCTGTACCAGGGAGACGACGGCGCCTTTCTGATATCCGGCTGGCTCCTGGACGCCGACGGACATGTCGAAAGCGTGCGGCTTTGCCGACAGGGCGGCGGCGCCCGGCTGGACGGAGGCTGGACCCGCACCGAACGGTCCGACGTGGAGGAGGCGTTCGTCGATCGCCCGGAATTTAAGAGCGCGATTTCCGGTCACCGTCGCTCCCATGGTTTTGTCGGTCTTGTCGAGACGATGGGCGGGGAGCCGGAAGGGCCCGTTCATCTCGAACTCACCCTTCGCGACTCCCGCCGTGCCTATATGCCACTCTTCCCGGTGCGGCTACCGGCCCGCACAGCCGCCCTGCGGCTGCTTGCCTCGGTCGACCCGACAAGCTGGGCCCTGCCCGATATCCTCGACCGGCAGATCGTCCCATTCCTGACGGCGGCGCGCAGCAGCGCGCCAACGATCGAGACCGTCGTCGACATGGGCCCATTCGACCATGCCGAGGGCACCGCCATCCTGCTTGTCGCCGGCGAGGCCGAAGCGGATTTCGCAGCGCTCTTGGGGCTACTGGCGCTTGACCCGCAGACGCGCCGGGCGCCGATCGCGCTTGTGCTGCGGACAGAACAGTTCCGGAGGCATGCGGGCCATATCCGTCAACTCTCCGAATTCTACCGGCTACCGCTGCGGCTCGTGTCTGTCGAAGGAGCCGGCGATGCCGGCGACCTTGCGCAAGCAGCCGCCGAGAGCGTCAACGGTAACGCCGTCATCCTGCTCTCCGCGTCCCTGACCCCGGCCAATACCGGGTGGTACCAGGCGCTCGTTACCGCCTACGAGGCAAAAGAAGGAAGCATCATTTCGCCGACCCTTGCCTATGAGGATCATTCGATCCGCTGGGCCGGCAGCACGTCGCTCGACCGTCCCGATCATCTGCAATCGAGCCGCTACGCCGGCTATCCGGTCGGCGCCGTCAACCGCTTGAAGCTGACGCGGGTCGCAGCCGCATCGCTCGATTGCTGCATCATGCCGCGCGAGGCGCTTATGGCGGACGCGGGCACGTCGCCGACCTATCTCGGCACATCGCTGAAGGGCCTCGATCTCGCGCTTCGTCTGAGCGGCAAGGGCTATGAAGCCTACTGGCTCCCTTCGCTGCAGATGATCGGATCAGACGAAGTACCCGGAACGGGCGCTGCGGCCACCGCGCGCTTCGTGGAGCGGGTCGATCGGACGCTGTTTCGCGCCCGTTGGATGCCCGCCTCGGAAACCGCCAAGACATTCTTCGAAGAGGCTGGCGCATGAGCGAAAAACTCCGCGTACTCGTGGTTTCCCATGGCCACCCGACCCATTCCCTTGGCGGCGCGGAAATCGCCTCGCATGGTCTCCACAAGGCGCTGAACGGTCTGCCGGGCGTGGAATCGATCTATCTCGCCCGCGTCGGCAATCCCGTCCCGCGCCACGGCGCCTCAGCGCTGATGAGCCTGCGGCTTGCCATGGACGAAGTGCTCTATCACGCCGAGGACTTCGACCATTTCTTCCTCTCCAATGGCGATACGGAAGCGATCCGCCGCGATCTCCTTCGTTTCGTCGGCGACATCAAGCCTGATATCGTTCACTTCCATCATATCCTCGGCTTCGGGCTCGAAGCACTTTACGCGGTTCGCGAAGCCCTGCCCAAGGCGCGCATCGTCGTGACGTTCCATGAGTACCTACCGATCTGCCACAATCATGGGCAAATGGTGAAACGCCCGTCGGGCCAGCTTTGCAACGGCGCCTCGCCGATCAGCTGCCACACGTGTTTCCCTGAAATCCCGGTGTCGCGGTTCGTTCGCCGCGAGCAGTTCGTGCGTGGCATGCTCAATCTCGCCGACGCCTTCATCGCGCCGAGTGCCTTCCTCGCCAACCGCTATGTCGAGTGGGGGCTGGAGGCCGAGAGGATCTTCGTCATCGAGAACGGCATCGTCATGGGCGACAAGGCACCGGCCCGCGAATTGCCGTCGCCGACGGCGCGACGCAACCGCTTTGCCTACTTCGGACAGATGACGCCGTTCAAGGGCGTTCACGTGCTAATCGACGCGGTTTCGCGCGTGCCCGACGACATCTGGGGCGAGGATTCCTCGCTGATGATTTTCGGCGGCAACCTCGAGCGCCAGCCGAAGGACTATCAGGAGAAGGTGGCGAAACTCATCGAGGACGCCGGTCGTCGTGTCCGCTTCTACGGCGCGTACCAGAACCAGGACATGCCGCGGCTGATGCGCTCGGTCGATTGGGTAGTGATGCCCTCGGTCTGGTGGGAGAATTCCCCTGTCGTCATCCAGGAAGCGCTGCACCACGGCCGGCCGATCCTGTGTTCGGACATCGGCGGCATGGCCGAGAAGGTCCGCGACCGCCTGGACGGTTATCACTTCCGCGCCGGAAGCGCCCAGGATCTCGCAGACCGCCTGATCGACGTCCTGAGCGCGCCGCGCTCATGGGACAATCTTCGGGCGACGCTCAGGCGGCCGACGAGCCATGTCGATTGTGCGCGGGAGCACGTGGCGCTCTACCGCAAGATGTCGAAGGGCGAGCAGCAGGCCCTGCCAAGCGCGGCAGTGGCCTGAGGTAGAGCCGAAGCCATGCCAAACCGCTCAGCCAGATTGCGACAACCGGCCAGGACCTTGCTTGGCTTCGACGACGTTCGACGGCGCGATGCTCCGGTTTTCGTCGCTGCCCCACCAATGATGAAAATGATGCACCGGTCCGTGGCCCTGGCCGACGGCCAGGTCGTCGGCCGCCACCAGCGCGTCATGCAAATAGGCTTTGGCTGCGACAACCGCCTCGTCAATCGGCCTGCCCTTGGCAAGCCCCGCGGCGATTGCCGCCGAGAGCGTGCACCCGGTGCCATGATCATTCCTGGTCTCGATCCGCGGCCGCGACAGGTTGAGGACGTCCCCCTCGCCAAAGAGAACGTCGGTCGCGTCCTTGCCCTTTGCATGCCCACCCTTCATCAGCACCGAACGCGCACCGAGTTTCAGAAGCATCTCGGCCTGGCGTGCGATCTCGGTCTCGGTTTCCGCGATCGCACGTCCGGTCAACAGCGCTGCCTCGGGCAGGTTCGGCGTCAGAATGAGCGCCAGCGGCAGCAACTCCTCCTTGAGCGTCGCGATCGCGTCCGGTCGCATCAGGTGATCGCCGGAGGTTGCCACCATCACCGGGTCGATGACAGCCAGCCGGTCGTAGCGCTTCAGACCGGCCGCGATCACCGCGATCGTCTCGCGCCGCGACACCATTCCGATCTTCACCGCGCCGACGGCGAGATCGGAAAACACCGCGTCGATCTGAGCCGCAACGACGGTCGGGGAGATATCTTCAACCGCAGAAACCCCACGGGTATTCTGCGCCGTGACCGCAGTGATCACGCTGGCGCCATAAACGCCGAGCGCAGAGAACGCCTTCAGATCCGCCTGGATGCCGGCCCCGCCGCCGGAATCCGAGCCTGCGATGGTGACGGCAATCGCGGTCATAGCCCCACCTGCATGAGGCTTGAGCCTTTTCGGTTTGAGTCAAGAACAGACACGAGCAAAGCGACCTCCCGGAAATGGACGGAGATCCGGTCGAGAAGCGCAAAGACGGCTGGTGAGCAGAAGGGCCCGCGCCGTTCCTACGCCGGTATGATCCGGATCAGGTTCAAGGGTCTGGCTCATCGCCATCTCAGCACCGTGACAGTGCGCCCCTCGGCAGGAAGGATGCTAGGGGAGCGTGGGCGGAGATGTCAATTGATAGATGCAGCGGAGTACGGCCGCGACTTTCCACACAGCCCCTGCGGACAGCGCCATCGAGAAGAAGGCCGCGGAATGACCCGTCGGCATAGCGATCCCTTTTTCCCGGAATCGGCAGCAATGCCGACGCAACATATCGTTAGGACGCCACGAGCGCCGTATTGTTTCGCGTACGGGAAACAACGATGAAGGACGATACGATGAGGATCGAAGAAACGGCTATTCCTTCCGTTTTCTTGATTAAGCCTAAGCGATTGGTCGATACGCGTGGCTACTTCGCCGAGACCTTTCGGGCTGATCAGTTCGCCGAAATCGTCGGGACGTACTCTTTCGTTCAGGACAATCAATCGCTGTCGCTTGAAGCCGGCACAGTGCGCGGACTGCACTTCCAACTGCCGCCGCGCGCGCAGGGAAAACTGGTTTCCTGTATCGCCGGCGCGCTCTGGGATGTGGCAGTGGACCTTCGCCGCGGGTCTCCGACCCACGGGAAATTCGTGGCCGTTGAGCTTTCCGAAGAGAACGGTCACCAGCTCTGGATTCCGCCGGGTTTCGCCCACGGCTTCTGTACCCTGAAACCCGCAACCGTGGTCAGCTACAAAGTGACCGACTACTACAGTCCTGAGCACGATCGCGGGCTTCTCTGGAACGACCCAGAGCTCCGCATCAATTGGCCGGTATCTCCGAGTAACGCCATCCTGTCTGACAAAGACAGGAAACAGCCAAGACTTTCCGAGCTGCAAACCGAGTTCGGATCAGAACTCTAGTCCCGATATTTACCCTGAAAGGACTTCGCTGAGATATGCGCGTACTTGTTACCGGCGGGGCTGGTTTTATTGGTTCAGCGGTTATTCGACACCTCATTCTCGACAAGGGATATGACGTGTTGAACGTTGATAAATTGACCTACGCGGGAACCCTCAGCTCTCTGTTGCCCGTCGCAAGCAACCCCTCATATCGCTTTCTAAGAGCCGACATATGTGATGGGCGGGCGATCTCGGAGGCCTTTTCCACGTTCAGGCCTGATCGCGTCATGCATCTCGCTGCCGAGAGCCACGTCGATCGGTCAATCACCGGCGCAAGGGAATTCATCGAAACAAACGTTCTTGGAACATTCAACCTGCTGGAATGCACGAGGGCATACTGGCAGTCGATGGAAGATGAGGACAAACGCAGGTTTCGCTTTCTTCACGTGTCAACGGATGAAGTGTACGGCTCGCTCGCGGACGACGCGCTGTTTCGCGAGGAGACGCGATACGATCCAAGCTCCCCCTACTCGGCTTCGAAGGCCGCTTCCGATCATCTCGCCAAGGCATGGGCGCGCACCTACGGCATGCCGATCTTGGTTTCCAACTGCTCAAACAATTACGGCCCCTATCACTTCCCCGAGAAGCTGATCCCGCTGACGATCCTCAACGCGCTCGAAGGCAAGCCGCTCTCGATCTATGGCGACGGCACGAACATTCGCGACTGGCTCTTCGTGGAGGACCATGCCCGTGCGCTCGACCTGATCGCCGAGCGCGGCAGAATTGGCGAAACCTACAACGTCGGAGGCCGCAACGAACGGCGGAACGTCGATGTAGTCAGGCGCATCTGCGCCACACTCGACGTGCTCGCCCCTGCAATCCGCCCACGGGAAGAACTCATCCAGTTTGTCGAGGACAGGCCGGGGCACGATTTGCGCTACGCTATCGATGCGACGAAGCTGGAGGAGGAACTCGGCTGGGAGGCGGAAGACAGCTTCGAAAGCGGGATAGAGAAGACGATCCGCTGGTATCTGGACAACGAATGGTGGTGGGCGCCTCTTCGCAAGGGATATGACGGCGTTCGCCTGGGTGCGCTGCAAACTGGTGTCGGGCAATGAACCAGGTCGCGCGTATCGTTGTCACGGGTTTGACCGGCCAGGTCGTTCAGTCGCTCGTCGAGCAGGGAAACAGCCGCGGCGACTTCGAGGTGGTCCCGCTCGGTCGTCCGCAACTCGATCTGGAGGATCCGAGCGGCATAGAGGGGGTCGTCAGGGCAGCGGCTCCTGACGTCATCGTCTCGGCGGCTGCCTACACCGCAGTTGACCACGCCGAGACCGACCCGACCAGGGCATATGCAGTCAACGCGGTCGCACCGCAGGAATTGGCGCGTGTCGCGAACGCCTTGGACATCCCGATCATTCATCTGTCGACGGACTATGTCTTCGACGGGACAAAATCCACGCCTTATGTCGAAGGCGATACCGCGTGCCCGGTAAACGTCTACGGCAAAAGCAAGTGGGAAGGCGAGCGAACAGTCGCCGCCGCCACCGACAATCATGTCATTCTGAGAACCGCCTGGATCTACAGCCCGTTCGGCAGAAATTTTGTCCGGACCATCATTCGCAACGCCCGCAACCGAACCGAGCTATCGGTCGTCAAGGACCAGGCAGGGAACCCGACATCCGCGCTGGACCTGGCAACCGCGATCATCGGTGTCGCGAAGAATCTGCTGGCATCAGATGAACAGGCACTGCGTGGCACATTCCATCTGGCGGGAACTGGTGACGCGAGTTGGGCCGACGTGGCGGAAGAAATCCTCGCCCTCTCTCGCGGGCTGGGCGGCCCGTTTGCCAGGGTCAACCGCATCTTGTCCGCAGACTACCCAACTGCGGCCGCGCGGCCCTCAAACTCGCGCCTGGACTGCAACAAGATAGCGCGGCACCACGGCATCACCCTGCCCCACTGGAAGAACTCCATCGAAGCCACCGTGCGCCGCGTCATCCAGAACCAGGCTGACCTGGAGGTGACGAAATGAAGGGCATCATTCTTGCCGGCGGCAGCGGTACCCGTCTGCATCCGATGACATTGGCAAGCTCAAAACAACTGCTTCCCATCTACGACAAGCCGATGATCTACTACCCCCTGTCAACCCTGATGCTGGCGGGGATTCGCGACATTTTGATCATTACCACGCCGCGGGATCTCCCCAGCTTTCAACTCCTGCTGGGCGACGGCTCGAGATGGGGTATCAACCTGAGCTACGCCGAGCAATCGTCCCCCGATGGCCTCGCCCAAGCCTATGTGATTGGAGCCGACTTCGTTGCGGGCCATCCCTCATGCCTCATTCTCGGCGACAACGTCTTTTTCGGGCACGGCATTACCGAGCTCTTCAAGCGAGCCATGGAACGCAAGGAGGGTGCAACGGTCTTCGCCTACCATGTCAGCAACCCCGAACGCTACGGTGTCGTCGAATTCGACAGCGAAATGAAGGCGGTCGCAATCGAGGAGAAGCCTGCCGAACCCCGCTCCAGCTGGGCCGTCACGGGCCTCTATTTCTACGACGAAGAGGTCGTCAACATCGCCGCCGACCTGAAACCGTCGGCGCGAGGCGAATATGAGATCACGGATGTGAACCGCGCCTATCTCGAGCGGGGCGAGCTCCACGTCGAAAGAATGGGGCGGGGATATGCCTGGCTCGATACGGGCACGCCCGACAGCCTGCTGGAAGCGTCAGAGTTCGTCGCCACATTGGAGCGGCGGCAGGGCTTCAAGGTGGCGTGCCCGGAGGAGGTTGCCTATCGAGCCGGATACATTGACGAACGACAGCTTGAAGCGCTTGCGGGGCTGTATGGCAAGACGTCCTATGGCCGCTACCTCGCCAGCGTCTCGAACCACCTATGAGGTTTTCGTGCGGTGATGCCGTCGCGGTTGCCACCATGTCACAGCCTAACGGTGAGTGAGGGCGGCGCCTGCTGAGTTGATTGATCCTCTCGGTTGGGTATGCTGCCAAATTGATCTGGCAACAGAGGCCCGCGCCGGCATAGCTGCATTTTTCGGTGCGCCCATTGGCTTCCGCGACACCTTTCGTTAGGTTCCTCCAAAAATCAGGTCGTCCAACCTATAGCTCCGAACCAATTGAGTATGAATTGCATGGAACACGTCGAAATCCAGACGGGTGTCACTCTCGAAGACTTCTTCCACACATTTATGGATGAAGCTGAATTCAAGGAATATCGCTTCGCTGAACGTGTGGTATCGAACCTAAAGATACAAGGAAATACGGTTTCCGGATCACCTCGTGTCAGGCCTTCGGATTGCGGAAGAGCTGTCTCAACACTTTCATCTATACTTGAGAGCAACAAGTTTCATTTCAGAACTGGGGATCTGCGATATGTCGCCAGGTTCGAACAGTTGATTGCGGATTTGGCTGCGTACTGTCAGAAGACATATCCCTCTGAGGCGTTGGGCGCGCACATTTTACACGCTCGCGTAAGATTGTTTGCGAACAATCCCGATGGCGCCCTCGAAATCGTGGAATATTATGCCGAACGCCCCTACTTAATTGAAGGGAGCTTTGAACACGCGCTCATGATTGCACTCCTTTACGGGCAGTGCCATTTGCAGAAAGGAACACTTAGCAGTTCCAAGATCTCATTCATTAGTTGGGGTCGTTGGCTAGCAGGCATTAGCCGCAGTAATAGTTGGCGCGTCGCAGAAACCTTCGCTCCTTTTGTCGGCGGCAGTACAGCTGACCGAAGCGAGCATGGCGTTATTCCTGCGTTAATGCGTCGGGTCTCTAGCGCATACGCGAAATTTAGGCGCGGTAGCGGCTCGTGGGCTACCAACAGCGCCAGCAAAGCAATCGCAACCGCCGCCATCGCGCATCTCGCCGTACTCTTTGCGCTGCTCGGCGCAACTCAGCGAAACCGCGGTCCGCACAGCTCGGCGATGGATCTACGCAGCCGTCGCGTACTCGTCACGCGCGCGATGGGTGGCATCGGTGATCTGCTCATGATGAGCCCGGGCTTGCGGGCTCTTGCGTCCCGAACAGGTCGGCCCGTCGACTTCGCGATACCGAAGAAATTCCACTCTCTTTTTCAAAACAACCCGCACGTTAACCTCCTGGATATCGACGGGCCGCCTCTGGATGTAAGCAAGTACCAGACGTGGAAGAACCTATCATTTTGTCCGGCGGGCCGTTACGAAAGCAAGCATCGACCCAAGGTCAAAAAGGGGCGTGTCGAGCTCTTCTCTTTGGGAATGGGTGTACTGCCGCACGAACTTAGGCAGCACGGATTGAAGATTGACTACTTCTTGAGCCAGGATGAAATAGAATTTCGTCACCGATTTAAGGCTGAAAAAGGTCTCGGCGCCAGACCCGTCATTGGTGTGCAGCCCTTTTCGCGCGATAGCTACAAAGATTACTCGAGAATAAGCAACGTCATCAATTCGCTGAGTCAGACCTACGACGTGATCATCTTTCATCACGTCAAAGATGGGCTGCCGTCTGGTAATGGGATACTCTCAACAGCCGGGATGCCACTGGGAAGTTCACTTGCGTTGGTCTCTCTGCTGGATGCTATGGTTTGCGTCGACTCGGCCTTTCTACATGCTGCAGCAGCTTTCGACGTTCCTGTCGTAGCGATCTTCGGGCCGACGGATGGAACAGCCTTCACAAAACACCACAGCAAGGCAAAGATCCTCTGGAAGCAACAGGAATTCGCATGCATACCCTGTTGGCGGAACGAAGATATTCCCTGTCCTCTCACCCAGCAAGCCCCCGGAACGCAGTTCGAGATCGGACAATTGCAGGTGATGAGCCCGTGCATCAACAGTATCACTGTCGACGAGGTAACGGGCGCCGTGGGCGAAGTGCTGCGCTCCAACGCAGTCGGGAGATAGAACGCGATGGAACGATTGCAAGCCGCTCCCGATCAAACGGGGCCAGATTCACTCTTGTCGCACTGGAGCTTGGTCTATCGTCCATTGGCGAAGAACAGGGGCCGACGACCGGCACTTTTCCTTGATCGGGACGGCGTCATTATTGAAGACGTCAACTACATTAGCGACCCGAACGACGTACAGTTGATACCAGGCGTCGGCGAAACGATTCGGCATTTCCGCTCTGCTGGCTTCACCGTCGTGGTCGTCACCAATCAATCAGGCATCGCGCGCGGTTACTTTGATCGGGATGCGTACTTACGCGTTGAGCGCCGTATCCGCGAGCTTCTGGCGGCGGATGAGCCGGATGCCGTTTATGCCTGCCCGTTTCACAAGGACGGCCGACCTCCTTACAACGTCGAACACCCCTGGCGAAAACCAAGCGACGGTATGCTAAGGGCCTCTTCCGTCGCGCTCGGGATCGATTTAAAGAAATCGCTGATGGTTGGCGACAGTCTTTCCGATATTCAAGCTGCAACAGCAGCAGGTGTAGCTCGCGCCTTTCACGTGCTCACTGGGCATGGACGCATGCACCGCGCCAAGGTCGAGCAACTTTGTGAGACCCTCGACACACGCGCGCCCTCGTCAACGCAGGTATCTTGCGTGGATTCGATTGCCACCGTATTTTCCGCCTTCCAGGCAAGCTGATATGCGTATTCTTCTGGATATCACCCGCACACTTGCGCGGCGCTACAACTCCACACCAACGGGTATCGATCGCGTTGAGCACGCTCTCGCACGCTGGCTCGTTTATGAAGGCTCGACTCTTTACCCCGACGCACACTTTGTCATCACCGCCCCGTACCTGAGAGCGGCACTGACACCGGAAGATTTTAGGCCCATCCTGACCGAAATTGAGGGGCGCTGGGCAGCGGCGAACGAGATCAACGGGCCAACGAAACTCTACAAGGAGCTGCGCCAATCCCTCGAGAGTCCCATAGGTTTGCCATCCGCTTCCAGAGGATCGCTACGCCTTTCAGGCGAAAGCACGAAGCAGACGGTCGCCCGCGCATACACTGAGATTGCCCGCCTCTGCCTGCTACACGCTCGCAAGTTTCATCGGTTGTTGCGCGATGCGGAGCGGACGCCTACCCTCTATTTACACTCATCACATACGCAACTGGAGAAACCCCAACTTTTCAGATGGACGAAAAAGGCAAATATACGTACATCCTTTTTTATACACGACATCATCCCAATCGATTTCCCGGAATTTTGCGGCAACAGATCCGAATTTTTGCACAAACTTAGAATGAAGACTGTTTCTGAGTACGGAACCTCTATTGTCGCAAATTCGAATTATACAAAAGACAGACTATCATCATACTTTGAAGAAGAAGGCCTAGCAACCAAGAGTATTGATGTTTCCTATTTAGGAAATGTAATTCAAGAATACAAAGAAGAAAATTTGAAACCTCCGGTCTCAACCGTGCCCTACTTTATCTGCCTCAGCACTATTGAGGGGCGAAAGAACATTCAGCATATATTGAACGTTTGGCGACAAATAATACAAAGGAACGAACTGAGAACCATACCACGTCTGATAATTGTGGGACGGAGAGGATGGAAGAGCGAGAATGTCATCGACGTACTGGATCGAACCAGAGAACTAGCTCCCTTCCTTATCGAAGTGTCGGATCTCAGTGACGTCGAACTCGCCGCGCTAATGACCGGATCGGCCGGCCTTCTGTCTCCTTCCCTGGTCGAAGGGTACAGCCTTCCTCCAATCGAGGGGGCCGCACGCCACATACCCGTTGTTGCATCCGACATCCCTGTTCACCGGGAAATCCTCGGAGAGGCCGCTATTTTCCTGGATCCGACGGACGGTCCGGGCTGGCGCAATACTATCATGAGACTCGCAACCGACGATGCGTTTCGGCGTGACGCTGTGGCTGCGACCTACAACCTGCCCCGAACTTCATGGGCAGATTTCGCCCGAGACACGCTGTCCAAGGCTGTAGGGGCCGCGCCTCAAGATTAGTGAACTCCCACTCCTCCCGGGGTGAATTCGAAGAAGCGCCTCTACTTGTCGCGCGTGCAATCCGATCGTCGATGACTTCCGAAAGCACGCGCGGCGGCTGTATCCGGCCATTGAGCGAAAGAATGTCACTGAGATTTTCCAAATCTCAGTGACAGCGATACTCGGAAAATTTGACGGTCGACTAACGAGTCTTACCGCTTCCAACAGCAACTTACGCTGAAAACAGCATCAATTGCTCAGTCGCTTCTTTGTGCGAGGCCCGCCCGCAACTGGTCAACAGATTTTGGAGCACTCCAAAGCGCCCCCCAGGAACATCCACGCCGAAGCACAAGCAGCGAGTTTGGCGATGGGTGCCCCCAAAAGACTTAGCCCATAAAACGCAACAGAAACCTACAACGAAGAGTATATATCTATCGCGAAGTCGATATCATCAAATACGCGCCCTCTACCTGCCTTCAGTATAAGGGCCTTGTCGCAATAGGACTTTATTATACCGATGTCGTGACTGATCAAGATCATTGAACAGTGTTTCCGTTGCACGAACAAGGCATCGTGGCACTTCCGGTGAAACCTCTGGTCCCCGACTGATATCACCTCATCGATTAGCAAACAGTCGAAGTCAATCGCGAGCGTCAAAGCAAAAGCCAACCGCGCCCTCATCCCCGATGAATAAGACTTTACAGGCATGATCAAGTTTCGGCCAAGCTCAGCGAAGTCGTCTACGGCTTCGATCGTTTCTTCGATCGGGCGGCCGTAAAGACGGGCTAGGAACCTGATGTTATCGAGGCCGGTCATGGTTGGCTCAAAACCACCCCCAAAAGCCAACGGCCAAGACATCGACATACCGCGGTGAATGTGACCGTGAGTTGGTTTCTCCACGCCACCGATCAGCTTTACCAATGTCGACTTACCCGCGCCATTGCGCCCGAGTACGGCTATTTTCTCTCCTTTGGTGATCTCGAAGGAGATCCCATCGAGCACGGTCTTCGAACCGGCCGATGTGTGGTACTTCTTCACTATGTTCTGGAGCGATATGCACTGATGCTCCTGCATCGGCTGAATCACTGTTGGCAAGGGGGCAGCCAATTCAGACTTCCTCCAGCACCAGCTTCGTCATCGAGTGCGCTATCCAAAAGATGGCAAGTCCAATCACTAGGACCGCGATGACATTCATGAAACGTGTGGGTTGAGATGGCCGATCCGACAAATTAGGCTCAACGACCCTGGCCAAGTATATTTTCTTTCCCTGGAAGTTTTGTTTCGCCGACGCCAACGACGCCACAGCGCTTAGCAGCGTCCTCTCTGCAAGCTTACGCTGCAGAGAAACTTGCTCATAGCCCTCCATCTTTTTCGCGAGCGAGTCTCCACCGCCCACAAGCGCTTCCCTTTGCTGAGCCAGCTGAACCTCCAGTGCATCCCTCTTGTTCTGCAACTGCCGAACGGCTGGACTACTCGGCGTTGTTGACATCAGCAGCGAGAGCTGGGCGTCCACTTTGGCGACCTGCTCCATGGTTCCAGTGATGACCTTGTTCGCCATGGAGACTTCTGCATCGGGATCGAGAAGCCCCTCACTATTGCGGAACGCTGTCAGCCGCACCTGGATAGCTTGCAGTTCCACCGTTGCTTCGTTCACGGTGGCTTCTGCTTCGCGAATCGAATCAGCTCGTGCCCTCTGGTTCAATGTGTTTACTAATGCCTCAGCCCCCTGCAACAACCGCTCGGTTAAGGCGACTGCGTCCTCCGGCGTAAAGGCTTGCACCTCCAGTGTGCTCACCCCGGTCGACTGCTTGAAATCAACGTCGATGTAGCTCTGAAAATGGTGAAACAAATCGTCTTTGGTTCGCCCCGAAATGTAGGTCGGGAAACGAGAGAAGAGATCGACGTTGTCTGCGCCGAAGACACGCTCAAGCATACCGTCGGTATTCAGCCAGGTAACCGCGTCGCGCGACTGCAAATACTCCGAGATGGCATAGCTATTATCGTCCGATCTACCGATCGTATTTCCAGCAACGAGCGAAAGCACGCCGCCGGATCTTTGATTTTCTCTAACCATAAAGGCAGCCGTTGAAGAAAACCGCGGTGACGCTGTAGCAAAGTTATAAATAACCGCCAGGAAAAAGGGCGCGACCACAAGACCCAAAAAGAAGAACAATCCCAGCCGACTCTTCTGAGCGCCAACCGGTCTACCTCTATTCTCCGCTCCTGGCAGCAATGGTGCAAGCGCGCCCTGAGCCACTACCGGCATCAGGGTCAACGAGAGCTCATTGGTTTCCTGCTTCGTATCGGTCGTCATTGCGAATCCTTGGGAGTTTGGCCTGAGACCAGGTCACTCTATTTCTATGTGGTCCTGCGCCTTCCGCACCAGTGACCATCCGACGGCATTCGTCGCCAGAGCCCACAGAGCCAAATAACTTACATCCCAATATGTTGGAACCTCAGCACCAAAAAAACCACCTCTGAACATCTCGTTTGCATGCACCATTGGCGACAACAGCACGATATGCCGCGCTGTTTCTGGCAGCCAGCTAACCATGTAGAACGCTCCTGTGAGCGGCAGCAACAAATACATGATTGGCTGTACGAACCGCTCGAGCGTGTCCGACAGTTCTGTCAGGCAGGAGATCGTCAGCGCCACGCCGAAAGTCAGAGCGCACATAAGGAACCATGCCGTCAGCAGGACGAGGTAGTCATCGATAGGCGTAATATACTCCAGCAGCCGCAGAGGAACATAAGCGACAAAGAACGCAATCAGGGTGCCGATACACTCCAGCACCCCACGCGCGATCAAAATATCGATCGGCCGCACCGTCCTGTGAAACAGGAGACCCGAGTTATGGCGGAAGCTATGGGTGAATCTGGCAACCATGTGTCGCCACACGGTGAGCATGCTGTAGCCGGTCAATACCAGTGGTATAACCTTAACACCGTGGTTCTCTTCTCCGTAGATAAAGGACCACGCTATCATCACGCCTGCGGTCAAGATAAGAGGCTCGCCGACCAGCCACATAAAGCCGATATTGCCATGACCAAATCGCTGCATGAGTTCGCGGATGAGAAGAGCGTTTATCGTGCGCCGTTTCCAGCGGATCTTGGCAATCGCCATATCAAGTTGAGCCATATGCAAACGCCCTCAGTGAATATTCAAGTGCTCACGGCTCCCGGAAACGAGCAGATAGACCATGACGAAACTTGAGAAAGAGAGAAGTGCAACAGTGAATATATAGCGTATTCTCTTCGGCTCTTCAGACTTGTCGGGCATATTCGGGCGAACGACAGCCTCAAGATATACCTGCTTTCGATTGGCCTCCTGGCGTGCTTGCTCGGTCGAATTGACGGCGGCTTCATATTCTTTTTCCGCAAGCGATCGCCGCAACGACAGCTCCTCGTATCGCCCAACCTTGTTCGCCAATGCCCCATCGGAGCCAGCGAGCTTACCTTGCTCCAACTCAAGTTGCTTTCGCAGCGATTTGACCCTGCTTTCAAGCTCAAATATGCTTGGACTGTCCTTGGAGGCGTCCTTAGCTAGTCGCAATGCGACTTCTTTCTCGGCCAATTCGGCAGACAACCCAGTTATTACTTCAAAGCTGCCTTTCGCATCCAAAGTTGGGTTGAGAATGACTTCAGCATTCCTGAAGGCCGTCAATTCGCGCTGCGCTGACAGCAATTGTGCTTCAGCAAGGCCAATCGTTTCTCTCGCGGACTGCAAAGCATCCTGCCGCGCGCGCCTATTCATCGCATTGACCTTGTCCTCGCTTAGTTTCAGGAGTTCGTCCGCGATAGTCTTTGCGTCTTCAGGGCGATAGGCCGATACGTACAAGGTCGTTATCCCAGTCTCAATATCCTCTTCGAGGACTACCTGATCCTGATAATACTTGTAGAATCCCTCAAAGCTATCGCCATCAATAAAGGAACTGTACCTTGTGAGGAAATCGGCCTCAGGCCTCATATACGCCCCAACCACATCAAATTTTTCCTGCAACCCTTTCAGAGAATCGCGGGAAACGATGTAAGCTTGGATGGCAAACGCATCTTCGCTGGCTCGCGAAATTCCGAACGTTCTCAGCAGCGCAGAAAGTCCACCAACCTGGTTTCCGTTCAGTCCACGGACAATGAACTTCGCCTCAGATACATAACGGTCAGAAGCGATAAGCCCGTAATACACCAAGGACCAGGAAGTAGGGATCGCAAAGATGAGAAAGAAAAGCGTAGCGGCGTAATGCTCTGACAGCAGACGCCGCCAGCCACCGCGAAGCAACGTCTTCCACCAGGGCGAATTGTCTTGATAGGTGATGTAAGCCTGCTCGCGCACGATCGAAGTGCCTTCCTCATTTCGCCATTGCGATCGTACTGGCAAAGATCGCGCTCAATAGTCCGAGCTTTCTCGTTCCAGGAATCGATACGTTGCGGCGACACCCTCTCTGACATTGGTAGCCGGTACCGGGCATCCTGCGGCCGCGGCTTTCGTCATCGACGCTTCGGTAAGGTATTGATAGCGCCCCTGTAGAGCCTCAGGCATGTCGACAAACTCTATGTCCGGCTCTCGGCCTAGCGCAGCAAACATTGCGTGCGCCACATCCAGCCACGTCGCTGCGACCCCGGTTCCAACGTTGTAGATGTCACTTTTGAAATCGTTCGCCAGCATCCAGAGGATCATACGAACACAATCACCAACATAAACGAAGTCGCGCTTTTGCTCTCCATCCTTGAAGTCAGGCCGGTTCGACCTGAATAACCGCAAGGGTGCGCCCGCCAAGAGTTTTTCATAGTTACTGAACGGAACAGAGCGCATGCCGCCTTTATGCGCCTCTCGAGGCCCGTAGACATTGAAGAACTTCAAGCCAGCCCATTTTGGAGGTGTAGGTTCATTTCGGGCAACGATACCTAAGACTTGCCGATCAAAGGCCAACTTACTCCAGCCGTATGGATTCAGCGGGCGCAACTTCGCCTGGTAATCCCAATCACTGCGATCCAAAAACCCGAGCGCACCGTCGCCGTAGGTCGCAGCCGAGGATGCGTAGATGAACGGAATGGCCCTTAGAGTTGCGAAATCCCACAAAAATCGGCTGAGCTTGAGGTTGTTCAGGACGATCCGGTCAACATCTCGTTCTGTGGTAGCGCTAATTGCTCCCATATGAACAATAGCCGTTACCGAATCCCCGCGGCGCTTCAACCATTCGGGTAAATCTTCGGGAAACACGAAGTCTTCAACGGAAGCGTGCCGAATGTTTTTCCATTTGTCATCGGCGCCAAACCAGTCGCAGATCGCAACTGCGCTGTGTCCGCTGAGAGCCTCAACCACATTGGAGCCGATGAATCCTGCCCCGCCGGTAACAAGTATCATTTAGTACAACCTTAGTTCTTGCAGCGCATCAGGCTACGCGATCAGACACACCAAACTTGATTCGCTCGACCGCGCGAGTCGTTGAGAGACCGGGTACCAGTTCGATAAGATGCACCCGACCGCCGTCGGCTTTCACAACATCGCCACCTACAACCCGGTCCTCCGTATAGTCGGCGCCCTTGAAGAGGTCCGTGGGTCGTAGCGCCTGGATCAGGTTCAGGGGGGTGTCCTCCTCAAAAATCACGACCATGTCAACATCCTGCATAGCAGCAAGGACCGCGGCACGCGATTCTGCAGGTTGAATCGGCCGCTGCGGCCCTTTGAGGCGCGACACGGAAGCATCGCTGTTCAACCCTACGACCAGTCGGTCGCATTTTTCCGCCGCTCGACGCAGCAATTCTATGTGTCCCGCATGAACGATGTCGAAGCAACCATTCGTGAAGCCTACAGATAGGCCTTCCTGCTTCCAACTTGCCACTTGCCCTTTCGCAGTGGCAACATCGCACACAGCCTCAATGAGCGGTTCATTGATTCTGTTGAGTTCTCTGTTAAGTTCTTCCGGTGACAGCACCGCAGTTCCCAACTTGCGGACGACAGCGCCAGCCGCAGCGTTGGCCAAGAACATTGCTTGCTCCATCGTATAGCGGACCGCAAGCGCTGAGCAAAACACCGCGAGTGCCGTGTCTCCCGCGCCCGATACGTCGAACACCTCGGTCGTCGTGGCATGGGAGTGAACGGCAGGCTTCCCTTTCTCATAGAGAACCATCCCGAGTTCCGACATGGTCAATAGGATGTCAGCGCCGGTGATTGACGAAACATGCCGCGCTGCATTCTCCCATTCCTCCATCGTCGAACACTGCATACTTGTTGCCGCCGCAAGCTCTGAGCGATTGGGTTTGATTGCGGTCACGCCCTCGTACGCCGAAAAATCCCTCCGCTTCGGATCGACAATAACAGGAATGGAGAGTTCTCGGCATCGGCCGATGATGTGCCGTAGCACCACATCATGGACAGCACCCTTCGCATAGTCCGACAACGCGACAACCTGGTAATCACCCACGACACGGTCGAACGCCTCGACAATCTGCCTCGTAGTAGTCTCGTCAAACGGATGCGGGTCTTCCTCGTCACATCGCAACAATTGCTGGCTGCCACTGACAAAACGAGTTTTCGTAGTCGTTCGCCGGGTTGAATCAATTATCAATTCGCCCTTGCAACGCGGAGTCGCCGCAAGCAAGGCCTTGCATTCCCCCCCAGCAGCATCGTCGCCAACGACACTGATAAGGCAGCTTGCACCACCGAGCGCCGCGATATTCGCAACCACGTTGCCTGCACCACCGAGCATCGACAACTCGCGTTTCGCCAGCAAGACAGGAACTGGCGCTTCGGGTGAAATGCGAGAAACAGATCCGTAATGAAAGCGATCAAGCATCAAGTCGCCAACGACCAGAACTGCGGCACCGCGGAAATCGGTATGACGCATGTTGCGTGCGAACATAAGTAAATCCTACTTGTCAGCGTTAAGGTCCAAAATCTTCAACTTTCGCACCGGCGAGATCTCACCATGGAGCGCCGGAGAAAATGTGACGCCCGGCGCGATGCCGCGTCACCTCTGTAAACGCAAATGCGAGATGATAGAAGGTGGAGGCAGGAATGTGGTCGACCTTTGCCGAGAAATCAGCCGCGCAGATGTGATCCAACCAAAGCCCTGGCGGGACAGACACGCCGCCAATATTGCCCTGGCCGAGGAAGAACGAAAAAATGCGTTCTATAGCCTCGTCAAGTTGATCTGCCGCGAATCGACTGTCGCCTGGATACGTTTCACTCATTGCAATCATAGCCTTAACGTACTCGAGGTTGGGCCACGATCGAAAGTCGGCTTTTAGGCAACGCCCTGATGGATCGACGGCGTCGTAGATCAAGCCACTCGACGAATCGAAGCCGTGTTTTCTTCCGAACCAGAACAGCCTCTCCGCGACATGCAGCGCAGATCTTTCCCCCATGAGTGCGGAGTAACGGGTCAGGAGCCAGCACCATTCGAAATGATGACCAGGCTCTACAACGATCGGATCAGAGCCGGCATCCCGCTTCCAGTTGTCACCGTAATATTCAGCGAGGGTTTCCGTTCTTGGATCAAAAAAGTCACTCACCGCGAGTTCAAAGATCTCTCTCGCAAGTACATAAAACAGCTCCCGCCCGCTGAAGGCGGCTAGAAAAATGGCCGCTTCCAACAGATGCATATGGGGATTTTGCTGATATGGGGCGCGGGCGTTTTCGCGATGGAGAAAACCTCGTCCAGATGGATGGCCAAGCTTACGGCGGACGAAACGCAGCGTGTCCTCGGCAACCGAGAGTGCATCCTCTTCGCCGGTCAACTTATACCACCAAGCCAACGCGAAAAGCACGAAGGCAAGATCGTAAAGATCAGTTGTGGTGTCCAGAGGATCTCCTCGAGTCGTCAACCGAGAAGCAAATTCGCCGCCCCCCAATCTAGCTTTCGTCAGGAGGAACTCCATTCCGTGTTCGGCAGCTCGAACAGCCTCTTTGGAACCACCAAGACCAAGATGAGAGAACGCGTAAATTTGCCGTGCTGTGACCCGCAAGCGCTTAAAGCCCGGGTCCAATGGGCGCCCCGCCCAATCTAGCCTCTCTGCAAATCCGCCATTCGACCAATCGGTTCCGTCGGCAAGCATGCGCGGGATAGAGTGGTCGGCCAACCAGGTCGCGATTTTTACATGCATCATGAACCCACCGGGGAAATCCAATCACAAACTGCACTCAACAGCCAGGAGCTGCCAACAACTCCCCTGGGCAACGGCACGCAAGCGTCACCAGATGAAGACAGACACCGGCCTTTAGTTGTCAAATTCCCGGGCGCCGTCAAGCTTATAAAGCTGGAATTTCGTCGGGAGAATGGCGCCGTAAACATCTATCCCGTGTGGTCGTCGCTTCTCATCCGTGCATCCGCAACACAAGATGAAATCTCGAATTAACGCAGCGCGCCATTTCCGCCAGTGACAAAAATGCCGCCAGCGACTAACACTAGCCAATATCGGCCGCCCCGAACGAACTTCAAAACTGGGCGCCAGTATAGAACTGATCCACGAGTACAAGGCGCCAAGTTACTCGCTATTTTTAGGTTGTGCGGCCGACGGATTGGTACGCGCGCCCGTCTATGTCGATCGACCCGCAATGATGGGCCGCTTAGGGCCAATTGAATTGTTCATGCGAACGCCAACCATCGCGCCACAATTCTCCAGCCTGCCAAGTCCGACACGCTTTTCGCAAATCTATAGTAACGCACAGAAAAAATTGACACGGCCGAAAGGTCGCATAACCAGCCGATGCGGCACCACTACCTACCTTGCCCAGGTCTCTTCAGTCAGCCGCCGATTGCTCCGCCACCTCCGCCACGACACCCGCCGCCTTCCGCAGCATCAACCCCTTCGCCTCCCCCTCAAACGCCTCCACTCGCCGGTCATAATTCGGCGCAACGGTCCCCATCACGCGATCCCAGAACGAGAAATAGTTCGCGTAGTTGTATTTGAACTCGGCGTGGTGTTGGTCGTGATAGGTGGTGCAGAGAAGCGGCGACGGATAGCGTGCGGTGCGGGAGGCGAAATATTCGAAGCCGGCGTGGCCGAAGGTGCCGTTGATCTGATCGAAGAGGCGGTGCGCCAGAAGGATGATCGGCGGAAACGGCACGAGAAGCGTGATGACGGCGTAGTAGCCCTGGCTCATGGCCGTATCGACCAGGCCGATCGAATCGTTGCTCCAGGCCGTCGGCGCGACGCTGCGGTGATGCAGGAGATGGTACTTATAGAAGAGTTTGGTGTGCAGCAGCCGGTGGGCGAAATAGAACCAGGCGTCGAAGAGCACCATGCAGAGCACGAAGAGGGGGACAGCCGTCCACCAGCTGAACTCCCAGGGCGAAAACACGGTCCATCCCTTGTACTGGACGAAAAGGCCGATCGCGACCGACGTGCAGGTGACAAGGATCGAGGCCATGCTCTGGCGGATCTCGATGGCCTTGCGCTTTTCGCCGCGCCGCCCCTTCTGGATGCGGCGCTCGGGGTTACGGTCGTTGAGCCAGGTGATGCCGTAGCCCAGGATGAAGTACAGCGCCACCGTCGCCGCGTAAATCGCAGCCAGCAAGCCGACAAAGGTGAGACTGTCCTGAAGAAGGGCGCTCAAATCGTAATCCGTCGCGGAAAGAAAGTTGAATTGGCGCGTGGACTATACCAAGCACCCTCTCCCGCGCAAGTCGTGCGGCTCTAGGCGCGCTCGATGTCGGCCAGAAATGCGCGCAGTTCAGCTCCGTCAATGCCGACGAGGTGCCCCTCTAGCGGGTAGCTGCCCGAGTGCACATCTTTGGCAAACTCCGAGAACGCGGCGATCCGTTCGCGCTGGAGCCGGTCGTATTCGGCGGCAAAGTTGCGATAGGTCTTGGCGTGGCGCGGCACATGGCCGCGATTGCTGCCGAGCACGTCGGCGGCAAACAGATATTGGGCGTCGCAGCCCGCGCCCGCCCCCATCGAGAGCATCAGCATCGACGTTCTGCCACTGATCGCCGCTGCGACTTCACCGGGCACGACCTCGATTTCGGCGGCAAAGGCTCCGGCTTCCTCCAGCGCCTTGACCTGCTGCCAGATTTGCAGCGCGCTTTGCGCAGTCTTGCCGACCGCGCGGAAACCGCCGGTCCAGGTTGCCTTGGAGGGGATGAGGCCGACATGGCCGCAGACGGGAATGCCCTCCTCCCGCATCCGCCGGACGGTGGAAAGCCCGGCGGCGCAATAGACCGCATCACCGCCGGCCTTCAGCGCCTTGAAGGCCGCGCGCATGTACTCTTCCGCCGTGACGTAGTCGCCATATTCGAGACCAGGAAAGGCGAAGCAGGTCGGCGCCACCTCGCGAAACTCCGGCCCCAGAAGCGCCGGAGGCACGGAAACGAGATCGATGCCGGCTGTTTCCGCTGCCTCGGCCTCTTCGAGCGTCTCGACGCGCAACATGGTGAGCTGGCGCTTGCCCTTCATCGACAAGAGGTCGGCAACGGTCGGGCGGTGGTTTTTCATGGGGAGGCTCCCGAAATCATGGAAACAGGATGGATCGCCGCTCGCGCTAGGCCGCGAGAAGCGCCTTGAGCTTGGTTTCGGGCAAAATGAGCGCCTGCGGATCCGGCCGCTTGCCGGCGGCAATCAGCATTTCGGCGAGCCGAATGTCACGCGCGACCGCATTGCCCGGGCCGATCCCGGAAGCCGAAAGCAGGCGGCCGGTATCGTCGAGATGGAAAAGGATGAAGGCGCTATCGGAAAGGTCGCGCCGCACGGTCGTCGAGGCGCCCTCTGCAAGCCCGGCGATCTGCAGCGTGAGATCGTACTGATCGGACCAGAACCACGGCACGCTCGCAATCGCCTCGCCAGCGCCGAGTAGGTTGCCGGCAACCAGCGTTCCCTGATCCTGCGCATTGCGCCATGCCTCAAGCCGAACCCGACGATCGCCATAGTGGCAGAGAGGGAATGAGCAGCAGTCGCCGGCGGCATAGATATCGGAGTCGCTCGTTTGCAGCGTAGCGTCGACGGCAATGCCGTTGTCGATCGCAAGACCGGCGGCTGCCGCGAGTTCGGTGTTCGGGATCGCGCCGATGCCAATGACGACGAGGTCGGCATCGACTGTTTCACCGTCGGCGAGGACGACGCGCGCGCAGTTCTCGTCCGCATCGATGCGCTCGATCTTCGCGCTGCAACGGAGGTCGACGCCTTCGGCGCGGTGCCGCGCGGCGACGACAGCCGCAATGTCCTCCGGCACGCCGCGCGAAAGGATGCGGGTGAGCCCTTCGATCAGGATCACGGCAGCACCAAGCCGGCGCGCCGTTGCGGCGAGCTCAAGACCGATGAACCCGCCACCGATAATCGCCAGCTTGCGCCCCGGCGCGAGTTCGCGGCGGATCTCTTCGGCATCGGCATGGGTCCTGAGGGTGCGAATACGCCGCGACGCGTCGTCGGTGCCCGCGATCGTTCGCGCCCGGGCGCCGGTCGCAAGCAACAGCCGGTCATAGGCGATGCTGGTTCCGTCTGTGAGCGTCACGCTCTTATCGGTTCGATCGATGGCCGAGACGGGCGTATCCGTCAGCACCTCAATCCCTGCCACCCTGTAGCGCTCGGCATCCGCGACATACTTCGGCGGGAGCTGTCCGCTAAGGCCGTCCTTGGAAAGGGGCGGCCGCTCATAGGGAAGATGCGGCTCCGCGCCGATCAGCGTGATCTTGCCGTCATACCCCATCTCCCTGAGGGCAAAGGCCGCCCTTGCGCCGCATTCGCCGGCGCCGACAATAACGATGGAACCCATCTCAACCTCCCTGCCCACCGCGGCGAGCCCAATCCTCATGAAAACGGCTTCAGCCAAGCGCGATGAACACGCTTCCGGCCTCCACCTTCACCGGATAGGTCTTCAGGTTGACGCAGACCGGCGCGCCCTTGGCCTGGCCGGTCTTGTAGTTGAAGCGGCCGTTGTGCTTCGGACATTCGATGATGTCGTCCATCACGAGGCCATCGACGAGATGAATGTGCTCGTGGGTACAGAGCCCGTCGGTGGCAAAATATTCGTCGTCCGGGCTGCGATAGACCGCAAAGGTGCGCCCACCGTGATCGAAACGAATGACGTCTTCCTCATCGATTTCGTCGGCCGCGCAGACTTCGATCCAGTTCCCGCTCATGATTTCCTCCCATCTTCTCGACATTCATCGGTTATTCGGCTGCGTGCCCGATCGCATCGCTGTGAAACTCTTCGCGATAAGGTTTTGCTGTCGCCGGCAGCTCGCGTTTCAAGAAGTAATCCTCGTTGCGCAGTTGGCGCAGGAAGGCCGGGATCATTTCGCGGTAGCCGTGCAGCATCGACGGGTTCGGCTCCGGCAGATCATGCTTGATCATGGCGTGCAGCTTCGGCAGCGCGTGGTACGGCACCATCGGGAACATGTGGTGCTCTACATGGTAGTTCATGTTCCAGTAGACGAAGCGACTGACCGGGTTCATGTAGACCGTGCGGCTGTTCAGCCGATGGTCGGTCACATTGTCGGCAAGACCGCCGTGCTGCAGCAGCCCGGTCAGCACATGATGCCAGGCACCATAAAGCCGGGGCAGGCCGATCAGCATCAGCGGCAGGATCGAGCCGAGATAGAAACAGGCGGCAATTGTCGCGGCATAGACCGCAAACCAGATGCGGGCGACGAGGATCGCCTTCGGCTGCTCCATCTCGGGGATGAAGGTCGCCTCCTCGGCGCTGATGATGCCGAACGTGTTGCGCACCATGTCGACGATCGCGTGCCAGACGTCGAGGATGCCGAAGAAATTGAGGACAAGGCGCAGAAGATCCGGCGGGCGCATGACGGCGATCTCGGGATCCCGGCCGACGATGACAGTATCCGTGTGGTGACGGGTGTGGCTCCAGCGCCAGGTGACCGGATTGCGCATGATCATGAAGCAGGCGATCTGATAGACGGCGTCGTTCATCCACATCGTCTTGAACGCCGTGCCATGGCCGCATTCGTGCCAGCGGCTGTCGGAGGCCGAACCGTAGAGAACGCCATAGGCGAGGAAGAACGGAACGGCCCACCAGGTGCCCCAGAACGCGATGCCGAGCGCGCCGAAAAGGACGAGACAGCCGAGCCAGATCGCCGTGTCGCGGATGGCCGGTCCGTCCTCGCGCTTCATCAGTTCCTTCATCTGCTTGCGCGGAATATCGGTGTGATACCACTCGGCCGCCGACAGGCCATTGGCGACGGCTGCCTGGGCATCTCGGCCAAGCAGGCTGTAATCTCGCTTCGTCGGCATCATCGTCATTTGCGCTCCTCCCCGCGGTCCGGCCCGATCGGCCGGTGGCGTCTCATCTCGTGCAATGACGATAGGTTGACTTTTGCCAGGCCTCAATGCAGCAATGATATATTCTCTCAAATGACGTCATTGAGCGCATTTCATTTGTGATATAAACCTATCAGGAGAAGCGATGAGCAACCGCCCGACCATTGCCGACCTTGCGCGCACCGCCGGCGTCAGCGTCGCGACCGTCGACCGCGTGCTCAACGGACGCCATCCCGTGCGTGAGGAAACCGCGCGCCGCGTCTACGAGGCAGCCAAGGCGATCGGCTATCACGCCGTCGGCCTGATCCGGCAGCGCGTCTTTGAGGATCTGCCGCAATACAGGCTCGGCTTCGTGCTGCAGAAGCCGGAGCAGGCCTTCTATCAAACGGTTGCGAAAGAAATCGACAACGCCGCGCTCTCGCTTTCGCACGCGCGCGTCTTTGCCCAGATCGACTTCGTTGCAAATTCCACTCCATCGGCGATTACGGAAAAGCTCCGGGCCGCCGCAGCACGCAACCAGGCCATTGCGCTCGTCGCTCCCGATTACCCGGCCGTGACGACCGCGATCGAGGAACTCAAGGAACGCGGCATCCCCGTTTTCTCGCTGCTGTCGGATTTTGCCGCCGGGGTTCGCGAGGGTTATGTCGGCCTCAACAATCACAAGGTCGGCCGGACCGCCGCCTGGATGATCACCAAGGCGGCCAAGCGTCCCGGCAAGGTCGCCGCCTTCGTCGGCAGCCATCGCTTTCTCGGTCACGAACTCCGCGAGATCGGCTTCCGCTCCTATTTCCGTGAGCATGCGCCTGATTTCGAAGTGCTCGACACGATGGTCAATCTCGATACGGCCGAGATCACCCATGAGGCGACACTCAATCTGCTCCAGCGCCACCCGGACCTGATCGGCTTTTATGTCTGCGGCGGCGGCATGGAAGGGGCGATCTCGGCGATCCGCGAGGAAAAGCTCGAAGGCAAGCTCATCGCCGTCGTCAACGAGTTGACGCCGGAGTCCCGAGCGGCCCTTGGCGACGATGTCGTGACCCTGGCGATATCGACGCCGACCGCCGCGCTCGCCCGCGAAACGATCACTCTGATGATCCAGGCGATCGACAAGGGTCCGACCGGCGCGCCGGGGCAAACCTTCTTGCCGTTCGACCTTTTCACGCCGGAGAATATCTAGCGATCATGATGGAATTCCATCATCGACGAAGGGCAATCTAGCAGAAATGCAAGGCCTTTGAGCATCGCGCTCTTTGACTGTGCTCCAGCGGTTGGTGAATGGTCCGCAACGTTATAAATGGAATGAACGTTCTATTTATAACGTGTGACCCATCCCACTGGAGGAGACATTCCCGTGACCGCCCTGCCCTTCGCTCTCAACCACATGACGACGCCAAGCCTGCCGCTTGGCGCTTTTTTCGAACTCGCCAGATCGCTCGGCATGTCCTCCGTAGAGATCCGCAACGATCTCGCCGGCAACGCGATCCTCGACGGCACGCCCGCAAAGGATGTCGCCGCCCTCGCCGGTCGCCACGACATCACGATCATCTCGATCAATGCCCTGCAGCGTTTCAACGAATGGAACGGGGCCAGGCGCGCCGAAGCAGAAGAACTGATCGCCTATGCCCGCGACTGCGGCGCCAGGGCCCTGGTTCTCGTCCCCGTCAATGACGGCACGTGCCAGGCCGATGGCGAGCGGCAGGACAATCTTCGCAAGGCTCTGGCCGCATTGAAGCCGATGCTCGAAAAGGCCGGAATCGTCGGGCTCGTCGAACCGCTCGGCTTCGAAATCTGCTCGCTCCGCTCGAAGACGGAGGCCGTTGAGGCAATCAAGGCAGTCGACGGCGAAATGACCTTCCGTCTGGTGCACGACACGTTCCACCATTACCTCGCCGGCGAGCCTGAAATCTATCCTGGAATGACCGGCCTCATCCACATCTCCGGCGTCACCGACGGACAGGTCGCCGTGGCCGATCTTCGCGATTCGCACCGCGTCCTCATCGACCAAAGCGATCTGCTCGACAACGTCGGACAGATCCGGCGCCTGCGCGCGGCGGGTTATGCTGGGCCGCTTTCCTTCGAGCCCTTTGCCGCCGAAGTCCACGGATTGGCGGATCCTGCGGCCGCGGTCAGGCAAAGCGTGGACTACATTCGGACCCATATCTGAGCATCCGCGAAGAGCGGCCGGCAAATCAACAACGGGCGCCGTATCAGGTCTTGACGGCGTCCGCATAAAATGGAATACATATTCCGTAATCGCAATTTACTGGTTCGTTTATTCCGTTTTATTCGAAAGCGCAGCGGGAGTGCCGCTTTCGGAATGAGTGAGCGCAATCCGGCATTGCGTCCCTGGCAGGAGAAGGTGTCGCCGGGGCACCATTGTGGAGGAGAAGGACAATGAAGAAATTGGTACTAGGCACGGCGCTCGCCGTGATGATGTCGACAGCAGCCCATGCCGAAACCATCGGCGTATCCATGGCGCTTTTCGACGACAACTTCCTGACGGTCTTGCGCAACGGCATGTCCGACTACGCCAAGACGCTCGACGGCGTCGAGCTGCAGATCGAAGACGCACAGAACGACGTTTCCAAGCAGCAGAGCCAGATTCAGAATTTCATCGCCGCCGGTGTAACCGCCATCATCGTCAACCCGGTTGATACCGATGCGACCGCCGCCATGTCGAAGATCGCCGCAGACGCCGGCATAGCGCTCGTCTACGTCAACCGCGAGCCGGTCAACGTCGACACCCTGCCGGAAAAGCAGGCCTTTGTCGCCTCGAACGAGCAGGAATCCGGCACGCTGCAGACGCAGGAAATCTGCAAGATGCTCGGCGGCAAGGGCAAGGCCGTCGTCATGATGGGCGAACTCTCCAACCAGGCCGCCCGCATGCGCACCAAGGATATTCACGATGTGCTTGCGACCGACCAGTGCAAGGGCATCGAGATCGTCGAGGAGCAGACCGCCAACTGGTCGCGCACGCAAGGTTCCGACCTGCTGACCAACTGGCTGTCGGCCGGTCTTGAATTCGACGCCGTCATTTCCAACAACGACGAAATGGCGATCGGCGCCATCCAGGCGCTGAAGGCTGCCGGCCGTTCGATGGACTCGGTCGTCATCGGCGGCATCGACGCAACGCAGGACGCTCTGGCGGCAATGGCTGCGGGTGACCTCGACGTGACGGTGTTCCAGAACGCCGCCGGCCAGGGCAAGGGCTCGGTCGACGCCGCGCTGAAACTCGCCAAGGGCGAGCCGGTCGACAAGAAGGTCTACATCCCCTTCGAGCTGGTGACCAAGGACAACCTCGACAAGTATCAGGCGAAGAACTGATTGCCGAAATCGGGAGCGCGGGAAAACCCGCGCTTCCGTTCAGGAATGCAGGTCCGACCGCAAATGTCTGCGTCCAATGGATGCCGCACGCGGTAGAATAGGCTGGTCACCCGCCAGCGATGAGGACTTTTCTGCGACAGGCGGAAACGACGGGGAGGCAAGAAACATGACGCTCAGTCCGACAACGATGGCAGCCGTGCGCGCCAGCGGCGCCGTACCCAAGGCCGAATATCTTCTTTCGGCGGAAGGTATTCGCAAGGAATTCCCCGGTGTCGTCGCGCTCGACGATGTCGAATTCAAGCTGAAGCGCGGCACGGTCCACGCGCTCATGGGCGAAAACGGCGCTGGCAAGTCGACGCTGATGAAGATCCTCGCCGGCATCTACACGCCCGACAAAGGCGACGTGAAGCTGAAAGGCGTCGAGATCCGGCTGACGTCGCCGCTTGATGCGCTCGAAAACGGTATCGCCATGATCCATCAGGAACTGAACCTGATGCCGTTCATGACGGTGGCGGAAAACATCTGGATCCGCCGCGAGCCGAAGAACCGCTTCGGCTTTGTCGATCACGGCGAGATGAACCGCATCACCGCCCGGCTGTTCGATCGTCTGAAGATCAAGATCGACCCCGAAATTGAAGTGCGCCATCTCTCGGTGGCCAACCGGCAGATGGTCGAGATCGCCAAGGCAGTCTCCTACGAATCCGATGTTCTGATCATGGACGAACCAACCTCGGCGCTGACCGAGCGCGAGGTCGCACACCTCTTCGAGATCATCCGCGACCTGCGCGAGCAGGGCATCGGCATCGTCTACATCACCCACAAGATGAACGAGCTGTTCGAAATCGCCGACGAGTTCTCGGTCTTTCGTGACGGCAAGTACATCGGC
Source organism: Ensifer adhaerens (assembly GCF_002940685.1). GTDB lineage: Bacteria > Pseudomonadota > Alphaproteobacteria > Rhizobiales > Rhizobiaceae > Ensifer > Ensifer adhaerens_E. The sequence continues at coordinate 84,272 of NZ_PNFP01000011.1, read as the reverse complement.
ACGCATGCGTCGAGCGACGTCACCCGCGACGACATTATCCGCATGATGGTCGGCCGCGAAATCACCCAGATGTTCCCGAAAGAGGAAGTCCCGATCGGCGACGTCGTTCTGTCGGTGAAGAACCTCGCTCTTGGTGGCGTCTTCCGCGACGTCTCTTTCGACGTGCGCGCTGGCGAAATCCTGGGGATCGCCGGCCTTGTCGGTTCCGGCCGCTCGAATGTGGCCGAGACCCTCTTCGGCGTGACGCCGGCAAGCGCGGGCACGATTTCGATCGACGGCAAGACGTTGTCGATCGACAGCCCGAACACGGCGATCAAGAACCGCATGGCGTTCCTGACCGAGGACCGCAAGGATACCGGCTGTCTGCTGATCCTCGACATTCTCGAGAACATGCAGATCGCCGTTCTCCAGGATCGCTTCGTCAAGGGTGGTTTCGTCACCGAAAAGCAGATCACCGCCGCCTGCGAAGAGATGAGCCGCAAGCTGCGCGTCAAGACGCCGAACCTGCAGGAGCGGATAGAAAACCTTTCGGGCGGCAACCAGCAGAAGGTGCTGATCGGCCGCTGGCTGCTCACCAATCCGCGCATCCTCATCCTCGACGAACCGACGCGCGGCATCGATGTCGGCGCGAAGGCGGAGATCCACCGCCTCGTCACCGAGCTCGCGCGAAACGGCGTCGCCGTCATCATGATTTCTTCGGAAATGCCAGAGGTGCTCGGCATGAGCGACCGCATCATGGTCATGCACGAGGGCCGCGTCACCGGCTTCCTCGACAGGGCGGAAGCAACCCAGATCAAGGTCATGGAACTCGCCGCCAGCTGAGCGAACAGCGACCCGACGAAAGGGAGGAATGAAAATGGACACCAACATCGCCGCACAGGGCGCGAGCACTCCGCTCTCAGGGGCAAAGCGCCGCCTGCCCCCCGAATTCAACATCTTCCTGGTGCTGATCGGCATTGCACTGGTCTATGAGGTCCTCGGCTGGATCTTCGTCGGCCAGAGCTTCCTGATGAACCCGCAGCGCCTGACGATCATGATCCTGCAGGTTTCGGTGATCGGCATCATCGCGGTCGGCGTGACCCAGGTCATCATAACCGGCGGCATCGACCTGTCCTCTGGCTCCGTCGTCGGCATGACCGCAATGATCTCGGCGAGCGTTGCCCAGGCCTCCACCTGGCCGCGCGCGCTCTACCCGTCGCTCACCGACATGCCGGCGATCGTCCCCATCGGCCTTGGTATCGGCATCGGCCTGCTTGCCGGCTTCATCAACGGCCAGCTGATCGCCCGCACCAAGATCCCGCCCTTCATCGCCACGCTCGGCATGATGGTGTCGGCGCGCGGCATCTCCAAGTGGTACACCAAGGGGCAACCGGTTTCGGGCTTGACCGACCAGTTCAACTTCATCGGCACCGGCATCTGGCCCGTCATCGTCTTCCTCGTCGTCGCGATCATCTTCCACATCGCGCTGCGCTACACCCGCTACGGCAAGTTCACCTATGCGATCGGCGCCAATGTCCAGGCGGCCCGCGTCTCGGGCATCAACGTCGAGGCGCATCTGATCAAGGTCTATGCCATTGCCGGCATGCTGGCAGGCCTCGCCGGTGTCGTCACCGCCGCCCGTGCCCAGACAGCACAGGCCGGCATGGGTGTGATGTACGAACTGGACGCGATCGCCGCGACCGTCATCGGCGGCACCTCGCTGACGGGTGGCGTCGGCCGGGTCACCGGCACGGTCATCGGCACCATCATCCTCGGCGTCATGACCTCGGGCTTCACCTTCCTCCGGGTGGACGCCTACTATCAGGAAATCGTCAAGGGCCTGATCATCGTCGCTGCCGTCGTCATCGACGTCTATCGACAGAAGAACCGCAAGAAGGCCTGATCCTTAACAAGAAATACTCTCCTCCCAGTGAAGCCAACTGGCCGGGATGACGAAAGTCATCCCGGCATTTTATTTTGCCCCGCAGGCTATATCGGCAGGCTCAAGGCGTTTTCCACATATGCTTGGCGCGCAGGGCTGCCCCGGCGCACGCGCTCTGGCACATTCCTTGGCGATGCACTATATGTCAGGCGTTCAAAACCTATTGGAGACTTCCCATGTTGTCGCAGCGCAAGCTTGCGAGCCAGTTTCAGCCGCGTTTCGTTCTTCAGCTTTGGAACGCGATGCTGCGGGTACAGACCCGCGAGACAGCTTCCTTCTTCGGCCATCGCGGCCGTTAACGCGACGCTTACTCACCCCGTCCAGAGAGGCAAAGCACAGCTTGCCGGACGGGGTTGGCAGCCGGCTCTTGTCGGCGGCCTCCTGTCCGATAGGGTTCACGACATCTTGGTATAGACGTCGAGATGGTCGCTGGTGACGAACCCGTTGCGGCGGTAGAAATCGGATACCTTGCCCACGCGCTGTGAGACCAGCCAAATCCTTTCACAGCCGGCTTTTCTTGCAGCGTCGGTGATTGCGGCGAGCAGGGCTGTACCGACGCCCGCGCCCTGCGCTTCCGGCAAGACCGCAATCTCCTCAACATAGAGCAATTGGCCTTTATGGTGCCGGCGCCACGTGCCGATCGCGAAACCGACAGGCTGTACTGCGTCCAATGCCGCGGCCGCAATGCGCCGCGGAGCTGCCAGAAGCTGCGAAACACGCTCCGTGGCAGCTTCGGCTGACCAGTCTTCGTTCCACGGAGGCGCGGAGTAGGCTCGAGAGAGAATATTCGCCGCGGCATCGAGGTTTGCCTCGCCCAACGGCACGATCGGAATTGACTGCACCCAAAACCCTTTCAACACCTGCCCAACGCGCAACCGACGACACGGTCACTGCGTTCGCTGGGCTCACCACGATACTAAACCACAAGATGTACATACGCACGCGATCTACTTATGTTACGGCGTATCGTGATCAATTTGCAACCAATCTACTTCAATCAATCCCATGAAATCAGGCTGTCCCGGCCCGTTCCACTGAATCCCTACCTGCTTTTTTTGCATGACCTTCTAGTTGAGTTTCGATCAAATCTGGCACAAAGTGGCGCTAGCTTGATACGGTCGCGTACCCTTCACAGGAGCGCCTTCCGTATGCGTTCGCGACGTAAGGGGCGACATGGGTTTCAGTTTGCACACCTTCGGCGGATTGAGACTTCTCGACCCGAGCGGGCGCCAGGTTGCGTTTCCCGAAAAGGGCATGCTGATCCTTGCCTACCTGCTGACCTGCCAAAACTACGGGTCCGATCGTCAGACGCTCGCAAGATTCCTGTGGGGTGACGATGACGATGCGGTTTCGCTCTCGGCCTTGCGCAAAACCGTGTCCCGAATTCGGCAGCGCCAGGAAGAACTTGGCACGCCGTTCCTTTCCTTCTCGAAGCACCTGATCTACGTCGATCCAGGGTCTCTGTCGCTTGATGACTTGGTGTTCGAGAAGGACGAACCGGCAGAGCCATTCTTGAGGCTGATACACCTCTGCGAACTGCTGAGCAGGCCGTTCCTGGGAACGGTGACCTGCGAGAGCCGACGCTACTACGAATGGCTTGCCAATCGACAAGGTCTGCACACGGCCCTTCTCAGGGATGCGATGGAGACAGCGTTTCGGATCGCACGCACGCCGAGCGAGTATGAGATCGTCAAGGATGCAGCTCTACTGCTCTTCCGCGCCGAACCTTACGACCCGGACACCCTTCAACTGCTTCTGAAAGTGTTCAATGCGGAAAGGGAAGTGGAAGATTTCAGGCAGCTCATCGAACAAAGACGAGCCGCAATCTCGCGCGGCGTCGACACGCTGAACCTGGCGGCAGACAATGGTAGCGATGAAGCCGGCGCGCGCGAGACATCGCGTGCATCCGGTACGGGCGTGCAGGATGCCCAGCCTGCCGCCGAACCTGTGGGTGCGCCGAAGACGAGCTTCCCCAAGCTGGTGCTGCTACCGCCGCGCAATCAATCCAGCAGTCCAGAAGCGGGCTTGATGGCCGCATCCCTGATAGAGGACATTACAATCGGCTTTTGCGCATTCAACAGCCTGCAGGTGATCGCGCCGCATTCAGCCATTCGAATAGGGCACTACCAGGAAGACAAGGTCTCCTTCTTCGAAAACAATTCCGTCACCTATGTGCTTGATACCCGCATCAGCAACATTGGCGGCGAGGTAACGTTGTTCGCACAACTCGTCTTCGTTCCGGACAATGAGATTACCTGGGCCGCGCGATTTGGACTTGGCCAGGTTGATTTGGTTCGAGACAGGCGCACCCTTTCACGTCGCGTCGCACTGTCCGTCTCAAATGAAATTGAACGGCATGAAACGACCAGGGCCTTTCTTGAGCTGAACCCGGTCGCATACCACCGATATCTTGTCGGCAAGCAGCATCTCAGTCGGCTGACGCTGCCGAATTTGCGGCTCGCGCGCGAACAAATGAAAGCCGTTCTCGAAACAAGTCCCCATTTCGCGCCGGCGTTGAGCGCAGTTGCCCGTACCTATTCGAAGGAGTGGCTGTTGACCGCCCGCGGCAACATCGATCTGCTGAAGGCCGCCGAAGCGTCCGCAGCCCACGCAGTGAAGGCAAGCGGGGATCTGGCGGACGGCTATCGCGAATTCGGCGTCGCCAAATTGTTGCAGGGCGCTTTCGACGAGAGTGCCGGTGCGATGGAACTGGCGGAAATCCTGGGGCCGCACTATGCCGACGTCATTGCAGACCACGCCGACACGATGGTTCATTGTTCCCGCCCTGCAATAGCGCTCGAGAAGATCGAGCGCGCGATCGAGCTTAATCCGATAAGTCCCGACGCCTATCTTTGGACCGCAGCCGGAGCCAACTATGCGCTCGGCCAATTCGAAGACTCGCTGGATTACATCGGCAAGATGGCGGACCCCAGCCTGGCAGACCGCCTCTCGGCGGCGAGCTGGGCCATGCTGGACCAGCTCGACCGGGCACAGTTTTTTGTGCGCCGGGTTCGTGAAACGAACCCGGCTTTCGATGTCGATCAATGGTTGGCCGCGGTTCCATCAAAGGAACAATGGCACAAGGATCTCTACCGAGAGGGATTGAAGAAAGCAGGCTTCTAGCGCGCCGCGATCCCAGCGCATAAGGGCGCGCCCTAAGATTTTGAATCCAGAACATCTTTCGAAACCGGGATGTTCCCGTCTGCAATCGTAAAAGGGGGAAGTGAACCAATGGCTACAGTTGTGGTTATCAGCATAGAAGGTGAGCAAGGGCTCTGGGTCGCCGACCTGGATGCCCGCAGCGTTGTTCCTCTCGACCCGCCTCAAACGGGTGCGCTCAAGACCGTGACGGATCTTCGCGCAAGCGGCGCTATCGTGACCAAGGGCGTGAACGTGGCGGTGGTCGTGAAGTCCGCCGCGGCTGCGTCCTCAGGCCACTACGACGGCTAGCCGAAACGATCGGCATCACGTCGGACCTGTCATCGCCCGGCGCTGTGGCGTCGCGCGTCGACGGCTGTCCCAGCGAGCTAATTGTTGATCTGCGGACTGTTGCCAGTCTCCGGAAACGGCAGCCCGACAGCCAACGGCCCGGGCTGTTGGGCCGTTGCCGGAAACGTCGGCGGCTCGTCATGCCGCCGGGAAGAGGATGGTTACCCTGAGGCCACGGCCATCCGCACCGTCACTCAGGCTGGTCGTCGCACCGTAGAGCTCGGCAATCTCCTCGACGATCGGCAGTCCGAGCCCTGAGCCCGGCGCTTCGCTGCCGCCGCGCTCAAAACGCCTGAGCACCGTCTCGCGGAGTTCCGGGCGAATGCCAGGGCCGTTGTCCTCCACCTCCAGCGACACCGTGCCGTTCCGCACAAGTACGCGGCTCGTCACTTCCGCACCGCGGCCGGCATAAAGCAGCGCATTGCCGATCAGGTTCTTGAGCATCTCGCCGACAAGCAGCGGCTCGGCGCGGATGAAAGCCTCGCCCTCGCCATCAAAGCCGAGGTCGATGTCGGCGTCTCCGGCCGCCGGCACGTGTTCGGCCGTGATCTCGCGCACGAGCTGGACCAGATCGACGCGCTCCAGCGAACGGGTCTCGTCCTTGCCGGCCGCGTCGATCTTCGCCATCAGCAGCAGCTGCCCTAAGATACGCTCGGCATTGGCAACCGCCTCGTCGGCCTTCTTTACCGCGCTCCGCGTTTCCTCGATCGAGCCCGCGCGCTGCGCCAGAGCGAGTTGCGTGCGGATGATGGCGAGCGGCGTGCGCAACTGATGGCTGGCATTGCCGGTGAAATTGCGAAGCGCGTCGAGCGCCGATTGCAGACGCCCCATGAAGGAATTGACCGTATCGACGAGGCCCTGGACCTCGTTCGGAACCCGCTCGCCGATCGGATGCAGGTCGTCCGGACTGCGCTCTGAAATCGCGTCGCCCAGCCTGTAGAGCGGACGCAACGAAAACGTGACCGCGATCCAGACGATCACGGCAGCACCGGCGATCATCATGCCGAGGCGCAGCGCCGATCGGACGAGGATGGTCTGCGCCAGATGCCGGCGCGCGATCGTCGTTTCGGCAACCGTGACCACGAAGGGCACCGAGTTGATGCCGGTCGAGGCGGAGCGGCGAAGGGCGGCGATGCGGATCGGTTCGCCGCGGAAGACCGAATCCGCAAAGGTGGTCGACGCACCTGGTTCCTCCGCCAGCGACGGCAGCGTCTGGTAGCCGGTGATGAACTGGCCGGGTGGCCCGTCGACGCGGTAGAAGACCCGGTCCTGCGCGGCCGATGTCAGCATTTCGAGCGCGACATAGGGGATGTCGACTTCGAGCGATCCGTCCTCCGCCACGACCACGCGCTCGGCGATGGCGAGCGCCGAGCCGGCAAGCACGCGGTCGGAGACGACGTTGGCGGTCGTCACGGCCTCCCGGTAGGTATCCGTCAGTGCGATGACGCCGATCACCACAGTCGAGATCAGCAGCCAGCCGAGCAGGCGCCGGCGGAGGGAGTAGACCGCCGCCCTCATTCCGGCCCGGCCGCCTTGTCGAGATAGTAGCCGATGCCGCGGGCCGTGCGCACGGTCAGCCCGTGCGGTGCGAGCCGCTTGCGCAGGCGGCTGACATACTGCTCGATCGCATTCGGGCTCAGATCATCGTCGAAACCGGTCAGCGACTGCATGATCGCATCTTTGGCCACCACCTTGCCGGCGCGCATGAACAAGAGCTCGAGCAGGCCGAGCTCACGCGCCGGGATTTCGATCGGCGCACCGCCGGACGAGAAGCTGCGGGTATTGAGATCGAGCGAAACATTGCCGTAGCTGACCGTCGAAGCCCTGAGACCCGCCTGCCGGCGCAAAAGCACGCGCACGCGCGCTTCGAGCTCTCCGACGTCGAAAGGCTTGATCATGTAGTCGTCGGCGCCGAGGTCGAGACCCTTGATGCGCTCTTCGGGCGCCCCCCTTGCCGTCAGGATCAGCACCGCGGCGCGGTTCTGGCGGGCGCGCATCGCCCTCAGCACATCGAGGCCATCCATCTCCGGCAAGTTGAGGTCGAGAATGACGAGGTCGAACGTCTCGGTGGCCGCCACCGCATGCGCAGATGCGCCGTCGCTGACGACATCGACGGCGTAGCCCGCGCCACGCAAGATAGCCGACAGCCCCTCGGCCAGGTCCTGGTTGTCCTCAACAAGCAAGATGCGCAATTATCATCACTCCCCCGACCACCTTATCCGCCGATGCCTTGCTTGTGAACGGTGAGACACTGAGGCATTGTGGATTCATGCGGTTCTTGATTTCTTTTCTTTTTTTCGCCCTTTGTCCCCAGCTGCTCGTTGCGGCCCCGATCATATTCCCGGCCCTTTCCGGCAAACCGGACGCGCGCACGCTGGTCGTCTATTCCTCGCTCGACGAGCCGCTGGCAAAGCCGATGATCATCGGTTTCCAGCGGGCCAATCCGGACGTCGCCGTGCGCTACGAGGACATGCTGACCGGAGAAATCTACGATCGCATCATCAAGGAGACCGACGCCGGGACGAACACGGCGGACTTCGCCTTTTCGTCCGCCATGGACCTGCAAGTCAAGCTCAGCAACGACGGTTACGCCCAGCGCAGCGATCTGCCGATGAGCGACCGCTGGCCGGCCTGGGCCAACTGGCGCAACACGGCTTACGCGCTGACCTTCGAGCCCGCCGTCTTCGTCTACCACAAGCCGAGCTTCACCAAGGAAAAGCCGCCGTCGACGCGCGCGGAATTTGTCGACTATCTGAAGCGCCAGGGGGCGAGCGTCTTCGGCAGGATCGGGACCTACGACATCGAGCGGTCCGGCGTCGGCTTCCTCTTCATGTCGCGCGACCAGGAGCAGTTCGGCGACATATGGGACGTCATTCAGGCCATGGGCGCGGCAGGCGTCAAGCTTTACTCCACGAGCGAAGCGATCCTCGAGCGTGTCGCCGACGGGCGCTTCGTGCTCGGCTACAACATCCTCGGCTCCTATGCGGCGGACTGGGCGGCACGCCACCCGGACGTGGGCATCGTTCTGCCGAAGGACTACACCGTGGTGATGTCCCGCATCGGTCTCGTCCCGCAGGCCGCCGCCTCCCCCGATCTCGGCCGACGCTACCTGGAGTTCTTCATGTCGAAGGAGGGCCAGACGATCATGGCGCGGGAGTTGCAGATCCCCGCCGTCAGCCCCGAGGTCGCCGGCGAAAATACCGCCAACACCATGCAGGAGATGCTTGGCGGCCAATTGCGGCCGGTCCCCGTAAGCCCGGGACTGATGGTCTATCTCGATCAGGTAAAGCGCTCGCGGCTGATCGCGAAATGGAACGAGGTCTTGCGGCTCCACTGACGGCTGCGGTCGGAAGCGAGGTTCCCCGCCTCGTCGCCGCAGCACGTGGCCTCACGCCTTCTTGCGTGAGCGCCCGGAACGTGAGGTCTGCACGGAGAGGTTCAACTCGACGGCGGCAAGGATCAACGCCTTCAGCGCCTCTTCGTCGATCGCCTCGCCTTCATGGATATCGATGGCGCGCCGGACATTGCCTTCGAGGCTGGAGTTGAACAGACCGGTCGGATCCTGAAGCGCGGCTCCCTTGGCAAAGGTCATCTTCACCACCGCCTTGTAGGTCTCGCCGGTACAGATGATGCCGGCATGTTCCCAAACCGGGACGCCCCGCCATTTCCATTCCTCGACGACGTCGGGATCGGCTTCCTTGATCAGCTTGCGGATGCGCGCCAGCGTCGCGCCGCGCCAGTCACCGAGTTCCGCGATCCTCGCGTCGATCTGCTTGGAGGCTGAAGCGGCTTCATCCGCCACGTCGGTCTTCTTAGCCTTGGTCGTCGCCTTCGCCATCGTCTTCCCTCTCCTGTCATTTTTCCCGCAGCCCGGCGTCGGGTCGAGCCGGCTGAAACCTGTCTCCGCCTTGTCGGCGGCGCCTCACCATACCTAGGCCCAGTCCAGCCGGCGGCAATATCAGATTCGCGATTCGTGCTCTGCCGCGAAATCCGGTCACCGGGTTCGCTCACCTGGACACGGCAGACAGGCAACATCCCTGGTCAACACGCGCAAGAACCTAAGATTCCGTAAACGGCATGTCAGGAATTTCGCGTTCGGGGCTTGATGTCAGCTAAATGTCAGCTTTCTATGATGGCTTAAGGTCACTGGCACCCCGTGGAGGCGGGACGCCGGTTGCGTACTGGGAGGAAGCCACCAATCCGGTCAAGCGATAAGGGTCAAAAGAACCCGTCGCCGTCTTCCCGTTCGCACACAGCAACAACGTGCGCGGTGAAAACGCGCCTCACGGAGGACTGACCTTGAAACATATTTTCCTCGCAACGATTCTCGCCGGCGCCATGTCGCTCCCGGCAGTTGCCGCTGATTACACGATCATCGCTCCGGCAAACCCGGGCGGCGGCTGGGACCAGACGGCCCGTTCGCTGCAGACCGTCATGCAACAGGAAGGCATCTCCGGCAACGTTCAGGTTCAGAACGTACCGGGCGCCGGCGGCACCATCGGTCTCGCGCAGTTCGCAAGCCAGCAGAAGGGCAACCCGAACGCCCTGATCGTCGGCGGCTACGTCATGGTCGGTGCGATCCTCACCAACAAGTCCCCGGTCACCCTGAAAGACGTCACGCCGATCGCGCGCCTGACCGGCGAATACGAAGCCGTCGTCGTACCGGCCTCGTCCGAGATCAAGACCATGGGCGACCTCGTCGAAGCCCTGAAGAAGGATCCGGGCGCCGTATCCTGGGCAGGCGGCTCTGCCGGCGGTACCGACCACATCGCCGTTGGCCTGATTGCCAAGGCTGCCGGTGTCGACCCGACCAAGATCAACTACATCGCCTACTCCGGCGGCGGTGAAGCGCTTGCCGCTATCCTCGGCAGCCAGGTTACCGCAGGCGTCTCGGGCTACGGAGAATTCGAATCGCAGGTCAAGGCCGGCACGCTTCGCCTGCTCGCCGTGTCGAGCGCCGAGCGCATTGCCGGCGTCGATGCTCCGACGCTGAAGGAAGCGGGCGTCGACGTCGTCGTCGAGAACTGGCGCATGGTCGCAGCCGCTCCTGGCCTCTCGGACGAGCAGAAGGCTGCCGTTTCGGCCGACATCGAGAAGCTCGCAAAGTCCGCTGGCTGGCAGGAAGTGCTGAAGACCAAGGGTTGGCAGGACAGCTATCTCGCCGGTGACGCCTTCAACGTCCAGCTCGACAAGGACGTTGCGGCGACCGAAGGTGTTCTCAAGGACATTGGACTGGTGAAATGACCAAGGGGCATCACCCTTCAAGTGCAACGCGTCGCCCGGATCGGGCGGCGCTCTTCATCGCGGCGGTCCTCGCCGCTATCGCTGGACTCATTTTCTGGGATGTGTCGCGCCTGACCGGGGCTGCCGGCTATTCCCAGGTCGGACCGACGACGGTCCCCTATGCGATCGCCTGCTGTCTTTTGGGCCTTGCGATCTGGACCGCGATCGAAGCATTTCGCGGCGATTTTCCCGAGCGCGAGCGCCAGGAAGTCGCTCCGGTTATCTGGATCGTCGGTGGCCTTGCCGCCCAGATGCTGCTGCTCAACGTCGCGGGCTTCTCGATCGCCACCGGCATTCTGTTCGCGTTGACCGCACGTGGTTTCGGCAAGCGCAAGCTCTGGTTCTCCCTCCCCGTCGGCATTGCGATCTGCTTTGTCGTGTGGGTGATCTTTGCCAAGCTCCTGCTCCTGTCGCTGCCCGCGGGGCCGCTTGAACGCCTGTTCTTCTAAGAGGGCCGACGACCATGGCTACTTTTGAATTCCTGCTGCAGGGATTGCTGGTTGCTGCGCAACCGATGAACCTGCTCTACGCGCTGATCGGCGTGACGCTCGGCACCGCCGTCGGCGTGCTGCCCGGCATCGGCCCGGCGCTGACCGTGGCGCTCCTGCTGCCGGTCACCTACCGGCTGGATCCCGGTGGCTCGCTGATCATGTTCGCCGGCATCTATTACGGCGGCATGTACGGCGGCTCGACCACGTCGATCCTGCTCAACACCCCCGGCGAAAGCGCGTCGATCGTGACGGCGCTCGAGGGCAACAAGATGGCGCGCGCCGGCCGCGGCGGCCCTGCGCTCGCAACGGCTGCAATCGGCTCGTTCGTCGCCGGTCTGATCGCCACGCTCGGTCTTGCCTTCATCGCGCCCTATATCGTCAAGCTGGCCCTGGTTTTCGGTCCGCGCGAATATTTTGCGCTGATGGTTCTCGCCTTTGTCACCGTCTCCTCGGCCTTCGGCGATTCCACCCTTCGTGGCCTGACGTCGCTGTTTGTCGGCCTGGCGCTTTCGATTATCGGCATCGACCAGTTGACCGGACAGGCGCGCCTTTCCTTCGGTGTTCCGGAACTTCTTGACGGTATCGAGGTCACGACACTCGCCGTTGCGATGTTTGCCATCGGCGAGACGCTTTACATCGCCGCCCAGGGCGACAAGGGCCCCGACAAGGTCGAGGCCGTGCGCGGCTCGATCTGGATGAGTGCGGCGGACTGGGCGCGCTCCTGGAAGGCGTGGCTGCGCGGTACCTTCATCGGCTTCCCGATCGGCGCCATGCCGGCTGGCGGCGCCGAGATCGGCACGTTCCTGTCCTATGCCGCAGAAAAGCGCCTGACCAAGCACCCCGAAGAGTTCGGCAATGGCGCGATCGAAGGCGTCGCCGGCCCGGAAGCGGCCAACAACGCATCGGCTGCCGGTACGCTCGTGCCGCTCTTGACGCTTGGCCTGCCAACCACGGCGACCGCGGCGATCATGCTTGCCGGCTTCCAGCAATATGGCCTTCAGCCCGGACCGCTGCTGTTTGCGACCAATCCGCAGCTCGTCTGGGGCCTGATCGCCAGCCTGCTGATCGCCAACTTCATGCTGCTGGTCCTGAACCTGCCGTTGATCGGCCTCTGGGTGAAGCTGCTGACGGTTCCGAAGCCGTGGCTCTATGCCGGCATCCTGCTGTTCGCCACGCTCGGCACCATCGGCGCCAACCCGTCGGTCTACGAACTCGGCATGCTGCTCGCATTCGGCCTGCTCGGCTATGCCATGCGCATCTTCGGATATCCGATCGCCCCTGTGGTTGTCGGCCTGATCCTCGGACCGCTCGCCGAACAGCAGCTGCGCCGTGCGCTCGCAATCAGCCAGGGGGACTACTCGGTGCTGTTCACTTCGCCGATCGCAGCCGTGCTGTTGATCATCGCCGCCGCTGCGCTGATCGTGCCCCTGATCCTGCGGGCGCGCGGGCGTGGCGAGGTTCTTTCGCAGCTGGCAGCGAACGAAGACTAATAGCGCCCCCTCCCAAGGCCTATCCGCGGGCCCGGCCGGTTTGATGACCGGCCGGGCCTGCTTCCGTTGCATGGCTGGGGTGTCCAATTGTGCATTGCAATATGACCCGTAACCCCCCATCTTTTGCTCATCGAATAGAAAACGAAAGCGAGCAAGACGATGGCTACCACAACTTACCACAAGGGTTTCATCGGCCGCGCCTTCGCAGTTCTCGGCGCTGCTAGCGCTGCCGCCGCCGCTGTCGAAGGTCACCGCCGCCCGAAGGCAAGCGACCTGCGTACGCTGGGCATCGACCCGGCAAACTTCCCGGATACGCGCCGCGGCTAACGAATTTCGGCGTGCCTCAAGGCGCGCCCTATCCTCCCAGGGATGAAACGGCTCGGGGTCGAGAGACCGCCGGGCCGTTGTGTTTTCCGATAGCTGGAAAACGCGGCGCGACGCCGGCGCCAGCCCCGATCAGGGTTGATAGGACTTGCTCCGTTTGCATGGCTGACGTGCTTGATTGTGCATTGCAAAAAGACCTGACAAACCCCATCTTTTGCTCATCAAAGAGAAAACGAAAGCGAGCAAGAAGATGGCTACCACAACCTCCCGCAAGGGTTTCATCGGTCGTGCATTCGCAGTTCTCGGCGCTGCCAGCGCTGCCGCCGCCGCTGTCGAAGGCCACCGCCGCCCGAAGGCGAGCGACCTGCGTACGCTGGGCATCGACCCGGCGAACTTCCCGGACACGCGCCGCGGCTGACAAATTCCAGCACTCCGAGGAGTGCCTTATCCTCCCAAGGATGAAACGGCTCGGGATCCCAGAGATCTCCGGGCCGTTTGTACGTTCGGCCGTTAGCGCCCCTTGCCGAAAACCTGTTCCAAGGTAGAGGGCCGGGCACGTCGGTACAGATAGCCGCACAGCGCGTACGCGCCAGCGGGAACACCACGGCGGGTCCCGCTTTTCCTGCGCGTCATGCATTGCTTGTCGAGAGCGCGGGGGCCACCCGCCTGCAAGGTGATGCGGCCAAGCGATTTCCTCGGCCAGCACGCGAAGAACACCCGCTCCGCAAAGGCTTCGGGCACGTTTCCAGGTGGTCGGCCAGCATCCGTAGCTCGTCCCCTGCGCCGCGCCCCTGGCAATTCGAGGCAATCAATGCCGGCCCAACGAAAAACGGCCCGGCGTTTCCGCCGGGCCGTTTCCGATTGTTTTGGGGATACGCCGCCGCTTAGGCTTCGGCGCGGGCCCGTTCTTCCTGGTGCGCGCCGGCAAGTTCTTCTTCGCGTTCCCGCTTGTTGTAGCGGATCGACGACCAGAGCGAGATGCCGATGAGGGCCGCACCACCGAGGCCGGTGATGACTTCCGGAATGTGGACCAGCGTCTGGAAGTACATGACGACCGAGAGGATCAGGATCGCGTAGAACGCGCCGTGCTCCAGGTAGCGGTACTCGCTGAGCGTTCCCTTTTCGACGAGCATGATCGTCATCGAGCGCACATACATGGCGCCGATGCCGAGGCCGATCGCGATGATGAAGAGGTTCTGCGTCAGCGCGAAGGCGCCGATGACTCCGTCGAACGAGAAGCTGGCGTCGAGCACTTCGAGGTAAAGGAAGGCGCCGAAGCCGCCCTTTGCCGCCGCACTCATGGTTTCCTGCTGTGCATCGAGCAGACCGCCGACCACCTCGACCACGAGGAACGTCAGCAGACCATAGATCCCCGAATAGACGAAGGTATGGACGTCTGCCGGGTCGAGCAGCGTGGAGAAGCCGAGGATGAGCGCCAGGACGAAGGCGATCTCGATGCCCTTGATGGTCGCAAAGCGCGCCATCTTGGTCTCGACCCACTTGATCCAGTGCACATCCTTTTCATGGTCGAAGAAGTAGGTGAGACCGACCATCATCAGGAAGGTGCCGCCGAAGGCCGCGATCGGCAGGTGCGCGTCGTTCATGATGCGCGCGTATTCTTCGGGCTTGCTTGCCGCCAGGACGATCGCTTCGATCGGGCCGATCTTCGCTGCGATAACGACGATGAGAAGCGGGAAGACGATACGCATGCCGAAAACGGCGATGATGATGCCCCAGGTCAGGAAGCGATGCTGCCACTCGGGCGTCATGTCCTTGAGCTTGTTGGCATTGACGATGGCGTTGTCGAACGACAGCGAGATTTCGAGCACCGCAAGCACGGTGCAGATGAAGAATACCGAGGCCATGCCGCCGATGGTGCCGGTCGACTGCCAGCCGAGCCAGGCGCCGAGCACAAGGCCGACCGCGGTGACGATGAAGGCCCAGGTGAAATAACCGAGCGCGCTCGTGTGCGATTGAGGCTGGTTCATCGACGGGCCTCCTTCGCTCTGACGACACCGGATTCGGTGAAGAAATGGGGTTTCAAAACGGAAATGCGCACGGCCGAAGGGGCACATGCGTAAGGCATGAGATCAGTTTTCATGGGAGCTAATCCGCCGGCTAATTTGCTGGCGGTACCGACATCACGAGAGCGCCGTAAAAACTCTCGCCAGAGGGGCCCGGCACCAGTGTTCCCCGCGATCCGATGTCTGGAGGGCGGGACGACTGTCTAATTAGCAGCGCCGGGCGGAACGTCAAGAGGGCCGTTCCTTGCTTTGTCCGACGATCACCAAGCGGTTGTTACGGCGTTCTGTCTCGCTACGGCTCCGTCTCGCGCGCCGGCGTTGAATCATTCGCAAAACTTATGGTTCCATTTGCAGACGGCAATGGATCGGCGTCACCGAATGTGGCATGGCCTGCGCAACTCATCGAAGGCCCTGCAATGACCGTGATCACCGCCCCCGCATCCGCCCCGAATGCCGCCCGCACCGGCGTTCTCATCATGCTCTTGGGCATGCTGATGTTTTCGCTGAACGACGTCATGGGCAAGTGGCTGGTGGCGACCTACTCCGTCAGCCAGCTGATGGTGATCCGAAGCGTTGCGGCGCTGTTGTTCCTGTCGCCCTTCATTCTCAGGCGCGGCCTACGCTCGATGTTCCGGGTCGAACGTCCCGGCCTTCAGGCTTTGCGTTCGCTGCTCTTTGCCATCGACGCCTCCGCCTTCTATTTCGCGGTCGCCTACATGCCGCTTGCCGATACCATGACCTACTGGCTGGCCGCACCGATCTACGTCGCCGCAGCCTCGCCGTTCCTGCTCGGGGAGAAGGTCGGCTGGCGGCGCTGGACGGCGATCCTGATCGGCTTTGCCGGCGTTTTGATCGCGCTCGAACCTTCCAAGGAAAGTCTCGGCCTTCCGGCGCTGATCGCGCTTGCCGGCAGCACGGCCTTCGCCTTTGCGCTCATGCTCGGCCGCACGCTTCGCTCCACGCCCGACACGACGCTGGTTTTCTGGCAGATCGTCGGAGCCCTCATCTTCTCGCTCGTGGGCGTCGCCGCCAATCCCTCCGGCTGGGCGCCGGTCGATGGCGAGGCGCTATTGCAACTCGGCATGCTCGGCATCGTCGCGATGCTCGCGCATATCCTGGTCAACCGTTCGCTCAAGCTCGCCGATGCGGCCACCGTCGTGCCGCTGCAATATACACTGCTCTTCTGGGCCGTCGTCTTCGGCTGGTTCTTCTTCGGCGATACGCCTCGCCCGACCGTGCTCGTCGGTGCGGCATTGATCGTCGCCTCCGGCCTTTTCATCTTCTTCCGCGAACAGCAGTTGAAGAAGCGGAGCGCAAAAACCTGATGTTTCCCGCCGCCAGGCGGGGCTTCCATCATCGGCGACACTCTGCTACGCCGCCGGCGTCCAGGCTTGCAAGGAGACTGAAGTGGCCAAAGCGATCCATTCGATGATCCGCGTTCTCGACGAGAAACGATCGGTCGATTTCTATCGTGCGGCCTTCGGGCTCGAGATCGCCGAGCGGCTGGACTTCGAAACCTTCGTGCTGATCTATCTCAGCAACGCGGAAAGCGAGTTCGAGCTTGAACTGACGGTCAACAAGGACCGCACCGAACCCTATGCGCTCGGCGACGGCTATGGCCATCTGGCGTTGTCGGTCGACGACCTCGACACCGAACATCAGCGCCTCACGGAGGCCGGCCTCAACCCAGGAAAGATCGTCGACTTCAACCGCGATGGTGCTCTGCTGGCACGCTTCTTCTTCCTGGTCGATCCCGACGGCTACAAGGTCGAAGTGCTGCAGCGCCACGGTCGCTACAAGTAGGACCTGGTCGACAAGGCTGATCAACCAAAACAATACCGATTATCGCGCCTATCTATTTCGCTTATAGGCGAGCGCGACTTAGTCTTCCCTGGAAGCATCAAGAATGATGCGCAACAAGGGGAACGCGAATGAAGAAACGGATTGCAGCAGCAGTGCTCGCCATCATGGCGGCAACCGCGTCGGCCCAGGCAGCAGAGAAGATCAAGATCGGCACGGAGGGCGCCTACCCGCCCTTCAACTTCATCGATCCCGCCGGCAAGATCGGTGGCTTCGACGTGGATATTGGACTTGCACTTTGCGAGCGCATGAAGGTGGAATGCGAAGTGGTCGCCCAGGACTGGGACGGCATCATTCCGGGTCTGGTCGCCAAGAAGTACGACCTGATCATCGCCTCCATGTTCATCACGGAGGAACGCAAGAAACAGGTCGCCTTCACCAATCCCTACTATCTTGCGGCCATGACCCATGCGGCCCCGAAGGGCGCCGGCTTTACCGCGTTCACCAATGAGGCGCTCAAGGGCAAGGTGATCGGCGCGCAGTCGGGCACCACTCAGGCCGACTACATCACCGCCACCTATCCCGATGCCGAGATCAAGCTCTACCCGACGCAGGACGAGGCGAACCTCGACATGGTCAACGGCCGCCTCGACCTTCAGGTGGGCGACATGCTGCCGCTGCTCGACTGGGTGACGAAGAACGCCGACGGCAAGAGTTGCTGCGAACTGATCGGCGAACCGATCACCGACAAGAAGTTCGTCGGCGAAGGCGTCGGCATTGCGGTGCGCCAGGAGGACAACGACCTGCGCGAGCGGCTGAACAAGGCGCTGGATGAAATCCGGGCCGACGGTACCTACAAGAAGATCAACGACAAGTACTTCACCATCGACGTCTATACGATGAAGTAAACCCGCCGAGCAACGACACCGATCCGTGAGGCACCAGATAGGCGGACTTCCGAACCGTTGTGCCAGCAGACGCTGGCACAACGGCGGAGGCGCTTATCGTTGCGGACAGTGCCAATCGGCCGCGACTGGGCCTTGCGCTTCAACGAACGCTGCAGTGCCCTACCGGGCAATAACAACAAGCAGCACGCTGCTGTCGTGTGCAACGGTCACATTCAACGAAAATTGCGCGCTTCATGTCTTTGATTCTGCCGCGCGAAACCGGAGATTTTGGCAAACACACGTTTCAGCGTGGGCATCGCTCGACTGACGTGAGATACCGACTTCCTTGGGTCATCGCTAGACAACAACGGAGCAACTGTCACCGACAACTCAGGAGCGAAGCTCCTACTTCAGAACGAACACTTCAACCCTTCCGTTGTTGTTGGCCCGCAAAGTCTCATAGAAAATTCTGTCATCATAGGCCCGAAACGGCACATAGTCCGAGCCAAGCTTCTCAGCAAGGATCTTCGACGCGGTTCCAAATTCACCGGCGCGGGGGTCACTTCCAGTGATTATGAAACGTGGGCGATGCTCCAGTATTTTCGTCATCTCCACGCTGGGATCAATTCCCATCGCTTTCTGATACCCCTCTTCAAGGTGATGAACTGGAGACGCAAAGCGGGTTGGAGGCAGAACTTTTGACAGGTAATACAGTATCATCTGATAATCATAAACGTATATTGTGTCATTTTCTGATAATAGCCCACTTATGTCTTTAGCTATTTCAGATGGGACGTCGGGGGCCTTTCCATCGAGGACCTTAACCCAACCATCGGCGCCGGCCTTAAAAATAAACCTTTCATTATCTAGACTGACCGCAGAAAACAACACCATCCAAAAGCATACAAAAGCGCGAACATACTTCTTAGGCGTAATGCTACACAGCAACAGACAAAGAAGCAAAATGGACAACGGCAGCAATTGAAGATAATACTTAGCGTAAACCCTCTTACTAGCGACAATTGCAGCGAAAACAAATGGGATATATATAATTATTCTCGTTGAGAAATCACTAAATATAAAGAATATATCTTCTTTTTTCTTAAATAGATGAAAAATATAAAATAATACAAATGTTGCAACCAAAGAAACCAACAAGAAATACGAATCAATTACCTTTGGTATTTGCAAAAATGTCTCAATCCAGCTTCTTTCCAGCGTATACCCAGTCAAGAATGTTTTCTGAAGATAAAAGTACTCCGATATATCGCCCCACACCATGACTGGGAGCAACAGAGCAAAAACAGTTGCAGAAAAAGATGCAAAAATTACGAGACCGCCGATGAGGAACGCGCGAGTGGCTTCCGCCAGGGACTTCCCTCTGTGCAGGAGGAAAAGATAATCGAAGACAAATCCGAGGATCAGAAAGCCCGACAGATAGTTGGCCTGAAATGCAACTCCCCAAAGGACACCGATCAGGATTGAATTCCTGGTCTTTTGCAATGGAGTCCGAAACTGAAAATGCAGCACGACGAGAACAGCCATGAAGACAATGTTCATGATCAGTTCCGGCTGCGCAGCGAGACCTTTGTTGAGGGACGAAAAAAAGGCATAGGTAATCGTTCCGGTCAGAACGATGGCTGCGTCACGCGTGACCGTCAGTCGAACGAGAATGCCAAAGAGCGTCGCGCCTGCAATACCGATTACCACTGAAAGAAGTCGGATTGCGGCCACGCTCTCCCCGAGGAACCATTGGGGAAGTGCGTAGATGTAGTAAAGCGCGACGGGTTTGTGCTCGAAGGTCCCCGACAGAGGCATTATGCCGCGCGTTAGGTCGCGCGCAACAAGTGTGTAGATACTCTCATCCCAGTGCACAACACTCAGCGGGAAGACGACCAGCCTCGGCACGCCGGCGCAAACGAACGCCAAAAGAAATATTGACCAATAGATGTGCGCATCAACAAAAGCTGCAATACCGCCGTCTGCCCTCGAACCATGTTCACTGCGCGCATACGACTCGTCGGTTGCCATCGGTATTCCTCTCTGCACGTCAAGGCCTAGCACGCAAGGCACAGCAGAACGGCTGATCCTACATCGACAGTAGGTTGGTGATAATCAGGCTGTCATGTCAGGTAAATCCTAACTTGCCAAAGTTCGGCATACCCTGTGAACCTTATCCGACTTTGTTGAGCGTAGAGTCGTTTCAATGACCAAGCTATTGATTACGGGCGGAGCCGGTTTCCTCGGATCGCATCTTTGCGACCGCCTACTTGCAGATAGTCACGAAGTTCTTTGCGTTGACAATTTTTTCACCGGATCGCGAGGCAACATCCGGCACCTACTCAACAACCCCGATTTCGAGCTGATGCGCCACGATGTGACGTTTCCGCTTTATGTCGAGGTTGAGAGGATCTACAATCTTGCTTGTCCAGCTTCGCCCATTCATTACCAGCACGATCCGGTCCAGACGACCAAGACAAGCGTGCATGGCGCCATCAATTTGCTGGGACTTGCAAAGCGGCTGGGGGCACGGATCCTGCAGGCGTCGACTTCCGAGGTATATGGCGACCCCGATGTCCATCCTCAGGTCGAGAATTACTGGGGACACGTCAACCCGATTGGACCACGCAGTTGTTACGATGAGGGCAAGCGTTGTGCAGAAACCTTGTTCTTCGACTACCACCGGCAAGTGAACCTTGAAATCAAGGTCATGCGTATATTCAACACCTATGGTCCGCGCATGCATCCCAATGACGGTAGAGTCGTCAGCAATTTCATTGTCCAGGCACTGAAGGGTGAACCCATAACGATCTACGGTGACGGCTCTCAAACCCGCAGCTTCTGTTATGTCGACGACCTCATCGACGGGATGGTGCGGTTGATGGAAAGTCCTGCTGAAGTCACTGGCCCGGTCAACATCGGCAATCCCGGAGAGTTCAGCATGATCGAGCTCGCCGACCTCGTCCTGAGAATAGTCGGCGGCCCGTCGAAACTGGTTTTTCTACCACTTCCTCAGGATGACCCGAAGCAGCGCAGACCAGACATTAGTCTTGCAACAAAGACGCTCGGCTGGGAGCCTAAGGTGACACTTGAAGATGGCCTTAAGCCAACGGTCGCCTATTTCAAGGAGGTCTTGTCATGACTGGCAATGTGGTTGCCCACGTCGTGGTCACACCGGTCTACGAAGACAGGATAGCGTCTTCCCGTCTGTTCAAGGAGCTGAAGCTGGCATTGGGACGCGACGTTTTTGTCGTCGCCGTCGACGACGGATCCGTGCGGGAGCCGGTGGAGCCCTCCGCCATCGCGGCTGCGGGCCTTAAGGGTGTCGTCGTCAGGCTCAAACGCAATGTTGGCCACCAGAAGGCGATAATGGTCGGCATTGGATATGTTGCACAACATTTGCCAATGGCCACTTGTGTTGTCATGGACTCGGATGGTGAGGACCTTCCGTCGACTATTCCCGATCTACTTGCTCCGCTAGCGGCCGACGACGTCGATGTCGTGGTTGCGCAACGAAGGAGCCGTGTCGAGACGGTCGAGTTCAAGCTGTTTTACGTCATTTACAGATTCTTGTTCAAGCTGATGACCGGACGCAGCATCAGCTTCGGCAACTTTATGGCCCTCAAACCGTCGGCCGTGAAGCGACTTGCGGGCATGCATGAACTCGGAATACACGTCGCCGCCTGTGTCTTGACCTCCAAGCTTAGGGTGACGCGTCAGCCGATCAGCCGCGGTCCTCGATACGCGGGAAAAAGTAAAATGAACTTCTCTGGTCTCGTACTCCACGGCTTTCAGGCGTTCATGGTGTTCGCGGAATACGTGCTCGTGCGAGTGGGCATTGCATGTACTGCCATCGCCGCATTTTCGCTTGCCGGCATTCTCATCTCTCTTCTCCTAAAGCTCTTCGGCCACGCCACACCAGGATGGTCATCGACCGTGATGGGCATACTTGCGCTCGTCTTGTCGCAAACCGGCGTGCTGACACTCATGACATTGATGCTGACCGGCATCGTTCGGGGCAACAATCTCCTTGCCAGCAACTACCTCGAGTTGATCGATGAAATCGTACCTGTTGAGAAGGAAGTTGCCTTGGCCGGATAGCCGAACCCTCGAAGTCGCGCGCTTCGTAGGAAATGGGGTTCTAGCCACTGGGATACATTTCGCCATCCTGACATTCGGGATCGAGGTTCTGCATATACCGTCGGCCGGCCTGGCAAACTTCATCGCCGCGTTTTTCGGCATCACGGCCTCGTTTCTGGGGAACCGCTACTTTGTCTTTCGATCGCGGAGTGAACAGATATGGGTGCAAGCAAAGTCTTTTGCTTGCCTATACGCAACGATCGCCTGCTTCCATGCCGCGTTGCTTCTTGTCTGCACCGATTGGCTAAAATTCGACTTTCGAGTGAGCTTTGTCTTCGCAACCTGCCTGCAAATCATCATCAGCTATATCGGCAATCGCTTTTTCGTGTTTACGCATTAGGTGTGTGGCCCGTGGTTTAGTGATGCGATCCTTTCTGCGGAATGGAAGGAAGCGATATGGGACAAGTTCGGCGCGGGAGCACCGCGACAACGCACGCTGATCGGGCAACGCTGCGGCGACCGGAAGCTTCGCTCTTGGCACTTGGGATCGTCGGAAATGTATTCCAGTTGGGCAACCAGCGGCGGTCCGTCATTGAGCCGCTGCCGCGGAAACCCGGCCCGGTGCCCGCCGGGTCGATGATCGCCGCGTCATCAGCGGTATTGTCCGTGTGTTGCGCGCCGGATGCCGCTGGCAGGATTGCCCGTCCGCTTATGGTTCACCGCTTCCATCGCTGAGCCGGCCACGGCCGGTCGCAGAAGCGCTTTCTCAGCCCTGGCCGAAGCCAATCCGCACGACATGCTGGATGGCCGGGCGACACGGCGCGTTCGGAATTCTGGCCGCGTCCCATGGGCGCGGCCGGCCTTTTTCGGCTAGGCTTCCTTCAACGCACGCTGCTTCGCCACGATCGCCTTGAACTCGGGATCGTCGACGAGCGTTTGCACGGCCCAGTAGCCCTCGAGCCACTCGGCCTCGCCCTCCCAGCCGCCGTCAACCAGCTGGCGCAGATTGGCAAGCGCCCGCGGGCGATCGCCGGCAAGCGTCCAGGCCCCGGTGGCATGAAAGCGATACCAGCTGATGTGATGGCTTGCCCGTTCCAGATGCAGCCCCCAATCCCGGCAAGTGGCGGGATGGAGATCGCCGACGTTTTCCGCCGGAAGATTGCCGCTATAGGCGATGTGCCGGTCGCGCTCGATAAGGCCGCAGCCCTTGGCGATCGCGATCGACCCCTTGTTCGAGGCGTGCGTATGCCATTCGATATCAGGCCGTCCGCGCCTGACGCACTCGGCGATCGTCGCCGTGGCCGCCACTTTGGCAAGCCCGAGACGCCGATAGCCGCGTTCCGTCCCGACGCCCAGTTCGCACCGCGAGCCGCTGACGCTGTCGGTTGCGCAATGGCTGACGATGCATCCGTCATAAAGCACGCAGAAGCCGATGGCGTTTTCCAGGAAGAGCTCGGCCGAAGCCCATCCTTCCATGAGGTCCGTCACCGTGTCGATGTTGCCGGGCTCAAGATCGAGCAGGCGTTGATCGATGGGCACGAGACGAAAGCCTTCAGGCAATGCCGTCGCCGCAGGACCATGACTTGCGCCGGAAAAACCCAGCCGCACGCGCGGATGCGGCAGGGCGAAGGTATTGGACCATATAGCGCCGAGGCGGTCGGACCAGTGGTCCTCAACGAAGAAATAGGCCCAGGCAGGGATCAGTTCCTTCAGGTCGGCAAGGCTGTCGCTCGCCTCGTCGGGCAATCCCGCCAGATAATAGGCATCGCCATTGGCGAGCAGCGCGATGCGTGGTTCGACCGGGCGGTCGACCCAGACTTCCCCATCGATCGTGCCGTCGAGCACGGCTGCGATGGCCACATGAATGGAAGAGAGATCCTTTAGACGGCGTTGGGCAGCCGGATAGGCCGCCTGTTCGAGTAGAAACATGACAGTGCAATCCTGTTGCGGCGGGATATCCCATCCCTGCCGCCAGAAGAAAGAGAAGAGACGAGCAGGTCGTCCCGTTTCAGACCGGCTTCAGCCGACCGGCGCACGGCGTTGAACACTGTCATCTTGTTACCTCTCTCTTCTTGCACGCGCCGATTTGGACGCGATTGCAGTCGACGGACTAGGCAGCCAGGCCGTGCAGCGCAAGCGCTTAACGGTAACGGCAGCAAAATGGTCTGCCGTCCGGCACGCCGCTTTGGCGACTGCCAGGGCAGGCGCTAAGGCTCTCTTGCCAAGATTTGGTGTAGTCTCACGCCGAAATCGGTGAAAGCATCGGAGACCGACATGTTCGACCTCAACGGAATGACGGCCCTGGTAACCGGCGGCGGCCGCGGGCTTGGCCTTGAGATGGCAAAGGCGCTCGCACGGGCCGGGGCTGCCGTCGCGATCAATGGCCGCAATCCGGCGGCGCTCGAAACCGCGCGCCAGCAGGCCGCCTTCGACGGAAT
Organism: Ensifer adhaerens; assembly: GCF_002940685.1. GTDB lineage: Bacteria > Pseudomonadota > Alphaproteobacteria > Rhizobiales > Rhizobiaceae > Ensifer > Ensifer adhaerens_E. The sequence goes on along the minus strand of NZ_PNFP01000011.1, from coordinate 60,045 downwards.
CGCACTCGACATCGTGCCAGGCGATGTTTCAGCCGAAGCGGAGCAGATCGTCGCTGCCGCCGCAGGCAGCACCGGTCAACTCGACATCGTCATTCACGCCGTCGGCGAGCGTGACCGGCGCGGCACGGACGTCATGGACCCCGCCGCTTTTGCCGCCCTCGTCAACACGGACCTGACGGCCGCCTATGCAATGGCAAGAGCGGCGCTCCCCTTCCTCCGGCGCTCTCGTTCCGGCCGGCTGATCTTCGTCACCTCGATTGCCGCCTCCGTCGCGCGGCCTGGCGACCCGGCCTACACGGCGGCCAAGGGCGGTCTCGATGCCCTCACCCGTTCGCTGGCGGTGGAGCTTGGATCGGAGACGCTGACGGTCAATGCGATCGCACCGGGCTGGTTTGCGACCGAGACCAATGCGGCACTCGCCGCCGATCCGGCGCTGCAGGCCTTCGTCGATGTCCGGATTCCCTTGAAGCGCTGGGGTCAGCCGGAGGAAATCGCACCCGCAGCCGTGTTCCTGGCATCGCCGGCCGCAAGTTTCGTCAATGGCATCACCGTGACGGTGGACGGCGGCATGACCGCTCAGATGTAAGGATCATCCGCGAACGACTTGCCCCGAGCTTGGGGCTGTGCCGCGACCGCCGCGCATTCTTTGGGCGGCTGGTCGTCACCACCGCTCGGAACCGGCAGGCAACCCCTCGGCAAGCAGCGTCGCCAGGTTCGACGCCGGCTTCTCGGCTTTTGCCTTCAGCCGCAGGCTGAACTCCGCATGCGGCAATGGCGGAAGCGACAGCGCCGGGGGCGCGACTGCCACGCCTTCTCCGAGGAACCGTGCCGTGCGCGCCGTGACGGCAATACCACTTCGCACCGCCGCGCGCAGACCCGAAAGGCTCGGGCTTGTCGCCGCTATGCGGTAGCGACGCCCCGCCTCTTCGAGCGCCGCTGTGGCGGCCGCGCGAAAGCCGCAAGGCGGGTCCAGCACCGCAATCGGCAACTCGTCGTCCGCCGTCGATGAAGCATCCGCTGCCGATAACCAATGCATCGGTTCGCGCAGAATCGCGAGTTCGTCGGGCGTCGGCCCCTCCCGCATGACGATCAGCACCTCGATCAGCCCCTGATCGTAGGCGGAGGTCAGTTCGCGGGACCGGCCGACCCTGAGATCGAGCCGCACACGCGGATGGGTGCGGCCGAAGTGACGCAAGAGATCCGGCAGGTTGCTGTCGGCAAAATCCTGGGTGCAGCCGAGCGCCAGGCGGCCGTCGGTGCTGGCGCCCTTGAGGCTCAGCCACGCATCCCGATGGACCTCGAGAATTCGTCGCGCGTGAATGACCAGTTCCTCTCCGGCCGGCGTCAGAATTCGCCCCCTGCCCGAGGGCGCGAGAAGCGGTTCGCCGATCATCGTTTCCAGGCGCTGCATCTGGGCGGTGACCGCCGAAGGCGTTCGCCCCACGGTCGTGGCCGCATTCGCAAGAGAGCCGCTCTCGGCAAAGGCGAGAAAGGTACGAAGCAGGTCAGGGTCGAAGGCTTGCATAACTTCATAATAATCGAATTATATATGCAAAACAATTCGATTTTATCCAATCTGAACCGGTGGCAGATTGGGCTCACACAAGAAATACGAAGCCCGAAAGGAACCACCCAATGCCCATCATCAACGTCACCGTCAGCGGCAAGCCAGACCCGGCACTCTCGTCACGGATCGCCGCTGCGGTCAGCGAACTCACGGCCGCTCATCTGCGCAAGGACCCGACGATAACGGCCATCGTCGTCACCTATGCGGATCCCGAACATTGGTTCGCCGGCGGAACGTCGCTTGCCGAACAGAATGCCAACAGCTTCTGGCTCGACATCAAGGTCGTCGACGGGACCAACACCAAGCAGGAAATGGCCGCCTATCTCGAAGCGATCTTCGGTCGCTTTGAACAACTGCTCGGAAGGCTGCACCACGAGAGCTACGTCCTCGTCCACGAGGTTTCGGCCGCCGCCTATGGCTATGGCGGCAAGACGCAGGAGTTCCGCTACATCAGCGGCAAGCTCAAGTCGGGCGCCTGAAACCTTCGGGCGCTGCTTCGCGCAACCTGCACTCGGTGCGGTCGTGGAGCGCTCGAAGGCGTGGCAGAGCAGCCTCGCTTCTCACCCGCCAGTCCAATGCGCCGTCCTATTTTGTCGGAACGATGATTGGTCTGGCGGGAGGCGATACCGACGTCCGGATCCGTCGAGAATTCCCGCTTCGGTCGTTGCCGGCGTCTTCAGCGGATGGGAGGTTCAACGCAAGGGCCTTCGCGAACCGGAATGGCTGTGCTCGCCCGACGGCAAGCGGTCGACTGCGGCGTCACCGCCCACGCCCTCGCTCTCGCCCGGCAGCGGGCAACGTCGTCACCCGGACGTCGCCTCGCCGTCAAAATTAGCGCAACAGTCGCGCAAGCCCAGCTCGAAGGTCGGTTGCGCAGCGATAGTCGAGTTTTGCGTGGAGCGCCTGCACGCAACCCCGCGAGCGCCTGACCTCACCAAGCAGGCCGTCCACATAGGTGATATCCGAGCCGCTGTCGGTTTCCTCGATCATGATCCGTGCGAGATCGCTGATCGAGGTCTCGACACCGCTGCAAACATTGACGATGCGCGCGCCGGTGTCCCAGTGGCCGATCGCGTGCAGCAACGCCTCCACAACGTCGTCGACATGCACGAAATCGCGGGTCTGGCGGCCATCCCCATGAATCGTGATGTTCTCGCCGCGCGCCAAGCGTTCGGCGAACTTCGCGATCACGCCGGAATAGGGAGACGCCGGGTCCTGCCCCGGCCCGTACACGTTGAAAAACCGCAGGCCCAGGCTCGAAATGCCGTAGACCTCGTAGGCTGCCCGCGCATGGAGTTCGCAGGAAAGCTTGTCCGCCCCGTAAGGCGAGAGCGGAATACAATTGCCGGTTTCGGAAAGCGGCAACTCCTGGCTCGCCCCGTAGACCGCCGCCGACGAGGCGTAAACAAGCGGAAGATGCGCGCGGGAACGGGCAAGCTCTTCGATGATCGTCAGGAACCCCGTTATATTGATGGCATGCGACGACGTCAGTTGCCGCTTGCATCGCTCCACCGAGGAGATCGCCGCCAGATGAACGCATGCGTCGACATCGGCGAGCGCGCGACGCACGGCATCGCGGTCGAGAACGGAGCCCTCGATGAAGGCAGCGGTTTTGGGAAGGTTCTCGATTTTTCCGGAACTCAGGTCGTCGAGAACAACGACATCATATCCGAGATGCAGCAATTTTCGCGTCAGATTCGCGCCGATGAAGCCGGCCCCACCGGTAACCAAGATGCGTTTCAAGTGATTTTCCCTCTCGACGCTTCCGATGGGAAGCACCTGGATCCGCGATGTTGTCGGGGTCAGCGCCGAGGTACAAACGCAACCTCGCTTTCGTCTCGGTCGCAATCCTCGCTTGCGGCCGCACTGCCGTCAAGACGCAGGCGGCGCGGTTTACCGTTGCGCGTCGACCTTAGCGCCTGCAAATAATGGATTCGACGATCTCAAATGGAAAAGTGACATGAGGCGCAGAGAGCCTCCATGCCCTCCGATGGCCGCGGACGAGGTGATCGACCTCTGATTGGCCACCGATGGGGATCTACGTCGGCGGCAAACCGTCAGCACGACATCAAACAAGCCGCCAAATCGTCGGTGTCGACCTGTATGACTCCGGAAACCTTGGCAGTCGCCCGTCGTCATTTTGTATTGCGCCCTGCTGTAAGCGCGACTTGCCGTCAAAGCAAAGCCATGTGCTCAAGCAGCAACTTGTTCACGGCGTGCACATCGAATTTCGACTGGGCCAGTTCACGCGACCTGAACCCCATCTCCGTGATGAGCGAAGGCGCTCTCAGAAAGCGGCACATCGCCTCTGCCAGTTGCTTGGCATTGCGCGGTTCGACAAGGTAGCCGTTGAGCCCGTCGACCACCGTCTCGTCGCAGCCCGGCAGGTCCGTGGTGACGACCGCGCGGCCTGTCGACATCGCCTCGAGAATGCTGCGCGGAATGCCCTCGCGATAGTAGGAGGGCAGGACGAAGACGCTGCAATCTCTAAGATGCGGGCGCACGTCCTTGGTTTCTCCGAGATAGGTCAGGCTCCCGTCGCTGACCCATGCGTCGATGGTCTCGGCGGAGATCGCCGCCGGGCTCGGATCGAACTGTCCCAAGAGCCGAAACTCGGCTTCGGGGAACTGCTGGCGGACGAGGCGCGCGGCCTCGACATATTCGCCGATCCCCTTGTCCTTCAACAGACGGGCAACAAGCAGAAAGACCGGGCGCCCGGCGGGCGGGTTCGAAAAGGCATAGTGATCGAGATCGACGCCGGAGCCCGGCACCAGCGTCAGCTCCCGTTGATCGGACATCAGCCTGCAATCGGCGATGTCGGCCGAATCCGCACGGTTATAGGCAAAGACCCCGCCTGCCCCCTTGAGCGCCAAGCGGTAGAGCAGGACGCTCAGCTGTTTGATGCGGCGCCCGAGCCAACGCTTGCTCGCTGCGTCCGAATAGACGTGGCCGAGACCGGTAACGAGAAAATACCGCCGCTTGACGCCGGCAAGGCGGGCGGCAATGCCGCCATAGACAATCGGCTTCATCGTATAGGGGATCACGACATCGACCTGCCGCAAACGAAACAGCCGCCAGTAGGACCAAAGCGTCGCGAGATCGGTCAGGGGGTTGAGGCCGGTACGCGCCATTGGCAAGCAAACGAACTCGACGCCGATCGCGGCAAGCTGGCGGACGACGTCGTCGTCCTGCTCCGGCCCAACGGCCACGACCGAATGACCGGCCTCCACGAGGCGCCGCAGCAGCTCCAGGCGGAAATTGGTCAGCGAACGGCTGTAGCTCGAAAGCACGGCGATACGCTGCTTGGGAACTGTTCCGGCAACCACCGCCCCCGCCTCGGCCGCCGCCCGCTGTGGCGGCAACTTGACCGGAGAAAATTCGCTCGCGTCAATCAACATACGGGGAACTCCATACGAGCGTTCGAACGATCGCACTGATCATATCGGCATCGGCGTCGAGGGCGGCCCCCGCCTGATACCCGTCAGCGCTGCCTGCAGCACATCGTCGGAGAGATGCGCGACATCGGAGTCGGCGGCACCGTCCTCGCCTTCGTCCGAGGACAGCCCTCCGGCCGCACCTTCGGCCGGGTGCTTGTCGAAGCCGGGAATGAGGCTGTTCATGATCGCAAAGACCATCGCCTGGTCGCCGAGCTCGCCAAAAAGCTTCAGCCGCGCGAACATCTCCTTGAGCGTCGCCAGGGGCACGGCGTTCGGGATCGCGCCGAGCACGCCCGGAATGGGTGAGCTTATGCGCTGCTCGCCGCTGTCGAACAGCTCCTCGTAGAGCTTCTCGCCGGGCCTGAGACCGATGATTTCGATATCGATGTCCTTGCCCGGCGTAAGCCCGGCAAGCCGGATCATGCGCCTGGCGATGTCGATGATCTTGATCGGCTCATTCATGTCCAGCACGAAAATCTCGCCTTTGCCGATTTCACCTTCCAACCCATAGGCCGATGCCTGCAGCGTCAGTTCGACAGCTTCTCGAATGGTCATGAAGAAGCGCGTCATGCGGGGATCGGTAACGGTGAGCGGCCCGCCCCTTGCAATTTGCCGCTTGAAGAGCGGGATCAGCGAGCCGCTGGACCCGAGCACGTTGCCGAACCGAACGGTCATGAATCGCGGGCCGGAGCCCTTCTTGAGGCAATGAAGGTCGAGCGCCTGGCAATAGAGCTCCGCCAGTCGCTTGGTCCCGCCCATCACGCTGGTCGGATTGACGACCTTGTCGGTCGAGACCTGCACCATCGCCTGCACCTTGTAGCGACGGGCAGCGTTGGCGACGTTCATCGTGCCGATGACGTTGGTGAGCACGCCCTCGCATGGGTTGAGCTCCACCATCGGCACATGCTTGAGCGCGGCGGCATGGAAGACCAGCTCCGGCCGATATCGTGCAAAGACGCCGTTGACCCGGTTGGCCCGGCGCACATTGCACAAGTTCGCCGTCCGCTTGACGCGCGGATAGCGCTCGCCAAGCTCCATGTCGATTGCATAGAGATTGTATTCGCAGTTCTCGACCAGAATGAGCTCCGCCGGTTCACGCGCGGCTACCTGCAAGGTCAACTCGCTGCCGATGGAACCACCAGCGCCGGTGATCAAGACGCGCCGGCCGCGGATCAGACGAAGAATAGCCTCGTTGTCGAGGGCAGCCTGCGGCCGTTCCAGAAGGTCCGTCAGTTCGATGGAGCGCAACTCGAAACGGCTTTCCTGTTTGGCGCTCTTGAGTTCCGTGATCTGCGTCAAGCGCGATACGGTCATGCCGCGCGCTTCAGCGCGCCGCACGACATCTTCCGCGCCCTCGCCGAACGCCGAAAGCGCTTCGGTGAAGACCACATGGCGCGGCATCTGTCCGCTTTCGGCGAGCTCGCAGACCACACGGTCGAAATCGCTGAGCGCACCGAGGATCGGAATCCCGCGTAGCGTCATGTCCGTATGCTCCGGCGTCGCCTCCAGGCAGCCGACCGGCCTGTGGTTGCAATGTGGATCGCGACGAAGCGCTCGCAGATAGAGATCGGCCGCATGGCCACTGCCGACGAGCAAGGTCGGGATCTGGTCGGCATTGTCCTCGGCGACCGGCCGCCGCCGTGCCGGGCGCAGCACCAACTCATCGAGCCGGAAACTCAACCGCGAGGCGGAAAGAAACGCGGTCAGGAGAAGCGCCTCGAGCGGCACGACGCTGCGCGGCATATCCTGGAGACGGTTGGCGAAAAAGGACATCAACACCAGGGCCGCCGAACTGATCAATACGGCCTGGAGGATCGAGCGCAGGTCCGAGACGGAGCAGTAACGCCAGTCGCGGGCGTACAATCCCGCAATCGGAAAGGCGATCGCACACGCCAGAAGGTATCGCGGCCCGGTGGCGGCAAGCGCCCAGAAGAGCTCCGGTCGCGACGACATGCCGTCGAAGCCGTAACGCAGGAAAAAGGCGGCCACGAGCGCCAGGCCTGCCGACGCCAGGTCCATGGCGTAGAGCGCGCGAGAACGACGAACCTGCTTGACCGAGGACACGGCCGTTTTTGCCGCCAAGCGCAAAAGCGCACGTCCGACGGCGGCAAACCAGGTGAAGATGGTGAGAAACCTTGCCCAATATCTCGCCATTGACGGCGGAGACGGGGCGACGGCTTGCGTGGGCTGGGCAGCGGCCTCGTTGCGATGCATGCGACACCCTTCGATCCATAGAACGCCATTCAACCGCCGCACCGAGAACGGACGGACGAATGATGCTCCTTGAGACGTCATGTCTCGTTGAATTTGTTTTGGAATAAACTTCTAATACTCGTTAGATCACACTACGTTACCTGAAATTAATTTCATTTATCCACTGATATACGCTTTGGTACTCGCAATGATATACGCCACTTTCCCCAAAACTCTCGCACGCCAGAATCAACGTGTAAATTATCTTTTTGTTCTATCGCGAGCAATTTACCTAATTAACTTAGAACTCAATAGTATTATTGCTTATTTATCTATAACCCATAAGGATTAATTAGAAGCCACCCGACCATCCTATGCAGCGAACGACACCTTTGCGGACGGAGTGTAAGCCACAATTGAAACACGCGAGAATGAGTATAATTTCAATATTATGATCATACAATTAGATATCCATTAGGATAATCGAGAGATTACAAAGAAATCTTTGCAATATTACTTCTAGAAAATCTTGACCGTTTCGGACGCGCGCTCCAATGCTCGCGGTACTCATCCCTGTCCGCTGGACCCGTCGATTGCAGATGTCGCGGACAGTTTCCCGCCGATCATTCCCCGGCGAAGGCGCGCTGATAGGAATCCGAGATCGGACGCACCAGGTATTCGAGGAAGGTTCGGTCGCCGAGTTCAATGAACGCATCGATCGGCATGCCGGGATGCAGCTGTTCCATGCGCACGCCCGCCGGCAGCGGCATGTCCAGGCGCAGCACGGCGCGATAGTAGGGTTCGCGGGTGGCCGGATCGGTCAGACGGTCGGCCGAAACATGCGCAACCGTCGCCGATACCTCCGGCGTCAGGCTGGCGTTGAGCGCCGAGAGGCGAACCCTGGCCGCCTGCCCGACATGGACGACGTCGATGTCGCGCGGGCTGAGACGGGCATCGACGACCAGATCCCCTGTCGGCAGGATCTCCATGATCTTCTCGCCGGGGCCGACGACGCTGCCGACGGCATTGTAGACCGAGGCGACGACAACCCCCTCGACCGGCGCCTTGACCACGGTGCGATCGAGCACCCGGCGTGCCGCCTCCACCTGTTCTTCCACGTCCGCAAGTCCGGTCTTCACCTCGTTCATTGCGGTCACCGCCTGCTCGACGCGCTGGGTCTTCAGCCGTTCGATCTGTTCACGCGCTTCGGCGACCTGCGTGCGGCTCGACGAGGCTTCCGCCTGCAGCATTCCGACCTGGCCGAGCAGGTCGGCTTCGACCCGAAGGAGCTGGGTATATTCCGTACGGTTCGTCAGCCCCTTTTCGAGAAGGCTGAACTTCCGTTCCGCTTCGCTGCGCACGATCTGCGTCTGCTTTTCGACCGCCGCCTTTTGAGCCGCCAAGCCGTCAAGCGCATCGTTCAGGCTCTCGACCCGCTGCTGCAGGATGACGGTCTCGGAGGTGAAGCGAGCAAGCCGGCTTTGGAACTCCTTGACCTGCTCCTCGGTCAGGTCGCGGCTCGCCGCCGACATCGTGGCCGGCGCATTGCCGATTGCAATCGTCAGATCCCGCCGTCCGTCCCGTTCGGCGGCAAGACGCGCCTCCCGCGCCTTCAGCGCCACCCATTGCTTGGCGAGACGGTTGAGCTGGGTGCGGGCCACGGTGTCGTCGAGAACGACGAGCGTCTGACCCCTTGCGACCGCATCCCCCTCGCGAACCGCGATCTCGCTGACGATCCCACCTTCGAGATGCTGCACCAGGACATTTCGGCCGGTGGCGGCAATTGTGCCGGCAGCGACCGCTGCCCCGGAGAGCGGCGCCGTTGCCGCCCAATAGCCGAAACCCACAAGGATCAGGGCAAGCGTTCCATAGCCGAGCCGGGCGATCCGCCCGGTACCGGTCGCAATCGACTCCCGCCAGGACCTCCGTGTGTCAACCGTCGTCATGGCCGCTCACCGGTTCTGCCGGGCAGGAAAGCGGAGAGCTTTGCCGGCGGCAGGTTCGGCGGTCGCTTGGCGGCGGCTGCCCTTGCGGCCCGTTCCGCCCTGTCGGACTGCGCCCGACGCGCCACCTCCTCCGTCGGACCAAAGTCGTCGATCCGGCCATTCTTCATCACCAGGATCCGGTCGCAGGTGGTTGCGATCGAAATGCGGTGCGTAACGAGGACAACCGTGACGCCGCGCGCCTTCGCGTCTTTCAGCGCCCGCCCGAGTGCAGCCTCCCCTTCGCTGTCGAGGTTGGCATTCGGCTCGTCAAGGACGAGCAGGCGCGGAGCGCCATAGAACGCGCGTGCGAGCCCAATGCGCTGCCGCTCGCCGCCGGAGAGATTGTTGGAACCGGGCCCGATCAGGGTCTGGTAGCCCTTCGGCTGCGACAGGATCAGATCATTGGCATGGGCCGCGCGCGCGGCTGCGACCACCGCCTCGTCCGGCGCATCAAGCTCGAAGCGGGAAATATTGGTGGCGATCGTGCCCGGCATCAGCTGCACGTCCTGCGCCAGATAACCGATGAGACTGCCGAGTTGCGCCGCGTCCCAGGTCCTCAGATCTGCGCCGTCGATGCTGATCGAGCCCGCGGTCGGCGCAACCGCTCCGGTGAGAAGCCTTGCAAGCGTCGACTTGCCCGCCCGGCTCGGCCCGACCACTGCGATGCTTTCGCCCGCAGCGATGGTGAAATTCAGCCGCTTCAGGATCGGCTCGGGATCGGCTCCGGCGTCCGGCGAGACGTAAAGCAGGTCGCGCACGGCAATATCGCCGGCGGGGTTCGGAAGGAGGAGCTTGCGGCCGCTGGTGTTGCCGGCCTCGATCACCTTTTCGAGCCGTCCCCAGGCGCTGCGCGCCTCCATCGCCTGCTTCCAGATCCCGACCAGTTGATCGAGCGGCTGAAGCGCACGGCCCGACAGGATCGACGAGGCAAAGATCATGCCGGCGGTCATCTCTCCTTTCAGGACAAGCGCCGCACCGACGGCGAGGATTGCCATCTGCAGGATCATTCTGACAGATCGTGATATGCCGCCGAAGATGGCGTTGACGACGAGGCTTCCGTCCGCCGCCGTAGTTGCGGCCGCAAACTGGCGGCCCCAGACCTCGCCGACATTGCCCGACATGCCCATCGCGCGCACCGTCTCGGCATTGCGGCTGAACATCTGCGCCGTGAGATTGGCGCTGGTGATCCGCTCCTGCGCGAACTGCGATGCCTTCTTGTTCATGGATTGATTGAGGAAAACCAGCAACAGGATCGCGATCGCGCCGACCGTGGTCATCAGGAAAAGCAGTGGATGCAGCAGATAAAGGAGCGCTGCGAACACCGGCGAGAACGGCAGATCGAAGAGGGTCGGCGTGCCGCGCGAAGCGACGAAGCCCCTGATGGTCGCAAGATCCCGCAGAGGCTGGATGTCGCCCGGCTCCCGTCCGGTTGCCGTGACCACGTTTGCAAAGGCTGCCGCCCCGAGTTCGCAGTCGAGCTTGGCCGCCATCCGGACCGCATAGATCGCCCTGATGACATCGAGCAGACCGAGGAATGCGAAGGCAAGGAACGCGATAATCGTGAGATAGACGAGCGTTTCGATGCTCGAAGAGGGCAAAACCCGATCATAAACCTGGATCAGGAAAAGGGGCGAGGTCAGCGCCAAGACGTTCACGACCGTTGAGAACAAGCCGAGATCGATCACGCTGCGTCGGAACGCAGCGCGTAAACTGCCGCTTCTGATTCTCTTGTCTGCCATGCTGCAACGACACCGGTTCCAGGGATTTGAGTGGGGCCGTATCGATGGAAGCGCTCCCCGATGTCAACATGCCGGGGGTTGAGTAGATACTATATACCTGTTGTAGCGGTTGCTTGTAGATGCTATTTTAGACTTTCCCAAACAACGCGACAGGTCACATTTTTCACACGCTCCGGTCGCTTGCTGTCCTTACGCGGCGGCCGGTAAAAGCATCGGCGCGTATTCTACCGAACTAATTAAGGATGGAAACATGATCGTTAAGGGAAGAGCCGTGGCTGACACGCTTTACGGAACGAGCGCAGCGGATACCATTTACGGTTACGGCGGCGACGATAGCCTTTGGGGTTATGCTGGCAACGACTATCTCGAAGGTGGAGATGGAAACGACCGGATGTACGGTGGCGACGGCGACGACTTCTTCAAGGCCGGACCAGGTGACGACTACGCCGAGGGCGGGATCGGCAACGATTCCTTCGACGGTGGAATCGGCAACGATCGCTTCCTAGGCGGAGCCGGCAACGATATTTTCGACGGGGAGGATGGTAACGACATCCTCGACGGCGGCGACGGCCATGACCACATGATCGGCGGTGGCGGCAACGACACTTTCTATGGCGGCGCCGGTGAGGAATACATCGACGGCGGATATGGAAACGACATCATCTATGCCGGCGACGGCAACGATGGTTTCGTCAATCGCGTCGACCCTGCAACCGGCAAGGTGACAACACAAGCAGTCAGCGGTGGCGCCGGCGACGACTACGTCTACGGTGAAGGCGGCAACGATGCACTGAAGGGCCAGTCCGGCAACGACCACGTCTATGGCGGTATCGGCGATGACCGGGTCGACGGCGGCGATGGCGATAACTACCTCGACGGCGGCGACGGCAACGACATTCTCGATTCCGAGAACGGCCGAGACGAGGCGCATGGCGGGAGCGGCGCTGACAGAATCGCTGTCGGCGCGGGCGATGACCTCGTCTACGGCGACGGTGGCAACGACAGCATCAGCGGCGAGGACGGCTCCGACGTTCTCAACGGCGGTGACGGCGACGACTTCTTCTATGCCGGCTCCGGCAACGATACGGTCCGCGGCGACGCCGGCAAGGACACGCTTATCGGAGAATCCGGCTCTGACAAGCTTTGGGGCGGTGCTGATGCCGACCGGTTCGTCTTCAAAGGCGCAGGCGCGATCGACGGCGGTCGTGACACCATAATGGACTACCAGGATGGCCTCGATCGCATCGTTCTGGAGAAGCTCGGTATCACCCGTTACGCCAACACGGGTGGCCCCGGCACGGTGTTTGCCTACGACGACGCGAGCGGCGACGTGATCCTGAAGGCACAGGATTCGGCCGGCCATGCCTTCTCGATCGTCGTCGACGATCCGAACGGAACGTTGTCGGCCGCCAACTTCAGTTCAGCAGACTTTCACTTCGCATAAAGACAGTGGCCGCGGACGTGTCAGGCGTCCGCGGCCACTGCGCCATTCGGTTTTGCTGCCATATGCAGGCAATGCTGGAGCCTATCCGGAAAGCGCCTTACCGGCATTGAGCGATCGCAGCGCATCATCCAACTCTGCGAATTCGGTGATCCGCGCAGCGGCTTGGTGTGCCACATCCGGCGCCGGCATGTCGTGGACCCGCCCCTCGCGCGCCACCATCACTGTGTGCCACCCGCGCTGGCGTGGCGTCACGAAGTCCTTCACCGGATTGTCGGCGATATAGACCAGGTTTGCCGGACCAACCTCAGCCCAGGTTTCGATCGTTTCGAAGGCCCTGGCATGCGGCTTCCAGAATTCCCGTCCCCAGCTATCGGTAAAGATCACGAAATCGACCAGGGTTTCGAGCCCGAGCGCTTGAACCTTGGCCCGTTGCGTTGCCGCCGGTCCGTCGGTGATAATCGCTCGTCGACTGGTCCGAGGCCGCTCCAGGTAAACCCGGGCATCGGCCGCAAGCGCGATTGTCGGCGCGTGGCCGCGATAGACGGCGACCAGCTTGGCGACCAGCGCCGGATCGAACGCGACGCCCATTGCCGCCAGTGCCTCGTCGAAGACCCGCCCGCGGTGTCCGGCAGAAAAGGCCGCTTCGCACTGCGCGGCGAAACCGTCGACGCCAGCATGCGCGGAAAGCCAGGCACCGACGGCCTTGAAGCCGCTCGCAGCAAAATCCCGCTCCAGATAGAGCGTGTCGTCGAGATCGAAGACAAGCACCTGCTCGTCCATCCGTCTATCCTCTGAAGATCGCCGCATCGTATCGCAGCATCAAAACACCTTCGCGCCAATCGTCGTGGACCGTTCTCGGCAACTCCGCCACTTCCTCCAGGAGCCATTGGGCAAAAGTCGCGCCGGCATGGTCCACGAGCGGATAGCCTCCGCCGAAGCGGGCGTTGATTTCAATCACCCGCGGACCGGTCAGCCGATCGTCCATGACCTGGAAGCAGAACGCACCGCGCAGGGCCGGCAAGGCCCGCACGATGCCCTCGGCCATGGCACGATGGCCCGGATGGCGCTCAGTGATGCCTTTTTCGACCTCGCCTGCCCGGATGCGCAAACGCCGATGCGAAATGACCGACAGCAGTTCGCCGCGATCATCGACGAAAGCGTTGACCGTATGTTCCGGGCCATCGAGATATTGCTGCAGGATCATCGGCTCCGATGTCGTCTCGGGCAGATCGGCCGTTGAGCGGACCATGCTGATTGAGCGGCTCGCGCTTCCGGCGTTGGGCTTGAGGAACAGCGGCCAATCCCAATGGGAAAGCTCGCCGCGAACCTCCTCCAGCCGTCCCGTGCGCGGGACCGGGACCCCCGCCGCATCGAGCACGCGCATGGTTTCGAGCTTGTCGCGCACGACATCGATGACAGGCGGCGGGCTGACATGCACGCGGCAATCAAAGCGCGCGAAATCGCCCGCTGCTGCTGCCAGCGGCACCAGTTCCGGATCGATCGTTGGCACGAGCAGGCGCACATCATATGCGCGCGCGATCTCGGTCAGGTTGGCCGTGAACTCCGGGTGATCGTAAGCCGGCACCGCGAAGGCCCGGTCGGCCACCGCGCAGCCCGCGCTCAAGTCCGGATCAAGGTCGCAGGCCAGGATCTGGACGTCGAGGTCCAGCGCCCGAGCGGCGCGACGGAAGCACTCGATCAGGCCGACGCGTCTTCCCGCCGAAGAGACGAGGATCTTGAACGACCGATACGCCATACACGCCTTCTCCTTGATGTGACGAGGGAACCGGCCTGTCCCTGATCTCGTCTGACCGAACCCGGCAAATATCGACCTGCCCCGTCTTTATGCCCCCAACCGGCTGTGGATGGAGGGGCGCCGCTCAACCGCCGTGCGCCAGGCGATCACTTCAATGCACTGCCCGTCGCCGCACATGACGGTAAAACCGTCAGGCGTATGTGTCTGGATCTGTGCCGGCAGACCAATGTAGCGAGAAGATTCGGCGAAGCTCCGCGCCTGATCGATATGCACGACGTTTCCGTTCTGCCGCGAGAAGGCGCCCGGATAGGGCTCACCGACCGCCCTGATCAGTCGCAGGACCTCTGCCGCCGGGCGCTGCCAATCGATCAGGCCATCCTCGGCGATGCGTTTTGCGCAATAGCTGGCCAGGCTGTGATCCTGCTCGATCCTCGGCGCCTTCCCCGCAGCCGCCAGTTCGACAGCCTCGGGCACCATTTCCGCAAGATTGCGCACATGTTTGCCGTAGAGGCTGCGTGCCGTTTCGTCCGGGGCGACGGGGAACAGACGCTGCAGGATGATGGGGCCGGAATCCGTTCCCTCGTCGATCCAGAACAGCGACGAGCCGGTTGTCTTTTCGTCGAGCAGAATGGTCCAGGGGATGACCCCTCTGCCCCGCAGGCGCGGCAGTGCCGACGGGTGAAAGCCGATCACGCCCAGCCGCGGGATGGCCCGAAACGACTGGCGGCAGATCTGCGACCAGCCGAGGACCAGAATGAGATCCGGCGCGCTGGCGCGAACGGCTGCAAGCGTATCTTCAGCGTTCACGTTGGTCGTATGGCAGACCGTGATGCCCACCGCACGCGCCGGCGTCGTCAAGTCCGCGAAGTCCGAATGACGATCCGCGGCATCAGGCGGCAGCGTGACGACCAGCGACGGCAGCATCCCCTTCGACAAAAGGGCATCGAGCGCTATTCGGGATCCTTCGACGGCACCAACCAGAGCAAAACGCATTTTGGTTCTCAAATGCACAATGTGTCAGAGCGCAATATACAACTCGACCACAACCAAGGGAAGAAATAACCCATCCGGGCGATATTAATGTATTTCAAGTATGATATGACAGGATGCTATTTCAGAGACGGACTATACTGCAAGAGAATAATTGCATGACAGTGTCTGCCGTTGTATCTTGAAACCACTGCCTTTCTAGGGTTCGCCCTGGACGACCAATTTAGAGTACGAAACTATTTCAGAAATCATCGCGTCCGATGTGTCCTCCAAAATCGGGGCAATAGGAAGTTGATGTCCTGGCGCGCAATGCACGCCCAGGAATTTAATGCTTGTGACAGGCGCAGGGATACACACGCGTGTGACCTGTCGCCGTGATCAGGGAATGCGGAGGAATGCCCAAACCGCGGCGCAACTTCGGATCCACGGTATGATATTGCATTTGATCACCAATTTCAGCGCAAGCGCCGGAGCTGAGACGATGCTCGCGCGCCTGCTCAAGGCTTCATCTGACGAACGCGTCATGGTCGTCTCGCTGCGCGATGTCTCGGCGCGAAATCGTGACCTCGCGGACAATCCGCGTGTCGAGTATGTGGCGCTTGGCGCGCACTCGCTCCCGGCCATTCTCCAGGGCACGATGCGCCTTGCCAGTATCATTCGCCGGGAAAAGCCGAGCGTCATGTTATGCTGGATGTACCATGCGATGGTCGTCGGAACGGTCGCAGCAAAGCTCGCGCGCCGCGCGACGCCGGTCATCTGGAATGTTCGACAGTCGCTGGACGATGTTGCCTCGCTGTCGCGAAGCTCGCATCTGGCGATCGCCGCTGCCCGGGTGCTCTCCGGTTCCGCCTCTGGCATCATCTACAACTCGTCGCGCGCCCGGGAGATGCACCGCGCCTATGGCTACCGCAACCTGAATTCGGTCGTCATCCCGAACGGCTTCGAAATTCCGACGGTTGCCGCCGGCCACGAGGCTCCACCCCGACGGATCGGCATCGTCGCGCGCTTCCATCCGCAGAAGGATCACGCCACTTTCTTTCGCGCTGCCGCCTCGGTGCTGCGCACGCATCCCGAAACCCGCTTTTTGGCCGCTGGCCGAGGCTTGGCCTGGGACAATCCGGAGGTCGTCCGGCTGATCGCCGATGCCGGATTGCCGAGCGAGGCCATCGACCTCAGGGGCGAGGTCGCGGACATGGAGGAGTTCTACCGCAACATCGACATTCTCGCCCTGTCCTCCAGGACCGAGGGGTTTCCGAACGTCCTTGCCGAGGCGATGAGCTATGCAAAGATGGTGGTGGCAACCGATGTGGGCGACGCGGCAGAGGTCGCCGGCAAGGCCGGCATCGTCGTGCCGGCCCGCAATCCCGAGGCCTTTGCCGACGCCATGCGCAAGGCGCTCGACCTTTCGCCGGAGGAGTATGCCCGCTACGCGCACCTCGCCCGCGATCGTATCGAAAACGAGTACACGCTGCACAAGATCGAGAGGCGATATTCCAGCTACTTGAGGAATTTCTAGGGGGCCGTCGCACGCCTCGAGCTGCAAAAGAAAATTCGGAGGGGGACCGATACATGAACGACGATCAGGGGGCACTATCTACTCGAACGCCGGCGGGCTTGGCGCCGGCAGACAGGCGGGCATCATGACGGCGCCAATACGCACGGTCATCATCGACGATCATCCGCTCGTCATCGTCGGTGCTCGCTCGACGATCGAGACGACCAACGATATCGTCTGCGTCGGCTCCGCCGGAACTGGCGCGGACGCGCTGGCGCTGATCAAGGAAACCGGGCCGGACGTCTCGGTCGTCGATATCGCCCTTCCCGATATGAGCGGCCTTTCGCTCGCCCAGCAAATCCTTGAGCAGCAGCTTTCGGCCTATGTGGTTGTGATGACGGTTTATCCTGAAAGAACCTATGCACAGCAGGCGTTGCAGATCGGCGTCAAAGGGTTCATCCAGAAAAGCTCCGCGCCCGAGCACCTGCTGCTCGCGGTTCGCTCCGTCACGCTCGGAGGGCTGTATCTCGATCCGCCGACGGCGCAGGAACTGACGCGCGCGGCGCCAAGTACCGGTTCACGAGCGATGAAGATAGCCGGCGCTCCGGGACTGACGCGTCGCGAGCAGGACGTCCTGCGCCTCGTCGCGCTTGGATACTCCAACAAGGAAATCGGCGCGCGCGCAAATGTCAGCGTCAAATCGATCGAAACCTACAAGGCCCGCGCGACGGAGAAGCTGCAACTCCACACGCGAGCGCAGATTGTCCATTTTGCCTTGACCCACGGCTGGATGAGCGCCGTCTAGACGAGGGTCGGACCGTCGAGCGCAGGCGAGATTTTGCACCTGCCCCTTCAAGAGGAGCCGCCATTGCGAATTGTGTTTGTGCTTTCGGGGCTTGGTGCCGGCGGCGCGGAAAAGATCGTCAACATCCTCGCGCGCCATCGCTCGACCTGCGGCGACGACGTTCACGTGCTTGCGCTCAGTGCAGAAACCCCGGAAAGCTACTTTGCCTACGACAGGTCCGTCGGCGTGGAAGCGCTCGGCGGTGGCCCGTCGGCCCCTGTTTTCCGGACGGCCGCACGTATCGCCCGGCTGCGTGGACGGCTGCGTGCCCTGTCGCCGGACCTCGTCATTTCCTTTCTGACGAAGGTCAACATCATGGTCGTCCTTGCCAGCCGGGGTCTCGGCATGCGGCTCGTGCTTTCCGAGCGAAACAACTTCAACACGCAAGACATGAGCCCGATTTGGCGGCTGGCCCGGCCGCTGGCGGCGCGCCTGGCAGAGCGGCTGGTGATGCAGACGACGGAGGCCGCCAATTCGTTGCCGCCAGCCCTGCAGGCCAGAGCCGTGATCATTCCCAATCCGATCACCCTTCAGCATGTGCGCGATCGGGCGACCGGCGCGGGCAGCCGAGTGGTTGCCGTGGGTCGCCTCGACAGGCAGAAAGGCTTCGATCTGCTGATCAACGCCTTTGCCGATATTGCCAGGCACACTCCTAGCATGACGCTGACCATCTTCGGCGAAGGTCCCGAGCGCCGTGCCCTGGAGGAACAGGTCCGGCATCTCGGCCTCTCAGACCGCGTCCGCCTTCCCGGCACGACGAAATCACCCGTCGAATGGGTCGATGCCGGCGATATCTTCGTCCTCAGCTCCCGCTTCGAAGGTTTTCCGAACGTGCTGCTGGAGGCGATGTCTGCGGGCCTGGCCAGTATCGCATTCGATTGTCCCTGGGGTCCCTCGGAAATCATCGATACGCCCGCGGTCGGCGTGCTCATACCGAGGGAGAACGTCCGCCAGCTCGCAGATGCCATCGGGCGCCTGGCCGGCGATACAGTGCTCCAGCAGCAGATCGGCGCCGCGGGTGCGCGCGCGGTTGCCGCGCGCTACGCGATCCAGTCCGTGCTCCAGCAATGGGACGACGTCATCGCGACGCCTGAGGATTCGGGGGTCCTTTACCCGGCGGCACGCCTATCGACCTGATGCGGCACGGCCGCCAAGTGGCGAGGCGGCCGCATCGACCGACCTTTGCGCGTCCTGTCAGACGCGCAAAGGTCGCTGCAGAGTTCTGAATTTCTGCATGTTTTTGTCCTTTAATCGGCCAAAGAAAACAGCAGCCGTCAGGATCCAGAAGGTGTTGCGGATTTCAGGTAGAGGATGGGGACCCCGTATCTGTCCCTGAAGCCGAGAGACGCGGACTGCACGTAACCGTGGCTCTCCGCATAAGCGCGCATCGGCTTTTCCAGCTCCTCTTCGAAGCCAAGCAGGAATGCCGCCGGCGGGTCTTTCTCAAACAGCGCCTCGATCGTCGATGGCGATGTCATCTTGTAGTATTTCGCCAATTCAGGGCTGGTCATGTCGGCGGTGCGGTAGACAAATGGCCCCGTCGCCAGCTCGGCGTAGACATCGAGACCGCCTTCCAGCGGATAGATGGGCGCAAGCGTCGCCACCTTGCCGCTGACGCCAGCAGCCCGCATTCTCTCCGCGATCGCCACCCCCTCCGCATGCACGCGCATCGCCGTCCATTGTTGCGGGTGGGTCGCTTTGCCGAGGTATTGACCAAGACGCGGCGCGTTGATCGCGAGCACCACAAGCGTTGCCGACAGAAGGATCGGCCGCATCATCGGAAGCGCGCGCGGTCCTAGCGCCTCAAGCAACAGGCCGAAAGCCAGCGGAAGGCAGACGAGCGGCGGCGCAAAATATTGCGGGAACCCAGGCGTCGGCACGAAGCTCAAGGCGAAGCTGCAGAGCAACACGCCTGCAAGAACCAGGAGCTCTTCCATTCGCATCCGGGGCGCGGCTTCCGTATTGTCGGCGCGCCGGGTTAGCAGGGTGAGCGCGGTCGCAAGCA
The DNA here is from genome assembly GCF_002940685.1 of Ensifer adhaerens. Lineage (GTDB taxonomy): Bacteria > Pseudomonadota > Alphaproteobacteria > Rhizobiales > Rhizobiaceae > Ensifer > Ensifer adhaerens_E. The sequence goes on along the minus strand of NZ_PNFP01000011.1, from coordinate 40,590 downwards.
GGGCCGCGAGCGCCACGGCAACGGCCGGCGCGAGCCATATTTCCTGCGCAAGCACCACTTTCTGGGCGAGCGACATCGCGCCACCCTCCCCGTCGCCACTCATCAGCCGCCAAAATTGCGGGTGCGGACCGGTATGGTAGCGCACCACGTGGGCAAGGAAGAGCTGCGGATCCCTGAAGAGGTAGAAGAGGATCGGCGCGCCACCGACAAGGCCACCGACCAGGAGCGGCCCCGCGACCTGAACGATGCGATCCTTCAGCGCCAGCGATCGCGGCAAGAGGAATGCGGCAACGGCCACGGCCGGGATGAAGGCGACCGCGCTCAACTTGAAGCACACGGCAAGCGCCAGCAGGAACCCGGCCAGCGCCACCTGCAACGAACGCTGCTGCTCGCTGCGCAAGGAGAAAAGGAAAAGACTGAGGCCGAGAAAGGCGAACGGCCATGGCAGGAAATTGTTGGTGGCGCTGACACCAGTCTGGGTCAGGAACAACTCGTTTACCAGCGACAGGATGGCGACGCAGAGGGTTGCCCAACCCGAACGCGTCAACGCGTAAACCACGCCGCCAACCGCGACCGCGAAAAGGATCCAGGCCAGGAAAATGCCGAGGCGGCCGCTCAAAAGCAGGTCGCTCGATCCTGTCAGCTTGCCGATGCCGTAGAAGTACCAGGCGGAGGCCGGCGGATGATTGTAGAAGAAGTCGCCATAGAGCGCCTGATCGTTCAGCAACCTGATCGGCGGGACATACAGCTGCTCGTCTCGCCGCATATCAAAATTCATAATTCTCAGAAACAGGAAATAAAAAAAGAACAGGGAGAACAGGGCAGCTGCAATCTGATAGAAAATTCCCGATGATTTTCCTTGGACGGATTCATGTCTCTCCGACGAAACACTTTCTGGATAGGCCATACGAAAACTCCGAACAAAAATAGACGAAGTAAAAACACGCTCGGGCAACGGGAAACGATGCGGTCGCACACGGCTTCAAATGGATCGCAAAGGGATTGTAATGCGCCCCGGCGCATGGCGTAACGGGATAATCCCGACAAGCGCGCGGGGATAAACCTGACATGTAAAAAGGCTTGCGGCCAAGCAGAATATAAGGTATTCCTTGTATATTAGTTAATTAACATAACGGAAACCCTGGGACTTATCCAGACATATTCCGTTGCGCGCAGGTAATCACCTGCATTTATTGACGTGCATTTTAATCAGTTATTGAAAACGCCCAAATCGCGCATTGGATCGCGATTGCTCATGAATAAAACCTGAGACGTCAACAGTATCCCAAACATATCTTCTTGGAGACCGCTATGAAAGTCGTTCTCTTTGCGGGAGGGCTTGGCTCGCGCCTTGCCGAGGAAACCACGCGTATACCCAAGCCGATGGTCGAGGTTGGTGGCAAGCCCATCATTCTTCACGTCATGGACATCTACAGCCACTGGGGCCACCGCGACTTCGTGGTCGCCGGCGGTTACAAATGCATGTCGATCAAGAGCTTCTTCCATAATTTCCACCTCTCGACCGCAGACTTTACCGTGGCACTTGGAAGCGGCTCGATGGTGCTGCATCCCAACCATCCGCTCGATTGGAATGTCTCGGTGGTCGACACCGGCCTCTCGACGATGACCGGCGGGCGGCTTCTGCGCCTGCGCGAATGGCTCGACAACGAGACCTTCATGGTCACCTATTCGGACGGCGTCGGAAACATCGACATCGCGGCGTTGCTCGCCTTCCACCGCTCGCACGGCCGCCTTGCGACGGTGACCGCGGTGCAGCCGCCGGCCCGCTTCGGTAACCTTGAAATTGAAGGTGACCAGGTCGTCGAGTTCACCGAGAAGGTGCAGAAGAAGGAAACCTGGATCAACGGCGGTTTCTTCGTCTTTGAACCCGGCGTCCTCGATTACATCCCGAGCCTTTCCGAGCCTCTCGAGATGTCGCCGCTGACCAACCTCGCGAGAGACGGTCAGCTGTTTGCCTACAAGCATCACGGCTTCTGGCATCCGATGGATACGATCCGCGATCGGGATTACCTGAACGGCCTGTGCGAAAGCGACGATCCGCCGTGGCTGCATTTTGACCGCGATCACCTCTCCGCCGCGACAGCAGCACCTTCCACCCATCACGTACGGATGTAGGACATGGCTGTGATCACCAGCGAGGCGGACCTTTCCGATGCGTTCCGTGGCCGCAAGATACTGGTCACGGGACACACCGGCTTCAAGGGAGGCTGGCTCTCGCTATGGCTGAGGCGGCTGGGTGCGTCGGTGATCGGCCTTTCGCTGCCACCGTCCAAGCCGTCCTTCTTCACGGCGACCGGCCTCGGCGAGGTCGTCAACGGCCATGAAGGCGACATTCGGTCCGCCGCCGACGTGGCGCGGGTGACCGACGGCCAGGATTTCGATCTCGTCATCCACATGGCAGCCCAAGCGGTGGTGCGCGCTTCGTTCGAGAGCCCTGTCGACACCTATGCGACCAATGTCGTCGGCACCGCCATCGTACTCGACGCGGCGAGGCGCATGAAGTCCTTGAAGGGCGTCATCGTCGTCACGAGCGACAAGTGCTACGAGAACCGCGAATGGGTCTGGGGCTATCGGGAAAACGACCCGATGGGCGGACGCGACCCCTACAGCTCGTCGAAAGGCTGTGCCGAACTGGTCGCCGCGGCCTATCGATCCTCGTTCTTCAATGACCCGAATGGGCCACAGCTCGTCAGCGTGCGCGCCGGCAACGTCATCGGCGGCGGCGACTGGGGTGCCGACAGGCTCGTGCCCGATCTGGTCCGGTCGGTGGAAGGCGGCAACCCCGCACGGCTGCGCAATCCGTCGAGCATCCGGCCGTGGCAGCACGTCTTCGAGCCGCTTCGCGGCTACATGATGCTGGCGGCGCACCTGCTTCACGGCAGAACGCGCTTTGCCGGCGGCTGGAACTTCGGTCCCGACCAGGAAGCGACCGTGAATGTCGGAACGCTTGCGGACATGGTCGTCGCCCAGTGGGGTGAAGCAGCGCCAAAATACATCGTCGAGCCGCAGGCGAATGCGCCGGTGGAGTCGACCATCCTGCGCCTCGACAGCACCAAGGCGCGCACGGAGCTCGGCTGGAAGCCGGTGCTGCGCCTGCGCGACACCGTGGCCATGACCGTCGCCTGGTACCGGAAGTACCGGGACGACCCTGGGAACATCCGCTCGTTCTCGGAGCATCAGATCGAGCAATACGCCGCCGCCTGGAAACAGGAAGTCGAACACGAAGCAAGACCATTGCCATTGCGCGACATCGGAGATTGGAAAGATGCGAGTTAATTACGGACAGTCCGTTTACGGTCAGGAAGAGATTGATGCCGTTGTGGCAGTCCTGCGCTCATCGACGCAGATGGGCAAGGCCGTCAGGACGATGCAGGAACGTGTCGCGACCCTCTTTGCGAAACGGCATGGCATCATGGTGAACTCCGGTTCGTCCGCGAACCATCTCGCCATCGAAATCGCCAACCTTGCGAAGGGATCCGAGGTCATCACGCCCGCATTGACCTTTGCAACGACCGTCGCCCCGATCGTGCGCGCCGGTCTTGTCCCGGCCTTCGTCGACGTCGTCGAGGGAACCTACAACATCGACGCCGACGCGATCGAGCGGATGATTACCAAGAAGACGAAGGCGGTGATGATCCCGTCGCTGATCGGCAACCTGCCCGATTGGGACCGCATCCGTGCCATCGCCGACGCCCACAAGCTGCTGGTGATCGAAGACAGCGCCGACACACTGGGCGCGACGATCAGGGACACCAGCACCGGCGCGCGGTCCGATATCAGCACGACCAGCTTCTACGGCTCGCATGTCATCACCGCGGCGGGCAATGGCGGCATGGTCTGCGTCAACGACGATGAACTCGCCCGCAAGGCGATACTCTATCGCTCCTGGGGCCGTACATCCTCGCTCTTTGTCGAGTCGGAGACCATCGAGAACCGTTTCAACATCGATCTCGACGGCTTCGATTACGACGCCAAGTTCGTGTTCGAAGTGCTGGGTTTCAACATCGAACCATCCGAAATGGGCGCAGCATTCGGGCTTGTCCAGCTCGATCGGCTGCAGCAGAACATCGACGCGCGCGAGCGCAACTTCGCCAAGCAGCGCGCCTTCTTCGAGACCTACGAGGACTGGTTCGTCTTGCCGGAGCAACTGCCGCTTTCGCGAACCGGGTGGCTGGCCTTCCCGATGACCGTGCGTGCCGATGCGCCGTTCACCCGGCGGGAGATGCAGATCTTCCTGGAACAGCGCGATATCCAGACCCGTCCGGTGTTTACCGGAAACATCCTGCGCCAGCCGGCGATGAGCGGCGTTCATAGCAAGGTCGAGCCACGCGGCTATCCGGTTGCGGACGACGTGATGCGTGGCGGTATCCTGCTCGCCTGCCACCACGGCCTGACACAGGCGCATCTCGACCATATCCATCAGTCGTTCCGCGATTTCGCCGCGCGGTTCACGAGCTCCGGCGCTAGCAAGCGCCGCCAGCCGAAAGCAGCTTCCTTCGAACAACCTGGAGCTTGAAGATGACACGCCTTACGAGATGCCGCGCTTGCCTTGCAGCCGACCCGCTGACGTTTCTATGCATGGGCGATCACCCGCCGGCAAACAGCTTCGTGCGTCCGGAAGATGTGCCCGAGGACCAGCCCATGTATCCGCTGGACTCGCAGGCCTGCCTGACCTGCGGATTGATCCAGGTTTCCGACCAGGTTCCCGACGGCTTCTTCGAGCACTATCTCTACGTCCCATCGAGCGCCACATCCATGCACGACCATTTTGCAGGGCTGGCCGGCGTCTTGAAGAAGGTCGCCGGCGGCGGACTGATCGTCGACATCGGCTGCAATGACGGCCTTCTGCTTTCGGCGTGCAACAAGGTCGGCGGCAAGACGCTCGGCGTCGATCCTGCGGCAAACCTGGCCGAGATCGCCCGCTCGCGCGGGGTGAACGTGGACGTCGGCTACTTCACCCACAGCGGCTCGGCTCGGCTGGTCAGCGAGTACGGTCCGGCAAAGGCGATCGTTACGACGAACACGTTCAACCACATCGGCGATCTTCATGACTTCATGGCCGGCATCAAGGACTGGTTGGCCGATGATGGCGTCTTCGTCATCGAAGTGCCCTGGGCGAAGAATCTTCTCGAAAACAACGAGTTCGACACGATCTATCACGAGCATGTATCCGAGTTCAGCCTGCTCTCGCTCGTCAAGCTCGGCGGATACTTCGACCTCGACGTCGTCGATGTTCATCGTCTCGGCGTGCATGGAGGTTCGATGCGAGTTTTCCTCAAGCACGCCGCAACGGCGACGCCCCCGACGGCGATCGTCAGCGAGATGCTTGCGGAGGAGCTGGATGCAGGGATGCTCGAGGCGGATACCTATCTTGCCTTTGCCGAGCGCATCCGGAAGATCGGCGTCGATCTGATCGCCATGCTGGACCAGCTCAAGAAAGACGGCGTCACCGTCGCGGGCTATGGGGCGCCGGCCAAGGGCAACACCCTCCTCAACTACTTTGGGATCGGCCCGGACAGGCTCGATTACCTGGTTGACCGGAACGCCCTGAAGCAGGGCCTGTATTCGCCGGGCATGAAGATACCGATCCGCTCCCCGGACGTGTTGAGGAAGGATGCGCCCGGCGTGCTCCTGGTGCTGGCGTGGAATTTCTTCGATGAGATCCGCGCGCAGCAGACGGACTTCGCCGCGCAAGGCGGCCGCTTCCTCGTACCGTTGCCCTACCCCACCATGGTCAACTGAACACGACGGGGGTGATGCGTTTCCACCCGTCGCGGTGGAAACGCACTTGGTTGGGGCTTCGGTCCGGCTGTCCGGCTCAAGTGGGAATAGGCAATGTCGAGGGTTCTGATTACCGGCGCGGCTGGCTTCATTGGTTCGCATGTGACGCGGGCCTGCCTTGATGTCGGCCACGAAATCCACGTCGTGGTTCGGCCCGGCTCCGACGACAGCCGGCTCGATGCGTTCGATCAGTCAATTAAACGGCACAACTTCGACCTCCAGTCGGAAGACGCCATGAAGCGTTGCCTGTCGGAGGTCTCACCGGAATTCGTCTTCCATCTCGCCGCGCGCCCGAGAAGACGCGAGGAAGCGGAGTTGGGCGACGCCAAGGCAGGCATCAAGGAACACCTCACCGCTTTGTTGAACCTTCTCGGCGCCGCGAGCAGCGTTCGCCATCCGCCCCTGAAAATCATCAGATCCGGATCGATTGCCGAATACGGCACCGCGCCTAGACCCTATGAGGAAGATAGCCGGGAAATGCCCGTCACCGCCTATGGTGCCGAACTCGCGGCTGCAACCCACCTCATCGGCGGATTGCAGAGGCGCTTGCCCTTCCCCGTGATCACCGCCCGACTGGCTCTGGTCTACGGTCCAACGCAGTCGACCGAATTCATGATCCCGCTGTTCATCGAACGTTGCCTTGCCGGTCAGCCCTGCATCGTCCACCATCCCGGTGATCGTCGCGACCTGCTTCATGTGAGCGACGTTGTCGACGCGCTGCTTCGCATCGCCGACGCCCCGGTCAGCACGCGGCTCGTCAATGTCGCAAGCGGCGTCGCACCAACTATGCGGGAGGTCGCCGAACTCATCGTCGAGCGGACGGGCGCCAACCCTGATCTCATCGAATATCGTCTGGGAGGAATGTCCGCGGGTGCGCGCGAGTTGCGCGCATCTACGGCGCGCGCCAAGGACCTCTTCGGTTGGAGTGCGCGCATCCCCTTGCGCGAAGGAATAACCCGTACGGTCGAGTGGCACCGGCAGGCGCCCGCGCTGCCCGGTTCGAACGACGGCCGTTTGTCGCGAGAAACGGCGTGAAGATGGTGGTGACGACGAGATGAAAAAGAGGCAGAAAATCTCGATCCTGGTTCCGGCCTACAACGAAGAGGCCAATGTCCGGCGCGCCCACGAGGCGATCGTCGACATGTTCGGCAGCTTGCCCGAATACGACCGCGAAATCATCTTCACGGACAACCACTCCACCGACAGAACCTTCGAGATCCTGACGGAGATCGCGAGCGAGGATCCGAGCGTTCGGGTGATCCGCTTCAGCCGCAACATCGGCTATCAGCGCTCGCTGCTCGTGGCCTACAAGGCGGCGACCGGAGATTGCTCGGTGCAGATCGACTGCGACCTGCAGGATCCGCCGCACCTCATACCCGGCATGATCGATCTCTGGCTGAAGGGGCACCAGGTGGTCTACGGCATTCGCCGGACGCTCACCGACGGATGGCTGACGACGCACATCCGTCGCGCCTTCTACTGGTGCATCAACGCGCTCAGCGAGGACGATCTGCCGCTCAACGCCGGCGAATTCAGGCTCGTCGACAGGTGCATCCTCGACGAACTGCGCAAGGTCGACGACACGTCTCCCTATCTGCGTGGCCTCATCAGCGCCATGGGGTTTTCCCAGGTCGGCTTCGAATATGACCGTCAGGCCCGTGTCGCCGGCGAAAGCAAGTTCCCGTTCAAAGCGATGCTCTCGCTTGCCGTCGACGGCATTCTCAACCATTCGCTGACACCCCTCAGGCTCGCCTCGATGGCGAGCCTCGTCATGGGCACCGCCACGCTCCTGCTTCTGTTCGCCTACCTCGTCGGCAAGCTTCTGTTCGGGCAGGACTGGCCCGCCGGCTTTGCCACGACCACGATGCTGCTGTTGCTCTCCATCACCCTGAACGCGATCTTTCTCGGGATCATGGGCGAATATGTCGGCCGCATCTTCATGCAGTCGAAGCACAGGCCGGCCCCGATCATCGAAGCTTCAATCAACAATGACGAACACCGGCGCCCGACGCCGGCGATGCCGGATTGGAGGCGCGGCGATGTCGCTGCCGACAACAAAAGACGCTAGCCCCCGGCAACGCGCCGGCGAAACGCTTGCCCGGTTTGCGGCCGTTGGCGCCGTGACGACCTTGCTCGACATGGCGTTGTTCAACACGTTCTATCTTGCAGGGGCGCCGCCAACGCCGTCCAACCTCGTTTCCTATTCCTGCGGCATCGCGGTCAGCTACATGCTCAATCGCGCCTGGACCTTCCGTGCCGCCCGCAGCCATGTGCAGGCCGTGAAGTTCGTTGCCGCCACCCTGACGGGCCTCTTCATATCGACGGCGATCGTCGCGGGCCTTGCCCTCCTGATCCCGGCACCGGTCGCCAAGGTGATCAGCGTTCCGATCGTCTTTGTCTGGAATTATCTGGCGTCGCGACTTTGGGTCTTTCGCGGCTCAGGCGCGACAAGTACGCCCACAAGAAATAACGCCTAAAACAATAAATATAGTTACGTTGTCAAACTACACCAGCTGAAACAAATATATAGTTGAAGTTTTTATAATTTTATATTTTGCAGTTTTGGAGTATTCGCACCGATGCCCTTAACTCATTTACAGCGCCTCGAAGCCGAGGCGATCCACATATTCAGAGAGGTCGCCGCAACCTTTGCGAAGCCGGTCATGCTCTATTCGGTGGGCAAGGATTCCTCCGTCATGCTGCATCTGGCGATGAAGGCGTTTTATCCCGGCAAGCCGCCTTTCCCGTTCCTCCATGTCGACACCACTTGGAAGTTCCGCGAGATGATTGAGTTTCGCGACCGCACGGCCGCCGAACTCGGCATCGACCTGCTCGTCCATATCAACCGCGACGGCGTCGAGCAGAAAATCAACCCCTTCACCCATGGCTCCAACGTCCACACGCATGTGATGAAGACCATCGCCCTGCGCCAGGCGCTCGACAAATACGGCTTCGATGCCGCGTTCGGAGGCGCGCGGCGGGACGAGGAAAAGAGCAGGGCAAAGGAGCGCATCTTCTCCTTCCGCAACGTCCAGCACGCCTGGGATCCGAAGAACCAGCGGCCGGAAATGTGGAAGAGCTACAACACCCGTGTCGGTCCATCCGAGTCCATTCGCGTCTTTCCCCTGTCCAACTGGACGGAACTCGACATCTGGCAATACATCCTCAAGGAAAACATCCCGATCGTGCCGCTCTACTTCGCCGCACGCCGCCCGGTCGTCGAACGGAACGGCATGCTGATCATGGTGGATGACGAGCGAATGCCGCTCCACGAAGACGAGAAGGTCGAACAGCGGCTGGTGCGGTTTCGCACCCTTGGCTGCTACCCGCTCACCGCTGCGATCGAATCCAAAGCCACGACGCTCCAGGACATCGTCCGAGAAATGCTGACCGCCCGCACGTCTGAAAGGCACGGCCGCCTGATCGATGCGGACGAGGCCGCATCGATGGAGAAGAAAAAGCGGGAGGGGTACTTTTGATGACTGCCAGCATCCCCGCAACACCGGGCAGCGTGCTCGAGTATCTCGCCAAGCAGGAGAAGAAGTCGCTTCTGCGGTTCATGACCTGTGGTTCGGTCGACGACGGCAAGTCGACACTGATCGGCCGGCTGCTCTATGACAGCAAGCTGTTGTTCGACGACCAGCTCGCAGCGCTCAAGCGCGAGACCAAACGAAACAGCGCCAACCACGGCGACATTGATTTTGCGCTTCTGATCGACGGCCTGGAGGCCGAGAGGGAGCAGGGCATCACCATCGACGTTGCCTATCGCTTCTTCGCCACGTCGCGCCGCAAGTTCATCGTGGCCGATGCGCCGGGGCACGAGGAATACACCCGCAACATGGTCACCGCGGCGTCGACGGCCGCTCTCGCGGTCGTGCTTGTCGACAGCCGCAAAGGCATTCTTCGTCAGACGCGGCGGCATTCCTTCATCGCGTCTCTGCTTGGGGTGCGCCATGTCGTTCTTGCCGTCAACAAGATCGATCTCGTTGGTTTTGACCGCCGGGTCTTCGACACGATCGTGGCCGACTACAGAGAGTTCGCCGAGAATCTCGGCTTCACGACGATCACGCCGATACCGATCTCGGCGCGCTTCGGCGACAACATGACGAGCCGCTCGCCGAACATGCCCTGGTACGGCGGACCGACGCTATTGGAGCATCTCGAGACGGTTCCGATCGAGGAAGAGGCTGCCGAAGCGGCCTTCCGCTTCCCGGTCCAGCTTGTCCTTCGCCCAAATCTCGACTTCCGCGGCTTTGCCGGCCAGGTGGCGTCGGGCAGCGTCGCTGTCGGCGATCCGATCGCGGTGGCGAAATCCGGCCAGCTTTCCAGGATCAAGGAAATCGTCACCTACGACGGCAATATTTCGCGCGCGGTCGAGGGCCAGTCGGTCACGCTGGTGCTTGAGGACGAACTCGACATCTCGCGCGGCAACATGCTCGTACCGCCAGAGGACCGGCCGCATGTCGCCGATCAGTTCATGGCGCACGTGATCTGGCTTCACCCGGATCCGATGCTTCCAGGGCGTAGCTACATCCTGCGCACGGAAGTCGACAGCGTCAGCGCGACGATCACCAGCCTCAAACACCAGATCGACGTCAACAGCTTTGCCGAGGAAGCGGCAAAGTCACTGCGCATGAACGAGATCGGCGTCTGCAATCTTTCCACCCAGGCGCCCATCGTCTTCGACAGCTACAAGGACAATCGTATCACCGGCAACTTTGTGCTGATCGATCGGTTCAGCAACGCGACAGTCGGCGCCGGCATGATCGACTTTCCGCTGCGTCGCGCGCTCAACGTTCATTGGCAGGCACTCGACATCAACAAGAAGGCGCGAGCCGCGCTCAATCATCAGACACCACGCGTGCTGTGGTTCACCGGTTTCTCGGGCTCCGGGAAATCGACGATTGCCAATACCGTGGAGAAAATGCTGCACGCCCGGGGCAAACACACGTTCCTGCTCGATGGCGACAACGTCCGGCATGGCCTCAACCGGGATCTCGGCTTTACCGAAGAAGACCGGGTCGAAAACATCAGGCGCGTGGCCGAGGTCGCGAAGCTCATGACCGAGGCGGGCCTGATCGTGCTCGTGTCGTTCATCTCGCCCTTCCGCTCGGAGCGCCGCATGGCCCGCGAGCTGTTCGGTCCCGGCGAATTCATCGAGATCTTCGTCGACACACCGATCGAGGAATGCGCACGTCGCGATCCCAAGGGTCTCTACAAGAAGGCGCTTGCCGGCGAGATCCGCAATTTCACCGGCATCAGTTCGCCTTACGAGCGCCCCGAGACGCCCGAAATCCACCTCCATACCGTCGGCCGTGAGGTCACGACGCTTGCGGGCGAGATCGAGGCCTACCTGGACAATCAATGACGCCAAGTTCGGCGAGCAAGGACGACGACGCCAGCGGCACTACGGAGAGAGACGATGATCGATACGCTCACGGCCGCAGCGATAGAGGCCGGCAAGGCTATTCTCGACGTCTACGCGCGTGACATCGCGGTCGATGAAAAGGCCGATTGTTCGCCAGTCACCGAAGCCGATCGCTGTGCTGAAGAGATCATCCTTGCCATTCTGGCGCGAAGCTTCCCCGATATTCCGGTGGTGGCCGAGGAGTCCGTCGCGGCCGGCGCCGTGCCCGAAATCGAAGGTCAACGCTTCTTTCTCGTCGATCCGCTCGACGGTACCAAGGAATTCATCAACCGGCGCAGCGATTTCACCGTCAACATCGCGCTGATCAGCGATGGCGAGCCGGTGGCCGGCGTCGTCTTCGCACCTGCCCGGCAAGTGGGCTATGTTGCCGAAGGGGGGCGGGCCGCGAAGTTTCAGGTGGCCGCCGACTTTGCCGTCATCGAAACGACGGAAATACGCTGCCGGACGCGACCTGCGAGCCTGACGGCGGTCGCCAGCCGTTCGCACAGCGATGCGGAAACGGCGGACTTTCTTGCGAGGAACGCGATCCGCGACTGCACGTCGATTGGCTCCTCGCTGAAGTTCTGCCTGCTCGCCGAAGGCCTTGCCGATGTCTATCCGCGTTTCGGGCGCACGATGGAATGGGATACGGCCGCCGGCGATGCGGTATTGCGTGCGGCCGGTGGCCGCGTCACGACGCTCGACGGGCAGCCTTTTCGCTACGGAAAGCGACGCCAGGCAAACGACTGCGATTTCGCCAATCCCGGCTTCATCGGCTGGGGGCGCGATTGCGGCCCGGAGGGGCGCGAAAAGGAAGCGGATGGAAGGGAAAGCGGGTAGAGTGCCCGAAGGCGAGGAATAAGCGCAAAGGCTGGTTGGGTTCGGTGTGCCGAAAGGATGCGCGGCCTGCAGGATATCTCCTCTAATCGTAGCCGATTAAAAGACAAAAACATGCAGGAATTCAAAGTTCTACAGCAATCTTTGCGCGTCTGATAAGACGCGCGGTGCTGTAATGTAGGGTGAAGGTGACCGCATGCCATGAACATGTTCAACCATACCCTTTCGGCCGGGCTGGGTCCCAGCCGGAAAGCCACGCACCGCGATACGCGGGGCACCGTGCTCACCAGGAGGATCGAATTCCTGCTGCTGATTGGCGCCGTCTTCTTCTGCACCATGAACTATTTTCGCTATGGCGACACGAATTACACAGTGGCCGACATCCTTGCCTTGTTCTGCTTCTGCTTTGCGTTATTCAACGGAAACCTCGATTTTCAGCTATTCGGGCGACTGAGCAGCGGACTATGGTGGCTGGGGCTGACAATGCTGGCCTCTGGTCTGCTCGTGAGCAGCATCGCGGCCCCGGATCCCATGCGCGGCGTCGTCGTAGTCGCGCAGTATCTCTACGCCTATCTCTTCGTAGCGTTGTTATACGGCGGTCGTACGCTGGACCAACTCTTCCTGCTCGCGAAGACCTATGTGTTCTCAATACTCGTGCTATGCATCCAGGGCATCTACCTCATCCATATAGACGGCCGCAAGAACACGAACTTTGTCAGCGGCAGCGGGCGCTTCAGCGGCTTGATGGAGCGCGAAAACGAGTGCGCGGCGGTGATCGCGCTCGCTGTCCCTATCCTGCTTCTGCTGATCACGACGAAGCGCATCAACCGCGTCTTCGCCATTTTCGCCTTGCTGATCCTGATCTACGGGATCCTGCTGACCGGTTCCAATACCGGCCTCATTGCGCTCGCCTTGGGAATGACCGTGTTCACCGTTCTCGGTGTCAATTGGAAGCGACTGGTTGTCTACGCCGCCGTGATTGCCGGCCTGATCCTCGCCGTCGGCACATCGGCGCGGGACTATCTGCCAGACACATTCCAGAAACGGGTGCTGGGGGCACTCGAAACCGGTGACATCGGCCAGGCCGGCACATTCGAATTTCGTGTGGAACTCATCCATGAAGCGATCAGCAAGGTCGACAGCACCTTGCTGATCGGCGTTGGGGCGGACCAATACCGGATATTAAGCGCGTTCAAGAAACCGGTGCACAACCTCTATCTGCTTCTATGGATGGAGGGCGGCCTGATCTCGGCGGTCGGCCTTCTGGTAATGCTGCTCTCCGCCCTCGGCCCGGCACTTGTGGTCGCGCGAGTTCCGGGTGGCCGGCCATTTGCCGGCTGCGTCGCAGCAAATATCTCCATTCTGCTCCTGGTCACCAATGCAGTCCCGCACGCCTATAGCCGGTTCTGGCCGTTTCCGCTTCTGTTGCCCGTGGCGCTTGCCTGCGCCCACATTGCCCTCGCGCGTTCAGCCAGACCGGAACCGGATGTCATTGCCCAGGTCGAACCGGTGCTGCGAACCGATCCGCGGCCATAGCGCCTATGGCTCAGGCATGCTCTGACGTGCGGCGCTCAGCCGCCGCTCGTTGATGCGGTCGCCGAGAACCATCACCAGAACGGTTTCGGCAACGATTTTGAGGTCTACCCAGGCCGACCGGTTGGCAATGTACCAGAGATCGAGGTCTAGCTTGTCGTCGTTCGACAGAATGGCGTTGCCGCTGATCTGGGCCCAGCCGGTAAGACCGGGCCGCACGCTGCATCGCCAAATACCGCGCTCGCCGAGCGCGTCGATCGTTTCCGGAAGGATCGGTCGGGGGCCGATCAGGCTCATGTCGCCGATCAGGATGTTCCAGAGCTCGGGCAATTCGTCCAGGCGCGTCCGCCGGAGCAGAAGCCCGAACCGGCCTGTGCGCTCGGCATCGCCGAGGAGACGCCCTTCGGCGTCCCGCGCATCCGACATCGATCGAAATTTCATCATGCGGAATGGGCGCCGGTCGAGCCCCGCCCGGGACTGGTGAAACAGCACCGGCCGCCCGAGCCAGATGGCCACGGCGATCCCGACCACCAGCATGATCGGCAGGCTCACGATGCCTGCAAGCAACGCAAAGACGATGTCAAAGCACCGCTTCATATTCAACTCCCATGCATCGGTCGCCGCGCGGTCGGGCAACCCCGTCACGGCTGCATAATCACCTCCGAAAAAGCCGCCCTATGCTCGCGCTTCCATTTCAGGCACGGGCGCGCGCTGGCCGAGACCGGGAAGAGACGCCCCGGTGACGACCGCATGCAGACGGCGGGCAACCCTGGTCATCGCCTCTTCACTCTGCGCCGGATCGACGAGAAGCGCGATGCTGGTTTCACCCAGCCGGCGCGCGACGGGAAGTCGCTCGGAAGGCGAGAGACCAAGGTCGGCAAAGCACTTTTCGAGATAGACCTCAGAGCAGCTCCCGGTAAAGCACGGCACGCCTGCCGCATTCATGGCGGCAACGATCGAGTCCCGGTCGTGTCCGGGCTTCAATGCTTCCGGCCGAACGAAAACATAATAGCGGTAATAGGCGTGACGAAAGCCCTTCGGCAGCGTCGGCACCCGCAGCGCGGCAAGGTCGCCAACTGCCTGATCTAGGATCGCGGCATTGCGGGTCCTCGTCGCATGCCACGCCGTCAAGCGCTCCAGTTGCCGCAATCCCAGGACGGCCGCGAGCGATGTCATCCGCCAGTTCGTGCCGATCGTTTCATGCAGCCAGCGAAAACCCGGCGGATGCTCTCTCAGGAACGCCGCGTCATAGGATTTGCCGTGGTCCTTTCGGCCCCATGCCTTTTTCCACAGCGCTTCGTCGTCAAGAGCAATCAGGCCGCCTTCGCCGCCGGTCGTGATGATCTTGTCCTGGCAGAAGGAGAATGCGGCAATATCGCCGAAGCTTCCAACCGGCCTGCCGTTGATCTCCGCGCCGTGAGCCTGTGCGCAATCCTCGATCACCCACAACCCCGCCTTTCGGGCAAGGGCCATGATTTCAGGCATGTCGCAGGGAAAGCCGGCAAGGTGGACGGCGATGATGCCTTTTGTCCGGCTGGTGATCTTCGGTGCGATCGTTGCGGCGCTGATGTTCTGGCTGTTCTCGTCGACATCGGCGAAGACGGGGATGCCGCCGCAGAAGGAAACGCAGGACGCCGAGGCGACGAAACTGCGCGGCGTGACGATCACCTCGTCGCCGGCTTCAAGACCGAGCGCGAAAAGCGCCAGCTCCAGCGCCAGCGTCCCGTTGGCAAGCGCGATGGCGTGCGTGCGCCCGAGCGCACGGGCATAGGCTTCCTCGAAGGACGCGACGTGCGGTCCTGTCCAGGCATTCACCTTGCCCGACCTCAAGACCGCCGCGACATCCGCAATCTGCTCCTCGTCATATACCGGCCACGTCGCCACAGCTTGCTCCCTCGCTCGACTGAAAACTCCGGAAATATCAGATGACCTGCCGCACCATCACGAAGGCTTCGGCGGCCGATTTGAGTACGGTTGCGCCGCGCAACGTGGCGAGCGCGCTCAAGGTCTCGAGGCTGCGCTCATGGGGTGCCGCCCGAACCTGGGATTTGAACGCCTTCATCGCCGCAAGCTTTCGATCGATATGATCGGTGATGTCGACAAACACATTCGGCGCGAAGCCGGGCGTCACATAAGGAGCGTTCCAGTTTGTCTCCGAAAGCGTCTCGTAGGCCAGGATCACCTTGGGATAACCGGGCTGGTGCGGCCTTGCGGCGACCAGTGACGACAGGAAGATCAATTGATGGTCGACATGCATGTCGCCGATGAAGGGGATGAGCAGCGTTTGCGGCGCGACGGAACGCACCAGTTCGAACAGGGCGGCGTTGAGCGCCGAATGGGAGGTTTCGGAAAGCGCCGCAGCGGGAAAGCCAAGCCAACGCGTTTCCTTGACACCGAGTATTCGATGCGCCTCGTGCGCTTCGGCCTGAACGGCCGTCACCGTCGCGCGATCATAGGCCGGCGGTTTTCCTTCCGTGACCACCGCCACGAAGACGTCGCTTCCTTGCGCCGCCAGCCGTGCCATCGTGCCGCCGGCGCCCAAAACCTCATCGTCGGGATGTGGCGCGATAACAAGCGTTCGCCCGAGCGTTTCCATCAGGCTCATCTTGCCGCCCCCACCAACATGCCGCTCGCCGACGGGACCTTCGCCCGGCAGAGACGATTATGTTTGCCGTCCAACGCCGGCATCGGCCCCCACGCCAACTCGCCTCTCACGCAACGCTCCCTTTATCCACGGCCGAAGCTCCCAATGTTCCGGCGCTAGAGGCCGGCGATCGATACGAAGATGACATCACCAGGCAGAACCGCTGTCAGTTTCGTGGCCTCAATGCTCTGCCTGGTCCTGGCCCCGCCGCGACCGGTCTCGCGGTCGATCTTGTAGAGAAACGAGACCTGCTCGTGCTTGCTCGCATCGTTATCGGCCGCAGCCATCAGGAGCATCTGCTGCTCGGTCGTTCGGCGCTGCGTTTCGAGCTTCTTGAGCGTGGCCTCCCGCTCCTGGAGCAAGGTCAGGATCTCCTTCTCGCGGTTTGCCTGCAAGGTTTCGAGCTGCAGCTGGAGGCTGGCGAACTCGCGGTTGGAGCGCCCGATCTCGGAAACGAGCTGCCACAAGCGCGCTTTTTCGCCCGATGTCGCCATCTTCACCCGTGAAAGCTCGGATTCCGTATTCAGCTCCCTTTTTCTGAGCGCGAGCGTTCTCTCCTCAATCTGTTCGTTGAGCGCGACCACTTCTTCCTGCTGCACCCTGAGTTTTTCGAGGATGACCAGGCTCGCCTGCGTCTGCATGATGCTCTGCTGGAGGATCTCCTTCTGGTTCTTTGTGGACAGCAGGTCCGACTTCAGGATTTTTTCCTCGATGGCAATGACGGGACCGACGGCTGCTTCATCGACATACTTCTTGGCGCTTTGTGGAACATCCTTGAGGTCGACCTTGTCGGAACCGCGATATTGCGCATAAAGGCGGGCGGTGTAGATCGCCTCCCGCACAATCTCGACATCCGTCTCCTCGATCGTTCCGCGCAGCTTCGCCCGGGCAATGATGCGGTCGGCCGGATTGCTCATCGCCGACTGCGGTCCACCCGCCAGACCAACGGCCTGCTCGACCGTCAGTCCCGGATAGTACGCGAAGGAACCGGGCGTCCTGACCTCGCCAAGGATCAGCACGGGGCGAACCGTTACAATCGACAGCGACAGCTTCGGGTCTGTCAGCAACTGGCGGGACAGGTATTCGCCACGCAGGGCGTCGATCGCTTCGGGAATGGTTAGCCCTTCGATCTTGAACCCGCCGAACAGGGGAAAGGATGCCGTTCCATCGGTGCCAATTGTCAGGGAGACCGGCAGGTCGGCATCATCCAGAATGTCGAAGGACAGAATGTCTCCGACCGAAACCCGATAGGCAGCCGGCGCCACCTGTGTCGGTGTCGGCATGCTCGCTGTTGCAGCGCCCGTTGTGGCGGCGCCGGGCGTGCCGGCATTCGGCGCGCCGGCGGCATGGACGGGAACCGTCAGTGCCAACGTCGCCGTCGCGACAAAAGCGATTTGGCCGAGGAAACGATAGATTGTCTGAGCCGGAAACTTCATGCTTCCCTCTAACGAATAAAGTCCGATCTTCACGATGGTCCAACCGCACCAAAAGAAGCGGAATTTAAACTCCACCAATGAATGAATTTATTTTGCGAGACCTCTGTAAATTCTTTCAGTCACTATGATATGCTTCAAAAATAGGTTCCAACGCGCAATTCTTAATTGCATTTGGATTAGTAATTAAATTTCCCCAGATAAGGGGAAACAAACAATCCTCGCAGAGCGAGAACACTAAAAACATATTAGCATTCTTCCATGAAACAGACGCGATTGCAACCTCGAAGCAGGATGTAATTTTGTGATATTATTGGAATCACTACGAAAAAAGACAAGAAAGTATCGTCTGGCGTGGCAAGCTGAAGCGGACCTCCACGGACGGCTCAAGAACATAGCGCACCTGCTAACCGGCAACTTCGCGAGCGCCTTCATCGGGCTGGCCGGTTTCGCGCTGACGGCGCGCGCGCTCGGCCCCGCCGACTACGGCCTCCTCGCCCTGTCCTTCGCCTATACGCGCGGCATAGAACGCTTCGTGAGCTTCCGCTCCTGGCAGCCGCTCATCAAATATGGAGCGAAGGCGCTTCAAGCCGGCGAGACCGACGACCTCAAGGCATTGTTCAAGTTCGGACTGCTGATCGATCTTACCACTGCGCTTGCGGGATGGGGCCTCGCGGTGCTGATCGTGCTGCTTGCCGGACCGTTTTTCGGCATCTCCGAAGAAATGAGCCGCTTCGTGCTGATCTACTGCGCCGTCCTGCCCTTCCAGGTGACCGGCATGCCGACGGCGGTAATGCGCTTGTACGGCCGCTTCAAGATTGTCGCCTATGGCCAGGTCGCCGCCAGCAGCCTCCGAGTGGTCCTGTGCCTTGCCGGTGTCCATCTTGGCTGGGGGCTGTTCGAGTTCATGCTGCTTTGGATGGCTTCCCAAATCTGCAGCAGCATAAACAGAACCGCCTGGGCCTTCCGGGAGCTACGCAAGCAGGGACTGAGTGGCGTGATGTGGACGCCGCTCGGCGATATCCGAACCCGTTTCCCCGGCTTCTGGAGTTTCTCGCTATGGAGCAACATGGCGCTCATCATTCAGGCCTGCGCCTTCGAATTCGACACGCTTCTCGTCGGCTATCTCGCCGACCCGGGGTCGGCCGGCCTCTACCATATCGCCAAGCGGGTGGCCAAAATCGCACAGCAGGCCGGCGAGCAGGTTCAGGCGGTACTCTACCCGGATCTTTCACGCGTATGGGCGACCAAGGGGGTCGCCGAATTCAGAAAGACCGTTAGCCAGACCGGATGGCTGCTGTTTGGCTTCGGCGTCTGCGCCCTCATCGGTGCGCATCTGACGATCGAATGGGTACTGCGCGTGACAGCAGGTGCGGGCTTCGAGGCGGCAGCCCCGCTCGTCATGGTCCAATTCGTCGCCGTCATCCTCTTTCTCTGCGGCAGAACACTCTATTCGGCGTTGCTCGCCATGGGGCACGAAAAGGTCCTGCTACGAAGCGCGCTCCTTGGGGGCCTTCTCTTCTTCTTCACGGCGATCGCCCTCATCCCGCGCTTCGGCGCGGTGG
This sequence comes from Ensifer adhaerens, assembly GCF_002940685.1. GTDB lineage: Bacteria > Pseudomonadota > Alphaproteobacteria > Rhizobiales > Rhizobiaceae > Ensifer > Ensifer adhaerens_E. The sequence continues at coordinate 21,369 of NZ_PNFP01000011.1, read as the reverse complement.
GTGCGAATGTCGCTCATATCGTGATGTCGGGGGTCTGGCTCCTCCAGATGGGCATCGCCTACCGCAGGAAACTAGCCAGCAGGGAGTAATAATGTAGCGCAGGTCGGCCCTGCATTACCGGCCTATCGCACCGTAAATAACGAGACGCGTTCAGGGCTTTCGTCGCAACGCTTCCGCGCATGCCAACAATTTTATAACTCTGAGAAAACATTGACGAACTCGTCTGCCCGGACGTAATATTAATGATCGAGCGTACCCTACTTAATTTCTTTCTTTTGCCCGAACAATTTCCACGATAGCGCCACGATGAATTACTAGAATATTTACCACCTGGCGGTGGCCTATGATTATCCTTCGGAGGAAACTCTATGCTCGTCAGTACCGAAGCATGCATTCCGATTCTTCTCTGCCCGCGAACCAAAGAAACGCTTAAGAGAACCTCTTCGGATACAGAAGATTTTCTTGAAAGCCCGACTCTGCAATATCGATTCTTGAACGGCCAGCCTATCCTAATCGATTTCTCGGATTCCGTGCTTTCTGAGGATTCGGTTTTTGCCAGTGCCGCAGGCAGTCCGATTGAGCGGAAAAAAGCAAGCGGCCTGATGACACCGATAAAACGGCTGCTGTCGCCGCAAAAAAGTACCACCCGCAATAACGTGCGCCGTTTGGTCGCCGATCTGCAACAGCTTCCCGAACCGGCGCGCGTTCTAATCGTGGGAGGCGGCACCATCGGTCAAGGGATGGCCCCCTTGTACGAGCATCCACGAGTCCAACTTTATAGTTTCGATGTGTACGGTACGGAGTTGACGCAGTTTGTGGCTGACGCCCACCATATGCCCTTGCCGGACGATTTCTTCGACGCGGTCGTCATACAGGCGGTTCTGGAGCATGTGCTGCAACCGGCTCAAGTCGTCTCTGAAATATGGCGCGTACTGCGTCCTGCCGGTCTCGTCTATGCGGAAACACCCTTCATGCAACAGGTTCACGAGGGGCCATACGATTTCACGCGGTTTACCGAAAGTGGACATCGCTATCTGTTCCGGCACTTCGCGCATGTAGCATCCGGGGCCTCGGGCGGTCCAGGGATTCAATTCATGTGGGCCGCCGATTATTTGGCACGGAGTGTTTTACGTTCAGCCACCGCCGGCAAGATCGCAAAGCTCGCCTTTTTTTGGACCCAGTATCTTGATGCGCTAATACCAGCTCCCTACGGAGCCGACGGCGCAAGCGGCGTGTATTTTTATGGGCGCAAATCACAAACAGCAATCAGCCCGAGAGACATCATAAACTACTATCAAGGCGCGCAACGCTAAAGCGTGTCGCGTTTTTTGAGGTTCAGGATTCTCAAATCACCGGGCTTGTGATTCCTTCATGACGAGGGAGATCATGGGCGGCGGCAAGCTGAATGCGCATGGGTGCCCGAGCGCCTGGCGCCGAACGGCGAGTTGACGCTGGACGACCTGTGCGTGGAGCTGGCTGACCGGGGCGTCATCGTGCACCGCTCCAATGTCGGGCGCCTCTCGGGCTGGGCCATAAAAAGCTTGCGGGCGAGCGAACATCGCCGCCCGGAGATCGCGCGAGCCCGTGAGTTGTGGACCAGGCGGCACCGGCGCTTCTTCAACAAGGCATTGGCAAGGCTGATCTTTATCGTCGAGACGTCAACCAACACGAAGCTGACCAATCGCTCGGGATGGTCACCCAGGGGCCGACACTACTGCAGCCAAGCCCCATTCGGCGCGTGGAGAACCCAGACCTTCATCGCAGGACTGAGACCGCATCGGATGATTATCAACGCCCCATGGACCACCGTATCTTCGAGACCTGGATCGAGACCCAACTTGCTCCGGCCCTGTCACAGGGCGATGTCGTCATTCTCGACAATGTCGGCTTCCATCGAAGATCGGGCGAATAGGGCGGCACGAACGACAGCCATGCGCCGCGCGCCTTGACCAGTTCCTCAGCCCGCTCGCTCGTTACGCCGACTGGTCGCAGTAGTTCATCACGCTACCGAGGACGACGGCATGGTTCAGTGACAATCTTTGCTGAACACTGGAGAGCTGGCCGTCGGTCGTGACGCCCGAGCGACAGACAAGAATAACGGAGTCGACATGTGAAGCCAGCCAGATCACGCCTTCATATTCCTCGACCGCCGGGGCGTCGACGATGACGAGGTCATAGCTATCGCGCAATTCGGCACAGAGAACATCGAGATTCATGAGGCCCGGTCGCACCGAGATGAATTCGAGGAAAGGATAGGCCGGCGACGAGGAAATCCGGCTCTTGATATCGACCGTGCCTTCGAGCGGCGTCGTAATCGCAGTCTCTTTGGTGTTGGCACCGGCCACGATTGGCGCGCTTTGCGCCGACATGTCGAGATCGATCACGATCGGCCGCAAACCATCGATTTTGGCCATCATGGCCATTCCAAGGGCAACTGTGGTCTTGCCGTCGCCACGCGCCGGCGAACACAGCATCACCGCCTTGCCCCCTGCCTCGTGGTCGATCGTGAGCCAAGCCATGCACAGTGTTCGCATGGCGGTAGCAGCCGCCGACTCCGGATTGTTCATCATATAGTGATAGAAGGCCGACGAATTCCGCAAGCGCTTGCGCATGTCGGGTACGCTGGCAAGGTTCGGACGGTTGAGCAGGTGCTCGGCATCGCGCGGCAAATACAGCCTGTTTTCAAGCGCATCCGAGATGATCACACCGACGACCGCCAACAATATCGACCCGATGCTGCCAGCGACAACCACCAGCGTGGTGTTGGGGAACGAAGGCTTCGTCGGTACTTCCGCGTAAGACGCAATCCTTGCCGTCGGCTTGTACTCCCCCCTCTCGGGATTAAGAGCACCGAGCCGTAGCACGATCTGATCGTAAACTGCCTGTTCCGACTGAAGATCGCGATCAAGCTCACGCCGGCGAATTTCGGCGAGGTTCCGCCCCTGGACCTTGTCTTGCAGCAGACCCAACTCGGCCTGAAACTGCTGGGCACGTACGCCTGCGACCTTGGCATTATTCGCCAGTTCCTGCACGAGACGCTGCGCCTCGGTTCCGATCATGGCGCGCACGGACCCTAATTCGTTCGTAGCATCAAGAACCAGCGGATGGTTCTTGCCGAATTTGGCGCCGAGCTGCGCGCGCGTGCGCTCCAGCCGCGCCTCTTCATTGCGCAGCCGGTCAAGCTGTGTCGAGGTCATTGCACCGCCAGCAATTTCCCTGCCGTCCGAGGATAGGAGTTGCTTGGCTTCGTTATACTTCGCTGCCGCGCCTGCCTCCTCGACGCGCAGCCCGACATATTGCTCGTTGAGCTGCAGCATGCGCGCCCTCAGGACGTCGTCCTGGGGATCGAAAGTAAGGTCGCTGTCGCGGGCAAAGGCGGCGATATCCCGCTCCATGCCGGCGATCCTGGCGGCACTGTTGGCCATCTCGCCGCGCAGATACGCGACTGTGTTGTTCGTCGCCTCTTCGGTCTTTCGCGCCGTCCAGGAAAGGTACTGCTCCGCGATGGCGTCGGCGATCGTGGCCGCTTTCAAGGGATTGGATTGCACCACGCGGATCGTCAATGCCAGGCTTTCGCCGGTACGGGTGACGATATAGGAGTTCAGCAGTGTCGATATGGCCCGGTTGCGCTGCACGTTCTCCGAAATGATCCGTTTCTTCTGGGCGGCCTGATCCGGGGCGCCGAAAACGAACTCATAAATATTGGCGAGGAACGACTGCAGGAACGTCTCGTGCTCGCTGCGGGTCTTGGGCAGATAGGTGTTGAAATCGGCATCATTGACGAGATTGAGCGCATCGACGACGACGCCGACGAAGACGCGCGAGCGGATCATGTCCAGCTCCGTTTCCATGACCGACCGGTCGCGCTCGAGCTTGCGCAACTCGATCTGCGCCTCGTATGGCCGAACATCATTACGGTCGAAGACAATGGCGGACGTCGCTGTATAGGAGCGTGACAGCAGCGCGGCCGTGAGAAGTGTCGCAAGCAACGCCAATCCCAGCAGCGAGCAGAAGACAATTCTATACCGCCGGAACAGCTCGAACAGATCGCGGATGCCATAGCCGCGCGGCGCCACGCGCGCCTCCCGATACTGAACCGTAGGCATTTGGCCCCGACCCGGAGGCGCTTCGACTTTGCGATCGATCGTCAGCATGAGGCCCCTAACATATACATATGATAGAAAAACGTGATTTGATAGAAATGTCTGAACTCAAAGAACGAAGGGCATACACACAGAGAGAACTCGCGGCGACAGGCAGCACCGCGCAGACAAAATACTGGCACAGAAATAACATTAAAATTTAGAAAACTATATTATACCGCCTCCGGAAGAGCAATAGTTGCTTGCCGCGAACCACAGAACACCTGACCTCCATGGCTACGGCAAACATTGTCGAGGACTTCCGGCGATTGGGCGACTTTGCAGAAACGGAGCCAGCGGCCAAGCCTAATTCGGATAGCGACCGGCAACCCGCTCCTGCGACAACCACTCCATGAACTGATCGAACCGCGTGCCTCCGCCCGTCGAGGCCGGCTCCCAGGCATCGTTCACACCCACAACGCCGCCAAATTTTTCCTCCACGCTGTCGGCCATGCCATCGCCATCCTTGTCGACATAGGCATGCGCCTCTTCTATCGCCGGGATCTCGCCCGGCGCGACCACCATTCGCCCTTCGCCACCCTTGCCTTGAGCTCCCATGTCGCTGATCCAGCGGCTATCGAGCTCATCGCGGGGAAACGCCCCGGACTGGCTGCGCACATGATCGTAGGCCTCTCCGGCTGCCAGAAGCGTATCGACCGCCAATGGGCAAGGCGGGCGGGACACGACGAATTGGTCGGTCCCCGGCGCCAGCATCTGAAGCGATTTGGGCGGCGGCGCCCATACCTCGTTGCCGCTCTCGTAGATCTGCGGCTCGCCGGCGCTTTCGACATTCTTCCAATTGATCGCGTAGGTCGTTTCTTGGGTGCTCGGCCCCGCCTTGAAATAATTCCCGACAAAGGAGATCGGCGTGCCTCCCGGATATTGTGAGAACACCTCACCCCATTCGGATCGCGCATTGAAGAACACGTTGTTTATGATCTCAATGCAGGAGCGTCCATAGTGGTTGTTGTCCGGGTTTCGGTCGTTGTTGGAAATGCAGGCATTTCGCCAGAAGGTGATGTTCTGCGGAATCCGCGGATCAGAGCCAAGCAATGCGCACTTACTGTGCTTGTTCAGCCCTTCGGCAAATATCGAGTTTGCGATGGTGACGTCCGTCGTGTTCGAATAGGTGTTGATGTTTTCGTCCGTGGCCCATGATACGGAGTTGTGATCGAAGTAGATGCGCTTGCTATCTTCTATCGTCACTCCATCGACACCCCTGACGACATTGGCCAGGGCAGGCCGAATGCGCAGATGCCGGACGATCACGTCTTGGGTTTTGCGTACGACCAGGGGTGTATGCTTCTTTTCAGCGTTCTCCTGATTGATCGTGAGCGATATTCCGCCACCTGGAGACGTTTGCCCCAGGATCGAAAGCGAGTGACTTCCTCCCCTGACCACGAGCGAGGACTTCAGGTGCACCACGCCTGACACTCGAAACACGCAGTTTCTCGGCCCAACCGCATCGACGCACGCGCGCAATGTGCCAGCACCAGTGTCTTCAAGGCTTGTCACAGGGATGATGCGGCCACCACGTCCTCCCTGCGCCATCTTGCCATGCCCTTCGGCGCCCGGAAACGCCACAGGTGGCCCCCCTTCCGCCAAAGCCGCGCCGGCCGCGAGGCTCGAGAGAAAAACGACCATCCGCAATCCACGGGATGGATCGACCATGCGCCTCGCAGCGCGTACGAAATGCCAGAAACCTGAAGAATAGTTTTTCCGCGCCGTGCGATTGCGCAGGCTCAAAATGAAACTCGTGATTGGCATGCGCCTCTCCCAAAACTTTTGCCGGCTGCGCAACAAAAGCTTGCGATCCTCGTCAGACTTTCACCAAATTTTCTCGGTTCGTCAAAAAAATCTCTTATCGAACAATCAATACAAACATATTCACCTTTATTACTCACCGTCAATTCTAATATTTTTTATAATCCAAAATGATTACACATGAAAAAAGCCAGGACCATCGAAATATTTCCAGGACATGCTACAGTGCCGCCATATTTATATTTTTTCAGGACTTATTTTCGTGTTTCAAAGAGAAATAGCGGTTGGATTTCCATTCTCCGGAGACTCCATCGGAGGAAGTCATATCTCAGCTCTCAATCTTGTCTCATCTTTTGACAGGAAGAGCATCAAGCCGGTCGTTTTCGTACATCATCCCGATCAGGCTCTCTCCAGATATCTGGACGAAAACAAGATTGATTACGTAGCGATAGAGGACATCGAGGTTCTGAACCCGCACGGCGCCGGATTTGGAAAACGCTTCATTTCTGCTCTGCGGTATTCGATTTCGATACTGAAGATCGTCAAGCTTCTCCGGCGCCATCGCATCGACATCGTGCATACCAACGATGGCGCTATCCACGCCACTTGGGCGCTTCCGACATGGCTGGCCGGTGCGAAGCTCTTATGGCACCACCGCGGTGTTCCGACCGGTAAGGCGGTCAATATACTCGCTCCCTTTCTCGCCACCTACGTCGTAACGGTCTCCAGCTTTTCACAGCCGGCGAAACCACTCCTGCCACTCAAAGGGCGCATGTCCGTTCTGCACAGCCCATTCAAGCATCCGGAGCGCACGCTCGATCGCGAGGAATGTCGGCTTGCGCTGGTTCGCGAGATCGGGTTGCCCGAGGAAACACGCCTCGTGGGATATTTCGGCACTTTCACCGAGCGCAAGAAGCCTCTTCGCTTTGTCGAAGCCGTACACGCCTTCCATCGCAACAACCCCGACTTTCCGATCGCCGGCCTCCTATTCGGAGCGCCGGATCAAACGGGGTCGAGACTGGACCTTGAGGCTATCGAACTCGCTCGCACATTGGGCATCACCGACAAGATCCGCCTCATGGGATTCCGGCAGCCCGTGGCGCCCTGCATGGCCGGGGTCGATATCCTGCTTGTTCCGGCCCTAGACGAACCATTCGGGCGGACCCTCATAGAAGCGATGATGCACGGGACCCCTGTCATCGCGACGAACCACGGCGGCAATCCGGAAGCGATAGAGAATGAGGTGACCGGATTCCTCGTCGAACCGGAAAGTCCTCAAGCCTTTGTCGCTCCCATGGAGCTCCTGCTCAAAGACCAAAGCGAATGGCAGCGCATTGGGGAGCGAGCTCGAGTTTCGGCGTTGGCGGCCTACGGCATCAAGCCGCATGTCGACGGCATCGTCAGCATCTATCAACGTATTCTCGGAAGAGAGGCGCCAGGCAACGAGCAAGATTGCGTGGACTGACCAGGAAAGGAAGCACAGCGTGAAGTTCCCCGATATCGATTTCCTGATCATCGGCGCCGCCAAGAGCGCGACCACATGGCTGCAGCAGTCGTTGCAGCAGAACCCTTCCGTCTATATGCCGGACCCCGAACTTCACTTCTTCAGCCGCAACTTCGAAAAAGGCGACGGCTGGTATCTGGAGCAGTTCGCACCGAAGGCCGAACAGACCATCGTCGGCGAAAAATCCAATTCCTACCTCGACGCGCCGGAAGCGGCCGCCCGCATCAAGAAGGCGTTGCCGCGGGCGCGGCTGATCGCGCAGCTTCGAAATCCGGTCGACCGCGCCTATTCCGACTACTGCATGCTTTATCGCCGCGGGGAAGTCGGCACCGACATCACCAGATATCTCGATCCGCGCCTGGCCAAAGGCGGTCGTTTCCTGGTCGGCGGGCTCTACTGTAGCCAACTCGAAGCCTATCTCGATCTGTTTCCGGCCGAGAACCTGCAGGTTCTGCTCTATGAGCACATGCGCCAGAACCCGCAGGCGCATCTCGATGCGGTCAGAGACTTCCTGCAACTGCCCTCACCGCTGAAGCCGGTGGTCAACAAGGTCAAGGACAAGACCGTGCCGGTGGTGCCGCCGACCCTGCGCAAGCTTCTTCAGCCGTTGAAGCCCATCGCCGCACCGTTCCGCGGCAATCCCATCGTCAAGGGCCTGCGCTCCTTGGTCGCCCGCGAACTCGACTACGTGCCGCTGTCGACGGACCTGCGCAACCGGATGATCGAATTCTACGCGCCGGAAACCGAAAGGCTGGGCGCGCTTTTGAAGCAGGACCTTTCGGGCTGGCTGCATCAGGCCGCCGGCGGCGCGCGGCCAGCGGCCTGATGCTGGCTTAGTTCGCGGCCGGCCGCTCAAATCGCAGGCCGAGAACGAGCGGCACCGCGACCAGATAGACGGCGACGACCGACAGCCAGATAGCGCCTGGCCATTCCTGCCTGAAGACGAAATAGAAGCTCGAAAACGCGAGCGGGCTGGCGATCGATGCCAGGCTCACCGCCGAGGCCAGCACGCCCTGAAACTGGCCTTGCTGGGTCTCATCGACCTGCCGGGTCGCCAGCGACTGCAAGGCCGGCGCGCCAATGCCACCAAGAACGAAAACCGGCATGATGGCGAAGATCATCCAGCCTTCCGTCGCAAATGCCATGACGACCAATCCGATGCACGCGCCGGCGACGCCGGTCAGGATCGTCGCACGCTCGCCGAGCCTTTTGACCGCCGGGCCGGGAAGGAAGGCCTGGGCAAGGGCCTGGCAAACGCCGAAGGCGCCGAGCGAAAGACCGATCCAGAACCCGTTCCAGTGAAAGGCGTCGCTGCCCCACAGCGCCCAGCAGGTGCTGTAGGCCTCCCCGGTCGCGCTGAAGGTGATGAACAAAACGACGATCGGCATCAAGCCCTTCGAGGAGAAGGCCCAACCGAGCGGGCGGAGCGGATTGAGCGCAGCCAGGTCGATCCTCTTTTCGCCGGGAACGCGTGGTTCCGGCAGGACGAAGAACGCCAGCAGCAGATTGCAGGCGTTCAGAACGGCGGCCGCGATGAAAGGCAGCCGCAGGCCATGATCGCCAAGCACGCCCCCGAGCACGGGACCGACGATGAAGCCGATGCCGAACATGGCGTTGAACAGGCCGAAGCGGCGCGCGCGCTTATCCTCGGGCGAGATGTCGGTGATGTAGGCGGTCGCGACGGCCAGATTGGCGCTCGTCAGGCCGGCGACCGCGCGACCCGCAAGAAGCATCCAGAGGTTGGAGGCAAAGGCCAGAAACAGGTAGTTGACGGCGGCTCCGCCAAGAGAAAGCAGCAAGACGGGCCGTCGGCCGAGGCGGTCGCTGAGTGCGCCGAGCACCGGTGCAAACAGGAACTGCATCACCGCATAGAGGGCGGTCATCGTGCCAATCAGCGGCGCGACATCCTGCGTCTGCGTGACCTCCTTCAGCAGCGACGGCAGGATGGGAAAGATCAACCCGATGCCGACGGCATCGAGAATAATGGCGGCAAAAATGACGATAAGTGGTCTGTTCATGGTGAAGGGTGTGGTCATGGCACGCTCCGGTAGACGCGAGCGTGCGGCACCGCCAGGCGCCAATGGCTCGCGAGCAGGGGCTGACGAAGTGTCAGATATCTGGTTTCTGGGAGACGCTGGCCGATCCGCGCCCAAATAGGCGAAGATGGCATGTGCTCGACCGCCTGGACGCCAATTCGTCCACCTGTTTACTCCGCCACTGAGCGGATCAAGGGAAGCGGCCGCTTTTCGCGACGCGCAATATTTACGTCAGATGGCCGCGCGCCGCAATCCCTGCTCCCGCGTGAATCAATAACATGAGATTTAAACTCCACTATTGCGCTTGGCTTTGTGGCCCGCTATCCCTTGCCCGGCGTCGGATACCGGCGCGGGGATGGCAGGGGCGACTTCAATCCGATGAAAAGCCGTGATGACAAGCTGGCTTTGATCTTCATGCGCGAGCGTGCGGGTCTTTCACGCTACCTGTCGTCGCGCGCCGGCTCGGCCGAAGATGGCGAGGACCTGGCGCAGGAGGCCTGGATCCGCTTTTCGCGCAATGGTGCCGCCGCATTGAAAGCACCCGTCCCCTATCTGCGCCGCATCGTGCGCAATCTTGCGATCGACCACAGCCGCGCGTCCGCACGCCGGCGGCTGACGTCGCTGGAGATCGAGGAGCTGCTGGCGCTGCCGGACGAGAAGCCCGGTCCCGAGCAGGCGCACAACGCCAGAAGCGAACTTCTGCGGTTGGCCGAGATCCTTGCGGAGCTGCCGGAGCGTCGTCGGGCAATCCTGGTCGCGGCCCGGCTGGACGAGAAGCCGCATCGCGAAATCGCCGACGCGCATGGCGTTTCCACGCGCACGGTGGAGCTGGAAATTCGCGCGGCAATCGAATACTGCTCCCGCAGGTTGAGCGAAATCGGACCGGCTACCGACAAAAATAGACGGTGAATTTCGGTCTTAGACGTCTTCAATCGTTTATTGTCCTATATGTCGGCGTCACCGGAAGCCTGATCCATGCACATTGAGGATTCGCAAGAAGCGGAAAGACTGAAGCGCGAGGCGATCGCGTGGGTCGTGCGCATCACGTCCGGCACCGCCACCGAGGAAGATGCCGCGCGCCTGGCGCTCTGGCGTGCCGAATGCGCAGCCCATGAAGACGCCTATCGCGAAGCGGTCCGCCTCTGGAAGATCAGCGGCCCGGCGCTTCACGCTGGTCAGGCCCGGTCACACTCGGCAATCTCTCGCCGCCGCTTTCTCGGTGCCACCGCGGCCGGCGCTTCCGTCGCCGCCGGCGCCTCGTTTGCCTCCTATCTCGGCCTGCTTCCGTCGATGAACGCGGTGCTCGCGGACTACGCGACCGCAAGGGGCCAGCAACGCCAGGTCAAACTCGAAGACGGATCCACGGTCGACCTCGACGGGGGATCGAGCCTTTCCGTCGCCTTTTCCGCCAATGCCCGGTCGGCAACCCTTCACGAAGGGGCAGCTCTCTTCACCGTTGCGCATGACCCGTCGCGCCCGTTTGCTGTCGCAGCCGCGCAGGGGCGGACGGTGGCGCTCGGCACCACCTTCGCCGTTCGCCATGGCGCTGGCGACGTCGAAGTCGAATGTCTTGAAGGCAAGATCAAGGTAGCGTGCGTCAACGAAGCCCGGCTCTCGGCCGGCGACAGCGTATTCTATTCGGGCCAAGGCCTCGGCGCGATCTCCCCCGGAAGCCCCGATGAAATGGCAGCCTGGAGGCGCGGGCTTCTGGTCTTCCGCGATCGGTCGCTCAACGACGTCGTGCTCGACATCAACCGCCACCGCAAGGGGCGTGTCGTCATCGCCCGCAACCATCTCGGCGCCCGACGCGTTTCCGGCGTGTTTCACCTCGATCGGCCCGACGAAATCCTGGCCCATCTCGAAGCGACGCTGCAGCTCTCCGCGCGCCCGGTCGGCGGCGGCGTCGTGCTGCTCTACTGAACCCGCACGCCGCAACGGCACTAAAAAAATCTGGAAAATCATTTCGGTCCCGCGAAGCGGAGTCGTTCTTGTCATCGAAGGCACGCAATTGGCGTGGCGATCTGAGACAGGGTTCGGGGACATGATGAACGGAATTGGGCAGCAGCGCTCGGCGAAGGCTGCAATCAAGAGAATGCTGGCAACGACAGCATTCCTCGCGCTGGCAAGCGTGACGGCCCCGGCAGCGGCGCAGCAACCGAACCCTTCTTACTCCATCGGCAGTGGCTCCCTCGATACTGCCCTTTCGCGCTTTGGCGCGACCAGCGGCGTTCAGGTGCTCTACAGCGCGGCGATCACCAAGGGCAGAACATCAAGCGGCGCAAGCGGCGCCCTGTCGCCGGATGCGGCCCTCGCCCGGATCCTCGCGGGCACCGGGCTCACCTACCGCTTCACCGGTCCGAAATCGGTGACGATCTCCGATCCGGCTACCCCTGCCGGCACGGAAGTCGACGCCAATGGCGCCACCAAGCTGCAGACCATCGTCGCAACCGGCGAGGCCGGCGAAAACAGCTATGTCGTTGCCGACAGCAGCACGGGAACCAAGACCGATGCGCCGTTGATCGAGATCCCGCAGTCGATCTCCGTCATCGGCCGCAAGCAGATCGAAGCGCAGAATGCGCAATCGGTCACTGAAATTCTCCGCTACGTGCCCGGCGTGACGATCGAGACCTATGGGCCTGATCCGAAGGGATACGACTGGATCATGATGCGTGGCTTCAACGCCCAATCGACCAGTTCCTACAAGGATGGCCTGCGGCAGCTGTCGAGTGGCTATACCTTCTTCCGCACGGATCCCTACCAGCTTGAAACCGTCGAGGTGCTGCGCGGCCCCTCCTCCTCACTCTACGGGCAGAGCGACGCGGGCGGCATCGTCAACCGCGTCTCGAAGAAGCCGACGGCGGACCGACGCAACGAGGTCGAGGTCGAGTATGGCAGCTTCAGCCGCCTGCAGGGCGCCTTCGACCTGTCCGGACCGATCGGAGAGGATCCGTCGCTGCTCTATCGGGTGATCGGCGTCGCCCGCAACAGCGACACGCAATTCACTTACGGCAACGGCACCGATATCGGCGACGACCGGCTGTTGCTTGCGCCATCGCTGACCTTCGCGCCGGATGCCGAAACGTCCCTGACCATCAGCGGCGATCTGCTTCAGGACAAGAGCGGCGGCAGCGCCATCCGCTATACGCCGACGGGCGTTCTGATCGGAGAGCCGACCTTCAACCGAAGCGAACAGATCCAGAAGACGATCGGCTACGAATTCGAACATCGGCTGAACGAGACCTGGACGGTCAGACAGAACCTGCGCTACGGCCACGTCAACTTCCTGCTCGATAACCTGCTGATTTCCGGCCCGGCCCCGGGCGGTGGGATCGCCCGCGTGGCGCGTCGTTTCGACGAGAGCTTCGACGGCCTGGCGATCGACAACCAGGCGCAAGCCGAGTTCGATACCGGTTCGATCGGCCATGACCTGCTCCTCGGCCTCGACTATGCCTGGTCGAGGTCCGACGTGCGGCACTACACCGGACCGGCTCCGGCGCTGGACCCGCAAAATCCGGTCTATGGCGTTCCCGTTACGCCGCCCGGCACTCCGCTCCAGAGCTACAAGGAACGCTACCAGCAGATCGGCGTCTATGCACAGGACCAGATCAGCCTGACCGACAGCCTGATCGCGACCCTTGGCGGCCGCTACGACTGGCTGGACCTCGACAATTCGAACCGGATCTCGGGGAAGAGGACGGAGATCGACGTCGGGCATTTCTCCGGTCGTGCCGGCCTGACCTACCTGACCGAGTGGGGCGTGGCACCCTATGTCAGCTTCTCCCAATCCTTCGTGCCGAACTCGGGTGTCTCTTTCGAGGGCAACACCTTCGACCCGTCCGAAGGGCGCCAATGGGAGATCGGCGTCAAGTATGAACCGACCGCGTTTGACGGCCTGTTCACGCTCGCCTACTTCGATATCGTCAAATCCAATGTGCTCACGCCCGACACGCAGCCGGGCCACACTGGCTCGTTCGTCGCAACCGGCGAAGTGCAGTCGCGCGGCATAGAGCTCGAGGGCAAGTTCAGCATCGCCAGCGGCTGGGATTTCACCGGTTCCTACACCTGGACGGATGCGGAAATCACGAAGGACAACAGCGGCAACATCGGCCGCCGCCCGGCGCTTGTGCCCGAACACCAGGCCTCTGCCTGGATCAACTACACGGTCACCGGCGGCACGCTCGAAGGGCTTTCGCTCGGCGGCGGCGCACGTTTCGTCGGATCGAGCTTCGGCAACAACGCCAATACGCTTGCCGTCGACGGCCGTACGGTCTTCGACCTCGGCGCGAGCTACAAGGTGACCGAAAACGCCACCGTCTCCCTCAACGCCACCAACGTCTTCGACAAGAAGTACTACACGACCTGCAACCCCGCCACCTCCTGCTACGAGGGTGACCGACGCAGCGTCATCGGCCGGTTGAAGATCGGCTTCTAGGACGAGAGAAAATGCTCACCCGTCGTCGCCTTCTCGCCGCAACACCGTTGGCGCTTGCCGCCTTCGCCGCTCCCTTCCGGGCGTCGGCGAGCGGCAATCCCAGACGCATCGCGGCCATCGACTGGGCGGCCGCGGAGGCGCTGGTGGCGCTCGGCGCAACACCGGTCGCCGTATCGGACACGCAATACTTTCGCCAACGCATGCCGGTTTCCTTGCCGGAGAGCGTCGCCGATATCGGTCCATTCTGGGAGATCAACCTCGAACGCCTCGCAGCGATCGCACCCGACGCGATCCTCGCAAACAGCTCGAGCCTGACCATGACACCTGCGATCGGCGAGATCGCGCCGGTGGAGCAGGTTCCCGACCGGGCCGAGGAGGGCAGGCGCTTCGAGCTGGCCGTTGCGATCATAACGCACGCAGCCGGGGTTGCCGGCGTGCCACAAGCCGATGTCGACGCCTGTCTTGCCGATGTCGAGGCGCGGCTTGCCGTGCAGCGCCAGCGGCTTGGCGACACGCGCCGGCCGATCCTCGTCCTGTTGCCGGACCAGAATGGACGTCGCACCATGGTCTATGGCGACGGCAGCCTGCCCGACGCGGTCCTGAAGAAACTGGGGCTCGCCAACGCATGGACCGGCCCGGTCAACGCCAATGGTCTTGCGCAGGTCGGCCTCGACGCGCTGATGCCGCTTGACGGCGCGACCTTCGTTCAGGTCGAGATCCCGACGCTTAAGGTACGAACGGCCCGATCGCTGGCACGAAGCGCCCTCTGGCAGAGGCTGGAACCAATCCGCGCCGCGCGAAGCGTGACCATACCGCAGTTCCATCCCTTTGGCGGATTGCCCTCGGTCATCCATTTCGCCGAAACGCTCGTTCCTGCCCTTGAGGGGTTGCCGGCATGACGCATGCATCCACGATCCCGACGCGCGCCGCCTTTTCCGGCGCCAGCATCTGCGTTGCCGCGCTGGCAATCGCTGCGTTCGGGCTCGCCCTTGCCAATCTGCAGGCGGCTGCCGGGCCGCCCGGTTGGCTTCAAATTCTCCTGGCGCCCGATCTTGCCGATCCCCGCCAGGCGGTCGCCTATCTCAGCGTGCTGCCACGGGTCCTCCTTGCCCTCGTCGCCGGCCTGGCGCTTGGCTTCGCCGGCTCGGTCTTCCAGACGGTGCTGCGCAATCCGCTTGCCGAACCCGGCTTGCTTGGAGTGACCTCGGGCGCGCAACTCGCGCTCGCCGCATCGCTGCTCTATGCACCGGCGCTTTGGATCAACGGCTACGAGCTGATGGCTCTTGGCGGCGGCATCGCCGTCTTCGCCATCGTCGCGCTCGCCGCGGCCGGTCGTGGCGCGTCCGCGCCCGCCTTCGTCCTGACCGGCGTCGTGATCAGCCTCTACTGCAACGCCGTCTACGGCCTGCTCATCCTCTTCCATCATGACTTCCTGAGCGATCTGTTGAGCTGGCAGGCGGGATCGCTGCAACAGAGCGGCTGGCAATCGATAGCCAGGCTGACGGCTCAAGTCGGCACTGTCGGGTTGCTCATGCTCCTGCTGCTGCGGCCCCTGCGCCTCCTGTCGCTCGGCGACGGGCCGGCCCGCAGCCTTGGGCTCTCCCCGGCCTTCGTCAAGGTGTCGCTGCTCGGGCTCGCGTCCGCGCTCGCCGCGATCGTGACGGCCGAAATCGGGATCGTCGGCTTCATCGGCCTTGCAGCACCAGCGCTGGCACGCCGTCTGTGGCCGCGGCGGTCCCACAATCCACTTCCGGCCGCCTTCGTCGGCGCGATCCTGCTGCTCTTCATCGACCAGACGCTCGCTCGTCTCGCACCCTATGCCGGTGACATTCCGGCCGGCGCCGCCGCCGGTCTCTTTACCGGTCCGCTGCTTGCGCTGCTCGCCGTGACCGGGCGTCAGGCGGAACGTCCGCGAACGGACCGCACACCGCTGCCCGCGCGCCGGCTGAACCGGCCAAAGCTCGGCCTGGCCTTGCTTCTCGTCCTCCTGCTGCTCGCCGCGGCGCTTTCGGTCCTGACCGGCGTCAGCGACCACGGATGGCAGGTGCTTTCGCCTGCGGACCCTGCCGTACCGTGGCATTGGCGGCTTCCGCGACTGCTCGGCGCGGCGGGCGCAGGCACATGCCTTGCCGTCGCCGGCCTGCTTCTGCAGCGTGCCTTGCGCAATCCTCTCGCCAGCCCCGATCTACTCGGGATCGGCCACGGCGCCGGTCTTGGATTGATCATAGCCTTCATGATCGTGCCGGCGGGCGCGGTCTGGTCCAAGCTTGCGGTTTCGGCGATCGGCGCCGCCGTGGTGCTTGCGCTTGTCGCAGTGCTCGCGCGGCGCGCATCGTTCCAGCCGGAAAGAACGTTGCTCGTCGGCGTCGGGCTCGGCAGCATGGTCCACGCGCTGCTGGTCCTGTTTCTCGCAAGCGGCGGCCCGAACGGCGCAGCCCTCCTCAGCTGGTTCTCCGGATCGATCGGCGCAGTCCGTCTTGGCGACGCGGCCATGGTCTGCATCGTCGCTCTTTTCGCGACGGCGGCTGCTTTCGTTCTGGGCCGCTGGCTCGCCGCACTACCGCTTGGCGATACAACGGTCTCGGCGATCGGGATACCGGTCCGTGCTGCACGAACCACCTTGTTCTTCGTCGCCGCCATCGCCGTCGCCGCGGCAACGATGATCGTCGGTCCGGTCAGCTTCGTCGGCCTCATGGTTCCCCACCTCGTCGCCCAGGTCGGGTTCCGTCGAGAACGCGATCTCGTGCTCGCCTGCGCTTTGGTTGGGGCTTCCTTCCTCGTCGGAGCGGACTGGATCGGGCGCAACCTCGCGTGGCCGTGGCCGATGGCGCCGGGACTGATCTCCGCGCTGCTCGGCGGACCGATCTTCCTCTGGCTGATCTGGCGAGGTCGCGCCCTATGAAGCCCGGCTCGAACACTTTATCCGATCAATCGAACGAGTACGGCCCGATCGTGGCCCGTCAGCAGACATTGCAGGAGCCCCGATGACGGACGCCAGACCTCTCTTTTCGCTGCGTGACGCCAGTTTTGCCGTCGGCGACCGGCTGCTCGTGCAACCGACGAACCTGGAGATCGCCAGGGGCGAAATGCTGGCGCTCGTCGGACACAACGGCTCGGGCAAGTCGACGCTGCTGAAGATGCTGGCCCGGCAGCAGGCGCCGTCATCCGGCACGATCGCGTTCGACGGCAAACCGCTCGACGCCTGGTCCAGCCGCGACTTTGCCCGTCGTCTTGCCTATCTGCCGCAGCAGATCCCGGCGGCTCCGGCCATGACGGTGCGGGAATTGGCGGCCATGGGGCGCTACCCCTGGCACGGCGCGCTAGGCCGGTTCGGGCGCGACGACCGGGAGAGCGTTGAACGCGCCCTGGATCGCACGAACATGCTGCCGCTTGCCGACCGGCTGGTGGACACGCTGTCCGGCGGCGAACGCCAGCGCGCCTGGCTCGCCATGCTGCTCGCGCAGAATGCGGCATGCCTCCTGCTCGACGAACCCACGGCCGCCCTCGACATCGCACACCAGATCGAGGTGCTTTCGCTGGTGCGAACGCTGTCACGCGCGAACGGACTGACGGTCATTCTCGTGCTGCACGACATCAACATGGCCAGCCGCTTCTCAGACCAGATCGTTGCGCTTCATTCCGGCCGCCTTATCGCCAACGGCCGGCCAAGCCGGATCATGGAAAAGACGACGCTCGAACATATCTACGGGGTGCAGATGGACATCATTCCTCACCCCTCGGCCGATCGTGTCATTGCCGTGCCATGTTGATGGAAGGCAGGCGCTCGGTTCCGATTTTAGGGGCCTGAACGTAGCGCTTTCCTGGCTTGGCTCGGCTGCCCTTCAAGCGACCTGGGCGTCTGGCCCCGGGTCCTTGGCCAGAACAACCGTATTTCTGCCCAGGCGCTTGGCTTCATACAACGCGTCGTCCGCCTTCTGCAGCAGTCGCTCGAGCGTCGTCTCGGCAGCGATTGCCGACGCGGCCCCGAGGCTGGCGGTCACGCAGCCGTCGCCCAGACCCCGATGCGTGATCCGCAGCCCCTCGATCGCCGTCCGGATCCGCTCTGCCATCGCCAAAGCCTGCAGCGGTTCACGGCCGACGGCCAGCACCAGGAGTTCCTCTCCGCCGAAACGGAAGACGAAGGCGGCCTCGTCGACCGTTGCACGGATACACTGCGAGACCGCGCGGATGCAGGCGTCGCCTTCGATATGGCCGTGAACGTCGTTGAACCGCTTGAAGTGATCGATATCGAGCAGGATCGCTGAAATCGCGGTCTGCCCGGGCGCATCGTTCCAAAGCATGCCGCCGATCCGCACCAGCGAGCGGCGGTTCAATAGACCCGTCAGTTCATCCCGTTCGGCGTTGCGTTCGAGCTGCTGGCAAAGGAGGCTGCCTCTCAGCTGATTGAGAAAATTCTGCCGGTCCTTCTGCTCCAGAAAATAGGCGCTCACCGCCAGGAAGATCGACAGCGTCAGATAGAAGGTGATGATGCCGGAATAGGTGACGTCGTCAAAGGCGCCGGTCAGATGCGTCGTGGTGAAATGCGACGCGCACATCAGCGCAAGCCCGGAAACGACGGCAACGAAACGGGGGCGCAACGCTATGACGAAGAACAGAAAGGCGGCAGAATTGCCGTTCTGGTAGACGAAGAGATAGGGGCTGGTGCTCTGCGTGGCGACCGCCATCGGCAGGGTCACGCCGAGCACGGCAATCGCCACCGCCAGACCGTCGTAGAGGCGGGCATTCGGCCAGCGGCGTACCGCCAGGATGCACACGATGACGAAGGGCGTGAACACCAGGAAACGCACGGTAAACAGCGCTGAGAAGACATCCGGCAGCATCGTGTGATCGCCGAAATAGACGAGATCGTAGATGAAGATGCCGATCACGCCCCAGATTGCGGCAAGCCGAACCCGCTCCGCCGCATAATCCTTGCAGAAGAGTTCTTCGATTTCAGGCGAAAAATGCAGGTAGCGGAAGCCGCGCGCGATCTGGCTTTCTACCTGGTCTAGCGTCACAACGCCCATCGCCAATTTCCCGAGCTGCGGAAAGACTGAAGCAGGCTGGCAGAGAAAACTGAATATTCGTCTAAAGTTAGATCGGTTTGCGGCGCTGCCTTGCACGGGCGCGACCGCAGGGGACATCAATCCTCGGGAACCTTGATCAGCACAGTCTCGGCGGCATCGATCGGCCTGCCATCCTGCGTGCGGATATCGAGCCTCACGGGCAGCCCCGTTTCCTTCTCCACCAGCAGCGAATGCTCCTCTCCGGGCTCAAACAGGTGCCTTTCGCCGAACTGTCGCAGGGCGACCATGACCGGAAACAGGTCGCGGCCCATCGGCGTCAACTGATACTCGACCCGCGCCTTCGCCTCGCCGACCGGAACCGTTTCGAGAATGCCGCGATCGACGAGCGTTCTCAGGCGATCCGTCAGGATATTCTTGGCAATGCCGAGGCTCTTCTGAAAATCGCTGAAGCGCCGGATGTCATCGAAGGCATCGCGCACGATCAATAGCGACCACCAGTCCCCGATGGCATCCAGTGACCGGGCACTCGGGCAATAGTCTCCCTTCAGCCGTCTGCGGGCCACCATGCATGCTCTCCTCTCGCGTCCAACGGAATTTTGGTTGCATTATGAAACCAAAATGATACGCATTGTTTGGTTTCATTATTAAACCGAAATAAGGAGCAAGTCCAATGGATGGTAGAATTGCTGCGGCCCCGGCGGGTGCCGCAAACGACGCCGCGTGCCCGATTGAAGGCGCTGACCCGACTTCGCCGCTGACGCGCCCGATGATGACGCTCTTTGCCTTCGCCGCCGGCCTTGCGGTCGCCAATGCCTACTTCGCCCACCCCCTGCTCGACGTCATGGCCGCCGATCTCGATCTGTCGGAGACCAGCGCCGGCCTGATCGTCGGCGCGACCCAGTTCGGCTATGCGCTCGGCCTGATCCTGCTTGTTCCCCTCGGCGACCTTTTCGATCGCCGCCAGATCATCATCGTCCAGTCGCTGCTGTCGGTCGGGGCCCTCGGCCTCGTCGCACTTTCGGCCAATGTCGAGATGCTGATGGTTTCAATCGCCGCCGTCGGCCTGCTGGCAGTCCTCACGCAGGCGCTGGTGGCCTATGCGGCCAGCCTCTCTCATCAGGCGGAAAGGGGAAGGGTGGTGGGATTCGTCACCAGCGGCATCGTCATCGGCATACTCTCCGCGCGCGCCGTTGCCGGTCTTCTGACAGATTTGGCCGGCTGGCGGTCCGTCTATCTCGTGTCGGCTGGTCTTACACTGCTGATCGCGCTGTTGCTTTACAGGCTGCTGCCGCATCAGCGGCGCGAAACGAGCAGGCTCAGCTATTCCCGCCTCGTCGCCTCCACCTTCACGCTGATCGGCCAAGAGCCGGTCCTGCGTATCCGCGGTGTGATCGCCATGCTGATCTTCGCCAACGTGACGACGCTATTGACCCCGCTCGTCCTGCCGCTGAGCGCGCCGCCCTTTTTCCTGTCGCATACGGAGGTCGGCCTCTTTGGGCTGGCGGGCATCGCCGGTGCACTCGCCGCGTCGCGCGCCGGGCGCTGGGCCGATCTTGGCTTTGGCCAGAGGACGACGGGGATATCGCTGGCGCTGATGCTCGCCGCCTGGCTCCCAATCTCCCTGCTGGACCACTCGCTGCTGTGGCTTGTCGCCGGCGTGCTCGTCCTCGACTTTGGGCTCCAGGCCGTGCACGTGACCAACCAGGCCCTGATCTATCGTATTCGCCCGGAAGCGCAGAACCGGCTCACCGCCGCCTACATGCTCTTTTATTCGCTCGGCAGCGCGATCGGATCGTCGTTTTCCACCGTCGCCTACGCCTATGCGGGATGGCAAGGCGTCTGCCTGATGGGCGCCTCACTTAGCCTTGCAACCCTGCTCTTCTGGCTGGCGACAAGGCCCTCGGGTTCGCAAGACGGCACAATGTTGAACGGCTAGCTGATGGGGCCTGCTTTGCGCTGGCCGCCCTCCCAAAGGGCGGCCGCGCTTCAGGCAGCCAGCGCGCCGGCCCCCAACCGCCGGGCATCATAGGCCTCCGCTCTGCGGAAGCATCCCCGAAACCGGGCGTTACGGTGCCTGAGCGTCATCTATCGTGGATCGAGGCCACGTCAGACGCCGAAAACATGTCAGACAACAATGTAGCGGCGGAACGTGCCGCTCCACAAATGGCGGCGATTGTCGTGTCTTCGGTAACTGCGATCCTGCCGCTGGATCGGCGCCGTCCCCAGTGGGAACATCGGGCCCGGGGCCTGTGCGCTAGGCCGCGTCGCGCGCCACTAACGCGGCGTTCATCCCGGGAATTTCGGTAATAGAGACAGCTTTAGGCCTTTGCCTTGTTGCCCTGGAACGTCAAAAGCCCGCCGGATTTCTCTCGGCGGGCTTTTTTTTGATTTGGTTGCGGGGGCAGGATTTGAACCTGCGGCCTTCAGGTTATGAGCCTGACGAGCTACCGGGCTGCTCCACCCC
>NZ_PNFP01000010.1 GCF_002940685.1 Ensifer adhaerens | reverse complement strand
GCCGCCGCCGGCGACCACAGCCGCATCGCCTTCCGCCCGACAAAGTGGAAGCTCTTCAGGGAAGGGCGGCCGGAGACAGTTGCAACGCCGGTAGCGCCGGAGGGTCACGCCGAGGTAGAGGCCACCGAACCCTTCGAACTGGCGCGCACCGGCAGCTGATCGATCGCGCTCTCCAGCGCAGTTTCAGCCGTCTCGTCGTGGCGGGCACACTACAGCGCCGCGCGTCTTATCGGACGCGCAAAGGACGCTGTAGCACTTTGAATCGCTGCATGTTTTTGTCCTTTAATCGGCTACGATTAAAGGACAAAAACATGCGGTAGCGTGCCGGCAAACGACGGACCGAGCGTCGCCCTGCGGATATCGGTTTGCTTCGAGATGCGCTAAGCAGGGACGCCCGCTGCCGACAATGGTTGCGGAAACGGGAGAAGCGCATGGCGATCGTCGACGACCTCAAACAAGCCCTCGGCGATATCGTGCTTACCGGCGCCGACATCGGCGAACGCCACCGCAGCGACGCCAGCCTCACGGGCCGGGAACTGCCCAAGGCCGTGATCCGCCCGACAAGCAGCGAAGAGATCGCCGCGGCTCTCCGCCTCTGCAACGACAACGGCCAAACGGTCGTTGTCCAAGGCGGGCTCACCGGCCTTGCCGGCGGCGCCAACGCCGGCAGCGACGCGGTGGTGATTTCGCTCGAACGTTTCACCGGCATCGAAGAGATCGATACCAGCGCCGCAGCCATGACCGTGCGCGCCGGCACGCCGCTCGAAGTGGCCCAACGCGCCGCAGAGGACGCCGGCTTCCTGTTGCCGATCGATCTCGGCGCCCGCGGCTCCTGCCAGATCGGCGGCAACCTCGCCACCAATGCCGGCGGCATCCGCGTGCTTCGCTACGGTGTCACCCGCGACAACGTGCTCGGGCTCGAAGTCGTGCTCGCCGATGGGACCCTCATCTCGTCGCTCAACAAGATGATCAAGAACAACACCGGCTACGACCTCAGGCAATTTTTCATCGGTTCAGAGGGAACGCTCGGCGTGATCACCCGCGCGGTCCTGCGACTGCGGCCGCTTCCCGTCGGACGGCTGACCGCGCTCTGCGCACTCGACAGCTACGACGACGTCGTCGCCTTTCTCGCCCGCTGCCAGCGCGGCCTGCCCGGGCTCTCCGCCTTCGAGGCCATGTGGGAAAACTATTTCCGTTTCAATGCCGAGGCGGAAAAGCTGAAGCTCTTTGATGAAATCCCGCCCTTCGCCGTCATCGTCGAGCAGGATCTGCTGAGTGACGACAGCGGGCGCGACACGTTCGAGGCATTTCTTGGCGCGGCACTTGAAGACGGCATCATCAGCGATGCCCTGATCGCCCAGTCGGAGAAGGAAAGCCGTTCGTTCTGGAGCGTGCGCGAAGGTCATGCGATGGACAGCCAAATGCCGGCGCTCGTCAACCTCGATATCAGCCTGCCGATCGGCGAAATCGGCCGCTTCGCCGAAGAATGCGGCAAGGCACTTTCCGCACGGTTTCCGACCGCACACGTCTCCTTCTTCGGCCATGTCGCCGACAGCAACCTGCACATCGCCTTCTCGGAAGCGGCAAGCGACGCAGAGACCCCGCATATCGTCGATGGCATCGTCTACGAGATCGTGCGGCGGTACAAAGGTTCGATCTCGGCCGAACACGGCATCGGCACCTTGAAGCGCGATTTCCTCGATCACTCGCGCAGCCCTGCCGAACTCGAACTGATGCGGCGGATCAAGCAGGCGCTGGACCCAAACGGCATCCTCAACCCGGGCAAGGTGCTCTGAACGCCCCCCACCGTCGTGCCAACGGCCTCGCTTCAAAGCCAGGACGCCGGCGTTTTCGGCAGGCGTCCATCGGGATCGATGACCCTCAACTCCGAGCCTTCGCCCCTGTTCCAGCGCCAGAGCGCGACGCAGGTGCCGCCGGGCGACATGAAGGACGGATAGATCAGGCCGTCGAAGCCGCGGCCACTCAACTCCGCCTGCAGCCGATGCGTCTCCGGCATCAGGCCACGATCGAGCGCATCGCGCCATTCGCATCGGTGGATGTCTTCGGTGAGGCCAAGGTCGGCCAACATTTCCTCTGCCGTCAGATCCGCGAGCCGCGCAAAGCGCAGCTCGAGTTGGGCGATCAACGCCGGGTGCTGGACGAAACCCTGATTGTATTCGGCCCAGGCGGTCGACAGTTCACGGGCGGCATAGATCGTCGGTACGCCCAAGGGGTTCCACCGCCCGCCGAAACGGGCAGCGCCCTCGCCCGAAAGCGGCGCATGCGCCCAGCGCGGTACATAGGCACGCCAGAGGCGCACCGGTTCGTCTGTCGCCATCAGGCGTAGACACCGGAGCGGACGGCTTCGAGATAGGCGAGCACCTTGTCGGCCTTGCCTTCACCGACGAGATCATAGGCGGTCTTGCCGGCCCAGCCGGGGATTGGCTGGTGCTTGAACCAGATGACGGCGCGGCTTTCGTCGCCGGCCATCTCGCCGGCCATCGCGAGGATGCGCACGACCGCGCTCAAGGCCGCATCGACCTTGCGGGCGCTCGACTTCGCCGTCAGTGTGTTGCGCGCGACACCGATCAGCTTCGCGAGTTCCGCAAGCGTCACGCCGAGGCGATCGGCGACCAGCCGGGCGGAGAGGAAGGACGAGCGGCTCTCGCCGTAATGGGCGGTGGAGATATTGAGACCGACAGCAACCATGACATGATCCGCGCTTGTTTTGATCATCATGCAATCAAAATAGGCTCAAAAAGCGCCCAATTCAAGGAAGCCTACTGTCGCCAGGAAGGGTCGCGCTTGTCGAAGAAAGCGCCAACGCCCTCACGGGCCTCGTCGGACTCCCAGCAGTCGGCAAGCTGCTCGATCGTCGCGGCGATGGTTTCCGCGGTGATCGGAGCCCCGAGCGAACGCGCCAGCCGCTTGGCGCGGCCGACGGCTTCCGGCGCCACTACCAGATAGGGCTCGATTTCCGCTTCGACCGCCGCGTCCAGCCCGTCGGCCGCGACAACGACCGTCGCGAGCCCTATGGCACGCGCCTCCTCGGCCCCGAACAGCCGCGCGGACATGAACAGCGGCCGCGCCTTGCCTTCGCCGATCCGCGCGACGACATAAGGGCTGATGGTCGCCGGGATCAGCCCGAGGCGCGTCTCGGTCAAACCGAATTTGGCGTCGGCCGCGGCAACCCCCGCATCGCAGATGCTCATCAGGCCGACGCCGCCGCCGAAGGCATTGCCGTGCAGGCGCCCGATCACGGGTTTGGCGATCTCGTTCAGCGCCTTGAACATCATCGCCAGCCGTGTTGCCTCGGCAATGCGGGTCGCCCGATCCGCATCGAACTGTTCACGCATCCAGCCGAGATCGCCGCCGGCGCAGAAGCTGCGGCCTTCGCCCCCCAAAACAACCACGCGGACCGAGCGATCGGCCGAAAGCAGTTGCGCCGCCTCGGTCAGTTCGCCGATCATCCTGGCCGAAAGCGCGTTGTGCTTCTGCGGCAGCGCCAATGTCAGCCGCGCGACGCCACGCGCGTCGGTTTCGATCCGGATGGTTTCGAAGGTCATGATCCTGTCCTCAAGCTCCGTGCAAAGGCCGCCGCCTGTTCGAGCTTCGCCCCGTCCAGCCCTGTCGAAAAACCCTTGGCTGTCACGAACGCGTCGACCGCAAGCGCATCGACATTGCCCGCCGCACCCGGCGCATAGGGGCAACCACCGAGACCACCGGCCGACGCATCGAAGACCCTGAGACCTCGGCCGAGCGCCACGGCGATGTTGTCGAGCGCCCGGCCGGACGTATCGTGGAAATGTCCGGCAAGCCGCTCGGCCGGCATAGCCTCCAGCACCGTGGCCAGCATCGCGTCGACGGCCTCCGGCGTGCCGCGGCCGATCGTATCGCCGAGGCTGATCTCGTAGCATCCGAGATCATCGAGCAGGCCGGCGACACGGGCCGCACTCGCCGGTGCGATCGCACCCTCATAGGGGCATTCGACGACGCAACTGACATAGCCGCGCAGCAGCAAGCCGCGCTCGCGGCATAACTCGGCAACCGGCCGGAAGCGTTCGATGCTTTCGGCGATCGAACAATTGATGTTCTTCTGCGAGAAGGTTTCGGAAGCGGAGGCGAAAATCGCCACCTCGTCGGCGCCGGCATCGATCGCCGCCTCAAGCCCGCGCAGATTGGGCGTCAGCACCGCGTAGCGCGTACCGGGTCTTCTCCGGATGCCGGCCATCACCTCGGCAGCGTCCGCCATTTGCGGCACCCATTTCGGGCTGACGAAACTCGTCACCTCGATCCGCTCATAGCCGCAATCCGAGAGCATATCGACAAGGCGGATCTTGTCGGCGGTCGCAACGGGCGCACTTTCGTTCTGCAGCCCGTCGCGCGGCGCCATCTCGACGATCGTCACATGCCCGGGCGCCGATCCGTTCATTCCGCACTCTCCGGCTGGAGCATCACCAGCACGGCTCCGGCGCTCACCTGCTCGCCCTCGCTGACCAGAACGCTCTCGACCACGCCGGCGCGCGAGGCCGACAATGTCAGTTCCATCTTCATCGCCTCCATGACGGCGAGTGCCTGGCCCTTCTCGACCGTCGCACCGGGACGGACCCGGATCAGCTTGACGATGCCGGGCATCGGCGCCGAAACCGCGTCGTCCGCGATTTCGGCGGCGTGGCCGGCACTCAGCGCGTCCGGCAGCCGCAGGACATAGGTTTCGCCATGGAGAAACAGCGTGATCTGCTCGCCTTCGCGCAGGAAGCGAAATTCCTGTTGCGCGCCCGAGATCTCGGCGCGGGCGCCATCGGCGAAACGGTCGAGGATCACCACCGGCAGCGCCGCTGCTCCCGTATGGACGGCGAACTGATCGCGGCCGCGCGCCGCAAGCGCCACGGTTGTCCGTCCGCCCAGGTGCTCGATCGTGATGTTCCGGTTCGCGTCACCCCAGATCTGCCAGTGGCCGAGCGAAGACCAGGGATCTGCCGATCCATCCGGTTGCAGCGCCCCGGTCGAAATGATCGCCGTAAGCGCAAGCGCGGCATCGTTCGGCACCGGCGGCGCCGATAGCCGTTCGATCGACCGGTCGATCAGCCCGGTATCGGGATGCCCGGCGCGAAAATCCGGCTCGGCGGCAAGACGTGCGAGAAAATCAAGATTGGTGACCGTGCCGCCGATGCGGCAAGCCCTCAGAGCGTTTTCGAGCCTTGCCAGCGCGGTCGACCGGTTCGGTCCATGAACGATCAGCTTGGCGATCAGCGGATCGTAGAACGGCGTGATCCTGTCTCCCTGCCTGACGCCGGCATCGACGCGCGCACCATCCTCCGGAAAGCTCAAGGTCGTGAGCTGCCCGGTCGCCGGCAGGAAACCGCGCGACGGGTCTTCCGCATAGATGCGGGCTTCGAAGGCCCAGCCATCGATGGCGATTTCGCTCTGGCGCTTCGGCAGCGTTTCGCCAGCCGCGGCGCGCAGCTGCCACTCGACGAGATCGATGCCGGTGATCGCTTCGGTAACCGGATGTTCGACCTGCAGACGGGTGTTCATCTCCATGAAATAGAACTGATCCGGCCAGAGGCCGTCCGTCACGTCGGCGATGAACTCGACGGTGCCTGCGCCGACATAGCCGATCGCCTGAGCAGCCCTGACGGCCGCCTCGCCCATGGCGCGCCGCACTTCCGCGGTCATGCCCGGCGCCGGTGCTTCCTCGATCACCTTCTGGTGGCGACGCTGCAGCGAGCAGTCACGCTCGTAAAGGTGCAGGATGTTGCCGTGCCGGTCGCCGAACACCTGCACTTCGATGTGCCGCGGCTTCGTCAGGTACTTCTCGATCAACACCGCGCCATCGCCGAAGGCCGCTTCCGCTTCGCGGCGCGCCGCTTCGAGTGCGGCGGGAAAATCGGCAGCGCCGTCGACCCGCCGCATGCCCTTGCCGCCGCCGCCGGCGCGCGCCTTGATCAGCACGGGATAACCGACATTGGCCGCTTCCTCGGCAAGGAAATCCGCGTCCTGCCTGTCGCCGTGATAGCCCGGCACGACCGGCACGCCCGATTGCTCCATCAGCGCCTTGGCGGCGTCCTTCAGCCCCATGGCGCGGATCGCGCGGGCCGAAGGCCCGACGAAGCTGATGCCGGCCGCCTCGACGGCCTCGGCGAAATCGGCATTCTCAGACAGGAAGCCATAGCCCGGGTGGATGGCATCGGCGCCGACGGACCGCGCCGCCGCTATGATGCGTTCCCCCAAGAGATAGCTTTCAAGCGCCGGCGCCGGGCCGATGCGGATCGCCTCGTCGGCGAGCGCGACATGCAGCGCGCCGACGTCGGCATCGGAATAGACGGCGACCGTGCGGATGCCGAGGCGCTTGGCGGTGCGCATCACCCGGCAGGCGATCTCGCCGCGATTGGCAATCAGGAGTTTGGAAAACATCGGCATCCCCTGGCCCTACTGCGCTGCGATCACGTCGATTTCGAGCAGCCAGCCGGCATCGAAGATGCCGGCGATTGCCACCGTCATGGCGGGTGCGAGCGTGCCGAGATATTCGGCCCGGGCCGTCCGGTTGGCCATCGCATACTGGCGATCCGCAAGCAGAACCGTCACCTTTACGATATCGGCCTTGCTCATGCCGGCAGCCGTCAGCTGCGCGTCGATGTTCGCCCAGACCTGGCGCGCCTGCGCCTCGAAGCCCTCCGGCAGCGCGTCCTCGGGCGTCAGTGGCACCTGGCCGCTGACGAAGAGCAGGCGCTCGAAATTCTCCAGGCAAACGGCCTGCGAGTAGCCTCCACGTGGCTGCGGTGCGTTCGGGGCATTGATGTTTTCGCGTTTCATGGCGGTATCCCTACATCCTGAAGAGGCCGAAGCGCGTGTCTTCGATCGGCGCATTGAGCGCCGCAGACAGCGACAGGCCGAGCACGTCGCGGGTCTTGCGCGGATCGACGACACCATCGTCCCAAAGCCTTGCGGAGGCATAGAGCGGATGGCTCTGGCGTTCGAAGAGGTCGAGGATCGGCTGGCGGAAGCGCGCCTCCTCCTCTTCGCTCCAGGGGCTCCCCGCCCGCTTCAGCGCCTCGCTGCGCACAGTCGTTAGCACGCCGGCCGCCTGTTCGCCGCCCATGACGGAGATGCGGCTGTTCGGCCAGGTCCAGAGGAACCGCGGCGAAAATGCCCGACCGCACATGCCGTAATTGCCGGCGCCGAAGGATCCGCCGACCAGCATCGTCACCTTCGGCACCTGCGCGGTCGCGACCGCGGTCACCAGCTTGGCGCCGTGCTTGGCGATGCCTTCCGTCTCATATTTCCGCCCGACCATGAAGCCGGTGATGTTCTGCAGGAAGACGAGCGGGATCTTGCGCTGGGCGCAGAGTTCGACGAAATGCGCGCCCTTCAGGGCCGATTCCGAAAACAGCACGCCATTGTTGGCGATGATGCCGACCGGGATGCCGTGCACATGGGCAAATCCGCAGACGAGCGTCGTGCCGTAGCGCGCCTTGAATTCATCGAAACGGGAACCGTCGACGGTGCGGGCGATGACCTCGCGGATGTCGTAGGGCGTGCGCAGATCCGAGGGCACGATGCCGGCGATCTCGTGCGGGTCGTAGAGCGGCGGCTCAGGCGTCACCAGCTCGACCGACAGCGGCTTGTGCCGGTTGAGCGCGGCAACAGAACGGCGGGCGAGCGCCAGCGCGTGGGCGTCATCGCGCGCCAGGTGGTCGGCCACCCCGGAGAGCCGCGTATGCACGTCGGCGCCGCCGAGATCCTCCGCCGAGACCACCTCGCCGGTGGCCGCCCTTACAAGTGGCGGTCCGGCGAGAAAGATCGTGCCCTGACCTTCGACGATGATCGTCTCGTCGGACATGGCCGGCACATAGGCGCCGCCGGCCGTGCACGAGCCCATGACAACGGCGATCTGCGGGATTCCGGCGGCCGACATGTTGGCCTGGTTATAGAAGATCCGGCCGAAGTGATCGCGGTCCGGAAAGACCTCGTCCTGGTTCGGCAGGTTGGCGCCACCGGAATCGACGAGATAGATGCAGGGCAGATGGTTTTCCGCGGCGATCTCTTGCGCGCGCAGGTGCTTCTTCACCGTCAGCGGATAGTAGGTACCGCCTTTGACCGTCGGGTCGTTGCAGACGATCATGCACTCACGGCCGGATACGCGGCCAATGCCGGTGATCAGGCCCGCCGCCGGCGCATCGCCGTTATACATGCCGTGCGCCGCCGTCGTGCCCACTTCAAGGAAGGGCGTTGCCGGATCGATGAGGCTGGCGACGCGATCGCGCGGCAGCAGCTTGCCGCGGCTGACATGGCGTTCGCGCGCCGCATCGCCGCCACCGGCTGCCGCCAGTTTCACCGCGTCTTCGACGGTCGCGATCGCCTCGGCCATGGCGGCCTGGTTCGCCTTGAACGCATCGGAGGACGGCTGGATGTGAGATTTCAGAACGGTCATGAAGTCCTCATTGGATCGAGTTCGGCCGCTTTCGTCTCATCCCGCCTAGCTCGTCTCGGTGAACAGTTCCCGCCCGATCAGCATGCGGCGGATTTCGCTGGTGCCGGCGCCGATTTCGTAGAGCTTGGCGTCGCGCAGCAGGCGGCCCGCCGGATAGTCGTTGGTGTAGCCGTTGCCGCCGAGCGCCTGGATCGCCTCGAGCGCCAGCGCCGTCGCCTTCTCGGCCGCATAGAGAATGCAGCCGGCGGCATCCTTGCGTGTGGTCTCGCCGCGATCGCAGGCGGCCGCAACCGCATAGACATAGGCGCGCGCCGCATTCGCCGTCACATACATGTCCGCAAGCTTGCCCTGCATCAGTTGGAACTCGCCGATCGCCTGGCCGAATTGCTTGCGCTCATGCAGATAGGGGACGACCACATCGAGGCAGGCGGCCATGATGCCGAGCGGACCAGCCGAAAGCACCACGCGCTCATAGTCGAGCCCGGACATCAGCACGCGCACGCCGCCGCCGATCGAACCGAGCACGTTTTCTTCCGGCACTTCGCAGTCCTTGAAGATCAGCTCGCAGGTGTTGGAGCCGCGCATGCCGAGCTTGTCGAGCTTCTGGCCGGTGGAAAACCCGGAAAAACCCTTCTCGACGAGGAAGGCGGTGATGCCGCGCGGGCCGGCGGTGGGATCGGTCTTGGCGTAGACGACGAGCACGTCGGCGTCCGGACCGTTGGTGATCCACATCTTGTTGCCGTTGAGCACATAGCGGTCGCCGCGCCTGTCGGCGCGAAGCGTCATCGACACGACGTCGGAGCCGGCGCCAGGCTCGGACATCGCGAGCGCACCGACATGTTCGCCTGATATCAGCTTCGGCAGGTAACGCGCCTTCTGGTCGTCATTGCCGTTGCGGTTGATCTGGTTGACGCAGAGATTGGAATGGGCGCCATAGCTAAGGCCGATCGAGGCCGATGCACGGCTGATCTCCTCCATCGCCACGCAATGGGCAAGATAGCCCATGCCGGCACCTCCATGTTCCTCGCCGGCGGTAATCCCGAGCAGACCGAGCTCGCCCATTTCGCGCCAGAGCTGCATCGGAAATGCGTTGTTGCGATCGGTCTCATCGGCCAATGGCGCGATGCGGTCCGTTGCGAAGCGCCGTACGCTTTCGCGCAACGCCTCGATGTCCTCGCCAAGCGCGAAGCTCAATCCGCCCTGAAACATGTCTATCCTCCCATCGCCCCTGCCGCGTGGTCTCCTCCCACAGCGGCCGGACGATAACGCTCCATCCTCTACGCGGATCGCGGCGAATGCAATGATGTCAACGCCGCGACATGGCCGGACGATAGCACCGCGTTTCGCTAATTTCCTTCCAAAGAGGGGCAAAGCCAAGCACGATATGAAAATCCGAGGGCACGCGCCGATTGCATCCTTTGCGCGATCGCGCCGCCGGGCCGTCGCGCGCCGGCCGAAGCGGTTCGGTGCTCCGGATTGCGGATGAAGGACAGGGTGCTGCGCGTGGCCGCAACCGATCAGTTCTTGTTCGGCCAGATTTCCTGGCTGGACTCGACGGCGGCAAGGCCCTGCATCGCGTCGCGGTTGCCGGTGGCTGCGAGCGCTTCGAAGATGCGCCGCGCTTCCGCGTGATACTTGAGGTTCATATAGGCGTAGCCGCGCAGCACCATCAGATCCTGGCGGCGGGTTGAAATCTGCCCGAGCTGATCGAGAAACAGGATCGCCTCGCGGTAGCGCTTGGCGTTGAAAGCCGCGATGGCGCGGTCGGCGAGGATCGCCGTCTGAAGCTCGTCGACCCGTCCCCGGCTCTGCGTCGACTTGGTCGCGGCAACCGCTGCCTTGTTGGTCAGGCCGGCGCGCAGGTAAGCAAGGCTCTGGCCATAGGCGGCGTCTTCGCGGATCTGCGAAGCCTGCGCCTGTAAGGCAACCTCGAAGGCTTCGGCAGCCTCCAGCGGGCGATTGAGATCCATCAGGCACCAGCCGCGCGCCAGCGCCGCCTGCGGCGCCATTCCGGCCGGATTGATGGTGGTCCGGCAACCGGCGCCCGTTCGAACGGCTTTCTGCGCAGAACCGGTGACGCGGGGCCGTTGGGCAACCGGCTGCTCGGCCGGCTCCGTCACGACGGCCGTGCCTGTGGTAGCCTGCGGTCGGGTCCGTTGCGCCTCGGCGATCGGTTGCTGCACGCGGTTGACGTCGTCGACGAGCTCCTTGACCTCGCCAAGGCGGGCGATGCGCTCGGAACGACCGGACCACAAGCGCTGAATTTCAACGACGCCGTCCTTGTCGCCCAATTGGTCACGGCTGAGGGCGAGGCCGTAGGCCGAGGGTTCGTCGTCCGGTTTCCAGCGGAGCGCAGTGGCGAACCATTGCGCGGCGGTCGCCGGCTGGTTGAGGGCGCGGGCATACCAGCCGAACTGCTGCGCCGTCGCCGGCTCGCGGGCCTTGGTCGTTTCCGCAGCGATCCGTGCCAAAACGGCCGCATCGAGGGCCAACGGCGGATCGATCGCCAGGAGGTTTGCTGTCGCCGCAAAATAGGTCGCAAGCGCATCGGGCGAGCTGTCCCGCCACCGATAGAGAACGCCTTCGGCCTCGGCTGGCGCCTTGCGCGCAATCAGCGTCAGGGCCAGGCCCTGCGCGGCGGAGGCACTGTCTTCCCTGTCATGCGCCCGTTGGAACCATTGCTCGGCAGCGCTCATGTTGTCACGGCGCAACTGGTACCAGCCGAGCAGCAATGCGTCGCTCGCAGTGCCGCCGGTCTCGGCCAGCTTCTCGACCCGCTGGACGTACTTCGGATCGACCGCCAGCGTCTTGTCCCCGTCACCTTCTGCAACGAAGCGGCGGGCGAGATCGTCGCGAATGCTCTCGAACTCCGGCACGCCCTCAGGCGTCGTGCGCTCATAGGAGAGCAGATCCTGCAGCGTGGCATAGGGCAAGACGGCCGCTGCCTTCTGCACGGTCGCGAGACGCTCGGGTGGGTTCTCGCAATTCTTCAGCACATAGAGATAGGCGTCGCGGGCGCGCTCGGGCCGCTTGGTTTGCGCAAAGGCATTCGCGACGTGCCAGAGCACGTCCACTTCGGAGCAGGTCAAAAGGCTGGGCGTGCTCGCGGCAGCCGAAATGACGGTCTCGTACTGCTTGAGCTCGGAGGCGTTCACCAGCCGGGCGCGGGCCTCGGCGACGTTGAGACGCTCGAGCAGGTCCGACGGCGGCTGCCAGGCGGCTTCCTTCGCCTGGCGTTCGGCGATCGCCTTGCGCACCTCGGCGTAGCGGCCCTCCGAATAGAGCCGCCACATGGTTTCGAGAGCGACATCGGTGTTGCGCGGCACCGCCAGCGGATCGGCGGGCGGCACCCAGTCGGGATAGAGCGAGCGCAGGCGCGAGATTTCCGCCTGAAGCCGCGCCGTGTCCCCCTTGGCGGCAAAGTAGCGAAGTGCCGATTCGTCGACCACCGGCTGGGGCTTGCTTGCGCTTCTGGCTTCGTCCGAGGGCCTGTCGGCCTGGGCCACTTCGGTAAACTGCGGCGGTGCGCCGCGCGCGCCCTCACCCGCAAGGCCGGCTGCGGCGGGTGTGTCCTGGCTCTCGCCCGTCAGGCTGCCGAGTTTCCTGTTGTCCTGGCGCAAAAATCCGCCATCGGTCAGTCCGGCAACCCCGATCGCCGTAGTCATCACAGCGGCAATGGCAACGATTGAGGACTTCATAGACACTCCGGACGCTTCTCCCTCACGTAAGACAACCCCAACAGGTGCAGCGTGGAAGGGTAATATTGCGTCGGGCTGAACACCTTGACGCTGTCGGGTATCGGAACCCTGTCCAAGACACAGGCCAGAATATGGTTAACAAATCGATAACCAGGGTCCGTGAGGCTGGCTTCAGCGGCACCCGTGGAGACGTCGCTGAGGACCAGCGCATCATCGTCGCCCTTCATCCCCTCCCGCAGTCTCGCCATCAGTTCGCGGCCACCCATATCCGCGCGCGCCAGGTAGAGCGGTATCCGCAACGCGTTATAGCCGAATTCGGCCGGAAAGCCTTGGGCCGGTTTCGGCATCGTGCGCAGGCTGACCCAATCGGCCGGCAGTTTCCTCGGGCCCGATTGAGCAGTATTCAACAGGGCCAGTCCATCGTCGGAGAGCTTTTTCCAACGCGGCGACGGCGCCACCCGGTCAAGCGCCGGAAACGCCTCGAATATCCAGTAGGAGGGATTGACGACCGGGCCGTCGGGGCGATCGGTCGCCCTGAAGCCCGAAACGCCGGGCAAGAGCAGCGTTCGCCCGCCATGGTCGAGTAGGGTGTTGTCGAGAATGGCCTTGGCGATCCGCGACGCCGCTTGGCTGTAGTCCTCCCGCTTCCAGCGTTCGCCGGCGAGCACCAGCGCATAGGCGATCAGTATGTCGCCGTCGGTGGCGTTGTTGATGTCGATAATGTGCGGCGTTTCGGCCGGGCTCCATTTCCAGGCGGCCAGCCCGTCGTCCCGCAGCAGCAGCTCGCGGCGCGTGAACGACCAGATCAGCGCGAAGTCGGCCGGATTTTCGGCCAGCACGGCGAGCAGCAGGCCGTAGCCCTGTCCCTCGCTATGGCTGACATTGCCATTGGCATCGTCGATGATCCGGCCGCCGGAATCGAGGAAGCGCGCCTTGTACTGGTCCCATTCCCTTGCGTTCACCGAGCCCCCCTGTTCGTCCGCCCCGGCCGCCATCGGCATCAGGAGCGCGAGCAATCCGGCAAGGAGCGCGGTTCGCCACCTCATTGGCGCCGCCCGAGACGGGTCAGCATCGAGGATGTCGCGAGCCCCAGAAGCACCGACAGCACGATCAACAGCAGGGCATAGGCCATGATGTTGCTGGAAAGCCAGTTGGCGAGGATGAGACGGTAGTTGGTCAGCGAAGCCGGCTGCGTCTGGACGAAATCGAAGCCTGCGACCGGCGTCGCCTCGATCTTGTCCGTTGCCGGCTCATAGGCCGAGACCCGCCCGGCAAGCTGCTGCCAGCGGGTGACGTCGGCGATTGCCGACGCGCCTTCGCGCAGGCGCTTGGCGGTCGGCGCCGTCAAAAGGGTCCAGGTCGCGTCGTCGCTCGGATTGGCGCCTTGGGCAAGCACCAGGCCCGCACTCTCCGGCGGAACATAGGCAGCCTGCGCTTCGGGCAGGATGCGCAGCGAGCTCAGCGAAATGTCGAACTCCTGCTTCACCCAGGTCTGGAATGCCGTGACCTGGGTGCGCCATGCGCCGCCGCTCAGGCGCGTGCGCCACTCGTCGATGGCCTTTTGCGTGTCGTCGGGACGACCGGTATCCTCCGCATTGCCCCAGGACATCTGCCTGGCGGGATCGACGCCGACCTGCGTCAGCACCGTCTTCGGCAGTTGCGGCATGGCACCGATGAAGATCGCGTTGCGGCTTCCGGCTGCAAGTGGCGATGTGATCACCTCCACCAGCAGCGGCCTGCCGCCGGCGACGGCCAGGCGTGCAAGGAACGTCGCGGCCGCCGAAAGCGTGTCCTCGTCGGCGCGGTCAACGAAAAGAGGAACGGCGGCAGCGTCATTGCGGTAGGGTGCCGCGGCGCCGGAAATTGCGGCAAGGTTCGGCCGGCGGCCGATGCGGGCGAAATCCGGCATCCGCAGTTCCGAGGTGTCGAAAAGCGCAAAACGCGGATCGTTGGAAGCCGGTGTTCCCGGCGCGCAGGCCTTGTCCGGTTCGGCGGAGAGCACCGCCTCGATCTCGATCAGGTTCGGACCGGGCTTGAAATGCCGCATTGTCACTTTGATCGGCAGATGGCGCAGAATGTCGCCCGTGACCGAATTCAGCGGGATCGTCGATGCAATGTTGCCGTTGACGTAGATGTCGATATGGCTGCCCGGAAGAACCGCTTCCGTGTAGGCGGCATCGAGCAGCAGCGTCGCGTCGCCGTAGGCATCGGCATAGAAATCCGACGGGACCGCAACGGAGAAGCGGGTGCGAAAGCGCCGGCCGGTGAACTCGCTGGTCTCCACCCCGAGTTCGGAGAAGCGCAGACGCGTGTTCGTCACGACCAACGGCGTCTCCGGCAGCAGCCAGCGCCCGGTGGCAATGACGTCGCGCGGCACGTTGCTCGGGCGGTCCATCGGCTGCGTGATCCCCTCGATCGCCTCCTGCACCGCGGGCCAGTCCGGGCCGCTGACCACCAGCACCGACGATTTCGTCTTGCCGTCGCGCATGAACATGGCCACGGGACCGCTCGACGCGCCGTCCGGCAGCCGCTCGAGGAACGGCGCCACTTCTTCGGCCGTGCCGACGAGCGCAGTCATCTGTCCGGGTTCTGCAAGATCGGGCATGACTTCGCTGAGCGCGAACTCCTGGGCGGGCATCTGGCCGCGCAGCGCCAAACCCTGTGCGAGCCGCATCAGCGCTGCGGTGCGGCTCGGTTGCTGGAGGCCGGGGACGACCAGGTTGAACTGTGTCCGGCCGCGCGCGTCGAGCCCGACGGCGCGCACGTCGTCAAGGCTGGTAAGCGTGGCACTGTCGCCGGAAGAAAAACGGATGAAGGCCGATTCCGGCGCGATCTCGGTCCACAGCTCATAGGTCGATTCGACCGTGCAGTCCGTGCGGTGGCGCTGGCGAACCTTGACGCGAATGTCGTTTGAGCCTGCGCGCAGCAGCCCGGGCTTGAGGTCGTAGCTCAGGGCCGTGGCCGCCTCTGCCGAGCCGATCGGCTTCTCGCCGGCCAGTTCGCCGTTGATGAAGATCGACAGCGTCGACGCTTCGGGCGCGACGACGATCGCGTTCTGATAGGCGAAATCGAGCGTCGCTGCGGACTGCGCCTGCGCCGGCGTCAGATAGACGGACCAGGTGCGCTCATCGACCTCCCCCGTCAGCGACAGCGCGCTGAATGGAATGATGAAGCGTTTGAATTCATCCGGGACCCTGGCCGTGACCGCGGGCTCCGCCGGCCCGCCACCAGTTCCGGTGCTTGCCGGCGGCTGCAGGATGGGAGCATCTGCCGGTCGCTCGCCCGTCATGTCGAATGGCGACGGTTGCGCAGACGCGGCCGTTGCCAGACCGGCGAGCAGAAGGGCTGGGAGAACGAGGCGCCTGAGCATCAAGCGCCCTCCTTCTGCGCCTCGGAGCCACGCAGGCTGCGAAGGAAATAAATCATGCCGCGGCTGGTCTGATAGAGCGCCATCCAAAGGAACCAGAACGTTCCGCGCACCAGGCCCGGATTGCCACGCCGGGCACTCTGAAACTCGCTCCATTGCCGCGAATTGGCAAAGATCAGGTCCGCGACCAGGCTGTGATGACGGGCGGCCTGCGGCAGGTAGCGGCAGCCCATGATGGTGATATCGCCGGCTATCTCCTTGTTGCGGATCGCAACCGGCAGCGTTTCGGCGACGCCGCTGCCGCTATAGGGCTCGAAGCGGATCCCTCCCTCGGTATCGGTCGGCAGCGTCGACGCGTCGATGCCGTAGACCTGGACGCGCGCACCGTGCGCGGAAACGTCCTCGATCGTCGCCGGATACCATTGATCGGCAACGCCGAATTCGCAACGGCGGCTGACCTTGACGCGGCGCGAGGCCGCGCGTTCGCCCCGTTCCGAAACGACGCCGAGCACACAGCCGGCCATGATCAGGTTCAGAAGATTCCAGCCGCCGACGACAAGCGTCACGTCTGCCTTGTAGGGTTCGGTGTAGACCCGGTAGACGGTCATGAGCAGGGCGACGAAAAGCACCGCGAAGATCACGAAGAAAGGCCGGCCGATCTCGGAAAGCCGGCTTTCCGAGATCGATTCATCCTTGGCCGTCACCTTGAAGGTCGGCCGGCTCGGCCGCAGCAGCACCGAAATGACGGCCGGCAGCAGATGTACCGTCTGGGCGAACTCGTAGAGTTCGGAGATCCAGGGCCAGCGGAACGAGCCGTAGAGATAGTTCTGCATCATCAGGTTCACGACCATGTAGGCCAGCGTATAGGCGAGAAACTCGCCGCCGGACGCTGTGAAGATCTCAAGGTCGAAGAACAGATAGAAGAGCGGCGCGAAAAGGAAAATCGTGCGCGGGATCGGGAACAGCCAGAACAGCGTCGAGGACATGTAGCAAAGCCGTTGCGGGATCGACAGGCCGCCCTTGAACAGCGGAAACCGGAACAGCAGGATCTGCATCATGCCCTGCGCCCAGCGGCTGCGCTGGCCGATGAAGCTCGCGAAGGTGGCCGGCTGCAGGCCGGCGATCAGTGGGCGATCGACATAGATGCTGTTCCAGCCGCGCCCGTGCAGCGCCAGCGCCGTTTCGCAGTCCTCGGTAATGCTCATGCCGCTGAAGCCTTCGGTATCCTCGAGCGCCTTGCGCCGCAGAACGGCGGCCGAGCCGCAGAAGAAGGCAGCATTCCACTTGTCGAGACCGCGCTGGATGATGCCGTAGAACATCTCGTTCTCGCTCGGCATCTTCTCGAAGGTGCGCAAATTGCGCTCGAGCGGGTCCGGGTTGAGGAAGAAGTGCGGCGTCTGCACCAGGAACAGTTTCGGGTCCTGCTCGAAATAGCCGACGGTCTCCAGCAGGAAATCGCGCGCCGGCGCGTGGTCGGCGTCGAAGACCGCGATCAGTTCACCATCGGAATGCAGCATGCCATTGTTGAGGTTGCCGGCCTTGGCGTGCTCGTTGCGCTCGCGCGTCAGATAGCGCACGCCGAGATCGTCGCAGAGCGCCTGCAGCTCGGCATTGCGGGCCGACGCGCGTTGCGCTTCGACGAGGTTTGCCGAGTTGCGCTTCTGCAGCGTGCCGCCGTCGTCGAGCAGCCAGACCGTCAGCTTGTCGGCGGGATAGTCCATCGCCTTGGCCGCCGCGAGCGTGTTTGCCAGCAGGCCCGCGTCCTCGTTGTAGGACGGAACGAAGACATCGACCTTCGGAAATTTGCCCTCGGAGATGGAGCTCGACTTGCGCGGCGGCAACGGCATCGCCACGACGAACAGGCTGAGCGACAGCATCATCACGCTGTACATTTCAGCGAGGTAGAGCAGAAAGCCCGGGATGAAGTTTTCCAGCTGGTTGAGCGGCGGCAGCGTGCTCGTCGTGCGCCAGTAGACATAACGCAGCACGATCGCCGTGCCGAAGGCAAGCGCGATCAGCCGCCAGCGGCCACCGGCATTGGCAAGCTTGAGCACGGCCATGAAGGTGACAATCAAGACGCTGACGATGAGCTGCGTCTGGAGGTTTACCGGCAGCGTGATGACCGCGATCACACAAAGCGAGAAAAACGCCCAAGCGGCAACCGATCCGATCTTGCTCATACATCTGCCTTCCAGTGTTCGGCATCATGCCACTGGTATTGCCCGGCCCATATCCGACCGAGTCTCCCCTACCGACACCAGCCCTTAACAAAGGATGGTTAGCGGTCGATTAAGGGCAAGTTCCTCCGGCCTGCTGCCCCATGCAAGCCGGCGCCGGCACGATCACGTTCGGCAAGGGTTTGGTCGCCGTGTCCGTCTGCGGCACCGACACGGTCCCATCAGGCTGCGGAACCGGGATCGACGTCACTGCGGCGGGCGCAACGACCGGCTGTTCAACGCGCGCAGGAACGCTGCTGACTTCACGCCGCGCGACGGGCTGCACCTGGCGCCGCGGCACCGCCACCGGCGCGCTCGCGGTCACCGCCTCTTCCTTGCGATAGATCGGGTTGCCGGTCCGCCCGAGGCCCGCCTCCAGAGGGGGCGGTGCACCATAGGGATTCCAGGCGGGGTCGCCGAAAGTGCCGGTGATCGTGTAGCCGTAAACCGGAGCCAGCAGTTCGGTCTCGCTCGCGCCCGTCGCGCAATAGCGAAGCCTTACCTGGATCGTGCCGTAACCCTTGAGCGGCGAACGGTGGTTCTCCTGCTGGCGGATCTGCTGCCAGGCGAAAATACAGGCATCGTTC
This sequence comes from Ensifer adhaerens, assembly GCF_002940685.1. Lineage (GTDB taxonomy): Bacteria > Pseudomonadota > Alphaproteobacteria > Rhizobiales > Rhizobiaceae > Ensifer > Ensifer adhaerens_E. The sequence goes on along the minus strand of NZ_PNFP01000010.1, from coordinate 303,596 downwards.
GCACGGCCCCGGCCGAAGGCATAACCGAACGGGCCGTAATTGTTCTGCAGGAAATAGGGATTGAGCGACAGCGAAACGCCGGGCAGCGCCCGGCGCGCCTCCGCCATCATCCTGTTGTCGCGAACACCGGCATAGCTCGAGCGCGACTGCTGGTCGAACTTCGCATTCATCGGGCCGAAGAACTTGGCGCGCAGCAGGTTCTGACCCGGCGTCGCCGCCGAGGTGTAGAGATAGATGTCCTGTTCGATCGCGTTGGTGCTGCGCCGTTCGACGACGTTCAGCACGGCGGGTCCGCCGGGCGGCGGCAGGATCAGCGCGTTCTCCGAGGGAACCATGATGCTGCCGGTCGGCGTTCCGACGTCCTGGCGCGTGTTGCAGCCGGAAAGCACGGCCGCCGCCACCAGCGACACCGCAGCCACGCGCCAACCTTCCGCAGGGCGCGGCCGTCTCTCCGACGTGCCGAATCTCCGACTCAGATATCGTTGCATCATGGCTGAGCATTAGTTGATTCACCCCATTTCGCAAACCCGCGAAGAAAGGGGGCGGAGATGCAACCGGGTGACGGCGTACGGTCGCATCCCCCGGAAAACGATTGTTTCCTGGGACGCCAGAGCATTTCATCGACGCGCCGGCCAGGCCACCTCAAACCGCCGCTCGAGGGCGGGCAAGGTCGTTGACGCCCTCGTCGTCCGGCGCCTGGCCGTAGCTCATGCGGCGCATCTGCGCGATGACGCGCTCCATTTCGTCGTCGGGCAGGACCGGCGGTTCGCCGAGCGTCAGCGCCTGGACATACATGCGCGACAGGGTTTCGATCTCGATCGCCAGCCACAGGGCGCCTTCGAGCGTCTTGCCGAGCGAGATCTGTCCATGCTGGCCAAGCAGGCAGGCGGTGCGGTCCTTGAGCGCGACGAGCGCGTTGTCGGAGAGCGCCTGGGTGCCGAAGGTCGCATATTCGGCGCAGCGGATCGTCGTGCCGCCGGCAATGCCGGTCATGTAGTGGAAGCTCGGGATGGTCCTGTGATGGCAGGCAAGCGTGGTCGCATAGACCGAATGGCAGTGCAGCACGACGTTGATATCCGGGCGCTCTCTCAGGATATCGCGGTGGAAGCGCCATTCCGACGACGGGCGCAGGCCGACATAGGTACCGTCGAAATCCATCTCCACCAGGTCTTCAGGCTGCATCGTCTCGTAGGGCAGCGACGACGGCGTGACCAGAAAGCCGGTATCGGTGCGCACCGAAATGTTGCCGGCCGTGCCCTGGTTGATGCCGTTCAAGTTCATGCGGCGGCAGATGTCCACCATCTCGCGGCGGAGCGACAGAATGTCGGCCTTGGTCATCGATATGTCCTTTCGAAGTCGCGACTGAAACCAGTGTTGTGCCCAGCCCGGGCGCGGGCCCGCCATTGCGACGCATAGACGGCGACGGCGGGCGAGAGATGGGAAACGCTGCCGGGATCGGCGAGCGAAAGCGGCGCCGGCGCCTGACGCCTGCCCTCGTTTGCAAGCAGCGCGGCGCCGGAGGCCACGCCATAGGCATCAAGATTGAACCGCACCCGCCGGTTCGGCATGAGGGCGGCAACGAGGCGGGCGTAGAGCGGATCGCGCAGAAAACTGCCATCGAGAACGACCAGCGGCCCCGGCCCCAACGCCTCCACGCACTCCGCCGTTAGAAGCGCGCAATAGAGCAGCGCCAGCGCCTTGCGCTCGACCGGCGTTTCCGGCGGCGGCCCGCTGATGCGACCGCGACCGGCGCTTTCAGGAAACAGACCGTCGTCGTCGCCGAAGGACGGCATGGCCATGGTCCGCTTTGCGATCAAGCCGAGAACGACGTCGTCAGGCGCGGCCGCCTCCGGCGGTTCGCGGCCGGCCACATGGGAGAACTCGCGCCCGCCCATGGTGAGCACGCCGCCGAGCGGGCGTCCGAAGACGTCGCTGTTCAGCGTCATGCCGCGGCGTTCATCCAGCCTCTCGAGCGGCGTGCGGCCGGAAAAGGCGACGATCCAGGTCCCGGTGGAAACGACGATGAAATCGGTGAGGCCGGCGGCGTGGTAGCGATAATGGTTGAGGCTGCTGTCATGACCGCCGGCCAGCACCGCCAAGCCTTCCGGCAAGCCGTGGCGGCGGGCAAGCTGTGGCCTGAGCTCGCCCAGAACCTGCCAGGCGTCGGCAAGATCTGGCATCAGCCGTCTCCACCCGCGCGCACCGACGATCGGCGAGAAGCGGCGCTCAGCGACGTTCCAGAGATGCGACTGCGCGCCGAGCAGGCTCGCCTCCGATGCGGCGACGCCCGACAGCCGCCACGCCCAATATTGCGGCAGGCCGAGATACCAGCGCGCGGCCGCCACCGCATCGGGCGCATGCTCCTGCATCCAGTAGAGCTGGCGTGCCTGGTGCGTGGCACTGTGCATCGTTGCACTGCCACGGTCGAAAAATGAGCCTGAAAGCGGCGCATATCCGAGCTGGACTTTCTCCGGCACCGGTTGTTCGTAGTCGATCATCGGCAGGGCGGCATCGGCGGCCACATCCGGATCATCACCGACAAGCACGCCGCCGGAGCCATGACCGGCGGCGACGAAGCTTTGCAGCGGATGGCGGCGGCCAAGCTCGGCGAGACTCGAGAAGACCCATTCGCCGAGGCTTTCGAGATCGTGATGCCGCCAGGGCGGGCCTGGCAGCACCGGATTGGCGACGCCCAGCGTTTCGAGCACGACGCCATCGGCCGTGACCGCGTTCAGCTTGACGTTGGTCTTGCCGACATCGAGCACGGCGACCGTTCCGGCGTCCTCTTCCGCTGCAACCGACATGTCGCAACCCTCCCGTCCTGACCGAGGCGTCGCTGAACGCGCCCGCCTAGATCAATCCGTATTGCTTGGCTTTGTTCCTGAGGAACGGCAGGCCATTGCCCATGACTTCCTCCTCGTCCTTGGCAACCGGTCTCCAGACGGCGAGACCGTAGGCGACCTCGGGCGGCATGTTGATGAAGCTCTCCATCGCAAGACCGCCCTTGAAACCGATCGCAGCCAGTGTCGCGAAAATCTCGTCCCAGGCGCAATTGCCGTAGCCGGGCGTGCCGCGGTCGCTTTCGGACAGGTGGATGTACTTGATGAAATCGCGGGCATCGAGAATGCCGGTGCCGATGCCCTTTTCCTCGATGTTCATGTGGTAGGTGTCGAGATGCACGAAGACATTGTCGGCGCCGACCCGCTTGATCATGTCGACCGCCTGCCAGCCGGTGTTGATCAGGTGGTTTTCGTAGCGGTTGACCGCTTCGACGCCGAGCTCGATGCCGCGGGTCTTCGCATGCTTGGCGGCTGCCTGCAGCACGCGGGCGATGTTGTCGTATTCGGCCTCCGTCGGCGGCACGCCGGTGCGCTCGCCGATGCCACCGTAGATGACGCCAGACAGAGCCTCGCCGCCGAGATCGGCCGTCTTGTCGATCGCCACCTTCAGGTGCTCGATCGCGGCATCCGGGCGGACGGACGCCCAGGCACGTTCCGGCAGCCCGAGCGAGCAGACCGCGCGCAGCTTGTTTTTCTCAAGCAGCGCCTTTGTGTGGGCGGTGTCGACCGCCGGCGGATTGAGCATCGGGATCTCGATAAAGTCGACGGCGTATTTCACCGCGGCCGCGACGGCGCGCTCGGCGCCGAGGCGATCCCAATTCATGGTCCACATGCTCGTATGGACGCCAAAACCCTGCATGGTCATGTTTCCTTTCTGACAAACGAAATCTTGAACTTGGTCGCGACGAACCGCAGCACCATGACGCCGGCGAGCAGCAGCCCCCAGACGGCGGTCGCCAGGTGCTGGTTGGCGCCCACGAGGTTGAGGCCGGACGAGAGAAGCTGCAGCACCACCAGCGCGACGAAGACGGGGATGACCCGACCGAAGCCGCCAAACGGATTGACGCCGCCTAAGAAGCAGGCAAGCACCGTGATCAGCAGGTAGCTTTCACCGTGGCCGATGCGCACGGAGTTGAAGCGCGCCAGCATGATGATGCCGGCAATCGCGCACATGGCCCCCGACAGCGCATAGACGAGCACGATCACCTTGCGGGTGTTGATGCCGGAATAGCGCGTCGCCTCGAGGTTGGAGCCGATCATGTAGGTGTTGAAACCGAGCTTGCTGCGGGTGAGCAGCACGTGCCAGGCGAGCACGCAGGCGATGAAGACGATGAGCGGGATCGGCACGCCGAGAAACGATCCGTGACCGAGCGGACCGAGGTAGGCCGGAAAGCCGGAGACGTCGCCGCCGCGCGTCAGGAACTCGCCGAGGCCGCGCAGGAAGATCATCATCGACAAGGAAACCAGGATCGGATGGGCGCGGGTAAAGGCGATCACCAGGCCCATGATCACGCCGCTCGTCGCGCCAACGAGAATGGCAAGAACCGAACCCAGCGCGAAGGCGCCGGGGCCGGCCTCGACGCCGCCGTTTGCCTGCAGCACCCAGGCGAGCGTCAGCCCGGCGATGTTGGCGGTAAAGGTGATCGCCAGATTGAGCCCGCCCGTCAGGATCGGCAGCAACATGGCAAGCGTCAGCAGCCCGAGTTCGGGCAGCTGGAAAGCGACCGAGCCGAAGGTGGCGGCACTCAGGAACTGCGGCGAGGCGATGCCGAAGACCAGTACGACGGCAAGGAAAGCCAGCCCCGGCCCCGCCATCTCCGGCCCGATGAGAGCCTTCAAACGCTCCACGATCGCGCTCATCGTCCGGCTCCTTTCTGGTTGACGAAGGGCAGAAGCCTTTCGATGCGGGAGTTGGAGAGCGTGATCGCGACGAGAATGATGGCGCCGATGATCATCTTGAAGGCAAAGGGCGACACACCCATCAGGTTGAGCCCGTTCTGGGTGATCGAGATCAGCAGCACGCCGAGCACGCAGCCGAGCACCGAGCCCTTGCCGCCGCCAAGCCGCGCACCACCGAGAACGACCGCTGCAAGCACGTCGAGCTCGCGGCCATAGAGCGCGTTCGGCACGACTTCCTGCGCATAATGCGCCTGGATCAGGCCGCCGATGCCGGCCATCAGGCCGAGCCAGCCGAAGGCGATGAACTGCATGGCGCCGATGTTGATCCCGAAACGGCGCGCACCTTCCGGATTGTCGCCGAAGGCGTAGAGCTGACGGCCGGTGGTGGTGCGGGTAATCAGCACCCAGGTGGCGATGACGCAGATGACCATGACCAGCACCGGCAGCGTGATCTCGATCCAGGTGCCATCGGGCATCTCGTGTTCGAACAGGATGACGCGGTCCGTCAGCCAGTCCGGCAGGTCGTAGATCGACACGCCCTTGGTGAAGAACATCAACAGCCCGAAATATATGTTGAAGGTGGAGATCGTCGCGACGATCGAGATCACCTTGAACCGGTGGATCAGGAAGGCGTTGATCGCGCCGAGCAGGATGCCGAGTGAGGCGGCGATCAGCAGTCCCGATACCCATCCGCCGCTGCCGATCCAGCCGAGCGCGATCGCCGTGCCGTATTGCACGACCGACGCGGCAACGGCGAAGGAGATGTCGATGCCGCCGGCGATCAGCACCACCAGCAACCCGACGGCGAAGATGATGTTGACCGAGCTGATGTTGAGCAGGTCGAAGGCATTGCCGAGCGAAAAGAAATTGGCGGTCGAGACCGACAGCACGGCGCTGATCGCGACGATGACGGCAAAGAGCGACACTTCGGTCGCGTGGGTGCGAACGAAGCTACGCATAGACCGCTCCCTCGATGTCGGCGAGCGAGGATGTGCGCGGATCATAGCTGCCGACGATGCGACCCTGCGCCATGTGCAGCACCCGGTCGGCGTTGAAATAGACCTCCGGCACCTCGTCGGAGATCAGGATGATCGCAAGCCCGCTTTCGGCGAGCCGCGCGACGATGTCGAAGATGCCGGCGCGCGCCCCGACATCGACGCCGACGGTCGGGGCATCGAGGATCAGCAGCTTCGGGTCGGTGGCCAGCCACTTGGCGATCGCCACGCGCTGCTGGTTGCCGCCCGAAAGCGTCGAGATCGCATCCTGCTGCAGGCCAATCTTGACGCCGAGGTCGGCGATCCAGCGGGAAACGAGGCTGCGCTTGCGCTCTTCCGAGAGCAGACCGCCTGCAAGGATCTTGTCGAGCGAACTGATGACCAGGTTGTCGGCGATCGCCTGCGGCTGGATGAGGCCGAGCGACAATCGGTCCTCAGAGAGATAGGCGACACCCGCCGCGATCGCGTCGCGGTTGGAGGAGAAGCGAACGGGTCTACCTTCAAGCGCGATGGTGCCGGATGCCGGCTTCAGCATGCCGAAGAGGGTGAGCGCCAGTTCCGTGCGACCCGCGCCGAGCAGGCCGGTGATCCCCAGCGTCTCGCCGCGACGCACGGTGAGCGACACATCCTCGAACTGGCCGGGGCGCGACAAACCCTCCACGTCGAGCACGACGGGTTGGCCGTCGCGCGGCTTTGCCCGCACCTGCTGATCGAAGGTCTTGCCGGTCATCAGCTCGGTGATGCGCGACTGGGTCATGCCGGTGGCGGGATAGACGCCGACCAGAGCGCCATCGCGCAGCACCGTGATGCGGCTCGAGATCTCCAGCACCTCGGCGAGACGATGGCTGACGAAGACGACGGCGACACCTGAAGCAGAAAGGCCGCGAACGATATCAAGCAGATGATCGGTTTCCGATTGCGTCAGCGATGCGGTCGGCTCGTCCATGAAGACGAGCCTCGCTTCCCCCACCAGCGCCCGGGCAATCGCGACGATCTGGCGCTGGGCGATGGCATATTCCTTCAGCGGCAGATCGACATCGAGCGTCACGCCGAGGCGGGCGAGCGCGTCAGTCGCGATCTGGCGCATGCGGCCATAGTCAACGAGTTTCGGCCAGCGGCCGATCACGGTCTGGAAGGCGATGTTTTCAGCGACGCTCATCTCGGGAAACAGCGCCAGGTCCTGCCAGATCACCTGGATGCCGCGATCCTGCGCGGTCACCGGCGACATGTGGGAATAGGTTTCGCCATCGAACTCGATCGAGGCCCCGTCGGCCGGGCGGTAGACGCCGGTGATGATCTTGATCAGCGTGCTCTTGCCGCAGCCGTTTTCGCCCGCAAGACAATGAACCTCGCCCGGGCGAACGTCGAAGCTCACATTCTTGAGCGCCTTGACGCCACCGAAGGTCATGTTGATGTCGCGCAGGGACAGAAGCGGCTTTTCGCCTCCTCCCGCGGTCGCAAGCTGGTGCATGAACTGCCCCTAAATCACGTTATGTCGGAGCAAGATGCGGGCAGAAACCGCAAACACCTTTCCTCATCCGGCTCCAGTACGGTTGAGGGGACTTGCCAGGCCGGCCGAAGCCGGCCCAGCAGCCGGGAGAACCCCTGGGATCCTTTAGAGACCCATGGCCGCGAGATCCGCGACCGTATCCTTGTTGATCGGCACGAGCTGGTCGACGATGATGTTGCGGTTTTCGAAGTCCGGCTTGACCTTGCCGAGACCTTCGATCTCGTCACCGTCCTTGACCTCCTCGCCCTTCATCAGCTTGTCCGCAAGCGTGACGAAGACTTCGCCGGCCTGCTTCGGATTCCACATGAAGCCGCCGGAGATCGCATCGGATTTCACCAGTTTCTGGCCCTGGCCGGGCGAGAAGGGACCGAGCACGAAGATCTCGCCGACCTTGCGGCGCTCCTCGACGGCACGGCCGGCGCCGATCGGGCCCTGGCTGCCGAAGGCGAGGAAGCCTTTCAGGTTCGGATGGGCAGAGATCAGGTCGAGCGCGGTCGACCGGCTCTTGTCGACGTCTTCGGCAACGCCGTAGCGGTCACCGACCAGCGTCATGTCGGGATAGTTCTTCTTGATATAGGCGATCGCCGCATCGGCCCAGGCATTGTGCAGAGGCACCGTCAGCGAGCCGACGAACACTGCATATTCACCCTTGCCACCCATCTTCTCGGCGAGCAGCTTGCCATGCGCCTCACCGAAACCGGTGGAGGATGCGAGCTCGAAATCCCAGTCGGCGCCCTTCTGGCTCGGGGATTCGTGGGTGATGACGATGATGCCCTTTTCCTTGGCCTTGGTGAGCACCGGCTCGAGCACCTTGGCGTCGTTCGGAACCACGCCGATCACCTTCACGCCTTGGGCGATGAGATCCTCGATGGCGCGCACCTGAAGGGCCGGGTCGGCGCTGGTCGGACCAACCATGAACGCGTCGATGCCGAGCTTCTGGCCGCGCTCCTTGATGCCCGCCTCCATGGCGTTGAACCACGGAATGCCACCGATCTTGACGACGACGCCGACCTTGCCGGCATCCTGCGCAAAGGCGGCTGCGGAACTCGCAAGCGCCAGCGATGTCGCCAGGGCGGCGACGAGAATTTTCCTGATCATGTTCTCTCCTCCACTCGTTCCCATCAAGGGAACGCACCCGGTCGCCTCGGCGCCGGCCTCCAGTTTCAAACCATCACTGGCGAAGCTAGTCCTCGCCTCCCTGAAACGCCGCCTCCTCAGACGGCCCCGTCAATTTGCACAATCGATATTTCTTGTTTGCACAATCGATGGTGCAAGAACTATTGTGCAGACTTAATCTTTCGTCAAGGGGAAATCGGCACTAGAACGATCAGGGGAGAAAACGATGGCGAGCAGCGGCAAGAAGAAAGCGACGATCTACGACCTGTCGGTGCTATCCGGCAGTTCGCCCTCAACCGTAAGTGCGGTTCTGAACGGCACTTGGCAGAAGCGGCGGATCAAGGAAAGCACGGCCGAACTGATCCGCAACCTCGCCGAGACGCACCAGTATACAGCCAACCGACAGGCACGGGGCTTGCGCAGTTCCCGCTCGGGCCTGATCGGCCTGCTGCTGCCGATCCACGACAACCGCTACTTCTCGTCGATGGCCCAGACATTCGAAGCGCATGTCCGGAGCAAGGGACAATGCCCGATCGTCGTCAGCGCCAGCCGCGATCCCGAAGAGGAGCGCAAGACTGCCGAGACGCTGATCTCCTATTCGATCGATGAACTCTTCATCTGCGGCGCCACCGATCCCGATGGCGTGCATGAGGTTTGCGAGGCGGCCGGCCTCAAGCACATCAACATCGACCTGCCCGGCACCAGGGTGCCCTCCGTCATCAGCGACAACTACGAAGGCGGACGGATGCTGACGGAGGCGATCATCCGCCGCTTCGAGGGAGATCGGCCGCTCTTGCCGGACGAACTCTATCTCTTCGGCGGTCGTAACGATCATGCCAGCCGCGAACGCATCCGCGGCTTCCGCGCCGTCAAGAACGAACTCCTCGGCGCGGATCCGGACGAATGCATCCAGCCGACGGGCTATGCGCCGAACAATGCGCGCCTCGCCTTCGAAGCCTTCTACGAGCGGAACGGCCGATTGCCGCGCGGTCTTTTCGTCAACTCGTCGATCAACTTCGAGGGCCTGCTGCGCTTCATGGCCGGCCACCCCCACGAAAACTTCGCCGACCTCGTGGTCGGCTGCTACGATTACGACCCCTTTGCGTCCTTCCTGCCCTTCCCGGTCATCATGATCCGCCAGGACGTCGAGGGCATGATCACCAAGGCCTTCGAGGTGATCGAGGAAGCACGCCCGCAAGCGCGCATCCATCTCATCCAGCCCGAACTGGTCCAGCCACGAACGGCGCTCACAGGCCCGCTCGATGCATTGCGGGATATCGAATAAACGAGCTAGACCAACGTTTCAGTGGCCAAGCGAATTCGAAACAGAAGAATCCTCTGTACATTTTATTATATTCAGCGTATTCATTGGGAATGGACGCTGTTGACAGAAAAATCGTCGAAATTCTCGCTGAAGACGCGAGACGATCGCTGACCGATATCGGAGCGGCGGTCGAGTTGTCGCCTTCAGCTGTCAACGAGCGCATCCGTCGGCTCGTCGCCAACGGCGTGATCCGAAATTTCACAGTCGAGGTCGATCACCGCGCGCTCGGCCTCGACGTGCTCGCCTTTGTCTGGGTCGGCCTTGCGCCGGACGCAGACGAGGCAACCTTCCGGACCTTCATGGCAGGCCACCCGGCAGTTGCTGAATGCCACCATGTCACGGGCGCCTGGTCCTATTGCGTCAAGGTGCGGATGCCCTCGCTCGGCGAGCTTGAGCCGTTCCTTGCCGAGTTGAAGCAACGGCGGTTCCTGGCGCGTAGCGAAACGGTGATCGCGCTTTCGAGTGTCCGCGAGAGCCTGGCGACGACTGCGCCGCGCGGCTGAGCGACGCGCAAACTGCTGCAACATTGTTGAATTGCTGCGCATGCCCCGTCCTTGAACAGGGTGGAATGAGCATGTCGCGGCCGGGAGCTCTACGCCTATGTCTACATTACTGTTTGGAAAAAGCCTCCTCGTCGGCCTCGCGGTCGCGGCCCCTCTGGGCCCGATCGGGGCGCTCTGCATCAACCGCACGCTGGAGCGCGGTTTCTGGGCGGGTGTTGCCGGCGGTCTTGGAACCGCGGCCGCCGATGCGACCTATGCAGCCCTTGCGGCGATCGGTTTTGCCGCCTTCGCGGCGGTGCTTGCGATCATCGCAACGCCGCTGAGCCTCGCCGGCGGACTGTTCATGATCTGGCTCGGCTGGAGCGGATTGCGGCCAAGGCCGGTGACGGCCGCGGCCGATGTCGGCGGACGCGATCTCATTCGCACGACCATAGCCACGTTTTTCCTGACGATGACGAGCCCAGCGACGATCCTCTCCTTTGCCGCGATCTTCGCCGGCCTCGGCCTTGCCGAAGCGGGCGACGCGCTCAGCGCTGCTGTCGTGGTCCTGGGCGTCTTCCTGGGGTCGCTCGGCTGGTGGTTCTTCTTAAGCGGCGGTGTCGCGATCGCCCGGACGCGACTTCCCGACAGCTTCGTCGTCTGGGTATCGCGCATTTCGGGCCTGGTCCTGATCGCCTTCGGGATCATTGCCATCGGCGCTGCCACCAAGGGGCTGCTCTAGCGCCTGTTGACGCAGCCCCCCTACCGGTCAATCACTTTCGGCCCTTGCTCGTCAGGTCGCCGGCTTCGCCACCTCCACATGCCACCATTTGGGGCGCCCGGTCCGATAGCTGTGGCTCTTCGGGATCAGATCGGCAGCGCTCGTCTTGTCGAAGGCACCGAGCAGGAGCGCAACCACCGGCGCATCGTCGATCGCGCCAAGACTGCTGCCGCAGGCCGGGCAGAAGGCGCGGCTGGAATAGTCCGAGGAGCGGTAGACCGAAGGCGCCCCACCCGGTCCGGTCCATGTTACGGCTTCGCTCGGAAACTCGACCCACGCCACGGTCAAGGCGCCCGAATGGCGCTGGCACATCTTGCACGAACACGTATGCGGCTTGCCCGCCGTCCCCCGCGCCTCAAATCGGATTGCTCCGCAGAGGCATCCGCCCGTGTGCGGCTTGAGCCTCTTGGCAACGGCCCGCGTCATGCTTACCTCCAGTTGTAGCTTCGAATCGGCGCCAGTATAAACAACCGCGACAAAATTGGAGGCATCCATGCGTGCAATTCGGGTGATATCTGCCCTTGTGGTTGTCGGCGGCATCGCAGGCGAGACGATGGCTGAGGATGGTGCGCGCCCGCCAGCAGATCTGGCGGCGATGGTCGATGCGGTGGAACACGGTCTTGCGCCGGCGGTCCTGATTGCCGGCGCACCCGCAGCGCGCCGGTCGCTCACCGACGAGATGGCGCGGCTGCACGTGCCAGGCGTCAGCATCGCCGTACTGCAGGGCGGCAAGATCGCCTGGGCGAAGGGCTATGGCGTCGTCAGTCCCGGCGGACCGCCGATCACGCCCGGGACGGTCTTTCAGGCGGCATCGATCAGCAAGCCCGTGGCGGCCCTTGCCGCGCTGCGGCTGGTCGATCGGGGCAAGCTCGACCTTGACCGCGACGTCAACGAGCAGCTTCAAGGCTGGAAGCTCCCAGGCGCAGGCGGGCATCCCGTTACGCTGCGCCAGTTGCTTTCGCACACGGCAGGGACGACGGTGCCGGGCTTTCCGGGCTATGCCGCCGGAACGCCAGTGCCAAGCACGGAAGACGTGCTTGTCGGCCGGCCACCTGCAAACACGCCGGCCGTCCTCGTCGATACCCCACCGGGAACGGCCTGGCGCTATTCCGGCGGCGGTTACACGGTCATCCAGAAACTGATCGGTGATGCAACCGGCGAGACCTTTGTCGACGTCCTGCGAGAAACCGTGCTCGATCCTGCCGGCATGACGCACAGCAGCTTTGCGCAACCGCTTGGCGAAACGGCGCTGCGGACGGCTGCCTGGCCGCATGACGCCAAGGGCGATCCAATTGCCGGCGGTCCACACACCTACCCGGAACGCGCGGCAGCCGGGCTCTGGACGACGCCGAGCGACCTTGCCCGCTTCGCCCTCGCGGTCCGCGCCGCGGCAAGCCACGCACCCGACGCGCTGTTGCCGCCCGCACTTGCCGATGCGATGCTGACGCCGGTGAAGTCCGACTACGGCCTTGGCTTCAGCCTCCGCACCACGTCCGGCGTTCACAGCTTCTCCCATAGCGGCAGCAATGCCGGATACGAGGCCTTGCTCGTCGCGTTTTCCGGAAGCGGCGACGGCGTCGTGATCATGACCAACGGGCAACAGGGCGGCGAACTGGCCAATGAACTGGTCCACAGCGTTTCGGTCGCCTATGGCTGGCCCGATTACCGCAGCATCGAACGGCCGAGCGTTCCGGTTTCCGCCGACAGGGCTGCAAAGCTGGCCGGCGAATATCAGGTTCCGAACCGAGGCACGTTCTCGATTGCCACAGAGGCAGGCCAGCTGTCGGTTTCGTTGAAGGAGGGCGTCAGCGAGCCGCTCTACGCCATGTCGGCGAACACCTATTTCGTGCTTTCACGGGACATGGTGTTCCATATCGATGACGCTACCCCGACACCGACCGGACGGATCGTCTCCGGCGCCTTCGAGATGACCTTCACGAAGATCCGCTGAGTGCGACAACGGCGCCACTCTTGGCCTTGTCGGCACCGGTGTGACGCCGGCAGTCAGTAAAACCACGCGCCGATGTCGCGAAACGCACGTTTGCTCTGATCGCGCCTGTTGCCGTCCTTCGCCGCCTCGTCGTCACCGATCGGCAGGCTGAAGCCGAAGGGCTCGGCCGGGACGCCACCGCGGTCGCACCAATAGGCATCGAGATCGGTTCTCATCATCCGGCGTCGCTTCAAACGGCGGCGGTTGATGACGTGCTTTTCGTTCGAAACCGCAAAGACGTGGCCGGCGTGACCTTCCGTCACCAGGCCATTGAGGACGAGCAGGACCGCATCCTTCGGTCGAAGCCCACCGAGATCTCGGGTCGCCGTGATCAGCGATCGCTTCGCATCCTCGCCTTTTGGTCCCTGCATCCCGCCGACGGCCAGACTGTAGGTATCGCCCTCGCAACGCACGAAGATGAAGCCGACGGTGCAGAGCGCATAGCCGTCGCTCTGTCGGCGCAGCCGGATCGCGAACGCACCCTCATGGCGCGCGCCGCTATGGTCGGCCAGTTGCAGCTGGATGCGATAATTCTCGCTGCGGCCGGAAACCGTGCCCATTTCCAGCGTGCTGCCGCGCCAGAGCGCCATCAGCGAACGGCGCGACAGAACCTCGCTCGCGACATCGAAATGATTGAGCAAGAGGTCAAGCCGTGTCGCCGGCGAGGCGCCGTGCAGGAAGAACGTCGGGATCGATTTGCGCACGAGATCGTCATGCGGCAGGCCGAGCCGATAGCGCTCGCCGAACTCGCCGAGAAAGCTGATCCAGCGGGCGGTCAGGAAAGGATGGCGTGCAAACCGCATGGAAAAGACGACGGCGCGTTTCAGGCTGACCCTCAGGCCGAGCTTGAGAACATGGCCCGCGATCGACGTTTTCGCCCCTGAACGTTCACCGGCGGCCGGCGCAGAAGCCGGCCGGTCCGAAGGCGCCAACGGTTCACTGATGAATGCCTTGCCGTCTTGAACCGGCAACCGCAGATCCGCGCTGTATTCCTGCCTGAATTCCAGGGACATGGTGCAATCCTTGAGAGCAAACGCTGCTGGCCGGGAGATCCGGCCAGCGCAGGTGTGCCGGGGCACTGTCAAGGATTTGCGGAGAAGCGGTCGGCAGAGGGCCTGCTGAAGGCGAGAGCAGAGACGGAGCGATCATTTTTCCCGTCTGCGGGGACGAGGCCGCGGCGCCGGGGCGGCCGCGCGAGGCACTCAGGCGGTGGTTTCCCGCGGCAGGACGAGCGTGATCACGGCGCCGCCGCCGGCGCGCGAGGCAAACTCCAGCCGTCCGCTATGCGCCTTCGCGATCGCCTGGACTACGGAAAGGCCAAGGCCGGTACCGCCTGTCGCGCGCGACCGCGAGGCATCGCCGCGCCAGAACAGGTCGATCGAATAGGTCGAGACATCGTCCGGTAGCCCGGGGCCGCGGTCCAGTATCCGGACAAAAGCCTCGTCGGCGCCTCGCCGCCCGGTTTCGCAGCGCAAGACGCCGCCGCTTGCCGCATAGCGGGTCGCATTTTCGATCAGCGCCAGAAGCGCCTGGCGCAGGCGCTGCGAATCCCCGGAAATTCGTACCGGCTGAAGCGCCAGTTCCACCGACATGCCGACGGAGCCGAGCAGGGCCCGCGACGCGCCGAGGACCTGCGTCGCCTCGACGGCGAGATCCACGGGCTGGCGTTGGGTGACCAGCTTCTGGCCGGCGGCGAGCGACAAGGTGCGCAGATCCTCCACCAGGGCGGAAAGCCCCTCCACCTGCAGCAGCAGTTGCCGCACCCTCTCCTGCTCCAGCGGGAAGACGCCGTCGGCCATGCCCTGGAGATTGCCCTGAAGGATCGTCAGCGGCGTGCGCAGTTCGTGCGCCACGGCCATCGTGTTGAAGCGCAGCCTGCTTTCCATGCTTTCAAGCTCGGCCGCCAGTTCATCAAATGTTTTCACGAGAGTAGCCACCTCCTTGGCCCCCTTGCGGATCGAGCCGACACGCACCGCGAAGTCGCCGGCCCTGAGGTCCTGCGTCGCCCTTGCCAGCACCTCAAGCGGGCGGCTGATCTTGCGTGCCAGCCAGTAGCCGACGAGCCCGCAGAAGGCGACGGCGATACCCCCGAAGCCGAGAATGAGCTTGTCGACTTCCCAGTTTCCCCACTCCTCAAGCTCCTTCGTGCTGGCCAGCAGGGCCTGCAGCGCGTCCGGCGTCGGCACCTTGCCGCTGTTGAGATCCTTGTACGCCTGCGCCGCCTTTTCCGGCATCCTCTCCAGCATCCGGGCCTCAAGCTGCCCCTCCATGGAGTTCACGCCGCCGTAAACGATGACGACGCTGAAGACGAGCAGGGTGACAATCACGAAGGCGGTCAGGATACCCAGCGGAAGGCGCGACAGACTGGCTTTCATCTCGGCTCCACGAAGCGATAACCAACCCCACGCACCGCGCTGAAGAACCCGCAGGCACCGAGATCCTCCAGCTTGCGCCTGAGGTTGGCGATGTGGGTGTCGACCGTGCGCGCCAGCGCATCGCTGTCGGGCAGGCAGGCGTCGAGGATATCGGCACGATCGAAGGCATGCGTCGGCCGGCGGATCATGTGGGCGAGAATTCGGAACTCGCTCAGCGTCAGCGGCACCGATTGCCGCTTGCCGCTCTTTTCGACGAAAGCGACATGGGCGTCGAGATCGACTTCGACATTCTCGAAACGAAGCACGGTGGCGCCGGCACCGGCGCGGGTGCGACGCAGCACGGCGTTCACGCGCGCCACCACCTCCTGCGGATTGAACGGCTTGACCACGTAATCATCGGCGCCAAGCCTCAGCCCGGTCAGCCGATCGAGGTCCTCTGCCAACGCCGTGGTCATGATGACCGGCGTGTTGCCCTCGCGCCTGAGGCGGGCGAGCACCTCGAAACCATCGAGCTTCGGCATGCGAACGTCCAGCAGCACCAGGTCCGGCGACAACACCGCATGATGGGTCAGAGCCGTTTCGCCATCGGCGGCACGCACCGTCCGGAAACCGTCGCGAACGAGATAGGCGTCCAGGATCTGCGCAATCTCCGGCTCGTCCTCCGCCAGAAGGATGAGACCCTTATCGACCATGAACTAACTCCTTGGGCCTGATGTTGTGATCAGCAGCTTATGAGACGAATAGAGCCGCGTTGCAATTCTTCCGCGCGCCGCGATGGCCGCTTGACCGACCCTCCGGATAGAGCGCCGGACAAATCTTCGCCAAACCTTGGCAAATGACCTTGAGGGTCCGGCGACGAACGTTGCAGGTGCGCGCACCGGCGGCGATCGAAAAATGAACGGAGGCGGATTTCGGCCAGCTCAAGCTTCGAGCAGACCAGGGTGAAGGCATGTTTCGGCACATCTGCGCCGAGCGCGCTGCCTCAACTCACCTGAGGCGACATCCACCAAGGTTCAAAAGACCAACAATCCATATCCAGTCGAAAGCCCCATGAACGCCAAATCCGACGGTCTGCAATCTGCTGACATTGTGAAAATCCTGCGCTCGATCCCGCATCGGTATCCGTTTCTGCTGGTGGATCGCATCACCTCGATCCGTGGAGAGGAGCACTGTATCGGCGTGAAGAACGTCTCCATCAACGAACCACAGTTTCAGGGTCACTTTCCCGACAATCCGGTGTTCCCCGGCGCGCTGATCATAGAGGGCATGGCACAGACCGCGGGCGTCGCCTGCGCGGCTTCGAAAATCGCTCAAGGTCTGACCCCGAAGATCATCTACATGCTGGCGGTGGACAAGGCGCGGTTCCGCAAACCGGTCCAACCTGGCGATACCCTCGAATACCACATGACGAAAATCGCCTATCGCCGCAACATCTGGCGCTATCGCGGCGAGGCGTTGGTCGCAGGCGAACTGGTCGCCGAGGCGGAGATCGCCGCCTATCTCGAAACGACGTAATCCGAGCGCAGCGACACAGCGGTCGGCCGTTTCGAGTTGGCGATTGCGAAGTGCTCGCGCGCCAACCAGGCAGGCCTCCCCTACCCGCTCACCTGCACGGAGAAGTCGCAGCGCCGCAACAATTATCCGATCGACCGCGACGCCGCCGCTGCCATTTGGCCGGCAGCAACTCGCGCTCCCTCTTGCGCATCAAGCGCTCCCAATTCCTCCACGCAGCCTTGACAGAGCGGAGCAAGTGTCCGGCCCACACACACCGACAACTTGCGAGCGACCGGCATGTCCAGCCTTTATCCATCCACGGCAACCTCTTCAAGCAGCAACCGGTGGCTGCGCCCCAACCCTCGCCTCTGGCCGGGGCAGGCGCGCGCCCGCGTTGAACACCAGCCGATCGCCGCCGCCGGCACGCTGACCATTTTTGCGGCTTTCGTCTTCATGGCCTTTCCCGGCATCGATCTTGCCGTCTCGCGCTGGGCCGCATTCGCCAGCGGCGACTTTCCGCTCTCGCGGGAGCCGGCGCTGCGGGCCCTTCGCGATCTCAACCGGGCCCTGCCGGTGTTCATTCTGCCTTGCGTGCTGGCGCTCCTGGTCGCGCAGGCCGTAGCCCCCCGCGCATGGTTGCCCCGCCCGCACAAGGCGCTGTTTTTCCTGACCTTCTTTGCCCTCGGTCCGGGGCTGCTCATTCAGGCGCTGAAGCGGCTGATCGGACGGGCGCGCCCCAATGAGATCACGGATTTCGGCGGCAGCATGCCCTTCACGCCGGCCTTTCAGGTCTCAGACGCCTGCTCGCGCAGCTGTTCCTTTGCGTCAGGCGAATCCGCAACCGCGATCGCGCTGGTGGCACTCACACTGCTATTGCCCGTTCAATGGCGGCGAACCGCGATCATCACACTCGTGCCCCTGGTCCTTGCCTTTTCGCTGAACCGCATCGTCTTCGGCGCGCATTTTCTGTCCGATGTCGTGCTTGCGTGGTGCCTGATGCTGTGGCTGATGGCGTGGCTCTGGGCCGTGTTTACCGACAACGGCGAGCGGATCGATGCCGCCCTGCTGCGCCTTTCGCGCCGAAGCACGCCATAAGCCGCTCAAGAAGCGGGCGCCGGTTCAGCGCGGAAAGACGAGTTCGACCGTCGTTCCGCGCCCCGGTTGCGAGACTATTCGGGCATCGCCGCCGCTTTGGCGGACGAAGCCATAGACGACGGCCAGACCGAGGCCGGCGCCGCCCTCCTCGTCGCGCGTGGTGAAATAGGGCTCGAACGCCTTGTCCACCGCCTCCGGCGACATGCCGATCCCCGCATCCGTCACGGAGACGACGACATCGGCCTCGAGGCTGCCGGCGCGGATCAGGATGGTTCCGCCAAGAGGCATGGCCGCGGCGGCGTTGAGGCAGAGATTGAGGATTGCCTGCTCGAAAAGGGCGGCATCGAGATGCACGTTGGGCAAGCCATCGGCGATCTCGAAGACGAGCCGGCATTTTTCGCCCACGGCGATTTCCAGCACGTCGGCCATGCCGCGCAGCACCGCGCCGATTTCGAGCGCACCCGGCTGCAGCGGATGCTGGCTGCCGACGGACAGCATGCTCGAGGCCAGCGAGCGCCCGCGATCGGCCGCCTTGCGGATGCGGGCAATGTGCCTTTTCTGCCGGTCGCTGAAGCCTGTTTCGCGCTCCAGCAGCCCGAGGCTGCCGGTGATGATGCCGATCATGTTGCCCACCTCGTGGCTGACCTGGTGCGTCATGCGCATGATCCCGTCCAGCCGCTGCGCCTTGGCCGCCTCGGCCTCCTGCCGGTCGATCTCCGTCACGTCCCGCGCCAGAAGCACGATGCCGCGATCCGGCTGCCGCGACAGGGAGACCTCTGTCACCCGACCCGCGTCGGATCGATGGCGCAGCACGAGCCTGTCGTCGAGCGATCCCGCGTCATGATCGGCGGGCAGGAGGGACGGGTCGATCTCCGGCATCGGGCTGACGAAACGGCGCAGCGGCAGCTTCCGCGCCGAGCCCGGCCAGCCGACGAGCTCCATGACGCGCCGGTTCATCGTGATCGGCCTGCCGCCCGGGTCGAAGAGCGCGATGCCCTCGTTCATGTTGCGGAAGGTCGAGCGAATCGTGCGCGCCGCCGCCTCGGCGGTGCGGCGCAGCCGCGATACGCGCTCGACACTTTCGCGGAACGCGCTGAAGGCTTCGAGCAGCCGGAGGAATTCCGTTTCCGTGCCCTTGTAGCTCGGCGTATCGACGTCACGGCGCCCCTGCGCGAGCGCGTTCATGCCCTTGGAGAGCGAGACGATGCCGCGCGACACCCGCATGACGGAGCGGATGGAGAAGATCGCCATGACGAGCACAAGCAACGCGGAGACCGCGACGATGACGAGCAGGCGGCTCAATGCGTCGGAGGTCGAGGCGAGATCCTCGTTAAGCCCGCGGGCGACGGCCTCGCTTTGTGTTTCCGTGGCGTGGGAAAGATCGCGCGAGACCGTGTGCAGCCGCGCCACCGCGGCGCGGATGGCGAACATTTCCAGAAGATAGTGGGTCTGCGCTTCGAACACCCGTTCATAGGGCGTCAGCTCGGCTGCCGAAATCCGGCTATCCGGCTCGGCGGGCGCCAGCCGGGGCGTCGTTACGGCAACGTAGCGGCGGCGCAGTTCGCCGAGCTGGAACAGGCTGTCGGAATTGGATGCCGATTGCACGATCGCGTTGAGGCTCTGGCGAATCCCGGCGTCCGCGATGCCGTTGCCGGTGGCGATCTCTCCGAGGGCTGCTGCCGCATCGGCCTTGTACTGCTGAGCCGAATCGGCGTCGGCCGCGAGCGTCACCGTCTGTGTGCGGATCGCGTCCAGCAACTCGACGATGTGGGCGCTGGCAAAGCCCTCGACCGCCGTCTTGCCGGTCTCCGGCGCCATGGTCTGAAGCAGGGCGTCGACCTGCGCGACGACCGAGCGGCTTTCGCTCGATACCCGATAGGGCGAGGTCGCATTCATCAGGAACGGCGCGCTCGAAACGAGATCGGAAACCTGGCGCGAAACCAGGGAGGCCTTGGCGAGGCTGGAAAAGGCCTGCAGCCCGTAGGCCGCCATTTCGTCACGCGCCCTTTGCAGCCCGAATACGGCAACCGTTGCCAGGCTGAAGACGAGCACGCAGATGAAAACGATCGCAAACGGCAGGCGGAAGGCAATCGACGAAAGGAACGGGCGGCTGATCACGGCCGGGCCTCGCCGTCGTCGGTATCCAGCACATAGCCCTTGCCGCGCCGCGTCTTGATGTGGCGCGGCAGGTCCGGATTGCGCTCGATCTTGCGCCGCAGGCGCAGCACGAGCACATCGACGTTGCGGTCGATGTAGCGATCGCTTTCGGCCCCCAGCCGGTCCAGGATATGCGCGCGGCTGACCGGCGCATTCGGCGTTTCCGCGAGGATTTCGAGCAGCGCGAACTCGGCGCTGGTGAGTGACCTGGTCGCGTCGGAAAGGCAGACCGCGCGCCGGCTCTTGAGGTCGATCGACCAGTCGCCGAGCTTCAGCGCGGCGGGCTCATGCGCGCGCTCTGCCTCCCGCTCCGGCTTCAGCGACGGGTAGGTGCGTCGAAGCACCGCCTTGATCCGGGCCGTCAGCTCGATCGGCTCGAACGGCTTGACGACATAGTCGTCGGCCGCCGTCTCCAGGCCCAGCACCCGGTCGGCCGCACTGCCGGCCGCCGTGACCATGACGATGCCGATATTGGTGCGCGCCCGCAGTCGCTGCGCAAAGGTCCGGCCCGAAGTTCCGGGCAGGTTGTGGTCGACGAGCACCAGGTGCACCGTTTCCCGCTCAAGGACGACGGCGGCCGCCTCCGCCGAAGGCGCCGTCAGCGGCATCCAGCCTTCGGCCTCCACCAGATCGGAAACGAGTTCCGCCATGTCCGGATCGTCCTCGACGATCAGAATCCGTATTCTCTCACTCAGCATGCAGGTCCTCCCGCCGCCATCATAGGCGGCGCTGGCTTAATGATCAAAGCGGCTCGCGTTATCCGCGTTGTCACATTTGTAATCTTTGTAATCTTGAAACGGCAAAGCCGCACCGGGACTGTAAGAACGGTAACCATTCTTCGATTGCGAGTGGCAGGGAATACCGACATCCTGACTGTGGAGATTGGGGCGGCAGCGCTCCAAATGGGAGGACATCGTGAGAGGCATCACCGCTATCGGCGCGGGCGTAGCCCTGTGGCTGTGCGCCGCCACGTCAGGCATGGCGGCACCGGCGCTCACCGTATTGTGCGGTGTCGACGAAGCATGGTGCGCGACGATGAAGGCCGCCTTCGAGGCGAAGTCCGGCATCGAGGTCGCCATGACCCGAAAGAGCAACGGCGATATCCTCACCCAGATCCGCACCGAAAAGGACGCCCCGACCGTCGATGTGTGGTGGGGCGGGACCGGCGACACCCATCTACAGGCCGGATCGGAAAACCTGCTTCAGCCCTACCGCCCGGCGCATGAGCGCGACATGCTGCCCTGGGCGCAGAATTTCTTCGCCATATCCGGTGGCCGCTCGGCGGGCATCTATGCCGGAGCGCTGGGCTTTGCCTACAATTCGGACCTTCTGCGTGCGCTGAAGCTGCCAGCTCCGACCTGCTGGAAGGATCTCGCCGACGGCGCCTATCGCGGCCGCATCCGCAGCGGCAATCCGAACTCGTCCGGGACCGCCTTCACCACGCTTGCGACGCTGGTGCAGCTCTTCGGCGAAGACGAGGCCTTCCGGTTCGTGGCGGCGCTCAACCGCAACATCGACCAGTACACCACGGCCGGCTCGGCGCCGGTCAAGGCGGCAGCGCGCGGGGAAACCCTGATCGGCATTTCCTTCATGCATGACGCGGTCACGCAGAAGCAGGCCGGCTCTCCGCTCGTCATCGTCGCGCCGTGCGAAGGAACCGGCTACGAAATCGGCGCCGTCAGCATCGTCAAGGGCGCGCGCCATCTGGAAAACGCCAAAAACTTCGTCGATTTCGCGCTCACTCCGGAAGGCCAGGCCACGGGTGCGGCCGCCGGCCAGAACCAGGTCCCATCCAACGCCCGCGCCGACCTGCCGCCCGGCGCGCCCGACATCTCGCTGATCAAGATGGTCGATTTCGACTTCGCCACCTTCGGTTCGCCGGACGAACGAAGTCGATTGCTCAAACGGTTCGACGCGGAGATCGCCGCCACGAACTGAAAGCTCCGCAGCAAGCTGGAAGAACCCGAAATTCCGAAATCGTGAACGTGCCGCCCGGCGGGCAGGCCGATGGCCGCGCCATGCCCGTTCACGCCCAAGTTTCACACAGGCAACAGGAGGATGCCCCAATGAAAACAACGACGCTTTCCCTCATGCTCTTTGCCGGCACGGCGCTTGCCGCCCTGCCCGCCCAGGCTGCCGGCAGCCTCAATCTCATCTGCTCGGCCGACGTGGTGATCTGCGAACAGATGACCGGCGACTTCCAGAAGGAAACCGGCATCAAGGTCAACATGGTTCGCCTGTCTTCGGGCGAAACCTACGCCAAGATCCGCGCCGAGGCGCGCAACCCGAAGACCGACCTCTGGTGGGGCGGCACCGGCGATCCGCACCTGCAGGCGGCCTCCGACGGGCTGACGCTCGAATACAAGTCGCCGATGCTCGACCAGCTTCAGGATTGGGCAAAGAAGCAGGCGGAAGGTTCCGGTTACCGCACCGTCGGCATCTATGCCGGCGCGCTCGGCTGGGGCTACAACACCGAGATCTTCTCCAAGAAGGGCCTGAAGGAGCCGAAGTGCTGGGCAGACCTGCTCGACGCCTCGCTCAAGGGCGAGATCCAGATGGCCAACCCGAACTCGTCGGGTACCGCCTATACGGCGCTTGCCTCCCTGGTACAGATCATGGGCGAGGACCAGGCCTTTGACTACCTGAAGAAGCTCAATGGCAACATCGCGCAATACACCAAGTCCGGTTCCGCGCCGGTGAAGGCCGCGGCACGCGGCGAGGCCGGCCTCGGTATCGTCTTCATGCATGACGCGGTATCGCAGACCGCCGAAGGCTTCCCGGTCAAGGCGATCGCGCCTTGCGAAGGCACCGGCTACGAGATCGGCTCGATGTCGATCGTGCGCGGCGCCAAGAACCTCGACAGTGCCAAGGCCTGGTACGACTGGGCGCTGAAGCCGGAAGTGCAGTCGCGCATGAAGGACGCCAAGTCCTTCCAGCTGCCGTCCAACAAGTCGGCCGAGGTGCCGAAGGAAGCGCCGCGCTTCGAGGACATCAAGCTGATCGACTACGATTTTGCCACCTTTGGTGACGCCGAGAAGCGCAAGTCGCTGCTCGAGCGCTGGGATCGCGAAGTCGGCGCCAGCGCCAACTGATAGCCACCGCCTCAAGCCGGTCGGACAACGGATCCGGCCGGCCTGAGCCCCGGCATCGACACCCGTTCGCCGTCTCCGATCAATGACCGGAGCGGCGCGACATCACATCGTTTCATTCCAAATCACGCGAGGGCCGTCATGGAACATCGCAACCGCAGGCTCGACCTCACGCTCGGGCTCGGGCTGGCCGCATTCTTGGCTGTCCCCTGGTATCGCATCGAAGGTGGTTTCTTCGGGCTCGGCTGGCTGGCCGATTTCCCATCCGACCCGGCCGTCGCCCCCGGCCTGATGCAGATTTTCGCCCATGGCCGGCCATGGCTGGTCGTCGCGCTGGCGTTGCTCGGCATCTGCGCGGCTGCGCGCTTTGTCCGCGACCCGGCCCGTCGCGGGCTTCTGCTTGCCGTCGCCGGCGCAACGGGCATCCTTTTCCTCGCCCTGCAAGGGCTGGCGATCGGTTTTTCCGGCTGGACCTGGACGATCAGCGAGACCCTGTTCGGTCCGCTCTCGGACGGTCAACCGTCGATGGGCGCCGGTGCCGTCCTTGCGGCACTCACCTTCGTTCTTCTGTTCGCCTTCGGGCTCGCCGAGCGCGGCGTGCTCAAGGGCGACGCCTTCATCGTCGCGGCGATTTCCCTGCTCGTGACCCTTGTCATCGTCTTCGTCTTCTATCCGGTCGGCAGCATGTTCGCAGCCTCCGTCCAGGATTTCGACGGCTCGTTCAAGCCGGACGGTTTTATCCGCAACATCCAGGACGCCTCGATCTGGAGCCTGAGCTGCGTCGTCGGCGAGGGCCGCTGCGGCGTCGCCTGGCGCACCCTGTGGCTGGCGCTGATGACCGCATTGGGCTCGACGCTGCTCGGCCTCGCCTTCGCGCTCGTCGCCACCCGCACGCGCTTTCCCTTCAAGAAGGGCATGCGGCTCTTGACGGTGCTGCCGATCATCACGCCGCCCTTCGTCATCGGCCTAGCGCTCACCCTGCTCTTCGGTCGCGCCGGCGTCGTCACCGAGTTTCTCTCCGATGCCTTCGGCGTCGAACCCGGACGCTGGCTCTATGGCCTCACCGGCATCTGGATCGCCCAGGTCCTTTCCTTCACGCCGATCTCCTTCCTGGTGCTGATCGGCGTCGTCGAAGGCGTCAGCCCCTCGATGGAAGAGGCATCGCAGACGCTCAGGGCGGACCGCTGGCGCACCTTCTGGACCGTCTCGCTGCCGCTGATGAAGCCTGGCCTCGCCAACGCCTTTTTGATCGGCTTCATCGAAAGCATGGCCGATTTCGGCAACCCGCTGGTGCTCGGCGGCAGCCATGGGGTGCTTTCGACCGAGATCTTCTTCGCCGTCGTCGGCGCGCAGAACGATCCGTCCCGCGCGGCAGTTCTCGCCATCATCCTGCTCTGCTTCACGCTCACCGCCTTCCTGGCGCAACGCTACTGGCTCGCCGGCAAGAACTATTCGACCGTGACCGGCAAGGGCGATTCCGGCGCCCACAGCGCGCTGCCTCGCTCCATTTCGATCGCGGTACATGCGGTCGTCATCCCCTGGATGGTCTTCACCGTCGTCGTCTACGGCATGATCCTCTTCGGCGGCTTCGTGAAGACCTGGGGTCTCGACAACTCGCTGACCTTCGACCACTACGCCAAGGCCTTCTCCGTCTCCTTTGCCGACGGAGCGATCGCCTGGACCGGCGTTGCCTGGAACTCGTTCTGGACGACCATGGAGATCTCGCTGATCGCAGCGCCACTGACCGCTATGGTCGGCCTGCTCACCGCCTATCTCATCGTGCGCCAGCGTTTTGCCGGCCGTGACGTCTTCGAGTTCGCGCTGATGCTGAGCTTTGCCATTCCCGGCACGGTCATCGGCATCAGCTACATCATCGCCTTCAACCTGCCGCCGCTCGAAATGACCGGCACGGCGCTGATCCTCGTCGCCTGCTTCGTCTTCCGCAACATGCCGGTCGGCGTGCGCGGCGGCATCGCGGCGATGAGCCAGCTCGACAAGAGCCTCGACGAAGCGTCGCTGACGCTTCGGGCAACGAGCTTCCGCACCTTGCGCAAGGTCATCCTGCCGCTGCTCAGGCCGGCGATCGTCGCAGCACTCGTCTATTCCTTCGTCCGGGCGATCACTTCGATCAGCGCCGTCGTCTTCCTCGTCAGCGCCGAATACAACATGGCCACCGCCTATATCGTCGGCCTTGTCGAGAACGGCGAGTTCGGCGTGGCGATTGCCTACTCCTCCGCCCTCATCCTGGTGATGATCACCGTCATCACCGGCCTGCAACTCCTCGTCGGCGAGCGCCGCCTGCGGCGGGAAAACCGCGTTCTCGGTGCCGCACCCGCTCGCCCGGCCGCCACCACCATCTCCCAGGAGAAAACCGCATGAGCACCCAAACCCAAACTCCGCGCACCGGCTCGGTCGTTTTCCAGAACGTGCGCAAGCAGTTCGGCGCCTTCACCGCCATCCACGACCTGTCGCTGACCATTGAACCCGGTACGCTGGTGACCCTGCTCGGCCCTTCCGGGTGCGGCAAGACGACGACACTGCGCATGCTGGCCGGGCTCGAGCATCCTTCCGCCGGCCGGATCCTCATCGGCGGCAAGGACGTCACCATGCTGCCGGCCAACGAGCGCGACGTCTCCATGGTGTTCCAGTCCTACGCGCTTTTCCCGCACATGTCGGCACTCGACAACGTCGCCTATGGGCTCGAATCCTCCGGCATCAAGAAGAAGGAGGCGCGTGAGCGCGCCGAAGAGGGCCTGCAGCTCGTCGGTCTCGGCGGCCTCGGCCAGCGACTTCCAGCCGAGCTCTCGGGTGGCCAGCAGCAGCGTGTGGCGGTTGCCCGGGCGCTGGTGCTCGAACCACAGGTGCTGCTGCTCGACGAACCGCTCTCCAACCTCGATGCGCGCCTGCGCCGCCGGGTGCGCACCGAGATCCGCGAACTGCAGCAGCGGCTCGGCTTCACCGCCGTCTACGTCACCCACGACCAGGACGAGGCGCTTGCCGTTTCCGATCGCATCATCGTCATGAAGGATGGTGCGATCGCCCAGCAAGGCGCACCGCGCGACCTCTACGAGCAGCCGGCCTCAACCTTCATCGCCGATTTCATGGGCGAGGCCAACGTGCTGCCCTGCGAGGTGACGGCAAGCGACGCCGGCCAGGCGACGATCCGCATCGGCGGCCTCGAGCATCGCCTGCCCTCCAAGGGCGCCCGACCCGGCCCGTCGAAACTGGCCGTAAGACCGAACGCGGTGACGCTGACGCCGGCCAAGGGGGCTGCCCTTGCCGGCACGATCAGCAGCGCCGCCTATCTCGGCGGCCACGTCGAATACGAAGTCGAAACGCCGGCGGGCCTCCTGTTTGTTGTCGATCAGGCGGTCGAGGAAATGTTATCTCCAGCCACAGAGGTCGCCATCGGCTTTCGCAACCGCGGCCTCGCTTTGATTGACGGATGATTTTTATAGCTGGATACGAGAAGGACACTTGCATGACTGCTGAAATTGCCGGCCTCGACGCCCGGTTCGCGCTTGCCAAATCCATGGCCGAGGAGGCCGGCCGGGTCGCCTATGATTATTTCCTGAAGCGGGACACGCTCGTCATCGAAACCAAGCGCGATGCCCACGACGTCGTGTCGATCGCCGACCGCAACGTCGAGACCCTGATCCGCGACAAGATTGCGGCCGCCTTTCCTGACGATGGCGTGCTTGGCGAAGAGCATGGTCTCCTTGCCGGCACGTCCGGCTTCACCTGGGTGCTCGACCCGATCGACGGCACCACGCCCTTCGTCAACGGCATGCCGAACTGGTGCGTCTCGATCGCCGTCGTGCATGCGGAAAAGCCGGTGATCGGCGTCATCCACGCACCCTGCCACGAGGAAACCTATGCAGCGGCAACCGGCCGGGGCGCGACGCTGAACGGAAAACCGCTTCGCCTCGACGGCACGCGCACGATCCGCAACGCCGTCACCGGGCTCGGCGCCAACGACAAGGTGAAACCCGGCGAGATGGGCGCGATCGTCGAGCGTCTGCTTTCGAATGGCGGCAACTTCATGCGCAACGGCTCCGGCGCGCTGATGATCGCCTATGTCGCCGCCGGCCGGCTCGTCGGATATTACGAGCCCTACATGCATGCCTGGGATTGCCTTGGCGGCTATTGCCTGGTGAACGAGGCCGGTGGCTGGACCTTGCCCTTTCCGGTGCGCGGCGAGGCTCTCACCGACTGGGCGCCGGTCGTGGCGGCCGCACCCGGTGCTGTCGACGACCTGCTGAAAGTCGCCAGGCTCGACAAGGCGGCCTGATCAGCCCTGCGGCTCACCGGCGGGCTTGTCGGCCTTGAGGCCGAAGAGCCCGCCGATTTCCATCGGGAACGGGAAGACGATGGTCGAGTTCTTCTCGCCGGCAATGACGTTGAGCGTGCTGAGATAACGCAATTGCATGGCCTGGGGCTGCTGCGACAGGATTTCGGCGGCCTCGAGCAGCTTTGCGGCCGCCTGCTGTTCGCCTTCGGCATTGATCACCTTGGCGCGCCGCTCGCGCTCGGCTTCAGCCTGCCGGGCGATCGCGCGGATCATGCTCTCATTGATGTCGACATGCTTGATTTCAACGGTTGCGACCTTGATGCCCCAGGCGTCCGTCTGGCTGTCGAGGATCTTCTGGATGTCCTCGTTCAGCCGGTCGCGCTCGGCCAGCATCTCGTCGAGGTCGTGTTTGCCGAGCACAGAGCGCAGCGTCGTCTGCGCCAGCTGGCTGGTCGCCATCATGAAATCCTCGACCTGGATCGTCGACTTCTCAGCGTCGATCACCCGGAAATAGATGACGGCGCTGACACGCACGGACACGTTGTCATGGGAGATGACGTCCTGGCTCGGCACATCCAGCACACGGGTACGGAGATCGACCCGCACCATCTGCTGGACATAGGGAACGAGGAGAATCAGGCCGGGCCCCTTGACCCCGGTGAAACGGCCGAGCGTGAAGACCACGCCGCGTTCGTATTCGCGCAAAATGCGGATCGAATAGGCGATGACGAGAATGATAAGCACCAGCAACGCGGCAAAAGGAGCAAGGCTCCCGAACATGTCCATGATCATTCCTCCATTCCGCTCGTCCACGCCGCTCCGGCTTCTACCCGTCGCGGATCACTTCGAGCGTCAGTCCGTTCCGCCCGATGACCTTTACAGCCTCGCCCTTCGACAGCGTCTCCGCACTGACGGCCTGCCAGCGCTCGCCATGGGCAATTACGTAGCCGGCCGCCCCCGTCCAGCTCTCGACCTTGCCGGCAAGGCCGATCATCTGTTCTCCGCCGGTCACCACCGCATGATGGCGTGAACTGAAGGCGAGGCGCGCGACGAGCAGGCTGAAGCCGAGGCTTGCGGCGGCAAGCGTCGCCAGCACGGACCAGGAGACCTCAAGGCCCGGCGTATCCGTGTCGAAGAGGATTGCGGCGCCAAGCACGAGCGCAATGCTGCCGCCGGCGCCGAGCACGCCGAAGGTTGGCGAATGCGCCTCGGCGACCATCAATCCGATCCCGAGCAGGATCAGGCCGATGCCGGCGTAGCTGACGGGCAGCACCGAGAGCGCATAAAGCCCGAGCAGCAGGCAGATGCCGCCGACGGTGCCCGGCGCAACCGACCCCGGTGACAGGAACTCGAAGATCAGGCCGTAAATGCCGATCATCATCAGGATCACCGCGATGTTGGGATCGGTGATCACCGACAGAAGCCGGGTGCGCCAGTCGGGCACGAAGTCTTCGGCGACAAGCCCTGTCGTATCGAGCGCGACGTCGTGCTGCCCGACGCGCACCGTCCTGCCGTTCGCCTGTTTCAGGAGATCGGCGACATCCGCTGCAGTGAAATCGACGACCTTCTCACGGATCGCTGCTTCGGCCGAAAGGCTTGCGGCCTCGCGCACCGCTTTTTCGGCCCAATCGACGTTGCGCCCGCGCAACTCCGCCAGCCCGCGGATATAGGCCACGGCATCATTGACAAGCTTCGCCTCGGCGGCGCTTTGCGCCGGCGGTTGTTTGCCGCCGTCCTTGCCGGTATCGCCGTCCTTACCCGGGCCGAACATGTCGCCGCCGATCGCAATCGGCGTCGCCGCCCCGAGATTGGTTCCCGGCGCCATGGCGGCCACGTGGCTGGCATAGAGGATATAGGTGCCGGCGCTCGCCGCCCGCGCCCCGCTCGGCGCGACATAGCTGGCAACGGGCACGGGGGAGCCAAGGATCGCGCGGATGATCTCGCGCATCGAGGTGTCGAGACCGCCGGGCGTATCCATCTGCAGGATGACCAGTGGAAGGCGGCGCTGCTCCGCCCTTGTCAGGCCGCGCCGCACATATTCGGCGGTCGCCGGACCGATGGCGCCGTTGACATGCAGCACCAAGGCGACGCGATCGTTTTCGGCCCGCGGCGAAGCTGGAAACGCGAAGAACGAGATCAACACAAGCAACAGCGTGAGGGTTCGCAACATCCGTCGTCAGAACCTCGCATGCCCGACGCCTCTCGAAAGAAGGCCTCTCGACGGATAGTATAGCACAACACAAGGTTAGGACGAAGCAAAGGCTGCTACTGTGTCCGCGGACCGGCTAGTCCGGGAACCACCAGATGTCGATGATTTCAACCCACCGGCAAAACCAGTCGAGGGCCCAGGAGGCCTTCCGCAGCCATGTCGCCGCCTACGATTTCTCGCTGATGTCCGCAGGCACGGCCTAGCGGCGCTGCGACGTGATGACAACGCCGGCGATCGGCATTATCTGCTAGTCCTATCCGCCAAGGTGCGTCGCCACCGATTTGAGCAGCCGTTGCCGCCACTCGCTTTCGACAAGGACAGGATCCACAGGTTTGGAGACGACCCTCTATCAGCCGATCAAGAACTTCCTCGAAACCCGCGGCTATAGCGTCAAGGGCGAGATCGGCGGCTGCGATATCGTCGCGCTCAGCGATGACGAACCGCCGCTGGTGGTCGTGTGCGAGCTGAAGCTGACCTTCAATCTCGAACTGATCCTCCAGGCGGTCGACCGGGCCAGCGCCGGTGACGAAGTATGGGTCGCCGCCCGCGTCTCGGCCAAGGGAAAGGGGCGCGAGAGCGACCGCCGTTTCCGCGATCTCTGCCGGCGGCTCGGATTCGGCATGCTTTCGGTCGCCGACAACGGCATGGTCGACGTCATCCTCGCGGCCTCCGCCATAATGCCGCGCAAGAACAACCGGAAGCGGGCGCGCCTGATCAGCGAGCATCGCCGCCGCAAGGGCGATCCGACCGCGGGCGGTGCCACCCGCACGCCGATCATGACCGCCTATCGGCAGCAGGCACTTGCCTGCGCTGCCGCCCTGCAAGCGGGCCAGCAGCGCCCACGCGACCTGCGCCCGATCGCGCCGGATGCCGCCAGGATCCTGCTCAGCAACGTCTACGGCTGGTTCGACAAGATCGACCGCGGCGTCTACGCGCTGTCGGAACAGGGCGCCGAAGCGCTTCGCCGCTGGCCGCCAATGGAGGTGGCAACGGGCACAGCCGTCGAGGCATCCGAAGCATGACGCAACCTGGAGCCGTCCGGTGAACCCAGCGCTTCGCCTACTCTACCTTTGCCTCGCATGGCTGATGGTCGGCCTCGGCGTCATCGGCGCCTTCCTTCCGATCCTGCCGACGACACCGTTCCTGCTGCTGGCAGCCGGGCTTTTTGCCCGCGCCTCGCCGCGGCTCGAGCAATGGCTGCTCAACCACCGCGTCTTCGGCGCTTCCTTGCGGCTCTGGCGTGAAAAGGGAGCGATCTCCCGGCGGGCCAAGACCACCGCCGTGAGCCTGATGGCCGCTAGCTTCGGCCTCTTCCTCTTCTTCGGCAATCCGGGCTTCTCGCTCGCCGCGATCGTCGCCGCCGCGATGGCGCTTCCCGCCGTCTTCGTTCTGACGCGCCCGGCTGAGTAGCCGGTCGGCACGGACGAACAAACCAGGCTCGCCCGAGCGGGAAACGATACTTTTATTCTCAAGAAATACTTGATCGCGCTCCAAATAGTCGAAATATTCTCGGCGTTCACACGCTATGAGCGCATCCATCGATAGTTAGTGTTTTTGTAAATCAAAATATACTTCGAACAACTCAAGAACAAAGCTGTACAAATGTGCAATTTCTGCGTCCGGGGCACCTGCTCGCTCGTTTGCCCGGCCGTCTTCCCGGCCCGACCCGCGATCCCGCGATCCCGCGATCCCGCGATGCGCAATCCTATGGTTTCGCACAGCGGCAACGGCGCCGGAAACGTTTCGCGGGCCCGATACACCCGGCTGCGAAACGCAGATAGCCCCCCAAATCTGACGATTGGCGATTGACAAGCCGGTCCCGTTGCCTCCATCTATTGCATTACAAAGGCAGCAATTCCTTAATAAAGGAATATGTGGAGGAGCATATGCCTGACATGCTGGTGAGCTTGTATGCGCCGATCCTCGGCGAACTCAAGCGCAGAACCGAAACCGACAAGGTGACGATCCGTCCTGCCTTGCCGCCGGAAATGGGCCTGGTCGTCGGCTGGGTTCGGGAGAATTTCAGCGAGAACTGGGCGAGCGAGGTGGCTGTCGCCTTCACGCGCCGGCCGGTCGCCTGCCTGATTGCCGTCGACGACGGCAAGCTCCTCGGCTTTGCCTGCTACGATACGACCGCGCCCGGCTTCTTCGGCCCGACCGGCGTCGACCCCGCAGCCCGTGGCAAGGGCATCGGCGTCGCCCTGCTTTCCGGCTGCCTCGACACCATGAAGACGCTTGGCCACGCCTACGCCTTCATCGGCGATGCCGGCCCCGTCGATTTCTACGCAAAGACCGTCGGCGCCGTGCCGATCCCCGCCCCGGACAAGGGGATCTACCAGGGCATGCTGCGCCGCCCTTCCAAATAATTCCCATTATCGGAGCCTCCCAAATGTCATCGACACCCCTCGCCCTTTTTGTCGGCCTTCCGAACCCTACGCTTTCGGACGACGAGTTCGCCCTATTTCGCGAAACCAACCCGCTCGGCCTCTTCGTCGGCCGCCGCAACCTGCGTGATCCGCACCAGGCGAAGGTCCTGATCGAACGCTTCCGCGAAGCGGTCGGCCGCGAAGACGCCCCCGTCTTCACCGACCAGGAAGGCGGACGCGTCCAGCATCTGGACGCCGGCCCCTGGCCGCTGTTCCGCTCCTTCGGCGAATTCGCCGAACTGGCACGCCACGACTTCGCCCTCGGCAAGAAGGCGCTGCGCCTGTCGAGCCAGGCCATGGGCACGATGATGACCGATCTTGGTCTGACGAGCGGCTGCTCGCCGGTGCTCGACCTCGTTTTCGCGACGACGAGCTCCGTCATCGGCGCCCGCGCCTTCGGCGCCGACCCGGACTTCATCGCGGCGCTCGGCCGCGAAGTGATCGACGGCCTGCTCGAGACCGGCAACATGCCTGTGATGAAGCACATTCCCGGCCATGGCCGCGCGACGCTCGATTCGCACAAGGAGCGCCCGGTCGTCGACGCCTCGCGCGAATTGCTGACCTCCACCGACTTCAAGCCCTTCGTCGCCCTGCGCGACACGCCGTGGGCCATGGTCGCCCACGTCGTATACTCGGCCTTCGACAAGGAACTACCCGCGTCGATCTCGCCGGTCATGCACGACGTCATCCGCAACAACATGGGCTATGACGGCGTGCTCGTCTCCGACTGCATCTTCATGGAATCGCTGCGCGGCACCCTGCCGGAGCGTGTTCGCCAGGTGCTCGATGCCGGTTTCGACATCGCGCTCCACAGCCATGGCGATCTCGCCGGAAGCGAAGCGGCGGCCAAGGCCGCAAGCCCGCTGACCGCCGCCGCCCAGAAACGCATCGACGCCGCCAACGCCCGGCTCGGCACGCTCAAGGTCGACGTGCGCGCCGTGCATGCGGAAGTCGAGGACATATTCAACAGCGCCCTCGTTGCCTGACCGAAACAAGAAATCCTAGCGATCTAAAAGGGGAACTACCGTGAAAAAATCGCTTCTCGGCGCAGCCACCGCGCTCGCCCTTCTCGCCGGCCCGGCCGCGGCACAGACGGTGCTGACGGCGAACATCGAACCGGCGACCACCTGGGTTCGCAACTTCAACCCGTTCAACCAGACCTCGGCGCGCCAGAGCACGCTCGATTTCATCTACGAGCCGCTCGTCGTCTTCAACCGCTTCGACGGCAACAAGCCGGTCTTCCGTCTTGCCGAAAGCTTCAAGCTCGCCGACGACCTGAAGTCGATCGAAATCAAGCTCCGTCCGAACCTGAAATGGTCGGACGGCAAGCCGCTGACGGCAACCGACGTCAAGTTCACCTATGACTACCTGAAGAAATTCCCGGCGCTCGACTTCGTCAGCATCTGGACCTTCATCACCGGCGTCGAGGCCGTGGATGGCCAGACCGTCCGCTTCACGCTCGCCAATCCGAGCTCGCTTGCGGCCGAACAGCTGGCACAGCTGCCGATCGTGCCGGAGCACGTCTGGAAGGACATCGCCGAGCCGGTGACCTTCGCCAACGAAACGCCCGTCGGCAGCGGTCCGCTGACGGAAATTCCGCGCTTCACCGGCCAGACCTACGACCAGTGCCGCAAC
The DNA here is from genome assembly GCF_002940685.1 of Ensifer adhaerens. Lineage (GTDB taxonomy): Bacteria > Pseudomonadota > Alphaproteobacteria > Rhizobiales > Rhizobiaceae > Ensifer > Ensifer adhaerens_E. The sequence continues at coordinate 269,888 of NZ_PNFP01000010.1, read as the reverse complement.
CCGCACTACTGGGACGCAGCCACGCTGAAGGTCGACTGCGTACGCTTCCCGCAGCTTGCCGACAACAACCAGATCCTGACGGCGACCGCGTCGGGCACGCTCGACTGGGGCGTCTCCTTCATCCCCGATATCGAGAACGTCTACGTCGCCAAGGACCCGGAGCACTTCCACTTCTGGTATTCGCCGAGCAGCATGGTCGCCTTCCTGTTCAACCAGGAAACCGCGAACGAAAACAACCGCAAGGCCTTCAATGACGTGAAGTTCCGCCGTGCCGCCTCCATGGCGCTCGATCGCGGCACCATGGTCGACGTTGCCGGCTACGGCTACCCGACGCTCAACGAGGACCCCGCCGGCATGGGCGAGCTCTACAAGAGCTGGGCCGATCCGTCGGTTGCCGCCGATTTCGGCAAATACGGCAAGTACGACGCGGATGCCGCCAAGGCGCTGCTCGACGAGGCCGGCTACGTCGACAAGGACGGCGACGGTTTCCGTGACAATCCGGACGGCAGCAAGATCTCCTTCTCGATCATCGTTCCGAGTTCCTGGACCGACTGGATCGACACCGTGACGATCGCCGTCGAGGGCCTGCAGGCCGTTGGCCTCGATGCCAAGATCGAAACGCCCGAGGAAGCGGTCTGGACCGGCAACCTCATCAACGGCACTTTCGACGCGGCGATCAACAGCCTGCCGGCGTCGGCCTCGCCCTACTACCCCTACAAGCGCGCCTTCAGCGCGTCGGACAAGGGCAAGACCCGCTTCACCTCGCAGCGCTGGTTCAATCCGGAAGTCGAAGCGCTTCTGACCGAGTTCACCCAGACCGCCGACCCTGCCAAGCAGAAGGAAGCGATGAACAAGGCGCAGCGCATCGTCGCCGAAAACATGCCCATGATGCCGGTGTTCAACAACCCGAACTGGTACCAGTACAACACCAAGCGCTTCAAAGGCTGGGCGACGGCGGAAAACCCCTTCGTCAACCCGTCGATCACCCGCAACAACCCGGCGCGTCTCCTGCACCTGCTGGCGCTTGAACCGGTGAAGTAATCCCTGATCGAAGGCGCGGCGCCCTCGCGGACGACGATCCGCGAGGGCGCCGCGTCTCGCAACAGTGGCGGGCGGCCTTCGTCCGCCACGCGATCGTCCTGGCCCTTGCACGGCCGGCCGATCCGACAAGAAGACAGCCCTGCCGCCTGACGCCACACGTGGCGGCCGCAGTCGATGGAGTTCCCGATGGCCTTTCTGCTACGCCGCCTGTGCTTCTACCTGGCGGCCTTCGTCGCGGCTGCGACGATCAATTTCTTCCTGCCGCGGCTGATGCCCGGCGATCCGGTGCAGATCATGTTTTCGAGCGCCGGCGCCGAGCTGCCGCCCGAAAGCCTGCAGGCCCTGAAACTCACCTTCGGCTTCGTCGACGGCCCGCTCTGGCAGCAGTACCTCACCTATCTCGGCAGCATCTTCAGCGGCGATCTTGGCCGCTCGATCAAATATTTCCCGCTGCCGGTGACCACGGTGCTCGGCAATGCGCTCGTCTGGACCGTCGGCCTGATGGGCACCGCCACCATCGTCAGCTTCGCGCTCGGCACCTTCCTCGGCATTCTCGCCGCCTGGCGGCGCGGCAGCCTGTTCGACGTCATCGTTTCCGTCGGCGCGATATTCGCGACCTCGGTTCCGGCCGTCGTCACCTCGCTGATCGTCGTCTTCACCTTCGGCTTCACGCTTGGCTGGTTCCCGACCGGCTATTCCGCCGACCCGGCGCTCGACCCGGCCTTCACCTTCGAATATCTGGGCAGCGTGCTTTATCACGGCATCCTGCCGATGCTGACGCTCTGCGCCGTTCTGACCGGCGGCTTCGCCGTGACCATGCGCAACAACATGATCAATCTGCTTGGCGAGGACTACATCGTCATGGCCCGCGCCAAGGGGCTCTCCGACACCCGCGTCATGCTCTGGTACGCCGCGCGAAACGCGCTGCTGCCGACCGTGTCGAGCCTTGCGATCGCCATTGGCACCGTGCTCGGCGGCTCGCTGGTGACCGAGGTGGTGTTCAACTATCCGGGTCTCGGCAACATCCTCTACCAGGCGATCCTCGCCCGCGATTACCCCGTCATCCAGGGACAGCTCTTGATCATGACCGCCACCATGCTCATCGCCAACTTCGTCGTCGATGTCAGCTACGTGCTGCTCGACCCGCGACTGAAGAGGGCGTGATATGAAGACTTCCTCCTTCCCGCTCATCCATAACCGCAAGGCCATGGTCGGGGCGCTGATCGTCGCCTTCATCTTGGCTGTGGCGATCGCAGCACCTCTCTTGACCTCCTACGATCCGAGCGCCCGTGTCGGACGGCCGCACCAGGCGCCGTCGCTCGAACACTGGCTCGGCACCACCCGCATCGGCCAGGATGTCTTTGCCCGTCTCGTCTACGGCGCCCGCACCTCGCTTGCCGTCGGCTTCGGCGCCGGGCTGCTGATCACGATCGTGGGCACGGCGCTCGGCATCATCGCCGGCTATCGCGGCGGCAAGATCGACGAGATCATCAGCTTCTTCACCAACATGGTGCTCGTTGTGCCGAACCTGCCGCTGCTGCTGGTGCTTGCCGCCTTCATCGGCCAGGCAAGCCCCTGGGTGATCGCCCTCATTCTCGGCTGCACGTCCTGGGCCTGGGGCGCTCGCGTCACCCGCGCCGAGACGCTTTCGGTCAAGCAGAAGGACTATGTGAAATCGGCCGAAATGATGGGCGAGCCGCGCTGGCGCATCATGACCTTCGAGATCTTCCCCAACCTGATCTCGATCGTCGGCATCAACTTCATCGGCAGCGTGATCTTTGCGATCATCACCCAGGCGACGCTCGAGTTCCTCGGCCTCGGCGACCCCAAGGTCGTCTCCTGGGGCACCATGCTCTACGCGGCGCAGAAGGCGTCCGCCCTTTCCGTCGGCGCCTGGTGGGACATTCTGACACCCTGCTTCGCGCTTGCCTTCCTCGGCATCGGCCTGTCGCTGCTCAACTTTGCCGTCGACGAAATCGCCAATCCGCGACTTCGCACCGGCAACCGGCTCGGCCGCTGGTCCGCGCTCATCCGCTCCGGGGAGGGCCGCCTGTGACCGCACCTCTGCTTTCCGTCAAGAACCTGACCATTGATTACATTGGCGAGACCAACGATTTCCGCGCCGTCGACAATGTCAGCTTCGACGTTGCACCCGGCGAAGTCTTCGGCCTCGCCGGTGAGAGCGGCTGTGGCAAGAGCACGATCGCCTTTGCCATCAGCCGCCTGCACAAGCCGCCGGCGCTGATCCGCAAGCACAGCGCCATCCTGCTCGATGGCCGCAACGTGCTCGATCTCGATCAGAAGGATCTCGCCGACTTCCGCTGGCGCGAAGTGGCAATGGTGTTCCAGAGCGCGATGAATTCGCTGAACCCGGTCCTGCGCATCGAGCAGCAGTTCTACGACGTATTGAGAACGCACAAGCGCATCACCCGCGCGCAGGCGCGCGACCGCACCGCCGAGATGCTCAGGCTCGTCGATATTTCGCCGGACCGGATGCGCGACTATCCGCACCAGTTTTCCGGCGGCATGCGCCAGCGCATCGTCATTGCCATCTGCCTGGCGCTCGATCCGCGGCTGATCGTCATGGACGAGCCGACGACGGCGCTCGACGTGGTCGTGCAGCGCGAGATCCTGCAGCGGATCAACGAACTCCGGCGCAAGCTCGGCTTTGCCGTGCTCTTCATCACCCACGACCTCGGGCTGATGGTGCAGTTCTGCGACCGCATCGGCATCATGCTCGGCGGCAAGCTGGTCGAACAGGGCACCGCCGACGCCATCTACCGGACACCCGAGCACGACTATACCAAGAAGCTCTGGGCCTCCTTCCCCTCGCTGCACGGAGGCGTTCTTCGATGACCGGTCCATCCGCACCCACCCTGACCCTGGACCCCATCCTCACCCTGGACAAGGTCAGCAAGACCTTCGGCAACGGACCGGGCGCCGTGCGCGCCGCACGGTCCATCTCGTTCTCTCTGCATGCGGGACGAGCACTCGCCGTCGTCGGCGAATCCGGCAGCGGCAAGACCACCTGCGCCCGCATCGCGATGCGCGAATACGAGCCGAGCGAAGGACGGCTGCTCTACAAAGGCAGGCCTGTCGATGCCGCCGGCGCCAGGGAAATCGCCGACTATCGCCGCTCGGTGCAGATGATCTTCCAGGATCCCTTCGCCTCGCTCAATCCGGCCCACACGATCGCCTACCACCTGAAGCGGCCGCTGATGCTGCATCGTCCTGACATCAAGGGTGCGGCCGTCGCCGAGGAGATCAAGGCGCTGCTGAGGCAGGTGAAGCTCGATCCTGACATCGTCGCGCCGAAGTATCCGCACGAACTCTCCGGCGGCCAGCGCCAACGTGTCAACATCGCCCGGGCGCTCGCCGCCAAGCCCGAGGTCATCGTCGCCGACGAGCCCACCTCGATGCTCGATGTGTCCGTGCGGCTCGGCGTGCTCAATCTCTTGAGTGAAATGAAGCGCGAGATGAACCTCGGCCTGCTCTACATCACCCACGACATCGCGACCGCCCGCTACGTCGCCGAGGACATCGCGGTGATGTACGCCGGGCAGATCGTCGAATGGGGCAACACCGGCAAGGTCATCGACAATCCGGCCCATCCCTACACCAAGCTGCTGCTCTCGGCCGTACCGGACCCGGACATCCGCTTCGACGACCCGAACGCCCACGTGAGTTCAGCGCACGCGGATGAAACGCGCCGCCGGTCGGCCGCAGATCAGGCGACGATCCGCGAGGTGGAACCCGACCACTTCGTGCGCGCGGCCTGAACGCTCGCCGATAGGACCAACAAAAAACGCCCCGCAAGCCGCGGGGCGTTTTTTGTTGGTCGCGAAAAGCGCAACCCCGTCGATTTGGCCCGGCGCACGCAGGCGCGCCGGGCCATAAAATCAGGCGGCTTCGCGCTTTTCGACGTCGGTCGGAACCGTCGAGATCGTCTTCAGGATCTGCGAGGCGATCTGGTAGGGGTCGCCCTTGGAGTTCGGGCGGCGATCTTCGAGGTAACCCTTGTAGTCGTTGTTGACGAAGCTGTGCGGAACGCGGATCGACGCGCCGCGGTCGGCCACACCGTAGCTGAACTGGTGGATCGAGGCGGTTTCGTGCTTGCCGGTCAGGCGCATGTGGTTATCAGGACCGTAGACGGCGATGTGATCGGCGCGAGCCTCGGCAAAGGCAGCCATCAGCTCTTCGAAGTATTCCTTGCCACCGACTTCGCGCATGTAGGCGGTCGAGAAGTTGGCATGCATGCCCGAGCCGTTCCAGTCGGTGTCGCCGAGCGGCTTGCAGTGGTATTCGACGTCGATGCCGTACTTTTCCGTCAGGCGCTGCAAGAGGTAGCGGGCAAGCCAGATCTCGTCGGCAGCCTTGCGCGAGCCCTTACCGAACACCTGGAATTCCCACTGGCCCTTGGCGACTTCGGCATTGATGCCTTCATGGTTGATGCCCGCAGCCAGGCAGATGTCGAGGTGCTCTTCGACGATCTTGCGAGCCACGTCGCCAACGTTGCTGAAGCCGACGCCGCAGTAATAGGGGCCCTGCGGCGCGGGGTAGCCGGCGTCCGGGAAGCCGAGCGGGCGGCCGTTCTGGTAGAAGAAGTATTCCTGTTCGAAGCCGAACCAGGCGCCATCGTCTTCAAGGACCGTAGCGCGGGTGTTGGACGGATGCGGCGTCTTGGCATCCGGCATCATGACTTCGCAGAGAACCAGAACGCCGTTCTTGCGCTCCGGATCCGGGTAGACGGCGACCGGCTTCAGCACGCAGTCCGAGCTGCTGCCTTCGGCCTGCATCGTGGAGGAACCGTCAAAGCCCCAAAGCGGCAGCTGCTCAAGCTGCGGAAAAGCGTCGAATTCCTTGATCAGGGTCTTGCCGCGCAGGTTCGGGGTGGGCTTGTAACCGTCGAGCCAGATGTATTCGAGCTTAAACTTTGTCATTTCGTTCTCTCACATGACGCCAGGAATGGCTTGGTTCCGAAGCGGCTGGGCAATCCAGAGTGGCTGCCCGACGACCGTTGTCAGTTAAGAAGCATTAATCGTGCCAAGTCGGATTCACGGCCGAGAATCCACGAAAACTGCCTTTGCCCGTAGGCAAGCGCGCCGGCGGACAGCTGCGATAGCGCAAGGAAGAAGCGTGTTGCGCAAAAAATAGGCAAAACCTGCCCGACTCCGCGGCACAACAGATCGGCGAGGCTCGGATCAACCTCCCCTTCTCCACAATGGCCGGAGATTGCCTCCAAAACGTGCAATCGCCATCAGCGGCCGATCCGCTCAGCCCAGCCGCGCGACACCGCATTGGCGCATGATCGAAGGCAGAAGCTTGAAGAGCCTTTCGTCATCGCATTGGGAAACGTTGAAGCGCATGAAGCCGTTGGCCGTGCCGGCATGGGAAAAGACGTTTCCGGGCGCCAACACGATCTCCTGCTGCAGCGCTTTTTGCGCCACGTCGGCGGCATCGATACCACCAGGCAGGCGACACCAGAGAAACATGCCGGCCTGTGGCTCGATCCATGGCGTGATGCCGAGGTCGCCGAGCCGCGCCGTAGTCTCGCTCATCGCCCGCGCCAGGCGCTGGCGCAGCGCCTCCATATGCTTGCGATAGCTGCCGTCCTTGAGCATCACGTAGACGAGTTCGGCCGAAAGGCTCGGCCCGCCGAAGGTGGTGGCGATTTTCAGGTCGATGAGCCCCTCGATCCAGTCTCGCGGTGCGGCGATGAAGCCGCAGCGGATCGAGGCCGAAAGGGTCTTTGAAAAGCTGCCGATCTGCACGACACGATCGAGCCCGTCGAAGGCGGCAAGCCGCGGCGCCGGCGCATGTTCGAAATCGGCGAAGATGTCATCCTCGACGATCGTCAGCCCGGCCTGTTCGGCAAGCTTCAGCAGGCGGTGAGCGACGACAGGCGAGAGCGTGGCGCTCGTCGGATTGTGAAGGCCGGAGTTGGTGATGTAGAGGCGCGGCCGATGCGTCGTCAGGACTTCGGCGAATTTCTCGAGGTCGGGCCCGGACGGCGTATAGGGCACGCTCACCACCTCGGCCCTATGGGCGCGCAGCAAAGCGTGGAAATTGAAATAGCAGGGGTCGTCGACCACGACCGTATCGCCGGGCTCGAGCAGGAAGCGGCAGAGAAGGTCGATCGCCTGGGTGCCGGATTCCGTCAGGATGATCTGGTCGGGCGACGCTTCGACGCCATGCTCGCCGAGGCGGCGCGCCAGAAGCTGGCGCAGCGGCCGGTGGCCGAGCGGCGTTCCGTAATCCGTCAGCCCGCTCGCCTCCAGCCGCGCCGCGGATTTGAGCGCGCGTCGAATGGCGGCCTCCGGCATCCAGTTCGGCGGCAGCCAGCCGCAGCCGGGCTTCAGTACGGCACCGCCCGTTTCCAGTGCCTGGCGCGACACCCAGAGCGGGTCGACCGCGCGATCGAGCCGCGGTCCAATTTCGGCCAGTGACAGGGGTGCCAGTGGCGCCGACACGAAGAAGCCGGCGCCCGGCTTCGAACGGATGACCCCTTCGGCCACCAGCCGCTCATAGGCTTCGACCACCGTGGACTTCGATACGCGCATCGTGCTGGCGAAGGCGCGGATCGAAGGAAGCTTGGCGCCGGGCGTCAGGACGCGTCCCGCGATCCGTTGCCGGATCGTCGCCATCACGCCTTCGAGCAGCGTTTCGCCGCCGATCTCCAAGTCCTGAATCGTCATCCGTACTGCTCATCTATCCAATACAGTTTTGCAAAACTGTACCGCATTGTCTCTGGCAGAGCGAGACCTTTCGACCGATACAGGCGAAAAAGGAGCCTATCATGGACAAGACGGCAGACGGTTGGGTAAGCGGTTTTCTCGGGGTGTTGATCTTCAGCGGATCACTGCCCGCGACCCGCGTCGCGGTGATGGATTTCGATCCGGTGTTCCTGACGGTGGCGCGTGCGGCGATCGCCGGCCTGCTCGGCCTCCTGCTGCTCCTCGTTTTCCGCCAGCCGCGCCCGGCGAAGGCCGACCTGGTGTCACTCGCAATCGTCGCCTTCGGCGTCGTGCTCGGCTTTCCTCTGCTGACCGCCCTCGCCTTGCAGCATGTCACCTCGGCGCATCTGATCGTCTTCGTCGGCCTTCTGCCGCTGGCAACGGCGATCTTCGGCGTCATGCGCGCCGGCGAGCGGCCGCGCCCGGCCTTCTGGCTCTTCTCCTCGCTCGGCAGCGCTGCCGTCGTCGGTTTTGCGCTGGTGCAGGGCTTTGCCGCATCGCCCGTCGGCGACCTCTTGATGCTCGGCGCCATCATCGTCTGCGGTCTCGGCTATGCCGAAGGTGCCAGCCTGTCGCGGAAACTTGGCGGCTGGCAGGTGATCTGCTGGGCGCTCGTGCTTTCGCTGCCGATCATGCTGGCGCTCACGCTCTTCACGCTGCCGGCCTCCTTCGCAAGCGTCACGAACGGCGCCTGGGCGGGTCTTGCCTATGTCTCGCTCTTCAGCATGCTCGTCGGCTTCGTCTTCTGGTATCGCGGCCTTGCGCTCGGCGGCGTCGCCGGCGTCGGACAGTTGCAGTTGCTGCAGCCCTTCTTCGGTCTTGCGCTCGCCGCGACGCTTCTCGGAGAACCGGTCAGCTGGAGCATGCTGGCGGCGACCGGCGCGATCGTTCTCTGCGTCGCCGGCGCCAAGAAGTTCGCGAAGTAGGCGGCGTCACACATCGCGAGGGATGCCGTAACGAGCGACTCCTCTTTCCGCCTAGAGGCGATCGAGCTTCAGCCGCTCGCCGAGCAGATCGAGAAAGCGGCGGATCTTTGCCGAAGGGTTCCGCCCTTCCAGCCAGAGCGCGTGGATCGGCACCGCCGCAGGCTCGAAGTCTTCAAGCACGGTTTCGACCTTGCCCGCGTCGATCAGGTGCTTGATCTGCCAGAGCGGCGAAAAGCCGAGGCCAAGCCCCTCTTCCACCGCCGAATAGATCGCGTTCATCGAGTTGGTGCGAAACGCGCCGCTCACCTTGACCGCACGCGCGCGACCGTCGACGGTGAACATCCAGACGCCGGGTCTCTCGTCCCCGGTGCGCGTGACGCAACGGTGCTCGGTCAGTTCCAACGGGTGCGACGGTCGTCCGAAGCGGTGGAAATAGGCGGGTGAGCCGAAGACCACCCGGCGAAGCGCGCCCAAGCGCTTGCCGGTCAATCCGGAATCCTGGAGATCCCCGATCCGCACGACCAGATCGAGGCCGCTCACAGCGAGGTCGACGAAGGCATCGGAAAGGTCGAGGTCCACCTCGACCTCCGGGTACTTCGCCATGTATTCGGCGATCAAAGGCATCAGGAAACGCGGGGCAAACAGGACGGGCGCTCCGAGGCGCAGGACACCTGACGGTTCGGATCGACGCTGCGCCGCCTCCGCGCGCGCCTCGTGGATCTCCTCCACCGCCGGCTTGACGCGCCGGTAGAAGCTCTCGCCCGCCTCGCTCGGCATCGAGCGGCGGGTCGTGCGATGCACCAGCTCCACGCCGACTTCCGCTTCGAGCATGGCGAGCGACCGACTGACGGTCTGCAGCGGTCGACCCAGCCGCTTGGCGGCGGCCGTCAGGCTGCCATGTTCGACGATGGCCAGGAAGGCTTCCAGATCTTCGATGCGGCTCATGACATAATCCCGTTTTTCGGCATAATAAATCACAATCGGCGCCGATTGTCCGCATTCTTATGTGTCATTAACTTGAAGCCATCACTCCTCGCGGCATCAAGGGCAGATCAGATGAACCAGCGTTCCAACACCATCCTCGTTGTCGGCGCCACCGGCCGCTTCGCCGGTCTCGTCGTTCCCGAGCTTTCGCGACGCGGCGCAACAATTCGCGCCCTCGTTCGCGACGAAACGCAGGGCGCGCTTGCAAGGTCTCGTGGTGCATCCGAGATCGCGATCGGCGATCTGCGCGAACGCGGCAGCCTCGACCGGGCGCTCGAGGGTGCCGCCGGCGTCTTCCATATAGGTCCCGCCTTTGCGCCGGACGAAACGGCGATGGGTGTGTCGATGGTCGAAGCGGCCGTGCGCGCCGGCGTCCGGAAGTTCGTCTTCTCCTCGGTGATCCAGCCGACCCATATCCGGCTGAAGAACCATGCTGCCAAGATCCCGGTTGAGGACGCGCTCTATTCCTCGACCCTCGAATACACCATCCTGCATCCGGCAAACTTCATGCAGAACCTTCGCCCCGCCTGGGCGAACGTGCTTACAACCGGCACCTTCGCCGAGCCGTTTCCGACGACAACGCGCATCGCCCGTGTCGACTACCGTGATGTTGCCGAGGTCGCGGCCATCGCGCTCACCGAGGACCGGCTCGCCCATGCGACGCTGGAACTCAGCGCCGAGGGCCGGCACAACCGCGAAGAAATCGCCCGCATGATGAGCGCCGCGCTCGGCCGGCCGATCGTTGCGGCCGACATCGGCTTCCACGAATGGGCAAAGCCGATTGCGGCAAAATACACCGACCACCAGCTGGAATTGCTCGCCAGGGTGCACGCCCACTATGCCGAAGTCGGCCTCGGCGGCAACAGCCTAACCCTTCGTGCAGCCCTTCAGCGCGAACCCCGCAGCCTCGAGAGCTTCATCCGCGAGCTGGCGCAGGCCTAGCGACGAAAACCGCCCGACGCGGGCGCTCGACAGCCATTCCCTTCTCCTCAAGATCCCGGAGTTCACCCGCATGCCAAAGAAGCTTCCTCACCGCTATCAGGCGATCGTCATGCCACTTGTCCTTTCGGTGCTGATGTCCGCTATCGTCTCCTTCGTCTCTACCGCGAGCGGCAGCGGTTTTCAGCCGGGCTTGCTCTCCCTATGGCTCCAGGCTTGGGCCTTCTCCTGGCTGGTCGCGTTCCCGAGCCTGCTCCTTGTTCTGCCGGTCGTGCGCCGGATCGTGGCGGCGACGGTGGAGCAGCCGCGCAGCAGTTCTTGAGACGGCAGCGTCGTGCTTACCCTCGTCCTCGGCGTCCGTCCGCCGGAAGCTGCCATTGCCGCCCCGACCGCCGCCGTCGTCGAGTTTTTTAGGATACCTAAAAACGATTGACAGGAATTCGGCGTGCACCCTAGCTTGAGGAGAGACGAGAAGGGGACAGACAGTGACGACGGACCATGCCAGCGGCGCATCGACCGGCGAGGCAGAGGCGCCGTCGCTCGGCGATCGCCTGCGCCAGAGGCGCAAGGCGCTGAAAATGACGCTTCAGGAGGTCGCCGACGAGGCAGGCTTTTCCGTCGGCTTCATCTCGCAGATCGAACGCGGCATCACCGTTCCGTCGCTGACCTCGCTGATCGCCGTCTGTCGGACGCTGAAGGTCGAGGCCGGCAGCTTCCTCAACCCGCCGAAGGTGGCGACGCCATTCACCCGCCGCGAAGACCGGCCCGTCTACGGCCTCGGCGGAGACAGCGGTAAGGCGGTCTCCTACGAGCGGCTCTCCGCGTCGTTTCCGGGCAACGTGCTCAGAAGCACCATCATCCACGAGCCGCCCGGCCATCGCAGCGAGCCGATGTCGCATGAGGGGGAAGAGATTTTCTTCATCCTGGAGGGCGCGCTGACGCTGGAAGTGGACGGCGAGCCGATGGTTCTCGAGGCGGGCGACTCGGCCCATTTCCCGTCGCTGCGCGTCCATACGATGTGGAACCACACCAGCGAGCCGACCACGATCCTGCACACCTGCACCATGGATGTCTTCGGCGATGGCGCCCCGTCGGGAAGCCCTGCCGACAGCCTTGCGGTGACGCGCGCCGAGAACCGGCTGAGCGCATCCGGCAAGATCGAAAGCGGGCAAGGAAACTGAGTGGAGATTGGCGGTGGCCCGCGCGGAACGCGCCGGCGCTCGCCGCCGGATGCGGCGCTGAGGCGACAAATCGGCACTCGCATGAACCCAGCTGATAATACCAGTTTAAAACCGACAAAAAATTTTGCATAAGGACTCATCTCGAAAAGGTGGTCCTCATGAGCGATCAAGCAACTCTCGATTTTCTTGCACGCGCCATGTCGGGCGACAGCGGCGAGCCGCTCTACCGTCGCCTGGAAGAGGCGATCAAGCAGGCGATCAATGCGTCGACCCTTCGCCGCGGCGCGGTCATTCCCAGCGAACGGGACTTGAGCGAGGGCCTTTCGATCTCGCGCGTCACCGTGCGCAAGGCGATCGAAGGGCTCGTCGCCGACGGCCTGCTCGACCGTCGCCAGGGCGCAAAGACCGTGGTTTCCTCACGCGTCGAGAAGTCGCTGGCGACGATGACGAGCTTCTCCGAAGATATGCGCTCGCGTGGCCTTGAGCCCGGCTGCACCTGGATTTCGCGCGAAATCAGCCGTCCATCACCCGCCGAAATGATGGCACTCGGCATTCCCGCGGGAGAAAAAATCGTACGCCTCCGGCGCTTGAGAACGGCCAACGACACCCCGATCGCGATCGAAACGGCGTCGCTTCCCGCCCGCTTCGTGCCGGATCCCGACGCAATCGGCGCATCGCTGTACGAATATCTGGCCGCCCACGGGGCGCTTCCCGTTCGGGCGCTGCAGCGCATGCAGGCAAAGCCTGCGAGCGAGGAGGAGCGGCGCCTGCTCGCAACGCCCGAGGATACGAGCCTGCTCGTCATGGAGCGGCGCTGTTTCTTGGCCGACGGGCAGATCGTCGAGTTCACCCAGACCAAGTACCGGGGCGACGTCTACGATTTCGTCATCGAACTGATGCGATAATACCAGTATAATTCCTGTTGCAATCTGGTCTTACACTGATACCGTGAGGCCTCCATTGGGAGAGCCTGCGTGACCTTCGACATCCATAGCCTCAAGCACGGCCTGATCGTTTCCTGCCAACCGGTGAAGGGCGGCGTGATGGACAATGCCGCCATGGTTGTCGGTTTCGCGCTGGCAGCACTCGACGGCGGCGCAACGGCCCTTCGCATCGAATCCGCGGACTATGTTCGCGCCGTGCGCCAGGCGACCGATCGCCCGATCATCGGTCTCGTCAAGCGTGACCTTGAGACCTCGCCGATCCGCATCACCCCCTTCATCGAGGACGTCGATGCCCTGGCGGAAGCCGGCGCCGATATCATCGCCTATGATGCCACCGCCCGCGAACGGCCGGTCGCGACCAGAACGCTGATCGAGCGCATCCACGCAGCCGGCAAGGTCGCCATGGCCGATTGCTCGGTTTTCGCCGACGCCGAGCGGGCCCTTACCGAAGGCGCCGACATCGTCGGCTCCACCCTTGCCGGTTACACCGGACCGGTCGAGCCGACCGAACCGGACTTCGCCCTCATCGCCGCCATGTCCAGGCTGACCCCTCACGTGGTCGCCGAGGGCTGCGTGCGCACGCCCGAACAGGCCGCCCAGGCGCTACAGGCCGGGGCCTTCACCGTCGTCGTCGGCTCCGCGATCACGCGGCCAGAGCACGTGACGTCTTGGTTCAGGCAGGCGCTCGACCAGACGCTTGCCGGAAGCGAGGTCTGAAAATGGCTGAGCCCCGGACCGTTCTCGCGATCGACGTCGGCGGCACGAAGATGCTGGCCGCCCTCGTCCGGGGGACAGAGATCGTCGACACGCTGCGGATGCCGACCCCCCGCGCAGGCGATCCGGGGCAGTGGCTCACCGCCCTTTTCGGCGCGATCGAGCCCTGGCGCGGCGCCTACGGCGCGGTCGGCGCCGCGGTCACCGGTATCGTCGACGACGGCCATTGGTCGGCGCTCAACCGCAAGACCCTCGACATCCCCGATCGTTTTCCGCTGACGGAGACGATCGGGCAGCTGGCAGGCGTGCCGGTGCTGGCTGCAAACGATGCCCATGCGGCAGCCTGGGGCGAATACGCCTTTGGCGCCGGCAGTCGCGAAGACATGGTCTTCCTGACGATCTCCACCGGCATCGGCGGCGGCATCATCCTGAACGGGCGCCTGCTCGAAGGACTCGCCGGACACTTCGGCCAGTCGCGCAGTGTCGAATGGCCCGATGACGTGCTCGAAGATCGCGTATCCGGCCACTGGATCGCCAGGGAGGCTGCGCCCCACCAATCGGGCGCCACGGCGCGCGACGTCTTTGCCGCGGCCCGAAATGCCGAGGCCTGGGCCAAGCGCATCGTTACAACATCCGCGGAGCGAACCGCTCTGCTCTGCCGCAACATCCAGCTGACGTTGGACCCGAAACGCATCGTCATCGGCGGCAGTATCGGCCTGGCCGAAGGCTATCTCGCCGCCGTCGAACGCGCACTGGAGCCAGTGCCGCTACGCCTTCGGCCATCGTTGCATGCCGCCGCCCTTGGGGAGAATGCGGGGGTGGTTGGCATCGCTGATCTTGCAGAGCGTCAACAAAACTTGAGGGAGAACCAAAAATGACATTTGCGACCACGAAACGACGCGCGCTGCTTGCGGCGGCGAGCATTGCGGGCCTGCTGGCGGCCACGCCAGCCCTTGCGGAAGTAACGGTGCTCGGCTGGCCGGGCGGCCCGGAAGAGACGGCGCTGCGCGCCGCGGCCGATGCCTACAACGCCAAGTCCGACGTTGCCGAGAACGACAAGGTCGAACTTCTGTTCTTCAACCGCGACGGTTTCTGGGACAAGCTGCAGGCCGATCTCGCCGCCGGCTCGAAGGCCTTCGACCTCAACCTGCTCGCCACCTATTCGATCGGCCGCTACGCGCCGTTCATGGAGCCGGTCGAGCTTTCAGGCGAAGCAAAATCGGTCTACGGCGACTCCGTGCTGTCGACCATGCAGTACGAGGGCAAGCAATATGGCGTGCCGACCGATCTCTCGCTGCATTTCATGTACTTCCGCAAGGACCTGATCGAGGCGCTGCTGAAGGATGACGCCGGCAAGGCGAAATATGCCGAGATCTCGGAAAAGCACCTCGGCAAGAAGCTGGAGCCAAAGACCCCGGACGAATGGACCTGGGACGATTACGCCGCCACCGCGCTCTATTTCACACAAGCCGTCAACCCGGACAGCCCGACGCGCTACGGCACCGTGCTGCAGCTCAAGAACCTGCTGTTCAACATCATGGTCTGGCAGTCGGTGCCGCGCGCCTATGGTGCGAACTGGATGGACGACAGCGGCAAGATCACCGTGAACTCCGATGCCTACCGCAAGGGCCTCGAGATCTACAAGCTGCTCTATGACAACGGCGCGACGCCGAAGGACTCGCTGTCCTACGAGTTTGCCGAGGCGAATGCCGCCTTTGCCTCCGGACAGGTGGCCGCCATGCTGCAGTGGAATGCGGCCGCCAGCGATCTGACCAGCAAGGAGAAGTCACCGGCTGTTGCCGACGTCACCGAAACGGTGGCGCCGCCTGCAGGTCCGGAAGGGCGCTTCACCCATATCCACGGCCTCGGCTTCGGCCTCAACAAGAATGCCGAAAACAAGGACGGTGCGGCCAAGTTCCTGAAGTGGCTGTCGTCCAAGGAAGCCGCCCTGACCTACGCCAAGAACAACGGCGCACCGGCCCTGACGCCGGAGGTGGTCGCCGAGGTTGCGGAATCCCGGCCTGACCTCGTCAAGCTCGGCGAATTCGCCGGCAAGTATGGTTACGTCATGAGCGGCGCCACCTCGGCCAAGGCACTGTCAGTCTATGAACTGCAGGCCAAGGAGTTCACCGGCTACTGGTCCGGCCAGCAGTCGATCGACGATGCGCTCGCCAACACCGAAAAGGGCATGGCGGACCTGCTGAAGTAAGGGACGGGGTTGCGGCGTCCTCGCGGAGGCCGCAACCCCGCACCAAGCACGCGTAATGGGAATGCTTCTCCGCCCTCATCCCGGTGCTTTGCACGGGATCCGCGTGCGCCGCCTCCGCAGCGCGGAATGCCTTCAGTCCGGGATCTGGGCTGGGTGGTTTCCTGCCAAGGCACGGGGGGACCGAAAAAAGTACCTGCCGTTCCTTTGCCCTCCGGACAACAGACACAGATCGGTGCCATGACGATAGCCAGACCGCAAACCAATGCCCCCGAGTTCCGGCTGCTCGCCACGCCGCTCGTCCTCTTCCTGCTCGTGTTCCTGGGGTTCCCGGCCCTCGTCAATCTGATCTATTCGGTCTCCGAGGTTACCTTCGAGACGCTCCGCCAGCCGAGGTTCACGGGGCTTGCGAACTTCCTCTCGGTCTGGAGCGACGCAGCCTTCTGGCAGGCGAGCTGGTTCTCTCTGCGCTTCGGCCTCTTGACCGCTGTTCTCGAATGCCTGCTCGGTCTGTTTCTCGCGATCTTCCTGTCACCGCTGATCGAAAGGCGGAGCTGGCTGATGGCGATCCTGATGCTGCCGCTGATGGTTGCGCCAGCGCTGGTCGGGCTCATGTACCGGCTCGTCCTGCACGAATTCGTCGGCCCCGTGCCCTACTATCTCTGGACCTATTTCGGCGCCAGCATCTCGTTCCTCGGACCCGGCTCCGCCTTCTGGACGCTGGTCGTCGTCGAAACGCTGCAATGGACACCGTTCACGCTGCTGCTTTTCTACATGGCCTATCAGGCGATCCCCTCCGAGATTGCCGAAGCATCCGCCATGGACGGGGCACGAAGCCTGCAGCGCCTGTGGTTCATCGAGCTGCCGATGATGGGACCGACGATTGCTGCCGCCCTGCTCATCCGCTTCATCGACGGCTTCCGCGTCTTCGACAACGTCTATGTGCTGACCGGCAGCGGCCCGGGCGGTTCGACGGCGTCGCTGTCGATCTACATCTACGAGGCCTTCTTCAAGCAGGGTGCCATCGGCAAGGCCGTCGCCGCCTCGGTCGTCCTGTTCGTCGCCTCCTTCGCCGTGCTCTACGGTCTCAATGCGCTCGCCAGCCGGCGGAAAGGAGCCAAGCGATGATCACGATACTCCGTTGGTTCGTATTCGCTGTTGCCGCCATCGCCTTGAACTTCCCGGTGCTGGTGACGCTTTCCACCTCGTTCAAGAGTGCACGCGAGCTTTCCGGCAATCCCGGTCTCTGGGTCCAGGCTCCGACATTTGAGAACTACCGCACCGTGTTCGAGGTCTCCGACCGGCTGAACATCTTCCTCTATCTGTTCAACAGCCTCACTGTGGCGCTGATGGGAACCGTGCTTGCCGTGGCGCTGGCGCTTCCCGCCGCCTACGCGATCGCCCGCGGCCGGATCGGCGAACGCACGCTTCTGCCCTTCATCGTCAATCTGCGCGCCGTGCCGCTGATCATCTTCGCCATCCCGCTCTACATGATGTTCCAGTGGCTGGCGCTGCTCGACACGCGCCTAGGCCTGGGGCTGATCCTGACGATCGTCAACCTGCCGTTGGCGCTCGTCATTCTCGTCAATGCCATCCGCGACCTGCCCGCGGAACTGGACGAGGCAGCCCTCATGGATGGTGCGAACCGCACGCAGATCCTCATCAAGGTCGTGACGCCGCTCTGCCGTCCGGCAATCGTCACCAGCCTGATCTTCGGCTTCATCACCGCGTGGAACGAATTCCTCTTCGGCCTGATGCTGACGACCTCAAAGGCGGTTCCAGTCACCGTCGGGGCGTCGTTCTTCTTTGCCGCAAGCGGCGGCGGCGTGCAGTGGGGCGTTGCCTCCGCCGTGATGATCGTCGGCGCCCTGCCGCCAATGCTGCTCGGCCTCGTCATGTACCGCCAGATCAGCGGATCGATGACCGCCGGCGCGGTCAAGGGTTGATATTTGAGGAGACATGCATGGGAACGATTTCGCTCAAGAAAGCCGGCAAGCGCTATGGCGCAGTGGAGATCATCCGGGAGCTCGACCTCGAGATCGCCGACGGTGAATTCGTCGTCATCGTCGGGCCCTCCGGCTGCGGCAAGTCAACGCTGTTGCGCATGATCGCCGGCCTCGAGGCGACGACCGACGGCCAGATCCTGATCGATGGACGGGACGTGACGTCGGCTTCGCCGGTCGATCGCCAGCTGGCCATGGTTTTCCAGTCCTATGCGCTCTATCCGCACATGACCGTGCGGCAGAACATGGGCTTCGGCCTGCGGCTCGCCAAGGTGCCGTCGGCAACCGCCAGGGCCAAGATCGAGGCGGCGGCGGAAACGCTGAAGCTCACGCCCCTGCTCGACCGCTATCCGAAGGAGCTCTCCGGCGGCCAGCGCCAGCGCGTCGCCATCGGGCGGGCGATCGTGCGCGAGCCGGTCGGCTTTCTCTTCGACGAGCCGTTGTCAAACCTCGATGCGGCGTTGCGCGTCGATATGCGGCTTGAGATCGCCAAGCTGCATCGCACGCTCGGCGCCACCATGATCTACGTGACCCACGACCAGGTGGAGGCGATGACGCTGGCCGACAGGATCGTGGTGATGAAGGACGGGCGGATCATGCAGCAGGGTCGCCCGAGAGACCTCTACGAAAGGCCGGCGAACCTGTTCGTTGCGCAGTTCATCGGCAGCCCGAAGATGAACCTCTTGCCCTGCCGACGCGATCAGGGCGACCGTCTCGACCTCAGCGGCGAAGGCAATCTGACGCTTGCCATGCCGGGCATGGCCGCGCCCGAGCAGCTCGGGGCAAGACCCGAACACCTGGCGCTGGTTGCGCCGGAAAGCGGTCATTGCCGCGGCGTCGTCGAGGCAAGCGAGTATCTCGGCGGCAATATGAGCGTCTTCGTTCGTGCCGGCCGGCTGGGTCTCATCAATGTCAGCGCGCCGGCCGACACGCCGTTCCGCGTCGGCGAGGCCGTCGGCATCCGGATCGACGAGAGCCGGTCCTCGCTGTTCGACGGTGCGGGCGCCGCAATCGGCGCCCATCCCTAAGGTCCCGTCGCGAATACGAAGATAGCTGGCGTGGCACGCACTAAGGCAGCAGCACCATGGCGCCCGTCGTCTGGCGGTCTTCGAGCCGACGATGGGCTTCGGCTGCCTCTGCCAGCGGCAGGCGTGCGTGCACGGGGATCGTCACCACGCCGCTTCCCACGACGTCGAGCAGATCCTTGCTCATCGCGGTCACGTCCTCGCGCCGCGAAAGATGCGCCGGCAACAGCGGCCAGGTGGCATAGAGCGATCCCTTGCGCGCCAGCGTCGTGATGTCGAAGGGCGGGATCGGGCCGGAGGCGGCGCCGAAGCTGACGAAGTGACCGAAGGGACGCAGACTGTCGAGCGACCCTTCGAACGTCGCCTTGCCGATGCCGTCGTAGACGACATCGGCCCCCTCGCCCTTGGTGATCTCGCGAACACGGGCGGCGAAATCCTCCGCGCTGTAATCGATCACGTGGTCGGCGCCATGGGCCCGCGCCAGCTCGGCCTTTTCGGGCGAGCCGACGGTGCCGATGACCGTTGCCCCCAGGTGCTTCGCCCATTGCGTCAGGATGAGGCCGACGCCGCCCGCCGCCGCGTGGACCAGGATCGTGTGCCCGGCCTTAACACGGAACGTGCGGCGCAGGAGATATTGCGCCGTCAGGCCCTTCAGCATCATCGCGGCCCCCGTCTCGAAATCGATACCATCAGGCAGATGCACCAGGAAATGCGCCGGCACATTATGCTCGTCCGCATAGGCGCCGAGCGCCTCGGCATAGGCGACGCGGTCGCCCGGCTTGAAGCCCTCGACACCCGACCCGACGGCGATGACCTCGCCCGCTCCCTCCTTGCCGGGAATGAACGGCAGTTGTGGCGGCGGATAGGAACCGCGGCGGAGATAGATGTCGACGAAATTGACGCCGATTGCCCGGTTGCGCACCCGGACCTCGCCGGGGCCGGGATTACCCAATTCGACATTTTCATAGGCGAGCACATCAGGCCCGCCATGCTGATGCACGCGGATTGCTTTCATGGATTTTTCCTCTGGTTGGGTTGGCTTGCCCCGGCAGGCTCCAGCCGACGGTCGATGCCGATCTGCCTGATGCGGCCATGTCGCTTCGAGCCTTCCTCGCTGGTCACATCTGAAAGATAGCCACACGGCAGTTCCCGTTGTAGACTGATATCACTGACAACAGAGTTCAGGATTCATGATATCAGATCAGATCGGCATCGACCTCTTGCGCAGCTTCGTCGCGGTCTGCCGGCAAGGCAGTCTGAACCGCGTCGCCACTCAAACCGGCCGCACCCAATCGGCGCTGAGCATGCAGATGCGACGGCTTGAGGACCTGCTTGGGCGCCAACTCTTCAACCGCACCGGTCGCGGTGTCGTGCCGACGCCGGAGGGCGAATTGTTCCTGGGATACGCGACCCGCATGCTGGCGCTTGGCGACGAAGCGGCGGCACGTTTGCGACAGGCGGAGTTGAGCGGTGGCGTGCGGGTCGGGCTTGCCGAGGAAGTGGCAACGACCACGTTGCCCGAGGCGCTCGGGCGGCTGCGTCGCGGTTATTCGCAGATCCGGCTCGACGTGGTCGTCGAGCAATGCGTGACGCTCGGCAAGACCTGGCCCGAAGGCGATCTCGACATCATGGTCGTGCCGACGTCGGTGGTTACTGCCGACGCGCTGACCACCTGGAATGTCGAACTGCAATGGGCCTGCGCGACGGACTACGCTTTCGACGAAACGCAGCCGGTCGACCTCGTTGCCTTCGCAGCCCCCTGCCTCTGGCGCCGGCGCATGATCGAGACGCTGGCGGACGAGGGCCGGGAACACCGGATTACCTTTACCAGCCAGAGCATCACGGCGCTTCAGGCCGCGATCGAGAACGGGCTCGGCATCGGCCTGCTGCCGCCGGAAGCGATGCGCGCCGGCACGATGCGGGCGCTGCCGGCTTCATCGGGCGTTCCGAAGCCGCTTGCCGTGCAATACGGGCTTTTCGCGCGGGATCGACGCTCGGCCACCGTCGATGCGGCGATCGCCGTACTGCTCGAAGCCCTGCCGATCGCTTCAAGGACATAGCCGCGGCTGACGCGGCAAAACGCGCCCGCTTCGACCGAAACGACCTCGGGCTCATTCGCCCCAGGTCGTCTCCAGCACGCGGATCCAGTTGCCGTGGCAGATCTTGGCAAGTGCTGCGTCGTCGTAGCCGCGGTCACGCAGAAGCTCGACGAGCAGCGGCAAATCGGCCGCGCTGCGCATCGCCTCCGGGATCGTCGTGCCATCGAAGTCCGAGCCGAGCGCGACATGCTCGATGCCGATACGATTGACGATATAGTCGATGTGGTCGGCAAGCAGCGTCAACGGCGTATCCGGGTTTTTGACCCCATCCGAGCGCAGGAACAGCACGCCGAAATTGATGCCGGCGAGACCGCCCGTGTCCCTGATCGCGTCGAGCTGGCGGTCCGTCAGGTTGCGGCTGTGCGGGCAGAGCGCGTGAACGTTGGAATGCGAGGCGACGAGCGGCGCCTCCGACAACCCGGCAATATCCCAGAAGCCCTGTTCGTTCATGTGCGAGAGATCGAGCATGATCTTCAGCTCGTTGCAGGCGCGCACCAGGTCCTTGCCCGCCTCACTGAGGCCCGGGCCGATATCGGGCGAGGAGGGAAAGCGGAAGGGAACGCCATAGGCGAAGATGTTCGGCCGGCTCCAGACGGGGCCGAGCGTGCGCAGGCCCGCGGCGTGAAGCACATGGAGCGCGTCGAGATCGGCGCCGACGGCCTCTATGCCCTCGATATGCAGCACCGAGGCAAAGGCGCCGCTCGCCATGGCGTCACGGATATCGGCCGCACTTCGGCAGATCTTCAGCCGCCCTTGCGACTGGCGCTCGATCCGCATCAGCAGGCTCGCCATGCCGAGGGTCGCTTCGAGTGCGCTACCCTCGTCGGGCGTTGCGAACTCGCCGCTGCCATCCTTGGCAAGACCGGGCGACGCCACGTAGACGGCGCAGAGACCGCCGGCAAGGCCGCCCGCCTCCGCCTTGTCGAGATCGATATGCCCGGTATCGACGCCATCGAGGAAACGGCGTTCCGGTGCTGCGCCCGGCGAGCGCCAGAGCCGCGACAGCACGTCGTTATGACCGTCAAAGACCGGGATTTTCACTTGCGTCGCCAATTCTGGATCGCTTTCTCAACCTGTTGTCCTGCGCGCGACTCATGAATAGTCGCAGGCGGACCATAGACACTGAAGACGGGAACCGCACCCCTTTTCCCCGCTGCCCTAACCCGGCGCGAGCCGGCCGGGCAAATGCAAACCGTGCATAGGCCCTGCCGGAATCGGAATTGGCGGCGGCCCGGCTGTCGTGCTTAGTCGGAGAATGCGCGGGGACGCTCCGCGAACGGGACGGAGAATGAACATGACGAAGCCGGCAACGCTTGATTGGCACGCCGCCGAAGCAACCGCAAAGCGGCTGACCGCAGCATGGGCGACGTACGAGCCGGGAGGCGCCGTCATCGGTTTCGACGCATCCGGATTGCGCTTCTCGCATGCGGGCGGCGTCGAGAGCCTCGCGACGTTCGCCCCGTTCACGGCCGACAGCGTCGTGCGTTATGCGTCCCTCACCAAACATGTCTTCTCGGCGATGGTGCTCGCACATGCCGACATCATTGGTCTTGACGATCCACTCGGCCGGCACCTTTCGGAACTGCGTTCGCCGCTCGCCGAGGTGACGGTCGGACAGGCGCTCGACATGAGTAGTGGCCTGCCGGATACCCGCGAATGCCTGTCGCTGCTGGGCCTGTCCGTCTATACGGAAACCAAGGCTGGGCCGCTGCTCGACTACATCTCGCGGCTCGAGCGGCTGAATTTCACAGCCGGCACCGAGGTCTCCTATTCGAACACCGGCTATCGCCTCGTCGAAGCGGCGCTGGAGCGCAAGGGTTTTCGCTTCGACGATTTCATCCAAAGGGAAATCGCCGGGCCGCTCGGCATCGCGCTGAAGGCACCTGATGTCTGGAACGATCCGGTGAAGGACCTCGTTCCCGGTTATTGGCACTCGGGCGAAAGCTGGCAGCTCTCGGCCGCCGGGCTGCACATTTCCGCCTCGGGCAGCCTGACCGGCAGCGCTCGCGCGCTTGCCACCTGGCTGCAGGCGCTCGCCAGCGGCGAAGGCCGTTTCGCCGGTCTTTTGCAGAAACTGCTGGCGACCCGGTTTCTTGCCGACGGTCGACCGACCGGCTACGGCCTCGGCTTGCGCAAATCCTTTCTCGGCGGACATGAATTCGTCGGTCACGGTGGCTCGCACCCCGGCTACAAGAGCTATTTCCTGCTCGACCCCGAAACCCGCGCCGGCTTCGTCGTCGTCTCCAACCGGGAGGACACCAACGGCTACAAGATCGCGCTCGAAAGCATGGCGACGCTCACCGGACTTCCGTTGCCGACCCCGGCTACCGGCCTCGGCGACGGCCTCTACGTGACGGAGAGCGGTCCCTGGTGGATCGAGGTCAAAGGCAGCACCTGCACCTATCTCGACGCCGAGGAGACGCTCTATGACGACGGCGACGGCCGGGCCTCGTCTCGCTCCGCCTCATCCCCCCTCCGGCTGCATCGCGACGGCCCGGCCCTTGCCGGCGAAGTCGGCCATGCTGCACGGCGTTTCCTTCCGGCCGTCACCGACGGGCCGGTGCCGACGGCTCTGTCCGGTGTCTGGCGCTCGGCCGAAGGCGCGGAGTTCACCATCGAGGATGGTGCGGTCTTGATGGGCATCGGCCCCACCCGCCAGACCATGAGGCTGACGGCACTCGGCAACGGTCGTTTCCTGTTCACACTGAACGACGGCCCCTGGGTCAAGCGCGTCTGCCTGCATCAGCTTGGTCCCGATCGGCTCGAACTGGTGTCGAGCCGCGCTCGCATGATCGAATATCGTCGCCACGCCTGATTTTTCTTGATGACGCGCGGGCGCTGCCGCAAAGAAGCCCGTTCCCCGGCGAATGGCTGTGCGGACCGGACTTCTGGAGTGCATGCCCGTGGAAATCAAATGGCTTGAGGACTTTCTGGCGCTTGCCAGCACGCTGAACTTTTCCAAGGCGGCGGACGAGCGGCACGTGACCCAATCCGCCTTCAGCCGCCGCATCCGGCAGCTCGAGGCCTGGCTCGGGGCAACGCTCGTCGACCGGGCGACCTATCCCTCGCGCCTTACAGAGGCGGGCGCGAAATTCGTGCCGGTGGCGCAGGAAACGCTGAAGCAGCTCTATCAGGCGCGGCGCAACTTGCAGCAGGAGGAGGGCTCCGATGCCCGCACCATCAAGCTGACGGCGCTGCACACGCTTTCCTTCACCTTCTTTCCGGCGTGGATGAGCCGCGTCAACGCCAAGGCCGGCCCGCTCTTCTCACGGCTTCGCCCGGACTCCGGCAGCATGGAGGAAAACCTCAACTCGCTGGTCGACGGCGAATGCGACTTCCTGCTCACCTATGCACACACCCAGGTCCCGCACCTGCTCGACCCCGAGGCCTTCGAACACCGCGTGCTCGGGCACGAGCGTATCCTCCCCATCTCGGCCGCGAGCGAGACAGGTGCGCCCATGCATCTGCTCGAAGGCGGAGCGAAGCCCTTTGCGCATCTGAGCTACGAAAAGTCCTCGTTCTTCGGCCAACTCCTCGAGGAGTTGATAGGCCCCGACCTGCCGCCGGCGCAAAGGGTGCACGAAGGCAGCATGTCGGTCGGGCTGAAAGCCATGGCAGAGGCCGGCTGGGGCATCGCCTGGGTTCCCGAGAGCCTGATGACGAACGAACTCGCAAAGGGCGCGCTGGTGAGAGCCGCCGAACCGCGCTGGGACGTCAGCGTCGAGATCCGGCTCTATCGCGCCAAGGATAATCGCCGCCCCGTCGTCGGCCGCGTCTGGCAGAGCCTGGAGGCAATTGCCTGAGCGGATAGCCCAGACTCGCAAGGACGAACTGCGAACGATCCCGAACCTAAGTATCGGTGAGTTTCTTCTGGCCGGATGTCACTTTCGGCGCGGCTCAATCGTCATGACATTGCGGAAACCAAAAAGGAACGCGCAATGACCGTAAGACTCGATCCCCTTGCTGCCGCCCCTACGCTGATGAAACAGTGGTACGGCAGCTCAGTCAGCCTCATCGAAAAGGCTGATCCCGACCTCGCGGAACTCATCAAAATCCGCGCGTCGCAGATCAATGGCTGCGCCAATTGCATCAACATCCATACGTACATGGCTCGCCAGAACGGTGAAACCGAACAACGCATCAACCTTGTTGCTGCCTGGCGTGATGCACCCTGCTACAGCGAACGGGAACGTGCCGCGTTGGGCTGGACGGAAGCGCTCACTCGGCTCTCCGAGGGCCATACCCACGTGGAAGCCTATGAGGAATTGAAGAAGCACTTCTCGGACGAGGAGCAGGTGGTCCTCACGATGACGATCATCGTCATCAACGGCTGGAACCGCATCGCCGTCGGCTTCGGCGGCTGGGCTGATCCGGCCGCACTGAAGGCTCAAACGGCCGCCGCCGCTTGAGCGCGATTGGAAATATTGCGGATGCGGCAGCGACATTTAAGCTGCTGCATCCCAAACTCGTCCGCGTTGCATATCGCATGCTCGGCTCAGTCCATGATGCGCAGGACATCGTGCAAGAAGCGTTCGCTCGCTGGATTGCGATCGACCGCAGCGATATTCGCGAGCCCGAAGCCTTTATGCGCCGGACAGTCACACGGCTCTGCCTGGACCAGCTTAGATCCGCACGCCGCCAGCGCGAGACTTACCTCGGACCTTGGCTTCCTGACCCGATCGTTGGCGACAACGAAGAGGACGACGTCACGCTCCCGCTTATGTTGGCTCTTGAGCGGCTCACGCCGCTCGAACGTGCAGCGTTCTTGCTGCACGATGTCTTCGGCCTCGCTTTCGATGAGATTGCACAAACTCTCGAACGAGACATCGCGGCCTGCCGGCAACTCGCGGCGCGCGGTCGTAGGCATATCCGCGAGGCTCGGCCGCGATTTCAGGTTGAGAAGCAGCGCGGCCTTGAGATCGCGCAGGCATTCTATACCGCTTCCCGCAGCGGCGATTTAACAGCGCTCCGGGAAATGCTCGCCGCCGACGTGAGCGTACATGCAGACGGTGGTGGTAAGCGCCCTGCAGCAGCAGCGCCCATCGTGGGACACGAAGCGGTTATGAAGCTTCAGGCCGAACTCGCGAGGCTGTTCGGAGTAAATGAATCGCGACTTGTTCGTCTCGCTTTCATTTGCGGACTACCTGGGTTCATCACACAAGAGGCCGACGGCGAATTCTCGACGACAGCCTTGGATATCCAGGGGGACAGCATTACGGCAATTTACATCGTTCGAAATCCCGACAAGCTTAAGCACCTGCACTAGATCGCCGTCCGCCGCGCGTGCTCCAGATAGAGTTCACGCAGACGTTTGACGACCGGCCCCGGCTCGCCGCTTCCAACGGGCTTGCCGTCGATGCGGGTGATCGGCGCAACGAAATTCGAGGCGCTGGTGAGGCAGGCTTCGCGGGCGTTCAACGCCTCGTCGAGGGTGAAAGGGCGCTCTTCGAGCGTCATTCCCTGCTCGCGCGCCAGCGCCAGCGCGGCAAGCCGCGTGCAGCCCGGCAGCGTCTTATGGCTGTTGCCTCGCGTGACGATACGGTTGTCCGCGGTGACGATATAGGCGGTGGAGGACGCGCCTTCGGTCACGAACCCGTCCTCGATCATCCAGGCCTCGTCGCAGCCCGCCTCCTTGGCGATGCGCTTGGCGATCACCTGCGGCAGCAGGCACACGCTCTTGATGTCGCGGCGCTCCCAGCGCTGGTCGGGCACGGTCTTGACCGAAAGGCCCTTTGTGGCGGCGGGCACGTTCACCAGTGTCTTGGCCTGGGTGAAGAGCACCAGTGTGGGCTTGATATCCTCGGAAAACAGGAAATTGCGGTCCTCGGCGCCGCGGGTGAGCTGCAGATAGACCATGCCCTCGACAAGGCCGTTCTCTTCGACCAGCCGCTTCTCGATGGCAACGATCTCGTCGGTCGATACGGGCAGCGGCACATCGATTTCACGCGCCGAGCGTTCCAGCCGCGCCATGTGCGATGCGCTGTCGATCAGCTTGCCGTCGAGCACGGCGGTGACCTCGTAGATGCCGTCGCCGAAGAGGAAGCCGCGATCGAAGATCGAGAGGCGGGCCTCGTTCTCCGGCAGGAACTCGCCGTTGAGATAGACGATGCGGATGGGCGACTGGGACATATGGGCTCCGTGGACGTTGGCTTTTGGCATAAGCTTATGGACAGCGACTGCGATCCACGAGCGCAAGTTCAGTGTTCGCTAAGCGCGCGAAGCCGTTCGAGCGAGATCGCCTCGACCGTGCTCGGCTTGCCGTTCGCGGCGTTGAAGCCCTGCGTCGTGCACGCCATGGTCAGCGAATTGAGGATCGCCTCCTCGGTCGCCTCGATCGCCGCTTCGAACAGCGGCGACATCAGGTCGTTCGGGAGGTCGGGGAAATCGGTGATCGCGGCCCGCCGTGCCTTGGTGCGGCGGACGGCTGGGGCCGTCGAGAAGGCAAGCGCGTAGTCGCCGGAGCCGTTGCTGAGTGCCGCCCCCGTGCGGGCAAGGCCGCCGAAGGCGCGCTCGGCGAGACGCTTGAGATTGCGAGCCGAAAGCGGCGCGTCGGTCGCGACCACGATGACGATCGAACCGTCGCGATCGTGTGTCGCCGGCGCCTCATAGGCGCGGCCGCAGACACTGAGCCGCCCGCCATAGTTGGATTGGACGAGCACGCCGAGGGTGAAGACCGCGCCTGCCGCCTTCACGAGACGCGAGCTCGTGCCGATGCCGCCCTTGAGGCCGAAGGCAACCGTGCCGGTTCCGGCACCGACAGCCCCCTCTTCCACGGCACCGGCCTTCGCGGCGGCAAGCGCGGCGCCGATCTCGTCGACCGTCGGTCGACCGGCGCGGATGTCGTTGAGGCGGGAATCGTTGGTCTCACCGACGACCGCGTTCAGCGACACGACCTTCTCGTTTCCCGGCTGCGCCAGGGTCCAGCGATTGATCGCCTCGATGGCGCGCCCGGTCGCCAGCGTATTGGTGAGAACGATGGGCGTTTCCAGCTCACCGAGCTCCTCGACCTGGGTCGAGCCCGCGAACTTGCCGAAGCCGTTGAGCACGGCGAATCCGGCCGGCACCTTGTCCTGAAAGAGGTTGCCGTCATGCGGCAGGATGGCGGTCGCGCCGGTGCGGATTCGGTCCGCGTCGAAGACGGTGGCGTGGCCGACGGCGACGCCCGAGACATCGGTAATCGCGTTGAGCGGACCCGGCTCGTAAACACCCGGCCGGAAACCGAGGTCCCGAAGCCGCAAGCGATTGATATTTGTCATTTTTTCGTCATTTCCCCCGCCGATCGCCCCGGTCGCGAAGCAGTCATTTCGTCGCAGGCGACCCTACCTCCATCGGCGGCAAAACGGCATCGCAAAAATGGAATAGTTTCATGAGAAGCCTGCAACGCCAGCCTTCGCGGTCGGTCGTGAAGCTATGTTCCGAATGCGGCTTTCCGCATGAGCACATGGAGCCAGCGTGGCGACTGATAGTCGAGTGAAATAAAGCAGTTGCAACCATAAGAAACAGTTCATAAGTTCGCCTCGTCTTTGGCAAGGGAGCATCCCCATCCATGACGAAGCCGCTTGATGCAACCTCAGGCAGGACTGCGCAGACCACCCCC
Source organism: Ensifer adhaerens (assembly GCF_002940685.1). Lineage (GTDB taxonomy): Bacteria > Pseudomonadota > Alphaproteobacteria > Rhizobiales > Rhizobiaceae > Ensifer > Ensifer adhaerens_E. The sequence continues at coordinate 241,495 of NZ_PNFP01000010.1, read as the reverse complement.
GAAGCGACCGTACGGCCGAGCCTCGGCATCTGGGCCTGCTCCGCGCTCGTCGTCGGCAACATCATCGGCTCCGGCTTCTACCTCTCGCCCGCAGCTCTCGCGCCCTATGGCGCCGCCGCTCTCGTCGGCTGGATCGGCATGGCGGTCGCAGCCATGTGCCTCGGCCTCGTCTTCTCCAGGCTCGCCAGCGTCAGGCCCGCCACCGGTGGCCCCTATGCCTATAGCCGCATGGCCTTCGGGCCGTTCGCGGGCTTTCTGGTCGCCTGGGCCTACTGGATTTCGATCTGGGCCTCTCTTCCGGCGATCGCCATGGCCTTCACCGGCTATCTCGGCGTGTTCTTCCCGCATCTGCGGCATGTTCCGGGCGGCTTCACAGCGGTTTCGCTCGCCGCCATGTGGCTGGTGGCCGCCATCAACATGTTCGGCGTCAGCAGCGCCGGCCGTTTCCAGATCGTGACCGTCGGCCTGAAGCTCGTGCCCTTCATCGCGATTGCCCTCCTCGGCCTCTTCTGGGTCGAGCCGCAGAACCTGACCCCCGTCAACCCGAGCGGCCTTTCCATCCTCGGTCTGATCTCGGCGACCGCGCCGCTGACAATGTTCGCTTTCCTCGGGATAGAATCGGCGACCGTGCCGGCCGGCGATGTCGATGATCCCAAGCGCACGATCCCGCGGGCGACGGTGCTCGGCACGCTCTGCTGCGGCCTGATCTTCATCCTCGGCACGCTTGTCGTGATGGGGACAGTCCCGCGCGAGACGCTTGCGCGTTCCGCCGCTCCCTTCTCCGATGCGGCCTTCATGATGTGGGGCTGGTGGGGAAGCACGCTGGTTGCGGCCGCCGTCGTGCTTTCGTCGATCGGCGCACTCAACGGCTGGACGCTGCTGATGGCACAGGTGCCGATGGCGGCGGCCCGCGATGGATTGTTCCCGCCGGTTTTCGGTCGCCTCTCCGGCCGCGGCGTGCCGCAATGGGGCATCGTCGTCTCGATGCTGCTCGCCTCGGCGCTTCTCGTGCTGCAGACCTCGGGCGTTTCGGGGCTGATGGCCGTCTATCGCTTCGCCGTCGACCTTTCGACCACGGCGGCCATGGTGCCTTACGTGTTCTGCAGCCTTGTCGAAGGCGCGCTGTTCCTGGCACTCACGCGTCCACGGGACAATGAGTGGGCCGGCATCCGCCTTGGCCCCTACAAGCCCTACGCGCTGGTCGCCTTCGTCTTTTCGCTTTGGACAGTCTACGGCAGCGGACCTCAGGCAGGCCTCTGGTGCCTGCTGCTGCTGCTCGTGGCACTGCCCGTCTATCTGTCAGTCGAGAGGAAGGAGCCATCCAAAGGCTGACGTCAAAAACAATACCCCCACCTGCACCTAGCACCGAACTAGAGAGAGGATTGGATATGAGCACGTTGAACAGGGGTCACCGCCGTCTCGGCATGAAAGCACTCGTTCTGGATGACGAGATCAGCGAGGAAAGTGCGGCAGGCCGCGCCGTGCGGTCGCTGATCGCTGAACTCGAGCGCCGCCAGATCGAGGTGGTGACCGCAGAAAGCGCCGATGACGGCATTGCGGTGATCAGGTCCGACCCCGCTCTCCAATGCGTCCTCATCGACTGGGACCTCGGCCCGGAAGGTCACGAGCAGTCCATCGAAGTCGTCGAGGCGCTGCGCAGGCGCAACGGCACCGTTCCGCTGCTCCTGCTTGCCGACCGCAGCGCCGCCTCGTCCGTTCCGGCCGAAATCATGGCGAAGGTCGACGACTTCGTGTGGATGCTTGAGGACACGATGGATTTCGTCGGCGGCCGCATCCAGGCGGCAATCGAGCGCTATCGTTCAACCGTGCTGCCGCCGATGTTCAAGGCGCTCGCCCAGTTCTCGCAGGTGCACGAATATTCCTGGCATACGCCGGGCCATACCGGCGGCACGGGCTTCCTCAAGTCGCCGCCCGGCCGCGCTTTCTTCGAATTCTTCGGGGAACCGCTGCTGCGCTCGGACCTCTCGATCTCGGTCGGCGAACTCGGATCGCTGCTCGACCATTCCGGACCGATCGGCGCCAGTGAGAAATATGCCGCCCGCGTCTTCGGCTCGCACCGCAGCTATCACGTCACCAACGGATCCTCGACCTCCAACCGCGTGATCCTGATGGCAAGCGTCAGCCGCGACCAGATCGCGCTGTGCGACCGCAATTGCCACAAGTCGGCGGAGCACGCGATGACCATGTCGGGTGCCGTGCCGACCTATCTGGTGCCGACCCGAAACCACTACGGCATCATCGGCCCGATCCCGCCGGAACGACTGACGGCCGTGGCCATCCGCAAGGCGATTGACCAGAACCCGCTTGCAGCCGATCTCAAGGACCGGGAGCCGAAGCACGCCATCATCACCAATTCCACCTATGACGGGCTTTGCTACAACGTCACCCGCGTGGAAGAACTGCTCGGCGCCAGCGTCGACCGGCTGCATTTCGACGAGGCCTGGTACGGCTACGCCCGCTTCAACCCGATCTATCGTGATCGCCATGCGATGCACGGCGACCCGAAGGCGCATACCGCCGACAAGCCCACGGTCTTTGCCACCCAGTCGACGCACAAGCTCCTGGCGGCGCTTTCGCAGGCATCCTTCATCCACGTGCGCGACGGCCGCAAGCCGATCCCGCACGGGATCTTCAACGAGACGTTCATGATGCACGCCTCGACCTCGCCGAACTACGCGATCATCGCCTCGAACGACGTCTCGGCGGCAATGATGGACGGCCCTGGCGGGGCGGCGCTCACCAACGAATCGATCGAGGAAGCGGTCGCCTTCCGCCTGATGATGTCGCGGCTCGCCAACGACGCGGCCGAACGTGGGGACTGGTTCTTCGATTGCTGGCAACCCGACACCGTGCGCGACCCGAAGACCGGCCGCACCAGCGCCTTCCACGAGGCTTCGCCGGAAGCGCTTACGAGCGATCCATCCTGCTGGGTGCTGAAGCCGGGCGCCGCCTGGCACGGCTTCGGCGAGATCGAGGACGGCTATTGCATGCTCGACCCGATCAAGGTGTCGATCGTCACCCCGGGCGTTGCACCGGGCGGCGGGCTGATGCCGGTCGGCATTCCCGCAAGCCTCGTCACCGCCTATCTCGATGCCCGCGGCATCGTCGTCGAGAAGACGACCGACTTCACCATTCTCTTCCTCTTCTCGCTCGGCATCACCAAGGGCAAATGGGGCTCGCTCGTCAGCGCGCTTTGCGACTTCAAGCGCGACTACGACGCCAACCTCACCCTCGAAGTGGCGATCCCGTCGCTGATCGAGGACCACCCGGAACGTTACGCCGGCATGGGTCTCAAGGATCTCGCCGACACGATGTTTTCGGCGATGGACCAGCTGAAGACCACGGCCTCCATGGCCGCCGGTTTCTCCGTGCTGCCGCATCCGGACCTGAGCCCCGTGCGCGCCTATGAGCGGCTGGTGCGCGGCGAGGTGGAACAGGTGACGCTCGACCAGCTGGCCGGCCGCACGGTCGCAACCGGTGTCGTGCCCTATCCGCCGGGCATTCCGCTTCTGATGCCGGGCGAAAATGCCGGCCCGGCCGACGGGCCGGTCCTCGGCTATCTCAAGGCGCTGGAGGCCTACGATCTCCGCTTTCCGGGCTTCACCCACGACACGCACGGGGTGGAGGTCGAGGACGGCCTCTACCGTGTCTATGTCTTGACCCGTTGAACCGGCCTCAGGAGCAACGAACATGGCTGCTGTCGATACCGCATCCAAGGCCACATCTTCGGGTGTGGCGGACTCCGCCAAGATCGGCCTTGTGCCCGCGACCCTGATGGTTGCGGGCAACATGATGGGCTCCGGCGTCTTCATGCTGCCGGCAAACCTTGCCGCGGTCGGGTCCATCGCCGTCTTCGGATGGCTGATCACCATTGCCGGCGCGATTGCGCTGGCGCTCACCTTCGCCAAGCTGGCGGCGATCGATCCCGCCGCCGGCGGGCCCTATGCCTATACGCGCAAGGCCTTCGGCGACTACATGGGCTACCAGACCAACCTCATCTACTGGCTCGCCAACGTCGTCGGCAATGTCGGCCTGGCGGTCGCCGGTCTCGGTTACCTCACCGCCTTCTTCCCGATGCTGCGCGATCCGCTGGTGTCCGCGCTGGCGCAGGTGGCGCTGATCTGGTTCTTCACCTACGCCAACATCCTCGGACCAAACGTCGTCGGACGGCTGCAGTCCTTCACCACCTCCTTCGCGCTGGTGCCGATCCTCGGCATGGCGATCTTCGGCTGGTTCTGGTTCTCGCCGGCAACCTTCTCCGAGGGCTGGAACGTGTCGGGCAAGGACAGCTGGGCGGCGATCATGGCGACGCTCAACTTCACGCTCTGGGCCTTCATCGGCGTTGAAAGCGCGTCGGTGTCGGCCGGCGTCGTGCGGGACCCGCAGCGCAACGTTCCGATCGCGACCGTCGGCGGCGTCATTCTCGCCGCCGTCGCCTATATCCTGTCGTCGACAGTGATCATGGGCATGATCCCGAACAAGGAGCTGATTGCATCCTCCGCCCCCTTCGCAGACGCCGCACGCCTGGCGCTCGGCGATACGGCGGGTGCCGTCGTTGCGATCTGCGCAGCACTCGGCTGCCTCGGCTCGCTTGCCGGCTGGACGCTGCTCGTCGGGCAGACGGCAAAGGCTGCGGCCGATGACGGGCTCTTCGGCTCGATCTTCGCCAAGGTCAATTCCAAGGGTGTTCCCTCGGCCGGCCTGGCGATCGTCGCAGTGATCATGACCGTGCAGGTCTTCGCGACAATGTCGCCGACGGCCAGCGAGCAGTTCGGCAAGATCGCCTCGATCGCGGTGATCATGACGCTCTTGCCCTATATCTACTCGGCGATCTCCATCAAGGTGCTCGGCTACAAGAAGATGCCGGCAAGCACCTACAACTGGTACGTCGTCATCGGTCTCGCGGCGGCGATCTACAGCCTCGTTGCGCTGATCGGCTCGGACGGCGAGCAGACGCGCTGGTCGCTGATCTTCGTGATCTCGACGATCGTGTTCTATTCGGCCGCGATCACCCGCAAGCGCGAGATCGACGAGAAGCACATCGACCCGGGCGGCCACGCCCCGACCTGGATCCGCTATGTGACCGTGACGGTGACGGTCGCAGCGCTCGTCGCGCTGTTCTGGGTATCCGTCGGCCGTCACCGCGCCGAGAGCCTGCGCACCCGCTCGCCGGTGCCGCCGGTGGAAAGCACCACACAGCCGGCTGCCGGATCGCCGGCGGCCGTGCTGCCTGCCGAAAGCCGGCCGGCGCAGTAAAGACAGCGGAGGGGCGCTGGATGGGATCCACCGCCCCTCTTCGACGCTTTCGCAACCGTCCTGCGATCAGTCGCCCGCACGTGTTGTTCGCACTCGGGTGCCGGGGCCGGATATGCCGGAGAAGGTTACCAGCGCCATGCTCCAGGAGGCGATCATCATTCCGAAGATGGTCAAGCAGCGGACCAGCGCGACCTCGCCCGCTGTTTCGGCATGGCGCAAGACCCGCGTTCCCGTCGTAGGCTGCTCAAGCGTCGCAGCAGTGCGCAACATACGGACTTCGGTTGCCGGCACAATGTTGGCGAGCGCTGGAGCAATGAACACGGGCGATGCGGCCAGGACGACGATGCCGACCAGCGCCAGAGATCCGACGAAAAGCCTGGAAAGTGCTCGCATGTGCCACCTCCATTGGTTGCGCTCGAAGCGCCCTGCGGCGCCCGCGACCAACGGCTAACAGCCGCTCAGAACCCGGGCTACTGTCAAAATTGACAGCGGCCCGGCCAGGTTGCGGCGGTGGCTGAAACTACGGATGAATGAGGCCGAGCGCCGTTGCCCGCGCGCAAGCGGCCCTACGGCCTTTCACGTCGAGTTTGCGCGCTGCCTGGTAGAGGTGAAAGTTCACGGTTCTCTCGCTGACGCCGATGATCATCGACATTTCCCAGGATGACTTGCCGACGGCGGCCCAATGCAGCACTTCAATCTCGCGCTGCGACAGATCCGGCCGCTTCTCGTCCCAGCCCTGCAGCCGCGCCATCGCGACATGCAGGCAGCTCGCGAAATAGGTGAGCGATGGCAGTGTCGGCAGAAGATCGCGAAGATCCTTCGTCGCATCGGTCGTAAACGTCATGAACGACCAGGAAAGGCCGGGGGCGCCGACGGGAACCGTGATGCCGGAGGTGATCCCGTGCTCACCGGCACTGCGCAGGATGCCACCGGCCAGTTGGCCGATCATCCGCTCGGTGAAGCCGACACGCCCGTCGACATTCCACGCCGTCGACGGCATGCCGGCGCGCACGTGCAGAACGCGCGCGTCACGGTCGGCGATCCGATCGTCGTCGAGGACTTCGTATGTCCGCCCCCATTCCGGCGCGAAATCGTTGAAGCTGTGGTAGTTCGGTCTGCCGCTTCCCGGCCGGCTGCGGAGCCTGGCCGCATAGGCGGAGTGGTTGAAGCCGTGCCGCCCCGAAACCTGGGACGCGATCCCGGTCAGCTCACCGAGGGTCGTCGCAGCCAATGCTCTATCGATATCGTCGAAATATTGCATGGTGGGGATGGGGGGAGCGGCGTTGATTGTCAGGCAGAATGGGACGAGAGGCGATTACCGCCACCGCGTGCCGGCGCGGTCAAGCAAACAAGAACGGCGGCCGCGGCCTTTTCGATGAACGGCTCGATCTGACGGACAAACGGCATGCAGGCGCCATATCCGCCTGACGAAATACGACACCTGCCGTATTTTCCGCGCCAAGACCCCGGGCTAGCTTCTGCGCGCCCACGCTCGCGAATATCCGTTTTCTTTCAACACCCTGCGCCATGGATGCGCCGCCATGCCGGGCGCTGGGGAAGTGTTTTGATCAAGAGCCGCACCGCCGTCCATCTCGCAGCGCTGACGCTGTCGACCGCCTTGTCATCCGTCGCGCTCGCCGCCGACAGCGGCGATCCCCGCGATCCCGCGACATGGCGCACGCCGGAATTCTACGCACAGTGGGGACTGGCTGCGATCGGCGCGGAATATGCCTATGCAAGAGGTCTGGACGGAACCGGAATAAGGATCGGTTTTATCGACTCTGGCCTCGACATAACGCATCCCGAATTTGCAGGCCGCTATGAAACAGGGATCGGCTACGGCGCCGACAGCCCGTGGTTCGTCGACCTGCGTGACCATGGAACGCCCACCAGCTCGGTTGCGGTTGGCAACCGCGATGGTGTCGGCATGCATGGCGTGGCCCCGGGGGCGACCGTCGTGATGGCTCAGGATGGCGACCGATACGGCCTGGAGGATCACCTGATTGTCCAGTCTCTGAACGGCCTGATCGACAGAGGGGTCAAACTCATACTCAACGAGTACGGGAGAATCGATTCATCCGTCATGGATTTTTCAGCCGAGGACGTTCTGTACTGGGCAGGGGACTATCTCGCTGCCTCCAGGAGAGCCGTCTCTGAGGGCACTCTGATGATCGTGCCCACCCACAACTATTCGCGTGCCGATCCCAGCCTAGAGGCAGGGCTGCCTTACCTCTTCCCGGAACTGGAACAAAACTGGCTGGCGGTTACGTCGGCGGATCCGCTGGGGTGGATCCCAGGCTACGCGAACCGCTGTGGCGTCGCCAAGAACTGGTGCCTGGCGGCACCGGGCGGTGGCGACTGGTACAACACCGAATACCCCAACGATCCGATCTACGTCGCGACCAGTGCCGGGGGCTACACCTGGGTCACAGGCACGTCGTTCGCCGGCCCACACGTCGCCGGCGCCGCCGCCCTTGTGATGCAGGCATTTCCTTACATGACGATGGAGCAGATCCGTCAGGTCCTGCTCGGCACCGCGACCGACGTCGGGCCGACGGGACCGGACGAGTACTGGGGATACGGCCTGCTCAACGTCGCGATGGCGGTGGGCGGCCCGGGCAAGTTCGATTGGGGCGATTTTCACGCGGTTGTCCCCGAGGGCCAAACGAGCTGGTATAACGATATTACGGGCGCTGGCGGGCTCATCAAGTCCGGCGACGGCGTGCTGGCGTTGTACGGCGACAGCACATACATGGGCGACACGCGGATCGATGGCGGGGTTCTGGCGCTCGCCGGCACCGTCACCTCCGACACATTCGTCGGAAAAAGCGGCACGCTTTCCGGTGACGGCGTGATCCATAGCAACGTCGACAATGGCGGCACGATCTATCCGGGATGGGGCGGACAAGGAGGCACCCTCACCGTTCGCGGTAACTATCGCCAGTCGGCCGATGCCTGGTTCCTCGTCAATCTCGACGCGCCCGACGGCACCAGCCGGCTCGATGTCACCGGCACAGCCGAAATTGCCGGTTCGGTCGATGTCATGATCAGGCCGGAAAACTATAAAGGCGATGGCCGTCACACCATCCTTTCCGCCCTTGGCGGGGTCACCGGGCGTTTCGAGGATGACTGTGGCTGCTACGCGTTCCTCGACCTCTCCCGGTCCTACGACCCGAACGCCGTTTACCTCGACGTTGTCCGCAACGGCGTCGCCTTCGCGGATCTGGCGACGACCCGCAACGGTGCGGCGGCCGCTGCCGCGATCGAGCGCCTCGGCGTCGGCCGGTCGCTCCACGATCTTGCCGTCACGCTCGATGGCGGCGCCGCCGCCGACCTCTTCGGACAGTTGCCGGGCGAGGTCCACGCCTCGACCGTGACGGGTCTTATCGAGAACAGCCAGCTTATCGGCAGCCAGATGAACGACCGGCTGCGCTCGGCCTTCGAGACCGTCGGCGCGAAGGCCCCGCCGATCGTGGCAACGGACGATCTCATCACCGGGTCGATCGCGGCATCCGAACGCTACGGCGCCTGGGGCTCGGCCTTCGGTTCCTGGGGGCATACGGATGGCGACGGCGACACCGCCGACCTCTCGCGCTCGACCGGCGGTTTCGTCGCCGGTCTCGACGGCCTCGTCAACGACGACTGGAGGCTCGGTTTCCTCGGCGGCTACAGCTCGTCGCGTTTCACGATGCATGACCGCCGCTCGTCAGCCTCGAGCGACAACTTTCACCTCGGCGTCTATGCCGGGACGCAATGGGGCGCCCTGTCGTTCCGCTCGGGCCTTGCCTATACTTGGAGCAATATCGACAGCAGCCGCAACATCCTCTCGCCGGCACTTATCGACAGCCTGAGTGCAGACTACCGCGCCGGCACCACCCAGGTGTTCGGCGAACTCGGCTACGGCTTGCAGGCGGGCGATCTCTCTTTCGAGCCCTTTGCCAATCTCGCCCATGTCAACCTGCATACTGACGGCTTTACGGAGAAGGGTGGCGCCGCGGCGCTCACTGTGCGTGGTGGCTCCGACGACCTGACCTTCACCACGCTCGGCCTGCGCGTGGCGGCCGATTTCGCACTTGGGACGGCGAAGGCGACGGCCCGCAGCCTCGTCGGCTGGCGGCATGCCTATGGCGACGTTAGCCCCGCGGCCGTTCAAGCGTTTTCGGGCAGCGACGCCTTCTCCATCGCCGGCGCGCCGATCGCCCGCGACAGCGCCCTGATCGAGGCGGGCATCGACTTTGCGGTCACCCCGGCGGCAACGCTTGGAATCGCCTATCAGGGACAGATTGCGTCCTCGGCCCGGGACCACGGCGTCCGGGCCGATCTCGCCGTCAGGTTCTAGAGCATGTCGCGCAAGCGTGCGCAGCGGTCTTGCGATCACGATAGGAGCGATCACTTAAGCGCCGCCCTGTTCACGAAGCGATCTGCTCTGGCGCCGGCATCAGGCTGCGCGAGTGGCTCGGCGGCGCACCCATGATCTTGCGGAAGGCGCGGCTGAACGAGGCCTCGGAATCATAGCCGAGGCGATTGGCGACATGGGCGACGCGCTTTCCTTCGCGCAGCCATTGATGCGCCTGGTGCATGCGCATGCGGGCGACATAGCGGGCGGGCGTTTCGCCGACCGTGTCGGCGAAACGCTGGGCGAAGCCGGAGCGCGACGCGCCCATGAGCTTGGCAAGCTCCGGCACCGTCCAGTCCTTCGTCGGATCGAGATGGATGGCGGCAAGCACCCGGCCGACCTCCGGGTGGCGCACCGCGGCGAGCCAGCCGGTCGCCGTGCCGCAACCGTGCTCCACCCACGCGCGGATGATCGTGGCGGTCAAGACATCAGCAAGCCGCGCCAGGATGCCACCGGAGCCGACGCGCTGCATCGCCGCCTCGCGCGTCATGGTATCGAGCAGCGACGGGATCGACGGTTCGCTCTTCGCTAGGTCGCTGGTGCGCATGACCGACGGCATCAGCTGCAAGAGCGGGTGCAGCCGGTCGACATTGAACTGCATCACCGCGAAGAAAAGCAGGTTCTGGCTGTCCGAATTGGGGCACTGCACGTCGACGATCCCGTCGCAGAGCTGCCGCTTCGGCAGATCGCGGATGGAGATCGTCGGCAGACCGGGCTTGCTGGCGAGCACATGCGCGTCGCCACGAGGCAACAGCACCGCATCCCCCGGCGCCAGTTCCGTCCAGGTGCCGTCTGGCATCTGGAGATGAGCCGAACCGGACGCCAGAAAATGAAACCGCGCCGGTTCCTGTGCGGGATAGGAGGTTGCCCATGGCGCACAGGGCTGGCAACGCCCATATTCCACTCCGTCCAGTCTCAGGCCGCGCAGGATATCGGTCAGCGCATCGGTCATGGGCCACTCCAGCTTTGGACAAACGGCATAGTGTTTTGGATTTTCTAGCATAGAAACTCCATCTGGCCATGCATATTTTCATCACTACCTGCAATGGAGATGAAAATTATGGATGGCATCGTCGCACGGCCTACGGGCGAGGCGGATGAACAAGACAAACCGCTATGGGCTGCAGTCGTGTCCCTGTCGCTCGGCGTTTTCGGCCTGGTCACGGCGGAATTCCTGCCGGCAAGCCTGCTGACGCCGATGTCGGCAGATCTCGGCGTCACGGTCGGTGCGGCCGGACAATCGGTGACGACCACGGCCGTCGTCGCGGCCATCGCCGGCCCGGCGATCGTCGTCTATACCGGGCGCTTCGACCGGCGAAACGTGCTCTTGAGCCTGACCGCGCTTCTCATCGTTTCCAGCCTGATTGCCGGCTTCGCATCCAGCCTTTCGATGCTGCTCGTCGCCCGCTTCCTGCTCGGCATCGGCCTTGGCGGTTTCTGGGCGCTGTCGCTGGCGCTCGCCATGCGGCTGGTTCCCGGCCGGCTGATGCCGCGGGCGATGGCGATCGTGATGTCCGGCGTATCGATCGCAACGGTCTGCGCGGCACCCGTCGGCGCCTGGATCGGCGCGACGCTCGGCTGGCGCTATGCGTTCCTGCTTGCCGCCGCCGTCGGCATTGTCACCTTCATCGTCCAGGCGCTGACCGTTCCGCGCCTGCCGCCGAAGGGAACGACCGGCCTCAACACCATCCTCAACGTCTTGAAGCGCCCGGCGATCCGGCTTGGCCTTGCAACGATCCTGCTCGTCGTCACGGGTCATTTTGCCGGCTTCACCTATGTTCGCCCGTTCCTTGAACAGGTGCCCCAGTTCGGCGTCGAGGCGATTACCGCGATCCTGCTTGCCTTCGGCATCGGCGGCTTCTTCGGCAACATTGCCGGGGGCTTCCTGGCGGAACGCAGCACGCGGCTGTCGATGATGTCGGCCGCAGCCGGCGTCGCCGCCACCACCCTGATCCTGGCGCTTGCAGGTGCGCTTCCGGCCGTCGCGGTCATTGCGACCGCCGCCTGGGGCTTTGCCTTCGGTGCGCTGCCGGTCAGCGTCCAGTCGTTCCTGAGCCGGGCGGCCGGCGACGAGGCCGAAGGTGCCGGTGCAGCGACGCTCACCACCTTCCAGATCGCGATCTCCACCGGTGCAATCCTCGGCGGCCTGCTCGTCGAACTGCAGGGTCCGGCCGGCGTCTTCCTCTTCGCCGCGGTGGCCGCGATGTTCGGGACCTCGCTGGTCTCGGTCTACCGCGAACGGACGCTGCAGCCCGCCGAGTAACAACACGTCCGTGCGGGAGTGGCAACTCGCACCTGCGCCTGCCGGGCCCAAAAGGTCCGGCAGGCAAACGTCCAGGCGCAGCGCGGTGTCCGGTGACCTCCGGCGACAGGCGCTCTACACAGTAGGACGTTGATTGCGGAACGAGGCTTTGCATGCGCCACGATCCATGGCGCAGGGATCAACCTCCCGGAAGCCGCCGCTCCTTCCAGGCCGCCTTCGGCACTTCGCCGCCGATGGCGATGCTGAAGGAGGTCACTTCTGTCGCGTCTTCGTTGACGACGCATTTGAAGTCGACGTCGTACCAGGTCGATTTGTTCTGGTAGGCGCCACCGCTGGCGTCCATGCGGTTTTTTGTGATGAAGCCACCCATCGGACCGAAGGGCACCAACCCTTCGGGCGGGGTATCCGGCCGTTGGCTGCGGATCTGCTCCAACGCCTCGAGATTGCACAGTTGCAGGATCCGCCGTTTGACCGGCAGGTTGATCAGCGCTTGCTTCACCCGCGGATCGGCGATCGACTTTGCCGAGTAGAGTTCCTTTGCCTCGGTCATCTTGCTCGGAACCGGCTTGAGTTCGACCTTTGCCGCGGCATCGGCCGGCTTTGCCTTTGCGGCGCCCTCCTCCGACTTGACCGTCTGCGGCTTGGCGTCTGGCGTTTCCTTTGACTCGGGCTTGGCCTCGGCCACCGCCGCCGCCTTTTCATCCGCCTTCTGCGTGGCGCTGTCAGAGGATTTCGCAGGCACGGCGAGCGTTGACGGCGGCTTCGGCTCCTTGACCGGCTCCTTTTTCTCGGCCGCGGGCGCCTTGATCGGCGCAGCCGCCGGCTTTGCCTTGTCGTCCACGGCTTTTTCCGGCTCGGAAGGCTCGGTCTTCTTTACCGTCTCGCGCGCGGCTGGCGGAAGCTCTGCCTCCTTGTTGTCCTGCTTGGTCTTGGCCATGGCCGAGGCGAAGGACTGGGGCAGTTGCGGCACCGGCTTGGGTTGCGGCTTCGGGTCTGCCTTCGGCTGGGGCTTGGGTTCGGGCTGCGGCTTTGGCTGCTCGGCCTTCTTCTCCTCGCCCTTTTTCGGTCCCGCCTTCTTCTGCTCTGCCTGTTTCTGCTCGGCCTTCTTCGGCTCCTTCGCTTCGGCTGGCGGCGGAACGAGCTCGACGTTGACCGTCTGCTCCTTCGGCGGCTTCGGAAGTTCCAGCGGCAGATCGAACAGCAGGAAGAAGGCAACGACGAGGTGCAGCGCGACCGACACCGGCGCGCCCCATCCCAACCGTTCCCGCCATTTTCCCGCAAAGAGCTGCATCGCCAAGGAGATAAACCAACAGACGGCCGGAACCTAGGAACTTCCGCCGAACTCAACAAGAGACAAGTCGTCAAGCGCGAACGGCTCTCGCAGAACCACCTGTGGCTTTTCGGTCAGGACCATAGCAACGCGGCGGGCCGTTGGGTCGCCGTGCGTCGGACCAACCACCTGCTTGTCAAAAACGTTCCCGGCAAAAACGAGGCGGCGAAATCTGTTTCGGGCCGCGCGCCAATTTCGCACAAAAATACCTATTATATAATTTCTATAGATTTAATTATTCCAACACGCCTCGAACGGCTCTGCCGGTGATGCGCAATGACATTCTTTCTTGGCTTTGGGGGCCTTCATGCAGCGAAATTCCAATCACCGAAAATTCTTCACAAGGGCCTTTGCCGCAACGGCGGCGCTGGCGGCGAGCCTGATTGCAACCTCGGCGCTTGCCGGCGAAACGCTCGACAAGATCAAGGCGCGCGGCGTCATCAAGGTTGGTGTCGGCACCACGCCGGGCTTCTTCTCGCCCGACAGCAACGGCCGCTGGCAGGGCTTCTTCGTCGATTTCGGTCGCGCCATCGCCATCACCGTCTTCAACGACGCCGAAAAGGTCGAGTTCACCAACTCCTCGCCGCAGCAGCGCCTGCCTGCACTGCAATCGGGCGAGTTCGATATCCTGCTTTCCGGCGTCACGCAGACGGTGAGCCGCGCCTTCAAGCTCGGCTTCCACTTCGGTCCCGTGGTCTTCTATGACGGCCAGGGCCTCCTGGTGCGCAAGGATCTCGGCGTCACCAAGGGCGAGGAGCTGGACGGCGCGACGATCGGCGTCCAGAGCGGCACCACTGGCGAGCTCAACATCGCCGACTTCTTCCGCAAGACCGGCAAGGCCTTCACGCCCGTCACCATCGAGGAGACCGGCGAGTTCCTGAAGGCGCTCGACTCAGGCCGTGTCGATGCGCTGACGCAGGACGCGACCGACCTTGCCGCCAAGCGTACCCAGCTTTCGAAACCCGACGACTATGTGCTCTTGCCGGAGCGGCTGTCGAAGGAGCCGTTGGCGCCGGCAATTCGCGCCGGTGACGACCAGTGGCTCGAAATCGTCAACTGGACCGTCTATGCGACGATCCAGGCCGAAGAGTTCGGCATCACCAAGGAGAACGTCGACACCTTCTTGAAAAGCGAGGATCCGGCGATCAAGCGCTTCCTCGGCGTCGATCCGTCGCTCGGGGAAGCGATCGGCCTTGATCCGAAGTTCGCCTACAACATCGTCAAGGTCGTCGGCAATTATGGCGAGATCTTCGAGCGCAACGTCGGCAAGGGCACGCCGCTCAACTTCGAACGCGGCTACAACCAGCCCTGGACCGCGGGCGGCCTGCTCTATTCGCCGCCGTTCCGTTGAGCCGGTTCATGGTCTTTCCCATGACACGCCAACGCCAACCGGGCCCTTCGGGGCCCGGACCTGTCTCGCGCCTCAGGTCGTGGATCGGGCCGCTGCCTTTGCAGCAGGGCCTGCTTTTTATCGGCGTGCTCCTGCTCTTTGCCTTCCTCGGCCAAAACACCGCCGAGAGCATGCACCGCATGGGACTGACGCCCGGCTTCGCCTTCCTCTCTCATCAGGCAAACTTCGAGATCGGCGAGAGCGTGCTTTCCTATTCCGCCGGTGACAGCTACGCCCGGGCGCTCGGCGCCGGCATCGCCAACACCGTCAAGGTGGCGGTCGTCGGCTGCCTGCTTGCAACCGTGCTCGGCGTCGCGCTCGGCATCATCAGGCTCTCAGGCAACCTGCTACTGGCAAGTTTCGTCCACGGCTATGTCGAGCTTCTGCGCAACACGCCGCTGTTGCTGCAACTGTTCCTCTGGAGCGCGATCATTCACGCGCTGCCGCCGCCACGCGGCGCTTACACGTTGCTGGGCAGCGTCTATCTCAGCAACCGCGGCGTCTTTCTCCCCTCGCTCTCGATCGAGGGATTGCCGGCAATCGTCTGGCTTTCGGCGGTGGTGCTGGTTGTCCTTGCCGCGCTGTTCCTCGCCCGCCGGCTCTTTACAGGCTCTGCCTTCTATCTGCCGAAGTCGGCAGCTGCTGCCGTCGGTGCCCTTGCCCTCTGCTACCTCACCCTCACATCTCTTGGCTTCGCGGCCTCTGTCGAGATACCGGCCAAGGGCGGCTTCAACATTCGCGGCGGCCTGTCGCTGACGCCGGAATTCGCGGCATTGCTGATCGGCCTCGTCGTCAACGCCTCCGCCTCGATCTCCGAGATCGTGCGCAGCGGCATCCAGTCGGTGAAATCTGGCCAATGGGAAGCGGCCCGGGCGCTGGGCTTGAAGCCTGCGCAGATCATGCGTCTCGTTGTGTTGCCGCAGGCGCTCAGGGTGATCACGCCGCTGATGATCTCCAGCTTTCTCGATCTGACCAAGAATTCGAGCCTCGCCGTCGCGATCGGCTATCCCGATCTCGTCAGCGTCGCCAACACCACGGCCAACACCACGGGCCAGGCGCTGGAGGCGATCATCATCATCGGCGCCGTCTACCTGACGATCAGCCTTGCGGTTTCGGCCCTCATGAACCTCTACAACCGACGCGTGGTTCTGCGCGGAGAAGGAAAGCGATGAGCCAGATCGAACTTGCGCCGCCGGTAGCACCCGACTGGCATCGCTGGCGCGAGGGCCTCTTCAGCAGCTGGGCGAATGGTCTCGTCACGCTTGTCACGCTTGCGGCGATCCTCTGGCTCGCACTTCCCTTTTTTCGCTGGGCTTTCATCGATGCCGTCTGGACCGGCACGGCGGCCGATTGCGCCGGGGAGACGGCCGGCGCCTGCTGGGCCTTCGTCGGCGCCAAATTTCGGTTCATGCTCTTCGCCTTCTTCCCGCCGCAGCTGCAATGGCGCCCGGCGCTGGTTCTCGCCCTCATTGCAGCGCTGCTGACGATCTCCGCCCTTCCCCGCTTCTGGAGTTTCCGCCTGGTGCCCGTCTGGCTGCTGGCGCTGGTCGGCATCTGGCTGCTGATGGCGGGGACATCGGGCCTGGAACCGGTGTCGACCAATCACTGGGGCGGGCTGCCGATCACCCTCACCGTGTCGATCGCCGGCCTCGCCTTCGCCTTCCCGATCGCGCTCGCCTTGGCGCTTGCCCGCCAATCCGACATGGGCATCGTGCGGTACCTGGCGGTCGCCTTCATCGAGGTGCTGCGCGGCGTGCCGATGATCGCCGTTCTCTATGTGGCCATGCTGATCGTGCCGATGGCGCTGCCGAGCGGGGCTGCGATCGACAAGCTGCTGCGCGCCCAGATCGGCGTCACCCTGTTCTTTTCCGCCTATCTCGCCGAAGTCATCCGCGCCGGTCTGCAGGTGATCCCGGCTGGCCAGAAGGAGGCAGCGCTGTCGCTTGGCCTCAGCCGTATCCAAATGCTGAGGCTGGTCGTGCTGCCGCAGGCGCTCACCGCCGTCATCCCGGCAATCGTCAATCTGTCGATCGGCATCGTGCTCAACACCTCACTGCTCGCCGTCATCGGCATCCACGATCTCCTGAATGCCGCCAAGACGTCCGCGACCGACCCGACCTGGCTGGGCTTCTACAGCGAGGCCTATATCTTCGCGGCCCTGGTCTATTTTGCCATCTGCTTTACCGGCTCGCGCTACAGCCTGTGGCTGGAGAGAAAACTCAAGGCCTCCGATCGGCACTAGCGCACCGGGCGGGGTTGCGCGCCGCTCGTCGCCGGGCCAAGAGTGCGGCGACGTGAAAACTGTGACCGGGCAAACGCATGGGACAAAACAACATCGCCATCATCGGCGGCGGGCCAAGCGGCCTGATGGCGGCCGAAGTCCTGTCGGAGCGCGGCCACGCCGTCACCGTCTATGACGGCATGCCGACGGTCGCGCGCAAATTCCTGCTCGCCGGCAAATCGGGCCTGAACATCACCCATTCCGAAGACTACGCCGCCTTTGCCGAGCGCTTCGGCGACGCCTCTCCGCGACTGCGTGCGGCCCTCGACGCCTTCACGCCCGAGGATGTCAGGCAATGGGCGGCGGCTCTCGGCACCGAAACCTTCGTCGGCTCGTCGGGCCGCGTCTTTCCCAAGGCGATGAAGGCGTCGCCGCTGCTGCGCGCCTGGTTGAAATCGCTGGAAGGCCGCGGCGTCAAGATCCTGACCCGGCACCGCTGGACAGGGTTTCAGGGCAAGGAACTCGTCTTCGATACACCCGATGGCCAAATGCGGATCAGCGCCGATGCGGCCCTGCTCGCGCTCGGCGGGGCCAGTTATCCGCGCCTCGGCTCCGATGCGGCCTGGGCCCCCTGGCTGGACGAGAAGGGCGTCGCCGTCACGGGCCTTGAGCCCGCCAATTGCGGCTTCGACGTCGACTGGAGCGAAACGTTTCGCGAGCGCTTCGCCGGCGCCGCACTCAAGGCCGTTACCGCGGCCTCAGAGACCGGCATCGTCCCGGGCGAATTCGTCGTCAGCAAGAGCGGTATCGAAGGCAGCCTGGTCTACGCCCATACGAGCGTGCTCAGGGACCGGCTTTTGCGCGGCGAGCGGGCCGACCTGCTGATCGACCTCGCCCCCGCGCGAACCGTTGAAAAGCTGGCAAGGGATCTTGGCCGCTTCGACAGCAAGACCAGCTTTTCCAATCGTCTGCGCAAGGGGGCCGGGCTCGAAGGGGTGAAGGCTGCCGTGCTACGCGAGGTTTCGCCTGGTGCTGCGCGCATGCCGCCCCGGGAACTTGCCGCCTTGATCAAGGCTCTGCCGATCCCGCTCAAGCGCCCCCGCCCTATCGCCGAGGCCATATCGTCTGCCGGCGGCGTCGACTGGGACGCGATCGATGATGACTACATGTTGAGGGCGCTACCGGGCACCTTCGTTGCCGGCGAGATGATCGACTGGGAGGCGCCGACCGGCGGCTATCTGCTGACCGCCTGCTTTGCCACCGGCCGTGCGGCCGCACGCGGCATCGATCGCTGGCTTACGCGACGAGCATAAGAACCGTCGCGCCCCGTGTCGGGGCGCGACGACTGGTTTTAGAAGGTGCGCCTCGGCGCTCACTGGTCGTTCAGCACCAGCCCCTTGGTCAGTTCCAGCGCCTGGCGCTCGAAGAGGCCGCGGTAGATGCCGCCGTCGAGGCGGATCAGCGCGTCGTGCGTGCCCTCCTCGGCGATCCGGCCGTGGTCGAACACCAGCAGCCGGTCGAGTGCCCTGACGGTCGAGAGCCGATGCGCAATCACCAGCGTCGTGCGCCCGAGCATCAGCCGCTCCATCGCCTGCTGGATCAACACCTCCGATTCCGAATCGAGGCTGGATGTCGCCTCGTCGAGGATCAGGATCGGCGCGTCCGCAAGGAAGGCGCGCGCGATCGCGATGCGCTGGCGCTCGCCGCCGGAAAGCTTGACACCGCGTTCGCCAACCAGCGTGCCGTAGCCTTTCGGCAGCGCCGTGATGAAGTCGTGGGCGCTCGCAAGCTTTGCCGCCTTTTCGATCTCGCTCTGCGTCGCATCCGGCCGCGCATAGGCGATATTTTCCGAAAGCGACCGATGGAACAGGATCGGCTCCTGCTGGACGATCGCGATCTGCTGGCGCAGGGACGTCTGCCCCACCGAGGCGATGTCCTGCCCGTCGATCCGGATCTCGCCGGCCTTCAGGTCGTGCAGGCGCTGGATCAGCTTGACGAAGGTCGTCTTGCCCGAGCCGGAATGTCCGACGAGACCGACGCGTTCTCCCTCGCGGATCGTCACCGAGAACCGGTCATAGAGCGGCTTGCGGTGCGCACCGTAGTGGAAGGTCACGTCCTTGAACTCGATGCGGCCGTCGGTGATCCGGATCGGCTTGGCATCCGCCCTGTCCTCGATGCCGAGCGACTGGCCATGGATGTCGACGAGCTCTTCCATGTCGTTGATCGAACGCTGCAGGTTGCGGATGTGCTGTCCGACTTCGCGCAGGTAACCCTGCAGGATGAAGAACGAGGTGAGCACGAAGGTGATGTCACCCGCCGTGGCCTGGCCGCGCGCCCAAAGCAGCAGTGCAAAGCCGATCACCGCCGCCCTGAGGACGAGCAGCATCGCGCCCTGCGTCGTGCCGTTGGTCGTGCCGCGGATCCAGGTGCGACGCGTGCGGTCGCGCCACTTGCCAAGAACCTTGGCAAGCCGCGCATCCTCGCGCCTCTCCGCACCGAAGCCCTTGACCACGATGTTGCAGCTCACCGCATCGGCAAGCGCGCCGCCGAGCTTGGTGTCCCAACGGTTGGCAAGGCTCGCCATCGGCGCGACGTATCCGAGCGACAGGAGGATCGTCACCACAATGAAGACGATCGAACCGATACCGATGATGACACCCATCATCGGCCAGTAGAGCGCCATCAGCACTGTGGAACCGACGAGCATCACAACGGACGGAAACAGCGCCACGAGCAGCGTGTCGTTCAACAGGTCGAGCGCCCACATGCCGCGCGTCACCTTGCGCACTGTCGAACCGGCAAAGCTGTTGGCGTGCCAGTCGGTCGAGAAGCGCTGGATGCGGTAGAAGGCGGCCGACGCGATGTCAGCCATCATCTTGAGCGTCAGGTCGGTGACCCCCAGGAAGGTGAAGTGCCGCAAGATGATCGCGCCGAGCGAGAGCGCCATCAGCATCCAGAAGGCGGCAATCGCCGCATCCCAGGCAAGCTGATCGGCGGCCGCGCCGGAGACGACGGCATCGACCAGCCGGCCGGAGTAGAGCGGCGTCAAAACGTCGGCCAGCGTCGACACGAGGACCATGCCGAGGATGACGCTGATCCGGAGCGGCTGCGCTTTCCAATGGGACCAAGTAAAACCGAGGACGCTGCGGAAAGCCCCGCCGCGCAGGTCGATACGAGTAAAAGCCATAATATCTGCCCGATGCGCGTGCATCGGCCTCAAAACGATTTCAGAACGGATTATGCCGAAAAAAGGAACCCAGCTTCCGATGCGGCATCATGGATTTGGCAGCATCCTGCGAAGAGGACGGGCCAAGGTCAGCGAGAAGAACCCCGACCTGGAAAAGACGGAAAGGCGAAAACGCCCTTCTGCGTCCAGCTCAGAACTGTACGCCGCCCCGTAGGGAGAAAGAAAAAGCTGGCATCTTTTGAAACCTCCCTGATTGGTTGCCGGAAGACGACCTATAGGCGAATCGCGCGCAACCGCCAAGTGCAGAAATCTTGCCATGGCGCCAATCGTCGCGGCTGCGACCTGTTTGCAACAGTCACGGCAAGCACCTCCCGGGGTTTACGGCAGCCTCCTGTTCGTAGCAGAGTGCGCATCGATCGCCGACCGTGCCATGGCACAAAACGGCGGCATCTGGGGAGGTCCGCGGCAACCGGCACCGGCAATGACCGGGCGGCGATGCGCGGTGGGAGTGAATTGACAAGATTCCGATTCGAAATCGCCGCGGCCCTGCTGCCGCTGATCACGCTTTGCCTCCTGGCGCTCGCCGGCCCGGCGCGCGCCGCCGAAAAGCAGGACCTCGTGGTGGTCACCTCCTATCCACCGTCGTTCTTCGAACCGTTCCGCGCGGCCTTCGAACGCGCCAATGCCGACGTTCGCGTATCGATCGTCCAGCGCAACACGGCAAGCGCCAGTCGCTTTGTCATCGAAAAGGCCGATGTGCCGGCCGACATCTTCTGGGCATCGGCGGCGGACGCCTTCGAACTCTTGAAACGCAACGGCAGCCTGCGGCCGATCGCTCCACGCGACACCGGCGCAGCCGACAGGGTTTTCGGTTATCCGGTCAACGACCCGGAAGGTTATTACCTCGGCTTCGCACTGTCGGGCTATGGCTTCGTCTACAACCCCGCCCACCTCGCGAAAAACAACCTGCCGGCGCCGCGCAACTGGCAGGATCTGCTGAACCCCGTCTACTCCGGCCAGATCGGCATCACCACGCCGTCGCGTTCCGGCACGACGCATCTGATCGTCGAAGCCCTGTTGCAGACCTATGGCTGGGAAGAAGGCTGGGCGATGCTGTCGAAGCTTGGCGGCAATCTCTCGACGGTCACCGCCCGCAGCTTCGGCGTTGCCTCCGGGGTGGCGCAGCGCCGCTTCAGCATCGGCATCACCATCGATTTCCTCGCCACCACGCCGGATTTTGCCGGTGCCGGCAATGTCTTCGTACTGCCGCCCGACACCGTGTTCGTGCCGGCAAGCATCGCCATCCTGTCGCGGGCGCGCAACGTCCCGGCCGCGGAGCGCTTCGTCGATTTCGTGCTTTCACAGGCCGGTCAAAAACTCCTGCTGTCGCCGGCGATCGCCCGGATCCCCGTCGACCCGACACTCAACAGCAACCTTTTGCCGCGTGAAGACGGCGAACCTCTGCTGAAATCCGGTGGCTTCGATGCAGCGCTGTCCGCCCGCCGATATGGCCTCGTCAATCTGATCTTCGACGACTACATCGTGCGCCGCCGCGCCACGCTCGCCCGGCTGTGGAAGAGGGTCGCCGAGCTGGAGATAGTGGAGATAGACGGCGCGCAGCGGCTGAGCATGCTCGCAAGGGCCCGGCGCCTGTTGGCAACACCGCCTCTTTCCGCAAGCGAAATCGCGCGTGTTGCCGCGCCGCTCCAGGGCGAATGGCCGCGCGGCGTGGCCCGCTCGCCGGCCCACGCGGAACTGGCGAGCCGGCTGCGCGCAAGGATCGAGCAGAACCTCGCGGAAGCGGAAGGGCTTCTCTCCTCCGCCTCCCGCCCCGGCGGCAGCATCAACCTTCACCCGTGGCGGCAATGATGGACAGGACGCTGGAAACGACGGGATCGTCGCCGCGCTGGCGGTTCGGCATCGGCGCCCGCCTCGTGCTCGCCTTCGTCGCGATCGTCGGCTTTGCGGTCGTCGCCTGTATCGTCGGCTGGCTTTCCTACAAGCGGCTGTCCGGCGAATTGTCGCGCATGACGGACGAGCAGATGCCGCAACTCGCCTTCGCCTCGCGCCTGTCGAAGGCCGGCGCCGATATCGGCGCCGTGACAGCCGTTCTTGCCGGCGCCGAGAGCCGCACCGAGTACACCGAGATCCGCAACACCTACACCATGCGGCTCGCGACGCTGCGGGCGCTGCTCGAAGAGAACGCCGCCCAGTCCGGCACCACGGCGCTGCTGCCGCTTTCCGAGGCGATCGCGGCGAACCTGAACAGAATGGACCTTGCGGCCGGCAAGCGTTTCACGCTGCGCGAGGCGATGCGCTCCGACATCGACGAGTTGCGCTGGGTGCAGGCCGACCTTCTCGAGGAGGCTGACCCGCTCGTCGACGATATCCGCTTCAACATCGAAACGGAAACACGCAACGGACAGGGCTCGGCCGCCCTTGCCGAACAGCAGAAAAGCGAGGCGCTCCTGACGGTCGTGTCCCAGGCGAACCTAGCGACGGGACTGATCGGCCGGCTCGTCAACGCCACGACCGAGGAGGAAATGCAGGAGACCAACGCCTTCCTCGGCGACAGCGCCGACGAACTGGCAAGCCGTATCCACTCTCTCGACGGATGGCCCGACAGCATCACCGTCCGGCAACTCGCCCGGCGCATTCTCGACCAGTCGAGCGCCGCAACCGGCATACCCAACCGCAAACGCTCGGAAATGCTGCAGGCTGGAACGCTTGGCCAGCTCGCCGGCGAAAACGCCCGGCTGGTCGAAGAGCTTGGCCGCAGGATCGAAGCGGAGGTGGTCGCGATCGAGGCGAGCGCCGGCGAGGCGGCGCGGCGCGCTGCCGCGGCAATCGAAACCGGGCGCAGCCTGCTGGTGGCGATCGCCGTCCTCTCGGTGCTTGTCGCAACCGCGATCGGCTACTTCTACGTCCAGCGGAACCTCGTTGCCCGCATCCGTCTGCTGGCTTCCGCCGCCGGCGCCATCAGCGGCGGCCGCCCGGCCGCCCCGATCCCGCCGGCACAGGCCGACGAACTCGGCGACCTCTCCCGCGCGCTCACCCTCTTCCGCCAGACCCGCGACGAGTTGGTGCAGTCCGCCAAGCTTGCCGCACTCGGCCAGATGGCGGCCGGCATCGGTCACGAACTCAACCAGCCGCTGGCAGCCCTTCGCGCCCATATCCACAGCGCTGCCACCCTGATCGGCCGCGGCAAGGGCGACCAGGCCGCCAACAACCTCGACAAGATGAAGGGGCTGACGGGGCGCATGGCCGACCAGATCAGCCATATCCGCCGCTTTGCCCGGCGCCCGGACGCGCAATTGCGACCGGTCGATCTCGTTGCCGCCGTCAGCGACGCGCTCAGCCTGCTCGAACACCGTTTCGAGGAAGAGGCCGTCGAACTCGAACTCAGCCTGCCACAGAACAGTCCGGTGATGGTGATGGCCGAGCCGGTGCGGCTCGAGCAGGTCGCCGTCAACCTGATCGGCAATGCGCTCGATGCCGTCACCGAGCGCGCCGAGCGCCGTGTCAGCGTTGCGGTCGATGCGACGGACCGCAAAGCGCAGCTGGTCGTCGGTGACACCGGGCATGGCATCGCCTCGGCGAACCTGAGCAGCGTGTTCGACCCGTTCTTCACCACCAAGCCTGTGGGTTCCGGCCTCGGTCTGGGCCTGTCGATCTCCTACAACATCGTCAAGGACTTCGGCGGCGACATCGCGATCCTCGACACCGGCCCGACCGGCACACGATTCCTCATATCCCTGAAAGGACCGGAATGAGACCGGAAGCGGACATCATCCTGATCGACGACGACGCCAGCGTGCTTGAGGCCTGCTGCCAGGTGCTCGAACTGGAGGACTTCGGCGTGGCCCCGCACGGCTCCGTCGCCTCGGCGCTGGCAAACCTTCGCGCCGACAGCGGGACGGTCATCGTTTCGGACGTGCGCATGCCCGATCACGACGGCTTCGATCTGGTCGCCGCCGTCCGCAGGATCGATCCGGAGATCCCCATCATCCTGATGTCCGGTCACGGCGACATCCCGATGGCGCTCAGGGCCATGCGCGAGGGCGCCTGGGATTTTCTCGAAAAGCCGGCCGATCCGGTGCACCTGATCGAGACGGTTCGCCGCGCCCGCGAACACCGGCGCCTGCTGCTCGAAAATCGCCGCCTGCGGCTCTCCGTCGACAAGGACGGCTGGGAGACGCGGCTGATCGGACACTCGGCGCCGATGGTGGCACTGCGCGAGAAGCTGCAGCGCATCGCCACCGCCTCCGCCGACGTGCTCATCATCGGCGATACCGGCACCGGCAAGGAAGTCACCGCAAGGGCGCTGCACGATTTCAGCGGCCGCAAGGGTCGCTTCGTCGCCGTCAACTGCGGCGCCATTCCCGAGACCATGCTCGAATCCGAACTGTTCGGCCACGAGGCCGGCGCCTTTACCGGCGCGCGCGAAAAGCGCATCGGCAAGATAGAATATGCCGATGGCGGCACGCTGTTTCTCGACGAGATCGAATCGATGCCGCTTGCGGCACAGGTGCGACTGCTGCGCGTCCTGCAGGAGCGCGTCATCGAACGGCTCGGCTCGAACGTCGAATTGCCGGTCAACATCTGCGTCGTGGCAGCAACGAAGGCCGACCTGCACGACGCCGCACGGCGGGGCGAGTTCCGCGAGGACCTCGCCTATCGCCTCGACATCGCCCGGGTCGAACTGCCGCCGCTCGCGCGCCGCAAGGGCGATGTCGGCCTCTTGTTCCAGCATTTCCTCGGTCTTGCCGCCAAGCGCCAGGGACGAACCCCGCCGCCGGTCGACGCGGATCATCTCGCCGACCTCAACGCCCGCCTCTGGCCCGGCAACGTGCGCGAGCTGCGCAACGTCGCCGAGCGCTTCGTGCTCGGGCTCGAAGAGCGCGTCGGCACTGATCCCGCAACCACGGATGACGAGACACTGGAAGCGCAGATGGACCGACTGGAACGGACCATCCTCGTCAACAGCCTTGCCAGGTATGACGGTCGCGTCGGGGCCACCGCCGACGCGCTCGGCATCTCCAGAAAGACGCTTTATCTGAAGATGCGCAAGTTCGACATCGACGCCCGCAGCGACGGCGACGAGGGGTGATGTTACCCTTTTGACCCCACGCCGCCGGCCCCGATGTTACCTTTCTTTCCCATCCCGGCGCGAAAACGCCCGGTTTTACGGGATTTCAGATCTGGCACGGGCCTTGCTCTCCATAGGTCAGCCGCCAAGCACCGGCGGCCTATTGGGAGGAGATACCTATGTTGAAAACCATCGCGGCAGCGATGCTGATGTCGGCTGCGTTCATCGTGACGGCCCATGCCCAGGACGGCGGCAAGGTGACGATCGTCACCTCGTTCTCCAAGGACGTGACCGATCCGTTCAAGGCGGGCTTCGAAGCCGCCAATCCCGGCTTCACCCTCGACGTCCAGAACAAGAGCACAAGCTCGGGCGTGAAGTATATCGACGAGACCAAGGTCAACAACCAGGTCGATCTGTTCTGGGCGTCGGCCCCTGACGCCTTCGACAGCCTGAAGAGCAGGGAGCTTCTGGCGAAGTTCACCCCGTCGGTGACGGGCCTGCCGGAAAAGGTCGGCTCCTATCCGGTCAACGATCCGGACGGCTTCTATTTCGGCTTTGCGGCGTCGGGCTACGGCATCATGTCGAACGACCGTTATCTCGAGGCCAACAACCTGCCGAAGCCGGCCGAGTGGGGCGACCTCGCCAAGCCGGAATACTATGACCACGTGGCCATCGCCGCGCCCTCGCGTTCCGGCACCACCCACCTGACGATCGAAACGATCCTGCAGGGCGAGGGCTGGGACAAGGGCTGGGGGACGCTGAAGGGTATCGGGGGCAACCTGCAACAGGTGACCGAGCGCTCGTTCGGCGTTCCGGATGCTGTCAATTCCGGCCAGACCGGTATCGGTATCGTCATCGACTTCTTTGCCTTCTCGGCCCAGGCAAGCGGCTTCCCGGTCAGCTTCGCCTATCCGTCGGTCACCACGGTCGTGCCGGCCAATATCGGCATCGTCGCCAATGCGCCGAACCAGGCGGGCGCCGAGGCCTTCGTCAATTACATCCTGTCGGAGAAAGGCCAGGAAGTCCTGCTCGAGCCGGCGATCCGTCGCCTGCCGATCAACCCGGCGCTCTACGCCAAGGCACCGGAAGGTTTCCCGAACCCCTTCAAGGATCCGCGCTTCCAGTCGATGATCACCTTTGACAGCGACGTTTCAAAGAAGCGCACCGACGTCGTCGACACGCTGTTCGACCAACTGATTTCCTTCCAGCTCGAAAACCTCAAGGGCGCCACCCAGGCGGTTCACGCGGCAGAAAAGGCGCTTGCCGCCAACGAACAGCCAGCTGCACGCGCCCTGCTCGACGAAGCCAAGGCCCTGATCGCCGCCATGCCGATCACGTCAGAGGAAGCGGCGAGCAAGGAGACCCGCGACGCCTTTACAGGCGGCGAGGAGAAGACCGCGCGCCAGGCGGAACTGGAGCAGAAGTGGGCCGCCTTCGCGACGGAAAAATATGCCGCTGCCAAGGCCAAGGCTGAAGAAGCCCTGAACCTCGTCGACTAACCGGCGACAGCGACCGCCCGCCCTGCCGGCGGGCGGTCAAGCTCCCCAAACATTCAAGCTTCGCCGACCGTGGCGCGCCTTTCGCGCCGGGCTGGCCGAACTCACTCCGGAGTCTGCCCCATGGCGC
The DNA here is from genome assembly GCF_002940685.1 of Ensifer adhaerens. GTDB lineage: Bacteria > Pseudomonadota > Alphaproteobacteria > Rhizobiales > Rhizobiaceae > Ensifer > Ensifer adhaerens_E. Next base: position 214,716 of record NZ_PNFP01000010.1, on the reverse strand, counting down.
TCGTCGCTTCCGTTCCCATCAGGCCCGCCGCGGCCAGGCCAGGCCAGATCCTGGCGGTCTCGGTCATCGCCCTGTTCCTCGCGATTTTCCTGGTCATCCCCGCCGGCACGGTGATCTACACCGCCTTCACCGAGAAGGGCACCGGTGCGCTGACCATCGTCAACTTCATCGACTTCTTCAACACCGACCTCTTCCGCCGGTCGTTCTTCAACTCGGTCTACGTCTCCGGCATGTCGGTCGTCTGGGCGAGCGCCATCGCGCTGCCGCTCGCGGTGCTCACCACCCGCTTCGATTTCCGCGGTTCGCTCATCATCCAGACGCTCGGCTTCGTACCGCTGATCATGCCGCCCTTCGTCGGCGCGGTTGCGATGCAGCTTCTGTTCGGCCGCAACGGCACGGTGAACCTGCTTCTGAACGACTGGTTCGGCATCCGCGTCCCGTTCATGGAGGGGCTGAACGGCGTCATCTTCGTGCAGTCGCTGCACTACTTCCCCTTCATTCTCATCAACCTGTCGACCAGCCTTCGCAACATCGACCGGTCGATGGAGGAAGCCGCTCAGAACCTCGGCTCCTCCGGCTTTCGCCTGTTCCGTCGCATCGTCTTTCCGCTTGCCATGCCCGGCTATCTCGCCGGAGCCTCACTGGTCTTCGTCAAGGTCTTCGACGACCTGGCGACGCCGCTGCTGCTCAACGTCAAGGACATGCTGGCGCCGCAGGCCTATCTGCGCGTCACCTCGGTCGGCCTCACCGATCCGATGGGCTATGTCATCTCGGTCATCCTGATCGCCGTCTCGATCTTTGCCATGTGGCTCTCGGCGGTCGCCATGCGCGGCAAGGACTATTCGACCGTCCAGCGCGGCGGTGGCGGTCTCTCCAGGCGCAAGCTCAGCCGCGGCGAGAGCGTCATTGCCTATGGCGTGGTGGCACTGATCCTGCTGCTCGTGCTGTCACCGCATATCGGCCTGCTGCTGCTCTCCTTCGCAACCGTCTGGTCGTTCAGCCCGCTGCCCGATGCCTACACGGTCGCCCATTACGGCCGCGTCTTCGGCGAGAGCTCGCTCTACATCAAGAACACGCTGATCTATGCGAGCCTTGCCGGCCTGATCGACGTGGTCATCGGCGGCGCCATCGCCTACCTGGTGCTGCGCACCAAGGTCGTCGGCCGTCGCTGGCTCGACTGGGCGGCGACGGCAGCGCTCGCCATCCCCGGCGTCGTGCTCGGCATCGGCTATCTCAGAACCTTCTACGGCATCACGCTGCCCGACGGCACGCCGCTGGCCACGCTCTGGGTGACGGTGGTTCTGGCGCTTGCCATCCGCCGCCTGCCCTATGCGCTGCGCGCCTGCTACGCAGCCCTGCAGCAGGTCTCCGAATCGCTCGAAGAGGCGGCCGAAAACCTCGGTGCGACCAAGCAGCGGACCATCCGCCGCATCGTCCTGCCACTGATGACCGGCGGCCTGCTCGCCGGCTTCGTCACCAGCTTCTCGACCGCCGCCGTCGAACTCTCGGCGACGCTGATGCTGATCCAGAGCAATTCGGACGCGCCGATCGCCTACGGTCTCTACGTCTTCATGCAATCGCCGGCCGGTCGCGGTCCGGGTGCGGCTCTCGGCGTCATCGCCGTGATCATGGTCGCGCTCTGCACGCTTCTGTCCCACTACGTCATCGAGCGCCGCCAGAAGGCGCTTGGGACGGCAAAATAATTCGGGAGGAAACAATGACAGTGAACATCAACAGCGCCGCACTCGCCGCCGGCCCCGCCAAGGCGATCAGCATCAGCGACGTCAATCTCTACTACGGCGCGCTGCACGTGCTGAAGGACATCAACCTTGAAATCCAGCCGGGCGAGTTCTTCGCCTTCCTCGGTCCGTCGGGCTGCGGCAAGACCACGCTGCTCAGGCTGATCGCCGGCTTCAACAATGCCCGCCAGGGCAAGGTGGTGATCGGCGGCCAGGACGTGCTCGACATGCCGCCGTGGAAACGCGACATCGGCATGGTCTTCCAGTCCTACGCGCTCTGGCCGCACATGACGGTCGCCGCCAATGTCGCCTTCGGCCTCGAAGAACGGCGCCTGCCGCGCGCCGAGGTCGAACGCCGGGTCAAGGCTGCACTGGAACTCGTCGGGCTCAAGCACCTCGCCGACCGCCGGCCGTCGCAGCTTTCCGGCGGCCAGCAGCAGCGCGTGGCGCTCGCCCGCACCATCGCCATCGAACCGAAGGTGCTCCTGCTCGACGAGCCGCTTTCCAACCTCGACGCCAAGATGCGGGTCGACGTCAGGCGCGAACTGCGCGAACTGCAGCAGCGGCTGCAGCTGACGACGATCTTCGTCACCCATGACCAGGAGGAGGCAAACACCGTCTGCGACCGGATCGCCGTCTTCAACGAGGGCAGCATCCAGCAGGTGGGAACGCCGATGGGGCTCTACGAGAAGCCGGCCAATCTGTTCGTCGCCAACTTCCTCGGCACGGCCAACATCCTCGGCGGCAAGATCGCAGGATCGGGCGCTAACAGAAGCTTCGAGGTGGTAGGCGGCGGCTCGATCCCGATCCCCTCGGGAACCGACGTGCCCGCCGGCGCCAAGCTCGTCTTCCGGCCGCAATATGCGACGATCGGCAGCCTCGAGCCTGGCGCCGTCGCGCTCGAAGGCATCATTGCGCACCGCGAATTCCTCGGCGCGACGGTGCGCTACGGGGTGAGGATCGGAGCGTCGACGGTGCTGATCGACGCACCCTTCCATTCCGGCGACGCGCTTCTCGAACCCGGCGCGGCAACGACGCTCGGTCTCAAGCCGTCATCGGCGCAATGGCTCGCCCATTGAGGACACAACGCGTCCGCCGGCTTTGCCGGCGGACGTCAATTTTCCCCCTTCAAGCTGCCTTTCGAGTTCCGCATGACAAAAAATCTTCCCAGCCTCATCCTCATCCGCCATGGCGAAACCCAATGGAACGTCGCCGGCCGCCTGCAGGGCCGCAGGGACACGCCGCTCACCGCCAATGGCGTGCGCCAGGCGCTCGCCGTCGGCCTGAGGCTTGCCGACCGGATTGCCGAAGACGAAACGCTTGACTTCTGGGTGAGCCCGCTCGGCCGGGCCCGCCAGACCGCATCGATCCTCGCCGACACCTGGTCCGTCCCGTTCGATCGCTTTACCGAGGCGCCCCTTCTCGCCGAGCGCGCCTATGGCGCCTGGGAGGGCCTTGCCCATGACGAGATCGAACGCGACCATGCCGCTCAGTACGTGGCGCACAGCGCGGACCCCTTCGACTATTCGATACCCGGAGGCGAAAGCCGGACGGCGCTTTCAGCGCGCCTTGAAGTCTGGCTCGAAACGCTCGACCGGAACCGGACCCATGTGGTCGTTACCCATAGCGGCTGCCTCAGGGCGCTGCGCGGCATCTACACCGACGCCTCGCGTGATGAGATCCTCGCCTATCGCGAACCGCAGACGGCCTCGTTTCTTCTGACCGCAGGCCGCGAAACCATGCTCGACGTTCCCCTCAATATCCTGCGCGCGCTCGGCTGCGACGGCGCGGGCCGGACCGTCTGGATCTGATCGACCGGGCGGCAGCAACCGCCCGCAAGAGAACGCCGCGCATGGAAGCCATGCGCGGCGTTCGATCTTTCGAACAAGGGCGTTGCCGCCCATGCTCCTGGCTTTAGAAGCTCACCTTCAGCTTGGCATTGACGCCGTGCTCGGAAACACCGGAGGCGATCTGGCCGGTATAGTTGACGCCGAAGGTGGCGGTCGGGGCGATCTTGAAGTCGATGCCCGCTTCCACAAGCGCTGCATCCCTTGCGATCGGGGCACCTGCGACCGTGAAGTCCTGACCGCCGGCAAAGGCAAGCGTCGAGGTCGGAACCACATCGCCGAAGGCATGGCGCCAGCCGACGGTGCCGCTGAGCACCGCCGCGGTTTCTCCGAAGGAAACGTCGGTCGACGTCCGCACGCCGATCGTCGTGAACGTCGTGTCGGTATTGCCCGAGCGACCCGAGAGGGCCGCCGCCCCGCCTTTTTCACGGAAGCCGTCGGTGTCGAGGTTGAGATAGGCAAGGTTGGCGAAGCCTTCGAAGTCGAAACGACTGGCGCTCGTGGCATAGCTCGCCTCGCCGAAGATCTGGGCGGTGCGGGCATCATAGGCCGCCGTCAGGCTGTCGTCGAACCCGCCGAACGCGACGCTCCGCGACGTCTCGATGCGGTGCCAGCTATAGGTGGCGCCCGCCGTCAGAGACAGCGCGCCGAGCCCGGTCCCGGCATAGGCGCCGATGTGGTAGTTGTCGCTGTCACCGGACGAGCGGCGGTCGACGACATCGAAGGACGAACGGCTGTAGCCGCCGAGGATACCGACACGCCAGGCGTCGCCGACAAGACCGTCGCCGCCCATGAGGAACCCGCCGGTGTTGCGCTGGAACCCGGCTGCATTGCCGTTACCGTCGGTATCGCCCCAAGTGCCGAAGGCCTGGCTCCAGAAGGCGAAGCGGTCGGTATCGGCCGCAACGCTTTCGATGCCGCCCTCGCCATAGGCAAGCACCGGCACCGCCTTGGTGCTGGCGTCGCCGAAGGCAGCGCGGATGCGGTTTGTTGCCGCGGCGTTCAAAAGCAGCCCATCCTGCAGCAGCATGCCCTTGGTCGAGGCGTGGATTTCGCCGGAGAGCTGATCGAAGGCAAAGCGCGCCTGATCGCGATCGAGGTTGGTGAGCGCGGCATAGGCGGCATTGGAGAAGCCGAGGTTTTCGGCTCCGATCGCCGCGGCCCGCTGGTTGGCGGTCGCCGTGACATCAGCGAAGCGGATGTTATTGCGGCTGAGCGTCAACGTCACGCTGTTGGGGTCGTAGCCAAGTGTCGGGTCGAGGAAAACGAGGCTCGACGTAACGTCGCCAAAGGTGCCGGTCACGCCGCCGGCAGCCGTCAGGATCGTGTAGCGGGTCTGCGGCGCGTAGCTGCCATTGGCGGCCAGCGCCAGGACCGAACCGCCGTTGAGCGTCGCCTTGCCTGACGCGACGATCTTGTCGCTCTCGCCCTTGTCGTTGACTTCGACCTCATAGGTCGAACCAGCCGCAAGATTGATATCGCCGGCGACGTTGAGGGTTCCGATCGAATTGCCGGGCGCAACCACGCCGCCGTCGGCGATCGTGATGCTGCCAAAGGTACCGATGCCGCCGATGGCGCCATCCTTTTCGATTGACAGCCCCGAGGACGAGGCAATCGAGCCCTGGACCGAAAGCAGGCCGGACTTGACGACGGTCGCGCCGGTATAGGTGTTCTGGCCGTTGAGCACCAGGGCGCCGGCGCCGAGCTTGGTGAGCCCACCGCTGCCGCTGATCACCTTGTTGACGGCGACGATGTTGCCGACATCGGCCACGTCGAGCGCACCACCGCCCGCCTCAAGCACGATGTCGCGGTTGATCTGGTGCATGTCACGACCGGCGATCCTGAGCGCGCCGCCGTCGAGGCGGAGCTTTGCCGCAGCGCTGCCGAGCGCCGCGTCCTCTTCGACCACCACCGTGCCGCCATCGGTCACCAGCGTTTCGCCGATGAAGGAGTGATCGTCGATGCAATAGTCGCGGATGGCCTGCTGGAAGCGGCCGTCCGTGCTCTTGCAGTCGAGCAGCGTCTTCTTCTCCTGGTCCGTGAGGCCGGAAAGGATCGGCAGACCGTTCTCGTCGGCGATCTGGCCGAGATAGACGTCATTGCGCATGTTGTTGCGGCTGAGATTGAACACCCCGCCCTTCTCGGCGAAGGTCGATGCCTCGTCGCCCCAGACGACCCTGGTCTTGGCAGCCGCCGTCGCCGGATCGGTATAGTTCTGCAGCACCGGACCGACCCAGCGCACCGTGTGGGCAACCGGCTCGTGGTCCGAAAGCGGTGTCTTCGATCCATCCGGATTGGTCACGTAGCCGGCATCGGCGATCACGCCGGAATAGGGATCCTTCGGATCGTCGGCGAGCGTCCACCACTTGCCGAAGGGGCGCGACGCCAGGAAATGGTCGATCTTCACCCGGTGCCAGCTCGCCCAGGTGTTGGTGGCGTCCTCGCCATGCGACGGCCAGGTGACGCTGCCGTCGTTCAAGCCATGCGGCGAGAACTGCTCGCGCTCGCTCGGAAGCTGCAGGAGCTGGAACTGCTTCTTCAGGATGTTCATCGTCTGCGGCAGGTTGCCGGCAACCGGGTACATCTCGTCGGCAAAGAGGCCCGAAGGCACCGTCGAGGCGTTGATCGCCGAAGCACTCTTGCCCTTCCACTCGGCGATGTAGGCGTCCAGCTTCTGCTGGTCCTTCGCATAATCGCGCAACAGGCTCATGTAGAAGCTGTTGGTCGGGTTCTTGACGTAGGTTTTCAGCAGCAGTTCCTGCTGGCTGACCGAATGCAGGCCGCGCTCCGAAACGTCGCCGGCGTTGAAGTCACCGGTGAGGATGATCGGCCGCATCTCCGACTTCGCCCATTGATTGATGCCCTTGGCCTCGCTGATGCGGGTCGTCGGCGGGTCGTAGTAGTTGAGGTGGGTGGTTCCGACGACCACCTGCGGCTTGCTGACGGTCGGGTCGACCACCGTATAGGTCACGATATCGCCGAGCGTGCTGGCGCCGAAGGTGCCGGGCAGGCGCGAGAACACGCCGGTATCACCATCCTGACGCGTGCCATAGGTCCCAAGACCGGCATTTTGAAGAATGCCCGGAATATCGCGCGCGTAGGTGCTGTTGGCGCGGAACTCCTGGAAGGTCAGGATGTCGTAGTTCCCCTTGATGAAGAAGTCCGACATGACGCTCGGGTTGGCCTTGAAGCGGTCGAGCCAGGTGTTGAGCGTCAGGATCTTCATGCTGTCGTCGGCGGCGCGCGCCTCAGCCGCCGAGAGCGTCAGGCTCGTTCCGCACAGAAGGATCGCCGTCGCCAGCCGCAACGGTTGCTTGAGGCGCGCAAAGCTCCGCACCCCGCGGAGGTCGTGTCCACGTTGTTTCATTATCTGCTCCAATGTCGCGATGCGAACACGCTCCGTCACAAGACCTTCACGGCGATGGTGTTGATGAGCGGAAGAGTTCGATGAAATGTACGATTACGGACATTAGGCGAGTCAAATGTCAGTTTTACAACATTTGATCGGACATCATAAAATTTCGCGCGGCGGATCGGTGCGACGGCGATTTCCTTGGAGATTGGCCGAAGCCCTGTGTTAGCAAGGCGTGCCTGGGGGATGAGATGAGGGCAATGGACGGCGATCGGGATGCTGCAACGGGAGACAAGAAGGCGCGCCGGCAGGCGCAGCTTCTGCGCCATCTCGAAAAGAACCACTATATCTCGATCGAGGAGATTACCGGCCTGTTCGGCGTCACGACGCAGACAGCGCGGCGCGATATCATGGCGCTTGAACAGGAGGGCAAGGTAAGGCGTCTGCATGGCGGCGCGACGATTGCGACCCCGGTGGATCCCAACATCTATCGCCAGCGGCGTATCGACAACGCAGCGCTGAAGGAGCGCATCGGACAGTTGACGGCCGATCTCGTGACCGATGGCGCAGCCGTATTTCTCGACACCGGCACGACCTGCGAGGCGGTGGCGCGCGGTCTCTTGAAGCGCCGCGACCTGCGCGTCGTCACCTACAGCCTGCGCGTGGCGACGACGCTCAGCGAAAGCAGCAGCTTTGCCGTTGCCGTCCCCGGCGGCTTCGTGCGGCAGGTGGATGCAGGCGTCTTCCGCGAGGAGACCGCCGACTATATCCGCAAGTTCAAGTTCGACGTTGCCGTCATCTCCGTCAGCGGCATCGACCAGGACGGCGATATCGGCGACGACGACCATGCCGAAGTTGCCGCCGTCTCGGCGGCGATGCGTCAGGCCGAACGGGTGATCCTCGCCGTCGACAGCAGCAAGTTCGGCCGGCGCGCCCTTGTACGTCTGGCCTCGCTCGCCGATATCGACGCACTGGTCACCGACCGGCTGCCCGACGAGAACATTGTCGCCCTTCTGCGCGAACACGGCGTCAGCATTCATTGCTAGCGCAAGGGTCAGTATCGCCGGTGGCGATCTCTGACGCGGGCTTGAAATCCCTGACGTGGCACCACACATAGGCATCAACGAATTGCCCGTGGAGCCCGCCGGATCTGATCAACCGAAGGCTCCGGGCGTAGTTCGCGCGCAGACGCTGACCACGGATGTACTGGCAGTGTGACGCAGCGAGCGGGAAAAGGTCGGCATTGCCGGCCTTTTTTGTTTTCAGTGCCGGCAATCGCTATCGCCAGCCTACCAGCGAATGGCCCAGCGGCCGCCCAACGCCCCAAGCACCGTTAGGATGAGGACCGCGATCGTGTACCAGGTCGCGACGAAGAGCGGCGAATCGTCCGGGCAGTGCGCCGCATAGAAGGTCGCAGCGATGCCGCCGGCAGCAAGCCCTGCAAACGCGCCGGAGAGTTCCGGACGGGACGGCGCGCCATGGCGCAACGCCAGCAGGAACAGCGCCAGCGGCGCGAGCCCGATCAGCGGTATGAACGTCAGGCAGACGAGGCTGTTCGTGCCGATCAACCTCGTTGCCCATGTATCGGAAGGCGCGACGAAGAGTTCGAGCACGACGCTTGCCGCCACCATGACCGGCGCAGTGGCGAGATAGGGCAGCAGCCTGCGCAGGTCCGCCTCGGGCCTGGCCGCGGCGCGTACGGCCGCAAAGGCGGTCGCCGCCAGCGCAATGGCGACCACGAACTTGAACAGGAAGCGCAGCGTTTCGGCGGCGGCGGCAATGTCCGGCCGCGGCCCGAGAAGAACCGAGAATACGAACCCGGCGAGAACGAGCGCGCCGATGCCGGCCCCCGCCCAGGCAGCAGACATCGACAATCCGGGACGCCTTGTATCGGCGGCAAGTGCCTTGATGAGGTCGTTCGTGTCCATCTCAGTTTCGTCCAAATCGCCGTGCGATTGCGGCCAGGCCACGGTGAAGCGCCACGCGAACCGCCGTTTCGTTCATGTCCAGTCTTTGCGCCGTTTCAGCCACCGTGCATCCCTCGATCGAAATCGCATTGACGACGGAACGCTGGCCCGGAGCGAGCCCGTCCAGCGCCCGGCCGATCTCCCAGTCGCGGACCTTTTCGGTTTCCGCGCTCGCAAGTGTTTCCTCGAACTCCTCGATGCCCACCGTCGGGCGGCGGGCCTGACGACGCACGGCATCGACGTATTTGTGCCTGGCGATCGCATGCAGCCAGGGAATGACAGGCGCGTCCTCCCGCCAGGTATGGCGCTTGACGTGCGCCGCGAGCAGCGCCTCCTGCACGACATCCTCCGCATCGACACCGCCGCTGACAGTCCAGCGGCGAGCCCAGCCACGGATCACCAGTGCTGCGTCCCGCAGGAAGTCGGCATAGGCCTTTTCGTCACCGGCCACGGCAGCGCGAAGGAGCCTTGCAAGATGTTCGTCGTCCGCGCCGCTCACCCGGGCCCTTCCTCCCCATTCGCCGATTCCCGGCTTTTGTTACACGGCTATCCCAAATTCGCGGCCGCTGTCTGCTTGGACAGACCTCGCGAACCCATCACGAAAGCGTGTTGCCGACGTTATGTAACGCCCGACACCTCCGCGGCGAAAGACCCGATGTGCGCCTCAGACAGGCCGCACGGGAACAGTTCAACACGGAGATAGAATGATGTCCATGAAGTCCACCATCAGCAGCGCCATGCTGGCAAGTGCAGTGGCCGCCGCCCTGTCGTCGCTCGCCGTAGCGGCCCCGCTCACCGAAGCGCAGGTCAAGACCGCGATGGATGCGGGCAAGGAAAAATGCTTCGGCGTTGCGCTGAAGGGCCAGAACGATTGCGCAGCCGGACCGGGCACGACCTGCCAGGCGACCTCGACGGTCGACTACCAGGGCAATGCCTGGAAATTCGTCGATGGCGGCACCTGCACCACGATGAAGCTGCCCGATGGTCGCATGGGTTCGCCCGAGCCGCTGTCCCGCGACATGCCGTCCTGATCCGTCGCAGGCGGAATGGGGCGCGGGCAATCGCGTCCCGTTCCGCATCCAGATCTCGCGAAACGGTGGCGGGCGGAGGATCGTTCGCCACCGACACCACACGAATGGAAACGGGATTGGGCGATGAGCGCTTCAGCAGATAACGGCAGCCGGCTTGCATTGGTCAGCCAGTGCTTCGCGAAACATGAGATCGCCGGCCTTGCCGGCACCAGCTTCAAGCACCAGCATTTGTCGGCTATCCTTGCCGACGATAGACCCGGCGGTTTCTTCGAGGTTCACGCGGAAAACTATATGGGCGCCGGCGGACCGCCGCATGCCGCGCTCTCCCGGATCCGCGAGGATTTTCCGGTCTCCCTGCATGGCGTGTGCATGTCGATCGGCGGGCCGCAGCCGCTCGACAAGGGGCATCTCGCCCGGTTCAAGGATCTGGTCGAGCGCTACGAACCGGCGCTCGTCTCCGAGCATCTTGCCTGGTCGACCCACGAGACCACCTTTTACAACGACCTCTTGCCGCTGCCCTATACCGAGGCCACACTTGCCCGTGTCGCCGCGCATATCGACGAGGTCCAGGAAACGATCAGCCGCCGGCTGCTGCTCGAAAATCCCTCGACCTATGTCGCCTTCATCGAATCTACGATGAGCGAGACGGCGTTCATTCGCGAATTGGCGAGACGCACCGGCTGCGGGCTGCTGCTCGACATCAACAATGTCTTCGTTTCCGCCACCAACCAGGGCTATTCGGCACTTGCCTATCTCGCCGACTTCCCGCTGGAACATGTCGGAGAAATCCACCTTGCCGGGCACGCCGAGCAGGAGGACGACGAGGGTGACCTGCTCCTGATCGACAGCCATGACGGCCCGGTCGGCGACGCCGTCTGGAAACTCTATGAGATCGTCATCGGCAGGATCGGCGCCATCCCGACGCTGATCGAATGGGACAGCGCCATTCCGGATTGGCCGGTGCTGAAGCGTGAGGCCACGGCGGCGCAGGCAATCCTCGATGCTCACGGACAGCGCACGTCGCGGGAGAAGATCCGTGTCCGCGCCTGACGGGATGCTCCCCATGCCGGCCGGCGGCACGGGCAGCTACGCCGCCGGTTTCGTGCCGCCATTGCTTGCGCCCGACCAGCCGACGCCGGCACTGGTCACCGGCCCGAACGGCAAGGCGGCGGTCAAACGCTTCAACGTCTACCGCAACAACGTCACCGTCAGCCTGATCGAAGCGCTGGCAGCGACCTTCCCGGCGACGGAGCGCATCACCGGCGAGACCTTCTTTCGCGCGATGGCGCGCTTTCATGTGCGCGAAACGCCGCCGGTCTCGCCGCTGCTCTTCGAATATGGCCGCGACTTTCCCGATTTCATCGCTCGCTACGAGTACGCCCGAGCCATGCCCTGGCTTGCCGACGTGGCCAGGATCGAGCGGGCCTGGCTCGACGCCTATCACGCCGCCGATGCCGCCGCGCTTCCACCTGCTGCACTTTCGCTGATTGCGCCCGAGCGGCTCGGCGACGTGGTCTTCGAAGCGCATCCGGCAGCCAGGCTCGTCCGGTCCGCCTATCCGGCCGCGACGATCTTTGCCGTCAACCGCGCGCGTGGGCCGGTCGGGCGCATCGAAACGTCCGCGCCGGAGAGCGCGCTGATCACCCGGCCCGACCTGGAGGTCATGCTTCGCATGCTTACTCCCGGTGCCGATCTCCTGCTTTTGCGGCTGCTTGCGGGCGTTCCCCTCGCCGCGGCTGCCGCGGAAGCTGCAATACAATCGCCCACGCTTGATCTCGCCGCCGCCATTGCCACCGCGCTCGAGGCCGGTGCCTTTACGGCCATTCATCTCGGAGGATGAAACCATGATGTCCGCTTCCAGATTTTCACGGAACGGCGATCCCGCCGACCTGTCGCAATGGGGCCGCCGGGCGAACCGCGTCGTCGGCGCGCTCGCGCCGCTCTGGCTCTCCCAGCTTGTCCTGCGCTTCGGCCTTGCCGTTCCGTTCTTCCGGTCCGGAATGAGCAAGTGGGACGGCTTCCTGCAATTGAACGACGTGGCGGTGCTGCTCTTCAGTTCGGAGTTCCGGCTGCATCTGCCGGGCGGTCCCTATCCCTACCCCGCTCCCGCCGTGATGGCTTTTGCAGCCGGTTCGGCGGAAATCGTTCTGCCCATGCTGCTTGTCTTCGGCCTGGGAACGCGCTTTGCCGCCCTCGGCCTGCTCGTCATGACGATCGTCGTGCAACTGACCGTACCTGACGGCTGGCCGATCCACATTACCTGGGCCGCCATGGCGCTCGCGCTGATGGCCTCCGGCCCGGGCAGGCTGTCGCTCGACCACATGCTGTGCGCCTGGCGCAGCGGCGGGCGATAGGGTCGCCCGATCCCGGCGCCTGCATTGACCGCGGGCGCCGTCTCTCAATTCGGGCGCAGCCGGACCGGGGTATCGACGATCAGCTTGGTCCAGTCGTCGATGAACCGGGAGCGCTGCAGCCGATCCTGCGCGGCAAGCAGCGCCGGGCCGATCCGGATCGGCCGGCCGATGCCCGATTCCACCAGTTTCGCCGGCCCGTCGACCTCGGCCGGCAAGGCGCCGCTGCGCGAAAAGAAGAAGGCCTCCCGCCGTGCCGCGTCCTGACCTCGTTCCGACAGCAGATAATCGAGAAAACGGCCGGCAAGATCGCGGCGTTTCGCGCCGACCGGGACCAGCGCGCCGCGGCTGAGGATCAGCGTGTAGTCGCGCGGCAGCACGATCCTGAGCTTGTCGTTGCGCCGCGCCGCGGCATAGGCGTAGGAGCCGAGGATGTTGTAGCCGATATAGACATTGCCACTGTCGAGTTCCGACAGTACGGCATTGTTGCAGCAGCGCAGCACGGCTTCAGCGCGGCTGAGACTTTCGAGCAGGCGGCCATAGGTGGTCGAGGCCTGCTGCGCATCGAGAAAGGCGAGCAGATACCCGATGCCGGACTGGCGCAGATCATAGGTGCCGATGCGGCCGCGATAGTAATCCGGCTTGAAGCGCAAGAGATCGGTCAGCTCGCCGTGGGTGTGCGGCACGTCCTCGGGCGGGACGAAATCCTTGTGGTAGACTAGGACAGAGGGCTCGAAGGTGAAGCCGAAGACCTCGTCGCGCCAGTTCGCCCAGGCCGGCACGTCGCGGGTTTCCGCCGAGACATGCGACAAGGCACAGCCGTCGTTCGCAAGCTTGACCAGCTGGTCGACAGAGGAGGACAGCAGCAGATCGCCGAACGGTTGGCTTAGTCGGCAGGCGATGTCGGCGTCCCGATAGAGATCGTTGGTCACGTAGTCCGTATAATCGATGGCGACATCCCGCGCCGTCTCCTGAAAATCGCGGATCAGCGGCTCCATCGCCTCGATATCGGTCGCGCCGTTGATGACGAGCCGGCCGCGCTCGGCCTCGAGCGCCGGAAAGAAGGCCCGCGTTCCCTCCACCGCACCGGCCGGGCTGGCAAGGCCAAGGGCCGCGCCGAGCGCCAGTGACCCGAATTGCCGCCACATGCTCATGTCCCCTCCTGATAGAGCGGAATATCGAGAATGACGGTGAAGTCGCGCTCGCCTTTTTCCAGAAACCGGACCGTGCCGCGATGCGCCAACGCCACTTCGGCCGCGATTGCAAAACCGAGCCCCATGCTTCCCTCCCCCGTCTTGGAACTGACGAACCGCGCCGTGACCGCGGACCATTCGTCCGGTGGAATGCCCGGGCCGTCGTCGGCGACCTCCACCAGGCCCCGGTCGTCCTCGCGTCTCACCCGGACCGCCAGCCGTTGCTCGACACCGTGCTGAAGCGCGTTGTCGATGATGTTGGCGATCGCCTCGCGCAGGCTCACCGCATCGCCGCGCACGAAGACGGGCTCGGCACTGTCCTCGAAGGAAACGACGACATCCGGGTCGACGGTGATCGGCACCGTCGAGCGGAACGCCTTCCTTGCGATATCGCCAAGGTCGACCCGCTTGAAGCGTACGGAATCGGACCGGTGGATGACCATGGCATGGCTGAGCAGCTGGTTGGTCAGGCGTGCCAACTGGCTGACGCGGTCCCGCACACGCCCAAGATGCCGTTTGCGGTTGGCGTCGAGGTCGTCGTCGTCGAGCATGTCGACCTGCGCCGAAAGAGCCGTGAGCGGCGTGCGGATCTGGTGTGCCGCATCGGCGATGAAACGCTGAAGCAGGGTGACGCGCTCATCGAGACGGCCCATGAAATGGTTGATCGACCCGACGAAGGGTTTGAGTTCCCGGGGCATGTCGGCATCGACGGGCGTCAGATCCTGAGGATCGCGGGCACGCAGCGCCGCGGCAAGCGCGTCGACGGGCAGCAGCGAATATCGGATGGCAAGCACGGTGCCGGCAAGCGCAAGCAGGCTCATGATGCCGACCAGGATCATGGCGCGGCTCGTCAGTTCGCCTGCAAGCGCGCGCCGCGCCTCGGTCGTCTGCGCCATGACCACATAGGCCCAGCCGGAAAAGGACGGATCCGAAAGCGCCCGCGAGACCACGGCCACGCGGACCGGAACGTTGCGGTACTCCGTTGTCAGGAACACCGGACCCGCCCGCGCCGCGGTAACGTCGACGCCGATGTCGAGATCGTCGTAGCCGGTCAAGGTTCCACCATCCGGGCCGACCACGCGATAGAAAATGCGGTCGCGCTCGGCAAGGCCAAGCAGTTCGAAGGCCGACGACGGCAGCGTCACGCCCAGATTGCCGGCGTCCACGGTCATGTTCGCGGTGATCTGGATCGCCGCGCCGAGCAGCAGCCGGTCATAGGCATCGTCGGCGGCGGCACGGGCGTAGTACCAGGCGGCAGCGGAAAGCAGCGCCGCACCACCGCACAGCACCAGCGCCACGCGTAGCACGAGCCGCCAGAAGAGGGACGTTTCACGCCGCTTCATCGGCCACCAGTTGATAGCCGAGACCACGGATGGTGACGATGCGCACCGACGAGCCCTCGATCTTCTTGCGCAGCCTTCCGACATAGAGTTCGACGGCGTTGGGGTTGACGTTCTCGTCGAAGCCGAAGAGCCGGTCGAGCAGCTCGTCCTTGCTGAAGACCCGGCCAGGCCGCGCAGCCAGCACTTCGAGAAGCGTGATCTCGCGACGCTTGAGCTGGACCTCGCGGTTGCCGACCCGCACCGAGCGGCTGTTGCGGTCAAGAACCAGATCGCCGCACTCGATCACATTGGTCGGATCGCCCTGGCGACGGCGCAGGAGCACGCGCGTGCGGGCTTCGAGTTCCCGGAAATCAAACGGTTTGACGAGATAGTCGTCGGCGCCGAGATCGAGCGCGCCGACCCGATCCTCGATCTCCGAGCGCGCCGTCAGCACCAGCACCGGCGTCGTCTTTTTCCGGGCGCGCAGATGGCGCAGGATCTCGAACCCGTCGAGCCCCGGCAACATGACGTCGAGGATCACGAGATCATAGTCGGTAAATTCGAGTATGTCGGCGGCGGCTTGACCGTCCGTCTGCCAATCGACGGTGTGCCCGACCTTTTCCAGTCGACGGCTGATGGCCTCCCCGACATCCCTCGTGTCCTCCACCAGAAAGATGCGCATGGGCAAGCAGTGACACGGAAGATTTCACCGATCAACCCGGCGGATCTGACCGCTTTCGTGACAGCGTGGTGACAGGTTCGGGGAGGAAAGAAGGCTGCCTGATCGCGACAACGGGAGATGCGGCCAGGGTCTGGAGGACAATCATCGCCGAGGCATTTTCAGGCGGCCGCCACGCGGTCCGTCGATGCCGCTCGATGCCATCAGGATCCTGGATGTCACGCTCGGGCAGAAGCGCGAAAGCGCCTTCAAGAGAACAACTCATGGATGGGAGAGAGACCATGACCCGAACCTTTGTGAAGACCCTTCTGGCGGCCGGCCTTTTCGCCGCCGTGGCATCGCCGGCCGGTGCCGAACCTTCCAAGCCCGAGTGCCTCGCCGGCGCCAAGCCCGGCGGCGGCTTCGACCTGACTTGCCGGCTTGCCGCCAATGCGCTGCTCGAAGCCAAGATCATCGGCAAGCCGATGGCCGTCACCTACATGGAAGGGGGCGTCGGTGCGGTTGCCTACAACCATGTCATCGGCAAGCGCGGCTCAGACGGCAACCTGATCACCGCCGCCTCGTCCGGCTCGGCGCTTTTGATCGCCCAGGGCAAGTTCGGCCAATATGACGAGACCGCCGTGCGCTGGCTCGGCGCGCTCGGCGCCGACTATGGCGTGCTCGTCGTTGCCGCCGATTCGCCCTACAAGAGCCTCAGCGAACTGATCGCCGCCTACAAGGCAAGTCCGACCGACTTCTCGGTCGCCGGCGGCGGCGCCGTCGGCTCGCAGGACTGGATGAAGGGCTCGCTGCTCGCAAAGGCGGCCGGACAGGAGCCGAAGGAGATGCGCTATGTCGCGCTCGAAGGCGGAGGTGCTGTGCTGACGGCGCTCGAAGGCGGCCACGTCAAGGTCGGCGCCGGCGATGCGGCGGAAATGTCCAAGCACCATGCGGCCGGCAAGGTCCGGGTGCTCGCGGTCATGGCGCCCGAACGCCTGCCGGGTGAACTCGCCGAAGTGCCGACCGCCAAGGAACAGGGCGTCGACATCGAATGGCCGGTCTGGCGCGGCTACTATGTCGGCAAGGATGTCTCCGACGCCGACTACAAATGGTGGGCCGATGCCTTCACCAAGCTCGTCGCAACGCCGGAATTCGTGAAGGAGCGCGAGGCGCGCGGTCTCTACGAATATACCCAAGTGGGCGATGCCTTCGACCAGCAGGTCAAGGCCGATGTGGCACGCTTCAAGATCATCGCCAAGGAAGCCGGCATGTAACATACCGGCCGGAGCGGGACGAAGCGCCCGCTCCGCTTGTTTGCCACCACTCTACGGGCTCCCCTGCCGGTCGTCTTATCCGGCCGGATTGAAGACCCGTTCCCTGACGTAAACATCGGGAACCGAACCATGTCAGACACCACATTCTCATCCTCCCGCATCGGCAGGATCGGCGGGCTCTTGATGCTCGCGCTGGCAATTGCCTATGGCATCGGCGGCAGCCAGATCGACTATGCCTTCGCGTCCGATCCGCTCGGCCCACGCGTCGTGCCGGTGCTGCTCGCCATCATCCTTGCCGTGCTCTGCCTCTTCTACCTGAAAAACCCCGGGACGGCCGAAGCCTTCCCGACGGGCCAGCTTCTGGTGAAGATCGTTGCGGTACCGCTCCTGCTTCTCGCATCGGCGTTGCTTCTGGAGCCCGCCGGCTTCGCCGCCTCGATCTTTCTGCTGACGTTTGGCGTCGGCTGGATCTTCGGGGCGCCGCTGCGTCTCGCGCTGATTGGCGGCGTCGGACAGGCGGCCCTCTGGTGGTTCGTCTTTTCCTACCTGCTCGACGTCTATCTGCCCGTCGGCCAGCTGTTCGGCTGACCCGGTTATGGAGTGACCTCAATGAATCTCGATTATCTCTGGAACGGTTTTACCGTCGCCCTGACGATGCAGAACCTGCTGATCGGTCTTGCGGGCTGCTTCATCGGCACCCTGGTCGGCGCGCTCCCGGCAATCGGACCGATCAACGGCATCGCGCTGCTGATCCCGATCGCCTATACGATGGGGCTGCCGGCTGAAAGCACCATGATCCTGCTCGCCGCCGTTTATTGCGGGGCCGAATATGGTGGCCGCATTTCGTCGATCCTTCTGAACGTGCCGGGCGATGCCGGCGCCGTGATGACGGCGCTCGACGGCAACCCGATGGCCCGCCAGGGCCGCGCCGGCGAAGCGTTGATGCTCTCCGGCCTCTCCTCCTTCGTCGGCGGCGTCTTCGGCGCCGTCGGGCTGGCGCTGTTCGCGCCGCTGCTTGCCGGCCTCGCCATCGGCTTCGGCCCGGCCGAATACTTCGTGCTGATGGTGTTCGCCTTCGCAACGCTCGGCTCGATGGTCGGTAGCCAGCCGGTAAAGACGTTGATCGGCTGCACGCTCGGCCTGATGCTTGCGACCGTCGGCCTCGATGCGACCTCGGGCGCCTATCGCTTCACCTTTAACGAGCCGGAACTCGGCGACGGCATCGAATTCGTCGTGCTGGTCATCGGCCTGTTCTCGGTGTCCGAGGCACTGCTGATCCTTGAACACCAGGCAAGCGGCGTCACGGTCATCCGCGAACTCGGCCGCATGACCGCCCGTCTCGACGACATCCGCAAGTCGATCGGCGCGACGCTGCGCGGCTCCGTCATCGGCTTCATCGTCGGCGTGTTGCCTGGCACCGGCGCATCGGTTTCGAGCGCGGTTTCCTATACGACGGAAAAGCGCATCTCCGACACCGAAGGCACCTTCGGCAAGGGCGACGTACGGGGCCTCACGGCCCCCGAGGCTGCCAACAACGCCACCGCCTGCGGCGCCTTCGTGCCGATGCTGACGCTCGGCGTGCCCGGCTCCGGCACGACCGCCGTCATGCTCGGCGCACTGATGCTCTACAACATTCAGCCGGGCCCGATGCTGATCACCGAGCGGCCGGAAGTTGTCGGCGGCCTCGTCGCCTCGCTGTTCATCGGCAACGTGCTCTTGCTTCTCCTCAACCTACCGCTCGTCAACATCTTCGCCCGCGTCTTGACGGTGCCGAACTGGCTGCTGGTTCCGGGCATCCTCGTGCTCTCGGTCGTCGGCGTCTATTCCACCCACGCCTCGGTGTTCTCGATCCTGCTGATGCTCGGCATCGGCATCATCGGCTGGCTGCTTCGAAAGGCCGGCTTCGACATGGCGCCGATCATCCTCGGCTTCGTGCTCGGCCATGTCATGGAGGTGAATCTGCGCAATGCGCTGGCGATCAGCGGCGGCGATATCTCGATCCTGTTCCAGAGCAAGATCTCGATCATTCTCTGGATCCTCGCGGGCGCCATGGCAGTGATGCCGCTCATTGCCGGCTGGAGGAAGGCGAAGCGCATGAAGACCGCCACGAGCTAGCTGATCCCCTCCCTATCGGCTGCTTGGACAGCGGCGTGCGGGTTCATCGCGCGCCGCTGTTGTTGTTTTGGATGCTATAAAGAGAAACGAGATTTAAAATCCATAATAGACTTTTCAGTCCACGCATGATCTAAGGATGGTAATCCAAAGGAAGAGGAAGGTCGTGAACTCGGAACTCCACCCCTATCGCCTGGTCTGCGACGCGATCGCCCTCTTGTTCCAGCCCTATGCCGAAGTCGTGCTGCACGACCTCGGCACCGAAACCGTTGTCCATATTGCCGGCAACTTCTCCAAGCGCGAGATCGGCGAACCCTCGCTGCTCAGCGAAATCGGTTTCGACGAAGGCGACGCGATCATCGGTCCCTACGAGAAGGTCAACTGGGACGGCCGCTCGATCAAGGCGATCAGCGCCGTGCTGCGAAACGAGGCCGGCAAGGCGGTCGGCGTGCTCTGCATCAATGCCGACGTCTCGGACTTTCAAGCGGCGCTGAGGACGCTCAACGCGCTCGTCCGCGTGCCGACCGCCGGCGACAAGCCCGAAAGCCTGTTCAAGGAGGACTGGCATGAGCGCGTCAACGAATATGTCCAGCAATGGACAACGGTGCGCGGGCTGACGATCTCGACCATGAGCCGCACCGACAAGCAGGCGCTGGTGATCGCCCTTTCCGCTGATGGCGCCTTCGGCGGCAAGAACGCCGCTTCCTACATCTCGCGCATCCTCGGCATGGGCCGGGCGACCGTCTACAAATATCTGAGCCAGACGGGCGCACCATGATTGTCGTCAGCCGCGAACAGCTTGCAGCCCTGCCTCTGCTGACGCTCGCAGCACCTGCCGTCCGCGACGCCTATGTCGCCCTCACCGACGGCCGCGCCAGCCTGCCGCCGGTCGGTTACCTGCCGCTTCCCGGCCGCAACGCCGATTGCCACATCAAGTATGGCTATATCGAGGGCGACCCGATCTTCGTGGTAAAGATCGCTTCCGGCTTCTACGACAATCCGGCCAAGGGACTGCCGTCGAGCAACGGCATGATGGTCGCCGTCTCGGCCGAAACCGGAGGCGTTGTCGCGGTGCTCGACGACAAGGGCTTGCTGACCGATCTGCGCACCGGCATCGGCGGCGCGATTGCGACCATGCCGCTCTGGCGCAAGGACGCCCGCAAGATCGGGATCGTCGGTACAGGCACGCAGGCTCGCGTTCAGATCCGCGCCCTTGCCTCTCTCTCGGATCGTCCGTTGCGGTTCACGGTCTGGGGGCGGTCCCTGGAAAGGGCGAATGCCGTGCTTGCGGACCTTGCAGACCTCGATCTTCCCGTCGCGGCAACAACCGATCTCGAAACGTTGTGCCGCCAGTCCGACGCAATCGTGACGACGACGCCCTCGAAAGAGCCGCTGATCCGGTCGGACTGGATCGCACCCGGCACCCACATCACCGCCATGGGCGCGGACGCGCCCGGCAAGCAGGAACTCGACACCGCCCTCGTTGCCCGCGCCGACCGCCTCGTCGTCGATCTTGCCGAGCAATGCCTCGACCATGGCGAATTCTCCGTTGCCGCGCGCGCCGGGCTGATCGATGAGAACCGCTGCATTGCCCTCGGGGCTGTCCTCTCCGGCGCCACCGAGGGTCGGCGTTCGGATCGGGACATTACCATCGCCGATCTGACGGGGATCGCGACGCAGGATATCGCCATCGCCCGCACGGCGCTTGACGAACTCGGCCTGCTTCACGGCACGCAAGGAACAACGTCATGATCAAAGACGTCCTCGAAACCGCCGCGCGCTCCGTCAGGGCACGCCAGCGCATCCGCCCCTTCATCTACGAGACGCCGCTGATCCCGTCGCGCACGATCGGGCGGCAGACATCCTCGACGGTGCTGTTCAAGGCGGAGAACCTGCAGCTGACCGGCTCCTTCAAGATCCGGGGCGCTGCCAGCAAGATGACGTCGTTGCCGCGGGACCAGCAGGTGATCACCGCCTCTTCGGGCAATCACGGCATTGGCGCTGCCCATGCGGCAAGCGCGATCGGCCAGAGATTGACGGTCGTGCTGCCGGAGATCGTCAAGCCGGCGAAACTCGATCGCATCCGCGCCTACGGCGTCGACGTCGTTCTCCACGGCTCCGAGACCGGGCTTGCCGAACAGCACGCGCAAAAACTGGCCGAAATGGAAAAGCGCGTTTACGTCTCGCCCTACAACGACCCTGATATCATCGCCGGACAGGGCACGATCGCGCTCGAACTTCTGGAGCAGGCCGAACGCATTGACAATGTCTTCATCGCCATGGGCGGCGGCGGACTGATCAGCGGCATCGGCTCGGTGCTGAAGAGTTTCAGCCCCCATACCCGCATCGTCGGCGTTTCCGCCGCAAACTCGGCAGCACTGGCCGCTTCGATGAAAGCCGGCCGGGTGGTCGAGACCGAACACCTGGACACGCTCGCCGAGGCCGTCGCCGGCGGTCTGGGCGAAGGCAGCGTGACGCTCGGGCTTTCGACGGCCGTGATCGATGAGGTCGTGACCTGCACGGAAGCGGAGATCGCGGCCTCGATGCGCGACCTGCTTCTCGACGAGCACATGCTGGTGGAGGGTGCGGCGGCGCTGGCGCTTGCCGGCTTCCGGCAGATGGCGGAAAAATGTGCCGGCCAGACCAACGTTATCCTGCTTTGCGGCGGCAATGTCGACGGTACGAGCGTGCTGCCTTCGTTGCTTGGCTAGAGACGCCGAGATACAGCGCAAGGGCAACAGCGCTTCACGTTCAAAGACTGACGCGCTCGACGTAGTAACGCGGGATCTTCACCCGATCCCGGTCGCGGTAGAAGTCGATGCAGAAATCGACGAAGGCCTTGAAGCGCTTCGAGACGTGCCGGCGACGGGAATAGATGAGGTTGATCGCCGTCTGCGGCGAGCGCCAGTCCGATAGCACCGGTTCCAGCAGTCCCGCCTGCCGCTCGGTCTCGACGAAGAAATCCGGCAGATAGGCGATGCCTTCGCCCGCGACCGCGAAATACTTGATCGTCCAGTAGTCGTTGGTGGTGCAGGTCGCCGCCGGCAGCAGGTCCACCTCGTCCTCGCCTGACTGCGTCAGATACCAGGATTGCAGCCGTGTCGGCTGGCGAAAGACGAGGCCGCGATGACCGGCAAGCGCGTCCGGGTTTTCCGGTTGCCCGTGGCGCGCGATGTATTGGGGGCTGGCGAAGAGGCCGTAGGACGAGACCGAAAGCCTGCGGCTGATATAGTCGACATCCGACGGCTCGCCCCAATGGAAGATGCCGTCGAGCGCCTGCTCGGTGACATCGGAAAAAGGCTGGCGCGAGGTGAGAAAGACGACGTCGAGATTGACCTGCGGATATTGCTGGCGAAAGGCGTAAAGCAGTTCGGAGGTGATCGTCGTGCCGAACTCACCTGTGGACCCGACCCTCAGCGTGCCCGCCACCTCCTGGCGCATCTCCGCCATCGCCGTTGCCGCATCGTCGCAGTTCGACTGGATAAGCCGTGCATAGCGCAGGAATTCCGCGCCCGCATCGGTGACGTGCAGCTGATGCCCCTCGCGCACGAAGAGCTCGATGCCGAACTCGTCCTCCAATTGCCGGATCTTGTGGCTGAGCGTCGACTTCGGCAGCCGATGGCGACGCGAAGCCGCTGAAATCGAACGGGAATCGGCGACTTTTACGAAGCAGTCGATAAGGGAGAGATCCATCTTTCGTCCAAAATCTTGCACGATATGTCCATGGATTAGCCTGTTTCGGCCCATTGTGCAAACAGTCGGGAATTGGGAATATTCACTGGAGCTAAGGGAGAAGAGGTTCCAGTGAGCGATATCAGAGACTTCATTCGCGCCGCATCGGGCACCGGCGGCAAGGCAACACTGGCGATCCGCGGCGGTCGCCTGGTCAATGTGGTCTCCGAAGAGATCTATCAGGCCGACGTCGCCATCTATGGCGAACGCATCATCGCCGTCGGCGATATCGCCGACTATATCGGCCCTGAGACCAGGATCGTCGACGCCACCGGCAAGTATCTGGCTCCGGGCATGATCGACGGGCACCTGCATGTCGAATGCTCGAAGATGTCGCTCACGAGCTTCGCCAAGGCCGTCGTGCCGCTCGGCACGACCTCGATCGTCACCGGCCTCGACCAGATCATCGTCGTCGGCGGCCCGGCTGCGGCGCGCGAGTTCCTCGATGAAGCCAAACAGACGCCGCTCAAGGTCTTCTGGGGCGCGCCGTGCAAGACGCCCTACACCATGCCGCGCTCGACCGTCGGCCACTATTTCAGCCCGGCCGACCACGAGGCGACGCACCACTGGCCGGAATGCGTCGGTATCTGGGAAACCGTGCGCGAATTCATCCAGGAGGAAGACGCCGACGTGCTGGCGGCGCTGGAACTTGCCGAAAAGAGCCGCCTGCCGGTGCTCGGCTGCTGCCCGATGACGCGCGGCGCGCGGCTCAACGGCTACCAGCAGTCGGGCGTGCGCGCCGACCATGAGAGCTACACGCCGGAGGAAATGCTCGAAAAGCTGCGGGCCGGCATGCATGTGGTCGTGCGTGAATCCTCGATCTCGCACTTCCTTTCCGACAACCTGCGCATCGTCACGGAAATGGGCGCCAAGGCGCTGCGCCGCATCAGCTTCTGCACCGACGACGTGGTGGCGAGCGACATCCTGAAGCGGGGGCATCTCGACAACATGGTGCGCATGGCGATCGCCATGGGCGTCTCGCCGATGGCGGCGATCCAGATGGCGACGATCAACGGAGCCGATGCACTGCGCATCGACGACAAGGTGGGCTCGATCTCGCCCGGCCGTGCCGCCGACATCCTGCTCGTTGACGACCTGCGCAACTTCAGCATCGAAACCGTCGTCGCCAAGGGCGAAGTCGTCGCCCGTGACGGCCGGATGGCAATCGAGCTGATCCCGCCGCAGCGCAGCGTCGCCCTTCTCAATTCAGTGAAGGTCGAGCCGCTTCAGCCCGGCGATCTCAAGGTCGCCTATGCCGGCGCCGGCGACACGGCAGAAGCAATGGCGATCGCCGTCACCCCGGAGAAGATCTTCGTGCGCACCCGCCGCGACGTGACGCTTGCGGTCAAGGACGGCCAGGTGCTCGCCGATCCCGCCAAGGACGTGCAGTACGTCACCGTCGTCGAGCGCTACGGCAAGACAAGCAACCGCCCGGTCGCCTTCACCTCCGGCTTCGGCCTCAAGGAAGGCGCGATCGCCAGCTCCACCGCACCCGACGATAACAACATCATCTGCATCGGCGCCGATCTCGAGGACATGCGCATCGCCATCAACCACCTGATCGCCAACAATGGCGGCCAGGTGGTGGTCAGGAACGGCAAGATCGAAGCCTTCCTGCACCTGCCGATCGGCGGCATCGTCTCGGACATCGAACCGGCCGAGATGGCGGCGCTGGAGGATCAGCTCGACGATGCGGCCCGCGCGCTCGGCTGCCCGCTGCCCTGGCCCTTCATGTACATGTTCGTGTTGCAGATCACCGCGATCCCGGAATATGCGATCACCGATCTCGGTGTCGTCGACTGCGTGGGCTTGAAGGTGATCTCGCCGTTCTCGCCCGCAGGCGGAAACGAGCGCGCCGAAGCTGCGGAATAGCACTCAAGGAGGGGGCCGGTCATGCCGGCCCCCTCTGCCGTTTCAAAAAAGGGGAACAAAATGAACATCCAGAACAAGACCGTGGAGGCGGCATCGGGCCCGGAGAGATCCTGGTTCGCAGCGCTGCTTGACCGCTACTTCCAGATTTCGCGGCTCGGCTCGACCGTCCGCACCGAGATCCTCGCAGGCCTCACCACCTTTCTCGCCGCCTCCTATGTCATCGTCGTCAATCCCTCGATCCTTTCGCATGCGGGTATTCCGTTTTCGGCGGGCGTGACGGCGACGGTGCTCGTCAGCTTCATCGGCAGCTGCGCCATGGGGCTCTATGCGCGCAGCCCCATCCTGGTCGCGCCCGGCATGGGCATCAACGCGCTCTTTGCCTATACGATGGTGGTCGGCGCCAAGGTGCCGCTCGAAGTCGCGCTCGGCTGCGTCTTCTGGGCCGGCGTGCTCTTCACCATCATGGCGTTCTTCAACCTGCGCCAGACGATCATCGAGGCGATTCCGGTCGATCTGCGCTACGGCATCGCCAGCGGCATCGGCCTCTTCATCGCGCTGATCGGCCTGGAAAACGCCAAGTTCATCGTCGCCAACCCCGACACGATCGTCGGTCTCACGCAGTTCAACCCGGTCACCCTCACCTTCATCGCCGGCTTCATACTGACGGTCGCTCTCGTGGTGCGCCGCGTTCCCGGCGCGATGATGGCCGGCATGATCCTGACGACGATCCTTGCGGTCCCGATCGGCCGCTGGTGGGGCGACGGCAGCGCCTTCTGGCCGGAAACGCCTGATGTACACACGCTCGTCAACTGGAGCGGTTTTACCGCTGCACCGGACTTCAGCTTCGTCGGCCAGATCGATCTCCTGGGCGCGCTGAACCTGATCTACCTGCCCTTCATTTTCGTCTTCCTGTTCACCAACTTCATCGAGGCGCTCTCGACCTTCCTCGGCCTTGCGGAAGCGGCCGACCTCAAAGACGAGACCGGCATGCCGCGCAACATTCGCGAATCCATGCATGTCGATGCGATCGCCGCGCTGATCTCGGCCCCGCTCGGCACCAGCCCGGCGACCGTCTATCTCGAATCCGGCGCCGGCATCCAGCAGGGCGGCCGCACCGGCCTCGTCGCGCTCATTGCGGGTCTTCTGTTCGTGCCCTTCCTGTTCCTGTCGCCGCTGCTTTCGCTGGTGCCGGCGATTGCGACGGCACCCGTCCTGATCCTCACCGGCCTCTTCATATCCGAGCCGATCAGCAACATCCGCTGGAACGCGCTTGACGAGGCGATCCCGGCGTTCCTCGCGATCGTCTTGATCCCGCTCACCTTCTCGATCACGCTCGGCCTGTCGCTTGCGATCATCGCCTATGTGCTGATCAAGCTGGTCTGCGGCCGCGCCGGCGATGTAAGACCGGTCATGTGGTTCGTGGCCCTGCTTGCCGCAGCGCTCGTCGCCCAGACCCAGTAACCGCCAGAAAATCCGACGGCGCCCTTAATGCAAGGGCGTCGACATCGCCCATCCGAAGGAAACCGTCATGCTTCAATCCTGGTCGAAGACCGCACCCGAACTGGTCGACGTCGCCATGGGCCGCAAGCCCGCCGATCTCGTGATCCGCAACGGCAAATGGGTCAACGTCTATTCCGGCGAGATCATTCCCGGCACCGATATCGCCGTCAAAGCCGGCCGCTTCGCCTATGTCGGCCCGAATGCCAGCCACACCATCGGCGAAGGCACCAGGGTCGTCGACGCTGGCGGCCGCTATCTCGTGCCCGGTCTCTGCGACGCCCACATGCATGTCGAAAGCGGCCTCGTCACCGTTACCGAATTTGCCCGCGCCGTCATCCCGCACGGCACCACCACCATGTTCATCGACCCGCACGAGATCGCAAACGTGCTCGGCCTTGCCGGCGTCCGGCTGATGAACGAGGAGGCCCAGAGCCTGCCGGTCAACGTGCTCGTCCAGGTGCCGAGCTGCGTGCCGAGCGCACCGGGGCTCGAGACCGCGGGCGCCGAGCTTTCGGCTGAGGACGTTGCCGAGGCGCTCGCCTGGCCGAACGTCATCGGCCTTGGCGAAATGATGAATTTCCCGGGTGTTGCCGGAAACGATCCGAAGATGATGGCCGAGATCGCCGCCACCCAGGACGCGCGGCTGACCGTCGGCGGGCACTATGCCTCACCGCATCTCGGCCGCGAGTTCCACGCCTATGCCGCCGGCGGTCCGGCCGACGACCACGAAGGCACGACGGTCGACGACGCAATTGCCCGCGTGCGTCAGGGCATGCGCGCCATGCTGCGCCTCGGCTCCGCCTGGTACGATGTCGCGGCACAGATCAAGGCCGTCACCGAATCCGGCCTCGATCCGCGCAACTTCCTGCTCTGCACCGACGACAGCCATTCCGGCACGCTGGTTCACGACGGACACATGAACCGCGTCGTGCGCCATGCCATCGCACAAGGCCTGAAGCCCGTGACCGCGATCCAGATGGCGACGCTCAACACCGCCCAGCATTTCGGCCTGGAGCGCGAAATCGGCTCGATCGCACCGGGTCGCCGCGCAGACCTGATCGTCACCTCGGACCTCGCCGCGCTGCCGATCGAGATGGTCTTTGCCCGCGGCGAGTTGATGGCCGAGAACGGCACACTCGCGCGCGATATCCCGGCCTATGTCTACCCGGAAAGCGCCCGCAACACCGTCCACCTTGGCCGGTTACTGGCCGCCGCGGATTTCGACATCCCATCCAACGCACGGGCGACGCGCGCGCGGGTCAATGTCATCGGCGTCGTCGAGAACCAGGCGCCGACGCGGGCGCTTCAGGCCGAGGTCGCAATCGAGAACGGCCTTGTGCAGATGGACCGGGCCAACGACGTCTGCCAGATCGCGCTCGTCGAGCGCCACCGCGGCACCGGCGACGTGGTCAATGCCTTCGTCTCCGGCTTCGGGTATGACAGCGATTGCGCCATGGCGAGCACGGTCGCCCATGACAGCCACCATATGATCGTCGTCGGCACGAACAAGGCGGACATGGCCAAGGCTGCCAACCGCCTGCATGAGGTCGGCGGCGGCATCGTCGTCATAAAGGAAGGCCGCGAACTGGCCCTGGTCGAGCTGCCCGTCGCCGGCCTGATGTCGGATCAGCGCGCGGAGATCGTCGCCGAGAAAGCGGCCGCCATCGTCGAGGCCATGCGCGCCTGTGGCTGCCGGCTGAACAACGCCTATATGCAGCACTCGCTGCTGGCGCTCGTCGTCATTCCGGAACTGCGGATTTCCGACAAGGGCCTGATCGACGTCCGGACCTTCCAGAAGACCGACGTGATTCTGAGCACGCACTCAGCATAACAGCGATTGGCCACCGGCAACCCGGTGGCCAACTCGCCCGTGGTTCTTAATTCCGGGTGATCGCGGGATGGGTGGAGCCACATAATCCCCTGAAAACTTCCTTTATGGTTAACCGATACTTAAACGGAGCCCAAGGGCCCGTTGCCCGGGCGTACCTGCCGTTTGCTTAACCGCGAGCGGCCGCAGTGGACGCCCGAAACCCCTGCTGATATGGCGTCCCACAATGGGACATGCGTGCAGGCGGAGCGGAAACGCCTACAGCTGTTCCGCCCCAAATTGCATGCAATGATGGCAAATGATACAAGAGGAAGCTTATATACAACCGTGTGGAGCAAAGGATATCGAGCAGCGCTCGCCATGCTCCGAAGCGAGGTTTCCACAGGTAAGATCGCAGGCAGCCTATTGGCATTGACCCGGGCGGGCGACGCGGTAGCTTTGCAGAAGGACGAGCCGAACCGGAGCGCCGTTGGAGCGGGCTTTTAGATTCTTCCGGCGCGTTCGAAACAGAAAGGGAAAGGCAAGCATGCCGGACACTGATGCAACCTTGTCTGCTTCAGCTTCAGTGCAGGACGTTGCGGCTCATATGGACGAAGTTCTGTCGTTCTATGACGAGGCCTTTCATCTGACCAGCGCCTCGCCGGCGCTGCAGGAAACCTACGAAGTCGGCACGCTTGTCGACGCCACCCTGTGGCATCTCTATCCCGAATTGCTTGCGCCCGTTTCCAAGGCGGCGGTGGAATCCGTCATAGCCTATGGCGTGCCGCGCAGCATTGAGGTGGTCGACGCCGCCACCAAGTCACGGCGCACGCTGCTCGTCTTTCGCGCCATGCGCGGCATCGGCGTGCTCGAAACGAGCGGCCGCGCGACCCGCCGCGAGATCGGCAGCCATGGCGAAAGCGAACGCGCGCTGCTGTTGCACCAGGCGACCCACGACGTGCTGACGGGCCTGCCCAACCGGCGGCAGTTCAGCGACGACCTGCAGAGCATCCTGCCGACATCCGGCGAGAAGCTGGCGCTGATGCAGATCGACCTCGACGATTTCAAGCCGGTCAACGACACGCTGGGCCACGGCGCCGGCGACGCCGTCCTCAAGATGGCGGCCGAGCGCATTCGCGGCGCCCTTCGCGACGGCGAAGTCGCGTATCGCCTGGCAGGCGACGAATTCGCCGTCATCCAGCGTCAAAGCGACCAGCCGGCGGACGCCGAGTATCTCGCCGAGGCACTGATCGAGGCGTTCAGCGAACCTTTCACCATCGACGGCATCTCCGTCTTCGTCGGCGCCAGCATCGGCATTGCCATTGCGCCGAATGACGGAAACGACATCGAGCAACTGATGAAGGCGGCGGACATTGCGCTTTATGCTGCCAAGAAGGACGGACGGGGTCGGGCAAAGACCTTCAGCCGTTCCATGCTGATCGTGCTCGAGCAGCGCGAAATGCTGCGCCGCAGCCTGCGCACGGCACTGCAGGACAACCAGTTTTCGATCGAATACCAGCCGCTGGTCGAGCCACCGTTCTCGATCGTCGGCTTCGAGGCGCTGGTGCGCTGGCACCACCCGCTCGTTGGAAGCATCCCACCCAATGTCTTCATTCCGATGGCGGAAGCCGACGGCCTGATGAACGAGATCGGCCAATGGGTGCTGGAGGAGGCCTGCCGCCAGGCGGCCACCTGGCCGTCGCATTTCACCGTCGCCGTCAACCTGTCGCCGGCGGAGTTCCTGCGCGAGGGCCTGACGGACCGGATCGCCCAGGCGATCGACATGGCCGGCCTCAGAGCCGACCGGCTGGAGCTCGAAGTCACGGAATCGGTCCTGCTCGAACGCACGACCAACAATCTCGACACGTTGAACACGCTCAACGTGCTCGGCATCCAGATCTCGCTCGACGATTTCGGCACCTTCTATTCGTCGCTCAGCTACCTCAAGAACTTCCCCTTCGATACGATCAAGATCGACCGCTACTTCATCAAGGATCTGGAGAGCGACGAAAAGAGCCAGACGATCGTCCGGTCGATCATCGGCCTTGCCCACGGTCTTGGCATGCGCGTAACCGCCGAAGGGGTCGAGACGATCGGGCAGGCCATCTGGCTTCGAAAAGAGGGTTGCGACCGTCTGCAGGGTTATTTCCTGGGCATGCCCATGCCTGCGGACGCGATTGGCGCCTACCTTCGCCGCTCATCGGCAATGGCGACGCTGTAGCCCTCGCATCTGTGCGTTGCACCACATGCGGCGCGGGGTAAAACCTGGGTTGTTTTCTTGCAAGATCCGGTGGGTGCGTGGTTAGAAATCATTATAGAAAGTGGTTTATGGCCGTGGCAGAGTTCGGGGCGCGGAGGACATTGCTGCATGGGTGCTAGTGTCGACAAGACCACGGAGACGGCTTTCGAGCCCTTGCTTCAGTTCGATATGGAGATGGAAGATTTTCTCTCGGACTGGCACCATTGCGATCATGTTTCGAGTTACCTCGCCCGCATGATCAGCCACAACCGGACCGATCCGGTACGGCATTCGAACTTCTTTTCCTCCGCGCTCAACGAGCTTCTCGAGGTTTCATTTCGCGGCGGCACCACCGACGGCAAGATCGGGTTGTCGATCTATCGCCAGGGCACCACGGAGCGGGTTCAGCTGAGCTTCCCCTGCCCGCCTGGCCAGGCGCGCTTCTATCGTGAAGCGGTATCGAAAACCCGTGACAGCGATGCCCAGGCCCGCTATCTCGACGCCATTTCGAACGACCTTGCCCCCAGCCGGGAATCGGTGCTTCTGGACCTCGCTGTCAACTATGACGCCCGCCTGCGGCTTGACGAGGATGCGGCTCCGGCCATCACCCTGATCGTGGATCTTCCTCTCGAAGGAATGGTGAGTTGATCGCGGCGGGCCTTCCTCAGCGTTTCAAGGTCGACTTCGATCCGAACAGCCAGATCTTCTCGCTTGCCGGGACGATACGGCCGCGGTCGATCGACGAGATCGCCGAGAGCATTCACGCGCTGAGGGAAGCGATCAATGCGGTGCGCGGCGTTCTCTATATCGATGTGAAGCGCCTCATCCAGATTAACAACACTGCCTTCCAGGCCTTCATCCGGGTCGCCCTCGACGCCTGCCGGGAGCGGTCGGACCTGCGCCTGATCGTCGTCACGTCAAGCGTCGTCAGTTGGACGACGCGTATGTTCCGGCACCTGAGCACCATCGAGCCGCAGATCTCCGTAGAGGTCTATGATTCGATGTTCTATCCCGGCCAGGACTACTTCGAGGATACGAGCTTCATTCCAATTCTGCGCGCGCAGACGAAATTGACCTGGCGCCACGAGCGCACCCTCCTGCCGCGCCACGGCATGCGGCCCGGCATCGCCGTGGCCGACATCTGCTGCGGCATCGGCGATTTTGCCGTGCTCGCGCAGAAGGAGTTCCAGCCGTCGCGGATCGTCGCCCTCGACCACTCCAAGCCGAGCCTCGCCTATGCCCGAAAGGTGGCCGCCGAGTTCGGCGTGACGGGTATCGAATACACCTACGGCGACGCGTCGGAGATGCTGCTCGAGGACAACCAGTTCGACTTCGTGAGCTGCCGCCACTCGCTGCAGGTCTTCAATCAGCCGGAGCTTCTTCTCAAGGAACTCTATCGGATCGTGAAGCCGGGCGGCCGCGTCTACATCACCAACGAGAAGAACTCGCACTGCCTCGGCGAGCCGCGGGCGCAAAGCATCCAGTGGACCTACAATGAGCTCGCGCGGCTTTTGAGCAGTTTCGAGATAGATGTGGAGTTCGGGCCGAAGAGCCGGCGCTATCTTGCCGACACGGGCTTCGACGACATCCTGGTCGAATCCTTCATGGTCACCAATCTCGACGGTGACCCACAGGATTTCGCCGATATCATCGCCGGCTGGGAGAAGATGTTCGCGGACATGGCGGTGAGACACGGCGAAGCACCCGAATTCATCGAACGGTTCCGCCAGGGCTTCCAGGATCACATCTTCGCTGCACTGCATCCGAAAGGCTATGCGGGCTGGCCAATCTGGGCAGCGTCCGGGCGCAAACCACTATGACCGCAAGCAATATCCAACGTCCCCGGTTCGGTTTGAGATCCTTTCGCGCCAAGTTCGTGCTGGTCGTCGGCGGCGCCGTGCTCTTCGACCTCCTGCTAACAGGCGGGCTGGCGCTCTGGAACGTGCAAAGACTGTCGCGCGATGCGACGACGGAGGTCGGACAGGGCCTGCAAAGGGCCAACGAAGACTACATGCTCACCTACGCGGAATCGACGGCCGCGCGGGTCAATCTTCTGCTCGGCCAGGTTCACGCCGACGTCGCCACGCTCGCGGGCGTGCTCCAGGCGCAGATCGACCGCCCCGTGCGCCGCTCCGATGTCGGTGAGGCACTTGCGCGGCACGCACCGGAATCCGTTACCGTCACCTACGATGCCAGGGGTGGGTGGGCGCAGAACCTTCCAGGATCGCTGTCGAGCGTAAGCGTCTGGAGCTACCTCCTTGGCCCCGACCACCGGCCGCTGCCCGAGGTGCAGGCCGATATCGAGAACAGCGCCGTTCTCGATCTGGTTGCTCCCGCTCTGCTTGCGCACGGTCGCTCCAAACTGCAGATGTACTACGTCGGCCCAAAAGAGCGGCCGATCTTGCGCATGGCGCCCTATGCCGATCAGGCGCAGACGTTCGACCGTCTCTACCCCGGTCACAACGAGGCCAACTTCTGGAACTTCTTCTTCCCCGGCCTCTACGAGTCCTGGGAGGAGTGGGCGAAGCAACCGAGCCTCAGGCCCGTTGCGGCCGATACCACGCAAACCGCACCTTACACCGATGCCGCCTCGGGCAAACTGATCGTCAGCTTCTTCCAGCCGCTCTGGACGCCCGACCGAAAAGGTGTCGCCGGAGCGACCGGAACCGATATCACGCTCGACCAGCTGGCCGAGGTTGTCGAAAGCGTCAAGGTCGGCGCCAGCGGCTTCGGATTTCTGGTGACGTCCGACGGCAACGTGCTTGCCATCAATCCAGTCGGCGAAAAGGTGATCGGCCTCAGGCGGTCGAGCGACACCGGTGGACAAGGCGTCACCGGATTGGAGCGCTCACTGCTCCGCAGCGCGCAGCCCGCGATCGCAGAGCTGCCGCTTGGCACCGATGGCGCCATTCAGCGGGTGCTGCTCGACGAGAGTGGTGAGAAGGTCCCCTATCTCATTCTCCTGAAGCAGCTCGAGCCGGAGAACCTCTGGGTGTCCGGCCCGGTGCGCCGCGAGACCATGTCGATTGGCATCGTCGTGCCGGAGCGGGAAATCTACGCCTCACTGTTTGCAGCACAGGCGAGTATCTCCAACGCGACGAACCGCATCCTCATCTATCAGATCCTGGCCCTGCTCGCTTCGCTGCTGTTCGTCACGCTTGCCGTCTTCGGCATTTCCAAGCGGGTCACCCGTGGCATCAGCGCGCTTGCTGGGGCGGCCACGCGCATCGAGGCGAAGGACTATTCGGTCCGCGTGCCGATTTCGACGCGCGACGAGGTGGGCGAGGCGGGCATCGCCTTCAACCGCATGGCCGAAGAGATCAGCTACCACACCGAAAACCTCGAAAACCTGGTGACCGAGCGCACCAAGCAGCTCGAAGACGCCAACCACCAGATCTCGACGCTGAACACGCAACTGCGCAGCGAGAACCTCAGGCTTGGTGCCGAACTTGCTGTTGCCAAGCAGATCCAGATGATGGTCCTGCCCAAAGCAGGCGAGCTCGCAGAAATCGCCGATCTCGAAATCGCCGCCTATATGCGACCGGCCGACGAGGTGGGAGGCGACTACTACGACGTGCTGCGCGACGGCGAGCGGCTTAAGATCGGCATCGGCGACGTGACCGGGCATGGCCTTGAAAGCGGTGTGCTGATGCTGATGGTGCAGTCGGTCGCCCGCGCCCTGCAGGAAGCCGGCGACATGGACCCGGAGCAGTTCCTCAACCGCCTCAACCGCGCCATCTACAAGAACATCGTGCGCACCAACACCGACAAGCATCTGTCGCTGGCCTTCCTCGACTATGACCACGGCCGCCTGACGCTGTCGGGGCAGCACGAGGAACTGATCGTGGTGCGCAAGGGTGCCGAAATCGAGCGGATTGACACGCTGGACCTCGGCCTGCCGATCGGTCTCGAATCGGATATTTCGCGCTTCGTCGCCACCCGCGAGATATCCTTCGGCCGCGGCGACATGATCGTGCTACACACGGACGGCGTGACCGAGGCGGCGAACGCCAAGGGCGAACTGTTCGGCATCGAGCGGCTGTGCGCAAGCGCCGGAAAGTTTTACGGACAAAGCGCCGAGGACGTCAAAGCGGGCATCATCGACGACCTGATGGCGCATATCGGCAAGCAGAAGATATATGACGACATCACGCTCGTCGTCATGAGACACAGGTGATCAGATGACCACGCTCTACGGACTGGCGGACCTGACGATCGGTGCCCACCAGAAGATGACCCGGCTGCGTCTATACGACGGGCCGCTGGATCTCAGCTGGAAGCATTGCGCCATGGCGTCGGATTTCGTCGCCGAACTGGCGGCGCTACGTTACCGCGCTTCCCGCAACACCTATCGCGAAGTGCGCCACAATATCGGCTACCTGACCAACGAGCTGGTCGAGAATGCCGTGAAGTTCCGCGCCTCCGGTTCTGTCGTCGTCGAGGCTGTCCTCGAAGCCCACAGCTTCCGCACGAAGGTGTCAAACGTGATCGACAACGAAGCGGCCGCCCGCTTCCAGGAACTGCTCTCCGAGATCGCCGACGGCGACCCCGGCGACCTGCTCATCGAGCGCATCGAGGCCAACGCAACCGGGCTCGGCAAGAGCGGCTCGGGGCTTGGTCTTTTGACGCTGATGAGCGATTATGGTGTTCGTTTCGCCTGGGTTTTTGGCGCCCAGGGCGACGACGGAGAAACCTCCTTGGAGACCTATGCCTCCATTGCGGTCCCAGACCTCTCGAACTGATGAGCCGGTGAACATGGAAAATAAGGACGAAGAAGAGTATCGCGTTTGGTCCGAAGGCAACGATATTCATTTCGAAGGCACCATGCGGCTGCCGGGTACGGAAGCCTATGCCCCGATCTTCTCGACGGTCATGGGCGTACTGGAAACCGAGCCTGAGCACGTCACGATCGACCTGACCGAACTGCAGTTCCTGAATTCGTCCGGGATCAACCTGCTCGCCAAGCTGACGATCGAGGCGCGCAACCGCCCGAACGTGCAATTGACGGTGCGCGGGACCTCGGAAATTCCGTGGCAGTCGAAATCGCTGCCAAATCTCAAGAAGCTGCACCCCGGACTCGATCTCAAGCTGAACTGAGTTCGACCCGGCTCGGGCAACCAATCCCTCGGTGAAATCCTGAAGACCTTGCGCGCCGCTGGCCGGCGCGCTGGCTGTCGCAGCTTGCACCAGGCATGCCCGCGCTCCGGCGCTAAAGCGCATCGCGATTTTTAAGTTCGCTCCGTGCGCGTTACGTTTTTGATTTGGCGCATGTCGTTATCGCCAAACCGCTGCGCACTTTTGTACAACATGCTCTGCGCCAGCCTCCAAGGGGATGCGTTTCGGGGGGCGTGGTTCGCTTCGGCAAGTCATGTGCCGGCTTGACTTCCGCATCGCGCACGCCTATCCATCAAATCATCTGATGACTTGATGAGCAGATGATGCAGCCAATCAATCGCACCAATCTCACCGAGAGCGCAGCCGAAAGCCTCAGGGCGGAAATCTTAAGCGGCCGCTGGGCCATCGGCGAACGCATCCCCAACGAAACGGCGCTGACCGAGCTTTTGGCCGTGAGCCGCGGCACTGTGCGCGAGGCCGTCCGGGTGCTGATCTCGAAAGGATTGCTCGACGCCCGTCAGGGCTCAGGCACCTATGTCCGCTCGACGGTCGATACCTCGGGCGCGCTCGACCGCGTCAAGCGATCGGGCTTGCGCGACCAGTGGGAGGCGCGCGCGGCCCTTGACGTCGAAGCCGCACGCCTGGCGGCGCTGCGGCACACGCCCGGGGATCTTGACCGCATGCGCGGCCTTCTCAAGGCCCGTGGCACGGTTGCCGATGACGGACGCGAAGCCTTCGGCCGGCGCGACATCGCCTTCCACCGGTCAATCGTCGAGGCCTCCGGCAACAGGGCCATCGTCGAGCTCTATGATTTCTTCACCTCAGCCATCCTCGAAACCATCCACTCGACGCTCAATGGCGACCTGCCCGAGCCCGACGACCGGGCGCATGCGGCGATCGTCGACGCCATCGCGACCGGCGATGCCGACAAGGCCGCAGCCGCCGTCCGATCCTTCATGGCCCCTGTCCTAAGAGAACTCGAACGGCTTCTTTCCCAATGAACCAGAGCTTCCGTGAACCGCACAAGGCCGAGGCCGCCGAAGGGCTAGAGCTTGAAAACCAGCTCATCGACGCCGAGGCCGACAGCCTGCCAGCGCCGCAGCCGCCGGCCTTGAGCCGCAGCGCCCGCATCCTGCTCGGCGTCAGCCTCGTCCTCATCGCCTTCAACCTCAGGCCGCTGTTTTCCAGCCTCTCGGTGCTGCTGCCCGAGGTGATGCAGGCGACGGGCCTCTCCACTGCCAGCGCCAGCGTGCTCACCACGCTACCGGTGCTTTGCCTCGGGCTCTTCGCCCCGCTTGCGCCAAAGCTTGCCCAGCGTTTCGGCGCCGAGCGAACCCTCCTCGGCGTGCTCGTCCTCCTGACGCTCGGCACGGGCCTGCGCGGCGTGCAGTCCGTGCCGCTTCTCTTCCTTTCGACATTTGCGGCGGGCGCCGCGATCGCGATCGGCAACGTGCTGCTCCCCGGCCTCGTCAAGCGCGACTTCCCCGACCGGGCGGCGATGATGACGGGCCTCTACACCATGGCGCTCTGCGCCGGTGCCGCCAGCGCCGCCGGCCTGACGCTGACGATCGAACACCATGTCGTCGGCTCCTGGTCCGCAGCGCTCGCGGCCTGGGCGGTACCCGCACTCATTGTGCTGATGATCTGGGCACCGCAGGCGCTGCGCGGCAAGGCGCAGGCCCGCCACAGCGGCTTCCGCGTCGTCGGCCTCTGGCGCGATCGGCTCGCCTGGCAGGTGACGCTGTTCATGGGTCTGCAATCCGCACTCGCCTATTGCGTCTTCGGCTGGATGGCGCCGATCCTAAGGGAGCGCGGTCTCGATGCCGCCACCGCCGGCGCGGTCGTCTCGGCCTCGATCATGATGCAGGTCGTCACCTGCCTTGCCGTGCCCTCCTTCGCCGTTCGCCGCCGGGATCAACGCGCCGTCTGCGTGGCGCTGGTGGCAGCCGCTGTCATCGCGCTGATCGGCATCCTCTTTGCGCCACTATCGACGGTGCTCGTCTGGGCCGTGCTGCAAGGGATCGGCCAGGGCGGCCTGATCGCCGCAGCAATGACGCTGATCGTGCTGCGCTCGCCCGATTCCCACGTGGCGGCCCACCTCTCCGGCATGGCCCAAGGCGTCGGCTACGTGCTCGCCGCCATCGGCCCGCTGCTCGTCGGCTTCATCCGCAGCTGGACCGGCAGCTTTTCTGCCAGCGCCGTTCTCTTCGTCGCCCTTGGGATCGGCGTGGCGATCATGGGCCTCGGTGCCGGCCGGGCGCTGCATGTCGGCGCACGGACGATCCGGATCGACGACCGCTAGCCGACCGCAGGTGTCCAAGCGAACATTCAACTCGAAAGGGCTCCACGCCTCCGGTGGAGCCCTTTGCTCTCGTGCTCGGCGTGATCGCCTCACGCGGCGGCAACCGCCGGCTGGTAGCGCGGCGCCGGCCGGAACATCAGCGCGATCAGGAACGCACCGAGGCCGATGCCCCAGGAGCCGACATAGAGCCAGGTGTAGCTCGCCAGCGCATCGTAGATCAGACCGCCGGCAACCGGCCCCGTCGCCATGCCGAGGCTGCCGGCCATGGCCGTTCCACCGATCACCGTCCCCATCATCCGCAAGGGGAAATTCTCGCGGGCAAGCACCGCGTAAAGCGGCATGACGCCCGCATAGATGAAGCCGAACAGGGCAGCGACCGCGTAGAACGAGCCGAGCCCGGCGGCAAAGACATAGGCGAGTGCCCCGAAGGCCTGGGCGAGCAGTCCGAGAACCAGAACGCGCTTGGCCCCGAAGCGGTCCCCGAGCAGGCCGAAGACGACACGGCCGCCCATGCCGGCGAGCCCCTCGACGCTGTAGATCGAGACCGCCGCCATCACAGGGATGCCGCAGGTGATCGCATAGCTCACCGTGTGGAAGATCGGACCCGAGTGGGTCGCACAGCAGAAAAAGTTGGTGAGAAGCAGGATGATGAAGAGCGGCGATTTCAGCACCTGGCTGGTCGTCATCGACGAATGCGGCTCGTCCTCGGCAACGGCCGCGGCAGCGCCGCCGGCAAGCGCCGGCGCCTGTCGGACAAGAAACGAGACCGGGATCATGACGACGGCGACGACGAGCGCGATGATCTGCAGCGCAGTTCTCCAGTCATAGCCCGAAACCAGCCAGGCGGCGAAAGGCGACATCGTCATCGGCGCCATGCCCATGCCGGCCGAGACGAGGGAAACGGCGAGACTGCGATGCGTGTCGAACCAGCCGGTGACGCAGGCCATCATCGGCGCGAAGATCGCCGCCGTTGCTGTGCCGACGACGACACCGAAGAGGATCTGGAAGGCGATCAGCGAGGTCGCCCAGCTTGCCGCCATCAGGCTGACGGCCAAGAGCACCGATCCGATAAGCACGATCGGGCGCGCGCCCCAACGGTCGGAAAGACTGCCCCAGGCGATGCTGGCAAACGCCATGGCCAGGAAGCCGATGGTCATGGCGCTCGATACGCCTGTCACCGACCACCCGGTGTCGCGCGAGATTGGCAGCAGGAACACCGGAAGCGAAAACATGGCGCCGATCGCCAGGCAGCCGAGCAGACCGCCCGCCGCCACGATGACCCAACGGTATTGCGAATTGGTCATTGCAATCTCCTTTAAGCCGCCCGGCCGGACGTCCGGCCACGCCGATAAATGTGCAACCTGATCGCGGCGGAGTGCGTCAGGGATCTCTAGCCTTATCCGCCCGATTGAAAGACGCTCGCGCCGTCGCCAACCCGACAGTGAGCTTGGAAAGAATTTCATGATAATTGCAGACTACCCGTCGACGCAGCCTTCGAAACGCGCACCTGACTGTTTCCGCTTGATTGTGCGACAAAGCTTCTTTCTGTTGTCCGTTGCCACCGGAGCGATAGATAAAGCCTGGAACACGGCTTGCGGGAGTGACAAGTGTGACGGGATTTCGATGGATTCGTTGATCACCGCCGCAGCGCGGGCGCTGGCGGCAGGCGATCCGCTCGGCGCGCTGAAGCGGGTGGCGTTGCGCGACGATCCGTCGGCACTGGCGCTGCGCGGCATCGCCATGGCCCAGCTTGGAGACTTTATCCGCGCCAAGGCGCTGTTGAAGAGCGCCGCGCGCGGCTTCGGCCCACGGCAGGCCGTGGCCCGGGCGCGGTGCATCGTCGCCGAGGCGGAGATCGCCATCGTCTCCCGCGATCTTTCCTGGCCGATGAAAGCGCTCGACGCCGCCCGTTTGACGCTTGAAACCCACGGCGACCACCTCAACGCTGCCCACGCCCGCAATCTCGGCGCACGGCGGCTGCTGCTCATCGGGCGGCTGGACGAGGCCGAGCACCTGCTTGACGGTATCGAACCGGGCCAACTGACACCGTCACCGAGAGCCGCCCACGAATTGGCGCTCGCCGGCATCGCCGTGCGCCGGTTGCGGACCGAGGCCGCTGCCGCCGCATTCGAGCGGGCGATGGAAGCCGCGCGGGCAAGCGGCATCCCGGCCCTGATCCTGGAGGTCGAGAACGCGGCTGCCGTCCTGCATGCGCCGGCTGCCCGCCTCCTGACGGATGGGGAAGAACGCGCGCTGCGGCTCAATGAGGTTGAACGACTGCTTGCGTCCGGCGCCCTCGTCATCGATGCCTGCCGGAACCTCGTCCGTCGGGAAGCGACCGTGTGTTCGCTTGCCACCCGACCGGTGCTCTTTGCGCTGGCGCGCGCCCTCGGCGAGGCCTGGCCGGGTGACGTCTCAAGGCAGGCCTTGCTCGCCCGGGCCTTCGGCGCACGGCATGTCGATGAATCCCACCGGGCAAGGCTGCGCGTCGAAATCGGCCGGCTGCGCGAGGAACTGCGCCCGCTTGCGGATATCAAGGCGACGAGCGACGGCTTCCGGCTGGCGCCGCACGGCAAGCACAAGGTCGCAGTCCTTGCACCTCCGGTCGATGAGCGGCATGCGACGATGCAGGCCTTGCTGGCCGACGGCGAGGCCTGGTCGAGTTCGGCGCTTGCAATCGCGCTCGACGCCAGCGCACGCACCGTACAACGGGCACTTGAAGAGCTCGCCGCGCAAGGCAAGGTTCTGCCGATCGGGCGCGGGCGGGCGCGGCGCTGGGTGGTGCCGCCCGTTGCTGCTTTCCCGACAGTCTTGTTACTCCCCGGCCCTTTGCCAAACGAATAGGATCAGCCCCATGAAACGATCCGACGCAGAAATCCTCAAAGAATATGGCCCGTTCCCCGGGGCAGATCAGGTCCATGGCGTCACCTTCGACGGACGCACCGTGTGGTACGGCGCCGGCGACACCATCAACGCCTTCGATCCGGAAAATGGCACACTCGTCCGCTCGCTCGATGTCGCGGCGCACGCGGGCACCGCCTTCGACGGCAAGCACCTGTTCCAGATCGCCGAGGATCGCATCCAGAAGATCGATCCCGAAACCGGCAGCGTCCTGGCGACAATCCCCGCGCCTGGCCGAGGCGGCGATTCCGGCCTTGCCTGGGCCGAAGGCACGCTCTGGGTGGGGCAGTACCGGGACCGAAAGATTCACCAGATCGATCCCGAGACCGGCGCGATCCTGCGCACGATCGAATCCAAGCGGGTCGTGACCGGCGTGACCTGGGTCGACGGCGAACTGTGGCACGGCACCTGGGAAGGCGACGAGAGCGACATCAGGCGTATCGACCCGGAAACCGGAGCGGTGCTGGAAACGCTCGTCATGCCACCGGGAACGGGGGTTTCGGGGCTGGAGTCAGACGGCGGCGACCGCTTCTTTTGCGGCGGCGGTCCGACCGGCGTGATCCGGGCCGTTCGCCGGCCGAAACGCGCGCGCTGAAGAACACTCACGACGATTTCCTGGCGACCGGCGCGGCAGCGTGCAGCTGTCGATGCGGCGCCGGCACTACAGCGCCGCACGCCGTCTCAGGCGCATAAAGGCGCTGTAGCGCTTCGAAGCGCTGCATGTTCCATCCGCAGAACCGGCGACGATCAAGGGAACCATGCAGTAGCGTTGTCAGAGCACGGTCCGCAATGCCCGGACATCGCGGACCGTGCCCGAGCTTTAGGCCTTAATGAAGGCGAGAAGGTCGGGATTGATGACATCGGCATGGGTTGTCAACATGCCATGTGCATAACCCTCATAGACCTTGAGCGTGCCGTTCTTCAGGAGCTTGACCGCCAACCGCGC
Source organism: Ensifer adhaerens (assembly GCF_002940685.1). Taxonomy (GTDB): domain Bacteria; phylum Pseudomonadota; class Alphaproteobacteria; order Rhizobiales; family Rhizobiaceae; genus Ensifer; species Ensifer adhaerens_E. The sequence goes on along the minus strand of NZ_PNFP01000010.1, from coordinate 173,456 downwards.
GCTGTCGTCGATCGGCACGATCTGGTCGTCGTCGCCGTGCATGACCAGCGTCGGAACCTCGATCGCCTTCAAGTCCTCGGTGAAGTCGGTCTCGGAGAAGGCCTTGATGCCCTCGTAGTGCGCCTTGGCGCTGCCCATCATGCCCTGACGCCACCAGTTGCGGATGACGCCCTCGGATGCCTCGGCACCGGGGCGATTGTAGCCGTAGAACGGACCGCTCGGAACGTCGAGGAAGAACTGGGCGCGATTGGCGGCAAGGGCTGCCCGGAAGCCGTCGAACACCTCGATCGGCAAACCGCCCGGGTTGTTTTCGGTCTTGACCATGATCGGCGGCACGGCGCCGACGATGATCAGCTTGGAAACCCGGCCGCCGCCGTGGCGCGCCACGTAGGCCACCGCTTCGCCGCCACCGGTGGAGTGGCCGATATGGATGGCGTCGCTGAGACCGAGCTTGGTGGTCAGTGCTGCGACGTCCTTGGCGTAGTGGGCGATATCGTGGCCCTCGCTCACCTGCGTCGAGCGGCCATGGCCGCGGCGGTCGTGGGCAATGACGCGGTAGCCCTTGCTGACGAAATAGAGCATCTGCGCGTCCCAGTCGTCCGCCGACAGCGGCCAGCCGTGGTGAAAGACGATTGGCTGGCCCGAGCCCCAATCCTTGTAGAAGATGTCGACGCCGTCTTCAGTCCTGACGAAGTTCTCGGTCATGGGAACGGTTCCTTTGCTTGGGTTTAAGATATGTCTTGCGGGTATGGTCCCCGGCGCAGACCTGCGCCGGGGAAGGCGATTCGCGTCAGCCGAGATGCGGGCGGTTGATCGCGAGATAGTGGTTGACGAGCGGCGCCGCCGGACCCTTGTGATAACGGCGAACGTCTTCCTGGATGTCGGCATCGGCCTTCGACACGCGCTTGTGCTGGCGCAGATGCTCCGCCCAGGATTCGACCATGAACCATTCGACCAGCCGTCCGGGGTCGGCAGCGTCCTCGGTCACGCCCCAGCCATAGGCGCCGTCGCGGCGACGCTCGTGAGAAAGGCGGGCCAGCGCCTTCAGGAAATCGGAGCGATCCGCCTTGTCGACCGTGTACTCGATCAGCACGAGAACCGGCCCACGGTCGTGTTCCACGGGCTCGCTGGTCAAGGGCTCCGGCCAATGGTTGGAAGGCACCAGATCCGCTTCGCCTTTCGGCAATTTTAGGGCGTGGAAGGCAAGGCCGACGCAGAGAAGGCCGATGGCCGCCACGGCCAGCGTGAAGGGCACGCCGATCGCCTCGGCGACGGCGCCCCAGGCAAGACTGCCGCCGGTCATCGCGCCGTTGAAGACGGTCAGATAGACGGCAAGCGTGCGGCCGCGCACCCAGTTGGGCAGGATCGATTGCGCGGTGCTGTTCAGCGTCGTCAGCGCCGTGATCCAGGCTGCACCACAGACGATGAGCGCCGCCACTGCCACCCATTGCGCCGGCGCGAAGGAGAGCACGCCCATGACGGCGGCGGTCAGGACCGCGGACAGGAGCAATAGCCCGTCGGCATTCATCCGGGCCCGCAAGCGCGGCATCACCAGCGCGCCGCCGATCGCGCCCGCACCGACGGCACCGAGCAGGATGCCGTAGAAACTGGCGCCACCGCCGAGAAGCTGGCGGGCGATCAGCGGCAGCAGAGCCCAGATTGCGCTCGAAAAGGCGAAGAACACCGCCGCGCGCAGCAGCACCACATGCAGCTCGCGGCTGGCGCGCGCATAACGCAAGCCGGCGCGGAAGGCGCCGAGGAAGCGCTCGGCGAGCACGTCGTCCTCGGGCACCTGCCGCCGCCACCAGACAAGAGCGGCGATGACGAAGACATAGCTGATGACATCGACGCCGTAGGTCACGGCCGCGCCGAACCAGGCAAGCAGCAGGCCGCCAAGCGCCGGGCCGATCGCGCGGGCGATGTTGATGCCGAGCGAATTCAGCGCAACCGCGCCCTTGACGTCCTGCCGCGATACGAGTTCCGGTACGATCGCCTGCCAGGTGGGAGCAACGAGCGCTGCACCGATGCCGCCGACGAAGGTGAGCGCAATCAGCGAGGTTACGGTTTGCAGCCCGGTTACCGAGAGGAACAAGAGGCAGAGGCTCGCAGATGCGAGCAGGAACTGCACGACGATCAGGAACTTGCGCCGGTCGAGAATGTCGGAGAGCACGCCGGCCGGGATGGCGAGCAGGAAGATCGGCAGCGTCGCTGCCGCCTGGATCATCGACACGGCGGCGGGCGTTGCCGACAGGTCCGTGACGAGCCAGGAGCTCGCGACATCGCGAATGAAGCTGCCGGTATTGCCGATGATCGTCGCCACCCAGAGGACGGCAAAGACCTTCTGGCGCAGGGGCGCGAAAGTGCCGGCGTTGTTGGCCATCGCCTGCGTCATTGGCCACCCCTCCCAACGGATGCGCGTTCGCGCAGATCATAGAGCGCGACGAGCACGAAGGCGCCGGCAAGGCCGATATGCTCGAAAAAGCCGTTTGTCGCCATCGCACGCTCCATGCCGGGCGGCAGCTCCCAGAAGCGGAAGGCGAGGAAGGTCGCCGCGAGCGTGAAGGCGGCAAGCGCGCTTGCCGCCGCCCAGCGATAAACCCCTGAGAGAATGAGCGCCGACATGGAAAGCTCGAAAACGATGACCCCGACGGCAAAGAACGGCGCCGGATGCAGGCCGAAGTGGTCCATCTCCGCCAGCGCACCCGGGAAGTCGAAAATCTTGGTCAGCGGTCCCTGGATGTAGGCGGAGCAGAGCGCCAGCAGCCCGAGAAACATGACAGGGTTGCCGGAAAGGCCCGGTCGGAGGCGAGCGACGAGACGGTTTTCGATGGAGGACAGGCTCAATGTTGTATTTCCTTGATCTTGTTTTCGTGTCGGCGGTCTTCAGTTAACGGCGGCCGAGCCGCCCTCGTCGTTTGCCGCCGAGCGAAGGGGTGGTCGCTGCGCCCTTTTCGTAGGCCGATCGGGATGGAGACCGCCGCCGCGGCGCCGGCCCCGTTTCGGTTTTGCTCGCAAGCCTCCCTTGCATGGCCATCACACCGCCCAGCAGGAGCATCCGAGCGCGCCGAAGAAGCCCTTGAGATCGGCGATCGGCAGCTTCGACGTCCAGGCTCCGGCGTGGTCGTGGCCGTGCAGACCGCAATTGCTGGCGCAGCCGCAGGTCGTGATCGCCGTGCGCCGCAGCGAGTTCCTGCCCGCGCCATCAGGTTCTCCCCAGGCGGCGTAACCGCCGAAGGTGCGGACCGGCGACCAGTCGGGCATCGCCGGCGGCACCGGGTTCTCGTCCTGGGCGGCAAAGTCGCCGGCGGCATAGACGATCCTGCCGCCGACAACCGTCAGCTCCGAGGTCAGGAACGCGATCTCGTCCTCGGCACAGTTAAAATAATCCTTGTTCGGCACGATCAGGTCGGCGAACTGCCCCTTCTCGATCCGGCCCTTCTTGCCTTCCTCGTTTGAAAACCACTGCACCTTCTCGGTCCACATCCGCAGCGCGGTCTCGCGGTCGAGGCAGTTGGCGCGCGGGTAGAGCTGCAGGCCGCCAACGGTCTTGCCGGTCACCATCCACGACAAGGAGACCCAGGGGTTGTAGGAGGCGACGCGGGTGGCATCGGTGCCAGCCGACACGTTGACGCCCCTGGCCAGCATCTTGGCGACCGGCGGGGTGGCTTCAGCAACGCCATGGCCATAACGCTCGACGAAATATTCGCCCTGATAGGCCATGCGGTGCTGCACGGCGATGCCGCCGCCAAGGGCGGCGATCCGGTCGATCGAGCGGTCGGAAATCGTCTCGGCATGGTCGAAGAACCAGTTGATGCCTGAAAGCGGGATATCCCGGTTGACCTTCTCGAACACGTCGAGCGCACGGGTGATCGTCTCGTCATAGGTGGCATGCAGTCGCCAGGGCCAGCGGTTCTCGGCCAGGATGCGCACGACCTCTTCGAGTTCGCCCTCCATCTCCGGCGGCATGTCCGGACGCGGCTCGCGGAAGTCCTCGAAGTCGGCGGCGGAAAACACCAGCATCTCGCCGGCGCCGTTGTGGCGGAAATAGTCGGTGCCCTGCTTGTATTTGACCGACGACGTCCACTTCAAAAAGTCGTCCTTCTCCTCCTTCGGCTTCTGAGTGAAGAGGTTGTAGGCAAGCCTGACCGTCATCTGGCCCTCGTCGGCGAGCTTCTGGATGACGGCATAGTCATCCGGATAGTTCTGGAAGCCGCCGCCGGCGTCGATGACGCTGGTGACGCCCAGGCGATTGAGCTCGCGCATGAAGTGGCGGGTGGAGTTGACCTGGTAGTCGAAGGGCAGCTTCGGTCCCTTGGCAAGCGTCGAATAGAGGATGCCGGCATTGGGCTTGGCCAAGAGCAGCCCGGTCGGGTTGCCGTTGGCGTCACGGGTGATCTCGCCGCCCGGCGGATTGGGCGTGTCCCTGCCATACCCGACGGCGCGCAGCGCCGCGCCGTTCAAAAGCGCCCGGTCATAGAGATGCAGCAGGAACACCGGCGTATCCGGCGCCACCGCATTGATCTCCTCGATCGTCGGCAGGCGCTTCTCGACAAATTGGTGTTCGGTGAAGCCGCCGACGACGCGCACCCATTGCGGCGCCGGCGTGATCGCCACCTGCCGCTTCAGCATGTCCATCGCATCGGCGAGCGAGCGCACGCCGTCCCAGCGCAGTTCCATGTTGAAGTTCAGCCCGCCGCGCACGACGTGCGTGTGGTTGTCGTTCAGGCCCGGCAGCACGCGCTTGCCCTTGAGGTCGATGGTCCTGGTGCCCGAGCCGGCCAGCGCCATGATCGTCCTGTCGTCACCGACGGCGACAATCAGGCCGTCCTTGACGGCAATCGCGGTGGCTGCCGGATTGGCGCGATCGAGCGTCGTCACGAGGCCGTTGGCAAGGATCAGGTCGGGCGTCATCAGGGTGTCTCCGGTATGTTGGGCATTGGCGGCGCCTGTTCTGCTCAAAGCGAGGGCGGCTGCAGTTGCGCCGAGAAAATTGCGTCGCGTCGGCATCGTCAGGCCCTTTCATCCTTGGCAGTCTCGTCGATCGCCTTGCCGGGCCCGCCGGGCAGATGGCCGAAGACATGCGGCATGCACTGCCGATTGAACCAGGAAAGATTGACCGGCTCGCCCGACAAGGCGCGTTTGACCAGCGGAACGGATTGCTCGCCGATGAGGATGCCAAGCAATCCTATCAGCGCGATGACCGGCGGCGCCGGCGAGCGAACGTTGAGCAGCGCGTAGATGACGCCGACAAGCAGCCCGGCGCCGAGCGAGAGAAGGTACATCTTCATCGCCAACTCCTTCACGGGATAGAGGTGCCGCCGAGGCCGCATCGAGGCGGCCAGAGCGTTAATCTAGAGCGCGGAAACGTTCTGTCAGTGGCCTTCGGACGCGCCGAACATCGACTTGGCGTAGATGATGCCGAGGCCGTAGGCACCGCCGAACTTCTTGGCGATGCCGGTGGTCATGTCGTAGGTCTCGGTGCGCGCCCAGTCGCGCTGCAGTTCGAGCATGTATTGCAGCGCGGTCATCGGCCGCACGCCGGCCTGCACCATGCGATCCATGGCACGCTCGTGCGCCTCGTCGGAAACGTCGCCGCAGGCGTCGGCGATGACATAGACCTCGAAGCCCTGGTCGAGCGCCGAGAGCGTCGGGCCGACGATGCAGACCGAGGTCCACAGGCCGCACATGACGAGCCGCTTCTTGCCGATGCGGTTGACCTCGTCGATCACGGCTGCGTCTTCCCAGGTGTTCATCGATGTCCGGTCGAGAAGCTTCTGACCCGGGAAGGCGTCGGTGATCTCGGAAAACATCGGGCCGGAGAAAGTCTTCTCGGCAACGGTGGTGAGGATCGTCGAAACGCCGAAGCCGGCCGCCGCATGGGCAACCAGCGCCGCGTTGTTGCGCAGGAGAACCGCATCGATCGACTTGGTCGCAAAGGACATCTGCGACTGGAAGTCGATCATGATCAGGGTGTGGTCCCTGGGTGAGACGAGGAGTTTGCCGGGGGTCGCTGTGGCGGACATGGTCGTGACCTCTTGCTGTTGAAATTAAACTCCTTCTGGAGGGCTCCAACTATGCCGCCGACCGGCGACCGGTTCTTGTCGCCAAAGACGGATTTTTGAAAATTTCGCTCGCCATGCCGGAGACAGGCAATCTGATCCGAGCCGCTTGGCCGCACAACCATACTGGCTGGCAGGCCTATGATTGCCGGCTGCGGCGCCACAGGCGGGGCGTGGCCCCCGCTGCCTGCACGAAGGCGCGGGTAAAATGGCTCTGGTCCGAAAAGCCGCAGCTCGTGGCGATTTCGCTGAGCGGCGTCTGGGTGAACTGCAACAGATCCTTGGCCTTCTCGATCCTCTGGTTCAGCAGCCAGCGATAGGGCGTGCTCCCGAGCGTCTCGCGGAACGCCCTGAGGAACGTCGCCTGCGACAGGTTGCAGGTCGCAGCCAGTTCCTCGACGGTCAGCTCGCCGTCGAGGCGATCGCGCACGAGATCGCGGATCTTCGCCTGGCAGCGCTGCGACAATCGCCGGCCGCCGGCAGCCGCATCGCCGCGACCGTTGCCGTACTGGCGCACCACATGCATGCCGATCGCCACCGAGAGCTGATCAACGAAGAGCGCGCTGCGGTCCGTGCGTCCGTCGACACGCGCAAACAGGGCGCACAACAAGCCGCCAAGGACCGGGTCGGCGGGGCCGGCAAGCGAGCGCAATTCGCTGACACCTGCCAGATTTGCGGCATCGGCAATGCGGTCGAGCCCGCCACGACCGATCTCGAGCAAGGCGAAGTCAAAGGATCCGCTCAGGTCCGCCTTGTAGTCGTCGGCGAAATTTCTGACATAGATGGAACTGGACGCAAACTCCTGGATCGTCGAATGATGCGCGCCATGAACGCGACGCTTGTGCCCTCCGGCAAGCGACAGTCCGATCAGGTATCCGCGTCCATTGGCGGGCGTGGCGACCCTGTCGGGCGGCCCAAGAGCTGACCGCTTGCGATAGAAGACCATGTCGCGGCCTTCGATCATCCGGTCGTCGTCGAGACGATCGAGCGAGCATCCGAGACTGTCGCGTGGCTGCGTTCCAACCGGGGCAGCGGAGGCATCCATGTTCGTCTTCGCTCCTTGATGTCGAAACCAACCTGCCGTCGCCGGTGTCCCCGTCAAACCGCACGCGTCGGGAAAGACGAGCGGAATGCGGTGCGCATGCGAAGCCTCGGCGTCGTTCACTCTGACCCGCCGGATCGTCTGCTGCGAGCACCCGTATCATCGCCCGGGCGACCGCATCTTTCTTGCACGTTCGTCAGGTGTTTTGAAGAATTTGACGGAGGGCGCGCCCTCTCCACACCCTATTGCGGCGGTCGATCGGCGGCGACGCCAAGGGGCCGGCTTCTGCGCCTGAAGCGCGCGGGCGTCTCGCCCGTGTGGCTCGTGAAAACCCGGGTCATGTGGCTCTGGTCGGCAAAGCCGCAGCTGATCGCGATTTCGGCAAGCGAGACGTCCTGCGACAGGCACTCCTTGACGCGAGCGACACGATACCCGGTGAGCCACTTCGAAGGCGTGCACCCAAAACTTTCCTTGAACGCCTTGTTGAAGTAGCTGCGCGACAGCTGGCATCGGGCAGCCAGGTCGCCGACGGAAAAGGCGGTGTTGAAGGATGCGACCAGAAACTCGGTCGCCAGCTTTTCCTGCCAGGGCGCGAGTGTGCCCTTTCTGTCGACGGGAAAATGCAGCCCGCCATAGGTCTGGCTGAGATGGGCGAGCGCGGCCAGATTGATCTGCTCGATGAAGAGCCGGTTGGCGTTCTCGGGCTCGTCGAGCGATGGCAGCAATGCCTGGGCTAGGCCGAACATGACGGGGTCGGCTCGCCCCCTGACCGGCGACAGCGACACGTATTCGCCCCGCCCCGTCCCCTCGGCAAAGGCGCGCATCGAGGCGAAAGGGATCTCGAAGCGGACATTGTCGAAGGGAGAGAGATGGTGGCATCGCCATTGGTCGCGAAGATCGGTGATCGCGATCGAGGCCTTCGAGTCTCCGCCCTCGAAGACGAGTTCTCCACGGCGCCACAGCCGATGCGCCTCGAAGTCACGCATCTCGACGACAACGTTGAAGGCGTCCGAAACCGGCATCTCCGGCGCGACCTCCAGGTCGAAACGATCGGAAAAGGTCCGTGTGACCGTTATGTCGCCGGCGCTGATCGACCGGACCGTGGGGCCTGGCGTACGATCGACTGTGTTCAATGCATCAAGCAAGGCCATCGGACGCCATCTCCCGCTTTGCTGCACCGGCTGGAACAGTGCCGCGGATGCTACAACGGCCGGCCGTCGTGAAACAGCGGCAATTCGTTGACGTTGCGTCAAGGACAAGAGCCGCATCCATCATTGCAGCCAGCGCGCCCGCCAAGCGGAAGGCGAGACGCCAGCTACCGCACGAAACGCGTCCGCGAAGCGCTCCTCGTCCGCAAAGCCGCATCGGCGCGCGATATCGGCGAGCGTTCCATCGCCCGCGATAAGATAGCGCTTGGCGCGCCCGATCCGATACCGCATCAGCCATTGCTGCGGCGTCCCGCCGGCGACCGCCTGGAATCCCGCAATGAAATCGTCCTGCGGCACGCCGGCGGCGGCCGCCGCAGCGGCGGACGGGAAATCCTCGTTCCAATGATCGATCATGAAGTCCTTCGCAGCCTTCTCCTGCCACACGGACAGAGCGCTTTCGCCCGAGCCAGTCGGCCTTTGCGGATAGGCATGCAGGAGATGCGCGCAGATGGCGATGGCGATATGGCGCATTACAGGATCGGCGTCACCGTTGTCTGCTGCAAAGAGCGGCAGCAGAGCCTGCGCCAGGTTCAGCATCACCTCGTCGATTTCACCACGGCGGCAGCGCAGGCTGGTCAGCGTCGGGGCGTTCGAATACCCGGCCACTTCGCGAAACAGCGCCCGCGGCAGACGAAAGCCAAGCGAATCGAGATCGCTGACGAGCCGCACGCTGGCGCCTTGCGCCAGATCGACAAGGCAGATCGACCCCTGCCTGTAGCGCCGCACTTCCCCGCTGCCGCCGTCGGGCAACACGTCGCAATGCGCGGCGTCGTCAAAATAGAACATCAGGAAATAGGCATCGTCGGCAGGCAAGGACACCAGGCGACCCGGCGCCCCGTTCAGCCGGCACTGCAGCCGCGTTACCGAAAAGCGGGCGTCGCGGACGGGGTGCGCGACGAGAAACGGAGCGCTCGGCTCGCCGAAGCATGCTCCAACACCGTTTGGCTCTGTCATTGTCTTTCCACCCTCGCCTTCGGGCGATGGAGCACGTTGTTGCGGCGGACCGCTTCGACACAGGGGCGAAAGCCGCCCCGTCTACCGCGCAGGCTGCCGTTGATCGAGAGGAAACATGCCGACAGCGGCCGTCGATTTCTTGTACCTTTTGCTCACATTTGGCCCGAAACGACTGCGTCGACGAAAACGCATGCCGGCGTGGCAGAGCCTGAAATGCCGCGGGCCGCGTCGTTGACGCGGCCCGCGATCGGTTTTTACTGCGCCGTCGCTTCGAGATCGACCTTGTCGAGCAGAAGCGCCGGGTTCTCCGCCGCCCCCATCAATTCGAGGGCTCCGATACCGGCCGGCTCCTTGGCCTTGACCGTCAGCGTGAAGGTGCCGGGCTTGCTGATGAACTGGGTCAGCGCGGTCGCCGCTTCCTGCAGCTTCGGCTGGGTCGCCGCGAAATGCTGCACGCCGGCGCTGGTCATCAGCACGAGCAGGCCGCGAACGCTGTCCTCGGTCATGTGGTTTTCCTCAGCGTAGAGCTTGATGCCCTTGGCGAGGATGCCCTTGTCTTCCAGCGTGAGTTTCGCCTCCCGCGCGGTCAGGCCAAAGAGCCCGATCTGCGCGGCGTTCAGATCGCCGGAGAAGAAGTCCTTCGAAACGCCACCCATCAGGCCTGCGAAGGAGAAGCTGCCCATGTCCTTGCCAGCAAGCGAGATCTCCTTGATGACAAGGTTCTCGTTGGGCTCATCCCACGACAGTTCGACGTTGGAGGAGAAGACCAGCTTGTCGAGACCGATCTTGCGCAGCGTCTTGAAGCCCTCTTCCTGCGTGTCCGCGGGGATCGGAACGCTGAGGTCGCGATAGCTGACGCGGACATCGGTCGGAATGCCGTTGCGCGGCTTCGTCAGCGCGATTTCGTAGGTGTCGAGCGTGAAACGAACGCGTTCCGGAACGGCCGGAACGGCCGACTGCTCTACCGGCGCCTCGGCCATGGGGTCTTCCGCAACTTCACCGGCGATCTCCGCGTCGCTGGCGGCGTCGCCGTCGGTCGCTTCATCCGCTGACTGCTCTGCAGGCGCCTCGGCCATCGGCTCTGTCGCATTGCCGGGGACCGCCGCGTCGCTGGCGGCTTCGCCGTCAGTCGCCTCACCCGGCACCTGTTCGGCTTCCGGCACCTGCTCGGCTTCCGGCGCCTGTTCGGCGCTGACCGACGGGTCGGCTTCGGTTTCGGTCGTGCTCTGGTCGTCCTCGACGGTTTCGCTGTCCGTCACGGCCGCCGGGTCGGTGCCGGGCATGTCCACGTCGAGCCCGGCGATCCGGATCGTGCCGAATTCCGGCATCAGCGTTGTGTAGGGGAAGGTTTCGAATTCCTCCTCCTTCAGGCCCGCAAGCTTCGTCAGTGCTTCCATGGTCGGAGCCCAGGAGAAGCCCTTGATGCTGGCTTCGGCAAACTTGAAGTAATCGGTCCCCTCGCCCGCGGTGACACCGTTCATCGTGCCGTCGAAGCTGCGGCCGTTAAGCTGGAACGACATCTTGTCGACGGCGAGCTTCACGAGCTTGCCCTCGGCGCTGTCCTGCTCCGGCACTTCCATCTTCAGGCCGAGCAGTTCCATGTCGCCCTTTGCCAGCATGTCGGCCAACGAAAGGATGCGCTTGAAGAATGCCTGGCGTTCCGCCGGCGGCAGGGCTTCCGGATCGCTGACCGCCTGGAGCTGCTCGAGCGTTTCGAGAAGCGGCTCGGTCGGCATGCGGACGCTGAGGCCGCTGCTGCGCACTTCGTCATAGCCGAAGCGCGACTTGCTATCGGAGAAGGCGAGATTCTTCACCGAGATCGGGCCGTAGAGCAGCTTCGGCTCCTTGTCTTCAGGACCGGCCTTCTGCGTGTAGATGCGGGCCATGTAGGCGACATCGAAGCGCTCGCCTGAGACGGCGCCCATGGTGCCGTCCATCTTTTCCCGCTTCGTCGCGCCTTCGCCATCGGGAACGTCCATGGAAAAAGCGAAAGTGGCAGCGCTCGCCGAGTAGCGTGCCACCTGACCGCCGGCGATATCCTCGAGCCGGACATCCTTGTAGACCGTCTTCTGCTCGGAGCCGGCAACGTTCTGAACAACGGCAACCTCGGGCGCGGAGACCTGTTTTGCCGCGAAGCGCTCGATGCGCTTCAAAAGGTCCGTCTTTTCGCCGCTCGCCGTCAGGCCGGCTGCGAAAAAGTCGGGATCTTCCAGCGTCGCCGCAGGCACGGACAGCTTGGCCGCCTTCAGGTCGAGCTCGAGGCCCTTCACGTCGAGCTTGCCGCTCAGCGAGAAGATCTTCGGGCGCCCGTCGATCGCCGCGATGCGCGCACTGACGCCGTCGGCGAAGGGCAGCGTGACGTCGCGCAGGTGGATGCGTCCGAAGAAATCCGCCTCGACCGAGCCGGCCTTGCCGCCGCGTTCGGCGATGAAGGTTCCGACCGCCTTTTCAAGCATGAACTTGCCGCCGACCACACCGGCGGCTGCGATCGCGATCACCGCGACTGCAGCCCAGAGCGCCTTGCGGCGGCCACTGCCGGTTTTCGTATCTGTCTCAGCCACGATATCTGTCCTTTCGTCACACGAAAAATGAAACGCTCTTGAGTCGTTGCGGTGTGACTAACCATTGGCGCTTTCTTCCGCAAGTTTGACGTGAGTGCAGTGCAACAATTTTCTTGTATCGGCTGCAATCGGGAAACGCTCGCGCGTCATCAAAGATGCATGGATGGCTGCAAGCATGCGCCTGCGGGACCGCGTCCATTAGCGATAGGATCGCCTTATCGCCGCAATCAGGAAATCCAACTTAAATTAATGGAACCACTTTGATAGAGTCCGCGGCACAATGAGGGAGACGCAGCCAGTGGCGATACCGCTTCGCGGAACGACAACCACCGACGGCACAAGAGATGCCGGGCCGTGGGCTTGGCTGGGCGCCTGCGCGCGCCTCGCGCTTTTCCTCTGATCCGCCCCGAATTCACGCCATCTTGAAGGGAGATAAAAATGGACGCGAAAGCCGAAAAAACGGGCAAATGTCCCGTCATGCACGGAGCCCAGACGAGTGCTCAGTCGCCCGGCACCTCAAACCGCGACTGGTGGCCGAACCAGCTCAACCTGAAGATCCTGCACCAGAACTCCTCGCTGTCCGATCCGATGGGCGAAGCCTTCGACTACACCGAGGCGTTCAAGAAGCTCGACCTTGAGGCGCTGAAGAACGACCTCACTGCGCTGATGACCGATTCGCAGGACTGGTGGCCGGCCGACTTCGGACATTACGGCCCGCTCTTCATCCGCATGGCCTGGCATAGCGCCGGCACCTACCGCACCGGTGACGGCCGCGGCGGCGCAGGTGCCGGACAGCAGCGCTTTGCGCCGCTCAACAGCTGGCCGGACAATGTCAATCTCGACAAGGCGCGCCGCCTCCTCTGGCCGATCAAGCAGAAATACGGCAACAGCATTTCCTGGGCCGACCTGATGATCCTCACCGGAAACGTCGCGCTCGAATCGATGGGCTTCAAGACCTTTGGCTTTGCCGGCGGACGCCCTGACGTCTGGGAGCCGGAAGAAGACATCTACTGGGGCACCGAGAAGACCTGGCTCGACGACAAGCGCTATTCCGGCGATCGGGATCTCGAAAACCCGCTCGCTGCCGTGCAGATGGGCCTGATCTACGTCAACCCGGAAGGCCCGAACGGCAATCCGGATCCGCTCGCCGCCGCCCGCGACATCCGCGAGACCTTCGCGCGCATGGCGATGAACGACGAGGAAACCGTGGCGCTGATCGCCGGTGGCCACACCTTCGGCAAGACCCACGGCGCCGGTGATGCCGCCAATGTCGGCCGCGAGCCGGAAGGTGCCGGCATCGAGGAACAGGGCCTCGGCTGGGCGAGCACCTACGGCAGCGGCCGTGGCGGCGACACCATCAGCAGCGGCCTCGAAGTCACCTGGACGACCACGCCGACCAGGTGGAGCAACAACTTCTTCTGGAACCTCTTCGGCTACGAATGGGAGCTGACGAAGAGCCCGGCCGGCGCGCATCAGTGGACCCCGAAGCACGGCATGGGTGCCGGCACCGTGCCGGATGCGCATGACAAGTCCAAGCGCCACGCGCCGTCCATGCTGACGACGGACCTGGCGCTGCGCGTCGACCCGGCCTACGAGAAGATCGCACGGCACTTCTACGAGAACCCGGACGCCTTCGCCGACGCGTTTGCCCGCGCCTGGTACAAGCTCACCCACCGCGACATGGGGCCGCGCGCCCGCTATCTCGGCCCGGAAGTACCGGCCGAAGAACTGATCTGGCAGGATCCGATCCCGGCCGTCGATCATCCCCTCGTCGACGCCAAGGATATCGCCGACCTCAAGGCAAAGATCCTTGCCTCGGGCCTTTCGGTTTCCGAGCTGGTCTCGACCGCCTGGGCGTCGGCCTCGACCTTCCGTGGTTCGGACAAGCGCGGCGGCGCCAACGGCGCGCGCATCCGCCTTTCCCCGCAGAAGGATTGGCAGGTCAACCAGCCGGCGCAGCTTGCGAAGGTTCTGGAGACGCTTGAAGGCATCCAGCGCGCCTTCAACGACGCGCAGTCCGGCGGCAAGAAAGTGTCGCTTGCCGACCTGATCGTGCTTGGCGGCGGCGCCGCCGTCGAAAAGGCGGCGAAAGCGGCCGGCCACGACATCGAGGTTGCCTTCGCGCCGGGCCGCATGGATGCCTCGCAGGAGCAGACCGATGTCGAGTCCTTCGCGGTCCTCGAGCCGATCACCGACGGTTTCCGCAACTACCAGCGGGCCCAGTACGCCGTCTCGCCGGAAGAGCTGCTGATCGACAGGGCGCAGCTCCTGACGCTGACTGCGCCGGAAATGACCGTGCTCGTCGGGGGTCTGCGCGTCCTCGGCGCGAACCACGGCCAGACCGCGCACGGCGTCTTCACCGATCGCCCGGAAACGCTCAGCAACGACTTCTTCGTCAACCTGCTCGACATGGGCACGGCCTGGACGGCGACCTCGGAGGCGAAGGATGTCTTTGAAGGGCGCGACCGCAAGACCGGCGACGTCAAGCGGACTGCCACCCGAGTCGATCTCGTCTTCGGTTCGAACTCGCAGCTTCGCGCGATCGCCGAAGTCTACGGCCAGTCGGATGCCAAGGCGAAGTTCGTGCGTGACTTCGTCGCCGCCTGGAACAAGGTGATGAACGCCGACCGTTTCGATCTCGTTTGACGGGGCCGATCCACTCGTAATACCGATTCGGGTCCCGGCATCGCACCGGGGCCCGTCTGCCCGACGCTCCAAGCCGTCACCTAAGGTTGCAGAACCGACCTGCCAATTGTGACGGCTCGGCACACGTAAAACGTTCGCCCGCAGGCGACCCCTTCAACCGGAATCCGGCAGAATCAGGCTATCGCCTCCCTCTGGCTTGAGCGGGCGATGTTTCGGCAAATCATTGCTTTTGTAACAAGTTCTCCTTGAAACCGCCATCAGCCGGCGTTTGCGTTATCTTTTCAAGCCTTCGCTGAAATCAACCAATGATTGCGTGACTTGGCAGGGATAACATGTTCTGATTTCAACGCACTGCCAAGGCGACTGAAGTCATCTCCGGCTGTTTCGTTCAGGGGAAACGTTGCATGCGTTCGAGAATTCCTGCCCTCTCACTCTCATCAGCATTGCTTGTCGCGATCGGGCTTTCCGCGCAAACGGCATTCGCGCAACAGGCGCCGGCCGTGGTCGTGGCTCCAGCCACGATCATGGACCTGCGCGAAAGCGTGGATCTGACAGGCAAGGTCACGGCAATCCAGAAGGTCGACATTCGCGCCCGCGTCTCGGGTTTCCTCGAAGCGGTCAACTTCACCGAAGGGCAGAAGGTCACGGCCGGGACGGAACTCTACCGGGTCGAAGACGGCGCCTACCGCGCCGCCGTGCAGGAGATCGAAGGGCAGATCGAGGCGGCCGAAGCCGCCAAGGAATTCGCGATCCTCGAGCGCGACCGCGCCGAGCAGCTCCTCACCAGCAGGACGATCAGCCAAGCCAAGGTCGACGAAGCGCACGCGCAGGTCAGGAAAACCGAAGGCGACCTGATCCGACTGAAGGGCAGCAAGGACAACGCCGACCTCAACCTCTCCTATACCAAGATCACCGCGCCCTTCGACGGCATCGTCGGCCTGACGGCGGCCGATGTCGGCGCCCTCGTCGGCCCGGATAGCGGCTCGCTCGTGACGCTGACCCGGCTCGACCCGATCTATGTCCAGTTTCCGGTCGCCACCGCGCTCTATCTCGACTATCGCGAGCGGGTGCTGAAGGGCGAGATCAGCGGCGGCGCCAATGTCGCGCTGGGCTTGCCGAACGGCACGGAGTACAAGCAGAAGGGCACGATCAACTTCGTCGCCAGCAACGTTTCGCAAGGGACGGACACGGTGACCGTGCGCGCCGAGTTTCCCAATCCGGACAGCATCCTGCTCGACGGCGCGCTCGTGCGCGTCATGCTCGAACAATCCGACAAGCAGGACGTGCTCGCCATACCGCAACAGGCGGTCCAGCGCGACCAGCAGGGCGCCTTCGTCCTGGTTGTCGATGCCGGTTCCAAGGTGGAGCTTCGCCGTGTCGACGTGGCGCGCAACGCCCGCGGCCAGGCGGTGATCAGCAAGGGCCTCAAGGAAGGCGAGAACGTCATCACCGAGGGCGCCGGCAAGGTTCGCCCGGGCATCACCGTCGATGCCGCCACGGCAGCGGGTGGCTAAGCGATGATTTCAGAGATCTTTATCGATCGCCCGCGCTTCGCGACGGTCATTTCCATCGTGCTGACGCTGGCGGGCCTGCTTGCGCTCACCCGTCTGCCGATTGCCCAGTTTCCCGACATCGTGCCGCCGCAGGTCAGCGTCACGGCCAGCTATCCCGGCGCCGGCGCCGATGTGGTCGAAACCACCGTTGCCCAGCCGATCGAGAGCAAGGTCGTCGGTGTCGACGACATGCTCTACATGAAGTCGACCAGCGGCGCCGATGGCTCCTATACGCTGACCGTCACCTTCGCCGTCGGCACCGATCCTGACATCGCCACCGTCAACGTGCAGAACCGGGTGTCGCTCGCCGAAGCGGGCCTTCCCTCCGAGGTCAAGCAGAGCGGCGTCAGCGTGCGCAAGAAGTCCTCGGCGCTGATGCAGGTGGTCACCATCTATGCCGCCGACGAGAAGCAGGACTTCGACAGCCTGTTTCTCTCCAACTACGCCACGATCAACGTGCTCGACACGATCAAGCGCGTGCCCGGCGTCGGCGACGCCCAGCTCTTCGGCGCGCAGGATTATTCCATGCGCGTCGTGCTCGACATCGACCGGATGACCAGCCTCGACCTGACGCCGACCGATGTGATCAACGCGCTGAAGGCCCAGAACGTCCAGGCCGCCATCGGCCGCATCGGCGCCCAGCCGATGACCGACGACCCGCTGTTCCAATTGAACCTGCAGACGCAAGGGCGCCTTACCGATCCCAAGCAGTTCGAGGACGTGGTCCTGCGTGCACGGCCCGACGGCTCCTTTGTGCGCATCCGCGATGTCGCGCGTGTAGACCTCGGCGCCGCAAGCTCGGACAGCAACGCCCGGATCAACGGCAAGCCGGTCGCCATGATCGGCACCTACCAGGCGCCCGGCGCCAACGCCCTTGCCGCCGCCAGGGGCGTGCAGGAGGCGATGGAGCGATTGTCGAAATCCTTCCCGCCGGGCCTGACCTATTCGGTCGCCTACGACACCGCACAGTTCGTCGAAGCCAGCGTCGACAACGTCGAAGAGACGCTGCTTGAAGCCTTCGTCCTCGTCATCATCATCGTCTTCCTGTTCCTCGGGAACTGGCGGGCGACGCTGATCCCGCTCGTCGCCGTTCCCGTCGCGCTCATCGGCACCTTCGCCGTGCTGCTCGCCATGGGCTTCTCGCTCAACACCGTGTCGCTGCTCGCCATGGTGCTGGCGATCGGCATCGTCGTCGACGACGCGATCGTGGTGGTCGAGAATGTCGAGCGTGTGATGGAGGAAAATCCCGGTCTCTCGGCTGCGGAAGCGGCAAGACGCGCCATGGGTGAAATCACCGGCGCCATCGTCGCCATCACGCTCGTGCTGCTCTCCGTTTTCGTGCCCGTCGCCTTCATCCCGGGTCTTAGCGGCCAGCTTTTCCAGCAGTTCGCCGTCGCCGTTTCGGTGTCGATGGTGATCTCGGCAATCAACGCACTGACGCTGAGCCCGGCGCTCTGCGCGGTGCTCTTGAAACCCCATCACGGACCCAAGCGCGGCATCCTCGGCTATATCTCGCGGACCATCGACAAGGGGCGCGACGGCTATGCCTTCGTCGCCGGGCACATCGCCCGCCGCGCGATCATCGGCCTGGCATTGCTCGCCGTCGCCTTCGTCGCCACGGGCTTCCTCTTCAAGGTCGTGCCGACCGGCTTCCTGCCGGCGGAAGACCAGGGCGCATTCTTCACCGAAATCCGCCTGCCGGAAGGCGCCTCCTACAACCGCACCGACGAAGTCGTGAAACAGGTCGAGACGATGCTGGGCGGCATCGAGGGCGTTGCCAACGTCATCACCGTCACCGGCTACTCCTTCCTCGACGGCCTTTCCAAGTCCAACTCGGCCTTCGCCATCGTCACGATGAAACCCTTTGCGGAGCGCCTGAGCGATGCGGCCGGCGTCGAAGCGGCAATCCGCACCGCCATGGTCAAGGGTCAAGCGATCCGCGGCGCGCAGATCTTCGCCTTCAACCTGCCACCGATCATGGGCCTCGGCACCGGCTCGGGCTTCGAGTACCAGTTGCTCGACCTGCAGGGCCGTTCGGTCGCCGACCTTTCGGCAACGGCGGGCGGGCTGATCATCGCCGCCAACCAGAACCCGGCGCTGGGGCCGACCTTCACCACCTATTCGGCGAGTTCCCCGCAGCTCTATCTCGACATCGACCGTGACCGCCTGCAGGCACTCGGCGTTTCGGTGAGCGACCTCTTTACCACGCTGCAGGGCACGCTCGGCAGCTATTACGTCAACGACTTCAACCTGTTCGGCCGCACCTGGAAAGTGACGATGCAGGCGGCGCAAGCCGACCGCAACGCGGTGGACGACATCCAGCGCCTCCACGTACGCAATACGAACGGCGACATGGTGCCGGTCGCCTCGGTCGCCAAGGTCGATTACATCGTCGGTCCGCAATCGATCGTGCGCTACAACAACTATCGCTCGATCACGCTGAACGGCCAGCCGGCCGCCGGCCATTCCTCGGGCGAGGCGCTTGCCGCGATGGAAGCGCTGTCTGCCTCGACCCTGCCACCCGGCTATAGCTACGAATGGACGGGCACGGCGCTGCAGGAACTGGAGGCGGCCGGCAAGACCACCGCGATCCTGGCGATGGCCGTGCTCTTCGCCTACCTCTTCCTCGTGGCGCTCTACGAAAGCTGGACGATCCCCGTGCCGGTGCTCTTGTCGGTCGCCTTCGGGGTGTCGGGCGCGCTGCTTTCGGTGCTTGTCGCCGGGCTTTCCTTCGACATCTACGCCCAGATCGGCCTCGTCGTGCTGATCGCGCTCGCCTCCAAGAACGCGATCCTGATCGTCGAGTTCGCCAAGGCGCACCGCGAGGCCGGCGCAAGCATCGTCGATGCGGCGATCGAAGGCGCACGCGCCCGTTTCCGCGCCGTGATGATGACGAGCTTCGCCTTCATCGTCGGCCTGGTGCCGCTGGTGATCGCCAAGGGCGCCGGCGAACTCAGCCGCCGTGCGGTCGGCACCGGCGTTGCCGGCGGCATGCTTGCCGCAGCGCTCGTCGGCATCTTCGTCATCCCGGCGCTCTACGTCGCCTTCCAGTGGCTGCGCGAACGCGGCCACAAGCTCGCCGGCATCTCCCGGCATCCGGCCGTCGAGAGCGATGCGGTTGAAGGCAAGGTCGAGACGCCGGCCGGGCACTGACGGCCGGTCGCTTTCAACGCGAGAGGGAGAGACCTGCTCGTCGCGGTTCCGGCTGGTCCGCGACGAGGCACCGGCGGCGGACGGCGCCGCTCCTGCGGCGACCTTCAGGCAGGAACGGGCGACAGGCGGATCCCGTGCTCGGCGAAGTACGTTTCCACGGTTTCGGGCATCGCCGGTTCGGCAACCAGCGCCACATAGGTGTCCGGGCGCAGCAGATAGGCGGCGTCCCGCGCCAGGCCGGCGGCCGCCTGCTGCTCGCCCCACGGGAAGACGTGAAGCGGCATGTGCTTGGCCGCGCACCACGCTCTTATGTCGTTGCGCACTTCGCCATAGACATGCACCTGCCAGGCAATGGCTGCAAGCGAAGCGTAGTTGTCGAGGCCATTGACGCGTAGCCAGGGCAGCCGATCGCCGCCCTGCACCCGGCCATGCGCACCCCGGCTCAAGGGGCCGCCGCGATAATTGAGCTGCGTCTGCGACAGAATGCGGAACAGGAATTCTCTGACACCGCCGACGCGGTAGGCGATGCCTGCCAGACCGGGCGCGACATGGACGCGCAGAAAATCTGCGACGCCGCCTTCCGCCGTCACGAACGTGAACAGCCGGTCGGTGGTTTCGACGAGCTGGCGGGCAAACGCGATCCGTTCGCTTTCATAGCTGTCGAGCAGGCCGTCCGGCGCCTGCCCCTTCAGCACGGCTGCGAGCTTCCACGCAAGATTGACCGCGTCACCGATGCCGGTGTTCATGCCCTGACCGCCGACCGGACTGTGCACATGCGCGGCGTCGCCGAGCAGAAACACACGCCCGGACCTGAAGCGACCGGCAACGCGATGGTGGACCCGGTAGGTGGAGAACCAGTTGACCTTGTCGACAGTGAGCCGCAGGCTTTCGATGGCGCGATGGCTCACATCCGCGAAGCTGAGCCCCTCTGCATCCTCCCGCTTCTCCCGCACGAGACCGATGAGGCGGCCCCGGCCCTCGGCGTAGGCAAGCAGGGCGACGAAATCGCCTGTTTCGAGCGAGATATGGACTTCCCCATTGGCCGCCGGGCCACGCGCTTCAACGTCCGCGACGTAGAAGGTCTGGTCGTAGGTTCCCCCGGAAAAATCGACCTCCAGACCGTGCCGGACCGGCGAGCGCGCACCGTCGCATCCGGCGAGATACTGCGCCGCACACACTTGCGACCTGCCGTCGGGCAATCGCAGGTGCGCACTCACCCCGGCGCCGTCGTGCTCGAAATCAACAAGCTCGGTCTGTCGCTCGACCTTGACGCCCAGGGCCTCCAGTCGGGCCTCGAGCAGCCGTTCGTGATGGTCCTGCGGGTAGACAAGAACGAAGGGGTAGGGCGTAAACTTAGCGCCGGTCGGGCTGAAGGAAATTCGCGCCCTGACCCTGCCCTTTGCCCAGAGGTTGACCGAGGGGTTGCGGCGGCCCGCTTCGACCACGGCGTCGGCCAGATCAAGCTGCCGGTAAAGCTCGAGCGTTCGCGCATGCACCACCATCGCCCGCGAGGTCGGGCCGGGAGCCGCATTTTTGTCGATGATACGGACCCTCACACCCTGGGCCGTCAGCCAGAGACCAAGCACAAGGCCGGTCGGTCCCGCCCCGACGATCAGAACGTCCTGTTCCGACACCTGCCCTCTCCGCTCGCTCCGGCTCCAACCTCGCCGCATCGCCCTTTGGCTTCCTCGCCAGCCTACGCCCACATGACCGGTGAAGCCAAGCAGCACGTGCCGCCTGATGCACTCGTCGGCGGGTCAGCCATGCTTCTTCAGGTTTGCGATCAATTGCTGCTGGCCGACACGGATCACATGCTCCATCGCAGTTCGCGCACCCTCCTCGTTGCGAAGCCGGATTTCTTCGACGATGCGGATATGCGCGACGGCGACGCGATCGATCTCGGCGCCATCTGTGGCCGCATTGCTCAATCGGAAGATCCCCATCAGCGCCGCCTCGATCAGGCTGCCGACGGTCTGCATGAACGGATTGAGCGACGCCTCGAGCAGGCGGAGATGGAACTCGAGATCGGCACGCGCCAGCGTCTGCGCGCTATGGCCGGCATCGCCCATGGCGACGGCCAGCCGCATCATCTGGGAAATGTCGGCGTCGGTGGCGCGCCGGGCCGCCAGGCCGGCCGCATAGGGTTCGAGCGCCAGGCGAACCTCGCTGACATGGCGAAGAAACGCCTCATCGACACCGGCCCGGAAATGCCAGGAAAGCACGTCGCCATCAAACAGGTTCCAGTTCGCCTGCGGCATCACACGGGTGCCGATGCGGGCGCGGGCAACGACAAGCCCCTTGGCAGCGAGCGTCTTCATCGCCTCGCGCAGGACCGTGCGGGAAACGTTGAAGCGCGCCGCGAGCTCGACATCGCCGGGCAGGATGTCTCCGACCGCGAACTCGCCTCCGACCACCGCCTGGCCGAGCTCCTCGACGACGAGCCGGTGGCTCGTGCGTTTGCGCGGCTGTTGGAGGGATGGCCACATCGCGCGACCCTTGCCTCACGCCCGCTGCTGGCGGTGGCGCGAAACGAAGATGATGCCTTTCTGCAGCAGGATGAAAGCAAAGAGCAAAAGGCCGATCAGGATCTTCGTCCACCAGCTCGACAGCGATCCGTCGAAGGTGATGTAGGTCTGGATCAGGCCCTGGATGAGGATGCCGACCAGGGTGCCGGCGACAAAGCCTGAGCCTCCGGTCAGAAGCGTGCCCCCGATGACAACCGCGGTGATCGCGTCCAGCTCGACGCCAACGGCGGCAAGCGAATAGCCCGCCGAGGTGTAGAGCGAGAAGACGATGCCGGACAGTCCCGCAAGCAGGCCCGAAAGGGCGTAGATGCGGATCGTCGTCGCCGCCACCGGAACACCCATCAGCCGCGCCGTCGCCGCACCGCCGCCGAGCGCATAGACGTTGGTGCCGAAGCGCGTGCGGTGCGCGATCAGGATACCGACCGCGAAGACGAGCAGCATCAGCCCGCCGATCAGCGTGATGCGCCCTGCACCCGGCAGCTTGAAGTAGAGACCTTTCAAGGTCGCGTAGAAGGGATGCTTGATCGGAATGCTGTCGATCGACAGCACGAAGGCCATGCCGCGTGCGAGAAACATGCCGGCAAGCGTGACGATGAAAGCCGGCATCTCCAGATAGTGGATGATCGCGCCCATCGCGGCGCCGAAAAGCGTCGCGATCGCAAGAACCATCGCGAAGGCAATCAGCGGGTGGATGCTTGTGTGTTCCAGCACCACGGCCAGAAACACGCCGGTGAAGGCGATGACCGAACCGATCGAAAGATCGATGCCACCGGAGAAGATGACGAAGGTCATGCCGACCGCCGCGATGCCGAGGAAGGCGTTGTCGGTCAAAAGGTTGCCGATCACGCGCGTCGACAGCATGTTCGGATATTGCGCCACACAAAGCGCGTAGCCGAGCAGGAAGATCACGAGCGTTGCAGTGAGCGGAAGATATTTCGGCTTCATTTTGCGGCTCGCTCGCTCGGGTTTCTCGCGCCGCGCGCCGGCACGAGGAAGGCAAAGGCGGTGCGGACGCGCGGCGACTGAAGCACCAGGATGAAGACGATGATCGCGGCCTTGATGATCAGGTTGAACTCCGGCGGGAAGCCGGAGAGCAGAATGCCGGTGTTGATCGCCTGGATGATGATGGCTCCGAGCACCGATGCGGCGATGCTGAAGCGACCGCCGAGCAGCGACGTGCCGCCGACGACGACGGCGAGAATGGCATCGAGCTCCAGCCACAGACCGGCATTGTTGGCGTCGGCACCGCGAATATCGGCCGCGGCGATGATGCCGGCGATGGCGGCACAAAGGCCGCAAAGGACATAGGCCGCGTTCAAGAGCACTGGCGTCAGCACGCCGGAGAGCGTGCTCGCCTGGCGATTGACGCCGATCGCCTCGATCAGCATGCCGAGCGCGGTTCGCCGGACGAGCACCGCGATCAGCATGCCGAAGACCAGCCAGATCACCACCGGCATCGGCAGTCCGGCAAAGGAACCACTGCCGATGAAGATGAGGCCGGGGTCATTGAAGGTCAGGATCGCCCCCTCGGTGATGAGCTGGGCGATACCGCGCCCGGCGACCATCAGCACCAGCGTCGCGATGATCGGCTGGATGTCGAGTACCGCCACCAGCACCCCGTTCCAGAGACCGCAGAGAATACCGACGCCAAGTGTGATCAACAGCGTTGCGGGAACTGAGTGGCCCGAGGTAATCGCAGCGGCTGCAGTCGCGCCGCAGATCGCCATGACCGCGCCGACGGAGAGGTCGATACCCTTGGTGGCGATGACGATGGTCATGCCGATTGCCAGAAGCACGACAGGCGCACCGCGGTTGAGGATGTCGATAAGACTGCCGTAAAGACGGCCATTCTGGATCTCGATGTTGAGGAAGCCGGGAAACACCAGCGATACCGCCATGATGATGAGACCAAGCGCGATCAGTTGCGGCAGCAACCGGTTGAAATAGAGCTTGAAGAACGACGTCAAGACGTCCTCCTTTCATCGGTTGCGGCGATCGCTTCAACGATCTGATCTGCCGTGATCCGGTTCCCGTCGAGTTCGGCGACATGAGCCCGGTCGCGAAGCACGATGACCCGGGTGCTGTAGGCGACCAGTTCTTCGATCTCCGAGGAAACGACGATCAGCGACAGGCCTTTTTCGCGCAGCGCCTCGATCAGTTTGACGATTTCCGCATGGGCGCCGACGTCGATGCCGCGCGTCGGCTCGTCGAGAATCAGGAATTCGGGCTCGGTCGCAAGCCAGCGCGCGAGGATCGCCTTCTGCTGGTTGCCGCCGGACAAGAGCTTGATCGGTTTCTCGCGATCGGCCGTGCGGATATCGAGCGCGCGGATATAGTGGTCTGCCAGCCGGTTCTGCTCCGCCCGCGAGATCGGCCGCGTCCAGCCGCGGCGCGCCTGCAGCGCCAGCACGATGTTTTCGCGCACCGAGAGATCGCCGATAATGCCCGAAGTCTTGCGATCCTCCGGGCAGAAGCCGAAGCGATGGCGGATGGCAGCCCGCGGCGACGCAAGGTCGACCGCACGACCGTCGATCTCGGCCTCGCCGCTGTCGGCACGATGGGCGCCGAAGAGAAGCTCCGCGGTTTCCGTCCGTCCGGAGCCGAGCAGGCCCGCCATGCCGACCACCTCGCCGGCGCGCACATCGAGGTCGAAGGGGCGGACGCGGCCCTTGCGGCCGTAATTGCGGAACCGGTAGCGCAGCGGTCCTTCCTGAACTTCCGCGCGCGGCGCGTGGATTTCCGCCGCCAGTTCACGGCCGATCATCATCGCGATCAGCTCGCGGCGATCGAGACTGCTGGTTTCACGCGTTCCGACGAGCTGCCCGTTCCTGAGCACGGTAATCCGGTCGGAAATCTCATAGACCTGTTCGAGAAAGTGGGTGACGAAGATGATGCCGAGGCCCTTCGCCTTGAGCCGGCGCACGATGCGAAACAGCATCGCCACCTCATGCGCATCGAGGCTCGCCGTCGGCTCGTCGAGGATCAGTACCTTGCCGGAGAGATCGACGGCGCGCGCAATGGCGATGACCTGCTGGATCGCTACCGAATAGCTCGCCAGATCGCGGGTGACGTCCAGGTCGAGTTCGTAGTCTGCAAGCAGATCCCGTGCCCGCCGGTTCATCGCGCGCGCATCGACCATGCCGAAACGGCGCGGCTGGCGCCCGAGGAAAAGGTTCTCGGCGACCGTCAGGTTCGGCAGCAGGTTGACCTCCTGATAGACCGTGCCGATGCCGAGCGCTTGGGCTTCGAACGTGTCGCGCGGATCGACGGGCACGTCATCGAGCAGGATCGTGCCGCCGTCGCGGCGGTAGGCGCCGGTCAGGCATTTGATCAGGGTCGACTTGCCGGCGCCGTTTTCGCCGAGCAGCGCATGAACCTCCCCGCGCCTGAGGTGAAAATCAACCTTGTCGAGGGCTCTGGTTCCCGGGAAGGTCTTTTCGATCCGGACCGCCTGAAGGATGTCGTTACTGGTCTGCATCGATACCGTCTCCGCGATGCTGGTATCTGCCGGACGGGGAAGCACAGCGCCTGCCGCGGCAAGCTGCGTTCTTCGGCCGGAAACTGAAAGAGAGCGTGGCCCGCGCGAGAAGCAGCGCGGGCCACGGCCGACATCAGTAGCCGAGGCCCTTCTTTTCTTCGTAGACCTTCAGCGGTTCGTCGGCCTGAGTGTAAAGTTTCGATTCCGTCTGGATCCACTTCGGTGGCGCCGTGCCATCCTTCTGGTACGCGGCAAGCGCATCGAAAGCGGGACCGGCCATGTTCGGCGTCAACTCGACCGTGGCATTGGCTTCTCCGGCGGCCATCGCCTGGAAGATGTCCGGAACGGCATCGATCGACACGACAAGGATGTCCTTGCCCGGCTTCAGGCCGGCTTCCTTGATCGCCTGGATGGCGCCGACCGCCATGTCGTCGTTATGGGCATAGAGCGCGCAGATGTTCTTGCCGCCGTCCTCGGCCTTGAGGAAGCTTTCCATCACTTCCTTGCCCTTGGTGCGGGTGAAGTCGCCGGTCTGGCTACGGATGATCTTCAGGTTGTCGTGGCCGGATAGCGCCTGTTCGAAGCCCTTCTTGCGGTCGATCGCCGGCGAAGAGCCGGTCGTGCCCTGAAGCTCGACGACGTTGCAGGGCTTGCCCGCCGTCGTGTCGACCAGCCACTTGCCGGCAACATTGCCCTCGTGCACGAGGTCGGAGGTCACCGCCGTCAGGTAAAGGTCCTTCGAGGAATCCACCGTGCGGTCGAGCAGGATGACCGGAATTTCAGCATCCTTGGCTTCCTGCAGCACCTCGTCCCAGCCGGTGGCGACGACCGGCGCCACGAGAATGGCATTCACCCCTTGCGCGATGAACGAGCGGATCGCCTTGATCTGGTTTTCCTGCTTCTGCTGCGCATCAGCGAATTTGAGATCGATCCCGCGCTGTTCGGCCTGCTGCTTGGTCAGCGTCGTCTCGGCAGCGCGCCAGCCGGACTCCGATCCGATCTGCGAAAAGCCGACGACGAGATCGGCCGCCGATGCGCTGCCGAAGGTGCAGGCAGCAAGGATCGTTGCACTCGCAAGTGCCTTGGCGATTTTCATGATTTCCTCCCAAAGAAAGCTGCCTCCACGCAGCCAAGGATCAAAAAATCATATAATATTACTTTTGTAAACGGGCACATTTTATCAGTCGCGCACAAAGGCGCCGAATTTGATCGGAGATCGCGAGGGCCGGGCGCCAGTCCGCCACCGCGCCGCTAACGCAGACCCGGACCTTCAAGAAACCGGCGGCGGAGAAAGTCGACTTGCGCTACGGCGCTAGGCTTTCGCCAGCAGAGTGCCGGCAACGCTCGCGATCATCACGAGGACGACACCGAAGATCTGATTGAGAGCGAGCGCCTGCCCCAGCACGATGAAGCCGGCGCCGGCGCCGATCGCCGGTTCCAGGCTCATCAGGATACCGAAGGCCGACGGCTGCATGCGCCTCAGCGCCATGAATTCGAGCGCGTAGGGAAGCAGCGGCACCAGCATGGCAAGCCCCGCCGTCATCAAGAGCATATCGAAGGAGAAACCGGATTGCACCTGGTGCAGGCCGAACGGCGTTGCGAACAGCGCGGCAAAGAGCAACGAAACGGCAAGCCCCTCCAATCCCTTGAAGCGCTGGCCGGCCTGCTTCATGAGCACGATGTAACCACCCCAGCCGATCGCCGCGCCGAGGGCGAACAGAAGCCCTGGCGTATCCGCCACCCAGGCCGAACCGTCCCAGGAAAGGCAGAGCACGCCGGCAGCGGCGATGACAGGGCAAAGCAGGCGCCAGCCACGACCGCCGAAAACAGCGGCGACAGTCAGGGGACCGAGAAACTCGATCGCCACGGCAAGGCCGAGCGGGATGCGCGCGATCGCCGCAAAGAAACAAAGCGTCATCACCGCCATCGTCGCGCCAAGGGAAAGCGCCGAAAGCCACTGTGCCCGGCTGTATCTGAGGAAAGGAGGCCGGACGAGCAGCAACAGGAAGGCCGCCGCCCAGGAAAGCCGCAACCAGGTCGCGCCGAAGGCTCCGAGGCTTTCCATGGCGGGCTTGGAGAGTGCCGCGCCAAACTGCACGCTCGACATCGAGAGCAGGCAGAAGACGACGGCGAGCGTGACGCGCCCGCTGGCGTCGTCTGTCGCGCCCGGCCCGCTCCACCCGCGATCCGCTGTCGTCTCCGTTTCCGCCATGTCCGTTCTCCTCTTGGGCTTGAACAGACATAGCAATCCCGGCACAATAAAGAACGCTAATAATTGTGATGCTTCCATAAAGGATCATTATATGCATGACCTCGACATCGGCCTTTTGCGCGCCTTCGTCGTGACCGCCGAATGCGGCAGCGTCAGCGGCGCTGCGCAGCGGCTGGCAAGAACGCAAGCGGCCGTCAGCATGCAGTTGCGCCGGTTGGAGGACGACCTCGGCGCCAGGCTCATGAACCGCAATTCACGAGGCATGGACCTGACGGAAGCCGGACATGTGCTGCTGCCCTATGCGCAGAAGATGCTGGGACTGAGCGCCGGCGCGCGCCGCGCGCTTGCCGGGCAGGCTGTCCAGGGACCGATCCGCTTCGGCATGATCGAGGACATCGCCGTCGGCTCGCTGCCGAGGGCGTTGCAACGGTTTGCCGAATGCCATCCGAATGTAGCGCTCGAACTGACCGTGACCGAAAGCACCGTGTTGTCGGAAAAGCTGTCGCAGGGCCAGCTCGACGTCGCGATCGGCGACCCGGCCCTGATCCATGGCGAGCCGATCCTCACCTGGCGGCTGCCGCTCCGGTGGGTTGCGGCGCGCGGTTTCGAACTGCCGGCGGAAGCGCCTCTGCCGCTCGTCACCTTCGACGGGGTCTGCACCTGGCGCCAGAAGATGATCGAGGCGCTGAAGGACGGCGACCGGCCGTGGCGCACCGTGCTGACGAGCGCCAGCCTCTCCTCCATCCAGTCGATGATCGAGGCGGGTCTCGGCATCGCCGTCCTCCTGGATCTCAACATCCGTCCCAACACGATGCGGGTGCTCGGCGCCGATGAGGGCCTGCCGCCCGCCCCGGTGATCGAGCTCGGGCTGTTCGCAGCCGACGATCAGGGTCTTTCATCCCGCCCGATCTCGGCGCTCTGGGCCTTTCTTTGCGACGAACTTCAGGCCCAGGCACTGGCAATCGGCCGCGTAGCCTGACCCCGCGCACGGTTGTGTCGCGCTCGATGAACGAAATAAGTCGCCCAGAGATTGAAAAACCCCAGGCAAAATTTTACTAAATAAAGATTGCGCCGCGCCCGAAACGAGGGCCGCGGCGGCGGGCAGGACGTTGGACATGGTCACAATCAAGGAAATCGCTTCGGCTGTCGGGGTCTCTTCGGCGACGGTCTCTCGGGTACTGAATTACGATCCGACGCTTTCGATCTCCACCAAGAAGCGGCAGGCGATCATCGAGACGGCCGAGGCGCTGAACTATGCGACGCCCCGCAACCGCGGCCGCGGCGCCGGCCCCCTGCAGGGCCTGAAGTTCGCGCTCGTCCATTTCCTCCAACCCGCGCAGGAACTGATCGACCCCTATTATGTCGGCGTCCGGCTCGGCATCGAAAACCGATGCCAGGCGCTGAAGATCGAGGTGGTCAAGGTCTTCCACAACGGCAATCTGCCGGAGGCGGCGATCCTGCAGGGCGCGAACGGCGTCGTTGCCGTCGGCCATCATTACGGCGAGGAAGTCCACTGGCTGCGGCGGCACAGCCGCCACCTGGTGTTCGCGGATTTCGCCCCCGACGACGATGTCGACGACAGCGTGATGAGTGACGTCGCCATAGCGATGAACCGCCTGCTGCAAGGGGTTTACGACAGGGGCTACCGCCGCATCGGCTTCCTCGGCTGGATCGACGCCTTTCGCGACAAGGACGACATCCACTCCGAACGTCGCTGCCGCGCCTTCATCCGCTTCATGACCAAGGCCGGCCTCTACGACCCGGATCTCTGCATGGTCGAGAAGCTGACGCCGGACAGCGGTTACACACTCGCCAAGGCGATGCTGTCGAAACCGAACCCGCCGGAAATCCTCGTCACCTGCAACGACAACATGGCGATTGGCGCCTATCGCGCCATTCACGAGATGGGCCTGCGGATCCCCGACGATGTCGCCGTCGCAAGCTTCAACGATATCCCCGTCGCGCAGTTTCTCGGGCCGCCGCTTTCGACCGTCAAGATCCCTGCAGAGATCATCGGCGAGACCGCCGTCGACCTGCTTGTCGAGCGCCTGACCGGCCGCGACGTCGCCAAGAAGGTGATCCTTGGGACCGAGATGGTCTGGCGCGGCAGCACCGCCAATGAAGGCTCCGCGAGCGCCCCCTGAGCGGGCTGTGAAAATGCCGAAGTAAAAATTTACTGAAATATTGCCTTCTTCAGAATTTTGCGAAATACTCGGCGCCGAGACCAGGAGGAATGTCTCGGGGAACGAGTTCGAGGGAGGAACCAATGAACGTGCGTACCTATCTACCGCGTCTGACAAGCGTCGCACTTGCCGGCGCAAGCCTGTTGGCCGTTTCGGCCGCGGAGGCCAAGGAAATCACCGTCTGGTGCTGGGATCCGAACTTCAACGTCGCCATCATGAAGGAAGCCGGCGCGCGCTATACCAAGTCGCACCCTGATATCACCTTCAACATCGTCGACTTCGCCAAGGCCGACGTCGAGCAGAAGCTGCAGACCGGCCTTTCGTCGGGCACCGCCGATGCGCTTCCCGACATTGTGCTCATCGAGGACTACGGCGCGCAGAAGTATCTGCAGTCCTTCCCCGGCGCCTTCGCGCCGCTCTCGGGTAGCGTCGATTATTCGGGATTTGCTCCCTACAAGGTCGAGCTGATGACGCTGGACGGCCAGGTCTACGGCATGCCGTTCGATTCCGGCGTCACTGGCCTCTATTATCGCAAGGACTATCTGGAGCAGGCGGGCTTCAAGCCCGAGGACATGCAGGGCATCACCTGGGACCGCTTCATCGAGATCGGTCAGCAGGTGGAAGCCAAGACCGGCAAGAAGATGATGGGCCTCGACCCGACCGATGCCGGGCTGGTGCGCATCATCATGCAGTCGGCCGGGCAATGGTATTTCGACAAGGACGGCAAGCCCAACATCACCGGCAACGCAGCGCTGAAGGCGTCGCTGGAGACGATCAACAAGATCATGGCCGCCAACATCTATAAGCCCGCCGCCGGCTGGTCCGACTGGGTCGGCACCTTCACGTCGGGCGATGTGGCGAGCGTCATCACCGGTGTCTGGATCACCGGCACCGTCAAGGCGCAGCCGGACCAGTCGGGCAAATGGGGCGTGGCGCCGATCCCGGCGCTCTCGATCGAGGGTGCGACGCACGCTTCGAACCTCGGCGGATCGAGCTGGTACGTGCTTGAAAGCTCGGCCGAAAAGGCCGAGGCGATCGACTTCCTGAACGCGGTCTACGCCAAGGACGTCGATTTCTACCAGACGATCCTCACCGACCGCGGCGCCGTCGGCTCGCTGCTCGCCGCGCGCGGCGGGGCTGCCTATGGCGAGGCCGATGCCTTCTTCGGCGGCGAAAAGGTCTGGCAGAACTTCTCCGACTGGCTCGCGAAGGTGCCTTCGGTCAACTACGGCGTCTTCACCAACGAGGCGGACACCGCCGTCACCGCGCAATTGCCGGCGCTCACGCAAGGCACCCCGGTTGACGAGGTGCTGAAGGCAATCGACGCCGAAGTCAGCGCCCAGATCCAGTAATCGCTCCCGCGACTGACCGCACCTGGCCGTGGCGACAAAGCCACGGCCAATGGCACCGGCTACCCATGAGGATGATGATGGCTCTCGCACGCCGCGGCGGCATCGGCCGATACTACAACGTCAACGGCTGGCTCTTCGTCGCGCCGGCACTCGGGCTGATCGCGCTATTCATGATCTACCCGATCCTCTGGTCGCTCTGGATGTCGTTCCAGTCCGGCCGCGGCATGATGCTGAAATTTGCCGGCTTTTCCAACATCGTCCGTCTGTGGAACGATCCGGTTTTCATCAAGGCCCTGACCAACACGCTGACCTATTTCGTCGTGCAGGTGCCGATCATGATCCTGTTGGCGCTGATCCTGGCGTCGCTGCTCAACAATCCGAAGCTCGTCGGCCGTGGCTTCTTCCGCACCGCCATCTTCCTGCCCTGCGTGACCTCGCTGGTTGCCTATTCGGTGCTGTTCAAGGGCATGTTCGCCCATGACGGCATCGTCAATGCGACGCTTGAAGCGATCGGCATCATCGGCGAGCCGATCCCGTGGCTGACGCATCCCTTCTGGGCGAAGGTGCTCGTCATCCTCGCCATCACCTGGCGCTGGACCGGCTACAACATGATCTTCTACCTCGCGGCGATGCAGAACATCGACAAGTC
Source organism: Ensifer adhaerens (assembly GCF_002940685.1). Taxonomy (GTDB): domain Bacteria; phylum Pseudomonadota; class Alphaproteobacteria; order Rhizobiales; family Rhizobiaceae; genus Ensifer; species Ensifer adhaerens_E. The sequence continues at coordinate 141,881 of NZ_PNFP01000010.1, read as the reverse complement.
GATCTACGAGGTGGCCCGCATCGACGGCGTTCCCGCCTGGGCGCGGTTCACCCACATCACCATCCCGTTGCTGAAGCCCGTCATCCTGTTCACGACGATCATTTCGACGATCGGCACGATCCAGCTCTTCGACGAGGTCTACAACCTGACCGAGGGCAAGGGCGGCCCCTCCAACGCGACGCTGACCTTGTCGCTCTACATCTACAACCTCACCTTCCGCTTCATGCCGAACTTCGGCTACGCGGCGACGGTCTCCTATGTCATCGTCGTGCTCGTCGCCCTGCTCGCATGCCTGCAGTTCTTCGCCGCCCGGGAGCGCGACCGATGAACAAGGGATCCACACGTATCGCCGCCACCATCGTCACCTACGGCTTCGTCGGGCTGATGGCCTTCCTCTCGATCTTTCCCTTCGTCTGGATGCTGTTCGGCGCCACCAATTCATCGATCGACATCATCAAGGGCAGGATGATGCCGGGCGGCGCGCTCGCCACCAATGTCAGCACCTTCTTCACCCAGGTGAACGCGCCGCTGGTCTTCTGGAATTCGGCCAAGATCGCCATTCTCGCGACGATCCTGACGCTCGCCGTCTCGTCGCTGGCCGGCTACGGCTTCGAGATGTTCCGCTCGCGCCACCGCGACCGGATCTACAGCGCTCTTCTGTTGACGATGATGATCCCGTTTGCGGCGCTGATGATCCCGCTCTTCATCATGATGGGCAAGGCCGGCCTCATCAACACGCACCTGGCCGTCGTTCTGCCGACGATCGGCTCGGCCTTCATCGTCTTCTATTTCCGCCAGACCACCAAGGCGTTCCCATCCGAGCTGCGTGATGCCGCCAAGGTCGACGGGCTGAAGGAGTGGCAGATCTTCCTGTTCATCTACGTGCCGGTCATGCGCTCGACCTATGCGGCGGCCTTCATCATCGTCTTCATGACCGCGTGGAACAACTATCTCTGGCCGCTGATCGTGCTGCAGTCGAACGAACAGAAGACGATCACGCTCGTCATCTCCTCGCTCGCGTCCGCCTACTACCCCGACTACGGCGTCGTCATGGTCGGCACCATTCTCGCGACGCTTCCAACGCTCGCCGTCTTCTTCTTCATGCAACGCCAGTTCGTCCAGGGAATGCTGGGCTCAGTCAAATAGGAATGATCATGCGTTCTGTTACTCCATTCAACGACACCTGGGTCTTCTCGGAAGGCTTCGATGCGGCGAGCGCCGGCCGCCGGCAGGCGGGCAAAACCGTCAGTCTGCCGCACAATGCGGTGGAACTGCCGTTCAACTATTTCGACGAAACGTCCTATCAGCGCGCCTTCACCTATCAGAAGGTGCTTGCGTGGCGCCGCGAGTTCCATGGTCGCGAAGTCTCGCTTGTCTTCGACGCCGCCATGGCCGACGCCGTCGTCTATCTCAACGGCGAAGAAATCATCGGCCACAAGGACGGCTACACGCCCTTCGAGGCGCGGCTGACGGACAGGCTGCGCGAGGGCGACAACCTCATCACCGTCAAGATCGACGGCAGCGAAAACCCGGAGATCCCGCCCTTCGGCGGCCGCATCGACTATTTGACCTATGCCGGCATCTATCGCGACGTCTGGCTGAAGATCACCGACGCGGTCTCGATCGCCAATCTCAAGATCGAGACCCGCGACACGCTGAGCGACACCAAGTCCGTTGCAATCCGCTGCGATCTCGCCAATCCACAGGGGCTCGCCTTTTCCGGCGCAGTCACCGCCGTCCTCAAGGACGGCAAAGGCAAGGTTTTGGCGGAAGTGACCGGCGAGACGCGTGGCAAGAGCGTCACGCTAGAGATGCCCGGCCTCACCGGACTTTCGCTCTGGGATATCGACAATCCGGTTCTCTACGAGATCGAAGCCCAACTGCGCTCGGACCGCGGCAGCGACCGGCTCTCGTCCCGTTTCGGCTTCCGCACCGCGGAGTTCACCACGGAAGGTTTCAAGCTCAACGGCCGGCCGCTCAAGATCCGCGGCCTCAACCGCCACCAGGCCTTCCCCTATGTCGGTTACGCCATGGGCCGCGCCGCACAGGAGCGTGACGCCGAGATCCTGAAGAACACGCTGCACTGCAATCTCGTGCGCACCTCGCACTATCCGCAGTCCAAGTGGTTCCTCGAGCATTGCGACCGCATCGGCCTCCTGGTCTTCGAGGAAATCCCCGGCTGGCAGCATATCGGCGGCGACGCCTGGAAACAGGAGGCGATCGAAAACGTCCGCCGCATGATCGAGCGCGACTGGAACCATCCGTCGATCATCATCTGGGGCGTGCGCATCAACGAGTCGCAGGACTCACACGATTTCTACGTCGAAACCAACCGCCTGGCGCGCGAACTCGACCCGACGCGCCAGACCGGCGGCGTGCGCTACATAACCGACAGCGAGCTGCTTGAAGACGTCTACACCATGAACGACTTCATCCTCGGCAACGAGGAACTGCCGGGCGCAAACCGTCCGCGCACGGCTCTGCGTCCCCAGCAGGAGTGCACCGGCCTCAAGCGCAAGGTGCCGTACATGATTACCGAATTCGGCGGCCACATGTATCCGACGAAGATCTACGACCAGGAGCAGCGCCAGGCCGAACATGTGCGCCGGCACCTCGAAGTGCTGAACGCGGCCTATGGCGACTCGAGCATTTCCGGCGCCGTCGGCTGGTGCATGTTCGACTACAACACCCACAAGGACTTCGGCTCCGGCGACCGGATCTGCTATCACGGCGTCATGGATATGTTCCGTCAGCCGAAATTTGCCGCCTATGTCTATGCCAGCCAGTGCGAACCGTCGGAGGCGGTGGTGATGAAGCCGGTCACCTTCTGGGCCCGCGGCGAGCGCAATATCGGCGGCGTGCTGCCGCTGATCGTGCTTACCAACTGCGACGAGGTCGAGCTGAAATACGGTTCGCTCGTCAAGCGCGTCGGCCCGGACCGCCAGAACTTTCCGCATCTGCCGCATCCGCCCGTCGTCATCGACCACCGCCACTTCACCAAGGACGAGCTCGGCGTCTGGGGCATGAAGTGGGAAGATGCCGAATTCACCGGCTTCATCGACGGCAAGCCTGTCGCGAGCCTCCACATGGTCGCCGATCCGGTGCCGACGACACTCGACGTCGTCGCCGACAGCACGACGCTTCGCGCCGAGGGCCGCGACAGCGTGCGCGTGATCGTGCGCGCGCTCGACCAGGCCGGCAACATCCTGCCGTTCCTCAACGATGCGGTCGACGTCACGGTCACCGGCCCTGCCCGCCTGCTCGGACCCGAGCGCCTGATTTTCCAGGGCGGTTCGACCGGCTTCTGGCTGGAATCAACGGGTGCTGCCGGCGGCATCGCCGTCGCGGTGACGTCGACACGGCTTGGGACCGTGCGACTGGAGCTTTCGGCGCTGGCGGACGAGGCGGAGGCTGCATGAGCGAACTGCAACTGAACGACGTCAGAAAGTCCTATGGCAACTTCGAGGTCATCAAAGGGGTCGACCTCGACATCAAGACCGGTGAGTTCGTCGTCTTCGTCGGCCCCTCCGGCTGCGGCAAGTCGACCCTGCTCAGAATGATCGCCGGGCTCGAGGAGATCACGTCGGGCGATCTGACGATCGACGGCGAACGGATGAACGATGTCGATCCATCGAAACGCGGCATCGCCATGGTGTTCCAGTCCTATGCGCTCTATCCGCATATGACGGTCCGGGAAAACATGGGCTTTGCGCTGCGCTTTGCCGGCGTGCCGAAGGCAGAGATCGAGAGCCGCGTCGGCGAGGCCGCCAACATCCTGGAGCTCGGACCGCTGCTCGATCGCAAGCCGAAGCAGCTCTCAGGTGGCCAGCGGCAACGCGTGGCGATCGGAAGGGCGATCGTGCGGCATCCGAAGATCTTTCTCTTCGACGAGCCTCTCTCCAACCTCGATGCGGAACTGCGCGTGCACATGCGCATCGAGATCGCCCGGCTGCACAAGAAGCTCGCGACCACGATCATCTACGTCACCCACGACCAGGTCGAGGCGATGACGCTCGCCGACAAGATCGTCGTCATGCGCGGCGGCGTGGTCGAGCAGGTCGGCTCGCCGCTCGATCTCTACGACGACCCTGCCAATCTCTTCGTCGCCGGCTTCATCGGTTCGCCGAAGATGAATTTTCTCAAAGGGATCGTCGAGGCCGGTGGAACGCACGTCCGCCTGCCCGATCTGGGCAACGCGATCATTCCGGTCAGGGTCAAGGATGCAACGCCCGGAAGCGCAGTGACGATCGGCATTCGCCCGGAGCATTTCGGCGAGACCGGTTCGGCAAGCCTCGATCTGACGATCGACATGCTGGAGCATCTCGGCGGAGAGACGTTCGCCTATGCCCGGCACGGAGATGGCGAACTGATCATCATCGAAACGAAAAACGGCCGCGGACTGAAGTCCGGCGACAGCATTGCCGCCCGCTTCGATCCCGCAGCCGCTCTGGTGTTCGACGCCGATGGCCGGCGCCTACGCTGAAAGCTTCTGACAGAAAGACGGCGCCATCCGCGAGGTGGCGCCGTTAGGTATTCGTTACGGGAACATGCCCTTCGGCGTCTCGCCCTTCAGGAAGGGCTCGATAAACGCCTCCAGCAGGTCCGTCTGGTTGATGACGGCGGTGTGCGACGTCGCCGGCAGGATAGCGAGACGCGACGGAGACAGCGGCTTGCCCATGTCGCCCATGGCGCCGCCACCGAGCAGGCGGAAGAGCGCGACATTGTGCTCGAGCGTCGCCACATCCGCGTCACCGGCAATGATCAGCACCGGCGTCTTCAGCGCCTTGACATCGGCCTCCCAGGCCATCGGCTCCTTTTCGAGCGCAATCAGCTTGCGGGCCAGTTCCGGAAAGCCGTCCGGGTTGGCGGCGAGCTTGCGATAGTCCTCGGCAAAGGGCAGGCCGACGATCATCTCGACCGTCATCTGCGGAACGACCGCCTTGAACTCCGGCTGCCAGCCTTCGGCGTCATAGGCGACGGATGCGGCCGCAAGCTTGTTCACCTTCTCCGGATGGCGGACCGCCAGCTGCAGGCCGGCGGCCGCACCCATCGAGTAGCCGAAAACGTCCGCCTTCTTGAGATCAACGGCGTCCATGAAGGCGGCGACATCGTCGGCGAGGTTCGGATAGGTGATCGGGCGGTCGATATCGGTGGTGCGGCCATGGCCCTGCAGCTCGACCGCATAGACCTTATGGGTCTCCGCCAGCTTCGGGATGATCGCACCCATCGACGGAATGTTCATGTAGGCACCGTGCAGAACGACCAGCGGCTCACCCTCGCCCGAGACCTCGTAGTACATCTTCATGCCGTTGACGTCGACGCGATTGCCCACCAGCTCGGCCCCTGCAAATGCGGTGCCGGAAAGCAGCAGGGCGCCTGCGATCAGAGCGGTACGAAACATTCTCAATCTCCTTGTGGTCTCCGGTCCAATACCGGCTTCGAGATTAAGACGCGCGGCGAATGCGCATCCCGACACCGCGGATAAAAAACTCGCGCTTTCGTTGATTTTCCATCTGCGGCGATGCCCGCCGGCGTTGCAGATTGCGCTAAATTGGCCATTGGCCGCAACTTGATTGCTGCCGGGGAAAGCGCCGGCGGCGCGAAAATTGGAGCGGGATGCTGCGGACGATGGACGCCTATCGGCGCTGCAGCACATAGGCCTTGAGAAGTTCCGCGTGGTTGTGGATCTCGTCCTTCACGCTGTAGAGCAAGGTCACGGGTCCCGCGGCGATCCGCTGCCTGAGCAGGTCCACGGCCGCCGGGTTGCCCTCGAGCTCAGTCCTATAGCGTTCGCGGAAACCGGCCCAGTCGCCCTGATCTCCGTGAAACCAACGGCGCAACTCCGTCGAGGGAGCGATCTCCTTCAGCCACACGTCGACCGCGGCTTCCGCCTTGGTCATCCCGCGCGGCCACAGACGATCGACGAGAATGCGCGTGCCGTCGCCGTCAGCCTTCGGTTCGTAGACGCGTTTTGTCTTCAGCTGCATGAACGCCCCCCCTCGCGCCGTCACATTGCCGGACCATAGCCGCCCGCCCGTGTCCGACCAAGTGCCAAAGGTCCGCGGGTGTACGCCGTCTACACGCCGCGCCTGTTGCCCCAGAGCAGCACATGCAGCTGCGGCAGGACCCGCGCTTCGAACCAGCGATCTTCCGTCACCTTGCCGACGAGCCAGAGCATTCGATCGATGATGCCGTCGATATCCACCTTGGCGTCGTCATCGTCGGGCGGCGGCGGCGTGTGATTGCCCGGCTGCAGGTAGAGCGGCAAATGCGGGTATCGGCTCGCTGCATCGCGGGCATAGGCGTAGTCGCGTTCGTCGAAGACGACGATCTTCAGCGCCACCTGCGGCCCATCGGCCGCCATGCTCAGACAGTCATCGAAGGCCCGCCAGTCCGTTTCCATGCCGCTCGACGGCGGCTTCGGGCTCAGGACCAGCACATCGAGATCGGCAAACCAGCCTTTGGCCATGCTGCCCTGCGTTTCCAGCGCGAAACGGTAACCCTCGGCTCTTCCGCGCGCGATCAGGGGAGCGAGCGGCTGGATCGCCGGATTGCCGCCGGAGAGCGATACCGTCAACGGCTTGCCGCTGGAAAGCCTGACGACATCCTGCCAGATCTCTTCGACGCCCATCGGCAGCCATTGGTCGCGATATTCACTGTCGACCGCATGCAGCGTGTCGCACCAGCTGCAGCGATAGTCACAGCCGCCGGTGCGCACGAACACGGTCGGAAGCCCGATCAGGATGCCCTCGCCCTGGATCGTCGGTCCGAAAATCTCGCTGACACGGATGCGCGTTTCTGCCGGCCCGGTCATGGCCGGTATTCCGCCCAGGTCTTCGGCGTCTCGCTGACGCGCACGGCCGATGTTTCCGGCAGCCTCGCCTTGCACCAGTCGTAAAAGTGCTTCGCCAGACATTCGGCCGTCACCTTGTCATGGCCGAGAACGTCGTTCAGATGGCGGTGATCGAAACTCTCGTCGATGTAGCGCTTGAGCGGCGAAAGCTCGTGATAGTCGCGCACGAAGCCGTGCTCGTTGAGTTCCGCTCCAGTCAGTTCGACTTCGACGACGTAGTTGTGGCCGTGCAGCCGGGCGCATTGATGATCGGCCGGCAAGCTCTTCAGCTGGTGGGAGGCGGAGAAATGGAATTCCTTGGTGATCCGGAACATCACTTCACCTCCTCGGCGGCGAAGGCCGATGTCGCCGCCACCCAGAAATCCGGGTCCTCATAGTCGGTCGGGTCCGCGATACCGGCCAGATGGAAGGCCTCGCGCCGCTCGACACAGGTACCGCAGCGGCCGCAATGGCGCACACCGCCCTTGTAGCAGGACCACGTCTCGGCAAAGGGCGTCGCGTGGCTTGCGCCGTCCGTGACGATCTCCGCCTTCGAGACCGTCACATAGGGCGCATGGAGTGTGACATTGGCATAGCCGTCGAGCGCCTGGTTCTGCATCGCCTGGAACGCATCGATAAAACCGGGGCGGCAATCGGGATAGATGAAATGGTCGCCGCCATGCACGGCGACCGCAACCGCGTCCGCCTTTTGCGCGGCAGCGAGCCCGAAGGCAATCGCGAGCATGATGGCATTGCGGTTCGGAACCACCGTTGCCTTCATCGTCTCCTCGGCATAGTGGCCATCGGGCACGTCGACATCGTCGGTCAGCGCCGATCCCGTCAGGTGCGCACCGATCGCGCGGATGTCGATGATCTGATGCGGAACGCCGAGCCGCCTCGCACAGGCGGCGGCAAAGTCCAGTTCCTTGCGGTGTCGCTGGCCATAATCGAAGGAGAGCAGGCCAATGAGTTCGTGTTCGGCCGCCGCCTTGTGGGCAAGCGATACCGAGTCCAATCCGCCGGAGCAGATGACAATCGTCTTCATGATAGGTGTCCTTGTTTTGACCGGGTAGGCTGCGACCGGATTACGGCGCGCCTTCTAGGCCAAACGAAGGGCGATGGGAAGCGTTATGTTGAAGAGCGAGAAACACAGCATCGTCGCCAACGGCGACACACGCGACCGGCGCGCTCCCGGACGGGGCCGGAAAACGCACGCGTCCCACCCCTGAAATCCAGAGTGGGACGCGCAATCGTCAAGCATTTCAGATGTTTCGATGACTACTGCTGCAGTCCCGGATAGGCCCATACGCCCGAAACGCGCATCAGATCCCGGTAGATGACCAACCGCTCGTCAGCCCCGACCTTTGCGGCTTCGTCCTGGGTCGGCGCGTCCAAGGCATTCAGCGGCACCACCGCCGTCGGCAGATCGCGCTGCTTCAAGGCATCCTCCATGACCGTGCGCGCACGGCGCATGTGGCTGGAACTCGTTACCAGGATCACCGTATCCGCCTGATGCCGCACCAGCAGATTGGCGGCATTGATCACATTGCCGATCGTGTCTTTCGACTTGTCTTCGATGATGATGCGATCGCGGCTGATGCCCTTGCCGACCAGCCACTTGGACATCACGTCGCCTTCGGTTACGCCGTTCTTCGGCACGCCGCCGCTCACCATCACCAGGGCTGTCGGATTGGCCTCGGCCGCCTTCAACGTCACTTCGAGGCGGTCAAGCAAAGTCTGCTGCGCCGTGCCGTCATCGGCCAGCGCGTATCCCAAGGCGACCACCACGACCTTGCCGGGCGCCGTCGGAACGTCGAAGTTCGGCTTTTCCGCCATGATCTGTTCCGCGCGAACAAAGCGCTTCCGGTACTCCTCGGCGCGCTCCCGGTCGAGCCCTGCGAGAGCCTGATGGGCGAGCGTCGCGCCGGTCTCATCGCCACGGATACGGGCAATTGCCTCCAGCCAGCTTTGCGCGTCGAATGCCGTCGGCTCCTTCTCAAGGATGCCCTGGAACGTGGTCTGCGCCTCGTCGAGCTTCTTCTGGATGATCTGGGTTGACGCGACGGCATACTGAAAGTCCAGCCGCTCCGGCGCCAATGTCGACGCCTCCTTGAAGGCGGCTTCCACGACATCGTACTTGCCGTGCAGCGTGATGCCCTTGAAGACTTCGGCTTCCGCCTTTTTGACGTCGCCTCCCGACCAGTAATACTGCATGCCGGTGTCGACCAGCTGCTTGATACGGGCAGCATCGGTCTGATCGAAAGCGCCGGCCGGAGCGACAGAGACAAGACATGCCGTTGCGGTCAGAACTGCGATGAGACGACGTCGGGCGCTGCCCGCCTTTGCCGAGCGCGGCGCGCTCGAAGCAGACACGGTCGACCCCAGCAAAAGGGCAAGAATGCTACTCGGTTTCATTTGATATCTCCCAGTTTTCCGGTTGCCCGAAGGCTTGCTCACCCGCGGGCCGATAAGCGTTCCGTAATCACTTCCGATTTGGCCCATCTCCTTGCGGCCAACATTAGCAATACCAAAAGAAAACCACCTGTCCAGTGCAGGATGGCGGATCCACCCGCAGCAAAGGCCAAGACTGGAATAAATCATGTTACATTTCTTACAGATAGCGCATAGAAGTTGCGCGACACTGCGAGACAGCTAGAGATTGGCTCTATATTGGTATTATCCAATTGTGCTTCGGCACGGGCGCACCTGGCGGCGCACGGCGTTTCAAGGATCGGGGATGTCATGAACGGCCGCTTTTACCCGCAGGAATTTCCGTGGCGCGGCGGAAAGCAAAGCCTCTTTCAATGACTTCGACGGCGAAGGGAAGCATGCCCAATCGGGGAGCTTCGAACGGCCGCAGTACTCCGTCCCCGTAGGGCGGCATCGGCTGATGCGCTGGCCCCGCGCGGGCGCGTTCAAAGAGATCCGGTCCGTAGAACTCACGCCAATCTGAAGACGATCGATCTACATGTCTTCAGACCTTGCTCTCAGCCCGGGTGAGTAACGCAAACGGTTCGCGGCCCGGTGCTGCGGCGCCGGGCCGCGACTTCTTTCACTCATCGTCATGCATGCGCATGCGGATGCTGCCGTTCGTCCCAGACCGACCAGATCGCGAGCGCAGTCACCAGTGCCCCGAGGACGACATGCGTCCACATGGGATTGGGACTGATCGAGAATCCAAGCAGCCAGGGGGAAGCGATCAGCCAGAGCCCGACGATGAGGCTTGCCCATTCTTCCCATTCCGCGAACATGGCAAGCGTTGCGATCGCCAACAGACCGAGCACGACGGCAGCGGCCCATGCGTTCCAGGCCGGAACGCTTTCGACAACGAAACCCATGATCCAGGGGGAGACGAAGAGGCAGAGGGCAAGAACCAGATTGATCCAGTCCTGTGCTTTCTTTCCTTCCATCAGTGCCATGACAACCTCCACGAATGAAGCTTGACCAAAGCGTACGATCGCGTGCGACCGCACGCTCTGAAAACATAATAAATTCAATCGAAACCGCTTTCAATTCTTTTTCGCGCGAGCGCGCGGTGATCGCGCATGCGAAAGTGAGCGGCGAACCAGCGATCCGCTGCCTTGGAAGAGTGTCGGGCGCCGTTTGTGCGCCGTTTCGCGCGGGGTCTAGTAGCCGCGCGCAGCACCTGCGCCGATGCGGCTGTCGACGGCGCCGTTATAGCGGGCGCCGCCGCCGGCCTCGATGTCAGAGAGGCTCTCGCCACCAACAAGGATCCCGGTCGCCTGCCCCCAGATCGTCCAGCTTTCATCGATCTGGACCTCATGACCCATTGCCGCAAGCAGCTTGCGGGTATCGGGCGACAACGCATAGGGCTCCATGAATACCCTGTCCGGCAGCCACTGGTGATGGATGCGCGGGGCGTCGACCGCCTCCTGGATGTTCATGCCGTGATCGATGACGTTGAGGATCGCTTCAAGCGTGATGGTGATGATGCGCGCGCCGCCGGGGCTGCCGATTACCATGAAGGGCTTGCCATCCTTGGAGACGATCGTCGGGCTCATCGACGACAGCGGCGTCTTGCCGGGCGCGATCGCATTGGCCTCGCCCTGGATCAGCCCGTAGAGATTGGGCACGCCGGGCTTCGACGTAAAATCGTCCATCTCGTTGTTGAGCAGGATACCGGTGCCCGGCGCCACGACGCCGGCGCCGAAGGAGCCGTTCAGCGTATAGGTGACGGCAACCGCATTGCCCTCGTCGTCGATGATCGAATAATGCGTCGTTTCCTTGCTTTCGCCGAAGCCCTTGGGCATCAGCGCCGCAGAGACGCCGGCGCGGAACGGATCGATCTTGCCGCGGATTTCCTTGGCATAGGCCTTGTCGGTGAGTTTCGCGACCGGGTTCTCGACGAAATCCGGATCGCCGAGCGAGGTGTTGCGATCGACATAGGCGTGTCGCATCGCCTCGATCATGACATGAACCGCTTCAGCGGAACCGTAGCCCATGTAGGATAGCGGATAGCCTTCGAGAACATTGAGGATTTCGCAGATGATGACGCCACCAGACGAGGGCGGTGGCGAGGAAACGATATCATAGCCACGGTAGTTGCACTTCACCGGCTCCAGCTCACGCACGGCATAGCGTTCGAAATCGGCCTTGGCCAGGATCCCGCCCTTCTCCGTGCTCGCCTTGACGATCTGGTCCGCGATCGCGCCCTTGTAGAAGGCATCGGGACCTTTCTCGGCGATGCTCGAAAGCGACTTCGCGAGATCTGCCTGGACCAGCTTTTCGCCGACAGCAAAGGTCTTGCCGTCGGGTTTCAGAAAGATCGCGGCTGCGGCTGGGTCGCGGGCCAGCCTTTCGGCCCCACCTTCGAGCGAGTCGACATCGCCCTGTTCCAGCGCGAAACCATCCTTCGCAAGCGCAATCGCCGGCGCAATCAGGTCGGCAAGCGGCTTCGTGCCATAGCGGCTGCGGGCATATTCGAACCCCAGGACGGGGCCTGGGACGCCAACCGCGAGATAGCCCTGGGTGCTTGCCCCTTTGACAATATTGCCCTTGTCATCGAGGTACATGGTCTTGGTGGCCGCCTGCGGCGCGCGTTCGCGGAAATCGAGGAAGGTCGTCGTGCCGTCCTTGAAGCGGATGGTCATGAAGCCGCCGCCGCCGATGTTGCCGGCAGTCGGATAGGTGACGGCGAGCGCATAGCCGACGGCAACGGCGGCATCCACCGCGTTGCCGCCGCTCTTTAAGACCGCAACGCCAACATCGGACGCCAGGTGTTGCGCCGTCACCACCATGCCGTGTTCGGCCTTCACCGGTTCCGGAGAGGCGGCATGCGCCGTCGGGGCGGTCAGGCTCGATGCAACGAGCACCGTAATCGACAGGATCTTCAAGCGGGAACTCGGCATGCGTCTCTCCCTCGCAGGCTCGCGATGCTCTGCCACATGCTTGGACGCCGCAGCTTTGCCGCGACGAGCACGGCGGCAACGATCGTTCGGGAGGGGCAAGCACCAGATATGGGCGGCTATGAAGTGCGGGAAGTATAGCCATGCCCGACCGGCGATGGCAATTCACGTGTGCTGTCACGCACAGAGGACAATTCCCCCTGTGTCCGTGATCCGCCGCAACGATACTCCAGCCCGTTTGGCCCGGAGCATCGTTCAGCCTAAGCGGCGTCCGCAAGGATCAGGTCGGCGCCCTTTTCGGCAACCATCATCGTCGGCGCGTTGATGTTGCCGGCGGTGATGTTGGGGAAGATCGACGCGTCGACGACGCGCAAGCCGGGCACGCCGTGGACCCGCAGACGGCTGTCGACGACAGCGCTCGTCTCGTCCGGCCCCATCGTGCATGTGCCGCACAAATGATAGATCGATCCGGAGTTTTCGCGGAAATAGTCCATCAGCGCTTCGTCGCTCTGAACCACGGGCGCCGGCGAGATTTCTTCGGCGGTCAGCGAAGAAAGGGCGGAAGCGGACGCGATCCGCCGCACCAGCCGGCTTCCCTGCAGCACCTCGTCGATATCGCGATCGGTCGTGAGGTAGTTCGGCCGGATCAGCGGCTTTTGCGCCGCATCGGGCGATGCGATCGAAATGCTGCCGCGGCTGGTCGGCCGGCAGGAGTTGAAGCAGATCAGGTAACCCGGATAGGGTTCCGGCTTCAGCCCCGCCTTCGGATCCTTGGGGATGCGGTAGGACAGCGGGTTGAAGTAGAGCTGAATGTTCGGCCGCTCTTCGTCGGGCCTGCCGCGGAAGAAGCCGCCCGCCTGGTTGACGCTCATCGAGAACGGGCCCTTGCCGGTCAGCAGATACTGCAGGCCGAGCCGCATCTGGCCGAACAGGCTGCCGAACTCGTCGTTCAACGTCGGGATGGTGGCGCGATAATAGAAGCTCGCACAGAGGTGGTCCTGCAAGTTCTGGCCGACGGCCGGCAGGTGCCGCCGTGTCTCGATGCCGAGCGCCGACAGCGCCTTGCCATCGCCGATGCCCGAGACCTGCAGCAGTTGCGGACTGCCGACGGCGCCGGCAGCGACGATGACTTCACGTCCGGCGGTGAAGCGGCGGCGCGTGCCGTTCTGGATAACGTCGACACCGGTGACGCGCCCATCATCGCCAAAGACCAGCTTTTCCGCCTGGGCATGGCGCTCGATCGTGAGATTGGGGCGCTTCAGCGCCGGCCTCAGATATTCCGCGCTCGAATGCGAGCGGCGGCCATTGTTGGTGTTGACGTCGTAGACGCCCGCACCTTCGATCGAGGCGCCGTTGAAATCCTCGTTGAGCGGCAGTTGCAGCGAACCGCAGCTTTCGAGGAAGGCATCGGTGATCGGATGCGTCATGCCGCGCATCGGGGTGATGTGGATCGGCCCCTCGCCGCCATGCCATTTTGACGAGCCGCGGGCGTGGGTCTCGAGCCTGCGGAAATAGGGCAGCACATCGTCATAGCCCCAGCCGGCATTGCCGGCGCTTTTCCAGTCGTCGAAATCGTCGCGGGCACCGCGCACATAGATCATCGCATTGATCGATCCGGAGCCGCCCTGGACCTTGCCGCGCGGCACATAGATGCTGCGGTCCTGAAGCGCGGCTTCCGGCTCGCTCGAATACATCCAGTTGACCTGAGGATTGTAGTAGCTGCGGGCGTAGCCGACCGGGATCTTGAACCAGAAGGAGTTGTCGTTGCCGCCCGCCTCGAGCAGCAGGACGCGGTGGCGGCCGCTTTCGCTGAGGCGGCTCGCAAGGATGCAGCCGGCCGAGCCGGCGCCGACGATGATGTAATCGTAGATCATCTCGTGTCCCTGTCGTCCGAGTTCAGCCGCGCGCCGGCGCAAAGGCCTTCACGTCCGCCGGCCGGCTGTCCATCTGCAGGTGCAGGCGCTCGCCGGTATAGGGCGTGTGCTTTTCGACCACGTCCATGTCGAGCTCGATGCCAAGGCCGGGCTCGCGTGACGGGATGATGTAGCCGTCCTCAACCACGAGCTTGGTCTTCAGCACGTCCGCATGGAAACCGGAGAAGTCGAGGATCGCTTCATGGATCAGGAAGTTCGGCGTGGCGGCCGAAAGCTGGATGCTGGCGGCCGCACCCACCGGGCCGTTATAGAGATGCGGCGCGATCTGGGCGTAGTGGGCCTCGGCCATGCCGGCGATCTTCTTGGCTTCAAGCAGCCCGCCGACGCGCGCCACGTTCATCTGCAGGATCGAGGCGGCCTTCAGCTCAAGCACACGCTGGAACTCGTACTTGGTCGTCAGGCGCTCTCCGGTCGAAATCGGAATGGAGGTCGCGCGCGCCACCTCTGCCATCGCTGCTTCCTGTCCCGGAGGAACCGGTTCTTCGAACCAGAGCGGGTCGTATTTTTCGAGACGCCGGGCCAGCCGGATCGCCGAGGATGGCACCATCTGGCCATGGGTGCCGAAGAGCAGGTCGGCGCTGCTTCCGACCGCCTCGCGGATCTTGCGGCAGAACTCCTCTGAGCGGTCCATCACGCCGAGCGAGAGCTGATGCCCGGAATAGTTGGTGTAGGGACCGGCCGGGTCGAACTTGACGGCGGTGAAGCCCATCTCGACCATTTCGACGGCGCATTCGGCAGCGAGATCCGGATCGTTGAAATCGAATTCGCCGGCTGCATTCTTCGGGTAGAGATAGGTATAGGCCCGGAGCTTCTCGTGCACCGTGCCGCCCAAGAGGTCTGCGACCGGCCTCCCGGCCGCCTTGCCGATGATATCCCAGCAGGCGATTTCGAGACCCGAGACGATGCCCATCATCGTCGGGTCGGGGCGCTGGGTGAAGCCGCTCGAATAGGCCGAGCGCCAGAAGCGCTCGATCTGGTGCGGATCATGGCCGAGCAGGTGCCGCTCGAACACGTCCTCGATCAGCGGCGTCATCGCGCGCGGATGGAACGACGTCGCGTAGATTTCGCCGATGCCCTCGATGCCGCAGGCGGTCGTGAGGCGCACGAAGATCCAGTACATGCCGCCCACATGCGGCGGCGGGACGGCGACGGCATAGGTCTTGAGAGACTCGATCTTCATGTGTGTCATCCCTTTTTCTTGAGGCGGGCCATCAGCGCCAGGGTGGCGATGGCGCCGAGGACGCAGATGGTGGCGATGTAGCCGAAATAGAGCTGGTAGCCGGCGATGCCCGGATAGCGGTCCGAGAGGTATCCGTTGACGAGCGGCAGGTAGGTGTCGGGCGCGTAGCCGACGAGCGAGATGATGCCGATGGCAAGGCCGGTGATGTTGGCCGGGACATGGCAATCGTCGAGGATCGCCCAATAGAGGCCACGGATCGTGTAGGTGATCAGACCGACCAGCAGCACCAGCCCGACGAAAAGGACCGTGGAACCGATGCCCGGCAGGGCGATCATTGCCACCAGGCTGGCGGCCGCGACAACGAAGCTCAGGAGCAGAATGCCGGTCTTGCCGTAGCGGTCGCCGAGGAGCCCGCCGCCGATGCCGCCGACCGGCCGCAGCCACAGCTTGATGGTGACGATCAGGCCGGCCATCGCGGCGGAAATTCCGAAGCCGCCTTCCTGCAGATAGGCCGAGAAGCTGTAAGTCGCGAGAAAGACGTGGTAGCCGCAGAAGATGATCGCAGCGACGAGCCAGACCTCCGGAATGCGGAGCAGCGTCTTGATGTCGGCAAGCAGGCTACCCTCACGCTTGCGCGCAGACCTGTCCGTCTTGACCGGCTGCGACACGGCAAAATAGGCAATGCCGACGACGATGCAGAAGATGGCATAGAGCAGCACGACGTCGCGGAAACCCGTGGCAAGCCCGGCGCCGCGCGTTTCTGTCGCAAAGACGAAGAGCGCGATCGCGACGCTCGCGAGCAGCGCCTCGACCAGGCCGCGGCCACCATCGAGAATGCCGAAAAAGCGTCCCTGCTCATTGGCGCCGGCAATCAGGTTCACCTGCTTCAGCGTGGCGGCCCAGAATGTCAGGCCCGTCGTGACGCCGAAGCCGCAATAGATGACGAGCAGCGCCGAATAGCCGGGCAGCGTCGCGTACCAGAGGCCGAGCAAACCGGTGCCGACCATGGAGACGAGGATCAGGATGCGCGGCTGGACGCGGTCGGCGAGCCAGCCGCTCGGCAGGTAGCCGAGTAGGAAGCTCGTGCCGAGAATGGAATAGAGCACGCCGAGCTCGGTGTTCGAAAGCTTCAGCACCTCCAGCATCGTCGTCTGGTAGGACTGGCGCAGATAGAGGATCGGATAGATCGCGCCGGCGGCGATCACGATCAGCGCCAGCTGCAGGTAGCGGCTACGGGCCGGTACGGACGGCGCGGCGATTTCGGTTTCAGCAGTCAAGCTCACAGGCAGTCTCCTCCCCGACCGATGGCGGGAGCATGCCATCGGCCCGGTCTTGATGTTGATGTCCGAACAATTCCGGTTCCCGTCCGGAATTGTGTCATTTCAAATGATCAGTGTTTCAAGACGACCAGGCGCGTCTGGGTGAACTCCAGCATGCCGTGCTTGCCGTCGTCGCCGCCGAGGCCCGAACGTTTCCAGCCGGCATGGAAGCCCTGATAGGGGTCAGCCGGGAAGCGGTTGACGTAGAGCTCACCCGCCTCGATCGCGTCGCTCGCGCGCATGACGGTGCGATAGTTCTCGGTGAAGAGCACCGAGCTCAGGCCGAACTGATGGTCGCTCGCCTTCGCCAGCGCCTCCTCGAAGCTGGAATAGCGGATCACCGCGAGAACTGGGCCGAAGACCTCTTCGCGCACGATCTCCATCTCTTGGGCGCAGCCGGAAATCAGCGTCGGCGGATAGAAGTAACCCGGACCGTCAGGCAGATAGCCACCGATTTCAACGATGCCGCCTTCAGCCTTCGCCTGCTCGACCATTTCATGCACGCGCTTCTGCGCCGCGGCATTGGCGAGCGGGCCCATGCGGGTCGCATCCTCGGCGCGGTCGCCGAAGCCGCGGGCGGCAAAGCCTTCACGCAGCTTGGCGACCAGCTTGTCATGCACGCTTTCTTGCACATAGAGCCGCTCGGCACTGGTGCAGACCTGGCCGCAATGGGCGGTCTTGGCGGCGATGATCGCCTGTGCCACAGCATCGAGATCCGCATCCGGCTCGACGATGACGGGGGTCTTGCCGCCGAGTTCGAGAGAGGGCTTGGCGATGTTTTCCTTGCAGTAGTCGAGCACGATGCGCCCGGCCGAAACGCTGCCGGTCAGCGTGATCATGCCGATGCCGGGATGGGTGCAGAGCGTTTTTGCAACGTCATGCGACATGGTCAGTATGTTGACGAGCCCCTCCGGCAGGCCGGCCTCGACGATCGCTTCAGCCACCGCGAAGGCGGACGTCGGCGTGTTGTTGCTCGGCCGCACGACGACGGCGTTGCCGGATATCAGCGCCGGGGCGATCTTCCGCACCAGCGTGTAGATCGGATAGTTGAACGGGATCAGGCAGGCGGCGACGCCGATCGGAACACGCTTCAGGAGAAGCGTCTCGCCCGGATTGTCGCTCTCGATCACTTCGCCTTCGATGCGCCGCGCCCATTCGGCATGATAGCGCATCAGTTCGGCGCCGTAGATGACTTCGGCAGTCGCGTCGGCAAGGCTCTTGCCCGACTCCTTCGCAAGGGCCGCGCCGATGCCCTCGGCCCGGCTTTCGAGCACTGACGCCAGCCGGCGCAGCGCATCACCACGCTGGATCGCCGGCAGGGCGGCCCAGCCGCGCTGCGCTTTCACGGCTGCCTCGACAGCCGCCCTTGCCTCGTCGTCCGTGGCTGCCGGCACCGATGTAAAGACCTGGCCGGTTGCCGGATTGCGGACGTCGATCGTCATCGCAGACATGCTTTCGATGAAACGACCGCCGGAAAAGTTGCGATAGGGGCTCATGGCATCTCGGATGTGTTTGCGGCCGATCCTGGCACCAGGAGCGCGCGGGGATACGGATGAAGCGGGAGAGGGCGCAACGAGCGACGGCCCGTCTCTCTCCCCGACCGAGACCGTCACGAAACTGTTGCGACGATAGGTCCGCAGGCACAAGCGAGTATTTTTCAGTGAGAGCATTCCAAAATGGAATGCTTGGCTCAGGCGACCCGGTCGGCGGCGACTTCTGCGAGCAGCCAGGTACGGAAAGCATCCACCTTGCGGTCGTTTACGGCCTGGGGCCGCGTCACGAACCAGTAGGATTCGTGACCCTCGACCTCGACATCGAAAAGCTGCACCAATTGGCCGGTCTGCAACTGGTTGCGGACCATTGAGCGGTCGGCGACGGTGACGCCCAGCCCCGCACAGGCCGCCTCGATTGCGAGATCGAGCAAATCGAACTCGAGGCCCCCGCGGGTATCGACATCCTGGAAACCGGCCGCGTCCAGCCAGTGACGCCAGGTCAGATACCGCCGGTCGGGCGAGGCGAGCACATGCAGGAAGGTAAAACGCTGCAGGTCGGATGGGCCTTCGATTTTCAGCCCTTCGAGCAGCGATGGCGCGCAGACGACGACGTGCCGCTCCGTCATCAGGATGCTGGCGTCCAGCATCGGCCATTCGCCGTCGCCGAAGCGGATGGCGCAGTCGAGAAGTCCGCGCTCGGCCAGCGTATCCGCGGCTTCGGTACCGAGGCTGATATCGACATCGGGTAAGGCCTCACGCAGCCGCGGCAGACGCGGCAGCAGCCAGCGCTTGGCAAAGGTCGGCGGGACGTTGATCCGCAAACGGTTCTGGTTGCTCTTCTCGGTGATGCTGCGCAGCGACACCTCGATGCTGTGAAACGCCTCCTGGATCGTCGCCAGCAGCTCGGCGCCGGCCGGCGTCAATTCGAGATGGTGGTGGCGGCGGATCAGCAGGTCTTCGCCAAGCTCATCCTCGAGGTTGCGGACCTGCCGGCTGACAGCGCTCTGCGTCAGGTTGAGGCGCTCGGCCGCGCGCGTGAAGCTACGGGTCTGGCCGACCACTTCGAAGACCTTCATCGCCGACAATCCAGGAAGTCTTCGCATCGATATCTTGGCCTCAGGGCTCAGCAAACTCACATTTCCGCGGCCGTCGTCGTCGGAAACGATGCGCACTTTTGCGTGCCACGCGCCAACGTACAAGCAGGAAAATCCAAATCACGGCAATGACGCTCGGGCCAACTCCGAGTGACAAACGGCGGCTTGCGCCGCCGTTCACCCATCCAATCAATCGTCCGGCCAAGTCCAGACGAAAACTGGAAACTCACGCCCTACTCCGCAGCATAAAAGCCGTAGAGCACCGGCATCAGCCCGACCAGCGCCTCGAAGCGCTTGAAGGACTTGCGTTCGGGTCGCGTCCAGCCGGTTTCCGCCAGCGCCGAAAGCCGCGGGAAGACGAGCCGGTCGAAGACAGCGCGATCGGTCATCGGCTCGGACCAGATGCAGCATTGCACACCGAGCAGATGCTTCTTCTGCGCATCCGTCCAGCCTTCCACGGGGTCAAATGTGTAGAGCTTTTCCGGGTCCGACCAGCCGGCCCAGCTGCCGCCTGGCTCCGACCAGGCGGGGCTGTTGGCCATGTCGAGATAATAGACCTGGCCCGGGCAGACGACGATGTCGTAGCCTTCCTCGGCAAGCGCTGCGGATGCCTCCACCGTGCGCCAGCCAAAGAGCAGCGATTTCGCCTTGTCGATGACGTTGCCGTGGGCGGCCTCCTGCCAGCCACCGGTGACGCAATTTCGGCTCGCCAGGAACGCCTGGACGCGTGCCAGGAACTCGCCCTGCAGCACCGCGGCACCCGAACCGTCGATCTCGTCGGCGCCATGGGTGTTGGTGACGACGTTCAGGCGCTTGGCGTGGGTATCGGCCACCTCATCGCCGGCAACGGCCCGAAGCCGCGACAGCGCCTCGGGCGAACCGGACCAGGCGCCGAGCGGCACCTCGTCGGCGCCGACATGGATGGCGCGCATCGGAAAGAGTTCGATCAATTCGTCGAAGATGACTTCCAGCACACGATAGGTCTCTTCGCGCGCCGGGTTGAGGCAATTGTCCGGGAAGCCCTGAACCGAATGATAGCTGCCCTTCTCCTCGGGATCGCGCAGTTCCGGGATCGCCTGCAGCATCGCGTAGGAGTGACCGGGGATATCGATCTCCGGCATCACCTCGATTCCGAGACTGGCGGCAAGCGCCACGATCTGGCGAACCGCCGCCTTGGTGTAGTAGCCGCCCGTCGGTTCAGGCCCGGAACCGAGCAGTGGCGGGATCTTGCGCCCGTGGCCGCGCCAGGCGCCGATTTCGGTGAGCGCCGGATAGGCGTCAATCTCGATGCGCCAGGCCTCGTCGTCGGTCAGGTGCCAGTGGAAACGGTTGAGCTTGTTCCAGGCCATAAGCCGCAGGAAGCGCTCGACCTCGGCGGTGCTATAGAACTGCCGGGCGACGTCGAGATGGGTGCCGCGCCAGGCGAGCGCCGGCTCGTCCTTGATCTCGCCACCCGTCGGAAACACGAAGGTGCCCGGATGCGACCGTGCGCCGCGCAGGACCTGGCCGAGCGTGATCAGGCCGTAGAGGATACCCGTCTGGCTACCGCCCGAAATGGCAACGCCGGCTGGCGAGAAGCGGATCGTGTAGGCCTCCGGACCAAGGTCCGACGCCTTTGACAATTCGACCGGGAAACCGCCCTCCGCCGCCGGCCGGACAATACCCTCGACCGGAAACAGACTTGCGGTGAGATCGGCAAAGGCCTTGGCGGCGCCGGAAGCCTCGCTGCCTTCGGCCTTCAGATCGAGGCCCGGAGGCGCCAATAGCTGACCGGAGACCGCAACCGCCTGCGGCCACGGCACGATCGAGACCGGCACCGGCGCCACCTTCGGCACCGGATAGACGGCGGCGCCACGCTTCAGCTCGGCATTGTCGCCATGGGCGCGCGAGGCAAGCACCGCGACCGGCGCGTTCGTGCCGTCGGCAAGCACCAGAAAGGCGGCGTTGGCGCCGTCGGTCCAGTGGCGCGGCTCGAAGCTCATGCCATGGGCCTTGAGCGTCCAGGTCGCGCCAGGCTTAAGCTCGAAGCCTTCCGGCGGCGCGAACTCCGCATAGTTGGAGAGCCGGACCAGAAGCTGTCCGCCCTCGACCTCGGCGGCGGGATCGATGCGCGCCGGCCCGGACACACCAAGGCGAAAGCCCTTGAGCGGCCGGTCCGAATTGTTGGTGAGCGTCAGCGCATAGACCGACCTGTCGGCGGTGCCAACCGGCACCCAGAGCGTTTCCAGCAGGAATTCAGATTTGGCGGCAAACGTCATCGAATGGCTCCGTGAAAGGTTGATCTCTGCGTCGGCTCGAGCGGCCGGTAGAATGGGTGGGAAGGGCTGTCCCTGATTTACATAGCTCACGTCGAGGTTTGGCCAAGGGCTGGCTTGAAGCGCTGCGTTCGACTCGTCTGCTCGTGTGCGGCGAGCAATGCTTCGGCGCGGAACTCGGTCGCGCCGAACCTCATCGGCGCGGTAACAACCGCCGCAAAAGGCTGTGCCATTCACTCCTCCCGTCCCGCGACGCACGGCGCAAAGGCCGCATCTCCTCGACTGCCGTCATGACGAACTCCCCTCCAGGTTTCGTACTGAACTATTAAGTCAAGCAGCTTGACTTAACGATAGGTCCGGCAAAGACGCACTGTCAATCGAGGTCCGCTGCGCTGGCGAAAGATATGATCCGATCCCTCAAGTGGTATTTCGAAGTTAAATATCGTCGCGGAACGCCTGGTTAAGTGGTGGAAAATGCGAATCGCTGAGCGGCCTGTCGGACTTTGATGGCAACCAGCGTTGAAACATGCGGGCGCGCAACGGCCCCATGTCAGGAGACGGTGCGCGTGCGACCGAAGGCACGCAGCAACAGGTTCACGGAGACCGCGACCTTGTCGATATCAGGAACGTCCTGGGAGTAGCGGCCGGTATAGAGCTTGACGATCATTCTGTCGCGCTCCTCGCCATCGAGTTCGTAGTGGAGGTGGAGATAGTAGCGTCGCTTGTCTCCGGACCGGGTGATGTCACCGCCGCGCTGCGTGACCTGTCGGAGTTCGGCCTGTAAAGGCACGAAACCGTCGAGCCTGAGCGTCACCGCCGCCGAATCGAAGCGTGTCTCGGCCGGAACGGCGACCACCGCCTTGTCGAGCGAGAGGCTGACGACGCGGCCGGGCGTGCCTTCGACGCTGGCGGGCTCATCGAGCTTGAAGGCCTGGAAGAGGCGGCGAGGCTTTTCGAAACAGATGAGCGAGGCGATGACCAGCACGACGATGTTGATGCCGGCCCAAACAGCGCCGATCGCCGAAAACGAGCCTCGAACCTGCGAGGTCTCGGGAACGAGATTGATCAGGAGACCCAGGGCCGTGAGGACGATGAAGCCGGCGATCCAGGCAAACGTGTAGGCGTCGAAAGCGTTAGTCTCGTTGCCCGTCCCTTTGGGGGTGACCTTGAACGGCTTGCCGAACGGTCTGATCAGACTGGAAACCACTGTCGGCAGCATGCGGAACGTCGCGAAAGTCCCGACGGCGCTGGAAACCACAGGCAGGTAGCGCGTCGGCGTGATCCACAGCATCAACAGGAAATAGGCTGCGAGAACGGGGATCTGGTTCGATACATAGTCGGCAACGCCGGTGAAGTGCAGCGGCAGGGCGCCGAACCAGAGATAGGCGATCGGCACCAGCAGGACGACCAGGCGAACGAGATATTGAACAAGCCAGGACATGGGGAGAAACATGATCCGCTGAAACAGCGACAGACCCGGCCCGCGCAGGGGGCCGTTGTGCAGGTAGAGCGTCTGGATGCCGCCCTGGCACCAGCGTTCGCGCTGGACGAAGTAGCCTGTCAGGTTCTCGGCGGCCAAGCCCATGGAAAGGCGCTCGTTCAGGTAGCGCGTCTTGTAGCCCTTGTTGAGCATCGACAGTGTCGTCAGCAGGTCTTCGGTGATCGACTCCGTGGGGAACTCGCCGATGGCATCAACCGCCTTGCGACGGGCGATCGAGCAGGAGCCGCAACAGAAGCTGACGTCCCAGACGTCGCGGCTGGGCGCGATCTCGTCGAAGAACAGGCGTTGTTCGTCCGGCCAGATGTTTTCCAGGCCGAGATTGGATTGCACCGGATCGACGTTGAAAAAATGCTGCGGTGTCTGGACGATGCCGATTGTCTCATCCGAAAAGAACGGTAATGTGCGCCTGAGAAAGTGGCGATAGGGCACGAAGTCCGCGTCGAAAATGGCAATGAAGTCGCCCGAACTCGCCCGCAGGCCGCTGTTCATGTTGCCGGCCTTCGCGTGGGCATTGTCCGGTCGCGTGACATGGACCGCTCCGCGCTCTTCGCAAAACGCCTTCAACCACGCGCGCCGGCCGTCATCCAGCACGTAGACCCTGAACTTGTCCTTCGGATAGTCGAGCGCCAATGCCCCGACGATGGTGCGCTCGAGAACGTCGATCGGCTCGTTGTAGGTCGGGATGAAAACGTCGACGGTCGGCAGATCCTGGTGTTTGCGGGTGAAGAATGTCTTCCCGAGGCGATCGGCCTCGGCGCTGCGATCCACGTAGCGGCTCATCAGGATAAGGAAGAGCACCACTTCGGTGAAAGCCAGGAGCTCGACGATAAAGACGAACCAGACCCAGTAGACGTTCGCGCCACCGGCCGGATAGGGAAGAACGGTTTCGGTAAGGCGCCAGATCATGTAGCGCAGCGCAACGACGCCAACGACAAGGCAAGTGATGGTTCGCGCCCAGCTTTGATGCCGCGACCAGTTGGACGGTCCAAGCAGGAAGAAGGCGATGACCAGCAATGTGGGCGCCAGCGCTAGAACAGGTTGAACCACAGGCCTTTGATCCACTGCGTCAGTTGCAGGTTGTGCTTGGAGATGCGCACCTGGGCGGTCCGTCCCACCTGGCAGAAATTGCCGAAATCGCTGTTGAGTGCGGACGGGGCGAGCTGGATGCGGATGCGCGCGTCGCGTTCATCCGTCTCCGGTTCCTTGGCGGCGAGGTTGTCCTTTTCGACGACGGCAGACGAACCCTTGACCGCCTGCACCTTGCCTTTGAAGACCTCGCTTCGCCCGAGGAGCCGGACCTCGGCCTCCCGCCCCGGATAGATCTCGTCGTAGTCGACCTCGGGCACGAGAATATCGACGAAGAGTTCGCGGCAATCGAGGATGCGCATCAGTTCGTTGTTCAGGATGACGTTGGAGCCATTGACGACATTGCGGCTCCAGACAACGCCGCTGAAGGGCGAGGCAATGGCCGCGAGTTCGAGACTGCGAACCCGCTTCTCCTCCTCGACCAACTGACGTTCGATCTGGTCGGCGCGCGTGCTGTTTTCCACGATGCGGGTGTTGAGGTCGCTGATGCGCACGACGACTTCATCCTGACGCTGGTGCGAATAGGGCACGTCGTTCTGGCCGTCGCCAACGACGAAAATCCCCTGGCGAACCGCAGCCAGACGTTGTTCCAGCAACTCCAGCGACATATTGCTGATCTCGACCTCGCCGCCTGTGGCAGCGCCCGCCGCCTTGGCCGCCTCCACCATCTTGCGCGTGAAGATGCCCTTCGATTCCAGTTCCTGACGCCGGTCGAGGTCGACCTTGGCAACGAAGTCCTGCGCCTGCGACACCTCCACCCGCTTCTGCAGGATGCGAAGCTCCCGCTCCAGGCTGGCGATGGTCGCGTTCTTGAAAATCTCCAGTCGGCTCGCTAGCTGGTCGCGAAGGCCCACAAGTTCGTTCCGCTCCCGCTCCAGCGCCGTGACCCGATCGAGAGCCGTCTTTCCTTCCGCGTGCAAGGACGCAAGGATCGCCCGGTTGACCCGTTCATTGCGGATGGTCAGCAGCGTCTCGTTTTCGGCAACCGGCGTGCCGATGCGTGGCGGCGCCTGTCCGATCTCGCCATCGATCGGCGCGTTGATGACGGCAAAGCGTGCGTTCACCGTGCCGTCGAGGCTGGTAAAGCCCGTCAAACCGGGCAGGAGGACCACGATTGCAAGCGTTAGCAACAAGATGCCGACGGTGATCCGTGTGATGCGATGGTTCAGGAGCATGCCAACCGTTCCCACTCACGATCTCGCCGTGCGTGGCAGACACCTGGGTGTGATCCCGTGCCTATCCGCCGTTCCGGCCAGGAAAGAAGATCGTGCGCAAATGCGCCGTGGGCAACCCTTAGAAGTTGGTGCTTTTGTCATTCGGTTAACCAGGTGCGAACAATCGGCGGCCGGCTGGCACACGAAAGCGCGGCCCCCGATCGCGTTGCGCGCGTGAGAGACCTTCAGTCGGCCGGTTTCGACGGCGCACCTGGCGGATCATCGCGAGGAAGGCGACGGCACAACCCGGGATCAGGGAAAGGTTCGGGTGTCCCAACTCGGCAGGGACGCGGATCGAAAACAGCCACCGGCCACAAGGCCGCGATCGCGATCTGCACGTCGGCAATCGGTTGGGACGCATGCTGGGCGGAGCGATCGGAGGACATCTGCCGGACACGAGAGGGAATCGGCAGGCCGCAGCACGCGGCCTGCCGGCTTTCGGCGTCAATTGAAGCCGAGATCCACCCCCGACCGTCTCTCGCCGATGGCGATCCGACGATAGTGCCGCGCAGGTCTATTGGTTCGCCTTGGCATAGTCCTTCATGTTTTCGGGCGTCACCAGTTCGAACGGAACCCAGATCTGCCGTTCGGTCTTTTCCTCTCGCGCCAGGGCGACCGCCGCATCCATCGCCGTTGCGCCCTGCGCGATAGCGTTCTGGAAAACGGTGACGTCGAGATCGCCTGAAGCCATGGCGGCAAGCCCGTCCGGCGTGGCGTCGATACCGCCGACCACCACCTTCGACATGTCGGTGCCCGCCGCCTTCATGGCCTGAATCGCGCCGATCGCCATCTCGTCATTGTTGGCGATGACGGCATCGAATGCGCGCCCGGTCGACAGCCAGTTGGTCATGATGTTGCTGGCCTCGAGGCGATCCCAGTTGGCGCTCTGCTCCTCGATCACGCTCATGCCCTTGCAGGCGTCCGTGGCGATGACGTCGTGGATATCCTTCGTGCGGGTCAGGGACGAATGATTGTTGAGTGGCCCCATCAGGACGTAGACGGCGCCCTTGCCGCCAAGCAGCCGGCACACTTCCTTCGTTTCCAGCGTGCCGGAATCGATCTCGTTCGAGCCGACGAAGGCGGCGGTCGGCGGAAGCGTATCGACATCGGCCGGCGGGTGGTTGGCGTAGACGATCGGAATGCCGGCGGCACTTGCCAGTTTCGTCAACGCCGGGGTGCTGTCACCATCGACGGCGACCACGACGATCGCATCAACGCCGGAGGAAATGAAGTTCTGCACCTGATCCAGCTGCTTGCTCGGATCGTTCTGGGCGTCCTCGACCTGAACCGACACGCCGTCGAGCTTGGCGGCCCGGTCTTCCATGCCCTGACGCAGGATCGTCAGGAACGCGCTGTCGGAACGGGCGATGGTGATACCGATGTTCTCGGCGTGCGCCGTGCCGGCGAGCAGGGTCGCCACTGCGGCGAACAACAACTTCCTCATTCGAAACCTCCCTGGAAACAGATGATCAATGGGCGGCAAACGGAATGGATGATCCACAAAGAGTCAATAGTGAAACACACATTTCATTATTGCCGGAACACCGGACGATCAAAACCCCGGCAAACTCAAGTCACTGAACGGCGGCTTCATGGAATATGAGGGGCCGGAGCCGCTGACAGGGCCCCTCGAAAAGTTGCCGAACACCGGCCATTGCATGTTGATCATCGGCTATGGCGACGAGCAGCAGGCCATGCTCATCCAGAACAGCTTCAGTGAGACCCGGGGATACGAATGGAATGGACGCCGCGGCTATATCTGGCTGGGATATGAACTTTTCCAGTGCCTCGCCCAGGGTCAGGCGATGTACATCACCGCCTGACATCGGGCGGCATGGTCGCCGCCCGGTCGACACCCCCGAAAGCCACCGCGGCGCTACTCCGCCGCCACGGCTGCGGGATAAGGAACAGTCTTTGCATCGTCGGCTGCGGCTTCTTCCGCCGTTTCCGGTTCGACGGGCCCCTTCTTCGGTTCGCGCCCGAAGAAGAGCGCATAGCCCGCCGGCAGCACCAGAATGGTCAGCACGGTCGCGACCAGAATGCCGCCCATCATGGCGTAGGCAAGCGGCCCCCAGAAGACACCGCGCGAGATCGGGATCAGCGCCAGCACGGCCGTCAGGGCGGTGAGCGTGATCGGCCGGAAACGCCGGACGGCGGAGCCGATGATCGCCTCGGCGCGGTCCATGCCCGCCGCGATATCCTGGTCGATCTGGTCGACCAGGATGATCGAGTTGCGCATGATGATGCCGAGCAGCGCGATGACGCCGAGGATCGCGACGAAGCCGAAGGGCGCGCCACTGATCAGAAGCGCGGCCGCAGCGCCGATGATGCCGAGGGGACCGGTCGCGAGAACCAGCATCGCCTTGCCGAAATGCTGGAGCTGGATCATCAGCAGGATGACGATGACGCCGAGCATGATCGGTGCCTTGGCGGCGATCGAGGCCTGGCTTTCCGCCGAATCTTCAGCCCCGCCCTGGATGGCGATCGAATAGCCGGCGGGCAGGCTGTCGCGCAGCGACTGCATCTCGCCGAACATCTTCATCGCCACGTCGTTCGGCTGCACGCCATCGGGCAGCGTGCCGCGCACGGTGATCGTCGGCAGGCGATCGCGGCGCCACTCGATGCCCTGCTCGAGTACGGGCACGACCTTGGCCACCTGCGAGAGCGGCACGAAACCACCGAAGTCGGTCGGGATGTAGATGGAGTCGACCGAGCTGAGGAGCTTGCGGCTCTCCGCCGGCTCGCGAGCGACGATCGCCACCGTCTCCTCGCCGTCGCGGAAGTTATCGAGCGGCGCACCGGTGACGCTCGCCTGCAGCATCTGACGGATGCGCTGGGACGTGACGCCAAGCGCGCGGGCGCGGTCCTGGTCGATCACCAGCTTCATGCCCGGCACCGGCTCCAGCCAGTCGTCGTGCACGGCGCCGAGCAGCGGGTTCTCGTGGAACTTCGCCTTCACCCGGTCGGCTATGCGCCTGACTTCCTCGCGGTCCGGCCCCATGACGCGCATCTGCACCGGCCAGCCGGTCGGCGGGCCGAGGAACAGGCGATCGACCTTGGCGCGGATCGACGGGAAGTCGGAAGCCAGGATCGCGCGCATCTTGGCGATCAGCCGTTCGCGCGCCGGTTCGTCCTTGGCCATCACGAGAAGCTGGGCGAAGTTCGGATTGCGCAGCTGCTGGTCGAGCGGCAGGAAGAAGCGCGGCGCACCTTCGCCGATATAGGTGGCGATGAAGCGCTTGTCCTCGTCGTCCATCATGCGGGCCTCGAGGGCCTTGGCCTGCTTTTCGACTTCCTTGATGCTCGTGCCTTCGGGCAGCCAGAGGTCGACGAGGATTTCCGGTCGCGACGATTGCGGGAAGAAGTTCTTCGGGATGAACTGGAAGGCCCAGAGGCTGACGAAGAAAAGGACGAGCGTCGTCGAAAGCACGATGATGCGATGGCGCACGGCCCAGGTGACGGTCGTGCGCAGGCGACGGTAGAAGCGCGTGTCGAAGACGTCGTGATGGTTGCCGGCGTGGCTGCGCTGCTTCAGAAGCATGTTGCCGAGCCAGGGGGTGAAATAGACCGCCACGAACCAGGAAACGACGAGCGCGATGCCGACGACATAGAACAGCGAGCGCACATATTCGCCGGCGGTCGAGGCGGCAAAGCCGACGGGAATGAAGCCGGCCGTGGTGATCAGCGTGCCCGTCAGCATCGGGAAGGCGGTGGAGGTATAGGCAAAGCTCGCGGCCTCGACCTTGACGAGCCCCTCCTCCAGCTTCCTTTCCATCATCTCGACGACGATCATGGCGTCATCGACCAGAAGGCCGAGCGCAATGATCAGCGCGCCGAGCGAGATGCGCTGCAGGTCGATGCCGAGTTCGTACATGATGGCGAAAGTGGCGGCCAGCACCAGCGGGATAGTGATCGCGATCACCAGGCCCGAGCGCCAGCCGATCGACAAGAACGACACGACGAGCACGATCGCGAGCGCCTCGCCGAGCGCCTTCATGAATTCGCCGACCGCTTCCTTGACCACTTCAGGCTGGTTCGACACCTGGTCGACCTTGACGCCATAGGGCAGCGACGCCTCGAAGTGCTCATAGGTCGCTTCGACCGCCTTGCCGACATCGGTCACCTTGAAGCCCTTGGCCATGACGACACCGAGCTGCACGCTGTCCTGACCGTTGAAGCGGAACTTGCGTGAATAGGGGTCTTCGAGACCGGAGCTGACCGTGGCGATATCACCGAGGCGGGTGATCTGGCCGCCGGCACGAAGGCGCAGGTTCTTCAGGTCCTCGACCTTGTCGAGGCTGCCTTCGACCGAGATGCGCACCGAGCGCGTGCCGGTATCGACGGAGCCGGCCGGATCGATGTTGTTCTGGCCGGCAATCGTGCTGCGCAGGTCGTTGAGCGTCAGCCCGCGTTCGGCCAGCACCTGCGAGGACACGTCGATGTAGATCTTCTCCGGCTGGTCGCCGATGATGACGGCCTTTTCGACGCCCGGCGTCGTCAACAGCATGTCGCGCGCCTGGATCGCGAACTTCTTCAGCTCCGGGTAGCTGTAGCCTTCACCGCTCAGCGAATGCAGCGTGATGAAGGTGTCGCCGAACTCGTCGTTGAAGTACGGGCCGAGCAATCCCTCCGGGAGTTCGTTGGAGATGTCACCGACCTTCTTGCGGACCTGATAGAAGGCGTCCGCCACCTGCTGCGCATTGGTGTCGCCCTCGACCTGCAGCGTGATGATCGCACTGCCGGCGCGGGTATAGGAGCGCACGAAATCGAGATGCGGCGTTTCCTGCAGCTTGCGCTCGATCTTGTTGACGACCTGGTCCTGCATCTCCTCGATCGAGGCGCCGGGCCAGAAAGCCTGCACGACCATGACGCGGAAGGTGAAATCCGGGTCCTCCTTCTGCCCCATGCGCATCAGGCCGAAAACACCGGCGAGAATGATGAGGCCGAACAGGAAGCGCGCCATGCTCGGATGCGCAATGGCCCAACGAGAAAGGTTGAAGGGCCGTTTTTCATCGGAAGAGGAGGTGGTCATCGGCTCGGTTCCGCGGTTCTCGGGTGTCAGCGCACGAGGGGGGCTTCGGCCTGCACCGAAGCGGAAACTTGCGTTGTCGCGTCCGAGATCGTCACCTTGAGGTCGTCGGCCATGAACTGCGTGCCGGCGGCGACGACGAGATCGCCCACGTCGAGGCCGTCGGTGACGCGCACGCCATCGGCGGTGAAATCCGCAAGCGTGACCGGACGGCTGCGGACGGTTTCCGTGCCGCGATCGACGACCCAGACAATGGTGTAGCCGTCCTTCTGCGCCAGCGCGCTCAAGGGGACCGAAACGTACGCCTTGCCATTGCCGGCCGACGCCTCGACGGTCGCGGTCATGCCGAGCAGAACCCGCGGATCGTTCGGCAGGCTCACCCGCACGGAAAATGTCCGCGACTGCTGGTCGGCGCTGCCGGCCACCTCGCGCACCGCGCCGTCAAGCGACAGCCCGGTGTCGGACCAGAGCCCGACCTTGACCGGCAAGCCGGCCTTGAAATTGGCGATCTCCGTCTCGGGCACGGCGACCTGCACTTCCTTTTCGCCTTCGACGGCGACGGTTGCGACAGGCGTGCCCGAACCGACGACCTGGCCGACATCGGCATTGATCGTGGTGACGATGCCAGGCCGGTCGGAAACGAGGTTCGTATAGGTCACCTGGTTCTCCGCCTGCGACAGCGCCGACTTCGCGGCGTCGCGCGTCGCCACTGCCTGGTTGTAGCTCAGCACCGACTGGTCGAACTGCGCCTGCGAGGCAAACTTCCGGGCGAGCAGCTGCTCGGCGCGGTCGCGAACCAGCTTGACCGTCTCGACCTGGCGCTCGGATGCTTCCAGATTGGCCGAGGCGCTGCGTACGGCGAGCTCATAGTCGGTGGCGTCGACGCGCGCCAGCAGATCGCCGACCTTTACGCGGTCGCCGACATTGACGACCCGCTCGACGATCTTGCCGCTGACGCGGAAGCCGAGGTTCATTTCGGTCCGCGCTCGCACGGAGCCGGAATAGCTGAGCTGGCGGGCCGTGTCGGCCTCAGCGATCTCGACGACCTTGACCGGGCGCACCACAGCAGTGGCTTCGGTCTTTTCCTGCGAGCAGCCGGCCAGTGTCGCCGCGAGCGTCGAGAGGAGTGCAGCAGTGGCAAAAAATGAAATACGGCGGCGAAATTCTATGAGCTTAAACATGTTCGCACTCCCAAAACAGGCTGGCGCAGGCCCGAAGCCACGCCGGGAATATTTCTGCTAGATTTTCAATGCGTTGATCGCGAATTCGACAAGCTCTTCCGGACTTGCGCGGTTCGTCTTGCTCAGACACTGGGCGACCATTTGCGGATGGCAAAGCGTGACGGTCGCCGCCCCGAAGCAGCGGGACGCGGCATCGGCGTCCTGGTCACGGAACTCGCCCGCGGCAATCCCTTCGCGGATGACGTCGGCCAGAAGCGCGTCGATCCTGTCGATGTGCTTGTCGATGACGTGCCACTCGCGCTCGATGGCAACGATCACCATCTCGTGCACCTTCGTGTCGTCGAGCATCAGTTCGACGGTCATTTTATGCTGGGCATGGACGTAGCGGTGCAGGCGCTCGCTCGCGCTCAGCGGCAACTGGCAGATCTCCTGCGCCATCTGGTAGCTGGCCGCGAGCATGCGCGCGCAAAGCGCCTGGTGGATCTCGGTCTTCGAGGCAAAGAAACGGTAGATGTTTGCCGGCGACATGCCGAGCTCGCGGGCGATGTCGGCAACATTGGTCTTGCTGTAGCCGAAGTGCCGAAACAGCCCCTCCGCCGCATCGAGGATGCGCGTGATGTTGTCCTGCCGTGTCTGGTCGACGACGATATCGTTGTTCACGGGCATCGCTGGCCTTTCGATTTACGACTGACGAATTTCGTATTTCGTCAGTCGTAAATCGAAACGAAGTGTGCGTCAATGGTACAGTCGGGCATGGCGATCACATTTGAAGACCAGAATGGCCGCCGCCGGACCATCTGAAGGCTCTGCGATGCAGACCATGACTGACGCAACCGCAGCGGCCGTTGACTCGACACACCATGGTAGGTACTGGCGACTTAACTGCCGCTTTTTCGGATTTCTCTCAAAGGGTTCAGCCGTCAATGGCCACAGGTCTCATCGCCCTCCTCGACGATATCACTGCGATCGCCAAGATGGCTGCCGCCTCGCTCGACGACGTCGCCGCCCAGACGGTGAAGGCCAGCACCAAGGCCGCTGGCGTCGTGATCGACGATGCGGCTGTGACGCCACGCTACGTCGTTGGCCTGACGCCGGAACGGGAACTGCCGATCATCGCGCGGATTGCCTACGGCTCGCTCAAGAACAAGCTGCTTTTCCTTCTGCCCGGAGCGCTCCTGCTCGGCTATTTCGCGCCGTGGGCGATCACGCCGCTGCTCATGGTCGGCGGCATCTATCTCTGCTACGAGGGCGCCGAGAAGCTCTATGGTGCCCTCTTCCCCCATGCCGCCCACGCACATGAGGAAGCCGTGCTCGGTGCCACCAGCGATCCGGCAGCGCTTGAAAACGAAAAGGTTGCGGGCGCTATCCGAACCGACTTCATTCTTTCCGCCGAGATCATGGCGCTGACGCTCTCGACCGTTGCCGACGCCAGCATCTACACGCAGGCAGGAGTTCTGGCCGGCGTCGGCATCCTCATCACGCTTGCCGTCTACGGAGCGGTCGGTTTGATCGTGAAGGCCGACGATGCCGGCGTCGCGCTTGCCAAAAACCCCGTCGCGCTCCTGCGGCCGCTCGGCCGCGGACTGGTGCTCGGCATGCCCGTGTTCCTCAAGGCTCTCGCCGCCATCGGCACCGCCGCCATGCTGTGGGTCGGGGGCAGCATTCTCGTGCATGGCATGGCGCAACTTGGCGAGGTCGGGCCGGAACATTTCATCCACGACATCTCCGAGCATGTCGCGCAGGCGCTTCAGTTCGCGCCCGGGCTCGTCGGCTGGCTTGCGACCTCGGCACAGCAGGCACTGCTCGCCCTCGTCGTCGGTGCCGTCACGATCGTCGTCATGGGCAATGTCGTCGCGCCGATCTGGGGGCGTCTGCGCCCGGCAAAGCACTAAAGGCGTTCGAAAGGTTTTCGGAAAGGAGGCCGCCTCCGGCCTCCTGCCAATCCGCAATCAAGCTTGCCGGAGCCGTTACCGCTTGTACTTCACCCCCGGCAGCACGCAGAGCGTTTCATAAAGCAGGTTCGCCGCGGTGATCGCGGTCGTTCCCGTCGTGTCGAAGGGCGGGCTCACCTCGACGAGATCGGCGCCGACCAGGTTGAGGCCGCGGCAGCCGCGGATGATCTCGAGTGCCTGGATGACGGTAAGACCCCCGATCTCGGGCGTACCGGTGCCCGGCGCATAGGCCGGATCGAGGCTGTCGATATCGAAGGTCAAATAGGTCTTGTGGTTGCCGATCTTCGCGCGGATGCCTTCGATCAGCGGCACCAGCGACTTGTGCCAGCATTCCTCGGCTGGCACGACAGTGAAGCCCTTGTCACGCGACCAGTCGAAATCGTCAGACGCATAACCGGTGCCGCGCAGGCCAATCTGGAAAACGAGATTGGGATTGAGGCAGCCGTCCTCATAGGCGCGACGAAACGGGGTGCCGTGGGCGATCTTTTCGCCGAACATCGTGTCGTTGATATCCGCGTGCGCATCGACATGGATGAGGGCGACCGGCCCATGCTTTTCGGCGATCGCCTTCAGGATCGGGTAGCTGATCGTGTGATCGCCACCGAGGGTCAGCGGAATGCAGTCGTGCTTCAGGATCTCGCCGATGTTGCGGGTGATGATCTCCATATTGGCCGGCAGGTTGAAGGTATTGATGGCGATGTCGCCGATATCGGCGACCTGCAGGCTTTCGAAGGGGGCAGCACCGGTCGCCATGTTGTAGGGACGGATCATCACGGATTCCGCGCGGATCTGGCGCGGTCCATAGCGCGTACCGGAACGGTTGGACGCGCCGATATCCATGGGAATGCCGACGAAGCAGGCGTCGAGGCCGGCGGCCGACGCCGCTGTTGGAAGGCGCATCATCGTGCCCGGGCCACCAAAGCGGGGCATGTCGTTGCCGCCGAGCGGCTGGTTGAATTTCTCTTCCATCGAGGCTCTCCCTTTTGATCTCGCCGGAACCCTATCAGGCGCTGCAGGCCGAGAAATGCCCATTGATCGAATGTTACTTCGATCGCGATCAAACCAACACGGTCGATCCAGCGAAGGCAGGCGTCGATTGCCGTTTACGACGATGCCGCGCCGCCCGCACCTAGCCAAAGGGAGTGTTGCCCTCACAGGACCGGCCAATCACTTTGGCGAAAACAAAAATACCGTGTCTTTGGGAGGAAACATGCAAAACTCACGTCGCACCATTTTGCGCTCCATGCTCGCCGCGTCACTCGCGGCCATCACGGTCTCAACAACTGCACAGGCGCAGGACAAACTGTTCATCTACAATTTCTCCGACTACTTCGCCGAAGACACCGTTTCGAACTTCCAGGCCAGGACCGGAGTGGAAACGCGGGTCGATTTCTACGATTCGCTGGAAGTGCTCGAGACGCGGCTGCTTGCCGGCGGCAGCGGCTTCGATGTCGCCTTTCCGAGCGCAACCGTCGGAGAACGCCTCATCCAGTCCGGCGCTTTAAAGCCGATCGATATCACCGCCCTCAAGAACTACGGCAATCTCGACAAGGACCTCCTGAAGCTCGTGGCCGAGCACGACCCCGCGAACAAGTATCTCGTCCCCTACATGTGGCTGACGACGGGCGTTGCCTACAACGCCAAGCTCGTCAGCGCGCGCCTGCCGGATGCGCCGACCAACAGCCTCGACATGTTCTTCAAGCCTGAAGTGGCAGCAAAGTTCCAGGACTGCGGCATAGGCATTGTCGACGCGCCAAACGAGGTGATCCCGATCGCGCTCAACTATCTCGGCCTCGATCCTTATTCCACAAAGGCGGAGGATCTCGACAAAGCCAAGGAACTGCTGCTGAAGCTGCGCCCCTTTATCCGCCATATGCAGAGCGGCCAGCTCGTGGCCGACATGGCCTCCGGCCAGCTCTGCCTGGCGCTGATGTGGAGCGGCGATGCCGGCATTGCGGCTGCCCGCGCCGAAGAAGCCGAGACCGACGTTACGGTCGACTACGCGATCCCGAAGGAAGGCACGATCATCTCCTTCGACACGATGGCGATCCCCGCCGACGCACCGGACCCGGAACAGGCGCTCGCCTTCATCGACTACATTCTCGAGCCGAAGACGGTGGCTGCCATCAGCAACCACGTCTTCTACGCCAATGCCAATGCGGCGGCGACGGCGGAAGTCGATGCCGCGATCCGCGACAACCCGAACATCTACCCTCCTGCGGAGGTCCGTTCCAAGCTCTTCGTCGACAAGTCGCTGCCGCCGCGCCAGACGCGCGAGCGCACCCGCGTCTGGTCGGCGTTCAGGGCCGGCCAATAGGCGAACCGTCAACAGCAGGATCAGACCCCGTGCAATCCTATATTTCGATCGAGAACCTGGCGAAGTCCTATGGCGTCGTCACCGCCGTCAACAACATCAACCTCAGTATCGAGAAAGGCGAGTTCTTCTCGCTGCTCGGACCATCCGGCTGCGGAAAGTCGACGCTGCTGCGGATGATCGCCGGCTTCGAGACGCCGACCTCGGGCGCGATCAGGTTGGAGGGTGCCGACGTCACCGACGTTCCGGCGCATAAACGCCCGACCAACATGATGTTCCAGTCCTACGCGCTCTTTCCGCATCTGACAGTCGGCAAGAACATCGCCTTCGGCCTGCAGCAGGACGGCCTCGACAAGAGCGAGATCAGGAAGCGCATCGACGAGGTGGCGGAAAAGCTGCAGCTGTCTGCACTGCTCGACCGCAAGCCGGCGCAGCTTTCCGGCGGCCAGCGCCAGCGCGTGGCGCTCGCCCGGGCGCTGGTCAAGCGGCCCAAGGTGCTTTTGCTCGACGAGCCCCTCGGCGCGCTCGACAAGAACCTGCGCACCGAAACCCAGCTCGAACTCGTCCGCCTGCAACGCGAACTCGGCCTCACCTTCATCATCGTCACCCACGACCAGCACGAGGCGATGACCGTTTCTACCCGCATCGCCATCATGAAGCAGGGGCAGGTGCTGCAGGTGGGCTCACCGTCAGAAGTCTACGAAACGCCGCGGTCGCGCTATGTCGCCAAGTTCCTCGGCGAGACGAATGTCTTTGCCGGGGGCCGAGCGGAGCGCAGCGGCGAAGAGCTCCGGATCGAAAGCGACGAGGCCGGCGGCGGTCTGCGCGCCGGCTTCACCGACCGGGTGGCACTCGATCAGCCGTTCTGGGTCTCGGTTCGCCCGGAACGGGTGGAGCTTTCGACTTCGGGCAGCGGCCTCGAAGGCACGGTGGAGCAACTCACCTATACCGGCGTCGAGCGGCACTACCGCGTCCGACTGAACTCCGGCGCAACACTCGACGCGCGCCGGGTCAATCTCGGCGGCGAAAGCGATCTCCGCGTCGGCGACCGCGTGTTCGCAAGCTGGCCGCCGCAGGCAAGCCGCCTGCTGGCGGAGTAGGAGATCACCATGTCTTCTGTCGCCATCGCTCCCGCGGCCACCCCTTCCGCAACGACGAACTGGGGCAAACGCCTGCTGATTGCCATTCCCTATGCCTGGCTTCTGGTGCTGTTTCTCGCGCCCTTCGCGCTCGTCGCCGGCATCAGCCTTTCGACCGTGCGCCTCGGCATGCCCCCTTTCGAGCCGCTGACCGCCTGGGACGGCTCGATCCTGAACTTGCGCCTCAATTTCGAGAACTTCCTCTATGTTCTCACCGACGACACCTACCTGCTCGCCTATCTGACGAGCCTCAAGATCGCGGCGATCTCGACCGCCGCCATGCTCTTCATCGCCTATCCGCTCGCCTACGGCATTGCCTCCTGTTCGCCGTCGTCACGCTCGCTGCTGGTCTTCCTGGTGATTGTCCCCTTCTGGAGTTCGATGCTGATCCGCGTCTATTCCTGGATGAGCATCCTCAGGAACGACGGCCTGCTAAACGCGCTCCTGTTGAAGATCGGCCTGATCAGCGAACCGCTGCGCATCCTCAACACCGAGACGGCGATCTATATCGGCATCGTCTACACCTACCTGCCCTTCATGGTTCTGCCGATCTACTCGACCTTGAGCAGCGCCGATAAGACATTGATCGAGGCGGCGCGCGATCTCGGCTGCTCGCGCATCTCCGCTTTCTGGCGGGTCACCTTCCCGTTGAGCCTGCCCGGCGTTGCGGCCGGCTGCGCGCTGGTCTTCATCCCCGTCGTCGGCGAGTTCGTCATCCCGGATCTGCTCGGCGGCGCCGACACACAGATGATCGGCCGCGCCATCTGGCTCGAATTCTTCAACAACCGCGACTGGCCGACGGCGGCCGCCGTGACGATCGTCCTGCTCGCTTTGTTGGTCGTGCCGATCGTCTATTTCCAGTCGCGCCAGGCGCGCGCGCAAGGCTGAGGAGATCGCCATGACCAAACCAAGCTGGTTCAATCGGCTGTCGATCCTCTTCGGCCTCGCCTTCCTCTACCTGCCGATCGCGGTCCTCGTCGTCTACAGCTTCAATGGCTCGAAACTGGTGACCGTCTGGGGCGGATTTTCCACCCAATGGTACGCGACCGTTCTTGCCAACCCCTCGATCATCGAAGGCGCGAAGGTGAGCTTCCTGGTCGCCGCGGTCTCGGCGACGGCCGCGACCATTCTCGGCACGCTTGCGGCGGTCGTCATGGTGCGGCTGCGGCGGTTCCGCGGCCGGGCGCTGCTCAACGGTATGCTGCTTGCGCCGATGGTCATGCCGGAAGTGGTGATGGCGGTCTCGATGCTTCTGATGTTCGTGACGCTCGGGATTGATCGCGGGCCGCTGACCATCACGCTCGCCCACACCACCTTCACGCTCTGCTTTGCAACCGTCGTCTTGCAGTCGCGGCTGGTCGAGCTCGACCCCTCGCTCGAAGAGGCAGCCCGCGACCTCGGGTGCCCGCCGGCCAAGGCCTTCGTCAGCGTCGCCTTGCCGAACATGATCCCGGCGCTGGTCTCCGCCTGGCTGCTCTCCTTCACCCTGTCGCTGGATGATCTGGTGATATCGAGCTTCACCACCGGCCCGGGTGCATCGACCCTGCCGATCAAGATCTATTCGCAGATCAAGTTCGGCGTGACGCCAGAGATCAACGCGATCTCAACGATCATCCTCGGCATCGTCGTGCTTGGATTGGTGGCCGCGCAACTGGTCTCGCGGCGTTCCGAACAACGGGTAACTGCCGCTTGAAACAGTTCCCGGGAAGAGCAGTTCTTCCCGGGATTGCCGGCGTAACGCGCTGGCTCAGTGCGGCCTCAGCGCGCCGCCCGGCGAAAGATATGTGGCCAGCGGATCTTCAAAGGCGTTGCTTGCCGACGACACGGCGTCGATAAACAGCGAGAACAGTGCTGTCTGCGATGTGATGTCGAGCTTGGCGTAGAGATTGCGGCGATGCAGCTTGACGGTCGCCGGCGAGATGCCGAGCTTTTCGGCAGCCCCCTTGACCGAGTAACCACGCAGGATCATCTGCGCCACCTGGCATTCGCGATCGGTGAGCAGGCTGCGGCCAAAGTTCCTGACCGCCTGCGCCAGGGCGCTTTGCAGCGGCGAGCCGTCGTCGCCCAGGCCTTCGGGCCTGAGATCGCGATAATGCCGAAGCACGGCCATGCTGATGAGCGGCGCCGCTTTCTGCAGGAAATCCTGATCTTCGCCGCTGAAGGCCGCATGCGAATGGCGCCGTGCCAGCGAGATCGCGATCTTCGTGTCGGCGTCAATGCCGATGAAGACGTTGAATTCGTCGTGCAGGCCGGAATGCCGGTAGTAGTCGCGGTAA
This sequence comes from Ensifer adhaerens, assembly GCF_002940685.1. Classification (GTDB taxonomy): domain Bacteria; phylum Pseudomonadota; class Alphaproteobacteria; order Rhizobiales; family Rhizobiaceae; genus Ensifer; species Ensifer adhaerens_E. The sequence continues at coordinate 102,716 of NZ_PNFP01000010.1, read as the reverse complement.
TATTGCGACCGGTCGAAGGACGGATCGATCTGCCGCAGGCGATAAAGTCCGTCGTCGCCATTGTCGAGCGCCAGCCGGTAGAACGGATCCATCCGGTACGGCCCCTGCAGATAGGCGCGAATATCCGACAGCCCCCTGTCCGTGCGCCAGTCGTTGAACAGGATCTTCGGCGCTGCGTCGCGTCGATAGAGGAGCATCAGGCCTGCATCGATCGTGATGTGACGCTTCAGCGACTGGGCCAGCCGGTCCTGGAAATCCGAACGGCCAACCCCCTCCATAAGCGACAGCGCCAGGTCGCCCACGCCGGACGCCCGCTGCGCCGGGGCGCAGACTTTGATGATCGTATCGTCGTTCATGCTGTTCTCCTCCAAGCGCAGACTAGGCGAAGGTTGGGTTCGCCGCAAGTAACGGATTTTCACTACGGGTTTTCCAAAACTATCTTTTGGCGAACCAAAACAACGGCATAGGTGGCCGACACCCGGCGGGGCAAGGCCTTGCGGCGCGGCGCGGATGGTCCGCCGAGGAGCGAACCTAGCCCTTTGGCGTATTCCGGGCAGCGATACCGACGCCTAGAAAAATGATGCAAGCCGCACAGTAGATCCGCGGCAGGCAAGGCGGCACGTGACTGTCGAGACGGCATATTGATCTCGGGCATCCCGTCTTTCCGCAGAAGATTGAAGCAACGAAACCCTGGCGCGCGGCCGATCGACTTGGCGCTCGTCTTTCTGAACTGGAGTGAACATGTCGAAGGTCATCAAACTCGGGCGCGATGGTGTCGGCCTCAACGCCCTTGAGAAATGCAGCGTCGTGCCGCCGGAGGCGATCCTTTCGGGCTTTGCGGACGAGCTCGGCGATGTTCATTTCGAAAGCCCCGACAAGGCCGTGGTCATCGGCACCTGGCAGTCGACGCCGTACGCGGAAATGCTGTCCTATCCCGACGGCAACGAATACAGCGTCATCCTCTCGGGCAAGGTGGCGATTACCAATCCCGATGGATCCGTCGAGACCTTTTCAGCTGGCGAAAGCTACGTCCTGCCGGCCGGTATCGAGGTCCGTTTCGAGGTGCTGGAGACGATGCGCAAGGTCTACGTCCTCTACACCGCACCCGCCGCGAAGTGATGTGAGGCGCCCGATGACCAAGGTCAGAAGCAAAGCCCTTGCAGATGTGACGATGACGCCCTTCTGGCTCGACCGGCCGGATGCGCCCGAGGCTCGCGAACGGCTGGCGCGCCATCTGAACGCCGATCTGCTCGTCGTTGGCGGCGGTTTTACCGGGTTGTGGGGCGCCATCCAGGCCAAGCAGCGCCAGCCGGAAATCGACGTCGTGCTGATCGAGAAGGGATCGGTCGCCAATGGCGCATCCGGCCGTCCGGGCGGCGTCGTTTCGACCTCCGTCATGCACGGCCTTTCGAACGCCGTTCGCATCTTCCCCAAGGATATCGCAGCGCTTGAGAAGCTTGGCCAGGAGAACATGCACGGCTTCCTTGCGACGCTCGACGAGCATGCGATCGACTGTCATGCCGAATGGGGCGGAGAGCTGACCGTCGCTGTCGACGACGCCCATATCGAGGCGCTGCACGAGGAGCACGAACTCCATCTGAAATATGGCCACCAGGCCGTCTTCCTCGATCAGAGCGCGGTGCGCGCCGAGATCAATTCGCCGCGCTACAAGGCCGGCGTCTGGTCGAAGCACATCTGCGGCACGGTGCATCCGGCGTTGCTTGCCTTCGGACTGAAGCGGGTCGCGCTCACGCTCGGCGTACGGATCTTCGAAAACACCGAGCTGACAGGCCTCGAAGACCTCGGCGACCGGATGAAGGCGCATACGCCTTCCGGCAGCGTGACCGCGCCCAAGGTGCTGCTCGCCACCAATGCCTTTGTCTCGGGCCACAGGAAGATCAAAAACAGGGTCGTCGCCGTGCGCGATCGGGTGCTGGCGACGGAGCCCTTGTCGGCAGACCAGATGGCTTCGATCGGCTGGAGCCACCGGCAGGGTGTTTACGACACCCGCACCCAGATGAACTACATGCGGCTCACCAAGGACAACCGGATCATCTTCGGCGGACGCCTCGCCTATGCCTTTGCCGGCGATCCGTTCCCGTCGGTCGACAGGGAGCTCGATACCTATGAGCCGCTCGCCGCCGCTTTCTTCGACACCTTCCCGCAGCTCGAAGGCCTGCGCTTCAGCCATGCCTGGAGCGGGCCGATCGATCTCAGCACCCGCATGGCCGTGCACTTCCAGCGCTACCATGACGAAAAGGTCGTTTATGCCGGCGGCTATTCCGGCTTCGGCGTCTCGGCATCACGTTTCGGCGCACGCATCGCGCTCGATATCCTCGACGGCTCGAAGACCCCGGAGAGCCGGCTCGATTTCGCCACCAGCCTTCCGAATACGATCCCGCCCGAGCCGTTCCGCTGGCTCGGCGCGCAGATCACCATGTATGCGCTCGACACCGCCGACAAGTCCGGCGGCTGGCGCAGGCCTTGGCTCAAGATGGTCTCGGCCATGGGCTTCCCGCTCAGTTGAGCAAACGTTTTCCGGCGGCTTCAAGGGGCAAGCGGAGCCGAAACTTTCGGCTCTGCCACCGGGCGATGGCGGTGTCCCATCTGGCCCGGGAGCAAAGGTGGTAGTAAATCGTTAACCATGATTAGATAGCCAAAGCTACCCATTCCGCTGGCTGATTCGCGAGCGTTCGTAGCACCGGCGGCACCCATGCGACAAACACCGCTCGCGGTCCTTTCCAAACGCCTCGGCCTTTTCACGGCACTAGCCTCTCTTGCCCTCTCGACGCCGGCGCTTGCCCAGACCGTTTGGACCGGGGGAGCCGACAATGAGTTCGGCAACGGCGCGAACTGGGCGCCCGCCCTGCCCGGCGCAAACGACGCAGCGGAGGTCAAAACCGGCTCTCCGCAGGTCAACGACAGCCGTACGATCCGCCAGCTTGGCGTCGACGGCGGAAATGTCACTATCTCCAACACCGGAGCGCTGACCGTCACCAACGGCAGCACGATCAATTCCGGAAGCGTCAGCATCAACGCAGGCGGCGCACTCACCTCCAATGTCGAGCTGAACGGCGGCAGCCTGTCGATCGATGGGGACCTCAACGGACGACTGACGCTGAACAGCGGCAACGTGTCGGTGAACGGAACGCTGGACAGCGCCAGCGTCGGCAGCGCCACGTCGCTTTCCAACAACGGCCAGGTCGGTGACGTCAACGTTTCGGCCGGGGGCACTTTCGTGAACAACACCGGCGCCGTCGCCGGCGCGACGGTGAATGCCGGCACCGCCTCCAACGCCGGAACCATGGGCTCGCTGACGAACACCCAGGGGAACTTCACCAACAACACCGGCGGCACGATCACCGGGAAAACGACGGTGGCGGGCGGAACCGTCACCAACAACTTCGTCGTCACCGACGCGGATGTCGCGGCAGCGGCCGCCTTCGTCAACAACAATGGCGCAACGGCGGGAGCGATTACCAACGCCGGGACGGTCTCGAACGCCGGCACCATCGCATCGGTGCGCAACGACGCCGGAAGCTTCACCAACAATTTCGGCGGCGAAGTGACCGGCGAAACCATGGTCTCGGGCGGCGCCGTCACCAACAACGCGACCCTCGGTACGGTCACCGTCGGCGCGGGCGGCACCTTCACGAACACCTCGGGCGCGAGCGCAGGAGCCGTCACCAACAGCGGCGCCGCGTCGAATGCCGGCACGATCGCCGGACTTACCAACACAGCCGGAAACTTCGCCAACAATGCCGGCGGCACAGTCACCGGGAAGACGACGGTTACAGGCGGCTCCGTGACGAACAACTTTGTCGTCACCGACGCCGATGTCGCGGCCGCCGCCGCCTTCGTCAACAACAGCGGCGCCGTGGCCGGCAACGTCACCAACGCCGGCACCCTTTCGAATGCCGGAACCATCGCTTCCGTGCGCAACGATGGCGGATCCTTCACCAACAACGGCAACGGCACGGTGACCGGAAAGACAACCGTTGCCGGCGGCAGCGTCGTCAACAATGCGGCGCTCGCCGACGTCGAGATCGGTGCCAACGGCACGTTCACCAACAACAGCGGCGCGACTGCCGGGGCAGTTTCCAACGCCGGCACCGGGTCGAACGACGGAACCATCGCTTCGCTTGCAAGTAGCGGCGGCCTCTTTGAAAACACCGGCACGATCAGCGGTCCGGCAAGCATCACGGGCGGCGCGCTCGTCAATCAGGGTACGGTCGCCGGGACGGTCGAGATCTTCGACGGCGGTCTCTTGTCCGGCAGCGGCATCGTTGGCGGCCTGACGATCAATGCCGGTGGTGTGGTCTCTCCCGGCCCCGGCATCGCGGTTGCCACCGTCAACGGCGACCTGACGTTCCGTTCGGGCTCGATCTATCAGGTCGATGTGGATGCGGCAGGGCAATCAGACCGCCTGGCCGTTTCGGGCGCGCTTTCGCTTGAGGGCGGCAGGTTGGCGGTCCTCGCCGGCAGCGGCGTCTATGACCCGTCGACGAGCTACACGATCGTTTCTGCCGGCACTGTCAGCGGCCGGTTCGACGCGGTGACGAGCAATCTTGCGTTCCTGTCGCCGACGCTGACCTATGGCGCCACCGGCATCGATCTGAGGCTCGACCGCAACGACGTTGCCTTCGCGGACCTCGCAGAAACCGCCAACGGGCGCGCAGCGGCAAGCGCTGTCGAAGCGCTGGGCATCACGAGCCCGCTCACGCTGGCCGTGCTCTCGCTGGATGATGCAACGGCGGCAAGCGCCTTTTCCCAACTGAGCGGCGAGGTCCACGCTTCGGTCAAGAGCGCGCTGATGTGGGACAGCCGTTTTCCGCGGGACGCCATTCTGGAGCGCGCGGGCTCGGCCGTCTCGACCCTTCAGGAAACCGAGGACGCTGTCTTCTGGACGTCGGGGTTTGCAGGCGCGGGCCATTTGTCCGGTGACGGCAACGCAGCAGCTATCGATAGCCGCACGGCGGGTGTCCTCGTCGGCGCCGATACGTCGGTTTCCGACGATTGGCGCCTCGGCGGGATCCTCGGCTACAGCCATCTCACCGTTCAGCCGCAGGCGCGTGTCGATGCCTACCATGCCGGCCTCTACGGATATGGGAACATCGGGGCGCTGAACCTTGCAGGCGGCGCGATCTACACCCATAACGAAGTCTCGTCCGAGCGTGACCTTGCCTTCGGCTCGTTCAGCGATCGGCTGACTGCCGACTACGACAGCAGCGTTGCCCAGGTGTTTGCCGACCTTTCCGTCACCCTCGACGCCGACGCCATCCGGCTGCAGCCGTTCGCGAACCTTGCCTATGTCTATCTCGATACCGATCAGTTCAGGGAGGCCGGCGGTTCGGCGGCGCTGTCGGCGGATGACGCCGACGACGACGCCACGTTGACAACCATCGGCGTGCGCTGGTGGGCGGACCTGCCGGCAAGCCAGGTCCCGGTCTCCGCCTCGGGCATGCTCGGCTGGCGCCACGCCGGCGGCGACATTGCGCCGTCCGCGCGGCTTGCCTTTGCCGGCGCCACCCCCTTCACCATCGCCGGCGTTCCCATGGCGCGCGATGCCGTGGTGATGGAGGCAGGCATCTCCGCCCGCCTCTCCAAATCCGCGCGGCTGGCGATCACCTATCTCGGCGAATTCGGAAACGGCGCACGCTCGAGTGCCGGCCGCGCAAACCTGATCGTGGATTTCTAAAAGCGCCTCGCGATCTTTCAGATACGCTCGGTGCGCTTAAGTTATTGATTTGGCGCATGTCGTTGTCGCAAAACCGCCGCGCTCTTTGCGCGACATGCTCTAGCGGCGAACCGCCGAGCATGAAGCTACGCAACGGCCGATCGCGGTCGCCTCACGGCTGGACGTTGGCGACCGATCCGGTCTCGGCGAAGAGCGTCGGGTAGGAGCGTTCCAACATTCCGGCGATCGCCTCGGCGAAGCGCTCGTTGGCGATCCGGTTCGGGTGAGCATCGGACGGCGACACCCAGAGCGTTTCCGGTACGAGATCCTCGACCGACGGGCGAAGATCGAGGAAGGGAACATCCTCGTCCTGGGCCAGCGTCTCGACCGCACCGGTGACCTCCGGGAAGGGGTAGTTCTTGAGTTCATGCAGTTCGGGATAGTTGACGACCACAAGCTTGATGTCGCGCTCGCGGCAGAAGCTCGCAAGCAGCCTGATCGCCTCCTTCCCTTCCGCCCAACCGGGCTGCCCGTCTTCATAGAGACCCCGGTAATAGCCCTTCCAGTCGGCCCGGCCGAGGAAGATGCGCGAGACTTTGTCGATGGCAGACGCAAGGATGACGTAGGCCTGCGAATATTCGCCCCAGCCGACCTCGCGACGGCGCGGTGTCGATTCGGCATCGTTGATGAAATAGTTGAGAACGACGACATCGGGCTTGAGCTCGAAGCCATTGGTCATGAAGTAGGCGACTTCCATCTGCGTGTTGTAGTTGCCGACGCCGGTGTTGATGACCTCGTAATTGCGCGCCCCGGTGGTGCCACCGTTGAGGACCGTTTCCAGCAGCCTGGACGGCGTATCCTCCTCTTTCACGCCCCAGCCGAAGGTCAGCGAATCCCCGAGCATCACCACCCGCGTCGTCCCGTCGGCAACAGGGCCGACTTCCCTGTTGCGCAGGCCAATCGAGTTGATGCTCACCGGCACACCCATGAAGACGCCGATAGAGTTCGGAATGTGCTCGTGGCCGATCGCCGGCTCGGCGCTGACGCGTTTCAGGTCGCGGGCGTATTTCCACATCTCGAGGTCGAAATCCATGCCGTTGTCGAAGACGGTACGCGCCATGCCTTCGATCATCAGACCGAAGAGAGCGAGGCTGAACGCCGTCGCGAGCACAGCGAGTGGTGCTCGCCTGAGAATGGTAGATTTCCGGCCGCTGTTCGGTTCGGCTCTGGATGCATTGGTGTACATCTGATCTTCCTTTCAGGTCCGCCGATCACGGCGCGACCTGCGAAAGCTGCAGGCAATCAGGCTGGACCACAGCGCTCTGAACGAATTCATGCTTGGCAGTCGTGAGGCCCTGGCCGCCGCGCCAGCTGTTGAGCAGCCATTTGTCGATCGCCACGGCCACGACGAAATGCCCGAGCGGGGACAGGTGCTTGTCGCCGCTGCCATAGGTCTTCATCGGGTCGCTGGCAGCGAGCTTCGCCGTCGGATCGACCACGTAAACCCCTGGTGTCGCGGCGGCGAATGCCTTGACCATCTCGCGCTGCTTTGTCGGCTGCAGACCGTCGTCGCGGCCCGCAAGTTCCGCCCAGCCGGGCAGGATAACGATGAGCAGTTCGGCACCGTTCGCTGACGCATCGCCTGCAAGCCGCACGAACAGCCGACGCGTCAGCTCGATCGCCTGGTCCATGTCCCGCCGGGACGCCCTGTCGCCGATATAGGGCCGCAGCAGCGTCAGATAGAACCAATTGTAGAGCTTGCTTTTCTGCCACAGGTACAGGTGCGCCTGCAGAGCGAGGCTGGGCTTCTTCGCTCCAGTCCCCGCCGGTTCGACCGTGATCTCGGCCGACGATGGCGTCAGCACGGCCCGCTCGGCGTTGTCCTCGACATCGGTGCTGAGCGAAAGGCCGACGACGACCAGCTTGTGCGGAATGGTGGGACCCTTGTCCTCGTAGAGCCGGATCTCGTTTGGCTGGCCGTAGCCGCCGGTACCGTAGTTCTTGAAGAGGAGTTGCGGATGCCAGGCGTTCAGAAGCGCGCTGAAGGTCTCACTCTCCTTGACGAGCGAACCGCGCACCATGGAATCGCCGAGAACCAGGATCGGCGCGCCGTTGCCGGTCGCATTGTCGCGGAAGCCGTCGCTGTTGATCTGGATATGGTTCCACGGGTCAAACGGGCTGAAGCGTTCGAAATAGCTGTTGCCCGGTATTTCGGTGTAGCCATACAGCGCGTGTGACTGGTGGCGCGCCCGCGGCACGCCGCAATAGACATATTCGCCCTCGCCGACCGGCGACTGGAGGCTCGGCACAAACCGCAACACCGTCTCGCAGATCAGAATGGCGGCAATGCCGGAAACGACGATGATCAGCCCATCCATCACGCCGCCGAAGTTGCGCGAACGGCGCATGCGCTGCAGGATCCCATTCGACCGGGGCCTGTCTTGGTCAAGGAAATCCGAAGGCGTAGCCGTCGGATTGTTGAGATTGAGCGCATCCGGACGTTCGGCTTTTCGGGACATGTCGGCTGACATCTTGATCGTACGCTCTGTGTTGAAACATTTGGGGTTAATGCCGCACCGCCCAACTCAGCCGCTTCCGGCTTCGCGCCAGTAGGACCGCACTAGGCTGGCGAGATAGGTGGTCGTCCGCCTCGGCACTTTCGCCGGAGACGCCGCACGCTTCTGTTCGCCGGCGTCCGCGGGCCCGGTGCACCTGGAGGAACCCGGTCGCAGGAGTTCGACCGGCCGGAGCAGGCCGGGCAAGATCCCGTAACCGGTCAACAGGTCGCGAAACAGACTGGTGGCGGCGTAGACGACCTCCGCGGTCTCGACGGCCTCGCGCACGCGGGCATCATCTGAAATCTTGACGTAGAGCACGCCGGGAATAAGAAGAGGTAACGTCGGCACCACGGGATCGAGCACGCGATTGACCGCGGCCGGCGTCACCTCGTTCAATACGAAGACGGTAAGCCGCTTCTGGCTCAAACGATAACCCTTTATGATTATCTCGACCGGAATCCGACCGTCTGTTTGCGCTATTTCAATAACACTTTGAACATGCATAGTGGCCCTCCGAAGCAGAGAAGAACACCGTGAATATTTTTTGACTACGACACCAATAATCTATTTTTTATACAGCGACATGAGCTTCGGCGATTTCGCTTCTCTGCCGGATACGCCTTACAATTCCGAACTCTATCTCAGGATTTTCATTCTGAATATATCCAGATGGATATACTCCAGCCTTGTTTCTTCATGATGTACGGCGAATTGTCGGAAGGTCATGGGCAGCAACGCGGGCGGCAGATCGCGATTGCCGTTCTATCGCCCCTCTCGAACCGCAGCATCGGCGATCGACCCATCCTGGATGTGGCGGGCGATGATCTCGGCTGCAAACACTGCGCCGCTGTCGCTGAAGTGACCATCCGCGCCATACAACTCCTGTGGCCGAGGACGCCCTTCGAAAGCGGTCGAAAGGTCGATGAGGGGAACAGCCTCGCTGGCCGCACCTCGCGCGACCAGCGAGCGCAGCGGCTCGAAAGCGGAGCGAGCGGAAAAAGCGCCCAGATACCGATCGACCCTCGGCACATAGACGAGCTGGAGCGAGCCGCCCCAACTCTGCACGATCGATTTTGACCGCCGAAGGACATGCCTAAACTCTGGAATATCCTGCGTCGCCCCCGGAAAATTCAACCCGAGCCGTGCAAAGGTCTGCTGCAGGGCAAAGAAGTTGCGCAGCACTTCGGTCCTTGCAAGCAGGTCCGCCACCGTTATGGGCTGGCGGTTGAGTTCGCCGATGGCGGCCCTTGCTCGAAGCATTGCCGCGCCTGCGCTTTGCGGCGTGCCAAAATCGGCATATTCGTCAAGGGCGGAACGCAACCATGAAATCAAGAGCTCTCCCTCCAGATTTCGCCAGTCGTTGCCCTCAAAAAACACAATGAGAACATGGCGTGGCCTGAGCATCGGACCGAACCGCCCTAGCATTGCGAGCTCTGTTAGAGGGCCACTGCCCCGAATGCCGAAGCCGACGGCCGAGACGGCCTTCTGGCGCAGCTGCGAGACGAGATCGACGCCTGGCGGCAAGCAGAAACCTTCGACAAAGGAGTCGCCGAGCAGCATCACGTCTATCCGGCCGCTATCGTAAACCGAGTCCGGATTGTTGAAGCCATAGCGGTCTGCCCTGTAGCTGACGACACTGGACGGTTGCGCGCAAAGAATGACCTGCTGCGCAGGGAACCCGGAAAGAACGGCACGGTTCAGGTCCTTGACATCAGACAGTCTGTTGAGCTGCGGCAAGGTAAAGCCGCGCACGACGTCACCCTCCCGCGCGATAGCGGCGCTCTGCTCGGGCGACAATTGTCCCAGCATAGACATGCGAACCGGGACGGAGCGCAATGTCAGCAGGGTTTCAAATAGGAACAGCCCACCAAGAACGCTTAAGGCATAGACGCCAGCAGTGAGAGCGACGGACGGCTTCGCAAAGAGGCCGACGGCAAGGAAGAAGAGTGCCAGTACGACTGGCGCAAGGACGTAGCGCGCAATCAACGGGATCGAAGAGGCGTATTCCTTGAAATGGTATAGCGCGTATATCGGGCTGAGAAGCAGATAGACGGCGAGCACTCCACACAGTATCGCCGCAACCCTTCTTGAATTCATAGCTATATTTCCTTGAACGAAATCTACGAAAAGCTACGACGAATGCAGAAAGAAAAATGTGTACTTGCTAATCCACCGCAAACAAACGGCGGCTTCGATGATCTTGGAACTCGTTGAACACAACCGTTGGCCGCTACTCTGGCGCTCTCAGGAGCCGGCTGGCCCGATTGGCAAGTTCGACGCGCGTCGCGATGCCAAGCTTGCTGTAGATACTGTGGAGATGCAACTTAACGGTGCCCGGAGAAATACCAAGTCGGGCGCCGATCTCCTTGCTTCGGATGCCGGAGGCCGCCAGGCGCGACACTTCAATTTCGCGCTGGGTCAAGAGTTCACCCCCTTGCGTCCACGCGGTCTCCTGCATCCGTATCCGATCGAGCGCAGAGGTCAGCGCCCGATCTTGCAAATAGGTCTTGCCGGCGGCCACTGCATCGATGCAATCGAGCAGGGTGTCAGGCGCCTGCTCCTTGAGCACGATGCCGCTCACCCCGAGTTTCATCGCTTCGGCGATTTGGTCGTCGGAGATGTCGGCCGTCAGGATGACGATTGCGATCTGCTGTCCATGAATACGCAGCCGACGGATGAATTCAAGTCCGTCCATTTGCGGCATGCGAAGGTCGGCAACAACGATGTCGACAGCCTTTTCTGAGAGGATCTGCAACGCATCGTCGGCGCGCTCGCAGGTCGCGGCCACCTGCCAGCCAGGCACGGTCTCGATCAGGCGGCGCAGCCCGTCAAGGACGATCCGGTGATCATCTACGACGATTGCGCGCAGCGTTACTGCGGCATCGGCAACATGACGATGACCCTTGTCCATTCCGCTATCCTTTCGATCGCAAGTTTTCCGCCGCGCGCCGCCGCGCGCTCACGCAGGCTGCGGGGCCCGATTTTTTCCCGCTGCAACTCAGTATGGTCAAGGCGCCCACCATAGCCGAAGCCGATGCCGTCGTCGTCGATCGTCAGCACGATCGAACCAGCGTCGACCCGGACCACGATCCGGACCGTCTGCGCTCCGCCATGCCGGACTGCGTTGGCGGTCGCTTCAGAGGTCATGCGGGCGAGTTCATAGGTGAGAGCCAACGGCAGATCGATGCCAGCCGGTGGATCGAAGGCGATCGATATGTCGATCTGCCATTGCTGACTAAGCCGCACCGCCAACGCCTCGAGTTGCCGCTCAAGGCTCATTTCGTCGGTAGCCCTCAGGTTGCCGCCCGGCTCGAGTGCCCGAATGAAGCCACGAAGCTCCCGCTGTTCGTCCTGCAGCATCGCTTGGATGGTGTCGAGGCGCTCCGCCAGAACCTCCGGCCGCACATCGGTGAGCTTCCGCAGCGACTGAAGATGCAATGCGGTGCCCGCAAGGGCCTGGAGGACGCCGTCATGCAGGTCGCGACCGATACGGATACGCTCGTTCACTGCTGCCTCGTCGCTCAGCTGCCGCACCAGGATGGCTTGCTCGAACAGGGCCTTTATCCGGTCGGCAATAATCTCGGTGATCGCAACGTCGTCGAGCGTGAGTGCGGGTGGCTCCAATACAAAGAGGCGTGCCTGGAGATCGTCGACCTGGAAAAAGGTCGAGACCGCGGAATTGATCTTGAAAGCCTCGACGAGAGCCGGCGAGATCGGCGGCTCGGGATCCGTCCATCGATGAAACCGCCCCTCGCCCGTGTGGATGAGAAGGCGCCCGGCCGCGGCCTCAGTGATCAGCAGGCTGCTGTACAGTAATCTCTCGTCCGTCCAGCTGCCAAAGGCGTCTGGCGACATCTGCACGACCTCGAGTTCGCCTTTGTTCCACAAAGCCGCATAGGTCCAAGGCTCTTCCGCGTCCGTCCACAATAGCAGTGCGCGCGGCACCAGCATGACGTGGGCGGCGTAATCGAGTGCCGTGCGTACTGGCCACTCACGGCCCCTTGGCTGGGCCGGCGTTCGCTGGACGAGGCGTAACAGCTCAGCTCTGACTGCTTCCTGATGTGCGCCGAGCCAAACCAGCAAGACCGCAGCCACGAAAATGAAAAGAAGCCGCGATGCGTTGGTGGTCGTGTCCGAATCCGGATCGAGCAGCTCGTTGGTGTCGAAGTATCCGAGGTAGAGCAACGCTGCCAGGCAGACAAGGCCTGTGTAAAGCGCCCCGCGCCAACGCCAGTGCAGGGTCGCTGAAAGCAGCGTGAACGGCATGAACATGAAGAACGGGCTGGCTGGACCATCGGTCATCGACATGAATGTGGTCAGGGCAGCAACATCGATTACATGGCGGACCAGGGTGCCGCGAACCCGCGAAATGTCCGTGCGCCAGACTAGAAAGGCGGCCGCGACCGCGTAGAACAGATAAACAGTCAGAAGAAAATAGATCGGCTCGGGCGGCAGCGGCACATGAACGGAATCAAGCCAGACGATCCACACGCTGCCGGCGGCAAGAAGGATGCGCCCGACAGCGATTACCTTGTCGGATCGGGCGCGGAAGGTGTTCGCCCACACCTTACGTCCCGAAGCCTGGTCCCCGTCGATCGCCGATCTCAACTCCGGCCGCAGACGGTTGCCCGCCGGGCTCCAACGCCGAGCGCTGAAACAGTCTGTCGGCTCCAGCCTCATGCCGTTGTCTCCGCCTTCGGCCGATCCCCGCCAAGTTGCAAATACGCGCGGCGATCCAGAACAAAACTAAATGTCGACTGCAGACCGAGACAACCACACCGTTAACGATATGGGCAGCACGAATCTTGGAGTCGCTAAGCGCACCTTCTAAAATCATGCAAGAATACGCTTTTATGATCATATTCTCAATTGCCTTCAGCCACGAGTATACCCAAGGTTAGGGCTTGATCGGCATCCGACACATCCTCGCGCTTGCGTCAGGGCAGCTGTAACACCGCAAGCGTCCGTACAAAGTCCTCAACATCAGCATGGGCCGCCAAGAAAACGAGCAGGATATGCCCGTCTATATCCATTGGCATATTGACCTATCCCAGTATTTGCCGCTCATATTCTCTCATTATAAATGACTAAATTTTCTCATTCCTCGGTACAATTGAAAATGAGCGTTTTTAGCTAACCGCTTTGAGGTGGATAGCAATGAGCATTTCTCACGGACCACTCAAAGAGAAGCTCCCGGAAGGACCGTCGAACAGAAGTTTCGGCTATACCGTCGGTGGCATCCTCTTGCTGATCGCTCTGGTGAAATGGTGGCGGGCTTCCGAGATAACCACGGTGACGGCCGTAATTGCCGTGATCGGCGCGGTTCTTGTCGTCCTGGCGTTCATCGCGCCCGCGACCCTGACACGCGCCAACCACCTCTGGATGCAGCTCGGCGTCGTCCTTTTCAGGATCGTCAACCCCGTCGTGATGTTCCTGATCTACGTCACGACCTTCGTGCCGATCGGCTTCTATCTCAGGCTGCGCAGGCATGACGCGCTGGCCGCGCAGTTCGACAAGAACGCAAAGACCTATTGGATCGAGAAGCCAAAAGGCGACGCGGCCGAGGCCACGATGAAAAACCAGTTCTGAATTTGAAGAACCTATCCCTTACTGTATCGGACAGAGGACACGAAAATGGACCTTACTCGGGAACTCCTGTCTTACATGGGCAACCGCAAGAAATACTGGTTGCTGCCGATCCTGGTCATGACGACCATCTTCGGAACTCTGGTGGTCCTGACGCAGGGAACGGCTGTCGCCCCCTTCATCTACACGCTGTTCTAAGGCGGCTCGATCGTGCGTATCCTCGGCATCTCTGCCTTTTACCACGATAGCGCGGCTGCGCTCGTCGAAGACGGGCGCATCGTAGCCGCCGCGCAGGAAGAACGCTTCACGCGCCGGAAACACGACCCGGATTTTCCGGCGCGGGCAATCGAATACTGCTTGTCGGAAGCAGGCTGCACCATGAACGACATCGACCATGTCGTCTTCTATGAAAAGCCGTTTCTGAAATTCGAGCGGCTTGTCGAGACCTATCTTGCGACAGTGCCGCACGGCTTCAGTTCGTTCCGCGTCGCGATGCCGGTCTGGATCAAGGAAAAGCTGTTCCAGAAGACGATGCTGCGAAAGGATCTCGGAAAGCTCGCCGGCAAGAAGGAATGGGACGGCTCGCTGCTTTTCACCGAGCACCACCAGTCCCATGCGGCGAGCGCTTTCTTTCCCTCGCCCTTCGCCTCCGCCGCCGTCCTCACCATGGATGGCGTCGGCGAGTGGTGCACCACGTCGCTTGCCCATGGCCACGACAACCGCCTCGACTTCCTGAAGGAAGTGCATTTCCCGCACTCCCTTGGCCTGCTCTATTCGGCCTTCACCTATTATACCGGCTTCAAGGTCAATTCGGGCGAGTACAAGGTCATGGGGCTTGCGCCCTATGGGCGGCCGCGGTTCGCGCAGACGATCCTCGACAACCTGATCGATCTCAAGGACGACGGCTCCTTCCGTCTGGACCAGCACTATTTCGGCTATTGCACGGGCCTCAGGATGACCTCGCCGGCCTTTCACGACCTCTTCGGCGGCGAACCCCGCAAGCCGGAAGCGCCGCTGACCCAACGCGAGATGGACCTGGCGGCCTCGGTGCAGGTCGTGACCGAAGAGGCGGTCATGCGGCTCGCGCGCTTTGCCCGGCGCCAGACGAGCGAGAAGAATCTCTGCCTTGCGGGCGGCGTCGCGCTCAACTGCGTCGCCAATGGCAAGCTGCTGAAGGCCGGCATCTTCGACGACATCTGGATCCAGCCTGCCGCCGGCGACGCGGGCGGGGCGCTCGGGGCGGCGCTTTCCGTCTGGTACGAGTATCTCGGAAGCACGCGCGTACCGAAGGACGGTGACGCGATGTCCGGCTCCTACCTCGGACCTGCCTTCGAGCAGGGCGAGGTCGAACAGCGGCTCGCCGCCACGGGCGCCAAATTCGAGGTCCTGTCGGACGAGGACGTCACCTCGTCCACGGTTTCGGCGCTGGCCGAGGAAAAGGCCGTCGGCTGGATGCAGGGCCGTATGGAGTTCGGCCCGCGCGCACTCGGCGGGCGCTCGATCCTCGGCGACGCACGCTCGCCGACGATGCAGAAGATGCTCAATCTCAAGGTCAAGTACCGCGAGAGCTTCCGCCCCTTTGCTCCGTCGATCCGGCGCGAAGACGTGTCGGACTGGTTCGATATCGACACGGACAGCCCCTACATGCTGCTTGTCGGCGACGTCCTGGAAAGCCGCCGTCTGCACGCCAATCATCCGCAGGAAAACCTGTTCGGCATCGATCTGCTCAACGTGCCGCGCTCGGAAATACCGGCGGTGACCCATGTCGACTACTCCGCCCGTATCCAGACGGTGCACCGCGAGACCAACCCGCGTTACTGGGAGTTGTTGACCCGGTTCAAGGCGCGCACCGGCTGCCCGGTGCTCGTCAACACCAGCTTCAACGTGCGTGGCGAGCCGATCGTTTGCAATCCCGAAGACGCCTATCGCTGCTTCATGGGAACGGAAATCGAGCGCCTCGTCGTCGGCAATTGCATGCTGAAGAAGGAAGACCAGCCGGCGCACCTGAAGCAGGACTACAAGGAAAACTTCGAGCTCGACTAAAACCGCCAGGCAACGTGGTCCTTCATTTCCAGGCGCCGGCCGCAAGCAGCGACCCGGCGTCCTAGAGCATGTCGCGCAAAAGTGCGCAGCGGTTTGGCGACAACGACATGCGTCAAATCAATAACTTAATGCGCACGAGCGAATCTGAAAGATTGCGACGCGCTTTAGCGTCCTGCCCGCATGCGCGATGGGTCTCGGCGAGACTGCGGAACGCCGAACTCGCTCGTCAGCAGTTTCACGAAGAACGGCACCAGCCCGGACTTCGCGCGCGACTTGTCGAAGGCCACCTGGAACGGTGCCTTGTAGCTGAAGAGATCCGGGCGGATCGGCCGCAACAGCCCCTCGCTGACATAGCGACTGGCAAAATGATCGGGCAGGTAACCGAGATAGCGGCCCGAGAGGATCAGCCGCGCCTCCGCCTCCATGTCGCAGACCGTCGCGCGCGGATTGGCGATCGAGAAGATCTTGAGGTCGCGGGCATTCCAGTAGGAGCGGCCGATCAGATTGTAGGACCGGATATCGTCGATCTCGATCGTGCTGTCATCGCGGGAAAACAGCGGATGTTCAGCGCCGCAATAAAAGCGCTGCGTCTCCTCGTAGAGATCGACATATTCGAGCCCCAGCGTCGTGCGCGGGAAGCTTGCAATCGCGATATGAAGCTCGCCGGTGATCACGTCACGCAGCAATTCATGCGGCGGCCGGGTGACGATCGACAGCGCCACTTCGGGCGCCTCGTCGGTCATCCGGGCAAAGACACGATTGAGGCGGGAGGCCGGGTCCGACAGGGTGTTGTCGATGAGACCGATGGAGAGCGTCCCGTTCAGTCGGTGCTGCAGCCCCTTCATGCGGATATCGAACTGGTCGATCGTACCGAACAGGCGCTTGGCCTCCTCGTAGACTGCGCGGCCTTCCTCGGTGAGGCGGAAACCGGACCGGCCCCGCTGGCAGAGGACCAGCCCCAGGCGGCTTTCCAGCGCCGAGATATGGTTGGAAATCGTCGAGAGCGACAGGTTGAGCTCTCCCTGCGCCGCCGCAAAACCGCCTGCCTCGACAATCGTCACAAAAATGCGCAGCAGCCGCACATCCAACGAATCCAACGCCATTCCAACGTGCCTTTAGCTTCAACGATCTCAAAGTGAAGCGCAATTATTATGCATTTTCATGCACTAAGCTAGTGCGTCCATGGCCCGAACGACAAATCGGCCGGCGCTGGCGGCGCCGACCGAGCGTGACCCGGACAGGTGCAAGGACAGTCGTGGCGGAAGGCCGCCGACGACCTGTCCGCGCACGGCAACCGGCAAGCGACGGACGCTTCCGCCCCGGCTTAGGGGCGGCGATAGACCTCGTTTCCGGCGAGATAGGTCGCCTCCACCTTGCGCTCGCGGATCGAGCGGTCGAGTGGATCCGGCAAGGTGCCGTCGATGACGACGAAATCCGCCCACTTGCCGACGCTGATCGAGCCGATCTCACCGCCCCAGGGCGTCATGTCGGCTCCGGCCTGCGTCAGGCCGTGCAGCGCCTGATCGAAGTTGACAGCCTGTTCCGGATGCCAGGGGCCGTCGCCAAGACCGAACGGGCTCTCGCGGAAGACGGCGTCGTTGATCTGGGTGAGCGGGCTCAGCGGCGACGTCGGCCAGTCGGAACCGAACACCAGAGGCACGCCGGCGTCGAGCATCGAATGCCAGACATAGGCCCGCGGCTCGCGATCGCTGCCGATACGCTCGGTGATGTATTTGCCGATCGTGCCGGTGGCGTGGTTCGGCTGCATCGATGCGACGACGCCGAGTTCCTTGAAGCGTTGGATATCCTTGGTCTCGACCACCTCGATATGCTCGATGCGGTTGGGCTGCGGCCGCGGCACGGAGGCTTCGGCGAAAGCGTCGAGAACGAGGCTGACGCCGCCGTCGCCGATCGCGTGCACCGCCGTCGGGAAGCCGTTCTCGTTGGAGGCCTTGATGGCGGCGGCAAGCTGTTCCTTGGTCTCGAAGGGTTTGCCCTTCCAGCCGTGCTGGTCGGAATAATCCTCGTGCATATAGGCCGTGCGCGTGGACAGCACGCCGTCGATCACCGACTTGGTGTAGCCGAGCTTCAGCAGCGGTCCCTTCTTCTCCTGTTCGCCGGAGTCGGCGACAATCTTGTCGACCTCGTCGCGGTCCTTGACCGCACCGGCGATCTTCTTCGGGTCGCCCTCGAAGAAGCCGTACCAGACGCGCAGCGGCAACTTCTTTTCAGCGAGGATCGCTGCATAATCGTGCACGGCGGCAAGGTCGGACATGTCGTTGACGCCGGTAATGCCGAGGCTGTTGGCGAACTTCATCGTCTCAAGCAGGGCTTCGCGGCGCTCCGCGTCGGCAACCGCCGGCCGATGTTTCTCGACGAGATCGCCGGCGCTCTCGAGCAGAATGCCGCTCGGCTCGCCCTTGTCGTTGAGCACGACCTCGCCACCCTCCTCGACCTTGGACGTCGCGGTCACGCCGCCGACTTCGAGCGCCTTGGAGTTTACCCAGTAGGAATGGAAATCGATGTCGCGCAGGATGACGACGCGGTCCGGCACCACTTCGTCGAGGTCTTCCTTGGTCGGCAGCTTGCCTTCGCCGAGCGTATAGTCCCAACCGCCGCCCATCAGCCAGACGCCCTTCGGCAGGCGCTGATCGGCTTCCTTGATCTTTTCGAGCCAGGTCTTCTTGTCCGGGATGTAGGACAGGTCGACGCCGGTCACCATGTCCATGCCCGAGGTCAGGTGCGTATGCCCGTCGATGAAGCCCGGCGTCACCGTCTTGCCGCCGGCGTCGAACACCTTGGTCTCAGCGTCGGCCAAGGCCTTGATCTCGTCGTTGCTGCCGATCGCGGTGAACTTGCCGTTTTCGATCGCGAAGGCCTGTGCCTTCGGCTTGCCCTTGTCGACGGTGCGCACGTCGCCGTTCAGCACGATCAGGTCGGGTGCCGCCCAAGCCGGCTGCGCCGCACAGGCCATGATCGCCAGAATGGATGTTGCCCCCAGGGCCCGGGTCACTGCTGCCAATGTCATGAAATCCTCCTCCCGCGGCTGCATCCCTCCACCCCCGGCGAGCCGCGCGGCACCGGCGTTGAAGGGATGATGCTCTAGGGCAGGAGGATAACGATATACTCCCTCGGGCTAGGTCTGCATGATGTCGACCGAGAACGCGTGCCGAGATCGCTGAGCCAGGCGTGTTGGAGCAGCCGGGGAATGCGCTGGCACAAGCGCTGCCTCGGCGCGAGCAGGAGGCTCCCGCCACCGCGAAAACGAGAGGTGAGGGAAGCGTCCGGCTGGCGCCCTGGCTTCCCCTGTGGCTGGCCGATCGGCTCAGCCCTCAGCTAAAGAGCGCCTTCAGGCGCGGCCAAAGACCAATGGCTGCGCGGACCCGCCGGGCGGCATAGGCGGCCCGCACCGAACTACCGAAATTGCAGTCGCAGACGATGTCGTGCAACTGATGGTCCGATATTTCGAAGAAGCGTTTTGCTTCGCCGTAGCTGTCGTCGGCGAGCCCCGCGAACCGCAATTGCGGATCCTCGAAGGCGACGGTCATGGGGGAACCGTTGACCTGCATGGCCTGGCGAACGGCAGTGGTCGCACGCTCGGTTCCGGAAAGCGTGCCCAGCCGACGGTCGGGGTTGCTTTCGAGGAGTTCGGCCCAACGCTGGAGCCGTTCCGTTCTCGTCATGACGGGATCGGGACGAATTTCGGCGAGCGCCTGCAATTGTTCTATTGTTTGATGCTTCATCGTCGTCTCTCCTAGTGCGAAGATGCGACCGCGGTACGCGCCCCTGCATACCGGGGTCGCCGATCCTCAAACTCGCCAAGGGGAACCCCAGTTCCCTGGCCGAAGAAAAAAAAGCGGCGACGGGTACCCATGCGGGAACGGCGCAGAAACGCCCAACTTCCGCGGGCGGAAACCCGCAAATCGCCAGCCCCGAATGGCCCATTCCACCGCTGACAAACATGCGCCCATCGCCATTCCGGGTGTCGAGCGCAAGGCGTATGCTTTCTCGGGAACGTTCTTGCCGGATCCGCATCAAACGGTGGTTTGGAGGTGGATGATGAAGGATGCCCCGCAAACGACGCGCGCAGCGCCGGCAACGGCTGACTTGACGGACCAGGATCTCATCGAGCGTGCGCTCGCCAGGGACCCGGAAGCCTTCCGGACCATCATGACCAGGCACAACCAGCGGCTTTTTCGCATCGCACGCGCCGTCGTGCGCAACGACAGCGTCGCCGAGGATGTGGTGCAGGAGGCCTATCTGCGCGCCTTCGAACATCTGGATACGTTCCGCGGCGACGCCAGCCTCGCCACCTGGCTTCACCGCGTCGTGCTGAACGAGGCGCTCGGCCGGCTGCGCAGGTCGGCAACGCGCCGCGAGGTTCCGCTTCCAACGGACGGGGCCGGCGCCGAGATCGTGCCGTTCCCCCATGCGGCGAACCCGGACGATCCGGAGCGCAGCGTCGCGCAGCGGCAGATCCTGCGGCTGGTGGAAGAGGCCGCCGACGCGTTGCCGGAAGATTTTCGCCTGGTCTTTACCGCGCGGGTCATCGAAGCGATGAGCGTGGAGGAAACTGCAACTCTGCTTGGCATCAACCCGAAGACCGTCAGGAGCCGCCTGCACCGGGCCCGCCAGCTCCTGCGCCAGCAGATCGATCGCAAGGTCGGGCCCGTGCTTCTGAACGCCTTCCCCTTTGCCGGTCGCCGCTGCGCCCGGCTGACGGAGGCGGTCATGAAGAACCTCGGCCTTTCAAGCTGATATTTTCGGGAACGTTCGCGGGCGGCGCGCATCCAACGGGTATCGTCCATCAAGACCGGCGGCGATCGCCACCGGTAAAAGGAGTTCCCGATGTTTGCCCGCCTCACGTCAGCCTTCGCCTTCGCCTGCCTCATCAGCGGCACTACCCTTGCGGCCGACACGAAGGTCACCGATCCCCAGATCGCCCATATCGCTTACACCGCCGGCGTCATCGATATCGAAGCCGCCAAGCAGGCCCTGAAAATCTCGAAGGACAAGGAGGTCATCAGCTTTGCCAACGACATGCTGCGCGACCACGAGGCCGTGAACACGCAGGCCCTCGATCTCGTCAAGAAACTGAAAGTGACGCCCGAGGACAACGACACCAGCCGCGCACTGATGAAAGCGGCCACTGAGGAGCGCGAGAAGCTTTCGAAGCTCAGCGGCGCCGACTTCGACAAGGCCTATGTCGCCAACGAGGTGGCCTACCACAAGCAGGTCAATGGGGCGCTTGAAAGCCTGCTCATTCCCTCCGCGAAGAATGCCGAGCTCAAGGACCTGCTGGAGACCGGCCTCAAGCTGTTCCAGGGACATCAGCAACATGCCGAGCATGTCGCGGCCATGATGAAATAGGCTGCGGCATGATCCATAAGCTGAGCCTTGGTGCCGTTTGCGGCCTGGCGGTGATGTTGGCCGTGCCGTCGGCGCAAGCGGAAACCATCCGGATCACGATCGACAAGCTCGTCTTTTCGCCCGCCGAAATCAGCGCCGCCGTCGGCGACGTGATCGAGTGGCAAAACAACGACGTGATGGCCCACACGGCAACGGCCAAGGGTGAGTTCGACGTCGTGATACCGCCGAAAAAAACGGCGACACTCACCGTCAGCAAGGCCGGCACCTTCGACTACACCTGCCGCTTTCACCCGAACATGAAGGCGCGCCTGCAGGTGCGGCAATAGGCTGAACCCTGCTGAGGACGGCGGTGCGCCAGGACCGAAGCGCCCCGCCGTTCACGGCGAAGTCACCGGAGGCCGTCTGTATCCGGAACCGGAATCGTGCCATGAAACGGGCGGTTTCATTCGACAGGCGGCACCACCATGAAGAAGATCGGCTTTCTTTCCTTCGGACACTGGACGCCCTCGCCCCAGTCGCAGACGCGATCGGCGGCTGACGCCCTGCTGCAATCGATCGACCTTGCCGTTGCGGCGGAAGAACTGGGCGCGGATGGTGCCTATGTCCGCGTCCATCACTTCGCCCGCCAGCTCGCCTCGCCATTCCCGCTCCTGGCCGCGATCGGCGCGAAGACCAGCCGGATCGAGATCGGCACCGCCGTCATCGACATGCGCTACGAGAATCCGCTCTACATGGCGGAGGATGCCGGTGCCGCCGATCTCATCGCCGGCGGACGCCTGCAGCTCGGCATCAGCCGCGGCTCGCCGGAACAGGTGATCGACGGCTGGCGCCACTTCGGCTACCAGCCGTCCGATGGCGAGACCGAAAGCGACATGGCAAGGCGGCACGCGGAGGTGCTGCTCGACGTGCTGCGCGGCGAAGGCTTCGCCGAACCCAATCCGCGGCCGATGTTCCCCAACCCTCCCGGCCTCCTGCGTCTCGAGCCGCACTCACAGGGCCTTCGCGAGCGAATCTGGTGGGGTGCAAGCTCGAACGCCACGGCTGTGTGGGCCGCCAAGCTCGGCATGAACCTGCAGAGCTCGACGCTCAAGGACGATGAGACCGGCCTGCCGTTCCATGTCCAGCAGGCCGACCAGATCCGCGCCTACCGGGAAGCCTGGAAGTCAGCCGGCCACACGCGCGAGCCGCGCGTCTCAGTCAGCCGCAGCATCTTCGCGCTGGTGGACGATCGCGACCGCATGTATTTCGGCGGCGGAAACAAGCAGGAAGACCAGATCGGCTTCATCGACGACAAGACGCGGGCGATCTTCGGGCGCAGCTACGCCGCAGCACCCGAAGTGCTGGTCGAGCAACTGGCGAAGGACGAGGCGATTGCCGAGGCTGATACGTTGCTCCTGACCGTTCCGAACCAGCTGGGCGTCGAATACAACGCCCATGTGATCGAGGCGATCCTCAAGCACGTCGCGCCGGCGCTTGGTTGGCGCTAGAGCATCCTGCCTCAAGTGGCATCACTTGGGGCAGAAAGATGCTCCAGAATCAAAGTTCTACAGCGACCTTTACGCGTCTGATAAGACGCGCGGCGCTGTAGGACCGGCAACGCATCTCAACTCCGGGCATCTGAAACGAGGCACGCCGACCGACACAGGCGAGCGTCTCATGTCGCTGCACCCGTTTGCTCAACAGACCGCTCAGGGGACCTGCGGCGGATGTGTGACACCCAGATAATAGTCCCCCTGTCCGCCGCCCTGATACTCGCCCGTATAGCGCTGGCGGGCGTCACCCAAGGTGCGTGCCGGCGGGCGATAGATGTAGCCCGGCGCCGGGTCGACATACGGATCCACATAGATGCTGCCGGTCGGCATCGGGTCGACATAGACCTGCGGCGCCGGCTCGACATAAACAGGACCGGGCGCAGGCTCGACATAGTAGGGTCGCGCATACAGCACCCTGTTCTGAGTACCTGGGGGATTATGCGGGTCGATGCCGGTGTAGAAGCCATTGGCGAGTGCCGGTGCTGCCGTGCCAAGGGCGAGAACGATTGCGGCGAATGACATTCCCTTCGATAGCTTCATGGCGTTGCTCCTGTCTCGGCCGAGCATCCGGCCCACCGGGCAGCGTCGCCCCGGTGGATGCGGACTTGGAGAGAATAACGCGCGATCGCTGCAACCGTTCCGCAGCAAGCAGCCTCAATGCAGTCCAAAGACGCCGAGCAGCTCTTCGCGCTGGCGAACGAACGCACGGGCGCTGCGATCGCGCGGCCGTGGCAGGTCGATTTCGATCAACCGGGGCTCGCCGCCCTTTTTCCCGCGGCAGGATCAGGATGCGAAGGAGATTTCAATGAGGCGCGGCCGGATTGAAATGTTTTTCGTCGTTCGGCCCGCTTTCGAGATCGGCAACCGCTGCATCGCCCTCAGGGCCATCCTGCCTGAACGACAGCGCGCGGTTGCTCCGCGAAAATATTCCACTTGGAATAATTTTCGAGCCAAAGGGTTTCTTATCTCGATCGGAATACTCGACTATTTTCCGGGCACCTGCGGCGACCGATGCCTAAAAATGCGATCGCCGCCACACAATTGAGAGTAAACGACGTGTCCCAAGCAACCACCCAATCCTCACCAAAGCCGATTTTCGCCTCCTTCGGCTTCCAGGTCCTGGCAGCCATGGTCATCGGCCTGCTGCTCGGCCTCATCGCCCGCAATATGGGCGTCGATGGCAGCGGCAATGCCAACTGGCTGACGGTGACCCTGCAGACGATCGGTTCGATCTTCGTCCAGCTTCTGCGCGCGCTCGTGCCGCCGCTCGTCTTTACCGCCATCGTCGCCTCGATCGCCAATCTGGCGACGCTGCAGAATGCCGCCAAGCTCGTCTGGCAGACGCTGCTCTGGTTCGCGCTCACCTCGCTGATCGCCGTCGTCATCGCCATCGCGCTCGGCCTGATCATCCAGCCGGGTGTCGGCTCGGCCGTTTCGCAGGAAGCCGCGAAGGCGCCGTCCTATTCCGGCTCATGGCTCGATTTCCTGAAGGGCCTCGTGCCGGCCAACATGCTCGGCCTCGAAGCGAGCACCAAGGTCACCGATACGGGTGCAACCACCTCACTCAACTTCAACGTCCTGCAGATCCTCGTCGTCTCGATCGCCGTCGGTGCAGCCGCCCTGAAGGTTGGTGACGCGGCCAAGCCGTTCCTCGCCTTCAACCAGTCGCTGCTTGCGGTCGTGCGCAAGATCCTCTGGTGGGTTATCCGGCTGACGCCGATCGGCACGATCGGCCTGCTTGGCCGCGCCGTCGCGCAATATGGCTGGGAAACGCTGGCGCAGCTCGGCTGGTATGCCGCCGCCGTCTATATCGGCCTGGCGATCGTGCTCTTCGTCGTCTACCCGGCGCTGCTCGTCGGCCACGGCCTGAAGCCCTCGCGCTTCTTCGCCGGCGCCTGGCCGGCGATCCAGCTCGCCTTCGTCTCGCGCTCCTCGGTCGGCACCCTGCCCGTTACCGAAACGGTGACCGAAAAGAGCCTCGGCGTGCCGCGCGAATATGCCGCCTTCGCCGTGCCGCTCGGCGCAACCACGAAGATGGACGGCTGCGCCGCGATCTACCCGGCGATTTCGGCGATCTTCATCGCGCAGTTCTTCGGTCTGCCGCTCGGCATCCAGGAATATGTGCTGATCGTCTTCGTCTCGGTGCTCGGCTCTGCCGCCACCGCCGGCCTCACCGGCGCCACCGTCATGCTGACGCTGACGCTTTCAACGCTCGGCCTGCCGCTCGAGGGCGTCGGCCTGCTGCTCGCCATCGACCCCATCCTCGACATGGGCCGCACGGCGGTCAACGTCGCCGGCCAGGCTCTGGTGCCGACCATCGTCGCCAAGCGCGAGGGCATCCTCGACGAGACCGTCTACAACGGCGACAAGGTCCTCGACGACCTCGAGCCGCTGGCTGCCGCAGCACGCGCTGCCTGACAGCGCAGATCAGAGCATGCGGGCCGCAAGGCCCGCATGCCGTGTTATACTGCAGGCCATCCGCCTGTTGAGGGATCGGCGATGTCGTCGACCAATTTTCATCTTGTCACCGAATGGACGATTGCTTCCCCGCTTGAAGACGTTTGGCGTGAGCTCGGCACGCCGGAACGCTGGCCCGAGTGGTGGCCCTCGGTGAAACAGGTGACGCTGCTGCGACAGGGCGACGAGCGCGGTGTCGGCGCCATCAGGCGCATGCGCTGGTCGACGGCGCTGCCCTACGAGCTGGTCTTCGACATGGAGACCGTGAAAGTCGAGCAGCCCTTCCTCATCGAGGGCCGGGCCCTGGGCGAACTCGACGGCATCGGCCGCTGGACGCTGCAAGGCGACGAAGCCAGCTGCCGCGTTCGCTACGACTGGATCGTAGAAGTGACGAAACCCTGGATGGTCCGGCTTTCCTTCATCCTCCGGCCCGTCTTCCGCTGGAACCATGGCGTGGTGATGGAGCGCGGACGGCGCGGTCTGCTGGAACGGCTGGCCTGAAAGGGACAGTGGCACGGGCTCGAAGGACGCACGGACAGACGCCTACTGCGCGAGGGCGCGGGCCTCTTGCCTGATGATGTCGCCGAGGCGCCGGGCGCCCGGTCCAGCAGCATCCGGATCCGGGTAGACCAGATACATGGCGCCCCAGCGCTCCGACCCTTCCTTCAGCGGCAGCGGCTTCAGCTGGCCGGCGGCAAGTTCCTCGCGAATCCAGTCCTCCGGATACCAGGCAAAGCCCATGCCCATGCAAGCGGCGCGAATGGAGGTTGCCTTGTGGCTGACCGTCAGCCGCCGCTCCGTCACGCTCCAGACACTCGGGCGTTGCCGTTGCAAACCGCTGTCACGGATCACCAGGTGGCGGTGGCCTTTCAGATCCTCGATCCCGAGTTCCCGGTCCAGTTGATGCAACGGGTGGAAAGGGGCGGCCGCCACAATGGCCCGATAGCGCAGGAGAACCTCGCCCGTGTGGCCGGCCGGCAGATTGTCGGCGCAGATCGCAAGGTCGACGGCGCCCGACAGCAGCAACTCGTCCGTTCCCCCCATCACGCTCTCATGGAGCTCGATGCGGGTCTCCGGCGCCTCCTCGCCGAACCGCTCGATGCAGCGCAACAGCAGCCAGGTCGGAAACAGCCCCTCCACCGCCAGGCTCAGCATCTGCTCCTGCCCCTTGGCAAGGTTTTCGGCTGCCCGCTCCAGCCGCGTCGCCTCGTCGACCAGCGACTTGCCGCGCCGGTAGAGAATACGCCCCTCGGTGGTCAAGAGCGCCTTCCGGCCCTCGATCTCGAAGACGGCGACACCGAGCCTCTCCTCGATCTGGCGCACCGCATAGCTGACCGTCGACTGCGACTTGTTCAGCGCCTCGGCCGCCTGCGCGAAGCCGCCGGCATCGACCACCGCGATGAAGGTCCGCCACTGGTCCAGGGATATGCGCAACATTGATCGAACCATTCGATAGATAGACGCCAATATTCAAACTTTTTTATCGCTCTGACAGATGTTTGTATAGATCCAACAAACGCAGACACACGAGGGCGACATGAACATTCTTCTCGTCACAGCCGATCCGGACGGCCAGTCCTTCGCCAAATCCCTGGCCGACCGCTACGTCGCCGGCATCCGCGAAACGAAGACCGCAAAGGTCGAACTGGCCGACCTTGCCGGCGAAGGTTTCGACCCGCGCATGACCCGCGCGGACCTGGCTTTCTATCGCGAGACTGGACCATTGCCGCAGAATGTCAGGCGCGAACAGCAACGCGTCGAGCGGGCGGACCTCCTGCTGCTGGCCACTCCGATCTATTGGTGGTCGCTGCCGGCCGTAACGAAGGGCTGGATCGATCGTGTCTTTACCAAGGGCTGGGCCTTCGGCAGCAACGATCGCTTCTCCGGGCCGCTCTCGACAAAGCACGTTCGACTGATCGCGACCGGCGCCGGCGGCCACCGGCTCTACCAGGAGCACGGCTACGAAGGCGCGATGGCCGCCCAGATCGCCCATGGCATCTTCAACTTCAGCGGCGTCACCAATGTCGAGACGCACCTGTTCCTGGACGTGGAGAGCGGCGACCGCGCGGCGCGCCTGCGCAATCTTGCCACCGCCCACGATCTTGGCCGCGCCTATGCCGAGGGCCAGCACCAGCCTTCGGCGCACCGCCACCTCCTGCCGGCGAACTAAAGCCACCGGTCGCCGGCAACCCGAAATCCATCTTTCACCGAACCGAGCGCCGCTGCAGGCGGCGCGCGAGCCAACCTGTTCATCCCTCAATCGAATCCCAGAAAGCAAAGGAAAAAACCATGTCCACCGCAACCCGCGAAATCCGTCTGAAGAGCCGCCCGACCGGACTTCCGGCCGCCGAAAACTTCGCGATCGCCAGCCGGCGCCTCGACGATCCGAAACCCGGCCAGCTGCTGGTCCGCAACACCTGGATGTCCGTCGATCCCTACATGCGCGGCCGCATGGACGACCGGAAAAGCTATATTCCGCCGTTCCAGCTTGACGCGGCCATGGATGGCGCCGCCGTCGGCGTGGTCGAACACTCCACCGATCCGGCCTTCTCGGTCGGCGACGCCGTCGTGCACTTCGCCGGCTGGAGGGATTATGCCGTCATCGACGCGGCGGCGGCACGCAAGATCGACCCGGATCTCCCGGCCCAGGCCTATCTCGGCGCGCTCGGCTTTCCCGGCCTCACCGCCTATGTGGGGCTGACGCGGATCGCCAATGCCAGGCCAGGCGAGACCATCTTCGTTTCGGCCGCCAGCGGCGCCGTCGGCAGCATCGTCGCCCAGATCGCCAAGCTCAACGGCCTGCGGGTAATCGCCTCGGTCGGCTCGTCGGACAAGGCCGACTGGCTGAAGAACGAGATCGGCGTCGACGCGGTCATCAACTATCGCGAGACGTCCGATCTGACCGAAGCGCTTGCGGCCGCAGCACCTGACGGCATCGACATCTACTTCGACAATGTCGGCGGCGACCATCTCGAAGCGGCGCTGGCGCGCGCCAACGACCACGCCCGCTTCGTGCTTTGCGGCATGATCACCGGTTACAATGCCGGCGGCGCGGCCGGGCCGCGCAACATCTTCCAGGCGATCGAGAAACGCATCCGCCTGGAGGGGCTGATCGTTTCCGATCACGTCGATCTCATCCCCGAGTTCGACCGCAAGATGAGCGCCTGGATCAAGGAACGGAAGATCGCGCTGCGCGAGACCATCGTCGACGGCCTGGAGAATGCGCCCGACGCCTTCCTCGGCCTCTTCAAGGGCGCCAACACCGGCAAGATGCTCGTGCGCCTCTAGTCGCAGGCGCCCGCCCCTCGCAGAGCCGACCTATGCCCCGTCCGATGGCGGGGCATAGGCCTTCTATTTTTGGAGTGGAGCGAAAGCGCAGGTTCGGCTGTCCGGGCCGCACGACTCGGACGAGACGCTGAAGGCACCGCTGCCCGGAAACACGGTCGGAAACGACGGCGCTTGAACTATCCTATCCAGGGGGATAGGATATGGAAATGAGCGAACATCGACACGACACCCACCCAGAGATCGTCAAGCGGCTGAAGCGCGCCGAAGGCCATCTGAAGAGCGTCATCGCCATGATCGAAGGAGGCCGGCCCTGCCTCGACATCGCCCAGCAGCTCCATGCGGTGGAGAAGGCGATCAGCCAGGCGAAGCGAACCCTGATCCAGGATCATCTGGACCATTGCCTTGAAGACACGATCGGGGCGCTTGCCCGCGACCAGCGCCACTCCATCGACGAATTCAAGGCGATCACAAAATACCTCTGAGCGACGGCAGCCGCCGTCACCAAACGCTACCGAGCGAGCCCAACACCATGCTGCAGATCCTTGCAAACCGGACATACCGCCATCTGTTCCTGGCGCAGGTGATCGCGCTCATCGGAACCGGTCTTGCGACCGTCGCACTCGGGCTTCTCGCCTATGATCTCGCCGGCGCCGAAGCGGGCGCGGTGCTCGGAACGGCGCTCGCGATCAAGATGATCGCCTATGTCGGCGTGGCGCCGATCGCCGCCGCCTTCGCCGAGCGGCTTCCACGTCGCGCCATGCTCGTCGGCCTCGATCTGGTGCGCGCGGCCGTTGCGCTGTTCCTGCCCTTCGTGACCGAGATCTGGCAGATCTATGTACTGATTTTCGTGCTGCAGTCGGCGTCGGCCGCCTTTACCCCGACCTTCCAGGCGACCATTCCCGATGTGCTGCCCGACGAGAGGGACTACACCCGCGCCCTGTCGCTCTCGCGGCTCGCCTATGACCTCGAAAGCGTCGCAAGCCCGATGCTTGCCGCAGCGCTGCTTACCGTCGTCAGTTTCCACGACCTGTTTGCCGGCACGGTGATCGGTTTCCTCGCCTCGGCCGCCTTCGTCGTCTCGGTCGCGCTTCCAACCCCGAAAGCAGCGGAACCGCGCGGCATCTACGACCGGACGACCCGGGGCCTGCGCATCTATCTGGCAACGCCGCGGCTCAAGGGTCTGCTCGCGCTCAATCTCGCGGTCTCGGCGGCCGGGTCGATGGTCATCGTCAACACGGTGGTGTTGGTGCAGGCCAAGTTTGGACTAACCCAGTCCGACACGGCCATCGCACTTGCCGCCTTCGGCGCCGGCTCGATGATCGCCGCGCTGCTGTTGCCGCACCTCCTCGACAGGGTACCCGATCGCGTCGCCATGTTTTCGGGCGCGGCGATCCTCCCCGCCGGCCTCTTCATCGGCACACTCGTTCCAAATTTCGCTTCGCTGTTGCCGCTGTGGCTCGTCATCGGCCTCGGTTACTCGCTGACCCAGACGCCGTCGGGTCGGTTGCTCCGCCGCTCCGCGCAGCCCGAGGACCGGCCGGCGCTCTTTGCCGCGCAGTTCGCCCTGTCGCATGCCTGCTGGCTGATCACCTATCCGCTGGCCGGCTGGCTCGGCGCAACCGCCGGGCTCGCCGCGACCTTCACCACGCTCGGCCTCATCGCCATCGGCGCCATCGTCACCGCCGCCCGGCTCTGGCCGGCGCAGGATCCGGACGAAATCGAGCACGTGCACCACGCGCTGGCGGACGATCACCCCCATCTTTCCGGTGCGACGCGCGTCGGCAGCGGCCACCGCCACACCCATGTGTTCGTGATCGACAGCCACCACCCGGACTGGCCCGCCGAGCGATAGCAAGCAGCCGCTATCTGGAAGCCGTTCCACTGCCGGCAAAGGACAGGATCGCCGCATCGGCGATCTCGGCGAAACGAGCGCTTGGCCCCTCGGCGCCGCTGCTCTGCTGCGCGGCGCGCGCGCCTTCGATCAACAGCAGCAACGTGTCGGCGAGCAGTTCCGCATCGGCGATACCGGCCCTTCGGCAAAGCTCCACGACCCGATCCCGTTGCGCATCCTTGAACAGGCGGATCACCTCGCGTCCGGGATGTTCCTCATCCGTCAACTGCGCGGCGGCGCTCATCATTTCGCATTGGCACGTGTCGCCGTCGAGATGCTCTGCGATGCGCCGGATCCAGGCCCTGAGCTGCCCCAATCCGTCGCCGGGATAGGTATCTTCCAGCTCGCGCCAGAAGCCGTCCATTTCCATTCCCGCTTGGCGCAGGCATTCGACGATCAGATCGTCCTTCGAACTGAAGTGGCGGTAGAGCGTCATCTTGTTGCTGTCGGCCGCATCGGCGATGGCATCGACGCCGGTTCCGCGAATGCCGCGGCGGCGGAAGAGATCACGCGCGGCCTCGACGATGCGATCGCGCGGCGAACGACGGGATGGCTTGCAGAAATCCGTTTTCATCGCAGTGGCCCGGCGTGGACGGCGCGGAAATCTTGCCCCTTGACGCCCTGTCATGGGTCGATAACATGCGACGGTGTTACCGACCAGTAACATTTTCGCCACCGTGTAAATCGAAGAGCATCCGCTTGCGGCAAAGAGCTCTTCCGGAAACGCCGGCGGTAACCGCAGAAAAATTTTCAAGCGCAGTGTCGGTGGGCGCGGTCGTCAGGCGTCTTTTAGCCAGAGCGCACACCGCAGAGACTTTTTAAAATTCGATAACGCTCGTGATTTGGGTCGTTCCGGCCCATCATGATCTCGTGCTGGAGCCTTACGATGCGCATGCTGGATGGGCTGAAGGCTGAGCAGACCGTCGCTGACCGCAAGGTCCGCGCGGCGGGCGTGCGCGTGCCCGGTTTCGAAACCTCCCGCCATGCGGGCCGCCCCTTTGGCGGCGCCTCACAAGGATCGATCCCGTCATGATCGACTTCTTCATCCACCGGCCGATCTTCGCATCGGCGATCGCAATCATCATGACGCTTGCCGGCGGCATCTGCTATTTCCTGCTGCCGATCTCGCAGTTTCCCGACGTGACGCCGCCGCAGATCGTGGTCGCCGCCAACTATCCGGGCGCCAGCGCCCAGGTGGTCGCCGACACGGTGACGACGCCGCTCGAACAGCAGATCAACGGCGTGCCGGGCATGCTCTACATGACCTCGGCGAGTTCGAACGACGGCTCGTCGCGCATCATCATTTCCTTCGAAGTGGGGTACCCGATCGACGTTGCAGCCCTCGACGTGCAGAACCGCGTGTCGCAGGCCGCCTCCTCGCTTCCTGCCCTCGTCAACCAGACCGGCGTCACCATCGCCAAGCAGATCCCCAACTTCACCGTGCTCGTCAGCCTGGATTCGCCCGACAATTCGGTCGATTTCGCCTCGGTCAGCAACTACGCCTATCTGCAGATCCTCGATCCCTTGAAGCGCCTGCCGGGTGTCGGCGACGTCCAGCTCTTCGGCGAGCGCCGCTATTCGATGCGCGTCTGGCTCGACCCCGACCGCATGGCCAATCTCGGCATCACCGCCGTCGACGTCCAGAACGTGATTGCCGAGCAGAACATCCAGGTCGCGGGCGGCAAGATCGGGCAATCGCCGGCGCCGGCGGGCACGCCCTTCGAAATGCAGATCAACGCGCTTGGGCGCTTGAGCGACCCGTCCCAGTTCGGCGATATCGTGCTTCGCGCCGACCAGACCACCGGAGCGACGACCCGGCTGCGCGACGTCGCCCGCATCGAGCTCGGCGCCCTGCTCTACTCGTCCTCGGTCACCTTCAACGGCAAGGAGAGCGTCGTGCTTGCCGTCTTCCAGGCGCCGGGCTCCAATGCGCTCGACCTGCAGGCCCGCGTGCAGGCGAAGATGGACGAGCTGTCTGAGCGCTTCCCCGCCGGCATCGCCTACCACATGTTCTACGACACCACGCGCTTCGTCTCCGCGGCTATGAAGGATGTCGTCTTCACGCTGCTCGAGGCCTTGGCCCTCGTCGTGTTCGTCGTCTTCATCTTCCTGCAGAACCTGCGCACGACGATCATCCCGACGATCGCCATTCCGGTCTCGCTGATCGCGACGCTGGTCGTCATGTATCTCTTCGGCTTCTCGCTCAACATGCTGAGCCTGCTCGGCATGGTGCTCGCCATCGGGCTCGTGGTCGACGACGCGATCGTCGTCGTCGAGAACGTCGAACGCCAGCTGGAGGCCGGGCTGCCGCCGCTCGAAGCCACCAAGAAGGCGATGCAGGAGGTGACCGGCCCGATCATCGCGACGACCGCCGTGCTGCTTGCCGTCTTCATCCCCGTCGCCTTCATTCCGGGCGTCGCCGGCAGTCTCTACAACCAGTTCGCGCTGACGGTCGCGATCTCCGTCGCCTTTTCCGCCTTCAACTCGCTGACCCTCAGCCCCGCCTTGAGCGCCGCGTTTCTGCGCTATCGCGGCGAGCCACGTTTTGCGCTCTTCCGCTGGTTCAACACCGGTTTTCACGCGCTGTCGCACGGCTATGCACACAGCGTCGCCGCGCTGGTGCGCTGGCGCTGGGCGCTGTTTGCCGTCTTCCTCGCCGCGGTCGCCTCGACCTATGCGCTATGGCAGCGCATCCCCTCGACTTTCCTGCCGGTCGAGGACCAGGGCTACTTCTTCGTCGTCATCCAGTTGCCCGACGGCGCCTCGCTGGAGCGCACCGAGGCGGTCGCACGTCGATCCGAGGAAATCCTTCGCGGCACCGCCGGCGTCGATTTCGTCGGCTCGGTGGTCGGCTTCAACTTCCTGTCCTTCGCCGCCCAGTCGAACTCCGCCGTGCAGTTCGCCGTCTTGAAGCCATGGGATGAGCGCCCGCCCGAACAAGGCGCCTCGGTGCTGCGTGAAGCGGTGACCCCGCAACTCCTGCAGATCCCGGACGCGCTCGTGCTCGCCTTCGACCCGCCGTCGATCCAGGGCCTCGGCGCCACCGGCGGCTTCGAATTCCAGGTCGAGGACCTCGCCGGGCGCAGCGCCCAGGCGCTCAACGACGCGACCCAGGCGTTGATTGCCGAGGCCCGCAAGCAGCCGGAGATCAACCCCTACCAGCTCTTCACCACCTTCAGCACCTCGAGCCCGCAATTCGACTATGACCTCGACCGCGACAAGGCGAAGCTGCTGGGCTTGAGCCTGCCGGATATCTTCAGCACGCTGCAGATCTATTTCGGCTCACTCTATGTCAACGACTTCAACATCTTCGGCCGCACCTTCCGCGTGACGCTGCAGGCCGACCAGGAGGCGCGGGCTTCCGCCACCGATCTCTCGCGCCTCTATGTACGCAACACCGAGGGCGAGATGGTGCCGCTCAACACGCTTGGAACCTTCAAGCCGACGGTCGGCCCCGAGACCATCACCCACTACAACAATTATCCCTCGGCACTGGTCAACGGCGCGGCAGCGCCCGGCTTCAGCTCGAGCCAGGCGGTGGCGGCGATGGAACGGGTCGCCCGCACGACGCTGCCCAGGGACTACACATTCGAGTGGACCGGCATTACCTATCAGGAGATCCGGGCAGGCTCGATCGCCGCGCTCGTCTTTGCGCTCGCCCTCGTCTTCTGCTTCCTGATCCTGGCCGCCCAGTATGAAAGCTGGTCGATGCCGTTCATGGTGCTGCTTTCGGTGCCGCTCGCGCTCCTGGGGGCGCTCTCGGCGCTGTGGCTGCGCGGCATGCAGATAGACGTCTATTCGCAGATCGGTTTCGTGATGCTGGTTGGACTTGCCGCCAAGAACGCCATCCTGATCGTCGAGTTCGCAAGAAGGCGGCGCGAGGAGGGGCTTGATGTGGTCGCCGCAGCGGCGGAAGCGGCGCGGCTGCGGCTGCGGCCGATCCTGATGACGGCCTTTGCCTTCATCCTCGGCGTTCTGCCGCTGATGTATGCCCGAGGCGCGGGTGCAGCCAGCCGCCAGTCGATCGGCACCACCGTCTTTGGCGGCATGCTGGCGGCAACCATTCTCACACTGATTTTCGTCCCGGTCTTCTACGCAGTCATCGAGAGGTGGCGCGAGGGCACATCCTCGCAACCGATCGGCCAGCGTCACGAGCCGGAGGCGGCGGAATAGGAACTGGAGCCTGACATGCGTGGTTCGAAACTGCTTCTTGCCGCAGCGGTCGTGGTCGCCGCCCTCGCTGCAGCCTATCACTACAAAAACGGCGGCTTCGAGCTGAAGGGCGGCGATGCCGGCGCGGCGGTCGGCCCGCCGCAACAGGCCATGCCGGTTCCGGTCGCAGCGGTCGTCAAGAAGACCATTCCGATCTATCTCGACTATTCGGCCCGGACCGAAGCAATCCGCAATGTGACGCTGCGCGCCAAGATCACCGGCTACATCGAATCGCAGGCCGTGCCCGACGGCTCGGATGTGAAGCAAGGCGATCTTCTCTACCGGATCGACGCGCGCGACTATCGCGCCGAGCTCGACCAGGCGAAAGCCCAGGTCGAGCGGGACGAAGCGTCGCTCGCCTATCTTCGCTCCAACCTCAACCGCGGCAACGAGCTTGCCACGACCGGGTATCTCGACAAGGACAGTTTCGACCAGCGCCAGAGCGCCGTGCATCAGGCCGAAGCGGCGCTGGCCATGTCGCGGGCGGCGGTGCGCACCGCCGAGATCAACTTCGACTACACCGAGATCCGCGCGCCCTTTGCCGGCCGGCTCGGTCGCAACCAGGCGCCCGAGGGAACGCTCGTCAGCAACACCGCCGGAACGCCGCTTAACAACCTGGTGCAGCTTTCGCCGATCTATGTCTCGTTCAACCCGAGCGAGACGGAGCTCTCCGACATCCAGAAGGCACGGGCGAAAGGCAAGGTGGAGGCGGAAGTGCTTCTGCCCGGTGACAAGGAGCCGCGCTATCGCGGCGATCTCAGCTTCATCAACAATACGGTCGAGGGCAATACCGGAACGGTGGTGGCGCGCGTGACGATCGACAACACCGATCTGACCCTGCTGCCCGGCCAATATGTCCGCGTGCGGCTGAAGGTCCGCGACGAGCCGAACGTGCTGATGGTGCCGGAAACGGCGCTCGGCTCCAGCCAGCTCGGCAAATACATCTATGTCGTCGGCAAGGGTGAAACGGTCGAGCAGCGGCTGGTCACCCTCGGCCCGGCGAGCGGCGACCTCATCGGCCTGACGTCGGGCGTTTCGGAGGGCGACCAGGTGATATCTGGAAACCTGCAGAAGATTTTTCCCGGCGCACCGGTCAAGCCCATGCCTGCCGAACAGGCCCAGGCACAGAAATAGGCCAGCCGCCGGCCCGGCCTACGCCCTTTTCAGGATCGGGAAGACCATTCCGAACGTGATGACGGCAATGGCGACGACCTGAAGCAGCGTCGGGACTTCGCCGAGAACGACGACGCCTGCCGCGGTCGTCGTCACCGGAACGCACGGCATGAACAGCGACGCAGGCTGCGGGCCCAATTGACGGATGACATAGGTGTAGAGAACGCTCGCCAGCGCTCCGGCGAGAAAGCCCTGGATGACGAATTGCGTGGCAATTTCGGTGAAAGAGGCGGAAGCGAACCCGCTGGGCGCCAGAATGTGCAGCAAGGGCAACGGCAGACAGGAAAAGAACACCACGGCGATCGTCGCCGTCACGGCGTCGACGGACCATAGCCGCACCAGCACCGCAAAGGTGGCAAACATCAAGCCCGACACGGCGAACAACAGATCACCGCGCAATGTCCCGGCGTCGGCGACGCCCGACTGTGCGACGAACAGCAAAAGGCCGGCAATGACCGTGGCAACGCCTGCAAGGCGTGTGCCGGAGGCCTTGTCCTTGAAGACGAGGCGGGAAAACAGGAACGAGAAGAAGACGATCACGGCGGGAGAGAGTGCTGCCGCATGGGCGACCGGTGCGAGCGAAAGTCCCTGGTTGATGATCAGCGGATAGGGCAGCCCCGTCAGCAGCGCCAGCACGGCTGCCTTGCGCCAGCCAAGCTGCAGCAACTTCGGCAAGCCGAAGCTGAGGAACACCGGCAGGAAAGCCAGGGCGGCACCGGAGAACCGCAAGGTGACGATGTCGGCGGCCGTCAGATGCTCGCGCAAACTGAACCGGGCGGCCACGAACTGCAAGGTGGTGATTGCTACGACCGCCACCCCTGCCCATATCGCCAGCCGCCGGCTGCGGTCGCCCTCCCCGATTGTAGCACTTTGCACGCCCGCCTCCCCACATTGCGGAAGCCCACCGAGCTTCGACAGAAACACCGTATTGCGCAGGCGGCTGCGTCTAAATACACTGATTTCAACTAATTTGAGCGATTATCACTCTTTCATGGAGCAATTTGCGTGAGTATCGAAATTGCAGGTCTCGACACGATCGATCGCACCTTGCTGAGATTGCTGCAGGAAGATGGTCGGCGGACCACGCTGGAACTGGCCGAGCGTGTCGGCCTGTCCCCAACAGGCACGAGCCAGCGCGTGAAGCGCCTCTTTCGCGAGGGGTATGTGAAAGCCGTGAGAGCGATCCTCGACCCGAAGAAGATCGGCCGCGGCACCGTCGTGTTCATCCAGGTGCGCCTCGATCATACAGCCCCGCACATTTTCGAGCGCTTCTCCGAGGCGGTCGTGAAGGCGCCGGAAGTCCTGGAATGCCACATGGTGATCGGCGGTTTCGATTATCTGGTGAAGGCGCGGATCGCCGACATGTCGCTGTTTCAGGATTTTCTCGAACGGGTGATCCTGCCCCTGCCCGGCGTCAGGGAAACGCATACCTACGCGTCGGTCGGCGACGTCAAGCCGGACGCGCTGTTGCCGATCTGAGGATCAGCCGGCTTGGGCCGCGCCGTCGCGGCCAAGCCATGGATCGGGCCCCGGGTCGCGCCCGGACGCCACCTGTCGGAGCCGCTCCAGGTAGTGCGCCCAGCCCTCCGCGTGGCCGGCGCATTGTTCGGCGCTGGGCAATCCCGTTTGTGTGAGGCGCAGCAATGTTCCGGGCGGCTGCTCGATCAGGTCGATCTCGATCAGGCTGGAGCCAGGCGGGACGATGTCGCTCCCCTCCCAGCCGAAGCTGTAGGCGAGCCGGTGCACCGGCACCACTTCGCGGAAAGACCCACGGGCAAACCGGGCGCCGGTCACGTTGACGAGATAGAGGCCGCCGGGCTCCGCCTTGGTGTCGGCCTCGGTTCCCATCCAGCGCAGGATCTTTTCCGGGTCGGTCAAAAGAGCGAATACCGCGGCGGGCGGCGCCGGGATATGCGTTTCGCGGCGAACGACAAGGGCGTCTGGCATCGGTCTTCCCTTTGCAGATTGGCCTGCCCGCCGGCATGAGAGGCCGGATGCGGGCTGCCGCCAGCATAGACCGCCATGGCGGATGACGCTACCGGCTCCCTCCAAAGCTTGCCCGCTGTACCGCGCGGAAAGGTCCTTGTCCGCGGGGGCCTCGGCGCTATCCTCTTTGCCATGGATTTGTCCGCACCCCTCGCCTGGCTCGTGGACGAGGCAAGCGCCTCGCCGGAGCCGGACCGGTTCCTGTTAGAACTCGGCGGCCGGCTTGCCGCCGACGGTCTGCCGCTCGCGGGCGGCGCCCTGACCCTGGCCGTGCCGCATCCGATCATCGCCCACCGCACTTGGCTTTGGCGGTCCGAGACCGGCGTGGTGATCGAGAGCCTGGGTTTTGCCGGCGCCGTCTCGGACCGGGCGGGCGAGGAGTGGCTGGCCGGGCTCGGGCCGACGCTCGACCAGTCGACCGGCGCGGGGACGGACCACGCGACGCTCGGCTGGGCCGGGATCCGGCCATTCGACGCTGACGAGACGGCCCGGCTCCGTGATGTCGCGCGCTTTGCCGCTGCGCCACTTACGGCACTTGCCGAGCGGGCAGCGCTTGCCGCCCTGCTCGAAGCCTATCTCGGCCGCCGCAGTGCCGCCCGTGTCCGCGCCGGATCGTTGAGCCGCGGCACCGGCGAGACCATTCGTGCAGCGTTGCTCTACGCCGATCTGCGCAACTTCACCGCGCTGTCCGAGACATCGGAGCCCGCCGCGGTGATCGCGGCGCTCGACGCCTGGTTCGACCGCCTCGCCGGGGCGGTCCACGCCTTTGGCGGCGAGGTGCTGAAATTCATCGGCGACGGCGTCCTGGCGATCTTTCCGGTCAGCGGTTCGCCGCGCGAGGCCTGCGATGCGGCGCTGCGCGCGGTTGCTGCCGCGCGCGCCGGCATGACACATCTCGGCCAGACACGGCAGGCCGAGGGTCTGCCGCCGCTCTCCTTCGGCGTGGCGCTGCATCTCGGCGATGTTTTCTGGGGCAATATCGGCGCCGCCGACCGGCTGGATTTTACCGCGATCGGCCCGGCGGTAAACCTCGTCAGCCGGCTGGAGGGCCTGTGCCGGCCGCTCGGCCGGTCGGTGCTGATCTCGGGCGCCGTCGCCGACGCCACGTTAACGCCGCTCCTGTCGCTCGGCGATCATCCCTTGCGCGGCATCGCGGCAGCTTGCGCCGTCTTCACCCTGCCGGACGCCTGACGCAGCCCTTGGCCACAACCAACCGCAACGGGCGAAGTATCCGTCTTCGTTCGTCACGCGCGCATGCGCTCCGCCACCCAGTCGGCCACCAGCGGGCGATAAAGCCAGGGAATGTTGTTGCAGACGTGGTTGCCGTCCTCGAAGATGTGCAGTTCGGCGCCGCGCGCGCAGGTGTCCGCGCATTTTACCGCTTCGGAGGGCGGAAAGATCTTGTCACGTCCGCCGTGGAGGATGAGAGCCGGGACGGTCGGCGGCGCGCATCGCGCCAGCGTGAAACGATCCGCGCGTTCGCGAACGTCCGCGCCCCCCAGCGAGAAGCGCATGTTGTCGCGATAGACCTGCGGCAGCGCATCCCAGAACCCGCCGAGATCGAAGAAGCCATTGATCGAGACGACGCCGGCGAGCGACGGCACGGACGCGGCGGCGCGCAGGGCGAGAAAGCCGCCGAAGGCCATGCCGACGAGCGCGACCTTGCCCGAAAGGCGCGGATGCGCCTCCACAGACCGGATGGCCGCCTCGACGGCCGGACCGATATCCGGGCGCAGCGCTCCCATCGAACGCCCCTCGCCTTGCCCTGGGCCGTCGAGCGAGAGGGTCGCGACGCCGCGGGCGTGAAAATGCCGCTCGAAGGCCGGGAATTCCTCCTTGGTCGAATCCGAGCCCGGGATGATCAGCGCCATCGGATGTCTGCCTTCTCCCTTCGGCACGCGAAGGACGGCCTGGAGTTCTCCACCTTCGAAGGGCACGGAGACCATCTCGCCAGGCGGATCAAGCAAGGGCGCTGCGAGGCGGTAGAGTTCCACCTTGCGCGCGGCCGCCCTCGCCTTGGCGTCAAGGTCCTCGAAAGCCATAAACTGCCCGAAATGGTAGAAAAGGCTGGCGCGGGCATAGGCCTCGCCGGCGGTCACGTGGCGGCCGGCGAGCAAAGCCGCGGCGCCAAGTTCCGCGTGACGCTCGCCCTCCTCGCTCCAGATCGCAAGCCATTTCTGCCAGACGCCGGCGCGCTCGATGACGGCGCGTGCCGTTGCCGAGGGGATCCCGGCCACCTCCATGCGCGGGAGCCAGTGCTCGACGACACTGACCAGTCGGTTCTCATTCTGCGTCATGCATTTTCTCCCGCATGATGAAATTGCTTGGGTCCGCCCCCGGCGATACGTGTTCGACGGAGACCGGCTGGAGCTCCCCGGGGTAGCTCCGGGCTTTCGCTCGATAACGTTGCGCCCCGATCGACAACGCCTCAGCCGTCTTTCCGTCGAGGGCGCGGACGATCTGGGCGGGCACGCCGACGACCAGCGATCCATCCGGGACGACCATGTTCTCCCGTACCAGGGCGCTGGCCCCGATCAGGCATCTCTCTCCGATCCGCGCGCCGTTCAGGATCGTGGCCCCCATGCCGACGAGGCTGCCTTTGCCGATCCGGCATCCGTGAATGGTGGCATTGTGCCCGACGGTGACATCATCGCCGATCTCGACGGGATAGCCGGGGTCGGTGTGAACGACGCAGCCGTCCTGGATGTTGCAGCCGCGCCCGAGAATGATCGGCTCGTTGTCGCCGCGCAAGACGGCATTGAACCAGATGCTGACATCCGCTTCGAGCCGCACGTCGCCGATCACCACGGCGCCGGGCGCGACGTAATATCGACCGTCAGCGGGAACGCGCGGTTCACGCGTGCCCAGTCGGTAGAGACCCGGTGAAACCATCAACAATTCTCCATTCTTCGGCAGTGCGTTCAGGTCGGCATCGCAAGTAGGATGGACGCCGGCGCATTGGTGCGGTTGACGAGCGCCCGGGTCTCGCCGGGCGCCAGGCGGCAGCTGTCGAGAAAGCCGAGGGTGACGCTCTCGCTGCCGGTTTCGACAGTCACCTCGCCCGCAACGACGATGTAGATCTTCTCGACCGCAGCATCCTTCAGCGACGTATGGCCACCCGGCAGGAGGTGCGACAGGCCGATCCAGATCGTATCAGTCACCGTCGCCTCCTTTCCCTGGAGCCTGAGGCAATGCATGCCATAGTGCTCCGCCGCCTCGTATGGCTTGGCATCGCCGTAGCGCGTCACCTGCATCGGCGTCTCCTTAAGGCACCAGCAGCACGCGATCGGATGTGCCGCGCAGCACCGAGGCATAGGCCTTGGCGGCGTCGGCAAAGCCGTAGACGGTCGCCGGATTGATCGGGAACGGCTTGAGCTTGCCCTCCTCGAACTTCGGCTTGAGCTTGTCGAAGATGCGGGCGCCCTCGACCGAGGACAGCGCCAGCGTGTCGATACCGATATAT
This sequence comes from Ensifer adhaerens, assembly GCF_002940685.1. Classification (GTDB taxonomy): domain Bacteria; phylum Pseudomonadota; class Alphaproteobacteria; order Rhizobiales; family Rhizobiaceae; genus Ensifer; species Ensifer adhaerens_E. The sequence goes on along the minus strand of NZ_PNFP01000010.1, from coordinate 61,480 downwards.
TTGTGACGCCCCCGGAAGAAGTTAAAGATATCGAAGGGCACGGCGCGGTCGAAGGTGGAGATGAACACCTGGCGCGCCTGTTTCGCCATCGCGTTGTTGGCGATCTCGAAATAGGGACTGCCGACGGTGTTGAAGACGATGTCGGCACCATGGCCGCCGGTCTTTTCGCGCACGATCGCGGCAACGTCGTCCTTGGCGCTGTTCAGCATTTCGACGGGCGCGTTGGTGTGCGCCAAAAGCGGCTGCTCGTTGTATTCGACCGCAAAGACCCTGGCGCCGGCCATGGTCGCAAGCTGGATCACCGCCTGCCCGACCTTGCCGTTGCCGCCGCAGACGAGCACGACATCCGTCGGCTGCACGCCGCCGGCCTCGCGCAGGCCCTCATAGGCAGTGATGAACGGCACGCCGATCGAGCCCGCTTCCTGCATGGTGAAGTTCGCGGGCTTGGCGCGCACGGCCTTCTGGTCGAGCACCATCCATTTGGCGTGGCTGCCGTCCTGGGTGATGCCGAGCTCGCCGCCGCCACCCCAGATTTCCATGCCGATCATCGACGACGGTCCCTCGCGCACGATGCCGCCGAAATCGCGCCCCGGCGTGCGCGGCCAGATGGCATGCGGCATGTGCCCGAGCGAGGCCTTCACGTCGCTGGGATTGACCCCTGCCGCGACGATCTCGACCAGCACCTGGCCCGGCCCCGGCCGCGGCACCGCGACATCGACCACATCGATCCTGAGATTGTCGAGATCGGGAGATTTTTCCGTCACCCTCAGTGCCCGGGCGATCTTGGCGTCCACCTGAATGTTCATTCTATGCCTCCTTGCAGAAATCGATGCCTATGCACGCAGTCCGAGAATTTCGCGGGCCTGGGAGGGCTCGGCGATCCGGCCGCCGAGCTTCTCGATCAGGTCTCTTGCCCGCTCGACCAGTTCGCCATTGCCTTTGGCGAGCACGCCCTTGGCGATGTAGGAATTGTCCTCCAGGCCAACCCGGACGTGTCCGCCGAGCAGATAGGCCTGAACGGCCATCGGGAACGACATGCGGCCAACGCCGAAGCCGGTCCAGACGGCGTCTGCCGGCAACATGCGCGCAGCGGTCGCCATCACGTCGGTGGTCGAGGGAAAGCCGTACTTGACGCCGGTGACGATCGTGAACATCGCCGGCGACTTCAGCACGCCGGCCTTCAAGAGGTCCTGAGCCAGCTGGATGTGCCCGGTATCGAAGACCTCGAGCTCCGGCTTGGAACCCGCCTCGTTGATGATGTCGGCCATGATCTTGACGTTGGCCGGCGTGTTGATGACGACCTCCGACCCGAAGGTCATGGTGTTGAGATCGAGCGTGGCGATATCGGGTTTCAGCGCGACGATGTGCTCGACCCGCTTTTCCGGCCGCATCAGCGTGGTCCGCGGACCGGCGACCGCCGGATTTTCGTCGCTCGGGTGGTAGCGGCCGCCCGGACCGGTCGTCACGTTGAGGATCAGCGCCGTGTTCTTCGCCCGGATGCACTCGACGACCTCGCGGTAATATTTGAGCTCCATGGAGGGCTTCGCCGTAACCGGATCGCGCACGTGAATATGAGCGATCGCCGCACCGGCATCGGCCGCCTCCAGGCAGGAATTGGCGATCTCTTCCGGCGTGACGGGAAGTCCGGGGTGGTTCTCCCGCGTCGTGAGATTGCCCGTGACCGCGCAGGTGATGATGACGTTTTGCTGCATCACACGCCCTCCGCGCCCGAGCGCGAGCGGTTCGATCTCTCAGTCATGATGCGCCACCTTCTTTCCGGAGATGGGAGGCAGCGGCAGGACCGATTGGCCCTCCACCAGCTTGAAGTGATAGTTGCAGCTATAGAAAGGCGCCGCAGCGCCCGGAAATTCGCTATCCGGGCTGTCGTGGCGGAAGAACTTCCCGACGATCTGCTGTTTCGCGCCGAAGACCACGTCGTTGACCAGGGCTTCGTGCGTGTCGGAAAAGATCTGGGTGACGAGCGTCTTGTAGCCCGGGGCCGAGACGATGAAGTGGATATGGGCCGGACGCATCGGCGTCCGCTTCTGCGCCCGCAAGAGGTCGCCGACCGGTCCATCGGTTGGAACCGGATAGCCTGCCGGCTTCACGGACACGAAATGAAAGTTTCCGTCGCCATCCGTGGTGAACCGGCCGCGCAGGTTGAAGTCGTCCTGCGTTTCGTCCTGGTTCTCGTAAAGTCCGACCGGGGACGCCTGCCAGACGTCAAGGGTCGCGCCCTCGACGGGCCGGCCCGCAGGATCGGTCACCCGTCCCGTGAAATAGAGCTGCGATCCCGGCGTATCCGAACGGGCGATACAGTCGCCATTGGCACATTTCGGCGAGCCGCCGCGATAAAACGGTCCGAGAAGCGCCGACAGCGTCTCGCCCTGCATGCCGTCATTGTTGATCAGGTCGATCAGCGTCGAGGCGCCGAGCACGTCGGCGGCAAGCACGGTTTCATTGTGCGCCTCGTTGGTCGCCTGGCCGACCGCCGTGATCCAGCGCAGGGCGTATTCGAACTCCGCCTCGGTCGGACGTGCTTCGAGCAGGAAGGCATGCAGATGGCGGACCATCGCGTTCATGATCTGCTTGAGCCGCGGATCGTCGCCGTGCGACATGGCGGCAAGCACCGTCGGCGTGACGTCGGCCTCCCTGGAAATCAGTTTTGCCTCGGGGCTGATATGGCTGTTCATTCCTGCTCTCCTTTCCGCGTCACAGGCCCGACCCGGCGACCCGAAGTTCGGGCCGCGCCGTCTTCAGGTGCGGATACTTCTCGGTCAGCAGCGAGCCGTGGTAGTAGGTTTCGGTGAAGGCGTCGGTTGCGCGGATGGCATCGAGCCAGTTCGTTATCGCCGGCATCTCCCCCCACATCGAGGAGAGACCGATATCGTCCATCCGGACGATCACCGGCATGATCGCGATATCGGCCAGCGTCAGCTGGCTGCCCATGATCCATGGCCCGCCATTGTCGGAGAGCCAGTTCGCCATGCGCTGAACGCCGCGCTGCAGGCGCCCGAGCGCTTCATTCATTTCCTGCTCGGGAAAGCCGGTGCGCCCCATCTTCATCAGGAACTCGCGGCGAAGCGGCTTGGCGTCGCAGACCGCCTGAAACTCCTCCGCCGTCATCGCCTGATAGTGCGGCAGGAAGGCGAGGTTGTAGGAAGGCACCCGGACAGCCGGTGTCGGCACTTCGTCGATGAAGCGCATCATCGCCCGCATCTTCGCCGCACCGAAGGCGTCATTTGGCCGAAGCCCGCCCGGCGAAATGTCTTCCAGATACTCCATGATGACGGCGGAATCGGTGACCGCGCGGCCCTGGTGGACGAGCGAGGGCACGACGCCGTTCGGGTTGATCGCCAGATATTCGGGCTTGAGCTGGTCGCCGGTGAACAGATCGAGCTTGTGCTCCTTAAAGGCGAGGTCCTTGGCGTTGAGTACGTACCGAACCCGCTGGCTGCACGTCGATTGAGGGGCGTTGTAGAGGATGAAGTCCTGCATCATTGCCTCCCTCAATCCCAGTTGAGGACACGGGGCAGCTTGCCCTTGCGGGCGAGCGTTCCAATCACGCCGTTCGGGAAGAACATCAGTCCCAGGACCATGACGAAGCCGGTCGCGAGAATGTTGATCTCGGATGCCCCGAGCGTGGCCACGAAGATCTCGTTGAAGGCCACGATGAGGATGGCACCGACGACCGGGCCGGCAATCGTGCCCTTGCCGCCGAGAATGCACATCAGCACCAGGTTTGCCGAAACCAGAATGATCAGGAAGATGTTCGGCCGGAGATAGGTAAGGTACTCGCCCCAGACCGCACCGGACATGCCGACGAAGAAGGCCGACAGAGCGAAGGCGAGCACCTTGTAGAAGCGGGTGTTGATCCCCGCGCTTTCCGCCTTGACCTCGTCCTTGGAGAGCGCACGCAGGCCGAGCCCGAACTTGGAATGCTTGATGCGATAGGTCGCCCAAACCGTGAAGGCGGCCATCAGCACGAAGGCGTAGTAGTAGGGCAGCTTCGCCGTCAGAACCGGCAGGTCGGTCACCGGCAGCGACATGCCGTTGGCACCGCCGATGAACCCCCAGTGGTCGAACAGGATGCGGGCGATCATCAAAAGTGCGATCGACGAGATGATGAAGCTCGGGCCGCGGACCTTGAGCGTGATGAGGCCGACGAGATAGCCGCAGATGGCGGCCACCAGGCCGGCGAGCGGCGCCGTCAAGAGCGTCGAAATCCCGTACCGCGCCAGCAGCATGCCCGAAAAATAGCCGCCGATCGCGAAGAAGACCGCATGACCGAGCGAGATGTAGCCGGCGAAGCCACCGATGATGTTCCAGCCGCTGGCCATGACCGCATAGGAGGCGGTGAACAGGACGAGATGCAGCAGGTAGTTGTAGTTGCCGGTCAATTGCAGCAGCGGCAGGGCGAGCAGCACACCGAGAACAGCAAGGGGAAACCATGTGGCGCGGGTCTGGTCGTGCTGGCGCGCAAGCTTCTGATTGTGGATGCGACGGGCCTCGAGCACCGAGCTCGCGTCGGCTTGTTGCAGGTTAACGGCCATTATGCCAACTCCGGTTTTTCGCCGAACAGACCCTGGGGACGGATCAGCAGGATGACGAAGAGTGCGAGAAAGAAGGTCATGGTCGACCAGGTGGCGCCCACCCAGGCGCCGACGAAGGCGGCGATGACCGACAGGAGAAGGGCGGCGACGACGGTGCCGAGCACGCTGCCCATGCCGCCGAGCACGACGACCGACATCAGCATTGCGATCCATTCCCACTGCTTGGCGGGGAAGAAGCTGAAGACGAAGCTCACCAGCGAGCCGGCAGCACCTGCAAGCCCGATGCCGATGGCAAAGGCGATCATGCTGATCAGGTTGACGTTGACGCCGAGAAGTTCGGCGGCCTCGCGGTTCTGGGTCGTGGCGCGGATGGCATAGCCGAGCCGCGAGTAGTTGAGGAACAGCGTCAGGGCGCCGATGATCGCCAGCGATACGCAGCCGGCATAGAGCTGGCCCTTCGGAATGAACAGGCTGCCGATGAAGAAGGCATCCGTCGCATAGTCGGGCGAGGTCACGCGCTGGGTATTGGTGAAGGCGGCGCCGAGGAAGCCTTCGACGATCATCGCCAACGCGAAGGTCAAAAGCACCGTCATTTCCGAGTAGCGCGCGCTCTTTGCCTGGCTCTCGAACATCAGCCGGTAGAGCAGCACGCCGATCGCCGCCATGATCAGCGCTGCGATCGGCAGCGTGACGATCGGGTCGAGCCCCCAGAGCTTGAAGGCCCAATAGCTGACATAGGCGCCGCAGATGATCAGCGACGGATGGGCCAGGTTGACGATGCGCATGACCCCGAAGACCAGCGAAAGTCCGGACCCCATCAGGGCGATCACGCCGCCGAGCGCAAGCCCGAGTATCAGTATCTGAAGTATGTCTGTCATTGTGTCCTCCGCTACGCGACCTTGCGGCCGCCGAGGTAAAGTTCCTGGATGCGCGGGTCCGCCAGAACCGCTTCCGCCGGCCCTTCAAAGAGGGTGCGGCCGAGGTCGAGCACAACGCCCCAGTCGGAATTCTTGAGGCCCATCAATGCGTTCTGCTCGACGAGCAGCACGGTGACGCCCTCCTGCGACATCATCTTCATGATGTCGAACATCTCCTGGACCACCTTTGGCGCGAGCCCGAGCGAGGGCTCGTCCAGCATGACGATGTCGGGCTTGACGATCAGCGTGCGTGCCATCGCAAGCGTCTGCTGCTGGCCGCCCGACATGGTTCCGGCATGCTGGTCTGCGCGCTCGCGCAGCACCGGGAAGCGCTCGAGGATTTCATCGATGCGGCGATCGCGCAGTTTGGTGTCGCTGAGCACGTACCCGCCCATGCGCAGGTTCTCGCGCACCGTCATCTTCGGAAACAGCGCGCGCTCCTGCGGCACGAAACAGATGCCCTTGCGCAGGATCTGGTCGGGGCGCAGCCCGTTCAGCCGCTCGCCCTTGAAGACGACATCGCCCTTGCGGATCGTCAGCATGCCGCAGATCGCCTTCAGCAGCGTCGACTTGCCCGCGCCGTTCGGACCGATGATGCAGTGGACCTTGCCGGGCTCGACCGTCAGCCGCGCGCCATCGAGAATGGCCGGACCGTCGCCGTAGCCGGCGGTGATGTTGGTGACTTGCAGGAGTTCGCTCATCAGGCTGCTTCCTCTTCCAGTACGCCGCCCAGATAGGCTTCGAGCACATGCGGATCGCGACGCACCACGTCGGGCGTGCCGTCGCAGATCACCCGCCCGTGCGCCATGACGACGACGCGGTGCGAAAGCCGCATGATCAGATCCATGTTGTGTTCGACGATCAGCACCGTCAGGCCCTTGGCGTTGAGCGCCCGGATGTGGCCGACGATCTCTTCGAGCAGCGTCGGGTTGACGCCGCCGGCCGGCTCGTCGAGCAGGATGATCTTCGGATCGGCCATCAACAGCGCTGCCAGATCCATCAGTTTCTTCTGACCGTAGGAAAGGTTGTGCCCGTCCTCGTAGGCGATGCGGGTGATCCCGAGGAAATCGAGGATCGACATCGCCTTGTCCCGCTCCTCCGCCGAGACCGCCGGCCGAAACAGGTCCGCAAAGCCGCGGCTGCGCGCCTGCACGATCACGTTTTCGAGCACCGTCATGTCGGCGAGGTTGCGCGAGATCTGGAAGGTCCGGCTGAGGCCCTTGGCCGTGATCTTGTGCGGGCGCAGATTGTCGATCCGCTCCCCGTCGAGCCAAACCTCGCCCGAGGTCGGAACGACGGTGCGGCTGATGCAGTTGAAGGCCGTGGTCTTGCCGGCGCCGTTCGGGCCGATGAGTGCCGTGATCGAGCCTTTCTCGACCTTGAAGCTTGCGCCGTCCACGGCACGAATTCCGCCGTAGTGCTTGCACAGGTTCTTAACCTCGAGCATCCGCGCGATCTCCTTGTACTAGAATCTGGGTAGATAGATGCCTGCTGATCGGAGGGCGCCTCGCAGGCGAAACGCCCTCCCCCTTCCGCGCAATCGATCAGAAACCGGACTTGGGATAGCGGAAGGGCACGATGCCCTCGAACTGGCCGGTCGGGTAGACGAAGGTCAGCTTGCCATCCTGCCACTGCGTCATGATGTGCGACTTGTCGACGGGCAGGCCGAGATCGTCCCAGCTGAAGTCGCCGAGCACGGTCTGGACAGGCTGTTCCTTGGTGCGGGCGTGCAGCCATTCGCCCATCTTGGCGTTATCCGTGGTGCCGGCGCCAACCATGGCCTGCTCGATGCCCTGGCAGACGGCGAAGGGAATGGCGCTGTCCTCATCCGGCTCGACGCCGTATTCGGCTTCAAACGCCTTCACGAAATCCGCGTTGCCGAAGGGCTTGCCGGCGAGCGTGCTCTTGAAGGGAACATCCTTGTGCCAGGTGGTGTGGATGACGACACCGTCGGCCGCATCGTTGCCGACACCCTCGATGAACTCCGTCTGCGCGCCCTGGCTGAGATAGACGAGTTTCGCCGAGGCGCCGACGGTTTTCAGCGACCGCATGAGCTGGACGGCTTCCTCCGCCGAAGCCGTCAGACCGACGATCATTTCCGCGCCGGAGCGCTTGATCGAGTTTGCGAGGTTCAGCCAGTCGTTGAAGCCTTCTTCAGGCCACTTCTCCTCCATCACCACCTCGATGCCGGCTTCCTTGAAGTAGCCTGGCGCGAGGTCGGCGATTTCCTTGTCGTTCGCCGGGTCGATCACCTTCTGGCCGAGCAGGCCGGTGGCGATCGCGTTGGCGAAGAAGTCGTCCGCGTGGACGACGGCGACGGTCTTCGGCGCATCCGCCGGATCCTTGACCTCCTTCAGAAGACCGATCACGTCCTTGCCGGTGTATTCGGCGGCATTGACCTGGAAATAGAAGAGGTTCTTGTAGCCCTGGGCATAGATCCGGAGCGCTCCGCCCGAGGGTACCGGGTGCACCATGTTGTATTTGGACAGAACATTGCCGACCGGAAAGGTCAGGCGGCTCGAGAACGTGCCGTAGACGGCGTCGACCTTGTCGACGTTGATGAAGCGTTCGTACTGGTTGATGGCCGTCGCAGGGTCGGAGCGATTGTCGCTGACGATCAATTCCACCTGCTTGCCGAGGATGCCGCCTGCCTCATTGATCAGCTTGTTGCAGAGCTCGTAGCCCCGCTTGTGCTTTTCGCCGCTGACCGAAAGGCCACCGGTAATCGGCAACGATGCGCCGATCCGTATTGTTTCCGCAGCGCTCGCAACGGTGCTTGCCGAAAGCACACTGACGGTTGCTGCCGCGATCAGCCGATTGATTCCCATTTTGTCTCCTCCCAGACAGTTGCGCGCAATCGTTTGCATTGGAGCGAAAAACAAATCGCCCGGCCACGCCGGACGCCACTTCCGCACTGTTCGATCGACGGCAGGCCAGCTCCTCAACCGCCCTGCCGCAAACTGAATATGCAAACGATTGCACATTGGCGATTATGCGCACCGTTTGCGCTTTGTCAAGCATCCATGCGAACGATTGCAAAACCTCCGGCAAGATTTTAAATGGAGGCGAGAGGTGACACATGCAGAAGAAACGAACCACGCTGAAGGACATTGCGCGCGCGACCGGCGTCCATGTGTCGACCGTATCGCGCGCCCTTGACCCGACCGAGCGAAAGAGCATCACACCAGAGGTCGTGGCGAAGATCCAGGCGGCGGCGGAACGCCTGGACTATCGCCCCAACCGCATTGCCTTCGGGCTTCGCACCAACCGCACGATGACCGTCGGCGTCGTCATCCCGGATATCACCAACCCGATTTTCCCACCGATCCTGCGCGGGATCGAAAGTGTTCTGGAACCGCTCGGCTATGCCTCGATCATCGTCAACACGGACAGCGAGCGCGAGCGCGAAATTCGCCTTCTCGAAGTGTTGCGCGACCGCGGCGTCGACGGTGTCATTCATGCCGCCGTGCTCAGAAGCGACCCGTCGATCGCCAAGGCGGCGCAGGACGGCCTGTCGGTGGTGACGCTTAACCGGCGCGTGGAGAACTCGAACATCCCCTATGTCATCAATGACGAGGACATGGGCATCTGCGAGATGCTGCGCCACCTGACGAAGCTCGGCCACCGGCGGATCGCGCATCTGGCCGGGCCGCAGGATCTGTCGACAGGCCAGTTGCGCCTGGCGGCCTTTCGCAACGCCGCCGAGAGAATGTCGATCGAGATCGATCCGCAACTCATCGTCACCGCCATACGCTTCGACGAGGACGAAGGCGCCCGTTGCACGCGCGATCTGCTCACCTCCGGACACGATTTCACCGCGGTGCTCTGCGCAAACGACCGGCTGGCGCTCGGCTGCATCGACGTGCTGCGCGAGAATGGCCTCGACTGCCCGTCGGACATTTCGGTCAGCGGCTTCAACGACATGCCGTTCTTGCAACTGGCCCGTCCGCGGCTCACGACCGTCCGCATCCAGCAGTATGACGCGGGCATTACTGCCGCCTCGATCCTGCTGCGCCTCATGAACGCCGGCGCAGACGACGACATTCCGCTCGAGACGGTGCTGCCGGTGGAGCTCCTGGAACGCGAAAGCACGGGGCCGGTGGCAGCGCAGCGGCGCTGACAGGCCCCTCTGCCATCAGGTCGCCAGCCGTCAGCGGCTTTGGCTTCATCTCGCCCGCTTTCCCCGGTCTTGCCCGCAGCATTCGACACTCCCGATCATGCAATCGATTGCCCATTGTTTTATGCAATCGATTGCCCTAAGGTCGTCTCCGGTTGGCCGGCAATTGCAGGGCGGCGTTCCCGCCGGCTGAAAAGACATCGCGTCAAGAGGGAGGAACTTATGGCGTATCCGCGGTCCTTGGTTGGAAAGACAATTCTCGTCATCGGCGGCAACGGCGCGATCGGCGCCGCGACCGGCCGCCTTTTCGCAGACGCCGGGGCAACGGTGCTCATCACCCATATGCCGGGCGAACAGGGTGCCACGGGCGCGGATGCAGCACTTTCTTCCTTTGCCAACCCGGAACGTCACGCGCGCTATGCCGTCGACATCACCGATTCCAGCGCTCTTGGCGACCTCGCCCGCGCCATCGAAGAGAAATTCGGACGGCTCGACGTGCTGGTCAATGCCGCGGGCTTCACCAAGCCCATCGCCCATCGGGATCTCGAGGCGCTGACGGATGAGCTGATCGACGACATCTTCAAGGTGAACTGGCGAAGCCAGTTCGCGGCGATCCGCGCCTTTGCCCCGCTTCTGAAAAAGTCGGGCGACGGGCTCGTCGTCTCCATCTCGTCGATCGCAGCCTTCACCGGTGTCGGGTCGAACATCGCCTATTGTGCAGCCAAGGCGGGTATCGACGTGATGACCAAGGCGCTTGCCCGCGTTCTCGCACCGGAAGTCCGGGTGCTGGCCGTCTCTCCTGGTGTCGTCGACACGCAATTCGTTCCCGGACGAGGCTCGGACTTCAACGACAAGGTCGCGGCCTCGACCCCGCTCGGCCGCATCGGCGAAGTCGACGACATTGCCGCCGCCATCCTGGCGAGCGCGACGTTGCTCGGTTTCTCGACGGGCCACATCATCCAGGTCGACGGCGGCCGGGCGCTCTGACGCCAGCGGAAATCCCGCATCCTGCGCGACGGGCCGGGCGCGGGGATGAGATCGCCGTCATGCCGTCTCCGCCCGTGTCGCCTGGGCCCGAACCAACAGGCGTGGCGCTTACGGCGCGGCAGCCGCATATCCGCGCGGCGAGAGGCGCGCGGTCAGCGCCGCCGCAACGACGATGCACCCCAGGTGCCATTTCCAGCCGGTGGCAAAGCTCCCGGTCAGGTCATGGAGTGCCGACACGATCATCGGCGGCAACGCTGCCAGCAGAAACCCGCCGCCCTGCATCACCGCCGACAAAGCGGTTGCCTGGGCGGGATCCGCCAGATGGTCGAGCGCGACCACCATCGACAGGGCGAAGCAGCCACCCAGCCCGACGCCGACCATCGCCACGAAAACGAAGGGCGCGGCATGAGGCGCGAACGCAAAACCGGCAAAGCCCGCGAACTGGCACCCGAGCGTCAGCCACAGCCACGGCCGGCGGTCCGTCCCGCTGCGGCACGCCAGCAGCGGCAGGCAGAGCGCCGCGATGGCCTGGAATATCGCCATGACCGCCAGCAGGCTGCCGCTCGCCGATGCACCCCAGCCAAGCTGCTGGTAGTGCGGAGCGAGCCAGACCACCACCGACGTATAGCCGCCATTGACCAGACCGAAGAACGCCATGAGCAGCCAGGCACGCGGCTTGGCGAGCAAGCTCCTGACGAGATTGCTGTCCGGTTTCCGATGGCCGCCGTTGGGAAGCCCGATCCAAGCAACGGCAAGGGCGGCAAAGCCGATCGCGGCCAGCGAACCCAGTCCCGCGCGCCAGCTTTGGGTCAAGTCCGCGATAACAGGCGACGCCTGGGCCCCCAATGCCCCGCCCCCGAGCAGCATGGCCGAGTAGAGCCCTGCGATCGGTCCCGCCTGATCGGGAAACTCGCGCTTGATGATGCCGGGAAAAACCGCCTGAATGACAGCAACGCCAACCCCGATCACCGCAGCGGTTGCCACCATCGTCCAGCCGTTGGGAACGAAGACGCGCATAAGCGTCCCGAGGCTGATCGTCGCAAGCGCCGACAGAACCACCGGGCGGGTGCCGGCGAGCCGTTCCAGGCCCGGGCCAAGGAATGCGAAACATCCCATCAGCAACATCGGCAGAAATGTCAGCATCGCCAGCCCATAGGAGCCGAGACCTGTTTCTGCGTGAATGTTCTCGGCCAGGGGCCCGACACTTGCGATGAATGGACGAAGATTGAGACCGATGGCCGCCACGGCGATCAAAAAGATCCAACGCAACCTGCCCTGGCTCTGCATGAGTTTTTCCTGTCGTCGTATTCTTTGCTGGAACGGGCGATCAGCCCGAACCAGGGCGTGTTGAATGGGCATCCGGACGGCACGCCCCGCTATCCCGGGGTAAAACCCACCTACGCCATTCGCGCGTAGTGCTCGAAACCCACAGCCTTCAAGGGCGGCGTCTCATGCACATAGCCGGGCGGACGGATCGGACTGCGCAGCTCCCGTGCACCGAGCGTTCGGTTGCGACGCTGATCCGGATGCACGATCGGCACGGCGGACAAAAGTCTCTGCGTATAGGGATGTGCCGGCGAGCCGAGGACGGCGTCGCGTGGTCCGATCTCGATGATTTCACCGAGATACATGACCGCGATGCGGTCGCTGACGCGCTCGACCACGGCCATGTCGTGGGAAATGAACAGGACGGAAATCGAAAACTCCTCCTGGATCTCCGCAAGCAGATCGAGGATCTGCCCCTGGATCGACACGTCGAGCGCCGAGACCGGCTCGTCGGCGATGATCACCTTCGGATTGAGGGCCAGAGCGCGGGCGATGCAGATGCGTTGGCGCTGGCCACCCGAAAACTGATGCGGATAGAGGCTCGCCTGCGCCCGGGTGAGCCCGACGCGTTCAAGCAGGCCATGGACCCGGTCCCGGATCTCCGAGGGGCTACCGACGCGGTGAATGCGCAGCGGCTCGGCCACGATCTGCTCCACCGACATGCGGGGATTGAGCGATGCGTAGGGATCCTGGAACACCATCTGGATGCGTTTGCGCATCTCGATCATTTCGGATGCGCCAACGCCCTCCAGATTGCGTCCCTGGAGCAGGACCTCGCCGCCGTTGGGTCGGATGAGCCGCATGATGCTCTTGCCGGTCGTCGATTTTCCGCAGCCGCTCTCCCCCACCAGCGACAGGGTCTCCTTCTCGCGCAGATCGAAGGACACGCCCTCGACCGCATGGACATTGGCGACGACGCGCTGGAACATGCCTTGCCGAACGGCAAAGCGCGTGACGAGGTTGCGCACACTGAGCACGACGTTCGCGTCGTCCTTGTCCTGCGCTGCCGGCGTCTCCGCAGCACGTTCCTTTTGGTCAGAGCCTTCCTGCCGGGCCTGAAGCTTTGGCGCGGCGTCGAGCAGGCGGCGTGTGTATTCGTGCTTCGGCGCGTTGAAGATCGCGTGGATCTCGCCGCTCTCCACCACCTCGCCCTTCAGCATGACGACCACCTTGTCGGCGATCTCGGCCACGACGCCCATGTCATGGGTGATCAGCAGGATGGCCATGCCGGTCTCGCGTTGGATGACCTTCAGCAGCTCCAGAATCTCGGCCTGCACCGTGACGTCCAACGCCGTCGTCGGCTCGTCGGCGATCAACAGGTCCGGCTTGCACAGGATCGCCATGGCGATCATGACGCGCTGGCGCATGCCGCCCGACAATTCGTGCGGATATTGCCTCAGCCGGCGCTCGGGCTCGGGGATGCGCACCTGCTGCAAGGCATTGAGCGCAATCCCGTCGGCCTCCGCCCGGCCGATCTTGCGATGTTTGACGACGACCTCGGACAATTGCTGACCGATGGTCAGCACGGGATTGAGCGAAGTCATCGGCTCCTGGAAAATCATCGCGATCCGGTCGCCCCGCAACCCCTGCATGCGGGTCTCGTCAAGGGTGAGGAGATCGATCGAACCGCCCGATTTCTCGCTGAGAGCGGCGCGTCCGCCGACGATCTCCGCACCCATGTATTCGACGAGCCGCATGATGGATTTGGCCGTGACCGATTTTCCCGATCCGGATTCGCCGACGATCGCGACGACCTCGCCGCGGCCGATGGCAAGATCGATGCCCTTGACGGCGAGCGCGCCGTCCGGCGTTCCGCGGAACTTCACCGCGAGATCGGAAATCCTGAGCAGGTCTTCAGTCACGTTCGCCTCCAGATCGACGTTTTATTTCCAGGTCAGCACGCGGCGTAGGCGCGGATTTCCACCGCGCAGTCGCGACGCGCTGCATGTCCGGTCACGACGGAAAGGGCGGGTACGCCTTCCGGATCGATCCACTCGTTCCAAAGTTCGCAAAACGCCGGGTATTCGCTGATGTCGAACAGCCAGACCTGCACCATCAGGATCTGCTTGCGCGACGAGCCGACGCTCTCGAAGTACTCTTCGATGGCGGTGAGGATCTGAAGCGACTGATCCCTGAGGTCGCCGGTCTTGTCCGGCGCGGTGAGGCATACGGAGGCCAGAGTGTCTGACGCCTTGCCGAGGCAGATGCGTGGCTGATGGCCGGCGCCATCCTTCTTCCCGAGTTCTCTCAATTCCATGGGGGTCTCCTTCGCAAGCGATCAGGCGCGATAGGCGATGACGACCGCCTCGACGAGAACGTCCGAACGGTAGAGTTCGCCGCTGACGCAGGTGCGCGCCGGCGGATGAGCCGGGTCGGCCCACTCGTTCCAGACCGAGTTCATGGCGCCGAAGTAGCGCATGTCCTTCAGCCAGATATGCACGACGAAGATCGACTTGTGGTTCGAGCCGGCCGCTTCCAGCAGCCGATCGACGCTGCGCAGGACTTCGCGCGTCTGCTCCTTGATGTCGCCGCTGGTGTCGGTGGCATGCACGCCCGACAGGAAGACCATGTCGTTGTGAACCACAGCCATGCTCTTCAGAGCGCCGTCCGCCATCGATGTTTCGATACGTTCAACCAATGGAATAATCCTTCTTTTCTTAGTGTTTCGAACCGTCAGGCGCGGTTCAGGCGGGGATCGAGATGGGTTCTGAGCACATCGCCTAGGAGGTTGATGGCGAGAACGGTGACGAAGATGCAGAGGCCCGGGAACAGGGCCATCCACCAGGAGGTGCTGATGTAGGCGCGCGCATCCGACAGCATGCCGCCCCAGGTCGGGGTCGAGGCCGGCACGCCGAGGCCGAGGAAGCTGAGGCTCGATTCCGCGATGATCGCGGTGGCCATGGCAAAGGTCGCGACGATCAACGCCGACTGGATGAGGTTCGGCAGGATATGCGTGCGCAGGATGCGGCCGTCGCTGGCGCCGAGCGAGCGCGCGGCGGATACAAATTCCCGTTCGCGCAGGGTCAGCGCTTCGGCCCGGGCAAGGCGGCAATAGGGGATCCAGCGCTGCGACGCGAGCGCAACGATGAGGATGCCGAGGCCCTGGCCGAGAAAGGCGACGATCGAGATTGCAAGCAGCAGCGGCGGGAAGGCCCAGACCACTTCCAGAAACTTCTGGATCGCCGAGTCCACCCGGCCGCCATAGTAGCCGGAGACGACACCGAGCGTCACGCCGACCACGCCGGAGAAGAGCACGACGGCAACGGCGATCAGCAGCGAAACGCGCGAGCCGTAGATGATGCGGCTCATCATGTCGCGCCCGACGTGATCCGTCCCGAGGAAATGGGGTCCGGTCAGTTGCGGCGGCATCATCGCAAGCATCAGATCCTGGCGGTTCGGATCAAAGGGCGCAAGCAGCGGCGCAAAGGCAGCAGCCAGCAGCAAGAGGCCGATGACGACGAGGCTGAAGGCGCCCTTCGGCGATTTCAGCGCCTGCAGCAGCTGTCGAGTTTTGGAGGAGCGAGCCATCCTAGTCACCCCAGACGGATGCGCGGATCGACGACGGTGTAGATCATGTCGATCGCGAGGTTGATGAGAACGAACAGCGTCGTGTAGACGAGCACCAGGCCGGTGATCAGCGGGAAGTCGCGGAACGAGATCCCCTGCAGCAGCAGATAGCCGATGCCGGGCCAGGCAAAGACGGTTTCGACGATGATGGCGCCGCTGATGAGCGTGCCGAATTCGAGGCCGATGATCGTGATGACGGCGATGAGCGCATTGCGGAAGGCATGACGCCAGAGCACGACGCGTCCACTCATGCCCTTGGCGCGCGCAGTCATCACATAGTCTTCCTGCAGGTTCTCCAGCACCGAGGCGCGGGTGATCTGCATGATGATGCCGGTCATGTTGGTGCCGAGCACGATGACCGGAAGCGTCAGGTGGCGAAGCGCGTCCCACAGCGCGTCCCAACGCCCGGCGATGATGGCGTCGATCGTCAGGAAGCCGGTGACCCGCTCGACGTTCAGGCCCCAGGTTTCGCGGCCGCCTGACGGCAGCAGGTTGAAGGTGCCGGCAAAGAGCAGGATCAACAGGATACCAAGCCAGAAATTCGGCAGGCTGATGCCGAAGAAGCCGCCGATCGAGCCCAGCGTGTCGACGAGGGAGTTGGGCCGGCTGGCGGCCCAGACGCCAAGCGGCAGACCGATGGCGACCGCCACCAAGGTCGAATAGATGGCGAGCTCAAGGCTCGCCGGCAAGCGCTCCAGGATCAGGTCCATGACCGGTTCGCGGTAGCGGAAGGATTGCCCGAAGTCGCCCATGACGGCGTTCTTCACGAAGGTCAGGTACTGGACATAAATCGGCTGATCGAGCCCCCAGGCCGAGCGGATCGCCAGCCTGACCTCCTCGGTCGCCTCGTCGCTTACCAGCATGTCGACCGGATCGCCGGGGGCGAGCTGTACCAATGCGAAAATCAGAAGCGAGACCATGAACAGCACCGGAACGGTGCCGGCCACGCGTCTCAGCGTGTAGCCAAGCATGGGAAATCCTTGGAACTCTTGAGGGGGAATGGGCGCCGGGGCGGCGCTTGCGGGCGGCCCCGGCGTGATAGGATGGCCGCGGCTATCTCAGATGGATTTCCCAGCCGTTGACCCGGTCGGCCTTGCTCGGCTTGTAATCGACGCCCTTGGCGACGCCCCAGGCGAGCTTGTGCAGCCACAGGAAGCAGGCCGGAGCGTCCTCGGTGATGGCCGCCATCGCCTTGGAGAGCATGGCCACCCGCTTTGCCGGATCGAATTCCTGGCGTTCGGCCTGGAGGAGAGCATCGACCTCGGCACTGGAGTACTTCAGCCGCGGCGAAGCGTCGGTCTCGAAATACTGCGCCAGTGCTGGCGACGGGTCGAGCATGTTGCCACGGCCCATGTAGTAGAATGGCGTTTCGCCGCGCTGGACGTTGGTCCACAGCGTTGCCCATTCGGGCGTCTGCAGCGTTGCCTTGAAGCCCACCTGTTCGAGCATAGGAACGATCGCTTCGGTGATCTGGCGATCGGCGGTGTAACGACCGACTGGCGTATAGAGGTCGACGGCGGCGCCGACCGCGCCGGCCTCCTCGAGCAACGTCTTCGCCTTCTCCGGATCATAGTTCATCGGCGACGTATAATCGGGATCGAAGCCGAGCTGACCGTCGCCGACCGGGCCGTTGAGAAGCGTGACCTGATTGCCGAGGATGGCGCGGGCGATACCCTCGCGGTTGATCGCGTGGCAAACCGCCTGGCGCACCTTCGGATTGTCCCAGGGCGCGGTCTTCGGGCTCATCGCGATGAACATCGCTTCCGCCGAATCGACCATTTCAGCGGTCGCGTTCGGCAGTTGCTGCACGCGGCTTACGAGCTGTGGCGGAATGCCCTGGGCGATCTGCACCTCTCCGTTGGCCAGTGCAGTGACGCGCTGCTCGGGCTCGACCATCATGCGGTAGATGATGCGCTTGGGATTGGTCGGCTCGACCATCGGGTGACCATCCACCCGCTCGATGACGATGTGGCTGCCGATACCGACCTCGACGAGCTTGTAGGGTCCGGCACCAACAGGATGCTCGCGGTCGGCTGCCTTGGCGCCATACTGGTCGTAGATCTTCTTGGAGGTGATCTGCATCGTCGCCAGGTAATTCGGCAACGTCGCCATCTTCTGGGTCGTCTTGATGCGCAGGCGACGCTCGTCAAGCGCCTCGGCCGAAGCGATGTACTGCACCGAGGCCTGCGACATGCTTTCCGGGTCGTTGCGCGAGCGCTCGATCGAATGGATCACGTCCGCAGCCACGATGGGATCGCCGTTGTGGCGCTTCCAATCGGAGCGAAGCGTCAGGATCCAGTTGAGATCATCCTCGGGCTCCAGGCTTTCGGCGAGGAATGGCACAAACTTTCCGGCCTTGAAGTCCCAGGTCGTCAGGCAACCATAGACCTGGCACCAGATCGAACCGATGAGGACCACGGAATCCGCGTAGGGATTGTTGCCGGTTATCCCCTCGGTGATCGCAACGGTGATCTGATCCTGCTTTTGCGCCTGTGCCTGTTGCGCCATTCCGGTAGCCATGACGGCGGCTCCGCCGCTCAACAGCAGTATTCTCTTGATTGCCTTGAACACAGTCCCCTCCCGTTCGCCGCCGGCTCGCAGCAGGCGGTCATCATTTTTGCTCCCTGCACTGCAAAAAGCGTCTCCTCTATTTTTGTAAGTATGCTATTACTTACTTGGTTGTCAATTGTCTCGATGGCCATTTGCGATAGAAAGATCCTGCCGCGTTGGCAGGACAAAAGGTGGATGCAGAATGCGTGACGCAGACAACGATGATCACCAGCCCGGCGAAACAGGCGGCCCACGCTCGCGCAATGCGCAGGCCACGCGCAAATCCATCCTCGATGCGGGGATTGCAGAGTTTTGCGAGCATGGACTGAGCGGCGCGAGCACGGCACGCATCGTCGAGCGCGCCGGCTGCAACATCCGGATGCTCTACCACTACTTCCAGAGCAAGGAACTGCTCTACAAGGCCGCATTGCAGGAGGTTTACAACGACCTGCGCAGCCAGGAAGCCGGGCTCAACATATTGGATCGCCCCCCGGTCGAAGCGATCGAGGCGCTCACCGCGTTTACCTACGACTACATGGCCGCGACGCCGGCATTCATCAAAATGGTGCTGGCGGAAAACCTTCTGCAGGGAGAGTTCATCCGCGCGATCGACAGCATACCGCGCTCCTCAAGACCCTTGATCGAGACGATCCAGACGCTTCTTGATCGCGGCGAAGCCGCCGGCGTGATCCAGCCGGGCATCGACGCCATGCAGCTCTACATCTCGATCGTGGCGCTCAGCTTCATTCACATCTCCAGCCGCTACACGCTCTCCGTCACCTTCGGCGTCGACCTGTCCTCGGAACGCATCGTCACCGAGCGACGGCAGCATGTCGTCGACCTGATCGGAACCTATGTGAGGCCGAAATCAGGTCATGCGGCAAGCTGAGCGGGACCATAGGTTTTTTGCGCGCTGCGCGTCGTCGGTAGCGCCCGCCTTCAGCCCAATCCGCGTCGATACGCCGCCCGCAATCGAGTCGTCTCAAAAGACAGCTTGGACCGAGACTGTCGGCCCCCATCCCGCTATAAGGCTTCCATACGAGCAAATCAGGAAGTGACATGGAAACCATCGAAATCACCGGACGCAGCGACTTCGCCCTGTGGGCAATCCAGCGCGCCCAGGAAATTGTGACGGCCGAAGGCGCGGCCTTCGCCGTCGCCGCGCGCGACATGAACGACGAGGAACTGGCGCAAACCGCCGCCGCACTCGGCAAGGCGATCAGCGACGCAATGCTCGAGGTTTTCGACGGCCTGACAGCGGAGTAAGCCTCAAGCATCGTCTGCCGCTCGCGACCCGCGAAGCCTGCAGGGTTTTCATCCGAAGGAGAAATTGCTAATGTTCCTTCTTTGTTCCCGCCCTGCCGTGATCGATTCGGGCTGTAACTGAATGCGACGAAAAACGAACGGGAACGCATGAGCGCCGCCTATCTCGAAAAACTCAATGATCGTCAGCGCGAGGCGGTCGAGCACGGCGTCGGATTGCCCGATGGACGGATCGGCGGTCCGCTTCTCATCATTGCCGGTGCCGGCTCCGGAAAGACGAACACGCTCGCCCATCGGGTCGCGCATCTGATCGTCAACGGCGCCGATCCGCGACGCATTCTGTTGATGACCTTTTCCCGGCGCGCGGCATCCGAAATGACCCGCCGCGTCGGTCGGATCTGCCGCCAGGTCCTCGGCGACAATGGCGCGGTCATGACGGACGCACTCTCCTGGGCAGGTACCTTCCACGGGATCGGAGCGCGAATCCTGCGCATCTATGCCGAACAGATCGGTCTCGGCCCGGACTTCACGATCCATGACCGGGAGGACAGCGCCGATCTGATGAATCTCGTGCGCCACGAACTCGGCTTCTCGAAGATGGAAAGCCGGTTCCCGACGAAGGGGACGTGCCTCTCGATCTATTCGCGCATCGTGAATTCCGAAAGCTCGATTGCAGACGTGCTGAAGTCGGCCTATCCGTGGGTCAACGGCTTCGATGAACAGCTGAAGGCACTGTTTGCCGCCTACGTCGACGCCAAGCAGGCGCAGAACGTACTCGATTACGACGACCTCCTGCTCTACTGGGCGCAGATGGTTTGCGAACCGGAACTTGCCCGGGACGTCGGCGGCCGTTTCGATCACGTCCTCGTCGACGAGTATCAGGACACCAACAGGCTTCAGGCGTCGATCCTCATGGCGCTGAGACCAGGGGGCCACGGGTTGACGGTCGTTGGCGACGACGCCCAGTCGATCTATTCCTTCCGGGCCGCGACGGTGCGCAACATTCTCGATTTCCCGAGCGCCTTTTCGCCGGAGCCTGCCGACGTCATCACCCTCGATCGGAATTACCGTTCGACGCAGCCGATCCTTGCCGCCGCCAACGGGGTGATCGGCTTGGCGCGCGAACGGTTCACCAAGAACCTTTGGACGGACAGGCAATCGGAGCAGCGCCCGCTGCTCGTCACCGTCAAGGACGAAGCGGACCAGGCGGCCTACATCGTCGAGCAGGTTCTCGCCGGCCGCGAGATCGGCATCGCCTTGAAACAGCAGGCGGTTCTCTTCCGCTCGTCCAGTCACAGCGGGACGCTCGAGGTCGAACTCACCCGCCGCAATATTCCGTTCGTGAAGTTCGGCGGGTTGAAGTTCTTGGACAGCGCGCACGTGAAGGACCTGCTCGCGGTCATGCGTTTCGCACAGAACCCGCGGGACCGCGTCGCGGGTTTCCGGCTGCTGCAGATGCTTCCCGGGATTGGCCCGCAGACGGCGGGAAAGATCCTCGACGCGATCGCCGCCGATCCGGAACCGCTCGCAGCCCTTGCGGAAATCCCGCCTCCCCCGAAAACCGGTGAGGTTTGGGGCGGCTTCATCGACCTTGTTTCCGGCCTGCGAAAGGCCGAGCCGGGGTGGCCGCAGGAGATCGGCGCAGCGCGCGCCTGGTATGAGCCTCATCTCGATCGCATCCATGAAGACGCCGACACACGCAAGGCGGACCTGCTGCAGCTTGAGCAGATTGCCGGCGGCTACCGGAACCGCGAGCAATTCCTGACCGAACTCACCCTTGATCCACCCGATGCTACCAGTGATCAGGCAGGCGTCCCCCTGCTCGACGAGGACTATCTGATCCTTTCGACGATCCATTCGGCGAAGGGCCAGGAATGGCGCTCGGTGTTCATGCTCAACGTCGTCGATGGTTGTATCCCGTCCGACCTCGGTGTCGGCACCACCGCCGAACTCGAAGAGGAAAGGCGGCTGCTCTATGTCGGCATGACGCGGGCACGGGACCATCTCGCGCTGATCACGCCGCAACGCTTCTTCACCCACGGGCAGAACGCCCAGGGCGATCGGCACGTCTACGCGTCGCGCACCCGGTTCATTCCGGCGACACTGCTGCAGTTCTTCGAAACGACGAGCTGGCCGAAGATCTCGGCGAGCGCCAGTGAGAGAAGCGCCCAGCAGATCCGCATCGATGTCGGCGCCCGCATGCGCTCCATGTGGAAATGAGCGACAGGACGGCGTGAAGGCGTCCCGGTCCGCAAGGATGTGGCGATGTGCCGATGCGGCGGCCGCCTCCTTGAGGCGAACACGCTTGCCAAGCGCCAAAATTGTATCGCGCCGTATTTCAACATAAAATAGTCGCCCTCGGCACGTGCCGGCTCAGAATGCTCCCATAGGCTGCAAACGCTCCGACAAGCAGAGTGCGCCTAACGAGCGGCCCGCGTGACGCTGACAAGGCGAGCTCGGCCCCATGAACCCGCGATCGAATCCACCGAAGACATGATCCTTCATTCCCGCGCTCTCGATTGGCTCGTTCACAACCGCCCGAAGGGAGTGGCGGAACTCGGCGTCCACTCGTCTGACGGCGGCAATTGCAGTCTTCGCCGGACTTCACGCGTGATCGCAATCTTCACGACGTCATGTGGGGCTCTTACTCCATGTTGAACAAGGAAGCCGTGCTTTCCGGTCGCCGATTGAGCGGACTGGAACTGACAGCCCTCTTTACCGGCTTCATCGCTGCGACTTACGGCTTTGGCATCTATCTCTTTTCGACGCTGATCCCCGACATGAAGGGTGACCTTGGTCTGGACTACGGCGACGCAGGCACGGTGATCGCCCTGGCGCAGGTCGGTTTCATGGTCGCGGCGCTCTCGAGCGGGCTTCTGGCGCACCGTTTTGGAGCCGCAAGGGTCGTGCTGTTCTCGGTGCTTGTGTGCGGGGTTTGCCTGCTGGCGCTGTCGTTCGCAACGGCGGGCTGGCAGCTCGTCGGGCTCCTGTTCCTGACGGGCGCGGCTGCGGCATCCGTCTGGGTTCCGATGGTTTCCCTGGCTCAGGCCGCTCTGCCGACTACGCATCAGGGGAAAGCGCTGGGGCTGATGTCATCCGGGACCGCTTACGGCGTCTTCCTCAACGGTCTTGCCGTGCCGGCGCTCGTGCCCTCCTACGGCTGGCAATCCGTCTGGCTCGTCATGGGTGTAGTGACGCTCATTCTGTTTGCCTGGGGCGTCGTCCGGCTGTCCGGCGTTCGTTTCGAAAGCCGCCGCACAGCCGTCGACACCGAACCAGGCGCGACTGCGGGCACCTTGTCCGTGCTGCGGTCGCCGCTCAGCGCAATCGTGCTTGCCATGATGTTTTTCAACGGCATCGCTTGCATGCCGACCCAGAACTATCTCGTTTCGCTGCTGCGGGACGATCTCGGCTACGGCGTGGCCGAGGCGAGCCGGGCGTGGAGCGCGATCGGCTTCATCGGCATGTTCGGTGGGTTGCTCATGGGATGGGTTGCTGACCGCATAACCGTGCTGAGAGCCATGCTCCTGACCTACGCGCTTCTCGTCGCGGCCATAATGGCCTTTCTGCACCACTCCAGCCTCGTGGAGATTTACATCGGGGCAGCGCTCTTCGGCCTCGCCTTCAACGCCATCTTCGGGCTGATGCCCGCCTTTGTCAGCCTCAACTTCCACGGCCGATCGGCGACCACGATCTTTGGGTTCGGCAACGTTTTGCTTGGGCTGGGTTCGATGGCCGGCAACTACCTTGGCGGCGCAACGAAGGATGCACTCGGATCATTCCAGCTGATCTACCTGATTTCGCTGGGCGCCGGGATCGTGCTTCTCGGACTGACTGTCGTGCTCGGGATCCGGACGGCAGAAAAATAGGTCTCGGCGTCCTGCGACCGGCGAGATCCCTCACCCTTGACTGGCGCGGCCGCTGACGGACGCGCCCCGAGGCCGGCGGCCTTAAGCCGTCTGCCGGCGCGCGTCTTCATGACATCTCGACCGGTGACGATGCGGACCGCCGACCCCGCGCAAACTATGAGTTGACCGTTTCCGAAGGCGAGGCGACACTCGCGCGATGACAGCAAGGCAGGAGGAAAAAGATGGCCGAGCCGGACCACTGGCGTCATATGGCGAGCGCGCCGAAAAACGGAAGCCGGATCCTCGTCACGATCCGCCCATCCGAGCAGGGCGGCGCAGAAGTCGATCTCGCCTATTGGTCGAACGGTGATCAGTTCGGGCCCGAAGGCTGGCGCGCATCCGATTCCTCGCCCGGCCGTATCGTCGCGTACCCCGAGCCCGAGTTGAAGTGTTGGATGCCGATGCCCGCGGCCAATCTCAGCCGCAGCGCGATGCCTTTGCCCTGGGAGGGCGAGGACGAGCAGGAGTTGGACGGCTCCGGAATCTAGGAACGCGCGGCGACCCATCGGGACGGCACGGCCGCGGCGACTGTCACCGCGGCCGCACACCGTTTTTGTTTGCCCTATCGCATCATCGCCGCGACATTGCCGCCATCGACGGTAATGACCGCGCCGGTGCTCGCGCGCGCCTTGGCAAGATGCACGAAGGCGTCTGCGACATCCCTGGCGGAGACTTCGCGGTGGACGAGATTGCCCCGCATATAGGCGTCCGGCGTAATCCCGCGGGCGCGGCTGCGCTCCTCGACCATCTGGTCGGTCATGAGGCCGGTGCGGATACGATCGGCGTTGACGGCGTTCGACGTGATCCCGTCGGCGCCGTGCTCGACCGCGTATTGCCGCATCAGCGCCATCAAGGCCGCCTTCGACGTGCCGTAAGGACCGAAATCAGGGCCGGGATTGACCGCCTGCTTGGAGACGTTGAACACCAGCGCGCCGCCGGTGCCTTGCGCCTTCATGATCTTCGTTGCAGCGCGGGCGATGTAGTGATGCCCCCAGAAATTGAGCGCGAAGGCTTTCTGGAAAAGTTCGTCCGAAACCTTGATCATGGCTCCCTGGAAGGCGGCGCCCGCGTTGGAAATCACGATGTCGACGCCGCCGAAATGTTCGGCAACGCCGGCGAGCGCTGCGTCGACCGCCTGAGGGTTCGTCACGTCGCATGCCAGGCCAAGTCCGCCGAGCCGGGCCGCCTCCGTCTTGACCGCCGCTTCGGCGAGGTCGATCAGGGCGATTTCGGCGCCCTCCGCCCGCAATGCCTCGGCGATCGCCAGGCCGAGCCCGCCAGCGCCGCCGGTTACCACCGCCACCTGTCGGCTGAGCGGCTTTTCCACCTGCTTCGTCAGCTTCACCTGTTCGAGCGACCAGTATTCGATGTCGAAGAGATCCTGTTCCGACAGCGCCTCGAAGCTCTCGATGCCCTCGGCGTTGCGGATGACGTTGATCGTCGCCTCGGCGACATCGGCGCCGACGCGCGCAGCCTTCTTGCTGGGGCCCGCCGCAAAGAGGCCGACGCCGGCGACGTAAAAGACGCGCGGCATCGGATCGAGCATCTTCCTGTTGCCACCGACGAGGGCGTTGTTGCGCTCGAAATAGGCGCGGTACTCGGCGATGTAATCCGCCACGGCCGCGCGCACCGTCTCAGCCCACGCCGCCGTCTCGCCAGCAACCGGCGCCGGCAGGACGAGCCCGAAGCGCTTGATGTGAATGACGTGTTCCGGCGTTGCATTGCCGCGACGCGCAAGGTCGCTCGCATTCTGCGCATTGCAGAACTCCAGCACGGCGTCGCTCGCGCGGTGCTCCAGCACGAAGCGCTTCGCAGCGCCTTCGACACCGGTATCGATGGCGATGGCGCCACGCAGGAGCGGGGCGATTTCGGCGGCCGACGCAAGCGCTGCCGGCTGCGTCACCTGAACGAACGGTCGCGGATTGCCTTTTGCAATGCGGCGCTCGGCCCGGTCGATCGCGGCGATCATCTTCTCATAGGATTCGCGCGGGTCCTCCGACCAGGTGAAGATGCCGTGCTTCAGGAGGATCATGCCATCGGCGGTCGGATCGGCGCGGAAGGCCTCGTCGCAGGCTTTCGCGAGATCGAAGCCGGGCATGACATAGGGGACGATGATCGCCTTGGGGAAGAGTTCGCGCACGATGTCTTCGCCGTGCGGCTGGTTCGTCAGTGACACGATCGCGTTGGCATGGGTGTGGTCGATGTGCTTGAACGGCAAATTGGCGTGCAGGATCGCCTCGACCGACGGGTTCGGCGCCGTCGGATCGAGCAGCAGCCGGCGCTGCAGCATGACCATGTCGTCGTCGCTGAGCGTCTGGAAACCGACCATGGCCTGCAGCGGCTGCAGGCGCACGGCCGGCAGACCCGCCGGCTCGATCGTGCCCATGTCCCAGCCGCTTCCCTTGACGCAAAGAACCGGAATTTCCGAGCCGTCGAGGTCGGTGAAGGTGGTTTTCACGGAGGTGTTTCCACCGCCGTGCAATACCAGTTCCGGGTCGGATCCGAGCAGGCGCGTGGTGTAGGTGCGGATCGCGAGGTCGCGGTTGACGCCTTTGCGGACATAGGCATCCACGACATCAGCATATTCGGTTTCGGACCATCTCGACTTCATGGAAAGGCTCCTTAGCTTCCGGCGGACATCGTCTGGACGGCCCCGGACAAAATGACATGGCGGGGCCACGCCCGCCGAACCGCAGGAGGCTGGCAGGAAAGGCCGCTTGAGGAATTTGGGAACGGCAGCCGGCACAGGCCGCGCCAAAGGCTCGGCCCGGATGCAGTCTGCCGCGGTCTCGCCTGCGCACGTGTCCGCATTCGCGGCCGCGTGTTCAAGCGCGATTCCGTTCTCGATCGTCCGTTGCAGCGGAACATAAACAAATGACAACATCACGTGTCAAATGTCAATTGAGCGTGCGAATTTGTTTGACGGCAGCGACTTTTCCGGTTTGAGGTGGCGCAAACGGTATCAGGCGGAGTGACGGATGACAGATAGCGGACGGGCAAGTTGGATGATCGGCGAAGGCAAGTCGTTGCCGCCCGAGTTCGATGACGGGGTCGTCTGGGCCGCCTGGCTCTACTACGTCGATCAACTGACCCAGAGCGACATCGCCAAGATCCTCGGCATGTCGCGCGCGACCATCGTCAACTACCTTCAGGAAGCCCGCGAGAGGGGTCTCGTGACCATTCGCGTCAACACCGATATCGGCGGACGCGTCGCGGTTGCGCGAAAGCTCAAGGAAAAGTTCGGGCTCGAAGGGGCACTGGTCATTCCTGCCGGCGAGCCGACGTCGCTGGTCACACGGCTCGGCGAGGCCGGCGCCCGCCTGCTCGCCGACATGATCAAGGAAGGCGATACGATCGGGGTTGCCTGGGGGCGGACCGTGCTTGCCGTCGCCGACCAGATCTCGCTGGCCGAGCCGCTTGGAGGACTGACGGTCGTCCAGGTCTCGGGCAGTTCCATCGCCAATCCCGAATTCTCGCCGGAGTTCTGCACCTCGCTGATGTCGCAGCGCATTCATGCACGCTGCGTCAACCTGCTTGCGCCGGCGCTCCTGTCGACACCGGAACTCAAGCGCTGGCTGCTTTCGGAGCCGGTGCTCGTCAAGCAGTTCGAGCTCATCCATTCCACCAATGTCCTGGTCTTCGGCGTCGGCGACATCGGCCCCGACACGCTGATCCGCTCGGCCAATGTCGCAAGCCAGGAGGACTTCGATTCCTATCAGGCACACGGCGCGGTCGCGGTGCTGATCTGCCGTTTCATCGACGAGGCGGGCCGACAGGTGAGCGGCGAGCTCGATGATCGCATGGTGGGCATCGAGCTCAACGAACTGGTGCGCATCCCGAGCCGCATCTGCGTTGCCGGCGGTTCGAACAAGGTCACCGCGATCCGCGCGACGATGAACGGCGGCTACGCCACCCATCTCGTCACCGACATCGAAACCGCCGAGATGTTGCTGGCGGAAGAGGCCTGAGGCGCTCCGCAAGGAGCGCCCCCGCAGAACCGATCAGTTCGTCTTGACGCGCGCCGTCCGCATGAACTCCTGCGTCGCCTCGAAGGAGGTGATGCCGGCATCCGAGCCGAGACCGGTCGCCACCAGCGCCGCGGAGGCCTGCGCGAACCTGAGCGATGTCTCGGTATCCATCTTGTGATGCAGGCCGGCGATGAAGCCGGCGTTGAAGGCATCGCCGCAGCCGGTCGTATCGACGACGTCGATCTCGAACGCCGGCAGCTTCACGGTCTTTCGCTCCGGATCCATGAAATAGACGCCGTCGCCGCCGAGCGTGAAGACGCAGTGCTTCACGCCGAGATCGCAGAAGAACAGCGCCGCATCCTCGGCCGTTGTCCGCCCGGAGATCAGCATGGCTTCCTCCACCGATGGCATGAAGTAGTCGATATAGGGAAAGAGCGGGCGGATGAGGGAAAGCGTCTTCTCGCTGGCGCCGAGAAGATCGAAGGTGACCGTCCTGCCCTTGCGCTTCGCCGCTTCGAGAAGCACGCGGCTCGGTTCGCCGTCGAGGCGGTCGAGCAGGCCCGTGCCGCCGAGGTGAACGATCGGCGCTGCCGTCACGCGATCGAGCGCCTCTTCTGCGACCTCGAAATGACCGGACGCCCCGCGCACGTGAAGGGCCGGCCTTTCGCCATTGCGACGAATGTTGAGGATCGTGGCGGACGTCGGAACGCCCGGGATCCGCTGCATCTCCGCCGTGTCGACACCAAAGCGCTGCAAGGTCGAAATCACGAAATCGGCCTTCTCGTCGTCGCCGACCGCGCCGACCGCGAGGCAGTTGAGACCGAGCTTTGCGAGGTCGACGACCGTGCCTCCGGCGGTACCGGCAACCGTCAGGCGGATCTCGTCGATGAACTCGACATTGCCGCCCGCGGGAATGCGGTCGACCGGGCGGCCGAGGATGTCGAGAATGTAAAGTCCGATGACCGAAACATCGTGCGCCATGCGCTCAAACCTTTCTCAGTGAAGGAGGGTTGTCGAACGACGCCGGCCCCGGGGCCGCCTCATTGCGGTCCCGGGGCCGGCCGTCAGGATTGTCTGCCGCGGATCGAGAAGATCGCGCCGGCGAGAATGATGAAGATACCGACGATGACGAGCTGCCAGGTGCTCGGAATGCCGACGAGAATGAGCACGTTGCTGACCAGCGTGATCAGCACCACGCCCAGAAGCGTGCCGATGACACTGCCGGAGCCGCCGGTGATGCGCGCCCCGCCGAGAACGACTGCGGCGATGATCTCGAGTTCGGCGCCGGCAAGATCGAACGGGTTCGCCAGGCGGTTGCTGGAGACGTGAATGATCCCGGCGATGCCGGCGAGAAGCCCCGCATAGGCAAAGACGAAGATGCGGACCGTGCGCAGATTGTAGCCGAGGCGCTCTGCGACACCGGCATTGCCGCCGACGGCATAGACCGCGCGGCCGATCAGGGTGCGCTCGAGGATCCACCAGGTAACGAGCGAGGCGACCGCGAGGATGAGCACGAATGCCGGCAGCGTCGACGTCGAGCCGTTGGCGCTGTGATGGGTGAAGAGCGCAAGCTTTCCGAAGGCGTCCATCGCCGCCGGGATGTTCATGAACAGCGCCGTGCCGACAAAGGTGAGCAGGAAGCTGCGGATGACGTATTGCGTGCCGATCGTCACGATCAGCGACGGTGCCTTGAGCACATGAACCAGAACGCCGTTGAGCGCGCCGAAGCAGGCACCACCGAGGGCGCCAAGCGCGAGGATCGCCACGATCGGCATGCCGGGCACGACATTCACCACAAGCATCGTGACGGCGTACATGACGAAAGCAGCGATCGCCGTGAACGAGACGTCGATGCCGCCGGAGGCAAGCACGACGAGCACGCCGAGCGCGAAGAGGCCGCGCACGACCGAAGCACGCAGGATGTCGAAGAGGTTGGATACCTGCCAGAAGTCCGTGTTGATCGCGCCGACGATCAAGGAAACGGCGACGATCAGGATCAGCGTGAAGGCCGGCGGGTGACGCATGAGCCACGCCCAGAGGCCGGCTGTGGCGCCTGGGCTTTCGGAGCGGGATGCTGCCGAGGAGAAGGTGGTTTCGGTCATTGAAGCCTCGCAATGGTATCGTCGGTCAGCGCGCGCGAGAGGACGTCTTCCGCCAGTCCTTCGGCGGTAAAGGTTTTGACCACGCGGCCCTTGCGCATGACCATGATGCGGTCTGAGTTCTGCAGCAGTTCGGGCAGGTCGTCGCTGATGATGATGACACCCATGCCGTCACCGGCGAGCCGCTGAATGATGCGATAGATCGTGTCCTTGGAGCCGACATCGACACCGACGGTCGGGCCGTGGAGGATGAGAAGCTTGGGCTCGATCGTCAGCCAGCGGCCGATGAGCACGCGCTGCTGGTTGCCGCCGGACAGCGACTGCACCGGCTTGTCGACCCCGGCCGAGACGACCTGCAGGTCGTCGACCGTGCGCGCGGCGAGCGCGCGACTGCGGCGACCGTCGACAATGCCAATGGCGTTGCGCAGCCGGTCGAGGACCGGGACCACGATGTTGTCCTTGATCGACTGCGACAGGAACAACCCCTCCGAGAGCCGATCCTCAGGCACATAGCCAATCCCCGAAGCGATGGCGTCGGCGGGTTTCACGAGCCGGATCTCGTTGCCTTCGAGAAAAATGCCGCCGCCGTCCGCCGGAGAGACGCCTGCGAGCGCAAGCGCCAGTTCGTTGCGCCCGGAATCGAGCAGGCCGGTAATGCCGACGATTTCGCCCTTGCGCAGCGACAGGGACACGTCCGCGAAAAATCCACTCCGAGAGAGCTTTTCGACGTTGAGCAGCTTTTCGCCGAGCGTGACGGCCGAGCGCTGGCGCGTGTCGTCCAGCACCTTGCCCGTCATCCAGAAGGCAAGATCGGCCTTGGAATGGGTTTCGACATCGCATTCTGCGACCTTCTGGCCATCGCGCATGATGATCGCCCGTCCGCCGAGCGATTTGCACTCGTCGAGCTTGTGGGTCACGAACAGGACGGCGACGCCCTTGGCGCGCAGGCGGTCGACGACGCCGAGGAGATTGTCGACCTCGTGTTTCGTCAGCGCCGTCGTCGGCTCGTCCATGATGACGAGGCGCGCATCGGAGGCGATCGCGCGCGCGATCGCGATCAGCTGCCGGGTCGCCATCGGCAGTTCGTCCGTCCGGGTCGAAAGAAAGGCCCTGTTCGCCGGCAGGCCCACGGCCGCAAGGGCGCGCTCGGCCGTCGCCCGCATCTTCGGTATGTCGAGCCGTCGCGCAAGCTTGCCCGACGAGGACACCAGCTGCTGCGTCAGCCCGATATTCTCGGCGACGGAGAGATTGGGAAGCAGCGAGAAATCCTGGTAGACGGTCTCGATGCCTTTCGCGAGGGCTGCGACCGGCGTCAGACCGGTGACCGTCTCGCCGTCGATCAGGAGTTCGCCGGCATCGGCCCCTTGCGCGCCGGAAATGATCTTGATGAGCGTGCTCTTGCCGCAGCCGTTCTCACCCATCAGGTGATAGATGTTGCCGGCTTCGATCGAAAAGCTCACGCCCTTGAGCGCGCGCACGCCACCGAAGTGCTTCTCGATGTTGCGCACCTCCAGAAACGGGGTCGCGGGCTTGAGATGCGGTTCACCGCCATTTTGCTGGGGCTGCATGGCTTTGTCCTGATGGTGCATGGAGAGGCGTTCGACGGATGGGCCGCCGCGCCGGTTCAATGGCGCGGCGGCTTTGATCGGTTGAGCCGATCAGAACGGGTATTTGCCGTAGTTGGACTTGTCGACATCGACCCAGGCTTCGCCGACAACGATGATGCCGTCGCCGGCACCCTTCTTGACCGACACCTTCTCGTAGCCGGGCACGCCGAGGTTCATGCCGTCCTTGATCTCTTCGCCCTTGATGACCATGTCGGCCACCTTGTTCATGACGTAGCCGGCATCCTTCGGATCCCAGAAGCTGATGCCGTCAACGGCGCCGGATTCGAGATAGGAACCGGTATCCTTCGGCAGGCCGATGCCGAAGACGCAGGTCTTGTCCTGGAGGCCGGCCTCTTCGACGGCGCGGCCGATGCCGATGACGTCGATCGCCGAGCCGCCCTGGAAGCCCTTGATGTCAGGGTATTTGCGCAGGATCTCGCGCGCCTTTTCATAGGCGCGGTTGGCGTCGTTGAAGGATTCATTCTTCTCCGAGACCAGCTCCATGTCCGGGTACTTCTTGGCGTTTTCGGCACCGCCATCGGCCCACTGCACGTGCGTCAGGCTGCCGAGCGAACCGACGAAGGACGTCCACTTTCCTGACTTGCCCATACACTCGGCGATCTTCTCGTTGAAGCGGGCGCCGAAGGCCTTGTTCTCGAAGGCTTCGATGTCGACGAGCGTGTTCTTCATGCTGTCAGCTTCGTGGGTGACCACCTTGATGCCGCGCTGGGCGGCGCGCTTCAGCACGCCTTCGAGCGACGACGGGTCCATCGGCACGACGGCAATGGCGCTGACCTTCTTGGCGACGAGGTCCTCGATCAGGCGCGCCTGCTGGGCGGCGTCGGCCTTGCCCGGACCGATCTGGCTCGTGGCAACCGTGTCGTTGTCGTTGCCGTAGGCGGCAACGCCTTCGGCCATGCGCGTGAACCAGTTCTCGCCGGTGACCTTGACGACGGTCACGATGCTCGGCTTCTCCTCGGCCGTGGCAGCCGCAGCACCCCAGATGGTGCTGAGGGCGACGGTGCAGGCGGCAAGTTTACGAAAATCAGGCATAGTTCCTCCCATTGCGCCTTCGAAGGGAAAGAGCCGTGGCGCGCGAAGGCTCGCGCCCGGCCCTAGCGGAAGCGGGGTTAGCTGCGCACGGCCCTGAACCAGGCTTTGAAATCGAAGCCGGAGGTGGCGATGAAGACGAGCAGAAGAACGCCCCAGGCGAGATCGCGGAAGAAATTCGAGATGTTCATGAAGTTGAACAGGCTGGACAGCATCTGCAGCGACGTTGCCGAAAGCACCACGCAGATAACCCGTCCGTAGCCGCCCTCGGGGCGAACCCCGGCCATGACGGCGATCAGGATCGCGATGAGGACATAGGAGGTGCCGTAGTCCCACTTCACGCTCGAGGTGCGCGCTGCAATCACGATACCGGCAACCGACGCCAATAGTCCGCAAACCGTATAGGTCAGGAACAGGATGCGTTTTTCCGGGATGCCGGCGTAGCGCGCGGCCTTGGCATTGTTGCCGAGCAGAAGCAGGCGTTGGCCAAAGGGCGTGAAACGCAGGACGGCACCGATTGCGAGCGCGACGACCAGGAAGAGAGCGAAGCATTGGGGCACGCTCAGGATCGTGGCATTGCCGAAATCGTCGAGCGGCTCGACATAACCGATGCTGAGTGCCGAGCCGTTGGTCAGAACGATGGCCAGTCCGGTGAAGAGCAGTTGCGTACCGAGCGTCGCGATGATCGGAGTCAGTCCAACTTGGGCGATCAGGAAGCCGTTCAGCATGCCACCGACAAGACCGATGGCAAGCGCTGCGCCGACCAGGCTCCAGGTGAAAAGAAGCGGAGCGTCGTCGGCGGAGATCACGTCCCGCAGGAAGAAGTAGGCGGCAACGCCCGAGAGATTGGCGAGCGCGATGCCGGAAAGGTCGATACCGCCATTGCCGGACATCATGGCCAGCATGACGCCAAGGGCGAGGAAGCCCAGTTCGGGAACCTGCGACGCCATGGACTGGAAGTTATAGAGCTCGACGAAACTCGCGCCGACGAGCACCGCGCCGGCGACAATGGCGGCAACGTTCACGGTGGCGAGAAAGCCGAGCTGCCGATCCACCTGAAAAGCCACGATGTCCCCTCCCATGCTGGCATTCGTGCGGACGGAAATGCTTTCCGGCCCTCTGGTTTCAGGCTCCTGTCTCCCCTGAAACCGATCGGCATCCGGTGCCCTCTGCACATTTCTGACATTTGCCAGTCATCGGTGTGTTTTGTCAACAGCGTTCTTCGCACTGCCCGGGGACGCGTGGGGACCGAGCGCGGAAATGACGTGTTTCCATGCTTTTGCCCCGGCGGGCAGGCCCGCTTGGCGAGACTGTCCAGCACGTCCTCAGCCCCGGCGCGGCGTCTGCCGGATGTGGCAACGGCAAGGGGTCAGAATGGGAAAAGGTGGCGGCAGTGGCGGCGCGAGAGCGCGCCGTTTGGCTCGGCCGCGGGCGTCACGCTTCGGCGTTCTGCCGATCGAGCCATTCCCGAAGGATGGTGGCGAGGCGTTGCGGCGCTTCCATCGGAACCATATGGCCGGTACCGGCGACAACCTCGAAGCTTGAACCGGCAAGTCCCTGGTGCAACTCGAGCGCCTCGGCGCGCGATCGCAACCGGTCCTCGTCACCCGCGACGATCAGGCTTGGGCACCCAATCGCCGCCAACTCATCCCGTTCGTCTCTCCGCTCGACAAGGGATTGCCGGCGAAAGGCGTCGCCTCCAAGTCGCTGACCCGCCGCCTGGATGCGATCGACAAGATCAGACCGCTCCGCACTATCAGGATACAGGGATGAGAGGATGGCGGATCGGCTGAGCCCCTTGAACGCGGTGCCTGCCGCCTGTCCGGCGACGACCGCCTTGCGCTGGCGCTCCACATCGCTGTCGCCGCGCGCAGATGTGGCGATGAGGACAAGGGCGGTCACCCGGTCGGGCGCCTGCCGGACGATTTCCCGGGCGACGTAGCCGCCCATGGAGAAGCCGATGAGGACGAAGCGGGCCGGCGCATCCAGCAGCGCACGACGGGCCATGGCGGCGATCGAGCTGTCCTGCGACAGATCGGCGTAGGTCGCAGGGCCGTAGTCGCCGAGTGCGGGAACCACGTCGCGCCACAGATCCGCATCGAGCATGAAGCCCGGAACCAAGAGCATTGCCACAGTTGCCACCTCCCCCGTGCACGTGCCGTACACTGACCTATCGGAAGAAATAGATGCGGTCGTCAAGCGGATGAAAAGCGCTCGGTCTTCCAGCGGCGATCGGCGCGACCGCTGTGCAGTGTGGCTGCCGGTCAGTCGGCGTTCAACGACCGGTTCAGGGCCGATTTCCAGCGCGCAATGAAGTCAGCCGAAATACGCGCCTGCGGCACCATCGCATCGAAGCCGTGATAGGCGCCCTGGACCACGGACATCTCGACGGCCACGCCGGCCTCGACGAGGCGAACGGCGAAGCTGATCGATTCCTGCGCGAACAGGTCGAGCGTGCCGACGCCGATCCAGGTGGGCGGCAGGCCGCCAAGATCAACCGCACGCGCCGGGGCCGCCTCGGCGGGCGCGTCCTCGATCACCGGCTTGCGGCCCAGCGCCGCAGTCCAGCCAAAAGCATTCGATCGCGCGTTCCAGATGAAGGTTCCGACATGGGCAGGCGGCGCGTGCAGCGCGGTGCGGTCGTCGAGCATGGGATAGCGCAGCAGTTGGAAGCGAATCGGCAACGCGCCGCGGTCGCGGGCCCTCAGCGAAACGGCGGCGGCAAGCCCGGCGCCGGCACTCTCGCCCATCACCGCGATGCGGTTGCGATCGACGCCAAGCTCGGCTGCCGCTCCATGCAGCCAGCCGAGCGCGGCATATGCATCGTCAAGCCCGGCCGGGAAGGGATGCTCGGGCGCAAGGCGGTAGTCGACCGAGGCGATGAGCACACCCAGTTCCGCAGACAGTTGCTGCAATTCCGGTATCGCAACTTCGGGCTTGCCGACGACCAGGCCGCCACCATGGATATGCAGGATCGCCGGCTTGTTCGCACGCTCCGGCGCGGGATCGAGAACGACGACCCGCAGTTTCGGGTTGCCCTCACCACCTGGGATGAAGCGGTCCTGCGGCTGCACCGCCGGCGCCGGCAGCGCCGGGGGAAACTGCGCGCTGCGGACCGCCTGGAGATTGTCGTTGCCCAGGTCGAGCGGCGGGATATGTGCGAGCAGCGGGCGCAGTTCAGGATCAACCAGATCGATGGGCGCGACGGCTACCGCTCGTTGGAAACCTGGCGCCGCAGTCTCGGCCCGAGCGTCGGCGGCGTGCAAGGCGATGGACAAAGACATGGCGACAAACTCCCTGAAATTGAGATGCATATTGGTCCCCCTCGAGATGCACCGAACATCGGCTCGGGCCGAGGAGCGTGAAAACATCTGGTTCATGGGGAAAAGATAGATTATCTCTGAATGATGGATAATGCTCTAGATTTGGAACTAGAATCCATGAGTGTAGATAATCGAAGCTCCACCGCCTCAACCGTGGAACGCCTCCCCCCGATCGAGGCCGTCGTCATCTTCACCCGCGTTGCGGAGTTGGGCAGCTTCACCGCCGCAGCGCGTTCCATGGGCATCCCCCTGGCGACCGTCAGCAAGCGCGTGGCCGAACTGGAAGAACATCTCGGCGTGAAGCTGATCGCGCGGACGACGCGGCGCTCCTCGCTCACCGAGCCGGGAAAGCGTCTGCTCATCCACGGCCGGCTGATTGTCGATGCGCTTCAGCGGGCAACCGACGAAGCCGCCCATGCGGTCGCCGAGCCCTCCGGCCGGCTCAGGCTGTCGATGTCGTCGGTGCTGGTCGAGGCGGGTCTCGGTAAGGTCGTGGCGCGCTTTGCCGCTGCGAACCCGAAGCTGCACTGCGAGATCGACGTGTCGGACCGTCACGTCGATCTCGTGGCCGAAGGCTACGATCTCGCGGTGCGCGTCGGCAAGCTCAAGGACTCCTCCCTGATCGCCCGCAAGATCGGCCGCACCGAGGCCTCTGTCTTTGCCGCTCCGGCGCTGATTGCGGCGCACGGGATGCCACGCCTCCCCTCCGATCTCGCAGCCTATCCGCTGATCGGCGAGCAGATCGCGCCCGGCGAAAGCCAGATCTGGACACTCCACCACGCGACAGAAAAGCCGGCAAAGCTTGAGTTCAAGCCGCGACTGTGCGCCAACAGCGTGCGCGCGATCTCCGAAGCGATCGAGACAGGCATCGGCATCGGCCGCCTGCCAACGCTGATCGGCCGCAGAATGGTCGCCGAGGGGGCCGCCATACAAGTCCTGCCTGGCTGGGCTGGGCCGGGACTGGATATTTCGCTGATACACGCCGCGAGCCGCGGCATGCTGCCCGGCGTGCGCCTGCTGATCGAAACTTTGTCCAGCGAGGCCGGCGGGCGCTTGTAGCCCGCCCGCGAAGCTGAAGCGCGGAGGTGTCGTGCGGCAGCCGCGCGGGGTGCCGGCGGGAACCACGGCGATCGTTCGGGCGGATGTGCCCGAGCGACAAGATCACCCGCCGAGACCGGGACGATCGCGATCACGTCGCCGGGCGGCCCACCTATTGGTAAGCGCAGCTTGCCAGCATGGGAAGAAATCGACGCCTTATCGCTCAAATCCTCCTCGCCTACCTTTTGCGTCAGCCACAGCAACGCAACCGGAGGGACGTTCGCAATCGTCGGACGTCCACCCGTCACCTGTCGAGGAGAGAAACGTGCTCGATCGCATTCAATCGCAATTTGCAGCCGCGGGTACGGCGGTCATCTTCAGTCTTTCGCCGGAGATCGCCTTCGCCCAATCCCTGGAGGAGCGCCGGGAACGCGGCGCCGCCGTCATCCGCAACCTCAACAACGGCGTGGCGCAGCCCAACCTGGAACGAATGCGGCAGGAGTTTCCCTTCCTTGCCGATGCGACCGAGGCCTATGCCCTTGGCGACGTCTGGTCTCGTCCGGGTCTCGACAACCGGACGCGGCAACTCGCGGCGGTGGCGGCATTCGCCGCGATGGGGCTGACCGACCTGATGAAGGTCCATGCCGGATACGCGCTCAACATCGGCGTTTCTGAGGATGAGCTTAAGGAAGTGATCTACATGGTAACCGTTCCGGCCGGTTTTCCCCGCGCCATTGCCGCGTCGCAATCGCTGTCGCAGCTCTTTGCCGAGCGGGCCGATGGCGGCGGCGAAAAGCCTGCGGAGGCGCGGCCATGAGCAGTCTCCAAAGGCTCGCCGCCGCCACGCTCATCGCCGGTTTCGCGTCTCTCGACGCGCCGGTCTCCCGTCAAGCGATCGCAGAGGACGTCATGGACAGCGCGACCGAGAGCAAGCAATCAGATCACCCCTATGTCGGCATGTGGGTCACAAAGGACGGGCGGATCCGCCAGGAACTGCTGCCGAACGGTCGCTATGACGAGGCGCGCGGAAGCCGAACGAGCGCCTATCAGGGACGCTATGTCGTGACCGGCAATCAGATCGACTACTGGGACGACACCGGCTTCACCGCCGACGGCACGTTCATAGACGGCGTGCTGCACCATGGCGGCATGGTGTTCTACCGCGAAAGATGACGACGGCGGACAGAGCGTGTGACGGCCGTCATGCGATTGGTGGCTGCCACGTCTCCACCGCTCGGTTTCTACAGCTGCCTGCCCTGTTCGCGAGAAGCGCGGGGCTCGGTTGAGGGCAACCTCCCGCTTGCCAGTGGCGGCACACCAAACAAGGACCAAACCATGAAGCGCGATATTTTCGCCTTGGCGGCAATCTGGATGCTGGCGACAGGTGGCGCCTTTGCGCAGCAAGAGGCCCAGCCCGCTTGCCCTGCAAGTGGCGCGGACGGGCCGGCGGAACTCCATAGAAGCTGGATCCTCGAAGGCTGGGAACGTGCCCCCGGGGACCCGGCATTCAAGTTCGCCGACAAGCTCGGACGCTACTACGACCTCGCTGGCGAGGGCGTGTTCTACGACGACCTGGCGCCGAACTTCCGGACAGTGCGCCGCGCGGCCGATTACGGGGCCATGTGGGAAGGCCCATTCAACAACATGCGCGCAGCGATCCACGCCGTCTCCGACGGGCCGGATGCGATCGTCGGAGAGCGCGTCGCCTCGACGACGCTCGAATTCGTGGCGCGGCTCGAAACGAAGGATGGCGCCGTGACCGCGATCATCGACCGTTCTCAACTCGGCTGGGAGTGTGATGGCCGACGGTGGGTAATCCGCCACGAGCACAATTCTGCACGAGCCGTCAGCGAAAGCGAGATTGCACCCTTTCTGTCACGGGAGACCGGGAGGAAGTGAAGGCCCTGGCTTGAAGGTTGTCGGTCGGCAGGCCAAGATTGTATCTTCATTCTGCCCAATCACACCGATACCGGTAAGCTGAGCCGACCAATGGCCGTTGATCTGAATGCTATCTCCGTCTTCATGGCCGTTGCCGAGGCCCGCAGTTTCCGCGCGGCCGCCGAGCATCTGGGCGTTACCCGATCTGCGGTCAGCCAGTCGCTGCGCCGTCTCGAAGATCGACTCGGAGTGGCGCTCGTCCAACGAACGACGCGCAGCGTCAGCCTTACCGAGGCTGGCGCGCAATTGTACCAGCGCGTGGCACCGGCCCTTCAAGAAGTCGGCTTGGCTCTGGACGCCACGGCGGATCGGGACATGGCTCCCACGGGCCTGTTGCGATTGGCCGTGTCCTCGATCGCCGAGAGGTTTATCGCAGGCCCGTTGCTCGCAAGCTTTGCTGCAGCCTACCCGACGATCGAGATCGATGTGACCGTCACGGACGAGGAATTCGACATCGTTGCCCAAGGCTATGACGCCGGGGTGCGGCTCGGCGAGGTCATCGAGCAGGACATGATCGCGGTCCCGGTATCGGCCGAGCAACGCCAGACCGCGGTGGCGGCACCCTCCTATATCGAGCGCTTCGGCAAGCCCTTGCAGCCGTCGGACCTCGCTTTGCATCGCTGCATCGGCTGGCGTCCGGCACCGCAGACCGCGCCTTACCGCTGGGAGTTCGGCAAGGATGGTCGCGAGTTCGATGTCGCCGTGAACCCCCAGATCACGACCAACGACATGTGGCTGATGATCCGCACCGCCTGTGCCGGCGGCGGCATAACGTTCGGCATGGAAGAAACCTTCAGGCCCTATGTTTCGTCGGGACAGCTGGTGCCGCTTCTCGAAGACTACTTCCCGCCATTCGCGGGCTTCTACCTCTACTTTCCCAACCGGCGGAATCTTGCACCGAAGCTGCGCGCGCTTATCGAGCATGTGCGGTGGCGGCCTGGCGCCGGGTAGAACAACCAACCCAAAGCGCCTACGCGACGATCTCGCGAACGAAGTCGAGAAAGGCCCGCAGCTTTGCCGGCATCAGGTCCGAGCGGCGATAATAGGCGTGAAGCGGAAAGGTCTCCTCCGCCCAGTCCGGCAGGATCTGGATCAGATCGCCGTCCCCCAATTCGTCCCTGACATAGAGTTCGAGCAGCTGCGCGATGCCGGCGCCGCTGCGGCAGGCGGCAATCAGCGAGCCGGTGTCGTTGACCATGACCCTGCCGGTCGCCGCGAATGGTACGACTTCGCCCCGACGCTGAAACTCCCAGGTGAAGGGACGCCCGGTTCCCGGGTCGCGGATGAGGACGCACTGGTGCCCGTTCGAGAGATCGGCGGGCGTTTTCGGTTCGCCATTCCTCTCGAGATAGTTGGCCGAAGCGCAGGTGAACACGCGCGTTTCCAGCAGAAGTTCCGTTTGCAGCGAATGTGCGCCGGGCTCGCCGAACCGCACGGCGACATCCGTCCCTTCGCCGACAAAATCCCCGATCGAGTCGCGCACGAAGATCTCGACCGACAGTTCCGGATGGCGCTCGAGAAAGTCGTTGATCCTTGGAGCAAGCACGAAATGCCCGAAGGTCCCATCGACATTGACCCGCAACCTGCCGCGCACCCGCGTCTTGGCCGCACCAGCCGTGATGGCGGCCTCCTCGATCGCCGATAGAAGCGGCGCGACGAGTTCATAGAAACGCCGTCCCTCGTCCGTCAGCGAGATCGCCCGGGCGCTTCGGTTGAAAATTCGGATGCCGACACGCTCCTCCAGACGTGCAACCGCGCGACTAACGGCAGGCTGCGTCAATCCCATTGCCTCACCGGCCCGGGCAAAGCTGCCGGCTTCGACGACCGCAGAAAGCACACCGATCCCGCTGAGCAGGCGAGCATCAAACGTCATGACGACCCATACTTTCAGTTATTGATCACCTGCAAACTATGCATTTTTTCTTCTCTCCTGTCAGCCGTATCCTCCTTTCGATCAATAGACCGAACACCCGAAAGGCTTGGCAAATGAGCAACAGCAACAAGGTCGCGCTGGTTACCGGAGCGTCGCGGGGCATCGGGGCGGAAATCGTAAGGGGTCTCGCCCGTGACGGCTTCAAGATTGTCCTGAACTATGCGGGACGCACCGAGGCGGCCAAGGCGGTCGCGGAGGAAATCATCGGCGCCGGTGGCGACGCTCGCATCGTTCAGGCGGATGTCAGCGACGCCGGCGCGGTTGCGGCGATGTTCGACATGGCCACGCAAGCCTTCGGCGGAGTGGACGTCGTCGTCAACAGCGCCGGCATCATGAAGCTCGCGCCGATTGCCGACATCGCCGACGAGGTCGTGAACGAAACCATCGCGATAAACCTGAAGGGCACGTTCAACGTCTGCCGCGAAGCAGCGAGGCGGCTGCGCAACGACGGCCGCATCATCAACGTCTCGTCGAGCGTGATCGGAATGCGCCTGCCGACCTATGGCATCTACATTGCGACCAAGGCGGCCGTCGAAGGGCTGACCCAGGTGTTGGCCCAGGAGATGCGCGGCCGCGGCATTCGCGTGAACGCCATCGCCCCCGGCCCCGTGGCGACAGAGCTGTTCCTGAGCGGCAAGAGCCCTGAACTGCTGGACCGCATGGCCAGGATGAACCCGCTCGAACGGCTCGCCGAACCCGAGGATATCGCCCGCGTCGTGTCTTTCCTCGCCGGGCCGGATGGGGCGTGGATCAACGGCCAGGTCATCCGGGCAAACGGCGGCATGTGCTGAGCCACACGCATCTCCTCACAACGAAGTCTCATTCATGGAAGGACCATCCCATGACACAGGAATCGACGCACGCTGATGCGCATGGATCTGCCGGACCTGGACGTGACACCGGCCTCTATCTGGTCTTCACCGTTACCGCGGCCCTTGTCGCCGCGGCAGCGGCCGGCCTGAGCCTTGTGCTGGCGATCGCGCCCTGGGCCATGTTCATGGGCTGGATTGCCTATTTTACCCGCAGGCCGTCTGCCGCCGAAGGGCTGCGGACCTATGTCTGCGTCGTGATCGGGCTTACGCTCGGCGCTATTTCCACCATAACCGTCAACCTGCTCGCCCCGGCGCTCGGCGCATTCGCGCTCCCGCTGGTCGTCTTTGCAACCGGATCCGTCGTCATCGCCACGCGAGGCTTGCGCCTGCTGAACAATCTTCTCGGCTACTTCATCGGCCTGGTCACTTTCTTTGCAGCACATCTCGAGCCGACATTGACGGCCGTCAGCGAGCTCGCCGGCGCGACCGGCCTTGGTTCCTGTGCCGGATGGGTGGCGCAGATCATCGAAAGCCGTACCCGTCGGGCAGTGCAAACCTGAGCACGCGTTCACAGACCCGGGCTGTCTTTCATGCTCGAACCTGCGTCGTGGTCACAGCACGGCGCAGGTTTCCGCCGCTTCGAGCTGCGCATTCTCCAGGAAAAGCGGCAGGCACCCGGGCAGCCTCCGGAGATAGAGCGCCAGGCTCAACGGGATCACACTAAACCGTGAGGATGGCGTACCCCCTCGTAACGCAGGGTTTAGCGGACAAGCGGATCGGGCATCCGTAGACAGCAGGGGCCGGACTATGACGCGCATCGGTGCGTCGATCATTCGGCTTTGGACCCATTAATCTCCGGAGAAAACATGTCCGCTCAGGCACAAAACGACTTGCCGCTGGTGTTTCCGTTTCTCGCACCGCTCTACGGCAAGGTTCAGGACCTTTCCTACGCGCTGCTACGGACCACGACCGGCGGGGTCATGAGCTGGTTCGGCTGGGAAAAGCTCTTCAACGGCGACATGCCCCGCGACATCGCGCTCTTTCAGGATCTCGGGCTCGAGCCGGCCGTGCCGCTCGCCTATCTGACCAGCCTTCTGGAGTTTTTCGGTGGGATCGCCATTGCGCTCGGGCTGCTGACACGCCCGCTCGCCTTCATGCTCTTCATCCAGATGATCGTCATTCTGGTGCTGGTGATGATCCCCCGCGGCACCGGATTTCAGCTCTCGACCGTGTGGCTCGGGGTCTTTGCCTATCTCAGTGCCCATGGGAGCGGACGCTGGTCACTCGACAGGCTGATCGGCAAGCAGGTCTGAGCGCTTCGAGACAGTTCATCTGAGGCCGGGCTTGCCGACGAGGCTTGACCACAAGTGCCTGAAGGAGCCAGTCGCGCGGTAGCGCGACGGGCTATCCAACGGTTCGTTTCCGGTATGCCGCTCGAGCCAGCCTGGGATGACCTGTTGTGTTTTTTAAACCTCTTTGCTAGAGCTTCCCAGTCGCATTCAGCTTAGGCGAGCATTCATTCGCATCGCCCTGACCCGCCTCCTCGGGTTCTACAGCGCCGACACCCTCCCCAAAAAACTTCGATTTCTCCACCCGGCGCTACGAACGCTCCAGACGTCTTTGCGCGCCGGTTTCCTCCCCCTGCTTCTCAAGCCCAAGGACGAAAAACCGTGCCCTCACGCTTCATTCTGCCCACCCTCGCGCTCGCGGTTTTCTTCGTTGGCGCGACCGAGTTCATGCTTTCGGCGATGCTTTCACCGTTGGCTTTTGCCTTTCACACGACACCCTCTCAGGCCTCATGGCTCGTCAGCAGCTACGCGCTTTCCTATGCCGTCGCCGCACCCATCTTCGGCTACCTGTCCGATCGCATGGACCGGCGTCGCCTTCTGCTCGTCTCGCTCGTCCTGTTTTCAATCGACGGGCTCGCCTTAACGATCGCGCCAAGCTTCGGTGCGGCCATTGCTCTGCGGGTCTTTGGCGGCCTGGCGTCGGCGGCCCTGATCCCGACGGCCTTTGCCCTGGTTGCGGACGTCATTCCCGCGCACCGGCAATCCGCCGCGATGGGAGCGGTGATGATCGGCATGACATCAGGCATAGTCTCGGGCCCGGTCATCGCCGGCGTCCTGACGGAGGCCTTCGATTGGCGAGCGCCCTTCCTGGTGACAGCTGTGGGCTGCCTCTTGACCGTTGCCATTGCCCAGCGTGCGATCCCGCCGCAGGCGAGCCGTCACCTGGAACCGAAGGCACGGCGCTTTGTCTGGCTCAGCCGAGGAATCCTGATCCGCCCCCTGGTCGCGAAAGGCCTCTGGAACGGAACGGCCGTGGCCGGGTTCCTTCTTGCCGGCGAGGTCTTGCGGCAACGCCACGAGCTCGGCATCGCGGCGACCGGAGTCTCCATCTCGGCGTTCGGCATGGGTCTTCTGCTCGGAAACCTCGGCGTCGGCCGAGCCATTCGGCTGTTTGGAGGCGACGACCGCACGCTCCTGGCCGCCCTGCTCCTCCTCTGCGCAGCGGTCGGGGGCTTCATGCTCAGCCCGATGTCGTTGG
The DNA here is from genome assembly GCF_002940685.1 of Ensifer adhaerens. GTDB lineage: Bacteria > Pseudomonadota > Alphaproteobacteria > Rhizobiales > Rhizobiaceae > Ensifer > Ensifer adhaerens_E. The sequence continues at coordinate 17,977 of NZ_PNFP01000010.1, read as the reverse complement.
CAGGAGACCTGGCTTGCCTGACGGCATGGGGCTTTGCGTTGGGGCTCGCCGCACCGACGAGCACCGCGATCCTCGCAACCCGGGCCGGGGATGAAAAAGGCCAGGTGCTTTCGCTTTCGGAGAGCCTCAACAACCTGACGATCCTGTTCGTCCTGCCGCTTGCCGCGATGCAGTTCGACGGGACGGGCGCGACCGGAGCAGCGCTGGTGCTCGGCGCCTTCCTGGCGGTCGGACTTTTCCTCGCGATCACAGACCTTGCGACCCGTGCGCCGAAACAGTCCTGAACGCCATTTCAGGCGCGAGGCCCGCATCGGCAAAAGCAGGGGTGGCAGGGCCGCTCCGGGCTGTCCGCGGTCGACGGCCGGTCAAGAACCTGTTCGAACGCTCCTGACCTCCCGTTCCGCCGCCGTATTTTTTCGCGCGTAACGTCGAGCGGTGGTTGCCCGCCTATCGGAGGATGCATAAGCTCCCCGGCGCGCGGGCATCGCCGCAAGCCGTTCCCGGCACCCCTGGAGCCAAGAAATCAGCCATGACAGTCGCCATCCCTGCTTTGACACGGCCCAAGACGCATCTTGCGGTCCTGGTCGTTCTGGGGCTCTCCCACCTCCTCAACGACCTCATGCAGTCGCTGATCCCGGCCGCCTATCCGATCCTGAAGGATGCCTATGCACTGGATTTCGTGCAGATCGGCATGATCACCATGACCTTCCAGATTGCCGGATCGCTGCTGCAGCCGGCGATCGGCATGGTCACGGACAAACATCCTGCACCCTATTCCCCGGTCGTCGGGATGATGTTCACGCTCTCGGGGCTGGTCAGCCTCGCCTTCGCCAACAGCTATGCGATGATCCTCGTCTCGGTCGCGCTGATCGGCATCGGGTCGTCGATCTTCCACCCCGAAGCCACGCGCATGGCCCGCTATGCCGCCGGCGGACGGCAGGGCTTGGCACAGGGACTGTTTCAGGTCGGCGGCCAGGCAGGCGGGGCGCTCGGCCCGGTCTTTGCCGCTGTGATCATCGTTCCCTGGGGACAGCCGAGCCTCGCCTGGTTCGCCGCTCTGGCGTTGCTGGCCATGGTGCTTCTCGCCTGGATCGGCGGCAAGCAGCGCGAAATCAGCGCCGCATTCATGGCGTTGCGGGCGGAGGGCAAGAAGGCGGGCGGCGGCATCCGGCATGCACCGGCGACGATCGGCGCGGCCCTGGTGGTCCTGACGCTGCTGATGTTCACCAAGAACGCCTATGGCGAGAGTTTCCGCTCCTTCTATACCTTCTACCTCATGGAGAGGTTCGGCCTTTCCATCCCTTCGGCACAGATGATGCTGTTCATCTTCCTGCTGGCCTCGGCCGCGGGCGCACTGATCGGCGGCATTATCGGCGATCGCATCGGTCGCTACCGGATCATCTGGATTTCGGTCCTGGGGCCGCTGCCCCTGACGCTGATGCTGCCCCATGTCGACCTGTTCTGGACCGGCGTGCTGACGGTGATGATCAACCTGATCATGGCGAGCGCTTTCGCGTCGATCCTGATCTACGCCATCGAGTTGCTGCCGCATCGCATCGGGCTTATCGGCGGGCTGTTCTACGGCCTGAACTTCGGTTTGGGCGGCATTGCTGCGGCGCTCCTCGGAATACTGGCCGACAGCTACGGTGTCGAAACGGTCTATTACGTCTGCTCCTTCCTGCCGCTTGCGGGACTTCTCGCCTGGTTTCTCCCGAAGATCGAGGAGGTCCACCATTGAGGGGCCTCTTCCCGATTGCGCAGTGGAGCCCGGAGGAGCGACACGCGTCCGATTGAGGAATGATGCGACGCGTTTCATAATCGCCCCGCGCTGGCGGCGGCGGCTTTCTAACGAGAGGATAGCGATATGCATGAACTCGCAATTCTTGCCTCCATCCTGGGCGTCTTCCTGCTTGGCGCCATGAGTCCCGGCCCGAGCTTCATCGTCGTGTCGCGTATCGCGATCGCCCGGTCGCGCGCCGACGGCTTGATGGCAGCGGTCGGCATGGGCCTTGGCGGCTTCCTGTTCGCCTGCATTGCGGTCGCCGGCCTGACGGCGATCCTTCTTCAGGTCGAGTGGCTCAACATTCTCTTGAGGCTTGCCGGCGGCGCCTACCTGGTCTGGATCGGCATCGGCATCTGGCGGGCCGCACCGCAGAAGATAACCATTGCCGAAACGCCCGCCGACCAGCCGGGCACGCTCTGGAAATCTCTGCTGCGGGGCCTCTTCGTTCAAATCTCCAACCCGAAGACGGCGATCTTCTACGCTTCGATGTTTGCCGCGCTGCTGCCGTCTCCGACACCCACCTGGATGCTGCTCGCCCTTCCGCCACTGCTCTTCATCAACGAGTTCCTGTGGTACGCAATCGTCGCCCTCGGCTTTTCCGCGCAGGCCCCGCGGGTCGTCTATCTGCGTTCCAAGACCTGGATTGACCGCGCCGCCGGCGCCGTGGTGGGCGCGCTCGGGATCAAGCTGATGTCCGACAGCGCGCGAACGATCGCCTGACGGTCGGCTTGTGCACCGACCGTCAGGATCCTCGACTTCATCATCACCACCGCTCGTTCCGGCGGTCGGAGGCGTCAGGCTCCATGGCGACATCCAAGCCGTCGACCGAACTCACGTGAGATTGATGGTCTCGGCGAGGGCGAAGACGCGTTCCTGAATGTCCACCGTGCGTCGCCGGGCGTGAGCCCAGTCGACGTCGACCATCGCGCCGTTGCGTTTCACGCGCCGGCCGCTCACCCATACGCTGTCGATGTCCTCCATCGCCGCAAAATTCAGCACGCGATCGGCAAGGCTCCCGAGATTGGCAAAACCCATGCGGTCGGTGCGCAGCAGCACCAGGTCAGCCCGCTTGCCGAGGGTGACGGAGCCGGTGACATCCCCGAGGCCGAGTGCCTTGGCGCCACCGAGCGTCGCGAAGTCGATCACATCGGTCGATGTGTAGGCATTTGCCAGACGCGCTCCGTCTTCGGATTTGTAGAGGATCCAGAAGGCTGAGCGCATGTGCTCGAAATAGTCGTGCAGCATGGCAATGGCGGCGTCGAGACCAATCCCGGCATCCACGTCCATCGCCCGTGCACGGCCGTGCAGCGAGGGGGTGCCGTAGGTGAATTCGCCGAGCGTCGTCGCGCAGACCTTGGAGCCGGCCGCCTTCATGAAGGCGAGTTCCTCGTCGGTCACGTCGTTGCCGTGGGAAATGTGGTAGTCCGGACCGAGCAGGCCCGCCTCATGAAGGTCCCTGATGCCACGCAGGACCGGCGGGGCAGGCTCCGGAAACGACTGGTTCATGTGTTGCGTCAGGATCGCAGCACCGAGTTCCCGGCAACGCCTGAACTCCTTGGCGGCCTGTTCGACCGACTGCGTGCCGACCGATCCCGTGAGGCCGATACCGAAACGCAAGGCGCCGTTCGTATCCGAGAAGTACCGGTCCCGAAGCCGCGCCGCCTGCTCGTAGTGTCGTTCGTCCGGCGGGCCGTCGCGATCGGCCCTCGCCTGGGCCAGCGGATAGGTGTCGCCCGGTCCATAGCGCGGCGACTGACGCATCTGATAGCAGAAATAGCCGCCGACGCCGGAGTCTCTGAGACCCCGTGCGGCGGCATCCTCGATCTCGTTGCCGTTGGTCGCATGCATGTGATCGAGAACCGTGGTGACGCCCGAATCCAGGCACACGAGCCCTCCGAAGTAGCTGGAGAAATACATGTCCTCCGGCGTGAAGCAGAGGCCGTATTTCAGGTTGTTCTCGCGATCGTAGTGCCGGTAGAGCTTCGAGCCCTTGACGATCTGGCCGGCTTCGGCGTTCTGCCAGACGTGGCGATGGCCGTCGACCATGCCGGGCATAAGGATCATTCCCTTGGCTTCGACAACCTCGACGTCGTCGGCGTTGATGGCTTTGGCGATCGCCTCGATGCGGCCGTCCTTGATCAGCACGTCGCTCTCGTAAACCTCGCCAATCTTCGGATCCATGGAGAGGATATCGGCGCCACGAATGAGCGTGGCGCTTGTGCTGCGGGCCGCCGCCGGAACGGTTCCGCTTGCCTGCGCACGGGCCGCGGGCACGCCAAGTCCGGCTGCGAGACCGCTTGCAGCCGTGAGTTTCAAGAAGTCTTTCCTGGTAAGCTTCATCGCAAGTTCTCCCTGCCACGCGATCGGTGGATCCAGCGCGGATGGCTGCCCGAATGGGCGGTTTTCATTGATGATGAGGAGAGGCGTGGTCGTCTCAGGTGAAGCGAATGCTCGCCGCGTCCCGCAGAATGCGCTCCTGCGCGGCCGCCATCTTGGCCTTGAGCGAAGCCCAGTCGACGCCCAGCATCTTGCCCCCGGATTTGCGCAGAACCCCACGAACCCAGACACTGTCGACGTCCGAACGGTTTGCAAAGGTGACGACGCGGTCGGCAAGCGTCCCGCGAGAGGCAAGCCCGTAGCGCTTGGTGTCGAGAAGCACCAGATCGGCATATTTGCCGACGGAGACACTGCCGGTTTCATCGCCCATGCGCATGGCTTTGGCGCCCCAGCGCGTCGCGAAATCGAGTGAATCCGCCGTTTCGTATTCCCGGGCGATCGCAGCGTATTCGGCCGAGCGATAATGCGCCCAGAGACCTGCCCGCACATGCTCGAAATAGTCCTGCGTGAGCGCCATGTTCACGTCGATACCGATGCCTGCCGGAAGGCCCATCTTGCGGGCCTTTCCATGGATCGAGGCGGCGACGTAAGGAAACTCTCCCATCGCCGTGGCGCAAAGCATGCCGCCGGTGTCGCGCAGCATGACCAACTCCTCGTCGGTCATCTGAACACCGTGGGAAACATGGATGTCCGGCCCCAGCAGTCCCGCCTTGTGAAGATCGGAGATATGGCGGTAGATCCCTTCGGGCGGCATCGGATTGGGTCGATGGATATGAAGGGCGAAAAGGAAGGGCTCCAATGTCCGGGCGCGATCGAACTCGATTTTCGCCTGGCGCATCGAATGCCGGGCAAGACCGTTGCTGGAGGCAAGGCCGAAACGCAGGCGGCTATCGGCTGAAGAAAACAGCTCGTCACGCAGAAGCTGCGCGGTCTCATAGTGCTCTTCCGTCGGCGGTGCCAGGCGTTCGGCCGACGCCTGGGCGAGCGGGATCGTATCTCCGGGCCCATAGGTGGGACTATGGGCGATCTGGTAGCAGAAGACCCCGGCGACGCCGGATTCGATCAGTCCTCGGGCACCGGCAAAGGCCTTTTCGCGGTTGTGCTGGCCGTGCGCATAGTCGACGAGATTGGTAACGCCGGAATCGATCGCCAGCAGCCCACCGACGTAACCTGCCAGATGAAAGTCTTCCGGCGTCATGCAGACGACGGTGCGCTCCTTCCACGTCTGGTAACGCTCGTAGCGCGCCGCCTCGGTTTTCACCATCGAGCCCGCATGCATGATCTGCCAGACGTGCCGATGGCCGTCATTCATGCCGGGCATCAGGATCTTGCCGGTTGCGTCGACGACCTCGGCATCGGCCACGCGCATGCCCTTGCCGATGGCCACAATCTTCTCGCCTTCGATCAGCACGTCGAACGACGACAGTTCGCCAAGCTTCTCGTCCATGGTGAGGATGTCGGCATCGCGAATAAGCACGGGGCGGACGGACTTCGGCGCGGCATGTGCGCTCTGCTTCTGGCTCGAGGCGTTCGCCTGACGTCCGCCGGCAAGCGCTGCGGCCAATAGACCGGTCGCTCCCATCCGGAGCATGTCCTTGCGGGTCACTTCCATTTCTTCCTCCTCAAGATACGGAGCCACATGGATCTGCCGCACGCCCTTGCCGGGCGTTGCGACGGGTCCCTTCCCTCCTCCATGAGCGAGCCATGGAGAGCTCAGCCCCTTGAAAAGACAAAGTAATTGATGTTGACCGCCACGCGAGCAAATAGCATGTTGCAAACCGGACATTCGATTTTGCGTTTAGGACAGGCTTCATGGACAGCGGCGATCTCTCGTTCTTGCCCCTGGTTCGCAACTTCAGGCGCGGGCTGGTGATCGAGGCGCATGTGCATCCGTTCCCGCAACTTCTCTACGCGCAGGCCGGCGTTCTGAGCGTCTCGACGGACCAGGGAAACTGGGTGATCCCGCCGCATCGGGCACTGTGGTTGCCGCCGCTCTGCGTGCATGAAGTCCGCATGCTGACGGACACCAACATCACCTCGCTCATGCTGCGGACCTGCGCCGGCCTCGACGCCTTGGAATGCAGCGTGCTGGACGTTTCGCCGCTCTTGCGGGCCTTGCTGCTGAGCGCTCTGCAACTGGACGCCGCCCGCGACAAGACCGAGCGCGAAGACCTGATGCTGGCGCTCCTGAAGGCTGAGATCGTTGCGGCCCGGACCAACGTGTCCCCCATTCCCCTGCCGAAAAACGAGAAGCTGCGTGCCCTTTGCCAAGCGGCGGTGGGCAACCTGCTGATCGATTGCCCGGTTACCTATTTCGCGGATGAACTCGGTATTACCGTCCGCACATTCTCCCGGCTCTTCAAACGCGAGATCGGCATGTCCTACCGCGAATGGATGGACCGCGTCCGGGTTTCCTATGCGAGGGCCCAACTCGATCAGGGCACACCGGCAAAGGTCGTTGCCTCCGATCTCGGTTATACCCCAAGCGCGTTCTCGACGATGATGCGCCGCGCCGGCGGCAGATCGGCGGCCGAGACGGACGCGAGGTCAGGCGGTGAAGTCGTATGGGCCGACCTGCCACCGCTGAACTGGTTCACGCGGACCATCTCGCAAGGAGAACTGGCCAGCGACGGCCGGTGGGCCGTTCCCCCGGTCCAATAGGAAAGCGTCGCGGCCTTAAGCCCGGCGCGGATCAACTCCATGCGCCACCGCGGACAAGCAGCCCCGTTTCGACATGTTCGCCCCTTGCATCGGGCCAATCAAACACGTCTGCGGTAGACGCCCCTCGTCGCAGCACCCTCACGCGGGTGCGATCAAGCCGACCGATTTGTCCTATAATTGAGACATAGAAGCTCAATCCAGGCGTCTACCGCCAATTTGTACCATCCCTATTCTCTTAGTCATCGAAGGCCGCTCAATCAGAAACGGTCCGAGCAATGAAGAGAAAGGAAACCGACATGACCCCTGCAAACTTCAATGGACAGCGCCCGGTTATCGATCCCGATGATGCGGTGATGCTTTTGATCGACCACCAGAGCGGCCTGTTCCAGACCGTCAACGACATGCCGATGCCGAAGCTGCGCGCCCATGCGGCAGCCCTTGCCAGCATGGCGACGCTGACGAAGATGCCGGTCATCACCACCGCCTCCGTGCCGCAGGGCCCGAACGGCCCGCTGATCCCGGAAATCCACGCCAATGCGCCGCATGCCAAATACATCGCCCGCCGCGGCGAGATCAACGCCTGGGACAATCCGGACTTCGTCGCCGCCGTCAAGGAAACCGGCCGCAAGACCCTGATCATCGCCGGTACGATCACCAGCGTCTGCATGGCCTTCCCGGCGATCAGCGCCGTCTATGACGGCTACAAGGTCTTTGCCGTCGTCGATGCCTCGGGCACCTATTCGAAGATGGCTGAGGAGATCACCCTTGCCCGCGTCGTCCAGGCCGGCGTCGTGCCGATGGATACGGCAGCGGTTGCCTCCGAACTGCAGCGCACCTGGCATCGCGACGACGCCCAGCAGTGGGCCGAGATCTACACCAAGATCTTCCCGGAATACCAGCTGCTGATCGAAAGCTACCTCAAGGCCCAGCAGGTCGAGAAGGACCACGAACAGCTGGACTCCCAGCGCGGCTAACACCGCCGTGACCGATGGCGTCGGGGCACTTTGCCCCGGCGCCGACGCGTCGTCGAATGGAGAGGGCGACTGTGAACATCAGGAGAAGATGATGGAACTAGGGATCTACAGCTTCGGCGACGTACAGCGCGATACCGCGACCGGCGAACTCGGTTCGACCGCGCAAGCGACGCGCAACCTGCTCGAGGCCATCCAGCTCGCAGACCAGGTCGGCCTCGACTATTTCGGGATCGGCGAACATCATACGCGCGAAATGCCGGCGTCCGCCGCCACGGTCATTCTGGGCGCCGCGGCCGCGTCCACCTCGACCATCAAGCTCGGCAGCGCCGTGACCGTGCTCAGCACCGACGACCCGGTGCGGGTCTATCAGCAATTCGCAACCCTCGATGCCGTTTCGAATGGGCGCGCCGAGATCACGGCGGGCCGCGGTTCGTCAACGGAATCCTTTCCGCTGTTCGGCCAGAGCCTCAATGACTATGACGAACTCTACGCCGAGAAGCTCGATCTGCTTCTGCAGATCAATGAGAACGAGACCGTCACCTGGTCCGGAAAATTCCGGCCGGCCCTGAACGATGCGCTGGTCGTGCCGCGGCCCGAAAGGGGAACCTTGCCGATCTGGCTTGCGACGGGCGGCAATCCGCATTCGTCGGTTCGCGCCGGCCTGCTCGGCCTGCCGATTTCCTATGCGATCATCGGTGGCCAGGCGCACCGGTTCTCACCCTTGGCGGATCTCTACAGACGTGCGGCCGAGCAGGCCGGACATGGACCGGACAAGATCAAGGTGTCTGTCGCGAGCCCCGGATTTGTCGGGGAAGACGCCAGGCAGGCCAAGGATTTCTTCTGGACGCACTGGCACGCGGTCATGGAGCAGATCGGTCGGATTCGCGGATTTGCGCCGCCGCCGCGGTTCCACTACGACACGGAGGCGAGCGGCGCGGGTGCGCTCTTTGTGGGCCATCCCGAGGAGATCGCCGAGCGGATCGTGACGCTTCACAAGAGCATCGGCCACCAACGCCAGTTCTTCCAGACGGATGTCGGGCAAATGCCGCACCGGGACTTCCTGCGCTCGATCGAACTCCTGGGCACCCGGGTGAAGCCGCTCGTCGATGCCGAGCTCGGCAGGCGCCAGCCTGTGCCGGAGAACGACGAGGCAGCACATGCATAAGATCGCGATCCTCGGCGCCGGGCGGGTCGGCACCGCCCTTGCCCGGCGCGCCTTGTCAGCCGGCTTCGAGGTGCGGGTGGCAACCTCGCGGCCCGCCGCCGACAACGCCTTCATGCTGCAGATCGTGGCACCGGGGGCAATTGCCGCAAGCGCCGAAGAGGCGATCGCCGAAAGCGATATCGTCGTTCTGGCGCTGCCTCTCTCGAAGTATCGCAATCTCAAACCCGAGCTGCTTCAGGGCAAGATCGTCGTCGACGCCATGAATTACTGGGCGCCGACGGACGGGACGCTCGCCGAGTTCGACGGCGCCGCCTCAAGCAGCGAGGTGGTCCAGCGCTTTTTGAAGGGCGCCCGGCTCGTGCGCAGCTTCAATCACTTGGGCTACCACGAAATCGAGGACGCTGCCCGCCCGCAAGGGCATGCCGAGCGTCGCGCCATGGCGGTCGCCGGTGACGATCCCCAGGCAAACCCGGTGGTTGCGGCGTTCGTCGACAGGCTTGGCTTTGATCCGGTCCTTTCCGGCGGACTGGCGTCGTCCCGTCTCTTTGCCGGCGGCACCCCGGTTTTCGGCGCGGCGATGACCCGTAGCGAAATGGAGGATCATCTCGGTCTCTCCAGCGAAAATCTGGCCTAGCTCGGTTCGCTGGTCAGCCGAAACGAAGCGGATCCAGCTCGTCCTACAAGCCAGCCTGGGCGCGGTAGAACGCCACAAGCGCGTTCGCATGGCCATGACCGATCTTGTGGTCCTCCTTGAGGAAGGCGACCTGTTCCATGTGCTTCTTTTCCTTCACGGAATTGAGCAGTTCGAGCCAATGGGCGACAGGCTTGCCATAGGTCTTTTCTATTGACGGGAAATAGGATGCCGGGCCCTTAACTTTGGTATCGGTTGCCATGTGCGTCTCCATCCTTGCGTTGTTGTTCGCGATAGGGTCGGGCGAGCGGATAGGCGCGCCTGTCCGCCGGATCATCGTCAGCCCATCGTTTGCTTCGCCAGCTTTGCTTCCAGGCCGAGGACGAATGCCTCGACATAGGTCTCGAACCCTCCGTCGAGCGGCGCCGTGCTGCCGCTTTCCCAGCGCATGATGAAGGCCCGGTTGGCGAGGCCCGCGAAGTTTTTATGGATGAGCGGGTAGTGGTCGGAAGGAAGTTCTCTCAGCTGCTGTTCGAACCCTCGTGCCCAGCTGTCGGGCTCGTCGCGCGGCACGGGCGCAAACTCGAGCGTGACGTAGCCTAGCATCGCAGCCAGAACGGCGTTGTAGGCGTCGATCAGCGCCGCCCCGCGAAATCCGGCGCCGTCAAGTGCCGTCAGCACGCGCTCGACAAGAATGGGATTGACCCCGGCATTGGATACGAGCTGGGCGCCGAGCAAGGGCGCGACGTTCGGGTGTTCGGAGAGCGCCTTGCGATACTGCCGAAACAGCAGCCTGATCCATTCTCGCCAGTCGTCGTTCAGGTGAAGGGCCGGCGTGACGCCATTGAGTGCCCTTGAGGCGACTGCCGCCAGAAGCGCGTTCTTGCCAGATTTGAAGTACCAGTAGATGGCCGTGGGATAGACCTTAAGCGCACGCGCGACTTCCCGCATGCTGAAGCCGTCGAGCCCGTCCCGATCGATGATCATGAGCGCCGTCGCGACGATCTGATCATGATCGAGCTGGTCGTTGCGGCGACCGCGCCGTGGAGCGTCTTCCTTCGACATGCCAGTTCCTAACGGCATCGATGGCGCCGGATCCGGCGCATTCCATGGTGCCTGTCGTAACTCATCCAGTTCCTATTGTACAGTGGACAAGCAAAATTGTTACTCGTACAACACTGCAATCGGACGCGTTTGGGGAGGACTGGACATGTCGAAGAATGGTAAAGCCGCCATGGCGGCAGCGCTGGCCGAAGCACATCACCGGTATGAACAGACCAATCGGCTGAGCCTGGAATACCATCGGACCGCGCGCGCGTTCATGCCCGGCGGCAACACCCGCAGCATCCTGTTCCACAGACCTTTCCCATTGGCGATCGAACGCGGACGCGGCGCCCGGCTTTGGGATGCCGACGGGCACGAATATTCAAACTTCCTGGGCGAATACACCGCCGGCCTCTTCGGGCACTCCCACCCCAAAATTCGGGCAGCCATCGAGGCCGCGCTCGACCAGGGCCTCAACCTTTCTGCCCACACGCAGAGCGAAGCGAGCTTTGCAGCCGCCGTCTGCAGGCGTTTTTCTCCGATCGAGCTGGTTCGCTTCACCAATTCGGGAACCGAAGCGAACCTGATGGCGCTGGCTGCGGCAACGGCGATCACAGGGCGCAGGAAAGTCCTGGTGTTCGACGGCGGCTACCATGGCGGCGTTCTCAATTTCGCAACCGGCGGCGCTCCCACAAATGTGCCTCATGATTTTGTTGTCGGGACCTATAACGATCTGGAGCGCACGGCGGCCCTGTTGCAGGAGCTCGGCGCCCAATGCGCGGCGATCCTGGTCGAGCCGATGCTCGGTTCCGGTGGCTGCATACCGGCCGAACGCGCCTTTCTTGAGCTTCTTCGGACGGAGGCAAGCCGGCACGGAGCGTTGCTCATCTTCGACGAGGTGATGACCTCGCGGCTGTCGCCGGGCGGGCTGCAGGAACTCCACGGAATTGCCCCCGACCTGATGACCCTGGGGAAGTACATCGGCGGCGGCATGTCTATCGGCGCCTTTGGCGGCCGCGCGCCCATCATGGCACGATTTGATCCCGCAAGCGCCGCAGCCTTTGCCCACGCGGGAACCTTCAACAACAACGTCCTCACGATGAGAGCCGGCCTTGCGGCGCTGACCGAGATCTATACGCCTGATGTCGCCACGAGACTGAACGCGGAAGGAGATGCGTTTCGCGCGCAACTCAACAGGCACGCCGCCGATGCGGGTGTGCCGGTGCAAGTCACGGGAATGGGCTCGCTCGGAACGGTGCACTTTGCCCGCGGCAAACTCCGAACGGCTGCCGACGTAAGAAACGGCGAACAGGAGCTGAAGGAACTCTTCTATTTCGACATGCTGTCGCGCGGGTTCTACCTCGCCCGGCGCGGGATGTACGCTCTCAGCCTGGAAATCTCGGCGAGCGACCGCTCGCGCTTTCAGGTGGCCTTCACAGCGTTTCTCGATGAGCGGCAAGACCTCTTCGACCGGGTTGCTGAGCGCGATCGCCAATAGGTCGTGCTCAGGCGATCACGATCGCTGCCGGCAGAAAATACAGCCATGGCTGCTTGCTGGTGTTGACGGCGCCCGGCACGATCCGGAACATGATGTTCGGAAATTTCCGGACAGGCGGGGACCTCGGCTGCTGAACCGGACTGCCGGCCGAACAAATCCGGAAAGAAGGAGAACGAGCATGGGGATCGACCGGCGGGTGGTCAGAACGCGCACCGCGCTTTATGAGGCTCTTCTGTCCTTGATCCGCCGCAAACACTACGAGTTGATCACCGTGGAAGAGATCCTGGCCGAGGCGAATATCGGTCGATCCACGTTCTATGCGCACTTCACGTCGAAGGATGACCTCCTGAAGCGCAGCCTGGAGCGTTTGCGCGATCTGCTCGTCACGGCAAAGGACAGGACGATCTCGGCGGCGCTCCGGCAGGAAGGAGAACAGGCGTGGGATCCGAGCCGGGCCCTGTTCGAGCATGTTGCGGAACACGCGGACATTCGCAGCGCGCTTACCGGCGGACGCGGAGGCGGCATCGTTCGCGACGCGATAGACGATGTGCTTGCGGAAGTTCTCCGCCAGTCACTGCCCGCCACGATGGATGCCACCCTTCCTCGAGATCTCGTGATCCGCCATATGGTCTCCACGTTCAACGCCGTTCTGCGCTGGTGGCTGGAAGTGCGACCGGAAACGACCCCGCGCGAAGCCGATGCCGCATTTCGAAAACTCGTGCTTCATGGCGTGCCGCCGGAGGCGTGTCGGCCTTTCATCATGACGGCGTGACCTGCCCAGACATGTGGCGACTTGAAGTCCGTCACGCCCGATCCTCAATCACGCCAGCGGCTCCGCCGAGCTTCAGCCACAACAGGACGATGGCCGACGTCGCCGAGGCTGCGGCCGCGACCAGATAGATGCTGCTGCGCCCCCACTCCTCATCCAGATAGCCGGACAGGAGTGTGCCAAGCCCGTAACCGGCCCACATGAAACCGCTGAGCCAGCCAAACGCCTCCGTGCGGTCCTCAGGTCGGGCACTGATGCCGATTGCGAACTGGCCCAGCGCATCCCGCGCCCCGCTGAGGAGTCCGACGCCGACGTAAAGCACCAGCAGTCCCCATGATTCGAGAACCCAACTCATCAAGACGAAGAGGCAGGCCGTTGCCAGATGGAAGACCATCATGTCGCGCTTGACGTTGGCATCGCGCGATCGGACGCCGGAGAGAAGCCCTCCGACGACCTCGCCGCCAGCGAAGGCGCTGAAGAGAATGCTCGCCGCTGCCGCCGTGGCGCCGGCCGCAGCCCCGACCTGCAATGCCCCTATCGTGAAGGTATCGGCTGCGATAACGGCGAGAAGCAGCATCAGTGGCGCATTTGCGCTCAGCGCAAGCGCCTTGCGCCCGCTGCGCTCGCCAACCTTGAGCCCCGAAGCGCCCGTTGCGATCAGCGCGTCTCCGGTAATCTTGGCGATGGCGCAGGCACCCACGACCGTGTTTGCCGACAGGAAGAAGAGGAGACCGCCCACGATCATCGGGCCCAGGATGAACGTGGTTGAATTGATAACCGTATCAAGCGCGTAGGCACTCGACAGGTATTTTCCGGGAACCAGCAACGGCCAGGTGCTGCGCACGACCGCGCTTGACGGCGGGGTCGTGCAACCCAGAAAAGCTGCGGCAACGACGAGGTGAGACAGCGGCAGCGCAAGAACGAGAGCAGACACGATCGCCGCATAGGACAGCCCGTGGAACCCGATGAAGGCAAGGAGAGTTCGCCGCGGGCCGTATCGATCCGCGAGACGCCCACTGACCGGGGCCGCCAAGGCGAGCGCAACGGCATGGACGAACAGGACAAGGCCTGCCTCGGCGAAGGAACCATTGCTCGCGGAGACCGCGAGCAGAAGAGAAAGGCTCAGCATCGATGTCGTCAGACGACTGACCGTTACCGCACCCGCAAGTCGAGCGGCCCCGTCGCTGCGCAGTACCGCAACATAAGATGTCCAAGCCATCGTGACGTTACCCCTCTTGTTCGATTAAAAGGTAACAGCGATCCTTAAGGAGTTACCGTCAAAATGCAACTTACAAGTAACTCGCAACGACAGGCCGGGTTGGCGGCGGTGCTGGTAAACCTCGCGCTGGAGGGACGCGCGGGAGGGCGTTCCTATTCTGGCTTGCAGGAGCGTGCACTTCGTCAGGCGTTCGCCGAACAGCTCCACGCGCCGATGAGACAACGGCTGCTGTCGGTGGACGATGCCGGCGCCCGGCTCTATTCGGTTGCTGTAGCGCTTCGTCCGGTGTTCGAGGCACCGGACGAGACGGCGGCGGCAAAAACCTTGAATGACCTGATGCGCCGCTATGGCGCCCGCCCTTACCTCGTTGACGATGTGGGGCAGCCATTTCACCTGCATTTCCATGGCGATGGAGAAACCGATGTGGAGGCGCTGGCAGGCGAGTTTGCGGTCTCCCTGGCGCTGCTGATGGACACGTTTGGAACGCGGCGCTTTGGCATATGTCATGCGAAGGAATGCGACCGCGCCTATGTCGACATCACGCGCAACGGCTCGAAACTCTACTGTTCGGAGGCCTGCGCGGCGCGCATGAAAATGGCCGAGTATCGCGCGCGTTCAAACAGGAACCGCTAGGCGGCGGTGTGGATCGGGCAGCCGGCCTGAGGCGCACTTTCAACGGCGCGGCCGCGATCATCAGCCGAAAACACGATGGGACCGCGATCCTGACAAGGACGCAAAGTCCTGGAGCAGGTCGCGCAAGACTGCGCAGCAATCTTGCGATGGCGGCATGCGACATATCAAAAACGGAAAGCGCTCGGAGCGAATCTGAAAGACCGCGATGCGCTTCAGTCGGCGCAGAGCATTTGGCCGTCGAAAGGGCTCTGCCCCTTGTCGAAACGCATCGAGACGATCGTCTTCAATCCATCCGGGTCCGCACGAAACACGCCGTCAGCCCGGCCCGCTCCGGCGGGTGTCTCGATCCGGCGGGAGTTCACGAGGCCGGGCACGAGATCGACCTGCTCGACATAGCCGGGCACCTCAAAGCTGTAGACGACATCGGCCGAGATGAATTCGAGATGCACGACCTTTCCGGCGGGCAGCGTGATTTGACCGCTGACGGTACATTGTACCGAAGGATCGCCTTCGGAAGGCTCGCCCGGCTTGTGATACTCGAGCGTGAGCGCACCCTTGTCGGCTCTCATCAACACCGTGAGATCCGCATCGTCGGGCGACGTGGAGAGCGGGGCAAGAAGGTCGTCCGCCGTGATGCAGTCGGCCCGATTGGCCTCGGGCAATTCGGTACATGACTCTTGCGGAGCCTTCGGCTCACTGGCCGTCGCCGCGCCCAGCGACGTCGCAGCCATGGCAAGGATAAGGGCGACCCTTGACGCGCAAGTCATTGTTCGTGCCCTCCTTTAGCCCGGCATTCGATCGACGCGGCATGTGTGCGCCAGCCGGGACCGGAGCGCAAGCGGCGATCGTTGCACCCCCTGGGGCACCACAGTCTTGTCATCGGTGCACGGTGAGTTTCACGCTGCCGGCAGGCCGTCCTCCATCTGGTCTGGCGTGTTCCAGGTTCCGTCACAGAAAACAACAAGATGCATCTGTCCCCCTCCCCGGGCTCGAAACCACCGTTGTCGCGGATTGTCACGCGCCGCCGGGAACCCTTGGAGCGGTCCTTCGGCCCGCATGTCGTCCGGTTCGAGAATTTAACATAGAGGTATGCAATCTGAACGCCTCAGCTCCGATGCACGCCCCCTGCATCCGCAGGCCGAAAGCGATCCGAGACAGCGCCGCGCGTGCGAAGGCGTGTAGCGCCGGTCTGCCGGCGGAGCGGCACTCCAGGGGGAATGCCGACAGATCCTATCATCCGGGGAAACGCTCTAGTTTTGAGGCGGAGCCTGGTCCAGCGCGTCGAGCAGAGCCTGGCGGGTTACGGAAAGCGCCGCCGGCAATCGATGGCCGAAGGACTCCAACAATACGTCATGGCTTTGCAGCTCTTGCCGGAGCTCGTCCCGATCGACCTTCATCAGCGCCTCGAAGGTCTGACCGTTATAGTCGAGACCACGCCAGTCGATGTCGTGGTAGC
Source organism: Ensifer adhaerens (assembly GCF_002940685.1). Taxonomy (GTDB): domain Bacteria; phylum Pseudomonadota; class Alphaproteobacteria; order Rhizobiales; family Rhizobiaceae; genus Ensifer; species Ensifer adhaerens_E. The sequence goes on along the minus strand of NZ_PNFP01000010.1, from coordinate 1,807 downwards.
GGGGCACAAGGCCGACCGATGCGACCTGTCCGCCACCCCTGTTTTCTGTCCGTTGCACGATCCATTTCAGCACGCGCATGTTTTGCCGAAAACCCGGCCAAAGAAACGCACCGCCGTCGTCGCGCCTGAACCAGTTGACGCGGAAGATCGCCGGCGTGTTCGCGAGCCGGTCACCCATCGACAGCCAGTGGGCAAAGTAGTCGGCCATGTTGTAGCCGCAGAAGGGCAGCATCGAGAAGGGATCGCGCCGCGTCGCCGCCTGGTTCTCGGCGGCGGCCGTCGCTTCCGAACCGAGTGTTGCCGCCCAGTAGATACCCTCGCGCCAGTCCCTGGCCTCAAAGACGAGCGGAAAGGTATGGGAGAGCCGCCCGCCGAAGACGAACGCCGAGATCGGCACGCCGGCGGGATCGGCCGCCAAGGGATCCATGCTCGGGCAGCGGGCACGCGAAACGGTGAAGCGGGCGTTCGGATGGGCCGCCGGACGACCGGCCTGAGGCGTCCAGTCGAGACCGCGCCAATCGACCAGCGCCGGCGGCCGCACTTCCGTCAGCCCCTCCCACCAGACGTCGCCATCGGGCGTCAGCGCGCAATTGGTGAAGATAGTATCGCGCGCGATCGCGGCCATCATGTTGGGGTTGGTCTTATCGTTGGTGCCCGGGGCAACGCCGAAGAAGCCGGTTTCCGGATTGATGGCGCGCAAGGTGCCCTCCGCATCCGGCCGGATCCAGGCAATGTCGTCGCCGACCGTCTTGACCTTCCACCCCGCAAAACCCTCGGGCGGCAGAAGCATCGCGAAATTGGTCTTGCCGCAGGCCGACGGAAAGGCGGCCGCGACATAGGTCGTTTTCCCGGCAGGATCCTCCACGCCCATGATCAGCATGTGCTCGGCAAGCCACCCTTCCTTTCGTCCCTTCAGCGAGGCGGTGCGCAATGCTAGGCACTTCTTGCCGAGAAGCGCATTTCCGCCGTAGCCGGAACCGAAGGATGCGATCGAGCCGTCGTCCTGGAAGCTCACGATATATTTGTGTTCCGCATTGCAGGGCCACGGCACATCGCGATCGCCGGCCGCGAGCGGGGCTCCGACCGAGTGCAGGCAGCGCACGAATTCGCCGGCGCCAAGCGCACGCAGGACCGGCAGGCCGATATGCGCCATCAGTTTCATGCTGACCGCGACATAGGCGGAATCGGTGATCTGGACCCCGATCATCGAGAGGTCCGAGCCGGGCTCCCCCATGGAGAAGGGGATCACATACATCGTCCGCCCGCGCATCGACCCTTTGAACAGCGGCTGAAGCTCGGCGCGCATTTCGGCGGGATCCGCCCAATTGTTGGTCGGCCCAGCATCGTCCCGGTCGGCAGTGCACACGAAAGTGCGATGCTCGAGGCGTGCGACATCGCCGGGATCGGAGCGGCAGAGGAACGAGTTCGGACGCTTTTCTTCGTTCAACCGGATAAAGGTGCCCGCGGCGACAAGGGTGCTGCAGAGACGCTCGTATTCCGCATCGCTGCCGTCGCAGAGATGGACCTGATCCGGTTCGCACAGGGCCTGAACCTCGTCGATCCATTGGCCGAGGGCGGGGTTGGTTGTGACAGTCAGGTCTTGCATGGATATGTCTTTCGCTTGGCAATAATGAAGTCTGTTCGCGCGGCCCGATCTTCCTCACGGAGGTTCGTGCGGCCCGCCTTCCTAACCTTACATGTTCGGATAGACCGGGCCTTCGCCGGCTTTCCTCACGGAGGTCCGTGCGGCCCGCCTGCCGAACCTTACATGTTCGGATAGACCGGGCCTTCGCCTCCTTGTGGCGGC
>NZ_PNFP01000001.1 GCF_002940685.1 Ensifer adhaerens | reverse complement strand
TCGCTACGGCGCTGTCGAGGGCGCGCTCGCGAGCGGCTTCGCTACCGCCCAGCTACACCACTTGTGGGGACGCGACCGTCTTTTCGACAGGATATGACCTGCTTTGGGAGCTACAAATGTCGGGTGTCGAGGTCGACGAATACGGCCGCCCCTCGCTTGAGGAAACCGAGGCAGCGTGGCTGAGGCTGGGCGCGGCGTTCATGGAATTGCCGCGTCATCCGGACCTGGACGAGCCTTGGGCGGTCGAGACCTTTGGTACGCCATGGACGAAAGGGAAGCGAAGGCGTTAGGCCTGCCAGCTGCGGGATACCCAAACTCCCTCGGCGCGTAAGCCAAATTGCTCGGCGAGTTCCTCATGCAGTTCATCAAAGATGTTCATGTTGTGTAAGGCGTTGAGCATTTCGCTACGCGTTACGTCGGCCGGCATCGCATTCTCAACCCCTCTTCCGAAATTGTAGAGGGAGGCCGATCGAGCATATATCTCAGCGCAATCGAGGATGTAGGCTTTGATGTTGTTCCCGAATATCGTTTCCTCTTCCCTTCGCTGCCGCTTCGGCATGCCCTTGATGCGGGATCGCTGAATCTGAAGGGCTCCAAGCAGCCGCGCCAACGACACTCGCTCTGACAACGGGCTAAACTCAATGAGCTCCTTTAAGGCAGATACCACGTCCACAGGCACGTCGGGAAATGCCGGGATAGCAATGTGTTTTGGCAGTATTCCGTTCTCGCACTTATCCAAAAGCTCACGCAACTTTGCAGCGCACTCCTCCGCATACTCACTGAGAAAGCTTAAGGACAATGGCAGCACCGCACGAGCGGCGGAGCGCTTTGCGTCATTGCGGTCGCTCTCTATGCGGTCAACCTGCGCGATTTGCCTCCTGATCGCGTTCACGCTCCACCTCGCGGCCCACACCGCGGCGATGCCAGCGATGAGCGTTTGGTAATCGTATATCCAACGAAGTCCGCCTAGGCCGCTTATGAATATGTCGAAGTTTTCGTAAGCCGAGCGATCGAAGCTGTTTCTGACAGCCTCAATAACGGCCACGAGGACAAGCAGCCCCACGGAGAGGCCGAAGAGGAAATGTGTGCGCTCTTTCATGCCCGACGATCGCCGATAAGCAGCGCGCTAGTCCAGTCACAACCCTAAATCATCCCCAACCGAATTTCGTCACTTGGCGAAAGGGAGTAGTCATGCAACAAGAAATCTTGGACGCGTTTGCCGAGGCGTCTGCTCTCGCTATGTCGCTCGCCGAGAGGCACGGCATCGAAGCAACATCTGTGGCGCTGCTGCTGGTAGTTCTGGCCGCGGTCACGTCTCTGGAGACACCAGATGGCGAGTGAGGCAGATCAAGCTCGCCTCATCGTCGCGATAGAGGCGACTCAAGCGAAATTCGAGAAGCAGTTGGCATCGATCGCTAAGGCTGCTGAGCGTTCCGCTAAGAAGACCGAGGATGCCTTCCGCAGCGCAAACGACAACGTCGCGAAGGGCTTTGAGCGCTCGTCAGAATCCATGAGGCAGCAAGGCTTCGCCGCCAAGCAACTTTCCGCCCAGTTCGGCGACATCGCTGCCCAAATCGCGGCTGGCACTTCACCCCTGCGCGCCGTCGCTACGCAAGCCGACCAAATCCGGATGGCCCTACAATCGGCCGGCGGCGCCGCCAACGCATTCCGAGCCCTGGCGGCAGCGGTCTTCAATCCGATCACGCTGGCCACCACCGCATTCACGCTGTTGGGCGAGCGGGCCATTGCCTACTTCACCAGCGTCGGCGAAGGTACCGAGGCTGCGGATACAGCGCTGAAGGCGCACGTTGATCTGATCGACGCGGTTGCTCGCGAGTGGGGCGATGCCGTCCCGACCCTGAAGGCCTTCGCGGAGGAAGCCAAGAAGGCGGCGAACCTCGCAGATTTGCAGAACGCTACCGAGCAGTACGTCGACAAAGTCCTTGCCGAAGCAAAGGAGGTCACGAAGGGTCTGGCCGTCGAACTCGTCGACGTTGTTGCCCAACTGCGCGCCGCCGGCGCAGAGGAAGAGAGCATCCTTCGGATCCAGCAAGCGTTTAAGGCTCTCGATGCTACAGTAGCCGACGGCAAGGACTCCACTAAGGAGGCGGCGGAACTGACAACCGCCCTGGCCCAGGCTTGGGGCGAGACTGGCGTGACCGCGGCCGATTCGTTCGTTGGATCGATCAACCGCGTCGCCGCAGCCCTCGCCGAATATGCCAAGAAAGCCAGCGCTGCCCGCAGAGAGGCGGAGAGCGCGGCGCCGGCTATGTCTGGTGGCATCGTGCCGTTCAATCCCCTGCCCGCCGACGATGCCAACCGCCGTGTCCAACTCCAGGCGGCGCGCGACTCGATCTCGAATATTGAGAGCGGCGGCAATTACCGCGCGCTTGGTCCAATATTGGAGAACGGCGACCGCGCATACGGCAAGTACCAGGTCATGGGCCGCAACATTGCGGAGTGGACGAAACGCGCCATCGGTACAGCGCTCACGCCCGAGCAATTCTTGGCCAACCCGCAATTCCAAGACAAGGTTTTCGATCATGTCTTTGGCGGTTACATCGACCAATTCGGCATGCAGGGCGCTTCCGAAGCGTGGTTTGCTGGCCCTGGTGGCGTCGGCAAGTCGAACCGCAAGGACGCACTGGGCACCAGCGTTGGAGACTACAGTTCGAAGTTCGCCACCGGCCTTGGTGAGGCGAAAGACGCATGGGCTGGCCTTCGCGATGTGACAGCCAGCACACGGCAAGAAACGACGGCGCTTACGCAGCAATATGCCGACTTCGGACAAGTGGCACAGACCGCCGTTCAAGGCCTGGCGAACGCACTGGCAGATGGCAAGCTAGAGGGAAAAGAGCTCCTGCAAATCCTGATGCAGGTTGTGCAGCAGTTGATCTCCATGCCTTCCGCCTCCGGCGGAGGTGGTGGCCTGTTCGGCGGGCTGTTGAGTGCGATCTTTCCCTTTGCCAAGGGTGGCGTGGCCGCTCATGGGCGACCACAGCCACTAAAGACGTTCGCGCGCGGCGGTGTTTCGCGCACCGCGGCAATCTTCGGCGAAGCCGGCCCAGAGGCCGCTGTGCCTCTGCCGGATGGCAAAAACATCCCCGTGAAGCTGATGGAGCCGCGGATTCCGCGGGCTGCTACCAAATCGAACGACACGGTGACAATCGTTCTGCAGGACGACTCTGGTCGCATGGCAGACATCGCCGATCAGCGCATCCAAACGGCCAGCGGCACGATCGTCAAAGTCGCTGTGTCCGAATCCGGCAAGCGTGTCGTGCCGACCATGGCGAAATATCAGTCGGAAAAATCAGGCGGCCAGTGGCGATAACGGAGAACAGAAATCAAATGACCAACCCAAATCCAGCGCCTGACGAGGCGCCCGAAGACGAAGAAGAGAACGGAGTTCCGTTCGACGACGGATCGACCTTCGACGACGGCACTGGTTTCGACCAGTAACCGCCCCCCCCGAAAATTTGAGTTTTACAGCCCTGGCTAGCGCCGGGGCTTTCTTTTTATGGGAGACACTATGGCTACGGCCGCGACGGTCTATCGAGACTACGAAACCGACGGCATTCCGTCGTCTGGAAACCACAAGGTAAGAAAATCCGAAATCCGCCAGCTTCTGACTGGCTATGAGGGCATCATCAACGCCTTCATCAACACCGATGGCGGCAAGATTTTCACCTCAAAGGCGTCCCTGGATGCCAGCCTGAATTACGCCGCCAACACGATGGCTTGGGTAATCGGCGACGCGACGGTCGCCAACAACGGCGTCTACATGAAGGTTGGCGCCTCCGGCCTCGGCTCTTGGACGAGAGTCGCAGACCTGCCGTTCTCCTTCATCATCGCCAGTGATGTCGGTGCCGGCACGCCCAACGCGATTCAGGCGACGACGAGCATCCCCGTCAGCGGCAACGCGCTTGTGTGGACGAACATTTTCGAGGCGAACACCGCGACCCCGGTGACGATCAGCTTCAACGGCGGCACGGCTCTTACGATCAAGACGAACTCTGGAAGCAACATCGCGGCCGGTGGTCTTGCCGCCGGCATGATCGTTATGGGCATCGTCTCAGGCTCGACGTTTAGGCTCGTGAGCGACCAGGCCAGTGCGGCGATCGTTGCCGCTGCGGAGGCGATTCTCGCCGAGTTCAGGACAACCTACTACGGCCCGCTGGCCTCGGACCCTGCGCTGAACCCGGAAGGCGGCCCGGTGAAGCAGGGCGATCTGTACCTCAATACCACATCTCAGGCGATGAAGTACTATTCTGGCTCGGCATGGGTGTCGATACAGGCACCGGATCCGTATGCGAGCGATGCCGAGGCGACGGCTGGCACTGCAACCAATCGGAACATGAATCCGGCGAAGGTTAAGAAGGAGATCGAGACCGTCAGCCTGACGCTCGATCAGATGAGCAACCCCGAAACGCTCACTGCGATAATCAATCGGACTGGACTGGCGCCGCAGATGCTCGGCGCGCAGGCTAGCGATACAAACCACTCTCCAATGATCAATGCAGCGATCGACCGGCTCATCACTGCGGGCGGCGGCACGCTCTGGCTACCGCCCATTTCCGGAGATTGGAAAATCGGCACGGCCATCAGTTGCCACAAGTCCGGATACACTGGTTCCTACCTGAAGGTGCGGGGCTTGGGGGACAAAGCCAGGCTGAAATGGTTGAACACGACAGGAGACATGATCCTGATCGGCAATGGCACGAACCCGGTCTATTACGTCACGCTCGAAAACCTCTACCTCTACGCGGGTGGCGGTGCGCGTACGTCGGGCATCGATATCAAGGCGATCAAGGCAAATGTCATCAACATCAACGACGTTGTGACAGATGGCAGCTACGCCGGCTTTTATGGGGAGGACTTGAATTCTGTCTACCACAAGCTCGTGCACTACAACATGCCGAACCAGACGACCGGAGCCGGGGTCACCGTCCGAAGCAATCCAGCCGGCTCCGGTCGAACCGACATCGTCAAATTTGATGAGGTCACGGTGCAGGCATATAACGCCGGATCCTACGGCCTGGTTGTCGATGGTCGCGTCGCTGGCGTTCACACCGATGGCTTCTACGCGCTCGGTTGCAACCGAGGGCTCCAACTCACGTCTTCGGCAACCACACTCGCAGACGTGCCCAATTTCTGCGACTTCCGGAAGTTCGAAGTTGACCGCGCCCTTAACATCGGTGTCGTGATCGAGAAGGCTTACAGGACGGAATTCAGCAGATGCGATATCTCGAACACCTCTGGTGCAATGGACGTCCCATACCCTCAAGGCAGTAATGATGACTGCGCTATGTTCCTTGGCACCGGGGCCTGGGACACGAAGGTTATCGGTGGTCGCATCGGCAACTGCCGTACCCAAGCGGTCAACTTGCAGGGGCGTAACACGAAGTTTATCGGCACTACATTCAATGACATGTCAAAGATCGGCAGCGCCGGCGCGGCGGCCGTCTACATCGCAGCGACTGCAAACGGCTTCAATTTCCGCGATTGCACGGTCGAAGGCTTCAGCCGGGCGTCGTACGCTTTCCAAGTTGAGGCTGCAGCGAAGAATGGGTCTATCAGAGACACCCTCTATAAGGATGTTGTCACGGCGTATGCGACTTCGTTCCCCGCTACCGTTTCGAACGCCGGACAGATCCTGTGCGACTACACGTACTAGAGAAGGTCGGCGCCTACCCCTCATCGCGTTGCGGCAGCTACGCCTTCGGCGCCACCGGCGGGCACTCGAACCAGAATTCATAAAGCGGCTTGCTCAGCAGATACCCGCGCGTGATCTTGCAGCCCCCGCGGCCAGTATTCGCAAGATGCTGCTGGGCGGCCGCCTCAAGCTTCTGTTCCGGCGTCATAGTATCGGCCAGCCCGAGGGTAGCGCCTTGGGCTGCGCCAATCGCCATGGTCTTGCCGAGGCTCGGCGCGACCATCAGAGAATTGTCGGTTTTGTGCTCATAGACGCGGTATGTGTCATCGGCCATCTTCACGTGATGGACCGGGAATTTATAGGTATTCATGCGCGACATGCTTTCGCTTGTGGCGCATGACGTAACGCTCACGGCGATCAGTGCCGCGGCCAAGATCCTGAAATTCATGAGTTGCCCCTCCGTTGCGGGTGGATGTTTGCTCGACTCTGGGTGGTGGTCAAGGGGCAAGCCATTGCTCGAGCCTGGCAGCCTCTTCCTTACCCAATTTGGTCAGCGCGTAATGGCGTTGACCAGCGTCATCCATTCCAACTGACTTCACCGCCCCCTCCGTCATCAACTTGTCTATCGTCAGTTGCCCTGCCCCGCGAATTTGATCGATGGTGTCGCATTCCGGATGCGCGGCCATAAACACAAGAACACGTCGCGGCCCTTCCCTAAGTTTGAGATGGGGCCGGAATGCCTTACGCGCTTCCTGTTTCCCGCCGTGCTCACGCATCCATTTGTCGTAAGCGTCTTCCGGCCCGTCGGCAGCGGCCAGACCACTGATCTCGTCGAGCTTTGCGTCGATCGCCCTCCGGTCCCATTTGCGAGTGCCAGGGACGGCGGGAGGCATCTTGTGGCTTGCCACCCACATGGAGAAGCATGAGGGGGATATGCCGCAGTACTCAGCGGCCTCTTTACGGCCGATGAGGCGTGGGGCGTTATCGTTGCCAGTCATTTGTGCCTCGGATGCACGAATGGCAGGAAGTCGTCGCTGTAGTTTTCGTGGGAGAAGTAGTCGAGGGCGCGCTGCCCTTCTGGGAGGTCGAAGTCAGGCGCATCACCATTTGGGCCTGCGAGTAGCACCCCGATAACCTGATAAGCTTGCTGTATTTTCGCTTCGAGCTCTTCGATGCGTTTTGAGTTTTTCTCGGACATTTCCCACCTGAACAGAAGACACGGACCTGGCCGCCGGCACGAACGCCGACCGCAAATTCATAGGTCTCCTAAAAGTGGTGGTGGGCCCCGCAAGGCTGCGCTTGGTGGGCGCTACGGGAAGCTATTAGCAGAAATTGAAGCGGTCAACGAGTTTAGTTCGTCGGGTGCATCGCGACGCCTGGCCCGGCAGCGACGTCGCCATCCTCCAAGAATGTCACGCCGACCGCCTCGAGCGCAGCACGGATAGCGGCCAGGTTGTTGGCGATCGGTACCCGCTTCCCGGACTCGAAATCACGAAGCGTCGAGGGTGACACACCGGCCGCTTCGGCAAGATGCGGCTGTGTCCAGTTTACAAGTGCGCGCGCGGCGCGGCATTGCGCGGGTGTCATGGTCGATCCTCATTAAAAAACGCCAATGTCAGTATTTAATGTTGACATTGGCGCGATGTTGGTGTTTTTTAATGACATACCGCTTTTTCGGCAACATCGCAACATGAGGAGACAGCCATGAACGCACACGTCCCCGCACCGACAACCGCCACCAGAACTCAATTGCCGCGCGCGCTCGTCAGAAGAAGACCGGCCTTCGCATTCAAAATTGGGCAGATAGTTTTCAGCGGCGACCTCATGGCCGTTGTCACCGACAGAAGAAGAAGCGCGGCAGGTAGGGAGCTTTATGACGTTGATTTGCTGGGCGCCGACCACGGCCGACCACACCGCACCTTTCTAGGGCAGTACCTGTCGCCTACCCACTAGTTTCCCTGCGGCACCTCCGCAGCCTTGCCGCGCTCCGTTCTTCGTCGAGCGCGGCCCTTTATCCGAGACCCCGCGCGGGGCGACTGGCGCTTGACACGTCAGTCGGGCGGGTGGCGGTATCTCACAGGTGCCGTCGCCCGTCACCCATCCGAAGCCCACCACAGCGACCCGTCGGCCTCACCAGCCGGCGGTATTTTTTCAAGTGCCACTGGACGATCGAAATCAGAAAACGGTTTTTATATGTGATGCAATTTGAGGAGGAACCGTGCCCACTGCTGCCAACGATAACTTCCCTCGCCTTTTGACCAAGTCTCAGGCCGCCGCCTATTGCGGCCTTAGCGTACCAACTTTCGGTTCTATCTGCCCAGTGCGAGCAATTGCGCTGGGTGCCGGCGTGCGCATGGAGCGCTATGACGTTCGCGCCATCGACCAATGGATTGACCGCCTAGCAGGATCTGGAGCGGCGCTGCGAACGGCCGACCAATTGCTGGATGCTCTATGACTGGAACCGTCGTCCGCATCAAAGGGCTCAAGCGATACTTCGAGCCGAAGACCGGCAGGTGGTATGCCTACCACCGGAAATCTGGCCGCCGGCTTGCGGCTGAGTTCGGAACACCTGAGTTCTTCGCAGAGCTGGCAGCAGTCGACGCTGAGACTAAGGGGCAGGAAGCAAAACCCGGCACGCTGGCGGCGCTTATTGAGTCCTATCGCCGATCGGCCGGCTTCCAGTCACTAAAGACCCGCACGAAGTCTGACTATCAGAAGGTGCTGGAGTACCTGAAGCCACTAGGACCGTCGCCTCTCGCCGAGCTAACGCAAGGCTGGGTGGCCAGGCTGCGCGATAAGACATTCGAGAAGAAGAAGCGCAAGTTTACGAACTACACGCTGACCGTTCTATCCATCCTGTTTGAGCACGCGATCGAGCAGGAGATGATGACGGTTAACCCAGTGTCAAAGGTCAAGCGCGTTCGCAAGCCGACAGATTCAAAGGAAGCGAACCGGCCTTGGCTGGATTATGAGCGTGACGCGGTCACCGCCGCCCTCCCCGCTCACATGCGCTTGCCTGTCGCATTGATGATGTATTGTGGCCTCGATCCCCAAGACGCACTCACGCTGCCACGCACGGCCGTTTCCGACGGGCGATTGGACACACGCCGTGGCAAGACTGGCGTTCCTGTTTGGGTGCCGCTGCCGAAGCCAGTGCTCGACGCCATCGCCGCCGAGCCAAAGCATCCTGCTACAACACTGACGCTTTGCGCAAACAGCTACGGCAAGCCTTGGACGGTTTCTGGGTTCCGTGCATCCTGGCGCCCTGTTCGACAAGCGCTCGAAAAGGAAGGCAAGGTTCAGCCGGACCTTACGCTGAAGGGCCTGCGCCATACAGTGGCGACCATCTTGCGCGAAATGGGCAAGGATTATTCGGCCATCGCCGAGATGCTGGGCCAGAAAACCGAAGCGATGGCAAAGCACTATTCACGTCGCGCCGACATGTCGAAGAAGATGGCGGAAACCATCGGCGACTTCGAGGCCGAGGTGAACAGAAGGAAAACCAAAAACGTCTAGAACGGTCAGAAAAGCTGTCTAGACGACATGTCTGTTTAACCGAAACAAGGAGCTAAAATTTGAGCAATACCAAGCCGTTAAGAATGGTGCCCGGAGGCGGATTTGAACCACCGACACGCGGATTTTCAATCCGCTGCTCTACCAACTGAGCTATCCGGGCATCCTGCCGTTTCGGGCATCGGCTCCTTGCGGAACCATCGGGGCGCTTGTGTTTGCCCCGGGAACGAGCGGGGTTATAGCATCTTGTTCGGCAGTGTCCAGCGCCAAATGAAAGTTTTTTGACCGAAATCCTGTGGACAATCGAAGAGCCGAAAAAGCGAGGAGTTTCAGAGAGATCGCATCCTCTCATTCGTCCATTTTTCGTGGAAAGTGGCCGCTGGAAGCCGAAAAAGATGATCGCACGCACCCGGTGACGCGCGAGGGTCTTCTAGGCGTCGTTCGCGGCAAAGAGGATGTGGGGAAGGAAAAGCCGGACCGGCGGGTCCGGCCGAAGCGCTGCACTTAGCGGTCGTCGCCTTCGTCGGCCTTCGCTTCGTCGTCGGCAACGGGAATGGCGTAGGAGCCGGAGAGCCAGCGGTTCAGGTCGACATTGCGGCAGCGGTCGGAGCAGAAGGGATAGTGCTCGCGCTGCGACGGCCGTCCGCATTCCGGACAGGGGCGCGGCGCGCGCAGGGGCGCGACGTTGGAACCGCTTTTCTTCGTGTCGTCGGTCACTGTTCAGCCTTCCAGCCAACGATTGTGCACGTCGTAGCCTTCGCCGACAAGCAGGCTGACGGTTTCATAGAGCGGCAGGCCGACGACGTTGCTGTAGGAGCCGACGAGCTTGACCACGAAACTGCCGGCGATGCCCTGGATGCCGTAGCCGCCCGCCTTGCCGCGCCATTGGCCCGAAGCGAGATAGCTCTCGATATCGAAGCCGGACAGGCGCTTGAAGCGCACCTTGGTGTCGACCACCTTCTGGCGCACGGTCTTATCCGGCGTAATCAGGCAGACGCCGGTATAGACGCGATGGCTGCGGCCCGAGAGGAGATGCAGTGCGCTCGAGGCCTCGCTGACGAGTTCCGGCTTCGGCAGGATGCGTCGGCCGACGCAGACGACCGTATCGGCCGCCAGGATGTAGCTTCCGTCCCAGCCGGCCTCGCCCTTGACCGCGGCCAGTGCCGCCCGCGCCTTTTCGGCCGACAGCCGCCTTGCGAGCGAACGTGGATGTTCGGCACGCTTCGGCGTCTCGTCGAGATCCATCGGCATCAGGCGCGCGGGCTCGATGCCCGCCTGCGCCAGAAGCTCGACGCGACGCGGCGAACCGGACGCAAGTATCAGTTTCTTGGCCACTGTCATCGGAACGAGCCGTCACTCCAGAGCAATTCCAGCAAAATGCGGGGTAGGCGGTTTACGTCTGAAATTGCAATCCAACCAAAGGTTAGAGCGTTTTCGCGATTCGAAGAAGAAGCGGAAATGCTCCAGGAATTGCTAAGAGCCGGAGCGGCTTACTTGAAGCGGTAGGTGATACGGCCCTTGGTGAGGTCGTACGGGGTCATTTCAACGAGAACCTTGTCGCCGGCAAGCACGCGGATGCGGTTCTTGCGCATGCGGCCAGCCGTGTGGGCAATGATCTCATGCTCGTTTTCGAGCTTCACGCGGAAGGTCGCATTGGGAAGCAATTCTGTGACCACGCCCGGGAATTCAAGGACTTCTTCTTTCGCCATGTAGGACTGTTCTTTCTATCTTTGTTTAGGGAACCGTCAGGTATCCCGAAAAATTCGCCGGAAACTACACAATCGACGAGGATTTGTGAACCATCTAAGACCGGCTTTTGCGCTTTTGTGACGGGCTACAGAGCCGCGCGTCGGATCAGAAGCGCAGAGCCGCTATAGCACTTTGCACCGCTCCATGTCTCTAGCCTTGAATCGATCGGGATTTAAGCAGGCAGGGAAACGTCCGAGACTGGAAACCGACCGCAGATTTTCGACAAGACCTCAGGCGTCTTCCGGCTTCTTCGAGCCGACCAACCGATGATTGATCAGCGTCGACAGATGATCGCGCACGGCGCGATAGGCATCGACGATCTGTTCGCGGGTGCCGGCGGCAACCGTCGGATCCGGCGTCGGCCAGTAGACCACGTCGACGGCCATGGAGCGGGTCAATTCGAGCGCCTTGTGATGCGCCTCCGGCGCAAGCGTGACGATAAGGTCGAAATAGTCGTCTTCCAACTCGTCGAGCGTATGCGGCTGGTGGCGCCCGAGACTTAAGCCCACCTCGGCCATGACCACGTCGACGAAGGGGTCGCGTTCGCCATGCCGCACACCGGCGGAGGCGACATAGGTTCCTGCCGGCAGCGCCGCCTTGGCAAGCGCCTCGGCCATCGGCGAGCGAATGGCGTTCATGCCGCACATGAAGAGGACCGAGCGGGGCATTTTCAAGCGCTGAGCCTCGGTTCCCGCCATACCGGTCCCCGCCCTCACCCGCGCCAGTAGAGCACGCAGACGAGCGTGAACAGGCGGCGGGCGGTGTCAAAATCCAGCCGGATCTTGCCGGAGAGGCGATCCATCAGGGTCTGCGAGCCCTCGTTGTGAATGCCGCGACGCCCCATGTCGATCGCCTCGATCTGGCTCGGCGTGGCCGAGCGGATCGCCTCGTAATAGCTCTCGCAGATCATGAAGTAGTCTTTGACGATCCGGCGAAACGGCGTCAGCGACAGGATATGGGTGGCGACGTCGCTGCCCTTTTCGGTCGAGATCGCAAAGACGAGCTTGGCATCGACCAGCGAGAGATTGAGCTTGTAGGGGCCGCCGGGATGGCCGACCGGCTCGAACAGGTTTTCTTCCAGCAGGTCGAAGATCGCAACCGCGCGCTCATGCTCCACATCAGGCGTCGAGCGGCCGATGGTCTCGTCCAGAACGACATCGCAGAGGCGCTGGTTGCGGTCCGCCTTCATCCAGCATCCCCGAGATTGAGGCGAATGGCGACGGAGCGCGCATGCGCCTCAAGGCCCTCGGACTTGGCAAGCACGATCGCCGCAGGACCCAAGGTCCGCAACTGCTCGGCATCAAGGCGCAGGATCGACGTGCGCTTCATATAGTCGAGCACGCCGAGACCGGACGAAAAACGTGCCGAACGGGCGGTCGGCAGCACATGGTTGGAGCCGCCGACATAGTCGCCGATGACTTCCGGCGTATGGCGTCCGACGAAGATCGCGCCGGCATTGCGGATCTTGGCGACCATCGGCTCGGGGTCGGCAAGCGCCAGCTCGAGATGTTCCGCGGCAATGCGGTTTGCCAGCGGCACGGCCTTTTCAAGGTCCGGGACCAGGATGACGGCACCGAAATCGCGCCAGCTCGCCGAAGCGGTTTCGGCGCGCGGCAGCGTCTTCAGCTGCCGCTCGACCGCGTCCTCGACCGCCTGGCCGAATTCGGCATCGTCGGTGATCAGGATCGACTGGGCGCCGACGTCGTGCTCGGCCTGAGCGAGCAGATCGGCGGCGATCCAGTCCGGATCGTTGTGCTTGTCGGCAATGACGAGCACTTCGGAGGGGCCGGCGATCATGTCGATGCCGACGGTTCCGAAGACTTGACGCTTGGCGGCGGCCACATAGGCATTGCCCGGGCCGACGATTTTGGCGATCGGCGCGATCGTCTCGGTGCCATAGGCAAGGGCGGCCACGGCCTGCGCGCCGCCGATGCGGTAGATTTCCTCGACACCGGCAAGCCGTGCGGCAGCCAGCACCGCCGGATTGATCTTGCCGCCGGTTGCCGGCACCACCATGACGATGCGGGGCACACCGGCGACCTTTGCCGGCAGTGCGTTCATCAGCACCGAGCTCGGGTAGCTTGCCGTACCGCCCGGCACGTAGAGACCGACGGCATCGACCGCCGTCCAGCGCGAGCCGAGGCCGACGCCCATGGCGTCTTCGTAGATATCATCCTTCGGACGCTGGCGAACGTGGTGCGCCTCGATGCGGGTGGCGGCGACCTTGAGGGCGCCAAGAACCTCGGGCTCGACAGCCTGGATTGCCGCATCGATCTCGGCGGCGCTGACGGCCATCGGGGTCACGGAGAAATCGACGCCGTCGAAACGCTTCGAGTATTCGGCAAGTGCTGCGTCGCCGCGCACCCGCACGTCGTCGATGATCGCCTTGACCACCGCATTGACGTCCTCGGACACCTCGCGCTTGGTCGTCAGGAATGACGCGAACTTTTGTTCGAAGTCACCGTCGAGGAAATTGAGCCTGATTGCCAAAGGGGACGTCCTTGTATGCCGGTGTCGTATGCCTGTCGTTCGGAGCGCGGGTTCAAGCGCCTTCCGGATGCTTGGGCTTGAAAGCGGTTTCCCACGCGCCGCCGGTATCCGCAAGCTGCGTTTCGATGCATTCGACGTCAAGCGCGATCGAGGCGTCGCCGGCCAGAACCAGCTCGAGCGCCCCTTCCGGCCCCTCGCCCTTCACCGTGAACTTCAGCGTCAGCAGATCGAGCACCGCCTCGCCGTCGCGCCGGTCGAAACCGACGGAGCGCACTGCGTTCACGCGCTTGAAGAGGAGCAACGCCCGCCGGCGCTCGAAGGAGCGGCGCTTGCCGTCGGCCGTCTCCCAGACGAAGCGGTTGACGACAAGCGAAAACTGCTTGCGGCGGGCATCGTATTCCAGGCCCGAGACCTTGAACACGGCATCCTGGACGTGGGCGGAGACGACAGCGAGATCCTCCTCGTCGAGCGCCAGCAGCTTCAATCCACTCATGCCATCCATTCCTTTCGTTCGCCGCACATCTTGCCGTGCCACAATTGAAATGGACATAGGATGTTGCGCCTGAAACCGCAACGGTATCAGGCGCAACGGGTCAAATCAGTCGCTGACACGCTCGACATGAGCGCCGCAGCGGGTGAGCTTCTCTTCCAGCCGTTCGAAGCCGCGGTCGAGGTGGTAGACGCGCGACACCATGGTTTCGCCCTCGGCGGCAAGGCCGGCGATGACGAGCGAGACGGAGGCACGAAGGTCGGTCGCCATGACAGGCGCGCCCTTCAGCCGGCTGACGCCCTCGATCTTCGCCGTCTGGCCGGAGAGCGAGATCTTGGCGCCGAGACGGGCCAGTTCCTGCACGTGCATGAAGCGGTTCTCGAAGATCGTCTCGGTGATGTGCGAGGTGCCCTTGGCCATGGTCATCAGGCCCATGAACTGCGCCTGCAGGTCGGTCGGGAAGCCCGGGAAGGGATCGGTGACGATATCGACCGGCTTGATGCCGGCGCCGTTGCGAACGACGCGGATGCCGCTGTTGGTCTCGGTGATCTCGGCACCGGCGCGGCGGATCGCTTCCAGCGCCGTGTCGAGCAGCGCCATGTCGGTGTCTTCGAGGATGACGTCGCCGCCGGTCATGGCAACGGCCATGGCATAGGTGCCGGTCTCGATACGATCCGGAAGAACGCGATGACGGGCGCCGGAGAGCGAGCGCACGCCCTCGATGGTGATCGTCGCGGTGCCCTGGCCGGTGATTTTGGCGCCCATGGCGTTGAGGCAGTTGGCAAGGTCGACGACTTCAGGCTCGCGCGCGGCATTGCCGAGCACCGTGGTGCCGTTGGCAAGCGTTGCCGCCATCATCAGAACGTGGGTGGCGCCGACCGAGACCTTGGGGAAGGTGTAGCGGGCACCGACGAGACCGCCCTCGGGCGCCGTCGCGTTGACGTAGCCGCCGTCGATCTCGATGTTGGCGGAAAGCGCCTGCAGGCCCTCGATGAAAAGATCGACCGGACGCGTGCCGATGGCGCAACCGCCCGGCAGCGAAACGCGGGCCTTGCCCTCACGGGCAAGCAGCGGACCGATCACCCAGAAGCTCGCGCGCATCTTGGAGACCAGCTCGTAAGGCGCGGTCGTGTCGACGATGTTGCGGCAGGTGAAATGGATGGTGCGGGCGTAGCTTTCGCCCTGGCGCTCGCGGCGACCATTGACCGAGATGTCGA
The DNA here is from genome assembly GCF_002940685.1 of Ensifer adhaerens. Classification (GTDB taxonomy): domain Bacteria; phylum Pseudomonadota; class Alphaproteobacteria; order Rhizobiales; family Rhizobiaceae; genus Ensifer; species Ensifer adhaerens_E. Next base: position 594,881 of record NZ_PNFP01000001.1, on the reverse strand, counting down.
CTCCGTGATTGCCGAGGATGCGGATCAGCTGCTCGACGTCGGCGAGATGCGGCACGTTTTCGAGCGTCAGCGTGTCGTCGGTCAGAAGCGACGCGATCATCAGCGGCAGGGCCGCATTCTTGGCGCCCGAAATCGGGATGACGCCGTTGAGCTGGTTGCCGCCTACAATCCTGATGCGATCCATGAGGCCTCTTGAACGGGCTTGGCCCGCCTTTCCAAAATAATCCGATGTTGTCTGAAGGCGCCTCTTTAGTGGAGATGCCGCGAAATTAGAAGTGCCTTGAACGCCGCGCATCCCTTCAGACACCTGGCGCTGTAACATTTAGGTCGCCCCACAGTTTCCCCCTTGATCGGTTCCGATTTACGGGAATGTGCGGTCGAACGGCCGGTGGCAATGCCGCCGGCAAATCTTGAAGGAAGCGACTGATGCCGCTTCCTGTCCGTACTAATCTTGGGATTCGTCCGTTTTTGCGGCAGGAAGACCGCTGACGTCATCGGCAGCGCCGGATCGGCGCGCCCGCATCTGCTGCTTGCGGCGCATGAGGTTGTCGCGCAAATTCCTGGCAAGACGCGCCTTTTTCAGGTCCGCCTCGGTCGTATCCTTCTTCTTTTCCCGGCGCACCTTGCCTTCGACCTGCCGTTCTTCCGGCGCAGGCACGGCTTTGCCGCCTTCCTTGTCGTCTGTTTGCATGTCCATGCCTTAGCGCAAAACCGGGACCTTCGGAAGCGCCAGAGACTTTTCTCACAGCTCTTCACGAAAAACTTCGAATTCCGGCTTGCACTCCCCGCTCACCTATGGCAATAGCCCCCTCGCTTGATGCGGCTGACACACGAACCGGCCGCCAGATGCTGCTATAGCTCAGGGGTAGAGCACTCCCTTGGTAAGGGAGAGGCCGAGAGTTCAAATCTCTCTAGCAGCACCAGTTTCCCTAGGATTTTGAGGATTTTCGAAACCAGAACAAGTGCAGAACTATGCACAGGTGTGACAGGCTATGTGGCACAGTTTTGGCTCACCTGAATCTGGTTTCGTTCTCATCGATTCAACTTTCCTTCTTGTACGCTTCGACAATCCGCTTCAGGACACCGATAGCGGACCAACTGAACATCGAGGCAAGGCAGAAGGCGGCTACCGTGCTGTTGTAATCGCCTTTCCATTCGAGGAAGACCAGGGTAGGCTCGCCGAAGACCCAACCGAAAATTATGCTCGAAGCACCTCTGCGGAGGAAGCCAGCGCGAGAGCGTGGCGGGTCGTAGGATAAACTGAGAAAGGCGCCCGAAAGGACGCCCACGATCTTTGCTATGAGGCTGTCTTCCATTTCAGCTATCTCGGAATCGTGAACCACGGAGGCGATCGACGAGCCGAACGGAGAGAACGCCCAAGCCGACGAAAATTGCCAATCCAAGAGCCGAAAGTATGACCTCCATTGGCAGTCCCCGCCAAGATTCCAGTACCACCCAGCAGTAGCAGTGCCGCAAAGTTAACACACTCTAAGGCTGCCGCGTATATCAAATTCTCCTGAATTACGCCGAAAAGCTTCAGGAGGCTGACGAGGACGGAGAGGCGAAAGAGATTGAACAGCCAGATTTCAAATTCCTCTCTGGCTAGCGAGTAGATGCTCAGGCAAACCAGGGCATCACAGATAAGTGTCGCCGCGGGATGGTATGGCAGGTGTAGTCTCCACCACGTGGCGGACACGACGAAAGACAGAGCGCCGGCCGCGATCCACAGCCACGCTCTGGGTAGACCTCTGGCGACGAATGCCGTCACCAGAGCCATGATGAGCAACGCGACCTCATATTGGTTCATCGGCCACCTCCTCCGAAGACAACGACGCCGCCAACGCTATCAGGAGTGGGGGTATCGACGCCGTTTTCTTGGCAAATGGCGGTTTGTTTGGCATGCAGATCAGCCGCGGCCTTGGCTGCCTGCGCGATGAGGCCGGGGATTGTGTGAGCTTCAGCGATGATCGTCTTTGCTCGGATTGCCTTCGGGACCATCCCCAAGGAAACACCTGCTTCGGTGATTTTGGCAAGCTTCGCAGCTTCCTTGCGGGCAGCGGTGAGGTGCTTATCCAGTGCGGCCTGGGACTTTACGCCGGCTGCTACTACTTCTTCCATGGTCTTCATACGAGATTCCTAGCTGTTGATGGTGAGAAGGACGAGCCCTGCCAAGGCGATGATAAGGGCGCCGATCAGGATTGAGAGGATGACGCGAGCCGGGCCGATCATGGCCGCCATCCGCATTCCTGCTGGCCGTAGCGATTGTGTTTGACGATCTGCGTTCCGGTCCCGTCCGTCAAAACATCGGAGACAGATGGCCTGATAGGCGCCGCGACATTGCAGAAGTCACCGGTCGCGCATCCACTTGCTAAGCTCATCGCGGCGATCGTCAGGAGACATGCCGTCAACTTGTTCATCTGAGGCCTTCTTTCGTTTGATCGCTTCCGCCTGCTTCTTCGCTTGGGCAAGCTCCGCGGCGTTCTTGCCGTCCTGGCGCCCTTTTAGAAAGACGAAGGCAAGGAATAGCGCCGCCCCAATGGCGGCCGCCGCATAGCCTTTGATGCGGATGAGGAGAGCCGCGAACATCACCCAGCCTCGCGAATGCGCCGGACGAAGTAGTAGAGCCCGACGCCGACGCACGCGACGAGCGCAGCAGCCAGCGCCCACTGCACCGGGCCATTGCCGGCGAAGAGCGCACCCCCGGCCGAGAGAAGGCCGCCGAGCGGTCCCCATGCTTCCGGCTTCTTCATCACCTCGCCGAGACCAGTGTCGCGGCTATCTGCCTTGGCGCCCGCTTCCGCAGGCGTCTGCGTCTTCTCGACGTCTGATCCGCTGGCATTGGCAGCCAGGCGCAGTGCGTTGCCGATGACGCCCGGCTGATCAGCCCATTGCTTCTGCGGATCCTTGCCGGTGACGCGGATTGTCCATCCGCGCCCGTTCGCCGGGAATCCGGTCTGGGGATTGGTCAACGACCGAAGGTAGACCATGCGAGCCGCGCAGTAGTCGCGGATCACGGCGCCGACGCCGCCCGGGTAACGGCGCACCGCCGCAAGCGTCTGCTCACCGATGTGCCCATCTTCGCGAACGCCGACGACCTCCTGGAGCGTTTTCACCGCACGCGCCGGCCCGGAGTTCACGCCGAAATCGAAGGCGGCATAGTCGAGCCCCGGCGGCAAGAGATCGCCCCCGCTCTGGCCCCAGTAGGAGCGCCGATAGATGTCCTCGGCTTCCATCTTCGTCATGGCCTTGACCTGGTTGGCCGTAACAGACGGAACGCCGCGGTGCGCCGCCAAGGTCGTATGCGTGACCCCATACTTCGTCGGGCCACCCCGATCGGACTTGCGATTCGAATAGCCGCCCTCATCCCCGAACGTGAGATCGAGGGCGACGGGAAGAGTTTCCCGAGCCATGAAGTTTTCCTTGGTTGTTGGGTATACTTGTTTAGGTTGCGCGCGGGCCGCTATGCACCATTTGAAAAGGACTGCCCGATTGCATCGAGATCACGCGACTGCTAAGCGTCCGTCACCCAGACGAGCCTCATGGAGACGACATTGGATCAGAGACAGCAACTTGACGACTTGAGCAGCCAGATCGCCATACTGAAGAGCCTGGTCAACGAAGAATCGCAGCCGAACATCAACGCACTGTCTGAGGCCATCAGAAACGTGAATGTGCTGGCGCTGAACGTGAAGTTTTTCGGATATGAGTTGGCGCGTGCACTCGCTGCCGCACTTCCAGTTCGGGAAAATCTGTCCCCGACTTCCGTATCTTTGGGTTCGAAGCCGAGCACCCAATTCGATCTTGAATCGGACTGGGTCGCCTACTGGGCATCGAAGCTAAAAGTTCCGGTGATCTTCCATCGTAAGCTCTGGGAACTTTGCTATGCGATGCAAGCGTTCCACAATGCCGGCGTGCTGGCAGAGGGGAAGCGCGGCCTTGGCTTTGGCTGCGGCACGGAACCGCTGCCGTCCCTAATGGCATCGTACGGGGCCGAGGTCGTTGTCACAGACCTCCAACCCGAAGCTCAGAACACCAAGGGATGGGCCGACACCAACCAGCACACGAAGACGCTGGATGTCGCCTTCAAGGGGCACCTTGTCTCAAGGGAAGTCTTTGACCGCAAGGTATCGCTTGAATACGTCGATATGAATGCCATCCCCAGCCACCTGCGCGACTTCGATTTCTGCTGGTCGATCTGCGCCCTGGAACACCTGGGCAGCATCGAGAAGGGCTTGAATTTCATTGAGAACTCGATCGATGTCCTGAAGCCCGGCGGGGTTGCGGTCCACACGACCGAGTTCAACTTCGCCCGCGACGACATCACCTTCGACAATTGGAACACTGTCCTCTTCCAGCGGAAGCACTTCCAGGAGATCAGCGAGCGGCTGACCGCAAAGGGCTACAAAGTCGCGCCGCTGGACTTCGATGTTGGCAACAAGCCGCTGGACAAGTTCATCGACGTTCCGCCGTTCCCCCACGACATGGGAGACTACATGCGGGGGATCTGGGGGAGCGACAACAACCACATCAAGGTATCGGTTGACGGCATCCCTGCAACCTGCTTCGGCCTGATCATCACCAAGTAAGATCCGCAGTTACGGGGGGCGCCGCATAGATGATTTACGTTTTCTGCGGGCTCCCCTCTCCACACGCCATGTTCGTGTCCCGGCTTGGTATCGATATACTCCGTGAACGGTTCGGAGATTACCACTACATCGTCGCCAATACGTTAGACCAGCTTCGCGATGGCCTTGCGCAAAGAGGCGAGCGCCATGCGCTGCTCTATTTTGACGTCCCCGACGACAAAATATGCCAATCAATCGTCAAACATGGCGTCCCGACGGTTCTCATCGTCGAACCGGTTGAGCAAGCTGTTCTCTATTCGATGCAGGCCCGCTCACTTTCCTTGCTGGAAGCACTCCGGTTCGTTAGCCAATCAGCGTCAGCATTGTTCCCGATCGCGTCTTCCGAGACGATCGTTCCGCTTAGGCTAGGAACCCATGCGGCCGAACTGGAAACCCTCATTAGCCGAATATCTCTTTCGTTGGGCTTTTCCCTGACCACGCAGAATATTCAGAATATCCTGGCGCTTTATGGACAAGCCGGGGGAGCCAAGGCCACGCCACTAGCCGAGATCATCGACGAAAGGATCGAGCACGCGGTCGAAGCCAGATCAAGCGCCTCGAAACTCACGAAAGCCGACCGCGAACTTATCAGCGTCGCGGCCAGCAACTATGACCCTCTCATGTCTGGAGAAGCGGTTCAACGGATAACGTGGCCGGTGGCCATGTGCTTGAGCGGTGAAAAGCCGCACCATGGCATCAACGGCCCCGTCGATATGACAGGACCGGCGCGCGCCATGAGCTTCGGGCCGTACATGCACCTCCCCAGTGGTAATTGGCGGGCCGATGTCACATTCTCCGTCGACAAGAACTTTTCCGGCAACAAGATCGTTGTCGATGTCTTGGCGGATGGGAAAATAGCCGCACTCGGCAAAAGCCCTCTGCCAGCGAGCGGCTCCTTCACCGTTCATCTCGAATTTGAGGTAACCCGCCCGCACATGCCGGTCGAGGTGCGTACGTTCATCGGAGAGGGTGCAATTGAAGGCGAGTTTGAGCTTGTTGACGTAACGCTGGTAAGGCTCGATCCGTAATGGATCAGTGCTTGGGAGCCGACGTCGCCTCGATCGCCAAGACGAACGTGCGAAACGTCTTGATCTTGTGCTTCAGTTCAGCGATGCGCTTGTCGGTCACATCTACGAGGTTACCGTCGGCGTCTTCGTAGGAAGCTTGAAGATCACCGCGCTCAAGCTCGGCTAGCTCTTCTTCGCAGCTCTCGATTTCAGCCTCGTAGGCGGCTTTCTGCTTCTCTAAGCTCATAGGGGCTCCTTCGATTGGGAGCCCTCTACTCTTTCAGGATTGACTGAGCAAGGCTTTAGAAGTTGTTCGCGACAACCTTTGTCGCGCCGGTGCCCGCATTATTGATGATGCCGCCGGTCTGGTTATGGCTCACATTGTTGCCAGTGATCCCGAAGGAGTTCGCCGCACCATCGATCGCGATGCCGTAGGACTGAAAACTGGGCGTGTCCGCATCCCCGAACTGACAGCCAGAAACCGCAACATCGCGGGACGTTGAGCCCATGATCAACCCGCGATAGACATTCGTGCTGCCGCCAAATTCGTTGTTCGAGTTGTTCTTGGCTATGATGCCGTTGAGTCGAAGCCCCTTGCCGTAATGCTCTATGCCGTCCTTTGTCGCGCCGATGAATCTCGTCGCGGACGCGGCTACGTCCTTGACGCCTGGCGCGATATAGAGATTCGATCCTGTGCGCGATCGGTTCAGATGGCCGCCGTTGAAGACGATATCTTGTCCAGAATTGAGGCGAACGCTATCGGATGAGCACCCGTCGCATTGTAGATCTTTGAATTCAAGGAAGGCGGGTTTATCGACCGCCGAAACCGAGTTTTGCGTTATGACGCCATTGCCGCCGACATTGATGCAGAAAAGGCGCTCAGCGGTAACGGTATGCATGAAACCGTCGAGGATGACGCCCTGCATTCCGGCACACAGCGCGCCGCCAGTGATCAGATTCAGGATCAGACTATCCGAGCGCGCGTTGTAGCCACCGCCAGGAAGCAAGCGACCGCCTATCGCATGACCGTAGTAAGCGCCGGCGCCACCGGTGTAACTGTTCAGCTTGCCTGTGATCTTTGCTGTGTTGAAACTTTCTAGTTCCCAACCGGAAAAGCCATTGAAACCAGACAGTTCGAACTCGCAATCAGCCACGTATTTTCCGGCTAGCGTCACCCCGCCTGTTTTCCCTGCCTCGAAGGATAGGAGGCCCTGGATGCTGTTCCGATACATATATGTCTGTGTCGAAGCGCTTTCGAAACGAATAGTGTCGAAATTGCCGACTGGATAAAGTGCCGCACCACCCTCGCCGATGAGGTTGACGCCACCCTGTTTGACGCGAAGACCTGCTGTGATGCGGTATTCGCCGCCATCGGGGAAAATGACGTCCGCTCCGCCGGCCGCTAATGCGGCTATCTCTGCATCATCAATCGCGGCTTGAATGGCCGGTGTCTGGTTGTTGGCATTGTTTCCGACTGCCGCGTAAGAAGGATTGGTGATGTTGAACCGGTATTTCCCGACGATTGCGAAACCTGTCGCCAAATAGGTCATACAATGTTCCTTAAAGTTCCGCGCTCGCGGTCACTGCGGCGCTGGTATCGATGGTGAAGGCACCTGCACCGCTGCCCGTCGCGGTAATGACAAATGTCCGCGGGCCGATGCGGCTGAACGACGGTGCCCCGATTGACCCCGACGATGTGAATGTCGTCCCCATCGTCGGGGTCGCGCGCATCACGACGGGATGGCGGAAATTGAAGGAAACACCGAGCCCCGCACCCGCCGCATAGGACTGGATGAGATTTTCACCGGAGGCATTTTGCCAATAATACCGTTGGCAAAGGGCCTGCTCCTGCTGGAAATGGCGCGGGGAGAACGGGTCTGTTTCGCTCGTTGCCGTGCCATCGACAACCGACACGCGGGCTATATCGAATGTTCCTGACTGCTGGCCGAGCGAACTGGCGCGGGTGGCGAAGCTCGAGCCAGCGTCGAACCAGAAAACCAGTTCAAGAAAATCGTTGTTGCCTGATCCAAGCGTCTTGCCGGAAACGGAGGGTATTGCCACCGTAAAGGAGAATTTCTGCCAGGCTGTCGTCAGTGCCTTAAGGCCAGCCGGCGTAGAAACGGACGCACTCGGAGAGCCGCCAGTACCGAAATTCTGCACAACCTCGAAGGCGATATTCTTGGAGGCATCAGCTTTGGCCCAAAAGGTTACCGTGACCGTCTTTCCAGAGAGAGTTGTGGCTCCCTCTACCCGATGCTCCTTTAGAACGTAGTTGCTGGCGCCCGCGGACGACGTTACGACAGTGCGCGAGAAATAGGCCGGGTTGCCCGGAACGTCAGTTTGGCCGAGGGTAAAGCTTTGCCGCGAATGGGTTTTGGTAGAGCCAGAATGATCATTCGCCCAACGATCGTCGGAACCATATCCGGCGCTCGTTTGGCTCGTCGCGCGCTCCCAAAAGTCGAAATTGCCGTTGATGACGACGTTCCGGAGTCCGGAAAGAATGCCGCTTTCCGCGCGGCTGTAGACATCGAGGGTAGAGCGCGCAGCCGCAGCCGTCGTATCATCGAGAACGGTTGCCATGAAAGAGGAGATGGTGACATTCGCATCTGGCATCGCCAAAACACGAGTCTGCCCAGCGGCAACGTTCCCAGCATCGAGGCGGACGCGTTTCGTGGGGTCCGCAGGATCGGCAAACGTCCATGTGTCGTTGACCGGCTCCGTACCTTCATCCACAGCCGCAACCTGTGCCATGACAGTACGGAGGCCGTTGTCGAAGTTGCTGACAGCGTTTGTGCCCTCAATTCCGATGCCGCCGACGTCAGTGTTGCTGGCAGCGGTCGAAGACCAATCGCGAACGTTGTTTTTTGCCATCTCGTGCCTCTTACCAAAGACCGCCGCGGCCGCTTCGGACGGCTCGGTCAAATTGCTTGGATTCACTGCGCACGCGGTCGCCGTACTCGGTCATTTTGCCGTCGCCGCGGGGCGTGCTCTTGGGAGCGTCTGGATAGTTGGCCGCGCCAGTCATGCCGTTGACGATCGACGGCCCCAAGAGACCGCCGGCAACAGCCCCGATCGGCCCGAGAAGAAGGCCGCCGAGGACGCCGCCGCCGAATGCGCTGGCCCCTTTCTTCAGAGCCGCGCCTATCTGTGCTCGGCGGTTCGGCCCCATCTCGGCTAAGCGCATCTGCTGGGCGTCGATCATGGCTTGCTCATCGGGAGACAAGAGCCCGCCGGCCGAAGGCGACATGACGGAAGCGAACGGGGTTGAACTGGAGACCGGCGGCGGCTCTTCGTATGCCGCCATGGTTGGCACGTTGGCAGTTACCGGAGCTTCGGGCAGATCCTGAAGGATGCCGCCTGCCGCTGGCGCCGTCGCCATCTCATAGGCCTTGTTCCGGGCGATCAGGTCGCGGCGTAGCTGCCCCATCGGGTCTTGTGCAGCCACGTCCTGCCGCAGAAGGCCAATATCGCGCTGCATGCCACGCGCCTGGTCGAGAAGGCCGTATTGCTCGGCCAATGACATGGGTCTCGCCATGGGGGTTGCGCTCTCTGTTGGGCTGATTGCCGACATGATGCCGGTGGTGGCTTCGGCCTGGGGGCCATATCGGGCGTCGATCGCGCGGAGTTTGTCGCCATACTTGCGGTCTGTCGCGTAGCCGCCCCTGCGGCCGTAGTTCAGGCCCTCGACGGCTTCATTGAAGGTCGGCGCCGTGAATGCATCGCTCCATTTCCGGCTGACTGTGCGTGCCCAATCCCCGAACGCGTTGACCGGGCTCTCGTAGGATCGGAAGCGTGCTGTCTCTCGCACCGGGCCGCCGGCCGTGTCTTCCCACGTCCGCGCGGCTACGGTCGGCCCATTCCAAGAGGAGCCGGCCTTGATGCCGAAATAGTTGTTGCCGACGACGCTGCGACCGTATCCGGTTTCCAGCGCGGCCTGAGATGCGGCAAGACGAGCCTGCGGGTCGTTGAGACCGGATTCGCGGGCCTGCCGATAGGCATCGTTGTAAAAGCGCTCTCGCCGTGACGCCATTTGATCGCCTCATAGAAAAAGGCGGCTCCGAAGAACCGCCTGTTCAATTTCTTCTGCTCGTGTATGTTGTGGGGATGCCCCTAAGCCTCGTTCGGAAGAAGCATACGCAACTGGCCGTTTGGACGGTTGTCCTGATTTTCTTGTCGCCGCTCGCCATTGTCCTGTGGCTCTGCTGGCACGCGACCCACCCCAGATATCGCCTGGGTGATCTGCTTGACCGCGGCCGGAGTACCCGTTTCCGCAGCCAGATCGATCGCTAGAACCTTAGCCCTAGCCTCAAGCAACGCCTGAGTTTTCACGCTCGGCTGCGCGGCCGCCTGTTCGTATGCCCGCGCCCACTGCGCCAATTTCCTGGCAGAAGTCGGTTTGGCTAGGAGCGAGGATAGCGCACGGCTACCGGCCACGGTCCCGATCGTCGTCATTGGCTCGACAAAGAGCGCGGCGCCCCCGAAACCGGACATGACCGATTGAGAGGTGCCTGAGGGGTTGGCGAACTGGTTCAGTTGCTTGAAGCGCCGCGAGACGGTCGCGATGTCATCGATCGAGTTTGCCAGGTCGTTTTTCCCCGTCGTACGAAACAGGGCATGCTTACCGGTCTTCGAGAGCTTGCCATAGGCAGTCAGGAAGCGATCTGGCGAGAACTTGCCGTCGGCGTCGCGTCCCATCTTTGCGATGACAGCGGACGAGATCTCATCCCAGCCTTCTTTGCCGACGGCGCCACGCACCCGGAGAAGGCCGTTCTGGTCAGCGCGCGAGGTGGAGCCGGCCATGGCCTCGATCTTCGAGAAGACGCCCTCGTCGGAGGCTTGCTTGCCGAGCACCTTTTGCAGGTCGGAGCGCTCGGCGAACTTCTTGGCGGCGTATGCGTTTGCCCGCTCGAAAGCGGCTAAGGCCTCATCTCCGCCCGATCGCTGAACGGCATTGCGGAGGTCATCGGTTAGCGCGCCATAGATCCGGTTGATCTCCTTCGCCGAGATGCCCGAAGCGGCGATCTTGGCCGGATCGTCAACAAATTCGCCGACGGCCGTGCGGAGGTCCTTGATGCCCTGATAGTTGAGGCCATCCTTCTCTGCGACTGCGCGCCGGATCAGGTTCACGGCTTCGCTGTTCCCGGCGATCTTGGCATTCTCGCGCTTGGCAAGGATTTCGCCGGCAACACGACCGGTTTGAGTGAGCGGCGTGACGACATTCGGCGTGACAAGGTTGTCAACGACATCGTATCGCGCCCCAACTTTTGCCGGCAACACTTCCTTCGCGTGCGCGGTGATGCCCTCGCGTGCCGCAGAGCCAGCGCCGGCAACACTGCCAGGCCCATAGCCTTGCTGGACGCGCAGCGCGGCGTCGTCGAGTTGAGAGATGGCCTGTTCGGACGCCTTGCGAAGCGGCGCGCCGCCGATCGGGATATTCGTCAGCGTCTTTCCTGCCTGCTGGACAGAAACGCTATCGCTAACAGCAGCGCGAGGCAGGTCCACTCCAAGACGCCGAGCAGCTTCTGCAACCTGAACGCCCTCTGGTTTTGGCTTGGCGACCGGCGCGGCTTTCGAAGGAAGGCGAGAAGCGGCAGACGCAGGAGAGGCCCAAAGCGCAAAGTTAAAGCCCTCCCCAATCGCTTCAGGTGAGACGTTGCCAGCTGCATCCGTCATCGGCACTTCGCCGCGCATGGCTCGACCAGGAAGGGTGAAGGCATCTCTGGCGCTCTCATACGCGCCCTGAAGCAATCCGGGGACCGCCCAGTTCATTTCACCCGTCCGAAGGTTTTTCTCCACGGGCAGGATCGTCCCGCGCTGGAATGTGTCTTGGGCGGCCGGCGGCGCGGCTTCTGCCGGTGTCTTCGGCACAACGTCGGGGAACTTTGACGCGATCAGGCTGCGGATCTGCTCGGCCGGCATATCATCGGGAAAGCGGACCTGCGTCCCATCTGGCATGCGCACAACGGGCATAGCGTCGCCTCACTGCTTGAAGTAGTCGGAGTAGTCGATGACGCCAGGTTGCGGCTGCGCGGCCGGCGGCTGCATCTGATCAACGGCGCTCGCCCCAGGGCCAGAGCGAATGCGGAAGCCAGCAACAGCGTTCTCACGGTTGCGGCGCTTCTGCTCGATCACCTGCTGGCTGTCACCTGGCTGCGGAAAATATTGCCTCTCGGCGTTCGCAAATTCCTCGTCGGAGATCACGGCGCCAGATTCCTGACGAAGCACGGCGTTGATGAAATCTCGCTTGGCCTGGTCGAGTTGCTGCGCCTCATCGCTGATCGCGTAGTTGCCAAGGCCGCCAGGGACATTGCGCATCGCCTTGTTCCAAAGACTCGTTCCTTCACCCTCTTTCGCGCCGATCGTCTTGTTGGCGTCCTGCGCCCGAATGAGGAAGCCGGTGTTCTTTCCTTGCTCAACATTCAGGTTCGCGCCGCCGCTAACGTCGGTGCCCTGAACCATGCGGAAACCGCCCTGCCCGTCGCTTTCGACCATCATGCCCTTCGGCCGGTTGTTGGCAAGAATGGCCTCCTGATACTCGGGCGTTCCGGGGCGCAGTCCGGCCGCCTCAAGTTCCCGCATCAGCGCTGTCGGCTCCGGCCCCTTCGGCGCGCTGCTGAAATCGGCAAGCACCTCGTATGTCGTCGGGTCTACCAGACGCCCATTCACCTCGATCGGTGACTTCGGCTTCTCTGCCGAGAGCTTCTGCTGATAGGCCATCTTCCACGCATCCCCAGGCGTCAGCGCGCCCGACTGCACGGCTTCGGCGAGGTCGGGATACTGCTTCGCCAGGAACTGCATCGTCTTGTTCTGGTTGATGCCCTGCGCAAGACCTGCAGCGCCGGCGGCGGCCTGCTCCTGACCAGTGCGGCCGGAAAGCAGCCCGAGACCAAGTTGCGTGAGCGCCTGATTGTTGTTGCGCAGGAAGTCGAACGGACCAGCCATTTAGAACATACCTCCGAGTAGGCCTAGACCAGTGGCCCCATAGCCGAGTGCGCTCAAGAACGGGTTTTGCCCTGGCTGCGCGGTCGTCTGCGTGCCGCCGAGAGAGCCGGCGCCCGAGGCGATCGCATTGAGCCGCGCAAGTTGGTTCCACGGCGCGTTGGCTTGTTCGTTGAACAGCCGTAGCTCATCGTTCTTCTGGCGCGTCGCCAAGTCTTCATTCATGCCGCCGACCTGCATCAGGTCTTGCGCAGGCTTGTTCAGCCCCTGATAGGCCGCTCCAATGTTCCCGAAACCTTGCTGGCTCATATTGAAAAGATTGGTGTTTGCAGCATCGCGACGATTCTGCCAGTTCTGGTATTCCTGCCCGACCATCCGGCTTGTCAGGTCGCCGACTTCGCGAGCCAAATTGCCCTGATGGACACCGGAGCCGTAGCGTCCAGCCGCACCAGCGTTCAAATTGACCGCATTCGATGCGGAATCCTGTGCCTGCTTAAGCACTTGCTGGAAGGCAGGGTTCGCGTTGATATCGAATGCAGCATTGGCGGTATTCTGCGTGTTCTGAAGGGCATTCTGCTGCGCCGTAGTCAACCCGCCGCGGTTGATGATGTCTTGATACTGCCTGGACGTCCCGGTCGGGTTGTTGATGTTGTCCTGCGCGTTCGTCTGGATCGCATTCATGGCGTTCTGCGTCTGAGACGACCACGGAACGACGGTCGAGCCCTTGTAGACGCTGTTTTGCCCTGTCGGGTCGGCCTTGAAGAGGTTCTGAGCCTGATCCAGCCCGGTTTTCAGCGCAGGCTGTGCCGCCGACCAGGGCGCGTTGTTCGTCGTGGTCGTTTGGGTCTTGCTTCCACCGGACATCTAGATTTCCACTTCGTAGGTCGTGCGGAGTTTTCGGGCATGCTCAAGCGATCGGCGGAGCACTTCGCTCCAGCCGTCTCGCCCGTCGAAGACAAATCTGGTTGCGCCGCCCTCGCGCATCATGCCGCGCACGGCGGCTATCCAGTCGGGCAGCCAAGCAGCCATTTGCTCGCCGCCGATGATCAGGCAACGCAGAACTGGGCCCTTGCTCCATCTCTGGAACTGGAGAACGGCGCCCATGACAGGCTCGTCACCAGAGACGGCGCAGACGAGGAAGGCGTTTCCAGACCTGCACAACTGCCAAAGATCACCGAGCGCGAGATCATCCCCGCAGGCGTCGATCGCTTCTTGGAACCTGACGGCGAGCTTCGGCCACAGCGCATCAACCTCGGTCGCATTTGCAATCCCGATCCTCATACGGTCGGCCTGTTGAGCGGGATCAAGTCGAGATAGAACAGCGTCACGCAAACCGTGTTGTCGCCGATCGCCTTGATCTTGTCGCCCTCTGCTAGCCTGACAGGCAGGTCGGCGATTGACAGCGTGTCTTTTGTCGGAACGGTCTTGAACCATATGAGATGGTCCGTAGCCGTGGCAGCTTTGTACCAGTAGAGAGAGCAGTCCACGCCCGATCCGCTCGGGTTGGCGATGGCGACCGATGCCAGGATCTTGACCATCTTCTTGGCGGCATCGCCGATGTCCGTCAAAGACGTGTTGGTCAGCACCTGGTGAACCGGCTGTTCCGGGTTGCCCGCGTAGTTGCCGTGAACGCTCATTACTGCTCACCACTCGGCTGGGCGTTGACGTTGACCGATGAAACAATGCTCCATACCGCACCCGCAGGAACGACCAGACGCTGTTTGTGCAACCGGCCGTCCGAACGGAACGGCACAAGCCCAGTCCTTGGATGCGGGCTGTTTGCGGTCGAAAATGTCATTGCGCCGCCGTGAAAGGCGGAAACACCGTCCGAGAGGGTGAAACTCGTTGCGTCTGTGACAACGCGAGCCCCGTTGACGAAGGATCGGCGCATGCCATCGATCTCGTTCTCTGCCGTGTCGATGGTCGCTTGCAGGTTCGGGCCGGTGAAATAGGCCAGCTTGTTGTCGGTCGTGAACGTCGCGAAGGTCGGGCGACCACCAGAAAAGAGACGGCTGTCGAAGGGCTCGATCGCAGCGTCTATGTTGGCGTAGAGAAGGTCAAGACCATCCCAAGTGACGCCCGGAGTGGCGAGCGCGACCATCTCCCCGACCTGCAAATCTGTCGTGCACCACCGGTCAAGCTGCCAATCGTATCCGAGTCGGTAAAAACTGCCGTTTGCCGCCCGGTAGCGCCACCAAACGATTTTTTCGAACGGATCAGCAGCCCCTTGAACGTCAGCAAGATAGGTCTGGTCGATCTGGTCGAGAAACCAGCGATCTACCCTCTCCGCGCCGATCGGCTTGCGGTCCACGCCGCCGAAGAACCCGTCTTCGGACAAGTAGAAGAAAGCCCCCGGCCCGATCGAGACAATCGACCGCGGCGCAAGCGTGCCCTGCTTCGGGTTGACGACTGTTCGCGTGAAGGTGAACCCCGAAGACGGAGCGAAAGGGAAATACTGCATCCCGGCGCGCTGGATGACAGTGAAGCCACCCTGCTCGCCGAAGCCGCCCATCACCTCGTCGCCTTCTGGAAGCTCCTGAACGTCTGCGCCTTCTTTGCCTATCGTCCAATGCTCGAGGTTGTTCTGCCCGCACCAACGGACGGTCTTTTGCCCAACGGCACCCTCCAGATATCCGAGGACGAGGAAGTCTCCGGCCACCCAGGAATATTTTGCCTTAGGCGGGCTGCCCGCCAGATCCGCAAAGTTGCCGCTGGCCTCGATGTCGTAGACCTGAATGGGATTGGCGATGTTGTGAGCGACAAGCTGGTCACCAAACCGCGTGAACGTCCAAGAATCCTGAAGCGGGACGGCATACGGCGCGCTTGGCCCGCTGATATTGGTCCACGAATAGTCGGTCGTGTTGAGCTTGTAGAGCGCGCTTGACGTGCCGGCGATGATCGTGAACGTGCCCGTTGAGGTGCGGACGTAGACCGCGCCGCGGCATTCAGCGCCAAGCGCCTGCGAAATCTCCGTCAAACCGGGCATCGGGCCCCACCCGTCAGAAACAGGAAGAGCGTTCACCACGTTGTTGCTGTTGGTGCCGTCGAACTGGCTTTGATCGGGCTCGAAGGCCGGGAACGGGATGATCAAGGTGCAATCCCCTGCACTCGCGTACCTGCCCGCGCATAAATCGCGAGTTCGTTCGTCGCATTCAGCCCGTCGATGATCATTGTGACGAGCGCCGCCGAGCGGGAAAACAGGTCGTTGTCCTTGGTGTAGAGGGCAAGCTGCATCAAGCCGGCGTGCAGGTAGAGGCTCGGTTGCTTCGCGAGCAGCCAGTTGGACGTGTTGCTGTCCGAAAGAGCCGGGATTGCCTGGAAATAGGTGAGTTCGATGTCATTGCCAGATACCGGGTACATCGTCAGCGACGAGCCGATGATCGTGAAATCACAGGCCAAGCCTCCGGCGCGATCCGGGTACGCCTGATCCGTATACGTCGCCGTGACGAACTTCAGTTCTCTCCGGATCGACGCGTCTTCAACGACGCGGATGTACTGCAGGTAGTCGGCCGGCAGCGTGACGGCTCCGCTAGACGGCGTCAGCGTCGCAATCGCCTCCATTTCCCGCACGCGAAGAGGAGCCACGCCCTTGTCGGGAATGCCATGATTGAACATGGCCGTCGAAAACTCGACAAAGGACGGGATGGTGGCTGTGACGTCGGTTCGCGCCGCCCAGTCAGCCAGCGCGGCCTGAAGGCCTGCATAGTCCATCAGATGCGCCCCTTGAATGTGCGGTATGGCCGTGCGGCTTCGGAGTTGAGCCACCATTTCAGGTGGTCTCGGTCGCCCTCGCGCAGCTTTTCCATGATCTGGTCCTGGCTGCCGTAGAGCTTGTTCAGCGGGACACGAGCCACGATCTGGCCGTCGCCCCAGCGCTTGCCCTCGCTGTCGTTGAAGGCTTGCCGGTTTTCCTTGATCAACTCGTCATCCGCCAAGAACTCTGTCTTGCGGATGAAGCGACCTTCGCCGAGCGGCAGCAGCCAACGGCGATAGTGCGGGGTGACCTCTTCGAGTTCCCAGGCCGCACCGTCGATGTTGCGCAGATCAAGCGATTGCGTCATTGCGATCGGCAATCTTCTTGCTGACGATGTCGCGGGCTTCGTCGATCGGCAGATGAATGACGGCGCCGGCTTTGACCTTGGCCCGCTCATCACCGGTCGGCTCGCGCAGTTCGTCGTCGCCCTCGATGAGGAAATCGCCGAGCGGGCGATAGTTCTTGAGCAGCTTGACCGGGAAAGTCTTGTCTTCGGTCTTCTTTGCTTCGGGTGCCATTGGAAATCCTCTGTTGCGGAATCAAAAAGGGCGCCCCAGAGAGCGCCCTTCCAAGTTTCGAGATGATCCGGATTAGGAGACGGTCGCCGAGAACGGCGTCGCTTCCGTGCCGGTGGCCGAGCCGAGCACCTTGACGCTCCACAAGCCCGAGGAAATGTCCTCAAGCTCGATGATGTCGCCCTTGATGCCGCCGGTTGTCGAACCGTTCATGGTGATCGTGTCCGAGGTCGAGGCGGTTTCGAACAGGTTGGCGGTATCCGCCGCGTCCTGGCCGAAGATTGCCGTGCCGGTCATGACGTCCGTTGCGTTGGCGACCTTCACGATCAGGCTGTTCGACGTGATCGTGGTGCCGACAACGATGCGGAAATACGCACCCTTCCCTTCCGATGCCGGGAGCGTGAAGGTGATGCCGGCGGCACGGTTTGCCGTGATCGTGGCTTCACCATGAGACGAGGCGACCAGGGAGAGCGTGGCAGCCGTGATATTGATGGGCTGGAAAGGCATATCCGTGTCTCCTTAGCTCGATGCGGTCATGCCGAAGATGTCGGCGACGACACCGTGGGCGGCTTCGTTCTTCACGACGAGCGTGTATTCGACGTTCAGAACCTTCTTCTTCGCGTCGCCGGTTTCAGCCGGGTCGCGCTTTGCGATGTCGCGCAGCGTGCCGAGCTGAACCATGGACGGGTCGACGAGGAAGGCATTACGGGCGATCGTGGCGCCGGCGCGGGCCATCTGACGATCCGGAACGACGGTCAGGGTGCCGAAGTCCGACAGATACATGTCAGCGGCGGCGACGATGGTCGTCTGGCTCGATCCCTTGGCCGCGAAGCGCTGCTGCGCAACGTTGGCGTCGCTCATGAAGGTCGAAAAGACCGTCTTTGCGTAGGGCGAGAGGAGAAGGGTTGTCGGGTTGCCGCCGGAGATGTAGGTCGCCTGGATGGTCGTATCCAGAAGAGCCTTAGTCAGGGCACGCTGGGTGCCGTTGGTGGCAGCGTCAACAATACCAGTGCCAGCGTTGAAGCCGCCGGATGCGCCGCCAGCGCCGAGGCTGTCGTTGGACGAGAGCCAAGCGCGGAAACCGCCGGAAAGGCGGTTCGATGCGGCGTTGCCAGAGCCGGCCGAGGATGCCTGGTTCGACAGAAGAATGACCTCCATGTCGGTCTTCAGCTCTTGGCCCTTCTTGGCGATTTCGCGCGCCATTTCCGACTTGCGGCCGGCCTTCGACACGACTTCCTGCGTGTTCGAAACGACGATGCGCTTGTCGGAGATCTGGCAATAGTTGCCAACGCGGGTCGTCGGCGTGATGGCCTGGAAAGACCAATCGTTGCCTTCCGGCTGGTTGTTGGCGGTATCCGGGGTGGCAAGCGTGTCCGTCTGCCATTCCGGGTGCACGCCGTCCACGTCGGTCTTGCCGATCATGGAGAGGAACGGGGTTTCCTCGGGCGTGATCATGTAGATGCGATCCGCGAGGGTTTCGCGGTTGCCTACGGCGTCGTAGGTCTCAAAGGTATTTGATACCTGAGGCATGGTGATTGTCCTTCAGACGTTAGATGAGGTCTTCGATGGATCGCGCGACAGCGTCGAGGCTGCCGGATTGGCGCGCGTTCTCGAATCGGCCTTGACGGTCTCGGGACTGGACGGTTTGCGGAGACATCCGCTGCTGCTGGCGCAGCTTGGGCTTGGCAGTGATTTCCTGCTTCGCCGCCTGGGATTTGGCGACGAGCTTGCGATAGGCAATCGCGTCGGCGAGAACCTGCATATAGCGATGATCGGTGACGGACTTGATCTCTTCGGCATTGAGCTTGTAGTGCTCGATGCCGATCGATTTCACGTCGTCCCGGAAAGCTTTCAGCTTGGTCTCGTCTTGCAGACGCTTGTTGCTTGCGAGGAATTTGCCCCACTCCTCACGTGCGAACTCTTCCGCATCGGCCTTCTGCTTTTCAGCGGCCGTGTTGGCTTCGTTCACGCGCTCAGAGTGCATGGCGTTGAACTCCGCGACGGTGTCGTCGTAGTTCTGCTTTGCCTGGAGATAGCCGATCGGGTCGAACTTTTCCGACCGCTCGTCCATCATTGCCCGGTCTGGCTCTTGCGGGATAAACCGCTTCCAGTTGTCCAGAATGAAATCGCGTCGATGGCGGATATCGTTTTCCGCGTCGCTCGCCCGCTTGTCGAATTCCTGCTGCAACTGCTCGCGCTGCTGCTTCAGTTCTTCGGTTTTGCGGGTGTAGTCACGCTGATACAGATTGTTGCGCTTCAGATCGCCTAAGCTGATCTTCTCACCGCCCTGAAGCGTGATGATCACGCCGTCTGCGGGTTCCGAAGAGGCATCGGCTGCAACGTCCGCTGCTTCGTCTGTGTCATCGTCATCAAGGACCAGATCAGGCTCATCGTCTTCAGCCTGGGCTTGAACGCTGTCGCCTTCCTTGGCCTGCGCCTCACCTGCGCCTTCGAGATCCATTTCAGGGTCGTCGGACAGCAGATTTTCAATGGCATCGACCCCCGCATCAAAAGACATGGGGGCTTGTTCTACGGTCCCGCTCGGGGAGGTCGTAGCTGTGTCAGTCATAAGACTTTCCTTTGCTATACAGCGCGGGGAACTTGTCGCGGTTGGGCGCTCTGGATCATCGCCTCGAGTTCGCTCGGGAGGCGGTCACAGGCTCGCGCTAGCGCCTGCAATTCGGTGATCTTGTCCGTTTCGGCCGCCGGGGTCTGGATCATACGCTCAACGGCATCACCTCGGATCCGGGCCAGCGCTTCACGAAACACGGGGTCGTCGCGAAGCCTCACGGCCTCACGGGCAAGAAACTCTTTGTCCATGGTCATCAGCCAGGCTCCCCGCCCACGTGAACCTCAGACGAGGCAGAGGCGCCTTTGACTGCCGCGCCGAGAACTGCGGTATCTCGCTTCAAGGCCAATTCGGCGGCCAGTTGCTCGCGCTTCAGTTGGATTTCCTTGTTCAACTGCTCGCGCTTCAGTGCGCCATCTATAGCCATTTCCTCGCGCTTAAGGGTGGCGTCAGATCGAATCTGTTCCTGCTTCAGCATCGTATCCTGCCGCTGGCTTTCTCTCTTCAGCTCCATGTCCGCCTGCGACTTCGCCATGTCGGCGGCAACCTTCGGGTCTGGCTGCTGCGCCGCGTCGGCCTGCTGCTGTGCGATCTGCTGCAGGCGCTCCGGCGTGATCTCTGGATAGAAGTCGTCCCCATTGCGGATGCCGGCTGCCTCAGCCTGCTTGACAAGCGTCTTCTTGATGCGGGGCACCATGTCCAAGGCCTCTTGGGTCATGCCCGATGCCTGGAAGCGGTCTGTGATGCCCATCTGGCTCTGCAGGATCATGTTGAGCATCGACATGTCGCGGTCGCGCGAGCCAGTGCCAAGACCAACGTTGATGACGGCATCCATCCCGGCGTTCCACTGGCGGGGATCCATATCCACCCACTGGTCACGCAGGCGAATGGTGCGCGGCCTGTCCTGATGCTTCACGATCAGGCGAAGGATCTTCGCGAACACGTCTTTCCAACCCAGTTCCGCCTGGTTGCGGGCAATCAACTCGATCTGCGAATAGGCGCTGTCCCGCTGGTTCTGGCTGGCCGTGGCCGTCTGGTTCTGCAGCGTCATCGGGTCGAGGGCCATCGTGGCGCGCGAAACCCCCGTGCGCATCTCTGTCACGTTATCCATCGCCTGGATGCCGGCGAGCGCGGAATCGAAGATGGACGGCACGACGTTGTATTTGATCGGCTGCGACCCTGCCTTTCGGATCAGTACCCCGCCGATCGTCGGGTTGACCAGTTCGTTCATGTTCAGGACGGACCCCGCCTCGATGTCCTTCTGCGGGTTGTTCACCTGATACAGGTTGTTCAGCATCTGACGGAACAGGACCGTCTTGATCTGCTGAACGTCCATGACCTCGCCGGCAAGCGATCGCGAGACGAAGCGATGAGGCACCGGCTCGCAGGGGATCTGCGAAAACGGCAGATCGTCGTCCCATATTTCCCAGTCAAGCAGCGTGCCGGCGCCGTTGCCGCCCGCGTAGTAGACCAGCACTGTCTCCGCGATGCCGTCGCCGTTCACATCAGCCTTCACATAGCATTCGTAAAGCTCGACGCGATCCATCGACTTGTCGCCGATGTTGTCGGTTACGACGTTCGGGTCGCGCGCCGTCGCCTCTTCCGAGAGCTGCGAATAGCCGAAGGTATAGCGCGGGATGCTATCGACGATAGACTTGTCAAAGCCCATCTCGATCAGCTTCGAGCGGGTCACATGCGGGTCGCGGTGGCAGACGAAGCGCGCATCGGCGATCGAGATTGCATTCCGGTCGACCAGAAAGTTTTCCGGCTCGACGGTCTCGACGCGCAGCCGCCCCTGCATGGTGACGCGCTTGATTTTCACATCGTAGGTCTGGATTTCGACTTGCTCGCCGGTCATAGGGTCGACATCGACGTAGGGCTCACCTTCACCCTGCGCTGTGATCTCAACGCCTTCCTCGTCGGTCAGCAGCATGACCTGCTCGGCCGTGAGCCCGGAATGCACCGAGTATTCGCATTCCTCGCTGTCGTCCCAATAGGTCTTCACGATGCCGTCGGCGAGCAACAGGCTGTCATGCGTCGCGTCCCAGAGGATGCGATAGCCGTTGTTGTCGACCCAGAAGATATAGTTCGCGTAGTCGGACGCCTGGTCCGTGAACTGCTCGTCACCCGGGCGCCGCGGCTCATAGTTGACCATGCGGTCGGATGCCGAGAACACGCGGATGATGCCAGGCAGAACCCAGCCCATCACGTCTGACACATCACGGCTCTTGAACGTGGACCAACCATCGGCGGCCGGCGTGTCGGGCATCTCGCCGTTGTAGTAGTTGATGGCGCGTTCGCGGTTCTGGACCACGTCATCACGGAAATAGAGTTCGGCGTCGCGAATCTCTGCCGTGACGAGAGCCTTGATCTCGTCCTCTTCCATCGCCTTGTCGCGTGCAGCCATCAAACAACCCATTCCCGTTTAGGCATGACGAGAACTTGCGCTCTCTCAATCTCAGCGTGACGCTTCATCATCAGCGCGTATCTCGAAGCCGAAATCACGTCGTCGCGCTCTTTCACGATTTTCCCGTCTTTCCGGTGATAAAGCCGGAATTCTTCGAACCAGTGCGTGCAGGTCGAGAAGACCTTGAACCGTCCCGTCTGCATGCGGTCCAGCATGTCGGCCAAGCCGGCTTCGACACCGTTTGTCCCATCGTCGAACGTGGCGCGCTCTGGCAGCATGTTGAGGCCGTGGCCGCGGTACTGCGCCGCCAGTTGCTCGCCGCTGCCCTTGTCGTGCTGCAGGCCATCGTGAGGCCATGACCACGGCAGCCAGGCGCCCCAGGGCTTCAGCGCGCCGGAGTGAATGAGCGGAGTTGCCTCGCGCTCGCGGTATTCCTTCGTCACATAGAACACGTCCGCGTCGCGGTCCCATGCGCAGCCGGCGGCGCCGAACGGGTGATCCCACCCGAAATCGAGGCCGCCGATCTGAACCCAGTGCTTCGGGATCTCGAAAGGCGCAACCGTGATGCTCTCTTCCGAGACCGGGAAGATGCGGCCAGAGCCGAGCGACGGGACACCCTTTGTGCGTGCCTCGCGCTCATGCGCCGGATAGCTGGCGATGATCCGCGCCCGCTCCTCTTCGCTGTAGTGGTCCGCGTCGTCGATCGTCATGGTGGTGACGGTGCGGTATTTGGCGCCCTCGTCCTCACCCGGCATGATGAACCTCGCGACAACCGTGCTCATGCCCTTGAGAGGCGTGAACGTGACGGCGATCGAGCCGCCGGTGGCGTTGGTTCGCGTTATCCCTTCGAAATAGACGTCTTCCGGAGGCTCTTCGTCGAACCAGACATAATCAACCGTGTTTGCCTGCCACTTGCCGCGACCCTGCTCGTATGCCTTGAGAAGGATTGTCGATGTTCCACCCGACTGATGCCGAACCGTGACGCTATCGAGCGTGCCAGACACGCCAGCGCGGCGCGTGGTGTCCACAATGGCAGCCTTCGGAATATAGCCAGTGCCCCAGTCCTCTTCGTTGAGAGGCGGCCCGATCAACAAGCGCTGCACGCCGTCGCGGGTCAGTTCGTATGATTCCGAGCCGGCAAGCATCGTGATGGGCCGATCCCAACGGCGACCAGGCCACCAGTCCGGATATTGCCCAGTGAGGTGCATTGCAGCTTCAGCCGCACCGGAGAGCGTCTTGCCGAGCTGGTTGCCCGCCATGAACAGGCGTTCGCGGTAGGCAGCTCCTGCCTCGTGGAACTCGACCTGCTTTGCATACGGCACATAGTCCCGCAGCCGGTTAATGCGCTGTCGGCGCTCCCTCTCCCTCACCAGCTTCATCAGCAACGCCTGTCGCTGCTCGGAGGGCATCGATTGCACTATCGAGTGTATCGTCATCGATCTCGTCTAGCTTCCTCGATACGTCGGCCGTCATCGTCACCGGCTTGCCGTAGCCTCGATCAAGGATCTCGCGAGCCGCAGCGATGCGAACCTTTGCATCCGCGTCAGCAAGCGCTGTCGTCAGAACGTCGAGCGCCCTGTCAGCGTGTTCGCGCGCCTTCGCAGCCAATCCCTTGGGCCGGCCGCCTGGGTTGCCCGACTGGCCTTTGACGAAAGGCTTCAGGTTTGGGTTTCGAGCCATTGTTTGCTCTCTGTTTTCAGAACCGCAAACGGCTGATGGACCGCCGGCCGGCGAAAGCCCAGCCAGGACAGAAACCGGCGCCAGGTGCTCATCTCACTTCCCTGTTGTTGGCTTGGCCGCGAGCTGCTTGACGTCGTGGCTGATCTGGATGTGGAACTGATGGCCGTCAACGACACACCAGATGTCCTCAGAGCCGAGGCCGCCGCCCGAATCCATCGGGGAGCCTTCGTCTGTGATCTGCCGCAAGAGCATTTGAAGTTCCTGCCTGAGTTGGAAGGCTCGGAGGTCTGGGCGATCCATCACTTCCCTCCTGAGGGCTTGGGCTTTCCGAACCAGGGGCCGAGCCAGCCGGGTGGCGGGCTGGGCTTATTCAATGGATCGTCGCTATCCGCATGTCGCGGTTGATCGCGCTCTGGGTGCAGCGTACACAGTCGCCTTGGTCAAGAACCTTGCCGTCGGCGTCGAAGAGGCGCCAGGTGCGCGGCTCTTTCTGGATGAGCTTGAGATATCCGATGTTCTCGTTCATCGCCCTCTCCAAATGATGTGCCCCGCCTCTGATCTCTCAGGGCGGGGCGTGGATGCTCGGGAAGGGCTCAACGGCGTATGTGAGTAATCAACTCCTCCCACCAGCGCAGCTTAACGCCGTATCAGGCCGATGGGTCTAGGCTCGCTTCCCGATCTCTGAGGGCAAAGCCCTATTCATGCAATAAACTTATCCCGCCGCTTTCGATTTGGCAAGACCCATAGCCCAGTGAAGCTCTTGCAATCCCCTCTTTAGCCAGGACAACTGCAATTCGCTCATAGTACGCATGATGTCATAGTCCTGAATACAGGTGTTGTAGACCGTCTGCTTTACTCTCGGTCCATCTTCAAGACGAAGCAATATGCCCTCAAGCTCCATCATTCGGTTCGATGCTTCTCGGGCCATTCTTGCGCGCTCAGAGGTCGTTTCGCCATCGAAACCTTTAATACTGTGTAGGTTCTGGGCTCTCGCGCTTGGGAACGGAATGCCCGTCAAGCCATAGTAGCGGATCATGCGCATGGCATACTCATCACCGGCCTCGCGCTCGCACTGGGTGATCTTTCCATCGAGGAACATGCGACCGAGGACGTATCCGGCGTACTGGCTGGCGTTGTCGATCGCGTTGCCATGCACTCGGTCTCGCGCCTCCATGACAACAGCTCTCACTTCTTTCTCCCGCTCGAAATGCTTGATCTCGCCGTTGGTGTAGCGCTCTACGCCTTCCTTCTTGGGACGGCCGGCGTATTGGCGTTGCTTGATTCTGTGGCTGCGGAGCTTGGCGGATTTGGAGACCATCTATTCACCTGTCTTGATATTGGCGCGATGTGCGAGTGAAAGAGCCATGACGGCCAGATAGAACTCAACGCTCATGCTAATGGCGCCGTCTGTTGACCATTTGATCAATGCTATAACTACGGATGCTATGATGATGTCGAAGATCGTCCTGACCCAAGCTCTGTTCTCTGGGCTCATCCTTCACCCCTAATTCGCCTCACGATGGTCTCGATAAGGTGGGCTTCTGCTTCGTTATGGGGGTCTATGGATTGGGCTATGGAGATGCAGCGGTGGCGCTCTGCGTTGAGAGCGTGAGCGATATCGTCGATGTCGCTAGAGTGCGCCGACGTTGTGACTGACCAAGTTCGCTTAGCCGCCTCCCATATGTCCAAGGGGGTTTCATTATCAATCGCCTCAATAGCAGCCAGTGCCGCATACCGAGTATCGATCTCGACGCCATCTGGAAGACCCGCGTTGATGTTGTCCGCGATTGCTTGGGCCACCTTCTCGACCATCGTTGTCATGCCGCATCCCTCTCGCGCTCTGCCTTGATCCGCGGACGGTATGCCCGCAATTTGTGCTGGGTGCAGAAGCTCTGCCCTTCGTCGGTCTCGGCGGCGCAGAACATGAAGGGTGAGCCCTCATTCAGCGGCCAGTGGCATTCGCACGATGACAGGAGGTGAAGGGGCTTCTGGAAATCCGCTCTTGAGGTGTCGTATTCGTTTGCCTCGATCTTGGCGACCTTCTGAGGGCTCGGCAGCTTCGGCGCTTTCTCTGGCTTAGGGCGCTTAGGCATGAGAGCCCGAGCCTCGGCGCGAATGCGTCGCTCCGAAACCTTCTTCGGCTTCTTTGGGAACATTTCACGGTTCCGGTACGTGAAACCGATGATAGACGACCGGGTAACCCCGAACATGGCCGCGATCTGCGAGGCAGAAACATTCTGTGCCCAGAGTTCTGCAGCTTTCTTGAGATCAACTGTATGAACGTTCACTGGATCCATCCTTCCCGGAGTGCGAGGGCGACAACGCCGGCAGCAGTTCCCCTAACGCCAGCCTTCAACTTGATGATCTGAATAGCGCTCGTGAGTGTATTGGGGCTCGTACACGTCTCCCTCGACATCTCCTTGGCTGTCATGCCGAGAGACAGAAGGTGGACGATTGATGTTTCTCTCTTTGTCCATGGACATGGCTGGCCCATTGTTTTTCTCCATCGAGCCAATCGGCCCGTACATATTTCCCGTTGACCAGTGCCAGACCGATCCTGCTGGCACTCTTTTCTCTTTCGCTGCTGCCTGTGCCTGTTCGAATGTCATGTCTTTGAAGAGGAGTTGGCGGCGTTCTCGCCTGGCGCTTTCTGTCTGGATTGCGGCCCAGTTCTTCATGAGCACCTCTCAAAAAGCAGTTTGTCCTGTGTGGGGTGCTTGTCGACGCGAGGGCGAGAGGCGCACGACCAAGAACGGCCCTTCACCTCACCAACGAGACGCCAGCCTGCCGCGTTCAGGGTGGTTCCTGGTTCGCTGGCAAGAATGTACGTGCCTATGCGTCTGTAGCCCAAGGCGAACGCAGCCCTAGCAGCTGCGCCGTATAGAAATGAGCAGGCGTTCTTTGTGCCGTCCGTAGCGAGGCGAGTTACCTCCAGCGTCCAACCGTCGTCACGCAGACGAGCCACCGGCCGTCCGATTATCACCACCCCTACAATCTCTTCTGCCTTCACCGCCCCAAGGCTGAACTTGTGGCCGACCACGGGCTGGTGATGCCTGTGGAGCCTGCGGACAAACTCGTTCGCGCTATCCAGATCCATGGGGACTGCGGAGAGGCGTTGGCTCATTGCACCGTCCTCGCCGACATGCCGCGTGCCGTCTGCCTTGCAAGCTCTGCAAGCTGCCGGCGCCGTTCCGGGTCTACCTGTGATGATGCTGGCTCTTGATGGTTGACGGGCTCTGGGCGGCCGTAGTTCGCTGACTGGACAGGCATCGGGTTGCGCTCGTCGCGGAAGCTCCTGCCCTTCTGCATCCATTCGGCCTTAAATCCCTGCCAGCCGCGGTTAAGGTGCTCTTCGGCTGCCTCGATCGGGTTGCCGGTCATCTCGTATTGCTTCAGTAGGGCCTTGGCGCCGCGAGGCGTGAGTGGGCACTTGAGGCCCTTGCGATGGGAGATGACATCTTTCGCCAGCTCTTCTCCTAGCACCGGAGAGAGGATTTCCATGATCTCGTTCACGCTGCCAATCCTTCTTCCGCTATCTGCAAAATCACGACGCATTCGGCCGGCAAGTCCTCTGACCAGCACATCGTCAACCGTTCACAGAGATTGTCGTTTTTGATCACTTGGTAATGCTGAAGGCAGTCGAGGATTGCCTTGCTTCGATTGTCGAGATCCTGGCGCATGTTCTGGCGCTTGAGGGCAATTGCCAGCGAGAACGGCTTATCGATCGGCTTCTCGGGAACCTTGATGAAATAGCCTGCGTCAGTGCGCCATTTCTTGTAGACGGAAGACAGCGAGCGGGTTTTGCCCCATCCTCGGTAAAGCTCCCAGCCGCTGGGTGGGTAAGGTAATTGGAACTTCATCATTCCGACGCCTCTTCCCGCTTGCGTGCTGCCTCAATGGATTTCCGGTAGTCGTCCCTGATGTCTGAAAGCATCTCCATCTTGTGGAGCTGGACGGCGTTGCCTTCCCCTCCGATACGAGCTTGGAGGCCCGCAATTTCCCCGTCGAGGAAGGCAACTTTCTCAGGAACGCGCAAAGGCATCAGCCTACTCGTCCTTTCGCTTCCTTGACCTTCTCAGCCAGGCTTTGAACCTGAGCCAACAGATCCGCATCCAAATCATTCGCGTCCCTCGCTTTCTCGATCTCCAGTTCATGCTGGAGGCGAGAGATTTGCCTCTCGCAATGATCGTAGTAGGCACGCTGGAGACGCTTGAACAGGCCAGCTTCGACGGTCTTTGCCCGACCGGTGCGAAGGTTGTTCAGTGTCCAATAGGGAATGCCATAGCGGCGCTCGATACCCTCAAGTGCGTTCGTGAGGTTGCCCCACGTCGTGCCCTCAAGTTCAAGCATACGCTTTACATACCCTTGGGCTTGAACTGCGCTCGTCATTTCATGCTCCACATGCTTAGTTTCTCTGCACCTCATGCTCATCGCTCCGTGACAGATTGAACCTGTCAACGAGAGGCGAACGAGATGTTTCAACTCATTCCATTCACTAGAGAATTCTGCGGCGATGACGCCAATCAAACTGCTGCAGAATTCCAGTTCGTCTGCTTAGGAGAGATCACCCAGGCTGTAGTTTTGCGCCTCGCGAGTGATCTCCCTCGAATTTACTGCGAGACCTCCTCAACGGAGCGGAGGACACCGGAAGAGGTCTCGCGTTAGCCGGCGGCGGAGGGAGGGGGACCGCCAGCTAATCGTGTTTCGGTAGTTCAGGTATGCGCATCCAATGTGTTGGGGCATCGCCTTCTATCTGAGACCATTGGGAACGCTCATCAGTCCCGCTGTAATACCAGCGCTTCAGAGTGCGATCGAAACGGCCGAACCGGCGCCACTTTTTCTCGGAATGGGCAAGGAGGTATTGGGAAGTCCAAGGTCCCTTTGTATCCTCATCCAAGAATGTCGCGATCGGCTGCCAGTCCATTTCAGAGCGTCCTCAGAACGCCGGCTTCCGTGCCAGTGCCGCCGAACTCGTCGTCAAGCTCGCGCTGAAGACGGTCATAATCGACGCGCGGCTCCTTCTCAGGACCGAAGATCTCAAGAGCAGCAGCAAAGGCACCTGCGCCGCAGAACATGCCAGATACCAAGCAGGTAAGGCCGATGAGCATTGCGCTTTGGAAGGAAATAAAGGTGTCGGTCATTTCAAAGCCCCTTGGAAAGCAGTGATGAATGCTCTTTCGAATTCTCTACGAATGCGGGCTGTTGCGATCAGGTCGGACGCATCAGCAATTTTTGGCTCGACGCTGAGGACGCCCTTGATCTGCCTGAGAGCATTCAGGGTGGCCTCTGCGTCATCCTCTCTGAGGTTCTCTTCAAGAGAGACAAAGTATCCTGCGTGTCGGCCTGTCATTTGCTCATCATCCGTTCGAAGGTGGAGGATTGGTCTTGCTCTTGGTGACGACGGTTCCAGCGGTCGAAACATTCTTTGGCCGGGAGAGCGAGGACTGTGCGGTCTCCTTCATGCTTCCAGACCTCTCGGTCTCGCATCTCGATTTCGCACTCATCGCACCAGACAGCCCACCAGAACCGTCCGTAGACGCTGTTGCCGCCATCGTTGTGCTTGGCCTCGCCACCGCAGAAAGGACAGTTTGCAAGCTTCTCGCTCATGACGCTGTCTCCACCTTCTCTTTCGAGGGGGTGAGGGACGATTTTGCAGAGGCCACAAGCTCACGAATGCGCGCCTTAACTTCCTCGTTCTTCGGCTCTGACTTGCAGAGAAGGCGTGATGCCTCGGTCTCGCGAAGGCGAACCAGATCGGCCCGGATCGATGCCTCTTCTGCCCTGGCTAGAGCTGCGAACTCTGGCGGACGGGGGATGATGTCCATAAAGTCTCGCTGGTATTCGCCGCGAGCAATCTTCGCCGTAGCGGCCTTGATGCCGTGTATAGACACCTTCGCGAGAGCAAAACCGTATGCCGCAGCCATGTCAGATGCTTCCATGTTTTGAGGAAGCACAAGACCCATACGAAGCAGGCTTAGGATGCTTGACTTAACGACTTCATCACCGGCAGGTGCCAGACGCTCAGTGAGCGCGGAAATCTGCTGCGCTGATGTCGATTGTTGCACCGTGGAAACTATCTCGTTCATCGTTCCCTCCGAGGGATTTGGTCAGGACTGCGATTGCTTCTTCATGCTTCCGTTGGAATTCGGATTTTGGCTTTGGAGGAGGCTGGGATCGCTGTTGCGACCTGCCTTTCGCGCTTCTGATCCAGTTTCGCCATGTGGCTTCCCAATCGATCTTGGTGGCGTCCTTGCCTGCTTTCGAGCACCAGAAGTCTCGGAACCGTTCAGCTTCGAAACGGATATCCGCCTCGATCCATCCCTCCGAAAGAGCCCATTGCCCCCATTTCGCCGGGAGAGCCCAATCGTCTGGAAGCCTCGACCCACGCGCGCGTTTTGTTTCGCGGGGGTTAGAGTTAATTTCTTTAGGGGGTGTGGGGGACCTTTCTTTATCAGAGAAAGGGGGGTCCACGGATTCCGTGGATGTCACACCATGTCCATCGATGTCACACGATGTCCGCGTGACATTTGCCCTTTGTTTGCGCTTCCGTTCAGCGTCGGCCGAACGCTTCCGAGCGAGCTTATCTGCATCCGCCTGAGCGTCAGCCTTCACTGCCGCGACTATCTGTTCCGCTGTGCAACCAGCGGCAACCATTGCGTCGAGAATCTCGGGAGCGATCATTGCGTGACCCTCCCAGCTTTGAAGCTGAGTAAGACGGTCATGCAACTTCCTTCCTCCGCATTCTGTATGCGATCATGAAGGCGCGTATTTCAGATTCAGTCTCAGGCCAAACCCTTCCTGGGCGACCTCGTTTACCTACCGTCCTAAGGCGCTCGAACAGTCGCCCGTTGTCTACCATTCGGCAGAACGTGGCTTCAGTCATGCCCGTTTCGGACAAGAAATATTCGATGTCATTTAAGAGGTTCGTTTGCATGTCTCGCATTATGCACGCTTTCGCGTTCATAGCAAGCCCACGCAATAACGTTCATGCAGATTTTTTCAATTATGGTAATGACAGCTTATGACCGACGACTGGAGAGCCCGCTTAGGCGTGAAGATTGATGAGAGCGGACAATCATACCGTTCACTCTCAGCCAAGTGCGGATTCGGTCCTAATTTTGTCAGTGAATTCATGGCTGGGGGGAAGGCTCCGAGCGCTGATCGCGTCGTCAAGCTCGCTGATGTTCTGAACGTCAGCCTAGCGTACATATTTACTGGCGTTGAGATGTCCCGTGAGGACGAAGACTTTTTGCGCCTTGTGGCGGCGATGCCAGACGATCAAAAGCGTCATTTGCGGGCGCTTCTGGAAAAACAAAGGTAGATAATACCTGGCTCCTAATGTCGGAGCGGCGGGACTGACTTAGGTCGCGCCACATAAGCGCTATCCGTATTAAATCTTCCACATCACTGCCTTTGCATTCTCAACTTCAGCGCGATGATTGAACGCCTCGGCGTTTCGCCAGTCAATAGGATTTATTTCCTATCAGCATTCTTTGTTAAGAATTGATTGCACGTTTTTTCGTTCGATACAGCTTGACGTGAACGCAATCGCGTGCATAATGGTCAACATCGAAAGGCACGAAGACGGCAAGCGCCAGATCTGCTGAACACCGGTAGCGAGAGGAAGAGACAATGACCGAGATCACGAACCACAGGGCATACACCTTCAACGGCCAGAGGGTTTCGGCATTCGAGTTGGTCCGCGAAGGCGAGGTTATCGCCACGGTGATGAAGTCTAACAAGCCTTTCTCGCCTTGGAACGTACACACCGCAGCAGGACGCCAGCAGTTCCCGAATAAGGACGCTGCAATGTCCTACTGCTCGATGCTGTGAGGATCGGACATGTCACGCGGAGAAAATGTCAAGCCATTGGCTTGGAGTCCGGAAAGCACCGATGAAGCAGGCTACTCCTCCACGATCGCTAAGACACCGTTCGGCTTTCAGTACGATGTTTGGCGGATCAAGGAAGGCGCGTTGTGGAACGGCGTCGGGTTGCCGAAGGTTGACGGTGAAGCACCTAAATTCGACAGCAGAGAAACTGCGATATCTGCCGTCAACAAAGACTACGCCGATCGCGTCCTTGAGCTTGTCGATCTCAGCCCCCAATGGGAATGGCTTCACAAGCATTCCTTTACTGGGGCTGACATGTGGCTCGACACAGAAATGTGGATGGGGCGCAAGTCGGAGATCAGGCGCGACAAAGAACAAGAGCGTCTAAAGGTTGACGCTAGCAATCAAGCAGATGACGCGGAAACCGTTAGGCGAGAACGTGGTGAACTGGCCACCGAACTGTGCCGGTTGCTTGATGAGGTTTCATACCTAACTGCCGCTCTGTCCGAATGCGAGGCCTACTTCGATCCGCGCGCCGACTCCGAATACTTCCACGGAAGCAGAATACCCAACGAAGAAATGAAGCTTTTAACTTCAATTCGAGAGACGTTGAAGAAGGTCAGTGAACCGAGAATCTTGGCTACCAAGACCGACGCTTACTTGATCTACGCCGCGCCAGATCTGCTGAACACCGGTAGCGAGAGGAAATGACGATGAACCTTCAGGCACTCGTAGACGCAATGAACGAAGCAAGCTCTCGTGAGCGCGGTAACTACCACCTGACGCTCGGCGCGCTTGTCGAAGCGCTGTCTGCTGCAGAACCGGAAGCTATCGTAGTGTTCGACTTTGACGCGGCGGTCAGCCCTTCGGCGCCAGAATCCTATCGCGGCTATTACAGCGATCTATCTTTCCCGCCTGCCTCATCGCCCATCACTGCCGGCGAACTCCTCAAGGAGGCGCGCGACGCCATCGGCAACACGTTCGAGGGCTACAAGGGCGGCGACTTCACCATGCACGACGAAACACCTCTGTGGGCCTCTGCATATGGCTCTGCAAGCGGCATCGCGATCATGGGCATGACGCGGGTTGGCGACAGATACGTCCTCACCACCAAGCAAATCGACTGATTTGATCTGCTGAACACCACGGAACGGAGATGAAGATGGAGAAGGCGGAACTGCTAAACGCGCTGGCCTCGATAGAGGCGTCTCTGTCTGCGGGCCCTTGGAGCAAAAAGGCCCTCTACGAGGCTATCCGCCACGTCCAACGGAATACAGACGTGATGGAGTACGGCCTTGAATACCAGGACGAGGGAGAACCTCGCGGCCTGCCAGACCGATACGACGGAGAGGCAATAGCCGTCCTTCGGAACCTTCTCCCAGAGATCATCAACCACTTTTCCAAGGATTGAGACGATGAACACAGCATTCTCGATTCCCTACGAATTTGATGAATTACCAGTATTCGGTAACGGAATGATGGCCTACGGGGTCGCAGAGCTTGTCAGCGACGGAGACGACGCGTTCTACGTCTCCGATATCCGCCTCGACGATGGCGCCTTCTTCGACCGTAACGGCGGTGCTGGCCTCGGTAGTCAGCTCAAGCGCTGGCTCTTCGACATCATGAAGGATGTCATCGAGAACGATCCTCACGCGCAGACCTTCTTTGCGGAGAAGTACGCCGAGCAGTCCGAGCCTGACGCCGATTATTCCTATCAGGCAATGCTCGATAGCCGCGTTGGCGATCAGTGGGTGGAGGCTGCGGAATGAGCAAGCACACTCCTGGCCCTTGGAAATATGGCGTTCGTCGAGACAAGAGCATCTGGCTTTCGATTGGCGATCCTGAAAAGGGGCCGCATCGTCAAGGTGATCTATACGCCTCCGAGGCTGATGCCCGCCTGATCGCCGCCGCTCCTGAGCTTCTTGATGTCGTCAACGACATTCTTCGCGTTGAGGACGGCAAAGCGGCACTGTCGTTCTCTGAATATTTCGAGCAATCGGAAACGGCCTTTAATCGCATGCGCGCTGTTGTTGCCAAGGCGGAGGGCCGTTCATGACCGCCCTCCGCCAATTCTCCCGCCAGAAGAGCACAGAGCTTTCCGTGGCAATCACCGTTTTCTTCTGTCTCGGCTACGCAATCGGGAGCCAGCTATGACCTATCCGACACCAGACCGCCTCAGAGAGCACGCCGCTCACGCCCGCAAGATGGCGGATGAGTACATGGCTGAAGGTCGCCTCGAACTGGCAGAGCGCCGCGAGGAAGACGCCCAGTGGTACGAGATCATGGCGGCTCGCGAGGAATGGCGCATTGAGCGGATGATTGCCGCTCGTCAGATGGAGGCAGCGTGATGACCGAGAAAACCGCTCTCTGGGACAAGCTCGGCAAAACAGACCCGAAGCACACGAAGGACTTCACGCGCGGAGGCGGGTTCCGCGGAACTGCTATCAAGCCGATGTTCTCCTATCGCCGGATGACCGAGGAGTTCGGCCCCTGTGGTCAAGGTTGGGGAATTGGCGAACCTTCGTTCCAGGTCGTTATCGCTGGCGAAGAAACGCTGGTCTACTGCACCGTTTCGATTTGGTACGAGAAGCGTGAACAGACGGTTTTCGGCGTCGGTGGCGACAAGGTAGCCGGAAAAAACAAGTACGGCGTCCAGACCGACGATGAAGCCTTCAAGAAGGCTTTCACGGACGCTGTGACCAATGCTCTCAAACTGATCGGCGTCGGCGCAGACGTTCACATGGGCATGTTCGACGACAGCAAGTACGTCAACACGCTCAAGAACGAGTTCGCAGAGCAAAAGACAGAGCTTCCCCCGCCGGCCAACGACAAGCCGAAGTCCAGCGCCCAGCTCAAGCGCGACGGCGAGTTCGAGCGCGTCCGAGACCAGTTAGCGAACGACATGGTGGACGTTCACACCTTCGCCCAGTTCGAGAAGGTCAAAGAACACTACCGCGCCGACGCCAAGAAAAATGGCTGGAACAACTCGTTCCTCTTCGGCCTGTCAGAGCTTTTCGGCGGATACGAGCAGGAGCTTACCGCGAAGATCGAGGCGGAAAACGCCCTCATGAATAGCCCTCTGGCGGCTGGAGAATAGGCAATGAAGAATATCGTTATCTCAGGGAACATAACCAAGGATGCTGTGCTGCGGCGAACACAGTCTGGCGAGCCAGTCCTTGGCTTCTCTGTGGCCGTGAATGACGCCCGCACGAAGTCGGCCCTGTTCTTCGACTGCAGCCTTTGGGGCAAACGCGGGGACTCTCTCACCTCATACCTGAAGAAGGGCACAAAGGTTTCGGCATGCGGCGACCTTGGTACGCGCGAACACGAAGGCAGAACGTACCTGACGGTCAACGTATCCGAAGTCACGCTGATGGGCGGTGGCGAGGCAAAGGCAGCAACGCAGCGAGAGCAGACCGGCTACGACTACGAAGACGGGCCTAGCCAGCAGTCGAGAAGCAAAGACCTCGATGACACGATTCCATTTTAGTGAGGTGCCTCATGATCACCTGCAAGAAGTGCGGTATTACCAAGCATAAGGTCGAGTTCTACGCTTCGAACTTGGCGAGTTGCAAGGAATGCCACCGAGCAGCGGTTCGAAATCGTTCTCGCAACAATGAAAAGGTCCGTGAATACGACCGTATGCGGTCAAAATCTCCGGAACGGATCGCGAAGAACGTCGAGAATACCAAGATTTGGAGAGCCAAGAACCCTCAGGCGTATAGGGCTCAGTCCGCCGTATCGAACGCAGTTAGGGACGGGCGCCTTCAAAAGCTTGATTGCGAGTTCTGCGGGTCTGATCAGGTGCATGCTCATCACAAGGACTATGCGAAGCCGTTAGATGTCGTTTGGCTCTGCGCCAAGTGCCACCATCGCTTGCATGCCATGTTCCCGGAACTCGAAGGCAAAAACAAGCAGTTGGACCATCATGGCTAAAAGCGAACAGCCCCAGATTTACGTCCAGAGACGCGGAAACCATCTCATCCCCGAGATGATGACCGACGCTGACCTTATCCAGCGCCTTCCTATTGGGCAGCGCATCAAGATCACGGTCTCGGAAGGCCGCTCGCCGGCAAAGCTTCGCCTCTACTGGTCGTACCTGGGGCGCGTCGTGAAGGCTTGCGAGTGCGCCCCCTCGCCAGAGGCACTTCATGATGTTGTGAAGCTCCACACGGGCTTTGTCACGCCGGTTCTGGTCAAGGGCTTCACCGTGGCCGTTCCGAAGTCCGTCAGCTTCGCCAGCATGAGCGAGAGCGAGTTCGACGACTTCATTGCCACCGCTGAGAAATGGATCATCGCAACCTACGGCATCAGCATCAAGGATGCTTTTTCGGAGAATGCAGCATGAGCAGCAGTATTCAAGACCACATGAAGAAATTCCCGCACTGCCGGCCCTCCACCCTCGCCCATCTTCAAAAGCGAGAAGAGACACACGCCAAGCTCAGAGCCGAAATTGGCATGGATCAGGTCTCCGACCGCCGCTCCCGTTTCGTCCAATCTACAGAGCCGCAGGAAGGCGTTCTGCAGCGGCTCCTTCGCGTATTCGTGAGGAAGTGATGTCCAGAGCCGAATTCTCGAAGAAGACGAAGCGCGAGGCTCTGAAACGTTCGAAGATGAAGTGCGAGGCCGTAGGCAAGATGTATGGCCTTGAACGCGGCCAGCGCTGCAGCTCGCCTCTCGGCTTCGGCGTCGAGTTCGACCACATCGTTTTGGACGCGAATTCCAAGGATGACAGCCTGGAGAATTGCGCCGCCGTCTGCATCCGCTGCCACCGTTGGAAGACAGCCAAGCACGACATTCCCATGGCCGCGAAAACGGTGCGCATGCAGGACAAGCACCTCGGCATCAAGAGCAAGGGCCGCGGCTTCCAGAAGCCTGCCAACACCAAATTCAACTGGTCTACGGGCCGGTACGAGAGGATTGACGCATGATCACCGAAGAAGCAATCGAGGCCTTTGCCTTGGCATTTTGGCCGGTTAACGCAGTGTCGAAGATGGAAAGCTGCGGTGGCGATATCGCTAAGGCCCTCGAAGCCGCCCTATCCACCCTCCCCATTGCAGGAGAGGGGAAGGCGCTGGACGAAGAACAGATCGCAAAGCTGATCTGGCAGCATCTTCCGTCAAAAGTGGCCGAGGAAATGACGCGCGACAAGCACCCGCCCCTGTTCCCGCAAGCGGAATATACGGTCGCCACGCTTTCGGCCAAGAATTTCGTTGAGGCCATTATCGATCTCGTCACTCCCTCCTCCCCCGGCAAGGACGGCGGGCAGGAGGTGGAGGCGGTTGCTGCCCTTGAATACAAGCTGAAGGCAGCAACATCGGCGCTGGAGAAGATCTGCGATACCCGTTGCCCGCACGATATGGGCTTCGACCGTGAAATCGGCCCGCTTGGGTGCTCGCTCGGCGACAAATGCGTTTGCGTCGGCCTGTGCACGATTGCCAGCCGAGCCCTTCAGGAAATCACCACGAAGGCGCTGGAGGGGCAGGAGTTTCAGGCTGTTGCGTGGCGGTGGAAATGGAAAGACTGTGGCTCATGGATTGTCACCGAAGGTGAGCCTGACGCGAATGAGCGACGTATCATCGAGCCGCTTTACAAAAGCGCACACGTCGCGGAGCCGGTCGATTACCACATCGTTTTCGATGGATTTCCGTCGCCTGACGGGCCTCGCTTCATCGAAGTAGAGAACGCAGCCGGCCAGTCAATCAACGCAGGTGAGTGGCGAAAGCGCGACGACGGCCTGTGTGAACTCGTCATTAAAGCTGGAGCGCACGCACATGGCTGAACATACCTCTATCCACTACACGTGCGATGTCTGCGGCACGAACCTTGGTGAGCAGAAACCCGCCTCCAAAGGAAAGGTCATGGCTCACTTTGAAGGCGAATGGGCGATGGACGCCGTTTTCGAATGGAAAGACATGTGCCGAGGCTGCCGCGACGGTGCCATTGAGGCTCTTTCCAGTTTTCGTGCTTCCCGCCGCTCCGACCTCTCCGCTTCCCAGTCCACCAGCAGGGAGGGGGAGAGATAGCATGCACCCGTTCCGCAAGGCATTTCGCGCACTGCACCGCGAATCTTTGAAATGCGATTCCGTTCAGACAGATAATGCTCTGGATGGGTTGGACGCCGAGCTTGAAGCCCTGGCTATCGAGCACTTCGGCGACGTCGGAGACCATGAAGACGATGGCTTCGGACCTCCTACCGCGTCAGTCCAAGTCCTTTGCCGTCACTGCCGCGACCATTACCTCAGCTCCGAAATGGTCAGGGCTTATCGACCAGCACGGCAATCGGCCATGGTGGGAATGCTCGGCACAGATGTTGATACACTTGAGCCGCTTTGGTGGTGCAAAAACCGCTGCGACGGAGCCGGTTATCAGCTTGATATCGTTCCTGTTGGAGAGCCCCGCCAATGAAGCCAACACCGACCCAGATCGAGGCTGCATTTGACGCCTATTTGGAAGGCGTTTACCTGACCGAAGATCAAGCTAAGGCGTCTGTTATTCGCATTGTCACGGCCGCCCTCTCCGTGCCAGCAGAGGCGGTAGTGGGGGAGCCGGTGGCGTACCGCTGGAAGCTCAGGGAGAATAGCCCTTGGGGATACAGCCTGTTCGCGCGCGATGATGTCTACGTTTGCGAGCCCCTGTACGCCGCCCCTTCAGCGCCCGATGGCTGGCAGCCGATCGAGACAGCGCCTGAAAACGCCTCGATCCTGATCCGTATTCCCGGCCTCGACTACTATGGCAACAACGGCGTGTATGCCGGGATGCTGGTGAACATGGGGACCGGACGGCGTTGGATGACGTTCGGGCACGCGATCGGCCGTGACCTCGGCGAACTTCCAGATGCTTGGATGCCTATGCCCGCTCCACCAGCCCTTGGAGGATCGAAATGACAGCAGCCCCTACGATCCGTTTTGTTCACGAGGTTGCTCTAGCCCACGAAGGGGACGAGTGCTTGATGTGGCCGTTCAGCCTAACCGACGGCTATGGGAAAATAAAAGACGGAGAGAAATGGTTTGGTGCCCATCGCTATATTTGCCTTCTCGTCCATGGTGAACCGCCGTCGGCAAATTCTCAAGCTTCCCATTCATGCGGCAAAGGAGACAAAGGTTGCGTAAATCCGCATCATCTTTTGTGGAAAACGCCATCCGGGAACCAGTCGGATCGGCTGGCACACGGCACGCATAGCCGCGGCGAAAGGTCCGGGACGGCGAAGCTCACGGAGCAGCAAGCCAGGGAAATTCTCAGGCTGAAAGGCAAGATCCCGCAGACATCGCTAGCAAAACGCTACGGCGTGGCTCCATCGACAATTGGGATGATCCATAACGGCACCAACTGGTTTTGGCTGCCTGAAGCAGGGAGAGCCAAGCCATGAGTGATCTTGTCAAACGCCTGCTCGACGCCGACTGGAATAGTCAGCAACGCTTTCTAGGCAGCCGCATATGCGGTGAGGCAGCAGACCGCATCTCTCAGCAGGACGCCGAACTAGACCGTATGCGGCGGGAGCTGGACGAACTCAAAGAGCGCCGCGTCGGGAACCTTGAAGCCGCCGGCACCCTGCATGACGAGTTGATGGCAGTGAGGAGGCAGCTTGCCGAAGCGCGGGCGGGTGCTTTCAGGGAGGCTTCTCTGACTGCCTACGCCATAAACAGTCGTGGTGAGACAGCCGTCAGCCTGCAGCTTCTCATCGTCCAAGCCCTCCGCGCCAAAGCCGAGGAGACGCGGACATGAGACTCGACCGAACCGCATTCCGTCAAGGCGTCAGTGACACCTTGACTCTCGCCCCGTTCCGCTGGTGGCTGTTCAAGCGGCTTTCTGACTTCGGCTGGTGGGTCTGCCCCGAGCCGCACAAGTCCAACCTGCAAGCAAAGATGCCGACGTGGAAGGACCTCGCGCCATGACCGACGCTGAAACGAAGAAATCGGCCGAGGAGACCAATGCCAAGATACGCGCCGCCTTCTCTGGATTGCGCATACCGGCGAAGTTGAAGCCGCGCATGGAAGACATACTGGCAGAGCAAGCGGGAGTTCGCGTGCTTAGGCCAGCCCGCCAGGATCGAGGAGGCGAGGAATGACGGAACTCGACGAACTCATTTCGCGCTTGGAGAAGGCGACGGGCCCAGACGCTCGCCTCGATACGGATATCATGATCGCCCTTGGTCAATGGACGCATAGGGACTGGTGGTCATTCGACTACCAGAAGCACACGCCCGCAAATCTCACCTCTTCGCTGGATGCGGCCATCGCGCTCGCGGATAAGGTACTACCTGGCGCTTGGTATCACGTAGCCAAGGGGAAGACGCGCACGGACGAACCGCTCTATGGCGCCGCGCTGATGTTTTTCGAAGAGCCGATAGGGCAAGGAGAGACTGACGCATCGGCCGCCGCGGCTCTCTGTGTCGCGATCCTCAAGGCATTGAAGGATCGCCCATGACCTCACGGCTTATCCCCCTTCGGCGGCTTCGGTGCCTTGATCAACTGGACGAACTGATATGACAGCACCAGCATTGCCAGCATGGGCGCAGCAGATCACGCCCGTAGACATGGACGGAGCCGCGTTTGTGCTAGGTATCTCGCGCCGCTTCCTCATTGACGCAATCAAGCTGCATCCGCACTATGAGCGCCGCGGGGCGAAAAAGGTCTTCTACCCCGAACATATCGCATTACTGAGGGAGAAAATCTCATGCCCGGCCTCAAACTCAAAGAGCGGGGAGGAATCTACTATGCCTCTGGCACCTTCGGAGGAAAGCGCATACGCGAGAGCCTTGGCACTAGCGACAAGAGGGAAGCCGAAGAAAAGCTTGCCATCTACCAAGCGCGGCTCTTCAAACGTGATACGTATGGAGAGGAAGCCGTAAGGCTATTCGAAGAGGCAGCCGAAGCCTACTTGTTGCAAGGCGGTGAAGGCAGGTTCATTCCCAAGATTTTGAAGCACTTCAAAGGGCGGAGGGTTGCCAGCATCAAGCCTGGTGAACTCCGCCAAATGGCGTTGACGCTATACCCTACGGCGTCTGCAGCCACGCGAAACCGGCAAGCTATTGTGCCGGCGCGCGCTGTCATCCGGCATGCTCATGACCTAGGATGGTGCGCGCCGATCGAAGTGAAGATGTTTGAGGTCAAGAAATCAACCAAGCACAAGCCGGTAGATGACGAATGGATGGCGAAATTTCTTGCGCAATCCGACAAGGACAAGCTCTATCACCTTTCCGCACTGGTTTTGTTTATGAACCAGACAGGCGCGCGAGTGGCTGAGGCAGTCAATCTCATGGGAGAAGACGTTGACCTCGGAGAGCGCATAGCCGTTCTGGTCAAGACCAAGACGGAAGACAACTCCATGCGCGGCCTCACCACCGAGCTTATTGCCAGGATCAGCGAGCTAGGCATTAGCGAAGGCAAGCCCGTCTTCTCCTACACGGACTCGAAAGCCGTGAACAAGCGCATAGCTGCCGTATGCAAACGCGCGGGCATCGAGCGCAGGACAACGCACTCTGCCGGACGTCACTCGTTCGGGACGAACGGAATGGCCGTGTCTGGAGACATCAAGAAAGTCATGGATGCGGGCGGCTGGAAATCAGCCAAACTGTTCATGGAGACGTATGTCCACAGCAAGGAAGCCGGGCGCTCCTTGGCCGAGCAATTCGACAAGAAAAACACGCGAATTGTCTCAGTTTCGGCACAGGACAAAGAGAGGAAAGGCTATCACTTTGGAAAGAAAGGCATAAAATAGACTCGGACGAGTACCTTGGTAAGGGAGAGGCCGAGAGTTCAAATCTCTCTAGCAGCACCAGTTTTCTCGAACGAAATCAGATCATCAAGCCAGCGCAGCGATATCCACCGTTGCGTGAAACGACGTAAATGCGCGCAACAAACCACGAATTGCATGGCTCAACCGTGCAAAATCAGTGCAGCACGTTCCGGTTCGTTCCCCAAACCTGTCGGATGAGAGATATCGGCATAACGCCAGCGAGATTCGGCTCCGTCCAATAAATCTAAAGACTGTCCTGCACCAGGCGCCGCCGATCACGCCCACGGACGGCCGTTCCAACTGCCCGCAAGGAAGGGGTCCATACCGGCGCTATCCGCGTCTAGCGTTGCCCTTCCCTTTCTCCTTTCCTTCCCCTTTCCCTCTCCCTTTCTCGTTCTCTTTCCCCTTCCCTCTGTCGCCCTTACCCCCGTCTCCACGCCCTTTTGAACCACCACCACTCCCGGATTTCGCGATTGCCTCGGACGTCAGGCTGGTTGACAGCAGCATTGTCACTGTGGGGGGCGTGAATGCCGCGAATCGGCCGCAAGCTATTAGGAACTCGCGCCTATCGTCCTCCGCGAGAGAACGTTTTTTCTGCCCCTTTTCCAGTTTCGAACCCTCCAGCGATGCCTGCCATATATATTAAAGTAAACTCTTAAATACTGAATATATCCTTTGGCGCTAATTTTCTCCGACCGCTCCTTGTACCGACC
This sequence comes from Ensifer adhaerens, assembly GCF_002940685.1. Lineage (GTDB taxonomy): Bacteria > Pseudomonadota > Alphaproteobacteria > Rhizobiales > Rhizobiaceae > Ensifer > Ensifer adhaerens_E. Next base: position 553,104 of record NZ_PNFP01000001.1, on the reverse strand, counting down.
TTTCCAATCTCGGCGAAGCTCCAACGCAGGCGACCCTGTCACCCACCTCTGCGAGCATCCCGGCTGCAAGAAGCGGGGCGGCTTCGGGTATGCCACCGGCAGAGGTCCTTCCAACTGGTTTTGCTTAGAACACCGGCCGGCGACGTGGCCGCCGTCGAAACAAGCCTTGGTACCGAGCGCCAGGCGGGGCGCGCGTTTTCCAACAGGCCGCACAACACCAACCGGCGGTGAACCTGCCAGGGAGAAAAGCTGTGCCCGATCACGACGAACTCGATCAAACGATCTACATCCAACTCACCATAGCGCGCGGCTCGATCTCCGCGACGTTCCTGCCTGCCCTGTTGCCGTGTTCGAGGCAGGGCATCTATGGCACCGGAAAGAGACGCCCCCCGGGCACAAATTTCTCATCGGGCGCAATTACCGTCTCCGACCATCTGCGCTATCCTCCGATTCGGGCGCGCCCACGCCTCCCCCCTCCGATCGGGAAAGTAGATTTCATACGGGGCATTTTCATCATCGAACCGACTGTTCGGGCATTGAGCATAAGGAGGGACTGCGAAGATCGCCCGCATCAGGAGGTTACCGATGACGTTGTCTGCGCCCATCTATCATTTGAAGCGCGAAGCAAAGCGTCTGTCCCGCGAACTCAGAATTCCGCTGCATGAAGCGCTCGATCGCATCGCCGCGCGCGAGGGCCGAGCGAGCTGGAGCCTGCTTGCCGCCAGTCATGCCGCCGCAGGGTCCGAGGCCACGCTGCTTGCGCGGCTCATGCCCGGAGATCTCGTTCTTCTCGGTGCCCGGCCCGGTCAAGGCAAGACGCTGAAAAGCCTCGAGCTTGCCGTCGACGCGATGAGATCGGGGCATCGAGCCTTCTTCTTCACCCTGGAATATACCGTCAGGGACGTGACCGATCGTTTTGCGGCCATTGGAGCGGACTATGCCCGATTTGCGACGCTGTTCGAGATCGACTGCTCCGACGCGATCAGTTCCGGCTACATCGTCGGCAAGCTGGCATCGGCTGCGAGCGGCACGCTGGTTGTCGTCGACTATCTCCAGCTCCTCGACCAGAGGCGCGAGAACCCCGCGCTTGGCGAGCAGGTCCGCACCCTCAAGTCCTTTGCGCGGGAACGCGGCCTGATCCTCGTCTTCATTTCGCAGATCGACCGGGCCTACGAGGCAACAGGAAAGCCGTTTCCCGACATTCACGATATCCGCCTGCCAAACCCGGTGGATCTCCGGCTTTTCGACAAGACCTGCTTCCTGAACAAGGGAGAGCTCCAGTTTCAAGCGACGAACTGACGCCCGGCGCCGGTCGGACGTCGGGAACGTATTTCCCGGTGTCGCGTTACCGTTTCAAAGGCAGAAACGCGGAGGCTCTTCAATGAAAGGCATCATCCTCTGGCTCATGGGCGTGCCGCTCATCGTCATCATCCTTCTCTACATGTTCGTATTCTGAAGCATTTCGCGCAAAAGTACGCAGCGGTTTTGCGATAACGACATGCGACAAGACGCTAAATGAGCGGCAAGCGAATCCCGAACGATCGAGATGCTCTTTGGCGAAGCCAAAAATACAACGGCAGGTTGGCAACTTAACGGAGCCTTAAGATTCCACTGCCAGATTTGACATCGCGATGATGGACAATCGCAACATCTTTGATCCCCTTTTGAAACCGGCTTTTGCCGGTTTCTTTTTTCAGGAATGCTCAACACCCGGCGTCGTTTGACTTAGGCGTTACTTGGCGGTCAGACCTTGACCGCCTGCTCGACGAAATCCTGGGAGCCGAAGAACTTGAGATAGCGCTCGACCTCGGCCGGGTCGCCGGTCGCCTTGCGCGGGTTGTCGGAGAGTTTCACCGCCGGCCGGCCGTCGGCTTCGCTGACCTTGCAGACGATCGAGATCGGGTTGAGGCCGCTGATTTCCGTCGGGGCACAACCGGCAAAATCGTTGGTGAGGTTGGTGCCCCAGCCGAAGCTCATGCGCACCCGCCCCTCGAAATGCCTGTAGGTCTCGATGATCGTTTCGACGTCGAGACCGTCGGAGAAGATCAGCAGCTTTTCACGCGGGTCGCGGCCCATCTTCTTCCACCAGGCGAGGATTTTTTCGCCACCCTCGATCGGCGGCGCGCTGTCCGGCCTGAAACCCGTCCAGTCCGCCACCCATTTGGGCGCATCGCGCAAGAACGCCGCCGTGCCGAAGGCATCCGGCAGCACGATCAGGAGATTGCCACCATAGAGCTGGTTCCAGTCCTGCAGCACCTTGTAGGGCGCCTGGGCCAGCTCCTTGTCGTTGCGGGCAAGGGCTGCGGCCACCATCGGCAGTTCGTGCGCGTTGGTGCCGAGCGCTTCCAGGTCCGTATCCATGGCGAGCAGCACGTTGCTGGAACCGGAGAACGAGCTGCCGATCCCTTCCTTCAGCGCCTCGACGCACCAGCGCTGCCAGAGGAAGCTGTGCCGGCGGCGCGTGCCGAAGTCGGAGATCCTGAGGTTGGGGTATTGCCGCAGGCGCTCGACCTTGGACCACATCTTCGCCTTGGCGCGAGCATAGAGCACGTCGAGGGTAAAGGGACCGAGGCCCTTCATCGCCGAGCGCGAGCGCAGTTCGTTGATGATCGCCAGCGCCGGGATTTCCCACATGGTGGTCTCTGCCCAGCGGCCGCGGAAAGTCAGCTCGAACTGGCCGTCGCTGCGCTTCAACTCGTAGTCCGGCAGGCGGAACCTGGCGAGCCAGGCCAGAAACTCCGGCGAGAAGATCTGCTTGCGGCCGTAGAACGTATTACCGGCAAGCCAGATCATTTCCTTCTTGGAGAAGCGCAGCTCGCGCGCATGATCGAGCTGGTCGCGCAGCTCCTGCTCGTCGATCTCGTCGGCAAGCCGCACCGTCTTCGTGCGGTTGATCAGCGAGAAGGTCGCGTCGACATCCGGATAGAGCTGCCAAATCATCTGCAGCATCAGGAGCTTGTAGAAATCCGTGTCCAGCAGGCTGCGCACGATCGGGTCGAGCTTCCAGGCATGGTTGTAGACGCGCCTGGCGATATCGGTCTTCGTCATTGGTGAAACCTCTCCTTCCTCAGCGCGAGGCTCTCGAACTAGTTCAGCTCGACGCCGGCATCACGCATGCGCGTGATCATGGCCTGAAGCGAACCGTTGAGATCGATGCCTCGACAGGCGTCGAGAATGACGGATGTCGAGAACCCTTGAGCGACCGCGTCGATCGCGGAGAAGGCGACGCAGAAATCCGTCGCAAGGCCACAGAGCGTCACCTTCCTTATGCCGCGATCCTTGAGATAGCCCGAAAGGCCTGTCGGCGTGCGGCGATCGTTTTCGAAAAAGGCGGAATAGCTGTCGATCTCAGGCCGGAAACCTTTGCGGATCAAAAGCTCGGCACGGGTCCACTCCAGCGCCGGATGGAATTGAGCACCGGCGCTGCCCTGCACGCAATGATCCGGCCAAAGCGTCTGCGCGCCGTACGGCATGGCGATCATCTCGAACGGGGTCTTGCCGGGATGGCTGGAAGCAAAGCTGGAGTGGCCGGCCGGATGCCAATCCTGGGTCAGCACCACATGCTCGAAGCGGCCGATCAGGCCGTTGATCATCGGCACGATCTCGTCTCCGCCGGCAACGCCGAGTGCTCCGCCCGGGCAGAAATCGTTCTGCACATCCACGACGATCAACGCTTTATCCGCCATCATTCACCTCTTGGCCGATCAATCCTCATCGATCACCAAAATCGATTTAAGTCCAAGATCAATCACAGAATTTGAGCGACGACAAGCCAGTTCCGCAGGCTTCCTAAATCGGGAAGGCAGATAAACGAAAGAGGGCGCCGGCCTAGGCCGACGCCCTCTTTCGAATGCAACTGAAAACGATCAGTTTCCGAGACTGTTGATGTTGTCGGCGATCGAGAAGCCGGAATTGGCGATGCCGACCGGCTGGGCGACGAAGTTCAGGAACTTCGAGAAATCGACCGACGGGTGACGCGAGGCATAAATCACGTCGCGGTTCTTGATCGGGAAGGTCTGGCCGACGATCAGGCTGTCCGGCCTGCTCATGTCGAAGCGGTAGACAATCGGGTAGCGGCCGACGTTGTCGGTCTTCATGCCCTTGCGCAGCATTTCGTTGAAACGCTGCTGACCGAGCAGGCTCATGACCACATCGGGTTCTTCGTAGCGGAAGATGAAGTAGCCCTTCATGTCGAGCGTGTAGTCGGCGCCGCCGCCGGCAAGACCCATGGCCTCGAGCAGATTGAGATCGTTCGCGCCGAAATCGACGCGCTGGTTGGCCTTGACCGCACCCAAGATCGTGAAGCGTCGCGGATCGCGCGTCACGAAGATCTGGTCGCCCGGCTTGACGTGGATGTTTTCGGACGGGTTGTCGATGATCGACTTCAGCAGGACCGTTCCGGTCTTCTTGCCGCGCACCAGCGTGACGAAGGTTTCGTAGGGCTGCGCGACCGGACCGCCGGCCTTGGCGATGACCTCGTTGATCGTCTCGTCGACGAGGCTGAGCGGCACCACGGACGATCTGCCGACGGCCCCCGAAACGGTGACGTTTCGCGACGCGGTGCTCATGCTGGTGACGATCACGTCCGGCTCGACGGCCTTCTGCTTCAGCGCTTCCAGGATTTCCTGGCGTGCCTGTTCCAGCGTCAAACCGGCAAAGCGCACCGGACCGACATAGGGGATCGCGGCCTTGCCGTCCGGCTGGACGACGAGATCGATGCTCGTCTGCTTGGAATCCTGCGTCGAGAACAGGCCGTCGCTGCCGGCTTCGAAGATCGAAACCTTCAGGGCATCACCGACGCCGATCACGACGCGGCCGACGCCGCCACCGATGCCGAAACGGCGGTTGAGCGTCGAAGACACGTAGTCGGAGACGAGGCGCGCCGAGCGGCCGTCCACATCGACGATGTCGAAGACGGTTGCGTTCTGGCGGCCGATTTCGGCACCGGACTGGCCGGCATCCTTGACGATCGCTCCGGCCAGCGGCCCCTCACCAGGCACGGCCTGGCATCCCACGAGGGCGGAACAAAGCAGAAGGGCACTGACTCGTTTCAACTACGACACTCCACATTCGGCACAGCCATGATTTTGCTCATAGTTCTGCACCGCATCATCCCCCGGCCGGGTTTTCACCGGTCTCTGAAAAGCACAATCGCCGTCCCACAACAAGTCACCCGAAGACCAAGACCGGCAATTTATTTCGGCCCGCGTCTTTCTGGTCATACCTTCGATACCTTGAGCGTGGTTTGTCGCCCCATCCGACTTGGACTGGCGTTGACAGCGTGTATATCTTCAGTCTTTGGGGTTGAAAGCTAGGGACTTTAAGTTAAAAGCTGACTAATGAGGCGGAGCGAATATAGCTGGGGATAGCCCGGAAGCATGACGATTGGCGATTGCATTTCGGCCTCTGTCGCGCAATCGCAGGTGCAACTTTAACGGCATTATTAGAGCGTTCGATCATACATGGCTGTTGAGATTATTGGGCGTGCATGCCTCGCCCCTGGAGCAGAATCGCCCTCGGCGTTGTTCAAACTTCTACGTCAGGGCAAGTGCACCGTCACCAGCATTCCGTCGGATCGCTGGGATGTCGCGCGATTCTGGCACCCGGTCATGGGCACCCAGGGCAAGACCTACTCCTTCGCGGCCGGCGTTCTGGATCAGCTCTACGATTTCGATCCGGCCGTCTTCGGCATGTCGCAGCGCGAGGCCATGTATATGGACCCGCAGCAGCGCGTGCTGCTGCAGCTCGCCTGGCGCGCGCTTGAAGACGCCAACATCTCGGCAACCTCGCTGCATGGCGAAAACGTCGGTGTCTATATCGGCGCATCGAGCCTCGACCACGCCAACCTGACGGTCGAGGATCCGGCGGCGGCCGGCCCCTATTTCATGACCGGCAACACGCTGTCGATCGTCTCGAACCGCATCTCGCACATTTTCGGTCTCAGCGGCCCGAGCATGACGGTCGATACCGCCTGTTCCTCTTCGCTCGTCGCGCTCGACCAGGCGATGCGGGCGCTGACATCCGGCGAGATCGACACGGCCATCGTCGGCGGCGTCAACATTCTTGCCCATCCCCTTCCCTTCGTCGGCTTCGCCCAGGCGCGCATGCTGTCGCCGGAAGGGCTTTGCCGCGCCTATGACAACGACGGCGCCGGCTACGTACGCGCCGAAGGCGGCGTGGTCTTCGTGCTGCGCCGTTCCGACCGGGCGCGCCGTGAGAAAGACCGCAGCTACGCGCGCATCGTTGCGACCGGCGTGAATTCGGCCGGGCGTACCAACGGCATTTCGCTGCCGTCGCGCGAGGCCCAGGCCAATCTGCTGAGAGCAATCTACGAAGGCAACGGCATCGACGCCAACCAGGTGGCCTTCGTCGAAGGTCACGGCACCGGCACCAAGGTCGGCGACCCGGCCGAAGTCTGGTCGATCGGGACGGTCATCGGCGCCAAGCGCCGCGCTCCGGTGCCGATCGGCTCGATCAAGTCGAACATCGGCCATACCGAGCCGGCTTCCGGCCTGTTCGGCATGCTGAAAGCCGTGATGGCGCTCGAAAACAACTACCTTCCGGCTTCGCTGCATTTCGACACGCCGAACGAGCACATCGACTTCGACGGCCTGAACGTTCGCGTCACGGCAAACCCGATCGAGCTTCTGCGCGGCAAGCGCGCGCGCCTCGCCGGCATCAACTCCTTCGGCTTCGGCGGTGCCAATGCGCACGTCGTCATCAGCGACCCGGAGCCGGCAGCCGATGAAAAGGCCGCAAACCCCTCGTCCTCCGGACATGTTTTCCTGGCGAGCGCCCATACGGCGTCGAGCCTGGAGGCGCTTCTCAGCGACTACAAGTCAGCTTTCGCCCATGCTTCCAAGGGCGAAGCGCGCGCAATGATCGCCGCATCGGGCGCCAACCGCACCCATATGCGCCATCGTTTCGCGGCGCGCAGCGATCAGCCCGAGGATATCGTGCGCGCGATCGCGAGCCACCTGGAAAAGCCGGGCTCCGGCATCGGCGAGGTCGGCGAAGCCGTCGTGCGGGATGCCAAGGTCGCCTTCGTCTTTTCGGGCAACGGCTCGCAGTGGGCCGGCATGGGCGTGGAAGCCTTCCGCGAGAACCTGCATTTCCGTCAGTGTTTCACCTCGGTCAGCGCACTGTTCAAGTTCCATTCCGACATCACGCTCACCGATCTCCTGACCGATCCCGATCTCGACAAGAAGCTTGCCGACACCAAGATCGCCCAGCCGCTGCTCTTCGCCGTGCAGGCCGCCCTGTCGGACTCGCTGGTTGCCATGGGCATCAAGCCGGTCGCCGTCTTCGGCCACTCCGTCGGTGAGATTGCCGCCGCCTACGCGGCCGGTGCGCTCTCGCTCGTCGATGCCGTTTCGATCGTCGCCAAGCGCTCGCTGCACCAGGACCTGCTCGCCGGCCACGGCACCATGGCCGCCGTCATGCTCGGCGAAGACGCCGCCCATGCCTTTGCCGAAGCGCGCGGCCTTGACGAACTCTGTGTCGCTGCCGTCAATGCCCACAATTCCGTGACGATCTCGGGTCCGGCCGAACAGATCTCTGCCTTCCGCGATGCCGCCCGCAAGGCGAAGATCCCGGTCCAGATCCTCGACATCAACTATCCGTTCCACCACCCGATCATAGACCGGGCGAAGGACGCCTTCCTCTCGGACATTCCGGACATCGCGCCGCGCCGCACGGAACTGACCTATCTCTCGACGGTCACCGGTGCCGCGCTCGAGGGCACGCAGCTCGACCCGGATTACTGGTGGAAAAACGTCCGCGAGCCGGTCCGCTTCCAGGCCGCCGCCGAAGCGGCGATCGAGATGGGCTGCCGCCTGTTTGTCGAGATTTCACCGCGCCCGATCCTGTCGTCCTATGTCAAGGAGACGATCAAGCAGGCGGCGGCTCCCGGCATGGTCGTGCCCACGCTGCTCAGAGACGTCGCCGAAAGCGGCCAGGATCCGATTTCGGTCGCGATGGCGCGTGCCGTCGCGCATGGCGCCGTGGTCGACACGACCCGGGTCTTCGGCAAGCGCAACGCCTCGGTCGCGCTGCCAAGCCTGCCCTTCGAGCCTGTCGAGCTGCGCCCGGCGGCAACGACCGATGCCACCGACCTTTTCGGCCGGATCGCCCGGCCCTACCGCCTGACCGGCTGGCGCAGCGATCCGAACAGCGGCAGCTGGAAGAACCATATCGACGCCCACCTCTTCCCCGATCTCGCCGAACACGTGGTCGACGGCAAGGCGATCCTGCCGGGCAGCGGCTTCATCGAGATCGCAGTAGCGGCAGCGCAGCAGTTCCATGGCAGTGACGAGGTCGAGATCACCAATCTCGAAATCGTCCGGCCGCTGGAGCTCAGCGACACGAAAATCATGGAACTGTCGACGGTTCTGTCGCCGGAGACCGGCGACATCGAGATTCGCTCGCGCGAACGGCTGTCGGAAGACGACTGGGCCGTGCATGCGGTTGCCCGCTGCCGCAAGCCACTGCCAGCCGAGGAGCGCGCCTATCCCTCGCTCGCCGGCCTGGCGAAGACGGCGACGGTGGGCCCTGCCCGCGCCTACGAAACGGCGCGGCAATTCGGCCTCGACTACGGCCCGCGCTTCCAGCTGCTGGCGAAGGCTGTTGCCTACGGTGACCGGCTGGTCGACGTCGAGCTGAAATCGGCCGATGCTGCCGGGCATCCGCTCGTCAGCTATGCGTTGAATCCGATTTCCGTCGACGCGACCTTCCACGGGCTGGTGGCGCTCTTCGACCGGTTCACCGGCGACAAGAGCGGTGCTCCCTATATTCCGGTTCGTTTCGGTTCGGTGCGCGTCGTCAACGGCGGCCTGCCGATCGCCCGCGCCATGATCGAGATCGAGCGCGTCAGCGCCAATTCGATCAAGGCGAAGTTCCATTTCTTCGGCCAGTCGGGCGAACCGATCGCCCATTTCGAGGATTGCCGCTTCCGCCGCACCTATCTGCGCAAGCACAAGACGCTCGATGCGCTGTCGTTCCACTACGAGGCGGTGCAGTCGGAAGCCGCCCTGCCAGGTCTTCCGCGCAACAGCCTGGCCCCGGTATCGATCGCCATGCCGACTGCCGGCGAAGCCGGCGTCGACAATGCGACGCTGCTCTTCAACGCAGCGATCTATCGCGCCTGCCAGGAGATCGCCCTCAAGCTCGGCAAGGGACGCTCGACGATCAAGGGCGACAACCTGCCTGGCGATTTCGCCTTCCAGTGTTTCCTGACGAGCTGCCTCTACGTGCTGGAGGATGCTGGGATCAGCCAGCACAGGGATGGCGTCTGGACCGTCGCGCAGGAGTTCAACCTGCCGGGCGTGCCTGAAATTCTGAGCGAACTTTACGGCGAGCGGCCCGACCGTGCAGTCGAGGCCGTGCTGATCAACAACGCCTATGCGGAAGCGCTCACGCGTATCGAAGCTCTGCAGGCCGGTGACGAAGCGAACTCCGCGTCGAGCTTCATCAGCGACGCGACGCTCGACCATCAGGCCGTTCATTCGGAGGCAAGCCGCCAGCGGATGGCCTGCGTTCTGGAAGCCCTCGAGCGAGCCCTTGCAACGCAGCCGGCCGGGGCGCGCCTGCGCATCGTCGAAATCGGCAGCGTATCGACCGGCTTCACCCGGCGGCTGGCGACGCTTGCCGAGAAGCATGGTGCAAGCCTTACGGTGTTCGAGGCACGCGACAATGCCCAGCGCGGCCTTGAGCTGGGCTTCGAGAACGACGCCCATGTGCGCATTCTCAAGAAGGGCGAGCTTGCGACGCTTGCGTCCTTCGATCTCGCCGTCAGCGCCTCCGACGCGCTCTATGGCCTGATCGAGGACGATGTCGCGGTGCGCACTGCGCTGCGGACCGCGCTCAGCGATACGGGTGGACTGATTGCCGCCGTCAGCGCGCCCTCGCTGTTCAACGATTTCGCGCTTGGCCTGTCGGAAGGCTGGTTCGCGCGCAGCCAGACCGCAGAGTTCCCGATCGGCAACCTGGCAGCCGTCCCGCACTGGCAGAAATGTCTTGGCGATCTCGACCTGCGCGAGATCGAAATTGCCGACCGCGAATGTGCAAGCGGCAACGTCATCCTCGTCGAAGCACGCGGTGCGGCAACAGCCGCCGTCAGCGCCACGGCACCGGCGTCCGGCCCTTACCTGCTGCTGGAGATCGCCGGGCATGAACAACGCGAGCCCTCTGGTTCAGCCGTTCGCGTCAGCCTGACCGGCGACGCGTCGGCGGACAAGACCGCGCTTCTGACGGCCTTCGAGACCCTCGGCGAGCAGCCGCTTCGGGCAGTCTTCCTCGCCTCGCCGCCGGCCACTTCGCGCACCGACGATTCCGCTTCGCTGCAAACGCAGATCCTCGTCCTCGGCGCGTTTGCCGAAGCGGTGCGGCAGCATATGGCCGGCACCGAGCCCGCCGCAGACAAGCGCCCCCGCCTCGTGCTCGTTAGCCCCGGCGGCGCCCCAATCGCCAACCGGACGGTCGGAGCGGCGGTTGCAAGCGACGGCGTCAATGCCGGTCTCTGGGCCTTCGCGCGCGTGCTTCAGAACGAGTACGAGTTCCTCGACGTCCACACGCTCGATATCGACGGTTCGCCGACGGCGACCGCTCAAATGGCTGCGGCGTTGCCTCTGTTGGCGGTGGCCGGAGCGAACCGTGAGTGGCTGCTCGAAGGCAAGGACGGCGCTGCGCTCTCCGAGATCCGCGCCGTGCCGGGTCCGGTCGACAATGCGCACGCAGCGACGGCCGCCTTCAAGGCCGCCACGATCCGCCAGCGCGTCAGCTCGCAGGTCGGCAGCATTGTCTGGGAGGAGGCCGATGTTCCCGCGGCAGGTCCGGGTAAAGTCGTCGTCGCGGTTGCAGCGACCGGCCTCAATTTCCGCGACGTGATGTGGGCGATGGGCCTTCTGCCGGAAGAGGCGCTTGAGGATGGTTTCGCAGGCGCGACCATCGGCATGGAGCTTTCCGGCCATGTGGTCGCCGTCGGCGACGGCGTCGATGACCTTGTCGTCGGCGACGCAGTCATGGCGATCGCGTCGTCTGCCTTCTCGACCCATGCGGTCGTCTCGCGGGCCGGCGTCGCCAGGCTGCCGCAGTCGGTGAGCCCCGTCGCCGCAGCAACGGTCCCTGTCGCGTTCCTGACGGCCTACTACGCGATGGTTGAGCTCGGGCGGATCCAGCCCGATGAAACGATCCTCATCCACGGCGCCGCGGGCGGCGTCGGCCTTGCCGCACTTCAGGTCGCAAAGCTGAAGGGCGCCAAGGTGATCGCCACGGCAGGATCGCGCGAGAAGCGTCGTTTCCTGTCGATGCTGGGTGCCGACCACGTCTTCGATTCGCGCTCGCTCGATTTCGTCAACGACGTTCGCGCCGTGACGGACGGCGAAGGTGTCGACCTCGTGCTCAACTCGCTCTTTGCCGAGGCGATGGAACAGAGCCTGGCGCTGGTCAAACCGTTCGGCCGCTTCCTTGAACTCGGCAAGCGCGACTACTATGCCGACAGCAAGATCGGCCTTAGGCCGTTCCGTCGCAATGTCAGCTATTTCGGCATCGACGCCGACCAGCTGCTGGTCAATCAGCCGAAGCTGACCAAGCGCATCTTCACCGAGATCGGCGCGCTGTTTGAAGACGGCAAGCTGACGCCTCTTCCCTACCGCGCTTTCGACTTCGACGAGATCGGCAACGCCTTCCGGCTGATGCAGAATGCCGGGCATATCGGCAAGATCGTCGTGCTGCCGCCGGTCGTCGGCAAGCATCGCGTCGCCAAGCGTCCGCATGGCGGCATGAAGGTCGACCCGACAGGCATGCATCTCGTCGTCGGCGGCATTGGTGGCTTCGGCCTGGCTGCCGCCAACTGGCTCGTCGAAAAGGGCGCGACGAAGATCGCGCTTTGCTCGCGCCGCGGCCAGGCGGATGCCGAGACCATGGCCATGATGGAGATCTGGGCAAAGGCCGGCGTCTCCGCCACGGTGCACGCCTGCGACGTCACCGATCCGGTGGCGACGGAGCGCCTGCTCAAGCAGTTGCGCGCCGTGGCACCGCTCCGTTCGGTGGTGCATGCGGCGATGGTGCTCGACGATGCGCTGATCAGCAATCTCAACCGCGAACGCAACCGCCCGGTCATCGACACCAAGGCCAAGGGTGCAGCCGTTCTCGATCAGCTGACCGCTGCCGACAAGCTCGACAACTTCATCCTGTTCTCGTCGGCGACGACACTCGTCGGCAATCCCGGACAGGCGAACTACGTTGCGGCCAACGGCTATCTCGAAGGTCTCGCCCGCGCCCGTCGCGCCCGCGGCCTTGCGGGTCTTGCCGTCGGTTTCGGCGCGATCGCCGACAGGGGCTACCTGGTCCAGAACACGGATGTGAACGACATTCTCGCCAAGCGCATCGGCAAGACCGCGCTCAAGGCACAGACCGCGCTCGACATGGTCGAAAGCCATCTGGCCTTCGATCCGGGCACCGTCGATGCGGCAACCGTGATGATTTCGGAAATCGACTGGTCGGCCGCGCGCAACCTGCCGGTCGCCAAGAACGCCCTCTTCGAAGTCATCCTGCGCAGCGCCGACCAGCATGCGACCGGCGGCGAAGGCACCAAGATGGACTTGGTCGCCATGATCGAGGGCAAGTCGCCGCAGGAGGCCGAGGACATCCTCTTCGACCTCGTCGCCGGCGAGATCGCCGCGATCCTGCGGGTGTCGAAGGATACGGTCACGCGTGCCAAGGTGTTGAAGGAAATCGGCCTCGACAGCCTGATGGCCGTCGAACTCGGCATGAGCTTCCAGCAGAATACCGGCTTCGACATGCCGCTCAGCGGCGTCGCGGACAACACGACGGTTGGCGATGTCGCCCGCAAGCTCTATGAAAAGGTCAGCAAGCGCGACCAGAGCGACGATGCGGAACCCGCCGACGACAAGATCGTCAACGAGCTTGCGCAAAGGCACGTCGGAACGGCGAAGGAAAAAGCACAAGGCCAATGAGCACGAACGGAAACGGTCCTGGCGCATCCAAGATGACCAGCAGCCTCAAGGAGAACCTGCTGGACCGGATGAGAAACACGCACCAATCCTCCGAGCGCAACCGCATGGCGCGCTCGGAGCGGGAGATGCCGCCGCCGGCACGCCGGCAGCAGGCTCGTTTCGAAGACCTGCCGGAATACAAGCAGGTGATGACCCAGAAGTTCGCAAGCGAACAACTCGGCATTGCCAATCCGTTCTACCGTGCGCACCAGACGGCGGCGGGGGCAACCACCGTCATCGACGGACGCAAGCTGATCAACTTCGCCTCCTATGACTATCTCGGCCTCAACCGCCATGCGGAGGTGCTCGCGCGGGCGCGCGATACCATCGACACCTTCGGCATTTCCGCGTCGGCGAGCCGTCTCGTCGCCGGCGAGCGCCCGGTGCATGTGGCGCTCGAAGAGAAGATCGCAAGCTTCTATGGCGTCGATGCCGCCGTCTGCTTCGTCAGCGGCTACCTGACCAATGTCGCCGCCATCAGCTGCCTGATGGGACCGAAGGACCTCGTCGTCCACGACGAGTTCATTCACAACAGCGCCCTTGCCGGCATCAAGCTCTCGGGCGCGACCCGCCGGCTGTTCAAGCACAACGACGTCGCCGACCTCGAACACGTGCTGCGCACCGTTGCCGGCGACTATCGCCGCATCATGGTCATCGTCGAAGGCATCTACTCGATGGACGGCGATGTCGCCGATCTGCCAGCGCTTCTGAAGCTCAGGGCCGAGTACGGCTTCTGGCTGATGGTCGACGAGGCGCATTCGCTCGGCGTTCTCGGCAAGACCGGGCGCGGCCTTGCCGAACATTTCGGCGTCGATCCGCGCGAGATCGACATCTGGATGGGCACCTTGTCCAAGACCACCTCGAGCTGCGGCGGCTACATCGCCGGCAGCGATGCGCTGGTTGAAGTGCTGAAGGCATCCGCGGGCGGCTTCGTCTATAGCGTCGGTCTGGCGCCCGTTCTGGCGGCAGCGGCAACTGCAAGCCTGGAGGTGCTGGAGCGCGAACCCTCGCGCACGGCCGCATTGCGTCGCAACGGCGCGCTGTTCCTCAAGCTTGCCAAGGAAGCGGGCCTCGACACCGGCCTCAGCAGCGGCTTTTCCGTCGTTCCGGTCCTCGTCGGTGATTCGTTGCGCGCCGTTCAGCTTTCGAACGACCTGCTTGCCGAAGGCCTCAACGCGCTGCCGATCATCCACCCGGCCGTGCCCGAGGGGCTTGCGCGCCTGCGTTTCTTCATCACCAGCGATCATACGGAAGAGCAGATCCGCCGGACGGTGACGCTGACGGCCGAGCGTCTGACGGACCTCACCGAACGCAACTTTGGTCTCGGCGGCATCGACATCGACCAGATGCTGAAGGCGCTCTCGGCGCGATAAGCGAGAGCGCCGCATCTGCCGCCGGCATGCTGAAGCGTTTCCGGTAAACAGTTCGCCACGGAACGTTCTATCTCTTTGTTTCACGCAATTGCGGACACAAGGCTATCTCGCACCCCTTCCGAAACTGCTCCAGAACGGACGACCAGCATGACGCATGTGATCATCACCGGTGGCTCGAGCGGGATCGGCCTGGCGGTCGCGTCGATCTATGCGGGGCGCGGCGCCCGTGTCTCGCTGATCGCGCGCTCTCGCGACCTTCTCGAGCAGGCGCAGGCGAAGCTGGCCGCATCCACCGGGGCGAAAGCCGACAGCATCCGGATCGAGGCCGCCGATGTCGCGGAGGAGCCCGACGTGGCGGCGGCGATCCGGCGCTGCGAACAGGCTTTCGGTCCCTGCGATATCCTGGTGACGTCGGCGGGCGTCGTCGAACCGGGCCGGTTCGAAGAGCTCGACAGTGCCTCGTTCCAACGGCAGATGGAGATAAATTTTTCCGGTACCGTCCATGCGGTGCGGGCCGTCTATGACGGCATGAAACGGCGCGGAAAGGGCCGGATCATGATGATCTCTTCAGGCTCCGGCCTCATCGGCATCTATGGCTATTCGGCCTACTGCGCCTCGAAGTTCGCGCTTCACGGCTTTGCCCAGGCCCTCCGCTTCGAAGCCCGTCCGCACGGCGTCGGCGTCTCCGTGTGCTTCCCACCGGACACGGAGACACCGCAGCTTCAACGCGAACTGGCGACCCGCCCCTGCGAGGCCGAAAAGATCATGGGCGTGGTCCGGCCCTGGCCGGCGGACGCGGTGGCCAAGCGAATTGCCGGGAGCATCGAGCGGGGTCGGTTCGAGACCTTTTTCGGGCTGACGCTCTACCTGCTCGGTCGTTTCGGACCAGCCGTTCGCCCCGTGATCCACTGGTGGTTCGACAGGGCGATCGCGCAGGACAGCACCTCGGCCGCGCATAATCGTGGAGTGTCTGAGCGGCAGACCTGACGGCGCTTGTACCTAGCATCGATAAGATCTAAGTGTCGGGCGGACGCTGTGCCGCAAAAAGCGGCGTCGGCCAGCATGAAGACATGAAGGTTTCCGCTTGGCGTTGCTTCCCTTTCAGCTGCACGACTACCCGATAACACTGACGCTTGGTTGTTATCTGCTATCCTGTGCGGTGATCTTCTTCACCGACCGCTTCGCTCTGCCGAAGCGGGAGCGGCGCGCCAATCCCTCGCCCTTCGGACGCACGCAGGACGTGGTCGATGTGCTTGCCCGCCTGCCGGTCATCGCGCTGGTCTTTGCCGGCTTCTTCGCCGGCTCCTGGCGTCCGCTCTATGCGGCGGCCGGCACGATGAGCTTCTTCATCATCTTCACCGGCATCTCCCGCGCCAAGTTCAAATTCATCCGCGAGCCGCTGATCTTCTCCGACATCGCGCTTGTCGTCGACGTGTTCAAGTACAAGACGATCTTCTATGCGAGTTCGCTGAACGTCGTCTTCTGGACCGTCGCCTTCCTCTACGTCTTCGGCGTTTCCGGCCTCTACATGTATTTCGAGCCGTCCATCCTGCCGGATCGGGGCAAGGCCTTCTGGATCCTGGTGATGCTCGGTATCGCCTACGGTCCCTGGCTCCTGCTCTTCTATGGCCCGGTGAACCGGCCGACCGCGGCGCTGGTGCAGCGGCTGCTCAAGGTGCTCGATGTCAAGATGAACACGGTGCGCTTCGGCACCTTCGGCTCGGTCGTTTTCCGATTCATCATCTGGCTCGGCGTCCGGCGCGAGAAGATCGTCGCGGAACTTTCGGAAATCGTCCGGGCCGCCGTGCAGGATCTGATCGGTGACGACGGCTCGCCGCTGATCGTCGTCTGGCAATCGGAATCCTTCATCGACATGCGGCACTTCGGCGTCGATACCCTGAAACTTCCGACGCTGGACCGGTTGCGGCGCGAGGCGGTGCAATGGGGCCGGCTCAGCAGCGTGTTCGAAGGCGGCTACACGCTGCGCACCGAATTCGCCGTCATCAGCGGGCTGGAGCCCGACGACATCCATGTCGACGCCAGCTATCCGTATCTGCGCGCGTCGCACTATGCCGACGTCGTCTGGCCGGGAAAGATGAAGCGGGCCGGTTGGAACACCCACTTCATCCACCCCTATGACCGGACCTTCTTTCTCAGACACAAGGCGATGCCGCAGCTCGGCTTCTCCAAGCTGACGATGCTCGACGGCTTCGACCATCACCCCGAACGGGACGGGCCCTACGTCACCGACGAGAAGCTCGCAGCAAAGGTGATCGATGCGTGCGAGACGCTGCCCGAAGATGAGAACGGCTTCATCTTCGTCGCCTCCATGGCCAATCACGGTCCATGGGAGCCGGGCCGAGTCGGCGATCTCACCAATCCCGTCGACATCTACCTGGCTATCCTCGAACAGTCCGACGCAGCGCTCAACACATTGAGCGAGCGGCTGGACAAACTCGACCGTCCGGTCTGGCTCGTCTTCTACGGCGACCACGCGCCGCTGCTCAAATCCTTCGCGGATCCCTTTCCCGATCCGCGAACCGACTATCTGATCGTGCCGCTCGCCAAGGCAAAGCGCGCGTCCCAGAAGTCGGTCGAGCCCAGCAGCGTCGAAGCGTGGAACCTGATCGAGGCGCTTCTCAACCACGCGAACCTCAGAAAGGATACGCTGCGATAGCGGCGGTCGGCAATGGAGAACGCTTCGATGACATCGGCCGGTGCGGCCGGCCGGCCGGGACAGCGGGTCTTCCTGTTCCTGCAGGGCCCCTCCTCGCCGATCTTCCGCAAGATCGCCGACCGGCTCGAAGCGCTCGGCCACCGCTGCTTCAGGATCAATCTGAACGTCGGCGACCAGATCTTCTGGCGCCGCAAGGGCGGCTTCAACTATCGCGGTACGGCGGCAGCCTGGCCCGGCTATCTCCAGACCTTCATCGCCACCCACGGCGTCACCGATATGCTGCTTCTCGGCGAGGAGCGGCCCTACCACCGGGCAGCCACCACCGTCGCCAGGCAGGCCGGCGTCCGTGTCGCCGTTATCGAGATGGGCTACCTGCGGCCGGACTGGCTGACGCTCGAGCGCAACGGCATGTCGTCGAATTCCCATTTTCCGAACGACGCCGCGCAGATCCTTTCGGCCGCTTCGAGCCTGCCGGAGCCGGACTGGCGCAAGCGTTACAGCCAGACGTTCCTCGCCGATGCGAGCTACGATCTGCTCTACAATCTGCCGAACGTGTTTTTCTGGTTCCTGTTTCCTCATTACCGCCGCCACGCGATCTTTCATCCGCTCGCCGAATATGCCGGCTGGGTGCGCAGGCTCCTCTGCGAAAAGCGGCGCAGCTCGGAAGCGGTGGCAACCGCTGCCAAGTTGCTTTCCGAAGACACCCCCTATTTCGTCTATCCGCTCCAGCTCGAAACCGACTTTCAGCTAAGGGCGCATTCGCCCTTCCACAGCCAGAAGGATGCGATCTCGGAGGTCCTGGCTTCCTTTGCGGCGAGCGCCCCGCAAGATGCGCGCCTCGTCTTCAAGGTGCATCCGCTCGACAACGACCTCATCCCCTGGCGCAGCTTCATCGAACAGCGAGCGACGGCCCTGAGCCTGGGCGGGCGCGTCTTCTACCTCGATGGCGGCAACCTCGACACACTTGGCGAGGCGAGCGCCGGCATGGTCACGGTGAATTCCACGGCCGGCCTGCACGCCCTGAAACAGGGACGGCCGGTCAAGGTGCTCGGCACTGCCGTCTTCGATATTGCCGGGCTGACCGACCAGCAGCCGCTCGACGCCTTCTGGCAGGCGCCGCAAGCGCCGGAGCCTGAACTCGGTGTCGCGATGTTCCGCCTGCTCGCCGCGTCGATCCAGGTGCGCGGCAATTTCTATTCCCGCGCCGGGACCGATGCCGGCGCGGAAGCGATTGCCCGGCGGCTGAACGAGTGCAGCCTCAACGAGCCCGGTGCCTTCATCGACCCGCCGCCGCGCCGGAAACCGGCAAAGCGGACGCGCTCCGCGTCCCGCCACGGGTAGAGCACCCCTCGATTTCGGCCGGGCGCCTCAGCGCGGTGCGAGCGTCGCGGCGACCAGCATCAGTCCGGCGGCAGTCAAGGGCAGCGCGGAAAAACCGGCCCCGGCATAGACCACGCCGAAACCAAGCGTCCCCGCAAAGAGCGACAGATAGGTGACGCCGCTGTTCAGCCCCATGATCGCGCCACGCCTGGCCGGATCGAGCCCCGTCAGCCGCATGATCAGCACGTTGAGACCGAAATGGTTGGCAAGGCCCCAGAAGAAGACGACAACGAGCATAGCCGTGTAGGAGCCGCTCGCGGCAGCCATCGCGGCATAGACGCCGGCGACGACAAGGAAAATCAGCGGCAGCAATCGGCCCGCGCCGAAGCGATCGATCAGGCGGTCGAGAAGGGCAGCCGCACCGAAGCCGAACCCGTAGGAAACGGCCACAAGGCCATTGGCGCTGAGGGGCAGTCCGAGTGCCGCGTGCAGGTGCTCGCCGATATAGGCATAGACCCCGTAGAATGCGGCCATGAAGGCAGCGCAGGCGACCAGAAGCGGCCCAGCGCCACGTACGCCAAGTGCTGCCAGCGGCGACGTCGTCGTGCCGGCCGCGCGTTCGCGCACCGGAGCGAGCCTGACCGCGGCGCAGGCGATCAGCGTGGCTGCGGCGACGACGACGTAGACGGCGCGCCATCCTCCGAAGTCGGCGATCGCTGCCGATAGCGGCACACCGGCCACCATACTGAGCGTCCAGCCGGTCAGCACCAGGCCGATCGTCTCGCTTTCCCGTCCGGCCGGCGCGATCATCGAGGCCAGCGTGTAGATCGAAGGAAGCGCTATACCCGTGGCGACGCCGACCACGAGCTGCGCGGCGACCAGGAACGCCAGCATCGGCGCCAGCGCGCTGCCGGCAAGCCCGGCGGCCAGAAGCAACAGGGCCGCGGCCAGAATGCGATGCGGACCGTAGCGGTCGATGAAGCGGCCAAGGAAGATGGCGCTGACGGCCGTACCAAGCCCGAATGCGGCCGAAGCGACCATCACCGACGGAACATCCGCGCCGAGGCTGCGTGCCACTTCCGGCGCGATCGGCCCGAGCGCCAGCGAGTTGGAGCCGATGACGCCAATGCACACGGTCAGGACATAGGCGAAGGGCGGAATACGCACCCTGTCGATGGAGGCCGGTGAAATGGGTTGATTGATGTTCGTCATTCCTTCATTTTTGCAGAATGAAATTCAGCAACAAGAGGAATTTTCGGTATGGATCAAAATACAGATGACGTTCGGCGGAAACGTCCGCCGGAACGCGACCTCGACGCGATGGACCGAAAGCTATTAGGCGTTCTGGTCGAGGACGCGACCACGAGCTATGCCGAGCTTGGCGAACGCGTCGGGCTTTCGCCGCCGGCGGCGCATGAACGGGTAAAGCGGCTCCGCCGGTCGGGTGCAATCCGCCGCGTATCTGCGCTCATCGATCCGGACGCGGTCGGCAAGACGCTGCTTGCCTTCGTCCATGTCGACACGACCGGTTGGGGCAAGACCCAGGCGCTGCTTGCGATCGAGGAATGCCCGGAAGTGGAGGAAATCCATTCGGTCGCCGGCGACACGTGCATGCTGCTCAAGGTTCGCACGGAAAGCACGCACGCGCTCGAAGGGCTGCTGGCGCGCCTCTACGACACGCCCGGCGTCAAGGCGACGCGCAGCTATGTGGTGCTTTCGACCTATCTGGAGCGGCCGGTGCAGCCGGGCACGACGAGCGATTGGCCCGCCGTGGTGAAGGGTTAGGTCGTCTTCGCCGGCCGGAGCACTGCTCTGGCTCTCAGACGACGCCGGCGCGCAGCAGGTCGTGGATATGCAGGATGCTGACCGGCGCTCCGCCATCGTCGACCACGAACAGCACCGTCACCTTGTGCTGCTGCATGAACTCCATGGCGCCGCTTGCAAGCACGTCGCCGCGGATCACGCGCGGATTGCGCGACATCACCGCCTCGACCGGCTGCAGCAAAAGGTCGCCGGACATGTGACGACGCAGGTCGCCGTCGGTGATCACGCCGACCAGCTTGCCGGCGTCGTCGACGATGCCGACGACACCGAAGCCCTTGGACGACATCTCAATCAGCGCCTCGCTCATCGGGCGGCCCATCCTGAGCAAGGGCATCTGGGCGCCCTCATGCGCCAGTTCGCGAACGAGCCGCAGCTGCGCGCCGAGCTTGCCGCCCGGATGGAAGGTCTTGAAGTCCTCGGCCGAAAAGCCGCGCCGCTCCAGCAGCGCGATGGAAAGCGCGTCGCCGATGGCAAGCTGCAGCATCGCCGACGTGGTCGGCGCGAGGCCGTGCGGGCAGGCTTCCTGCACCTTCGGCAACACGATCGGCACTTCGGAGTTGCGCGCCAGCACGCTGTCGCGGTTGGCACAGATCGAGACGATCGGCACATTGAAGCGCTTGGCGTAGGTCAGCATGTTGGCAAGCTCGGCCGTCTCGCCCGACCAGGAGAGCAGGATCAGCACGTCCTGTGAGGTGACCATGCCGAGGTCGCCGTGGCTTGCTTCGGTCGGGTGCACGAAATAGGCGGACGTTCCGGTCGAGGCCAGGGTGGCTGCGATCTTGCGGCCGATATGGCCACTCTTGCCGACGCCGGAGACGACGACGCGGCCCTTGCTTTCGCCGACCAGTTCAACGGCTTCGACGACACTGCGGGCAAAGACTTCGTCGGCGCCGAACTGATCCGCCAGCGCCTTGATGCCAGCCATCGCGGTCGTCAGCGTCCGACCGATCGACTCCAGGGCCGCAAGTGCGGTGCGATCATCCGCCGATACATGTCTCAAACCCATGATGACCCCAATTCTCAGACGACTTAAGCAACAGGCATGAATTTGCCCGCCAGACCATTGACGGCAGATAAGCGCTTTTTCTTGGCAAACCAAGTGTTGGAAGCAGAGTTCGGGGGAAAACTGGCGCGATCTGCGGCGTTTTCGTCAGCCGGCGCGCTTTTCTTCCATTTCGAGCGGCATCGACTTGTCGGCCGCAAACTCTTCGAGCGTCATCGAATCGAGAATCGCGGCGACGGCATCGCGGACCGTCGTCATCGAAACCCGCACCTGACAGGTCTCGGGATCGTTGCAGTCCTCGCAGACCTCGTAGGCCGTGCGGCTCGCACAGCGGATCGGCGCAAGTGGACCGTCCAGCGTACGGATCACGTGGCCGATGCGGATTTCGGAAGCGGGCCGCGATAGCGAGTAACCGCCGCCAGGCCCCTTCTTCGAGCGCAGCATGCCGGCGTTGCGCAGTTCGAGCAGGATCGTGTCCAGGAACTTTTTCGGGATGTTGTTGCGCTGCGCGATCTCGGTAATGAAGGCAGTCTCGCCCGGCTCCAGCCGTGCAAGATCGACCAAGGCCTTCAGTCCGTACTTTCCCTTCTTCGTCAGCATTCCGGCACGCTTTCCCTGCGGCGGCACCCCTAAGAAACGGGAATCATCCGCGCAAATGCAAATATATCTTGGCATAGCACAAGAAACGTACTGCCAACATATAATTATAGTGGGGAATTGGCCGATGTCGCGGGCAATGGGCGCAGCGGATACGGCGAAGATGTTGGAATGCCGTCCGGACGGATGCGGGAGAAAAGCCGAAACCGGCTTTTCTCACCCGCTTCAGGCGGCGGCGCTATGGTTATGCCGCTTGGCCTGCACGGCCTGATGGGCCAAGAGCTGCCGGATCGCGGCCCGTGCCTCGTCGGCCGAGCCGAAGCGCTTCGCGTCCAGATCCCAGACGTGATACTTCACCGCCAGGAACTTGAAGCGATCTTCATCCGGGACAACAACACCGACGGCTTCGCCGCCAAATTCGATAACCTGCTTGCTCATACAAATAACGCTCCATCCACGCCTGCGGCGCGGAAACTTTCAATTTCGGCAAAAGATAAAGTTCGAGGGGTTCGAAGGTCACATTCGGCAAAGATTGCGAATGTGCCATTTTTTCTCTGTTGCGCGACAAAGGAGACGCGTGCCGAAGAAGGCGGCGGTCGAGACGGTTTCGGACATGTCACTCTCCTTTGGCTGGCCCGGCATCAGCAATGCCGGAGCGTTTGATGAACAACCGTGAGGCGGACTCCCCGCGTCACGTGATGGCAAACTAGAATAATCTACCAATTCCGTCAATTAAAAAGATGAAGACGCAGAAAAAAAATTCTTCACCTATTAAATTTTAGGGGTCGCGGACGCAAAATCCGTTCACCCGTCCCGAAACCGGCGACCCACGCTATTTAGGAAGCGAAGAATCAGTCTGCAAGGCACGGGTGGATAAAGACAGCACATTCGGACAAAAAAGGGGCGGCCCTTCCGGCCGCCCCTTCACGTTTTATATCCTCAAAAGCGGGATCAGGCCGCCGGCGTTCCCGCCTGCGGCGTGGTCGTGCCGCCGCGAGACGCTTCGCGATCCTTCCACCAGCGATTGAGGAACAGCAGTATCGGGCCGCCGATATAGATCGACGAGGTCGTTGCCACGATCACGCCGAAGATCATCGGCCAGGCGAAGCTCTTGACCGCATCGCCGCCCCAGATCGCCATCGGCACCAGCGAGAAGGCCGTGGCCATCGAGGTGAAGATGCATCGCGCGATCACCTGATTGATGCTCATGTCGATGAGATCCGAGAACGGCATCGACTTGTACTTCCTGAGGTTCTCGCGCATGCGGTCATAAACCACGACCTTGTCGTTGACCGAGTAACCGATCATCGTCAAGAGCGCCGCAATGGCCGTCAGGTTGAAGTCGATGCCAGTCAGCGCGAAGAAGCCGATCGTCTTGGTGATGTCGAGCAACAGGACCGCGATCGCGCCGACGGCGAAGTGCCATTCGAAGCGGAACCAGATGTAGAGCAGGATCGCCACCATGGCGAGACCGACGGCGAGGAAGCCCGAACGGGCAAGCTCGGTGCTGACGGTCGGGCCGACGACTTCGGTGCGTTCGAAGCTCGCATCCGGGATCGTCTGGACGACGGCATCCTTGATGCGGTTCAGCGCCGCGGTCTGCTCCTGCTCGCCGCCCGGCTGACGCTGGACGCGGATCAGGACCGACTTGTCCTGGCCGAATTCCTGCAGCGCCACTTCGCCGATGTTGAGGGCTTCAAGGTTGTGGCGCAGCGCCGGCAGATCGAGTGTGTTCTTCGAGGTGGTCTCGACCTGGATGCCGCCGACGAAGTCGATGCCGTAGTTGAGGCCAGGCGTGAAGAACAGCACGACGGAGCTGACCGACAGGAAGGCCGACATGCCGATGGCGACAAAGCGGCCCTTCATGAAGGAGAAGGACGGAAGCTTCGGAACCTTGCCGAACAGCGACGGGATCTCGAGCTTCTTCATCTTCCGGCGGACAACGACTTCGCGCATCATCAGGCGAACGACGGTGATCGATGTGAACATCGAGATGATGATGCCGAGCATCATCGTGACGGCGAAGCCCTTGACCGGGCCGGAGCCGAAGGCGAAGAGCAGCACGGTGCCCGAAAGCGTCGTGACGTTACTATCGATGATGGTTGCGTAGGCCTTGTTGAAGCCGATATCGAGCGCCTTCATCGCACCGGCGCCCGCTTCCGTTTCTTCGCGGATACGCGCGTTGATCAGGATGTTGGCGTCCACCGCCATGCCGATGCCGAGAATGATACCGGCGATACCGGGCAAGGTCAGCGTCGAGCCGAGCATGGCGAGAAGCGCGATCGTCAGGATCGTGTGCAGCACCAGGCCGACATTGGCGATCATGCCCCATGCGCCGTAGAGCACGACCATGAGGGTGACGACGAGGGCAAAGCCGGCAAGGCCGGTATAGATGCCCATGCGGATCGAGTCGGAGCCGAGGTTCGGGCCGACGGAACGCTCTTCGATGACGGTCAGCGGCGCCGGCAGTGCGCCGGAGCGCAGCAACGCCGACAGAACGGTCGCTTCCTGGGCGGTGAAGTTGCCGCTGATCTGGCCGTTGCCACCGATGATCGGTTCGCGGATGACCGGTGCGGTCAGGACCTTGCCGTCGAGAACGATGGCAAAGGGCTTGCCGACGGCAGCCTGGGTGATTTCAGCGAACTGGCGCGCGCCGAGTGTATCGAAGGTGAAGGACACGATCGGTTCATTCGTGCGCTGGTCGAAGCCGGCCTTGGCATCGGCCAGACGCTCGCCCGAAATCGCAACGCGGCTTTCGACCGCGTATTTGTTGTTGTCGTGCGCACCCGGCAGGATGTCGACGCCACGCGGCGGCGGCTGGTTCGGATCCACGGTCTGGTCGACCATGTGGAAGCTCATCTGCGCCGTCGAACCGAGGAGCTGGCGCAACGCCGTCGGGTCTTCGAGACCCGGAAGCTGCACGAGAATACGGTCGGAACCGACACGCTGGATCAACGGTTCGGCAACGCCGACGGTGTCGACGCGCTGACGGATGATTTCCAGGCTCTGCTCGACTGCCTTGGTGGTGCGGTCGGCAAGGCCGGCCTCGGTCATAGCGATGGTGACGGTGTCAGCATTCTCGGTGACCTCGATATCGGAGGCCGAGCCGCCGAAACCGAGCGTGCCGACCGGAGCCGCCAGCTCTTTCAGCTTCGGCAGCACCTTTTCCCGGTCAGCCGGGTCTTCGATCTTCACGGTGACGGTATCGCCGGCGATGCGAGCCGAAGAGGCCGAAATGCGCTCAGTGCGCAGCGCCCTGCGCGTATCGTCGAGCAGGGTTTCAAGCCGAGCCTTGCGCAGGCCGTTGGCATCGACTTCGAGCACAAGGTGCGAGCCGCCCTTGAGGTCGAGGCCGAGGGTCACCGGCTTGACCGGCAGCCAGGCGGCAAACTGTTCACGTTGTGCTTGCGTCAGCACGTTGGGGAGCGCCGCGACACATCCGAAGATGATCACGACGAGATAGACGAGAATCGCCCATTTCGATGTACGCATGGTGTGGTTCCAAAAGAGCCTGCACGGGCACGGGGCGCGTCGTCAGGACTTTGTTTTCATTGAAGGCAATGCTGCGACCGAAGCCGCAGGCCAGCCGGAATGGATGGTGGGATCAAGCGTGCGGAGGCGCGCGGATATGCGGGCCGTGGCTCGGCGTTTTGCCGATGGAAAGCGCAATGCGGCGCAGGACCTGGCCGCCCGAAAGTTCAGGAAACTTCAGCTCGGCGGATTCAGGCAGCAGCGCCGGCAAGCCATCGTCGGCTGCGGACTTGGCGTCCTTGCGCTCGGCCGTGAAACGCAGGTCTGAAAGCGGTGTCGCCCGCGAGAGCTGCCTTGCGGTGGGGCGGTCGCTCGAACCGGTGTCGCTGACATTGCCGGCCTGGGCCCCCGATGACGAGCGGGAGGGGATGCTTTGCCCGACCGAGATGACCTGCATTGCGAAGGAGGCGCAGAACAGCCACAGCACGGCGAGAAGCCGGCCGGCCTGCAT
The DNA here is from genome assembly GCF_002940685.1 of Ensifer adhaerens. Lineage (GTDB taxonomy): Bacteria > Pseudomonadota > Alphaproteobacteria > Rhizobiales > Rhizobiaceae > Ensifer > Ensifer adhaerens_E. Next base: position 527,315 of record NZ_PNFP01000001.1, on the reverse strand, counting down.
GTTCTTGCTGCCACCACCCATGCGGTCCATCGAGGACGCGGTCCCTTTCCCTGACGGCTGAACGCCAGCGAGACGAAAATATAGCCCGAATGCCCGACCTTATCGAAAGAACGTGGCCGGAATCGAGCATGGGCGCCTTTAACACCATTCCAGGTCGGAAAAGTCAAATCCGGCCCGTTTCGCGGCTTGCGTTGTTCAGGCCGTCAGGCCGCTCGTTCGCCGTTCGTGGATCTCGATGAGCGACGGTCCCTTGCGCTTCACGGCGTCTGCAAGCGCCTGGGAAAGATCGCCGACGGAAGCAAGCCGCTGCCCCTCGACGCCATAGGCCTTGGCCGCCAGCAGGAAGTCCGGCGCCGAGGGCTTGACGCCTTCCGGCGTGACGCCGGCATCGACCATGTAGCTTTCGATTTCCTGGTAGCCGTCATTGTTCCAGACGAGGAAGATCACCTGCGCCTGCGCATCGACGGCCGAACCGATCTCGGCCAGCGAGAACTGGAAACCGCCGTCGCCGACGAGGCAGACCACCGGCCGCGATGGGTCTGCGACCGCCGCGCCGACGGCTGCCGGCGGCGCGTAGCCGAGCGAACCGTAGCCGGTCGCCGAGTTGAACCAGCTGCGCTGCCGCGGCGCATCACAATAGAGGTTGCCGGCATAGACGGCCTGGGTCGAGTCGCCGACGACGGTGCAATCCCGCAACGTCTTGTAGATGGTTTCGACGACGGCGATCTCGGCCCGCATCTTCGGCGTCAGCTCCTTCAGCGCCGCCCGCCGTGCGGTTTCGGCACGTCCCGCGCCATCCTTCGCGGCGTGGCCGGGCAGGAAGGCGAGGATGCCTGCCGTTGCCGCCTTGGCGCCGGAGAGGATGGAGAGGGCTGCATATGGACCGCGCGCGAGCTGCGCCGCGTCGATGTCGGTGCGGATGAGGTTGCGCAGCGCCGGAAAACCGCCGTCGGCATACATGTCGTAGTCGGTCTGGCCCATTTCGGTGCCGAGCGCGAGCACCAGGTCGGCTTCCTTCAGCAGCGACCGGACCGCCTTCAGGCTGGGGCTTGCGGGAACCCTGAGCGGACTGCCCGAGAGCATGCCGCGGGCATTGACGGTGGTGACGACGGGCGCGCCGATCTTTTCGGCAAGCTCCGCCACTTCGGCTTCCGCCGTCAGGGCACCGCCGCCGCAGATGATCACCGGCCGCGAGGCATCGGCGCAGAGGATGGCGGCGCGCTGCAGCGTCTCGCTGTCGGAGCGCGGGCGCGTGGCGGTTGCCGGCCGCACCGCCTGCGGCGCGATCTTCGCCGACATCACGTCGGTCGGGATTTCGATATGCACCGGTCCCGGCCGGCCGGAAACGAGCACCGAGAAGGCGCGGTCGACGACGAAAGGCAGGTCTTCCGGATTGAGCAGCGTGTGCGAATAGAGCGCCAGCGTCTTCATCATGCCGTGCTGGTCGGGCAGTTCGTGCAGAAGCCCACGGCCATGGCCGAGCGAATCGCGGCGGTTGACGCCTGAAATCACCAGCATCGGGATCGAATCCTGCCGCGCCTGGGCCATGGCCGTGATCGTGTTCGTGAGGCCGGGCCCGGTGATGACGAGGGCAACACCCGGCTTGCCGCTGACGCGGGCATAACCGTCGGCCATGAAGCCGGCGCCCTGTTCATGGCGCGGCGTCACGTGACGGATCTTCGAGGCCGCCAGACCGCGATAAAGCTCGACCGTGTGCACCCCGGGAATGCCGAAAACCACCTCGACGCCATTGGCTTCGAGCAGATCGACGAGGACTTCTCCAACCGTTTTTTCCATCGTCATGCGCGGCGCTCCTTGCGCAGGCTGGCTCGCTTTGCGAGCGCCGTGATACGCCGGCAGGCCTCGTCGATGGCACCGTCGGGCACGGTCAGGCTGACGCGCAGGTAGTTCTGTGCCTCGTCACCGAAGGACGATCCGGGCATGACGGCAACACCCTCCTCTTCGAGCAGTGCCCAGGCAAACGCATCGCCGTCGAGGCCGGTTCCGGAAACGTCGATCAAAGTGAACATGCCCGCCTCCGGCGCGAACACTTCGATACCGGGTGCCTCGGCAAGACCGGAGACGATTTGCGCGGCCCGCGACCTGTAGGAATCGCGCATCCGCCGCGCCGTATCGATGTCGTGCGTCAGGGCGTAGGCGGTCATGTCGGCGATGAAGGGCTGGGTGCCGAAAAGCATGGTTTCAGAGACCGGCAGCAGCCGCTCGGTGAACTCGACCGGGCCGACCGCCCAGCCGCTGCGGAAGCCAGGGGCTGCGTGCGACTTCGAGATCGACGAGACGACGATGGTGCGCTCGGCAAGATCGGGATTGTCGAAAGGCGAGGCAAAGACGGTGTCGAAGACCAGTTCCTCATAGACCTCGTCGCAGACGATCCAGAGATCGTGACGGCGGGCGACCTCGCCGATCGCGGCAATCTCGTCGACCGTCAGCACGGCGCCGGTCGGATTGTGCGGCGTGTTGAGCAGGAGCACCCGGCTTTCCGGCGTGATCGCCTTTTCGAGGTCGGCGGCCTGCATGTGGAAACCGTGTTCCGGCTTCAGCGGCACCAGCACCGGGTGGGCGCCGGTCGAGCGGATGACCCCTTCATAGGTCGCATAGAGCGGATCGCCGACAAGTACGGCGTCGCCGGCCTCCGCCAACCCCAGGATCACGGCAAAGAGCGCCGTCTGCGTGCCAGGGAAACAAAGCACGTTATCCGTCGTCACATCGGCGCGACGGCGGCGGTATTTCTCCGCGACGGCCGCCACGACCGCCGGCTCCCCACGGCCATTGGAATAGCGGTAGCGCCCGGCATTCATCGCGCGCTGGCATTCGTCGAGAAGGGCGCGATCCGGCGGCAGATCCGGCTCGCCGATCGTCAGCTCGATGATGTCGGCGCCACCTGCCTTCAGCTGGCGGGCACGGATATGCAGCGCCCATTTCCCCGAACCAAGGTCGGCAAGACGTTCGGTGATGGACGCATAGCGCATGGTGCTTTCTCCCGTTTTCATTGTTTTACAGTTCCGATCGTCGTGCCGAGCAGCGCTTCGACCGACGACATGGCGATGGCGACGAGCTCGCCCTCGCGAAAGAGGTCGCCCGCCAGGCACCCTTCCACCCAGAGGCCGTCGACGAGCCCGTTGATGGCGATGGCGAACGCCCGGCAGGTTTCGGCATCGGCCGGCTTGCCCTTGGCGGCGAGGAAGTCGGCCAGCAGTTCCTGCAGCGAATTGCGGAACGTCAGATAACCCTCGCGATGGATCTCGGAGAGCACCGGGTCGACGCGGACCTGGCTGATGAAGGCGGCCCAGAGCGAGATGCTGCGGCTGTCGGCGACCGGCTCGGTGAGGTTGATCGCAATGAAATCGCGAAGCCGCGTCTCCGGATCGCCCTCGACCTTGCTCGCCTTCTCGGTCAAGGAGGCGATGACGGCCCGATAGGCCTCGGCAACCATCTGGTCCTTCGATTCGAAATAGTGGCGCACCAGCCCGGCCGTCACGCCGGCGCGGATGGCGATCTGCCTGACCGTCGCACCCTTCAGCCCGAATTCGGAGATGCAGTCGAGCGTCGCTTCGATCAGTTCCTGGCGGCGCTCGCCCTCCGGCGCGCGGTGAAAGCTGCGTCTGTTCATGCGGCACTCTGGCCGAGAAGCTGCGCGAAATCCTGTTCAGGCGCGGTCGGCAAAGGCTTCGGCCGGAACGGGGGCATGGGCGGCTCCTTCGGGAAATCAGGGCTTTGGGCGGGCGTCAAAAAATCGACGGCGCGTATTATTATACGCTTGAATAATAGCTACACAAGTGCAACCATGCCCACCAACAAAACCCGTGACAGGCCAAAGATGCCGCGCGGATACGACAGGGGAACTGTTTCATGCGGACAGAAAAAGCTCGCGGAGCCATGGGAGCGGCGCGCCGATGACGGATGCGGCCCAGGCAATCGCGGTCACTGACCTGCACAAGCGTTTCGGGCCATTGGAAGTGCTGAAAGGGGTTTCGCTCACAGCGAAGCAGGGCGACGTGATCGCCATTATCGGCGGCAGCGGCTCCGGCAAATCCACCTTCCTGCGCTGCATCAATCTGCTTGAACTTCCCTCGGCCGGCAGCGTCAGCGTGCATGGCGAAAAGATCAAGATGAAATCCGACGGTCGTGGTGGCCTGGTGCCGGAAGACCGCCGCCAGGTCCAGCGCATCCGCAGCCAGCTCGGCATGGTGTTCCAGAGCTTCAATCTCTGGCAGCACATGACCATCCTCGAGAACGTCATCGAGGCGCCGATCCACGTGCTCGGCAAGCCCAAGGCCGAAGCGATCGCGACGGCCGAAACCCTGCTCAAGCGCGTCGGCCTCTACGAGAAACGCGACGCCTATCCGGCGTTCCTTTCCGGCGGCCAGCAACAACGCGCCGCGATCGCCCGGGCGCTTGCGATCCAGCCGCTGGTCATGCTCTTCGACGAGCCGACCTCGGCACTCGATCCGGAGCTTGTCGGCGAAGTTCTCTCGGTCATCGGCGATCTGGCGCGCGAAAAGCGCACCATGATCCTCGTCACCCACGAGATGAAGTTTGCGCGCGACGTCGCCAACCACATCGTCTTCCTGCACAACGGCGTGATCGAGGAACAGGGCCCGCCAGAGGCCATTTTCGGCGCGCCGAAATCGGAAAGGCTCAAGAAGTTCATCAGTTCCATTCACTGAATTCCTGAATGCTAAACAACCAAAAAGGGGAACAGCATGAAGAAGGCATTGAAAGTCCTGGCCGTCGCGGCGGCAATTACCGTCAGCGGCGGTGTCGCGGCATCGGCGGAAGCGCTGAAGGTCGGCGTCGCCGCCGAGCCCTATGCGCCGTTCACGGCACCTGACGCCAGCGGCAAATGGGAAGGCTGGGAAGTCGAGTTCATGAATGCGATGTGCGCCGAAGCCAAGCTCGAATGCGTGCTGACGCCGGTCGCCTGGGACGGCATCATTCCAGCGCTGACGTCGAAGAAGATCGACATGATCATCAGCTCGATGTCGATCACCGATGAACGCCTGAAGACGATCGATTTCTCCGACAAGTACTACAACACCCCGACCGGCATCATCGGCACCAAGGGCCAGGACATCAAGCCGACGCCGGAAGGCCTCAACGGCAAGTCGCTCGGCGTCCAGGTGTCGACGGTCCACCAGGCCTATGCCGCCAAGCACTTCGCGCCGGCAGGCGTCGACGTCAAGGAATACCAGACGCAGGACGAGGCCAACAACGACCTCGCCGCCGGCCGTCTCGACGCCGTGCAGGCGGACGCGATTGCGCTGAAAGCGTTCCTCGCGACCGACCAGGGCAAGGAATGCTGCGACTACAAGGGCGAAGTCGCCGAAGACGTCGCCGTGATCGGTCCCGGTGTCGGCGTCGGCCTGCGCAAGGGCGAAACCGAGCTCAAGGACAAGGTCAACGCCGCGATCAAGGCGATCCGCGACAACGGCACCTACGACACGTTCTCGAAGAAGTACTTCGACTTCGACGTCTACGGCAAGTAAGGCGCGATCGGCCGGCGATCGACCTGCTGCAGCGTTGGGTGTCTGAAGGGCACGCAGCGCTGCAGCGTCCGCCGGCCGGCGCCATCGGAGCTCGACCTATGGCTGCGGATTCCCTCGTCAATTGGGGCCTGCTCTCGCTTTCAGCACCCGGCTGGGGCGGCGTGCTGCTGCAAGGCTTCTTCAACTCGATCCAGATTGCCGTCGGCGGCTTCACGCTCGGCCTGGCGCTCGGCATCGGCGGCGCCTTCGGCAAGCTCTATGGCGGCCCGGTGCTGCGTGACCTGCTCGAATGCTACACCACGGTCGTGCGCGCGGTGCCGGAACTGGTGCTGATCCTTCTGCTCTATTATGCCGGCACCGACTTGCTCAACCAGGTGCTTGCCCTCTTTGCGATCGGCCCGGTCGACATCAGCGGCCTGATGGCCGGCATCTTCGTGATCGGCGTCGTGCAGGGGGCGTACTCGACCGAGGTGCTGCGCGGCGCGATCAAGGCGGTGCCCGCAGGCCAGATCGAGGCGGCACGCGCCTATGGCATGTCGCCGGCCAAGGTTTTGCGCCGCATCACCCTGCCGGCGATGCTGCCCTATGCCATTCCCGGGCTTTCCAATCTCTGGCTGATCGCCACGAAGGACACGGCACTTCTTGCCGTCGTCGGCTTCAGCGAGTTGACGCTTGTCACCCGCCAGGCGGCAGGCACGACCAAGGCCTACCTCCTGTTCTTCCTCGCCGCCGGTGCGCTCTACCTGGCGCTGACGCTCGTCTCCAACGTCTTCATCGGCATGCTCGAACGCCATGCCCGACGCGGTTTTGCGGTGAACCGATGACCGACGAAACCACCCACGCCGTCGCCTTCACGCCCGAGGATCTGCCGACGGCCAAAAGCTTCTTCCTGCCGCATCGCATCGTCATGATGCTCGTGTTCGCGGCCTTCGTCGTCGCCGTCGCCGTTTTCATGCGCTGGGACTGGCTGCCGCGTTACCTGCCGCGGCTCGGCTGGGGCATTCTCGTCAGCCTCATCATGCTGTTCAGCACCGCCATCCTCGGCTTCCTGCTCGCCGTGCCGATCGGCCTCGTGCAGGTGACCGGCCCCTGGTTCCTGAAACTGCCGGCCAAGGTCTTCTGCACGGTCATCCGCGGCACGCCGCTGCTCCTGCAGCTCTGGCTGCTCTATTACGGACTCGGCTCGCTGTTCCCGCAATTTCCGGCGATCCGCCAATCCTTCCTCTGGCCCTATCTGCGCGAGGCCTGGCCCTATGGCGTGGCGGCGCTGACGATCTCGTTTGCGGCTTACGAGGGCGAAGTGATGCGCGGTGCCTTTGCCGGCGTGCCGCCAGGCGAGCTGGAGGCCGCGAAAGCCTATGGCATGGGTCGCTGGACGATGTTCCGCCGCATCTGGCTGCCGCGCGCCATCCATCGCGCCTTGCCGACGCTCAACGGCGAAACCGTGCTGCAGCTGAAGTCGACGCCGCTGGTTGCCACCGTCACCGTCGTCGACGTCTATGCCGTCATCTCCAAGGTGCGGCAGGAAACCTTCCTGACCTACGAGCCGCTGCTCCTGCTGGCGCTCATCTACATGTGCCTCACCGGCATCCTGGTAATCGCCTTCCGCACCTTCGAAAATCGCATCCCAACCCGCGGTGCCTGACATGAAGCTTTCCCCCTCGATCACCAATGCCATGCCGGAACTGGTCGCGATCCGCCACGACCTGCATGCCCATCCCGAGCTCGGGCTGGAGGAGACACGCACTTCGGCCTTCATCGCCCGGCATCTGACAAGCCTCGGCTACGAGGTGACGACCGGCCTTGCCAAGACCGGCGTCGTCGGCACGCTCCGCAACGGCACCGGCACGGGCTCGATCGGCATCCGCGCCGATATCGACGCGCTGCCGATCCTGGAGGAAACCGGGCTCGAATATGCCAGCAAGACCTCGGGCCTGATGCATGCCTGCGGCCATGACGGACATACGACGATGCTGCTCGGTGCTGCCCGCGCCCTTGCCGAGCGCCGCAATTTCGACGGCACGATCCACCTGATCTTCCAGCCGGCCGAGGAGAACTTCGGCGGCGCCAAGATCATGATGGACGAAGGGCTGTTCGACAAATTCCCCTGCGACGCCGTGTTCGCGCTCCATAACGAGCCGGGCCTGCCCTTCGGCCAATTTGCCCTGCGAGATGGCCCGATCATGGCGGCGGTCGACGAGGCGCGCATCACCGTGCACGGCCGCGGCGGTCACGGCGCCGAGCCGCAGGAAACCGCAGATCCCATTGTCTGCGGCGCCTCGATCGTCATGGCGCTGCAATCGATCGTCTCGCGCAATATCCATCCGATGGATCCGACCGTGGTCACCGTCGGCGCCTTTCATGCCGGTTCGGCGAGCAACATCATTCCCGAGCGCGCCGAGATCGTCGTCGGTATCCGCTCCTTCGAGCCCGATGTGCGCGACGAACTCGAACGCCGCATCCGCATGATCGCCGAAGCGCAGGCGACGAGCTTCGGCATGCGCGCAACCGTAGACTACCAGCGCAGCTACGACGCGACGATCAACCACAAAGCCGAAACGGACTTCGTACGCGATCTTGCGGTCCGTTTTGCCGGCGCCGACAGGGTGGTCGATCTTGCGCGTCCCTTCATGGGCAGCGAGGATTTCGCCTATATGCTGAAAGAACGGCCGGGGACCTACTTCTTCCTCGGCTCCAAAGTGAGCGACGACGACAGGCCACTGCATCACCCGGGCTATAATTTCAACGACGACCTGCTGCCGATCGGTGCGGCCTTCTGGACCGATCTGGCCGAGGCCTATCTCGCGCGCCGCTGATATCCCGCTCACCTTTCGCCAATATGCCGCAGCGCAACATTGCCGCAGTGTGACAACGTGGCGGACGCGCTGTCATTGACGTTTGGCAAATTTGGCGCAGATTCAAGTGCATGCTGAAAAGCCGGCGCAACCCAAGGATTTGCCTCGGCCAGAGGCCAAGATAGGTCCCCTGATCGGCGATCGGTCACCGGACAAATGATGCAGCAGCCAGAGCATTGCGGCCTACGCTTCCGTGAGGCGTCGCATCCGCGTGTCTGAAAGGATTGCGCCCGTGTTTGAGAGTTTCGATGCGACCCTGCTCGCTCGCTTCCAGTTCGCCTTCACCGTTTCCTTCCACATCATCTTCCCCGCCTTTTCCATCGGGCTTGCGAGTTACCTCGCGGTGCTCGAAGGGTTGTGGTTGTGGAAGAAGGACGAGGTCTATCTCGAGCTCTTCAATTTCTGGAAGACGATCTTTGCGGTCGCCTTCGGCATGGGCGTCGTTTCCGGCATCGTCATGTCCTACCAGTTCGGCACCAACTGGAGCGTCTTTTCCGACAAGGCCGGTCCGATAATCGGGCCACTGATGGGCTATGAGGTGCTGACGGCGTTCTTCCTCGAGGCCGGCTTCCTCGGCGTCATGCTCTTCGGCCTCAATCGCGTCGGGCCGAAGCTGCATTTCCTGGCAACCCTCATGGTCGCCATCGGCACGCTGATTTCGGCCACCTGGATCCTTTCGGCGAACTCCTGGATGCAGACGCCGACCGGCTTCGCGATGAACGAGGCGGGCCAGTTCGTTCCCGTCGACTGGTGGGCGATCGTCTTCAATCCGTCCTTCCCCTACCGCCTCACGCATATGGTGCTCGCCGCCTATCTCACGACCGCCTTCGTCGTCGGCGCCTGCGGCGCCTGGCATCTGATCCGCAAGACCGCACCGCGGCGGGCGCGAAAGATGTTCTCGATGGCCATGTGGATGGCGGCGATCGTCGCCCCGATCCAGATCTTCGCCGGCGACATGCATGGGCTCAACACGCTGGAGCACCAGCCGGCCAAGGTGATGGCGATGGAAGGCCATTACCAGAGCCATCCTGATGGAGCGCCGCTGATCCTGTTCGGCATCCCGAACTCACCTGAAAAGCGGGTCGACTATGCGATCGAGGTTCCCAAGCTCTCGAGCCTCATCCTGAAGCATGACCTGAACGCGCCGCTTGCCGGGCTCGACACGATTCCCGAGGAACTGCACCCCCCTGTCGGCATCGTGTTCTGGTCGTTCCGGGTGATGGTCGGCCTCGGCTTTGCCATGCTCGGCATCGGGCTCTGGTCGCTCTGGTGTCGTTATCGCGGCACGCTCGACAGCAATGTCTGGCTGCACCGCGCCGCGATCGCCATGGGGCCGGCCGGTTTCGTCGCCGTGCTCGCCGGCTGGGTCACGACCGAGGTCGGCCGCCAGCCCTACACGGTCTACGGCCATCTGCTGACGGCAAACTCGGTGGCGCCGATCGCCGCGCCCGCGGTCGCCGCCTCGCTGATCGCCTTCATCATCGTCTATTTCTTCGTCTTCGGCGCCGGCACCTTCTACATCCTGCGCCTGATGGCGCGGCTGCCGCGCGATCCGATGCCGGATCTCGACGAGGGACCGCTGCGCAGCGCCGGCATCATGCCCGGCCCCGCCACCACACATTCCGGTACGCATGGAGGTCGTCATGGAGTTTGATCTGCCATTCATCTGGGCTGGCATCATTGCCTTTGCGGTGCTCGCCTATGTCATTCTCGACGGCTTCGACCTCGGCGTCGGCATCCTCTTCCCGTTCTTCCCCGAGAAACACGATCGCGACGTGATGATGAATTCCGTCGCGCCCGTCTGGGACGGCAACGAGACCTGGCTGGTGCTCGGCGGCGGTGGGCTGATGGCGGTGTTTCCGCTGGCCTATGCGACGATCCTGCCGGCGCTCTATGCGCCCATCATCGCCATGGTCATCGGTCTCATCTTCCGCGGCGTCGCCTTCGAATATCGCTGGCGCACACGGCGCGCCGAATACCTCTGGAACTGGGCCTTCTCCGGCGGTTCGATGCTGGCGGCGCTGGCCCAAGGGATCACGCTCGGCGCGCTCGTCCAGGGCATTCCGGTCGAGAACCGCGCCTATGTCGGCGGCTGGTGGGACTGGCTGACGCCGTTCTCGATCATGACCGGCATCGCCGTCGTCGTCGGCTATGCGCTTCTGGGTGCCACCTGGCTGGTCATGAAGACCCATGGCGATCTTGCCGATCGGGCCCGCGCCCTCGCGCTCAGATGCTCCTTCGGCACCGTCGCCGCCATGGGCATCGTCAGCCTGTGGACGCCGTTCCTGGAGCCGCAATATCCGGACCGCTGGTTCGGCTTTCCGACGGCGATCTTCAGCGTCATCGTGCCGGCGCTCGTTCTCGGCTGCCTCTATGCGCTGTTCACAGGCATTCGCAGCCGGCACGACAGCCGCCCCTTCATCGCCGCCCTCGGGCTCTTCGTGCTCGGCTACGCCGGCATCGGCATCAGCTTCTATCCCTACATGGTGCCGCCGTCGCTGACGATCTGGGACGCGGCCGCGCCGGAGGAGAGCCACTCCTTCCTGCTCGCCGGCGCGCTGGTGCTGGTGCCGATCATTCTCGCCTATACCGCCTATTCCTACTGGGTATTCCGCGGCAAGGTCGATCCGGAGGAGGGCTACCATTGACGGATGAAACCGGAACCGGTCGCAAGCTTCTCTGGTTCGTCGGCCTCTGGTGCGCCGGGGTTCTGGCCGTCACCGTCGTCGGCCTTGCGATCAAGCTGATGATCGGAACGTGACCGGTTATTGAGCGAGTTCAAGCGGAAGCGACACAGGCGTGCTCCGCTCTAAAAAGCCTCGCTCAAGCTTGGCCGGCTAACTTCCCTCAACACGTCAGCAGGCGATCGCCGCAGACGGAGACAGGACCGCACCCTCCTCCCCTGCAAAGCGATCGCCTGCTGAGGTGACCACCTGAAGGTCGCGTGCTTGCGACCCTGTTGCCCCTTCCAAGAGAGCTCGCCGTTTGTTAGCAGTGCGCCACAAGAGCGCCCCGCTTGCCGAGAGCCGAGGGACGCTCGAACATCCTGGACTGGCCGAAGGGCTGCGCTTCAGGCAATCGGACGAGACAGATGCAGAAGACCCCCGCACAATGCGAAACCATGGCCGACGTGCGTGCCGAGATCGACCGGCTCGACCAGGCGCTGATGGCGCTCTTTGCCGAGCGCTGGGGCTATATCGACCGCGCCGCCGAGATCAAGCGGCCGCTGAAGCTCAAGGCCGACATACCGGCGCGGGTGATGGAGGTGCGCGAGAACGCCCGAAAGAACGCTGCGCGCGTCAACCTCGATCCCGATTTTTACGAGGACATCTGGGCGCGGCTGATCGGTCACGCGATCGCCCATGAGCAGAAGCTGCTCGGCGAGACCGGCGACGAATAGCGTCGCCGTCTTCGATCTCTCGATTTGCGGCCGTCAGCGCCCGAGAATGTAACCCTGCAGGCGATCCGCCGCTTCCTTCACCTGCGCCGGATCGCGCAGGAAGCAGGCGCGCATGAACAGCGCGCCGCCGTCACCGAAGGCGGTACCCGGCGCAAGACCGACGCCGGTCTTGTCGACGATATCGATCGCCGCCGCGCGTGAATCGGTGACGCCGTCGATCTTCAGGAACGCATAGAGCGCGCCGTCGGGCTTCAGGGTTTCCACCCGGTTGGTGGCGATCAGCGCGTCGCAGAAGACGTCACGGTTCGTAGCCGCTTTGGCGACATTGGCATCGACGAAGGCGTCGCCCTCATCGAGCGCCACGACGGCCCCGCGCTGCATGAACTGGGCGACGCCCGACGTGGAATACTGCACCAAGTTTTCGAGCACCTGCCCGATTTCCGGCGGCGCAACGATCCAGCCGACGCGCCAGCCGGTCATCGACCAGTTCTTCGAGAAGGAATTGACGAACAGGATGCGGTCGCCTTCCTCCATGACATCGAGGAAGGACGGCGCGCGGGCGCCGCCATAATAATAGAGCGCATAGATCTCGTCGGCGATGACCCAGAGCCCATTCCTGCGCGCCAGGCGCAAGATCGCCGCCAGCTCTTCGCGGGTCGCGGTCCAGCCGGTCGGGTTCGACGGCGTGTTGATGAACAGCGCCTTGGTCTTCGGTCCGATCGCGGCTTGCAGCCGATCAAGATCGAGCTGCCACTTGCCGTGTTCGAAGCGCAGCTCCACCGAAACCGGTCGGACGCCGGAGAGATCGGCGGCGGCGGCAAAGTTCGGCCAGGCCGGCGTCAGGAGCACCATTTCGTCGCCGGGCGAGGCAATCGCCTCGATCGACAGCTTGATCGCCTGCATGCCGGAGCCGACGACGTAGAAATTTTCGGGCGCAAGGGCCTTCTGGAAACGGCGCTGATAATAGCGAGAGAGCGCCTCGCGCAGCGGCGGGATGCCGCGCTGCCAGGTGTAGAAGGTCTCGCCGGCGGCAAGCGCGTCGCGCGCGACATCGCTGATGAAGGCCGGCGTCGGCAGGTCGCCTTCGCCGACCCACAGCGGGATCAAGCCGTCGCGACCGCGGGCATAGTTCACCACCTCGACGATACCGCTTTCGGGCGCTGAGAGCGCGCGGGGGCTGATGGTGCTGAGGATAGTCATCGGCGGGCTCCGGATGCACGACGTTACAGGCCACATCGCCTGGGATCATCGTGAAAGATTCCAATGGATTAGAGCGGAAGTGCACCCGCTCAAGGATTGCCCGTTGCTTCTAGCCGCTTTCGCAAAGGCGATCACGCGACTTTATCTGACCGGTTTATCGATTTCTGTGATGTTTCGCGGCCCCGGCCAAGCCAGGGCCGCGAGGAAAAGGTCACGCGCGCTGCTTCAGCAGGTCGCGGATTTCGCCGAGGAGCTGAATGTCTTCCGCCGGCGGTGCGGCCGGGGCTGCTTCCTTCTGCTTTTCAAGCGAAGTGCGCATGCGGTTCACGGCCTTGATCATCAGGAAGATGATCCACGCAAGGATCAGGAAGTTGATGAGCACGGTGATGAAGTTGCCGTAGGCAAAGACGGCGCCCTGCTGGCGCGCAGCGGCGAGAGACGTGGCCGTCACGTTGGCCGAAAGCGGCACGAAATAATTGGAGAAATCGAAGCCGCCGCCGGTGAGCGCACCGACAATCGGCATGACAAGGTCTTCGACGACCGACGTCACGATCTTGTTGAAGGCGGCGCCGATGATGACACCGACCGCGAGATCCATCACGTTCCCGCGGGCAATAAACTCCTTGAACTCATTCAGCATAAATCTCTCCGTATTATCCCCGTTTGAAAACGGCCGGCGGCGCTGTCCCGCGCTGCAAGCGTTTACGGAAACTAAACCAAAGCGGGCAGCGAGAAAACCTTTCTTTGCCTTTGATCAATTAGCGGCGGATAGAGCAACAACGAGGAACGGGCGTGCGACGCATGCCGATTTCTCCTGTCGGGCCTTGAACTTAAGACTCATGCGGCGGGCAATTCTCAACCCGGCGGACTTGTCCTATGCTCCATCCTGGAGGAATGAGGCATGCTTTCGGGTTCGGTCATCTTTGCCTCGGCCTTCGCCTATCTGCTGCTGCTCTTTGCGGTGGCAAGCTATGGCGACCGGCGGGCCAGGAGGAACAGCGCTGCGCTGAAGGGCAGACCGCTCGTCTATGCGCTCAGCCTCGCCATCTATTGCACCTCCTGGACCTACTTCGGCGGCATCGGGCTTGCGGCCGAACGCGGGCTCGAGTTCACCGGCATCTATATCGGCCCGATCCTGATGTTCACGCTCGGCATGCCGCTGATCCGCAAGATCATCCGCCTTGCCAAGACCGAGAAGCTGACATCGGTCGCCGACTTCATCGCAGCGCGCTACGGCAAGAACCCGGCGGTGGCCGCGATCGTCGCGCTGATTTCACTCGTTGGCGCCATTCCCTACATCGCGCTGCAGCTGAAGGCGATTTCGAGCTCGGTCGCAGCGATGATCAACACCAGCGACTACGGTATCGGCGCCGGGCAGAGCTACATCGAGCTTCCCCTGCTCGTCACATTGTTCCTCGCCTGTTTCGCCATCGTCTTCGGCACCCGCCACACCGATGCGACGGAGCACCAGGACGGGCTCATCCTCGCGATCGCGATGGAGTCACTGGTGAAGCTGGTGGCGCTCGTCACCGCCGGCTTCTACATCGTCTTCGTCATCTTCAACGGCCCGGCCGATCTCTGGTCGCTCGCTCAACAGAGCCCGGCCGTGCAGTCGGCGCTGTCCTACGAGACCCCGACGGCGCGCTGGATCCTTTTGATCGTCACCTCTGCCTTCGCGATCATCATGCTGCCCAGGCAGTTCCATGTGACCGTCGTCGAAAACCGGACCGAAGGCGAGCTTCGCACCGCCGGCATACTCTTTCCGCTCTATCTGATCGGCATCAATCTCTTCGTGCTGCCGATTGCGATCGCCGGCATTCTCACCTTTTCCGGCTCCGGCGATGCGGATCTCTATCTCTTGACCCTGCCGCTCGCCAACGGCCTGCCGGTGCTGACGCTGATTACCTTCATCGGCGGCTTTTCGGCTGCGACCGCCATGGTGATCGTCGCCTCCGTGGCGCTATCGATCATGATCTCCAACGATATCGTCATGCCGGTGTTCCTGCGCCGCAATCTCAGCCAGCGCGGCGGCCTGCAGGAAAACCTGGCCGGCACGTTGCTCAACATCCGCCGCTCGGCGATCTTCGTCGTCCTGCTGCTTGGCTACGGCTACTATCGCTCCGCCGACATCAGCGCCGGTCTCGCCTCGCTCGGGCTTCTCTCCTTCGTCGCGATCTCGCAGATGGCGCCAGCATTGCTCGGCGGCCTCGTCTGGCGACAGGCCAACGCCCGCGGCGCGATCACCGGCATGGTCTCGGGCTTCCTCGTCTGGGCCTATCTGCTCTTCCTGCCGAGCCTCGGCGGCCCCGACAACTCCCACGTGGCGACGACGGTCTTAAGCTTCCTGTTGCCCTTCACCGACATGTTCTCGGGCCCCGACGCCGATCCGCTGGTCAACGCGACGACACTCAGCCTGCTCGTCAACTGCACCACCTATGTCCTCGGATCGCTGACACGCACGCCGAAACCGATCGAGCGTTTCCAGGCCGGCGTGTTCATCACCCGCCGATCGCGAACCGAAGGCGCCTTTCGCGGCCGCAAGACCAAGGTCACCGTGCGCGACCTCAAGGCGACGATCGCGCGCTACATGGGCGCCGAGCGCATGCAGCGCTCCTTCCATACCTATGAGCGCCAGACCGGCCGCTGGCTCGACGACAATGCGCCTGCCGACATGGCGGTGGTGCATTTCTCCGAGCAACTGCTCGGCAGCGCCATCGGCTCGTCCTCGGCGCGGCTGGTGCTGTCGCTGGCGCTGCAGCGCGGCGACGACACGTCGTCCGAGACGGCCTGGCTGCTCGACCAGGCGAGCGAGGCGCTGCAATACAATCAGGATATGCTCAACACCGCGCTTGCGCAGATGGACCAGGGCATCGCCGTCTTCGACAATGCCAACAACCTGATCATCTGGAACCGGCGCTTTCGCCAGCTTCTCGACCTGCCGGAGGCTGCCGGCCAGGTCGGCTTCCCGCTTGCCGATATCGTCGCCACCCTCACCAAGCGCGGCGACATCCGCAAGGAACAGGAAAAGGGGTTGATCGCCAACTTCCTGACGCTCGACAAACCCTTCCTGCTCGAACTCGGCAACGGCGAGCGCATCATCGAAGTGCGCACCAACGCCATGCCCGACAAGGGCATCGTCACCACCTATACCGACATCACCCAGCGCGTCGCGGCCGACATGGCGCTGAAGCAGGCAAACGAGACGCTGGAACTGCGCGTCGCCGAACGTACGGGCGAACTCACCCGGGTGAACCGGGAGCTTGCCGAAGCGCGCGCGGCCGCGGAAGAGGCCAATATCGGCAAGACCCGGTTCTTCGCCGCCGCCGGCCACGATATCCTGCAGCCGCTCAACGCCGCGCGGCTCTATTCGTCGTCGCTGGTCGAACGGCTCGGCGAATCCGACAACAGCACGCTGGTCGAAAACATCGATTCCTCGCTGGAATCGGTCGAGGCCATTCTCGGTGCCGTGCTCGACATTTCCCGCCTCGACACCGGCGCCATGAAGGCGCGGATACAATCCGTCCCGCTCAACGACCTGCTCAGAAGGATCGAGACCGACTTTGCACCGATGGCGCGCGCCAAGGACCTGGAGCTCGTGATCATGCCGACATCGCTCGTCGTGCGCAGCGATCCCAACCTGCTTCGCCGCGTGGTGCAGAACCTCGTCTCGAATGCGATCAAGTATACGCTCACCGGCAAGGTGCTGGTCGGGGTGCGCAGACGCGGTGCGATGGCGACGATCGAGGTGCTCGATTCCGGCATCGGCATTCCGTCTTCCAAGTTCCGCACCGTCTTCAAGGAGTTCGCCCGGCTCGACGAGGGCGCCCGCACGGCGTCAGGCCTTGGCCTCGGTCTTTCGATCGTCGATCGCATTTCGCGCGTGCTCAACCATCCGGTCAGCCTGCAATCGACGCCGGGCAAGGGTACGGCCTTCAAGGTGACGCTGCCGCTCGACGCGAGCGCCGGCGACCGGGTCGCCGTCCGTCCGGTGTCGCAGCACAAGGCAAGCGAGGCACTCACCGGCCTGCGCGTGCTGTGCATCGACAACGAACCCCGGATTCTCGAGGGCATGCGGGTACTGCTTTCCGGCTGGGGCTGCGTCGTCAGCACGGCGGAATCGCTTTCTGCCTGTTCCGAATTTGGCGCGCAGCCCGGCGAGAAACCGCATGCGATCATCGCCGACTATCATCTCGACGACGGCACCGGCATCGAGGCGGTCGCGCGCATCCGGGCCTCGACCGGCGAAGCGACGCCGGCGCTGCTGGTGACGGCCGACCGATCGCCGGAAGTGCGCGCCGCGGCGGAACGCGACGGCATCGCGATCCAGAACAAACCGGTGCGCCCGGCGGCGATGCGCGCCTGGCTGACGCAACTTTCGACGGCGGCGCGAACGGCTGCGGAATGAGCGGCTCCCGCATCTCGGGGCCGGCTGAGACAAGAGGAAATCACAAAGCCACGGAGGGCCGCATCAGGCGGCGGCGACAGTGCCGATCTTCGAAAGCTGGATGACCGCCTGGGTGCGGCTGTCGACATTGAGCTTCAGCAGGATCGCCGAGACATGGGCCTTGATCGTCGCCTCGGATACGCCGAGTTCATAGGCGATCTGCTTGTTGAGCAGGCCCTCTCCGAGCATACTCAGCACGCGCGACTGCTGCGGCGTCAAGGTCTGCAGGCGCTGGAGCAGGTCGGCGACCTCGGGCTCGTATTCCTGCGCCTGATCGTAGCCGGCGGGAACGAAGACCTCGCCCGCCATGACCTTCTCGATCCCCTCGCGGATTTCCTCGATGCCGGCCGATTTAGAAAGAAAGCCTGATGCGCCGAGGTCGAGCGCGCGATGGATCGTGGCCGGATCGTCATGGGCGGACACCACCATGACAGGCAGGCTCGGAAACTCGGCGCGAAGCGCTATCAGACCGGAAAGCCCGCTGACGCCCGGCATGGTCAGGTCGAGCAGCATGAGATCGGCATCCGGACAATCGGCCGCTGCCTTGCGGGCGGCTGCGAAATCGCCTGCCTCGACGATTGCGGGCGCCCCGTCCATGCCGCTGAGCGCCTGGCGCATCGCGCCGCGAAACAGCGGATGGTCGTCCGCGATGATGATGGTCATGTCCGGTGTCATGCTGCTCCCTCCCAAGAGCCCGGGTTGAAACCTGCGCGCCCCCAACGCGCCGATCCGCATCCCGCATGGTCGATCCGGCAGCTCAGGTCTTCTGCGGCTCCTGGGCGGGGTCGCTGCCTTCGAGATCCTTCACGATATCCATGAACCTACGCATCATTCTTTCCATGATGCCCATTGCGCGGTCAATCTCTTCCTCGGCCGGAAGATCCTGTTTTGCGACACTTTCACCGGCTTTGGCCGCCTTTTCCAAGGCCTCGACCCGCTTGGTCAGAAGGTCCAATTCCTGTTCGAAGGCGGCGCGTTCGTCGGCCGCCATGCGGCAGACGAGCTGCGCGTCTTTTTCCTGGCAGAGCGATACCTCGCCCGTCTGGGTGTCTAGCCGGGCGATGCCGGTCTCGGACTTCTGCATGCTATAGCGCCCGGGCGCCTGTTCCTGCGCGCTGGCGCCGCCGGCCAGTGCCAGCCCGATACCGAACAGAAGTATGGCAGCAGCGTTTTTCATGACATCTTCTCCGTTACGATCCTTGTCGGAACATCACATGTGCGCGAACGAGAAGAGCGAAATCGGTCTTCACCGCGGATTATGCGCGAATCGTCGTCCTTCCGCGATGGACAATCGCCGATATTTACGGCAAGGCGACGACAGAAAATTACGGGGACAGACGGGCACCATGGGTTCCATCATCTACAAGATCGTTCCGGCCTCGCTGTGGCAGGAAGCCAAGCGCAGCGGACGTTTCGACGGAGCACCCGTCGATCTCGCCGACGGCTTCATCCATTTCTCGACCGCCGAACAGGTCGTCGAGACGGCGGCGCGCTATTTCGAGGGACAGGAAGGCCTGCTTTTGGTCGCCGTCGACGGCGACGCACTTGGCGAAGAGCTGGTCTATGAACCCTCGCGCGGCGGCGCCCTCTTCCCGCATCTTTATGCCCCGCTTTTCCTCTCGGCCGTGGCCTGGGAAAGGCCGCTGCCGCTCGGCGCCGATGGCGCGCATGCCTTCCCGGAACTCGACGCATGAACCCGCTGACCAGTCTTGCCCGCCGCGGCCTCTTCCTCTTCGATCCCGAGGCGGCACACGGCCTGTCGATCAAGGCGCTGAAGACGGGGCTGGTACCGAGCTGTCCGGCCGGAGCCGACAAACGGCTTTCCCAGACGATTGCCGGGATCGCGTTCCCGAACCCGATCGGCATGGCGGCCGGCTACGACAAGAACGCCGAGGTGCCGGAAGCGCTTTTGAAGATCGGCTTCGGCTTCACCGAGATCGGCACCGTGACGCCGAAGCCGCAGGCCGGCAACGACAAGCCGCGCATCTTCCGTCTGGTCGAGGACGAGGCCGTCATCAACCGGCTCGGCTTCAACAACGAAGGCCATGGCGCAGCGCTGGCACGGCTGAAGGCCTGCCCGCGGGATGCGCTGATCGGCGTCAATATCGGCGCCAACAAGGACAGCGCCGACCGCATCGCCGACTATGTCGCCGGCATCCACACGTTCTATTCGGTCGCCCGCTATTTCACCGCCAACATTTCCTCGCCGAACACGCCGGGCCTGCGCGACCTGCAGGCGCGCGAAAGCCTCGCCGCCCTCCTGTCCGCCGTGCTCTCGGCGCGCGACGAAGAGGCGCTGCGCAGCAATCGCCGCGTTCCCGTCTTCCTGAAGATCGCGCCCGATCTCACCGAAGAGGGCATGGACGATATCGCTGCCGAAGTGCTGGCGCACAATCTCGACGGCCTGATCGTCTCCAACACGACGCTGTCGCGCGACGGCCTGCAGGATCAGGCCCAAGCGAAGGAGTCCGGCGGCCTCTCGGGCAAGCCACTCTTTGAGAAGTCGACGGCGGTGCTTGCCCGCATGCGCAACCGCGTCGGCCCGAAGCTGCCGATCATCGGCGTCGGCGGCGTCAGCTCTGCCGAAACCGCTGCCGAAAAGATCCGCGCCGGCGCCGACCTGGTGCAGCTCTATTCCTGCATGGTCTATGAGGGCCCGGCCCTTCCCGGCCGCATCGTGCGTGGGCTCTCCGCGTTGTGCGATCGCGAGCGGCTTACCTCGATCCGCGATATCAGAGACAGCCGCCTCGACTATTGGGCCGGCCGGAACGTCTGACGCGCCTTTGTCGGAATTCGCGACAGCAGGAACAGGCCGCGCATCAACAGGAACAGGTTGAGACCCGCCCAGAGGCCATGGTTGCCGAAGGCGGGGACCAGCACGGCGAGCGCTGCGGCGTAGCCGACGAAGGCCACGATCATCATGTTGCGCATCTCGCGCGACCAGGTGGCGCCGATGAAGACGCCATCCATCAGGAAGGCGAGCGCGCCCGTCATCGCCGTCACGGCCGCCCAGGGCAGATATTCGTAGGCCTCGGCGCGAACGTCGGGCGCTGTCGTCAGCAGATCGATGAGCCCGTCGCCGAACAGCAGGAAGGCAACGGTCGTCACCAGCGCAAGCCCCAGCGCCCAGGCGGCCGTGAGCCGCAGCGCCCGGTCGAAGGCCGGACGGTAGCGGGCTCCGATCGAGCGGCCGATGAGCTGTTCGGCGGCGTTGGCGAGCCCGTCGAGATAGTAGCCGGCCACCAGAAAGATCGTCATCAGCACGGCGTTCGCCGCAAGCGTCACCGGCCCGAAGGCGGTACCGATGCGCGTCATCAGCGTGAAGGCGGCGAGCAGCACGAAGGAACGGATCATGATGTCGCGGTTGAGCCCGAAGAGCGGCTTCAGCCGTTCGCGATCGAAGATCTCGGCCCAGCGCGGCGCATCCTTGCGGTCGAAGCGGCCGTAGACGATGGCAAATCCGGCAAGCGCGCCGACGATCTCGCCGGTGACGGTGGCGAGCGCGACACCGATCACACCCCAGCCGAAGACCAAGCCGAGCAGGATCGACAGCACGATGTTGATGCCGTTGATCAGCGTCTGCAGCATTAGGCCGATGGTGCCCTCTCCGCGGCCGAGCACGAAGCCGAGGATGGCGTAGTTGGCAAGCGCCGCCGGTGCCGAAATGATGCGACAGAGGAAGTAGCTGCTGGTGACGGCTGCCACTTCCGGCTCAGGTCCCATCAGCCAAAGACCGCCGGACAGGAGAAGCGGTGAGACGAGAAGGCTGACCGTGCCGCAAATGAGCGCGATGACGAGCGAGCGCCAGAACACCGCCTGCTGCTCGCGCCGGTCGCCGCGACCATAGGCCTGGGCGACCAATCCGGTCGTGGCTGCGCGCAGGAAGTTGAACGTGGTGAAGATCAGGTCGAACAGGATGGCACCGACCGCAAGACCCGCGAGAAGCGTCGCCTGCCCCATGCGGCCGACGACGGCGGTGTCGACCAGCCCGAGCAGGGGCGTCGTCAGGAAGCCGAGCGTCATCGGCAGCGCGATCGCCAGGATCAGCCGATGGGTGACATGGAACGGGCCGGCAGCGTCGCTCGGCGAGGCGGAAGAGGCGGTCATCGAACGGTCCGGCTGAGTTGGAGCGATGATCGTTTTAGGGAATGATCATGGGCGGATGCAAGCGCGCCGTGCAGCCGTGGCCAAAAACATCTCAGTGCGGCAAGAGCCCCTCACCCTAACCCTCTCCCCGCGGGAGGGGCGAGGGGACGTGGCAAACGCAAAGCGCATCTGTCGTTAAACGTCAGTGGGAAGGCACGATGTTGAAGTTGCGGCTGTTTGAATGAGGGGGTGCTATGCGTCCCCTTCTCCCCGCCTGCGGGGAGAAGGTCCCGGCAGGGGGATGAGGGGCAGTCGTCTACGGAGATCGCTGGGCCGGATCAGCCCGAAAGCACCATCGCCCAGAAGGGGCGGTTGCCCGAAGCGGCGTTCTGGGCCACCGCGACGCCGAGGCCGCGGTAGTTGCCGAGCATGTTTTCGAGATGCTTGGGCGACTTGTACCAGGCGTCATAGGCGCGCGCGGCGTCGTCCTGGCCCACGGCGATGTTTTCGGCGGCCGGAAGCGTCACACCCTGGCCCTTCATGCGGTCGTAGAAACTGTCGTTCCAGCCGATCAGATGCTGCATCTTGCCCGATTTGGCCATGCGCGCCGCCTGGTTCATGGCGGCGACCGAGGCCGCGTGGTCGGCGACGAGCGCGGTCAGCCCCTTGCCCTTGCGCAGCTTGTTGACATAGCCGAGACTCGCCTCGGTCTGGTCGCTGCCGGTACCGCTTTCGGGCGTCAATACCTTGGAGGTGGTGCAGCCGGCCAGCGCGCCGAGCGATAGGATGGCGGTTGCGCGCAACAGGCCGCGGCGTTCGATCAGAAGAAAACCGTCCTGCATCGTCAGCGCCGGTAGTTCAGGACACGGAGGATGACGAAGGCCGGCACGACGATCACGGCACCGAGCAGCAGGTAGTCACCCACCCGGCCAAGGGCTGCAAAGCCTGTGTACCAGAGGTCGAGCAGGAAGTTGCGGACGGCAAAGTAGATATCGGTCGGATACCAGCCGAACATCCTCATGACGAAGCCGACGAGGATCGACACCACAATGAGCTTGACCAGCACGCGCAGCGGCGAGTCACCCAAGAATTTGTTCATTCCGTCCGACATCCGCGAACTTCTCCTGTTTGTCTTCACATAAGCCGCGATCGGCAGCGTCGCAAGTCACCGGGCTGGTGCGCACGGCATGGCTCCCGGACTGCGGCAGATTCCGCTTGTATTTTGCGGCATCCGGCGTCAGAAGCGCTGATCGCAACCAACATCTAACATTGATGACGCTCAACCAGCTCTCCTCCGGCGACCTGATCGCCGACCGCCGCGCCGACTACGCAAAAATGCTTGCCGAGGGCGGCGAGCCCGCAAGTGCGGCCGAACTCATGGCACAGGCACTGGAACAGGCACCCAACTGGGCAGCCGGCTGGTTTCGGCTCGCGGACTATGAGGAAAAATCGGGCCGGAAAGAGGCGGCGATCGAAGCGCTCCGGAAAACGCTTGCGCTCAGCCCTCAGGATATCTTCGGCGCCGGCCTGAAGCTGGCGCTGCTTGGCGCCGCCGCCATGCCGGAGCAGCCGCCGAGCCTCTATGTCGAGCGGCTCTTCGACGACTATGCCGACCGCTTCGACAAGGCGCTGGTGGAGAAACTCGGCTACACCGTGCCGCAGAAGCTTGCCGCGCTCATTCAGGACCATGTCGGGCAAAGCCACTCCGGAGCGCTCATCTTCGAGCATGTGACGGATCTCGGCTGTGGCACCGGCCTCTTCGGCGAACGCATCCGGGATCAGGCGCACTTTCTCGAAGGTTTCGACATCTCCATCAACATGCTCGCCAAGGCCGAGGCGAAATCCACCTACGATCGGCTGGCCCGCGCCGATCTTTCACTTTCACCCGATGCCTCCGGCATCTTCGGCAATTTCGCCCCCGCCCGGGCCGATCTCGTCAGCGCCGCCGACGTTCTCATGTATCTCGGCAATCTCGACAGCGTCTTCGACATCACAACGCAACTGCTCGCCGGAAACGGATACTTCGCCTTCTCGGTCGAAGACGCCGGCGACATCGAGGATTTTCTGCTGCGACCGTCGTTGCGCTATGCCCATGGCGAAGCCTATGTCCGCGGTCTCTGCGCCGCCCATGGTCTCGAACTCATCGCAGTTGAGCGCACCGCTATCCGCATGGATGCGGGCGAACCGGTCTTCGGCATCCTGTTCCTGGCGCGCAAGCCTGCATAAAACGCAAGGCAGGGTCGCAAAAATAGGTCAGCATAACTGACATATTTTTCTTGATTGTTGTTGTGCGTTGCAGCATTGCTCAGGCCATCGCAATCGAGGATTTGCCATGGCCCAGATCAGCAGCGTTTTCGGTCTCTGGAACACCAGCCCGACCCGGCACTCGGCCGTCGAGGACCTGCAGGGCATCTTCACCGGCAGCCTGATTGCAGCACTCGGTCTCTATTTCCTCGCGAGCGCCGGCTTTTTGACCGGCAGCACGGCGGGCGTCGCCTTCCTGTTGCACTACGCCTTCGGCGTCAACTTCGGCCTCGCCTTCTTCCTGCTCAACCTGCCGTTCTTCTATCTGTCGCTGAAGCGGCTTGGCCCGGCCTTCACGATGAAAACCTTCATTGCCATCGGCCTCACCTCGTTCCTGACCGACATCCAGTCGCGGCTCTTCCAGATCGGCACGATCCAGCCCGCCTGGGCGGCACTTCTCGGTGGATTGCTTCTCGGCTACGGCTTGCTTGCACTTTACCGCCACCGCGCCAGCCTCGGCGGCGTCGGCATTCTCGGCATCTACCTGCAGGAACGCTTCGGCATTCGCGCCGGGCTTGTACAGCTCGCGATCGACATGGTCGTGCTCGTCTTCGCTTTCGGCGTAACCTCGCCCGAGGTCGTCGCCTGGTCGGTGCTCGGCGCGGTCGTGCTCAACCTGTTCGTTGCCATCAACCACCGCGCGGACCGCTACATCGCGCTCTAAGAGCGCCGCGCGTTCCTATGAACGCAGATGGCGCTCCAGCGCGACGCAGATAGCCCCGAAGCGGACCTCGGGGCTATCTGGATTTTCACGCACGCGACCTCAGGCGGCCATGACCGGCTGGTCGACCGGATGCTGCGACCGCAGACCGACGGCGACACGGTTCCAGACATTGATGACGCCGATTGCCATGGTGATCTTGGTGATCTCGGCCTCGCTGAAATGCGCGCGCAACGGCTCGAAATCCGCGTCGGGCGCGCCGGTCTGGGCGAGATTGGTCAGCGATTCCGTCCAGGCGAGCACCGCGCGTTCGCGGGCGTCATAGATCGGCGATTCCCGCCAGGCGCAGATCAGGTGGATCCACTGTTCGCTCATGCCGGTGTGGCGCGCCTCTTTCACATGCATGTCGATGCAATAGGCGCAGCCGTTGATCTGCGAAGCCCGGAGCTTGATCAGATGGATCAGGCGCGGCTCGAGCCCCGATTCCTTGATGATGTAGCTGTCGAAGGCGGCCGCCGCCTTATAGGCATCGGGAGCGGCTTTGACGAAGTTGAAACGCGGCTGCATGGACTTCTCCTTGGGCTGAACGGGATTGATGGGGTCAGGCGCTGGCGGACGATTTGCGTTCGTTGATCGCCAGAAACGCTTTGGTTCGTGCCGAAATGCTGCCGTCATCCTTGGCGTTGAGATCGTCGAGGATGCCGGCGATGGTCACGCGCCTGAGTTCGGCGCGGTAGGCCTGCTCGGCCTTCAGCATCGCAACATTGATGGTGCAGGGCGCGGTCGGCTTGCAGGCATAGGGATTGGGACCGCGCAGCCGGATCTCGTTGCAGCGGAACGCCGGCTCCGGGCCTTCGACCGCAAGTACGATATCGAGCAAGGTAATCTTCTCCGGCGCCTTCGCGAGACGATAACCGCCCTTGGGGCCTGGAACGGCCTCCAGCAGTCCGGCACCGGACATCGCCTGCAGGTGCTTCAAGAGATAGCTGGTGGAGACGCCATGGAACTCGGCAAGGGCAGCCGCCGACAGCGTGCTGCCCGGCTGCAGACAGCTCAGCATCGTCACGCTGTGAATGGCCTGCTCGACCCCGTCACCGAGTTTCATGGGGAACTCCCTAATCGTGGATATTTTTTATCTACGATTAGGGAGCGAGTCAACAGGGTGGTTCGCTTCGTGCGGGCGGGCTTCTCTTTTGAGAGATTTGATCTACCTTTGTTCTCCGTGAACAGGATTGATTCCAGAGAACCGCAGGGCGATGCCCTGACCCTGCCCGCCCCCTTTCTGCGCTGGTTCGGCGAAAAGGGCTGGCGGCCGCGTGCGCACCAGCTGGAGCTGCTTGCCCGCGCCGAGGCCGGGGAAAGCACGCTGCTGATCGCGCCGACGGGCGCCGGCAAGACGCTCGCCGGTTTCCTGCCTTCGCTGGTTGACCTCACCCGCCGCGGCAAGATCCCGCCGGGCGCGGCCTTCGTCGGCATTCACACGCTCTACATCTCGCCCTTGAAGGCGCTTGCCGTCGACATCGAGCGCAACCTGATGAAGCCCGTCGGGGAAATGGGCCTGCCGGTCCGCGTCGAAAACCGCACGGGCGATACGCCGACAGCCAAGCGCCAGCGGCAGAAGCTCAACCCGCCGGACATTCTGCTGACGACGCCGGAGCAGCTGGCGCTGCTGCTCGCCAACGGCGAAGCGCAACGTTTCTTTGGGGATCTGCGTTATGTCGTCTTCGACGAACTGCATTCACTCGTCACCTCGAAGCGCGGTCATCTGCTTTCCCTCGGCCTGGCGCGGCTGCGCCGCCTGGCGCCCGGCCTGCAGACGATCGGCCTTTCGGCGACGGTCGCCGACCCGATGGACCTGCAGCGGTGGCTGGCGCCGCAGGAGCCGGAAGCGAACAACCATGCCGGCCTCGTCCAGGTTCAGGGCGGGGCCAAGCCGCAGATCTCCATTCTGAAGACCGAGGAACACGTGCCCTGGGCCGGACACTCGGCGCGCTACGCCATTGCCGATGTCTATGCCGCGATCAAGGAGCACGGCACCACCCTGCTCTTCGTCAACACCCGCAGCCAGGCGGAACTGCTCTTCCAGGAGCTCTGGACGATCAACGACGACAACCTGCCGATCGCTCTGCATCACGGTTCGCTCGACGTCGCCCAGCGCCGCAAGGTCGAGGCGGCGATGGCAGAGAACCGGTTGCGGGCCGTGGTCGCGACCTCGACGCTCGACCTCGGCATCGACTGGGGCGATGTCGATCTCGTCGTGCATGTCGGAGCACCGAAGGGAGCAAGCCGGCTGGCCCAGCGCATCGGCCGCGCAAACCACCGCATGGACGAACCTTCGAAGGCGATCCTGGTGCCGGCCAACCGCTTCGAGGTGATGGAGTGCCAGGCCGCCCTCGACGCCAACTATATCGGCGCGCAGGATACCCCGCCGGTCGGCAAGGGCGCGCTCGACGTGCTCGCCCAGCACGTGCTCGGAATGGCCTGCGCCGCCCCCTTCGATCCGCTCGACCTCTATGACGAAATCACCAGCGCCTCCCCCTACAGGGCGCTCGCCTGGGAGACCTTCGAGCGGGTGATCGACTTCGTCGCGACCGGCGGCTATGCGCTGAAGACCTATGAACGCTATGCCCGCATCCGCAAGACCAAGGACGGGCTCTTTCGCGTCTCCAATCCGCTGGTGGCGCAGCAGTACCGGTTGAACGTCGGCACCATCGTCGAATCGCCGATGCTGAACGTGCGTTTGGTCAAGCGCAATGCGCGCGGCTCGCTTGGCCGCGGCGGCATGCCGCTCGGCAAGGTCGAGGAATATTTCCTCGAAATGCTCTCTCAGGGCGACACCTTCATGTTCTCCGGCAAGGTCCTGCGCTTCGAAGGCATCCGCGAAAACGAGTGCCTGGTCAGCCAGGCCTTCACCTTTGACCCGAAGGTGCCGAGCTATGCCGGCGGCAAGTTTCCGCTCTCGACCTATCTGGCTGCACAGGTTCGCAGGATGCTCGCCGACCCGGCCCTGAGGGCAGCGCTACCGGAACAGGTGCGCGACTGGCTGTCCTTGCAGAAGGACGTCTCGATGCTGCCGCGCGAGGACGAGCTTCTGATCGAAACCTTTCCCCGCGGCAGCCGCCATTACATGGTGATCTATGCCTTCGAGGGACGGCTGGCGCACCAGACGCTCGGCATGCTTTTGACGCGGCGGCTCGATCGCGCCGGGCTGAAGCCGCTCGGCTTCGTCGCGACCGACTATTCGCTGGCGGTCTGGGCGCTCGACGACCTCGGCGCCACCTTCGAACTCAGGCGCGGCGCGCTCGCCGACCTCTTCGACGAGGATATGCTCGGAGACGATCTCGAAGCCTGGTTGAACGAATCTTTCCTCTTGAAACGCACCTTCCGCAACTGCGCCGTCATTGCCGGACTGATCGACCAGCGCCATCCCGGCAAGGAAAAGACCGGCCGGCAGGTGACGGTCTCCGCCGACCTCATTTACGACGTATTGCACGCGCACGAGCCGGACCACCTGCTGCTCGAGGCAACCCGCAACGATGCGGCAACGGGACTTTTGGATATCGCCCGCCTCGGGGATATGCTGAGGCGAATCAAGGGGCATATCACCCAAAGGCGGCTCGACCGGATCTCACCGCTGGCGGTGCCGGTCATGCTGGAAATCGGCAAGGAAATCATCCACGGCGAAGCACAGGATTTCCTGCTGTCGGAAGCCGCCGACGACCTGATCCGCGAGGCGATGGGTGACGATGCGGATCGATAGGAAAGACGTTTTGAGAATGAGCGGTCTCCCGCATTCGGTTGGCACATCCCGCCGCACACAATGTGCGAGACCGTGACCATGCACCGCCTCGCCCACGCCCTGTCGGCTCAGACCGCGGCACCCCTCCTCCACGCTGAGACGACGATCAATGGCGTGGCGGCGATCTGCGATCCGCTCGGCGGCCTCTATCTGCCGGAGACCGGGACTCTGGTCGTTTCCGACCTGCATCTGGAAAAGGGCTCGGCCTTTGCCCGGCGCGGCATGCTGCTTCCGCCCTATGACACGCTTGCGACCCTGCGCGTGCTCGAAGCGGCGATCGCCCGCCACGACCCGAAGCTTGTCATCAGCCTCGGCGACAATTTTCACGACCGTGTCGGCTCGGCGGCGATGCCGGACGCCTTTCGCCACATGATCGCGGCCATGGCCCACGGGCGCGAATGGGTGTGGATCAACGGCAACCACGACCCGGACGGCGCTTTCGGCCTGCCGGGCGCCTCGATGGACGAGCTTGGCCATGCGGGCCTGATCTTCCGGCACGAGCCGAAGCGCGGCGAGGCCGTCGGCGAAATCGCGGGGCACCTGCATCCGGCGGCAACGGTGGTGAGACGCGAAAGGGCCGTGCGCCGCGCCTGCTTTGCGACCGATGGCACGCGCATGCTGATGCCCGCCTTCGGGGTTACGACCGGCGGGCTCGATCTCCGGCATCGGGCGATGACCGGGCTTTTCGACCGCAACAAGCTCGTCGCCCATATGCTCGGGCGCGACCGGATCTATTCGGTGCGGTTTGCCAATCTGATCGCTTGACGAGAGTGGCGAAAACGGCACGGCGCTCCCGCGCCGGGGCTCCGCCTGCGATCAGAAGGCGTTGAAGGTCAGCGTCGTCAGCGAGCGCGAGATGCCCGGCACCGTGGCAATGTTGTCGTTGATGAACTTGCCGATGTCCTGGCCTTCTTCGATATAGACCTTGATGATCAGGTCGTAATCGCCGCTCGTCGAATACATCTCCGAAACGATCTCCTTGCGGTAGATCTCGTCGGCGACCTCGTAGGTCTTGCCGGGAGCGCACTGCAACTGGACAAAAATCGGTTTCATCGAGCTTCCTCTGTTTTTATCTGCGGCGGCATGCGCTGATGAAACGCACGCGGCATGCCTTTCCATAGCGCTCCGGCGCGCAAAAGGAAACGTCGCCGAAGATCGCCCGTCGCTATTCCTTGCGGAAGATCACGCTGGCGCCCCAGCCGGTGATGACGGCGAGCAGCACGGCCATCAGGCCATAGAGCAGCGGCTGCTGATGCGCCGCCTGGGTGATGAACTGCTCCAGGCCGGTCTTGACGACACGCAGCGGCAGCGCCTTGGCGGCGACGAAGACGCCGTCGCGGAAGAGATAGGCGCGAACCACATGCACGCCGTTCGGCACGTTGGCCGGCAGGCGCACCGAGGCCTTGAACAGGCTAGAGCTGATGAACTGCACGCCGCCAGGATCGCGCTCGTAGACGCCGCTGGTCTCGCGGATGCGGCGGAAGGCATTGCGGAACTCGCCGAGATTGCTGCCGTCGCCGACGAAGCCAAGCGGCACCAGCCGCATGTGATCGACCCCGATGCCCATATTGCCCATCTCGCCGGGCGGCGCGATCGTCTCGATGTCGCGCGTCGACGACAGCGAATAGGATTCCGGCACCAGCTCGAAGGTCATGGAGCTGGTGTTGACCCAGATGCCGAAGACGCGCTCCTTCTTGCGCACCGTCGCGTTGTCCTTGGGCCCCTCGAGGGAGACCACGATGTTGTAGCGGCCCTGGGCGAGCAGAGCTTGGTCGAAGCCGTCGACGGCGCCGAAGATCGTCAGGTCGGCGCCGCGGAAATCGGAGGTGATGGCGATCTCGTCGGTGGAGATGCCGATCTCCAGCTTCTCGGTGAAGTCGGCATTCTCGTCCTGGATGGCTGCCTGCGCCGGGGCGGCGAAAGCGAGAACAAGGAGAGCGAGAGCTGTGCGGGCGAGGCGGATCATCAGAAGCCGAACCCCGCGGATACGACCGAATAGACGTCCTTCGGCGGAATGATGAGCTCGATTGCCAGACGAATGCCGACGGCAAGAACGAGCAGCGCCAACAGCGCGCGCAATTGTTCGCCGCGCAGCTTCTGGCCGACGCGCACGCCGTACTGGGCACCGATGACGCCGGCGATCATCAGCACGAAGGCGAGCACGATATCGACGGTATAGTTGGTCGAGGCCTGGACGATGACGGTATAGGCCGAGACGAAGATGATCTGGAACAGCGACGTGCCGACGACGACATTGGTCGGGATGCGCAGGAGATAGATCATCGCCGGCACCATGATGAAGCCGCCACCGACGCCCATGACCGAGGTCAGGATACCGATGCAGAAGCCGAGACCGGCGACCGGAATGACGCTCAGATAGATCTTCGATTTCTTGAAACGCATCTTCAAGGGCAGGCCGTGCACCCAGTTGTGCTGGCCGGGGCGACGCAAGGTCGTCTGCTGGTTCTTGGCGGCCTTGCGCATGGCGGTGATGCTCTCCCAGAGCATCAGGCCGCCGACGGTGCTGAGCAGAACGACGTAAAGCAGGGAAATGACGAGATCGAGTTGGCCGATGCGGCGCAGCAGCGAGAACAGCCAGACGCCGACGGTCGCGCCGGCAAGACCGCCACAGAGCAGCACCGTGCCGAGCTTGATATCAATCGTGCCGCGCCGGAAATGCGTAATCGCGCCCGAGATCGAAGAGGCCACCACCTGGTTGGCGCCGGTCGCCACCGCCACGACGGGCGGGATATTGTAGAAGATCAGGAGCGGCGTGATCAGAAACCCGCCACCGACGCCGAACATGCCGGACAGAAAGCCGACGGCAGCGCCCATGCCGAGAATGATGAGTATGTTCACCGACAACTCTGCGATGGGCAGATAGATCGTCACGCCGGGACCTCGATATGCCAACGGCCCGCGATGCGGGCGAACCAGTTAGTGTGGCAAGCAAATCACCACGAATGAGGGATTATTCGAAGGGCCGGCACCTCCCCCGAGGGCGAGGCGGCCTCCGTCATGCACTCCTGCAGCGTTGCGCTTCCGCCAGGATGTGCCAAGGCCGCGAACCGGACCTTGATTGCTGCATCGGTTCTTCCTTAGCCCGATTCCGATTAAGGAATTATGCAGCAGCCCGAGATTTCAACCTTTTCAGCCACATGGCGGATGGCTTCGCCACCCGCAACCCGTGTCGCCCGGCTCTGCGGCTTTATTACGGCGCAAGGCCGAAGGTCAGGAATTGCGCTTCAGCAATTCCTTGACCAACTGCTCGGTGACTTCGCCCGTCGGCTCCTGGCCGACCGACTTCTGGAACGCCTTAATGGCGGCGACGGTCTTCTTGCCCATCTGCCCATCCGGCTTGCCGGCATCGAAGCCATTGTTGTTGAGGATCGCCTGGATGTTGCGGACCGCCTTGCTCATGTCGACGCTGGCCGTCTTGTTGGCCGGGCCGACCCAGGCGTCCGGAACGTCAACGGTGTTCGCCTTGGCGTCGACCGGCTCCGCCTTCCAGGCTTCCGCCTTGGCCTTGGCGCTTTCGAGCTGCTCCGGCTTCATCGCCTTGGCAACTTCGTCGCGCTTGACCCCGGCATCCAGATCGCCTTCGCGGGCGGCGGCCGAGAACCACTTGTAGGATTCGGTCAGGTCCTGCGGCACGCCGTTGCCACGGGCATAGAGGACCGCGAGGTTGAACTGGCTGTCGCGGATGCCGAGTTCGGCCGCCTTCGCAAACCACTTCGTTGCCTCGTTGAAGTCAGGCGCGCCATCGCGGCCGCTCGCCAGCATGACCGCGAGGTTGTGCATGGCGCTGGCGTTGCCCTGACCGGCGGAGGCGAGATAGAGCGCCTTCGCCTTGGCCGCGTCGCGCGTCACGCCGGTGCCCTTCTCGTAAAGGGTCGCGAGGCGGTACTGGGCCGGCACGACACCGGCATCGGCGGCGCGCTGATACCATTTCGCGGCTTCCGTCATGTTTTCGGCAACGCCGCGGCCCTCGGTATAGCGGACGGCGATTTCATAGAAGGCGAGCGGGTCGCCACCCTTGGCGGCCGTCACCAACGCGACCGGGCCGAAACCTTCCGGCAAGACGATGTCGCTCGGCACCAGGGTGGCTGTCGTCGCCGGGGTCGTCGCGGCGCCATCGGCCGGCGCGCTTGCGACCGAGGCGTTCGCTGCCGCCGGAGCCGGCTGGAACTCGGTGACCGGCGTCGTCGTCTCGGCGACGGGCGCAAGCATCGGCGCCTTGCCGTCCGTCGGCGTTGCAAAGGTGGTCGTCGGTACCGTCGTCGCGGTTACCGCGATCGAGGCCTCGGAGGTCTTCGCCGGCGGCTCAACGGAATCGAGCGGCGTCGCGACAGCCGTTTCGGACCCGGTAACCGGAGCTTCCTGTGCTGTCACGGTTGCGCTCGGCGTCGGCTGGTCGTTGGCCGCCTTGAACTCGGCTGCCTGCGGGGTGACCGTCTGCTCGATGACTGCCACCGGTTCGGCCGACACTTCCTTCTTGTTCAGCATCGAGCTGACCATCGGGTAGGACATGATCGCCAAAAGGACGGCGCCGACGGCCATGAGGATCGGTCGGCGATGGCGGGCAAAGGCACCGCCGATGCCGGAGGTCGCTGCCTTGTCCCCGGACTTGTTGAGTGTGTCGGCCTCTTCCACGGCAAGCTGGGCGGCGCGGCGGGCGGCGGCGATGAAGTCCGACTTGTCGCCATCGGCCGGCTGGATGCCTGCCTTGTTCATCTGTCCGGCGCGTACGCGCTCCAGGATCTTCTTGACGTCGGGAACGCCGGAACCCGGCTCGAGCAGCTGGTTGGCTTCTTCCGGCGCCAGCATTTCGGAGGGATCGATCGACGGGGTCGGCTCGACGAGCGTGCGCGCCTGTTCCGGCGCCTGCTCGGAGCGCTTGCCGGAAAAGCGCCGGGTCAGGCCGGCGAGCAGGCCCGTGCGAGCGGCGGCGGCCGGTTCGCGCGGCTCTTCGAGCTCGACGGTCGAGACCTGCGCATCGTCCGCAAGGGCCGTTGCCGGTTCGACGGCCTGGGCTGCGACGGCCTGATCCTCCGCCTGGAGGGCCCGGACGTTGCGCTTGAGGTCGTCGTAGCGATCATCGAGATCGCCGCCACCGAAGGGGTCGTTGAACTCCGGCTGGGCGGCGCGCGGCATGTGAACCGCTTCGTGCGCCGCCGGCATGGCAGGCGGCGCTGCCATCGCCGGCTCGCGGTTTTCGATGCGTTCCAGCTTGTCGGCAATGTGAACGAGGGTTTCGTGCAGCGCTTCGAAGGTGCGTGCGGTCCGCTCCTCGCTGGAACGGCTGAGGTCCTCGAGCGTCCGCAGGTCTTCGGCAAGCGCCGAGATCGCGGCCAGGTCGCCACCGGACGACGCCTGCGCGGGGCCGTTCTTGGAATAGGCTTCCATCACCGCTTCGGCCGCCTGGCGGGCGGCTTCGACGATGTACTCGTCGCTGGTCGAGAAATAGTCCTCGAGCGCGGTCATGCGGCTTTCGAAATCGACGGGCATGGCGCTCTGGCCGACGTCCGCCCGCGGCTGGCTGACCAGCGTCGACAGGTTGGCGATCTGGGCTTCGAGGTTCTGAAGAGCTGCGCGGTCGTCGAACGGTGCGGCGTGGGTCTCTTCGAGCCGCTGTGCGATGCCGACCAGGCGATCTTCCAGCCGGTCGAAACGCGGATCGGACATCGGCTGGGCGCCATGGGCGTCGAGTTCGTCAATCCGGCGCGCCAGATAGTCGAGCCGCTCGGCGAGCGCATCGTTGACGCTGCCCTGGTCGAGGGCCTCGATCTTGCGGGAAATGTCCGACAGGTAATCGTTGAGGTCCGACTGCGCCGTCCTGTTGCTGCGCTCCAACATCAGCGAAAGCTGGTCGAGGCGTTCTTCCAATCGTGCGGCCGCCTTTTCGCTGGCGAGATCCTCGACCCGGACTGTCAGGGCCTCCAGGCGAGCGCCGAGGCCGGAATCGCTCGGGCGCGCCAGGCTGTCGATCTGACGGGAGAGGTCGCCGAGCCGGCTTTCGAGCCGATTGACGAAGCCGGTATCGAGGCCCGGGGTCGTGCGGCTGTTGGCGGCGATGGCGCGGCTGATTTCGTCGAGCCGGCTGTCGAGATCGGCAAACTGCGAGACGAGGCGACGATCGTCCGGCTGAATCTGGCGGCCGAGCATCTCGATCGCCTGGGCAACGGCGATCAGCTTGTCCTCAAGGGCATCGACGGCGGAGCTGTTCTTCAGCGAGCCGATCTGCGACTTGATCTCGTCGAGCCGATAGGCAAGCGCCACCAGTTCGTCGTCGCGGTTCTGGTCAAACGCGATCAGCCGGTCCTCGACGCCGTTCCAGCGGCTTTCCATGCGGCGCATGCTGTCTTCGCGCGCAACACCGTCGATCATCGCACGCAGCTCGTCGAAGTCGCCGCGCAGCGCATCGGCCTGGGCGGGCGACGCCTGGCGGCCAAGATGCTGGATGCTGTCGGCAAGGCGCTGCATGTCGCCACGCACGTCTTCGGCGAAGGTGTGGTCCTGCGCCTGTGCCTTGATGCCACGAATTTCGGAGCGCAGCGAATTCATCTCGCGCGTCAGCCCGTCGGTGATGTCGCGCTTCAGGTCCTGGCGCAGGCCGACGAGCGCTTCGGCGATTTCGTTGACGGCCGCGGACGGGCGCTGCGGCTGGCTGTGAAGCTGGGGGCGCGGCTCTTCGACGAAGCGGTCGGAAACGGGGCGTTCGGAGACGGGGCGCTCGGGGGCATAACGTTCCGGCTCGCGCTGCGGCAGCCGGTCGCGAAGCGCCAGGCGCTCGCGCGAGGCGCTGAGACTGCGCTGGCGCTGCATGATTTCGGCGACGGCGTCACGGGGCGATGCCGGTTCCCGGATCGGTTCACGGGCGGGCTGGCGCTCGGGCGGTCTTGGCGCCGCGTCGCGGGCCGTTCCGCTCATCAGGCCTTCGATCCGCGCCTCCAGTCCTTCGATGGTGCGGTTCAAGGCGTCGAGCGACGGCCGCTCGCTATAGGACTGGCTGCCTGCGCGCTGAGGATTTGATCGCAATCCGCTCATGGTGTTCTTCGCCCCTGTCGTCGGCCATCTCGAAAGTCGTCACGGAAGAAAACTGCTTTCTTCACCCCTGTGGCGCTTCCGACGTGGGCAAAACTACAACGATGCGACGCCAGGACAGGTTGCAGCTTTGACCATCTCAACACGCACCTTTCACGAAACGTGGTAAACAAGCAGTTAACCTGCGGGTGATTTTTTAACGATTTGGCAGGATCGTGCGTCGGACCCGCCCCGGATCGCGTGGAATCCTCCGGAGCTCCGGCCCGCCAACGAATTTGCATGCCGTGCAATTTTTGACGTTTACGCAAACGTCAAAATTTCGTAGCATCCGGCCAACGATGCGAGACCGCCCCGGCGCATCCCGCTTTCCCGTGGAACCGCGGGAGGGGGAAGATGCCCCGGAACCAATGAGGATGGCGGCGCATCCGGCATCCTGCAACCGGGCGTCGATGACGAGACACGGCGGCCCGAAGCACCAAAGGCGAGGAAAGAATGCCCATTTACAAGGCCCCGGTCGACGATACCCTCTTCATCCTGAACGACGTGCTCGGCATCGAGCGCTACAACAACCTGCCCGGCTTTGCCGACGCGACGCCGGACATGATCGAAGCGATCGTCGGCGAAGCGGCCAAGCTTGCCGAAGAAGCGCTGTTCCCGGTCAATCTTTCCGGCGACCAGGAAGGTTGCAAGCGTCGCGACGACGGTTCGGTCAGCGTCCCGAAAGGCTTCAAGGAAGCCTTCGACCTCTACCGCGAAGGCGGTTGGCTCGGCCTTGCCGTCCCGGAAGAATTCGGCGGTCAGGGCCTGCCTTATACGCTCCACACCGCCGTCGGCGAGTATATGTCGTCGGCCAACATGGCGCTGACCATGTATCCGGGCCTCACCCAGGGCGCGATCGCCGCGATCCTCGTGCACGGCACCGACGAACAGAAGCAGGCCTACCTGCCGAAGATGGTCGCCGGCACCTGGACCGGCACGATGAACCTGACCGAACCGCATTGCGGCACCGACCTCGGCCTGCTGCGCACCAAGGCGGTGCCCGATGGTAACGGCGCCTACAAGATTTCCGGCCAGAAGATCTTCATCTCCGCCGGCGAACACGACATGTCGGACAACATCATCCATCTGGTGCTTGCCCGTATCGAGGGCGCGCCGGAGGGCGTGAAGGGCATCTCGCTGTTCATCGTGCCGAAGTTCAAGCTCGATGCCGCCGGCGAACCGGGCGCACGCAACGGCGTTTCCTGCGGCGCGATCGAACACAAGATGGGCATCCACGGCAATTCGACCTGCGTCATGAACTATGACGAGGCCGAGGGCTACCTCATCGGCGCGGAGAACAAGGGCCTCAACGCCATGTTCGTGATGATGAACGAGGCCCGCCTCGGCGTCGGCCTGCAGGGCCTGTCGATCGCGGAGATCGCCTATCAGAACGCCGCCAACTATGCACGCGACCGCATCCAGGGCCGCTCGCTCTCCGGCCCCAAGGCACCGGACAAGAAGGCCGACCCGATCATCGTGCATCCGGACGTGCGCCGCACGCTGATGACGATCAAGGCCTTCAACGAAGCCGGCCGCGCCTTTACGCTGTGGACGGCGCTGAAATCCGACATCGCCCACCGCTCCGACAATGACGCCGACCGCCAGACGGCCGACGACATCCTCGGGCTGATGACGCCGATCCTCAAGGGTGTCCTGACCGACAAGGGCTTCGACCACGCCGTCATGGCCCAGCAGATGTTCGGCGGCCACGGCTACATCGAAGAACACGGCATGAGCCAGTATGTCCGCGATGCCCGCATCGCGATGATCTACGAGGGCGCCAACGGCATCCAGGCGCTCGACCTCGTCGGCCGCAAGCTCGGCCTCAACGGAGGCCGCGCCGTCATGGCGCTGTTCAAGGAGATCGGCGACTTCTGCGAGGAAAACCGCAGCAACGAGAAGCTCGCCGCCTACACCAAGGCACTGAAGAAGGGCCTCAACGACCTGCAGGCCGCCACCATGTGGTTCATGCAGAACGCCATGGCCAAGCCTGACAATGCCGGTGCCGGCTCGACCGACTACATGCACCTCTTCGGCCTCGTCGTGCTCGGCTACATGTGGGCGAAGATCGCCAAGACGGCCGAGGAAAAACTTGCCTCTGGCGAAACGGCGCGCGCAGACTATCTGAAGAACAAGCTGATCACCGCGACCTTCTTCATGGAAAGGATCCTGCCGGAAACGGCGCTGCGCAAGGCCCGCATCGAAACCGGCGCCGACACGCTGATGGCGCTCGACGCGGCCGCCTTCTGAGGCGTTCGATTTCACAAGTGTTTGACGGGCAGTACCGGATGGTGCTGCCGAAAGGGAGATGAGACATGACGAAAGTCTTCGTTTACGACCACGTGCGCACACCGCGCGGCCGTGGCAAGAAGGACGGATCGCTGCACGAAGTGCCGTCCGTTCGGCTCGCCGCCAAGATGCTGGAAGCGGTGCGCGACCGCAACGACCTCGATACTTCGACCGTCGACGACATCATCATGGGCTGCGTCGATCCTGTGATGGACGCAGGCGCCGTGATCCCGAAGGCTGCCGCCTTCGAAGCCGGTTACTCGACCCGTGCGCCCGGCATGCAGATTTCCCGCTTCTGCGCCTCCGGCCTCGACGCCGTCAATTTCGGCGCTGCCAAGATCGCCCAGGGCGCCGACGACATCGTGATCGCGGGCGGCGTCGAATCGATGTCGCGCGTCGGCCTCGGCATGTCCGGCGGCTCCTGGTTCATGGACCCCTCGGTCAATCTGCCGGCCTTTTTCATGCCGCAGGGCGTTTCGGCCGACCTGATCGCCACCAAATACGGTTTTAGCCGCGACGACGTCGACGCCTATGCGGTTGAAAGCCAGAAGCGCGCGGCGCACGCCTGGGACAGGGGCTATTTCAAGAAGTCCGTCGTACCCTTCAAGGACCAGAATGGCCTGACGATCCTCGACCGTGACGAGCACATGCGCCCGGGCACCGACATGCAGGCGCTCGCCTCGCTCAACCCGTCCTTCCAGATGCCGGGAGAAATGGGCGGCTTCGAAGCCGTCGGCATCCAGGCGCATCCGGAAATCGAGAAGATCAACTACGTGCACCACGCCGGCAATTCCTCCGGCATCGTCGACGGTGCCGCTGCCGTGCTGCTCGGCTCCAAGGCCGGCGGCGAGAGCATGGGCCTGAAGCCGCGCGCCCGCATCCGCGCCTTCGCCAACATCGGCTCCGATCCGGCGCTGATGCTGACCGGCCCGGTCGACGTCACCGAGAAGCTTCTGAAGCGCGCCGACATGAAGCTGTCGGACATCGATCTGTTCGAGCTCAACGAAGCCTTCGCCGCCGTCGTGCTGCGCTACATGCAGGCCTTCGAGATCCCGCACGACAAGATCAACGTCAACGGCGGCGCGATCGCCATGGGCCACCCGCTCGGCGCGACCGGCGCGATGATCCTCGGCACTGTGCTCGACGAACTGGAACGCCGCGACCTCAACACCGCGCTCGTCACCCTCTGCATCGGCGCCGGCATGGGCACGGCCACGATCATCGAAAGGGTCTGACGATGGACGTGATGCGCCGCACGCTTCTCGGGGTGATGGGCCTGGGGCTGCTTGCAGCCGCCGGCTGCGTCTCCGACGAGGAAGAAGGCGGCAACAGCTTCACGCTCACCGGTGCGATCTCCAATGTCGCGAGCGGCCCGGTCCCGGCCGGCACCGTCACGATCCGGCTCGAGGAGCAGGGCGTGATGGACGTCGCTGCCAAGCTGATTGCCGAGACATCGGTCGTCAGCGACGGCAAGGCCACCCGCGTGCCCTTCGTGCTGCAAGTGCCGAAGCCCGAACTCGACAAGGCCGTCGACGCCGGCTTCAGCATCCGCGTCGAGCGCGACGGGCGGCTGATCGCCACCAACACCAGCAAGCAACGTTACAGCGGCGGATCGAATATCTCGCTGCAGATCGAACCCATTCTCTACTGAGGGGGAGAACCATGACGAATTACACCAATTTCAAGATCGAGACCGACGCCGACGGCATCGCGCTTATCACGTGGGACATGCCTGAGAAGTCGATGAACGTCTTCACCCAGGAGGTGATGGAAGAACTGAACGCCATCGTCGACCAGACGACTGCAGACGCCGCGGTCAAGGGCGTCGTCTTCACCTCCGGCAAGTCGAGTTTCTCCGGCGGCGCTGATCTGTCGATGATCAAGTCGATGTTCACCTTCCAGCAGGAGGAGAAGAAGAAGGATCCGGATAACGCCGCCCAGAAGCTTTTCGACCTGGTCGGCCGCATGACCGGGCTCTTCCGCAAGCTCGAAACCTCGGGCAAGCCGTGGGTCTCGGCGATCAACGGCACCTGCATGGGCGGCGCCTTCGAGCTTTCGCTTGCCTGCCACGGCCGCGTCGCCTCCAATTCCAAGTCGGTGAAGATCGCGCTGCCGGAAGTCAAGGTCGGCATCTTCCCGGGCGCCGGCGGCACCCAGCGCGTGCCGCGCCTGACCAATGCGCAGGACGCTTTGCAGATGATGACGACGGGGTCGTCGCTGACGGCCGCCCGCGCCAAGGCGCTTGGGCTCGTGCATGAGGTCGTCGACGCCGACAAGCTCGTCGACGCCGCCAAGGCGATGATCAAGAACGGCCTGAAGCCGGTGCAGCCCTGGGACGAAAAGGGCTACAAGGTTCCGGGCGGCGGCATCTGGACGCCCGCCTCGGCCCAGCTCTGGCCGGCCGCTTCCGGCATCCTGCGCCGCGAAACCTATGGCAACTATCCGGGCGCCGTCGCCATCCTGAAATGCGTCTATGAAGGCCTGCAGGTGCCGTTCGACACCGCGCTCAAGATCGAGCAGCGCTACTTCACCGAGATCCTTCAGACGACCGAAGCCTTCTCGATGATCCGCTCGCTGTTCGTCTCGATGCAGGAGCTCGGCAAGGGCGCCCGCCGTCCGGCCGGCGTGCCGAAGTCGGAGTTCAAGCATGTGGGCGTCGTCGGCGCCGGCTTCATGGGCGCCTCGATCGCCTATGTGACCGCCGCAGCCGGCATCACTGTCACGCTGATCGACCGCGATATGGAAGCGGCCGAAAAGGGCAAGGCGCATTCGGAAGGCCTGGTGAAGGATTCGATCGGCAAGGGTCGCCTGACCAAGGAAGAAGGCGAAGCGCTGCTTGCCCGCATCACGCCTTCGGCCGACTACAACGATCTGAAGAGCGCCGGCCTCGTCGTCGAAGCGGTGTTCGAGGATCGCCAGGTGAAGAAGGACGTGATCGAGAAGGTGGAAGCTGTCCTCGCCGAGGACGCGATCTTTGCCTCCAACACCTCGACGCTGCCGATCACCGGCCTTGCCAAGAACTCCAAGCGCCCCGGCCAGTTCATCGGCATCCACTTCTTCTCGCCGGTCGAAAAGATGATGCTGACGGAAGTGATCCTCGGCAAGGAGAGCGGCGACAAGGCACTTGCCACTGCACTCGACTATGTCGCCGCGATCAAGAAGACGCCGATCGTCGTCAACGACACCCGCGGCTTCTACGTCAACCGCTGCGTCTTCCGTTACATCCACGAAGCCTATGACATGCTGATCGAAGGCGTGCCGCCGGCGATGATCGAGAATGCCGCCAAGATGGCCGGCATGCCGGTCGGCCCGCTGTCGCTCAACGACGAAGTGGCGATCGACCTCAGCCAGAAGATCCTGAAGGCCACCGTCGCCGACCTCGGCGAAAAGGCCGTCGATCCCAAGCACCTGGCGCTGATCAACAAGCTCGTCGACGAACTCGACCGTCGCGGCCGCAAGAACGGCAAGGGCTTCTACGAGTACCCGGCCAAGCCCGCCAAGAAGTATCTGTGGCCGGAGCTGAAGACGCTCTATCCGCAGAAGAACGCCGACACGATCGACGTCGAGGTGCTGAAGAGCCGCTTCCTCGCGACGATCGCGCTCGAAGCGGCCCGCACCATGGAAGAAGGCATCGTCACCGATCCGCGCGAAGCCGACGTCGGCTCGATCCTCGGCTTCGGCTTTGCGCCCTATACCGGCGGCACGCTCTCCTACATCGACGGCATGGGCGTGAACGCCTTCGTCAAGATGTGCGAGACGCTCGCCAAGGATTATGGCGACCACTTCAAGCCGACGGCGCTCCTGAAGGAGATGGCCGAGCGCGGCGAAACCTTCTACGGCCGCTTCGACCCCTATGGCGAGAAGAAGCAGGCGGCGTAAGCTCCGCCCGACGTATTGGAAGCAGGCCCTTCGGGGCCTGTTTTCGTTTGGGCACGGCCCTGTTCGAGGCCTGGCCGGAAGCCCGGCGCGAACGCCATCACTCTGTTACAGTTGCGGTGCTAGGCCTATCCGGGTTGAACAGCGCCCCATGACGAAGCCATGAACAAAACCGCCCTCCGCCCCGCCATAGCCGGCGACGAATCCTATCTACACTGGCTCGAAGAGGCCTGCATGCGCGCCTATGCCATCGCGCTCTGGGGCAACTGGCGGCCGCGTCCGGCGGATGCGTTGCCCCTTGATGAGCACCGCATCATCGTCGCAGACGGAGAGGATGTCGGCTGTGTTTCGGTGACGCGGCGCGAAGACCATCTCTGGGTCAACAAGCTCTATGTCGCGCCCGGCCATCAGAAGCGCGGCCATGGCGCTTTCGCTCTGAGGCGGGTACTTGCAGAGGCTGTATCGATCGGCCTGCCCTTGCGCCTCAGCGTGCTCACCACCAACCCGGCGGTTGCCTTCTATCGCCGCGAAGGCCTTGTCATCTATGAGGAAACCGCCGAACGCCGCTTTATGACGTCCGAGGCGCATTAAGCTTATCAGCATCTTCTGATTGACGAGCTTCGGACACAGGCGCATCCTCGCCGAGGTCAGAGGGGGACACGCCATGAGCGAGCCTGATCTCTATCTGCTTGGGCGCGCCGGGCCCGAGGAAGAACGCCTGAAGCGACAGATTGCCAATCTCGCCCCTGACTCCGACCAGCAACTCGAAAGGGTCGGCATCAGGCCGGGCGAACGCGTCGTCGATCTCGGCTGCGGTCCCGGCGGCGTTCTGCATCTCATCGGCAAGCGCGTCGGGCCGACCGGCTCGGTGCTCGGCATCGAGCGCGACCCGCATTTCGTCGCGCTTGCCCGCCGATTTGTCGCCGGCCACGCACTCCCCCAGGTGGAGGTGCGTGAAGGCGACGCCTATGCCACCGGCCTGCCACGCCGCTCCTTCGACGGGGCCCATATGCGGCTGGTGCTCGTCAACGTGCCGCGGCCGGAGCTTATCGTGCTCGAAATGGTATCGCTGGTAAGACCCGGCGGCTGGATCGCGAGCTTCGAGGCCGACTTCCTGGCGCATATTTGCGATCCGCCGCTTGCCGCCTGGGACCGGCTGCTGGCTGCCTACATCGCCTATTCCGCGGCGAGAGGCATTGATCTCCACATCGGCCGCCGGCTGCATCGGCTGTTCCGGGACGCCGGTGTCGAGGCGATCACCGTCGATGCGGTCGAGCATGTCTACCCGCCCGGCCACGACCGCCGGCCGATCCTCAAGGATTTCATCAACAATGTCCGCGACAGCCTCGTCGCCGAAGGCTTCGTCAGCCAGGCGGAACTGGATGACGATCTCGCCGCACTCGACCGGCACCTTGCCGATCCGAAGGTGCTCGTGACGTCTCATCTGTTCTTCCGGCTGACCGGCCGCGTCCCCGAGGCGCTCGTCGTCAAGGCGTGAAAGGTGCCCGTTCGGGCCGCCTAGGCAGCGGCGCCGGCGCGCCGGTGCGCCAGACGTTCGCCGACGATGATCAGCAGGCCGGCGGCAAAGATCAGTCCAGCGCCGGCAAAGACATTCATGGCCGGCACATCGCCCCAGATCAGGAAGCCGAGGCCGAAGGCCCAGACGAGCGAAGTGTACTCGAACGGCGCGATCACCGAAATCGGCGCGCGGCGCATGCCCTCGAAAAGCGCGTACTGGGCGATGCCGGCAATGACGCCGGTCCCGGCCATAAGCGCGACGTCTAAGAGCGCCGGCGGCGTCCAGAAGAAGCCGACTGCAAGGCCGGTCATGGCGATGAAGAAGACGTTGGAGATCGTCATCTGCACCAGGGTCGCCTCCTGCAGTGCGGTCTTGCGCAGCATAACCGTGCCAATCGCCCAGAAGACAGCGGCTGTCAGCGCCAGGAACACCGGCAGCGACAGCTTCATGCCGGTGCCGAGCGGATCGCAGGCAATCAACACGCCGACGAAGCCGATGAAAACGGCGAACCAGCGGATCGGCGGCACGTCCTCCTTCAGGATCGGCACGGCGAGCAACGTTACGATAATCGGCGCGGCATAATAGAGCGTCGTCATTTCGGCGAGGCCGAGGTCACGCGCGGCGTTGAAATAGCAAAGCCAGGCGGCCAGCAGCAACAGGTTGCGTATGAAGAGCGGCTTGATTACCGGCGAGGAGACGGCGCTGCGCACCAGCTTGCCGCGGCCGATGACAAGGCAGAGCACAAGGATGGTGATGCTGCGGGTAAACAGGATCTGCCAGACCGAATAGCCGACGACCAGCCATTTGACCGACGCATCCTGCAGCGAAAACAGGAAATAGGAAAACGTCGTCATGACGATGCCTGACAATACGGTCTTGTTCATGGAAGCCTCGATCACGCCGGCGGGGAGAGGAGCGGCGGAACTCGTCTGATAGCGCGGCCGCGGCGGAGGCGGAAGGGGCATGCCAAGGCGGCGCTGTGGCGATTTCTTGGGATGGCCTCCGCGCCGATCGGGCACCGGGCTTGATGGAGATCAAGAACGGGCGCTTGCGCCGCTGCTAGAAGGCAGCGATAACGACCACGAAACAGGTCCAACGACATGCAGCCGCTCGCCTTCGCCCTTGCCGCCCTCGTCCTGCTCGCGACACCAGGACCGACGAACACGCTGCTCTGGCTCTCCGGCGCATCGGCCGGCTTCCGCCGTTCGTTGCCCCTGCTTGCCGGTGAGCTCGGCGGTTATCTCGCCGTGATCATACCGTCGGTCGCGCTTCTCGCGCCTTTCCTCGCCGCACACCCGCAGCTCGGCCTGGCGCTCAGGCTCGTCGCCGCAACTTGGGTTCTCTATCTCGCCTATGCGCTCTGGACCACGGATGCCGAGCGCAGCGAGGGCGCCGTCATCTCCATCCGTCAGGTCTTCATCACGACGCTGCTCAATCCGAAGGCGCTGATCGTCGCC
Organism: Ensifer adhaerens; assembly: GCF_002940685.1. GTDB lineage: Bacteria > Pseudomonadota > Alphaproteobacteria > Rhizobiales > Rhizobiaceae > Ensifer > Ensifer adhaerens_E. The sequence goes on along the minus strand of NZ_PNFP01000001.1, from coordinate 482,835 downwards.
CTGGTGCTCTTGCCGCAGACCGGACTTGCAGCCGTCTGGCCTTGGATCGCCTGCTTCTCGCTGTTGGTCGTCGCCGTCGGATCCACCTGGATCGGCGCCGGCAGCATGCTGGTACAGATGTCGAAAGGCTTGTCGGCCTCGCATCTGCCGCGCCGGATCGCCGCCGTCTGCCTCACGCTTTTTTCCGTCGGGATCGCCGGCAGCGCGATTGCGGCCATGCACTAGAAAAAATCCCGCAGGACCAACGCGTGTGTCCTGCGGGATATCGATCGCGATGCGCGGCCAATCGGTGTGCCTCAGGCGGCAACCGTCTCGCCGAGTTCCTTGGCCAGCGCCTCCATCAACTCTTCCCAGCCTCCGCGCCGATACTCGAGCTTGTCGAGCCCGTCGAGGAAGGCCACTTGTTCGGTAAAGACGAGCTGCGTGCCACCGCCGGCGGGCCGGATGTCGACCGTGGCGACGGAGGCGGAAATCCTCCGGTCGTTCTGCGTCATCGTGTAGGCAAAGATGATCCGCCGGTTCTCGACGATGTCGAGATAGACGGTGTCGTCGCAATAGGTCGTCCCGTCGTCCTGGCTGAAACGACCGCTCTCACGCCCGCCGACGCGGAAGTCATGGGTGATTTTGGCCCCGGCTTCCACATTGACGAACCAGCGTTCCTTTGCGGCCGGCTCCGAGAACGCCTTGAACACCTGTTCCGGCGTCGCCTTGAAGCTCCGCTCGATGGTGAAGCTTGCATGTTCCACGGATCTGTCAGTCATGTCTTTCCTCCTCCGGGCCGGAAAACCGATGGCCTATCTTTAACTGGTTCAATTTATGAACTGCTATAACTTTGAAAGCAGTTGAACGTTAGCGCCAGTGATGCGATAATGCAAGCGGTTTTAAAGAGGTGCCAATGAAGGACGACATGCGCTCGGGTTGCCCGATCAATCTTTCGCTGGAAGTGTTCGGCGACAAATGGAGCCTGCTGATCATTCGCGACATGATCTTCGGCGGCAAACGGCACTTTCGCGAGCTGCTGCGATCCCAGGAGGGCATCTCGTCGAACATCCTGGCGGACCGCCTGAAGATGCTGGTCGAACAGAGGATGCTGACCAGGCGCGATGATCCCACGCACAAGCAGAAGGCGATCTACAGCCTGACGGAAATGACGATTGCGCTGGTGCCGATCATGGCCCAGCTCGGCGCCTGGGGGCGGCGTTACCTGCCGGTCAGCGAGGAGCTGAGCATTCGCGCCGAGCTCATGGAGAACGGCGGGCCGGCGCTCTGGGACCGCTTCATGGACGAGCTGCGGCACGATCATCTCGGCACCCCGCTCGACGGACCGCCGCGGGTGCGCGCCACGCTCCAGGCCGCCTATGAGGAGGTGGTCGCCAGGAAAGCGCGCGAAAAGGCAACAGCCTGACACCAGACGACCGGGCCCGTCATCCGCTCAGAGCCCGATCGCCGAGAGCATGACGAAGGTGGCGAACAGCACGAAATGCGTCATGCCCTCGATCGCGTTGGTCTGGCCGTCGTTGAGATTGATGGCGGCAACGATCAAGGTGATCGCCACCATGACCGTCTGCACCGGCGACATCGCCATCAGGAAGGGCTGGCCGGTGTAAAGCGCGATCGCCTCCATCACCGGCACCGTCAGAATGACGGTCGACAGCGAAGCACCGAGCGCGATGTTGACGACCGCCTGCATGCGGTTGGCAAGGGCTGCCCGCATCGCGGTCATGATCTCCGGCGAGGCCGAGATCGCCGCCACCACGATGGCGGCGACGGCCGGCGGTGCGCCGCTGCCCTTCAGACCCGACGTCAGCAGCGCCGACATTGTTTCTGCCAGCACGCCGATCACGACGATGCCGAAGATCAAGGTGAGGATCGAAGGCAGCACCGGCTGGTCGCCGGTATCCTGTAGCGCGCTGCCCTCGCCCTTGGCTTTCGGATAGCTGTAGCTGAAGAAATAGCTGTGCACGCCCACCTGCATGCGCAGGAACAGGGCGTAAAGCGTGATCATCGCGCCGATGGTGAAAGCGGAATAATAGTGCCACTTCGCCGCCGGCACGAACTCCGGGACGATCATCGAAATCCCCATCGCCGTCAGGATCATCACGCTGTAGGTGCGGGCGGAATCGTCGTTGTAGGGTTGCTCGCCATGCTTCAGCCCTCCGAGCAGCGCCGCCAGGCCGAGGATGCCGTTGATGTCGAGCATGACCGCCGCATAGATCGTGTCGCGCACCAGCGTCGGCGAGGTCTCGCTCGTCATCATGATCGCCAGCACCACAACCTCGACCAGCACCGCCGAGAGCGTCAGGATCATCGTGCCATAGGGATCGCCGACCTTGGACGCCAGCACCTCGGCGTGATGCGCCACCCGCAGCGACGCAAGCACGATCGCGGCCACCAGACAACCGGCGCTGACAAGCGTCGCGAAGCGTCCCATCCCGAGAAGCCGGCCTTCGAGCGCAAGCCCCGCGACCGCGGCAAGCAGGGCGACGATCAGCAGGCGTTCCGCTTTCATGCGCATCAACAAAACGCCCTCCACCGAAAGCCCGTCCAGCCCGTCATCCGAACTATAGGGGCCGCGCCCTTCAATGCAAATGACGGGAAGAGGACTATTTTCCTCCTGATTCTTTACCGCCTCGCGGCGTTTCGGTAGTGTACCGGCGAACAAACCAGCAAGCGGCCGCCTGCCCGGCCCGGATCTTTCGTCATGTTGTCTCACGGCACGATCTGGCACGCTATCGATACCCTGGCCGAGCGCCATCAGCTCTCGCCGTCCGGTCTCGCGCGCCGTGCCGGCCTCGACCCGACCTCCTTCAACAAATCCAAGCGCCGGTCGGCCGACGGGCGGGAACGCTGGCCCTCGACGGAATCGATCGCCAAGGTGCTGGAGGCGACCGGCGCCACCATGGACCAGTTCACAAGCCTGCTGCAGCCGGATGAGGGGCCATCGTCCCTAGAGCCGGCGGCGGCCGCGACGATCCCGCTGATCGGTTTTGCCCAGGCGGGCGCGGGCGGTTTCTTCGATGACGGCGGCTTTCCGGCTGGCCAGGGCTGGGATGTCATCGACTTTCCGACTGATGCGGAAAAGCGCAGCGGCACCTATGCGCTCGGCGTTCAGGGCGACAGCATGCTGCCGCTTTATCGCGACGGCGACATCCTGATCGTCGATCCCGGCGCGCCGGTCCGACGCGGCGATCGGGTCGTGGTGAAGACACGTGAAGGCGAGGTCATGGCGAAGGTGCTGACGCGCCAGACGCCGCGCATGATCGAGCTTCTGTCCCTCAATCCCGAACATCCGAACCGGAGCTTCGAGACCAGCCAGATCGAGTGGATCGCCCGGATCATCTGGGCCAGCCAATAGGACGTCCTTGCCGATGCGGCGACATTTCTACACCCTTGCCGGCGGCATCGCCGCAATCGCGCTTTTCACCGGCATCCTCTATGCGGGCGCCGCCGCCATCCGCGACCGTGAGACCGCCGCCACACCGGACCTCGTTCTCGAAACACCCGACATGACGGATTTCGAGGCGACGCCGGACGAGGCCGGCGACGACGTCCCGCTCGACCTCGGCACGCCCTTGGATCGTGCGAACCAACCCGGCGCGGCGGCGACCGGCGAGCAACCGCAGGGCACCACGACGACGGAAAAGGCCGCGCGCGCCATAGAGCCGCAACAGTTCGGCCTGCCCGACACCGTCACCAGCGCGCCGCTCGAACGGGTGGAACCGCGCGCGCCGCTATCGGAGCCGAAGAAGGAAGCGAAAGCCGCCGGACCGACCGTCCTCTATCGCCCGGTGGCAGTCGCTGCCGGCGTCATCCAGTTCGACAAGCTGACGCTGCAGATCGACGGGATCGAGCCGGAACAGCCGGAGAGAACCTGCGAAAGCGGCGGCAAGAGCTGGCCCTGCGGCATCGTCGCGCGGACCGCCTTCAGGAACTTCCTGCGCGCACGCGCGGTCAGCTGCGACCTGCCCGAGGGAGGCTCCGGCCCTTCGGCCATGGCATCCTGCACGCTCGGCGGACAGGATCTCGCCACCTGGCTCGTCGACAATGGCTGGGCGACGCCGGTCGCCGGCTCGGCCCTTGAGAAGCGCGCCGATGCGGCACGCCAGGCAAGGCTCGGTTTTTACGGCGACGACCCGCGCGACCTCAGCCACACACCGATGACGTTCGACGACCCGACCCTCGGCATCGAGGTGGACACCCCGCAGCCGGACTTGTAAACAGCCGCGATAACACCCAGCTCTCAGCCGTTTCGATCGCACCGCCGGAAAACCCCATGCTGCCAAGCCTCAGCCACCACGAAGCCCTCGTCTATGTCATGGTGATGATGTCGGCGGTCGACCGCGAGATGAGCGACGACGAGTTCGCCCGCATCGGCCGGCTGGTACAGTTCCTTCCAGTGTTCGACGGCTTCGACGAGGACAGCCTCGTCCATATCGGCCACGAATGTTCGGCGCAGCTGGCGGCGCCCGAGGGGCTCGACATCGTGCTCGAGATCGTGCGCGAGGCACTGCCGGAGAAGTTCCACGAGACGGCCTACGCGCTTGCCGTCGAGATCGCGGCCGCCGACCAGCGCATCCGCAACGAAGAAATCCGGCTGCTGCAATTGCTGCGCGACCGTCTCGGCCTCGACAAGCTCACCTGTGCGGCGATCGAACGCGGGGCGCTTGCCCGTTTCCGGCGGTAAGGCATGTCGCAGCACGGTGCCCCCGCTGCACGCTGACGACCGGGCGCAGACAACGCCCCAGTTCCTATGTGTTTTCGTCCCTCAATCGGCTGCGATTAAAGGAACCGTGCGGTCGAGGGAGCGCGCCAAAAGGCCCCCCGACACTCAAGTGGATAAAGCGGTCGGTTGCATCTTCAAGCTTCAATGTAATCCCGCGCGTCCCGTGCACGAGCAAGCGACAGGCGTACCGTCCCATCCTGGTTGTAGCTCGTCATCGAACCATCCTCATTGTAGCTCAGCATCTTGGCTCCGCTCTCATAGTGGACGTCAAAGGCACCGAGCCTGGCTCGGCCGGATTCGTCATAGCTGATGGGAACTTCGACCCCGAAGGAATGGCTGAAGCGCTGCGCCGCACCGTTTACGAGATTGTACGCGGCATCGTTTGAGTTGCGGTTGAGCCAGTAGTTGTCAGACGTGGCTCGCCTTACGTAGTTGTCGTAGAGTTTATCGCTCAGAAGGAACTCTGTCTGCTTTCTGGCGGCGTCCGCATCCTCGCCTTTGGCGATCCGGTCGGCTTCCCCACTTCTGACATGGGCCTCGTATTCCGCACGGCTCCAGATCGTCTTCGTTTCAAACTTGCCATTGTAGTCGTCGATGTCGCGCGCGAGGCCGCCGGCAAAGATTTCCGCATGCTCTACTGTTGCCGCTATTGGCCGGAATTCAAGCTGGGCTGCTGTGGTCATGGCACTTTTATGGGCAGGGGATATTTCGGAAGAAACGGTACCGCCAACGGCCCTCGGTCCCCTGGGCTCTGGCGCGGCTACGACTGCGGCTGGTCTTGCCGCGGCATTGGCGACGGTTTCCGTCCTGTTGCGCGCTTCGGTTCTTGCGCCAACGATGTCCAGAATGGCATCCGTTGCGCTCTTTCTTGCGGCCGCGTCCGGAGTTTTTTGCTGGAGAATGGTCAATGCGGCGTGGGCGGGAAGGATCGCGGTCATGGCCTGTCCGTTTTCTTGCGTCTCGTTCGCCTGTCATGGGCTGCCGAGGAGGCCGACGGATCAACGGTTCATGTCGATCGCATTTCTACCAAAGAGGGCAATTCCTGCCAAATACACCGGTAGAGTATTAATGGACTGTAAACGAAATACAACAATAGCGATTACTGATTTACGACGACACCACCCCTGATAATGGTACGTCGATGGCGCGCCTGAAGGACATGCGGATTCCCTGAACCGAGTGCGCATTGGGCAGATACCAAACTGAGGTGCGCGCCCCTCGCTCCAAGTCTCCCACCAGGGGCCTATGCTCAGTAGATCCCGTTCGGGAAGTAGCGCAGGTAGATCTCCTCCAGCCGGCCGCTGCGCGACAGGGCCAGCAGCGCGTGGTCGATCGCCTGGGTCAGAGCCGGCTCCGACTTGCGGTTCATGATCGTCAGGCCTTCGCCGAGGAAGCGCTGCGAGAAATAGGCGCCATCGACGAGCGCGCAGCAGCCGCCGGCGGTCGTGCCCGAAATCCAGAAGGAGAGCTGCATGCCGTCGGAAAAGACCGCCGGCACCTCGCCCTTCTTGAGCGCCGCCAGCATGGCGTCGCGATCCGGAAAGACCTTGGCTTCGATCTTCGGGAAAAACGCCTTGAACATCGCCTCATGCGTGGTGCCGGCGACGACGCCGACCGGCTTTCCCTTAAGATCCTTCGGCGCGGTGACGGCGCCGGCCGCCTTGCTGTTGACGGCGAAACGCGCCGGGAGCCGCATGAAGGCGCGCGAAAAGCCGAAGCGCTGGCGCAGCTCCGGCCCGACGGCGATGCCGGCGGCGACCGCCTCGCCCTGCCCCTCTTCCAGCGCCGGCAGCAGTTCCGCATAGGTCACCGCCTGGATCTGGCACTTGGCTTCGATGTCGAGCTCGCGGCAGATCTCGCGTACGAGATCGACGTGGAAGCCCGAAAGCTTGCCGGACTGGTCGATGAAGTTGAACGGCGGAAAGTCCACCGTCGTCAGGAAGCGCAGGCGTGCAAGCCCGGTCAGATCGGGCTTGGCGATGCGTTCACGCGCATCAAAGAGGGTGGGCAGGTCCTCAGCCGCGGCCGCAAGCGGCGTCGCGATCAAGGATGCGCAAAGGGCAAACAGGGAAAAAAGTCTCATGGGCAGCGGGCCGGCACGTCTCGTGTGTCAGATGCGGCCCTTAGAACCGCGGGATGATTCATCGCGTTCCAAGTTAACCGCCCGCATCGCAACTGGCCATAGGCCTTGCGACACGGAGGCAACGGCTTGGTCAGGAAGGAATGGAGCGGGTGATCGGGATCGAACCGACGACATCCAGCTTGGGAAGCTGGCGTTCTACCGCTGAACTACACCCGCGGTGCCTGCGAAATTTCCCGAACCGGGGCGATCTGTCAAGGACCCTTGCGCGGGATCGCGCGAGGGTCGCTGCGAAATCCCCTACTCGGCGCGGAAATGCTTCGAGAGTTTCAGGCCCTGCGCCTGGTAATTCGAGCCGACGCCGAGACCATAGAGACCATCAGGGCGTTCCAGCATGTGTTCGTAGATCAGGCGGCCGACGATCTGGCCGTGTTCGAGGATGAACGGCACCTCATGGCTGCGCACTTCCAGCACCGCACGACTGCCCGTGCCGCCAGCAGACGCATGGCCGAAGCCCGGATCGAAGAAGCCGGCATAATGCACGCGGAATTCGCCGACCAGCGGATCGAACGGCGTCATCTCGGCGGCAAAGAGCGGCGGCACATGCACCGCCTCGCGTGACACCAGGATGTAGAACTCGTCCGGATCGAGGATCAGCTCGTCGCGGCCACGGCTGTAGAGCGGCTCCCAGAAGTCGAAGATCGCATGCTGCGCCTTCTTGTCGACGTCGATGACGGCGGTGTGATGCTTGCCGCGATAGCCGATCAGGCCCTCGGGCCCGGTGCCCTTGAGGTCGATCGACAGCGCGATGCCGCCGCCGCTGACATTGGGCTTGTCGCTTGCCACCAGCACGTCGCTCTCGTGCAGCGCCTGCAGTTGCTGCTCCGACAGGATCGAGTGGCCCATGCGGAAGCGGATCTGCGACAGGCGCGAGCCGCGGCGCACGACGATCGGGAAGGTGCGCGGGCTGATTTCGAGATAGAGCGGACCGCTGTAGCCGGCCGGGATCTTGTCGAATTCCTGGGCCCGGTCGGTGATGACGCGGGTGAAGATGTCGAGGCGGCCGGTCGAGCTCTTCGGGTTGGCCGAGGCCGACATGCCCTCGGGCAGCGCCAGGCTCTCCATCAGCGGCACGATGTAGACACAGCCGGTTTCCAGCACCGCACCATCGGTCAGGTCGACCACGTGCAGCTTCAGCCGGTCGAGCTTGTCGGCAACAAGGTGGGACGGACCCGGCATGAAGCTCGCGCGGACCCGGAAGGCCTTGGCGCCGAGGCGCAGGTCCAGGCTTGCCGGCTGGATCTGATCGTCATCCAGCGGCTTCTCGCTCTTCAGGCGTCCCGATTCGAACAGCGCGGCGATCGCGCGATCGGCCAAAATCCCGGTATTGCGGCCCATTGCAGTCCTCTTTTCAGTTGCGAGACAAAACCAAACTCCGGGAATTGACGCAAGCGCACCCTGGCAGTATTGAAGCTTTATCCCGTGGTGATTTGGCCGGTCGGCTTGCAGCCACGTTAAACAAGTAGCTAAAAAGGCCGGGTGTCAAACCGGCCCTTCACGCGGCCGGTTTTTTTGTTTTTGAAAGTGACCGTCACATGAGCAAAAACTGGCGCCCGGCAACGCAACTGGTCCATGGCGGAACCACCCGCTCCCAACACGGCGAGACCTCCGAGGCGATCTTCCTCACCCAGGGCTTTGTCTACGAGACATCGGAAGCGGCCGAAGCGCGCTTCAAGGGCGAAACCGACGGCTTCATCTACGCACGCTACGGCAGCCCGACCAACGACATGTTCGAGAAGCGCATGTGCATGCTGGAAGGTGCGGAGGACGCACGCGCCACGGCCTCGGGCATGGCCGCCGTTTCCGCGGCGATCCTCTGCCAGCTGAAGGCCGGCGACCACATCGTTGCCGCCCGCGCCCTCTTCGGCTCCTGCCGCTGGGTCGTCGAGACGCTGGCGCCGAAATACGGCATCGAGTGCACGCTCGTCGACGGCCGCGACCTTAAGAACTGGGAAAAGGCGATCCAGAAGAACACCAAGGTCTTCTTTCTCGAAAGCCCGACCAACCCGACGCTCGAAGTCATCGACATTGCCGGCGTCGCCAAGCTCGCCAACCAGATCGGCGCCAAGGTCGTCGTCGACAACGTCTTTGCGACGCCGCTCTTCCAGAAGCCGCTGGAGCTCGGCGCCCATATCGTCGTCTATTCCGCGACAAAGCATATCGACGGCCAGGGCCGGTGCCTAGGCGGCGTCGTGCTTTCCGACAAGGAATGGATCAACGAGAACCTGCACGACTACTTCCGCCACACCGGCCCGGCCATGTCGCCGTTCAATGCCTGGACGCTGCTGAAGGGGATCGAGACCCTGCCGTTGCGCGTCAAGCAGCAGACGGAAACCGCCCGCCGCGTCGCCGATTTCCTGGCGGAACAGCCGCAGGTGGCCAAGGTCATCTATCCCGGCCGCAAGGATCATCCGCAGGCCGACATCATCGCCAAGCAGATGACCGGCGGCTCCACCCTCGTCGCCTTCGAACTGAAGGGCGGCAAAGATGCGGCCTTCGCGCTGCAGAACGCGCTGGAGATCGTGCGCATCTCCAACAATCTCGGCGACAGCAAGAGCCTGATCACCCATCCGGCCACGACCACGCACAAGAACCTGACCGACGAGGCACGCGAAGAGCTCGGCATTTCCGCCGGCACCGTGCGCTTCTCCGCCGGCATCGAGGACAGCGACGATGTCGTCGAGGATTTCGCGCGCGCCCTGAAGGCCGTGAAGGCCTGAGGTTACGAAGACACGGCCGCCGTGACGAACGGCGGCCACCAATGTTTGCTGGCGATCACCGCAAGGCTCGCCAGCGGCGCAGGGCCGATCCGCCACGCGCATTTCACCCGTCCAAACACACCAAGATGGCCACCCGTCCCATGTTGGGACCGCACAATCTTGCCGTTATTCTTGACGAAACCATCTTGCTGTAGAATACCCTGAAAGACCTGAAGCAAGGTGATGCCCATGTATCGCGCTTTGACCCGCGACATAGAAGTTACGGTGGAGCCGTACTATCTCGAAGAGCAGTCGGATCCGGATGATGGCCGCTATGTCTGGGGCTACCGCATTGTCATCTCGAACCATTCGGATGCGGCCGTCCGGCTGATGACCCGCTACTGGCACATTACCGACGAGAATGGACAGGTCGACGAAGTCAGCGGTCCGGGCGTCATCGGCGAGCAACCGCTGCTCAATCCCGGCGATACCTACGAATATTCCTCCGGGTGCCCGCTGGATACGCCGTCGGGCGTCATGTTCGGCCACTACAGCATGGAAGCCGAGGGCGGCGAGACCTTCAACGTCGCCATTCCGGCCTTTTCGCTCGATTCACCCGGCCTGGTGCGCACGCTCAACTAGGGGCGCCGCTGCGAAATCTGCAAACCGGATCCTCCCTTGGTCCAAACGAAAACGGGAAGCGCGCGGGTTGATCGCACACTTCCCGTCTCGTTGTGTTGTATCACCTGCAAACCTGGTCGACTGATCCAAGATCGAGCCACGCCGCCACACGTTCTACTGCGGGCGCACCTCGCTTGCCTCGAAGCGGTAGGTCGTCGAGCAGAACTCGCACGTGACCTGCACGGCGCCGTCTTCGATGGTGCTTTCGAGGTCCTCCGTGTTCAGGTTGGACAGCACCGAGCGAAGCTTCTCGCGCGAGCAGCTGCAACGGTCATAAACCGCTTGCGGCTCATAGACGCGAACGCCGCGCTCGTGGAACAGGCGATAGAGCAACCGCTCGGTCCCGACCATCGGATCCGTCAGCTCGTCCATGTCGATCGTCTCGACCATCACCTTGGCTTCGGCCCAGAGATCGTCGTCCTCGAACGCGTTTTCTCCATCGTCGCCGTCACCGCCGGAAAGGTCCGGCTGGCGCATGCGCTCCGGCGCTTCCGGCAGGAACTGCGCGACCATGCCGCCGGCACGCCAGCGGTGGCGCGGCTTGCCGTTTTCATCGCGATCCAGAAGCTCGGCCACACCAAGGCGCACCTTGGTCGGGATCTGCTCCGACTGGCGGAAATAGACGCCGGCGATGTCTTCGAGCGTCGCGCCGTCGAGCGCCACGATACCCTGGTAACGCTGGGTGTGAGCGCCCTGGTCGATGGTGAAGGCGAGCACGCCCTTGCCGAGCAGCTCGTGCGAAAGCGTCCGGCCGTCCTTTTCGGCGGCCGCCAACGCGTCCTGATCGTAGCGGGCATAGGCGCGCACGCGATCCGGCGTCGAGAAATCGGCAACCACCAGATCAACCGGGCCATCGCCCTGCGTCTGGACGATCAGCTTGCCTTCGAATTTCAGCGACGTGCCGAGCAGAACCGTGAGCACGACGGTTTCGGCAACCAGGCGCGCGACCGGAAGCGGGTAGTTGTGGCGCTCGAGAATTGCGTCCAGCATCGGGCCGAGCTGCACGGCGCGGCCGCGCACGTCGAGACCTTCCACCTGGAAAGGCACGACGTGATCGTCACCGGCGAAGTCGAACTCACCCAGCCCTGGCGTCATGTCGGTCATATCTTGCTCCTTGCCTCAGCCAACCAGACTGCGCGCGGAACATCTCTCTCCCCGCGCAAACCTGCCCGCTGCCTTAATTGATCCCGCGATGAACGGATTGTCCACCAGGCATGTGCCGTTCGCCCATTGCGCCGCACACCGCCGATGACGGTTGGCGCTGCACTGGTCTCAGGAGCGCGCCCCGCATGCGGCCTAGATCGTGTCGCCGACCGGCAATGTCAAGAGCCCGCCCGACGGCAGCTCAGACGAGCCCCATGCACCAGGCGATGACCGACTTCTGCGCATGCAGCCGGTTTTCCGCCTCGTCGAACACCACCGATTGCGGGCCGTCGATGACCTCGTCGGTCACCTCTTCGCCGCGGTGCGCCGGCAGGCAGTGCATGAACAGCGCATCGGAGGCCGCACGCTTCATCAGCGCTTCGTTGACCTGGTAGGGCTGGAAGACGTTGTGGCCACGGGCGCGATGCTCCTGGTTCATCGAGATCCAGGTATCGGTGACAACGCAGTTGGCATCTGCGACGGCCTGTTCAGCGTCGTGGCACAGGAGGATCTCGCCACCATTGTTGCGCGCCCAGTTCAGGAACTTGTCCTGCGGCTCGGAGCCGAGCGGCACTGCCATGTTCATGCGGTAGCCGAAACGGGCAGAGCCTTCGATCAGCGAATGCAGGACATTGTTGCCGTCACCGGTCCAGGCAATCGTCTTGCCCTTCACCGGTCCGCGATGTTCCTCGAAGGTCAGGATATCGGCCATGATCTGGCAGGGATGGGTATCGTCGGTCAGGCCGTTGATGACGGGGACCGTCGCGTGCTCGGCCAGCTCCAGAAGACGGCGGTGGTCGGTAGTGCGGATCATGATCGCATCGACATAGCGCGAAAGCACCTTGGCGGTGTCGCCGATCGTCTCGGCGCGGCCGAGCTGCATTTCGGTGCCCGAAAGAAACAGGGTTTCGCCACCGAGCTGGCGCATGCCGACATCGAAGGAAACGCGCGTGCGGGTCGAGGGCTTTTCAAAGATCATCGCCAGCATCTTGCCGGCGAGCGGCTTCTCGGCGGTCCCGGCCTTGGTCGCCGCCTTTCGGACGCGCGCATCGTCGATGATCGTCCGGAGGTCGGTGGCCGTCATGGCCGAAAGATCGAGAAAATGTCTGGTGCCTGCCATCGTACTCGGTTCCTGTCTGAAAAATCGATCCCCGGTGCGGCACGCAATCACGCGCCAGCACGAAGGTCATTCTAACGCCTGGGTCGGCTTTAAGGCCTGACCGTCAGGCGGCGGCGTTGCCGCTCGCCTTCCTGACCGCCTCGGCGGCGCGCTCGATGCGTGCAAGGCCCTCGCGGGCTTCCTCCGCCGTTATCGTCAAGGGCGGCAGCAGGCGCAGCACGTTCTCGCCGGCCGGCACGGCCAGGAGCTTTTCCGCGCGGATTTCCTTCAGAAGATCGGCCGAAGGACCCTTCACCTTGATCCCCAGCATCAAGCCGTCGCCGCGGATCTCCTCGATGACATCGGGGAAGCGGTCCTTGAGCGACGCGAGGCCCTGGCGGAAGACGAGCGCGACATCGCGCACATGCGTCAGGAACCCATCTGCCAGTACGACGTCCAGCACCGCATTGCCGACGGCCATCGCCAGCGGATTGCCGCCGTATGTGGAGCCGTGCGTGCCCGCCACCATACCAGATGCGGCCTCTTCCGTCGCGAGGCAGGCGCCGAACGGGAAGCCGCCGCCGATGCCCTTGGCGACCGCCATGATATCCGGCCGGATGTCCGCCCATTCATAGGCAAACAGCTTGCCGGTGCGGCCGACGCCCGTCTGAACCTCGTCCAGGATCAGAAGCAGGCCGAACTCGTCGCAGAGCGCGCGCAGTTCCTGCATGAACTCCTTGGTCGCCGGGCGGATGCCGCTCTCGCCCTGGATCGGCTCGATCAGGATCGCTGCCGTTTCTTCCGTAATGGCGTTCTTGACGGCGGCGATGTCGCCGAACGGCGCCTGGTAGAAACCCGGAGCCTTCGGCCCGAAGCCTTCGATGTACTTCTGCTGACCGCCGGCTGCGACGGTCGCGATCGTGCGGCCATGGAACGCGCCCTCGAAGGTGATGACGTGGAACTTCTCCGGATGGCCCTTGGCGAAGTGATAACGCCGTGCCGTCTTGATCGCGCACTCCAGCGCCTCTGCGCCGGAATTGGTGAAGAACACCTTGTCGGCAAAGGTCACCGCCGTCAGCCGCCGGCCGAGGCTTTCCTGGCCCGGGATTTCATAGATGTTGGACAGGTGCCAGACCTTGTCTGCCTGTGCCTTCAGCGCCTCGACGAGGTGCGGATGCCCGTGGCCGAGCGAATTCACGGCAACGCCGGCGCCGAAGTCGAGATAGCGCGTGCCGTCCTCGGCGATCAACCAGACGCCCTCTCCTCGCTCGAAACGCAACGGCGCGCGCATGTAGGTATCGTAAAGCGGCGTGGTTGCAGTCATGCGAGGCTCTCCTTCACTCCAGATCACACCGGTCCCGCGCCTCACGCGGGCCGATAAAAATCAAAAATGCCGCCTTTCGGCGGCGCAGGCACTATTCCCATTTCGCGCTGCAATGTCAACAAAACCAAGCCTTGCAGCGCAGCATGAAGACCCGATTCCTGGCGAAAGAAAAATCCTCAAAGAGGGCTTGCAAAAATGCAACGCCGGCCGAGCAAGTTGGGGAAAACTACGAAATCGATTCGGCGCGATTCCCGGGACTCTTGCCACGGAGTCCGGCGGTCAGTACGTTAACATTCAATTACTAGACGCATGCGGCGGACCTAGTCACCAAAAGAGTTATCGCGTTTGCAACCCCGGGGTTCAGCCGGGGTGCGGTGAGGGATTCTGCCATCCCCAACGCTGAGAACGGAGAGTGCAGAAATGAACTGGACTGACGAGCGGGTGGAGAAACTGAAGAAGCTTTGGTCCGAGGGCCTGAGCGCAAGCCAGATCGCGGCACAGCTCGGCGGCGTCAGCCGTAACGCTGTCATCGGCAAGGTTCACCGCCTGAGCCTGCCGGGCCGCGCCAAGGCCGGCGGCAGCACCACCACGGCGGCCCGTCCGAAGCGTCCGACCTCGGCGCCCCGTGCTCCGAACTACGCCTCGCGCGTTTCGGCCCGTCCCGTTGCCCGTCCCGCTGGCGCTGTCGTGCTCAAGGAAGAGATCGAAGTCGATCTCGTTGCCGAACAGGATTTCAGCACCCGGACCGACGTTGTCGTTCCGATGTCGCGCCGCCTGGAGCTGACCCAGCTGACCGAGCGCACCTGCAAGTGGCCGATCGGCGACCCGCTGAAGGAGGAGTTCCACTTCTGCGGCAACGATTCCCCGGAATCCTCGCCCTATTGCAGCTTCCATGCACGGCTTGCCTACCAGCCGTCGGCCGAGCGTCGGCGGATGCGCTAAGCACCCACACAGCATCAAAAGAAAAAGGGGCCGATCGGCCCCTTTTTTGTTGGCGATTTTCAGGCCACTCAGCTTTCGAGCGAGTATCCGGCGCCACGAACCGTGCGGATGACATCGGGCATGTTCGAGAAGTTCAGCGCCTTGCGCAGGCGGCCGACATGCACGTCGACGGTGCGCTCGTCGACATAGATGTCATGGCCCCAGACACCGTCGAGCAGCTGCGAGCGCGAGAAGACCCGGCCCGGAGAAGACATCAGGAATTCCAGCAGGCGGAACTCGGTCGGGCCGAGGCGCACTTCGCGGCTGCGGCGATGAACACGATGGGTCTCGCGGTCGAGCTCGATGTCGCCGCAGCGAAGCAGCGTCGACAGCACCTCGGGCTTTGCCCGGCGCAGCATCGCCTTGACGCGCGCCATCAGCTCCGGCGTCGAGAAGGGCTTCACCACATAGTCGTCGGCACCGGTCGCCAGACCCCGGACGCGCTCGCTTTCCTCGCCGCGCGCCGTCAGCATGATGATCGGCAGACGTTCGGTCTCCGGGCGCTGGCGCAGCCGGCGGCAAAGTTCAATGCCGGAAACACCGGGCAGCATCCAGTCGAGGATCAAGAGGTCGGGCAGCCGCTCCTGAAGCCGGATCTCCGCCTCGTCGCCCCTGAGGATCGTATCGACGTCGAAGCCTTCGGCTTCCAGATTGTAACGCAGCAGAACGCTCAGCGCCTCTTCGTCTTCGACTACGGCGATTTTTGGCAACATCAGGTAACGTCTCCTTACCGCGGGCGGCCTTTGGGCTCATCGGCCCGGCCGGCGCTCAGACACTCTAAATCTGGAGCACATCCGCCGTTTTCAAAGGCGGGGCGAAAACCGCATGCTCAGATACAGGAATTCGGGGCCGCGACCGAAGCCGCGACCGGATCAGATTTCAAAGGGCATGCATGCTTACGGCGCGCTTGGCGCTCAGTCGTTGACCGAGCCCAGCGTCGACGTGGTGTCATCCTTCGGACGCTCGCCTTCCGGCTGGGCGCCCGTCGCCATGTAATAGATCGTCTCGGCGATGTTGGTCGCGTGGTCGCCGATGCGCTCGATGTTCTTGGCGCAGAACAGAAGATGCGTGCAGGGCGTGATGTTGCGCGGATCTTCCATCATGTAGGTCAGGAGCTCGCGGAACAGCGAGGTGTAGATCGCATCGATCTCCTCGTCGCGTTCGCGAATGCTGTTGGCCTTTTCCGGCGAACGCGAGGCGTAGACGTCAAGCACTTCCTTGAGCTGGACCAGAGCCAGTTCAGCGAGATGCTCGAGGCCGCGGGCGAGCTTGCGCGGGATGCCGGAGCCGGCGACCGCGATCACGCGCTTGGCGGTGTTCTTGCCAAGGTCGCCGACGCGCTCCAGATCGGAGGCGATGCGGATCGACCCCATGATCTCGCGCAGGTCGGCGGCGACCGGCTGGCGCTTGGCGATCGTAACGATCGCCTTCTCGCCGATCTGGCGCTCGGCGTCGTCGAGAACGGTGTCGTCCGAGATCACCTTCTGTGCGAGAGCCAGGTCGGAATTGACCAGCGCGCGGACGGACTCGGCGACCATCTGCTCGGCAAGACCGCCCATCTCCGAGATGCGGCGCGTCAGGTACTTCAGTTCTTCGTCATAGGCGGACATGATATGCATGGACATGATCGTCGATCCTTACGGGCGCTTTGCAGTTACTGTTGCAGCCTTATGCGGCCTCAGCCGAAGCGGCCCATGATGTAATCCTGGGTGCGCTGGTCATCCGGATTGGTGAACATCTTGTCGGTGTCGTTCTCCTCGACGAGGTTGCCGAGGTGGAACATGGCGGTGCGCTGCGAGACGCGGGCGGCCTGCTGCATCGAGTGGGTCACGATGACGATCGTGAAGTTCGTGCGCAGCTCGTGGATCAGCTCCTCGACCTTGGCGGTCGCGATCGGATCGAGGGCGGAGCAGGGCTCGTCCATCAGGATGACTTCCGGGCTGACGGCGACAGCACGGGCGATGCACAGGCGCTGCTGCTGGCCGCCGGAAAGACCGGTGCCCGGCTCGTGCAGACGATCCTTCACCTCGTTGAACAGGCCCGCCTTCTGCAGGCTGGTCTCGACGATTTCGTCGAAATCCGCCTTGGTGCGGGCAAGCCCGTGGATGCGCGGACCGTAGGCGACGTTGTCGTAGATCGACTTCGGGAACGGGTTCGGCTTCTGGAAGACCATGCCGACGCGGGCGCGCAGTTCGACGACGTCGATGGTCGGATCGTAGATGTCGTCCTCATCGAGCGTGATCTTGCCGGTGACGCGGCAGTTCTCGATCGTGTCGTTCATGCGGTTCAGTGTACGCAGGAAGGTCGACTTGCCGCAACCCGAAGGACCGATCAGCGCCGTGACGGTGTTCTCGCGGATGTTGAGGTTGACGTCGAAAAGCGCGCGCTTCTCGCCGTAATAGACCGACACATCCTTGCCGATCATCTTGTAGGGCACGGTGTTCATTTTCTGATCCAAGGCTTTCTCGACGGCTGCTTCTGACATGATGTTCATAGTAATTACCTCACTACCAACGGCGCTCAAAGCGACGTCGCAACAGAATGGCGCCAAGGTTCATGACGACGAGGAAGATGAGAAGGATGATGATCGCGCCGGAGGTGCGCTCGACGAAGGCGCGTTCCGCCTCGTTGGCCCACATGTAGATCTGCACCGGCAGCGCTGTCGACGGTTCCATAGGCGAACCGGGATAGTCGACGACGAAGGCGACCATGCCGATCAGCAGCAGCGGCGCGGTTTCGCCAAGCGCGTGCGCAAGACCGATGATGGTTCCGGTCAGGATGCCCGGCATCGCCAGCGGCAGCACGTGGTGGAAGATGGTCTGCATCTTCGACGCGCCGAGACCGAGGGCGGCCGAGCGGATCGACGGCGGGACCGCCTTCAGCGCCGCGCGGGTGGCGATGATGATCGTCGGCAGCGTCATCAGCGTCAGCACGAAGCCGCCGACCACGGCCGCGGAGCGCGGCATGCCGGCAAAGTTGATGAAGACGGCGAGACCCAGGAGGCCGTAGACGATCGACGGAACGGCCGCGAGGTTGTTGATGTTGACCTCGATCAGATCGGTCAGCCGGTTCTTCGGCGCGAACTCCTCGAGATAGATCGAGGCGGCGACGCCGATCGGCAGCGACAGCACCAGGACGATCAGCATCATGTAGAACGAGCCGAGGGCCGCGACGCCGACGCCTGCCGCTTCAGGACGGCTGGAGGCGCCGAAGGTGAAGATACCGGTGTTGAAACTCTTCTTCAGAACGCCGGCTTCCGCCAGCTGGTTCATCCAGGTGACCTGCTGGTTCTTGACCTTGCGCTTGCTCTCATCGACCTTGAGGTCGATCTGGCCCTTGAAGGCGGAGTCGATGTTGGCTTCGGCGAGCAGCGTGACGGGGACCGTCTTGCCGATGATCGACGGGTCGGCCACGACCATGTCGCGCAGAAGCGTGCGGGAGCTCGCAGAGACCATGTCGGTCGCCTGCTTGACCTGCGGCCGCTTGCTCGCATCGATGCCGAGCTGCTTGACGAGCGCATCGCGCACCAGGAGCGGGTAGTTGGCGGTCAACAGCACCTTGCCATCGGTCGCGCGTTCGCCCTTGGGGTCGACGACCTTTTCGGTGAACTCGATCGGCAGTGTGATCGTCGTCTGCTGGAACGCGGTGTAGCCGTTGGAAATGACGGTCCACAGCAAGAGTGCCAGGAAGAAGAGACCGGTGCTGATTGCCGCAATGCCATAGGCGCGGAACCGGCGTTCGGCAGCATAGCGACGCTTGATGCCGATATCGCGCTTTGCGGTTTCGGGACGGGCGGAGATCCGGACGGTCGTGGAAGCGATGTCGGTCATTCGTACTGTTCCCGGTATTTGCGCACGATGTAGAGCGCGTAAATGTTGAGGCCGAGCGTGATGACGAAGAGCGTGATGCCCAGTGCGAAGGCCACCAGCGTCTGCGGCGAGGTGAACTCGAGGTCGCCGGTCAGCTGGTTGACGATCTTCACGGTCACCGTCGTCATCGGCTCGAAGGGATTGATCTGCATGCGCGCTGCAACGCCTGCGGCCAGCACCACGATCATGGTTTCGCCAACGGCGCGCGATGCGGTCAGGAGAAGAGCGCCGACGATGCCTGGAAGCGCTGCCGGAAGAATGACCTTCTTGACCGTCTCCGAACGGGTTGCGCCGAGACCGAGGGAACCATCACGCAATGCCCGCGGCACCTGGGTGATGATGTCGTCCGAGAGCGACGACACGAACGGGATCAGCATGATGCCCATGACGATACCGGCGGTCAGAACACTCTGCGCCTGAATGAAGTTCTGGTAGTCGCCGGTGAGGAGACCGTTCAGCTGGGCGGAGATGTCGCGCAGGAACGGACCGACGGTGACGAGCGCGAAGAAACCGTAGACGATCGTCGGGATGCCGGCGAGCACTTCGAGCAACGGCTTGGCCGTCGAACGCAGGCGCGGGCTGGCATACTCCGCCATGTAGATGGCGGCGAAGAGGCCGATCGGCACCGCAAAGAGCATGGCGACGAAGGCGATGTAGAGCGTGCCGGCGAGAAGCGGGATCAGGCCGAACTGACCGGAAGCGCCGCCGCTGCCTGCGGCTGCGAAGCGCGGATCCCACACGGTGCCGAAGAAGAACTCGAGCGGTGAGACCATGGTGAAGAAGCGGCCGGCTTCCGACAGCATCGAGGCAACGATGCCGACCGTCGTCAGGATGGCGATGGAGGACGCGACGATCAGCGAGCCGAGAATGACGCGTTCGACCTGGTTGCGGGCGCGGAAACGGGCGGCGACGTTGCGGATGGCGTAGACGCCGCCGGCAACCGCGATCAACAAAACGGCGGCCGTCATCAGCCAACGGTTGGTCGCAGTCATTGCGTTGAAGTGCTTGGCGACGGTGACCATGTAGGGATCGCCTTCGCCGGCAAGGGCGACGCCCTTGGACGCGAGCGTCGCGCGCAGATTGGCGGAGCCGCTCTCAAGGGCTGCGAGTTCTTCGCCGCTCAGGCGCAGCAGACCGCCGGCAACGGATTTGACCTGACCGAGCGCGAGCTGCACGGCGGCAGGGCCCTGGCTCTGGACGGTATCCGGCAGGGTCGCGCGCGTGCTTCCATCGATATAGACGGGAGCGGCAATGAGCCAGGCGCCGAGAACGAGTGCCGCCGGCAGCATCGCCCAGATGGCGACGTAGCTACCGTGATAGCCCGGCAGGGAATGAAGGTTGGAGAGCTTGCCGCCGGAGAGCGCCAACGAACGGGTGCGACCGGCAAAATAGGCAATGAAACCAATAACAACAATTAACAAAAGAAGGAGCGAAGTACTCATCGGCACGTCTCCCCGGCATCGCCCGTCATGGGTGCCGGCCAATCGAATGAAGGCATGCCCCGGCGCAAGGACCTCGCGCCGGGGCTTGTCGTTATCAGAGCATGTTGCCGGCCGAGAAGGCCTTGCGGATTTCTTCGCGCTCGGCATCCGGAGCGGCAACCAGGCCGTATTCGGCGAGCGGGCTGTCCGGGCCGATCATCTGGTCGTCGAGGAAGAACTCAACATATTCCTTGAGGCCCGGGATAACGCCGAGATGTGCCTTCTTGACGTAGAAGTACAGCGGGCGGGAAACCGGATACTCGCCGGAAGCGATCGTTTCGGTCGACGGCACGATGCCGTTGACGGTCGCGACCTTCAGCTTGTCGGCATTGTTTTCGTAGAAGGACAGGCCGAAGACGCCGATGCCGTTCTTGTTGGCAGCGATACGGGCGAGCGTCTCGGTGTAGTCGCCGTCGATGTCGACAGCCAGGCCGTCCTTACGAACGGCGACGCACTTGCTGTGCTGCTGCTTTTCGTCGGCAACGGCGGCCTTGATCACGTCAACCGCGCCGGCGTTCTTGCAGCCTGCGGCCAGGATCTTCTCTTCGAAGACTTCGCGGGTGCCGTGCTTTTCGCCCGGGATGTATGCGGCGATCTCGACGGCCGGAAGGGCGGAATTGACTTCCGACCACTTCTTGTAGGGGTTGGCGACGATCTTGCCGTCGACGACAACTTCGGCGGCGAGCGCCTTGTAGAGGTCTTCCGGCTTCAGGGCGAGGTCGGCATTGCCGGCGTCGGTCGCAAAGACGATGCCGTCATAGCCGATCTTGACTTCCTGGATTTCGGTCACGCCGGCGGCCTTGCAGGCCTCGACTTCGCTGTCCTTGATCTTGCGCGAGGAGTTGGCGATGTCGATGGTGTCAGGGCCGACGCCCTTGCAGAATTCCTTGAGGCCAGCGGACGAACCGCCGGATTCGACGACAGGGGTCTTGAAGTCGGGGAAGGTCTCGCCGAACGTCTCGGCGACGATCTTGGCGTAGGGAAGAACGGTCGAGGAGCCAGCGACCTGAACCTGGTCGCGAGCTGCGGCTGCGCCGGCAAATGCGGCAGACGCTACCAGCGCCGCGACAGTGAGTTTAAGAGCTTTCATAAAAGTTCTCCCGGAATGGGCTTGTGTTGGTGTGCGCCAAGCGTTGCAGCGCTCTTCGCCGTCTTATCGGCTGCCCCTAACTAGCTGCCGATGGCCACACCTTTTATGTCAGTTTGACGAAACATTTATGACAGCTCATGTCATTGAAAATGCTAATGAAAAATAAACAGTTCCGGCTTTTCCCGCACCAATATGTCAGAAGCGGACCGTAAAGGTCGTACCCTTGCCGACCTCGGAATGGATGAGGAGGCGGGCGCGATGCCGGGTGAGAATGTGCTTGACGATGGCAAGGCCCAGACCGGTGCCCTTTTTTGAGCGGCTCGCTTCGACATTGACCCGGTAGAACCGTTCGGTGATGCGCGGAACATGCTCGGCCGGAATGCCCGGGCCATAGTCCCGGACGATCACTTCCGCCTGCGCGCCCTCTCCGCCGCTCAGGCGGACATCGACCTTCTTGCCCTCCTGGCCGTACTTGCACGCATTCTCGACCAGGTTCTCGAAAACCTCGATCAGTTCGTCGCGATCACCCTCTATGACCACCGGGCTCTCGGGAACTTCGAGCGTGATTGTAACGTCGAGATCCCTGGCGAGCGGCAGCAGACTGTCGCGGACATGGCCGAGCAACGGCGCAAGGTCCACAGGATCTTCCGGCGCGATATGCGAGCGCAACTCCAATCGCGAAAGCGACAGGAGATCGTCGACCAGGCGGCTCATGCGCGTTGCCTGCTCATGCATGATGCCGAAGAACTTCTCCTGCGCCTTCAGGTCGTTGCGCGCCGGGCCCTGGAGGGTTTCGATGAATCCGCGCAGCGACGCCAGCGGCGTGCGCAACTCGTGGCTGGCATTGGCGACGAAATCCGAACGCATGCGGTCGATCCGGCGCGCCTGGGAGATATCGCGGTAGGTCAGCAGGAAAATCCGCTTGCCCGGCCCATCGCCCGGAATCTCGGCCGGAGCGACCCGCACCACATAGACGGCGTCGGACGGCAATTGCTCGTTATGCTCGATCTGGTTGGCCTTGCCGGTCGCCATCGTCTCGCGGACCATGTCGAGGATGCCGGGCGAGCGCACCTTTGCGGCGAGATAGGTGTTTGGCGGGATGGTGCCGAAGGCCTTTTCAGCGGCGACGTTCTGGAAAACCACCGTCTCGTCGGCGGCAATCACCAGGACCGGCATGTCGAGCGCATTCAAGGCGGGCACGAGCGGGTCACTCGCCGGGCCGACAGCGACCACCGCCTTGGCCGGGCTCAGGATCACCGAGGCCGGCGCGCTCCGGTTGAGCAGTGCTGCCACGAGGACGATCCAGAAGGGCAGCACGATGAGGAAATGAATGCCGGCAAAGGTCGCCAGGATTGCCAGGAGCACGGTGAGCCCCAGCAGCCAACGCTCCGCTTTCAGCCTGGGCAGCAGGTCCCGCCAGAACGCTTTCGAACCGTCCACCTCGACATCCTCATGAATCACTTTCTTTTCCTCCCGGACCAAAATGGCCGAGGAATAGCGATCCTTCATGACATGATTTTCACGACCGGCTTGAATCCGCAACGCAATTATGGCCTCCTCCAACGAAATCGGGTCGCGCGCGCTCTACTCATCCGGCGGCGTGCGCGGGTCCGAAAGTTTGAAAACGCGCATGATCCATCCGATGATCGAAGCCGGTTTTCGGGCCCCTGCGCCAAGCCGAAAGGGCGAACCGATGGCGGTGACGGAGACGACGGACAAGGTGGAAAACCGCGCTGTGGAACTCGAAATCGGCGGCAAGAGCCGCGTTTTCGACATCGACAATCCCGAGTTGCCGAAGTGGATCGACGACGAGGCCTTCTCCTCGGACGACTACCCCTACAAGAAGAAGCTCGACGAGGAAGAGTATACCGAGACGCTGGAAGCGCTTCAGGTCGAACTGGTCAAGGTCCAGCTCTGGCAGCAGAAGACCGGCAAACGCATGATGGCGCTGTTCGAGGGCCGCGACGCTGCCGGCAAGGGCGGTGCCATCCACGCCACCATGGGCAACCTCAACCCACGCTGGGCGCGTGTTGTCGCGCTGACCAAGCCGACGGAGACCGAACGCGGGCAATGGTATTTCCAGCGCTATGTCGCGACCATGCCGACCGCGGGCGAGTTCGTGCTGTTCGACCGCTCCTGGTACAACCGCGCCGGCGTCGAGCCGGTCATGGGCTTCTGCACGCCCGATGAGCACAAGCAATTCCTGAAGCAGGCTCCCCGCTTCGAAAAGATGATCGTGCACGAGGGCATCCAGTTCTTCAAATTCTGGATCAATATCGGCCGCGAGATGCAGCTCAAGCGCTTCCACGATCGCCGCCACGATCCCTTGAAGATCTGGAAACTGTCGCCGATGGACATCGCCGCACTCAACAAGTGGGACGATTACACCGCCAAGCGCGACGAGATGCTGAAGGCGACCCACACGGATCATGCGCCCTGGACGGTGGTGCGCGGCAACGACAAGCGGCGGGCGCGGCTCAACCTGCTCCGCCATATCCTTTCCTCGTTCGATTACGACGGCAAGGACAAGGGCGCGATCGGCGAGGTCGATGACAAGATCATCGGGTCCGGCCCCGGCTTCCTGAAGTAGACGCCAGCCCTATTGGAACCGACGGGAAGCAGACGGGCCGGCAGGCAGTACCCGCCGGCCCGTCTGCAACGCTTTGACAGCCGGCCTTATTGCCCCGGCAGAACGCGGATGGCGTAGAGGCTCAGGCTCTTGCCCTCGCCGCTGATATCGCTGTTGATCACGATCTGGCCGGGCGAGTTCGGCGCCAGGCTGCGGTCGAAGGTGATCTTGAACAGCATGTCGAGCCGCTCGTCATGTACGGTGAAGCGGTGGCGGCCGCATTCGCCGAGCGAGGAGAAGTTGCATTCGACCGCAAACTCGGTGGTCTTGCCGGGCTCAGCCTGCACGGTCAGTGCGAGGGTCGACGTCTTGCCGGAAAGTTCCGCCAGAACCGTCGCCGGGATTTCGATGGTGACATCCCCTTCCGTGTCGGCGACCGCCGATGTCAATTGCACGCGTCGTCCGCCTTCGTCGTCCACGGGCTCGACCTTTGCCTGCGCGCCGGGCGCGATCGCGCCCGTTTCCGTGGGCGTGAAGACCTCGACCCAATCACCGGTAAAACCCTGCTGCGCGCCGAGCGTCCGCAATCCGGCCGCTCCATCGAAGTCTTCCGATGCGACCGATGCCGGAGGATTGGCGACATTCGTGTCGCGCTCGGCGGCGGATTTCAGCAGGTCGTTGGTCTGCACCCACCAGGCAGCGGCTCCCACCGCGGCGGCGAGCGTCAGGACGACCATGGTGAAGGACAGAAGACGGCTGCGCTTGCGCCGGCGCTTGCGTGTATCTCCGCGCACCGCGGGCGCGAGGCTGGCCGCCTCGCCTGCATTCGCCGTGCTTTCGGCGGCGGCGCGCGTCGACACCACAGGACCGTCGCGATCGGCGCGCAGACCGCCGAGCCCGCCGTCGCTCGCCGCCTGGCGCGGCGCGTCGGCGGCAAACCCGGGCTCCCTGCGACCGGCCGCTGGTGCCTGGGGCTGGTTCTGGGGCGGAGTCTCGGCCTGAGGTTGGGGTTGGGCCTGCGTCTGGGGCTGTGACCGGACTTGCGGCTCGACCCGCGGCTGCACCGGCCCGCGCGCCCGCGCGGCATCGTCGAGGCTGGCCACCGGGGGCGCGGGCTGTCGCGTCCTTAGCGCCGCCCTCTCCTCCGTTTCGATCGCGTGGATGACGGCCTCGAGCCGATGACGCTGCTGGGCGATGACGTTGACGTCCTCGATCCCCTGTTTCTGCAACCCGGTTTCGAGCGCCTGACGGGCCGATTGATAGATGCGCGCCCGCGTTTCCGCATTGGCGCGATCGGAGCGCTCAAGCGCATTTCTGATCGCAGTCTCAAGTCCGCTCACATCACGTCCTTCTGTGTAGGCAGGGCTTTGGACCTGCCGGCGCGCCGCAGCTGACCGCCATCCTCGATCCAACCGCAAGGGCATAACGGTTAAATCTGGAGGCACGCCGTTGGTTTTGTTAACAATTGCGTAACCGCTGCTGTCCGAATCCGCAAGTCCGGCGACCGGCGCGACCGGCCAAGGCCGGGGAAAACGCTGTCCTTCACCGGGCATCGGCACAAAAGCGGCGGCGATATCGCCGCCAAAACCACCCTTTGCAAGCGGCAAACTTGCTGCTATCTATTTTGACGTTTACGCAAACGTCAAAACTTTGGCGCGCCTTACCGAGGGATGGAGAAACCGATGCCGCTTCCGCCAATTCTTTCCGGAACGACGAGACTGCCGGTTGTCGGCGCCCCCCTGTTCATCATTTCCAACCCGAAGCTGACAATCGCGCAGTGCAAGGCCGGCGTGATCGGGGCCTTCCCCGCCTTGAACGCCCGACCGCAGTCGCAGCTCGACGAATGGCTGGCCGAGATCACCGAGACGTTGGCCGATCACGACGCGAAGAATCCGGGCCGGCGGGCCGCGCCCTTTGCCGTCAACCAGATCGTCCACAAGTCCAATGCGCGGCTCGAACAGGACCTGATGCTCTGCATCAAGTACAAGGTGCCGGTCGTCATCTCCTCGCTCGGCGCGGTGCCAGAGGTCAATGCCGCCATCCATTCCTATGGCGGCATCGTGCTTCACGACGTCATCAACAACCGCCACGCCAATTCGGCGATCCGCAAGGGTGCGGACGGGCTGATCGCGGTTGCCGCCGGCGCCGGCGGCCATGCGGGCACGCTTTCTCCTTTTGCGCTCATCCAGGAAATCCGCTCCTGGTTCGACGGGCCGCTGCTTCTTTCCGGCGCGATTTCGACCGGCGGCGCCATTCTGGCGGCGCAGGCGATGGGCGCCGACATGGCCTATATCGGCTCGCCCTTCATCGCCACGGAAGAGGCGCGCGCCAGCGACGCCTACAAGCAGATGATCGTCGACAGCAACGCCGCCGACATCGTCTACTCCAATTACTTCACCGGCATTCACGGCAACTACCTGAAGCCCTCGATCTCGGCCGCCGGCATGGACCCGGACAATCTGCCCGAGGCGGACCCGTCGAAGATGGATTTCGCCGCGGCGACCGACGGCGCCAAGGCCTGGAAGGACATATGGGGTTGCGGCCAGGGCATCGGCGCGGTCAAGGAAGTGACGTCCGTCGCCCGCCTGGTCGACCGGCTCGAGCGCGAATACGACGCGGCGCGCACCCGCCTCGGCCTGAACGCCATGCCGCTCGCGGCCACCAACAAGGAATTTTCAACTTCTCGAAACTGATGGCTTGAAATCTTGGCGCTTTGCGTTTATCAGCGCCTCACATTCGTTCCGCGGGCTTCCGCGGAACGGCCTCCGGGCCGCTTTAGCTCAGTCGGTAGAGCACATCATTCGTAATGATGGGGTCACGTGTTCGAGTCACGTAAGCGGCACCATTCTCCCTGAAAATCAGAGCGCATTCGCCGGAGAGCGTAAGCACCGCTTCCTGTCGTCAGCCAAGCAGCCGGGATCTGCCCTATCTTGCCCGGACTTTCCAGCCGTGCCTGGCATCAGACATAGTTCCAGGTGACTTCACGTCGTTCACCCAAATCTCCAGTCCATTGGCGCCGGGGCGTTGACGCTTTTCCGGAAACCAAGCCCGGTTCGGATCGACGGCAATCAGCATGCCCTCGTCATTGCCGATGGCGGCAAAACTGGACGAGGCTGGCCCGATCGTTCCGACGCCAAACGTCCAGACTGCCTCGGCCACCATACCCTCGACATCGTCGGATGGGACACCGACCTCGCTGAGGCAGGACAGTTCAGCACCGCTGAACGGTCGCTTGCCCGCAGGATCGATCAGCCTGCGGCGGCCGATCAATTCAAGCACGGCATTGTCGGGGCCGTCGAAGTAGATCGACCTTGATTGCCAATCTCCCTCAAGGGCAAAACACTCGTCTCCACCCGGCTCCCTTTGGAGAGGTGTCCGCCCCTTCAACCATGCGGCGGCCATGTCAAAGCGCTCAAAGGGTACGTTGAAGGCCAGATGCACGCCGCGCGGTGCTTCTTCGACCGCAGGGATCAGCTGGATTTCGCTGCGACCCACCCGGATGGAGTTCCCGGCCGTCTGCAAATCGAGGACGTCGCGAAAGAAGGCTGCGCTTCCGGAGACATCGGACGCAGGCAATATCAGTCTGGAGATGTGCATGAAGTCCGATCCCGTCGCATGACTATTGGCTCTATCGGACAAGGTGATACGACCTCAACTTTAGTTGAGGTCAATACCCCTCCCAATCCTGGCCCACGGACGGCCGGATTTTCTGTTTCGAACGTCGCCGCGACAAATCCAATCAGACAAGCCGGGCTCGATCAGCGTAAGGCCCTCCCGGGCGACGTGACGTCGCGTCACAGCAGCAACAGCTTCTTCAAGACCGAAAACACTTCCTTGTAGGGCAGCCTCGTTGCTCCTGCGACGGCGAAGGGGATGAGGGCGGCGGCGGCGACCGGCACGACCGCGCTGCGACTGATGAGCATGGTCGAGAGCTTGTTGGTCGCGTCGAACAGCTTGCCGGGGTCGGCCAGTTCCTCCTCCGGTTCCGGGCCCGGATCGGCGGCCACGTTGCGGCCGAGCACCTTGCGCTCGGCGGCACGCTGGAAGCGCGTCGCCTGGACGCCGAGCATCAGGAGCCCGCTTTCCTTCAACTGCGCCAGTGGTTTCGAGAAGGCCGACAGCGGATAGGCGAAGAACGCAACCACGATCGCGAGCCAGCCGCTCATGATCATGCTGAACGTCGTCATCGACAGCGTCTCCTGCAGCAGGTGCTTCATGACCGCGGCGGCGATCGCAGCACTCATGCCGAAGACGAAGAACATGTAGGCGTTCGGATATTGCGACAGAAAGCCGAGCCCGCCCTTGCCATCGGGATGGGTGGCGACCAGGCGAAGCTCCAGCCGGGCGATCCTGCGCAAGAGCCGCGCCCAGACGAGATGCCGCCAGACGCCGCGCAGGAACAGAAAGACGAAGAGCGGCAGGCTGACGCAGATCGACCACCAGCCAGCCGCGGTAATCCTGTTGCCCTCGCTCGAATGCTCGACGGCCCAGGACGAAACGTCCGCTCCGTGGAAGTTCAGGAAAGACAGCAGCGCGGCGACCGCGGCGAGAGCCAGGCACACGGTTTCGGCAAGCCCGGAATCGCGCTGCTTCAGCGCATCGGAAATCGCGCGCGCGGCTGTTGGCATCGAGGTCGGAGCGATGAGCGGCGCGCGCGAAAACTGTCCGAGCTTGATGCGCAGGCCGCGTTCGACCTGCTGCTCGGCCAGCACGAAGGCGGCAATGGCAATGAAGAACCTCGCCCAGGCACCCGGGTCGGTCAGATAGGCGCCCTGGCCGTGATCAAGCGACAAGCTGCCCGGCACGCCGAGCAGGAAGGGAACGCCCCAGGCAAGCGCAACGAAAAGCACGGCCCTCCTGCCCGATTGCAGGGCGTTGGCGCGCAGCAGCTTCAGCCGCGCCTGGAGCTCGAAGAACGGCCCGCCGTGGGAGGCGAGATACTCGGCGATCTTCCCTTGCCGGGCCGCCGGCGCGGCATCCGCCGCGTCGCTGCCGGGTGCCTTGTCGCCGGGGTCCGCTCCGCTCATGGTGGTCAGTCCTCCACGACCTGCCAGTTGTCGTTCGGATTGAACTGCCGGATTCCGTGAGCAACGCTCTCGGTCTTGTCGCCGAGATCGGCCTGGTAGACGGTGCCGTTGCGGTTGACGACGAAGGTGTGAACGCCGGTCGCGCCGTATCGCACCGGCCAGGCGACCAGGGCGAAGCCGGCAATCATGTTGCCGTTGATGATGTAGTCGTACTTGCCGCCGGCGATGTTGTCGCCCTGGCTCGTCAGCACGCGATAGCGATAGCCGAAATAGCCCTTGCCGGCCTGGGCCTTGGCAAGCACCGCACCATCAGCGAGCGCTTCGCCGGCCGGGCTTTGCGGCTCGCCCTCGGCCGCGGGCCAGTAGAGCCCGTCGGTCCTGCCTTCGCTGCTGATCAGCTTCTGCGCGTACTCGAGAACACCGTCGCCGTCGTGGTCCTCGAGCGCATAGTCCTCCTGCGCCTCGACATAGGCGCGAACCGTGGCGATCGTGTCGAGCTCGTTGCGCCCGACCAGCCGATTGGCGATCTCCTCGAGCCCGGTATAGGTGTCGAAGGCCCATTTGCCGTCGTCGCCCTTGGCGATCGGGAACGGGAAGGGCCAGAGCACCTCGCCGATCTCCAGAACCTTGCGGTTCTCGACATCCTCGACCGCCACCTTCTTCTTCACACCTGCCTGGATATCGGCATAGGCGTCCATGACGCCGTCGCTTGTCTTGGCCTTTTCGGCATCCAGCCCCACCAGATTTGCAAGCTTGGCGAAATCGCCCGAACCGACGGCCGCCTTGAACGCGTCGACCGCCTGTTCCGGCGTGTCGAACACCGGCGGATCGCTTGCGGCCGCATAGTCGGAAAGCGGCGTGGGCGCCGCGGCATCCTGCGCAGAAGCGATCGCCGCGGAACCGCCGGCGAGCACGACTGCGGCAAAGGAGGACAGGAGCAGGCTATGTACGCGCTTGGTCATTTTCGTTCTCCTCCCCTTGAGTTACCGGTGCCGTCCGCCGCCGCCACCGCGCCTGATTTCGCGGTGCGGCTGGCCACCACCGCGCTGTCCGCCGCCAAGCGCCTGGCGGCCGCGGTCCGACTGCATCTTGGTCACCCGGCCGCTCTGGACCTGACCAAGGGCCGATGGTTTGCCGCCACCGCCACGATCGATCTTGCCGCCCGGCTTCGGCTTGGCGACCTGGCGATCGGCCCTGGCAGCAGGCTTGGCGTTGCCGATCTTGTCGGCGCCGGCGGGCCTTGCCTTGACCTGATTGCCCGGCTTGCGCTCGCCGGAGCCGATATCGCCCCGCCCGAGATTTTCCCGCTGGCGCGCCTCGACCTTGCTCTTGCGCACATCGTCGACCGAGACCCGGCTACCGGCCCTGTTTGCCGCCGTGCCGATCTGGTCGGTGTGCGCCACCTTCGCCCGGTTGGCGATGTTGTTGCCCTTTGCCGACTTGAAGTCCCGCTCCATCGAGGTGCGATCGATCTTGGCGAACTGGTTCTTGTCGAAGCTGATCTTGCTGCGGTCGACATTCTTCCAGTCGATATCGTTGAACTTCACCTTGCCGTTGATGTTGTTGAAGCAGTTGTTGCAGTCGATATCGACATCGCCACCGTTCCAGCGCCCGCCCCAGACGCCCCAATCGTCCCAGTCGACGACGGCGGCAAAGGCAGCACCCGTGACCACGCCGGCAAAGAAGGTCGCCGTCGGGTAGTAGTAGTTCGGATAGGGCTCGGGATAGTAGGCGATCGGCGCCGGCTGATAGCCGGGGTCGTAGAGCATCTGCGGCTCGTATTGCGGGACGTAGATTTTCTCCGGGTTCGCAGCCTGGATCACGACGTTGTTGTTCTCCTGCTTCACCACCACCTTGTCGTCCGACTTGATGACGCCGTCGGCGACGGCCTTGTCGCGCAATTGCTGGATGGCGACGAGCACGTCCTTCTGCTGATAGGCGAGCGCATCGCTGAGCGACTGGGTCCAGTCGAGATCGTCGCTCATCATCTTGACGATCTCCGGATAGTTCAGCAGCGAGACGATGCTGCCGTCCCAGCTGTCCTTCGGCTTCATGTCCGTCTTGGTCTTCGAGGTCTCGAGGAAACGCTCCGCCTCGACGATCTGCAGCGGGTAGAGCGAAGCCGAGGTCACGAGCGCGACGAGTTCGTCAGGATAGAGCGCAATGCGCGCAACGAGGACTTCGAGTTCGTCTTCGCTGAGCGGTTGCGGCGCCTCTTCGGCCGGCGCCTGCGCGGCGGCCTGCTCCTGCGCCAGCGCATTCCCCACCGCAAGCGAACCCGACAGCATCGCAAGCAATGCCACCGTCGGCGCGCGCAAAGAACGAGGTCGGTCGAACATGGTCTCTCCTATCCAGGCACAACGATCAACAAACGAGCCCGGGAGATACCCCGGCTTGGACGTAACGGCGCCGGCCTCATAGGGCCGGCGGGCAATCGCGAGAATTCCCATTCGCTGTCATCGACGCCCCCTTGCGCAAGGCGGATGCTTGCATGGGAAACCAAGACGCCTGTCGGAAGTGCCGAATGGGGCAATCGGGAAGAGCGGCATGAGCACCGGCAGCCAGCTCAACGGCTGCCGGAGAATTTTAGACATGAGAAACAGAACGCTCGGCAATTGCAACCGGAAAATGAAGCCGTCCGAGCGCGCACGCCGCCATTGCCTGCGCGAGAGCCGTGGCCGAAGCCCGTCCCCACCGGCGGCGAACGACCGGATCGTTGGCGATCGCCACCGGCTCCGTGCATCATTTCAGGCTGCCGTCGCCGCTTCGATCCGCGGTTTTGAAATCCGCCATCACCCGATCCAGAAATTCGTTCCGGCTGACCTTGCCGTCGCCATTGGCATCCGTGGCGGCAAACTGCTGAGCGTTCAGCGCCTGTTTCGTCTCGTCGGCCGTAAGGTTTCCGTCCTTGTTCTTGTCGAGATTGACGAAGGCGCTCGCCATGAAGGCCTCGTACTCGGACCGATCGACCGCGCCGTCCTTGTTGCTGTCGAGCGCGCTCATCTGTCCCTGGTTCATCGTCGCAGCCTGCTGCGCGATCGCCGGTGTGATCTGGCCGAGCGCAAGCACGCTCATGAGAACGATTTTCTTCATCCTGCTCCGTTCCTTGATCAATAGTAGCGGCATGTCAGCGCGTTGCCGGCGGCAGCGCCGAGCGTCGCTCCACCACCAACCGCCCAAAGCTGACCGGTGCCCGAACCGATCGTCGAGCCGATCAGGCCGCCGACGATGGCGCCACCAACGGTTCCGGCAATGCAGCCGAATTCGTTGCCGGTCGAACCGCTCTTGGACATATAGGCCGATTGGCACCCCGATAAGGCTAGGGCGCCGGCAAGAATGATAGTTATGGTCTGCTTGCTCATCTTATCCTCCAATATGGCCGTCTGATTGCAATAGAGATCGGCGGAGGCGCCATTGAGTGGCGTCGGATGTAAATAAGCTTCCGAATATGCTCCCGGAATCGGAGAGACTCTTCTGTTCGATCAGAAGCAGCTCCCGGATTAAACATGCAGTCTGGCAACAACGGCCCCTTAAACTGCCGGCGAATACTACGCCCGAGAGCCCGCAATGACAACGGATCGCGTGATTTTATGGCGCCGCCGCGCAAGTGCCCTTGCCATTCACCGTCCTCAGCTCTTTGAGCCCCGCTCCGGTGCGCAGACTTGATCCATTAGATTTTCTAGGGGCACCCTCGAAATATCGTCGTTTGCCCCGCGGAGCCGCCCCGTCTAGCTCTTTCCCGTCCTGTCGGGCATCCCTTGCAGATCTCCATGATCTGGCGGAGCAAAGGGTGGGAAAAGCACCGGTTCGGATCCGGAAGGCGCCTCCGACCGCTGCTGACGGCCCGCGCCACTGACAGCATACCTATCAAGAGAGAACAGAACGAATGGACAGAATGGCGACAATCAAATTAGGTCTTTCTACTGCAATCCTTGCAGCCCTGGCATCAAGCGCCTTTGCCGAAAGCGGCGACCGGGCGCAGATTGCCGCTGCCGTGGACAAGGCGATCCGCCCGATCATGCGCGAACACAAGGTGCCAGGCATGGCCGTCGCGGTGACTGTCGACGGCCAGCGCTACTTCATGAACTACGGCGTTGCCTCCAAGGAAACGAAGGCGCCGGTCACCGAGGATACGCTTTTCGAACTGGGCTCGATCAGCAAGACCTTTGCCGGCACGCTCGCCGCCTACGGGCAGGCGCTCGGAAAGCTTTCGTTCGACGACCATCCCGGCAAGTTCATGCCCGCCCTTGCCGGCACCGCCATCGACAAGACGACGCTGCTCGAACTCGGTACCTATACCGCCGGCGGGTTGCCGCTGCAGTTTCCGGACGGGATCAAGAGCGACGCTGACATGCTCGCCTATTTCAGCGCATGGAAGCCAAGGGTCGAGGCGGGCGCGAACCGAGGCTACTCCAACCCGAGCATCGGTCTTTTCGGTCACGCCGCAGCGCTGGCCATGGGTGGCAGCTTCGCCGGGCTTCTCGAAAGCGAGATTTTTCCCAAGCTCGGCCTCAAGCACAGCTATGTCACCGTGCCGCAGGACGCGATGGCAGACTATGCGTGGGGTTACGCCAAGGCGGACAAGCCGATCCGGGTCAACCCGGGCATGTTCGACGCCGAAGCCTACGGCGTGAAGTCCTCGGCGGCAGACATGATCCGCTTCGTCGAGGCCAACATCCGGCCTGAACAATTCGGCGGCACTGTCCGCAAGGCGATCGAAGGCACCCATATCGGATATTTCGACAGCGCCAAGATGGTCCAGGGGCTGGGTTGGGAACAGTACCCCTACCCGGTTTCGCTGGAGCGGCTGCTCGACGGCAACTCCAGCGACATGGCCCTGAAAATCAATCCGGTCAAAGCATTGAATCCTCCGAAGCGCCCCGATGGCCCGACGCTCTACAACAAGACCGGCTCCACCAACGGTTTCGGCGGCTATGTCGCCTTCGTGCCGGAGAAGAAGATCGGCATCGTGCTGCTTGCCAACCGCAACGTCCCGATCCCCGAGAGGATCAAGGCGGCCCACGCAATCCTGACGGCGCTGGAAGCGACGGCCAAGTAGCGGCGGGATGTTCGCATCGCTCGTGTCGCGGCAAGCCCGCGGCGCGGGAAACGACGTCCATCAACAACTCTATAGCGAATCTTCAATCAGCGCCTGCTTGCATATTAGCGCCGAGTATTGTCATCTGCGTTTCGCGAAAGCGCTGTCAGATGCAGTCGAGTTCAGGCGTATGTGGGGATGCCGATGTTCGAGTGGGTGGGGTTTAAAGGTTCGGTAGAGAGGCACGCAGGCAGGGGACGAACGATGTTCGTGCTGGCTGCCTTGGCACTGCTTACTGGCTGCGGCGGCCATGCCAAGGGCGTGATGGCGCCCGTCGCGCTCACCGCACCGGTCCCGGGCGCGTCCACCGTCGACATGCTTGTTGCGACCACGCGCGAACCTTCAGGTGACCCGGCAACGCTCTTTTCCGGCGAACGCGACGCCAACACGTTCCTCACCGATGTCGCGGTCTCGATCCCGCCGGAAACCGTGCGCAAGTCAGGCACCGTGCAATGGCCGCGCAAGCTGCCGCCGGATCCAGCCAAGGAATTCGCCGTCACGCGGGTGAACGAGCTCAGGTCGCTCGATGAAGCCAAATCCTGGTTCCTGCAGCATGATGTCGGCGGCAATGCCTTCGTTTTCGTGCACGGCTTCAACAACCGCTACGAGGACTCGGTCTACCGGCTGGCGCAGATCGTCCATGACTCGGATGTGCAAGCGACGCCGGTTCTCTTCACCTGGCCTTCGCGCGCCAACGTGTTCGACTACAATTACGACAAGGAAAGCACGAACTATTCGCGCACGGCGCTCGAAGACATTCTGAAGAAGCTTTCCGACGCGCCGAAGGTGAAAAGCATCACCATCCTCGCCCACTCCATGGGCACCTGGCTGACGATGGAATCGCTGCGGCAGATGGGCATCCGCGACGGCAACGTCCCCTCCAAGATCGAAAACGTCATTCTCGCCTCGCCCGATATCGATCTCGACGTCTTTGCCAAGCAGTTCGTCGAGATGGGCAAGAAGCGGCCGAAGTTCACGATCTTCGTTTCGCAGGATGACCGGGCGCTGGCGCTTTCGAGCTTCATCTCCGGCGACGTTTCCCGTCTCGGCGCGATCGATCCGTCGGCAGAACCCTACCGCACCCAGCTGGAGCGAGCCGGCATCACCGCCATCGACCTGACAAAGGTTAAGTCCGAGGACGGCCTGCACCACGGAAAGTTCGCCGAAAGCCCAGAAATCGTTCAGCTGATCGGTCAGCGGCTCGCCACGGGGCAGACGCTCACCGATTCCGATATTTCGGTTGGAACCGGCATTGCCGCAGTCGTCGCCGGCACGGCGAGAAACGTCGGCAACGTCGCAGCCGTGACCGTCGCGGCGCCTGTGTCGATCCTTGAAAACCCGCAGCCGGCGCGGAAGAAGAAGGTCGTCGTTGGAGACACGCTTGCGACCGACACGCCAACGCCGGTCAAGATCCAGTAACGGGCGGCGAGTCGTCTTTGCCGGCAACCTGCCGTCAGCCCTCGTCGCCGACGAAACGGTAGCCGACGCCCGGCTCCGTGCGGATGATCCTCGGATCGGCCGGGTCACGCTCGATCTTGCCGCGCAACTGGCCGATGAAGACGCGCAGGTAATGCAGGTCTTCGCCATGGGCGACACCCCAGACCGAGGTGAGCAGCGTCTTGTGCGTGACGACGCGGCCGGCGTGATGCGCCAGCATCACCAGCAGGTCGTATTCCTTCGGCGTCAGGCGGACCGGTTCACCGTCCTTCGTCACCACACGCTTGATCGTGTCGATCGCCACGCCATCAGCGGAAAGCTGCGTCTGGCCGCCTTCCATCTGGACGCGATGGCGAAGGGCCGCGCGGATGCGGGCGGTCAGTTCGCCGATACCGAAGGGCTTTTCGATGTAATCGTCGGCACCGAGATCGAGTGCGGCGATCTTTTCGCTTTCCCGGTCGCGGGCCGAGAGAATGATGATCGGCACCTGCGACCAGCCGCGCAGGTTGGCGATGACCTCCTTGCCGTCCATGTCCGGCAGGCCGAGGTCGAGGATGACGACATCCGGCGCCATCGTCGCGGCCGCCTTCAGCGCCTCGGCGCCGGTCATCGCCTCGCGGACGTCATAGCCGGCAGCGCTCAGCGCCGGCTTCAGGAAACGCTGGATCTGGGGTTCGTCATCGACAACGAGGATGCGCTCCACGCTCATGCACGGTCCTTTTCGGAAATTTCAGCCTTGGCAGCGGGAAAGCGCATGGAAATGCGCGTGCCGCGGCGGCGGAGCGCCGGGCTTTCCGCCTTGATCTGTCCGCCCATGGCCTCGACGAAGCCCTTGGCGATTGAAAGCCCGAGCCCCGTTCCCGGCGTTCGGCCATCGGCCTTGCCGCGGCGGAAGAATTTCTCGAAGACCTGCTCGAGATCCTTCGGCGGGATACCCTTGCCGAGGTCGGTCACCGACAGCACGATGTCATTGCCTTCGGCGCGGGCATAGATGCTGATCGGCTCATCGCCGCCGTATTTGTTGGCATTGTCGAGCAGGTTGAAGAGCACCTGGCCGAGCAGCACGCTGTCGCCGCGCATCAGGGGCAAGTCGGGCGCGATGCTCGTTTCGACCTCGCGATCCGGGAAGTACTTGCGGGCGCGATCGACGGAGGCGCGCACGACGTCGGCGACATCGACCCAATCGCGCTTGGCGTTGACGGTGCCGGCCTCGATCCGGGTCATGTCGAGCAGATTGGCGACAAAGCGCGTCAGCCGGCCGCCCTCCTCCTCGATCGACTGCAACAGGTCGTCGCGGCTTTCCGGTGGCATGCGATCGCCGAGCTGGCGCAGGCTGGTGACGGCGCCGGTGATGGTCGCAAGCGGGGTCCTCAGATCGTGCGAAATGGACGACAGAAGAGCGGCGCGAAAGCGCTCGCCTTCGAGCTTTGCCGCCTGGTCGAGGCTTTCGCGCGAAAGGCGCGCCCGGTCGACGGCGATCGCCGTCTGGTCGAGGATTGCGGCGAGCGCCCGCTCCTCGTTGATCTCCAGCGGCTTGTCCGCCTGGACGAAGCCGCAGACGCCGACGACGCCGTGCGGGCTCGTCAGCGGCCGGAAATGGAAGGGGCTGTTCGGCAGCGTGCCCGTGCCGTTGCCGGCCGGCTCACGTTTGTCCATCGCCCAGCGCGCCGCCATGATGTCGGTGACGTCGAGTTCGGTATCCGGCGGCCAGGCCGCCTTCAGCTGCAGGTCTCCGTCCTCAGGCAGAAGCAGCGCCGAACTGCGTTTCAGCGTCGATTGCATCTGCGTCACCGCCGCCCAGAGCACGTCGTCGGCCTTGGCCGTGCCGGAGAGCTTGCGGGAAAAGTCGTAAAGCGCCTGGGTCGCGGCCGCGCGCTGGCGTGCCGATTTCGCCTGCTCACGCACCCGCGAGGCGAGGCTGCCGGCAAGAGCAGCCGCGACCAGGAAGATCACGAGCGCGAACACCTCATGCGGCTCGGCGATCGTGAAGGTGCCGGTCGGCTTGATGAAGAAGAAATTGTAGGCAAGCACCGAAAACAACGCCGCCGCGATCGCTGCGATGTGACCGGCATAGGTCGCCGAGGCCAGCACTGCGAGCAGATAAAGCAGCGAGATGTTGGGCAGGACGACGAAACGGCCAAGCAGCAGGCCAACGGCGGTCGAGACGACGACCGACCCGGCGGCGATGCCGATGGCCCGCCCGGTTCCCGGCGGCAGCGTCCGTTTCATCTTCGATCGCGGCTTGACGGGCACCGCCTCGCGATCGGTCACAAGGTGAATGCCGATGCCGGACACGCGCTCGGCCAAGGCGTCGGGAAGCGACTGGCGAAACAGCCGCATCGGGAACGGCTGGCGGCGCGCGCCGATGACGATCTGCGTCGCGTGTTCCCGGCGCGCGAGCTTCAGGATTTCCTCGACGAAGTCGTTGCCGATAATACGGCGGGTTTCGGCGCCGAGCTGTTCGGCAAGACGGAAAGTCTCGTCAAGCCGGCGCACGTCGTCGCCGTCGCCGCTTTCGCGGTCGGCACGCTCGATGAAGACGACGATCCAGGGAGCGTTCAAGCCTTCGGCGAGCCGGCTCGCCGTGCGGACCACCTTCTCCGACAAGGGATCTGAACCAATGCAGACAAGCAGGCGCTCCCCGCTTGCCCAGACGCCTTCGATCGCGTTCTGCTTGAGATAGTCGACCATCTGGTCGTCAACCCGGTCGGCCGTGCGGCGAAGCGCCAGCTCGCGCAGTGCCGTCAGGTTGCCGAGCCGGAAGAAGCGATCCGTGGCGCGCTTGGCACTGTCCGGCAGGTAGACCTTGCCTTCCTTCAGGCGCTCGATCAATTCGGCCGGCGGCAAGTCGACGAGCAACACTTCATCGGCACGTTTCAGCACCGTATCCGGCACCCGCTCGCGCACCGGCACGCCGGCAATCTGCGCAACCACGTCGGAAAGGCTTTCCAGGTGCTGGATGTTGAGCGCGGTCCAGACGTCGATGCCGGCCGCGATCAGTTCTTCAATGTCCTGGTAGCGCTTCGGGTGCCGGCTGTCGGCCGGATTGCTGTGGGCCAGCTCGTCGACGACGATAATCTTCGGCCGACGCGCAAGCGCTGCGTCCAGGTCGAACTCGGAAAGCATGCGGCCGCGATGGTTCACATCGCGGCGCGGCAGGATCTCCAGTCCATCGATAAGTGCCGCTGTCTCGCTGCGGCCATGGGTTTCGACCAGCCCGATGACGATATCGACCCCATCCTGTTTCAGCCGCCGGGCCCGCGACAACATCGCATAGGTCTTGCCGACGCCGGGCGCGGCGCCGAGGAAAACGGTCAGTTTTCCTCGGCGATCCTGCGCGGCAAGGGCCAATAGCGCGTCTGGGTCGGGGCGACTCTTGGCGTCGCGATCACTTTCGGGCATTCAATGTCTCAGGCGTGCGGTGTCAGGTTCGGGGCGCATCCAGGGCCAGGTTGAGTTCTAGCACATTGACGCGCGGCTCGCCTACGACCCCGAACAGCCGATCCTCGGTCGCCTTGTCGACCAAAGCGGCGACGTCCGCTTCGCTGAGACCACGCGCCTTGGCAACCCTGGCGACCTGCGCCTGAGCGAAGGC
The DNA here is from genome assembly GCF_002940685.1 of Ensifer adhaerens. Classification (GTDB taxonomy): domain Bacteria; phylum Pseudomonadota; class Alphaproteobacteria; order Rhizobiales; family Rhizobiaceae; genus Ensifer; species Ensifer adhaerens_E. The sequence goes on along the minus strand of NZ_PNFP01000001.1, from coordinate 443,879 downwards.
CGGGGTGATATGCGGGTCGAGCCCGGACCCGGAGGTCGTTGCCGCATCGGCGGGAATTTCACCGGTGAAGCCGGCGCCCTTCAGGCGCTCGACATCGGCCGCAACGCGATCCCTGAGCTTGACCGAGGTGGTTCCGAGGTTGGAGCCGCTCGAGCCGCCGGCATTGTAGGCCTCCGGCCCGGTCGCGGACGGACGCGGCCAGAAATATTTGTCGGAGGTGAAGTTCTGGCCGATCAGTTCGGAGCCGATGAGGGTACCGTCCTTCTCGATCAGGCTGCCGTTTGCCTGTGCCGGCATCAGCACCTGCGACGCGCCGGTGATCGCAAAGGGATAGGCAAGGCCGGTGATCGCGGTCAGAAGCACGATCATCACGATGGCGGGGCGAATTTGGTTCAGCATGGTTACACCAGATTGAGTGCGTTGACGGCAAGGTCGACGAGCTTGATGCCTGCGAAAGGCAGGAGAATGCCGCCAAGACCGTAGACAAGGAGGTTGCGGCGCAGAAGCGCTGCGGCACCCACCGGCCGGTACTTGACGCCCTTCAGCGCCAGCGGGATCAGCGCGACGATGATCAGCGCGTTGAAGATCACAGCCGACAGGATCGCCGATTGCGGCGAAGCAAGGCCCATGACGTTGAGCGCGGCAAGGGCCGGATAGGTGGTGATGAACAGCGCCGGGATGATGGCGAAGTACTTTGCCACGTCGTTGGCGATCGAAAACGTCGTCAGCGAGCCGCGGGTCATCAGCAGCTGCTTGCCGATCTCGACGATCTCGATGAGCTTCGTCGGGCTCGAATCGAGGTCCACCATGTTGGCGGCCTCGCGGGCAGCCTGGGTGCCGGTCTGCATGGCGACGCCGACGTCGGCCTGGGCGAGTGCCGGTGCGTCGTTGGTGCCGTCGCCGCACATGGCGATCAGGCGGCCGCCCTGCTGCTCCTTGCGGATGTAGGCAAGCTTGTCTTCAGGCGTTGCCTCCGCAAGGAAGTCGTCGACACCGGCTTCCGACGCGATCGCCGCAGCGGTCACCGGGTTGTCGCCCGTCACCATCACGGTGCGGATACCCATGGCGCGAAGAGCAGCGAAGCGCTCCTTGATGCCCGGCTTGACGACGTCCTTCAGGTGGATGACGCCGAGCAGGCGCGGACCATCGGCGACGGCAAGCGGCGTGCCGCCGGTGCGCGCCACCTGGTCGACGGCGCGGCGAAACTCGCTCGGCACGTTCTCGTCGCGGATGCCAGTGAACTTCAGGATCGAGTCGACGGCGCCCTTGCGCAGCCGGCGACCGCCGAAGTCGACGCCCGAGAGCCTCGTTTCCGCGGCAAACGGGATGACAGCGTCGATCCGCGTTGCGCCAGCCTGGCTGGCGCCACCACCGACGGCAAGCGCCACGACCTCGCCCTTGCCCGATTCGGGGAGCGAGACATTGGGCGCCTGGCGGCCGAACTCACCGGTCGCGAGCGCTGCGATCGAGCGGCCCTCGGGCGTTTCGTCGGCGAGGCTCGCGAGCAGTGCCGCATCGGCAAGTTCCGCTTCGCTGACACCGGGCACCGGCATGAAGTCGGCGGCCATACGGTTGCCGAACGTGATGGTGCCGGTCTTGTCGAGCAGCAGCGTATCGACGTCGCCGGCGGCCTCGACGGCGCGGCCGGAGGTGGCGATGACGTTGAAGCGCACCAGACGGTCCATGCCGGCGATACCGATGGCCGAAAGCAGGCCACCGATGGTGGTCGGGATCAGGGTTACGAGCAAGGCTGCAAGCACGGTGACCGAGAGAACGGTACCGGAATAACCGGCAAGACCCCAGAGCGTGACGACGGCCACCAGGAAGATCAGCGTCAAACCCGAAAGCAGGATCGACAGGGCGATCTCGTTCGGGGTCTTCTGGCGCTGGGCGCCTTCGATCAGCGCGATCATGCGGTCGACGAAGGTGTTGCCAGGTGCCACGCCGATGCGGACCTTGATCCAGTCGGAAAGCACCTGCGTGCCGCCGGTGACGGCCGAGCGGTCGCCGCCGGATTCGCGGATGACCGGCGCCGATTCACCGGTGATCGCGCTTTCGTTGACCGAGGCGACGCCTTCGACAACCTCGCCGTCGCCGGGGATCAGTTCGCCTGCCTCGACGAGCACGAGATCGCCGACCTTCAGCGAAGTCGCCGGGATCGTCTGGGTCTCGCGGCCTTCGGCGGAGACGAGCTTGCGCGCCGTCAGCTCGGACTTGGTACGGCGCAGGCTGTCGGCCTGGGCCTTGCCGCGCCCTTCGGCGACGGCTTCGGCAAAGGTGGCAAACAGCACCGTGAACCACAGCCAGGCGGCGATCTGCCCGGAGAAGAGCGGGCTGCCGGTGCCGGTGGCGATGTCGCGGATGAAGAGAGCGGTGACCACGGCCGCAACCACTTCCGTGACGAAAATCACCGGGTTGCGCACGAGCTGGCGCGGGTCGAGCTTGACGAACGCCGCCTTGATCGCCGGCAGGAGGATGGCCGGGTCCAGAAGACTAGGAGCGACTGGTTTGGAAGACATGTGTCGAATTCCTTTAGAAGGTCTGACCGGCAAGCATCGAGAAATGCTCGACGATGGGACCAAGAGCGAGCGCCGGGAAGAACTGCAGCCCGCCGAGAATGAGGATGATGCCGACAAGCAGGCCGACGAAGAGCGGCGTGTCGGTCGGGAAGGTGCCCTTGGAGGCCGGCACGCGGGTCTTGACTGCGATCGAGCCGGCGATCGCCATCACCGGAACGGCATAGGCGAAGCGGCCGAGCAGCATCGCGAGACCGAGCGTGGTGTTGTACCAGGGCGTATTGCCGGTGAGGCCGCCAAAGGCCGAGCCGTTGTTGCCGGCCGCCGACGTAAAGCCGTAGAGGATTTCCGACAGCCCGTGCGGGCCCGCCGTACCTACGCTCGCAACGGCGAAGGGCAGCATGGCCGAGACGGATGTGAAGCCGAGGATCGTCACCGGCAGGATGAGGACCGCGAACATCGCGTACTTCATCTCGCGGCTCTCGATCTTCTTGCCGAGCAGTTCCGGCGTGCGGCCAACCATCAGGCCGGCGACGAAGACGGCGAGGATCGCAAAGACGACCATGCCGTAGAGACCGGAACCGACGCCGCCGGGCAGAACTTCGCCGAGCTGCATCAGGAACATCGGCACGAGACCGCCAAGACCGGTGAACGAACCGTGCATGCCGTTGACGCCACCGTCCGACAGGCCGGTCGTGACCGCCGCGTAGAGCGCCGTCATTGCCTGGCCGAAGCGGACTTCCTTACCTTCCATGTTGCCCTGGGCCGCATCGAGACCGAGTGCGGTCAGGATCGAGTTGCCCTGGGCTTCCGCCCAGTAGACGACGGCGACGCCCGAGATCAAAAGGATCGCGGTGACGGCGATGAAGGCCCAGCCCTGGCGGCGGTTACCGACCATCTGACCGAAGGTGTAGACGAGCGCTGCCGAGATCGACAGCATCGAGAAGATGTTGAGGTAGTTGGAGAACGCCGTCGGGTTCTCGAACGGATGGGCGGCGTTGACGTTGAAGAAGCCACCGCCATTGGTGCCGAGCTGCTTGATCGCTTCCTGGCTCGCAACCGGACCGACCGAGATCGTCTGCTTGGCGCCTTCGAGCGTCGTTGCCGTCAGGTCGGCGTTGAAGGTCTGCGGCAGGCCGGACCAGACCATGGCAAGGGCCATGACGACGGCGATCGGCAGAAGCACGTAGAGCGTCGAACGGGTGAGGTCGACCCAGAAATTGCCGACGGTCGAGGCGTTGGAGCGGGCAAAGGCGCGAGTGACGGCGAGCGCCATGGCGATGCCGGTCGCAGCCGAGACGAAATTGTGCACCGTCAGGCCGGCCATCTGGCTGAAATGGCTGAGCGTGGTTTCGCCGCCGTAGTTCTGCCAGTTGGTGTTGGTGACGAAGCTCACCGCCGTATTGAAGGCGAGATCGGAAGGCATGCCGGCGAACCCTTGAGGGTTCATCGGCAGATAGGCCTGCAGCCTCAGGATCGCATAGAGCGAGACGAAGCCGACGAGGCTGAAGGCGAGCATCGACATCGTATAGGCGAGCCAGCCCTGTTCCTTCTTGGGATCGACGCCGGCGGCGAGATAGAGGCCGCTCTCGACGGGGCCGAGGACGGGCGAAAAGACGTTGCGTTCACCGGAGAAGACCCGCGCCATGTAAAGCCCCAATGGCTTGATGACGATCAGGACGGCGATGAAGAGGAGGCTGATCTGCAGCCACCCGATGATAGACATGAGGATTTCTCCGCTGGATCACAACGACTTTGGGCCGCGTCGGCCCAAACTCACCGTGACCTCTTCTGGTTGGCTAGAGCGTCAGAACCGTTCCGGGCGAACGAGGGTGACGACGAGGTAGGCCGCAAGTGCTACGGCGACGGCGAGACCGATCAGGGCTTCGAACATAACGCCCTCCTAAAGCCGGCTCAGCGCGCGCGCATAAAGCGCAAACACGACAAAGCCGCCGATGCCGGCGGCGAGGAAAAGAACATCGGACATGCAAATTCTCCGGACTGTTGAGGTCCGGATCTTGGACCCGCAGCGGGTCAATTATCGATTGCGATGGTCGGAAGGAGGCGTAAGGAAAAGATAAAGACGCCTGACGGGCTGGTCACCGGCAGCGGGTGGCACCCGGCGCGCAGATCTGCCTGGCTGGAAAACGCCTGGCGCTTCAGGGAGCCGAGCCGGCCGGCCGCCGGATGCCGACGGCCGATCGAGGGTGCGGTCAGCCCTTGATAATGTGGTCGACGCCCGTTTCGGTGGGCGTGGCGACTTCGCGCATCCACTCACGCCAGATGGCGACGAGCAGCGCCATCAGCACCGGGCCGACGAAGAGGCCGAGGAAACCCATGGTCTTCACCCCGCCGACGAGGCCGAAGAAGGTCGGCAGGAAGGGGAGCTTGATCGGGCCGCCGACGAGGCGCGGGCGCAGCGTCTTGTCGACGATGAAGAGTTCGGTCGTGCCCCAGGTGAACAGCGCCAGACCGTGAATGGGTGAGCCGCTGGCGACAAGATAGACCGAAACCAGGGTGAAACAGAGCGGCGCACCGCCGGGGATGAGCGCCATCAGGCCGGTGATGATGCCAAGGGTTACCGGCGACGGCACGCCGGCGAGCCAATAGGCAACACCGAGCACGATACCCTCGCCGATGGCGATGATGCCCATGCCGGTCACGGTCGAGCTGATCGTCAGCGGCACGACCCGCGACAGCCGTTCCCAGCGCATCGGGAAGATGCGCTCACCGAGGCGATCGAGCTGGCCGGAGAAAGACTGTCCGTCGCGATAGACGAAGAACAGCGTGATCAGCATGAACAGCAGCGTCAGGAAGGCATGGAACGTCGAGGCACCGACGACCAGGACGCCGCGGTAGATGTTGCCGATGTTGGAACCGCTGACAAGCTGGACCAGTTCGCCGAGTGCGCCCGGGTGGCCGATATGCTTGACCCATTGCTCGCCAAGCCAGACACCGGCAATCGGAATGCTCGACAGCCATGCGGGCACGACGGCACCGTTGGCATTGGTCTCGACGGCCCAGACGACCCAGTCGCGCACTTCGTCGACCGCATAAACGGCCGCGATCGAGATCGGGACGACGATGAAGGAAATGACGCAGACAAGCGCGATGCTGGCGGCCAGCGTCCGGTTGCCGTTCACGCCGGCAAGCAGCCGGCGATAAATCGGCCAGCTGGCAAAGCCGATGACGACGGCGGCCAGCACCGGCACGACGAAACCATGGAAGAAGTAGACGCCGGCAAGCAGAACGAAGACCAGCATCCAGCGGGCTGCGGTCATGGGGCCGACCAGGGCGTGGCGCGAAATAGCCGTTTGCCCGAGGAGCCTCGGCTCCACGACAAAATTCTCTCGTTCACGATTGCCCAATTGCACCAATGATCCTCCGTCTTTCGACGAGCTTACAACAATCCCGAGGCCTTGCCAGCCTGTCTGACGCCCAAGCGCCGCCCTTTGCCCCTGCTTTACGGTAGTTTCAGGGCCAAGATCGACGCTAGCGGCGGGACATGACAGAAAAATTTAGGAGGGTACAGGAGCCTCCGGCCTTCTTTCGATGGGCCGGTCATTCCGCCGCAGGTTTTGCAGCCATACGGGCAGGCTGTGCGCGATCGACGAAGACCGAGGCGAGAAAGATACCGAAGCCGGCCACGCCGAGAACCGCGCCGACGAGACCGGTGGAGGTCCAGCCGTAACCCGCCGCGATCGAAACGCCGCCCAGCCAGGCGCCGAGTGCGTTGGCGAGATTGAAGGCGGAGTGGCTAAGGGCCGCGGCCAAGGTCTGAGCTTCGCCCGCGACATCCATCAGCCGCGTCTGCACGCCCGGAACGACGGCAAAGCCGCCGCCGATGAAGAGGACGTTGACGATGGCGATCCATGGATTACCCATGGTGAAATAGAAGAGCACATAGGCAAAGATGTTGAAGACGATGGCGATGCCGATCGCAGGCAGCAGCGCCCAGTCGGCAAGCCGCGCGCCGACGATGTTGCCGAGGATCATGCCGGCGCCAAAGACCGAAAGCATGATTGGCACGTTGGCAAGCGAAACACCGGCGACCTCGGTCAGTGCCGGCGTGATGTAGCTGAAGACGGCGAACATGCCGCCGCAGCCGATGGCGCAGATACCGAGCATCAGCCAGACCTGCAACTTGCCGAGCGCACCCAGTTCGCGAAGCGGCGTCGCCTTCGGGTTGCCCTTGTCCCTCGGCACGTGGACGAAGGTGAGCGCCATGGTCAGGAGGCTGATGGCACCGACGATCGCGAAGGCGGAGCGCCAGCCGAGCGCCTGGCCGAACCAGGCGACGAGCGGGGTGCCGAAGAGGGTGGCGATGGTCAGCCCCATCATTACCCGGCCGACGGCGCGGGCCCGCTGGTTCGGCGCCGCAAGGCCGGCGGCCACCAGCGCAGCCACGCCGAAATAGGCGCCATGCGGCAGGCCGGCGAAGAAGCGCGCGGCAATCAGCGTGTAGAAATCCGGAGCGATCGTGCTCGCAAAATTGCCGATCGCAAAAACCAGCATCAGGACCAAAAGCACCCGGAAGCGCGAGAAGCGGGCGGCGAGCACCGCGATCAACGGCGCACCGACGACGACGCCGAGCGCATAGGCGCTGATGACCCAGCCGGCCTGGGGCACCGAAACCGATACGTCTTCGGCAACCTGCGGCAGGAGTCCCATGATCGCGAATTCGCCGGTGCCGATCCCGAAGCCGCCGACGGCGAGCGCCACTTCGGCGGCGGAAACGCGGGCCCGGCGCGGATCGACGGCAGAGGAGAAGGCTTCGTCACACATGGGTTCACTCATGGCAATGGCCAGTGTCGCCGGGCCTTGCGGCCGGAGAAAAATCTGGGGGATATGTCGGCGGATGTTGAATTGGAGCAACAGCGATATGCTGCAATGCAATACAGGTTTTTCCCGCGGCAGGCAAAGCTTTTGCGGTTCTCGTCATACTTTTCCGCGAGGGTCGCCGGCGCCTGTTAACCGTAAGCTCAGTTGACGTTTACGTCAAAGTTATATAATCCCGAATCTCAGCTTGAAGAGGTGTCGCAAAAGCATCATCTTCATCGGCATGAGAGGATCTGGAGGGATTTTCTCAGGCCGCGATCAGGCCAGCCTGTGGCGACCAGAGGGAGAGAGGTCATGGCGGAAGTCAGCGCACAACAGACGGGTATCAGCCCAGGCAAGATCTGGCTGAAATCCTATCCACCCGGAATAGCCGCCGAAATTGGCCCCCTGCCCTACAAGTCGATCGGCGAATTCTTCGACCATGCCGTCGCCCGCTATTCGAACCGCCCGGCCTTCACCTGCATGGGCAAGACGCTGAGCTTTGCCGATCTCAACGCCCAGTCCGCCAAAATCGGCGCCTGGCTGCAATCGCTCGGCCTTGCCAAGGGCGACCGCGTCGCGGTGATGATGCCGAACATCCTGCAGAACCCGGTCATCGTCTACGGCATCCTCAGGGCCGGCTTCACCGTCGTCAACGTCAACCCGCTCTACACGCCGCGCGAGCTGCAGCACCAGCTCACCGATTCCGGCGCCAAGGCGATCTTCGTTCTGGAGAACTTCGCGCACACCGTGCAGCAGGTGGTCGACAAGACCTCGGTCAAGCACGTCGTCGTCGCGACCATGGGCGACATGCTCGGCCTGAAGGGCGCGATCGTCAATCTGGTGGTCCGCCGGGTCAAGAAGCTGGTTCCCGCCTGGTCGATCCCCGGACACCTTTCGTTCAAGGACGTCCTTGCCAAGGGCGGGCGAGCCAAGCTGACGAAGCCCAACGTCGCCGCCAGCGACGTCGCCTTCCTGCAATATACCGGCGGCACGACGGGCGTCTCGAAGGGCGCGACGCTCACCCATTCGAACCTGCTGTCGAACATGGCGCAGATGGAAATCTGGTTTCAGACGGCGTTCCGCTCGCGCGCCCGGCCGGACAATCTCGTCTTCATGTGCGCGCTGCCGCTCTACCATATCTTCGCGCTGACGGTGAATTCGCTGATGGGCCTTGCCACCGGCGGCAACAACATCCTGATCCCCAATCCGCGCGACATTCCGGGCTTCGTCAAGGAACTCGGCAAGTACAAGACCAATATCTTCCCGGGCCTCAACACGCTGTTCAACGCGCTGATGAACAATGCGGAGTTCCAGAAGCTCGACTTCTCGTCGCTGATGCTGACCTTTGGCGGCGGCATGGCGATCCAGCGTCCGGTGGCGGAGCGCTGGAAACAGATGACCGGCTGCTCGATCGCCGAAGGCTACGGCCTGTCGGAGACCTCGCCGGTGGCAACAGCCAACATTCTCGACGCAACCGAATTCACCGGCACGATCGGCATGCCGATCCCGTCCACCGACGTGGAAATCCGCGACGACCAGGGCAACACGCTGGCGATCGGCGAGGTCGGCGAGATCTGCATCCGTGGTCCGCAGGTGATGGCCGGCTACTGGCAGCGCCCGGACGAAACCGCCAAGGCGATCTCGCCGGACGGCTTCTTCCGCTCGGGCGACATCGGCTTCATGAACGCCGACGGTCTCGTCAAGATCGTCGACCGCAAGAAGGACATGATCCTGGTCTCGGGTTTCAACGTCTTCCCGAACGAGATCGAGGAGGTGGCGATGACCCATCCGGGCATCCTCGAATGCGCGGCGATCGGCATTCCGGACGAGCATTCCGGCGAAGCGGTGAAGCTCTTCGTGGTCAGGAAGGACCCCTCGCTGACGGAAGAGGAGGTCAAGCGCCATTGCGCCGCCAACCTGACCAACTACAAGCGCCCGCGGTTCGTCGAATTCCGCACCGAACTGCCGAAGACCAATGTCGGCAAGATCCTGCGCAAGGATCTGCGCGGGTAAACTACTGCAAAATTCAAACGATTTAAAAAATCCTGAAAACCGCCGCTTTGGCGGTTTTCCAGTCTTGATTTGGTCCACTTAAAGCGAATAGCTACGCAGGCGATTGTCCGACACCCCTGTCCGACCAAGGAGCCCCGCGATGAAAGCGCTTGTCGACCAACTCAAAGCAACTGCCGCCGAGACCAACGCAACCGATATCCGCGCGGCCTTCGCCAGCGACGCCGGGCGCTTCCAGCGTTTCAGCACCACGCTCGGCGATCTCTTGTTCGACTATTCGAAATGCGCCGTCAACGACAAGGTGCTGGATGGCCTCGAGGCGCTCGCCAAGGCGGCAAAAGTCGAGGAGAAGCGCGACGCCATGTTCCGCGGCGACATCATCAACATCACCGAGGAGCGCGCCGTACTGCACACGGCGCTGCGCAACCGCGGCAACCGCCCTATCCTCGTCGACGGCAAGGACGTGATGCCCGACGTCAACGGCGTGCTCGCCGCCATGGGCGCCTTTGCCGACGGCATCCGCTCCGGCGCACTCAAGGGTGCCACGGGCAAGAAGATCACCGACGTCATCAACATCGGCATCGGCGGCTCCGACCTCGGCCCGGTCATGGCGACGCTGGCGCTTGCGCCCTTCCATGACGGTCCGCGCCTCCACTTCGTTTCCAACATCGACGGCGCCCATATCGCCGATACGCTGAAACTGGTCGACCCGGAAACCTCGCTCTTCATCATCGCCTCGAAGACCTTCACCACCATCGAGACGATGACCAATGCGGCGACCGCGCGCGCCTTCATCGCCGACAAGCTCGGCGAGGCCGCCGTCGGCCACCACTTCGCCGCCGTTTCGACCGCACTCGACAAGGTCGCCGCCTTCGGCATCGATGAGGCGCGCGTCTTCGGTTTCTGGGATTGGGTCGGCGGCCGCTACTCGATCTGGTCGGCAATCGGCCTGCCGTTGATGATCGCCGTCGGCAAGGAGAATTTCGGCCGCTTCCTCGATGGCGGCCATGCCATCGACGAGCATTTCCGCACGGCGCCGATCCGGCAGAACATTCCGGTTCTGCTCGGCCTCCTCGGCTTCTACCACCGCAACGTGCTCGGCTACCCGTCGCGCGCGATCCTGCCCTACGACCAGCGCCTGTCGCGCTTCCCCGCCTACCTGCAGCAGCTCGACATGGAATCGAACGGCAAGGCGGTGACGCTCGACAGCACGCCGGTCGACTATTCGACCGGCCCGGTCGTCTGGGGCGAGCCCGGCACCAACGGCCAGCACGCCTTCTACCAGCTCATCCACCAGGGCACGGACATCATTCCCGCCGAGTTCATGATCGCCGCCAACGGCCATGAAAAGGACCTGCGTCACCAGCACGAACTGCTGATCGCCAATTGCCTGGCGCAGTCGGAGGCGCTGATGAAGGGCCGCACGCTGGCTGAAGCCAAGGCGCAGCTCACCGCCAAGGGCATGGCCGAGGCCAAGGCCGACAAGATCGCCCCGCACCGGGTCTTCACCGGCAATCGTCCGTCGCTGACGATCGTGTACGACCAGCTCGATCCCTTTGCGCTCGGCCGCCTGATCGCGCTCTACGAGCACCGCGTCTTCGTCGAAGGCGCGCTCTTCAACATCAACTCCTTCGATCAGTGGGGCGTCGAGCTCGGCAAGGAACTGGCAACCGGTCTGCTGCCTGTCGTCGAAGGCAAGGAGAGCGCCGCCGGCCACGATTCATCGACGGCGGGCCTGGTGGCAGCCCTCTTGAAGGCGGCCCGTTAAATCAAACAGCTGAGGCGAAAGGCGCGGATCGCGCCTTTCGCCCTCTCCCCAGCCGCAGAGCGCAGGCCGGCACCGGAATCGCGATTGACGAGAATTATTTATCGTTTTACGATAAAAATCCAAGTCAACCGATAGGGGATTCTCTATGACGGACGCCGCCAGGAGGCTGCGCAAGCTCAGCCGCTTCATGAAGGTCATGATCGTCTTGGGTGGCGCGCTGTTTTGTTCCGCCATCGTCTACATGCACTGGCAGATCCTTTTCGACCGTCAAGGGTTCGAGCAGGGCATTCGCGATGTCGTCTTCCCCCGCATGGCAGCGATCACCCTTTCCTACCGCGCCATCGCCACGGTCATCTTCCTGACGGCCATCAACAATGCGCTCATCATCGCCGGCCTCGCCTTTGCCTGGCAGCTTTTCGACAGCTTCCAGCGTGGCGAGATCCTCTCCGGCCGCAATGGCGTTCTGCTGCGCCGGGTGGGGCTGACCGCCCTCGCCGGCGCGCTCTGCATGACCGTCAGCAACGGGATCGGCATCCTCGCCGTCACCTACGACAATCCGGGCGAAACGGGCCATGCGGTGGTCTTCGACATCAATGGCGGCACCATGATCGTGCTGTTGATGGCCGGCCTCGTCGTCGGTCTTGGCCACGTGATGGTCATCGCGTCGGAGGTCGAGGCGGAGAACAGGGGCTTCGTCTAGCGCATGCCGATCGTCGTCAACCTCGATGTCATGCTGGCCAAACGCAAGGTCCGCTCACGCGACCTCGCCGAGCAGGTGGGCATCACCGAGCAAAACATCTCGCTGTTGAAATCGGGAAAGGTGAAGGGCGTGCGCTTCGATACGCTGGAGAAGATCTGCGCCGCGCTCGATTGCCAGCCGGGCGATATCCTGGAATACCGCCCGGAGCCGGAAGAGTAGGAAAAGGCTCAGAGACCGATTTCGTGTTTCCACGGCGGGTTCGCGCCGGCACGCGAAACGGTGACGGCGGCTGCCTTGGCGCCCAGCGCCAGAGCGTTGCGAACCGCCGTCTCGCTGAGATCGGCAAGGTCTGCCTTGGTCAAAAGACCGGCAAGCTTCAGCGACGCCAGCACGCCGGCATCGAAGGTGTCGCCGGCGCCGACCGTGTCGACCACCGTGACCTTTTCGCCGGCGACCTCGACCTTGTGGCGTGCTGTGTAGCCGACGGCGCCGTCGGCGCCCTTGGTGATCAGGACCAGCTTCGGTCCGCGCGCCAGCCATTCGGCGGCAAGCGCGTCGTGGCTCCCTTCCATGCCGAACCAAGCGAGGTCCTCGTCGGAGAACTTGATGATATCGGACATCGCCGCCATGCGGTTCATGCGGGCGAGATGGGCGTCCCTGTCCTTGATGAAGCCGGGGCGGATGTTCGGGTCGAAGGAGATCACCCGCTTTTCGTGTTCGCGCGTCATCAAGGCTTCATAGGTCGAGCCGCAGGGCTCGGGGATCAGGCTGATCGCGCCGAAATGCAGCGCCTCGCAGAAATCGCCAAGCGCCGGCAGATGCTCCGCCGTGATCATCCGGCCGGCGGTGTTTTCGTCGAAGAAAGCGTAGCTCGCATGGCCGTTGACAAGCTTGACGAAGGCGAGCGTCGTGTGCAGCGAGAGGGTCGCGCACGGACCGAAATCGACATTCGCCGCCTTCAGCGTCTCGCGCAGGATATCGCCGAACATGTCGTCGGAGAGGCCGGTGAAGAAGCCGGTCTGGATGCCGAGACGGCCGAGCGCGATGGCCGTGTTGAAGATCGCGCCGCCGGCATAGGGCGCAAAGGCGCTTTCCCCTGCGGTCGTGTCGCGCGGCAACATGTCGATCAACGCTTCACCGCAACATACGATCATCGGCTTCTCCTCCTCGATAGAATTTCAATCGATTTAAAAACGAAAGCTCAGAAGTTGCGAGGCCCCGGCCGAACCGGGGCCCCGTCAGAGATCATGCAAGGGCGCTCACGCCGCCGTTGCGGCCCGACCAGGCGAGCGGCGCGTTGAGGAAGGCCTCGACTTCGCCGAGCGTCTTCTCGTCGAAGAGCTTCTGCTCACGGGCGACCGCAAGCACATTGCGCCAGGTGGCGATCCAGTGCAGGTCGACGCCCTTGCCCTTCATCTCGCCGACCGCTTCCGGGAAGATGTCGTAGTAGAAGAGCGCAATGCCGTGATCGACGATGCCGCCGGCGGCGCGAATGGCATCGATGAACTTGAACATCGAACCGCCAGCCGTCGTCAGGTCCTCGATGACGAGAACGCGGGCGCCTTCCGGCATGTGGCCCTCGATCTGGGCGTTACGGCCGTGGCCCTTGGGCGCCTTGCGCACATAGATCATCGGCAGGCCGAGACGTTCGGCAAGCATGGCGGCGAAGGGAATGCCGGCGGTTTCGCCGCCTGCAACCACGTCGAACTTCTCGAAGCCGGCTTCGCGCAGGATCGACGCTGCAGCAAAATCCATGACCGCCGAACGGATGCGCGGATAGGAGATCAGCTTGCGGCAGTCGATATAGACGGGGCTCGCCATGCCGGACGACAGCTTGTAGGGCTTGTCGGCGCTGAAGTGCACGGCCTTGATCTCCCAGAGCATCTTGGCGACCAGCTCGGCCATCACGGCCTTGTCGGTGAACGCGTTGGAAAACATCAATCTCTCCTTCAAATTCTCAGGCGATCAGACGACGGCCCAGTGCAGCGGGAACATCGGATCAAAAACGGTGACCGGACCGGCGCCGGTCTCGATCTTCTTCGGATAGATGACCGCTTCGGCCTGCTTCCTGAGCGTGATCGTGTCCGCGTTGGCCGGCAGGCCGTACCAGGCGGGACCGCTCAGCGAAGCGAAGGCTTCGAGCTTGTCGAGCGCGCCTTCCTCCTCGAACACATGCGCCAGGCAGCTCATGGTGTTGATCGAGGTGTAGATGCCGGCGCAGCCGCAGGCGCATTCCTTCAGCGGGTCGACATGCGGGGCCGAGTCCGTTCCGAGGAAGAAGCGCTTGTCGCCGGAGACGGCGGCCGCGCGCAGCGCCAGGCGGTGGCTTTCGCGCTTGGCGACCGGCAGGCAGTAGTAATGCGGCTTGATCCCGCCAACCAGAATGGCATTGCGGTTGATGATCAGGTGATGGGTGGTGATCGAACCGGCGAGGTTCGCCTTGGAACCCTTGATATAGTCGATGCCGTCCTTGGTGGTGACGTGCTCCATCGTCACCTTCAGTTCCGGCAGGCGCTTGCGCAGGGGGTCGAGCACGGTCTCGATGAACACGGCCTCGCGATCGAAGATATCGACATCGGAGCTCGTGACCTCGCCATGCACGCAGAGCGGCAGGCCGATCTTCGCCATGCGCTCCAGCACCGGCATCGCCTCGTCGATGTTGCGCACGCCGCTGTGCGAGTTGGTCGTCGCGCCCGCCGGGTAGAGCTTGACCGCCTTGACGAGGCCGCTGCTGTGACCGGCTTCGACATCGTCGGGATTGGTACCTGCGGTGAGATAGAGCGTCATCAGCGGCTCGAACCGATCACCGGCGGGAACAGCCGCGAGGATGCGATCGCGATAGGCGGCAGCGTCCGCGGTCGTGACGACGGGCGGCACCAGGTTGGGCATGATGATCGCACGGGCGAAATGACGGCTGGTGTCGGCGATTACGCCCTTCAGCATGTCGCCGTCGCGCAGGTGAAGGTGCCAATCATCCGGGCGGCGGATAACGAGGTCTTGCATGGTCAGCGTTCTCCTAGGTCGGAGCGGGATGCGGGCGGATAACCGCTAAAAGTATCCCTCTCCGGTGCTCGCGCCCGATCCGCGCGCGCAGCTTTGCGAGCCGGCGGGTGCGCGGGTAGCGGGCGGTTACTCATGTGGTGGAACCGCGTCTCGATAACACCAATGCCCCCGGAAACACAATCCGCAATCCGACCATCGCTCAGAAATCCGTCAGCACCAGATCTGCGGGCCGCTGATGCTCGACCACGCGATGCGCGTTCGGGATGTCGTTGCCGAATGCCTTGCGCTTCGCCGCCTGCTCGTCATAGCCGTGATCGTACCAGCGCTGCAGCAGCCGCCGCTCCAATTCCTCGATGCCCGGATTGATGAAGATCGAGAGATCGAAAGCGCCTTCGAGCCTGTCCCACGGCGCCTCGTCGAGCAGCAGATAGTTGCCCTCCACCAGGATGATGCGCGTCTCGGGCGCGACGATGCGGGCGGAAGCGATCGCGATCTCGCGCGAGCGGTCGAAGACCGGTACCAGCACCTCGCCGTCATTGTCGCGCACCGCGGCGACCGTCGAAAGGAACGCCCTGACGTCGAAGGTCTCCGGCGACCCCTTCCGTGGGAGCAGACCTTTTTGCTCAAGAACGGCATTGTCCATGTGGAAGCCGTCCATCGGCAGTACTGCCGCCCTTTCGCCGCCGGCAACCAGGGTTTCGGCCAGCGCCCCGGCCAGCGTCGACTTGCCGGCGCCCGGCGGTCCGGCGATGGCGACGACGAAACGGGCAGCACCGGCCGCCCGTTTCAGGATCTCGCTTACGATCGGCTCGACGTTCATGCCGCAAGCGCCTCGCGCGGCGGCTCCTTCGCTCCGGTCATGAAGGCGACCGCATCCGACATCGTGTGCTCCTTCGGATTGATGACGCAGAGCCGCTTGCCGAGACGGTGAACGTGGATGCGGTCGGCCACCTCGAACACATGCGGCATGTTGTGCGAGATCAAGACGATCGGCAGTCCGCGCGAGCGCACATCGAGGATCAGCTCCAGCACGCGCCGGCTTTCCTTGACGCCGAGTGCCGCTGTCGGCTCGTCCATGATCACCACCTTGGAGCCGAAGGCTGCAGCCCGCGCCACGGCAACACCCTGGCGCTGGCCACCCGAAAGCGTTTCCACCGCCTGGTTGATGTTCTGGATGGTCATCAGGCCGAGCTCGGAGAGCTTTGCCCGCGCCTTCTGTTCCATCGCCGAGCGATCAAGCGTGCGGAACAGCTTGCCCATGAGGCCGGGTTTGCGGATCTCGCGGCCGAGAAACATGTTGTCGGCGATCGACAGCGCCGGCGACAGCGCCAGGTTCTGGTAGACCGTCTCGATGCCGGCGGAGCGTGCGTCCATCGGCGAACGGAAGTGGACTGGCTGCCCCTCCAGCCTGATTTCGCCCTCGTCCGGCGTGACGGCGCCGGAGATCGCCTTGATCATCGAGGATTTGCCGGCGCCGTTGTCGCCGATGACGGCGAGGATCTCGCCCGGATAGAGATCGAAGTCGGCATGGTCGAGGGCGGTGACGCGACCGTAGCGCTTGACGAGACCGCGGGCGGTGAGAATGGGTTCCTGAGCCATCAGCCTGCTACCTTTCTGATCCATTGGTCGATTGCGACGGCGGTGATGATCAAGACGCCGGTGAGGAACACTTTCCACTGCGGATCGGCGCCCATCATGTTGAGCCCCATGGAAACGACGCCGACGATCATGGCACCGATCAGCGTTCCAAGGATCGAACCACGGCCGCCAAAGAGCGAGATGCCGCCGATGACAGCTGCGGTGATGGCCTGCAGATTGTAGTCGGTGACGGCGGCAGACGGCGAGATCGAGCCGTTGCGGCCGATCGAGACCCAGGCGGCAAGCGCCGCGATCAGGCCAGCGAGCGTATAGGCGCTCAAGAGCACACGGCTGGTGCGGATACCCGAGAGCTTTGCCGCTTCAGGGTCATCGCCGACCGCATAGAGATGTCGTCCCCAGGCAGTGTGGTTGAGCGCATACCAGAGGCCGAAGACCAGAACGACCATCATCACCACGCCGAGCGTGAAGACGGCGGAGCCCACCTTGAAGCTGACGCCGAAGACGTGGAGCATCTGGGTGACGGCCGTGACGTCCGCCTCACGGATGGTCGCATTGGCCGAATAGATGAAGTTCGTCGACATGATCACGTACCAGGTACCGAGCGTGACGATGAACGGCGGCAGCTTGACCCGGGACACGAGGAAACCGTTGAGGAAACCGCAGGCACCGCCGACGACGAAGCCGAGGAAGATCGCGACCGGGGCGGGAAGGCCGTAGGTCACGGCGCAATTGCCCATGATGACGGCCGAAAGCACCATGATCACACCGATCGAAAGGTCGATGCCGGCGGTCAGGATCACCAGCGTCTGTGCGGCACCGAGGATACCGACGATGGCGATCTGCTGCAGAATGAGCGTCAGCGTATAGGACGAGAAGAACTTGCCTCCGATCGCGATGCCGAAGATCAGGATCGCCGCGACCAGCACGATGAACGGCACGGCCGCCGGGGTCGAATGCAGGAAATGCTGGATCTTCTGGACCGCTGTCTTGTCATGCGTATCGAACGACGCGACCTGCGTCGAACTGTTGACCAGGACTTTTTCGAATTCCTGGGATGGCTGTGCGGCTGTGTTGGGCTCGCCCATGGACCTTCCTCCCGTGAACCCCACTCCCAAGGGGTTGCGATGGCGTCGTGCACAGCCCGCCCACCAAGACGCGGGCAATAGCACTCTTTAAAAGCTGCGCGGTTTTCATCGCCTTGTCAAAGACATCGGCGCTTACGCGAAGGGCGGCCGGGGCCGCCCTTCGGTGACTGGCTCATGCGTTCGAAGCGTGGCGGCGATCAGCCCCAGCACTTCTCCGTGCCGACCTTGACGTCGATCGATTCAACGCCGGCGGCCGGCTTGTCGGTGACGAGCGAAACGCCGGTGTCGAAGAAGTCCTTGCCTTCGGTCGGCTTCGGCTTTTCGCCGGTGTCGGCGAACTTCTTGATCGCCTCGATGCCGAGAGCCGCCATCATCAGCGGGTACTGCTGCGAGGTCGCGCCGATGACGCCTTCGGCGACCGACTTGACGCCCGGGCAACCGCCGTCGACCGAGACGATCAGCACGTCCTTTTCCTTGCCGACGGCTTTCAGCGCCTGATAGGCGCCGACGGCGGCCGGCTCGTTGATCGTGTGGATGACGTTGATCTCAGGGTCCTTCTGCAGAAGGTTCTCCATCGCCTTGCGGCCGCCTTCTTCGTTGCCGTTGGTGACGTCGTGGCCGACGATGCGCGGGTCATCCTCGTCGCCGATCTTCGCCGGATCCTTCGGATCGATGCCGAAGCCGATCATGAAGCCCTGGTCGCGCAGAACGTCGACCGTTGGCTGCGACGGCGTCAGGTCGAGGAAGCCGATCTTGGCGGTCTTGGCGCCATCGCCCATGGTGGCGGCGGCCCACTGGCCGATCAGCTTGCCAGCAAGCAGGTTGTCGGTGGCAAAGGTCGCGTCGGCAGCGGTTGCCGGATCGAGCGGCGTGTCGAGCGCGATCACGAGCAGACCGGCTTCCTGCGCCTTCTTGACCTGATCGACGATCGCCTTGGTGTCGGAGGCGGCGATCAGGATGCCCTTGGCACCATCGGCAATGCAGGATTCGACCGCAGCCACCTGGCTGTCATGGTCGCCGTCGATCTTGCCGGCATAGGCCTTCAGCGTCACGCCGAGTTCCTGCGCCTTGGCGGTCGCGCCCTCCTTCATCTTGACGAAAAACGGGTTGGTGTCGGTCTTGGTAATCAGGCAGGCACCGACATCGGCGGCCTGCGCCGGCGCGGCGAAGACGACGCCAAGCGACAGCGCGCCAAAGGCTGCGGAAAGAACAGTCTTCTTCATGAAATCCTCCCAAGGATTGAAAATCGTGCCGGCGGACCGGCCCAGGCCACGCCGCCGCAGCATTCTCCTCCGCTGCAATTGGCGCTTCCGAGACAAAAACAAACACTAAATTTCCGGGGTGTCAATAAATAAATCAAATTGAATTATTATTTCGATGTGGCATTCTTGGGATGGCGCCGCTCCGGCGGAGGATTGGGGCGCGCATCAAATTGACAGAGCCGCGACAAGTGGAAACAAGAGACCTGCGCCAAGCGGGCAGCGGACGGGATGAGGAAACACACATGCGGTTTTCAACCCTGATCCCGCTCCATTCATGATCCAATGCCAACGGGAGGAGACGGTGGCATGTCACTGACAGACGGTCCCGATCGGGGACCGAGCCAACCTGAGGTCATCGACCCGAGCGGCGGGGCGAACCAGACCCGCGTGCGCGCCTATAACGAGCGGCTCGTCATGTCGCTGGTCCGGCGCCATGGCGGCCTTTCCAAGGCCGACATCGCCCGGCGCTCCGGCCTTTCGGCGCAGACCGTTTCGGTGATCATGCGGGCGCTCGAGAGCGACGGCCTTCTGGTCAAGGGTGACCCCATCAGGGGCAAGGTCGGGCAACCCTCGACGCCGATGCGGCTCAATCCGGACGCGGTCTTTTCCTTCGGCGTCAAGATCGGCCGACGCAGCGCCGATCTGGTGCTGATGGATTTCGTCGGCACCATCCGGCTGCATCTGCACCATGTCCATCCCTATCCGCTGCCCGGCGATCTCGTCGACTTCATCATTTCGGGCATGGCGAAACTCGAACAGCAGCTTAACCCCGACCAGCGCAAGCGGATTGCCGGCATCGGCATCGCCACCCCCTTCGAGCTGTGGAACTGGGCGGAGGAAGTGGGCGCGCCGCGCGAAGAGATGAACAAGTGGCGCGACGTCGACCTGCAGGCGGCAGTCGCGGCCCGCACCACCTATCCGGTCTTCCTGCAGAACGACGGTACCAGCGCCTGCGGCGCCGAACTCGCCTTCGGCGTCGGCGCCAGCTATCCGGATTTCGTCTATTTCTACATCGGCTCGTTCATCGGCGGCGGCGTCGTCTTGAACTCCGCGCTCTTCTCCGGACGAACGGGGACCGCCGGCGCCGTCGGCCCGCTGCCGGTCTCGGGCAAGGACGGCAAGACCATCCAGTTGCTCAAGATCGCCTCGGTCTTCGTACTTGAAAACCTGCTGCGCGAGCGCGGCATCGACCCGCGGCCGCTCTGGTATTCGGCCGACGACTGGATCGACTTCGGCGAACCGCTCGACATCTGGATCGACGATTGCGGAGCGGCCCTCGCCCAGGCGGTCGTTTCCGCCGTTTCGATCGTCGACTTCTCGGCCGTCGTCATCGACGGCGGCTTCCCGCCCTGGGTGCGGGCGCGGCTGCTTGGCGCCACGCGCAAGGCGCTCCACGACCTCGACCTTCAGGGCGTAACCATTCCCGAACTGGTGGAAGGCATGGTCGGCAGCCATGCCCGCGCCATCGGCGGCGCGAGCCTGCCGCTCTTTTCCCGCTACCTGCTCGACACCAATGTTCTCTTCAAGGAGCTCGGCTGATGCTGAAAGGCCTGAACCCGATCCTCAGCCCCGAGCTGCTCGCAACGCTGAGAGCCATGGGCCATGGCGACGAGATCGCGCTGGTCGACGGCAACTATCCGGGCCAGGAGCATGCGCGCCGTCTCGTCCGGCTCGACGGGCATCTGCTGATCCCGGTGCTCGACGCCATCCTGAGCGTGCTGCCGATCGATGATTTCGTCCCCGAGGCGATCTTCCGCGCCACGGTCAAGCAGGACTTGGACGCGCTCGACCCGGTGCATCGCGAGATCGTCGCCTGTTGCGGCCGGCATGAGCCGAACCGCCGCGTCGTGCCGCTGCTCGGCGCCGATTTCTATCCGCGCGTCAAGGCCGCCCACACGGTGGTCCAGACCAGCGAGCCCCGTCTTTACGGCAATGTCATTCTGCGCAAGGGCGTCATCTATCCCTGAAACGCGAAAGGCCCGCCGATCGACGGCGGGCCCTTATGATGGCGGAAAGACCGGGCTCAGGCGCCGCGCTTGTCGACCGACAGGGCACCGGGGCCGAAGGCAGCGAGCACCAGGAAACCGCCGGCGATCGCGATGTTCTTCATCATCATCAGACCGTTGAAGACGGTGAGCAGGCCATTGGCTTCCGGCGGGAAGTTCGGGATGTTGATCGCGCCGCTGTGGAAGGCGAAAGCGGTGACCAGGCTGAAGGCCGCGAGCAGATAGGCGGCAATCTTCGTCTGGAAGCCGACGATAACGGCAATACCGGCAACGAGTTCGAAGAGGCCTGCGAGGTAAGCAAGTGCGGTCGCGGCCGGCCAGCCGGCGCCGGTGATCATCTGGGCGGTGCCCGAGGGATCCATCAGCTTGCTGAAACCGGACATGACGAACATGATGGAGAGCAGGACGCGTCCGACGAGGACGACAACATTCTGAGGCATGGAAGGCTCCTGTAGAGAAACGGTTGTTGGCAACAGAAGTATCAGCATTCTCAAAATCATCTAGCCGCTCCGCAAGCGACAGATCGTTCACAAAAATGAAACGCCGACGGCGCATCGTCAACCGTCCGTCGGCGGATTCTCGACGCAGAACCGCAAGGGAATACGGAACCACATCGGCAGTGCCTTGTTCTTTTCTGTTGCAACAACGAAGCGGCTGCGCGAAGAATTTCGGCGCGGCTGGGGAACGCCGCGCGGGGGCATGACATGAACGAAATCAACCGGAGCCCGACATTCTGGCGCTCGTTTCCGATCTTTGAAGAATTCGACAAGAGCTCGATTGCCGAGCTTGCCGATATCGCAACCTACAGGAAATGGCCGGCCGGCACCGTGATCTTCCAGCGCGGCGACGAAGGCAATTACATGATTGTCGTCACTTCCGGGCGCATCAAGCTTTCGCTGATAACCCCGCAGGGGCGCGAACTGATGCTGCGCCAGCATGAAGCAGGCGCGATCTTCGGCGAGATGGCGGTGCTCGACGGCCAGACCCGTTCGGCCGATGCGACGGCGATGACCGCGTCCGAAGGCTACGTGATCGGCAAGAAGGCTTTCCTCGACATCGTCACCAATCGCCGGGAGGCGGCCGAAGCGGTCATCCGTTTCCTCTGTGCCCAACTTCGCGACACGACCGAGCGGCTGGAGACCATCGCGCTTTACGACCTCAACGCCCGGGTGGCGCGTTTCTTCCTCGCGACGCTGCGGCAGATCCACGGCAACGAACTGCCGGAAAGCGCCAATCTCAGGCTGACGATGAGCCAGACGGACATCGCCGGCGTGCTCGGCGCCAGCCGGCCCAAGGTCAACCGCGCCATCCAATGGCTGGAGGAGAGCGGCGCGATCAAGCGGAACGAAGGCATCATCGCCTGCAAGGTCGGCCGCCTGCAGAGCATCGCCGACCCCGAGGAGGACTAGTCCGCATGGCCGCTGAGCCGCGCCGGCGTTTGCGCTTCACGCCGCTCGCCGGCGGTTGCCTCACGAGCCTGCTTGCGGCCATCGCGCTCTATTTCTACGCCGGACCGCTGTTCGAGACACAGCGCGAACTGTTCTTCGACAGCCTGACGCAATGGGTTCCGGCGCCCCGGTCGCCCGACATCGTCGTCGTCGATATCGACCGGCAGGCCCACCAGTCGCGCCCATCGGGCGAATGGGACCGGACGGCAACCGCCGACCTGCTGTCGCGGCTCGCTCAGGCCGGCGCCAAGGTGATTGCCGTCGATTTCGTCTTCAGCGCCGACTGCAACCGCGACTTCGACGGCAACCCGGCGCTTACCGACGCGCTCTCGAAGACCGCCGTCGTTCTCGGTTTCCTCGTTGCCGATACGGTGCAGGAGCGGCCGCGTCCGGTACCACCGCTGGCGCTCAGCCGCCCCTTCACCGCGCCTGAACTCTGGTTCCTCGACGGCGCCGAGACCTCGTGCCCTGCCTTCATGGATCAGGCGAGCGCGGCGGCCGCCTCGTTTCTCGTCGGCGACGAGGATGCGCGCATACGCCGGGCCCAGGCCTATGCCATCCTCGGCAACGACGCCTATCCGACGCTGGCAATCGAAGCGACGCGGCTGATGCGGGGCGGCGGCACGCCGATCCTCGGTGGCCAGCCGGCCTGGGTGCGCATCGACGGGCAGACGATCTTACTCGACGACACCGGAAGCCTGCGTTTCATCGCCAGCCCGCCGGAACGGCTCAGCGAACGCACGGTTTCGGCGGCCGACGTCTTGTCCGGCAAGGCTTCTGCCGAGCGCTTCGCCGGCAAACTCGTGCTGATCGGCAGCAGCCTGCCGAGCCTCGGAGGCCTCAGGCCGAGCGCCTCCATGCCGCTCGAACCCTCGGTGCAGATCCATGCCGACATCGCCAACGCGGTCCTGACCGGCTTCATCCCGCAGCGCGACGGCCGACTGCCGCTTGCCGAAGCCGCGGCCGCGCTTGTCGCCGGCATCGGCGTCGCCTTTGCCGCCACCCGCCTGCGCCCACTGACATCGGCCGCACTCGGCCTTTCAGCCGTCGCCACCGCCATTGCCGCCGCCGCCCTCATCTACGATGGCAGCGGCTGGCTCATCGATGCCGTCGGCATCTCCGTGGCGCTCGTTGCCGTCCTCGCTGTCACGAGCCTGCTGCAATTTGCCCGGGTGCGGCGCGCCGAAGCCACGGCCCGGCAGAAGTTCTCGCAGTACCTGCCGCAATCGGTCGTCGCCCGTTACATCGACAATCCGGAGCTTGCCCGCGTCGGTGGCGAGGAGCGCCAGGTGACCGCACTCTTCACCGACATCGAGAGCTTTTCCACATTATCGCAACGGCTGAAGCCACGGGACCTCATCGCCCTGCTCGACATCTATTTCGCCGAAGTCAAC
Organism: Ensifer adhaerens; assembly: GCF_002940685.1. Lineage (GTDB taxonomy): Bacteria > Pseudomonadota > Alphaproteobacteria > Rhizobiales > Rhizobiaceae > Ensifer > Ensifer adhaerens_E. The sequence continues at coordinate 420,267 of NZ_PNFP01000001.1, read as the reverse complement.
GCGCTGGTGGCCGATCATGGCGGCATGGTCGACAAGGTGGTGGGCGATGCGGTGCATGCGTTCTTCAACGCGCCTGAGGATCTGCCTCAGCACGTCGACAGGGCCATCGATTGCGCCAGGGCGATCCACGCGCTGACGGAGGAGATGCGCAGGCGCCCGCAGTTCGCCGCCAACGGTTTCGGCCGCACGAGGATCGGGATCGAGACCGGACCGGCCGTCGTCGGCGAAGTCGGCGCCGGCGGCAAGCTCGACTACACGGCCCACGGCGATGCGATCAACCTGGCGGCGCGCCTCCAGGAGGCCAACAAGTTTCTCGGCACGGCGATCTGTATCGGGCCCGCCGCCGCCGCGGAAAGCAAACAGCCGCTACGCCCGCTGGGCAGCCACGAGATCCGCGGCTTTGCGACGATGGAGTTGTTCACGGTGGCTGACTGAGGCGGCGGATCTCACTCCGACTGCACGCGCGGCTTCGCACAACGCCGGTCCGGCGCCAAATCAGCGGGCCAAGCCGACGCTCGCATAGGCTTCCTTGATGCGCGCCTCGCCCCAATCGACCGGCTCGCTCGGGGCATCACCGCGATGATGAAACTCCACCCCCTGCCCCGCAGCGACAATCCGGCTGACACCGCCACGCTCGACCGAGACGCTGCCATGTTCGACGAAGACGGCAAAGGCGGCCCGGCTCGGACCGCAGAAGAACTTGGTGCCCCGCACCCCGATCATGCCGAAAGCGGTGCGCACGGCGACGTCGACCTTGGGAAGGCCTTCCGGCCGATCGAAAACCATGCGGCCGGTTCCGAGTTCGAGCGTGCCGCCCTGCCCGGCGATGAAGCTATCGACAAGCAGGTCGGTTTCAGCGCCCAAGAGCACGCGCGTATCCGAGCCGAGCTGCAAGGTTGCAAAACTCTCGGCGTTCGTGTGCACACGGTCGTTCTCGAAAAGCTGACCGCCAACGGCGAGCGGCCCGTCCTTTTTCTGCTGCCTTAGCCGGACATCGCCGCGGACCTCCGTTGCCTCGCCAAGCGCCGGACTTGCCCGGGAGGGGACGGCACCGCCGCCGACCGCCGTCAGCAACAGGCCGCCGACGACGGCACGCCGGCTCACCAGCATCTTTTGCGTCGGCGCTGCACGGTTTTCCATTGTCTCTCTCCCGTTTGTGCGTTGCCGCCATACGAGGATAGCCCCGACAGGCCCGGATGCAAGCCGGCTCGAAGGCCCGCGCGACGATCTTGCCTCACTTCGCCAGAGCTTCCGCCACCGGGCTGTTCCCGCCGGAACAGCCGAACCCGGCGGGCACGAATAACTTCATCGTCAAGACATGGGAGAGCATCATGGAAAACCGCAGCGCATCCGGCACCCGCATCATCAACGCTGTTTTTCTGGCTGTCGTCAGCCTGCTGGCGGTTGCTGCCATCGCTCTTCCTTCAGCCCGCGCCGCCGACCTTTCCGCCGCCGAAATCTGCGACCGCGAGGCAGGCAGCATCTTCGACCTGCAGCGCAACCAGACCTTCCCGGCGGTTGCCACCGAGGACATCAAGATCGGCGTCGCGCTTTCCGCCTGCCGCGAGGCCTATAACCAGAAGAGTGGCGCGCGCATCGAGTTCCAGCTCGCCCGCGTCCTCGACAAGGCCGGGCAGAAGATCCAGTCGCAGCGCATCCTCGGCGAAGCCGCCGACCATGGCCATGCGCTGGCGATGACCAATTATGCCGTTCTCGTCGGCGAAGAGGGCGACACGGCAACCGAATTCGCGCTGAACCAGAAGGCCGCCGCCGCCGGCAACATCCTTGCCGCCTACAATCTCGGCGTCTCCTATCGCGACGGCATGGGGACCCCGGTCAACGGCGCGCTGGCATTGGAATGGTTCGAGCGGGCCTCGCTTGCCGGCGACGACGTCGCGGCTTTCAACCTTGCGGTCCTCCTGGACGAGGGCAAGCTGGTGCCGGAAGACAATGGCAAGGCCGCCAAGTTCTACCGGCTGGCCGCAGAGCGCGGCAATGTCGATGCCATGGTCAATCTCGGCCTGATGCTCGAGAACGGCGAAGGCATCAAGCAGGACGTCCCGGCGGCACGGGAAATCTTCCGCAAGGCCGCCAATGAAGGCGATGCGTTTGCCGGCCAGAAGCTCGCCGAACTCAGCGTAAGCGATGGGTTTGAGACAGCCATGCTCCCCAAGGCCAGCCGCATCAAGTAACCGAACACGCCTCCCAAGGGCCACGCGGGTCGGAGATCCCATGATCTTCGGCCCGCGTTTTCGTTTGCAAGACAGTGCCGCAAGTCCGGACGGAAACCGCTACACACTTTTCCTGGACTTGGCTTGATACCTCGCAATTCCGAACGGAAAACCGCTTCGCACTTTTCCTGGAATTGCTTTAGCGGATCTCGCCCGCCTGCGGTCCCCAGGTATCGGTCAGCGCGAAGCCGTCGGCGAGCGGATCGAAGGGATCGAGCGCCACCTGATGCAGGCCGAAGGTCCAGCCCCGGCCGGCGATCGTCGGGATGATCGCCTCGCGGCCGGCAACCGTCGTTACGCCTTCGAGGCCGACTTCGAATTCCGAACCGATGATCGAGCGCGACTTCAGTACGTCGCCGACCTTGACCTTGCCGCGCGCATGTAGCGTCGCCAGATTGGCCGAGCTGCCGGTGCCGCAGGGCGAGCGGTCGACGCGGCCCGGCCACATCGTCGTGCAGGTGCGGATCGTGCCGTCGGCCTCGACATCGCGGAACATCACATAGGCGACGCCCTTGATTTCGGGGATCTCGGGATGGACGACCGGGATGGTGCGGTTGACGATATCCTTCAGGATCATGCCAGCTTCGACGATCTCGCGGGCGTTCGCCTTGTCGATCGTGGTGCCGATCTGGCCGACGTCGACGAGGGCATAGAAAATGCCGCCATAGCAGAGATCGAGCTTGATCTTGCCCCACTTCGGCGTGTCGACCTCGACGTCGAGTTCATGCACGAAGGACGGCACCATCGTCAGCTTCACCTTTTCGCAGCGGCCGTCGCGGCAGGTGGCGGTCGCCTTGACGAGGCCGGAGGCGGTGTCGAGCATGACGACGGTCTCCGGTTCCTTCATCTCGATGATGCCGGATTCCAAGAGCGCGGTCGTGACGCAGATCGAGTTCGATCCGGACATGGCGTGCGCCTGATCGGCCTGCAGGATGATGAAGCCGGCATCGGCTTCCGGCCGCTTCGCCGGCACCAGGAGATTGACCGAGCCGATCGAGCCGGAGCGCGGCTCCAGGCACAGGAACCGGCGCAGGCTGTCGTCGACGGTGTTGATATGGTTGAGCTGCTCGGCGATCGAGTTGCCCGGGATCTTCGGCACGCCGCCGATCGCGACCTTGCCGATCTCGCCCTCGCAATGAATGTCCAGCAACTGGATCGTGCGCTTCCACCGCATGCCGTTTCTCCACCTCGCTTGCCATGGCCAAAGCGGCGATCATGGCTGATATATCAGATGCGCCTGCCATAGCGCTTTCCGCAGGCGCCCGCAAGAAAAACCGCCGGACCTGGCCACGTCAGTCGAGCCCAAAGATGCCGCTTGACGCCCGCCCTCAGGCGCGACAGCTTGGGCAGCCGCGACCCAACCCACTGGAACTCCATGACAAAGCTGATCATCTTCACCGACCTGCACATGGTGCCCGAGGGCACGACGATCATCGGCCTTGATCCCCATCAGCGCCTTGCCAACGGCATCGCGCATGTCAACCGCTATCACGCGGATGCCGACCGGGTGATTTTCACCGGCGACCTCACCCACTACGCGGACCGCGGATCCTACGAACGCCTGAAGCGGCTCATCGATCAGCTTCAGCCGCCGGTCGCCATCACGATCGGCAATCATGACCGACGTGACGTGTTCCTCGACGTCTTTGCCGATGCCGGGATCGACGAGAACGGCTTCGTGCAGCAGACGATCGATTTTGCCGACTGCCGCGCCATCCTGCTCGATACGCTGTTCGCCCCACCCTACGACTATCCGACCAGCCATGCGGGCGTGCTTTGCGCCAAGCGCCTCGCCTGGCTCGACCGGCAACTGGCCGAGGCGGCCGACAAGCCGGTGCTCCTCTTCATGCATCATCCGCCGCACAGGACCGGATTTACCGGCATGGACATGATCCGGCTCGCCAACGAGACGGAGTTCTACGACCTCGTCAAACCGCACGGCAACGTTCGCCATATCTTCGCCGGCCATGTGCACCGCACGATCAGCGGCTCCAGCCGAGGCATCCCCTTTTCCGTCTTCAAGAGCCCGGTACACCAGCAGCCGATGCCCTTCGACGCGCCCGACGCTTCGCTGTCGGTCGACGAGCCGGCCGCCTATGGCATTGCCGTCGTGACCGAGGACGGCGTGCTGGTGCACACGGAGGACTACGAGATCGCCCGCCGGGATGCCGCCATCGCCTGAGGGCCATTTCGAACTGTCGGCCTTCATGCTAGTTTGGCGCATGACCGAACCGACCTCCATCGACGAAACCTTCGACTGCCAGAGCTGCGGCGCCTGCTGTGCCTATTCGGCCGACTGGCCGCGCTTCTCGCTGGAGACGGACGAAGAGCTGGACCTGATCCCGGCGGAATACGTGTCCGCCGACCTTGGCGGCATGCGCTGCGAGGACGATCGCTGCCTGGCACTCAGCGGCAAGCTCGGCGCGCACGTCGGCTGCAAGATCTACGCGATCCGGCCGATCGTCTGTCGCACCTGCATGCCGGGCGATGACGAGTGCCTGATGGCCCGCGAGAAGCATTTCGGCAAGGCGGCCTGACACCGGATCATCCGGCAATTTCGCGAACATTCCGCATCCTCTGCGGCACTGTGCGCGCGGAACGGTGAAACATTCCGCCAAAGACAAAATTTGCCGGATGGATACACGGCGGAAGGAAGCGTATTTTCCGCCCACGATCGAGGGCGCGCCGCGCCCTCAAGAACCGCTTCCCGGAGGATAGCGCTCGATGAGCCAGACACCGCTTCACAAGACCACTGCAGAGACCGGCGCGCCGCAGGCTCCCTTCGCCGAATTCGCCCCGCCGGTCCGGCCGCAGAGCACGCTGCGCCAGGCGATTACCGCCGCCTACCGCCGGCCGGAAACCGAAGCGCTGCCGGCGCTCGTCGAAGCGGCAACGCTCGACGCCGCCACCCGCCAGGCCGCTGCCAAGACCGCGCGCAAGCTGATCGAGGCGCTGCGCGCCAAGCACAAGGGTTCCGGCGTCGAGGGACTGGTGCAGGAATACTCGCTTTCGAGCCAGGAAGGCGTGGCGCTGATGTGCCTTGCCGAAGCGCTGCTACGCATTCCCGATACCGCCACACGTGACGCGCTGATCCGCGACAAGATCGCCGACGGCGACTGGAAGTCCCACATCGGTGGCGGCCGCTCCCTGTTCGTCAACGCCGCCACCTGGGGTCTCGTCGTCACCGGCAAGCTGACCTCGACCGTCAACGACCGCAGCCTTTCCGCAGCGCTCACCCGCCTCATCGCCCGTTGCGGCGAGCCCGTGATCCGTCGCGGCGTCGACATGGCTATGCGCATGATGGGCGAGCAGTTCGTCACCGGCGAAACCATCGACGAGGCGCTGCGCCGTTCGCGCGCGCTCGAACAGAAGGGCTTCCGCTATTCCTACGACATGCTCGGCGAAGCGGCGACGACGGCCGCGGACGCGGAGCGCTACTACCGCGACTACGAAACGGCGATCCACGCCATCGGCAAGGCGTCGGCCGGCCGCGGCATCTATGAAGGCCCGGGCATCTCGATCAAGCTTTCGGCGCTGCATCCGCGTTACGCCCGTTCGCAGGCCTCGCGCGTCATGGCCGAACTGTTGCCGAAGGTGAAGGCGCTCGCCGTCGTCGCCAAGAAGTACGATATCGGCCTCAACATCGACGCCGAGGAAGCCGATCGCCTCGAACTCTCGCTCGACCTGCTTGAAGAACTGTGCCTCGACAAGGACCTCGCCGGCTGGGAGGGCATGGGCTTCGTCGTCCAGGCCTATGGCAAGCGCTGCCCCTACGTGCTCGACTTCATCATCGACCTTGCCCGCCGCGCCCAGCGCCGCGTCATGGTCCGCCTCGTCAAGGGCGCCTATTGGGACGCCGAGATCAAGCGCGCGCAGCTCGACGGTCTTGAAGACTTCCCGGTCTATACCCGCAAGATCTACACCGACGTCTCCTACATCGCCTGCGCCAAGAAGCTCCTGGCTGCGACCGACGTGATCTTCCCGCAGTTTGCCACCCACAACGCACAGTCGCTGGCGACCATCTACGAAATCGCCGGCAAGGACTTCAAGGTCGGCAAGTACGAGTTCCAATGCCTTCACGGCATGGGCGAACCGCTCTACGACGAGGTCGTCGGCAAGGGCAATCTCGACCGTCCCTGCCGCATCTACGCGCCCGTCGGTACGCACGAGACGCTGCTTGCCTATCTCGTTCGCCGCCTGCTCGAAAACGGCGCCAACTCCTCCTTCGTCAACCGCATCGCCGACCCGAAGGTTTCCGTCGACGAACTGATCGCCGATCCGGTCGAGATCGTACGCGCCATGCCCGTCGTCGGTGCGCCGCACGACCAGATCGCGCTTCCCGACAATCTCTTCGGCGAAACGCGCCGCAACTCCGCCGGCCTCGACCTCTCCAACGAAGCGGGCCTGACCTCGCTGACCGCAGCACTGCAGGCCAGTGCCGCCGTCGACTGGAAGGCCGTTCCGCAGCTCGCAACCGGCCCCGCCACTGGCGAAACCCGCGCCGTCGTCAACCCCGGCGACCACCGCGACGTGGTCGGCTCGGTCACCGAGGCTTCGGAAGCCGACGCGCGCCAGGCCGCGACGCTTGCCGCCAAGGCCGCCACAAGCTGGGCCGCCGTCTCGCCGGCCGAGCGCGCCGCCTGCCTCGTGCGTGCTGCCGACCTGATGCAGGCGCGCATGTCGACGCTTCTCGGTCTCATTTCGCGCGAAGCCGGCAAGTCGCTGCCGAACGCCATTGCCGAAGTGCGCGAGGCGATCGACTTCCTGCGCTACTACGCCGAACAGACCCGCCGGACGCTCGGCCCGGCCCACAAGGCGCTTGGCCCCATCGTCTGCATCAGCCCGTGGAACTTCCCCTTAGCGATCTTCACCGGCCAGATTGCCGCAGCACTCGTTGCCGGCAACCCGGTGCTGGCAAAGCCCGCTGAAGAAACCCCGCTGATCGCCGCCGAAGGCGTTCGCATCCTGCACGAGGCCGGCATTCCCGCCGACGCGCTGCAGCTGCTTCCGGGCGACGGACGCATCGGTGCGGCCCTGGTGGCAGCGCCCGAAATCGCCGGCGTGATGTTCACCGGCTCGACCGAAGTCGCCCGCCTGATCCAGGCGCAGCTTGCCGACCGGCTGTCGCCGGCCGGCCGGCCGATCCCGCTGATTGCCGAAACCGGTGGCCAGAATGCTATGATCGTCGACAGCTCAGCGCTTGCCGAACAGGTGGTCGGCGACGTCATCGCCTCGGCCTTCGACAGCGCCGGCCAGCGCTGCTCGGCGCTGCGCGTGCTCTGCCTGCAGGAAGATGTTGCCGACCGCACGCTTTCGATGCTGAAGGGTGCGCTGCACGAGCTGAAGATCGGCCGCACGGATCGTCTGTCGGTCGACGTCGGCCCTGTTATCACCGCCGAGGCCAAGGGCATCATCGAAAAGCACATCGACGCCATGCGCGGTCTCGGCCGCAAGGTCGAGCAGATCGGCCTTGCCTCCGGCACCGAACAGGGCACCTTCGTGCCGCCGACGATCATCGAACTCGACAAGCTCTCGGATCTCAAGCGCGAGGTCTTCGGTCCGGTGCTGCACGTCATCCGCTACCGCCGCGATGATCTCGACCGGTTGATCGACGACATCAACGCCACCGGCTACGGCCTCACCTTCGGCCTGCACACGCGCCTCGACGAGACCATCGCCCATGTCACCTCGCGGGTGAAGGCGGGCAATCTCTACGTCAACCGCAACGTCATCGGCGCCGTCGTCGGCGTCCAGCCGTTCGGCGGGCGCGGCCTCTCCGGCACCGGCCCGAAGGCCGGCGGCCCGCTCTATCTCGGCCGCCTCGTCGCCACAGCCCCGGTGCCGCCGCAGCACAGCTCGGTGCACACCGATCCCGTTCTGCTCGACTTTGCCAAGTGGCTCGACGGCAAGGGTGCAAAGACTGAGGCCGAAGCTGCCCGCACCGCCGGCAGCAACTCGGCGCTTGGCCTTGCCTCCGAGCTTCCGGGCCCGGTCGGCGAGCGCAACCTCTATGCGCTGCATCCGCGCGGCCGCGTGCTCCTGGTTCCGGCGACGCAGACCGGTCTCTATCACCAGCTCGGTGCTGCCCTTGCGACCGGCAACACCGTTGTCGTCGATGCGGCTTCCGGTCTGCAGGCATCGCTGAAGGACCTGCCGGCGAGCGTCGCCGCACGCCTCTCCTGGTCGAAGGACTGGGCGGCCGACGGCCCGTTTGCAGGCGCCCTCGTCGAAGGCGACGGCGCCCGGGTGCGTGAGGTCAGCAAGGCGATCGCCGGCCTTCCGGGTCCGCTCGTCCTCGTCCAGGCAGCTTCGAGCGAAGAGATCGGCAAGAACCCCGACGCCTATTGCCTCAACTGGCTGCTCGAGGAGGTCTCGACCTCGATCAACACGGCAGCGGCCGGCGGCAACGCCAGCTTGATGGCGATCGGCTGATCGGTTCCAGAGCTTGCGAGTACCCTCTCCCAGACATGGGAGAGGGTTAAGCTGACTGACCTTCCACCCAAAGGGGCGTCCTCGTCCCTGCACTCGTCGGGGCGTAGCGGCGAAGTGTGTGCCGGTCTCCAGTGTGTCGAGCACACGGCCCAGGCCACAAGCTGCATCCACCGAGACCATGGCGCTTCCCCGCCCGATCCGCTATCAGCACTTGAGAAACGGAAGCAGCCATGTTCACCCTCAAGCGCATCGCAACGGCAACCCAGGACGTCAAGAAGAGCCGGTTTCTGGCCTTTGCCGCGCCGATCGCCGATGAACAGGCGGCCAAGGAATTCCTCGCCTCCCATTCCGACCCCGCGGCCAACCACAATTGCTGGGCATGGCGCATCGGCCAGGCCTATCGCTTCAGCGACGACGGCGAGCCGAGCGGCACGGCCGGCAAGCCGATCCTGGCCGCCATCGACGGCCAGGAACTCGACGGCGTCGCCGTCGTGGTCACGCGCTGGTTCGGCGGCATCCTGCTTGGCAGCGGTGGCCTAGTGCGCGCCTATGGCGGCACCGCGGCGCTGTGCCTGCGGGCAGCGGAAAAGATCGAGATGATCGAGACGGTGCGCGCCACCGTCGCCGTCGATTTTTCCGACATGGCGCTGATCAAGGCACGGCTTCTCGCCCGCAACGTGACCATTGCCGGCGAGAGTTTCACGGACAAGGGCCCGGTCCTCATCGTGGACCTGCGCAAGGATGAAGCCGACGCGATCCTTGCCATGGTCGTCGACCTCAGTCGCGGCAAGGCCGTGGTGTCGCTCGACGACTAACCCCTGGCGCACCGGCGCTCAGGCGCTCAACCTCGTCCGGACTTGCGTTTTTCAATCGGGCTTTTGAAGCGGCTCCGGGAAAAAGGTGTGCGCGGTTCCCTGGTCTCTGTCTCGCTCTAATTTACGCGCTTGAGCCCGTCATACTAGAAGCGCTCCACGCAGCCTATGATCGACCGCGCACAACAGGAGACAGCAGCATGAAGACGAGAGTTCTTGGCAATACCGGCGCAACCATTTCCGAGATCGGCTTCGGCGCCTGGCAGATCGGCGGCTCCTGGGGCGACGTCAGCGAGGCGGACGGCAAGCGGGCGCTCCATGCCGCACTCGATGCGGGCGTCACCTTCGTCGACACCGCCGACGTCTATGGCGACGGCCGTTCCGAAAAGATCATCTCGGCGGTACTGAAGGAGCGCGGCGGCGACAAGCCCTTCGTTGCCACCAAGGCCGGCCGCCGGCTGAGCCCGCATGTGACCGAAGGCTATACCGGCGAAAACATCGAAGCCTTCATCGACCGCAGCCTTTCAAATCTCGGCGTCGAGACGCTCGATCTCGTGCAGCTGCATTGCCCGCCGACCGAGGTCTACTACCGGCCGGAGCTGTTCGGCGCGCTCGACCGGCTCGTCGCCAAGGGCAAGATCCGGCACTACGGCGTCTCGGTCGAAAAGGTCGAGGAAGCACTGAAGGCGATCGAGTATCCCGGCGTTGCGACCGTGCAGATCATCTACAACATCTTCCGCCAGCGTCCGCATGAGCTGTTCTTCGCCGAGGCGCGGAAGAAAAACGTCGGCGTCATCGTGCGCGTGCCGCTCGCCTCCGGCCTGCTTTCCGGCAAGATCGGCGTTGATACCGCCTTTGCCGCCGACGACCACCGCAACTTCAACCGCCACGGCGAAGCCTTCGATGTCGGCGAGACCTTTGCCGGTGTGCCGTTCGAGGCGGCGCTGGAGGCCGTCGAAGAGCTTCGCCCGCTGGTGCCCGAGGGCGCGCCGATGGCGCAGTTCGCGCTCCGCTGGATCCTCGAGCAGCAGGCGGTCTCGGTGGTCATCCCGGGCGCCCGCAACGAGGCGCAGGCGCAATCCAATGCCGCCGCCAGCGCGCTTGGCGCCATCGACGAAGAAACCAAGGCGGCGATTGCCGCGGTTTACGAGCGACTGGTGAAGGTCCATGTTCATCACCGCTGGTAACTGACGCCCCGGCCGAGGGGCGGCCAAGGGAGGCAAAACCATGACCGATCCCTTCGATCTGCAACGATTCGTCACGGCCCAGGACCGCGTCTACGCCGCGGTTCTGGATGAACTGCGGCAAGGGCGCAAGCAGACGCACTGGATGTGGTTCGTCTTCCCGCAGCTTGCAGGCCTTGGCCATTCGGCCATGGCAGAGCGCTATGCGCTGTCGGGGCTTGACGAAGCGTCGGCCTATCTCGTCCACCCGGTGCTTGGCCCGAGGCTCCGGGAGTGCACGGAACTGGTCAACTCGGTTTCGGGAAAATCGGCCCATGACATTTTCTCCAGTCCCGATGACATGAAGTTCCGGTCATCGATGACGCTCTTTGCCGAGGTCGAGAAAGAAGGGAGCCCGTTCGGGGAGGCGCTTGAGCGCTATTTCGCGGGAGAAAGGGATCGGCGCACTATGGACATCCTGGCGCAACGGCGTTGATGCCGGCGTTCGAGCGCTGAGCGAGCGCCTCTGGCCACAGTCAGAGGTTGGGCGTCGAATTGATCAGAAAGAACAGGATCGTGAAGGCGCAAACCGAAAGGCCAGCAACAATCACCAGCAGTTCTTTCATCATGTAGCGATACATCGGCACCTCCTTCCTTCAGCGGCCCTCTCCTCCTTCATATAGGAAGCCGACAGGCCAGTTTTCACACGCCGGCGTCAAAAGATCGTGAAGCCGCTGCAGCTTCCGTGATCGGGTTCGTCATCGCTGCGGCCCGCCGCCGATGCACCGTTCCCGGCGCGTAAATCATTATATGCCAACGTATATTAATGTCTCCTAATCCTTTCGAAGGGTGGCCCAGCGAAGGCTCACACCGGCGCGCGCGACGCAAGTATCACAACCGCAGTTGACGAACGGCCGACCGCTTCCTAAATCTACACCCAACGTCAGGTTTAGATAGGTGGTCGGATTGTCGTCGCTCATGCAGATTGGAGAATTGTCGGAACGGGCCGGCGTCAGCCACCGCACGATCCATTACTATGAGCGGCTGGGGCTGGTGGAGCCGGCCGAGCGCGAAGGGACCGGCTACCGCTACTATGACGAGATCGCCTTGAAACGGCTGGAGAAGATTGCGGCGCTAAAGCGCCTCGGTCTCAGCCTCGACGAGATCGCCGCTGTGATCGACCTCTATTTCGAAGATGCAAGCGGCATCAGGGGCAAGGAGCGGGTGCTGGAAATCCTGCAGGCCCAGCTCGACAAGACGAACACCCAACTTGACGAACTCTCCACATTCAAACGCGATCTGGAAAACAACATAGCCCGCATGCTCGGCCTGATCGCACAGGCGCGGCAAAAGTAGGGACGCATGGACGGACACCGCCATACGTCAAATCTACACCTAACGTCAGGTTCTATTCAGGGTCCGTCGCCTTTCAGCCGCCCTTGTTCGCACTCCGCTTCCGTCGTCGGCGGCGCCAACTTTCAAAGCGCCGCCGCTTGGCCGTCCGCGACCGCGACGCGCCTTTGTGACCACCTTCCCCAACCAGACAAAGGAGCTCTGGACATGCCGCATACACGCTCTCTCGCGGTCCTTGCCGCCCTCGGCCTTGCCGCCGGCACGGCAACCGCAAATATCGCCCTGGCAGAGACGGTGAGGACCGCTGCGACCCGCAGCGGTCAGCCCGCGACCACCACCATCAACGCCTTCATGCCGGCCGGCTATCGCGAGGCGGGTCGTCGGGCCGCCGTCGTCGATGGCAAAGGTGCGGAACTTGTCCGCTACGAGCGGACGGACGGACGCAATGCCGCGCTCGGCGGCGAACATTTCAGCACTGTCGTCGCCGATGATGGCCGTCTCAAGGGCTTCGCCCGGATCGATCTCGACCTCGTCGGCGGCCGATTGCCGACGCGCGAGGAAGCGCAGGCGATCGCCATGGACTTCCTGCGCGAGGCGGCGCCAGACCTTCTGCCGGGGTTGCGGATCAGCTGGATCGACCCGCATGACGAACCGCTGCGGGCGACCCGCAACGGGCGCACCGAAGACCTGACCCTCACGGGCATGAAGGTCAAGATGCGCAATGAGGCCGACGGTCTCTGGATGTGGGTCATCGTCGGCGCGGACCGCAAGGTCATGGTCTTCGAGCGCGACATTCACTGGATCAGCTTTCCCGGCCGCCGCGGAACGGAAAAGTGGCTGCACGACGCCTGGCTTGTAGAGAAGGGCTACAGCGTCGGCCAATCCTGAGGGGCCTATGGAAAAGCGCGCTTGGCGCCGCGGGCGAAAGACACTTGAGGGATAGGAGAGGCGCGTCGCGAAACGCAAGGTCGCGACGCGCAACCAAGATGGGAGATCCGGACGATCCGGATCGAGACATCATCTATGTCTTTGAAAAGAATGGCGCACCCGAAGAGATTCGAACTCCTGACCCCCAGATTCGTAGTCTGGTGCTCTATCCAGCTGAGCTACGGGTGCTTTTGCCTGAAGCGGTCGAACCGCTTGCGTGAGCGGTTCTCTAAAGGGTCCTTTCGGGGATTGCAAGCGCCGTTCTGTAAAAAAATTCATTTTTACGACGATGGCCCGATCCGCTGTGGACAGTCTTCGCCACGACGACGCAGCAACACCCTGGAAAGCAGGGCATTGTCCAGATGGAAGCGGCCATGGAAAAAATATCGCGGATGCCAGACCGCAGCCCCGCCAGCGTCGCTTCGGCAGATTTGCCAGTTCTAATGGCGAAACTTCGAGCGGAAGGCGTCGAGCGGTACCGGCCGGTCGGGCAGCTCGATGCGGAACAGCGTGCCCGGCGTCGGCTTTTCGACGAGCGCGATGGTGCCGCCATGGGCAAGCACCAGCTCGCGCGCAATCGCCAGCCCAAGGCCGGTACCGCCGGAGCGCACCGAGCCGCGGAAGGCGGCGAACAGGTTTTCCCGCGCCTTGGGCGGCATGCCGGGGCCGGTATCGTCCACGGAGATGGTGACGACACTGCCGATGCGCATGGCCGAGACGGCAACGACCCGCGGGCGCCCGTCCTCCGGCTCGTGACTGGTCAGCGCCTGCACGGCGTTGCGGCAGATGTTGTGCACCACCCGGAAAAGCTGCTCGCTGTCGGCATCGACTTCGAGGTCGTCCTGCATCTGGATCTGGAAATCGATGCCGGACTGCGGATCGATCGCCAGCAGCTCGGCAACATCGGAGACCAGCGGCTTCAGCGCGACGAAGCGGCGGTGCGGCTCGGCTTCGGTGGTGCGGCCATAGGAAAGCACTTCGCGGGTGTAGCCGACGGCGCGGTCAATGGTGCGCAGCAGGGTCGGCGCGAAGCGCTTGACCACCGGGTCGTCCACATCGGCGAGGCGGTCGGAAATCAACTGCGCCGAGGACAGGATGTTGCGCATGTCATGGTTGATCTTCGACACGGCGAGCCCGAGTTCCGCCAGGCTCTTCTGCTGCTTCAGCGTCTTTTGCAGCTCGCGCTGCATGCTGGCGAGATGCTGGCCGGCGACGGCGAGTTCGTCCCGGCCTTCAGGCGGCACCAGCACGCGGGCGGGATCGGCCGGATCGTTGGAAAACTCCTGCATGCTCGCCGTCATCCGCCGGATCGGCGCAATCAGCATGCGGTTGATGGCGAGAAAGATCAGCGCCGCGGTGATCAGCGAAATGATCAGCGACAGGACAAAGACGTTGCGCGAATAGACGAGCATCGCCTTGCGCAGGCTCGCGTCCTTCATCAGGAGTTCGATCGTCGCATCGCTTTCGCCGAGCGGCCCGTAGACGCGGATCACCCGGTCGCCGCCAAAGAGCAGCGTATCGAAGGCGTCGCGGATGGCAGCGACGGCGGTCGAGTTCGCAACGTCGTATTCGCCCTGGATTTCGAGCGGCATGTCGGTGAGCGCGATCATGCGCGAGGCATCCTTGCGCCGGATGACGATTGCCTTGGTGCCGGTCGCCATCAGCGTGTCTTTTTGCACGCTGCGCGGCAGCTCGACATTCTGCAGACCGTCGACGACGACGGCGGCAGCGGCCGCCGTGTTCAGCCGGTCCTCAAGCCAACGGATGCGCATGGTCGCAACGGACGGCGCGAAGATCAGCACCTCCGCCAGCATGACGAAGACGATGGTGAGCAGGAGCAGCTTGCCGGAAAGACCCCGGAAGAAGCCCGCACTCGTCTTCAGTGGCTCGCTCGCCGTTGCCGGACGCGTCTCTTCCGCCATGCCTTACAAACTTCCCTGCCCGCCAACCAAAACGCCCGAGGCCGCGCACAAGTGCCCGAGCCAGGGGTCTTTGCGCCAAGGCTCCATAATAGGAGAAGACCGCCTGATTTCCAATCGCGCAGGGGCCGCGCCGGGTGCGACATAGGCGCGGGCACCTTTCCGTCCCGTCCCGTCGATCATGATAAGGAACCGCGTCCCGCCCATCGTTCTCCCCTTGCACCGCCGAAACCATTTCCTCAGGCGCGCGCCAGCCTCGGTTCGGCCTACCTGCACAGAATTGGAACCAATGTAAGTCACCCAGGGAACAGTGCTGCTATGTCTTGGGCAACGCACTGCGGATCACAAAGGCGGCCGGACCCGCTCGGCAAGGTGGTGGCAGGCCTTCGAGACCCGCAAAACAGTAAGCCCGCGGCACCGTTAGGGCACCGCGGGCTCCATTCCCTCAGCGGAGCAAGCCGCCGATCAGAACTCTTCCCAATCGTCCTTCGCGACCGCCGCAGCGGAGCTGCCGCCAAAGGCTCGGGCGACGTTGCCCATCATGCGCCGCGCCGGCGATTCGACCGGGCGGGTGGTTTCGCGCGCAACCGCCACCGGCCTTGCCGCGGTGTTGTCGACCTTGAAGTAGGCGATCAGGCTGGCGAGGTTGTTGGCCTCGCCGGAGAGCTTGTGGGTGGCGGCATTCGCCTCTTCCACCATCGCAGCGTTCTGCTGGGTCACCTGATCCATCTGGTTGACGGCAGTGCTGACTTCGCTGAGGCCCGTCGACTGTTCGCGCGCTGCGGTCGCGATCGAGTGGATGTGGTCGTTGATCTTGAGGACCCGTTCCTCGATCTCGCCGAGCGCCGATCCGGTCTCCTGCACCAGGCGGACACCGGTTGCGACTTCGCTGCCCGACTTCGAGATCAGCGACTTGATGTCCTTGGCAGCACTTGCGGCGCGCTGGGCGAGCTCGCGCACTTCCTGCGCGACGACCGCGAAGCCCTTGCCCGCATCCCCGGCACGGGCCGCCTCGACGCCGGCGTTCAGCGCCAGAAGGTTGGTCTGGAAGGCGATTTCGTCGATCACGTTGGTGATCTGGCCGATTTCGCTCGAAGCCTGCTCGATGCGGCCCATGGCGTCGACGGCGTTGCGCACGACGGCGGCCGACTGCGCCGCACTGTGCTTGGCCTCGTTGACCATGACGGTCGCTTCCTGCGCCCGCTCGGTGGAGCTCTTCACCGCGACGGTGATCTGGTCAAGCGCCGCGGAGGTTTCCTCAAGCGCTGCCGCCTGCTGCTCCGTGCGCTTCGACAGGTCGTCGGCGGCCGAACGAAGCTCGGACGAATTGCCGTTGATCGAGTCGGTGGTCACACGGACCTCGCGCAGCGTCTTCTGCAGCGTGGACAGGGTTTCATTGACGTTCTTCTGCAACTCGGCGAAGGCACCCTGATAGTGGCCGTTCATGCTTTGCGTCAGATCGCCGGCCGCAAGGCTCGCAATCACCCGGCGGGTTTCGGCGATACCGGCGTCGACGCTGCCGACCAGCTCGTTGACGCTGCCGGCAAAGCGGTTGAGATCGTCGTTTTCGTAGTCCTTGCCGATGCGCCTGGTGAAATCGCCGGCAGCAGCCGCTGCCACGACGACGCCGATGCTCGATTGCAGGTCGGCGCTCTTTTCACGCAGCACCGCCTCCTGCGCATTGAGGTCGCGGACGGCCAGGCCGTTCCGCTTGAAGACCTCGACGGCTTCCGCCATTTCGCCGATCTCGTCCTTGCGGCCGACGAAAGGCACGTCGGCTGAAAGATCGCCGCCGGCGAGTTGCTTCATCTTGCCGGTCAACTCAAGGATCGGACGGCTCAGATGGTTGGTGGCGATGTAGAAGGCCGCGCCGATGCCGGCGATGAGGCCGAGGCCGGCGATGGCGAGAATGGTGACGATGACGCCGCGCTCGAAGGTGGCAACGTCAGCCGTCACGACTTCAAGCGTCTTCAGATTGATGTCGACAACGCCGTCGATCTGCTCCTGAAACGCCTTGCGGTTTGCGCGGTTGGCGTCGGTGTTGCCCTGCTCGTTGGCGGCCTGCGGCGAGACCTCCTCGCCAAGCCGGGCGGTCTCGACACGGAAGGTCTTGAACTCCGCAGCCCGCGCCACCAGCGTGTCGAAGGAGGCAATGGTTTCCGCCGGGATCAGCGGGCGCCACTCGGTCATCAGCGTATCGATCTTGTCGAGATTCTTGCGAATACCCTCTGCGAAGGGTTTGGCCTTCTCAATGGTCGGGGCGGCATAGATGCCACGCGATTCCATGACGACCGCGGTCACCAGACGGTTGAGGCGTTCCGCGTAGAAGGCGCGCTTCGCCACGTTCTCGTACTGGTGGAACTTTTCGTTGTATTTGCTGACAGCAACCAGCGACATGCCGGTTACCGCAACCGCCAGCACGCTCATGATGCCGACGATTAGATTGATCTTGCCGCGTATTTTCATCCCGACCTCCACAAGGCCGGAAGACCATCCGATTATCGGACACGCCGCGACCCCATTGCACCGCAGGCACCCTAAAATAGGCGTGGTTAATAAAGGTGATCGCTGCAGGCCGGCATTCTGGGGAGACGGAGTTAGCACTCCATTCACCAATCTCGGCTAGGTGCACCCCTTTGCGATCATGGCCGCCCCATCGTCGCCAAGCGACATTTACGGGGTCTGCGCCGTTTGAATCGCCGTCCGCAATTGACTTTCCGGGAAACTTGCCCTTATAAGCCGCGCACGTCCGGTCAAGCCCTGCCCGAAATGGCGGAGCCATGTCCGATAACGTAAACGCTCCTTGCTACACGCAAACCCAAGAAGGGCCGCACACCGCGGTATTAAATAAATGAAGCGTACCTACCAACCGTCCAAGCTTGTTCGCAAGCGTCGCCACGGCTTCCGTTCGCGTATGGCTACCAAGGGTGGCCAGAAGGTCCTCGCAGCCCGCCGGGCTCGTGGCCGCAAGCGTCTTTCGGCTTAAGCCGAAATTGCCCGAAACCAGTGTCCGGGCACATGACGTCAGATAAAGACAAAACGACTGTCGGGCGGCTGAAAAGCCGTCCGCAGTTTTTGGCCGTTCGGGCAGGAGAAAGCCGCAGAGGCCCCTTGTTTCTCCTCGAGGTGCTCGACCACAACGATCCGGGGGGCGAAGCCCGCGTCGGCTTCACCGTCACCAAAAAACACGGCAATGCCGTCGAGCGGAACCGGATGCGCCGACGCCTGAAAGAGGCGGTGCGGCTATCCGCCGGGTTTGCAATGAAACCCGGACACGACTATGTGATTGTCGCCCGACGCGAACTCCTGAATGCTCCCTTCGACGCCTTGACCCGGGGCCTTCGCGAGCGCATCGAAAACAAGCCGAAACAGAAGCGGCCGCCGGCCGGTTCCAGGAAACTATGATGGAAAAAAACCGCAACTATTTCGTGGCGATTGGCCTGTCCGTGCTGATCCTCATCGCCTGGCAGTTCCTTTACGTCAATCCGAAGATTGAAAAGGAACGCATCGCTGCGGAAGCGCTGCAGGCCCAGCAGGCGCAGTCGCAGTCGGCAACGCCGTCTCAGCAGACGCCGGGCCAGACCCTGCCGGGTGGCGGCACGATCCCGGGCGCCGGCGAAAGCCGCGACCAGGCGATTGGCAAGTCGGCACGCGTTGCGATCGACACGCCGTCGCTTTCCGGCTCCATCAACCTGACCGGCGCTCGCTTCGACGACCTGAAGCTCAAGGAATACCGCGAGACGGTCGATCCGAAGAGCCCGGTCATCACCCTCTTCAGCCCGGCCGAAACGACCGACGGCTACTTCGCCGAACTCGGCTATGTCGGCAGCGAGGCGACCGGCACCGTGCCCGGTCCGCAGACCGTCTGGACACTTTCGGGCGGCGACAAGCTGACCGCGTCGACCCCGGTCACGCTCACCTTCACCAACGAGAAGGGCGTCGTCTTTACCCGCACGATCTCGGTCGACGACCACTACATGTTCCAGGTGGTCGACAGCATCAAGAACGGCGCTGCCGAGCCGCTGACGCTTTCGTCCTATGGCCGCGTGACGCGCTTCAACAAGCCGACGACGCCGAGCGTCTACGTGCTGCATGAAGGCTTCATCGGCGTTATCGGCGACCATGGCCTGCAGGAAGTCGGCTATTCCAAGATCGAGGACGACAAGGCCATCGAGCCGGGCAAGGCGACCGGCGGCTGGCTCGGCATCACCGACAAGTATTGGGCGGCCGCTATCGTTCCGCCGCAGGCGACGCCTTTCGACACCCGCTTCTCGCACTTCACCGACGGCCGCGGCCGCTACCAGAGCGACTACAAGGGCGATGCCGTCACCATCGCGGCTGGGCAGTCGTCCGAGCTCAAGAACCTGGTCTTTGCCGGCGCGAAGGAAGTTCCCGTCGTCGACAACTACGAAGTGGCCTATTCGATCCCCAATTTCGACAAGCTGATCGACTGGGGCTGGTTCTACTTCATCACCAAGCCGATGTTCAAAATGATGGATTTCTTCTTCCGTCTGTTCGGCAACTTCGGCATCGCGATCCTGATCACCACGATCGTCGTCAAGGCCATCTTCTTCCCGCTCGCCAACAAGCAGTACGCATCGATGGCGAACATGAAGAAGGTTCAGCCGAAGATGGAGGAACTGAAGAAGAAGTTCGGCGACGACCGCATGGGCCTGCAGCAGGCCATGATGCAGCTCTACAAGGACGAGAAGATCAATCCGCTCGCCGGCTGCTGGCCGATCCTGATCCAGATTCCGGTGTTCTTCGCACTCTACAAGGTGATCTACATCACCATCGAGATGCGCCATGCGCCGTTCTTCGGCTGGATCCACGACCTTTCGGCGCCCGATCCGACGACGATCGTCAACCTCTTCGGCCTGCTGCCCTTCGACGGTCCGGCCTTCCTGCATCTCGGTGTCTGGCCGATCATCATGGGCGTCACCATGTTCGTGCAGATGCGCATGAACCCGACGCCGCCGGATCCGACCCAGGCGATGCTGTTTACCTGGATGCCTGTCGTCTTCACCTTCATGCTGGCATCGTTCCCCGCTGGCCTCGTGATCTACTGGGCCTGGAACAACACCCTTTCGGTGCTCCAGCAGTCGATCATCATGAAGCGCCAGGGCGTGAAGATCGAGCTCTTCGACAACCTGAAGAGCCTGTTTTCGAAGAAACCCAAACCGGCGGAATGACGCCGGAGGTGAGAACTATCCCAGAGCCCCGGACCACGGTCCGGGGCTTTTTCGTTTCTGCGCCACCGCACGACACGCAATGGCGTTGACGCGGACGCGCGGCGCAGGCATCAGCGCTATTGAATTCTCTGCGCCCTGCTCCAGGACAATCCGCCATGACCGACCCGTCGGCCACCTCTGCCCCGTTACCCGCCAGCGAGAAGCTTGGCGCCCTGCTCGTCTTCGGCTCGGCCTTCTTCTGGAGCTTCGGCGGCGCCATCGCCCGCTTCCTGGATATCTCCGACAGCTGGACCATCGTCTTCTGGCGCTGCCTGTTTGCCGGGCTCTTCCTGCTCGCCTTCATGCTGGTGCGCGACGGACCGCGCGGCACGGTGGCGCTGTTTAAAGGCATGGGCTGGCCGGGCATCGCGGTCGGGCTCTGTTTCACCATCGCCTCGACGTCCTTCATCATCGCCATCTCCTACACGACGATCGCCAATGTCGTGCTGCTCGGCGCCGGCGTGCCGCTGTTTGCGGCACTGATGAGCTGGGTTCTGTTTCGCGAGCGGGTGTCGCGCTTCACCTGGGGTGCCATCACCGCCGTCATCTTCGGCGTCGCGATCATGGTGTCTGAAAGCCTGACGGGCAGCGTATCTCCGGTCGGCGACGCGCTGGCACTGCTGATCCCGGTCGTCTTCGCGCTCGCAACCGTGATCACCCGCCGCTACCCGCATGTGCGCATGACGCCCGCCACCTGCTTCGGCTGCTTTGCCGCCAGCGCCATTGCCGCCAGCCAGTCGTCGGGGCTTTCGGTCACCGGAGGCGAGCTCGCGCTGCTCTTCGTCTTCGGCGCCTTCAACCTCGGGCTTGGCATGGCGCTCTTCGTCACCGGCGCCCGACTGGTGCCTTCGGCGCTCGCCGCCCTGCTCGGCACCGCCGAAACCGTGCTCGGACCGTTCTGGGTCGCGATCATCCACGGCGAGGTGCCAAGCAGCCGGACGATCGTCGGCGGCACCTTCATTCTTCTGGCGCTGCTCGCCTATCTCTTCAACGAGTTCCGGCGAACGCAAGTCATCCCCACACGGCCGGTCCGCACGCCGACGCCTTGACATCCACGGCCAAAACCTTGAAGCCAAGGACTTTCTCGATGAAGGACCGACCGCCGATGGCCGACACCAGACCCAAAGACGACAAGCCGCTGTTCGGCCGGCCGTGGATTTTCATTCGCGGCGTGCCCGCCATGAAGTTCCTGCCGCCGGAAGGTCCGGCCGAGATTGCCTTTGCCGGTCGTTCCAACGTCGGCAAGTCGTCGCTGATCAACGCGCTGGTCGGCCACAAGGGTCTGGCAAGAACCTCCAATACCCCGGGTCGGACACAGGAGCTCAACTACTTCGTGCCCGATGGCTATTCCGGCGAAGGGGATGACCTGCCGCCGATGGCGCTCGTCGACATGCCCGGCTACGGCTATGCTCAGGCGCCGAAGGAGCAGGTCGATGCCTGGACGAAGCTCGTCTTCGACTACCTGCGCGGCCGCTCGACGCTGAAGCGCGTCTATGTGCTGATCGACAGCCGCCACGGCATCAAGAAGAACGACGACGAGGTCTTCGACCTGCTCGACAAGGCAGCCGTCTCCTATCAGCTGGTGCTGACCAAGACGGACAAGATCAAGGCCGCAGGCGTGCCGCGGCTGGTCGCCGAGACGCTCGAGAAAATCAAGAAGCACCCCGCAGCCTACCCGGAGGTCCTTTCGACCTCCTCCGAAAAGGGCGAAGGTCTCGAGGATCTGCGAGCGGCGATCGTCACGGCGATCACCCGTTAGCCCCACAAGGCTGCGGCCGGGGTGGCCCGAGGGTCATCGCGAACCCCATGTCTTTGATCTCTGTCACTACCCCGACATGCAATCCGCTCTATCTCTGCCTTGCGTCCAGATCGGTGGCGCGGCCAGAGATAGGAGTGAGACATGTCCGATTTGATCGTTGTCGGGTTCGATTCCCCCGAGGAAGCTGACAGGGTTCTGGTCCGGCTCGCCGGGCTGAAGAAGGAATATCTGATCGACCTCGAGGATGCGGTGGTCGTCGTGCGCGACACCGAAGGCAAGGTCCATCTCAAGCAGAGCCTCAACCTGACCGCCGTTGGCGCCACCTCCGGCCTGCTCTCCGGCTCGCTCTGGGGCGGCCTGGTCGGCCTTCTGTTCCTCAATCCGCTGGCAGGCTTTGCGATCGGCGGCGCGCTCGGCGCGGGTGCCGGCGCCCTCTCCGGCTCGCTCAGCGATTACGGTATCGACGACGAATTCATCAAGTCGCTCGGCAACACCATCCCGAACAATTCCTCGGCCCTGTTCATCCTGGTGCGCAAGGTACAGCCGGAAAAGGTTCTCGCCGAATTCCCCGACCTGCGCGGCCGCGTGCTGAAGACGTCGCTTTCCCCCGAACAGGAACAAAAGCTGCAGGCGGCACTCTCTGGCGCAAGCGCGGCTTCTCCGCCAGCCGGCTCGTTCTAGCTGGATTTGCCCGCCGGCACGAAGGCGAGCGCCAGGCCATTGATGCAATGGCGCTTGCCGGTCGGCGGCGGGCCATCGTCGAAGATGTGACCGAGGTGACCGCCGCAACGGCGGCAATGGCATTCGGTACGGCTCATGGACAGCGACGTGTCGTTGCGTGTCGCCACGGCATTGGGGAGCGATCGCCAGAAGCTGGGCCAGCCCGTGCCGCTGTCATATTTCGCCTCGGACGAATAGAGCGGCAGTGCACAGCCGGCGCATTGGAAGGTACCCTTGCGCTTCTCGTGGTTGAGCGCACTGGTAAAGGGGCGCTCCGTATCCTCGTGCCTGAGGATGCGGTATTGATCGGCGGTGAGCATCGCGCGCCATTCGGCATCGGATTTAACAACCTCGAAGGTCTCCGTTCCCGCTGCCCGTGCAAGCGGCGTCAGGCCGCGCAACGCGAAGGCTGCGGCCAATGCCGTGCCTGCCATTCATGCCAACCTCCCATCGGCTTCGGGCCACCTTGAAAAGATAACGGCGGGACGCGGCCACGGCAAAACAATGCCGATCAAAGCGCCGTGAGGCGCGAAAAACGCCACCGGCCAGGTGACCGGTGGCAAGGCGCCAAGACGAGGGGAGCCGCCTTGGCCCGTGGGTCGCACAGCGCTGCGGTGCTCACGTGCAACCGGTGGCGTGCGCAGCGTTTTGTTCAGCGACCTCGTTGTGAACCACGTCAACCCTTGGGCAACAAGACCTTGTCGATCACATGGATGACGCCGTTCGACTGCTTGACGTCGGCGATCGTCACCGTCGCGGAGCCGCCGGTCTCGTCGGTGAGCGTCAGCTTGCCGCCGTCTTCCCTGGCCTTGAGCATGCAGCCGCCGACCGTCTTGACGTCATGCTCGCCGCCATCGTCCGTGACCATCTTGGCGATCGTCGCCGACATCGCGTCGGCGGCAACGACGTGGCAGGTCAGGACCTTGGTGAGCTTCTCCTTGTTTTCCGGCTTCAGGAGCGTGTCGACGGTGCCGGCCGGCAGCGCGTCAAAGGCGGCATTCGTCGGCGCAAAAACCGTGAACGGGCCCTTGCCTTGCAGCGTCTCCACCAGGCCGGCAGCCTTGACGGCGGCGACCAGCGTGGTGTGATCCTTCGAATTGACGGCGTTTTCGACGATGTTTTTCTCCGCATACATCGGCGCGCCGCCGACCATCGGATTTTCGGCATGGGCGGCGAATGCGCTTGCTGCGAGAACGGACGCCGTGGCGACAACGCGAATTGCAGACCTGAACATCTTCTCTTCCTTCCTTTTGAGGGGAGGCGGCGATTGAGCCGCCCCGAAGCTGCCGTTCCCTCCTTGGGGAACATGACAAGCAACGGAGGCGCGCGAGAAAGAGTTTCAGAAATTATTCTGACAGATTATCCTATTGATAAATAATGATATTTATCAACACGATGCGGTCAGAGGTTCCGTGCCTTGCCGAGCGCGATGATCGGTCCGGTGGCCACGCCGGTGGGCGAACCACCGAGCGGTTCGACACTGACGGCAAGGACCGAGCCGGCGGAGATCCTTGACCGGAAGGTGGACGGTACGGCGATCTCGCCCTCGCCTGTCTGCGGCAGGACGCCGAGCGATATCGCCGGGTTGCTGCCGTTGATCAGCCAGAGCTCGAGCGATTTCTGTTCCGCCTGGCCGGCAGCCACCGGCGTCACCTGCAGGCGCCCCGACGCCGGGTCGAAACGGGCGACGAGATCGACGGCGCTGCCTTTTCCCGAGAGCTCGGCAACGAGCGAAGCGCCGGTCGACGGCGCCTCGAACAGGCCGGCCATGGAAGCGCCCATTACCATCAGCGCGGCGAGCGAGGCCAGCGCCAGCCCGCGCCAGAGCGCCAGCGAATGCCAGAACCCGCGGGGCGGCACAGGTTCGGGCCGCAGCGTATCGAAAAGCCGCCGCTCGATCGCGGAGAAGGCTTTGGGTGGAGGCACCACCGGATCATAGCCCTCGTCGAAGGAAGAAAGGTTGCTCTGCCAGCGGTCGACCATGGCTGCGAAATTGCGATCGGAGGCAAGCCTGGCCTCGACCTTGCGGCGGTCGTCGGCAGACAGCACGCCGAGCACATATTCGCCCGCGATCACCTCGTCGCGACGAAAGTCCCGGCCCTCTGGGGTTGGCGTCGTCATCGTTCCATACACTCTCGCAACTTCAGGAGACTGCGCCTCAACCAAGTCCGCATCGTGTTCAGCGGCACCGCGAAGACATCCGCCAGTTCCTGGTAGCTCAGGCCCTCGACATAGGCGCGCCGCACCGCGTCTGCGCGATCCTTTTCAAGCTCCTCCATGCAGGCATCGATCCGCCTGCCTTCCGCTCTCACAACTGCCGATTTTTCCGGATCGGCAGCAGGATCAGCCAAATCGTAGGCTTCGTCAATCACGTTGGCGGCCGGTTTGCGCGCACGGATGATATCGATCGCCTGATTGCGCGCGATCGCCGCCAACCAGGAGCTGGCCGCCGCCTGCCCTTGAACGAAACGGCCGGCGCGCTGCCAGATCTTGACGTAGATTTCCTGCAGCGCCTCTTCCGCCTCGCCCCGGTTTCCTAGGATACGCAGGCAGATGCCGAAGAGTTTCGGGCTCGTCTGGCGGTAGAGTTCGGCAAAGGCATCGCGATCGCCGAGCGAGACGCGGCCAAGCAGCCCGGCAATATCCTCATCCATCATCCAGTGCGCGCCCCAAAGCTCGTTCACAGACGGAGATAGGGCGCCGTTCACAATGTGCCAGCCATGCCGTCATTCCGGCTTTATCTTGTTCGCCGATCATTCCATCGGTCCGGAACTTGCGCTAAACAGCAGCCGGTATTTTTCGAGGGTCCGCCATGTCCGCCAATGAAAGTGAAATCCAGGCACGCCTGCTCACCCAGGCCCTGCCCTACATGCAGCGCTACGAGAACAAGACGATCGTCGTCAAATATGGCGGCCACGCCATGGGCAACAGCGAGCTCGGCCGCGCCTTTGCCAGCGACATCGCACTCCTGAAGCAGTCGGGCGTCAACCCGATCGTCGTCCATGGCGGCGGCCCGCAGATCGGTGCGATGCTGACGAAGATGGGCATCGAATCGAAGTTCGAAGGCGGCCTGCGCGTCACCGACGAGAAAACGGTCGAGATCGTCGAGATGGTGCTCGCCGGCTCGATCAACAAGGAGATCGTCGCGCTCATCAACCAGACGGGCGAATGGGCGATCGGCCTTTGCGGCAAGGACGGCAACATGGTCTTCGCCGAAAAGGCGCGCAAGACGGTCAAGGATCCGGACAGCAATATCGAGCGCGTGCTCGATCTCGGCTTCGTCGGCGAGGTGGTCGAGGTCGACCGCACCCTGATTGACCTGCTCGCCCGCTCGGAGATGATCCCGGTGATCGCGCCGGTGGCGCCCGGCCGTGACGGCCATACCTACAACATCAACGCCGATACCTTTGCCGGCGCCATCGCCGGGGCGCTGAACGCGACGCGCCTCCTGTTCCTGACGGATGTGCCCGGCGTTCTCGACAAGCAGGGCAACCTGATCAAGGAGCTCTCGGTTTCCCAGGCCCGCGCGCTGATCGCCGACGGCACGATCTCCGGCGGCATGATCCCGAAGGTCGAGACCTGCATCGACGCCATCAAGGCGGGCGTCCAGGGCGTCGTCATCCTCAACGGAAAGACCGCCCATTCGGTGCTGCTCGAAATCTTCACCGAGCGCGGCGCCGGCACGCTGATCGTGCCCTGACCGCACCGAACTGGTTCGCACAACAAGAAAGCGGGAGAGGCATGGCCTCTCCCGCTTTTCGTTTTCAGGGCGAATTCCGATCAGCCGCTGTAAATCTCGGTCGCCGCCACCTTCAGCTTCTCCATCATCACGCGGTAGGGCCCCGGGCCGTAGCTGACGCGGGAAACACCGGCGCGGGCGAGCGTCTTCAGGTCGGGTGCTGCCGGTCGCATCATGATGTTGACGGGCAGGATCGAGGCGGCGCAGACCTTGGCAATCAGGGCTTCATCCACCAGCCACGGCACGAAAAAGCCGCTGGCGCCTGCCTCGGCATAGGCCTTGCCGCGGGCGATCGCCTCGTCGACGAGGCCGGCATGCCGGCTCTCGTCGCCTTCCTGCAGGAAGAGATCGGTGCGGGCGTTGATGAACAATGGAATGCCGCGCCGGTCGGCCATGTCGCGAATGGCGCGGATGCGCGCCGCCTGCTTTTCGACCGGATGGACGCCGCCCTTGCCGACCACCTGGTCCTCGAAGTTGATGCCGATGGCGCCGACATCGAGGATGCGCGAGACATTGGCGGCACCGGTCGCCGAATCGTCGGAATAGGCGCCCTCGAAATCGATGCTGACGGGAAGCTCCGTGCTTGCCACGATCAGGCGGGCGATATCGGCGAGCCAGGCGAGCGGCACTTTTTCGCCGTCGCCGAAGCCGTGCGCGGCCGCCACCGACCAGCTTCCGGTGGCAAGCGCCTTCGCGCCCGCCTCGGCTACCGCCTTGGCGCTGCCGGCATCCCAGATGTTGTAGAGCACCACCGGATCGCCCTTTTTATGCAGGGCGGCAAAGGCGAGCGCCTTTTCCTTCTGGTTCATTGCGTTTCCTCCACGAACGGGCTGACAGGTTTCGCTTTCGCCTCGTGCCGCAACAGCCATTGTTTCCGCCAGAGCCCACCGCCGTAACCCGTGAGCGAACCGTCCGCGCCAAGGCAGCGGTGGCAGGGAATGACGATGGCGATCCGGTTGGACCCGTTGGCATGGGCCACGGCGCGCGCGGACTGGATCGTAGCGACCTCGCGGGCAATGTCACCATAGGACCGCGTCCCACCGGCGGGAATTTCCACGAGCTTCGCCCAGACGTTGCGCTCGAAAGGTGTCCCGCCGGGCGCAAGTGGCGTTTGGAATGCGCCCATATCGCCCGCGAAATAGGCCTTCAACTCGCCTTCGATCCTGTCGATCGGCGCCGTCCTGCCGGGCACGATCGCCGAGCGCGTCGCGCGCTTCAGCGCCGCGAGTTCCGTCGGCAATGCCTTGCGATCGTGGAACTCAAGCAGATGCAGATGTGTGGCGTCGCCGATCGCAACCATGGGGCCGATCGGCGTCTCGATCCAGTCGAAGGAGAGCAGCGCCCGCCCCAAAGCGGCGGCGGGCGCGTCGCCAAGCAATCGCTGGAAGGCGGCACGAAAGCCGCTCGGAGATTCGTAACCGGCTTCGAGCTGGGCGTCGATCACGCGCCCTCCATCGGCAAGCTGCCGGGCAGCAAGCCCCAGGCGGCGATACCGGGCCAGATCGAGAAAGGTGATGCCGAGATTGCGTTTGAACACCCGTCGGACAGTCGACGGATCGAGCCCGCGGCGCACGATATCGTCCTCGCTCCAGCGTCTCTCAGGCGCTGCTTCCAGCGCCTGCAAGAGTTCGGTGACGAGCGGATCCTTTGCACCGAAAGTAGCGAGCGGACGGCAGCGCTGGCAGGGACGGAACCCCGTCTCCAGGCAGGTACCGATCGAGCCGACGAAGATCGTGTTTTCCCGCTTCGGCTTGCGGGCCGGGCACGACAGGCGGCAGAAAACGCCAGTCGTCTTGACGCAGACGAAGGCAGAACCTTCGTATTCGCTGCTGCGCGCCATCAAGGCGTCGTAGAGCGTTTCATCGGAGGGAAGATCGAACAACATGCCCGAGTTCTAGCATGACCACGCATCGCACGACGCCGGTTTTCGGGCGTCTATTTTTCAGATCAGCGCCCGTCTTCAGATGAGGACCAGCATCACGACGCCGAGCACGATCAGCAGGCAGCCCAGAAGCTCCAGCCGGTTGATCCATTCGCGGAAGATGAAGAAGGACGAGGCGAAGGTGAAGAGCATTTCCACCTGAGCGACGACCTTGACGACGGCCGCCTGCTGCAACGTCATCGCCATGAACCAGCCGAAGGACGCAGACGCGCCGACGAAGCCGACGACGAAGGCCGGCTTCCAGGCGGCGGCGATGCGCGGCAGCTCGTCGCGTTCGCGCAGCACGATCCAGATCAGCATGACCACGGTCTGCAAGAGGATGACAAAGCCGAGCGTGAAGCTTGCCTGCATCATATAGTCGGGTGCGGGCAGGCTCGGCGCCAGCGCCAGCGAGGCCGAGCGGTAGGCGACCGCCGAAAGGCCGAAGAAGGTACCGGAGAGCAGACCGATACCGGCGGTGCGCGAAAACACCGAGGTCACCAGCGTGCGGGCGCTCAAGGTCGTGCGCGCCACCGAGATCAGCATCACGCCGACAACCGAGATGGCGATTGCCACCAGCGTGCCCTGGCTTGCCTTTTCGCCGAGAAAGATCAGGCCAAACACCGCCGCCTGGGCCGGTTCGGTGCGAGAATAGGCGGTTCCAACAGCGAAGTTGCGGAACGAGAAGAGGTGGACGAGCAGGAAGGTGGCGGCAATCTGTGCAAGCCCGCCGATCACCGCCCAGAGGAAGAAGGTGCCATTCGGCACCGGAAGCGGGCGGCCGATCACCTGCCACAGTACAATGAGGTAGAGGAAGGCGAAGGGCAGGCCGAAGCCGAAGCGCACGAAGGTCGCGCCCGTCGTGCCCATGACGCCTTTCAAGTGTTTCTGCATTGCGGAGCGGACGTTCTGAAGGAAGGCCGCGGCGATGGTGATGAGGACCCAGGTTTCCATCGTTTCGAGCTAGCATGCAGGCCCGCTCATTGCCAAGGACGACCGGCGCGGCCGGCTGTTATTCCGCCTTCTCCGGCACCTCTGCGAGCTCCCGGCTCTCGCCGATCGTGATGCGCGGCGCTTCGTCCTCGAACGTCTTTACCCGTTGATCGTAGTTCGGCGCGAGCGTCCCGAGCACACGGTCCCAGAAGGAGAAGTAGTTGGCGTAATTGTACCGGAAACTCTGATGATGCTGGTCGTGAAACGTCGTGCACAAAAGCGGAGACGGATGACGGGCCGTCGAGGTGGCGAAATACTCGAAACCGCAGTGTCCGATCATGCCGTTGAAATGTTCGAACAGCCTATGGGCGATGAGGACCAACGGCGGAAACGGTACGGCAAAAACGACGACGGCCGAAAAGCTCTGAAGCAGGAAGTTGTCGAGCACGTCTTCCGAATAGGTGGCCCAGATCGTCGGCGCGACGCTTTTATGGTGCAGGGCATGCAGCGGGTAGAGCCACTTGGTGTGCAGCAGCCGGTGCATGAAATAGAACCAGGCATCGTAAAGGATCATGCTGAGCACGAAGAGCGGCAGGGCGTTCCACCAGCTGAGCGTCCAGGGCGCAGGCGCCCAACCCTTCTGCTGAGCGTAGAGGCCGATCGTCAGCGGCAGGCAGGCGCTGAACATCGATTTGAGGCTCTGGCGAATTTCGGCCTTGCGGCGCTTGTCGGAACCGCGTCCCTTCTGGATCTTTCGTTCGGGATTGCGCTCATTGAGCCAGGTAATGCCGTAGCCGAGGGCGAAATAGGTGACGACGGTGAACGAATAGAATCCGAACAGGAACAGCAGATAGAACACTTCGTCAGACATTGGCATCCGCATCCCCGAGCCAAAAACCGCGCGAGCGGAAGATGCCACGCACAGCTGATAACTCAAAGCGCTAATCTATGCGTCAGCATTGCGCTTAGGCGCGGCGCGTCTCTTTTCTCGTTTGCTGCCACGATCCGTCGTGTCATAAGGCGGAGATGAAAAAGCTCGACCGCCTGCCGACCCGCTCCGAATTCGCCCACGTCACCGACTGGGTCTTCGACCTCGACAACACGCTCTATCCCCACCACGTCAACCTGTTTGCGCAGATCGACCGCAACATGACGGCCTATGTGGCGAAGCTATTGTCGCTGGATCCGGCCGACGCCAAGAAGCTGCAGAAGGACTATTACCGCGACCACGGCACGACGCTCAAAGGCCTGATGATCCATCACGGCATCGACCCGAACGAGTTCCTCGAGCAGGCGCATGCGATCGACTACTCGATCGTCCCTGCCGACCCGGCGCTCGGCGAAGCCATCCGGTCGCTGCCCGGCCGCAAGTTCATCTTCACCAATGGCAGCGTTGCGCATGCGGAGATGACGGCGCGCGCGCTCGGCATCCTCGACCACTTCGACGACATCTTCGACATCGTCGCCGCCGATTTCGTGCCGAAGCCGGCGGGCGAGACCTATGACAAGTTCATGAGCCTGCACCGGGTCGATACCCGCAATGCCGTCATGTTCGAGGATCTGCCGCGCAATCTCCTGGTGCCGAAGGCGCTGGGCATGAAGACGGTGCTCCTGGTGCCGCAGAACCTCGAATACACCTTTGCGGAATCGTGGGAGAAGTCGAACGACACCGACGAGCAGATCGACTACGTGACGGAAGACCTCACCGGCTTCCTGCGGAGCCTCCTCACGGATCTCTAAAGTGGGCGCGGGCGGACGCCGCAAGCACGGTTTCCCGCCCGCCTCGACACAATTTGGCCGCCGAAAAACCCCTTTTCGGCCAATGACTTAAATTACCAAAGTTTAACTGGCGTCGGCTGCGCCTGCGTCTATCCTTCCGATCAGAAACAACCGATCGAAAGGACGCATGATGCCGAACAAGACGCTGATCCTCGGGGTGGTCGCACTCTCAGTCGCCGTCACCGGAATGGCCTCCCCCTCCTTCGCCGCACGCGAAAAGATGACGCCCGAACAGCGCGGCGCGCGCATGATCGAGCGGCTCGACACCAACAAGGACCAGAAAGTTTCGCTCACCGAGTTCCAGGCGCGGATCTCCGACAATTTCAAGACCTTCGACACCAATGGCGACGGGCAGATCAGCACCGAAGAGATGAAGGTCAAGCGCGAGGCCTTCCGCGAGGCACGCAAGGCCTGGAAGGACGCCAAGGCCAAGACCGGCACGGAGCGCGAGACCGCCCTTGCCAAGCTGAAGGAAGCCCGCCCGGCGATGCTGCCTGGTCTGAGGCCCAAGGCCTTCAAGCGCGTCGACACCGACGGCAACGGCTCGCTGAGCGCGAGCGAAGTTTCAAGCGCCGCCGAGGCGATGTTCAAGCGGCGTGACAAGAATGGCGACGGCGTCATCGACGCGGCCGACTTCACCAAAAAGATCTGACGGGAGCTCTTCTCTCTCCCCACCGCCCGGTGGAGAGGCTCCTGCCTAGCCCATAGCCCCTTGCTCCCCCAGCGAGGGGCTATGCGCTTTCATGGCACGATTAGCGGCGGCCGTTCGCCATCGGAACGGACTTCGGATCGACCGTTTCGTAGAAGCGGGAAATGATCTCCCAGGCTTCATCGGCGGTTTCGACGAACTGAACCAGATCGACATCGTTGGGCGCGATCGTGCCGAATTCGGCGAGCGCCTCGAAATTGACGATCGAGCGCCAGAACTTTTCGCCGAAGAGAATGAGCGGGACCAGCGCCAGGCGTCCGGTCTGCATCAGCGTCATCGTCTCGAACAGCTCGTCCAGCGTGCCGAAACCGCCCGGGAACACGGTGACGGCCTTGGCGCGCAGGAGGAAATGCATCTTGCGGATGGCGAAGTAGTGGAAGTTGAACGACAGTTCCGGGGTCACGAAACGGTTCGGCGCCTGTTCGTGCGGCAGCACGATGTTGAGACCGATCGACGGCGCGCCGACATCGTCGGCGCCGCGGTTGCCCGCTTCCATCACGCCCGGGCCGCCGCCGGTGACGACAACATATTCCTTGTAGTGCAGCTTGGCCGAATGCTCGGAGCAGAGCCGCGCGAACTTGCGTGCTTCCTCGTAATAGACCGAGGCCGCTTCGAGGTTCTTGCGCTGCGTCTCGTTCTTCGCCGCCCAGGCGTCGCCGCCCGGCTCGGGAATGCGGGCGCCACCAAACATCACAACGGTGGAATTGATGCCGCGTTCCTCCAGCATCATTTCGGTTTTCAACAGTTCGAGCTGCAGCCGGATCGGGCGCAGTTCCTCGCGGCAGAGAAAATCGTCGTCGATATAGGCGAGGCGATAGGAGGGCGAGGCCGATTGCGGCGTCAGCGGAACGGTCTGTGCGCGTTGCCGGCTCTGCGAGCTGTCGGCCAGCGGATCCCAGACCCCATCTTTGCGGCGCAGAGCGCGTTTCTTCATGCGTGCCATAATGTCGTCTTTCCCGTCGCGTTCCGGACAATCGGCATCTCGTCCAGACGCGTCCTATCCTCAATCCTCGGTCATGAAGGTCGCAAGCGCACAACGCGCCGCGGCGGCCTTTGCGCATCCCCAACGGGCACGCGGCGCTGTAGTGCCGTGTTCGCCTCGCTTTGCCAAGCCCTGGCCACTCACGGGACCTGAAAAGCCCTTCAACTTTTCAGGATCATGTTCTGCAGCGCCGTGCCCTGAAGGACATGTCAAGATCGCTGCAGCAGCTAGATCTGCTGCATAATTTTGTCCTTAAATCGATTCCGATTTTGGGATTTATGCAGTAGAGCTTTCGCAGGATAACCGCCGAACTTTAAGGAATTCCGATGACGAACCACGACCTCGCCTCCCTGTCGCAGACGATCGAAGCCGCCTTTGAAGACCGCGATTCCGTCAACACCGGAACGCGCGGCGCGGTGCGCGATGCCGTCGAGACGGCACTCAACCTGCTCGACAGCGGCAAGGTGCGCGTCGCCCAGCGCGGCGACGACGGCAACTGGACGGTCAACCAATGGCTGAAGAAGGCCGTACTGCTCTCCTTCCGCCTCAACCCGATGGAAATCGTCAAGGGCGGCCCCGGCCAGTCCGTCTGGTGGGACAAGGTGCCCTCGAAGTTCGACGGCTGGAGCGTCAACGAGTTCGAGAAGGCCGGCTTCCGCGCCGTTCCGAACTGCGTCGTGCGCCGCTCGGCCTACATCGCCCCCAACGCCATCCTGATGCCCTCCTTCGTCAATCTCGGCGCCTATGTCGGCGAAGGCACCATGGTCGACACCTGGGCAACGGTCGGCTCCTGCGCCCAGATCGGCAAGAACGTGCACCTTTCGGGCGGCGTCGGCATCGGCGGCGTGCTGGAGCCGATGCAGGCCGGCCCGACGATCATCGAGGACAATTGCTTCATCGGCGCCCGCTCGGAAGTGGTCGAAGGCTGCATCGTGCGGGAAGGCTCGGTGCTTGGCATGGGTGTCTTCATCGGCAAGTCGACCAAGATCGTCGACCGCGCCACCGGCGAAGTGACCTATGGCGAAGTTCCGCCCTATTCCGTCGTCGTTGCCGGCTCGATGCCGTCGGGCTCGACCATGGGCAACGGCCAGCCGGCGCCGAACCTCTATTGCGCCGTCATCGTCAAGCGCGTCGACGAAAAGACCCGCTCGAAGACCGGCATCAACGAACTGCTTCGGGACTGATCCCGATGACACCGGAGGGGCCGCAGCCGAGCATGACCTGGCTGTTCTTCAGCCCCTCCGGCCGCATCGGCCGCCTCCCCTTCTTTCTCTCCTGGCTGTTCTGGTTCCTGATCGGCGGCTTCATGGTCGCCAGGATGGTTGCCAACGAGGGTAACGAGACGGCGCTTGCGATCTGGACGCTGCTTTTCGTCGTATCGAGCCTCGTCTCGCTTCCCTCTATCGCCATGCTGGCGATCAAGCGCCTGCACGATATCGGCTATCCCGGCCCACTTTCCCTCACTCTGTTCATCCCGGTCTTGAGCCCGGTCGTCTTCATCGCCCTTTGCCTCTGGCCGGGCGATCAGGGGCCCAACGAATTCGGCGCGCACAGCGACGAACCCGGTCCCTGACCCTTCGCCCCTGTACAAGAACGGCGCGAGCGCGTATGAAGCGCGCCATGACAGGCCCGCGACGTGTTGGCCGCGGCAATTGGCGCCGAGACGATCCGATCGTCCCGGGCACGACGACCGAAATCCGAAAGACAAGATATGACTGAATTCGAAGGGATCGCGCCTGCGATCGCCGAGGCGTTGGCAAAACGCGGTTACAACGAATTGACGCCGGTTCAAAAGGCGATGCGCGACCCGGAGCTTGCGGGCAAGGACGCGCTGGTCTCGGCGCAGACCGGCTCCGGCAAGACGGTCGCCTTCGGCCTGGCGCTGGCGCCGACGCTGCTTGGCGACGAACGCCGCTTCGGACCGGCCGCGGCACCCCTGGCGCTCGCCATCGCACCGACGCGCGAACTGGCACTGCAGGTCAAGCGCGAACTCGAATGGCTCTATGGCGAGACCGGCGCAACCATCGCTTCCTGTGTCGGCGGCATGGACATGCGCACCGAGAAGCGGACGCTCGAGCGCGGCGCCCACATCGTCGTCGGCACGCCCGGCCGTCTTTGCGACCACATCCGCCGCAACTCGCTCGACATTTCGTCGCTGCGCGCCATCGTGCTCGATGAGGCCGACGAGATGCTAGACCTCGGCTTCCGCGAGGACCTCGAGTTCATTCTCGAAGAGTCCCCGGACGATCGCCGCACCCTGATGTTCTCGGCCACCGTGCCGAAGTCGATCGCCACGCTTGCGAAGAACTACCAGCGCGACGCCGTGCGCATCAGCACCGCGTCCGAACAGAAGCAGCATGTCGACATCGAGTACCGCGCGCTCACCGTGGCGCCGAACGACCGCGAAAACGCGATCATCAACGTGCTGCGCTATTACGAAGCGCGCAACGCCATCGTGTTCTGTTCGACCCGCGCGGCCGTCAACCACCTGACCGCGCGCTTCAACAATCGCGGCTTCTCGGTTGTGGCGCTTTCGGGCGAACTCAGCCAGAACGAACGCACCCATGCGCTGCAGGCCATGCGCGATGGCCGCGCCCGCGTCTGCATCGCCACCGACGTGGCCGCCCGCGGCATCGACCTGCCGGGCCTCGAACTCGTCATTCACGCCGACCTGCCGACCAATTCGGAAACGCTGCTTCACCGCAGCGGCCGCACCGGACGCGCCGGCCAGAAGGGCGTCAGCGCGCTGATCGTGCCGGTCAACCAGCGCCGCAAGGCCGAGCGGCTGCTCGACGGCGGCCGGATCACCGCGACCTGGGCTCGTCCGCCGTCGGCCGACGAGGTCAGCCAGCGCGACGACGAGCGCCTGCTTGCCGACACCAGCTTCGCAGAACCGATCCGCGAGGACGAACAGGCGATCGTGGCCGCCCTTCTCGAACGCCACGGCGCCGAGCAGATGGCCGCCGCCTTCGTGCGCCAGTTCCGTTCGGGACGGTCGGCCCCGGAAGACCTGATCGAAGTCGCCGTCGGCGACAACCGCGCCAAGCCGCGCCGCGACGAGCGCGGACCGCGTGAGGACTTCGGCGCCGAGCGGGCTGACTTCAGCGACGGCAGCTGGTTCTCGCTCTCGGTCGGCCGCAAGCAGAGCGCCGAGCCGCGCTGGCTGATCCCGATGCTCTGCCGCCACGGCAAGCTGACGAAGCGCGACATCGGCGCGATCCGCATGCAGCAGGAAGAGACCTTCGTCGAAATGACGGCCGAGGGCGCCGAACGGTTCCTGTCGGCGATCGGCAAGGACAAGACGCTGGAAAAGGGCATTCGCGTGAAGCCGCTTGCCGGCGCACCGGATCTCACCCAGCAGCGCCAGGAAAAGCCTAGCTACTCCAAGGACAAGCCGAACTTCTCGAAGGATAAGCCGGGCTTCGGCAAGAAGCGCCCCTATTCCGACGATACCACCCGTGGCGACGAGCGCGGCGACTTCAAGCCGAAGCGCAAGTTCGAGAAGAAGGCCGGCTACACCGACGGCCCCGCCTATACCGAGGATCGGCCGCCGGCGAAGGGCGCCGACAAGCCCTGGGGCAACAAGAAGAAGGGCAAGCCGGACGCGGGCAAGGACGGCGGCTTCAAGCCCAAGACCAAGCCGAAGGGCAACGCCAAGAACCGCCAGGGCTGAGCCTGGCAACGGCAAAACTCAAAACCAATCAAAGGCGCCGCGATCCGATCGCGGCGCTTTTTTTGCATCTTGGGATCGGCACAAAGGTGGGTAACGCCCGGCATCGCCTGCCGCGAGCGGTGTTCAGGCCGTGTCGAGCTGCGACTGGGCGACGACCTTCACCACCCAGTCGGCAAAGACGCGCAGGCGGCTGCTCAGGTGGCGGTTCGGCGGATAGACCAGATAGATCGGCATGGGCTCGACCTCCCAATCCTCCAGCACCGGCCGCATGGCGCCGGTCACGAGATCGTCGCGCACCATGAAGCGCGGCGCCTGGATGACCCCGAGGCCGGCGCGGGCGGCGGCAAGATAGGTGGTCGATTCATTCGCCGCCACCGTGTAGCGGCCGTTCACCTCGATCTCCTCGTTGCCACGCTTGAAGTAGAACGGCATCTGCTGACCTGTCTGCGGCCGGAAATAGCCGACGACGTAGCAGTTCTTCGAGAGATCCGAGGGGTGCTGCGGGACCGCGTGGCGCGAGAGATACTCTGGCGCCGCGACGGCGACGAAGCTCATCTCGGTGATGCGGCGCGCAATCAGCGACTGGTCGGTGAGCGCGCCGACGCGAATGGCGCAATCGACGTTCTCGGCCACGTAGTCGACCGTCCGGTCCGAGACCCCGAGGTCGATCTGGATGTCGGGATAACGCTTGTGAAACTCCGGCAGCGCGGGGATCACGATCAGGTTGGCGATCGCGCTCGCCATCTCCACCCGCAGCCGCCCCTTCGGCAAGGTCTGGGCGCTCGAAAGGCTGCCGTCGAGTTCGTCGAGGTCGGTCAAGAGGCGGGCGGCGCGCTCGTAGTAAAGCGCGCCATCGGGCGTCACCAGCACCCGGCGAGTGGTCCGGTTCAAAAGCTTCGTGCGCAGATGCGCCTCCAATCCCTGGATGAGATTGGTGAGCGTTGCCTTCGGCATGTTCAGCGAAGCGGAAGCGCGGGTGAAATTTCCGGTTTCGACGACGCGGAGGAACGCGCGCATGGCCGTGAGCTGGTCCATTTTCAAGAGCCATAATTGTTCGAGAATACGAATAGTGTAGTCAGATTGAAAAGACTATTCCAGACAGAAGACAATGCTATTCTCCTATCGTGGCGTGTTGTCGCCACATGTGGGTTTAGCTCGGGCCGAAGGCAAGAGAGATGGGCGAACAGTTCAAGGTGGAGACGATGCAGACGGGCCAAGGCTCGTGCACGGCACGCGTCTACCGCGGCGAGGCCCTGCTCAATCCGCCGCCGGTCGTGTTGCACCTGCATGGCGGCTCCTTCGTCGGCGGAACGATCGCCGCCGGCGAGCGTGTCGCCGAGGCGCTCGCGGCTGCCGGAGCGGTGGTGATCTCTCCGGAATATTCCGCGGCCTGCCTCAATCCCTTTCCCGCGGCGCTTGATGTCGCCTACGCCATGCTGTCGTCGATGCGCTCGCGCTGCCCGCAGTTCGCGCACAAGAAGTCGTCGCTGTTCGTGGCCGGCGAAGAGGCTGGCGGCAATGTCGCCGCCGGTGCCGCGCTGATGGCGCGGGACCAGTATCTGACCGATCTCAAGGGCCAGATCCTGCTGTCGCCGATGCTCGACCCGTGCCTGGCAACGGAATCGTTCCGGCAATACTGCCCACAGTCCTCGGCGCAATCGATCGCCGACGGCTGGCAACGTTATCTCGGCCAGAGCGGTGGCTTCACCCACCCTTACGCCGCGCCGGCCCACTGTACGCGGCTTGCCGGCCTCGTGCCTTCGCTGATCGTGACCAGCGAGGAATGTCCGATGCGCGACGAGGCTGAAGCCTATGCCGAGCGCCTGCGCAAGGCGGGCGTGGCGGTGGAGTCCCACGTGCTGTCGGGACGCGCCGGATGGTTGCCGCAGAACGCGTGTTCCGGCGAAGGCTGGTCGGCACAGCAGAAGGAAATTACCGGCATCTTCGCCCGCTTCTTCCAGAAGGCGGGGGCAAAGCCGGCGGAAATGACGGTGCGTTAGACGAGGGCGGCGGTCACCCAGCCCATCCCCCGATCTGGCATCGAACGCAAAGCGCCGGCTCCCAACCGGCAAGGAGAGAAAAATGACATCGACAGTGACCCGCCGGGCCCTCTGGGGCGCCGGCCTGAGCATCCTTTTGTCTGTCGGCGGCGGTGCCGCCGTCCTGTTCGGCCTGCCGCAGCATTTCGAAGCGGATGCCGCGACCGATGCGGCCGCCGCCGCGCCGCCGGCCGTTCCGGTCTCGGTGGCGCGGGCGCAGTCCAAGCGCATCACCACCTGGGAGGAATTCTCCGGGCGGCTCGAAGCGATCGAGCGCGTCGAGGTTCGCCCGCGCGTCGGCGGCGCCATCCTCAAGGCGCACTTCCGCGAAGGCGCGCTCGTCAAGCAGGGCGACCTGCTTGTGACGATCGACCCGGAACCCTATGCCGCCGCCGTCGAGCGGGCAAAGGCCCAGGTTTCTGCCGCCGAAGCGCGCGTTTCCCTCGCCAAGATCGAGCTCGAGCGTGGCCGCAAGCTGGTGACCACCAGTGCCGTGCCGCAGAGCAGCGTCGACCAGCGCTCCAGCGCCTATGACGAGGCGCAGGCCGAGGTCCGTTCGGCCAAGGCGGCCCTGCGCACGGCCGAACTCGACCTGCAATATACCGAGGTGCGCGCCCCGATCTCCGGCCGCGTCGGCCGGCTCGACGTCACTGCCGGCAACCTCGTGGCCGCCGGCTCCGCCTCGCCCGTGCTGACGACGCTCGTTTCGGTCGATCCGATCTATGCGAGCTTCAATGCCAGCGAAGAGGTGGTCACAACCGCACTCGCAAGGCTCGCGGCGTCCGCCGGCGGCAGCGCCATCGAACGCATCCCGGTCCAGGTCGGCACCGCCGCAGACGAAGGCACGCCGATCTCCGGCCACATCCAGCTCATCAACAACGAGGTGGATGCGGCAACCGGCACGATCCGGGTGCGCGCGGCGCTTGAAAACGCCGACGGCAAGCTGATCCCCGGACAGTTCGTCCGCATCCGCATCGGCGAACCGGACCCGGAAGAAAAGCTCGTCATCAGCGACCGCGCCATCGGCTCCGACCAGGACAAGAAGTTCGTCTTCGTCGTCGGCACCGACAACAAGGTCGAGTACCGCCAGGTGAAGCTCGGACCGAATTCCGACGGTCTGCGTATCGTCGAAAGCGGTCTGGCGTCGGGCGAGAACATCGTCGTCAACGGCCTGCAGCGGGTTCGCCCCGGTGTCATCGTGGCGCCGCAGCAGGTCGAGGAAACGACCGCCTCGATCGCCAAGTAAACTGAAGCGCCTCTTCGCTCGATGTGAAGAGGCGGCCAGCCCAGGCATCAC
The DNA here is from genome assembly GCF_002940685.1 of Ensifer adhaerens. GTDB lineage: Bacteria > Pseudomonadota > Alphaproteobacteria > Rhizobiales > Rhizobiaceae > Ensifer > Ensifer adhaerens_E. The sequence goes on along the minus strand of NZ_PNFP01000001.1, from coordinate 380,648 downwards.
TCAGCAGACACCTTGCCGCGCGGCGACGCTTTTCGCCGCGCACGGGCGAGCTCTGCCCTGAAACGTCCCAAGGGGGATACCATGAATTTCTCACGCTTCTTCGTCGACCGCCCGGTCTTCGCGGGCGTTCTTTCGGTCCTGATCTTCGTGGCCGGCCTGATCGGCATGACCGGTCTGCCGATCTCCGAATATCCCGAAGTCGTGCCGCCGCAGATCGTCGTGCGCGCGCAATATCCGGGCGCCAACCCGGCCGTCATCGCCGAGACGGTGGCGACACCGCTCGAAGAGCAGATCAACGGCGTCGAGGACATGCTCTACATGCAGAGCCAGGCGACCGCAGACGGCCTGATGACGCTGACCGTCACCTTCGCGCTCGGCACCGACCCGGACCAGGCGCAACAGCTCGTGCAGAACCGCGTCTCGCAGGCCGAGCCGCGGCTGCCCGAGGAGGTGCGCCGCCTCGGCATCACCACGGTCAAGAGCTCGCCCGACCTGACCATGGTCGTGCACCTGCTTTCGCCGAGCGGCCAGTATGACATCAACTATCTGCGCAACTACGGTGTGCTGAACGTCAAGGATCGGCTGGCGCGCATCGAAGGCGTCGGTCAGGTTCAGATCTTCGGCGGCGGCGACTATTCGATGCGCATCTGGATCGACCCGCAGAAGGCGGCCGAGCGCGGCCTTGCCGCAAGCGACATCGCCAATGCGGTGCGCGGCCAGAACGTGCAGGCGGCAGCCGGCGTGATCGGCGCCTCGCCTTCCGTCCCGGGCCTCGACCTGCAGCTCTCCGTCAACGCCCAGGGCCGCCTGCAGACGCCCGAGGACTTCGAGAACATCGTCGTCAAGTCCGGCGCTCAAGGCGAAGTAACCCGCCTGGCCGACGTTGCCCGCGTCGAAATGGGCGCTTCCGACTATTCGTTGCGCTCGCTGCTCGACAACAAGCCCGCCGTCGGCATGGCGGTCTTCCAGGCCCCCGGATCGAACGCGATCCAGATTTCCGACGACGTGCGCAAGGCCATGGCCGAGATGAAGCTCACCATGCCCGATGGCGTCGACTACGGCATCGTCTACGACACCACCCAGTTCGTGCGCGCCTCGATCGAATCGGTGGTCGACACACTGCTCGAAGCCATCGCGCTGGTCGTGCTCGTCGTCATCATCTTCCTGCAAACCTGGCGCGCCTCGATCATTCCGCTCGTCGCCGTGCCGGTCTCGATCGTCGGCACCTTCGCCGTCATGTATGTCTTCGGCTTCTCGATCAACGCGCTCAGCCTCTTCGGCCTGGTGCTGGCGATCGGCATCGTCGTCGACGACGCGATCGTCGTGGTGGAAAACGTCGAACGCAACATCGAGCAGGGCCTGTCGCCGGTGCAGGCGACCTACCGCGCCATGCAGGAAGTCTCGGGCCCGATCATCGCGATCGCGCTGGTGCTCGTCGCCGTGTTCGTGCCGCTCGCCTTCATCACCGGGCTTACCGGCCAGTTCTATCGCCAGTTCGCGCTGACGATCGCAATCTCGACCGTCATCTCGGCGCTGAATTCGCTGACGCTCTCCCCGGCGCTGGCCGCCCTTCTCCTGAAGGACCATCACGCGCCGAAGGACTGGCTGACGCGGGTGATGGACAGGCTGTTCGGCTGGTTCTTCCGCGGCTTCAACCGCTTCTTCGGGGCAAGCTCGGAAGCCTATGGCCGCGGCGTCGGCCGAATCCTGACGCGCAAGTCGCTGATCATGGTGGTCTATGTCGTGCTTCTCGGCGTCACCTTCACGCTGTTTCGCGCGGTTCCCGGCGGCTTCGTGCCGGCGCAGGACAAGCAGTACCTGATCGGCTTCGCCCAGCTTCCGGATGCAGCCACCCTTGACCGCTCGGAAGACGTGATCAAGCGCATGAGCGAGATCGCGCTCAAGCACCCGGGCGTCGAAAACGCCATCGCCTTCCCGGGCCTGTCGATCAACGGCTTCACCAACTCGTCGAACTCCGGCATCGTGTTCGTCGCCCTCAAGCCCTTCGAGGAACGCAAGACGCCTGAGCTCTCCGGCGGCGCGATCGCCATGCAGCTCAACCAGGAATTCGGCGTCATCCAGGATGCGTTCATCGCCATGTTCCCGCCGCCGCCCGTCCAGGGTCTCGGCACGACCGGCGGCTTCAAGCTGCAGCTTGAGGACAAGAACGGCCTCGGCTACCAGGCGCTCGACGAGGCGGCCAAGGCCTTCCTCGCCAAGGCCTACCAGGCACCGGAACTGGCCGGGCTCTATTCGAGCTACCAGATCAACGTGCCGCAGCTCTATGCCGACCTCGACCGCGTGAAAGCGCGCCAGCTCGGCGTGGCCGTCACCGACGTCTTCGAGACCTTGCAGATCTACCTGGGCTCGCTCTACGTCAACGACTTCAACGCCTTCGGCCGCACCTACAGCGTGCGTGTCCAGGCGGATGCCAACTACCGCAGCCATGCCGACGACATCGGCAAGCTGAAGGTGCGCTCGCAGTCCGGCGAAATGATCCCGCTGTCGGCGCTGCTGAAGGTCGAGCAAACGGTCGGTGCCGAACGGGCGATCCGCTACAACGGCTTCCTGTCCGCCGACATCAACGGCGGCCCGGCACCGGGTTTCTCGTCCGGCCAGGCGCAGGAAGCCATTGAACGCATCGCCGCTGAAACCCTGCCTCCGGGCATCGGCTACGAGTGGACGGACCTGACCTACCAGCAGATTCTTGCGGGCAATTCCGGCATCCTGGTCTTCCCGCTGGCGCTGCTGCTCGTCTACCTGGTGCTCGCTGCCCAGTATGAAAGCCTGACGCTGCCGATCGCGATCATCCTGATCGTGCCGATGGGCATCATGGCGGCGCTGGTGGGCGTCTGGCTGACCGGAGGCGACAACAACGTCTTCACCCAGATCGGCCTGATCGTCTTGGTCGGGCTATCGGCGAAGAACGCCATCCTGATCGTCGAGTTCGCCCGCGAACTGGAACTCTCGGGCAGCACGCCGGTCAAGGCGGCAATCGAGGCAAGCCGGCTGCGTCTTCGCCCGATCCTGATGACCTCGATGGCCTTCATCATGGGCGTCGTGCCGCTGGTCCTGTCGACCGGCGCCGGTGCGGAAATGCGCTCGGCGATGGGTGTTGCGGTCTTTGCCGGCATGATCGGCGTTACCGCCTTCGGCATCTTCATGACGCCGGTGTTCTACGTGCTGATCCGCAAGCTCGCCGGCGAGCGGCCGCTGAAGCACGCAGGCGCCCATATCGAAGCGCCGCATCTGGCGCCCGGAGAATAAGCCCTTCTCCATCCCTTCGCGATCTTCAGGCGGGCCGGTTCACTCCGGCCCGTTGAAGCTGCGGCGCTGCGCCTCCGCCCAGGCGCGGCGCCGTTCTGCGTCTCGCGCGCCAGTTGCCCATCTCACGCGTCGGGTCGCCATCTTGCGTGACAGTTCGCTGGCGATCGGATAAACCAGCAGCCTCCATTCCCAAGGCCCCCGCGGCCATGCAGACGGCATAGCGTTAGATGACCTCCACCGATCCGATCGCCAATCTCGCCACCCTCATCCGTTGCCCCTCGGTCACCCCGGCCGAAGGCGGAGCGCTTGCAGCACTCGAAACCATGCTGAAGCCGCTCGGCTTTGCAGTCGACCGCGTGGTGGCGAAGGACGTTGGCACGCCCGACATCGAGAACCTCTATGCGCGGCTCGGGACCGAGGGCCCGCACCTGATGTTCGCCGGCCATACCGACGTCGTTCCCGTCGGCGACGAGGCCGCCTGGAGCCACGGGCCGTTTTCGGCCGACATCGCCGGCGGAGAAATGTACGGCCGCGGCGCGGTCGACATGAAGGGCGGCATCGCCTGCTTCGTCGCCGCCATCGCCCGCCATATCGAAAAGCATGGGGCCCCGAAGGGCTCGGTTTCCTTCCTCATCACCGGCGATGAAGAAGGCCCGGCGATCAACGGCACCACCAAGCTCCTGCAATGGGCGGCTGACAAGGGCGAGCGCTGGGATGCCTGCCTCGTCGGCGAGCCGACCAACCCAGACCAGCTTGGCGATATGATCAAGATCGGCCGCCGTGGTTCGCTCTCCGGCCGCATCACCGTTCACGGCGTGCAGGGCCATGCGGCCTATCCGCATCTCGCCGACAGCCCCGTGCGTGGCATCCTGCAGCTGACGCAGGCGCTGATGGACCCGCCCTTCGACAACGGCACCGAGAGCTTCCAGCCCTCCAATCTGGAAGTGACGACGATCGATGTCGGCAACGGTGCGGTCAACGTCATACCGGCCAAGGCGACGGCCGCCTTCAACATCCGCTTCAACGACACCTGGACGGCGGAAAGCCTGATGGCCGAGATCATCGCCCGGCTCGACCGTGCGGCGGCAAGCGGCAACCTGCGTCCGGACCGCGCGCCGGTCCGCTACGAGATCGCCTGGGCCGAGCGCCCGAGCCACGTGTTTCTCACACGCAACAATGCGCTGATCGAATCGCTCTCCGGCGCGGTGGAAGCCGTGACGGGGCGTCAGCCGAAGCTGTCGACGACCGGCGGCACCTCGGACGCACGCTTCATCAAGGATTACTGCCCGGTGGTCGAGTTCGGCCTCGTCGGCCAGACGATGCACATGGTCGATGAGCGCGTCGCCGTCGCCGATCTCGAGACGCTGACGAACATCTATGAAACGTTCATCGCCCGCTGGTTCGGCCATGCCGCTGCTTGATGAGGTGCTTGCCTATATCCGGGGGCTCTGGCTCCTGGCGCAGGGTAAAGAAGAAGGCTTCCGCTGGCTGGATTTCAGCGAGAGCGGCCTCTGGCGCTCCTTCACGTCCATGCTCTGGTGCCTGCCGGCGATTGCCGTCACCTGGGCGTCCTGGCGGCTCTACTATCTCTCGGTCATGCCTGACGGCACCACGATCGGCATCGGCTTCATCTTCAAGCTTTTGGTTGTCGATCTCGTCAGCTGGCTGTTGCCACTGGTGCTGATCGCCATCCTGTCACGCCCGCTCGGCTTTGCCGGAGCGGTGGTGCCGATCGTCGTCACCACCAACTGGCTCTCCGTGCCGCTCTCCTATGCCATGGCGGTGCCGGCGGCGATCCGTGTCGTCATTCCCGGGAGCCAGGGGCTGACGAGCTTCATCTGGCTGACGCTGCTCGTCATCAGCATCGCGGTGCTCTTCCGGCTTCTGCGCATGGTGACGGGCAACCAGACGCTGCTTGCCTCAGCGCTGACGGCGCTCTTCCTGCTGCCGTCGATGATGATCGGCGATCTCCTGCAGCGCTTCTTCGGCCTGATCCCGACAAGCTAAGATTTCGGGATCAGTAATCCACCTGAAGGAAATAGAGCCCGGCCGGCGGCGCCACCGGGCCGCAGGCCTTGCGGTCGCGCGCTTCAAGCGCGGCCTGCAAATCGTCCGGCGTCCACTTGCCTTCCCCCACCAGCTTCAGCGAGCCCGCGAAGGACCGGATCTGGTTGTGCAGGAAGCTCTGCGCCGTCGCGCGGATTTCGATGACGCCGGCGACCAGGGCCACGTCCAGCCGGTCGAGCGTGCGCACCGGGCTCGTCGCCTGACAATGGGCGGAGCGGAAGGTGGTGAAATCGTGATGGCCGACGAGCCGCTGGGCACCCGCATGCATCGCCGCATGGTCGAGCGGCTTCGGCACCCACCAGGCTCGCCTGGCTTCGAGCGCCAGCGGCGCCGGACGTGAAATGATGCGGTAGAGATAATGCCGGCGCAGCGCCGAGAAACGCGCATCGAATTGCTCGGACACTTCCTCGGCCTCGAGGATCGCCACGCGCTCACCGGCAAGCCCCAGATGGGCGTTCAGCGCGTTGCGCAGCGTATAGGGCTTCCACGGACGGGTGAGATCGGCATGCATCACCTGGCCGCTGGCGTGCACGCCCGAGTCCGTACGGCCGGCACCGCGGATGGACACGGTCTCGCCGGTGAGCGACAGGATCGCCTTTTCGATCGCCCCTTGCACGGACTGGCCGTTGTCCTGCCTTTGCCAGCCGACATAGTCGGAGCCGTCATATTCAACGGTCAGCTTGAATCGCGGCATCAGCCGACCCTCGTGCCGGCAGCCACCGGCGTTCCGCGCAGGAAGTCGGCCGCACCCAACGCCTTGCCGCCGGCGCGCTGCAGGCGGGTGAGGCGCACGGCGCCTTCGCCGCAGGCAATCGTCAGATTGTCGTCGAGCACCGTGCCGGCCTCGCCGGCGCCGGCTGCCAGTTCGGAGTTCAGCACCTTGATACGTTCCGGCTTCCCGGCAATCTCGAGCTCGAACCAGGCGCCCGGGAACGGCGACAGGCCGCGGATATGATCGTGCACCTCTTTTGCGCTGCGGGCAAAATCGATGCGCGTTTCCGTCTTGCTGATCTTTGCGGCATAGGCGACACCCTCGTCGGTCTGCGCCGTCAGCGGCAGGTCGCCGGCTTCGAGCTTGGCCATCGCCTCCCGCATCAACGTCGCGCCCACCTGCATCAGCCGGTCGTGCAGCTCGCCGCCGGTCATGGTCTCGCCGATCTGGACAACCTTGGTGAGCGCGACGGGGCCGGTGTCCAGTCCCTTGTCCATCTTCATCACCATCATGCCGGTCTCAGGATCGCCGGCCATGATGGCGCGCTGGATGGGGGCAGCGCCGCGCCAGCGCGGCAACAGCGAAGCGTGGCCGTTGTAGCAGCCGTATTTGGTGCCGGTGAGGATCGCCTCGGGCAAAAGCAGGCCATAGGCGACGACGACGGCGACATCGGCGTCGAAGTCCCGGAAGGTCTGGCGGTCCGCCTCGTCCTTGAAGTTGACCGGCGTCAGCACGGGAATCCCGAGCAACTCGGCCGCCTGATGCACTGGCGATTTCTGCAGGTCGAGCCCGCGCCTGCCGCCCGGCCGCGGCGGCTGGGTATAGGCGGCGACAATCTGATGGCCCGCCTCGGCAAGTGCCGCCAGCGTCGGCACCGAGAATTCCGGCGTACCCATGAAGATGATGCGAAGCGACAAGGCGGTAACTCCGTCCTTTCAGATCACTTCATGCGGGGAAACGGCGAAATGATCTCATTCTCTAAAAACAGGACAATTCCAGGAAAGCCGTCTCACGCTCTTCCTGGAATGTTCAACGGGTTCCCGCCTTCAAGCTTTCGCGCGATCTTCCGCGATCGAAGGCTCAGATCGCCTTTGCGCCGCGCGTCTTGGCGGCCTTGGTGAACTTGCGGATCACCATGTCGCGCTTGAGCTTGGAGATATGGTCGATGAACAGCACGCCGTTCAGGTGATCGATCTCGTGCTGCAGGCAGGTGGCGAGCAGGCCGTCGGCCTCGATCGTCTGTTGCTTGCCGTCGCGGTCGAGGTGCCTGACGGTGATGACAGCGGGGCGCTCGACCTCGGCGTAATAGTCGGGGATCGACAGGCAGCCTTCCTCATAGACCGAGCGTTCATCGGAAGACGCAACGATCTCGGGGTTGATGAAGACGAGAGGCGTCTTCTCGTCGCCCTCTTTCGAGACGTCGAGCACCAGCATGCGTCTGGCGACGCCGATCTGGATCGCGGCAAGGCCGATCCCAGGGGCGTCGTACATGGTTTCGAGCATGTCGTCGGCCAGACGGCGGACGTCCGCGTCGATGGTTTCGATCGGCGTGGAAACCTGGCGAAGCACAGGATCGGGAAGGATGATAAGCGGCTTGATCGTCATGTTGCTCCCATAGCCGATCTTTCCGTCGGCGTGCAAGGAAATTGCCTTGCCACCCGCAGCAGCCCTTGCTGCATCGGCCCGCGTTAACTGCATCGGTCGAATGTTCTTGTTTTGATCTATCCATAACCGAAGAATCTGTTAGGTTTGACGCATGGAACCTGCGCCCCTCCCCTTCGCCCAGCCGCTGTTTTTCGTCGGCACCCTGCCGATCACCCTGGGCCATCTCGCGATTGCCGCCGGCCTTGTCGTCGCGGCTGCTCTTGTGATGGCGTTTTCCCGGCGGCGAGACACCCGTGACGAGGAACGACAGGAACAGATGGCGATGCTGCTCGCCGCCCAGACGGAGATGCAAGGGCGGGTCGCCGCCATGGCCGAGGTGTTCGGGGCGCGGCAGGCGGAGCTCAACCAGACGCTCAGCCAGCGCATCGACGGCATGACCCACCGCATCGGCGCCTCGATCAGCGAACAGACCAAGGCGACGCATGAAAATTTGCGCCGGCTGCAGGAGCGCCTCGCAGTCATCGATACGGCCCAGAACAACATCCAGGCGCTTGCCAAGGACATGGCCGGGCTGCAGGCCATTCTGTCGAACAAGCAGACGCGCGGCGCCTTCGGCCAGTCGCGCATGGAAGCGATCATCGCTGACGGACTGCCGATGGGCGCTTTCGAGTTCCAGGCGACGCTGTCGAACGGGGCACGTCCCGACTGCACCATCCGCATGCCGAACGGCCAGCCGCCGCTCGTCATCGACGCCAAGTTCCCGCTCGAAGCCTGGAATGCGATGCGGGATGCACCCACGCCGGAACGCCGCCAGCAGATCGCGCAGCTCTTTCGCCGCGACATGGAAACCCATGTGCGCGATATCGCCGGCAAGTATCTGATCCCGGGCGAGACGCAGGACACCGCCTTCCTCTTCGTACCGTCCGAATCGATCTTTGCGGAGATCCACGAGCATTTCGAAGCGATCGTGCAGAAGGCGCACCGCCAGCGGATCGTCATCGTTTCGCCGTCGCTGCTCTTGCTGTCGATCCAGGTGATCCAGGCGATCCTCAAGGATGCGCGCATGCGTGAGCAGGCGCATCTGATCCAGGGCGAAGTTGCGAGATTGATGGAGGACCTCGGTCGTCTCGACGAGCGCGTGCGCAAGCTTCAGGGCCACTTCGCCATGAGCCAGAAGGATGTCGAGGATATCCTGGTTTCCTCCAGCAAGCTCACCCGCCGCGGCGCCAAGATCGAGGCGCTCGAACTTGAAGCGGAAGGTGGCGCACGGGACACAGGCGACCAGCGTGCCGCGGTCGACAACCGCGTCGGGCAATTGCGCCTGCGGGTGGTTGACGAGGACTGAGGCTGTCGGGCACTCTCCGGCCCAATTCGCAAGCCGACAGGATAGTTTCAGATGATTACTGTTTTTGGGTCCATCAACATGGATCTGATCGCCACCACCGCACGCCTTCCGAAGCCCGGCGAAACCGTCGCCGGCACCGGCTTTTCGACCGCCGCCGGCGGCAAGGGCGCGAACCAGGCGCTCGCCGCACGGCGTGCCGGCGCAACGGTCAAGATGGCGGGTGCCGTCGGCGCCGACAGTTTTGCCGAAGGCGCGCTGGAACTGCTGAAGGCTGCGGGCGCCGACCTGTCGCTGACCAAGACGGTCAGTGAGCCGACGGGCACCGCCCATATCCTGGTCGGCGGTGACGGCGAAAATGTCATCGTCGTCGTCGCCAGCGCCAACGCGACCGTCAACGAGGCCGATGCCACGAAGGCGGTCGACGGGATGAAGCCCGGCGACACGCTGATGCTGCAGCTCGAAATTCCGGCTGCTTCCGTCGAGAAGGCGCTCAATGCCGCCAAACAGAAGGGCATACGTTCGGTCATCAACATCGCGCCGCTGACGCCTGAGGCAGCCCGCCTCGGCCGGATGGCCGATATCGTCATCGCCAACGAGACCGAGTTCGAACTGCTCGCCGGCAAGAGCGGCATCAGCAGTGCGGAGCGCGAGGAGGCGATGAAGGCGCTTCACGCCGAGACCGGCCAGACCGTGATCGTCACGCTCGGCGCCGAGGGCGTCGTCGCCGTGCACGAAGGCGAGATCCAGCGCGCCAAGGGCCTGAAGATCGAGCCGGTCGACACCGTCGGCGCCGGCGACACCTTCTGCGGCTATCTCGCAGCCAGCCTCGACGCCGGCATCGCCTTCCCCGATGCGTTGCGCCGCGCGGCCGTCGCCGGTTCGCTCGCCTGCCTGAAGAGCGGCGCCCAGCCTTCGATCCCGCTTGCGGCCGACGTGGCATCGCGCCTCTAGACCACGATACCTTGGGTCAGTGCGGCTGAGGTCAAAGCCATCTGATGCGGGCGGTAATCGCCCGCTTTTTTCTTGACGGCGGTCTTGCGCCGCTCGTTTCCAGCCGGCTCAAATTCCCTCGTGCGCAATCCGGACAGCCGATGTCGCGGAGGCAAAACTTTGCGCGCAATTTTATGCAAGCGACGCGTAAAATAGCCCTCGCGTTGGCCCTATCTTAAGAATCTCCAGTCTATTCAGGACCCTGAGAGAGCCGGTCACGACGACCCGGTCGCCTCCAATATGCCGGTCGGCATCTGACGCTCCATGATGGAGTTCACCCCCATTGCGAAATGCGTCCACCGCAGGCGAGAGCCGGCGGACCTCCCAGCACGTGAGGATTTCATGTTCAAGTTCCAAGCCAAATCGCTGGCGACCAAACTGATCGCGGTGACAGGCGGCACAATTGCACTCGTCCTGCTCGCTTCGAATTTCGTTCTCATCTCCCAGACCCAGGACCGCGTCGAAACGCTGGTTCTCGAACAGGCAAACGGCGAGGCCCGCGCGATCGCCTCCGACATCGCCGGCGACGTCGGCGAACTGGCAAGTGCCGCCCGCTCGATGGCCGGCGTCATCGGCCGCGCGCATGCCGAAAAGTCGATGGAACGCACCGGGGTGATCAACGTCCTCAGGGCAAATCTCGAGCAGAACCCGTTTGCCTTCGGCAGCTGGTTCGCCGAAGAGCCCAAGGCCTTCGACGGTCGCCAGGAAGACGTCGTCAACAACAAGGAACTGGGCGGCAACGACCTCGGCATCTTCACGCCCTACTGGTCGAAGACCCGCAACAACGAAATCCAGTACTCCACCTTCAAGGCCGATTATCCGGCCGAGTGGTATGCGCTCGCGGCAAAGAGCGGCAAGGGCGCGATCACCCAGCCCTACACCGCCGAAGGCACCGACGTTCCGACCGCGATGAGCTCGATCGCCTATCCGGTCATGTCCGGCGGCAAGCTGATCGGCGTCTCCGGCGTCGACATCTCGCTCGCCTCGCTCGCCGAAGGCCTTGCGAAGCTGAAGCCGTTCGAAACTGGCCGCGTCTACCTGCTGTCGCAAAGCGGCAAGTGGCTGGTTGCGCCGATCCCGGAACTGCTGCTCAAGGACTATGACGGCGAAGGCAACGACATCGTCAAGAACGCGCTCGCCTCGGGCAAGCCGGGCATCATCTCCAACCTTTCCTATGACGGCAATGAACCCTTCGACCGCCTCGTCTATCCGTTCGCGCTTTCCGGCGTGAACACCAGCTGGATCGTGCTCGTCGACGTGCCGCGCAGCGCGATCAACGCACCGGTCAAGGATCAGACCTACATGATGATCGTCGGCGGCCTCGTCGTGCTCGGCGCCGTGCTGCTCGGCCTCTACCTGGCCGTCCGTGGCTTCGTGCAGAAGCCGCTCGCCGCACTCGTCAAGGGCGTCAACAATCTCAGCCACGGCGACTACACCAAGGCGATCGCCGGCCAGGATCGTTCCGACGAGACCGGCGAGGTCGCCAAGGCGCTCGAAGGCTTCCGCCACCAGCTTGCCGACACGAAGCGCCTCGAAGGCGAAGCCCGCCACGAGCGCGAACAGGCCGAGCGCGAACGCGGCCGGTCGGAGACCGAACGCGCCGAATCGAGCGCGCTCCAACGCGACATCGTCGCCCGCCTCGGCAAGGGCCTTTCGCATCTGTCTTCAGGTGATCTCGCCTTCCGCATCACCGACGACTTCCCGGGTGAATACGCCCAGCTCAAGCGTGACTTCAACGCGACGATGGAGAGCCTCGAAGAGACGATCCGCACCGTCAACCACTCGGTCGTCAACATCGGCAACGGCACCAGCGAAATCAGCAGTGCTGCCAACGACCTGTCGCACCGCACAGAGCAGCAGGCCGCAAGCCTCGAGGAAACGGCTGCCGCCCTCGACGAGCTGACCTCGCAGGTCAACGCCAGCGCCGAAAACGCCAAGGTCGCCGCGAAATCGGTGGAAGCGGCCAGCAGCGATGCCGGACAGTCGGGCGAAGTGGTGCAGAAGGCGATTGCCGCGATGAAGGGCATCGAGCAGTCGTCGCACGAGGTCAGCCGCATCATCGGCGTCATCGACGAAATCGCCTTCCAGACCAACCTTCTGGCGCTCAATGCCGGCGTCGAGGCGGCCCGTGCAGGTGATGCCGGCAAGGGCTTTGCCGTCGTCGCCCAGGAAGTGCGCGAACTCGCCCAGCGCTCGGCAAACGCCGCCAAGGAGATCAAGACGCTGATCAACACCTCGGCCGGCCAGGTGCGCGAAGGCGTCGATCTCGTCGGCAAGGCCGGTGGGGCACTTGAGAAGATCGCCGAACAGGTGGTTCAGATCAACGGTCTCATCCGCCAGATCTCCAGCTCCGCTTCGGAACAGGCGGTCGGCCTCAAGGAGATCAACTCGGCCGTCAACCAGATGGACCAGGTGACCCAGCAGAACGCCGCCATGGTCGAGGAAACGACCGCGGCCGGCATGGCGCTCAACGAGGAGGCGCGCACGCTCAACACGCTCGTCGCCCGCTTCCGGGTCGCGCAGGCGACGGCATCGGCCCAGCCGTCGTCGGCAGTGATGCTGCGCGGCACGGCCGAGCGCATGCGCGCCGCCGAACGTCCAGCCCCGGTGCCGGCACCCGCCCGCGAGGCACGCCCCGCTCCGACCGCCGCGGCAAGCCCGGCGCGTGGCGGCTACTCGGCCTCGACGCAGAAGGTGCTTGCTCAAACCTCGGGCGCCAACGCGCTTGCCCAGGACAATTGGGAAGAGTTCTGATCGCCAGACGCCAACATGAAAAACGGCGCCCTTCGGGGCGCCGTTTTTGTTTGAGCCTTCTAGCCGAAGTCTGGTTCAGATCCTGGCCAGGCGTTCCGTCAGCAGATCGAAGAAGCCCTGGTCGTCGACGAAGCGCATGACCTTGGCGTTGTGCGGCCGGCCGGTGACCTGCCACCAGTCGACGACGGTCATGCCGGCCGTCAGCTCCGACTTGGTTTCGATCTCGACGTTGCAATCCCGGCCGGTGAAAAGCTCGGGGCGCAGCAGATAGGCAATGACGGTCGGGTCGTGCAGCGGGCCGCCGTCGGTGCCGTATTTCTCGATATCGAAGCGTTCGAAGAATTCGAGCATCTCGGCCATGGCGATCGCCGGGCGGCTGCCGATGTCGCGGATCTTCTGCACACGCGCCTTGTGGGTCAGCACCCGGTGGGTGACGTCGAGCGGCATCATCACGATCGGAATGCCCGAGCGGAAGACGATATCGGCGGCCTCGGGATCGACATAGACGTTGAACTCGGCGGCGGGCGTGATGTTGCCGCCCTCGAAGAAGCCGCCGCCCATCATCACCAGTTCCTTGACCCGCGGGGCGATGTCAGGCGCCTTCTGCAGTGCCAGCGCGACGTTGGTGAGCGGACCGAGCGTGCAGAGCGTCACGGAGCCCTCTGGCTCCTTTCGCAACGTCTCGACGATGAAGTCGACCGCATGCTGCTCCTCGAGTTTCATCGTCGGCTCGGCAAGCTCCGGACCGTCGAGTCCGGTCTTGCCGTGCACGTGCTCGGCCGTCACCAGCGGACGGGCGATCGGCTTGTCGGCGCCCGAGAACACCTTCACCTTCGGCCGGTCACAAAGCTCGCAGAGAATGCGCGCGTTACGGGCCGTCAGGGCCAGCGGCACGTTGCCGGCGACAGCGGTGATGCCGAGAAGATCGATCTCTTCCGGGCTGCCGAAGGCGAGCATGATGGCGGCGGCATCGTCCTGCCCGGGGTCGGTGTCTATGATTATCTTTCTCGGCACGGGCACTTTCTCGTCCTCCCTGGATCACGCTGTTCGGGTCGATCCGACCCGAACCCGGCGCGATCGATACTTTGCATTGGGCCGGACGGGAGTAAACGCCCTGGCGTTCCTTTGTCCCATTCCCGGAATCTGCGAGAGCGGACTATGATTTGCGTGCACGCCGGAGGCAAGCGGCTTGCACTCATTGCGCACAGCTACCATATTGCGGAGAGGATGCTGCAAGGCAGGTCCGGACAACGGTCGCTTGATCTCGCAAGGACTTGAAGAATGAGCCGAATTACGCCTTTTACGAGCCCGCTGCTGTTGGGTTTCGATACGATGGAAAAGACCCTTGAGCGCATCGCCAAGGGCAACGACGGATACCCGCCCTACAACATCGAGCGCATCCGTGGCGATGATACGTCCGATGCACCGGAACGTCTTCGCATCACGCTGGCGGTGGCCGGCTTTTCCGACGAAGACCTCGAAGTCACCACCGAAGAAAACCAGCTCGTCATCCGCGGCCGGCAGATCGACAACGGCGACCGAGACTACCTGCACCGCGGCATTGCCGCTCGCCAGTTCCAGCGCACCTTCGTTCTTGCCGATGGCATGAAAGTTCTCGGCGCTGAACTGCGCAACGGTCTGCTTTCGGTCGATCTCGTTCGTCCCGAACCGGTGCGTATGGTAAAGAAAATTAACATTTCAGTCCCAGAGTAGGATAACCGGCGGGATTTTCCCCTCACCGGCGACCACGGAGTGTCACCATGGGACTGAAAGACATCAGCTCGTCACTGTCGAAGAACGACCTTGCGCATCTGGGCGAGGGCGAAGTCGGCTACATCCGGAAAATGCGCTCGGAAGAAGTCTCGCGCTGCTTCCCGGAAGCACCGGAGATGGGACCGGGTATCGATCTCTGGGCGCTGTTCGGCGCCGACGGCACACCGATCCTCCTGACGGACAATCGCTCCAGCACCTTCTTCAAGGCAGCAGAGGACGATCTGAAGACGGTCACCCTGCACTGATCGGGCTGCCATCGCTGATGGCGGCACCATGATGCTTCACTGGAAGCCGTCGCTCGCGTGAGCGACGCAAGCCCGAGCGGAAAACCGCCTCGCACTTTTCCCGGAATCGATCTTTCAGCGCCCGCAATTCCGGACGGAAAACCGCTTCGCACTTTTCCTGGAATTGAGCTTCCAGTCCGCAATTCCGGACGGAAAACCGCTTCGCACTTTTCCTGGAATTGAGCTTCCAGTCCGCAATTCCGGACGGAAAACCGCTTCGCACTTTTCCTGGAATTGAGCTTCCAGTCCGCAATTCCGGACGGAAAACCGCTTCGCACTTTTCCTGGAATTGAGCTTCCAGTCCGCAATTCCGGACGGAAAACCGCTTCGCACTTTTCCTGGAATTGAGCTTCCAGTCCGCAATTCCGGACGGAAAACCGCTTCGCACTTTTCCTGGAATTGCTTTAGACGCGCCGGAAGGTGAGGTAGGCGGAACTGCGCCCTTCTCGGCGTGCCTTGGCCTCGTAGCGCGTGCTCGGCCATCCCTCGTAAGGCGTCAGCCAATCGGACGCCGTCTCTGCCGTCCACTCGAAGGCTGCGTGATCGCGGCAGTGCAGAAGGGTCCAGTTGACGTAGGTATCGATATCCGAGGCGAAGCAGAACAGGCCGCCGGGCTTCAGCACGCGCGCGAAGCGGTCGAGATTGACCTTGGAGACAAAGCGGCGCTTCCAGTGTTTGCGCTTCGGCCACGGGTCCGGATAGAGCAGGTCGATCTGGTCGATCGACGCGGCCGGCAGCCAGTCGAGCACCTGGGTGGCGTCGTCGTCGTAGAGCCTGATGTTGCTGACGCCGCGCTCCTCGATGTGGCCGACGAGCTTGGCCATGGAATTGACGAAGGGCTCGACGCCGATGAAACCCGTCGACGGCGTTTCGGCAGCACGGTGGATCAGGTGTTCGCCACCGCCGAAGCCGATTTCGAGGCGCATGCGGTCCACGCCTTGCGGGTACATCGACTTCAGGTCAGCCGGAGCCGCGCTCGAAAGGTCGAGCTTCAGCGTCGGCAGCACGGCCTCCAGATGCGCCGCCTGCCGTTCGCGCAGCGGCTTGCCCTTGCGGCGGCCGAAGAAGGCCTCGGTTGCTCTGGCGCGGCGCGGTTCGGTCATGTCGTCTTTCCCTTGGTCACACTGATCCCGGATCAGACCAACCCAAAATCAAAATGAACGAAGCGGGCGCTCCTTGCCGGAGCGCCCGCCCTGATGTTCGCAAACGCCTGATAGCAGGCCGTTGCGCTATCTTCAATGCGCGGCGTGACGCCGCGCCCCATCGCCTGTTAGGCGGCGGCGC
The DNA here is from genome assembly GCF_002940685.1 of Ensifer adhaerens. Lineage (GTDB taxonomy): Bacteria > Pseudomonadota > Alphaproteobacteria > Rhizobiales > Rhizobiaceae > Ensifer > Ensifer adhaerens_E. The sequence continues at coordinate 364,567 of NZ_PNFP01000001.1, read as the reverse complement.
GGCCGTTGACGGCGCCGCTCTGCTCGATCGCAGCCTTCAGCGGCTTCACCAGGTCGAGCTTCTCCCAGGAGAAGGAACCGTCGCGGCCAGCCTTGCGGCCGAAATGGCCATAGGCGGACGTCTTGGCATAGATCGGCTTGTTGAGATCGAGATGACGGCGGATGCCGGTCGGCGACAGGTCCATCGTCTGACGGATCGCGTGTTCGACCTGGTCTTCCGAAACCTTGCCGGTGCCGTGCAGGTCGACATAGATCGACAGCGGCTGCGCGACGCCGATGGCGTAGGAGAGCTGGATCGTGCAACGGTCGGACAGACCGGCCGCAACGACGTTCTTTGCCAGGTAGCGAGCGGCATAGGCAGCCGAACGGTCGACCTTGGTCGTGTCCTTGCCCGAGAAGGCGCCGCCGCCATGCGGTGCGGCACCGCCGTAGGTGTCGACGATGATCTTGCGGCCGGTGAGGCCGGCGTCGCCGTCCGGGCCGCCGATGACGAACTTGCCGGTCGGGTTGATGTACCAGGTGCAATCGTCGGCGATCTTCAGATCGTCGAGGGCTTCGCGGATATAGGGCTCAACAACAGCGCGAACCTTGGCCGAATCCCAGGTGTCATCGAGGTGCTGCGTCGACAGAACGATCGAGGTGACTTCCGTCGGCTTGCCGTCGACGTAGCGTACGGTGACCTGGCTCTTGGCATCCGGGCCGAGCTTGGCGACTTCGCCTTCGCCCTTCTTGCGGGCGGCGGCGAGCAGGTTGAGGATGCGGTGCGAGTAGTAGATCGGCGCCGGCATGAGTTCGGCGGTCTCGCGGCAGGCGTAACCGAACATGATGCCCTGGTCGCCGGCACCTTCTTCGCCCTGCTTGTCGGCGGCGCTGTCGACGCCCTGGGCGATGTGGGCGGACTGGAAGTGCAGGAGCACGTCGATCTTCGCGGTCTTCCAGTGGAAGCCGTCCTGCTCATAGCCGATCTCGCGGATCGCCTTGCGGGCGGCGGACTTGAACTTCGAGGGGTTGATGACGTCGTTGCCGTCCTTGTCCTTCTTCAGAAGGCTCGGCGGCAGGCGCACTTCGCCGGCAATCACGACGCGGTTGGTGGTCGCCAGCGTCTCGCAGGCGATACGCACGCCCCAAGGATCGACGCCGGTCTTGGCCGCTTCGCGGTAGACCAGATCCACGATCTCGTCGGAGATACGGTCACACACCTTGTCCGGATGACCTTCGGCTACGGATTCACTCGTGAACAGGTAGTTTGCACGCATGCGGGAAGTCCCCTCAATGAAGAAAAAGCGCTGGCACGGTGTTAGTGGTTTTGCGACCGAAAAACAAGCACACAACGACATAAATATATCTTTATGTCGCCATTGCAGCCAATCACTTTGATGCGCCAGGGGAAAGCCGCGCAAGAAAAAAGCGGCACAAATGGCCGCTTTGTTTTCAAGTCCCGACGGGGAACGTTGGAACTATTCGCTTTCTGCTTCCGCAGCGAGTGCCTTGACGAGATCGACGAGCCGGCGGCGAACCTTCGGGTCGGTGATCTTGACGAAAGCGCGGTTGAGCTGCAGCCCCTCGGAGGACGACAGGAAATCGACGACGTAGTTCGAGCTGGAAGCTTCTGCCATGCCGGGCTGGCCGGCAGCGTTTTCGCCCGGGGCATCCTCGAAGAAGAAGGAAACCGGAACGTTCAGGATGCCTGAAATGTTCTGCAACCGGCTGGCGCCGACGCGGTTCGTGCCCTTCTCGTACTTCTGGATCTGCTGGAAGGTGATCCCCAGACTTTCGCCGAGCTTCTCCTGGCTCATGCCAAGCATCGTACGGCGAAGACGAATCCGACTTCCGACATGAATGTCGATCGGGTTCGGCTTCTTCTTGTTTTCGATCATATCTGCGTTCCCAAACACGCTGTTTCGTTTATCCACCGCCCGGCATGAGACCTTCGTTCACCGAAGCGAACGCCACGGTGATGGAACAAGGTCACCACAACAAGGACGATGGTGCGGACCACTATGCAATTTTAGGGGTTTTAGGTCAATTCTTCCTAATATTAAAACCAACACGCGAAAACACTGCAACCAGAAGGAGGAAGATCGCACCCAGCCAGAAAACGCGGCTTCGCATAGCGTCGTCCAACGGGGTAGGCATCCTTCCCGGCAGAAGTGTGTCGACCACTCCCCTATAATTGTAGGATAATCCTACCATTAAAACCCCACGTGCATCAACAATCGCTGATATACCGCTGTTGGCCGCGCGGACAAGGGGGGTACCGGTTTCAACTGCACGCAATTGTGCCTGGTGGAAATGCTGGCGCGGGCCTGGCGTATCGCCGAACCAAGCGTCGTTGGTGATGTTGAGAAGCACGTCGGCCCGGCGTGCGGCCCCATCGATCTCGTCCGGGAAGATCGCCTCGTAACAAACGAGCGGATAGAGCGTGCGGCCGCCGGGCAATGTCAGCAGCGAACGGCTCTTGGCCGCGGAAAAGCCGCCGGGCATCGAAGCGGCGACCGAACTCAGCCCCCAGGAGGACAGCAGATCCTCGAAAGGAAGATATTCGCCGAAGGGCACCAGATGCACCTTGTCGGCAGCGCCGATGATCTGGCCGCGGCCGTCGATGAGGTAAATCGAGTTGTAGTAGCGGGGCGGCAGACCGGCGCCGGCATCCTCCACGCGCACCGCACCGGCGATCAGCACCTGGTCGTCGTCGAGCACCTCGGCGATGCGCGCCAGAGCGTCCGGATTGTCGGTGAGGATGAAAGGGATCGACGTCTCCGGCCAGACGACGATATCCGGCCGCTTGCCATCTTTCTCAGGCGCGACGGCGGTCAGGGCAAGGTGCTCCTCGAATACCGCAGCACGCTCGCCATCGTCGAGCTTCTTTGCCTGATCGATCACCGGCTGGACGAGGCGCACGGTGAGCGGCGGCTCGGGCAATGCCGGCGCCGGTTGCGCCAGGCGGTAGAAGCCGAAGCCGACATGGGCGGCAAAAAGCAGGACCGCGACCGCCAGGCCAATCCGGCTTCCCCTGCCCGTCGCGATCAAGGCAGGAGCGGCAAAGACGAAGACGGCGAGCATGTTGATGGTCGAAAGATTGACGACGCTTGCCGACTGCATCATCAGCGGCATCGGCATGGCCGCATAGCCGATGGCATTCCAGGGAAAACCGGTGAAGAGGAAGCTGCGCAGCCATTCGCAAAGGCCGAACCCCAAGGCGAGGGCGGCGATGCGCCCGACGCCGTCGGACCAAAACAGGCGGGCGATCAGCGTCGCGAGCGCATAGAAAAGCGCGAGAAAGGCCGGCAGGCCGACGACGGCAAGGGGCAGCGCCCAGGCAAACTCATCCGCCTCGACGAGCAGCGCGTTGCCGAGCCACCAGAGACCGCCGAGGAAGTAACCGAAACCGAACCACCAGCCGACGACCGCCGCCGGCCAGAGCCGCCTGACGACGCCACCCTCCGGGTTTCCGGTCGCACCGTCGAGCAGCCAGACGAGGATCGGGAAAGCGACGAATGCAAAGGCGAAGATGCCGAAGGGCGGCTGCGCCAGAACCGCGACAAGCCCCGCGAAGAAAGCGAGCAAAGCCCGGGAAAACCCGGAAAGAAGCATCACCCTGCCAGCCAGTCTTACCATGCAGCCTCCAGTCGATCCCGCCGCCTGCCACGGCGAAGGAGCGAAACAACACCCGAATCAATCGGCGCCAGTCTTCCAAAAAACCGGCTGTTTGTCCCCTTTCGGGGCTGGATTGGGAGCCAGGGCAAGGAGTTCCGGCCCGGGAACAGTGCCTGCGCCACAGGCTCGCGAGACATCGCGGATGGATGGAAAGGGATTGCCCGCGCGCATCAAGACGCGCGGGCCCCGGACGATCAGTGCTCGCGCGCCGCTGCCTCGGAGGCGGCAGCACCGTTGGTGAGATTGACCGGACCGGTTTCCGAAGCGGTCTCGCCCTCCGGCCGCAGGACGCGGCGGCGGGCCGGCGGGCGCTTGCGCATGATGCGAACACGCTTCACGCGGCGGGGATCGGCGTCGAGGATCTGGAACTCGAAACCCGGAATGGCCTGGACGACTTCGCCGCGCACGGGAATGCGGCCAAGCGAGGCGAAGATAAGACCGCCAAGGGTGTCGACGTCCTCGAGCTGTTCGCGCACGTCGAAATCGCGGCCGATCGCCGCGGCAATCTCTTCCAGCTCGACGCGCGCGTCGGCGATGAACACATCGTCGGACGTGCGCGCGAACATCACTTCGTCGTCGTCGTGCTCATCCTCGATGTCGCCGACGACCATCTCGACGATGTCTTCAAGCGAGACGAGACCATCGGTTCCGCCATACTCGTCGATGACGAGCGCCATCTGGATGCGGGCGGCCTGCATGCGCTGCATCAGGTCCGACGCCAGCATCGAGGGCGGCACGAAGAGGAGCTGGCGCACGATGCCCGCCTCCTCCAGCGACTTGCCAAGATCGACGCGCGCAAGGTCGAAGCTTGCCTTGGGCGAGCGCGGCGCCTTTTCGGAGGAGGCAGCCGTCGTCGATGCCTGGGCTTGCGCCTTGCCGTTGCGGCGGCGGTTGCGGGCCTGCTTGGTGACGTAAGAGAGCAGATCGCGAATGTGGACCATGCCGCGAGGGTCGTCGAGCCCGTCGCTGTAAACCGGCATGCGCGAGCGGCCGGACTCCTCGAAGATCACCATCAGTTCCCCGATGGTGATGCTCTGGTCGACCGCCTCGATGTCGGCGCGCGGGACCATGACGTCCTCGACCCGGACCTCGCGGAAGCGCAGGATGTTGTTGAGCATCGCCCGTTCGCCGGGCGAAAAAACCGTATTGTTGTCGGCATCGGTCTGAAGCGCATCAGCAAGATCCTCGCGCAGGCTCGACGGACTTGCGCCGCGCAGCAGGCGCGCGGCCCGGCTCCAGAAGGAAGAAGTGGATTTCGTGCCCTCGTGTCGAGTGGCGGTGCTACTACTGCCCGCCTCCGCCTCTCCGGAGGCATCGGCCTCCTCGGTCGCCAGCGCGACGGGCTGTGTTTTGTAATCGCTCATCGGTCCAAACTGTTAATCCGGGGTACGATCCCCGTAGGGGTCAGATAAGCCAAGACGCGCCAAAATGCGAGTCTCCAGGCCTTCCATTCTTTCGGCTTCATCATCGTCCATATGATCATAACCGAAAAGATGCAGGAATCCATGCACGAGAAGATGCGTCAGATGCGCATCGAAGGACTTGTCGAGCTCTATCGCCTCGCGCTCGAGCGTCTCCCGCGCGACGATGATGTCGCCCAGCATCGGACCCGGCATGGCGCCGGGCGTCACCGGGAAGGCCGGGAAGGACAAAACGTTGGTCGGCTTGTCCTGATTGCGCCACTCGGCGTTGATCGCCCGCATGGACGCGTCGTCGGTAAAGACGAGGGAGACTTCCGGCGGATTTTTCGGCAGCGGCTGCTTCTCTTCGGTTGCGAGAAAGGCTGCCGCTGCCTCGAGCACCGGCGACGAGAAAGCGAGCAATGCCGCTTCGTCCGGCCAGTTGCCCTCTTCCACGCTGATCTGGATATCCAATGCCGTCATGATCGCAGCGACCGCTACTAGCGGTCGCCCTGCTCGCTTTCGTCGTGCACGGCCGTGTGGGATTCGTAGGCCTTGACGATGCGCGCCACCATCGGATGACGCACGACGTCTACGTCCTTGAAGCGCACGACCGAAACGCCTTCGACGCCTCTGAGGATCTGCAGCGCTTCGACGAGGCCCGACTTGACGCCGCGCGGCAAGTCCACCTGGCTCGGATCACCGGTAACGATCATCCGGCCGTTTTCGCCGAGACGGGTCAGAAACATCTTCATCTGCATCGACGTCGTGTTCTGCGCCTCGTCGAGGATGACGGCGGCATTGGCAAGCGTGCGGCCGCGCATGAAGGCGAGCGGCGCGATTTCGATGACGCCGGCGGTAATCGCGCGTTCGACCTTGTCGCCCGGCATCATATCATAGAGCGCGTCGTAGAGCGGCCGGAGATAGGGGTCGACCTTCTCCTTCATGTCGCCCGGCAGGAAGCCCAGGCGCTCGCCGGCCTCGACGGCAGGACGCGACAGCACGATACGATCGACGGCGCCCCGTTCGAGAAGCTGTGCCGCATGGGCGACGGCGAGGTAGGTCTTGCCGGTGCCGGCGGGGCCCACGCCGAAGACGAGCTCGGACCGCTCGAGCGCGCGGATATAGGCATCCTGCGTCGGCGTGCGCGCTGCGATCGTCTTCTTGCGCGTCGAAATCTGCGCCATCGTCAATTTGGCTTTACGCTCCATGGTCGGCAATTGTAGCTGATCGTCGGCGGCAACCGCCATGCGGATCGCGCCCTCGACATCAGAGGTATCGATCGAAGCGCCGCCCTGCAACCGTCCATAGAGATAATCGAGGGCACGGCGCGCCTGGTTGGTGGCGACGACGTCACCGGAGATCGCGACGGAATTGCCGCGCGGCCGGGCGTCGATGCGCAGGCGCTCTTCGAGAAGCTTCAGGTTCTGGTCGAACTGGCCGAAGAGCTCGCTGGCGAACCGATTGTTCTCGAAGGTCAGCACGAAGTGATTGGCGTCTGTCGCAGAGGTTTTCGACTGGCGCGTGGATGAAGAGATCAATTCGTGTCCGTTCAAGCGGTTCAGGCTCCTTGTTTTCGGTCCTTACCCGATCATCTCTGCAAACAGGCTGTTCGGCCCGGCCTTGATGATTCGCACCTTGATAATGTCACCGATTTGCGATGCTTTTGCATCAACATTCACCGGCTGCAGCCACGGAGAACGCCCGACGAGCTGGCCGGGCATGCGCCCTGCCTTCTCCAAAAGCAGGTCGATTTCGCGACCGACGCAGGACTCGGCAAAGGCGCGCTGCTGCGAAAACAGCAAAGCCTGCAATTTTTCCAAGCGCTTGGCCTTCACGTCCTCGGGAACCTGGTCGCCGAGCTCAGCACCGGGCGTGCCGGGGCGCGTCGAATACTTGAACGAAAATGCCTGTGCATAACCCACGGCTTCGACGAGGCGCATCGTGTCCTCGAAGTCCTCGTCGGTCTCGCCGGGGAAGCCGACGATGAAATCGCCCGACAAAGCGAGGTCCGGCTGGACCGCGCGGATGCGGGCGATCAGCGCCAGATATTCGGCGGCCGTGTGCCTGCGGTTCATCGCCTTCAGGATGCGGTCGGAGCCAGACTGCACCGGCAGGTGCAGGTAAGGCATCAGCTTTGCCATCGAGCGGTGCGCCTCGATCAGGCTGTCGTCCATGTCGCGCGGGTGGCTCGTCGTGTAGCGCAGCCGGGCAAGCCCCTCGATCTCGCCGAGACGCGAAAGCAGGTCGCCAAGACCCCACTCGCGGCCATCAGGCCCGACGCCGTGCCAGGCGTTGACGTTCTGGCCGAGCAGGGTGATCTCGCGCACGCCGCCCTCGACGAGCTTTTCCGCCTCCGAGACGATCTGGGCAACGGGACGCGAAACCTCCGAGCCGCGCGTGTAGGGAACGACACAGAAGGTGCAGAACTTGTCGCAGCCTTCCTGCACCGTCAGGAAGGCTGTGACGCCGCGCATGCGGGTCTTCGCCTTGTCCGGCGCCGGCAAGTGCTCGAACTTATCCTCGACGGCATAGTCCGTCTGCACGACACGCTCGCCGCTGCGGGCGCGCTTCAATGCTTCCGGCAAACGGTGATAGGTCGTCGGGCCGATCACCAGATCGACGGCCGGCGCGCGCCGGAGAATCTCGTCACCTTCGGCCTGCGCGACGCAGCCGGCAACGCCGATCACCATCTCGCGGCCTTCGGCGGCTTTCGCCTTCTTCAGGTCACGCAGGCGGCCGAGCTCGGAATAGACCTTCTCCGCCGCCTTTTCGCGGATATGACAGGTGTTGAGGAGGACGAAGTCGGCATCTTCCAGTACGTCCGTCGAGACATAGCCATCGCGCGACAGGGCATCCGACATGCGGTCGGAATCATAGACGTTCATCTGACAGCCGTAGGTCTTGACGAAGACCTTGCGGGCCGGCGCGCGCTCGTCGCCCATGGCGGGCGGTGTCGACAGAAGGGCTGTTTCCTGGGTCATGGCGGCTTACTTAGTGCAAAGCGCTCCGAAGTTGAAGTATTTTCGGCACGGGCACCCTTGCCCGGGACGTATCAGGCGCGCCCGCGCAACCGGTCCGTCAGCATGCTGCGGATGCTCTGCTCGATCTTGCGGCTCACTTCCTTGCGATTGGTGTGCCGGTCGTAGTCGATCGCCTCGCCGAAATCGACGTCGACCTCGATCGCTCCCTCGCGCAGGATGCCGAGCAGATGCGGCACCAGTTCGGTGTCGCCGGGCCAGGCCGCGATCGGCCGGTTGAAGCGGCCCATCGGCATGCCGTGAATGCCGGTATAGGAGATCGCGACCGGCTGCACATGCACGAGGCCCGTCGGCGAATGCGGCACCGCGGAAGCGGCAGCGCCGAACAGCGATGTCTTGATCTCCAGCAGGCGGTTGCCGTCCGAGGTCGTTCCCTCAGGAAACAGAACGACGATTTCGCCTGCCGCCATGCGCTGGCCGATTTCGCTCACCTGCTTGCCGGTCGAGCGCTTCTGCTCGCGCTCGACGAAGATCGACGCCTGCAGCCGGGCGAGCACGCCGAAGACCGGCCAGCCCTTCACCTCGGACTTGGCGACGAAAGCCACATCCGCGACGGACGAGAGGACCAGGATGTCTTTCCAGGAGGCGTGGTTGGCGCAGATCAGCAACGGTCGGCGGCGGTCCGCCATGCCATGGACCCGCACCTTGATGCCGAGAAGGTAGCAGGCAAGACGATGCCAATATCGTGGCAGGTAGCGCCGGGGTTTCAGATCAAGCCAGAGGCAGACGACCTGGATCGGCATCAGCACGAGCGAAACCAGCGCCAGAAGCGCCGCGAAGATCGCAATCCGTAGCCAATTGACCATCCGGGAAAAGTGTCCTGCGCGAGACCTTGGAATCGCGATGATCTCGAGCCGAACCGACGCAAGATCATCGTGAGCTGCTTGAATAGGGGAAAGCGGGGTGCGGGCGGAAGATCGCCTACGCCTTCCTCATCCTGTCCTATCCGCGTTCGGGACTAGCGAAGATCGAGGCGCATGACAAGCGCGGCGGTCCGCTGGCCGGCCTTGTCCTGGTAATAGGCGCGGCGTTCGCCGACCTTGTTGAAGCCGAGCTTACGGTAAAGCCCGATCGCCGGCTGATTGGTCTCGTCCACTTCGAGGAACAGGGCCTCGGAGCCCTTGACCAGCGCTTCGCGCATGGCCGCCTGCATCAGCCGCCAGCCGAGACCGGAGCGCGCATAACGCGGCTCGACGCCGATCGTCAGGATTTCCGCCTCGCCGGCAACGGCACGCGAGAGGACGAAGCCGCCGAAGGCCGGACGGAAACTGCCGTTGGTCTGCCGGGCGACAAAGCCGAACACCGTCTCCTGGAGGAGAAGCGCATGAATTTCACCGTCGCTCCACGGGGACGCGAAACGCTGGCGGTGCAGCGCCGCCGCGGCAATCAGGTCCGCTTCCTCCAGGGGGAAGATGTCGAACTCGGTGCGGCGGGTGAAATAGTCGGTAAAGCTCATCTCGGTCTATGCTCGGGCAATCGCGAAGCCCGCCTGCGGCTTGGCGTCTGGGCCTCTGAGATATAGCGGACGCGGCTTGGCCGAGGCTGGATCGGCAGCGGCACCAAGTCTGGCGACGGCGGCGATATCGATAAGTTCGGGAGATTTGGATGGGATGTCCGGGGCAACGAGATGCGCGCCGGAACCGCCGACGACGCCGTCGAAATCCGCGTAGCGTCCGCGCGCGGCCTCGACAGAAAACGCTTCGGGCTCGGTTGCGGCGGCACCCGTCGCGTCGAAGGCCTGGAGGTAGACTTCGTCCCGTTTGGCATCGATGGCCACGAGAACGGCCTTGCCGGACGATGCTGCCCGGCTGCTCTCGGCCAGCACCGCAAGCGTCGAGACGCCGACCGCCGGTTTGCCGAGCGCCAGCGCCAAGCCGCGAGCAGTCGCCACGCCGACGCGAATGCCGGTGAAGGATCCCGGACCGACGGTGACGGCGATGCGGTCGATATCGTCGAGCGATCGGCCGGCCGCAGCCAGAGCCTCGTCGACGAATTCCATCAGCCGCTCGGCATGTCCCTTGCCGAGATCGGCCCCGGAACGCCCGAGCACGGCTTCCGTTTCGCTGTCATAGACGGCAACGGAGCAGCCGGAACCGGACGTGTCGAGCGCAAGTACAATCATTTCAACGCTGTGATCTTCTTAAGACGCCACAAGCCGCAAAGCCGAGAGGGCTTTGCGGCCAATTCTCTACGCTACGCGAGACGCCGGTGGTGGCGTCCGAACTCAGACGGCTTCGACCGCTTCCACCTCGGGGACGAAGTGGCGCAGCAGGTTCTGCACGCCATGCTTCAGCGTCGCGGTGGACGACGGGCAACCGGAGCAGGCGCCCTTCATGTTGAGGAAAACGGTGCCGTCCTTGAAGCCACGGAAGGTGATGTCGCCGCCATCCTGAGCGACGGCCGGGCGCACACGGGTTTCCAAGAGTTCCTTGATCGTGGCGACGATCGTCTCGTCACCCTCGTCGAAGAACTCGTCCTCCTCGTCGGTCTGCTCGGCGCGGCCGCTGCCAGCCATGATCGCCTGGCCCGACATGAAGTGTTCCATGATCGAGCCGAGGATCGCCGGCTTCAGGTGCTGCCATTCCTGGCCTTCCTTGCTGACGGTGATGAAATCGTAGCCGAAATAGACGCCGGTGACGCCGGGGATCGAAAACAGCCGTGCCGCGAGCGGCGAGCCGGCGCGTGCTTCTTCTTCGTCGCGGAACTCGGCCGTGCCGTTTTCCAGGACGACCTTGCCCGGCAAAAACTTCAGCGTCGCCGGGTTCGGCGTGGCTTCGGTCTGAATGAACATGTCTGTCTCCGTTTCGCCGGGATCGGCATCCGCCCAGCTTTTTAGAATAATTCAAAAGAATATAGGGGCATGGCCCTCTGCTCGCAAGAGCACATAGCGACGCAGGTCAGCTGAGCGCGTCGATCTCCTCGTCCGTCAGGGCATCGGGGATGACCGTGACGGGGATCGGAAAGGCCGCCGCCTTGCCGGCAATGGACGACACCAGCGGACCGGGGCCTTCCTTCGCCGAGCCGGCTGCGAGAACCAGAATGGCGATGTCGCGATCCTCTTCGATCGCCGCATGGATCTGCTCCGTGGCCGTGCCCTCGCGAATGACGACCTCGGGTTCGATGCCGATCCGCTCGCGGACCGACTGGGACACCTTGGCGAGCGTCGCCTCGGCCTCCTCGCGCGCCTCCGCGCGCATGATTTCCTCAACCCCCAACCATTGCTGGAAGTCGCCGTCGGCGATCACATAGAGCAGGACGAGGCCGCCATTGGAGTTCTTGGCGCGCATGCCCGCATAGTGCACGGCGCGCCCGCATTCCGGGGTATCGTCTATCACCGCCATGAATTTGCGACGGTGACCTTCAAGTCGAGAGAGTCGGGTCGAGACCATAGGGTGAACAATACATCCCGGGCGAGCCGCCGCAAGGTCTGATTTTGGCCTTTTGGAGCTGGACGCGGAATTTTCTCCACGCGTCCCGCTCCGACTGGCAAGGACGGATCAGGGCTAAGAATTCGGGCCAGGGAGACCCGAATTCACCGCAATTACTGCAGGAAGCCGATGATCTCGCGCACTTCGCGCATCGTCTTTTCGGCCCGCGCGCGCGCCCGCTCGCCGCCATCGCGCAGGATCGCGTCGATGTGTGCGGTGTCGCCCATCAGGCGGCGCATCTCGGCCGTGATCGGTGCGAGAACCTCGACCGCGAGGTCGACGAGCGCCGGCTTGAAGACCGAGAACTGCTGCCCGCCGAATTCGGCCAGAACCTGCTCCTTGGTCTTGTCCGACAGCGCGGCATAGATGCCGACGAGATTGTCCGCTTCCGGGCGTCCCTTCAGGCCATCCACTTCGCTTGGAAGCGCGTCCGGATCGGTCTTGGCCTTGCGGATCTTCTTCGAGATCGTTTCGGCATCGTCCATCAGATTGACGCGCGAAAGATCGGAAGGATCCGACTTCGACATCTTCTTGGTGCCGTCTCTCAGCGACATGACGCGCGGCGTCGCACCACCGATCAGCGGCTCCACCGGAGGGAAATAGGCATGGATCGGCTCTTCGCCGACGACCATGTCGACCCCGTAGCCGGCGCTGCGGATATGCTCCATGAAGTCGATGTTGAACTTCTGGGCGATGTCGCGCGTCAGTTCGAGATGCTGCTTCTGGTCGTCGCCGACGGGAACGTGGGTGGCGCGATAGACGAGGATGTCGGCCGCCATCAGGCTCGGATAGGCAAGCAGACCGAGCGAGGCGTTCTCGCGGTCCTTGCCGGCCTTGTCCTTGAACTGCGTCATGCGGTTCATCCAGCCGACACGGGCGACACAATTGAAGATCCAGGCGAGTTCCGCGTGCTGCGGCACAGCCGACTGGTTAAAGACGATATGCTCTTTCGGATCGATGCCCGAAGCGATGAAGGCGGCGGCGATCGAGCGGATCTGCCCCTTCAGGTCCTCGTGCACGAGCTGGGCCGTGATCGAGTGCAGGTCGACGACGCAGTAGATGCAGTCGTTGTTTTCCTGCAGCGCCACGAACTTGCGGATCGCGCCGAGATAGTTGCCGAGGTGGAGATTGCCCGTCGGCTGAACGCCGGAAAATACGAGCGGCTTGAATTCGTTCATGATGTCCTCAATAGGCTGGTGGAGGGCCCCAGGGCCGGCTGGCCCATGTAGCTAACGGCATGGCTTATGCACGTCGCGGCAACGGCAATCAAGGGGTCGAGAACGGTGCGTTCACCCGGCCGGTTGCAGCAGATCCCAATGGTTGCCGAACGGGTCGCTGAAGACGGCGACCGTGCCGTAGGGCTCGTGGCGCGGCGCCTCCAGAAAGGCGACGCCTGCGGCCCGCATCGCCGCATGGTCACGGGCAAAATCGTCGGTGAACAGGAAGAAGCCGACCCGGCCGCCGGTCTGGTTGCCGATCGCCGCCTGCTGGCGCTCGCCGTCGGCCTCGGCGAGCAGCAGCGCCGTTTCGACCGCCCCCTTGGGACGGACGACGACCCAGCGCGTGGTGGTGTCGAGAACGGTGTCTTCCACGAGGTCGAAGCCGAGCTTGCCGCAATAGAAGGCGATGCCGGCATCGTAGTCCGGCACCAGCAACGCAACGCGTGCAATCGTCTGCCGCATCAGTCGCCGGTCTCCTGTGCTGCGGCGGGCTCGGCCGGCGCCTTCGCGCCGCGTTTGAGGTTGCGACGGATCATGCCGAGGCTGGCGCCGCCGAGCCCGAAGGCCAATGCGAAGTAGATCACCATGGCAGCGGCGACCAGACCGCAAAGCGTCGTCGCGCGCGTCAGAAGGGAAGCGGCAGACGAGAGTTCGAAGGCGAACCAATCGATGGCGAAGTAGAGTGCCGCCGCCATGCCCGCCGCGGCGATGACGAGACGCGGGATGCGGGTCAGAAGCGGAATGTCCCTGCCCCAATGGCCGCGCCAGACAAGCGTGGCGAAGAGCAGCACGGCATTGACCCAGCCGGCGACGATCTCGGCGGTGGCGATACCGCTCGCGCCGAGACGCGGAAACAGGGTGAGCGCCAACGAGACGTTCACGACGACGGAAATCGCGGCGAAGATCATCGGCGTGCGCGTATCCTCGCGCGCAAAGAAGCCGGGGATGAAGGCCTTGATCAGGACGAAAGCCGGCAGGCCGAGGCCGTAGATCGCCAGGATATGGCCGACGATAACGGTCGAGTCGGCCGAGAACTTGCCGCGCTCGAAGAGCAGCCGGACGATCGGTTCGGACATGACGAGCAGGGCCGCGGCTGCCGGCAGCGTCAGGAACAGCGTGAACTCGACGGATCGGTTCTGCAGGTTCGACGCCTCGTTGCCGTTGCCCGAACGCAGAGCGCGGGCCAGTTCCGGCAGAAGCACGGTCGCGACCGCAATGCCGACGACGCCGAGCGGAAGCTGGTAGATGCGGTCGGCATAGACCAGCGACGACACCGCACCTTCCTGGGCCGAGGCGATGTTGGTGTTGATCAGGAGGTTGATCTGGGTGATGCCGCCGGTGATCGCCGCCGGAAGCGCCAGCACCAAGAGGCGCTTGACGTTGGCCGTCATCTTCGGCCGGCGCAGGCCGATCTTGATGCCGGCGTCCCGCACCGCGATCCAGACGATCGCAAGTTGGACCAGACCGGCAGCCATGACGCCCCAGGAAAGCCCGTAGCCGACCGCGATCGGATCCTGGCCCGCATACCAGGCATAGCCGAGCACGCCGATCAGGATGAAGTTGAGAAACACCGGCGCGATCGCCGCGGCGAAATAGCGGTGCAGCGAATTCAGCATGCCCGCCATCATCGCCGCCAGCGACATGCAGGCGAGATAGGGGAACATGATCGCCGCAAAGACGATGGTGCTGCCGAGCTTTTCCGGATCGTCGGCAAAGCCGGGTGCAATCAGGTTGCTGACGATGAAGGGCATCGTCAGTTCCATGGCGATCGTCAGGAAGAGCAGGACGGTAAAGAGAACCCCGAACACTTCCTCGGAAAAGCGCCGCGCGCCCTCCATGCCGTTCGCCTCGATCTCCTTGGCAAAGAGCGGCACGAAGGCGGAGTTGAAGGCGCCCTCGGCAAAGAGGCGCCGGAAGGTGTTGGGCAGGCGGAAGGCGGTGTTGAAGGCATCGGCGACCGGGCCGGTGCCGAGCGCTGCCGCCATGAAGGTTTCGCGGATGAAACCGAAGAGCCGGCTTCCGAGCGTCGCGCCGCCGACGGTTGCAAATTTCTTGACCAGACTCATGTTTCGGCTTTTGTCGTTCTTTGAGAGGAGACGCCCGGTGGCGGCGCGATGATGCCCGACGGCATGCGGTCGCGGGCTTCGTCACCCTCGCCGGCCATGACGGCCTTGAGCCGGGCGGCAATGTTCATCTGACGGTTTTCGCTCGTCACCTTCTGGCCGACGAGGTCGGTGACGTAGAAGGTGTCGATCACCTTCTCGCCGAAGGTGGTGATGTGTGCCGAGGCAATGTCGAGCGAGAGATCGGAAAGCACCGCGGTGATCTCGGACAAGAGGCCCGGGCGGTCGAGGCCCTCGACTTCGATGACCGTGAACTTGTTCGACAGCGTGTTGCTGATCGTCACCTCCGGCGTCACCGTAAACGCCTTGGTGCGCTTCTTCACCTTGGTCCGGCTGGCGATGACTTCCGGCAGCCGCTTGCGGCCGGAAAGCACGTCCTCGATCAGCTTGCCGATGCTGGCCGCCCGGCGCATCTCGTCCTCGTCGACGGCGAACTCGCGGTTGACGAGGATGGTGTCGAGCGCGCGGCCGTCCGAGGTCGTGAAGATCTGCGCGTCGACGATGTTGGCGCCGGCCGCAGCACAGGCACCGGCGATCACCGTCAGCAGCCGCGGATGGTCCGGCGACAGCACGGTGATTTCGGTGATCGCGTGGAACTGATGGGTGCGCACCATGGTCGCCAGCGCCTTGCCGGCCGCGTCCGCCTCGCGGATGAAGCGCGCGTGGCGCACCTGGTCTTCCAGCGCCACCGTCAGGAGATAGGGCTGGTAGTGCAGGCGCACATAGTCGTCGCGCTCCTTTTCGGTCCAGTCCGTCAAGGCATCGCCGAGCATGACGGCGGCGTGCGCTGCGCGTTCCTTGCGCGACAGTTCGGAGAAGCCGCCCGACAGCAACAGCTCGGTCTCGTAGTAGAGCGTGCGCAGCAGCTGCCCCTTCCAGCCGTTCCAGACGCCGGGACCAACAGCACGAATGTCGCAGACGGTCAGGACAAGCAGCATCTTCAGCCGGTCGAGCGACTGCACCCGCTCGGCAAAATCGACGATCGTCTTGCGGTCGTTCAAGTCGCGGGTCTGGGCGACCATCGACATCAACAGATGTTCCTCGATCAGCCAGGCGACGAGTTCCGTCTGCTTCGGCGACAGGCCGAAGCGCGGGCAGAGCTTGCGCGCCACCTTGGCGCCGGCGGTCGAATGATCCTCCGGCCGGCCCTTGGCGATGTCATGCAGCAGTACCGCGACATAGAGCGCCTCGCGCTCCTCGATCCCCGGCATCAGCTTGGCGACCAGCGGATGCGCCTCCTCCTCGATGCCGCCCTCGATGCGCGAGAGCACGTCGACGGTGCGCAGCAGGTGCTCGTCGACCGTGTAGTGATGATACATGTTGAACTGCATCATCGAGACGATCTTGCCGAAATCCGGTATGAATCGGCCGAGCACGCCCGCCTCGTTCATGCGCCTGAGGATCAGTTCCGGTTTGCGGCGCGAGGTCAGGATCGACAGGAAGAGGCGGTTTGCCTCCTCGTTTTCGCGCAGCGCCGGCTTGATCAGACCGAGCGACCGGGTCACCTGGCGAAGGGCCGCCGGGTGGAATTCGAGCCCGTTGATATCGGCGATGTGGAAGAAGCGCAAAAGGTTGACCGGGTCGCGCTTGAAGACGTCGGGGCTTGCCAGCGCAATGCGGCCGCCGTCGTCGACGAAATCGAGCGTGCCTGCGATCTTGCGGCTGCGATGGGTGAAGCGGCCGATCAGGCCGGAAATACCGGGCGCGTCCTTCGCCTGCTGGTCTTCGAGTGCGGCGCAGAAGATGCGGGTGAGATCGCCGACGTCCTTTGCCACCAGGAAGAAGTGCTTCATGAAGCGTTCGACGGCCGAAAGACCAGGGTGGTCATGGTAACCGAGCGCCTCGGCGATTTCGCGCTGGATGTCGAAGGAGAGCCGCTCCTCCGCCTTTCCGGTCAAGAAATGCATGTGGCAGCGCACCGCCCAGAGGAAGTCTTCGGCCTTCTGGAAGAGCTGGTATTCCTGCCGCGACAGTACCCCGAGCTTGACGAGGTCGGCGGTGTCCTTCAGCCGGTAGAAATATTTGGCGATCCAGAACAGCGTGTGCAGGTCGCGAAGCCCGCCCTTGCCTTCCTTGACGTTGGGTTCGACGAGATAGCGCGTGTCGCCCGCCTTGCGGTGGCGTTCGTCGCGCTCGGCCAGCTTGGCGGCGATGAAATCCGGCCCGGTGTTGCGCACGATCTCATGATCGAAGCGCGTTTCCAGCTCGGCGCACAAGGTCTCCGAGCCGCAGATGTAGCGCGTTTCGAGGATGGCCGTGCGGATCGTCATGTCGGCGCGCGACAGCCGGATGCACTCGTCGATCGTGCGGGTGGCGTGGCCGACCTTGAAGCCCAGATCCCACAGGATATAGAGCATGAACTCGATCGCCGGCTCCGCCCAGACGGCCTTCTTGACCGGCAGCAGGAACAGAAGGTCGATGTCCGAGCCCGGCGCCAGCGTGCCGCGGCCATAGCCGCCGACCGCGGTCACCGCGATCCGCGAGGCCGGCGGTGCATTGGCGGCATCGAAGATCTCGTTCAGAACGAAATCGTGCAGCACCGTGATCAGCTGGTCCTGCAGCCAGGAAATGCGCTCAGCGCAGAGAATGCCGGCGCCATCGGCGTAAAACAGCTCGCGGGCCTTCGCCCGGCCGGCGACATTTGCCTGCTTGAAGGCGGCCAGAAGCGCCTGGCGCATCGGGTCGCGCTGTTCGGCATGGGCCGAAGCGATGAAGTCGCATTTCGCCCGGAGCGCCGCGACGTCGAGAATTTCGGGAAAGGAAATGTCTTGTCTGCCCATGAAGTGCCGAGGGGCGCCCTTACCGACTGGTTGCGTGGTCGTTCGCTATCAAGCGCTCCTGCATGATCCTTGCGACCGAGGCCGAATAAAGACCAAACAGCATTCAAGCGCCGCGCCCGCAAAGGCGCGCGGCGCTGTATAGCCTTTTTACCGACGGCTTGCACAGGAAAAAGGCGCACGGCGGCTTGGGCAACGGCTGGCGGGATGCGGGCGAAAAACCGCACGCATGTTCCTCATCCCGCCTTGGCGGCGCTCAGCTCCTTCTTCAGGGCATAGAGCGCATCAAGCGCTTCGCGCGGCGTCATGTCATCGGGGTTCAGCGCCTTCAGCGCCTCATCCACCCGGGAGTTTCCGGCGGGCTTCACCTCTTCACGACGGATCGCCACCTGGAAAAGCGGCAGATCGTCGATCAGCTGGCTCGCCGGGTTCTTGCGATCGGCGTCCTCGAGCTTGGCGAGCACGTCCTTGGCACGCGCCACCACCGAAGCCGGCAGGCCGGCAAGACGAGCGACCTGGATGCCATAGGAGCGGTCGGCCGCACCCGGACCGACCTCGTGCAGGAAGATCACGTCGCCGTGCCATTCCTTGACGCGCATGGTCGCGTTCGAGAGCCGCGCCAGCTTTTCCGAAAGCACGGTCAGTTCGTGGAAGTGGGTGGCGAAAAGGCCGCGGCAGCGGTTCGCCTCATGCAGATGCTCGACCGCAGCCCAGGCGATCGACAGACCGTCGAAGGTGGCCGTGCCGCGGCCGATCTCGTCGAGGATGACGAGCGAACGATCGGTTGCCTGGTTGAGGATCGCGGCGGTCTCGACCATCTCGACCATGAAGGTCGAGCGGCCGCGGGCCAGATCGTCGGAGGCGCCGACGCGGGAGAAGAGCCGGTCGACGATGCCGATATGGGCGCTCGCGGCCGGTACGAAGGTGCCCATCTGCGCCATGATCGCAATCAGCGCGTTCTGCCTGAGGAAGGTCGACTTACCGCCCATGTTCGGACCGGTGAGCAACCAGATCGCGCCGCCCTCCTCGCCCTCCGGCGGGGAAAGATCACAGCCGTTGGCGACGAAAGCATTGGACGCCTGACGCTTCAGCGCCTGCTCGACCACCGGATGACGGCCGCCGTCGATGGCAAACATGCGCGAGCGGTCGACGGTTGGCCGCGCGTAGGCCTGTTCTTCGGCGAGCACAGCAAGGCCGACAGAGACGTCCACCGTCGCGAGCGCCAATGCAGCGGCCTTCAGCGCCTCGGCAGCGGAAACGACCTCTGTCGTCATCCGGTCGAAGGCTTCGAGCTCGATCGACAGCGCCCGGTCGGCGGCATTGGCGATCTTGCTTTCGAGTTCGGCGAGTTCCGTCGTCGTGAACCGCATCGCGTTCGCCATGGTCTGGCGATGGATGAAGCGGGCGCGGCCGGCATCCGTGTCGGTCATCGATCCGGCATTGCCCGCCGTCACCTCGATGAAGTAGCCGAGCACGTTGTTGTGCTTGATCTTCAGCGACTTGATGCCGGTTTCTTCGGAATATTGCAGCTGCAGCCCGGCGATCACCCGGCGCGACTGATCGCGCAGGCCCCTGACCTCATCGAGCTCGGCGTTGGCGCCTTCACAGACGAAACCGCCGTCGCGCTTGAGAAGCGGCAGCTCTTCGCCAAGCGTCGCGTCGAGCAGGCCGAGCAGGCCGGCGGGCAACGCGTCGATCGCCGCGCGTGCCTCTTTCAGTTCGTCCGAAAGCGTGCCGGCGGCCATCAGCCGCGAAATCGACGCGGACGCGTGCAGGCCGGCCTGGATGGCGCCGAGGTCACGCGGTCCACCGCGACCGAGCGCGAGGCGCGACAGAGCACGCGGCATATCCGGCGCGCGCCTCAGCGCATCGCGCAGGTCGCCGGAAAAGGAGGGCTGGTCCGCAAGGATCTCGATCGAGTCGAGCCGCTCGTTGATGCGATCCGGATCGGTCAGGGGCGACATCAGCCGCTCGGCTAAAAGCCGGGCGCCGCCGCTCGTCACCGTGCGGTCGAGAGCCTTCAACAGCGTGCCTTCGCGCGCGCCCGACAGCGTCTTGACCAGTTCGAGATTGCCGCGCGTCGCCGGATCGATGAACAGCGTCGAGGCCGCACTTTCGCGCTCGGGCGTTCCGAGCGCCGGGCGTTCGGCAAGCTGGGTCTTCTCGACATAGGAGATCGCTGCGGACGCTGCCGCCAGTTCGGCGCGCGAAAACGTGCCGAAGCCGTCGAGCGTCTTGACACCGAAGTAGCGGGCAATGCGCCCTTCCGCCGTCGCGCTGTCGAACAGCACCGCCGGCTGCGGCACGGCCACGCGGCCGAGCACGTCGAAGACGGGCCGAAGCTCCGGATCGTGAAACACCGTGTCGGCAAGGATCAGTTCGCGCGGTTCGATGCGCAGGATATCGGCCAGCAGCCGGCTTTCGGCGGTCTCGGCAAGCCGGAAGATGCCGGTGGAGATGTCGATCCAGGCGAGCGCGTAGGCCGGCTCGGAGCCGCTTTTGATCCGCGCCAGCGCCATCAGGTAATTGGTCTCGGACGGAGACAGCAGCTTTTCTTCGGTGATCGTGCCCGGCGTTACCAGGCGCACGACGTCGCGGCGGACCACCGACTTGCTGCCGCGCTTCTTCGCCTCCGCCGGGTCCTCGACCTGTTCGCACACGGCGACGCGGAAACCAAGGCCGATCAGCTTTTGCAGGTAATCATCGGCGGCATGCACCGGCACGCCGCACATCGGGATCTCCTGCCCCATGTGTTGGCCGCGCTTGGTGAGCGTGATGCCGAGCGCGCGCGAGGCCTCAACCGCGTCCTGGAAGAACAGCTCGTAGAAATCGCCCATGCGATAGAACAGCAGCGAGTCCGGGTTGTTCGCCTTGATCTCGATAAATTGTTCCATCATCGGCGTCGCGGTGGAACGGCTTTCCTCGCTCGCCAATTCGGCAGCGGATAAAACCTCCCCCGCGCGGTTCGAATAGTCTGTCACGAAATTCATGATTGTTCCGAAAAAAGAGATGGCACACTATCGCCAAGCAAATATAGACGACAACCATAAAGAGGCGCGCCGCAAGGCCTGCCCACAGGAGGATTGAGGAAACATGCCGGCCACCGACAAGACCGATCGCACCATGACGAGCGTCACCGCGCAGGAAGCGCTTGATTTTCACTCGCAGGGTCGCCCCGGAAAGCTGGAGATTTCCCCCACCAAGGCGATGGCCACCCAGCGCGACCTGTCGCTTGCCTATTCGCCGGGCGTCGCCGTGCCGGTGAAGGCGATCGCCGAGGATCCCAACACCGCCTATGACTACACGACGCGCGGCAACATGGTCGCCGTGATCTCGAACGGCACCGCCATTCTCGGCCTCGGCAATCTCGGCGCGCTTGCCTCCAAGCCGGTCATGGAAGGCAAGTCGGTGCTGTTCAAGCGCTTCGCCGACGTCGATTCCATCGACCTCGAAGTCGATACCGAAAACGTCGACGAGTTCATCAACTGCGTGCGCTTCCTCGGCCCCTCCTTCGGCGGCATCAACCTCGAGGACATCAAGGCGCCAGACTGTTTCATCATCGAGCAGAAGCTGCGCGAGATCATGGACATTCCGGTGTTCCATGACGACCAGCACGGCACCGCGATCATCGCCGCCGCCGGCCTCATCAACGCGCTGGCGCTGACGGGCCGCGACTTCAAGACGACGAAGCTCGTCTGCAACGGCGCGGGTGCGGCGGCGATCGCCTGTATCGAGCTCATCAAGTCGATGGGCTTCAATCCGGAGAACGTGATCCTGTGCGACACCAAGGGCGTGATCTTCCAGGGCCGCACCGAGGGCATGAACCAGTGGAAATCGGCGCATGCGGTCAAGACCGACCGCCGCACGCTCGCCGAAGCGATGGACGGCGCGGACGTGGTCTTCGGCCTCTCGGCCAAGGGCGCACTGTCGGAAGACATGGTCCGCTCGATGGCGCCGCGGCCGATCATCTTCGCCATGGCCAATCCCGATCCGGAAATCACCCCGGAAGAGGTCGCCCGCATCCGCGACGACGCGATCGTCGCCACCGGCCGTTCGGACTATCCGAACCAGGTCAACAACGTGCTTGGCTTCCCCTACATCTTCCGTGGCGCGCTCGACGTGCGCGCGACGACGATCAACGACGAGATGAAGATCGCGGCTGCCGAAGCACTGGCGAGCCTTGCCAAGGAAGACGTGCCCGACGACGTCGCCGCCGCGTATCAGGGCAACCGCCCGCGCTTCGGCCCGCAATACATCATCCCGGTCCCCTTCGATCCGCGCCTGATCTCGGCGATCCCGATGGCGGTCGCGAAGGCCGCGATGGAAAGCGGCGTTGCCCGCAAGCCGATCACCGACCTTGAAGCCTATGGCCGCCAGCTCTCCGCCCGCCGCGACCCGATCGCCTCGACGCTGCAGCGCATCTACGAGCGCGTCCGTCGCCAGCCGAAGCGCATCGTCTTTGCCGAAGGCGAAGAGGTGCAGGTCATGCGCTCGGCGATCGCCTATGCCAACCAGCAGCTCGGCACCGCCATCCTGCTCGGGCGTGAAGAGCGCATGCGCGAAACCGCGGAGCGCGAAGGCATCGACCTCGACCGCCCCGGCATCCAGATCGTCAACGCGCGGCTGTCGAAGCGCGTCAGCGCCTATACGGACTATCTCTATGCCCGCCTGCAGCGGAAGGGTTTCCTCTTCCGCGATGCGCAGCGCCTGATCAACAACGACCGCAACCACTTCGCCGCCTGCATGGTCGCGCTCGGCGACGCCGACGGCATGGTCACCGGCCTCACCCGTAACTATTCGACCGCCCTCGAGGATGTGCGCCGCTGCATTGACCCGAAGCCGGGCCACCGCGTCATCGGCGTCTCGATCGCGCTCTGCCGCGGCCGCACCGTGCTCGTCGCCGATACGGCCGTGCACGACATGCCGACGGCCGAGGAACTGGCGGAGATCGCCGAGGAAGCGGCAGGCCTCGCCAAGCGGCTCGGCTACGTGCCGCGCGTGGCGATGCTCGCCTACTCCACCTTCGGCCATCCCTCGGGCGAACGCTCCGAGCGAGTGCGCGAAGCCGTCAACATCCTCGACAAGCGGCGCGTCGATTTCGAATATGACGGGGAAATGGCGGCCGACGTGGCGCTTAACGCGCGCGTCATGGAGCAGTATCCGTTCTGCCGCCTCTCGGGCACCGCCAACGTGCTGGTGATGCCGGCATTCCACTCGGCATCGATCTCGACCAAGATGCTCCAGGAACTCGGCGGTTCGACCGTGATCGGCCCCTTGCTCGTCGGCCTGGACAAATCGGTTCAGATCGTCTCGATGTCGGCCAAGGATTCCGACATCGTCAACATGGCGGCGATCGCGGCTTACAACGCCGGCATGTAGGACCGGCATTGCCGGTCCGGCGGCTGCCCCATTCTGAAGCAGCCGCCTCCAATCGGGTCACTTCGACCACCCGATTGGTAGCAATTCGAAACAACTTCAAAGAAGAAAAGCCCGCTTCCCTAATAAGGATGCGGGCTTGATAGCGGGCAGTGCTTTTATATTTAAGGTTATGAAAGCAGGAGTCTTGGGAACCCTATACCTGCCGACCCCCGGAAGATCGGCAGTTTCTCCATTTATTTCTCTATTCGTTCGTCATGAAATTAGAGAAGAACATGACAATACATGTCTCTCTTTCGACCCCGAAAGTCAAATCCATCATTAATATTTGGTTAACCCAACCGAGGTCCGATCAGGAGACGGCGCCACCGAATCGTCCGGCATCGGCGCCGTAGTAGTTGAGGTAACGGCCGGAGATATTGCTGATCGGCAATACGATCAGAACATCGGTGGTGCGGAAGGCATGATCGACCACCGCGCCGTCGCCGACCATGGCGCCAAGGCGCATATAGCCCTTGATCAGCGGCGGCAGAGCGGCAAGCGCCTTCTTCGCGTTGATCGCCTCGGCCGGCATCAGATCCATCGTCCGGTGCAGTTCCGGGCGCGCACTGACGGCCCAGTCGTCGCGGGCGCGGATGTTGTGGTGGAGGAAGGACAGCGCCAGCGCATGCTCGGCCGGAACGACCCCCGGGAACGAGCCGCAGCCGAACATCGCATCCATGCCGTATTTCAGCGCATAGGCCCAGTTGCCCTGCCACAGGAGTTCGACCGTGCGCTTGGTGCGGTATTCCGGCAGCACGCAGGAGCGGCCGAGCTCCATGAAGCGCTTGGTCGGATGACGGGCGAGCAGCGCGTCGATCGCGAATTCGGAGGACGAGTAAAAACCACCGGAACGCTCGGCCACGTCCTGGCGCAGCAAGCGGTATGTGCCGACGATCTGATCCTCGGCGTCGCCTTCGATCGCGGTATCGAGAACAAGCAGGTGATCGCAGATCGCATCCCAGCTGTCGACGTCGCGCTTGCGCCGCTCCGCCTCGGGGCCGACCTGCGCCTTCATTTCCTCGACGAAAACCTTGTAACGCACCGCCTGGGCGGCATCGATCTCCGATGCCGTGCGGGCAAGACGCGTCTCAAGATTGGCGATCCGGCCAAGCACGTCGCTTGTCGGAACGGCAGCTTTCTTGCCGATGCAAGCCTGAGAAGTATCAACCACGTTCGCCGATTCCAATAGGTCGATGGCCATCCCGCGTCATCCCGAATCAATTCCGTCTGCCGGGCTTAGACCACGTTTCTGCAACAACATAGTGACATCAAAGCGGCGTACAACCCCCGCTGCGGAATGGTTACCGTTACCACCGCGAGCCTTACCGTTTACCCAACAGACGCGCAATCTCAGAGGTCAGCACCTGCGGCTCGACCGGCTTGGCGAGGACGACATCCGCACCGGCTGCAAGCAGGCGGTCGCGCATATCCTCGCGGATATCGGAGGTCAGCACGATGACCGGCAACCTTGGCAAGGAGCGTATTGCCTCGTCGGCGCGGATCTGCCGCATCATGGAAAGCCCGTCTCCACCCGGCATGTTGAGGTCGGTGACGAGGAGCGCCGGCGAGGCGCCTCCGGGAGACGCCCGCAGCACTTCCGCGACCGCGGGAAAGTCGCCGACCAGCTGGACCGCGTGGCCAGAGCGCTGCAGCAGGGTGCGGATGATCAGCGCGTTGATCGGATCGTCCTCGGCCAGCAGGATACCATCTCCGGGCCGGCGGACCGGGTCGGCGGCGGGCTCTTCCCTAAGCACCGGCCTGTTGTCGTTGATCGCGTCGCGCTTTTCGATGCCCTTCAGCCGGCCGAGCAGCACCTCGACCAGCGACTTTTCGCGCAAGGGCCGGATCAGCCAGGCCTCGTAGCCGTCCATCTGGTTGACCGGGTGGCTGTTGCGCTCCTCCGGATTGATCAGGTAGGTGCGGCGAAGCTCCAGCCGGCCGATGGCCGGCTGGAGCGCCAGCAGCTGCTCGTACTGCTGTGCGTGTCGATGATCGACGATGACATCGGTGAGCGGCGCGCCGCCAGCCTGCACGTCGGCGAGAACGTGCTGGGCCGCGGCAAGCGTCGTCGCGCGGTGGCAGCGCCCGCCAAGCGTTGCGATGGTTGCGGCCAGCGCCGCCGAGGCCGGGCCATCGGGGGCCATGACCAGCACATGCGATCCGGCAAGGGTGGAACGACGCTCCGTCGCGACCGCCTCGACCTCCGCAAGCGGCAGGCGGATTTCGAAGCGGCTGCCGCGACCGGGCGCGCTTGCGGCCGTGAGGCTGCCGCCGCACGCCTGCATGATGCGCCTGGATATGGCCAGACCAAGCCCCGTACCCTTGGCGCGCTGTTCGTCGTTGCCGGCCTGCTCGAACTCCTCGAAGATGCGCTTCAGATCGTCGGGCGTCATGCCCGGCCCGGTATCGTCGATGCGGATCCGCACGCAGTCTTCGATCGTGTCCGCGCTGACGAAGACGCCGCCGACTTCCGTGAACTTGACCGCGTTGCCGATGACGTTGAAAAGCACCTGGCGCAGGCGCGCCGCGTCGAACGCCATCAGTGCGGGAACGTCGACGGAAACCGTGGCGCCGATCTCGATGCCCTTTTCGTGGGCGCGATTGGAGAGCATTTCCACGACGCTCTCGACGACGCCGCGCGGGTCCTGTCGGCTGGGGCGGAACTGGAAGCGGCCGGCCGAAAGCGACGAGAAGTCGATCAGGTCCTCGACCAGTTGCACCAGCGCGTGGCCGGACTGCTGCATGCCTGCGAGATAGTTCTTCTGCTCGCTCGACAACCGGGTCTGGCCGAGCAGATGGCTCATGCCGAGAATGCCCGAAAGCGGCGTGCGGATCTCGTGGCTGACGGTGGCGAGCAACCGCGACTTTGCCCGGCTCGCTTCCTCCGCCCGCCGGCGCGCCGCCTCGCGCTCGCGCGCCGCCCGCGCCTCTTCGGTGACGTCGCGCGCAATGCTGTGGCGCATGAGCTTGCCGCTTGCCGGATCGCGGGCGATCACGTCATGCCAGTCGAAAAGGCGGATGCCCTCGGCCGTGGCGATGCGCACGAGATAGTGATTGGGCGCGGCCTTCGGCTCGAAGCTCAGGCCAAGGGCACTGCAGGCCAGACCGCGGACATCCGGCTGGCCGCAGACCTCATGGAAGACCGCATTGGCGTGGACGATCTTGCCGTCCATGCCGCGCATGATCGCAAGGTCGCCCAGCGCATCGTGAATGGTCGAAAGCAGTGCCGACGTTTCGGAGCGATGCCAATCGTTGTCCCGCTCCACTTCCTCGGAAACCGGTGCGCTATCAAAGGAGCGGATGGCCTCGACGGCCAGCAGAAGCGCGCCGACCACGCCGGCCGCAGCAATCGCCGCGGCGAACAGGTGAAAGCCGGCGGTTATGCCGATCACGAGAATAAGGCCGGAGGCGATCAGGCCGAGCAAGGCAAGGGACGCGTGCCTGAGGGCGGAGCGCCCGCCAGAAGCTGGCGGCTCCGGCGCCGCGCGGGACGACGGTGCATCTAGCGGAAGCGCGGAGACCGGCGCAACGCTGCCCGCCCGGGCGTCTCTCCCGAAGCCGGTTTCGATCCGCTCTAGCAGTCGTGACGGTTCGCTCATGCGTTCCGGGTAACACGACAGGCGTTCCGAATGGCTTCAACGCATCGCTAAAATCTTAGCGATGCGCCTTTTTCGCGTGCAGCAGCTCGTCAAGAATGATCGCGCCGGCGCCGATGGTGATGAACGTATCGGCCAGATTGAAGACGGCGAAAGACCAGGTCTCCGTGTAAAAGAGGATGTAATCGATGACGTAGCCGAAGAGCAGCCGGTCGACGAGGTTTCCGAGCGCGCCGGCGATGATCAGCGCATAGCCGAAATGGGCGAAGAACCGATCCTTCGGCGTGCGCTTCCACAGCCAGAGCACGAAGGCGCAGACGGTGAGCCGCATGCCGACGATGAACCAGCCCTCCATGCCCGACAGCATCGAGAAGGCGACGCCGTAGTTGTAGGTGCGGTAGAGTGCCAGCATCGGCACGACATGGACCGCCTGGTTGAAGGGCAGGTAAAGCTCGACCAGGTACTTGATCGCCTGATCAGCAATGAGCGCGAGGACGATGAAGACCGCGATCGGCAGCGGCCGCGAAAACAGCACCGGCTTCTCGCTCATGCGCGGGCATCCAGCGTCAGAAGGTGGCGGCGCGCCTCAAACAGCATGATGCCGGTGGCGATCGCCAGATTGAGCGAATCCGCCCTTCCGGCCTGCGGGATGCGGGCAAGCGCGCCCGCCTCGCGCGCAAGCTCCTCCGGCAGGCCCGACTGCTCGTTGCCCATCAGAAGCACGACCGGCTTGGTCTTGTAGTCGATGGTGCGATAGTCGACGGCACCGGCGAGATGGGTCGCGACCACCTTCACGCCGGCAGACTTCTGCCAGCGGATGAAATCCTCGGTGCTCGCACGCGCCACAGGCATCGCGAAGACCGAGCCCATGGTCGCACGCACGGTTTCGAGTGAAAACGGATCGGTGGTCTCGCCGACGAGAATGACGCCAGAGGCACCGGCGGCATCGGCGGTGCGGATGACGGTACCGAGGTTGCCCGGATCGCGGACCCGGTCGAGCGCCACATAGGTCTCGCCGAGCTCGGGCTTCAGATCCTTCAGCGACCGATAGCGCTGCTCGAAGATGCCGACGACCATCTGCGGATTGTCGCGCCGCGTGATCGCCGAGAGCACCTTCTCGCTGACTTCCAGCACCAGCCCGCCCTTGGCGAAGGTCTTGGCCGCCACCTGCTCCACATGCGGCTTGCCCTTGGCCGCCTTGGCGTAGATCAGCGTCTTGATCTTCCAACCGAGATCGAGCGCATCGATCACCAGCTTCAGGCCCTCGGCCATGAAGGAGCGCGTCTCGTCGCGGTGCTTCT
Organism: Ensifer adhaerens; assembly: GCF_002940685.1. Classification (GTDB taxonomy): domain Bacteria; phylum Pseudomonadota; class Alphaproteobacteria; order Rhizobiales; family Rhizobiaceae; genus Ensifer; species Ensifer adhaerens_E. The sequence goes on along the minus strand of NZ_PNFP01000001.1, from coordinate 336,607 downwards.
TCTGCGTCAGCGCGCGGATGTCCTTGATGATCGGGTTGGTGAGGCTCGTGACCTCCTTCACCTGACCGACACGGCCAGTGCCGTGCTCGCTTCTGTCGTTCGTCATTGCGGTACCCAGCGGCTGAAGAGAGAGGTCGAAAGCGCCCTGCCCGGCTCGCGGCCGTCAAGCCCGCCCTCGCGGATGATGAGTTCGCCCGACTCCACCCGGCCGCCGCGGCCGCGCATCGTCTCGCGCATCAGTTCATGGATCGAATAGAAGCTCGCCCGGATCGAATAGGCCGTCAACACCAGGCCGCGTGCCTCGGGCGACAGGATTTCCCGGCAGATGTCGAGCATGGCCGCCAGATGGTCGAAGAGCTGCCAGACCTCGCCGTTCGGACCACGACCGAACTTCGGCGGGTCGGTCAGGATGATGTCGTAGCGGCTGCCGCGACGCTCCTCGCGCTGGATGAACTTCATTGCGTCGTCGCAGATCCAGCGGATCGGCAGGTTTTCGGCGCGCGCCAGCTGCTGGTTTTCGCGCGCCCAGCCGATCGCCTTCTTCGAGGCGTCGACATGGGTGACCTCGGCGCCGGCCCTGGCGGCGATCAGCGAGGCGACGCCGGTGTAGCCGAAGAGGTTCAGGACCTTCAGCGGCCGTCCGGCCGCCTCCACCTGGTCCTTCACCCAGCTCCAGTGCGCAAGCTGTTCGGGAAAGACGCCGACATGGCGGAACGAGGTGAAGCGTCCGTGGAAATCGGTACCGAGAAGCTGCATCGGCCAGGTCTCGCCGAGCACGGCGCCGGGAAAGCGCCAGCGGCCCATGCCGTCTTCGTCGGTGTCGCCGGTGAAGATCGCGTCGGCCTTTTCCCAGACGCTATCGGGCAGGCTGCGCGGCCAGAGCGCCTGCGCCTCGGGGCGCACGATGCGGTAGGGACCGTATTGCTCGAGTTTTTCGCCGGCGCCGCTGTCGATCAGGTGATAGCCGGATGCGTCCGACGTTTCGAGAATGAGCGGCACGCGCTCGGCCGGCTTGTCACCGGTTCGCCGCGCGATCACCCGCGCCGGCGTTTCCTGCACAGGCGCATGCTTTGCCGGCTTCTCACGCATCTCCGCGCCCTGCGTTGCCGCCGGTCGCGTTGGCCGCTCCTTGAAGCCGCCGCCTTTCTGCGGTGCCGGCCGCTTCTCCCCGTGGCGGCCGCCGCCACGCGCCTCGGCACCGCGGCCCTTGGCCGTCGTCACGGAGGCATTCTTCGACCGCCGGTCCTTTTCCTTCACGCTGAAATCCCTGGGCTTTGTTAGAGCATGCGCCGCCTGCCCTGCGCAGTATCCGGTACGAGCGGGCGGACGCCATGAGGTTTGTCGCCGCAGCTTTCAGCCACGGCATCCATTGAAGCTGCAAATAGCATCGCTGATGCTCTTGGCAAAGCCGTTTCCGTTTTGCGAAGATCAAGGCGCAAGAACCCGCCGCAGATTTCCTCGAGCCACAACCGGCTTCCGGACAATCAGCGGCAGGTCTAATGTGTCCGGAGGACCTCTTGCGCGCGATACCGGGCGCAAGGCACAGGACGGGGGAGGAAACGCATGGACATGACCGGCGAAGAGCGGATTTCGGCTGGGCGCGACGCGGTGTGGCGTGGCCTCAACGACCCGGACATCCTCAAGCGATGCATCCCCGGCTGCCAATCGCTGGAGATGAAATCGCCAACCGAGCTTGCGGCCGTGGTGAAGATCAAGATCGGCCCGGTCTCGGCCTCCTTCACCGGCAATGTCATGCTCTCCAATCTCAATCCGCCGGAGAGCTATACGATCTCGGGCGAGGGAAAGGGCGGCATTGCCGGCTTTGCCAAGGGCGGCGCGGACGTCGCCTTGAGCGAAGACGGGGAAGAAACGGTGCTGCGCTACGACGTCAAGGCGGAGATCGGCGGCAAACTCGCACAGCTCGGCTCACGCCTGATCGACTCGACCGCCAAGAAACTGGCACAGCAATTCTTCGCCGATTTCAGCGCCGCCGTCGGCGGGACGCCGGAAGCCGCCAGCTGAAGGCCCGACGCCGGCCGAGCGATCATGCCGTCCCGGGTCTTCGGGGATGTCTGCCTTGATCAGTTCTGCGGAGCGGCGAGCGTCGCCTGGGTCGCGAGCTTTTCCGCCTGGCTGCGGTGCTTTTCAGCTTCGCGGTGCCATTTCAGCGCTTCGCTCGCTTCGCTGCGCGCGCGCTTGCGGTACTTGCCCTGGCTGAACCAGGTTGCGGCAGCGCCGAGAATGACGCCGACGATCGCGGCAAGGAACAGGAAGACGAAGAACGGCGCACTGACGGAAAGCACGCTGTCTTCAGGCCGGAACGGGTTCAGCGCCAGCGTCACGCTCTGGCGATTGGCTACGCTCAGCACGATCAGGACGATGGCGACCGGCACGAGAACAACGATGTTGATCAGTTTCTTGAACATTCAATCGCTCCATTTCGCCGACACCCGTTCTCTTTGCCGGACGCTTGCCGGCAACGGGCCTCGACTACAGGGGTCGTTTGCGGGCCTCTGGCGACCGCCAAGGACGATCAATCCTCGTCGTCGCCGTTCATGCCCGGATTGAGCCGCTCGCGCAGTTCCTTGCCGGTCTTGAAGAACGGAACCCACTTTTCCTCGACGAAAACGGAATCGCCGGTGCGTGGGTTGCGTCCGGACCGCGACGGCCGGTTCTTGACCGAGAAGGCACCGAAGCCGCGCAGTTCGACACGGTTGCCTGCGGCGAGCGCGTCGGTGATCTCATCGAGGACCGCGTTGACGATATTTTCGACATCGCGGTGGTAGAGATGCGGATTGCGAGCTGCAACAATCTGCACCAGTTCTGACTTGATCACTGTCGCCCCCTCAAATTCTTGTTTGTTTTGCTTTTTTCGGTCTGCATTGTGATTTCCGCAAGGCGGTGCGCGGCATTTGCGAAATCACCGACATCGCTTCACGGTTCAGGCTGGGTATATGTCGCCTTGCTCATTGGCCATCAACCTGCCAAACCGAAACAAGACCGTCAAGAAACAACTTGTCGCCCGCAACTTTTTCGAGCCCGCTCATTGCCGGAAAAGCGTCATATCCCAACATCTTGATCCAGTTGGCGGCGATCGCGCCGAGACCAAAAGGCAGGGTCTTGCGCGGCGCTTCCCAATCCACGATCGGCAGGTCCTTGGATACCTTTTTCTCCGTGAGGAAGGCACGAATTTCGTCTTCTCCGCCAAGCGTGTCGACAAGCTTCGCCTTGAGCGCCTGGCGGCCGGTGAAAATGCGTCCGTCGGCGAGCAGCAGTGCGTCCGGACGCGGCAGCTTGCGGCGCTCGGCAACCAGGTCGACGAACCAGGCGTAGCTGTCGTCGATCATCGACTGGATCACGGCCTTTGCCTCGTCGCTCGCCGGATGGAAGGGCGACGGCTCGGCCTTCAGCGGCCGCGACTTGATCGATTCCAGGGAAACGCCGAGCTTATCCATCAGCTCCTTGATCTGCGGGTACTGGAAGATGACGCCGATGGAGCCGGTGATCGAGCTTTCGCCGGCAACGATCGTGTCGCCGCCGAGCGCGATCATGTAGCCCGCCGACGCGGCAAGCGTGCGGACATCGGAAACGACAGGCTTCTTGGCGGCAACCTTGCGGATCGCCTTATAGATGACCTCGCCGCCATAGGTCGTGCCGCCCGGCGACGAAATGGTCACGACCAGCGCCTTGACGCTGTCGTTGTCGGCGATTTTCTGGAGACGTTCGAGCAGCTCTCGGTCATCCTGGATCAAGCCGGTGATTGCGACGCGCGCCACATGCTGCCTGTTGCGGCCGACGTCGTCGGCAGCCCCCGACCAGGCAAAGATCGCGAATGCGGCGACGAGAAGCAGGCCCGCCACCACAAAGCGCCAGAAACTCAATTTCCGGCGCAAGCTGCGGCGATCGGCGATGGCGAGTTCGTCCATGTGGGTTTCTCCCGATTTGTTGGCGCAGCTTCTGTCAGTTTCCGCAGGAACATGCTATCTGCGCGCGCAGAGGCATATTCCATAGACGCGCTTGGCCACGGTTGAAAGCCGCGGCTGGCGTTTTTGCGCTTCACCCGAGTTTTTTTGCGGCGCCATTGTGCGGCAGCAAAAAATATCCATATTTGCGACGACTTACACCCATGTATGTAAATGACCCTTCACCGGGTCAACGACAATAAAAGCAGTAGAACCGACAGGCCCTTCCATGTTGAACCACGCGCCAGCCCCGGGCATCTTTGCCGATACGGGTGCGAGCTCCGCCGACGCCTATGCGCTTGCCGCGCGGCATTCCGCGCGCGTGCGCCGCCTGAAGGTCATCCTGCCGATCGTCGCCGGCATCATCGCCATCGTATTTGCCGCCGTATCCTTCGTGCGCGCCTTCCTGCCCGTCGACCTGCAGATCGAGACCGCAACGATCGAGGACGGCAAGATCGTCATGAAGAACCCGGCGATTTCCGGCCGCAACAAACAGGGCATCAGCTATTCGATGAAGGCGCAGCGGGCGCTCCAGGATATCGCCAACCCCGATATCATCACGCTGCAGACGATCCACGCGGAAATGCCGATGAAGGATTCCATGATCGCGACGGTGGACGCCACCAACGGCATCTACGATCGCGGCGCCAATACGCTCGACATGAACGCCCCGTTCACCATTTCCGTCAATAATGGCATCAACGCCGACTTCCAGTCGGCCTATCTGGACATCAATGCCGGCGAGATGGAAACGAAGAAGCCCGTTGCGATCAGCATGAAGGGCGGTTCGATCATTGCGCAGACGCTGCGAATGACGGATAAGGGACGTATTGTAATATTCGAGGGCATGGTGAGGGTGAACGTCGAGCCCACCGCCATCCGCAAGAACGCGAAATAGGACCCGGTGCACTCCATGTCGGTCACAACCGCCTCATTTTTGAAGATTTCCGCCAGCCTGGCCATTGCCGGAGCGGGCGCTTTGATTATTGCCTCCGGCGCTTTTGCGCAGGCCACGTCGAGCAAGATGAAGGGCCTTGAACTGTCCAACGACAAGCCGATCCAGATCGAGAGCGACAAGCTCGAAATCAAGGACCCGGAAAGCAAAGCGATCTTTACTGGCAACGTCAAGGTCGTGCAGGGCACGACGACGCTGCAGGCCGGCAACATGGTCGTCTTCTACAAGTCCGGCGGCGGCTCGGTTTCGAGCGGCGACGCCGACATCGACCGTATCGAGGTCAGCGAAAAGGTGTTCCTGAGCTCCGGCACGCAACAGGCGACGGCCGATACCGGTTCGTTCGACATGACCAAGCAGGTCTTCGTTCTCAAGGGCGACAAGGTCGTTCTGTCGGAAGGCAAGAACGTTTTCGTCGGCTGCCAGCTCAACGTCCAGATGGAAACCGGAGAGGCCCAGCTCGAAGCCTGCGGCGGCCGCGTGCAGATCCAGCTCGACCCGCAGTCCCGCAAGAAGAACTGACGTAGACCGCTCGTGCAACTTCCCTTCCTCCACAAGCGCAAACGGGTCCGCAAACCGTCGGCGACCGCTGCGGTCGCTTCCGGCCATGCGGTCGACAAGGCGCGCTATGACGGCACGCTGATCGCCCGCGGGCTCACCAAGGCCTATCGCGAGCGCCGGGTCGTCAACGGCGTGTCGCTGGTGGTGCGGCGCGGTGAGGCCGTGGGCCTGCTCGGCCCGAACGGCGCCGGCAAGACCACCTGCTTCTACATGATCACCGGCCTCGTGCCCGTCGACGAGGGCTCGATCGAGATCAACGGCAACGACGTGACGACCATGCCGATGTATCGGCGCGCGCGTCTCGGCGTCGGTTACCTGCCGCAGGAAGCGTCGATCTTCCGCGGACTGACGGTCGAGGAGAACATCCGCGCGGTTCTCGAGGTCCACGACAAGAACCTGGAGCGGCGCGAGAGCAAGCTCAACGACCTGCTCGGCGAGTTCAACATCACCCATCTGCGCAAGTCGCCGGCGATCGCGCTTTCCGGCGGCGAACGCCGCCGTCTCGAAATCGCCCGTGCGCTTGCGACCGACCCGACCTTCATGCTGCTCGACGAGCCCTTTGCCGGCGTCGATCCGATTTCGGTCGCCGACATCCAGGCGCTTGTCCGCCACCTGACCTCGCGCGGTATCGGCGTGCTCATCACCGATCATAACGTTCGCGAGACGCTCGGCCTGATCGACCGCGCCTATATCATCCATGCGGGCGAAGTGCTGACGCATGGTCGCGCCAACGATATTGTCACCAATCCTGACGTGCGCAGGCTCTATCTCGGCGACAATTTCAGCCTCTGAGACCCGATCGCGGGCGATTCAGCCCGCGATCGCGCTTGACCAAACCTTTCCGATAAGCAATTTTTGGGCCAATTATAAAAGGGCCCGCCACCGGCGACCGGAGAAGCGCGCGGCCCCTGGAGATCTCTCGGGAGTTTCGCGTCAGCATGGCACTGTCCGCCAGCCTTCATCTGCGCCAGTCCCAGTCCCTGGTGATGACGCCACAGCTGATGCAGTCGATCCAGCTGCTGCAGATGACGCATCTTGAGCTCAATCAGTTCATCGCCCAGGAAGTCGAGAAAAACCCGCTGCTCGAATTTCAGGCAAATGACGATCTCGCCGTGTCGGAGCGGAGCGAGACGGCGGGCGGAGACGAGCTTTCCGGAAGCGATGACGGCGGCGGCCAGGCGGATCTCTATGAAAGCGCTACGTCGCAGAGCGGCGAGCGGCTCGACGACCAGCTCGATGCCGATTTTGCCAATGTCTTTCAGGACGACACGGCGCCGCAGCGCGCCGACGCGCCGGAACTGCTCGGCCAGTGGAAATCGATGCCCGGCGGCGGCGAAGGCGACGACTACGACCTCGACGACTTCGTCGCCGGCCGCAAGAGCCTGCGCGAAACGCTGCTCGAACAATTGCCCTTCGCGCTGCCGGACGCCTCCGACCGGCTGATCGCGCAGCATCTCATCGACCAGCTCGACGACGCCGGCTACCTGCAGGCGGACCTCGGCGAGGTCGGCGAGCGGCTGGGCGCCGCGCATGCCGACGTCGTGCGCGTGCTTCTGACGCTGCAGCAGTTCGACCCGCCCGGCGTCTTCGCGCGCTCGCTCGGCGAATGTCTCGCCATCCAGCTGCGCGCCCGCGACCGCCTCGATCCGGCCATGGAGGCGCTGCTTGCCAATCTCGAACTTCTGGCGCGGCGAGACTTTGCAACGCTCAAGAAGATCTGCGGCGTCGACGAGGAAGACCTGATCGACATGCTCGCGGAAATCCGCAAGCTCGATCCCAAACCCGGCACCAGCTTCGAGACCAGCGTCAGCGAGGCGATCGTGCCCGATATCGTCGTGCGCGCAGCCCCCGACGGCTCCTGGTTGGTCGAGCTCAATCCGGACGCGCTGCCGCGCGTTCTGGTCAATCAGGCCTACTTCGCTTCAGTATCGCGCGGCACGCAGAAAAACAGCGCCGACCAGGCCTTCCTCAACGAATGCCTGCAGAACGCCAACTGGCTGACGCGCAGCCTCGACCAGCGCGCCCGGACGATCATGAAGGTCGCGAGCGAGATCGTTCGCCAGCAGGACGCGTTCCTGGCCAACGGCATCGGCCATTTGCGGCCGCTGAACCTCAAGACCGTCGCCGACGCGATCAAGATGCATGAATCGACCGTCAGCCGCGTCACCTCGAACAAGTACATGCTGACGCCGCGCGGGCTGTTCGAGCTCAAGTACTTCTTCACGGTCTCGATCGGCTCGGCCGAGGGCGGCGACAGTCATTCGGCCGAATCCGTGCGCCACAGGATCCGCACGCTGATCCTCGAGGAGAGCACCGAAGCCGTGCTTTCCGACGACGATATCGTCGACAGCCTGAAGAAGGCCGGCATCGACATCGCCCGGCGCACCGTCGCCAAATACCGGGAAGCGATGAACATCCCCTCCTCCGTGCAGCGCCGGCGGGAGAAGCGCGCGCTGGCCAAAGCCGCGGGTTTCTGAGCACCGGAAGTTAAGGCGCATTAACTTTTTTGCGACCTTCGATTGACTCTCTCCGACACAGGCGATATGAGCCCGCCGCAATTGCCGGGACATGCTCGCCCCGGAAGCCTCCCGGTGCGACCGGTGGCTGCGACAGAGGCGCCCCGCAAGTCTGAAAGGCTTGGATGACGGGACCGCTTGGAATAGACTGGCTGCGCAAATCACGAACGAGAGAGGAAACTCCATGAGTGTGCGTGTATCCGGTAAACAGATGGAAATCGGCGATTCGTTCCGTGCCCGCATCGGCGAGCAGATCGAGCAGGCCGTTACCAAATATTTCGACGGAGGATATTCAAGCCAGGTCACTGTGGAAAAATCCGGGCCGCGCTTCAGCGCCGACTGCAAGCTTCATCTCGATACGGGCGTGGTTATGCAGGCGAACGGTCAGGCGAATGACCCACAGGCTGCCTTTGACGCGGCGTCGGATCGCATCGAAAAGCGTCTGCGTCGCTACAAGCGCAAGCTGAAGGATCACCATAACGGCAACGGACAGAACGCTGCCGAGGTCGCCTACACAGTGATGGATTCGGTGCCCTTCGAGGATGACGAAGTCCCCGAGGATTACGCACCGACGATCGTCGCCGAAAGCACGAAACAGTTGAGGACGATGTCTGTCGCCAGCGCCGTGATGGCGCTCGACATGACGGACGAACCCGTCCTGATGTTCCGTAGCCCAGGCAAGGACGATCTGAATATCGTCTACAGACGCAACGATGGAAATATTGGCTGGATCGACGCTGCCAATATCAAAGCATGAGCGGATAGGGGGGTGCCGGCACGCCGGTGCTCCCCTTGCCCATAATCAGCGGGCAGGCCGGAAAATGTGACTTTTCTGTGCATGGAACCCGCCATGACAAAGATGGTTAGAGCCATTGCGACGCATTTATGATGATGTTGTCCGGCTCTAACCGGCGAACGAGGACAAAAGAATGGCATTGGCAGGTCTACTGCATCAAAATGCGATCATCCCGGCCATGAGGGCCAACTCGAAAAAGCAGCTCCTCCAGGAATTGGCGGCAAAAGCATCAAAGATCACCGGGCTTCCCGAGCGTGAAATCTTCGACGTGATCCTGCAGCGCGAGCGCCTCGGTTCCACCGGTGTCGGCAACGGTATCGCCATCCCGCACGGCAAGCTCAACAATCTTCCCTCGATCATCGGCATCTTTGCGCGCCTCGACACGCCTGTCGATTTCGAGGCACTGGACGACCAGCCGGTAGATCTCGTGTTCCTGCTGCTCGCGCCTGAGGGCGCCGGCGCGGATCACCTCAAGGCGCTGTCGCGCATTGCCCGCGTGCTGCGCGATCAGGACATGGTCGCCAAGATCCGCTCGAGCGATTCCGCCAGCGCGATCTACACGCTGCTCGACGACGACGCGACCTCGCACGCGGCCTGAGCGTAATCGAAGGGGCGCATCCGGCCGGATGCGCGCAGTCGCCCGGAGCCTGCGTCAGTAAAGCTGACGCCCGTTCAAATGATCAATGAAAATCCGGAACAGCGCCCCCTGGCTCGAAATGCCGAGCCGGCGATAGATGTTCTTGCGATGGATACGCACCGTGCCTTCGGCAATGTTCATCACCTTGCCGATCGAAAGGTTGCTGTGGCCCCTGAGGATCAGCCGCACGATGTTGCGCTGCTGCTTGGTCAGCCGATCTGAACAGAGGCTGTCGAATGCAGCCTCCATCGCATCGTCGCCCTCCTCGGATGGCGGCGACGCAACCGCCTGGCCCTGCTGGCGCCAGTTCGATCGGACGGCCTCGCGCACGATCGGCTCATAGACGCGCAGCCGCGCCAGCTCCGCCGCGCTGAAGGGCTCACCGCCGCGCCCGCGCATCAGCGAATAGGTCGCCTGCAGACCGCCGTCGAGCGGAATGACAAAACCCACCTCCTCGACCAGAACGCCCTTTTCCATTGACACGCAAGGGTGCACTTCGGCCGAGGACGAGAACGCCGACTGGAAGAACTGGTCCGGCGCGAGCTCGCGCATCCGCCACAGCCCTGCCGGCTGGCCGGCGCAACAGGCGACATAGAAGGGATCAAGCAGGTAGGCGCCACCGAGATAGGCGGCAAGCGCACTTGCCGATACCTTGGCCGTATAGCCGTCATGCAGCACGATCGGCCTGGCATCATAGGGATAGGCGAAGGCGACCGAGAGATCGAAGCTGGTGACCGACCGCAACATCCGGTCCAGCGCCTCACCGAAATCCTCCGTGCCGATCAGGCCGATCATCGCCGAAATGTCGGCGGACTCGCTTGCGCGCATTCCCTTGTCATCCCCCAACCCTACGTATCCCCCATGGGATATCGACAGCCCCTCGCTCGTCAACAATAATTCCCAGGGAGAGGGAAACGGCACCTGTCGCGAACGCGCCACTTGGCGGCTCGCGATGGTGCACGAAGGGAGGACGCGATGACAGGCAGGCTTTCAGGCAAGGTGGCGCTGATCAGCGGTGGCGCGGGAGGCTGCGGCCTTGCGGCATCCGAACTCTTTGCCCGCGAGGGCGCCAAAGTCGGCATCGTCGACCTGCCGCGCAGCAAGGGCGAAGAGGTTGCCGCGGCGATCCGCGCCAAGGGCGGCGAGGCGATTTTTGCGCCCGCCGACGTTTCGGTGTCGGCCGAGGTGACCTCTGCCGTCAAGGCGGTCGAGGCGGCTTTCGGCGCGATCACGGTGCTCTTCAACCACGCCGGCATCCTGGCCGTCGGTCCCTTTCTCGAAACCGAGGAGGACGAGTGGGACCGGCTGATGGCGGTCAATGTGCGCAGCATGTTCCTGATGACCAAGGCGGTGCTGCCGGGCATGCTTGCGGCTGGCGGCGGCAGCATCGTCTGCACCTCGTCGATTTCGGCTGTGGCCGCGACGCCGATGGAAGTGCTCTACGACACCACCAAGGGCGCCTGCCACATGTTCGCGCGCGCCATTGCGGTGGAGTTCCGGGACCGCGGCATCCGCTGCAACGCTGTCTGCCCCGGTTTCATCGCCACCGACCACGGCAAGCGCGAACTCGTCGGGCTCAGCAAATACGGGGTCGACGTCTCGGAAGCGGCGATCGCCGCGCAGCAGGGCCGCATGTGCGACCCGAAGGAAGTGGCGAACGCGGCGCTGTTTCTGGCGAGCGACGAGGCGAGCTTCATCAACGGCACGCATCTGTTCGTCGACAATTGCTTCACCGCGGTTTGAGGGAGGGGAAAAATGCTTCAGGCAGGTGGCCACTGGCGCAACTGGGTCGGAAACCAATCATGCATCGTGCGCCACCGCGGCGCGCCGGACAGCGAGGCAGCGCTCGCACAAATGGTCCGCGAGGCGACATCCAGCGGGCTCAATGTGCGCTGCGCCGGCTCCGGGCATTCCTTCACGCCGGTGGCGCTGACGAGCGGCCTGCACCTGACGCTCTCCGGCATGCAGGGCGTCGTTAGCATCGACAGTGGGCGCAAGCGCGTGGCGGTCAAGGCCGGCACCACCATCAACCAGCTCGGCAAGGTGCTGAAGGAAAACGGCCTGTCGCTGATCAACCAGGGCGACATCGACAGCCAGGCACTCGCAGGCGCGCTGACAACAGGCACGCATGGCACCGGCGCCAGGCTCGGCAACATGGCCTCGCAGATCGTCGGCATGCGCCTGGTGCAGCCCGACGGCAACATCCTCGTCGTCGACGAGACGACGCCGGACCTGCTGGAGGCGGCGCGCGTATCGGTCGGCATGCTCGGGGTGATCTCGGAGATCACCCTGCAGGCGATGGAGAGCTACAATCTGCATGAAAAGCTCTGGCGCTGCACCTTCGACGAGATGATCGAGCAGCACGACGAGCTGGCCGCCAAGCATCGCCATTTCGGCTTCTTCTGGTGCCCGGTGCCTGAGAGCCGGCATTGCTACTGCCTGCCCGACACGGCCTCGGTCTCGACCACGGACAAGACCTCCGACGTCTGCGAGATGAAGGTGATCGACATCACCGAGGAAGCGCCGATGGAGCGCGGCTTCGAAAAGATCGCCTATTCCTCGGAGATCTATCCGATCGAATACGTGCCGAACTTCCACGAGCTCGAATATGCGGTGCCCGTGGCAAACGGCAAGGACGCGGTCAAGGCGGTGCGCAAGCTGATGCTGGAGAAGCACCCGACCTGCATCTACCCGATCGAATATCGCTTCACCGCCGGCGACACCGGCTGGATCAGCCCGTTCTTCGAGCAGGACTCGATCACGCTCTCGGTCTCTGGCGAACCGGGCACCGACTACTGGGAATACCTGAAGGACGTCGACACGATCCTCCGGCAATACGGCTCGCGGCCGCACTGGGGCAAGCTGCACTTCCTCGGCGCCGAGGACGTAACGGCCCTCTACCCTCGGGCTGGCGACTTCCGGGCGCTCCGGGCAAAAGTCGACCCCGAGGGACGTTTCCTCAACGACCACCTGCAGCAGCTCTTCGGATAGCGTCCGCTAACGCAACGCTCGAACAAAAAACGCCGCGCGATGGTCGCGCGGCGTTCTTTTTTGAACTCCGATCGTCAGGATCAGGCGGTCGGCGCGTCGCCGTTCTCGCCGGCAACCACCTTCGGGCCGCCCTTGGAAACGCCGACCATGGCCGGGCGCAGGACGCGGTCGCCGATGGTGTAGCCAGCCTGGACGACCTGCAGCACCGTGTTGTTCGGAACGTCCGTATTCGGGATTTCGAACATGGCCTGGTGGAAGTTCGGGTCGAACTTCTGTCCCTCGGGCTCCAGCTTCTTGACGCCGTGGCGCTCGAGCGCCGAGAGCATCGAGCGCTCGGTCATTTCCACGCCTTCGATCAGCGTGTTGAGACCGGCTTCGCCAGCTTCCTTGGCTTCCGCCGGAATGGCGTCGAGCGCGCGGCGCAGGTTGTCGGATACCGCCAGCATGTCGCGGGCAAAGCCAGCGACGGAGTAGGACTTGGCATCCTTGACGTCGCGTTCGGTGCGACGGCGCAGGTTATCCATTTCGGCGGCAAGCCGAAGGTACTTGTCGCGCAGCTCGGCGCTTTCGGCCCGGGCGAGTTCCAACGCATCGGGCTCGGCAACGGCTGCTGCCTCGGCAGCCTCGGCAGCGTCCGGCGCGGCGTCGAATACCTCGTCGGTGGCCTCGGGTCCGTGCTTGTTCGTATCGTCGGTCATGACGTTCTCCGCAGTGTCGTCTCTATTGTCCTTCGCATTTCCACGCCGCAAGCGCGAGCCTGCGTTTCAGCAAAAATGCTCAGGGACTGGATTTGAAGCCGATATCGAGGTTTGGGGCCGAAAAATCAAGGGTTCAATCGCGCTCGGAGAGCGCCGCGTGGCTTATCGGGCGCGCAAAGGTCGCCGCAGCACTCTGATTTGCTGCACCCAAAGCCCGTCTTTAACGGGAAAGCCGCGACATCAGCTGCGCGGTATAGTCGACCATCGGCACGATGCGGGAATAGTTGAGCCTGGTCGGACCGATGACGCCGACGGCGCCGACGATGCGATCCTCGCCATCGCGATAGGGCGCGACGATCAATGACGAACCGGAGAGCGAGAACAGCTTGTTTTCCGAGCCGATGAAGATCCGCACCCCCGGCCCGCTTTCGGCAAGATCGAGCAGCTCGATCATGCTGTCCTTCTTTTCGAGGTCATCGAACAGCATTCTGAGCCGATCGATGTCCTCAGCGCCTTCGAGCCCTTCAAGCAGGTTGGCGCGGCCGCGCACGATCAATCGCGCCGGCTTTTCGTCGCCCTCGTTGCCCGACCAGATGGCCAGGCCGCGCTCGACCAGATCCTGCGACAGCGCGTCGAGTTCGCCGCGCACCGTCAGCTTCACCCTTTCGAGCTGTGCCCTGACCTCGGCGATCGTCTGACCGGCAAGATGGGCGTTGAGGAAGTTTGCCGCTTCGGTCAGTTGCGAACTGGTGACGCCGGCCGGCAGTTCGATGATGCGGTTTTCCACCTGGTCATGTTCACCGACGAGCACGGCCAGTGCCTTGGTCGGCGCCAGGCGGATGAATTCGACATGCTTCAAGACCGGATCGGCCTTGGCGGTGATGACGAGGCCCGCGCCGCGCGACATGCCCGACAGCATCTGGCTCGCTTCGGTCAGAAGCGCGTCGACCGGCTGTGTATGATCATCACGGCGCACATGGCGGTCGATCGAGGCGCGATCCTCCGGCGAGAGATTGCCGACCTGCATGAAGGCGTCGACGAAGAAGCGCAGGCCCGTCTGGGTGGGCAGGCGGCCGGCGCTGACATGCGGCGAATAGATGAGTCCGAGATCTTCGAGGTCGCTCATCACGTTGCGCACGGAGGCGGGCGACAGCGCCATCGGCAGAAGCCGCGACAGATTGCGCGAGCCGAGCGGCTCGCCGCTCGTCAGATAGGTCTCCACGATGCGACGGAAGATTTCGCCCGAGCGCTCGTCCAGCGCCGCGGCGATTTCCTTTGCTCCGGGATTGCGCAGTACCATGTCACTCCACATATGCAGGCACATCCTGCCGTGGCCGGAATATAGTGTCCCTGCGATCCGTTGGCAAAAGGGAAAAAACGGTCGGCAGCCCGGCTTTCCACCGGTTCCCTTTACCTCTGCCATGCTCTAGAAGGCTGACGAGATACGATAGGAGTTGACGATGCGGCCATCCGGCAGAAAAACCGACCAAATGCGCAAGGTTTCCTTCGAGCGCAATTTTTCCAAGCACGCGGAAGGCTCCTGTCTGGTGCGGTTCGGCGATACCCACGTGCTGTGCACCGCAAGCCTTGAGGAAAAAGTTCCGGCCTGGCTGCGCAACGGCGGCAAGGGCTGGGTGACGGCGGAATACGGCATGCTGCCGCGCGCCACCGGCGAGCGCATGCGGCGCGAGGCGGCCAGCGGCAAGCAGAGCGGTCGCACCCAGGAAATCCAGCGGCTGATCGGCCGGTCGCTGCGCGCCGTGGTCGATCTGCCGGCGCTCGGCGAGCGCCAGATCTCGATCGACTGCGACGTCATCCAGGCCGATGGCGGCACCCGAACGGCCTCGATCACCGGCGCCTGGGTTGCGCTCTACGACTGCCTGAAGTGGATGGAAGCCCGCAACATGGTCAAGGTCGAGAAGGTCCTGAAGGATCATGTCGCGGCCATCTCCTGCGGCATCTTTGCCAACCAGTCGGTGATCGACCTCGACTATCTGGAAGATTCCGCTGCCGAGACCGACGCCAACTTCGTCATGACCGGCGCAGGTGGCATCGTCGAGATCCAGGGCACGGCCGAAGGCAAGCCGTTCTCGGAAGAGGAATTCGCAAGCCTGATGGGCCTTGCCAAGAACGGCATTGCCGAGCTGGTCGCGCTGCAAAAGCAGGCGATCGCCGGCTGACGAAAGGATTTTCAGGATGGCCCCGGCGCTGGAAGGCATTCTCGAGACCGCGCTCTATGCGACGGATCTCGATGCCGCCGAGGCCTTCTATGGCGGCATTCTCGGCCTGCAGAGGATCACGCGTGCGGGAAACCGGCACGTGTTCTACCGCTGCGGCCAGGGGGTGCTTTTGATCTTCAATCCGGCCGAAACAGTGAAACCGCCGATCCCGCACGGCACCAGCGGCCAGGGCCACATGTGCTTCCGCGTTGCGGCGGAGGCACTCGACGCCTGGAAAGCCAAGCTGGAGGCCGCCGGCGTCGCCATTGAGGCGGACACGCGCTGGCCGAACGGGGCGCGGTCCTTCTACTTCCGCGATCCGGCTGGAAACAGCCTGGAATGTGCGGAGCCGGGCCTCTGGTCCATCGAATGAACACGAAACGAGACACTATGCGCAAACTCGACAACAAGACGCTGATCGTCGCCAGCCACAATGCCGGCAAGATCCGCGAGATCCGCGACCTCATCGGACCGCTCGGCTTCGAGGCGAAGTCGGCCGCAGACCTCAACTTCATCGAACCGGATGAAACCGGAACGACCTTCGAGGAGAACGCCACGATCAAGGCGCTCGCCTCGGCCAAGGCCTCCGGCCTGCCGGCGCTTTCCGACGATTCAGGTCTGGCGATCGACGCGCTCGACGGCGCACCGGGCGTCTATACGGCCAACTGGGCCGAGCGCGAAGATGGCAGCCGCGACTTCGCCATGGCCATGCAGAAGGTCGAAGATGCGCTGCAGGAGAAAGGCGCCCAAACGCCTTCCGCGCGCACCGCCCGTTTCGTCTCGGTTCTTTGCCTTGCCTGGCCGGACGGTCATGTCGAGCTCTTCCGCGGCGAGGTCGAAGGCTTCGTCGTCTGGCCGCCGCGCGGCAGCCAGGGTTTCGGCTATGATCCGGTGTTCCAGCCGAAGGGCTACGAGACCACCTTCGGCGAGATGAGCGCCGACGAGAAACACGGCTGGAAGCCGGGTGACGAAGAGGCTCTGTCGCACCGCGCCCGCGCCTTCAAGATCTTTGCCGAGACCTGCCTCGGAGCCTGATCTGAGCGGGATAAGAAGTGCGTGCGCTTTTCCGCCCGCATCCCGCTCCCTACTGAAAGTGATCATGAGAGACGCAATAATGCACACGGCCACGCTATCGGCGATCGGTGACGGCATGGACCCCGGTTTCGGGGTCTACGTGCATTGGCCGTTCTGCGCGGCCAAATGCCCCTATTGCGACTTCAACAGCCATGTGCGCCACCAGCCGGTGGACCAGCCGCGTTTCGTTGCGGCTTTCCTGAAGGAAATGGAAGAGGTGCGCGAACTCTCCGGCCCGCGCACGGTCACCAGCGTCTTCATGGGCGGCGGCACGCCGTCCTTGATGGAGCCTTCGACGGTTGACGCCATCCTCCAGGGCATCGCTCGCCATTGGCATGTGCCCGATGGCATCGAGATCACCATGGAAGCCAACCCTTCGAGCGTCGAGGCGACGCGCTTTCACGGCTACCGCGCCGCCGGCGTCAACCGCGTCTCTCTCGGCGTCCAGGCGCTGAACGACCGGGACCTGAAGTTCCTCGGCCGGCTGCACAACGTCGAAGATGCGCTGAAGGCGATCCGGCTTGCGCGCGAGATCTTCCCGCGCATGTCCTTCGACCTGATCTATGCCCGGCCGAAGCAGACGGTCGAGGAGTGGGAGCGCGAACTGAAGGAGGCGGTCTCCTACGCGGTCGACCACCTGTCGCTCTACCAATTGACGATCGAGGAAGGCACGCCCTTCTACGGCCTGCACAAGGCCGGCAAGCTGATCGTTCCCGACGGCGAGCAATCGGCCGTGCTCTACGAGGCGACGCAGGAGATCACCGCCGCGATCGGCATGCCGGCCTACGAGGTGTCCAACCACGCCCGCCCAGGTGCCGAGAGCCGCCACAACCTCACCTATTGGCGCTATGGCGACTATGCCGGCATCGGTCCCGGTGCGCACGGCCGCCTCGGTATCGGCAACGGCAAGATCGCGACCTCCACGGAGCGCAAGCCCGAGGAATGGCTGCGCCTCGTCGAGACCCATGGCCACGGCATGATCGAGCGGGAATCCCTCGATCTCGAGGCGCAGTCCGACGAGTTGCTGCTGATGGGCCTTCGCCTCAAGGAAGGTGTCGATCTGGCCCGTTGGCAGAGCCTTTCCGGCCGCGATCCGGACCCGGATCGCGAACAGTTCCTGATCGACCACGGCTTCATCGAACGGCTCGGCAATTCGCGCCTGCGCTGCACGCCCGCCGGCATGCTGATCCTCGACGCCGTGGTCGCCGATCTCGCCTGCCCCTAAGTCGACCAGGCCTTGAGGTTGGCTTTCGCCGGCTACAGGCTCAATCGAACGTTTCGCCCGACAGCGGCGTCGCCCGCATCGACAGCCGGTTCTCGAACGCATCGAACCAGGCAGTCAGCTTCGGCCGATGGCGAAACGACGGCAGCTCGCGGAAGACCATCCAGGAGAGCGTGGTCGCGAGCGCGATCTGGCCGATATCGACGGCGGCCTCGGGTTCCAGCGTCCTCTCCAGCCAATCGTAGGTTTCTTCGATCTTTTCGGCATAGCCATCGGCGAGCGCCGGATAACGCAGATGTTCGGGACGGCGCTCCCATTCCCAGCGAAGGCCGATGCCGGTCTGGGCAAGAACCTGGGCCACCGACTGCAGTCTGAGCGACCGCCAGCGCGGCTCGCCGGCTTCCGGGATCAGCTTGCGGCCTTCATGCAGCGTGTCGAGATAGGCGCAGATGACGTCACTGTCGAAGATCGGTTCCTTGCCTTCACGCAACAGGATCGGAACCTTGCCGAGCGGATTTTCCGCATAGACCTCGTCGTTGCGCCGGGTCGGGCTGGTCTCGTGGTGGATGACCTCGAGCCGGCCGGCAAGGCCGACCTCATGGGCAAAGACGAGCGCCTTGCGGGCGAAGGGGGAATGGGTCTGGTAGTAGAGGATCATGATTGCCTCGCGGGATCTGGCCTTGAATTCCTGTTCCCGTGAAGAGATATTGCATCGCGGCCGATAAAGGCGCTCTGATTTGTCGATCCAGCTGCAATTTCGTTTCGTTTGAGCCGACCTTTTCGGATCGACCTTCAAGCGATCCCGTCAGCCTCTTGCGACGCCCGACGGAGATCGCCACCGGAGTGCGCCCGGACACTGCCGCTATTCCCGCCCCGGCAAGGCGGACCCCGTACATGGCAGTGCCGCCAAACGTTTCTCGAGAAACAATACCTCGGCGGGCCCGGGCGCGAGTTCGATGGCGCGCCCATAGGCCCTGGCGGCTTCAACCGGCTTGCCGGTGGCCGCCAGCAGCGATGCGCGTGCCGCGCACCAGGGCTGATAGTCCGCAAGCTGGTCCGCAAGCCCTTCGACGATCTCCAGGCCCCTTGCGGGATCGCCGGCTTCAGCCACCGCGACAGCGGCGTTCAGCGAGACCACGGGCGTCGGCTCGAAACGAAAGAGCGCGGCATAGAGTGCCGCGATCTGTGGCCAGTCGGGTCCCCCTTCGGCCAAACGGCAGTCGGCGATGGCGGCCTTGATCTGGAACGGTCCCGGGCTTCGTCGGGCGATCGCACGCGCAAGAAGCGCGCGGCCTTCCGTGATCTGCGCCCGATCCCACAGATTGCGGTCCTGCTCGCTTAAGGGAAGGCTCGCTCCGTCGATGCCGATCCGTGCTGCCCGGCGAGCGGCGGTCAGCAGGATCATCGCCAGCGCCCCCTCGATTTCCGGGTCTTCCGGGCGCAGCCGATCGATTATCCGCGTCAGGTATTCGGCCTCCAGGCAGAGGTCGCGCGTGCAGTCGCTTCCCGCGAGATAGCCTGTCGTGAAAATCAGGTAGATGGTGGTCAACACCGCATCCAGCCGTGCCGGCCAATGTTCTGCTGTCGGCACGAAGAACGAAATTCCCGCACCGGCAATCTTGGCCTTCGCCCGGCTGATACGCTGGCCCATCGTCGGCTCCTGGTCGAGAAAGGCGCGGGCGATTTCGGTGGTGGTGAGGCCACAGACTGTTCGCAAGGTCAGGGCGACGCGCGACTTGAGTTCAAGGGCCGGGTGGCAGCAGACGAAGATCAACCGCAGGCGCTCGTCGGGGATGTCGTCCGGTTCCGCCTCTTCCCGCACGATCAGTTGCGCCAGCGCCTCGGCCTTGCGGGCATCCCGGCGCGCGCCGCGCAGGCGGTCGAGCGCCTTGCGCCGCGCGACCGTCAGGAGCCAGCCCTGTGGCGAGGCCGGCACGCCGGCCCTGCCCCAATGCGACAGCGCCGACACTGCCGCTTCCTGAAGCGCGTCCTCCGCCAGCGAGAGATCCCGCAGATTGGCCGCAAGAATGGCGAGCAGCCGCCCCCGATCCGACCGCAGGGTGCTGTCGAGCAACTTTGCCACTGCGATGGCTTTGGGGACGGCCTGTGTCATGGGTCGCTTCAGTTCGTCGGGTTGTAGTCCATCAACGGACGGACCTCGATCGTGCCGAAGTGCGCCGAGGGTATCAGCGCAGCATAGGTGAGCGCCGCATCCAGATCCGCGACATCGATGACGTAATAGCCGCCAAGATGCTCGTGGGTTTCAGCGAACGGGCCGTCCATGGTTTCGACCTTGCCGGATTTGATGCGCAGTGACGTCGCGGTTTCTATTCCCTGCAAGCCCTCGCCCGAACGCAGCACGCCGTCTTCCTTCATCCGCGCATTGGCGGCGAAGAACCCGGCCATCATCTCCTGAAACGCAGGTGTACCGTAGGCGGGCTCTTTCTGGGGGTCGTTGTAGATCAGCAGCATGTATTGCATGGTTTTGCCTTTCGAACGTGTGCAGATGTCAGAGGTCGACGGCGTTGACGCCGAGGCAGACCATGGCGTTGAGCGCAGCGAGGATGTTGGTGCCGTTTCCGACGTAGCGAAGCGGGTGCCCTGCATTGTCGGCTTTCAGGCCGAAGGGGTGCGCGATGCGCCCGATGAGCAGCAGCGCGCCCGAGATGTGCAGGTAGAGCGCCGGCGCACCCATGCCTTCGGCAAGCATCATCAGGATGATGACGAAAGCCGACCATTCGGCGCAGTTACCGTGCTGGCGAATGCGTTGAAGCAGAAGCGCGTTGCCGCCGTCACCGAACGATACGCCCTGCGCCGATCGCAAGGCGCTGACGCGGAACCAGAGGATCAGATAGATCGCCGCCACCGGCAGCGCATACAGTGGTGTCACCGTAAAAGTCATAGTCTCTCCAATGGGCTTGAATGGTCTCAGCGTGCGATGGACGTCCGCGCTTCGCAAATTTCGACACGGGCAAAATCTTTTTCGAAAATTTTTGAGGATCGGCCCCAGGGACGATGCCCGACGCACCATGGCGATGCAAGGCAGGCGCGAGCCCGCTCGGCCTACAATTAACGGTACCGGGCAGTGCCCCGCAGTGTCGGGACGGAACTCGTCATTGCGACCAGCCGGACAGACCGGGTGATATAGGTTTTCGCGCGCCAAAAGACCGAGTGAACAGGTAGGCGCGCGCCGCCGACGAAGGGAGAGCGGCCCGGATCATTCTGTCTCGCGGACCGGACATCACGAGCCGGTTCCGCGAGGAGACGCAATCACGCCGGGCCAGACGTTCGTCCGTAAGAGCCTACTTCATCGGATCGCCTTTCAGGCGATTGAGCTCGATGCCCCTAGCCACCAGCCGGGCGACCTCGGCGTCGTCCACGTCATCGGTGGCGCGCAGGCGTATATAGGCCATGTCGCCCTTGCCGCCGCCCTTCTCCAGGCGGGCGTCGAGATCGAGCATCTCGGCGCCGCGCCAGAAACCGAAGGTCACGTGATCTTTGGCTCCCTTGAGCAGGCAGACTGGGCCACCAGCTTCATAGATGGGGTGCCCCCACTTGACGGCATCGGCAAGCCCACCGGCGGCAACGAGGGCCGCATGCAGGCGTTTTGCCACATCAGCAGGGACGCCGGACAGGCCGGCAATGTAGTCGTCGACTGTCTTGGTCATGGTCGTCCTTCAATTGTGCGGTCGAAGTCGGGCGTCAGTTCTTGAGCGGGATGAGCGCGCGCAGCCGCGGATCCCTGAGCCACAGGCCGCCCCAGGCCATGACGCCCAGATAGAAGCCGAAGAGCAGATGGGTGAAGAGCGGGCTGCCGGCCCGCAGATGCGTCGCCATGGCGCCACCGAGATAGCCGGTAAGCAGAATGGCGCCGAGGATCGAGGTGCGCGGGATTACATAGAGCACGGTGCACAGCAATGTGAGAATGCCGAGCAGCCGCGCAAGGCCCTGATCGGAGGAATAACCGAGCGCGACCATGGTTTCGGTGACGACGGCAAGCGGCACGAGCTTGATGACGGCATCGAAGACCAGGAAGGCGACAAGCACGCCGCTGAGAAAGCGGCCGAAGATGATCGACTTTGCCGTTGGGGCGGGCACAGCAAGGCTGGTGTTCATGGGTATCTCCTTGGGTTTCGTTGTCGATCCAAGGACGAAGCCGCGTGAGGGATCCCGACAGAGGCCGTCAGATTTTTCTTTCGGAAAGCTCGATACCAGGCGCCTCATCGAGCTTGTCGAGCTGCATGCGGATGTAGGCGCATTCGGCCGCGTTGGTGGCAAGCGCGATCGCATGGTCAAAAGCGACCCGCGCCTCGCGCACCTTGCCGAGCTGCTTCAGCAGATGGCCGCTCAAGCCATGAAAATAGAAATAGCCGGACAGTTTATCGGCAAGCGGTTCGATCATGGCGAGTGCGGCCTCCGGCCCCTTGCGTTTCGATACCGCGACAGCGCGGTTCAGCGTGATCACCGGAGAGGGCTGCAGCCGTTCGAGCGCCTGGTAGAGCAGATCGATCTGGGCCCAGTCGGTCTCGTCGGCGCGCTCGGCGCGGGCATGCAGGGCGGCGATCGCGGCCTGGATCTGGTAGGCGCCCGGCTGCCGGTAGCGCATCGCCTTGTCGATCAGAGCCAGCGCCTCGTCGATCAACGGACGGTCCCACAGGCCGCGGTCCTGGTCTTCAAGCAGAATGACGGCGCTATCCGCATCGAAGCGGGCGCGCGCCCGCGAATGCTGGATCATCATGAGCGCCGTCAGGCCCATGATCTCGGGCTCGGCCGGAAAAAGCTGCAGCAGCAGGCGCCCGAGCCGGATCGCCTCCTGACAGAGGTCGGCCGATACGCTTTCCGGGCCGTTCATCGCCGAATAGCCCTCGTTGAAGACGAGGTAGATCATCGTCGCGACGGCGGCGAGCCGGTCGGCGCGGTCGGCGGCGTCAGGCGTCTCGAAGGCAAGGCCGGCGGCCGCGACCCGCGACTTCGCGCGGGTGATGCGCTGCTCCATCGCCGCCTCGCTGACGAGGAAGGCACGGGCGATCTGCTTGACCGAAAGGCCCGAAACGATGCGCAGCGCCAGGGCGATCTGCTGTGTTGCCGGGAGTGCCGGATTGCTGCAGACGAACAGCAGGCGAAGAATGTCGTCGCGATAATGGGAGCCGTCGAGCTGGTCGGCGAGCGCACCCTCCTGATCCTCGAGGTCGGAAAGAATTTCCTCCGGCGGCAGCGCCGTCTCGCGGGACTGGCGGCGCACCTTGTCGATGCCGCTGTTGCGGCCGACGAAGATCAGCCAGGCGGCGGGGTCGCGCGGCGGGCCGCTCTTCGGCCAGGTCTTCAAAGCGCGGATACAGGCCTCCTGAAACGCTTCTTCGGCGGTGTCGAGGTTGCGGAAATAGCGCAACAGCGCGCCCACGGCCTGCGGCCGGGCCGAAACAAGTGCGAGGTCTATCCAGGCTGTGTCTGTCATGAAGCAAGCTCACTGGGTTTGTAGATGGCAAGAGGACGGATTTCGTAGGAGCCAGCAGCCGGGTTGGCGGAGCTCAGATCGCGGGCAAAATCGAGTGCTTCATCGACAGACGCGCAGTCGATGACGTAGAAACCGAGCAGTTGCTCTTTCGTCTCGGCAAACGGGCCATCGATTACGATCGTCTCGCTGTGACTGTGCCGGAGCGTCGTCGCCGACGTCGTCGGCATCAAGCGCGCCACTGGTCCAAGCCGGCCTGCCTCCGCATATTTGCTCTGTACGGCCAACAGATCATGCATGACTTTTTCGTCCTGCTCCTTGGTCCAGGCGTTCGTGACATCTTCTTGATTGTAGCAAAACACGGCGTAAAGCATCGGAACTCCAGCTCCTGAAACAAAGACGGTGGCGGCAAGCAATAGCCGACAACCGGGATGAAAAAAACAGGGCCGGCGGGTGCTTTCGCCCACCGGCCCGCAATGCGTGTAAATCAGAAACGCTCAAGCGTTGTCGCGGCACTCTAACGTGGGGTCGGCGGCCGGCCTTTGGAAGAGGCGGATAAGCCGACCATCGATCGCCGCAAGACCAGCCGCAATCAAGGCCATGCCCAGGAAATGCTTGGGCTCCAGCGTCTCGCCAAGGAACATGGCACCGAGCAGGATGGCACTGACCGGGATCAGGAAGGTGACGAGCATCAGGTTGGTGACCCCGGCCGTCTCGAGAATGCGGAAGAACAGGACGTAAGCAAGCGCCGTGGAGATCAGTGCTATGCCGACGATCGCCGCCCACACGTCGAGGCCAGGCATGGGAAGCGTCCAGGGATGGTCGATGAGAAGAGACAGCGGCACCAGCATGATGCTCGATGCGGAGACCTGGCCGGTCGCCGTCACGATCGGCGCGACACCCATGCGCTTGAAGCGACGGGCAAAGACGCCCGCGAGCGAATAGGAAAGGGCCGCGCCGAGAATGGCGAGCTGGGCCCAGAGATTGGAGCCGAGCCCGCCGAGTGCGGCCGGACCGATCATCATCGCAACCCCAAGGAAACCGACGACGACGCCGGCGAGGCGATTGGCCGTCAGCTTCTCGTCATCGGTCAGAAGGTGCGCCACGATCACGCCGAAAAGCGGCGTGGTGGCATTCAGGATCGACGCAAGGCCGCTTGCGATATGCGTCTGCCCCCAAACGATCAGCGAGAAGGGGATGAGATTGTTGAGCAGCCCCATGCCGAAGAAGGCCAGCCACACGCGCGGATCGCGCGGCATCGACAGTCCGATAAGGCGAACGAATGCGAGCAGCGCGAGCGCCGCGAGGCTGACCCGGAGCGCCACGATCGTGACCGGCGGCAGCGCCTTGACGGCAACGCCGATGAAGAAGAAGGAGCCGCCCCACAGAATGGACAGCAGGATCAACATGCCCCATTCCCGGGCGCCCATGACCTTGGCCTGCGTTGCTTGCACCATGACCGTAAACCTCGTTTGTTTGTTCAGCTAAATCACGATGACTTCGACATCTTGACTTTGATCCAATATTCTCAGGATATTAGACGTCCAGCAAACGATCATTTCTCGACACATGATTGAGTTTGACTAAACCATGGCCACATCCCTTCCCTCCCTCGCCTCGCTGCGCGCCTTCGAGGCGACGGCGCGCCATTCGAGCGTGACGAAGGCCGCGCACGAGCTCAATGTCACCCCAGGCGCGGTCAGCCTGCAGGTGCGCGAACTGGAACAGACGCTCGGGGTGACGCTCTTTGAGCGTCGACCGAGACAGCTGGTGCTGACCGAGGATGGCAGCACCTATTTTGCAACGCTCAGACGCGCTTTCCGCATGATGCGCGAGGCGACCGAGGAGCTGACGGCGCGCAAGCGTGCGCCGGTGCTGACAGTCAGCTGCACGCCCACTTTTGCGGCCCAATGGCTTGTGCCACGCATTGGCGCCTTCGAGTTGCAGGTGCCGGGCATCGACGTGCGCATCAGCACCACCAACCGGCTGACGGACTTCGACAGCGACGGGGTCGATGTCGCCATCCGCCATGGGCTCGGCCGCTATGACGGCCTTATGAGCGAACGCCTGATCGACGACGACCCGGTTCCGGTCATCCATCCGGCGCTCAGGGCCAAGAAGCCTCTCGACAGGCCAGAGGATCTCGCGGGCCACGCGCTGCTGCATGACGTGCACCGCCAGGATTGGCGGTTATGGCTGGACGCAGCCGGGGTCGAGGGCGTGGATCCGGGACGCGGGCCGGTCTTCGTCAACAGCAACGGAGCGATCGATGCGGCCAAGGCCGGCGACGGCGTGGCGCTAGTGCGCCTGTCCCTGGTGGCGCGGGAGCTCGCAGACGGCATGCTGGAGGCCCCCTTTCCGGAGGGCGTCATGACCGGGCTCGCCTATCATCTCGTCTATCCGCCGGCGGCACTCGACCGACCGCCGGTCGTCGCCTTCCGCAGCTGGATCATCACAGAGGCACGCGCCCAGCAGGCGACCGAGGATCCGGCCGCCGGGATACCGCATAAGCTGACAGCAAAAGCGCAACGCTGAACGACAAAGGGCCCGGAGTCCGGGCCCTTTTCTCAAGACAGTCAGGATCGACTATTCGTTGATCAGGCGCTTCAGCAGCTCGATCTCATGGCTGAGCTTGGTATCGCCCGAGATCAGCTCCTCGATCTTGCGCACGGCGTGCAGCACGGTCGTGTGGTCGCGCCCGCCGAAGCGACGGCCGATCTCCGGGAAGGAGCGCGGCGTCAGCGTCTTCGACAGATACATGGCGATCTGGCGCGGCTTGACGATGACACGGGTGCGGCGGTTGGAGACGAGCTCCTGGCGCGAGACGTTGTAATGCTTGGCGACGACGCGCTGGATGTCCTCGATGCGAACGCGGCGCGGTTCACCGGCATTGACGAGGTGACCGAGCAGTTCATCAACGCGCTCGATCGAGAGCTGCGGCTCGAAGGAGCGGCGGAACAGGAGCTGGTTGAAGGCGCCTTCCAGTTCGCGGCCGCTGGCGGTGACGTTGCGTGCCACATGGCTGAGGATTTCGCCGGGAATGTCGAGCGAACCGTCATCCTGACGGGCCGTGTCCAGACGGCGCTTCAGCATTTCGAGGCGCATGTCGTAGTCCGGGCCGTCCATCTCGATGGCGACGCCGCCCTGGAGACGCGAACGGACGCGGCTGTCGAGCGATTCCAGTTCCCACGGTGCGCGGTCGGCTGCAACGACGACCTGCTTGGCGGAATCGAGCAGCATGTTCAGCAGGTGGCAGAACTCGTGCTGGATCGACTTGCCCTGTAGGAACTGCATGTCGTCGATGATCAGAAGGTCGATGTTGCGCAGCGACTCCTTCAGCGACAGCGCATCGTTGTCGCGGATCGCGGTGGCAAAACGCCACATGAAGTATTCGGCCGTCAGATAGACGACACGCGGCGCACGCGCGCTCTGCAGCGCCTGGATGGCGATCGCCTGCAGGAGATGGGTCTTGCCGAGGCCAACGCTCGAATGGATGAACAGCGGGTTGAACCGCACGGCGCCAGCGCCGGCTTCCGCGATCGTCCGGGCGGCGGCAAGCGCCACACGGTTCGAGGAACCCTCGACGAAGTTCTCGAAATTGTAGCGCTGGTCGAGCGGCGAGCCGAAGAGCGGCGCCTGGGTCGGCCTCTGCATGCTTGCGACGGTCGCCGCGGCAACGGTTGCCACCGGCTGGGCTGCGGCCGGACGGCGCGCTGGCTGAGCCGGAGCTGCTTCTGCCGCCTGCGGCAGCGCTTCTTCCTGGGTGGTCGGACGAGCGCCACGGGTTGCCGTGCGCACCAGGATCTCGATCTTCATGATCTCGCCGTCTTCCTGCTGGAAGATCGAGGTGATGAGGTCGAGATAACGGTTGTTGATCCAGGACTTCAGGAACGTGGTCGGCACCGAAAGGCGCACGACGCTCTTGGATACAGAGTGGAGCTTCAGACGCCCGAACCAGCTTGCAAAGACATCCGGACCGACTTGAGCTTTGAGACGCGCACTTACCCGCTCGAACAGTGCGTCGTGCCTCATGTCGATTTTTTCCCCCGCCGCCTGAGATAGATTGCTTCCGGCTTGAAATGCGTCTCCTTCTTTCTGAAGTGCGCCCGCCGTCACCAAATTCATCTGCATTTTGCCGCCTTCCAATTCATGTTCAGATGCCGTCATCGCTGCCGGCCTCATCTCTTATGTCCGTCGCCCGCGGCGCCCATGAAGGCCATGCCGCTTTCGCCGAACGTCACAGTCGCAAACGACGCCGGGCTCCTCATCTCCCGCCTCGCTGCGCGCTACGCGCATCCACTTGCCGTTTCGGGCAGGCAGATGTCCCCTCGCGCCTATCGTCAACAATCCTCCGGTGCGCTCCCGCACCGTCCCGGATCCTCCTCCTCGTCAACAGCTCTCCGCACCCTCGTACGAAGCGATGAGCCGCGCGTTGGATCTTGATCTCGCGTCCAGGCGCCGCTTGCACCCGTCATCGAGATCCCGGCACCCCGCCACAATCACAGGACGAAAGTTCCTCGTCCGGAGTGGTATAACCATCCGGTTTTTTCACCTTCGACTTGTCTGATTGAACGACGCGGAGCCGCCCTGATACAAAGGACAGAAACATCGAAACCATTCCTTGGAAATGGCCTCTTTTGCTTCCTTTTACAGATGTGGTCCGTGTCCCCTGTGGAGGGCATTTAGGCAGGATCGATGGGCAAGATCAATCGCGATTTTTACGCAACCTTAAGCGCTGGCCGTTGACTCTCTCGCCGCCATTTGCTTGCCGCATTCCGAGTCCGTGAAGAATCCCTGTTGAATCAAGGGTTTTGATTTTTCGCTCTTTGCTTAGCTGGCGAAAAAGAAAAAAAATAAAAATTCGCTTGACTCAGAATGGGCCCGAGGGACCCCCAGCCAGAGATATCCTTTTGATAAGGACCTCTCGCAAGTCATTGAAAAACTTACATAAATTTTGTCATCGCATTGACATAAGCAAAGACCGCCGGATTAACCATCGCGATGACAGAAGTATGAATCCGAAAAGCCCGGCGCAAGGGCCGGGCTCTCGATTAACAGATTTTTCTTAGCCGGATTAGGCCGAAAGCGACTTCACGCGCTGCGCAAGACGCGAAACCTTGCGCGATGCAGTGTTGGCATGCAGGACGCCCTTGGTGGCGGCGCGCATCAGCTCGGGCTGAGCTGCCTTGAGCGCTGCGGCTGCAACTGCCTGATCGCCGGTTGCGATGGCTTCTTCGACCTTGCGGATGAAGTTGCGGACGCGCGAACGACGGGCCTTGTTCACTGCGGTGCGGCGTGCGATCTTGCGGGTCGCCTTTTTCGCCGAAGTTGTATTGGCCATTTGTGCCTCTCTTCGAAAACTGACATGAACTCCGCCCTCGCCGTGCCGGGTCACTGCGACCTGTCATCAAAGCAATTCGGGAGTATTTCCGGAAAGCCCAGAATGGCGTTCCAAACTGAGGGCGGCGTATAGCGGGAAACGGCCGCCCCGTCAACGCGCAATTTCCAGAATCTGCGCGTCTCCCTTGAGCTATCGATGTTTGAACTCCGGCTTGCGCTTGGCGACGAAGGCGGCCATGCCTTCCTTCTGGTCCTCGGTCGCAAACAGCGAATGGAAGAGCCGCCGCTCGAAACGCAGGCCTTCGGCAAGCGTCAGTTCCAGCGACCGGCTTACCGCCTCCTTGGCCATCATCACGGCCGGCAGCGAGAAGGATGCGATCCTCTCGGCCGCAGCCAGCGCTTCCTCCATCAATTTCTCCGGCGCCACCACACGCGAGACGAGTCCCGCGCGCTCGGCCTCCGCCGCGTCCATCATGCGGCCGGTCAGCACAAGGTCCATCGCCTTGGCCTTGCCGACGGCGCGCGTCAGGCGCTGCGAGCCACCCATGCCGGGAATGACGCCGAGCGTGATCTCCGGCTGGCCGAACTTCGCCGTCTCGGACGCAATGATGAAGTCGCACATCATGGCGAGCTCGCAGCCGCCGCCGAGCGCATAGCCGGAAACGGCGGCGATCACAGGCTTGCGGGCACCGGCCACCTGATCCCAGCCGCCGATGAATTCGCCGAGATAGCTCTCGACGAAATCGAGCGACTGCATCTCCTTGATATCGGCGCCGGCGGCAAAAGCCTTCTCCGAGCCGGTGACGACGACGGCGCCGATCCCCTTGTCGGCATCAAAGGCCTTCAGCACTGCTGCGAGCTCGCGCATCACGGTCGAGTTCAGCGCATTCAGCGCCTGCGGACGATTGAGCGTCACCAGGCCGACGCGGGCACGCGTTTCGACCAGCAGCGTTTCATAGGTCATTCCAGTCTCCTCCGGTTCAACTCGGGCACCCGACCGCGCACGGTCAGGCGTTCATTTCTGGCATTGCGGGCAATGGAAGGTCGAGCGGCCCGCCTGCACGATACGGGCGACCGTACCGTCGCAGCCAGCCGTGCGGCAAGCCTCTCCTTCGCGGTCGTAGACCGAGAAGGAGTGCTGGAAATAGCCGAGCGAGCCATCGGCCTGGATATGGTCCTTCAGCGACGAGCCGCCGGCGGCAATGGCATCGGCGATCACCTCGCGGATCGCGTCGGTCAGGCGCAAAAGCCCGTCCTTCGGCTTGCCGCGCTTGTCGACGAGCGCGCCCGCAGGTTTCACGGGCGACAGGTGCGCGCGCCACAGGGCCTCGCAGACATAGATATTGCCAAGCCCGGCAATGTTCTTCTGATCGAGAAGTGCCGCCTTCAGCGGCTGCGCCTTGCCGGCAAAGCGCTGGGCGAGATAGGCGGCGTCGAGCAGGTTTCCGGTCGGCTCCTCGCCGAGCGCGCGAAAATAGGCGTGGCTCGCAACGGTATCCCGGCGGGCAAGGTCCATGAAACCGAAGCGGCGCGGGTCATTGTAGATCACCCGCACGGGGCCTGCGGCACCGTCGAGATGAAAGATGACGTGGTCGTGCTTCTCGTCCTTGCCGCGCGGATGGTGGAATTCGCCCGGCGCCGCCGGAACCGCCCCCGCCTCGATGCGGAAGGAGCCGGACATGCCGAGATGGGCGATGATCACGTCGCCGGCCTCGAGATCGATCATCAGATATTTGGCGCGGCGCGAAAGCGAGACGATGCGCTGGCCGGCGACGGTCGAGGAGAAATTCTCCGGGAAGGGAAATCGCAGATCCGGCCGGCGCAGTTCCGCATTGACGAGCAGCGCCCCTTCCATGGTCGGCGCCAGGCCGCGCTTGACGGTTTCGACCTCGGGCAATTCCGGCATCACTGCACTCCTCACTTCATGCCGCCCTGACGTGAGAGCGGTTGGCATTTCCTTGGCGGCGTTCTTATCCTATAGGGGTGCGCTATGCCGCAGCCGCGGTCCCGCCCACGAGATAGCGCGTGACAGGCCTTTTCGCTATGGTGCCGGAAAAATTGGTTCAGGTGGAGTTCTTCGTATGACGGATCAGCGCGTATCGGCCGATGGCGGCATGGAAACATCCTTCGGTTTCCGCAACGTCGGTACGGGCGAGAAGCAGCCGCTCGTCAACGACGTCTTCCACAAGGTGGCCAAGCGCTACGACATCATGAACGACGTGATGTCGGCGGGCCTCCACCGCGCCTGGAAGGATGCGATGATCGCGGCGCTGAACCCGCCGCGCCGCGAGGGCTACAGGACCCTCGACGTTGCCGGCGGCACCGGTGATATCGCCTTTCGCATCATCGAGGCTTCCGACCGAAAGGCGCATTCGACGGTGCTCGATATCAACGGCTCGATGCTGGCCGTCGGCGCCGAACGGGCCGAGAAGAAGAAGCTTTCCGCCAACCTCGATTTCGTCGAAGCCAATGCCGAGGACCTGCCCTTCGAGGCGAACTCCTTCGACGCCTATACGATCGCCTTCGGCATCCGCAACGTGCCGCGCATCGACGTGGCGCTGAAGGAGGCGTATCGCGTGCTGAAGCGCGGCGGCCGGCTGCTGGTGCTCGAATTCTCCGAAGTGGAGATGCCGCTGCTCGACCGCTTCTATGACGCCTGGTCGTTCAATGCGATTCCGAAGTTCGGCAAGCTGATCACTGGCGACGAGGCGCCCTACCAGTATCTGGTGGAATCGATCCGCAAGTTCCCGAACCAGAAGGACTTCGCGACGATGATCAAGGAGGCGGGGTTCTCCCGCGTCTCCTTCACCAATTACACCGGCGGCATCGCAGCGCTGCATTCCGGCTGGAAAATCTGATCCCGATGAGCACGCCTGGAGCATATATCCGCCTCGCGCGGATCGGCTGGGTTCTCGTGCGCGAAGGCGTCGTCTCGGCCGTCCCGACGGAGCACCTGCCGCCCTTTGCCCGTTTTGCCCAGAAGGCCGCCGGCCTGTTGGCGCGCCGCAGGATACCCGGCGAGGAGCGCAGCGACCGGCTGTCGCGCGCCGTCGCCCGCCTCGGTCCATCCTATGTGAAGATCGGCCAGTTCCTCGCAACCCGCCCCGATGTCGTCGGCGCGGAGTTTGCAGCCGACCTGTCGCTGTTGCAGGACAGCATGGCCACCTTCCCTCAGAGCGAGGCGAAAGCCGCGATCGAGGGATCGCTCGGCCGCACGGTCGAAGATCTCTATGCCGAATTTTCCGAGCCAATGGCCGCCGCCTCCATTGCCCAGGTGCATCCGGCGATCGTGATGCGTGACAGCGGCCCCGAGAAGGTCGCCGTCAAGGTCATCCGTCCGGGCGTGCGCCAGCGCTTCGCCTCCGACATCGAGGCGATGTACCTCGTCAGCCACATGCAGGAGCGCTTCCTGCCCTATACGCGCCGGCTGAAGCCGGTCGAGGTCACCAAGACGCTGGAGCAGACGACGAAGATCGAGATGGATCTTCGGCTGGAGGCCGCGGCTCTTTCCGAGCTTGGCGAGAACACCAAGGACGATTCCGGCTTCCGCGTGCCGAAGGTCGACTGGGAGCGGACCGGCCGCGACGTCGTCACCATGGAGTGGATCGACGGCGTCAAGATGTCGGATATCGAGGGGCTGAAGGCGGCCGGCCACGATCTCAACCAGCTCGCCGAGGTGCTGATCCAGTCGTTCCTGCGCCATACGTTGCGCGACGGCTTCTTCCATGCCGACATGCACCAGGGCAATCTGTTCGTCGACGATGCCGGCCATATCGTTGCCGTCGACATGGGCATCGTCGGAAGGCTCGGCAAGAAGGAACGCCGGTTCCTCGCCGAGATCCTGTTCGGCTTCATCACACGCGACTACCAGCGCGTCGCCGACGTGCATTTCGAGGCGGGTTACGTCCCCTCCCACCACGATGCGGCAAGCTTCGCCCAGGCGATCCGCGCGATCGGCGAGCCGATCCACGGCCAGCCGGCCGAGACCATCTCGATGGCAAAGCTGCTGACTCTGCTGTTCGAGGTCACCGAGCTCTTCGACATGCAGACCCGGCCCGAACTGGTCATGCTGCAGAAGACGATGGTGGTGGTCGAGGGTGTCGCGCGCACGCTCAATCCGCGCTTCAACATGTGGAAGGCCTCCGAGCCGGTCGTCGGCAAGTGGATTCGCGACAATCTCGGGCCGAAGCGCATCGTTGGCGATCTGCGCGATGGCCTGCATGCGGCGCTTCGTCTCGCCGAAGCCGCGCCCGAGATCGCCGCCCGCACGGAAAAGTTTTCGAGCGAGATCATGGCGATGAGCGAAAACGGGCTGCGCTTCGATGCCGAGACTGCGCATGCGATCGGCAAGGCGGAAGCGAAAC
The DNA here is from genome assembly GCF_002940685.1 of Ensifer adhaerens. Lineage (GTDB taxonomy): Bacteria > Pseudomonadota > Alphaproteobacteria > Rhizobiales > Rhizobiaceae > Ensifer > Ensifer adhaerens_E. The sequence goes on along the minus strand of NZ_PNFP01000001.1, from coordinate 303,823 downwards.
ACACGCGCTCCGGCCGCGTCGCGCTGTGGCTGATCGCCGCCACGCTCGTCTATATCGCCTGGCAGGTGACCTGATCCCGCCCGCGCCCGAACCGGCGCGGCGGGCTTGTCTTTCTACCCACGCTTGCTATCCTGCCCGCATGGACAATCGCTCGATTCTCGTCATGGTGCTTTGCATGCATACCCCAGGGGTGTGCGGGAGACCTGTTGCGCTGAATTAAGCGAAATGTCCCCCAACCAACCCTGCCGAGGCGAGCAGGGTTGGGACCTGTTTCCTCGGAGCAAAAGAGAGGAAACAATGACCGAGACAAACGATCCCTCAAAAATTGGCATCCGTGCGGCCCGCGTCGTCGATTTCGAAGCGATCGCAGCGCTGATGAGCCAGCCGGGCATTCGCTCGGGAACGTTGCGCCAGCCGTTCGCCACCCCGGAACAGACGCGCAAGTGGCTGGAGAACCTTTCGGACGACAGCGTCGTCATCATCGCCGAACGGGGCAGTCGGATCCTCGGCATGGCCGGACTGCATCGTGGCAAGGGGCGCCGGCATCATTCGGCAGCACTCGGGATCAGCGTCGACGACGACCATCGCGGCGAAGGCATCGGTAAGTCGTTGCTGACCGCTCTGATCGACGCCGCCGACAACTGGCTCGGCATCAGCCGCATCGAGCTCACGGTCTTTACCGACAACGAGCCCGCAGTCGCGCTCTACCGCAAGGCCGGCTTCGAGATGGAGGGCACGCACCGGGCCTACGCGCTGCGAAACGGCGTGCTGGCCGACGTGTTCGCGATGGCCCGCATTCGTGCGCCCGCAGCGCCCAGGGCCGCCTGAATAGCGCAACACGCGGCAACCGGCACAGACTGTGGCCGGCGGATTGCAATCCAGCGCAACCGCCGGCCGTATCCTGTTCCATCCGGAACTGCGAATATATCGACCTCATGCGATCTTCTCTCCATGGATGAGGAAGGCTCATCCCAACCCATCCGGAGGAGAGATCATCATGCGCAAGTTCATCGTCGCAGCCGCTGTCGCCATCACCGCCGCCATCTCTTTTGCAGCACCTTCGCAGGCCGGTGGCATTTCGATCGGCTTCGGCAACGGCTACTACGGTCATGGCTGGAGCGGCCGCGTCGGTTACGTCGGCAGCTATTACGGCGGCCCATACTACTACCAGGACGAGCCCTATTGCTTCCTGAAGACGGTGAAGCGCTACGACAGCTACGGCAACCGCTACTACAAGAAAATCCGCATCTGCCGCTGAGCGGCAGAATGAGGGAGGGCGCTTGAGAGCCCGGCCGCAGCGCGGCCGGGCTTTTGCATTCCGACATCTGCCGTCGCCAATTCGATTCCGCTTCGAGGAAATCTGGTGTAGCTCGGATGCCGAGCCATTCTGAATTTCGCAATCGAGGAGGGTCGGTCATGGATCTTGGCATCGCTGGAAAGCGCGCGCTGGTGCTCGGCGGCAGCAAAGGGCTGGGACGCGGCATCGCCGAGGCTCTTGCCGGCGAAGGCGTCATCGTGGCGCTGACCGGCCGCGACGCGGCGTCGGCCGCCAAGGTGGCAGGCGACATCAGCCCTTCGGCGCGCGGCTATGCCCTCGACCTCTCGAAGCCGGAAAGCCTCGATGGCCTGCTGGACCGACTCGAAGCCGATTTCGGCGCCATCGATATTCTGGTGCTGAATGGCGGCGGGCCGCCGCCCTCGCCGGCATCCGCGATCGAACCGGATTTCTGGCGCGCCCAGTTCGAAACCATGGTTCTGGCCGGCATGCGAATTACCGGCCGGCTGCTGCCCGGCATGCGGGACCGCCAGTTCGGGCGCATCATCGCCGTCGCCTCCACCAGCATCCGCGAGCCGATCGTCGGGCTCACCGCGTCGAACGCACTCAGAAGTGCGGTTGCCGGCTGGCTGAAGACGCTTGCCGGCGAAGTGGCGGCCGACGGCGTGACCGTCAACCTGCTTCTGCCGGGGCGGCTTGCCACCGACCGCACGCTCAGCTTCGACCGGATGGACGCCGAAAGCGAAGGGCTCGATATCGCAACCGTCGCAGCCCGCAGCCAACGCGACATCCCGATCGGCCGCTACGGCACGCCGGCGGAATTCGGGGCGGCCGCAGCCTTCCTCGCCGGCCGTCAGGCAAGCTACATCACCGGCGTGGCGCTGCCCGTCGATGGCGGCCTCAGCCGTTCGATGCTCTGATACGGTTCAGGACATTTCCGGCGACGGCTCCTCGTCCCGGCTGTCATCGCCGATGAGCGCTGAAAGATCCTCTGCCAACCGCGTGACCAGAGCGCCGGCCTCCGGCCGGTAATAGAGCCCGATCTCCATCGTCTCGATCATCGGCAGTCCTTGCTGCGGCCCCACAGTCCGGTGCCCGTCGTGGACGACGCGGGCCGGCAGCAGGCTGATGCCCAGCCCGTCCGCGACGGCCGACTGAATGCTGGCAAGGCTGGAGCTGGTATAGCTCACGCGCCAGCGTCGCCCTGAGGCATCCAGTGCAGCCACCATGTCGTCGCGATAAAGCCCGCGCGGCGGAAAGACGACGAGCGGCAGAGGATCGAGCGCCAGAACAGGATGGGCGGCGCTATCGATCCAGCATAGGTTTTCCTGCCACCGCTGCACCGCCTCGCCTGAGCCACGGCGCTGCTTGACGACGACGATATCGAGCTCGCTGCGATCATAGAGTGACCGCAGCTCGCGGCTGAGCCCACTCGTCACTTCGAGCCTGACATTGTCATGCCGGCGGGCAAAGGCCGAAAGCATGCGGGTTGTGCGACCGGCGGCAAAGTCTTCGGGCAGGCCGAGGCGCAGCGTCGCAGCGACCGATGCGCCGGAGAGAAGCTGCCGCGCCTCTGCATCGAGCGCCAGCATGCGCCGCGCATAGCCGATCAACTGCTCGCCCGCTTCCGTCAGACGGACCTGACGATGGCTGCGTTCGAGCAGCCGATGACCGGCCTGCTCTTCCAGCCGCAGGACTTTCTGGCTGACGGTCGACTGGGTGGAATTGAGCCGGCCGGCGGCAGCGGTGAAACCACCGCAATCGGCCACAGTCGCGAAAGCTCTCAGCAGATCCAGATCGAAAGGCTGACCATTCATATTTCCACTTGATAGCATTCATACATTTAATTTCCAAATGAATGCGGCACTGCCTAAGGTCGCAGGTGGGAGGGCCATGCCGGGCGCGGGAGACGTTCGGCGACGACGCGTGTCTTGCGCCCTTGAAAAGGTCACGGATCGGCTCAAGTAAGCACGAGATCGCGATGAGCGAGAGCGGCATGGACGGAGCCCCTTCCGGGTTTCCACGTTTCGCTCGTAACCGGAACCATTGCGATCGGTCGATCCATTCGACCGGCCTGCATGATCGGAAAGACCAAATGCGACCAAGACTTTTCGGCTCGCTGATCGGCGCATCGATTGCCGCCTTCAGCCTTGCACCTCAAACCGTGGGGGCCTCGATGCTTGAAAACCAACTGATCTCCGCCGCCGAGACCGGCGATCCGGACAAGGTGAAGGCGCTGCTCAAGGAAGGGGCGAGCATCGAAGCGCGCGACGCCAGCGGCGCGACGGCGCTGCTCGCCGCCACCCATGAAAATCGCGTCGATGCGGCGCGTGCCCTGATCGAGGCCGGCGCCGACGTCAACGCCAAGGACAAGATCCAGGACAGCCCCTACCTCTATGCCGGCGCGCGCGGGCATCTCGAAATCCTGAAGCTGGCGCTTGCCAATGGCGCCGACCTCAAGAGCACCAACCGCTATGGCGGAACGGCGTTGATCCCGGCCGCCGAGCGCGGCCATGTCGAGACCGTCAAGACCTTGATCGAAGCCGGCATCGACGTCGATCACGTCAACCGCCTCGGCTGGACCGCGCTGCTCGAAGCCATCATCCTCGGCAGCGGCGGCGAAAAACACACCGAGATCGTACGGCTGCTGATTGCGGCCGGCGCCGACGTGAACCTTGCCGATGGCGAGGGTGTCAGCCCGCTGACCCATGCCCGCCAGCGCGGCTACGGCAAGATCGAGAAGCTGCTGGCCGACGCCGGCGCCCGCTAGAGAGAAATAGGATGAACAAGGAACAGACCTATCTGGCCGAGGCGGTGGCGCTTGCCCGCCGCAACATCGAGAACGGCGGGCGCCCCTTCGGCGCCGTCGTCGTCAAGGACGGCGAGATCGTTGGCCGCGGCGTCAACGAGATGCTGTCATCCGGCGACCCGACCGCGCATGCGGAACTGAACGCGCTGCGTGCCGCCGCCCAAAAGCTTCGCTCCCCGCGGCTCGAAGGGGCCGCGGTCTACGCCAGCGGCCAGCCCTGCCCGATGTGCCTTGCGGCCATGCGCATGGCCGGCATCACTGAGATCGCCTATGCGAACTCGAATACCGACGCCGAACCCTTTGGCCTCTCGACCGCAGCGATCTATGCGGAACTGGCAAAACCGCTCGCCGAGCAGGCGATGCGCTTCCGCCATGTGCCGGTCGACGATGCCGAGACGTTACCGCTTTACGCAGCCTGGCAAGAGCGACAGGCCAAGGCTTGAGCTGTCGGGCCAACGCCCAGCCATCGCGTTGCGAATAGCCCCAGGGCGGACGACGGCCGCCTCGGGGCTATTCTGTTCATGCCGGGACCAATTGGGGAATCGACGCCCCCTTGCAGAACACACGTGCCGGCTGTAATCGCATAGGCGTTTCTTCCTTTTGCTCCGCCCCATCCTTTAGGGAGGCCGGGCGGTTTCCAGCCAGCAGGTGCCCGTGATGACTGCCTATTCCGAAAAAGCCGGCCGCTTCGTCGCGCTGCTTCTCATCGCGGGCTCCGGTGTGGTGACGATCGCCAAGGGCATGAGCCTGACCTTCCTTGCGATCCGCCTCCAGCGTGACTTCGGCCTCAATCCCGCCAGCATCGGCGCGTTGATCGGCGTGGGTCCGCTGCTCGGCGCGATCGTCAGCCCCTTCGCTGGCACGCTCTCCGATCGAATTGGCCGAAAAGGCGTGCTGACCGTCGCACTTTTCATGGCCGGACTGGCGCTGGCCGGGCTCGGACTGGCGCAATCGATCGCCGCCTTCGCGCTGGCCCACATCGTTTCCGCCGTTGCCGCCGCCGTTTTTGAACCGGTCGCGCGCGCCCTGATGAGCGATGCGGCGCCTGAACGTCTGCGCCTCAAGGTTTTCTCCTGGCGCTATCTCGCCATCAATGCCGGCTGGGCAATCGGGCCATTGATCGGCGTATGGGTCGGTGCCGCCTATGTGACGCTTTTCGTCATCGCGGGCGTCATACACGCAGCCTTCGGTCTCGTACTCTTGCTCACGGTACCGGAGGCCCGCAGCAGGCAGGCTATCGAAACCGAACGAACGTCAGGGGGCCCCGGTGGCTGGCGCGGACTTGTCGCCGCCCTGCGTGACCGGCGCCTGGTCTTCTTCGTCGTCGGCGGCACGCTGCTTCTCGCCGTTCACGGTCAATGGTCCGTGACCCTGTCGCAGTATCTCAATACCGGCTTTGAGGACGGCGTCACGCTTTTTGCGCTGCTGGTTTCGACCAACGCGGTCACGGTGCTGGTCGCCAGTACGCCGGCCCGCTTCGTCATCGAACGGATCGGCGCCCTGCACGCGCTGTCGCTTGGCAGCCTGCTGTTCCTGATCGGCGAAATCGGCTTTGCCGCCTCGTCCGGAATGGAAATGCTCGTCGCCTCGATGATCCTTTTCACCATAGGCGAGGTGCTGGTCGTGCCGTCGGAATATGTGCTGGTCGACGGCATCTCCAACGCTGGCAACCGTGGCACCTATTTCGGTGCCCACTCGCTCTCGACGTTTGGAAACTTCCTCGGTCCGCTCATGGGCGGCCTTGCCCTTGGCGCCGTCGGCGGCGCTGGCATGTTCCTGTTGTTCGGGGTGTTTGCGGCGGCAGGTGCGGTTCTGTTTGCGATCGGCCATTCCATGCCGCCGCCACGTCCCGAGGCCGCGCGCACCACGGCGCTCGACGATGGCGCCGCCACGGGAGACCTGCTGCGGCTGGGGCAGTTCGCTTGAGACCGGTCACCCGCCGGTCGCGGGCGAGGCGTTGATCTGCTCCTGCACCCGTTCGAGCGGCCCCGGCGCCAGTGCTGCCGGCGGCTGATATGGATTGGAGAAGGCGTAGATCAGGAACAGGATGATGCCGGTATAGGCACCGAAGAGACAGAGCAGCAGCAGGTTCCGCGGCCTCGGCGGATAGGCATAATAGGCGAGCGCGATGAAGATCACGCCGGAGAGTGCCGCGAACCAGAAGATGCTGTCGATCTGGTCCGCAACGTTGCTTTCCCGCTTGGTCCGGCTCTGCGAAACGTCGTGCAGCCGCTCCAGCATCTGGCTACGCAGGCTGTCCTGACGCTTATCGGTCGGCACGAGGTTCAGCACATGCTGGTAGGCATTGTCCCAGAGTGTCCAGGCCTCATTTGAAAGACGGCCCTTGTCGGCCAATGACTGCCACTCGCCGTCGATCACCTGGGACACGTAGGCGGAGATCGCCTGCTGGATCGGTGCCTTGAAGTCTTCGCCGTAGCGCGCGGCATCATAGTAGATGTCAGCGATAGCGCCGGCTTCGGTCGCCATTTCGTATTTGAGTTGCTGGTACTCGACCATCTCCTGCGCGAACACGAGCGCAAGGATCAGGCCATGCAGTGCCGAGATCCGGAAGATGACCGAACTGGCCAGCTCCTTTTCATGGCCCTCGGCCTCGCTGCCCATGATCAGCCGCATCAGGAAGTACGCGGCAAGCGTCAGGGCGACCGTGCCGCACACGAAGAGAGCACCGAGCAGCATCTCGACGATCATGTCCCCTCCACAGCCCATTCTCCTGCCGCGGGCCTTCGTCAATTCTGAGCCCACGACCGGCGAAAGACAACTGCATGCCCTGGACCAGGCCCTGGCGGCTGTCTTGCGGCGGGCCGAAACGCTATGCTTGCAGCGTCATCGACCCGCCTTGCCACCATTTCGACACTGCCAACGCCTACGCACCACACCAAAACCGGAGTAAAAACAAGATCATGAGTGCGCCAAGCGAACAGACAGTCCTCAAACAATCGATCGCGGCCACCGTCGTCGTCGGGGTGACGGGCGTTATCTTCGGTCTGCTATCGGGCTCGGTCTCCATCGTGTTCGACGGCGTCTTCTCGGCCGTCGACGCCTCCATGACCCTGCTTGCGCTCGGCGTGACGCAGCTCATCCCGAAGCCGAGCAAGCGCTTCCAGATGGGCTTCTGGCACATCGAACCGATGGTGCTGCTCTTCAATGCCGGGCTGCTGACGCTGCTTTCCTTCTACGCGATGGTGAATGCCGTCGGCTCCATTCTGTCGGGCGGCAACCACCTCGCCTTCGACTGGGCGATTGCCTATGCCGCCGTCGTCGTTGTGATCTGCGCCTTCATGTTCTTCTATGTACGCCGGGCAAACAGGCCGATCGGTTCGGAATTCCTGGCGCTCGACGTGCGCGCCTGGGCGATGTCCGGTGCAATCACATCCGCCCTGCTCGTCGCCTTCGTGATCGCCGCCGCCCTAAAGGGTACGGCCTACGAATACGTCACGCCCTATGTCGACCCGGCGATCCTGATCGTGCTGACGCTCTGCCTGATCCCGCTGCCGATCCGCACGGTCTTCCAGGCGCTGAAGGAAATCTTCCTGGTCGCGCCCGCCGAGCTCGACGAGCGCGTGCGCCAGGCCGCCGCAAACGCCGTCGCGCGCCACGGCTTTGCCGATTACCGCACCTATGTCGCCAAGGTCGGACGTTCCAAGACGATCGAGGTCCATCTGATCGGAACGCCGGAAACCAAGGTCGGCACGCTCGCCGATCTCGACCGGATCCGCGCCGAGATCGGCGAAGAGATCGGCGACCCCGGCCACGACCGCTGGCTGACGATCGCCTTCACCGGCGCAGCGCAATGGGCGGAATGAGCCAGGCGGCTGCCGCCGCGCTCACGAAAGCGCGATCCGCCTGGTGATGCCGATCGCCTCCAGAAAAGCCTGGTCGTGGCTGACGACCAGCAGCGCCCCGTCATAGGCTCTCAAGCCCGCCTCGACCGCCTCGATGGAATCGATGTCGAGATGGTTGGTCGGCTCGTCGAGGATCAGGAGCTGCGGCGGCTTGCTGCCGCTCAGCACGCAGGCGAGACCGGCGCGCAGCATCTGGCCGCCGCTGAGGCTCGAAACGACCTGGAGAGCCGCGTCCGCCCGGAACATGAAGCGGGCGAGTGCTGCCCGGCAGTCGTTTTCGCTGGCGTCCGGGTTGAGGGCACGAAAATTGTCGCGGATCGAGAGCGCGGGATCAAGCAGGCTCACCTTCTGGTCGAGCATGGCGTGATCGACGAGCACGCGCACGCCGCCGGACCATGGCTGCAGATCGCCTGTCAGCAGCGACAGCAGCGTCGTCTTGCCCGAGCCGTTGCGGCCGGTGAGCGCAACGCGCTGCGGACCGACGATAGAGAGCGACAGCCAGTCGATGACGGGCTTGCCCGGTTCATAGCCAATGCTGACACCATCGACCTGCAAGACGCTCCGGCCGGCAGGCAGGCCGGTCGGAGGCAGGCGAACGGTCAGCGGCTGCAGGATCTCGATGCGCTCGCGCGCCTCGGCGAGATCGCCGACGGCAGAATCGCGTCGACGCTCGGCAAGCCGGGCATTGTCGCCGCCGGTCTTTTCGCTGCGCTCCTTCCTGGCGTCGAGCAGGAGCAGCGGCTCGTCGCCCTTGGCGCGTTTGCGGCGGCCGGCGGCATCCTTGCGCGCCTTGCGTTCGGCCGCCTCCTGGGCCTTGCGCTCGACCTCGGCCAGGCGCCGTTCGGCATCGGCGAGGTCATGGCGGGCCGATGCGAGCTCGATCGCCTTGCGTTCGCGATAGTGGCTCCAGTTGCCGCCATAGGTCGCAGCACCAAGCGACGTCAATTCGACGATCGCATCCATCGTCTCCAGGAGTTCGCGATCATGGCTGACGACGATGGCGCCGCCACGCCAGCCCGCCATCAGCGCGGCGACGGCAGCCCGGCCCTCGCGGTCGAGGTTGTTGGTCGGTTCGTCGAGCAGGATGAAATCGGGCTCCTTGAAGACGAGGGCGGCAAGCTTCACGCGGGTCATCTGCCCGCCGGACAGGGCGGCAAGGCGCGTTTCCACCGATGCCTCCAGACCGACGCGCGCAAGCGCTTCCTGCATGCGGGCTTCCAGCGTCCAGTCGGCGGAAGCCAGTTCGTCGATAGTGGCGTGCCCCTCTTCTGCTTTCTGCAGAACCGCAAGGGCCTCGGTGACGCCAAAGAGATCGGCGACGGTCTCGTCGGCCGCAACCTGAACGGTCTGGCTGAGCACGCCGAGGCTGCCGACGACTGAGACCTTGCCGGCCTGCGGCGCCATCGAGCCTTCGATGAGGCGCAGCAGCGTGGATTTTCCCACGCCGTTACGACCGACGAGGCCGGAGCGAACAGGACCAAAGGTCAGATCGAGGTTGGAAAAGAGGCTTCGGCCCTCAGGCGTGGACCAAGAAATTCGGGAGAGTGAAATCGAAGCAGGCATGGATACGGTTTTCCCTGATGGCAAGACGGTTCGGCTTGGCGTTCAGGGTGAAATCCATCGATGCGTGTATCCTGTTCAAATTTCTATCGCAGCAATAGATAGCATCGAATGCGCCCGTTTCAAGGCGGGACGTTCGATGCCGTGCAGCGGTGAAGGGAAGATCAGGCGAGACTGCGCCGTGCCTCGTCGTCGCCAAAGGCCAGCCCGGACGCGCGCACGCTTCGGTTTCGACCGTGGTTCTTGGCGTCGAGAAGAGCGGCATCGGCGCGGGTCAGAAGCGTGGCGACCGGTCCGTCGTCCGGGGCCGAGGCAATGCCGACCGAGACCGAAACCGTGCCCAGGATCCGGCCGCGATGTGAGAGCGGCGTGGTGCCGATCTTCGTTCTCAGGCGTTCGGCAAGCTCGAAGCCTGCGGCCTCGCCGGCATCGGGCATCAGCACGGTGAATTCCTCGCCGCCGAAGCGATAGGCACTGCCGGCATCGCCGACCGTATCGACGATGATCTGCGCCACATACTGCATGACGACATCGCCGGCATCGTGGCCGAACTCGTCGTTGAAGCGCTTGAAGTGGTCGATGTCGATCATCAGGCAGGTGAGTGGCTTGCCGCCCTGCCCGCGAGGCTCACGGTTCAGCGCCTCGTCGAGGCAGCGCCGGTTGAGCAGCCCCGTCAGCGCATCGCGCACCGCGAGATTGGTGAGCTTCTCGCGCAGCTGAAGATTGGCGACGGCGAGCCCGATGTTTTCGGCGATCAGTTCGAGATAGAGGCGCGACGCCTCGACGGCGAACTCCTCCTCAGACCGTTCCTCGAAGTAGAGAAGGCCGATCGTATCGCCCTGGGCCGTCAACGGCACGCAGAGGCCGGTCACGCCATCATCGTCGAGGTGCTGGCAGGCGATGTCGCTGTGGCCGCGATTGCTGACATGCGGCCGGCCGCGGCGCAGCCCCCAGCAGGCGCTCGACGGGAAGGATGGCGCCGAATGCTCAGGATCGAGCCAGGTGCCGACGCGGGTCAGATGCGTGCGGCCGTCGTTCAAGACGTAGAGATGGCCGGCGAGGTTGGGGAAGACCTGCGGTGCGAAGCGGGCGACGACCTCGGCAAGTTCCTCCTGGCTCTGGCAGGCCTGCAGCCGGTGCATCATCTGCAGGATCAGGTCTTTCGTCTGCTGGTCCAGCCGTCGCTCCGCGTCCAGCCGATCCCGTTCCAGGCCGTTCTCGCGGAAGATATGGATCGCCTTGTTCATCTCGCCGATCTCGTCGGTGCGCCGGTCGAGCGGAACTTCCACGGCGTAGTCCTGCTCGGCAAGCCTTGTCACGATGCCGCTCATGCGGGTGAGCGGCATGGCGACGCGACGCTTCAGGATGAAGTAGAGGACGCTGAGGAACAGGGCGGCGGTGATGCCGAGCATCGTCTTGGCGGCGGCCGCGTACCAATCGCTGCGCTCCTGCGCCGCATTGAGGGCTGCGCCGGTGCGGACGTTGGTCAGGTCCCGGAACCGCGCCACGGTGTCGAGAAGTGCTGCCTGCAGGCGCTCGTGCTCGGGCCCGAAGAGCTTTTCCTGCGCGCCTGTGCTGTCGCCCTTCTGATAGGCCCCGATGGCGGCGACCTCGACCTTGTCGAGCGCTTCCGCCTCGCGAACGATTTCCTGCAAGGCGGCGATCTCGCCCGGTGACGCACCAAAGTCCGCCGCGGTCTTTGCCGCCTCCTCGCGTCGGCGCTCCTCCTCTTCGGCGCGATGGAAGGCTTCGAGATGGCGCTCGTCGCCGCGCATGACATAGAGGCGCGCCTCGTCGCTTCGCGTTTCCGCCCCGAGCGCAAGCTCTTCACCCAGCGTGTCGAGCACCAGATGCTGCTCAACCGCCTGGCGCTCCTTGATGGCGCTGTCCGTCGACAGGATGAAGGCCGCGCCGGAAAGCCCCGTCAGCAGGACGGTTACGCCATAGGCCCAATTGGTGATCGCATTTATGCGCATGGAAGAAGCTTAGCCCCCGCGGATTGAAAGCGGATTAACCGCATTATCAAGCTTCGGCAACAGGTGCGGAACAGGTTGAAGCGAACCGCACGGCTTTTGTTCCATTGTGCGCCACGGACGGGAACAACCAGCGGCAATGCCCAGGGACGAGCGTAGCGAAATGCCTTCGCGCGCCGATGTCAGCTCAGCCGCTCTGCGCCACCGGGACACGTTGCGCCCGGCCTATCGCTCAAGTAGGTTCGATCCAGAGACACTGGCGTAGCCGGCTGTCCCAAGAGTTCTGGTATCGCGTAGGCTCGGCGGCCCCTGCCGGGCGAGAGGGCGGCCGAAAGGCCGGGTGCAAATGACACTGTCGGGCAAGCGTATTCTCCTGATCATCTCCGGCGGCATCGCGGCCTACAAGAGCCTCGATCTCATCCGGCGCCTCAGGGAACGCGGGGCGAGCGTGCGGCCCGTGATGACCGCTGGCGCGCAGCAGTTCGTGACGCCGCTTGCCGTCGGCGCGCTTTCGGCCTCGCATGTCTATCTCGACCTCTTCTCGCGCGAGGACGAGCAGGATGTCGGCCATATTCGCCTTGCGCGCGAATGCGATCTGATCGTGGTCGCGCCGGCGACCGCCGACCTGATGGCAAAGATGGCGAACGGCCATGCGGACGACCTGGCCTCGACCATCCTGCTCGCAACCGACCGGCAGGTGCTGGTTGCGCCGGCGATGAACCCGAAGATGTGGGCGCATCCGGCAACGCGCCGCAACCGGGCGACGCTTGCCAAGGACGGCATCCGCTTCATCGGCCCGGAAGCGGGCGAGATGGCTGAAAGCGGCGAGGCCGGCGAAGGCCGCATGAGCGAGCCGCTGGCGATCGTTGCTGCAGTCGAAGACCTGCTCGCAGGTGCGCCAAAACCGCTTGCCGGCCGCAGCGTCGTCGTCACGTCGGGGCCGACGCACGAGCCGATCGACCCCGTGCGCTACATCGCCAACCGCTCCTCCGGCAAACAGGGCCATGCCATCGCCGCGGCGCTGGCAAGGCTTGGCGCCGACGTCACGCTCGTTTCCGGCCCGGTGACGATCCCGGATCCGGCGGGCGTCAGGGTCGTGCACGTGGAGCGGGCCGAGGAGATGCGCGACGCGGTGCTTGCCGCCCTCCCCGCCGACGCCGCTGTCATGGTCGCCGCCGTTGCCGACTGGCGGGTGGCCACGGCCGCCGGCAACAAGATCAAGAAGAAGCCGGGCGAGGCCCCGCCGCCGCTGCAGCTTGCGGAAAACCCCGACATCCTGAAGACGGTCGGCCATCATGCCAAGCGGCCGAAGCTCGTCATCGGCTTTGCCGCTGAGACCGAGAACGTCGCTGCCAACGGCCGCGCCAAGCTCGAACGCAAGGGCGCCGACTTCATCCTCGCCAACGACGTGTCGCCGGCAACCGGCATCATGGGCGGCGACCGCAACAAGGTGAAGCTGATTTCCGCTGCCGGCAATGACGACTGGCCGGAGATGGACAAGGATGCGGTGGCGGAGAAGCTGGCGGCGATGATTGCCGAGCAGCTGGCGCGGGCAGATAAAGGCTAGTCGGGCGAAACAGGCGCCCCTCACCCTAGCCCTCTCCCCGCAAGCGGGGCGAGGGGACGTGCCCTGCGTGAACGGTGCGTTCGCAGCGAGCAGATGGATCGGGAGGGTGCGGCGTGTCCCTTCTCCCCGCCTGCGGGGAGAAGGTGGCGGCAGCCGGATGAGGGGCAGACCACCCAGCTAACGTGCTTCAGGCGAGATGCCGCGACCGGACCGGAGCCCCTTTCGTCGAAAACAGCCGGACATCGACGCCGTTTTCGCCGACGATGACGGCGGTGCCGTCGGGGATTTCGACCCAGGCGCTGTCATCGTCGTTGAGCGGTTCGGAGACGAGGCAATAGCCGCCGCTCGGCCCCATCGGAGCTGCATAGAGCGTCGGTGCCTTCCAGTCGGAGGCATAGCGCACAGCGTAGAGATCGTGACCATCGGAGAAGGCGGCGGTGAAGCGCACCAGCACCTGGCGCTCCAGGTGCTCGGCAAGCTGCTCGATGAAGGCGAGCGCCTCGGCGATGGCGCCGAGCGGATCGCGGTCGAGCCCGAACTGCATGGCGAGCAGGAACAAAAGCTCCGAGTCCGTCGTGCCGGTGCGCGCCGAATAGAGGTCGTTGTCGAGCATGCTCTCCATCGGCCGGCGCAGATGCTCGAAATCGCCGATCTGGCCGTTGTGCATGAAGGACCAGCGGCCGAAGACGAAGGGATGACAGTTGTCGCGCCTTGTGCCGCCGCCGGTCGCGGCGCGCACATGGGCGAGAAAGAGCGGCGAACGGATCTGCCTTGCGATGCTCTTCAGGTTGCAGTCGGACCAGGCGGGCAGGATATCGCGGTAGCGCCCGGGCTCGGGATGGTCGCCATACCAGGCGATGCCGAAGCCGTCGCCATTGGTGGCGGTCTTTGCCCGTGTCGCGCAATGGGACTGCTCGATCAGCGAGTGCGCCGGAGAGGTCACCAGTTCCTCGAGATAGAGCGGCTCCCCGCGATAGGCTGCCCAGCGGCACATGCTGATTTCACTCCAGCTTCGCACCGTTCAAAACGGGGCGATTCGTTAACCATGACGAAATGCGATGTTCCAACGGAACATGGTAAAAATGCGTTAACACATTCCCCCTTCGTCAAGGCAAGACTAACCGGAACACACAGATTTGGCTGTTTCGAGCGGCACAGCGCGCTCACTCCACCTTATTTCGAACAAATATTCCATATTGACAAAACTTGCACAATTCATTTCATTTCGAGCCAATACGGCAGCGCCGCCAGGGAGGAATTCGGCATGGGCAGCAAGCGCAAACTCGGGATCGGCCTGATCGGCACAGGCTTCATGGGCAAGGCTCATGCGCTCGGCTTCACCATTGCCGCGCGTGTCTTCGACCTGCCCTTCGAGCTCGATCTCGTCTCGGTCGCCGACGTGACCGTCGAAAGTGCCGAGCGTGCGCGCGGCCAGCTCGGCTTCCGCAAGGCGACGGCCGACTGGCGCGAACTTCTGACCGATCCGGATATCGACATCATCGACATCACCACGCCGAACCTCTTGCACAAGGAGATGGCGCTGGCGGCGATCGCCCATGGCAAGCATGTCTATTGCGAAAAGCCACTGGCGCCGACGGTCGCCGAATGCCGCGAGATGGTGGAGGCGGCGGAAAAGGCCGGCGTCGTCACCCAGGTCGGCTTCAACTATCTGAAGAACCCGCTGATCTTCCTTGCCAAGGACATCATTGAAAGCGGCGAGATTGGCGAGATCCGCTCGATGCGCGGCATCCATGCGGAAGACTTCATGGCCGACGCCAATGTTCCGTGGGGTTGGCGCCTGAACCCGGCCAGCGGCGGCGGCGCGCTCGCCGATATCGGCAGCCACATCATCGCCTCCATGCGCCACCTCGTCGGACCGATCCAAAAGGTGCTCGCCGAAACCATCATCCAGATCCCCGAACGGCCGGTTTCCGCAGGTTCCAGCGAAACCCGCGCGGTCGAGGTCGACGACATCACCCGCGCCTTCGTGCGCTTCGAAAACGGCGCGACCGGCAGCTTCGAGGCAAGCTGGATCGCGACTGGCCGCAAGATGCAGCACGACTTCGAGATCTACGGCTCGAAGGGCAGCATCGTCTTTACCCAGGAGCGGCTCAACGAGATCCGTCTCTACAGGACCGGCGACGACATTCGCACCCGCGGCTTCCGCACCATCTGGGCGGGGCCGGAGCATCCGCCCTATGGCGCCTTCTGCGTGGCGCCCGGCCACCAGATCGGCTTCAACGACCTGAAGGCGATCGAGGTGAAGGAGTTCCTCGACGCCATCGCCGGCGGCAAGTCGCCGTCGACCGATTTCCGTGAGGGCTACGAGGTGCAGAAAGTCCTTTCCGCGACCTATCAGTCGGCCAAGACCAACGAATGGGTGCATATCTGAAGGTCCCAACACTGCGCACTCCGGATGGAAAACCGCCGCACACTTTCGCTGGAAATGCTCTCTGTTTTGGCGCGCACTTCCGGAGGCGAAACCGCTATGCACTTTTGCTGGAAATGCTGTCGATCCCGGGCGCATTTCCGGACGCAAAACCGATTCGCACTTTTGCTGGAAATGCTTCAGGAAAAATAGAACGCCTGTTCTATCCCGTTCCCAACTAATCGATTAGGGTGAGGCCGAAAGCCAGACCGATATCGAGGGAGACGAGCGAGACATGGCCATGCCGGAAACGACGACAGAGGTGCCGCAGGATTTCGAGGCGCTGAAGGCCGCCATTCTGGAACGCAAGGCGGAGCTGCCGAAACGGCTGCGCCAGGTTGCCGCCTACTCGCTCGATAATCCCGACGAAATCGCCTTCGGCACGGCCGCAAGCATCGCCACCTCAGCCGAAGTGCAGCCCTCGACGCTGGTGCGTTTCGCCCAGCATTTCGGCTTCGAGGGCTTCTCCAGCCTGCAGCAGATCTTTCGCGCGCGGTTGCGTGAGCGTACGCCCGGTTACGAGGACCGGCTGAAGGCGCTGAGCGCCAACGATCACAGCAAGCTCGAAAGCGGCTCGATCTTCAACGGTTTCGTCGCTGCCGCCCACCGCTCGCTCGACAACATCGCCTCCTCGGTCGATCCGGAAGCCTTCGAGCGTGCCGTCGATATCCTCGCCAAGGCCGACACGGTCTACCTGATCGCCAAGCGCCGCTCCTACCCGATCTCGAGCTACATGGCCTATGCCTTCGGCAAGCTGAAGGTGAAGTACCAGCTCGTCGGCACGGCTGCCGGCATCGACGACGACATCTTGGGGATGGCGACCAAGAGCGACGCGGCCTTTGCCGTCAGCTTCTCGCCCTATGCGTCGGAAAGTGCCGCCCAGGCACGGCTGCTCGCCGAGCGCAAGGTGCCGGTCGTGTCGCTGACGGATTCGGCCTTCTCGCCGCTGGCAGAATCCTCGAAGGTCTGGTTCGAGCTGGTCGAGGCCGATCATGCCGGCTTCCGCTCGCTCTCCGCCAGCATGGCCTTCGCCATGGCGCTGACGGTCGCCATTGCCGAAAAGCGGCAGCGGCTGGCAGAGGACAAATAGTACAAACGGAATGAATGGAATGAAAATTCCATATTGACGAAACGTCGGAATTTATGTTTCATACCGCCATCACCCACAGTACGGAAATGGTCGGGCCCGCCAAGGTGTCCGCGGGGAGGAAGCAGTGAGCCAGAACGTTTCGGCACAGGGAGCAAAGCCGCTCGACCTGATCACCATCGGCCGGGCCTCGGTCGATCTCTATGGCCAGCAGATCGGCACGCGGCTTGAAGACGTTTCGAGCTTCGCCAAGTCGGTCGGCGGCTGCCCCTGCAACATCTCGGTCGGCACCGCACGCCTCGGCCTCAAGTCGGCGCTTCTCACCCGCGTCGGCGACGAGCAGATGGGCCGTTTCATCCGCGAGCAGCTCACCCGCGAAGGCGTCGAGACGCGCGGCATCGTCACCGATCCGGAGCGGCTGACGGCGCTTGCGATCCTCGCGGTCGAGAACGACAAATCCTTCCCGCTGCTCTTCTACCGCGACAACTGCGCCGACAATGCGCTTTGCGAAGACGACGTTTCGGAGGAGTTCATCCGCTCCGCCCGTGCCGTCCTTGTCTCGGGCACGCATTTTTCCAAGCCGAACACCGATGCCGCCCAGCGCAAGGCGATCCGCATCGCCAAGGAAAACGGCGCGAAGGTCGTCTTCGACATCGACTACCGGCCAAACCTCTGGGGCCTTGCCGGCCATGACGCCGGCGAAAGCCGCTATATCGCGTCGGACCGGGTCTCGGCGCACCTGAAGACCGTTCTCTCGGATTGCGACCTGATCGTCGGCACCGAAGAGGAAGTACTGATTGCCTCGGGCGAGAGCGACCTGCTGCAGGCACTGAAAACCATCCGCTCGCTGTCCAAGGCGACGATCGTCCTGAAGCGCGGACCGATGGGCTGCATCGTTTATGACGGCCCGATCACGGACGATCTCGAAGACGGCATCGTCGGCAAGGGCTTCCCGATCGAGGTCTACAACGTGCTCGGTGCCGGCGACGCCTTCATGTCCGGCTTCCTGCGCGGCTGGCTCAGACAAGAGCCGCACGCGACCTCGGCCACCTGGGCCAACGCCTGCGGCGCCTTCGCCGTCTCGCGCCTGCTCTGCGCGCCTGAGATCCCGACCTGGACGGAACTCAAGTTCTTCCTTGAAAACGGCAGCAAGGAACGGGCGCTGCGCAAGGACGAGGCAATCAACCACGTCCACTGGGCGACCACCCGCCGCCGCGACATTCCGCTTCTGATGGCGCTCGCGATCGACCACCGCAGCCAGCTCGAGGACATGGCGGCCGGCGATCAGGTGCTGCTTGACCGCATTCCCGCCTTCAAGGTTCTGGCGGTCAAGGCTGCGGCACAGGTCGCAGCCGGACGGTCGGGCTTCGGCATGCTGATCGACGACAAATATGGCCGAGACGCGCTTTATGCCGCCGGCGCCCATCGCGACTTCTGGATCGGCAAGCCGATCGAGCTTCCGGGCTCGCGGCCGCTGCAGTTCGAATTCAGCCAGGATCTCGGCAGCCGCCTCATCGACTGGCCTGTCGACCACTGCATCAAGGTGCTCTCCTTCTACCACCCGGACGACCCGGCTGAACTGAAAGCCCAGCAGGTGGCAAAGCTGCGCTCTGCCTTCGAGGCGGCCCGCAAGGTCGGCCGCGAGATCCTGATCGAGATCATCGCCGGCAAGCACGGCAAGCTCGACGACCAGACCATTCCGCGCGCGCTCAACGAACTCTACGATGCCGGTCTCAAGCCCGACTGGTGGAAGCTCGAGCCGCAGGCAAGCCGCAGCGCTTGGGGCGCGATCGACGCCGTCATCGAGGCGCGCGATCCGCTCTGCCGCGGCGTGGTTCTCCTGGGCCTGGAAGCGCCCTATGAGCAGCTCAAGGACGGCTTTGCGGCCGCCCGCACCTCGAAGACCGTCAAGGGCTTTGCCGTCGGCCGCACGATCTTCGCCGATGCCGGCAAAGCCTGGCTCGGCGGCACGATGACAGACGACCAGGCGATCGCCGACATGGCCGGAAAATTCAAGGCGTTGGTGGATCTCTGGCTGCAACTGGGTGAAACAAAGGCGGCATAAGGGTCGGCAGGTATCAGTCGACACTGCTGCAGACAGGGCGGAACGGGATGGTTCCGCCACGAGGAGGAAACAGATTATGAGCCAGAAGACCGTGCGCCTGACCATGGCCCAGGCCGTGGCGCGGTTCCTGACCCGCCAGATGACCGTGATCGACGGCAAGAAGGTGCCGATCTTCGGCGGCGTCTTCGCCATCTTCGGCCATGGCAACGTCGCCGGTGTCGGCGAAGCGCTGCATGCGATCAAGGACACGCTGCCGACCTACCGCGCCCAGAACGAGCAGGGCATGGCGAATGCCGCGATCGCCTTCGCCAAGGCGAGCTTCCGCCGCCGCTTCATGGCCTGCACCACCTCGATTGGCCCCGGCGCGCTCAACATGGTGACGTCAGCGGCCCTTGCCCATGTCAACCGCCTGCCGGTTCTGTTCCTGCCCGGCGACGTCTTTGCCAACCGCCGCCCCGACCCGGTGCTGCAGCAGGTCGAAAGCTTCGGCGACGGCACGATCTCGGCCAATGACTGCTTCCGTCCGGTGTCGCGCTATTTCGACCGCATCACCCGGCCGGAACAGATCATCCCGGCGCTGCGCCGCGCCATGCAGGTGTTGACCGACCCGGCCGATTGCGGCCCGGTGACGCTGTCTCTCTGCCAGGACGTTCAGGCGGAGGCCTATGACTATCCGGAGAACTTCTTCGACGAGAAGGTCTGGGTGCCGCGCCGCGTCGAGCCCGATCTCGACGAACTGGCGACCGCGATCGCGGCGCTGAAAGACGCGAAGAAGCCGATCATCATCGCCGGTGGCGGCGTGCTCTATTCGGAAGCGAGCAAGGAGCTCGCCGACTTCGCCGAACGGCACGGCATTCCCGTCGTCGAGACGCAGGCCGGCAAGTCGGCGCTGCCGCACTCGCATTCGCTCAACATGGGCTCGGTCGGCGTGACCGGCACTTCCGCTTCCAATGCGCTTGCCGAGGACGCCGACGTGGTTCTCGCCGTCGGCTCGCGTCTGCAGGATTTCACCACCGGATCCTGGGCGCTGTTCAAGAATGAAGGCCTGAAGATCATCGGCCTCAACGTCCAGCCCTTCGATGCCGGCAAGCACAACGCCCTGCCGCTGATTGCCGACGCTCGCGCCGGTCTCAACCGCATTTCCGGCGGCCTCGGCAGCCACAAGGCCGATCCGAGCTGGACCGCCAAGGCCAAGGCCGGCAAGGCCGAGTGGCTGGCGGCCGCCGACAAGGCGACGGCCACCACCAACGCGGCCCTTCCCTCCGATGCCCAGGTGATCGGTGCCGTCCAGCGCGCCCGCGGATCCAGGAACACGACGCTCGTCTGCGCAGCCGGCGGTCTTCCCGGCGAGCTGCACAAGCTCTGGCAGGCGGAGGAGCCCGGCGGCTACCACATGGAATACGGCTTCTCGACCATGGGCTACGAGGTGGCCGGCGGTCTTGGCGTCAAGCTCGCCAAGCCCGAGAGCGACGTGATCGTCATGGTCGGCGACGGCAGCTACATGATGCTGAACTCGGAGATCGCGTCCTCGATCATGCTCGGCGCCAAGTTCACCATCGTGCTGCTCGACAATGCCGGCTATGGCTGCATCAACCGGCTGCAGATGGGCACCGGCGGCGCCAACTTCAACAATCTCCTGAAGGACACGCACCACGTCGAACTGCCGCAGATCGATTTCGCGGCCCATGCCGGCGCCATGGGCGCCGTCACCCGCAAGGTCGGTTCCATCGCCGAGCTCGAAACGGCGCTCAAGGAAACCGCGAGCGAGACGCGGACGACCGTCATCGTCATCGACACCGACCCGCTGATCACGACCGAGGCCGGTGGACACTGGTGGGATGTCGCAGTGCCCGAGGTCTCCGGCCGCGCTCAGGTCAACGCGGCGCGCGAGGGTTACGAGAAGGCGCTCGCCGCCCAGCGCTTCGGCTAAGATTGCCCTTTCGGCGCCCGCGTTTTCGCGCGGGCGCTTTCGCATGTCGGGCGACGCCCGAAGGATGAGACGCAGACAACGGCCCCTCACCCTAACCCTCTCCCCGCTCGCGGGGAGAGGGGACTGCGGCGATCGCGGCGCTTCCCTTCCCACAGGTGGAGAGGAGATGCAGAGGGCACGGCATATTCCTTCTCCCCGCCTGCGGGGAGAAGGTGGCGGCAGCCGGATGAGGGGCCATTGCCCTCTCCTTCCGCGCCAACGAGACAACACGAACGATCCGCCTGCGCGGACAATGCTATAGGAAACGACTGACATGATCCGCTACGGAACCAACCCGATCGCCTGGAGCAACGACGACGATCATTCGATCGGCGCGCATCTGACGCTCGAGGACTGCCTGTCCGATTGCCAGAAGATCGGCTTCGACGGCATCGAGAAGGGCCACAAGATGCCGTCCGATCCGGAGGCGCTGAAGCAGAAGCTCGGCTCCTACGATCTCGTCTTCGTGTCCGGCTGGCACTCGACCAACCTGCTCACCCATGACGTCGAAGCCGAGAAGAAGGCGATCCAGCCGCATCTCGACCTCTTGAAGCACAACGGCTGCAAGGTGGCGATCGTCTGCGAAACGTCGAACGCCATCCATGGCGACGACAAGAAGTCGGTTGCCAACGACAAGCCGGTGCTGCCGGCCGACCAGTGGAAGAAGTTCGGCGCCGACCTCGAAGCGATCGCGCAATATTGCGCCGACCAGGGCATCGATCTCGTCTACCATCACCATATGGGCACGATCGTCCAGACCGGCGAAGAAATCGACCTTCTGATGCAGAACACCGGCCCGGCGACGAAGCTACTGCTCGATACCGGTCATGCCTGGTTCGGCGGCTCGGATCCGGCCGAAGTGGCGAAGAAATACATGCACCGCGTCCGCCACATCCATGCCAAGAACGTGCGTCCCGCTGTCCGCAAGGTCGTCGAGGGCGAAGGCCTCTCCTTCCTCGAAGGGGTACGCCGTGGCGTCTTTACCGTTCCCGGCGACAGCGAAGGCGGCGTCGACTTCCTGCCTGTGCTGAAGATCGCCGCCGAGCATGGCTATTCCGGCTGGCTCGTGATCGAGGCCGAGCAGGATTCGGCTGTGCGCAACCCGTTCGAATATCAGTCGCTCGGGCTGAAGTCGCTGAAGGCTTTTGCCAAGGAAGCCGGGCTCGACAAGTAAGCGCGTCCTTCCGGTTGCCGGGTGGGCTTCGGGGTACCCCCTCATCCGGCTGCCGCCACCTTCTCCCCGCTCGCGGGGAGAAGGGATATGCCGCACCGTCGCACTCTCCGGCTCTGACGTGGCTGAGAGTAGCAGCGATATCGACAATCCCCTCTCCCCGCCTGCGGGGAGAGGGTTAGGGTGAGGGGCAAGCCACACACGTGGAGCGTCCCAGAAAAAGAATCAGGGAGATCGACATGTCCAAGCTGCTCGTCAAACCGAAAGCCAAGTCCGGCCTGATGCAAAACGTGACGCCGGAGAGCGCCGGCTGGACCTATGTCGGCTTCGCGCTGGAACGGCTGAAAGCGGGCGAGACGACCGAAGGCGAGACCGGCGACAAGGAAATCTGCCTGGTGCTCGTGTCGGGCAAGGCGAAGGTCGCCGTCGACGGCGAAAGCCTCGGCGAGCTCGGCGAGCGCATGACGCCATTCGAGGGCCAGCCCTATGCCGTCTACGTGCCGAAAGGCAGCCGCTGGCAAGCAACAGCCACCTCCGACCTCGACCTTGCCATCTGCTCGGCCCCGGGCGGCGACGGTTTCAAGGCGAAGGTGATCGCACCGGGCACGCATCCGCAGATGACCCGCGGCAAGGGCACCAACACCCGCTACGTCACCAACATCATGCCGGAGGATGACGGCTCGGCGCAGTCGCTGCTCGTCGTCGAGGTGATTACGCCCGGTGGCCATACCTCCTCCTACCCGCCGCACAAACACGACCGGGACGACCTGCCGGCCGAGAGCTATCTGGAAGAGACCTACTACCACCGGCTGAACCCGCCGCAGGGTTTTGCGATGCAGCGCGTCTATACCGACGACCGCTCGCTCGACGAGACCATGGCGGTCGAGGACGGCGACGTGACGCTGGTGCCGAGGGGCTATCATCCGGTTGCCGCCGTGCATGGCTACGACGTCTATTACTTGAACGTCATGGCCGGCCCGCAGCGCATCTGGAAGTTCCACAACGCCCGCGAACACGAGTGGCTGTTCACCGGCGTGTAAGCGGCGACGAACAAACGGTCGGCTTTGCCGTGCTCCGTTTACGTGTCGCGCGACGGGGCGAGGTGCAGCATCCCTTGAGCCCGGTCGCTCCCCTGAGGCTTTGGGGCGGATGAGAACGGCATACACTTTTGCCCGTTCCGCCCTAGCTTTCCCGCTTTCAGGGAGGCCTTGATGCACATCGACGGTCAATGCCATTGCGGCTTCGTGACCTACGAGGCGGAAATCGATCCGGCCGACGTCGGGATCTGCCACTGTACCGATTGCCAGCAACTGACGGGGTCCGCCTATCGCGTCACCGCCGGCGCGGCGCGCGAGAACTTTCGCCTGACCGGCGGCGAACCGAAGCTCTATGTGAAGATCGGCGACAACGGTCGACAGCGGCTGCAGTTCTTCTGCCCGAACTGCGGCTCGCCGATCTATACGACCGGCACCGACGAGGACGCGCTGGAAGTCGGTATCCGGGTGGGTACCATCAACCAGCGCCGGGAACTCACGCCAAGGTCGCAGATCTGGTGCTCCTCCGCGTTGCAGTGGATCGGCGACGTCAGGACGTTGCCGGGCCGCGATCGCGACGAAGCGCCCCACCCCTGAACCGTCCCGACCGGGCGATCAGGCGGCGGCGAGCAGGCGCGCCCTCAGCGGCACCCAGGCTTCGCCGATGACGACCGATGCCGGCGTCGCCGTCATCCGCGACGGGCACGCATCCGGGTTTGCCGCAAGATAGGTCTTCACCAGATGATAGCCGATCGTGTAGCCGGCCCAGCGCGGCAGAGAGCGATCGGCGCCATAGAACCAGCCCGGGTGATCATAGGTCTCGGCCCAGAGCTGCCTCTCGGCACGTTCCAGCACGCCCGCCCAATCGGCCGCGGCAATCGCGTGGTTCCACGCATGGCCGTCGCCGCCGTTGATCTCGGCATCGAACGCGTCCGCAAGCCCTTCGGTAACCAGGGCTTCACCGAGCTTGGAGCCGTAACCGCAGGTCGCATGGCGGAAGGAATGATGCAGCTCGTGCGTCAACGTCCTCAAAAGGTGGCCGCTTGCGAGGCTGGTTTCGAAATTGTCGTTCTCGGGGTCGAGCGTCAAAGAGACCAGCCCCCGCCGATAGCAGGAGCCTGTCAGCCCCAGTTCGGGAATGACCTCACCCGGCCGCCGCTCGATGATGATATCGACGGGGGCAGCCGCCTCCAGGTCGGGAACTCGGCCGCGAATGCGTTCGGCTGTTTCTCGAACCACCGAAAGGATCTGGTCTCGCCAAGGTGCGAGTGATCCGTCCGCTTCGAGGAAGTGAACGCGCAGGTCCAGCATTTCGACCATCTCCTATTGTCTCCGTCGCCTGGCATCGCAACGTAAGGATGCGGCCGGTGATTGCAACGCCGGAAAGATGAAAGTTTAGCAGCATCGCCGATGTCAGTCAGACACGGTGTCATTGCGATGGCCGGATGTGGCACCACGGTGTACAAGGCAGACTGGAGACGAAGAGGCGCGCGGAATGGCGAAGGGGCAGATCAGGATGCTGCGCAGTGCGGCCGCGGGCATAGACGCGGTCGAGGCGGAAACGCGCCAGTCCTTCGCCCGCCACACCCACGACCAGTTCGGCATCGGTCTCATCTACGAGGGCGCCCAGAAGTCGCTGAGCGGCCGCGGCATGGTCGAAGCCGGCGCCGGCGACATGATCACGGTCAACCCCGGTGAGGTGCACGACGGCGCGCCGATCGGTGACGCCGGCCGTTCCTGGCGCATGCTCTACTTCGATCCCCAGGTCATCGCCACTGCCGCCGAGGATATCAGCCAGGGCCGCTCGCATTGCGGCGAGTTCACCGCCCCCGCCTTTCACGACCGGGCGGTGGCCGATCAGTTCCGAGCGCTGTTTGCGACGATCACCGCCTCGACGGCTGAGGGCGACGCCATCCGGCACGAGGAGCAGCTTCTGTTGCTGCTTGCGAGCGTTCTCGCCACCGGCGGTCCCCGGCCCATGGAAAGACCGGCAACGGTCACCGCGGCAAAGACGATGATCGACGACGATCCGACAGCCGCGATCACGCTTGCCGACCTCGCCGCCGAGACCGGGCTCAGCCGGTTTCAACTGGTGCGCCACTTCGCCGGGGCCGTCGGCCTGACGCCACATGCCTATATCGTCCAGCGCCGCATCGATCTCGCCCGCCGCCTGATCGATGGAGGCATGCCGCTGGCTGAGGCGGCGTTCGCGGCCGGTTTCGCCGACCAGAGCCACATGACCCGCGTCTTCGTCGGCAAGTACGGGCTTTCGCCCGGCGGCTATGCCGAGGCCAGAAAGTAACCCTCCGCAATTCCGTTCAAGACCCACCTTCTCCTCCGGCGCATTGCTCACCTGCGCATCGACGATGCGCGGCACCACCGCAATGGAGAACGGACATGTCGGGAAAATTTCAGGGTTATCTCTTTCTGTCGCTGGCGATGATCCTCGTCGGCAGCACCGTGATCGCCAGCAAGATCATTGCCGTCGGCCTTGCCCCCTTTGGCGCCACAGCCCTGCGCTTTGCCGTCGCCTTCCCGCTCTTCCTCATTCTGATGTGGTTCACCAGGACGTCATGGCCGAAACTCGGGGCGCGCGACTGGCTGCTCCTCATTGCCCAGGCGGGTGCCGGCAGCGTCGGCTACACCACCCTGCTGATCGCCGGCCTCAGCCTGACGTCTGCAACCGATGCCGGCGTGTTGATCGGCACCCTGCCGGTGGTTTCCGCGGCGATCGCCATCCTTCTTCTCGGCGAGCGCCCGGACCGCAGGGTGCTTGCGGCGATCGCGCTTGCCGCCGTCGGCGTGCTGACCATCGTCTTCAAGCCCGGCGACGGCGGCGCCCATTCGCCGCTCGGCGTCGCCCTCATCTTCGGCGCCGTCGTCTGCGAGGGCCTGTTCATTCTTCTCAACAAACGCCTTAAAGCGGAGATCTCGCCGCTGGCGCTTTCCACGCTGATGGCGGGCCTCGGTTTTGTCGTCGCCCTGGTTCCCGCCCTCGTCGAGACACCTTCGACGGCGCAGTTCGACAGGAGCGCGATCGCTGCGGTTCTCTACTACGCACTCATCCCGACGGTGGCAGGGTTCGTGCTCTGGTACGCCGGCGCCGCTAGGGTGACCGGCACCGAGGCCTCCGTCTTCACCGCGCTGGCGCCCGTGTCCGCCGTCGCTTTCGCCTTTCTCCTGCTCGGCGAGCCGGTCGGCGTCCATCAACTGCTCGGGATCGGCTGCGTGCTTGCCGCCGTCCTCGGCCTGACCTTGCCCCAGATTCGCGCCGCCCAAAGGGCAGGACGCACCTTTCCGACAGCAAAGGCGTGAGCCAGAATGAACGCAGCTATCTCGAGGAACTCCATGCATTTCCACCACACAGACGACATTTGGCGCGATTTCCCGGAGCTGAGCGCGGGCACGCTGTTCATCGACGGCATAGGCGGCGGCGTCTCGGTCGAGGACCATGTTCGCCAGTTCCAGGCGATCGCAAATGATCGCCTCGGCGCGGGATCGGAAAGCGATCTGCCCGAGATCCAGGCCTGGCGCCGGACCTTTGCCAGGATGGGATTGAAGCCGACGCAATATCGCTCGGCCTCCGAAGCCTTGCTGCGACGCTTCCGTAAGGAAGGCAACCTGCCCTCGATCCACCCGCTGATCGATCTTTGCAACGCCGCTTCGCTCGCCTTCGCCATCCCGGTCGCCGTCTTCGATCTCGCGCAGGTTGGCGGTTTTCTGCATGTCCGTCGTGCGCTCGGTAACGAAAGCTATCTGACGTTTTCCGGAGAGCTGGAAAACCCGGAGCCCGGCGAAGTGATCTTCGCGGATGCCGAGGGCCGCGCGCATGCCCGGCGCTGGACCAACCGGCAGAGCGGGCTATCGGCGATCCGGTCGGAGACGGGGCGAGCGCTCATCGTGGCGGAAGCGCTGCACGAGACGGCGCGCGCGGATATCGAGGGCCTGCTCACCGCGCTTTCGCAGGCAATCGAGCATAGCTGGGGCGCTCGCCCGAGCATGGCCATGCTCGATCGCTCGTCGCCGCGTTTCGATTTTTCGGTTTAGGGATTTCGTTCAGAAACGGCGCTTCGGCGCCGAGAGACCGGCCGATGCCTTGGCACCGGCCGGTACGATTGTGGTCAGGCCGCCTTGGCGACGTGATATTCCTTGATCGCGACCATCTTGATCGCCGGATAGCGCTCGGCCTCGTAGCGTAGCGAGAAGCTGTCCTGCGCGAGGAACACCGGGTCGCCATCGAGATCGCGGGCGATGTCGCCGCGGCGCGCGGTGACGAACTTGTCGAGTTCGGCCGGCTGATCGGACGAAATCCAGCGGCAGACAGAGAAGCGCGACATTTCGAAGGAAACCGGCAGGCCGTATTCGGCACTGAGGCGCTCCTTCAACACGTCGAGCTGCAGCGCGCCGACGACGCCGACGATCGCCGGCGAGCCGTCTTCCGGCGAGAAGAGCTGGACGACGCCTTCTTCCGCCATCTGCTGCAGCGCTTCCTTCAGCTTCTTCGCCTTCATCGCATCTTCGAGACGCACGCGGCGCAGGATTTCCGGCGAGAAGTTCGGTACGCCCTGGAACACCAGCGGTTCGCCCTCGGTCAGCGTGTCGCCGATACGGAGCGTACCGTGGTTCGGGATGCCGACGACGTCGCCGGCATAAGCCGTGTCCGCGAGCTGGCGCTGCGAGGCGAAGAAGAACTGCGGGGCGCTGAGGCCCAGCTGCTTGCCGGTGCGCGACAGGCGCGCCTTCATGCCACGCTCGAGCTTGCCGGAGCAGACGCGGGCAAAGGCGATGCGGTCGCGATGGTTCGGGTCCATGTTGGCCTGGATCTTGAAGACGAAGGCCGTCATCTTGTCGTCGGTCGCATGCACCGTGCGGACGTCGGCGACCTGGTCGCGCGGCGGCGGCGCGATGTCGCCGAGCGCGTTGATGAGGTCGCGCACACCGAAGTTGCGCAGCGCCGACCCGAAGAACACCGGCGTCAGGTGACCTTCGAGGAAGGCCTTCTTGTCGAAGGGCTTGCAGGCCTCGATCGCCAGCATCAGCTCTTCGGTAAAGGCGTCGCGCTCGTTTTCCGGCAGGCGATGGGAGGCCATTTCCGGGCCGTTGACCTTGGTCGGGATTTCCTGCGTGTCCGAACCGCGCACGGTGTTGTCGGCGAGGTGATAGGAGCCGCAGAAGGTCTTCGACCGGCCGATCGGCCAGGTGACCGGAGCGCAGTCGAGCGCCAGCTTTTCCTCGACCTCATCCAGGATCTCGAAGGGATCGCGGCTTTCACGGTCCATCTTGTTGACGAAGGTGATGATCGGGATGTCGCGCATGCGGCAGACTTCGAAGAGCTTCAGCGTGCGCGGCTCGATACCCTTGGCGGCGTCGATGACCATGACCGCCGCATCCACCGCCGTCAGCGTGCGGTAGGTGTCGTCGGCGAAGTCTTCGTGGCCGGGCGTGTCGAGGATGTTGAAGACGTTGCCGCCATATTCGAAGGTCATCACCGAGGTGACGACAGAGATGCCGCGCTCGCGCTCGATCTTCATCCAGTCCGAACGGGTCTGGATGCGATCCTTCTTCGCCTTGACCTCGCCGGCAAGCTGGATCGCGCCGCCGAACAGCAGCAGCTTTTCGGTGAGCGTGGTCTTGCCCGCGTCCGGGTGGGCGATAATCGCAAATGTGCGGCGGCGGGAGACCGCTTCGGCGAGAGTTTCAGCCATGTCGTAGAATCCTGTGAGTTGCCGCGTCCTTTACAGGCTCGGCCCCGATTATGCAATTGACCGAGGCGCCCGCCGCCCGGCTTATGCGGGTCATGAGCACGCACACATCCCAATCCCGCCCGACCCTCAATCTCGTTCGCCTGCCGCATGGCGAAGGCCTGGACCTTCCCGCCTACGAGACAGCAGGTGCTGCCGGCATGGATCTGCGCGCGGCCGTTCCCGGCGATCGCCCGCTGATGCTGATGCCCGGCAAACGCGCGCTGGTGCCGACCGGCTTCGTTTTCGAGGTGCCGGCGGGTTATGAGGCGCAGATCCGCCCACGCTCGGGCCTTGCCTTCAAGCACGGCATCACCTGCCTCAATACACCCGGCACAATCGACAGCGACTATCGCGGCGAAGTGAAGGTGCTGCTCGTCAATCTCGGCGACGAGGATTTCATCATCGAGCGCGACATGCGCATTGCCCAGATGGTGATCGCACCGGTCACCCAGGTTTCCGTGCGCGAGACCGAGAATGCCAGCGAGACCGCTCGCGGCGCCGGCGGTTTTGGTTCAACCGGGGTTTGATCCACGCCATTCCGGGCGGAAGACCGCTTCGCACTTTTCCTGGAGTTGCTCCTAGATCAGGGGCGGCAGGCGGCGTTTGACGGGCGTCGACTTGACGATCGAGGTGTTGGTCTGCGCCTTCTCGGCGATCCGGTCGAGGATCGTGTCCAGCTGCGCCATGTCGCGCACGTAGAGCTTGGCGATGAAACAGTCGTCGCCGGTGACCTTGTCGCATTCGACGAATTCCGGCGTGTCCTGGATCAGCCGCTCGACGATGTGCAGCATGCCCGGCATCGGCCGAACGCGGATGACGGCCTGCAGCGGATAGCCGAGCTTCATCGGGTTCAGCGCGATGGTGAAGCCATCGAGAACGCCGCGCTCTTCCAGCTTGCGCAGCCGATCGGCCGCACTCGGCGAGGATAGGCCAGCCTCCTGCGCCAGTTCCTTCAGCGACACCCGGGCATTGGCGGCCAGAATGTCGAGGATCCGTCGGTCAATCTCGTCCAGCATCACGGCACCCTAAGTCACAACACCAAACAGAACTTCGATAATTAGGCAATATAGCACAATTGCCTTCGTTCATCCATGGGAAAGGCCGAGGGCACCAGCTATTCTGCGATCACCAATATGGGAGCAGCAATCATGAATTCCGAACTCAAACGCGGCAGCATCGAGATGACGGCAGCGATGCTGATATCCGGAACGATCGGCTGGTTCGTGCTGATGTCGGGGCAGCCGGTGACGAGCGTGGTGTTCTGGCGCTGCGTCTTCGGGGCGGCGACGCTGGTTGTCATCGCCTGGGCGCTCGGACTTCTCGACCGCCGGCACTTCAGCCGCCGGATGCTGTTGCTCTCGGTCGTTGGCGGCATCGCGATCGTCGTCAACTGGCTCATGCTCTTTGCCGCATATTCCCACGCCTCGATCTCGATCGCCACCATGGTCTACAACACGCAACCCTTCATGCTGCTCGGGCTCGGCGCGCTCTTCCTCGGCGAGAAGATCACCGCCACCAAACTTTTCTGGCTCTCGGTCTCCTTCGTCGGCATGCTCGCAATCGTCGCAGCGAAGCCCGGCCATGGCTTTGCCTCCGGCAGCTATCTGCTGGGCATAGCGCTTTCGATCGGGGCTGCCTTCTTCTACGCCATCGCCGCGATTGCGACGAAGCTGCTCAAGGGTACGCCGCCGCATCTGATCGCGCTGATCCAGGTGATCACGGGAACGCTGATGCTGGCGCCGATGGCGCTCGCCGCCCCCGCACCATCAGGGGCCGCACAATGGTCGATCCTGGTTGCCGTCGGCGTCATCCATACGGGGCTCATGTATGTGCTGCTCTATGGCGCGATCCAGCGGCTGCCGACGCACATGACCGGCGCGCTTTCCTTCATCTATCCGATCGCCGCCATCGTCGTCGACCGGGTCGCCTTCGGCCACCAGTTGCAGCCGATCCAGATCCTCGGCTCCGTTGCAATCCTCATTGCCGCTGCCGGCATGAATCTCGGCTGGCAACTTCGCCTGCCCTCTTCTATCAAGCGTGAGCGCGAAGGGAGAGCCGCATGATCACCTGTTACCTCAAATACATTATCGACCCCTACAAAGCGGCCGAGTTCGAGCACTACGCCAAGCTCTGGATCCCGCTCGTCAATCGGCTGGGCGGCACGCATCACGGCTATTTCATGCCGCATGAAGGGGCGAACAACATCGCGCTCGCGCTCTTCAGCTTCCCGAGTCTTGCAGCCTATGAGGTCTATCGACAGAAGATGGCCGCGGATCCGGAGTGCCAGGAGGCCTTCGCCTATGCCGCGAAGACGCGGTGCATCCTGAGCTACGAGCGCAGCTTCATGCGCCCGGTTTTCGAGTAAACCACTCCAGGCAAGCGCGGACTAGCGCCGCGCTTCCGCCGCCATGCTCAGCGCAAAGCCGAACAGCGCCGTGCCCATCGCCCAGCGCTGCACCACCATGAACAACGGCCGCCCGGCAAGGAACGCCGAGATGCCGCCTGCGGCAAGCGCAATCATTGCGTTGACGGTCACGCTCGTCGCGATCTGGATCGAGCCAAAGACAAGCGACTGACCGAGCACGTTGCCGAACTCCGGCCGGATGAACTGCGGCAGCAACGAGAGATAGAGCACCGCCACCTTGGGATTGAGCAGGCTGGTCAGGAAGCCCATGACGAACAGCTTCTTCGGCCCGTCCTTCGGCAGGTTCTTGACCTGAAAGGGCGAGCGCCCGCCGGGCTTCACCGCCTGCCAGGCGAGATAGAGGAGATAGGCAGCCCCCGCAAACCGAAGCGCGTCGTAGGCGAAGGGCACGGCAATCAAAAGCGCGGTGATGCCGAGTGCCGCCGAGACCATGTAGACGACGAAACCGAGCGCGACGCCGCCAAGCGAAATCAACCCGGCAGCAGGCCCCTGGCTGATCGAGCGCGAGATCAGGTAGATCATGTTCGGGCCCGGCGTCAGCACCATGCCGAGGGCCAAAAGCGCAAAGCCGATCATGTCTTTCAGTTCGGGCATGGAAACGTCTCCCGCTTATCTTCCACCGCAAGCTCTACGCACCCGCCGCCGCGAGACAATGGCGGACTTGTCACCGGGTCAATTTTGTCGCCGGGCACCCGCAGCACCACCCCTCAAACGCGCACAGGCGACCATAGCACCTCCAATGGCTGCGGCATCGCCAAATCGGCTGAGCATTCGGGCGGCAAGCGGCAGGCACTGTCGTTCGCGGCGTTCCCTTCGTTCGCGGATTACGCTAAAAGGCTGCATCACCATCGGAAGGATCGTTCATGACGCTCGCGGCTCTTATCGCCTATAGCGGCGCGCTCTTCATCGCGGCGGCCATTCCCGGTCCCGGCGTCACCGCGCTGGTCGCCCGCGCGCTCGGCTCCGGCTTTCGCGAGACCTTCTTCATGGGCCTCGGCATCGTGCTCGGCGACATGATCTACCTGACGGCGGTCATTCTCGGGCTGGCGCTGATCGCCCAGACCTTCACGACCGCCTTCCTGGTGGTAAAGTTTGCCGGGGTGCTCTATCTCGGCTACATCGCCTGGAAACTCTGGAGCGCAGGCTTGCTGCCCGAGGACATCAAGGCAAAGCCTTCGACGAGTGCGGCGATGTCCTTTCTTTCGGGCCTGCTGGTCACGCTCGGAAACCCGAAGACGATGCTGTTTTATGTGGCGCTGGTGCCGACGCTGATCGACATTCGGGCGATCGGCCCCGGCGACTACGGCCTGCTCCTGACCGCAACCTTCCTGGTGCTCCTGGCGGTGCTGACGCCCTACATGCTGCTCGCCTCGCGTGCGCGCCTGCTGCTCAAGCAACCCAAGGCCCTCAAAGCGCTGAACCGGGTTGCGGCCAGCGTGCTGGCCGGCACGGCCGCCTACATCGCCGTTCGCGCCAACTGAAAAAACTTTTCCCGAACAAGGACTTCGCCGGTGGTTTTTCCTCTGGCCGATCGCCGCGCGGTGTTTGTCGTTCTGGAATTGCGCGCCCATTGTCCCTATTCTCATAGCACGACAATTCACGCCCAAGGGAGAAACCCATGTCCGATACCCGCAAGCCCGGCCGCGGCCGCGTCTACTCCTCGATCACGGAAACGATCGGCGATACCCCGATCGTGCGGCTGGACAAGCTTGCCAAGGAAAAGGGCGTCAAGGCGAACCTGCTCGCCAAGCTCGAGTTCTTCAACCCGATCGCCTCGGTCAAGGACCGTATCGGCGTGGCGATGATCGAGAGCCTGGAAGCCCAGGGCAAGATCGTGCCCGGCCGTACGACGCTGGTCGAACCGACCTCGGGCAATACCGGCATCGCGCTCGCCTTCGTTGCCGCAGCCAAGGGCTACAAGCTCATCCTCACCATGCCGGAGACCATGTCGGTCGAGCGGCGCAAGATGCTGGCGTTGCTCGGCGCCGAACTGGTGCTGACCGAAGGCGCCAAGGGCATGAAGGGCGCGATCGCCAAGGCGCAGGAACTGGTCGAAACGCTGCCGGACGCGATCATTCCGCAGCAGTTCGAGAACCCGGCCAACCCGGAAATCCACCGCAAGACCACGGCCGAGGAGATCTGGAACGACACCGACGGCGCCGTCGACATCTTCGTCTCCGGTATCGGCACAGGCGGCACCATCACCGGCGCCGGCCAGGTGCTGAAGGCCCGCAAGCCCTCGATCAAGGTGATCGCGGTCGAGCCTGAAGAATCCCCGGTTCTGTCCGGCGGCGCGCCCGGCCCGCACAAGATCCAGGGCATCGGCGCGGGCTTTGCCCCGGCGATCCTCGACACCTCGATCTATGACGAGATCGTCACGGTCAATAGCGCCGAGGCGATCGAGGCAGCCCGCCTCGTGGCAAGGCTCGAAGGCGTGCCGGTCGGCATTTCCGCGGGCGCTGCGCTGACGGCTGCGATCGAGGTCGGCCAGCGCGACGAAAACGCCGGCAAGACCATCGTCGTCATCATCCCCTCTTTCGCCGAGCGTTACCTCTCGACAGCGTTGTTCGAGGGCCTCGGCGGCTGATTGGCTGTAGTCCACTAACGGAAAGGGCGCCTTCGAGGCGCCCTTTTTCGTTGGAAGAGCTGAGCACTACGCCGCCGCCTGCAGCCGCTCGCCGGCAATCCGGTAGGAAATCGCCTCGGCCAGATGAATACGGCCGACTGTCGCCGCGCCATCGAGATCGGCAAGCGTCCGTGCCACTTTCAGCACACGATGATAGCCGCGGGCGGAGAATTTCATCTTTTCGGCCGCGTCCCTGAGGAGCTGCAAGCCGGCCGCATCGGGGGCGGCGATCTTCTCGATCATCGAGGTCGACGCGCGGGCATTGCTCGTCAACTCCGGATGGCCGAGGGCGGCAAAACGATCGATCTGCAGCGCCCGGGCGCGGGCGACGCGGCGGGCCACGACCTCGCTGCTTTCGGCGGCCGCAGGCTTGAGGAGATCGGCGGCGCTGACGGCCGGCACGTCGATGCGGATATCGATCCGGTCCATCAGCGGGCCGGAGATGCGCGCCTGGTAGTCGGCCATGCAGCGCGGTCCACGGGCGCAAGTGCGGCCGGGCTCACCGGCCATGCCGCAGCGGCAGGGGTTCATGGCGGCGACCAGCTGGATGGCGGCGGGATAGCTGACGCGATGGTTGGCGCGGGCGATGATGCATTCTGCCGTTTCGAGCGGCTGACGCAGCGCATCGAGCACCTGCGGCGAGAATTCGGGAAACTCGTCGAGAAACAGCACGCCGTTATGGGCGAGCGATGCCTCGCCGGGCTTGGCGCGCAGGCCGCCTCCGACCATGGCGGCCATGGTGGCGGAATGATGCGGCGTGCGGAACGGCCGCCGGTCCGAGAGCTTGCCACCCGGCAGCTGCCCGGCGATCGAATGGATCATCGAGACTTCGAGCAGTTCGGCCGGATTGAGCGGCGGCAGGATCGACGGCAGCCGCGCGGCCAGCATCGACTTGCCCGAACCGGGCGGGCCGACCATCAGCAGATTGTGGTTGCCGGCGGCCGCCACTTCGAGCGCCCGCTTGGCGCTTTCCTGACCCTTGATGTCGCCGAGATCGGGCAGGTTGGATGCGCCCGAGCGAATGGCGGCCTCAGGCCGCGAAAGCACCTGCGTGCCGCGGAAATGATTGGCGATCGCGATCAGGCTGCGCGGCGCCAGAATATCGATCTCGGCGCCGGCCCAGGCGGCCTCGGGTCCGCTTTCGGCCGGACAGATCAGCCCCTTGCCGAGCGCATTGGCGCCGATCGCAGCCGGTAGCGCGCCGGCGACGGTGGCGATGGTGCCGTCGAGGTTGAGTTCGCCGATCACCACATAGGGCGCCAGCGCATCGCCCGGAATGGCGCCGAGGGCCGCCATCAGGCCGAGCGCGATCGCGAGATCGAAATGGCTGCCTTCCTTGGGCAGGTCGGCGGGGGCGAGATTGACGGTGACGCGCTTGGCCGGCAAGGCGAGGCCGGAGGCATGAAGGGCTGCCTGCACCCGTTCGCGGCTTTCGGCCACCGCCTTGTCTGGCAGGCCGACGATCTGCATGCCGACCTTGCCCGGCGCGACCATCACCTGCACATCAACAGGCAGACCCTCGATACCCTGAAATGCGACCGTGCTGACGCGCGCGACCATGTCTATCCCCTCACCCGGGCAGCCCATGTTCCCGGGCCGCACAACCGCTTTGGGTTGCAAGACGGAGCCTTGCACGGATCACGCACAAAAACAAGAACAATTACAGAACATCAATAGGGCCGGCGCCTAGCCGGCAAGGGCTGTTCCGGAAAATGGCCGCGGACAGAGGTCCGCGGCAAGCTGCGTCGACCCGAGGCGGGTCTCAAGCAAAACGCTCGATCAGACGCGTTTGCGCTCGATCGCGTCCCAGAGCAGGCTCGAGACATCCGCGCCGCCGAATTTCTTGACCTCGCGGATGCCGGTCGGCGAGGTCACGTTGATCTCGGTCATGTAGTCACCGATGACATCGATGCCGACGAAAAGGAAGCCGCGGGCTTTGAGCGCAGGCGCGATTCGGGCGCAGATTTCCTTCTCGCGTGCCGTCAGCTCCGTCGGCTCAGGGCGGCCGCCCGCATGCATGTTGGAGCGGGCGTCGTGGTCTGCCGGAACGCGGTTGATGGCACCGACCGGCTCGCCGTCGACGAGCAGGATTCGCTTGTCGCCCTTGCGCACCGCCGGCAGGTATTCCTGGGCGATGAAGGGCTCGCGGAACATCTGGCCGAACATTTCCAGCAGTGACGACAAGTTGCGGTCGTCGCGGGTCGAATGGAAGACGCCGGCGCCGCCGTTGCCGTAGAGCGGCTTCAGGATGATGTCGCCCATTTCCTGGCGGAAGCTGGCGATCTCGGCGGGGTCTCGGGTAATCAGCGTCTTCGGCATCAGGTCGGCGAATTCGGTG
The DNA here is from genome assembly GCF_002940685.1 of Ensifer adhaerens. Taxonomy (GTDB): domain Bacteria; phylum Pseudomonadota; class Alphaproteobacteria; order Rhizobiales; family Rhizobiaceae; genus Ensifer; species Ensifer adhaerens_E. The sequence goes on along the minus strand of NZ_PNFP01000001.1, from coordinate 267,888 downwards.
ACGAAGATCTTCTCCGGCGAGTTGCGCACCCAGGCCGGATCGTTGACCACCAGCGTCTTCGGATGCAGGCGCTCAAGCAGATGCGTCGAGGTAATGTAGGCCATGTCGAAGGGCGGATCCTGGCGCAGCAGGATGACGTCCATGGTCGAGAGATCGACACGTTCCGGCTCGCCGAGCGTGAAGTGGTCGCCCTTGACGTCGCGCAGCGTCATCTGCTGCACGCTCGCATAGACCTTGCCGTCGCGCAGCGACAGTTTTTCGGGCGTGTAGTGGAAGAGCCGATAGCCGCGCGACTGTGCCTCGAGGCTCATGGCGAAGGTGGAATCCCCCGCAATGTTGATGCCCGACACATGGTCCATCTGGACCCCGACATTGACGATTTTCGCCATCTTCCCGTCCCCTATGCATCGCGGTCACGCGCGATCGATTTCAAATCGCCGGAACGGAAGAAGACAGCGAAACCACGTCCGCTTCCGCACCGGAAAAGCCCTCGACATGTAGAATGCGGACGGACCTTAGGCAAGGAGAGGAGAGCCTATTCGAAGCCTTCGACGACGCAGGTGATGAGATCGTGATCCGAGAGCGGCCGGCCGGTTTCGTCGAGGGAGGGAATGATCCTGGTTTCGCCGATCGTGAGACCACGCGAGAGGAACCAGTCGAGCTTCATGGAACGCTCCGGCCAGCGGGTAATCAGGCTCGGACGGGTGGTCATGACATCGAGCGGCCCGCCGTGGCGGGTGAAGCCCCTGACAGCGCTCATGGCAAAGAGCCCCTCAGCCTCGAAGTCGCCGCCGGCATGGTTGCCGGTGTTGAGGTCGCCGCCGATCAGCACCGGCAGGCCGGGGAAGGCTTCGTCGAGTGCGTCGATCAATTCCTTGACCTGACGCTCGCGATAGCCGGCGGTCGTTGCGCTTTCGAGATGGGTGGAAACGGCGACGAAGGGGCCGGCCTCGGTCTGAATGACCGCACCGATCGCAAAGCGTTCGCCAAGGCGCGGCTGCTCGCCATCGGTAAACCAGAGGCGTTCGCCCCAAAGGCGCAGCATGAACGGGTGGCCGAGCGGCACCGACGCCATCAGCGCGTTGCCGTGAAAACCCTTGGCGTTGAAATCGTCTTCGCAGAATTCGCGCTCGGTGTCGGAGCCGAGGCCCAGCTCGATGAACTCGATGCCATAGGCATAGTGCATGCCGAGATCGGCCGCGACTTCGGCTGTCGGATGCCGCTGCCCGGTGCGGGCCATGCCGTTGTCCATCTCTGAAAGCAGGACGACCGGGGGTCGCGTCGCGGCGAGATGGGCGGCACTTTCGGGCGCAAACAGGCAGCGCTCCAGGTTCCAGGCGGCGACGGTGAAGGGAAAGCCAAGCGGCGCATCCGCAGAAGGCGTGCCGCCGACCTCGATGCTGTTCATCTCGGGTCGAGCGGCCATGGCTGCGTCATGGGCGGCAATGGTGCGCACGATTTCGGCAAAGCCCTCGCGCAGTTCGAGCGAGGGAACGGCAAGCTGCTCTACGGTTTCACGAATCACGATGCCGTCTCCAGGCGCAGGGCTTCGACCGGGGCATCATTGCCAAACGACGTGCCGCGCTCCAGCCGCTTGCCGGTCTCGGTCGAGAAGAAGTGCAGGCGGTCGACCGCGATCGTCACGGCAAGGTCGCCCGAAAGTGGCGTCTCCGGCGACAGCGCGATGGTGAGCGCCTGCCCTTCGATGGTGCCGTGCACGAGCCGCTGTGCGCCCAGTTCCTCGACATAGTCGACCTGGAACAGCATCGCGTCTTCGCCGACGCCGGCGAGCTTCAGGTCCTCGGCGCGAAGCCCCACGGTGACAGGGCCTTTGACCGGGGCGCGACCACCGAGCTCGATCCTGTAGAGACCGATCTGCAGGTTGCCGCCTTCGATCTCACCCTTGACCAGGTTCATCGCCGGTGAACCGATGAAGCTCGCGACGAAGGTCGAGGCCGGGCGGTGATAGACATCGAGCGGACGGCCGATCTGTTCGATGCGGCCGCCGTTCAGCACCACCAGCCGGTCGGCGAGCGTCATCGCCTCGAGCTGGTCGTGCGTGACATAGAGGGAGGTCGTGCCGAGCCGCTTCTGCAGCCGCTTGATCTCGCCGCGCATGGAGACGCGCAGCTTGGCGTCGAGGTTGGAAAGTGGCTCGTCGAAGAGGAAGGCCGCCGGCTTGCGCACGATGGCGCGGCCCATGGCGACGCGCTGGCGCTGGCCACCGGAGAGCGCACGGGGTTTGCGCTGGAGATAGGGCTCGATCTCCAGCATGCGCGCGGCCTCCGCCACACGGGCGTCGATCTCGGCCTTCGGCGTCTTGCGGTTCTTCAGGCCGTAGGCGAGGTTTTCGTAGACGGTCATGTGCGGGTAGAGCGCATAGTTCTGGAAGACCATGGCGATGTCGCGCTCGGCCGGATCGACCTCGTTGATGACGCGCGAACCGATCGTGACGGTGCCCTTCGAAATCGTCTCGAGCCCCGCGACCATGCGTAGAAGCGTGGACTTGCCGCAGCCGGATGGGCCGACGAGAACGATGAACTCGCCGTCTTCGATGTCGATCGAGACGGATTTCACCGCCTCGACATTGCCGTGATAGATCTTCGAGACCTCGGCGATGGTAGTGGCCGCCATGGCTGCCTCCGTAAGTTTGGTGTCGTTTCAGGAGCGGGCGGGACACTTGCCCCGCCGCGCCTCCGCTTACTTGTCGCTTTCGGTCAGGCCCTTGATGAACCAGCGCTGGAAGATCACCACGATCATCACGGGCGGCAGCATGGCGAGGATCGCCAAGGCAAAGGCCTCGTTATAGTCGGGAATGTTCGAGCCGACCCAGACGAGCAGGATCTGCTTGATGCCGCGCACCAGCGTGAAGAAGCCTTCGTCGGTGGTCATCAAGGTGGGCCAGAGATACTGGTTCCAGCCATAGACGAACATGATGATGAAGATCGCCGCCATCATCGTGCGCGAGAGCGGCACCAGCACGTCGATGAAGAACTTGAACGGGCCGGCGCCATCAATGCGCGCCGCCTCCAAGAGTTCGTCCGGCACCGACTTGAAGAACTGCCGGAAGTAGAAGGTGCCTGTGGCGGAAGCCAGGAGCGGCACGATCAGGCCGGTATAGGTGTTGGTCAGCTTCAGCGTGTTCATCACTTCGTAGGAGGGAAGGATGCGCACTTCGAGCGGCAGGAGCAGCGTCGTGAAGATCACCCAGAAGAAGAAGGTCGCGAGCGGAAAGCGGAAATAGACCAGCGCATAGGCCGCCAGCATCGACAGCACGATCTTGCCGACGGCGAAGCCCAAGCCAAGGATCATCGAGTTCAGCATCATGTTGAAGCCGGTGATCTTGCCGGTGAAGCCGCCCTCGCGCGTCAGCACGGTTTGGTAGGTCTCGACGAAGTGGCCGCCCCAGGTGAGGCTGAGGCCGTTGCGGTGGATATCGGCCGCCTCGTGGGTGGAGGTCATGAAGGCGACGACGACCGGCGCCACCATGATGAAGACGCCGAGAAGCAGGATGATGTGGTCGAAAATCTTGGTGCGATACATCGGCCCACCTCAGTTGTAGTGCACGCGCCGCTCGATGAAGCGGAACTGGAAGATGGTGAGGACGAAGACGATCAGCATCAGGATCACCGACTGGGCCGACGAGCCGCCGAGATCGTTGCCGCGGAAACCGTCCATGTAGACCTTGTAGACAAGGGTGATCGGATTGTTGGCGGCCTTGTCCTTCACCATCACGTCGATGACGCCGAAGGTATCGAACAGCGCATAGGTGACGTTAATGATCAGAAGGAAGAAGGCGGTCGGCGCCAGAAGCGGCAGGATCACCGTCCAGAAGCGGCGGAAGCCGGAGCGGCAATCGATCGCCGCCGCCTCGCGCACCGAGACCGGAATGCCCTGCAGGCCTGAGAGGAAGAAGATGAAATTGTAGGGGATCTGTTTCCAGACCGAGACGACCACCATGGAAAAGGCGGTGTCGAAGTAGTTGAGACCGACCTTGATGTCCCAGCCGAACCAGCGGGCGAGCTCGACGATCGGGCCGATATGCTGGTCGAAGAACATCATACCGATGAGGCCCGCGACCGGCGGGGCGATGGCATAGACCCAGATCAGCAGCGTCTTGTAGGCCGCGTTGCCGCGGATGACGCCATCCGCCTTGACGGCGAGCAACAGGCCGATCGACAGCGCGAAGAAGGTGACGAGGGCCGTGAACACCGCGGTGAAGCGGGCGATGCCGAGATATTCGCCTGATTTCAGCACGTCGGTATAGTTGGTCATGCCGACGAAGGTCGAGCCGAAACCGAAAGGGTCTTCGAGATAGAAGGACGACTGGATCGCCTGAACCGACGGCCAGTAGAAGAAGATGAAGATGATCGCGAGCTGCGGCGCGAGAAAGAGGTAGGGCAGGAACGGCGAGGCGAACTGCACGCGCTTTGCAGCGCTTTCGCCTCCGCTATTCGACTGGCCACCGAAAAGCCGGAAGGCGCCGAAGCGACGCCCCCCGGTCTTTGTTCCGGTCCCTCCCCGCGCTGCGGGGAGGAGATCTGTCACGGTCGACATGGAGATCAGCCGGCCGTCTTGGCGAAGCGAGCGAGCAGCTCGTTGCCTTCCTTCTCGATCGTGTCGAAAGCGTCCTTGACGGTCGTTTCGCCCGAGAAGATGCGGCCGTATTCGCGTTCCATGATTTCGCGGATCTGCGGATAGAAGCCGAGGCGGTAGCCCTTCGACCAGTCGCCGGCCGGCAGCATGAGCTGCTTGATGCCGACTTCGGCAACCGGCTTCTCCTTGTAGTAGCCGTCCTTCTGGGCGAGCTCGTAGGCTGCCTTGGTGATGGCGACGTAGCCGGTGGCCTTGTGGTAGAAATACTGGATCTCAGGCGAGGTCAGGAACTGGAAGAAGTCGGCAACGCACTTGTTCTCTTCGTCCGACTTGCCGGACATGGCAAAGAGAGCCGCACCACCGATGAAGGAGTTGGTGCCGGCGCCCTTGATCGAGCCCCAATAGGGCAGGAAGGTTGCCGAGAACGGCATCTGGGCGGTCTTCTGCAGGCCGCCGAAGGAGCCCGACGAACCGATCCAGAAGGCGGCCTTGCCTTCTTCGAAGACCTTCTGGTTGTCGTTCCAGCCGGCGCCGTAGAAGGCGAAATAGCCTTCATCCTTCCAGGCCTTGAGCTTGTCGAACATCATGACGAGGTTCGGGTCGGTGACCTTCAGCTGCGTGTCGACGACGGCGTCATAGCCGTTGTTGTTGGTGGCGAACTGGATGTTGTTGCGCGAGAAGAAGTTCTCGGTGAACTGCCAGGTGAGCTGCGACTGGACGAGCGGGATGTAGCCGGCCTCTTTCAGCTTCGGTGCTGCGGCTTCGAATTCTTCCCAGGTCTTCGGCGCTTCGACGCCGGCCTTCTTCAGCGCCTCGTCGTTGATGTACATGATCGGCGCGGAGGAGTTGAACGGCATGCCGACGAACTTGCCTTCGCTGTCGGCGTAGAAGTGGCGCACGCCGTCGATGAAGGCGTTGCGGTCGAAGTTGTGGCCGGCCTTGATGATCAGGTCTTCGGCCGGGATGACCGCGCCCTTGGCGTTGATGATCGTGGCTGCACCGGCGTCGAACACCTGCAGGATGTTCGGCTGTTCACCCGAGCGGAAAGCGGCGATACCGGAAGCGAGCGCTTCCTCGTAGGTGCCCTTGGAAACCGGGGTCAGCGCGCAGGCGCTCTGGGCTTCATTGAATTTCTTGGAGACTTCATTGATGACTTCGCCGTTGCGGCCGGCCATGCCGTGCCACCAGGTAATGTTGGTTGCGGCAAGCGACGAGGTCGCGGAAAAAGCAAAGGTAAGGGCTGCAAGCGTAAACTTCTTGAACATGACTGATCCTCTCCACCGGGTTGCGGATGGCAGTGGACTAGTGACGTTCAATGACAGGCCCTTAACGCTTTTGTGTCGGAACGATTACAAATTCGCGAATATGTTCCACCGGACGCTGGAACGGAACGCATCAATCATTTTTCTTCATCGCGCGCCGGTTCAGAAGGCATCCGGCAGATGCCGCGGCCAGCCCCAGGGCGTTACCGTGACGATGTCGTAACGCACGGAAAGCCTGCTGAAATCCGGCTGTTTCGCCAGCCAGAGGTCACTTGCGGCACGAATGCGCCTCTCAGCCGTGGCCGTCACGGCGAAGACGCCGTCTTCAGCCGAGCGGCGGGCCTTGACCTCGACGCAGGCAATGAGATCCCCGCGCCTTGCGATGATGTCGATCTCGCCGAGCTTGGTGCGATAGCGCATGGCGACGATGCGGTAGCCCTTGAGCAGGAGGCAGAGTGCCGCGCGATACTCGGCGAGATGCCCTCGCCTCAGCGCTTTCAGCTTCCGCTTGTCGCCGGCCTCAGTCGTCATGGCGCTCCTTGAGCTGCAGCAGACGATCATAGAGCTCCTTGCGCGGCAGGCCCGTCTGGCGGGCAGCTTCGGTTGCCGCCTTGCCGGCCGGCATGTCGGCGACGAGACTTTGCAGCAGCGCATCGACGTCGGCAGCTTCCGGCTCGGGGGCTGCGTCCGGCGGTCCGATCACCAGAACGATCTCACCCTTGACCGCGCCCGCCTGTTCATAATGGGCGGCAAGCTCACCGAGGGTGCCGCGGCGGAATTCCTCGAAGGTCTTGGTGAGCTCGCGGCAGACGGAGGCCCGCCTGCCCTCGCCCAGGACCTCGGCTGCCGCAGCGACGGTTGCAGCGATCCGGTGTGGCGATTCGAAGAACAGGATGGTTGCCGGCACGGTCGCGAACTCCCTGAGGCGATCGCGCTTGGCCTTGTCCTTGGTCGGCAGGAAGCCGGCAAAAAGGAAGGCATCGTTCGGCAGGCCGGAGCCGACAAGGGCTGCAAGCGGCGCCGACGCGCCGGGGATCGGGACGACGCGATGGCCAGCCTCGATCGCGAGTTGGCCGAGCCGATAGCCGGGGTCGGAGACCAGCGGCGTGCCGGCATCGGAGACGAGCGCCACGGATCGCCCCTCCGAAAGCGCTGCCAGCAAACGGGGGCCGGCCTCGTCCGCGTTGTGCTCATGGTAAGCGTAGGGGCGGTTGGTTATGCCGTAGCGATCAAGCAGAACGCGGGTGACGCGGGTGTCTTCGCAGGCAAGCACGTCAGCGCCGGCCAATGTTTCCAGCGCCCGCAACGTGATGTCGCCAAGATTTCCGATCGGGGTTGCGACCAGATAGAGCGCTGCATCGAGCGGGCGAGCCGGAATACTCACATTGTGCAGCCGGTAGCTGCGCTCCCTCTGTCCGCCTGCCGGTTCCGCTGTCTTCTGCTTTTCCACCTGTAACGTCCTGATCGTACTCACCGATGTGTCTATCCGGTCTTTATGAGTGAGCCCATATGACAGAGCAAGGGCAAGACGGCGGGCCGGTGCGCCACATCTGGGGACAGAAGCCCTCAAACCCCTTGCTTTCCGGGCGCTCTTTCTGCCATTTTGCCGGTCCACATCTATCCGGTCGGTCGGCCGGGGCACTCGCAGTTGACGCTCAGGCGGACGTTCGCCCGCCGGGCAATGGTTGAAAGCGGCATCCCATGCGCATTACTCTCGAGCGATCCAACCTCCTGAAATCGCTGAACCACGTGCACCGCGTGGTCGAGCGGCGAAACACGATCCCGATCCTCTCGAACGTGCTCCTGCGCTCCGACGGCGCGAGCCTCGAAATGAAGGCGACCGACCTCGACCTCGAAATCACCGAGGCGACCCCGGCGCAGGTGGAACAGTCGGGCGCCACCACCGTGCCGGCGCACCTGCTCTACGACATCGTGCGCAAGCTGCCCGACGGTTCGGAAGTGCTGCTCGCCACCAATGCCGAGGGCACGGCGATGACCGTCGCTTCGGGTCGTTCGAAGTTCTCGCTGCAATGCCTGCCGCAGTCCGACTTCCCAGATCTCACCGCCGGCAGCTTCTCGCATTCGTTCCGCCTCAAGGCGACCGACCTCAAGATGCTGATCGATCGCACCCAGTTCGCGATCTCGACCGAGGAAACCCGCTACTACCTCAACGGCATCTTCGTGCACACGGTCGAAAGCAAGGGTGAGCTGAAGCTGCGCGCCGTTGCCACCGACGGCCACCGCCTGGCGCGCGCAGACGTCGAAGCGCCGTCGGGTTCGGAAGGCATGCCGGGCATCATCATCCCGCGCAAGACCGTCAGCGAATTGCAGAAACTGCTCGACAACCCGGACCTCGTCGTCACCGTCGAAGTCTCCGACGCCAAGATCCGCCTGACGATCGGCTCGATCGTCATGACCTCGAAGCTGATCGACGGCACCTTCCCGGACTACCAGCGCGTCATCCCGGCCAACAACGACAAGGAACTGCGCGTCGATTGCCAGTCCTTCGCCCAGGCCGTAGACCGCGTATCGACGATCTCGTCCGAGCGCGGCCGCGCCGTCAAGCTGGCGCTGAACGAAGGCCAGATGACGCTGACGGTCAACAATCCGGATTCCGGCAGTGCTACGGAAGAACTGCCCGTCGGCTATGAACACGATCCGCTCGAAATCGGCTTCAACGCCAAGTACCTGCTCGACATCACCTCGCAGCTGACCGGCACCGACGCCATCTTCATGCTGGCCGATCCGGGCTCGCCGACGCTCGTGCGCGATCTGGCCGCCGAAGATGCGCTCTACGTGCTCATGCCGATGCGCGTGTAGCCGGGCCTGACGCGGCGCGATACGCCAACCCGTCACGCCCGCGCGTGGCGGGTTTTTTGTTGGCCGCGGGATTTGCGGACTGTTGATAAGCGAACGCTTTCAGGCGCAGACAGACTTGTTTTTGCCGCAGATGGGGACACATTATGATGACCGCCGCCGCAGCCGGCTCGAATCACCGGGCGAGGGATTTCAGCGGACGGCCTGTACGAGGAGAGGACAGCGGTTTTGAGGGGTTCAATGAATTTGCGCGTGAAGGTGAAGGAACGGCTCGGACGGAAGTTCGACGAGGAGATTCGCTTTTTCAAGGGATGGATGAGCAATGCCAAGGCCGTCGGCGCGATCCTGCCGACCTCCTCCGTCACCGCGCGCCGCATGGCGAGCGTCATCAATCCGGCCTCGGGCCTTCCGGTTCTGGAGCTCGGCCCCGGCACGGGCGTCATCACCAAGGCGATCCTGGAACGCGGCCTTGAGCCATCCAATCTCGTGTCGATCGAGTATTCGACCGATTTTTACAATCAGCTCAGGACGAACTTCACCGGCGTCAACTTCATCAACGGCGATGCCTTCGACCTGGAGCACACCCTCGGCGAACTCAACGGCCAGACCTTCGACAGCGTCGTCTCGGCCGTGCCGCTGCTGAACTTCCCGATGCACCGGCGCGTCGAACTGATCGACGACCTGCTCTCGCGCATTCCGGTCGGACGGCCGGTGGTGCAGATTTCCTATGGGCCACTGTCGCCGGTCGTCGCCATGCCGGACCGCTACAGCATCCAGCATCTCGACTTCGTCGTGCGCAACATTCCGCCGGCGCAGCTCTGGGTCTATCGCCGGGCTCACTGACGACATGTTCGGCGTCTACGTCACCCATCCGCAGGTCCAGATCGATCCGGACGTGCCCGTTCCGCAATGGGGACTTTCCGCCGTTGGCCGCGGGCGCGCGGTCGTCACTGCCGCCTTGCCCTGGGTGCGATCGCTTAGACGGATCGTCTCGAGCGATGAGACCAAGGCGGTGGAAACCGCGCAATTGCTGGCCGATGCGGCCGGCGCGACCGTCGAGATCCACCACGGCATGGGCGAGAACGATCGCTCCGCCACCGGTTTCTTGCCACCGCCGGAGTTCGAGAAGGCGGCCGACTGGTTCTTCGCCAATCCCACCGAGAGCTTCAAAGGCTGGGAGCGGGCGGTTGATGCCCAGACCCGCATCTCGCAGGCGGTCTTGCGTGTTCTCGACGGCCACGATCCGAAGATCCCGATCGCCTTCGTCGGTCACGGCGGCGTCGGCACGCTTCTGAAGTGCCGGCTCACCGGCGCGCCGATCTCGCGTGCGGCCGACCAGAAGGGGGGCGGCGGCGGCAACGTCTTCGCTTTCCACCTTGCAGATCGCACCGTCGCATGCGACTGGACCCCGATGGAACACTGGCAGGGGATCTAAGATGACCGAAACCGCGCGCGACAGACTGATCGTAGGCCTCGACCTTCCGACGATTGCCGAGGCAGAGAAGATCGTGTCGACGCTCGGCAACGACGTCTCCTTCTACAAGATCGGCTACCAGCTGGTCTTTGCCGGCGGCCTGGAATTCGCGCGCGACCTGGCCAAAAGCGGCAAGAAGGTCTTCCTCGACATGAAGCTGCTCGACATCGACAACACGGTGGCCAAGGGCGTCGAGAACATCGCCAAGATGGGCATGTCGATGCTGACCCTGCACGCCTATCCGAAGGCTATGAAGGCGGCCGTCGAGGCTGCCAAGGGTTCCGACCTCTGCCTGCTCGGCGTCACCGTGCTCACCTCGATGGACGAGCAGGACGTGATCGATGCCGGCTATGAATACGATCCGCATACACTGGTGCTGCGCCGGGCCGAGCAGGCCCGCGCCGCCGGCATGGGCGGCATCGTCTGCTCGGCGGAGGAATCGGCGGCAGTCCGCAAGATCATCGGGCCGAACATGGCCCTCGTCACCCCCGGTATCCGTCCGACCGGCGCAGACAAGGGTGACCAGAAGCGCGTGATGACGCCTTCCGAGGCGCTCAAGGCCGGATCCAGCCACCTTGTCGTCGCGCGCCCAATCGTCGCAGCCGCCGAGCCGCTTGCCGCCGCCCGGGCAATTCTCGCCGAAATGGACGGCGCGCTGGCACGCTGACGCGGGCGACGCACCTTCAGACATGACGACCCCGCCGATCCGCTTGACCTCGGCCCGAATTTGCCGGAAGTAACACTCCCGTCAGCCGTTCGCGCTGCAAGACGAGGAGCTCAATATGGCCAAGGGATACTGGATCGCACGGGTCGATGTCCGCGACCCCGAGCGCTACAAGGACTATGTGGCGGCGGCAAAGCCCGCCTTCGAGAAATACGGCGCCAATTTTCTGGCACGCGGCGGTACGCATCATCGACTGGAGGGCGGCGTTCGCGCCCGCAACGTCGTCATCGAGTTTCCGTCGCTGCAGGCAGCGGTCGACTGTTACAACTCGCCCGAGTACCAGATTGCCGCCGCGATCCGCCAGGAAGTCGCCGACGCCGAAATGGTGGTCGTCGAAGGCGTCTGATCCCTCGGCCGCCACCTTCCGCAGGCCCTGCAAGCCGACGCCGATTGGCCTTCACCTCTCGCGGCTGTTGGGCTATGTAGCAATCAATTCTTTCCGACCCGATCAGGAGTGCACATCCCATGACCTTGTCCAACCTTCCGCCGCTGGTGACGATTTTCGGCGGATCCGGGTTCGTCGGCCGTCATGTGGTGCGCGCGCTCGCCAAGCGCGGCTATCGCATCCGCGTCGCCGTTCGCCGGCCGGACCTTGCCGGTCATCTCCAGCCGCTCGGCAATGTCGGCCAGATCTCCTTTGTCCAGGCGAACCTGCGCTACCGCAAGTCGGTCGACCGTGCCGTCGAAGGCTCCGACCACGTCATCAACTGCGTCGGCGTGCTGTTCGAAAGCGGCCGCAACACCTTCGATGCGGTGCAGGATTTCGGCGCCCGCGCCGTGGCCGAAGCTGCCCGCGGCGTCGGTGCCACGCTGACGCACATCTCGGCCATCGGCGCCGACGCGTCCTCTGCATCGAACTACGCCCGCAGCAAGGGCCGCGCCGAGGCCGCTATCCTGGAAACGAAGCCCGACGCGATCATCCTGCGTCCGTCGGTCGTCTTCGGCCCCGAGGACGGCTTCTTCAACAAGTTCGCCAACATGGCCCGCTTCTCGCCGGTCCTGCCGCTGGTCGGTGGTGGTGAGACGAAATTCCAGCCCGTCTACGTGACCGACGTCGCCGAAGCTGTGGCCCGCGCCGTCGATGGCAAGATCGCCAAGGGCAAGATCTACGAACTCGGTGGCCCGGATGTCCTGAGCTTCCGCGACTGTCTCGAGATCATGCTCAACACGATCGACCGCAAGCGCACGCTCGTCTCGCTGCCCTTCGGCGTCGCGTCCCTGATCGGCAGCGTTTCGTCGCTGATCCCCTTCGTCACGCCGCCGCTCACCGCCGACCAGGTGGTGTTGCTGAAATCCGACAATGTCGTCTCGGCAAAGGCCGTATCGGAGGGCCGCACGCTTTCCGGCATCGGCATCGAGCCGACGATGCTGGAGCCGATCCTGCCGACCTATCTGGTGCGCTACCGCCCGCAGGGCCAGTATACCCGCAGCGGCCGCGCCGCCTGATCGGCAGCGACTAAGCGATTTTTTTGAACGGCCGCCGGAACCACCGGCGGCCGTTTTCTGTTGTATTGCGGTAACAGCGTTGCAGTTCTGCCGCAGTCGGAAAAGCGATTGGCATTTACCGCAAATTCAACATGTCCTGATATTGATCATGTCATATCCACCAACTAAACACCGCCTCGCGCCCCCGATCCCAAGGCATGACGGCGGGCGGCAGCAGCAATCTCGAAAGGCATAGCGTCCATGGGCAAGTCGATCGCAATCTTTTTTGCGTGTGCGGCACTGATCATTCTGGCTGGCTCATTCATCGCGCCGAACACGGTCGCGAGCAGCGGCAAGGATTGTGCGCCGGCCTACGGCGTCGATCCGTGCACGACGGCATCGATCGATCTTTCCGGCAACTAAGGCCGGCGCCTCGACGAGGCATCAAAAAGTTATTGGCGGGGGCCAGTGGCCGCGTGCGTTTCTCCTTGAGACGCACGCGGCTTTGTTTTTGGAGACCTGTTTCAGGTCAAAGAAAAAGGCGCGTCCGGAACGCGCCTTTTTTCTTCGATTGAGATCCGTCGATCCCGGCTCAGCCGAGAAGCCACAGCCCGATCAGGCCGGCGGTCCCGACGATGATGCGCCAGATGGCGAACGGCGTGAAACCGCGGCGCGAGACGAAGTCGAGCAGCGAGCGCACGACGAAGATGCCGGCGACGAAGGCGGCGATGAAACCGACGGCAATCACGGTGAAGTCGTCGAAGGACAGCGCGTCGCGGTTCTTGTAGAGGTCCAGCGTGAAAGCGCCGAGCATCGTCGGCATGGCCAGGAAGAACGAAAACTCGGCGGCCGAGCGCTTGTCTGTTCCCATCAGCAGGGCGCCGGCGATCGTCGCACCGGAACGGGAGGTGCCGGGGATCATCGCCAGGCACTGGAACAGGCCGATTTTCAGCGCCAGCGACGGCGGATAGTCCATCACGTCCGTGTAGCGCGGCTGAAGCGGCAGCCGGTCGATCACATAGAGGATGATGCCGCCGACGATCAGCACGACGCAGATCAGGGCGGGCGTTTCAAACAGCACCGTCTTGATGAAATCATGGGCGATGGCGCCGATGACCGCCGCCGGCAGGAAAGCGAGCAACACCGACACCACGAAGCGGCGCGCCTTGACGCTTGTCGGCAGCGCCAGTGCGATCGACAGAAGCTTCTGGAAATAGACGAGCAGGATCGCCAGAATGGCGCCGAGCTGGATGAGGACGGCGAAGGTGTTGCCCGGCGACTTGAAGCCGAGGAAGTGGCCGGCGAGAAGGACGTGCGCCGTCGACGAGACGGGGATAAACTCCGTCAGGCCCTCGATCAGACCGAGGACAAGCGCACTGATGATCGATTGATCCGCCATATATGAGATTTTCCTGACAAGTTTTGGAGTGGGAGGAAAAGGCTGATTCGCTTGTGTTTGCCACCACAAATTTCTATAGCTCTAACACATGAGCCGTGGCCAGACGCTTGCGCCGCCACGCTGACGCCCCCAGCAAAGCCCTGAGAAGCCAGATCATCGATGCCGACACTGTATCACCACCCCATGTCCGCCGCTTCACGCTTCGTTCGCCTGATCCTGTCGGAGTACGGCTACCAGACGGAACTGACGGAGGAGCAGCCCTGGGAGAACCGGCGCGACTTCCTGGCGTTGAACCCGGCCGGTACGCTACCGGTCTATGTTGACGACAGTATGAGGGCGCTCTGTGGCGCCACGATCATCTCGGAATATCTCGACGAGACGAACGGCATCATGAAGCGGGATCGGCGGCTTCTGGCCGAGGACCCGTTCCAGCGCGCGGAGATCCGCCGGCTGGTCGAGTGGTTCCTGCAGAAGATGGAAGCCGACGTGACGCGGCCGCTGGTGCGCGAACGGATCTACAAGCTGCAGATGACCCCGGACCAGGGCGGCGGCGCGCCCGACAGCAAGATCCTGCGCACCTCCCGCGCCAACATCCGCCAGCACATGAAATATCTCTCTTGGCTGGCCGGATCGCGCACCTGGCTTGCCGGCGACCGGATTTCCTATGCCGACCTCGCTGCCGCCGCGACGGTGTCCGTGCTCGACTATCTCGGCGAAATCGACTGGTCGGACGCCCCGACCGCCAAGGAGTGGTACCAGCGGCTGAAGTCCCGCCCCTCCTTCCGGCCGCTGCTCGCCGAGCGCGTGCGCGGCGTGACCCCCGTTCCGCACTATGCGGATCTCGACTTCTGAGGCGGAAACCGTGCCCGGCATCGATGCCAAGGCAGACAGCGAGGAACGGCGGCGGCAGAAGCTGACGGCGTTCCTGAAGGCCGAGGCGGCCGACAAGGGCTTCGATCTCTGTCGCATCACCCGGCCCGACGCCATTCCGCAGGCGCCGGCACGGCTTCGAGACTTTCTCGACGAGGGCTTCCACGGCACGATGGACTGGCTCGAAGAGACGGCCGGGCGCCGCTCCGATCCGCGCACGCTCTGGAGCGAGGTGCGATCCGTCGTCATGTTCGCGATGAACTACGGGCCGGACGACGATCCGCGCGGCATTCTCGAACAGGTCGACCGCGGCGCGATCTCCGTCTATGCCCAGAACCGCGACTATCACGACATCATCAAGGGCAAGCTCAAGGAAGTCGCAACCCGATTTGCCGCGCGCGCCGGAGAGGACGTCAAGGTCTTCGTCGACACGGCCCCGGTGATGGAAAAGCCGCTGGCCGAAAAGGCGGGCCTTGGCTGGCAGGGCAAGCACACCAATCTCGTCAGCCGCGAGTTCGGCTCGTGGCTGTTTCTCGGCAGCCTGTTCACAACTGCAGAGCTGGCCTTCGACGAACCCGAGCGCGACCATTGCGGCTCCTGTCGCGCCTGCCTGGATGCCTGTCCCACCGACGCGTTTCCAGCGCCCTACCGGATCGACGCGCGGCGCTGCATTTCCTACCTGACGATCGAGCACAAGGGCCCGATCGACAGGGAACTCAGGCCGTTGATGGGCAACCGCATCTATGGCTGCGACGACTGTCTTGCCGCCTGCCCCTGGAACAAGTTCGCCCAGGCAGCCTCCGAAATGAAGCTGAAGGCCCGCGAGGACCTCAAGGCGCCGCCCCTCGAGGCCCTGCTCGCTCTCGATGATCCGGGCTTTCGCAGCCTGTTTTCGGGTTCGCCGGTCAAGCGCATCGGCCGCGATCGCTTTGTCAGGAACGTGCTGATCGCGGCGGGCAACTCCAGGGATGCCGCACTCGCGCCCGCAGTTCGAGCGCGCCTCGCCGACGCCTCACCGGTCGTTCGGGCGATGGCGGTCTGGGCGCTGTCACGATTGGTCGCGCCCGCGGCGCTTGCGGAAATTGCCGAACAATGCGAGCGAGAGACTGACGAAGACGTCCTCAACGAATGGCAGATTGCGGGAGTAAGCCGATGCATGTCCTGATCCTTGGCGCCGGCTATTCCGGCACTGCAATCGCACGGGCGATGGCCCCCACGGCCGACAGCGTCACCGGGACCTCTCGCACGGCCGAGAAAGCCCTGAGGCTCGAACAGGCCGGCATCCAGTCGATCCTCTTTGACGGCGAGACCATCTCTGACGACCTTGCCGCCGCTTTCGGACAGGCAACGCACCTGATCCAGTCGATCGCGCCCGGCCGCGACGGCGACCCCATGTTTCGCGCCGGGAGCCCGGACCTCGCGCAGCTGGCGCCAAACCTCAAATGGATCGGCTATCTCTCGACGGTCGGCGTCTACGGCGATCATGGCGGCGCGTGGGTCACCGAAGACATGCTGCGCAAGCCGGTTTCGGCGCGCTCGGTCGAACGGGTGGAGGCGGAGGACGCCTGGATCGCCTTCGGCGCGAAGCAGGACATTCCGGTCGCCGTGCTGCGGCTTGCCGGTATCTACGGCCCCGGCCGCAACGCCTTCTGCAATCTTGCAAACGGTACCGCCAGGCGCCTGATCAAGCCGGGCCAGGTCTTCAACCGCATCCGCGTCGAGGATATCGGCGCCTCTGCACTGTTTCTTGCCGACAACGGCACCTCAGGCGTCTTCAACATCACCGACAACGAGCCGGCGCCGCCGCAGGACGTGGTGGCGGAAGCAGCAAGGCTGATGGGCGTCGAGCCGCCGCCGGAGACCCCGTTCGAGCAGGCGGAACTCTCGCCCATGGCCCGCTCCTTCTATGGCGAAAACAAGCGCGTTTCGAATGCCCGCATCCGCGCCGCAGGCTTTGAGTTTGCCTATCCGGATTATCGCGTTTCGCTTGCACAGCTCTGGCAGTCCGGCGCCTGGCGCGGACAGTGAAATGCAATAGGGCACGCGCCTGACAGCATAACCCGTAATGCTTATAGAACGCCGACAGTCAGTCCGTCAGTAATGGTGAGGGCTCGGCGATCGCAATTGTGACATTCTTTGGATATTCGTTCGATACTTGGCGAATTTCATACAACCTGTGCGATAGTAGCGAGTTTTCGACCATCAAGAATCCGGAAGATTCGTCCAATTCGAAATTTTTAATGAAGTTTTTCGTTTACCACCGAGCTCGGCTCGCGTGCGGAGGCCGTCGAGCGTTCAACCGCTGATTCCAAAGAACTTCCGCGATGCATTTAAACTATTTCAAACAATCTACGTTTTTGAATTTTCGTCCTTTTTTAATAAACCCTAATAGAACGTAAACGGTTGAAGCACGTTTTCGCCATTTTTCGCCCCAATTAGCGGTTCCCAGAAGTTTTTAACCAAGTGTTTTGACCGAGGGGATCGCCAGTTTGACGCCAGCGAAGATCAAGACTGCTGCCGCGGCAGCGCTGTTCACGACCGCGATCGGTCTCGTTTCCGTTTCCGATAGCCATGCAGCCGGTGCTGGCTGCGGCGGCGCATCCTGGTATGCGCTGACCTCCAAGACCGCCTCCGGTGAACGCATGAATGCCGCGCACCTGACGGCCGCTCATCGGAGCCTGAAATTCGGCACCAAGGTGCAGGTCACCAACAAGCGCAACGGCAAGAGCGTGGTCGTTCGCATCAACGACCGTGGGCCGTTCATTCGTGGCCGCGTGATCGATCTTTCCAAGGCTGCAGCCTCGCAGATCGGCATGATCCGTTCCGGCCATGCCAGCATCTGTTATCGCGTCATCAATTCCTGATCTTGAAATACTGCGGCCCGGCCAGTGGCCAGGCGGCTTTACTTGGGAAGACCGTTCCGAGCGGTTAATCTTCTCTTCCGTCTTGCTCTTCGATGCCATCGCCGTTACCACGGCGAAAAAGGAGTTGATCGAAGATGCGTTTGGGCGGCAGGCTCGCTGGAGCCATTGAGGTTCTTGAGGATATCGAAAAGCGGAAGCGCCCGGTCGCCGACGCGCTCAAGGATTGGGGCCTTGCCCACCGTTTCGCCGGATCCGGCGACCGCTCCGCGATCGGCAACATCGTCTACGACGCCCTTCGCATGAAACTCTCCCACGCCTACCTGATGGACAGCGACAGCGCCGCCGCACTCGGCCATGCCGTCATGTACCGTCAATGGGGCTTCACGCCGGAAACGCTCGCAGCCGAACTCGATGGCGACAAGTTTGCGCCGGAGGCACCGGCTGAACAGCTTCAGGCCTTCACGTCGCGCCGGATCGAAGACGCGCCGGCCCACGTGCAGGGCGATATCCCCGAATGGGTCCAGGCCTCCTTCGAAGAGAACTTCTCCGACGACTGGCTGGAGGAAGCCAAGGCGCTCGCCGGCCGACCGACGCTCGACCTGCGCGCCAACACGCTGAAGGCCTCGCGCGCCAAGGTGCTGAAGGCGCTCGAGCGCAGCGGTGCAGAACCTGCAACGATCGCCCGCAACGGCATCCGCATTCCGGCCGGCGAAGGCGCATCGCGCCTGCCGAACGTCACGGCCGAACTCTCCTTCCAGAAGGGCTGGTTCGAGGTCCAGGACGAAGGCTCGCAGATCGTCGCCGATCTCGCCTACCCGCAGGAAGGCGAGCAGGTGCTCGACTATTGCGCCGGCGGCGGCGGCAAGACGCTGGCCATGTCGGCGGCGATGAACAACAAGGGCCAGGTGCACGCCTACGACACCGACCGCAAGCGGCTTGCCCCGATCATCGAGCGGCTGAAGCGCGCCGGCACCCGCAATGTCCAGGTGCATGAATCGACCGACAGCCTCGCGCCGCTTGCCGGCCGCTTCGACCGCGTTCTGGTCGACGCGCCCTGCACCGGCACCGGCACCTGGCGCCGGCGGCCCGACACCAAGTGGCGGCTCAACCAGAAGAACCTCGAAGAGCGCATCTCCCAGCAGGAAGAAGCGCTGGCGAGTGCCGCCCAGTTCGTCCGGCCCGGCGGACACCTGATCTACGTCACCTGCTCGGTTCTGCCGGAGGAGAACGAGGCGCAGGTCTACGGCTTCTGCGAGGACAACCCGGAATTCGAGATCCTGTCGGCCGCCGACATCTGGGCGACGCTGTTCGGCACCGACAAGCCGCAGCCCTGGTCGGCCGACATGAAGACAGTGACGCTGACGCCCGCCTCGACCGGCACGGACGGCTTCTTCTTCTGCCTGATGCAACGCAAGGGTTGACGCCGTTTGACATTGGTCAAAATACGCGCATCAGATTGAAAACGTTCTAAACTATACACTTTGACACAAGTTTGCTTTTGGTTCATGAGAGGCAGGCTCGGCCGGGCCTCGTCATGTGGCCCCAACGCCTGAACGACGCCGCATTTGCGGGCTCGCTCGGCTGCGCCGAAGGAGCAACAGGAGAGGGTCATGACCAAGAATTTCTTCCGCGGCGCCGCGCTGGCGCTGATGACGGCGACGTCGGCGCTCGCCCTGCAGCCGGCCCATGCCGCAACCGATGCCGCCGCCGTGGTGAAGCACTACACCGCCGTCGCCCACGCCAAGTTCGAAGATGCGCTGACGACCGCGGAAGCGCTGCACAAGGCCGTCGACGCGCTGATCGCGACGCCGAGCGAAGAAACGCTGAAGGCTGCGCGCGAAGCCTGGCTCAAGGCCCGCAACCCCTATCAGGAAACCGAAGTCTACCGCTTCGGCAACGCGATCGTCGACGAATGGGAAGGCAAGGTCAACGCCTGGCCGCTCGACGAAGGCCTGATCGACTATGTCGATCCGAGCTACGGCAGCGAGAGCGACGAAAACGCCCTCTTCACCGCCAACGTAATTGCCAACAAGACGATCAAGATCGACGGCAAGGACGTCGACGCTTCCAACATCACGCCGGAATTCCTGGCGGGCACGCTGCAGGAAGCCGGCGGCATCGAGGCGAACGTCGCGACCGGTTACCACGCAATCGAGTTCCTGCTCTGGGGCCAGGATCTGAACGGCACCAAGGCCGGCGCCGGCAACCGCCCCTATACGGACTACGACACCAAGGCCTGCACCGGCGGCAATTGCGACCGCCGCGCCGCCTATCTGAAGGCCGCTTCCGAGCTGCTCGTTTCCGACCTCAAGGAAATGGTCGCCAACTGGACCCCGGATGGTGCCGCCACCAAGGCCGTCGAGGCCGATCCGAAGGCCGGGCTCGTTGCCATCCTCACCGGCATGGGCTCGCTCTCCTATGGTGAGCTTGCCGGCGAGCGCATGAAGCTCGGCCTGCTGCTGCACGATCCGGAAGAGGAGCATGACTGCTTCTCCGACAACACCCACAACTCGCATCTGCACGACGCGATCGGCATCCAGTCGGCCTATACGGGCGAATACACCCGCGTCGACGGCACGAAGATGACCGGCCCGTCGCTCTCCGAACTCGTCGCCGCCAAGGATGCAGCGCTCGACAAGGAGATGGTGGCCAACCTTGCGACCACCGTCGAGAAGATGCAGGCGATGGCCAAGCGCGCGGAAACGACCGAGGCCTACGACCAGATGATCGGCGAAGGCAATGCCGAGGGCAACGCCACGGTGCAGGCGGCGATCGACGGCCTGATCGCCCAGGCAAAGACCGTGCAGCGCGTCATTGCGTCGCTGGATCTCGGCACCGTCGAGCTTGAAGGGTCCGACAGCCTGGATAATCCTAACGCCGTCTTCCAATAAGCTGAAAAGGCGGGCCGCTCCCAACCGGTGCGGCCCGATCCTAAACGGATGAAACCTGGCGCATCTCGCCTTCCTGTGCTGCTTCTCGCCCAGGCACTCTTTCTTGCCTTGCCCGCTGCGGCCGGCGACGATCTTGCAACCACGCGCACCGACCTCGACAGCAAGGACCGCAACCGCGTCGCAGCGGTGACGCGGCCGGCGACGGATTTTTCCAAGGCGGAAACCTTCGAAGCCATGTCCGGCGGTGCTGCCACCTCGATCGCGCCCGTCAATGCCGACAGTTTCTCGCAATTCTCGGCCAACCTGACCTTCCAGGAGGAAGAGGGCTTCAAGCTCGGCAACGCGCTCTTTCGCAAGCTTTGGGTTTCCTCCCCGTCCTCGACCCAGGCCTCCGACGGGCTCGGCCCGCTCTACAACGCCCGAGCCTGCCAGAGCTGTCACCTGAAGGACGGGCGCGGGCGCCCGCCCGAGGGTGCCGCCGATACGACCTCGATGTTCTTCCGCCTGGCGCGGCCGCCCCGCGACGACGAGGAGCGCCGGATGGTTGCGGCGCACGAGGTGGTGAACTTCGGCGACCCTGTTTATGGCGCCCAGCTTCAGGACAGCGCCGTGCCCGGCCTTGCCGCCGAAGGCCATCTGAAGGTCAGCTACACCGAAGAGCCCTTCACCTTCCCCGACGGCGAAACCGCATCTCTGCGCCGGCCCAGCTATTCCGTCGCAGACCTCGCCTATGGTCCGCTCGATCCTGAAACGACACTGTCGCCCCGGGTCGCACAGCCGATGATTGGCCTCGGTCTGATCGAGGCGATCCACGAGGCGGATATCCTCGCGCTTGCCGATCCTGACGATACGAATAGGGACGGCATCAGCGGGCGACCGGCGCTGGCGCGCGATCAAAGGACCGGCAAGCTGCTGCTCGGGCGCTTCGGCTGGAAGGCGCAGAACGCCACCGTGCGGCAGCAGAGCGCCGATGCCTTCGCGACCGATATCGGCATTTCCTCTCCCGACGCCGACCGACCGCACGGCGACTGCACTGCAGCGCAGGAAAAATGCCTGACGATGCCGACCGGCGAGCAGGCGCGTCTCGGACCGACCGAGGCACCCGATCCGGTGCTGAACCTCGTGACCTTCTACTCGGAGAACCTTGCCGTGCCGGCGCGGCGCAAGGCGAGCTTTACTGAGACGCTGCGCGGCAAGAAGGCCTTCAACGACCTTGGCTGCATCAGCTGCCACATGCCGAAATTCGTCACGCGCCGGGATGCGGCCAACAAGGCGCAGTCCTTCCAGCTCATCTGGCCCTATTCAGATTTCCTGCTGCACGACATGGGCGAAGGTCTCGCTGACGGCCAGCAGGTGGGCGTTGCCAGCGGCCGCGAATGGCGCACGCCGCCGCTCTGGGGCATCGGCTTGACGAAGACGGTCAGCGGGCACACTTTCCTGCTGCACGACGGACGCGCCCGCAATTTCACCGAAGCGATCCTCTGGCACGGGGGAGAGGGGCAAAAGGCCCGCGACGCCTTTGCCGCCCTTGCCGCAGACGATCGCCGCGATCTCCTTGCCTTCCTGGAGTCTTTGTGATGCCTCACCTACGCAAACTTGCCCTCGCGCTCGCCTTGAGCACCTTCGCCCTCCCCGCCGTGGCCCAGGAAGGAAGCGCGCTCTCGCCGCGCGTCGTCAACGAAGCGGCCGTGCCCACGGTCATGGCCAAGGCCGTCGAGGCCTTCATCATCCCCGGCTACCGCAACCTCACCGAGAAGGCGGCGGCCGCAAACGCCGCGACGGCCAAGCTTTGCGCTGCACCGTCGCAGCCGGCGCTCGAGACCGCTCAAGGCGCGTTTTCCGACCTGGTCGGCGCCTGGTCGGCGATCGAAATCGTCAGGCTCGGTCCGGCGCTCGAACAGAACCGCTTCGAACGCTTCCTCTTTTATCCCGACCGCAAGAGCACGGGCCTGAAGCAGGTGCAGGCGATCCTTTCGAAAAAGGACGAAAGCGCCACCGACGAGGCCAGGCTCAAGGGCAAGAGCGTCGCCGCGCAAGGGTTGGGCGCGCTCGAATATGTGCTCTACGGTACGGGCGCCGAAACGCTCCTGAGCAAGGAGGGCGACTTCCGCTGCCGCTACGGCCTGGCGATCACCAAAAACCTCGACACCATCGCCAACGAGTTCCTGGCCGCCTGGCAGAAGCCCGACGGCGTTCAGGCCGCCTGGAAACATCCAGGCCCCGACAATCCGGAGTTTCGCGACAGCCGCGAGGCGGCGACCGAGCTTCTCGGCATTCTCGTCCATGGCGTCGAGACGGTGAAGGACCAGCGGCTGAAGCCGTTCTACGAGGGCACGGACGACAAGGGCCGTCCGAAGCTCGCGATCTACTGGCGCTCCGGCAACACCATGGCGTCGATCGCCGGCAATGTGCGGGGATTGAAGACCCTGTTCGACGTCGCCGACATGCAGAGCCTGCTGCCGGAAGACAGCCGCTCGGTCGCCGGCTCCGCCGACTTCGTGTTCAAGTCGGTGATCGGCATGGCCGGCAATATCGACGGACCGATCGATCAGGCGCTTGCCGATGAAAACAAGCGCGCCAAGCTCGCCTTCCTCTCGCTCAACACCAACGATCTGCTCGACCGCCTGAACAAGGATTTCGGCGGCGCGATCGGGCTTGGTGCCGGCTTCTCCTTTGCCGACGGCGATTGAGAAATCCGGCTCTTCGACCGGGTGTTGACAATGACGATTTTTGGGCGCAAAGCGCTTCCCGTGTCCGCTCTCGCGGGCACGTTTCACCACAAGGACCAACTCACAATGAACCCCGACAGTCGAAGTCGAGCCTTCACGCTCACGGCCGTCCGGTCCTGATTGATCAGGGCTTCAGGCGGTCGGATGACTCGCCCTATGGAGCCCAATATGCTGCGCATCTTCAAAAGCCAGAACAGCCACCTCGTGCTTGTCGACATGCTCGATGGCATCGCCCTGCCCACCCCTGCCATCTGGTACGACCTTCTCAATCCGTCGCCTGAGGAAACGCGCCTGGTCGAGGGCCAGCTCGGTATCGAGATCCCGACCCGCGACGAGATGCAGGAGATCGAGCTTTCCGACCGCCTCTACCAGGAAAACGGCGCCGAGTTCATGACGATGACGGCGGCTGCCAAGCTCGACAGCGACTACCCGGTCAAGGTGCCGGTGACCTTCATCCTCAAGGGCACGACGCTGGTTACCGTGCGCCATGCCGACCCGAAGCCGTTCCAGACCTTCTCCCACCGCATCCAGAAGGCCAATGGCCAGATCTGCGAAAGCGGCGAACTGGTGATGCTCGGCCTGCTGGAAGCGATCATCGACCGCACCGCTGATGCGCTGGAACGCGCCGGCAGCGAGGTCGACGGCATTTCGCGGGACGTGTTCCGCAAGACCAATGCCAGCGCCACCAAGAAGACGCGCGACCTGCAGTCGCTGATCGAGCAGATCGGCCAGAAGGGCGATCTCTTGACGGTCATCCGCGAGAGCCTCGTCAGCATCGGGCGGCTCGTTGCCTATCACGTGGCGCTCGAGGGCATGGGCCCGCGCAAGGCGGCCAAGGAGAGCCGGCAGCGGATCAAGCTGATCCAGCGGGATGCGACCTCACTCGGCGACCACGCGCTGTTCCTGTCGAACAAGATCAATTTCCTGCTCGACGCGACGCTCGGCCTCATCAATCTGGAGCAGAACCAGATCATCAAGATCTTCTCGGTCGCTGCCGTCGTCTTCCTGCCGCCGACGCTGGTCGCTTCGATCTACGGCATGAACTTCGAGGTGATGCCGGAGCTGCAATGGCAGTTCGGCTACCCTGCGGCACTGATGCTGATGGTGATGTCGGCGATCGTGCCCTATTTCTACTTCAAGCGGCGGGGCTGGCTCTGAACGCTTGAATGGCAAGCCGAGGCGGCGGCGCAAGAGCCGCCGTCTCGCGATTAATCTTGTGGCTGGAGGCCATGGCATGCGGGCCGCGACAGACCTGATCGACCGGCGCAGTTTCCTGAAGATGGCGGGTGCGGCCTGGGTGGCGAGCCTTGCGCCCGATCGCGCCTTTGCACTTGCGAGGGCGGATGCGGTCTTCGCCTCGGCCTTCATGGCACAGGACGGAAGCTACGGCGTTGCGACGCTGACGGAAGCGGGCGAGATCATCGACCGCACGGCGCTGCCCGCGCGCGCTCACGGCATGGCCTACTCGCCGGTGACGCGCCGGGCCGTCGCCTTTGCCCGCCGGCCCGGCACCTATGCGATGATCCTTGCGACCGACGGCAGGGTCGAACCTGTTGTTATTGCCGCGGCGGAGGGCCGCCATTTCTATGGCCACGGCTGCTTTTCGGCCGACGGCAAGCTGCTCTACGCCACGGAGAACGACTTTGCGACCAATCGCGGCATGGTCGGCATCTATGACGGCACCAACAAATTTGCCCGCATCGGCGAGTTCCCGACCTATGGCATCGGCCCGCACGACATGACGCTGACAGCCGACGGCCGCCTGCTTGCGATCGCCAATGGCGGCATCGAGACCCATCCGGATTTCGGCCGCACCAAGCTCAATCTCGACCATATGGAGCCGAGCCTGACGCTGGTCGATACCGCGACCGGCGCGCTCGTTCAGAAGCACGGCCTGCCGGATGACCTCAGCCGCCTGTCGACCCGCCATGTCGATATCGGCCCGAAGGGCGAGATCTGGTTTGCCTGCCAATACGAGGGCGCGCGCAACGACCTGCCGCCCCTCGTCGGATCCTTCACCGAAGGAGAGGATCTGAAATTCCTGTCGCTGCCCGAGGATACAACGGAAGCGCTGGCGAACTATGTCGGCGCCATCGCCGTCAACCGGAACGAAGGGTTGATCGGCCTGACTTCCCCGAAGGGCAATGTCGCCGTGACGCTCGATGCCCGAACCGGCGCGGTGCTGAAGGAGGAGCGCGTCGCCGACGCCGCCGGCGTGGCCGCGGCCGATCACGGCTTTGCGGTGTCCTCCTATGACGGCCGCTTCAAGAATAGCCAGAGCCGCGTCGCCTGGGACCAGCACATCGTGCGGCTCGACCGCCGCTAGGCGCACCGCAACCGGGAGCCGCCGCGGTCTTGCGTGCACCCTTCAGGCCGAAAGGCGGCCCTCGCCCGCAAGTGTGGCGAGGTCGTTCCAACGGTAGGCGGTCTGCTCCTGATTTTCGCCGCCGAGGCTGACCTGCCCTTGTCCGACGGCGACGGCACCGAGATGCTCGTAGAAGGCCCGGTTCGGGTTGCTGGAAAGCACCCAGGCAAACAGGGACTTGCCGCCCAGCTCCCGGCAATGGCCAGCGACGCTGCGCACCAGCGCCGAACCGATGCCAGCCCCTTGGAACTCCTTGAGGATATAGAGCGCATAGAGTTCGCGATCGAAACGCGGCGGCATCGAACGCGCCTTGCCATAGTTGGCAAAGCCGATCACGCGGTTGCTGCTCATGTCCACCGCGACCAGATGGAAGACGTCGGCGATGCGCATGCGCCTTGCATGGCGCAGCGCCTGTTCCTCGACAGTCATGGCGTCGAGGAAGCCATCGGAAATCAGCCCGTGGAAGGTCGATCGCCAGGTTTCGACGATAACGGAGGCGATCATCATGATGTCATCCGGGCCGGCCGGCCGGATGTCGATGCGTTGGATGGTCTTCATGGCAGATGATATAGGTGGCACATCGCGGCTTCGAAACAGCGTCCACTGCTGGAAAGCCTGAAAGTCTGTTCTATCTGTGGCAGCAATGAACAGAACTGCCGTCTACACCGTCTTCATCGCCGCCGTTCTTAGCCTCGGCCTTCTCATCGGCACCAACAACATCCCCGGCGAATGGTACCAGTCGCTGGCAAAACCCACCTTCAACCCACCCAACTGGGTCTTCGCCCCGGTCTGGTCGATCCTCTACGTGGTGATCGGCGTCGTCGGCGCTCGGATGTTTCTCGCTTTTCGCCACACCGCCGCCATGCGTCTTTGGCTGGCGCAGATGATCCTCAACTTCCTCTGGTCGCCGCTGTTCTTCGGCATGCAGGACATCTCTTCGGCCCTGATCGTGATCATCGCGCTCTTGATAGCGGTTGCCGCATTCGTCATCGCAAGCTGGCAGCGGGATCGCATTTCGGCGCTGCTCTTCCTGCCCTATTTCGCCTGGGTGGCGTTCGCGACCGTGCTCAACAGCTCGATATTGCTCATGAATTGAACTTGTCCGACCTTCACGACCGTGCCACTCTCCGCCGTGCATAATGATGCCGCCCGACAAAAAAGGCCCATGGACTGATGGACGAGCGTGATCCCCCCGATTTCCGCAAGCGCATCCGCGACAGCTTTGCGCGGCAGGCGGCCATGCGCACGATCGGCGCCGAACTGACGCTGGTCGAGCAGGGCACGGTCGAGATCGAACTGCCCTTCGACGACAAGCTGACGCAGCAGCACGGCTTCCTGCATGCGGGCGTGATCTCGGCGGCGCTGGATTCGGCCGGCACCTATGCGGCCTATTCGGTGATCGACCCGGATGCCTCGATCCTGACGATCGAGTTCAAGGTCAATCTCTTGTCGCCGGGGCGCGGCGAGCGTTTCCTGTTTCGCGGCGAGGTGACGAAGCCCGGTTCGACGATCATCGTCTCAGACGGACGCGGCTATGCGATCCGCTCCGACGGGCCGGCCAAGCTGATCGCCTCGATGACGGGAACGATGATGGTGGTGCGCGGACGCGAAGGGATCGAAGGATGAGTTTCGGGATCAAGGACGTTGCCGGACGCAGGGTGCTCTACGTCATGGCCGTAGACGCCGAATACGGACCGCACCTGAAACAACGGATCAAGCCGCTGATGACCGGCGTCGGCCCGGTCGAGGCCGCCGTCGTGCTGACGCGCACGCTCGCCGAACTTGCGGCAGAGCGGTCGCTGCCCGATCTCGTCGTTTCGCTCGGGTCGGCCGGTGCCGCTAAACTCGAACAGACGGAAGTCTACCAGGCGGTCTCGGTCGGCTACCGCGACATGGACGCCTCGCCGCTCGGCTTCGAGAAGGGTCGCACGCCGTTTCTCGACCTGCCCGCCGTGGTGCCGCTGCCGCTTAAGGTTCCCGGTGTTCCGCAAGCGCGGCTTTCGACCGGCGCCAACATCGTCTCGGGCGCGACCTATGATACGATCGACGCCGACATGGTCGAGATGGAGACCTTCGCCGTGCTTCGCGCCTGCCAGTCCTTCGACGTGCCGCTGATTGCGCTGCGCGGCATTTCCGACGGCAAGGCCGAACTCAAGCACGTCAACGACTGGACGGAATATCTCCATGTCATCGACGAGAAGCTTGCAGCCGTGATCGACCGGCTGGAGAATGCAGTTTCGACCGGCGAAATCCGGGTCTGAAACCCCGGGATTGTCGGGGTGCAATGTAATCGTTGCGCTGATGGCGGGCTTTCATTAAAGGCTCGCCATGATCAAGCTTGTTTGAAGGCTTCCAATGACCCAGACAGCCCATCCCGACACCGTCCTCATCGTCGACTTCGGCAGCCAGGTGACGCAGCTCATCGCCCGCCGCGTGCGCGAATCCGGTGTTTACTGCGAAATCGTACCGTTCCAGTCGGCCGAAGAAGGCTTCCAGCGCCTGAAGCCCAAGGCGGTGATCCTTTCCGGCAGCCCGGCCTCGACACTCGATATCGGTTCGCCGCGCGCGGCCCAGGTGATCTTCGATTCCGGTCTTCCGGTCTTCGGCATCTGCTATGGCCAGCAGACCATGTGCGCCCAGCTCGGCGGCAAGGTCGAAAGCGGACACCACCGCGAATTCGGCCGCGCCTTCCTGGAAGTCGAGAAGGACTGCCCGCTGTTTGAAGGCCTCTGGTCGGTCGGCTCGCGCCATCAGGTCTGGATGTCGCATGGCGACCGCGTCACCGCGATCCCCGAAGGATTCGAGGTCGTCGCGACCTCGGCCAACGCCCCCTTCGCCTTCATCGCCGACGAGAAGCGCAAGTACTACGCCGTGCAGTTCCACCCGGAAGTGGTGCACACGCCCGACGGCGCCAAGCTGATTTCCAACTTCGTGCACAAGATCGCCGGCATCAAGGGCGACTGGTCGATGTCGGCCTATCGCGCCAAGGCGGTCGAGGCGATCCGCAAGCAGGTTGGCGACAAGAAGGTCATCTGTGCGCTTTCGGGCGGCGTCGACAGCTCGGTCGCGGCACTGCTTATCCATGAGGCCGTCGGCGACCAGCTCACCTGCATCCTCGTCGACCACGGCCTGATGCGCAAGGACGAGGCGAAGAACGTCGTTGCGATGTTCGAGGAGCACTACAACCTGCACCTCCTGCACGTCGACGCCTCCGACCGCTTCATCGGCGAACTCGAGGGCCAAAGCGATCCCGAGACCAAGCGCAAGATCATCGGGCGGCTCTTCATCGAGGTGTTCGAGGAAGAGGCAAAGAAGCTCGGCGGCGCGGACTTCCTCGCCCAGGGCACGCTCTATCCCGACGTGATCGAAAGCGTTTCCTTCACCGGCGGCCCGTCGGTGACGATCAAGTCGCACCACAATGTCGGCGGCCTGCCGGAGCGCATGAACATGCAGCTCGTCGAGCCGCTGCGCGAACTCTTCAAGGACGAAGTGCGCGTGCTCGGCCGCGAACTCGGCCTGCCCGACAGCTTCATCGGCCGCCACCCCTTCCCGGGTCCGGGCCTTGCCATCCGCTGCCCGGGCGGCATCTCCCGCGAGAAGCTCGAGATCCTGCGCGAAGCCGATGCGATCTATCTCGACGAGATCCGCAAGGCCGGTCTCTACGATGCCATCTGGCAGGCGTTTGCCGTGCTGCTGCCGGTGCAGACCGTCGGCGTCATGGGCGACGGCCGCACCTACGAGTTCGTCTGCGCCCTTCGCGCCGTCACCTCGGTCGACGGCATGACGGCGGACTTCTACCACTACGACATGGAATTCCTCGGCCGCGCGGCAACGCGCATCATCAACGAGGTGCGCGGCATCAACCGCGTCGTCTACGACGTCACCTCGAAGCCGCCGGGCACGATCGAGTGGGAATAATCCCGCGTCCCGCCGCATGGCACGAAAACTGAGCCAAGCCCGCGTAACTGCGGGCTTTTCTCATTCTCGACCCCGTGCTGACTGGCCAGCGCGCGGTTACAGCTCAAGAACTTGAAGCCCGGAAAGCGCGTGCGAACGATCGCGACGTGCGCTTCAGGTTTCTGGTTTTTCGCCGCAAAGCCGCTGCACACTCTTGCGCGCCATGCTTCAAGTGATCTGCAAGTCGGCCAGCAGTTCCAGCATGGCGTCCACCTTGGGCAGCAACTGCCGTCCGACGGGCCAGATCAGATTGAGCGGCAGCCCTTCCGTCGTCAGTTCCGGCAGAATCTGCACGAGTTCGCCACGTTCTATCTCGTCGCCGACCAGCCACGTCGCCAGTTGCGCGATGCCGCATCCGGCCTTGGCCGCGGCGACCAGCGCCTCGGCATTGCCAACTGTCATGCGGCCCTCCATCGTCCGCCGCTCGACCGCATCGGGGGCATGCGCAATCAGCCATGGGCTGGTGGTGCCATCGGCCTTGCCATAGAGCACGGCATCGTGCCGGGCGAGCTCGACCGACGACAGCGGCGTGCCCCGCCTGGTGAGGTAATCGGGCGAGGCGCAGAAGATCAGGCGTTCGCGGCCAAGGGAACGATGCCCCACGGAGGCGGGCCAGTGATCCGGACCGCCGATGCGTACCGCCACGTCGACGCCCTCCTCGAGCAGATCAACGAAACGGTCGGTGAAGGTAACGTGCGGGCGCAGTTGCAGGTGCTGCTGCGCGAACCGCAGCAATAGCGGCCAGACGCGCAGACGCCCAAACGTCGTCGGCACATCGAGCCTCAGGCGCCCCACCGGCTCGCTGCGCTGCGCGGCGAGTACAGCCTCGGCTTCTTCCAGATCGGCGAGGACACGCAAGCAGGTGCTGTAGAACGCCACGCCGGCGTCCGTCAGAGCAAGGCGACGGGTCGTGCGCTCGAACAACCGGGTGCCAAGCCGATCCTCAAGGCGCGCCACGCTCTTGCTCACCGCGGAACTGGTCAAGTGCAGACGTTCCGCCGCCGCCGTGAAACTGCCTGCGGCAGCCGTTGCCACAAAGGTCTCGATGCCCTTCAGGCGCTCCGCCGAAATCATGTTTCTCACCCATTGCGGACTTCAGTTCATGAATTGAAGGAAAACATATCCGAGATAAGAATGAAATTCTTGAATAGAGTGATGGCATTGAATTCACACAGGATCTTCTGATGTCATCCCTCGCAGCACCAGGCGACGCGGCTCCGGCCAGCCGCGACAGCCTCTCCATCGCCATCCTCGCGGTCGCGGCCTTCGTCATCGTTACCACCGAATATCTGATCGTCGGGCTGCTGCCGGCATTGGCACGTGATCTCAAGATTTCGATTTCGGCCGCCGGTCAGCTCGTCACCCTGTTCGCCTTCACGGTCATGCTGTTCGGCCCTGCGCTGACAGCGATGCTGTCGCATGTCGAACGCAAGCGCCTGTTCATCGCCATTCTTCTGATCTTTGCCGTCTCCAATGCGCTCGCCGCAATCGCGTCTGACGTCTGGGTTCTTGCGATCGCCCGGTTCGTTCCGGCGCTGGTGCTGCCGGTGTTCTGGGGCACGGCGAGCGAAACGGCCGGGCAAATCGTAGGGCCAGCGCGTGCCGGTCGCGCTGTCTCGCAAGTGTATCTCGGCATTTCCGCCGCCCTGCTGTTCGGCATTCCGCTGGGTACGCTCGCGTCTGATGCCGTCGGCTGGCGCGGCACCTTCTGGGTCCTGGCAGGTCTTTCTCTGGCAATGGCTTTGGCTCTGGCCGTTTTCATGCCGACCGTGGCACTGCCCAGGCGGCTGCGCCTGGCGGAACAGGCCCGCATCCTCAAAGACCCGTATTTCGTCGGCAATGTCGCGCTGTCGGTGGTGGTGTTCACCGCCATGTTCACCGCTTACACCTATCTGGCCGACACGCTGGAACGGATCGCCGGCGTGGCCCCGGCGCATGTGGGGTGGTGGCTCATGGGCTTCGGTGCCGTTGGCCTCATCGGCAACTGGTTGGGCGGACGCTTTGTCGATCGCGGCCCGCTCGCTGCCACCGCCGCATTCTCGCTGCTGCTGGGCGTCGGCATGGCGGCCAGCGTACCGCTGGCGGGTTCCTTCGTCTTGCTGGGATTGGCGCTTTCGGTGTGGGGCATCGCCTATACCGCGCTCTTTCCCATCTGCCAGGTGCGGGTGATGAAGTCCGCGTCACACGCCCAAGCTCTGGCCGGAACCTTGAACGTGTCCGCCGCCAATGCGGGGACAGGCTTCGGCGCAATCATCGGTGGCCTGGTGATTCCGCAGTGGGGATTGGAAAGCATCGGTTACGTCGCTACGGGCATTGCGGCCGTGGCCATTCTGCTCACGGCCTGGATCTCACGCTTGCGACCGCGATGAGCGAGCGTGTCACGACGGCGCCGGCTTCACTGCCCTTTTGTTTTGAGGCGCTATAAGCTATTGACGCAATTGGATAAATTTCAACGGCCCACAATTGAGCGGGGAGCAACCACCATGTCGATGCCGTCGGACAAGCTCTATAACGATCCAGGTCTCGTGGCGTTCTACGACATCGAGAACGGCTGGACCGCCGATTCGCAATATCTGAAGACCATGGCCGAAGGCCGCGCCTCGATCCTCGATCTCGGATGCGGCACCGGCATGCTCACGGCTGCGCTTGCGGAGACGGGCAAGCGGGTCGTCGGCGTCGATCCGGCAGCGGCCATGCTCGACGTCGCAAGGCAAAGGCCGGGCGGCGACCGGGTGCGCTGGGTCGAAGGCGACGGGCGGACCATCCGGCTTGGCGAGACCTTCGACATGGTGCTGCTGAGCGGTCATGCCTTTCAGGTCTTCCTGACCCGGCAAGATCAGCTCGCCACGCTCCGGACCATCGCCGCGCATCTTTCGCCCGAAGGGCGCTTCATCTTCGACAGTCGCAACCCGCTTGTCGAGGAATGGCGGGAATGGACGCCGGAGGAATCCGAGCGGGATATCGTTCATCCGGCCCTCGGCCGGGTTCTCGCCTGGAACGACGTCCGCCATGATCCCGAGACCGGCGTCGTGGAATATGGAACCTTCTACCGGGCTGCATCGGACGGACGCGTCTACGAGGCCCGGTCGAAAATCGCCTTCCCTTCCCATGAGGATCTCGTCGCGATGATCGACGAAGCGGGGCTGGTCGTCGAAACCTGGCTTGGCGGCTGGGACGGCAGGCCGTTCGAAATGTCCGCGCCCGAGATCATCCCGATCGGCCGGCGGCTATAGGCGCGCCGCAGGTGACCTCCAGGGCTTCCGCGCCTCAGGATGCACGCATGCGCGCTGCCGCTACTTGGCCGCGTCGCGCATGCCGTCACGCAGCTTGCGGATCCGTTCGTTGAGGTCGACCATTTCCGGCACGGTGAAGCCGGAGTTTTCCAGGAGCGCATCGGTCAGACAGCCGGTATTGACATGCAGGTCGCGTCCTTTCCCGGTGAGGTGGACCTCCACCTGCCGCTCGTCGGTGACGCTGCGGTGCCGGCCGAGGAAACCGGCTGCCTCCAGCCGTTTGACGGCCGGCGTGATGGTGCTCGACTCCAGGCCCAGCCTGTCGGCGATCGCGGAGATCGTCAGTCCATCCCTTTCCCAGAGCGTGCTTAGGACGAGGTACTGCGTATAGGTCACGCCGAGCGCGTCGAGCATCGGCTTATAGACGCGGTGGATGGCGATCGACGCGGAGTAGATCGAAAAACAGAGCTGGCTGTCGAGCGGCAGCGTTGTCGGTTCGTCGGGCATTTCGGCCTCCTTGCGGCGCGCTGCGTTTCATGCCGCGAAAATCAATATCGCGATAATAAGTATCTTTACAAGAAAAACGAGTCGGCGTATACGATGATTATCGCGATAATTATTTTCGCGAAAACAACACATCGAAGGAGACCCGAAATGCTCAAGTCCCTCATCGCCGCCGCCGCTTTCGCCCTCTCCGCAAGCGCGCTGACCCCGGCCCAGGCCGCCTCTGCCAGCAAGAATGTCGTGCTCGTTCACGGCGCCTTTGCCGACGGTTCGGGCTGGCAGGGCGTCTACAACATCCTGAAGAAGGACGGCTACAACGTCACCATCGTGCAGAACCCGACCTTGACGCTTGCCGGCGATGTCGCGGCTACCAAGCGCGCGATCGCCGCCCAGGACGGCCCGGTCGTGCTCGTCGGCCACTCCTATGGCGGCGTGGTCGTTTCGGAAGCTGGCACCGACGCGAAGGTGAAATCCGTCGTCTATATCGCCGCCTTCGCGCCGGATAAGGGCGAGTCCGTTTCCTCGCTCATCGCCAACCCGCCGGCCGGCGCGCCCGTTCCGCCGATCCTGCCGCCGGTCGACGGCTTCCTCTCGCTCGACAAGGAAAAGTTCGCCGCCGCCTTCGCGGCCGATGTCGATCCCGAGATTGCCGCCTTCATGGCCGACTCCCAGGTTCCGTGGGGCATTGAAGCGACAACCGGCACTGTCACCGCTCCGGCCTGGAAGGAGAAGTCGAGCTTCTATCTGGTCGCGACCGACGACCACATGATCCCGCCGGCCGCCCAGCGCCAGATGGCAAAACGCGCAGGCTCCACCGTGGTCGAAACATCAGGCAGCCACGCCATCTACGTCTCCAAGCCCGAGGCGGTCGCAGCGATCATCGAGCAGGCCGCGCAGGCGAGCGAATAAGCGAGATCAGCTGACAGCGACACAGAGGGGGCGAAGCGCGAAGCTTCGCCCCCTTTCGCTTGTCTCCAGGGCCAACCTAAAGACCGATCCGCCTGGAACCCGGCTCCACTGTCGCCATCATTGGTTAGAGTTTCTCACCACGTCATCCCCGATCGGCAGCTCGATCGAACGGATCGCCTTTTCTATCTTCTGTCTCACCGGCGCCAAGCCAGCGCCCGAGCCAAACGCGATCAGAAAACGAACCTTTCGAAAGAGCGATAGCCATGGAAAATGTTCAGGGAAAAGTCGTTGCCATCACCGGCGCAAGCAGTGGCATCGGCGAAGCCACCGGCAAGCGGCTGGCAGCAGCCGGAGCCAAGGTCGTGATCGGCGCACGCCGGTCCGATCGGCTGGAGCGCATCGCCGGCGAAATCGCCGCCGCTGGCGGAGAGGTCCGCTTTCGCACGCTGGACGTGACGAACCGGGAGAGCGTTTCCGCCTTCGCCCGTTTTGCGCACACCGAATTCGGCCGCCTCGATGTCATCGTCAACAACGCCGGCGTCATGCCGCTGTCGCCGCTGGCAGCCCTCAAGGTCGACGAGTGGGACCGCATGGTCGACGTGAACATCAAGGGCGTTCTCAACGGCATCGCAGCCGCCCTGCCGATCATGAGTGCGCAAGGGTCCGGGCAGATCATCAACGTCTCTTCGATCGGCGGTCATTCGGTGTCGCCGACGGCCGCCGTCTATTGCGCGACCAAGTTCGCGGTGCGGGCGATCTCGGACGGCCTCAGGCAGGAGACCGACCGCATCCGCGTCACCGTCATCTCGCCCGGAACGACGACCTCCGAACTCGCCGATACGATCAGCGATACGACTGCGCGAGAGGCGATGAAAGAATGGCGGGCCATCTGCATCAGCCCGGACGCCGTCGCAGCCTCTATCGCCTATGCCATCGGCCAGCCCGACGATGTCGACGTCAGCGAGATCGTCGTACGCCCGACGGCAAGCCCGCACTGAGGCGCCCTTCGGTGGCGATCGTTCCGGCGAGAAGAGGCACGCTTCGAGCGCCACGCTCGAATCAATAGTATTGACTAATCAATCAGCATGCGCTAATGACTTAGCCATGATGATCGAAACCGCCCCCGTCACCGCCGTCATGCGCGCCCTTGCCGACCCGACACGGCGCGCCGTGTTCGAGCGCATCGCCAATGCCGACGAAATTACCGTCGTCGAGTTAACCCGCGGCAGCGGCGTGACCCAGGGCGCGATTTCGCAGCACCTCAAATCGCTGAAACAGGCGGGCCTGGTCGCCGAGCGACCGGAGGGCCGCAACGTCTATTACCGCGCCGAGCCTGAGGGCCTGGCGCCGCTCGTCGACTGGATGAGCCATTACGGCATCTTCTGGCGCGACCGCTTTGCCAATCTGCGCACCCTTCTCAAGGAGATCGATCCATGACCGACGCAGCCGCCCTGAAACTCGAGACCCAGGACATCGTCGTCGACGAAGTGTTTCCGCATACGCCCGAAACGATCTGGAAAACGCTGACCAACGGCGAACTGATGGGCCGGTGGATCATGCCGCCGGCTGGCTTCCAGGCGGTCGAAGGCACCCGCTTCAGCTTCCAGACGACGCCGGCCGGCGCCTGGGATGGCACGATCCATTGCCAGGTGCTGGAGGTGCGCCCGCACGAGCGCTTCGTCTATTCCTGGAAAGGTGGCGACGAGGGCAATACCGGCTACGGCTCCCGTCTCGACACCATCGTCACCTGGACGCTGACGAAGGTCGACAACGGCACCCGCCTCCGACTTGTGCATTCCGGCTTTGTCACGCCAAAGAACGACAGCGCCTATGCGAACATGAGCAATGGCTGGCCGAAGGTCCTGTCGCGGCTCGGCACCGTCACCGACGAGCAGCATTGAAACCCAGGCGGATCGCCACGGCGATCCGCCCCCCCCCAAGAGACAGGCAAAGTGACGGGTCGGCGCCGCGCTTGCGGCCGCGCAAGGCTTTGCCATGCCCGCTACAGGAGGAATGCATGAGCAAGTCCTATATCGGCGGATGCGCCTGCGGTGCGATCCGCTACGAGATCTCGGGAGAACCGGTCTTTTCCAACGACTGCCAATGCCGGGACTGCCAGCACGAGAGCGGGACCGGGCATGGATCGCACATGACCTTCCGCCGCGACGGCGTGAAGCTCGAAGGCCAGGCCACCCATTGGGACATGGTCGCCGACAGCGGCCACGTGAAGACGCGCGGCTTCTGCCCGACCTGCGGCTCGCCGGTCTATATGACCTTCTCGGCCATGCCGGAATTCTTCAGCGTTCGCGCAGCGAGCCTCGACGATCCCGGCCGTTACAGACCCCAGGCGGTGACCTACACGGTGCGTGGCCACGGCTGGGACCGCCTCGATCCGGCCCTGCAGAAATTCGAGCGGATGCCGCCGGACTAGCGTCGCGGGGCTTCCGCCAAAGCACAAACTCTCCCCTCGCCCGCCAGGCGTCCTTGGCATCATCGCCTGGTATCCCCATTTCCGGTTGAGGCCAAACATGGTGACGCGGCCCGGGCCGAGGAGGAATGCATGTCGTCGAGCCAATTCGCCCTCGATCTCGGTGCTTCCGGAAAGGCGCCGGCAATCGACATCCTCTACTTCGCACTGCTGCCCGATAAACAAGCCGCAAGGCGGGCAATTGCGGTTGCCAAACGAGACTTCGCGGATCAGGACGCCTGCGGCTTCGTCTACAGGCCGGACCGGCTGCATGTTTCCGTCGACAAGCGCTGGGAAGGCCGCGGCGTGCCGGACCTTGCCATGGCGGATGCGATGAGGCGCGGCGCGCGGGTAGCGTTATCCCCCTTCGAGATCCGGTTCGATCAACTGAGAAGCAGCGGCAACGGCACGAATTGGCCAAGGGCGCTGCTGTCGCGCGAGGCATCGCCGGGATTTGGCGCCTTGGTGCAGCAGATCGGACAAACGAGCGACGGCGCGATCGAGGCGATCCCGCACATGACGCTCTACCGGGCCGACCGGCCGGCACCGGCAATCGACATCGCTAACGCGATCGCCTGGACCGCGCGCGAACTCGTGCTGATCCATGCCCAGAAGGGAGCGGGCACCGCAAGGATCGTCGGCCGCTGGCCGCTTGGCTGAGCGGTTCAGCGTTGCCCCTCTGCGTCCCAATCGTTCCTTGCGCGCGAGAGGACGGTAACCACGAAGGGCGCGCGAACTGCAAAGCCCAAGGATCGGTAGAGATCGATCGCCACCGTGTTTGCCGCATAGGCATGGAGAAACGGCGTTTCGCCGCGCCTGAGGATTGCGTCGGAGACCACGCGGGAAAGAGCCGCGGCATAACCGCGACCGCGAAAATCGGGATGGGTGCAGACGCCGCTCAGCTCGGTAAAGCCGTCGAGCTTCATCCGTTCACCGGCCATGGCAACAAGGCGCCCATGCTGCCGGATGCCCCAGAAGGAGCCGAGCCTGTGGGTGTTTTCGAAGAACGGCCCCGGCCTGGTCAGCGTGGCGAGCGCCAGCATCTCCGCCGCATCCGCCTCGCCGAGCGGCTCGATCGGCGCGGTCCCTCCGCCGGCACGCATTTCGGTGGCGACCATCTGAACGGCAGGTGCCGTCTTTTCGGTGTGGGTTCCGGCCGGCAACGGGCCTTCGCCCGCCCGCAGGTGGATGACGGTCCCGTCCGCGGGAATGAGCTCACGAAACGCCGCATGCGATTCCGGTCTGTCGTCGCGCGCAGCCGCAAAGATCGAAACATCGGCAACGTAGCGCTTCGCAAGACTGCCGCCGAGGGAGAATTGTGCCTGGCGTGACTGGAGCGCGTGCCAGTCCGGCCGGTCGAGCGGATGGTCAGCCACGTTGGTGCGCCTTCTCTTCCAGCGCCCGCCGGTCGAGCGACATCTCGTCAAGCCCCGCCTCGATGGCGTCAAGCTGGTCCAGCAGCGAACCCGAGAGCCCGGCGCAAAGGCCAGTGACGGCCGTCTCCACATGCGGCCAAACGTCACGCTTCGACCGTTCGACGATGTTTCGGCCCTCACAGCTCAGCACCACCGCTTTCTGCCTGCGATCGCGCTCATTCCGTTCGATCTCAATCAGCCCCTTTTCGGCGAGCAGCGCCAGGCTGCGGGTAACGCCGGGCTGACTGACGCCAAGCGCCTGAACCAGGTCGCCGACCGACAGCGCGCCATGGCGATCCAGGGCGGCGAGCACGGGATATTGTCCGGCCGGAATGTCGAAGCCGACGCCCTCGCCGAACCGGGTGACATCCGCTTGCAAGCGCTCCGCGATCCGCTTCAGGCGACTGCCGAGACAGAGGTAACCGAGCTGCCGAACCACGTCTTCCATGCATCTGATCTCTATTTACATAACTCGATATATAACTTGTTATATAAATGCAAGCATGGAACGATTGGGGTGAAGAAGCAGGCAGCCCAAGGCTGGCGCAAGCATCATGCCCAGCCAGGCGCCGGCCCTTCCGGCTGAAGTCCTAAAGGCAACTCATGCCGGCGGGACGAAGGGCTGGCTGATCGCCTGGAACACCGGAAGCGCTTCCAGTTTCTCCGCATGCGCCCTGAGCCGCGGGTAGTCTGCGATCGTCACGAGATCGGCGTGCACGTCGTTCAGGAATCGCAGTACGGCCGCAACGGCGATATCCGCATGGCCGATGCGCTCGCCCAACCAGAATTCGGTCCTGCTTTCGGCACGGCTCGCCTCGAGCACGCCGAGTGTTTCCTCGATCTGCCTGCGGCACCGACCGACCCAGAGGTCAGAGACCTGTCCATGCAGCCGTTTCTCGTAGAAGAGGCTGACGGCCTTGTCGCCGAGCCCAGTCGCAAGCGTGGCGATCCTGAGCGCCCGATGGCGCATCGGCTCTGTCCGCGGGAACATGACCCGATCGTCGGAAACGAGACCGTCGAGATAATCGAGGATGATGTGGCTGTCGGTCAGCGCCGTCCCGTCGTTGAGCACGAGGGTCGGCACGCGCGTCAAGGGATTATAGGCCCGAAGCTCGTCGGCATTGCCGAAGGAGGACCAGGGGCGATGTTCGAACGGCATGCCGTAAAGGCTGAGCGCGATGCCCACACGGCGGACGAAGGGTGAGTCATACTGGCCGATCAGGATCATCTTGCAGTCTCCCACCTGTGCTCAATGCTTCACAGAACCATAGGCGTTCCCATGATGAAAGCGATAGCGACACCGGCGCAACCCGAAACCGCCCCCCCCCCGGTTCTTAGCGACTTGCGGAGCGCCTAGGGAATGCCGATAAGCGCTCCCAACGAACGATACGGGAGGAGCCCATGGACATTTCCGAAATCATCATCGCCGGGGATACGGCAGGCATCGAATGGCGGCTGCCAGTCTTCCGCTTCAAGGGCAGAACGGCCGCCGCACCCAAGACCTATATCCAGGCGGCGCTGCACGCCAACGAGCTGCCGGGCACCGCGCTCGCGCATTTCCTGCTGCAGCGACTGCAGCAGGCGGAGAAAGACGGCGCCATCCTCGGCGACATCACCGTCGTGCCGCAGGCAAACCCGATCGGCACCGCGCAGTCGCATTTCGGCGAGCTGCAGGGACGCTTCGATCTCGGCTCGCGCACCAATTTCAACCGCGACTTCCCGCTGATTTCTCTTGCCGACCGCGACAGCCTCATCGACGACCTCGATCGTTACTCGGCAACCGACCGGCTGAAGCGGCAGCTGCTGCACATGGCGCTCGGGGCCGACCTGATGCTCGACCTTCATTGCGACGACGAGGCGCTGCAATACGCCTATATCGACGAGACCTTCTGGCCGGAGGCGGGCGACCTTGCGGCGGCGCTCGACATGGAAGCGGTGTTCCTTTCGGACGGCGAAAGCTCCGCCTTCGAGGAGGCCGTGGCCTATGCCTGGAAATACGAGACCGGGCAGAAGAAGACGCGGCTTCCCGGCCGCCTGTCGGTGACGGTGGAACTTCGCGGCACGCGCGACGTCTATCCGGAGCTCGCCCGCAAGGATGCAGAGGGCGTCTTCCGCTTTCTCGTCGCCCGTGGCGTCGTTGCCGGCGGCGAAGAGCCGGTCGCACCCTTCGCCGGCATTGTCGCGCCGCTCGACAACATCGAAATGATCCGGGCACCGGAAGCCGGCGCTATCCTGTTCCACCGGGATATCGGCGAGAGCGTGAAGGCCGGCGACCTGCTCGCGACCATTCTTGCGCGTCCCGGCCAGGTGAACGGCGCCACCGAGGTGCGTGCGCCGCAGGACGGCTTGATCGTCACCCGCGTCTCGACGCGCCTTGCGCGGCGCCGCGCAGACCTGATGAAGATCGCCTGCGCCGCGCCCTCAAGCGCCGTGCGCAAGCCCGGACCGCTCGAAGCCTGAGTGCCATGTCGGGCGGAAAGCCAACGGCTTCCGCCCGCAATCATGTCCAGCGAATGTGCGGCCGTCATCCCGCCGTGGCGGCCGTCATCTTCGGGCTGTCGAGCAGGATGGTCGAGCGCAAGGTCTTGATCTCGGCGATCTGTTCGAATTCGCTCCAGAGCAAGCGCTTGTAATCGGCGACGTCGCGCACGGCGATCTTCAGGAGGAAATCGAAGTCGCCGGCAACCGTGTGGCATTCCACCACCTCCGGCATGCGCGACACGAGTTCGATGAACCGCTGGCCGACCTTGCTTGCGGTCCGCTCCAGCGTCACCTCGACAAAGGCCTGCAAACCGATCCCGGCCGCCTTCGGATCGACGACCACCGTCTGGCGGATGACGCCGGCTGCATAAAGCCTGGCAAGCCGGCGCGACAGCGGCGCCGGCGACAGACCGACCCTCGCCGCAAGCGCATTGTTGCTGAGCGACGCGTCCTCGACCAGCAGACGAATGATCCGCCGGTCGATCTGATCCAGTTCCGTCGCCATCTTCTCAACCATCGCCGAGCCTCCACGCGCAAATCAGCAAATC
This sequence comes from Ensifer adhaerens, assembly GCF_002940685.1. Taxonomy (GTDB): domain Bacteria; phylum Pseudomonadota; class Alphaproteobacteria; order Rhizobiales; family Rhizobiaceae; genus Ensifer; species Ensifer adhaerens_E. The sequence continues at coordinate 226,958 of NZ_PNFP01000001.1, read as the reverse complement.
AATTGCAGAATTTTGCGCAAATAGCACGCTGTCGATATTGTCTCCGTGGCAAAAATCGCATCGATTTTGCGCCTTTGCTGACTTAAGAAGGAAGCCGCAGGGCAGCCGGAGGATCGGCGGCCCGAAAGCTTCTCGACCGACCTCGTTTCGCTGCCACTCAAGGGGGAATTTCCGGCATGTTCGACGCTCTGACCCGCCAACCCGACGATCCGTTGCTCGCCCTGATCGGGCTCTACCGCAAGGACGAGCGCCCCGGAAAGGTCGATCTCGGCGTCGGCGTCTACCGCGACGAAACCGGCCATACGCCGATCTTCCGCGCCGTCAAGGCAGCGGAGAAGCGCCTGCTCGAAATACAGGACAGCAAGTCCTATGTCGGCCCCGAGGGCGATCTCGTCTTCATCGATCATCTCTGGACGCTGGTCGGTGGCGATACCATCGATCGCAGCCACATTGCCGGCGTGCAGACGCCGGGCGGTTCCGGCGCTCTGAGGCTCGCCGCCGACCTCATCCACCAGATGGGCGGCAAGCGCATCTGGATCGGCCTGCCAAGCTGGCCGAACCATGCGAGCATCTTCAAGACGGCCGGCCTGGAAACCGCCGGCTACCCGTTCTTCGACGTGCCCACGCAGACCGTGCTCTTCGACACCATGTTGTCGGCGCTCCAGGGTGCCGCCGCCGGCGATGCCGTGCTGCTGCATGCGAGCTGCCACAACCCGACCGGCGGCGTCATCACGCAAGCGCAGTGGATGGAGCTTGCCGCCGTCATCGCCGAGCGCGGCCTGCTGCCGCTCGTCGACCTTGCCTACCAGGGGTTCGGCCGCGGTCTCGACGAAGATGTCGCCGGTCTCCGCCACCTGATCGGCGTCGTTCCGGAAGCGCTGGTTGCCGTTTCCTGCTCCAAGTCCTTCGGGCTCTATCGCGAGCGCGCCGGCGCGATCTTCGCGGTGACGGCCTCGTCGTCTTCGGCCGATACGGTCCGCTCCAACCTCGCCGGCCTTGCCCGCACCAGCTACTCGATGCCGCCGGATCACGGTGCAGCGATCGTGCGGATGATCCTTTCCGACGCCGAGCTCAAGCGTGACTGGCAAGAAGAACTCGAAACCATGCGGCTGCGCATCACCAACATCCGCCGCGCGCTCGCCGAAGGCTTGCGTGATCGCTGGCAGGCGCTCGGCGCCGTCGCCAGCCAGGAAGGCATGTTCTCGCTGCTTCCGCTTGCCGAGGCCGACGTCATGCGGCTTCGCAACGAGCACGGCATCTACATGCCCGGTTCCGGCCGCATCAATATTGCCGGCCTGAAGACGGCGGAAGTCGACGGCGTTATCGCCAAGTTCAAGAACCTCTGAGGACCATGATGGCCGAGCACAGCATCGACGCGACAGAAACCCCAACTGAACGCCATCGCCTCTACGAGGATGCGCTGGCGATCCTGACGGGCACGCTGATCATGTCGCTCGGCATCATCATTTACAGCAAGGCGATGCTGCTCACGGGCAGCACGTCGGGCCTGGCACTGCTTCTGCAATATGCGACCGGCGCCGAGTTCTGGCTGGTCTTTTCGCTCGTCAACCTGCCCTTCTACGTCCTGGCGGTCAGAAGGCTCGGCTGGATGTTTGCGCTGCGCACCTTCATCGCCGTCAGCCTCGTCTCGCTGTTTTCTCGGCTGACGGCCGGCTGGGTGGAGATCGCCCGGCTCGATCCGATCTATGCGGCCGTCGTTGGCGGCGGGCTGATGGGCATGGGTCTCCTGATCCTCTTTCGCCACCGCACCGGGCTTGGCGGCATCAACATCGTGGCGATCTATCTCCAGGAAAAATTCGGCATTCGGGCCGGCTACTTCCAGCTTGGCGTGGATCTCGCGATCCTCGCTGCCGCTTTCTTCGTCTTGCCGCCATCGAACCTGGCACTTTCGGTGATCGGGGCGGCGGTCGTGAACATGACGCTGGCGATCAATCACAAGCCCGGGCGTTATGTCGGCGTGACCTGAAGCAGGGTCTCGGTCTTCCCTCCCGCGCATCGGGCGGCTATCACTCCTGCCACTCTTTGAAATTGCGCGATTCCCGGCGGCGCGATCCGTTCGGGAATTGCGCGCTGCGGTCTGGAGCATGGGAATGACGGTCACGATTTACGGCATCAAGAACTGCGACACGATGAAGAAGGCACGCACCTGGCTCGACGGCCGGGGCATCGCCTATCGCTTCCACGATTACAAGGCCGAAGGCATCGACCGCGCGCATCTCGAGCGCTGGTGCAAGGAGGCCGGCTGGGAAACGGTGCTGAACCGCGCCGGTACGACGTTCCGCAAGCTGGACGAGGCCGACAGGCAGGATCTCGACGAACAGAAGGCGATTGCGCTGATGCTCGCCCAGCCCTCGATGATCAAGCGTCCGGTGCTGGAAGCCGGCGGCAATCTGCTGATCGGTTTCAAGCCGGATCTCTACGAGGCAGCGCTGTAACGCCGGATCCGGAGCCAGACGATGTCGAAGACCACGCGCGCCACGCAGATGCTTTCGAAGGCCGGCGTCGCCTTCAGCGTGCACAGCTATGACTACGATCCCAACGCCGAACGCGTCGGCCTGCAGGCGGCGGAAGCGCTTGGCGAGGATCCGAGCCGGGTGCTGAAAACGCTGATGGCCGAGGTCGACGGCAAGCCGGTCTGCTGCGTCGTGCCCTCCGATCGCGAAGTGAGCATGAAGAAGCTGGCCGCCGCCTTCGGCGGCAAATCCGCCGCGATGATGAAGCCGGCGGACGCCGAGCGCCTGACCGGCTACCATGTCGGCGGCATCAGCCCGTTCGGCCAGAAGAAGCTGGTACCGACGGCGATCGAGGAGACAGCACTTATTGAAGTGCTGGTCTACATCAACGGCGGTCAGCGCGGCCTGCAGGTGCGGCTGGCACCCCGCGACGCCCAGGCGGCGCTGAAGGCGGTCGCGGCACCGCTGATCGCCTGAAACAGCCGCCATCAAAACATCACAGATACCGAATACGTGCCGAACTGGCGGGACGACAGCTGTGCAAGCGCAGGCAGACCCGCGCACGAACGGCGTCGGGTCTGTCTCATGGTGTCTGCAGGTTTTCTCACCGCGAAGCGTCTGCTGAAGCGCCTCGCCGTCGGCACGGTTGCGCTCGTCGCGGCCCTTCTTCTCTACCTCGTTGGCCTGCAGTGGACCGGCAATTTCCACACGCTCGTGGCCGGCGAGGTTTACCGTTCGGCACAGCCGACGCCGGAGGCGATCGCTACCTATTCGAAGGCCTACGGTATCCGCACCATTCTCAACCTGCGCGGCGAGAAGCCGGGCGAGCGCTGGTATCGCGACGAGGTCGCCGCTGCCGCGCGCAACGGTATCCGGCTCATCAACTTCCCCATGTCCGCCTCGGCGGAGATCGACCGCAAGGAAACCGACGCGCTGATGGCGGTCCTCAGGGACGCGCCGAAACCGCTTTTGATCCACTGCAAGGCCGGCGCCGACCGCACCGGCCTCGTCTCGACCATCTACCTGCAGCAGATCGCCGGCGTCGACGAGGAGACGGCAGAGTGGCAGCTTTCGCCGCTCTACGGTCATGTGGCCGTTCCCTACCTCTCCGGCACCTTCGCCATGGACGAGACCTGGGAAGCCCTCGAGAAGTCGTTCGGGCTGAGCAGCTAGGCGTCGACGGCGTCCAGATTGGCGCTCGGCCCATCGGCCCCCCTCATCCGGCCTGCCGGCCACCTTCTCCCCGCAGGCGGGGCGAAGGAGACTCGTGGCACCCGCTCGCCTCAACAACTACGCTCCGTTCTACGGCGCTACGAGCGACGCGCGTCCCCGCTCCCTGGCCGCGGGGAGAGAGCCAGGGTGAGTGGCCATCCAAGCGCCGCGATCACCATCCGATTGTCCGCCGTTAAGCTCTCCTTGAGCTGCAATGCTCTACCTCAACTTCGCCAGCAGCACTGCCAGTTGCCGTGCCTCGGCTACGCTCAATCTCGCTCCGACATGCACCTCGATCGACGGGCCATAGGTTCGCCACATGCGTTCGCGCATCGCCCGACCGGCCTCGGTGATGACAACCCATTGTCCACGCCCATCCGCATCGAAAGCCTCCCGGCGAACGAGTCCCTCCTTGACCAGACGGTCGATCAGGCGGGAGAGGTTGTACTGCGCAAGCAAGGTACGTGCCTCGATCTCGAAGGGCCGCAGCCGGCCGTCGTCGGCCCGAACCAGTTCCCACAAGACGTCGTACCAGCCAAGCGGCGGCTGGCCGGCGGCCTTGAAGTCGGCTTCGATCCGCGCAAGCACGCGTTCCCGCGCGCGCATCAGCCCGATCCAGGCCTCGGTCGTTTCCGGTCCGGGACGCTTTGCGTCATTTTTCGTCTCGTCTGCCATAGATGCAATTACATCCATCTTGAAAGTCGAGGCAAGCCCACATACATGCAATTGCATCTACTTTGCTTCAACCGGGAGATCGCCATGCTTGCCCTCGTCAGCCACCATCTCTGCCCCTATGTGCAGCGCGCCTCGATCGCGCTCGACGAAAAGGGCGTCCGTTTCGAGCGGACCTATATCGACCTCAAGGCCAAGCCCGACTGGTTCCTGAAGGTCTCGCCGCTCGGCAAGGTGCCGCTCTTGCAGGTGCCGCAGCACGGCGGCGAGACCGTGCTCTTCGAAAGCTCCGTCATCGCCGAATATGTCGAGGAAAGCCAAGCCGGCCCGAAGCTTCATCCCGGGGATGCACTGGAGCGTGCCCGCCATCGCGGCTGGATGGAGTTCGGCTCGTCGATCCTTTCGGATCTCTGGGGTTTCGAGACTGCGAAGGACCGGGAAACCTATGAACAGAAGGGAAAGGCGATCGCCGCAAAATTTGTGACGGTCGAGGCTGCGCTCGGCGACGGCCCCTACTTTGCCGGCGCCAAGTTTTCACTCGTCGATGCGGTGTTTGCGCCGATCTTCCGCTACTTCGACCTCTTCGACACGCTCGCCGATCACGGCATCTTCGACGGGCTCGATCGTGTCGGCGCCTGGCGCACGGCGCTCGCCGCGCGGCCGAGCGTCAAGGCGGCCGTGACGCCGGACTATGGCGAGCGGCTGATGACCTTCCTCAGGGAGCACGACGCCTATCTGCTGCGCGCCCGGAAGGCATAGCGAAGCGCGCGGGCCATGCCGTCCTTCAGTTTGGCGCGCGCCTGCTCTATGAGAGGACGCACGCCAAGCTGGAGGAGCACCTTGTGACGGACATGACCTCGACCCTGACGATTCTGGAGCCCTGTGCCGGCGTCTATGCCTATTATGACGGGCGTGCCGCCGGGATACGGCTGTATTCGCCGGCGGCGAACTGGCTGGATGATGGCGCCTACGAACTCGGCGTCGCCTCCTACGCCATCGTCGACGGCCGTGATGCGCTGGTCTATGACACGCATATCTCGCTCGACCATGCCCGTGCGATCCGCACGCACCTCGAAGGCCTTGGCGTCACCTCGATCCGCGTCGTGCTCAGCCATTGGCACAAGGACCATGTGGCCGGGAACGCGGTCTTTGCCGATTGCGAGATCATCGCGCTGACATTGACGGCGCAGAGGCTCGAGGACAATCGCGAACGCATCGAAACGGCGACCCCACCGATCGAGCCCCTTATCATGCCCAATCGCCTGTTCGATAAGACGCTCGTCCTGACCGTCGGCAAGCGCCGGGTGGAACTGCATCACTTCGCGATCCACAGCGCCGACGGCAATGTCATCTGGCTGCCCGAGGAGAAGCTGCTGCTTGCGGGCGATACGCTTGAGGACACGACGACCTTCATCAGCGAGGCCGACCAAACGGAGACGCACGTCGCGGAACTCAAACGCCTGCGGCAATGGCCGATCGAAAGGATCCTGCCGAGCCACGGCGACCGCGAGCGGATCGCCACGGGCGGCTACGGGCCGGAGCTGATCGATGCCAACCGGCGCTACATCGAGCGGCTGACGGATGCGATAGAGAAGGGCATGCCGGTCGCTCCGCTCAAGGAATTCGCTGCCGATGAGATCGCCTCTGGGGCGATCCTCTATTTCGCGCCCTACGAGGCAGTGCACAGGAGCAACGTCGAGCGGCTGCGTTCTGTCATCGGCGCGCGCTGATTGCAGCGAACCTCCGGCGCTCAGCCTTCATTTTCGCCGCAAAGCGCTCTAAGTCTTCTTCTTCCGATTTCAAAAGACAGGCAGATCATGACCTATCCTGCAAATACGCCCAATCCGATCGATCCGGCAAAACTCGACAAGCTCGCTGAAGTCGCGATCCAGGTCGGCCTGCAGCTCCAGCGCGGCCAGGACCTGGTGATGACGGCGCCGGTCGCCGCGATGCCGCTCGTCCGTCTCATCACCAAACACGCCTACAAGGCCGGCGCCGGCCTGGTGACGACGCTCTACTCGGACGAGGACACGACGCTGTCGCGTTATGCCTACGCACCGGACGAAAGCTTCGACCGGGCGAGCGACTGGCTGTTCAAGGGCATGGCCGAAGCCTTTGCTGGCGGCGCTGCACGGCTTGCGATTTCCGGCGACAATCCGATGATGCTTTCGGCGCAGGACCCGGCCAAGGTCGCGCGCGCCAACAAGGCGAACTCGATCGCCTACAAGCCGGCGCTCGAAAAGATCTCGAACTTCGATATCAACTGGAACATCGTCTCCTACCCGAACCCCAACTGGGCGAAGCTGGTCTTCCCGAACGACCCGGAAGACGTTGCCGTCGAGAAGCTCGCCAATGCGATCTTCGCCGCCTCGCGCGTCGACGTCGCCGATCCGGTCGCCGCCTGGAAGGAACACAATGCCAATCTCGCGCGGCGTTCGGCCTGGCTCAACGGCGAGCGTTTCGCGGCGCTGCACTTTACCGGCCCCGGCACCGACCTGACCGTTGGGCTGGCGGACGGGCACCTGTGGTGCGGCGGCGCGTCGGAAGCCAAGAACGGTATCACCTGCAATCCGAACATCCCGACCGAGGAAGTGTTCACCACACCGCATGCGCTGCGCGTCGAGGGCTACGTCTCTTCGACCAAGCCGCTGTCGCACCAGGGCACGTTGATCGACAACATCCAGGTGCGTTTCGAAGGCGGCCGGATTGTCGAGGCGAAGGCCTCGCGCGGCGAGGAAGTGCTGAACAAGGTGCTCGACACCGATGAAGGCGCGCGCCGGCTCGGCGAAGTGGCGCTGGTGCCGCATTCCTCGCCGATCTCGGCAAGCGGCATCCTGTTCTACAACACGCTGTTCGACGAAAACGCCTCGTGCCACATCGCGCTCGGCCAGTGCTATTCGGGCTGCTTCGTCGACGACACCAAGCTGACGCCGGAACAGATCCGCGCCCAGGGCGGCAATTCGAGCCTGATCCACATCGACTGGATGATCGGCTCGGGTGCGGTCGATATCGACGGCGTGCGCGCCGACGGCAGCCGCGTTCCGGTCATGCGAAAGGGCGAGTGGGCCTGATCGAGAGCGCTCTCGGGCGCTCGTCTTCCTCAGTACCTTGCGGCCGTCGCAGCCCCTGCGGCGGCCGTTTCTGTTGTCGGATCTTCCCGTCAGCGATTGGCGGCGCGCTTCAGGCGCGGCGCCTCCGCCGACTGGTAGAGCGACAGGACGTGACCATCGGGATCGGCAAATTCCGCAGACCAGCCGCCGGGCGCATGGCTCACCGGCGTGACGATCGTCGCCCCTTTCTCGGCAAGGCCACCCACGACATCGTCGATACCGCCTTCGGCAAGATCGAAGACGACGATCGGCGAGTTTCCGGGTTTGCATTCGGCGACGAAGAAGATCAGGTCGATGTTGTTCTCGATGCTCGCCATCAGCCAGTCGTTGCCGGCGCCGTCATCGCCCATGCGCTGGACTTCGAGGCCGAGCACATCGCGGTAGAAGGCCTCCGTCCGGGCGATGTCCGTGACATAGTAGCAAATGTTTCCGATACGGATCTTCGACAGCATTGGTTCATCCCTTTCTGTTGGTTACGCCGGCTTGTTGCCGCCGGTTGTCGTTTTGTGAGGCGCAGGTGCAGAAAAATTGACCGCGAAGAGATGCCCGTCCGGATCGTGGCTGGCAAAGGCGGCGCGACCGCTCCGCGTCACCGGTAAAAGCGCCTGGCGGATGCGGCCGCTTTCGAGCGGGTAACGCAGCCCGGTCAGTTCGCGGATGGGCTCGGCGTGGCCGGCATCGCGCCAGGCGCGGCGCAGCATCAGGATGCGCTGGCGCAGTGCCTCGTCGGAAATGCCGAGGAGATGACGGATCTCGGGACGGTTGTGACCGGCGATCGCAAGGAGCATTAAGACCCTGAGGCTGGGCGCCAGCGTCGCGGCAAGGGCCAGCGGAGCATTGGAGCGCACATCCTCCTCGGCTTCCGGCAAGTCCAGCTGCTGTTCGCGCCGGAAGCGTCGGGCCGCCGTACGCGCCTGCATCGTCGCAAGCTTGCGGATGACGCCGCAGAACCAGGCGCGATCGCCAGTAGGCGGAAAGCGCCCGGCCTTGAGCGCCACGATCAGCGCCTCGTGCAGCAAATCCTCCGCTTCGGCGGCGCGGCGGGTCTGGCGCCTGGCGAAGCGGAGGAGATCGGAATAATGCGCCGGCGTCAGATGCTCGGTCATCAGGACATGCGCTTCTTTGAGGATTGACGTTGCCGGCAATGTGAAGCGCATGCCCGGTGTTTGCAAGCCCTGATTTCAGGCTCTGGCCGGCCGCACCCTGGGGACGAGCTGCGCCCGCTGGCTGAGCCAGACACTGGCAAAGACCACGAGGATGCCGAGCGCCTGGACCGGCGTCAGCTGTTCGCCGAGCACGCCCCAGCCGAGCAGGATGGCGACGACTGGGCTTAAGAAGCCGAGCGGCGAGACGGCCGACGGTTCGAGGCGCGAGAGGCCCCGGAACCAGAGCAGATAAGTGAAGGCAGCGCCGATCAGGCCGAGATAGGCAAGACCCAGCACGTTGGCCGTGGTCAGCGGCGGCAACGACGGTTCGAAGAACAGCGCCACCGGCACGAGCAGCAGGCCACCGGCCGCCAACTGCCAGGCGGTGAAGGTGAGCGGCGGCACCGGCGGCGCCCAATGGCGGCTGAGCACCGTGCCGAAGGCCATGGAGACGGCGCCGGCGAGACCGGCGAGCACCCCGAGCGGATCAAGCTTGGCCCCGGGTGTCAGCACCAGCAGGGCGACGCCGACGATACCCGCGAGACCGGCGACGACACTGAGCAGGCGGATCGGCGAACCGAGGAAGACGCGCGACAACAGAATGACGATCAGCGGCTGGACAGCACCGACCGTGGCGGCAACGCCGCCCGGCAGCCTGTAAGCCGAGACGAACAGCATCGCCCAGAAGAAGGAGAAGTTGAGCGCGCCGAGCACGAAGGTCCGCGGCCACCAGATGCCCTCCGGCAGGCGCCGGACGATGAGCAGCAACAGCAGCCCCGCCGGCAGTGCGCGCAGCATGGCGACCGTCAAGGGATAACCGGCCGGCAGGAACTGCGTGGTGACGAGATAAGTGCTGCCCCAGATGGCCGGTGCAAGCGCGGTCAGGGCAAGGTCGATGCTGCGGTTCGAACTCATATCTCCACCTAAAGAATCTCTACATCAAGATAAATTAAGCCTATCACGGTTTATCTCTACGTCAAGATACTCTATGGTGAGAAAAACAAAGGAGGACCAGATGGATCGCGTCGACAAGATATTGGCCCAGTGGAACCGCGAGCGGCCGGATCTCGACGTGTCGGCCATGGGCCTGCTCGGCCGACTTTCAAGGCTTTCGGCGCATATTGCCCGGGAGATCGACAAGAGCTTTTCCGAACGTGGCCTCAACGCCTCGAGCTTCGACGTACTTGCAACGCTGCGCCGGTCGGGGCCGCCCTATCGGCTGTCGCCGAGCGACTTGCTGGATACGACCATGGTCAGCTCCGGAACGATGACCAACCGCATCGATCAGCTGGAGAAGGCGGGGCTCGTCGAACGGATCGCCAACCCCGAGGACCGCCGCAGCGTGATCATCGCGCTCACGGAAGAGGGCCTGCGCCGCGTCGACGAAGCCGCGACAGCGCATGTGGCGAACCAGCATCGTGTCGTTTCCGACCTCTCGCCCGAGGAACGCCTGGTGCTCAACGCACTGCTGCGCAAATATCTCGCGGCGTTCGAATAGCCGCGATCACAGACTGGAGGCAAGCCGGCGGACGCGCTGCAGATGTGCCCTGCGTTTGGCATCGGTCGCCCTGTCCATGTCATGCAGCGCGAGCATGCGGAAATTCAGCCCCTTGGCGCAGAAGGCGGCGATGCCGCGCTTCAAGAGCCGCCTCACCGGATTGCCCATATAGAGGTGCACCACCCACCAGGGCGAACCGGTCGTGGTCAGCGCCCAGAAGAGCTTGATGTTGTGGAGCCGCGGGATGATGCGACCGCCGGCCGGATCGTTGTCGAAGGCGACGCCCGGCGCAAAGACGCGATCGAAGAAACCTTTCAGGATCGCCGGAAAATTGAACCACCACTGCGGAAAGACGAGCACGAGCCCGTCGGCCGCCTGCAAGCGGGCGATCCAGCCGGCGACCGCCGCGCGATCATAGGCGTCGGTGAAGTAGCTGCCGCGCTCGACAACGGTGAGACGCGGATCGAAGTCCTCGCGGTAGAGATCGAGCAAATCGACCCAATGGCCATTCGCCTCCAAAGCCGCGCACGCTTCCCGCGCGACGCTCGCGGCGAAACTGTCTTCAAGCGGGTGGGCAAGCACGAGCAGGATACGCATGTTTCTCCATATCGCCCAAGCGGGACACTGAGACGCTTTGCCGGATTTAGTTGTCGTTCGGCGACCTAGAACAGGCTGCCCTGCTTCGGCGTGCCACCGGTCGGCTCTACGGGTTTCGTCTGCTTCTTGCGCGGCGCCGAGGGCAGAGCGGCCGGCTCGCCCTCGCCTTCCCCTGCAATGGCCGCAACGCGACCGTCGGCAAATTCGAGGCTCAGCGCCATGCCGACCGAAACGGACGCAGCCTGGCGCACCGGGCCGCCCTCGCCATCCCGGACCAGCGCAAAACCGCGCTGCAGGACGTTGCGATAGGAGAGCGACTGCAGGATGCGGTCCTGGGCGACGATGACGCTGCGCAGACGGCGCACGTCAGCGCGCACCGCGACATCGGACCGGGCCGCAAGCCCGGCGACACGATCGGACGCACGGTGGATCTGGCCGAGGAGGCGCGACGGCAGTGCGCGCAACGCTGCATCCGCCGCCGATACCCGCGCCTCGCCGCGATGCACCTGCCGCTCGACGATGCGCTCGGCCTTGTTCATGGCATCGGCCAGGCGCTGGCGGCGCTCGGAAAGCTTGCCCTTGAGCAGATCGGCGCGCAGTTCGGCAGAGACCCGCTCGAACTGGCGGCGCTTGTTGGCGGTGTTCATTGCGAGGCCGCGTCCGAGGCCGAGGGCTGCCTCGTCGAAACGCCGGCGCGGCAGCGCCAGCAACTGATCGAGCGAGGGCAGCGCCCGCGCCAGCGAACGCACCGCCTGGCGGCGATTGTCCATCTGGCGCCCGACGGCCGCCTTCAGACGCGCCGAGAGGCCCGAGACCGCAGCCTCGAGGTCGGCCCTGACCGGCACCGCCATTTCGGCAGCGCCCGTCGGCGTCGGCGCGCGCTGGTCGGCGGCGTAGTCGATCAACGTCCAGTCGGTCTCGTGCCCGACGGCGGAAACCAGCGGGATCTCCGAGGCGGCCGCGGCGCGAACGACGGCCTCGTCGTTGAAGCCCCAGAGGTCTTCGAGGCTGCCGCCGCCGCGCGCGACGATCAGCACGTCCGGCCGCGCAACCGGGCCGCCGGGCTCGATCGCATTGAAGCCGCGGATGGCCGCCGCCACCTCGTCGCCCGAGCCATCACCCTGCACCCTGACCGGCCAGACGACGACGTGCACCGGAAAGCGATCGGCGATGCGGTGCAGGATGTCGCGGATGACGGCGCCGGTCGGCGAGGTCACGACGCCGATGACCCGCGGCATGAAGGGCAGCGGCCGCTTGCGGCCGGCATCGAACAGGCCCTCGGCCGCAAGCTTGCGCTTGCGCTCTTCGAGAAGCGCCATCAACGCGCCGGCGCCGGCCGGCTCCATCGTCTCGATGACGATCTGGTACTTCGACGAGCCCGGGAAGGTCGTCACCTTGCCGGTCGCGATCACTTCCATGCCCTCTTCCGGGCGGAAGCGCAGCCGCGAGAAGGTGCCTTTCCAGATCACCGCATCGATACGCGCACGATCGTCCTTGAGCGCGAAATAGGCGTGGCCCGACGAATGCGGACCGCGATAGCCGGAGATCTCGCCGCGCACGCGCACCTGGTCGAAGGCCTGCTCGACCGTTCGCTTGATCGAGCCCGAAAGCTCGGACACCGAATATTCGGTGAGGTTGCTCGGAGAATCGTTGTCGAAGAAAGAGGCCATAGCCTCTTTTACCGCACCCTTCGCCGAAGGCCAGCACATCCATCGTGCTTTCCACGCGCCAAAGGCATGGCGCTCACGGCGTCAGCACATAGAGCCGCATGGGCGAGCCTGCCGAAACCGGGAGGGGCGAGAGGAACGCCGGCACGCGTCCGGCGGCCAGTTGCGCGTAGAGGCCGGCGGGAGCGCGGGCGGCAATGACCTGCGTTTGAACCTCGCGCGCGCAGAAGGCCAGCACCGGCTGCCCGAGCTGGCGCAACATGGCGCCGGCGGCTTCGGGCTCGGCGAGGCCGATCTTCAATTCCTGAATGAGGCCGCCGGCATTGCGATGATAGGGCGCACTCAGCACGCGGTGCCCGGTGCGGCGAAGGAGCGTCACGCCGATATCCGACGGCCCGACGACCAGCGACGGCGCCAGCCCCTTGAGATCGGCAACGGCCGCCTCCGTCAGGCACGCTCCGCCGTTCGTGGCTGCGGTTTCCGCCGTCAATCCCCCGATCCCCTTTGCAGCGAGTGTGCCGGCAACGGCCCAGGTCGCCGGAACCGAAATGATGAGCGCGCCGACATAGAGGAGGGAGGCACGCGTTCCGGCCGTGCCGCCGTTGGAGCGGGCACGGAGATCGGCAAGCAGCAGCGCGAGCGGCACGATGGCCAAAAGGTTGGAGAATGCCATCCCGCGGAGCTGGACGAGGGCGATCGACAGGCTCGAAAGCACCAGAGCGAGAAGAACGAGATTGAGGCCGACCCTGTCACCGCGCCAGATGCGCCAGAGGCAGATGGCCGAAGCAAAGGCGCCGGTGAAATAGTAGGCGCCGATATTGGCGGGCTCCTGCGCGGCGACGGCGGCGAAGGAACGCGCTTCGGTGACACGATCGAGCCATAGCTCGACAAGCAGGGGATCAAGGCTAGCCAGCGGATTGCCCAGGCATTGCGGCGCCACAGCCAGCGCGACGGCGGCAACACCGAAGCCGCAGAGAACGAGCGCGCCGAAGCGCACCGCCGGAGTGCGGCGGCTTGCCGTGGCGGCAGCAAGCGCCAGCAGCACGCCTCCCGTCAGCGCCAGCGAATAGAAGGCGATCGAGAGATTGTCGCAGGTCGCGACGAAATAGAGGCGCGGCGGCACGGTCGCAAAGAAGATGGCGCTCAGGCTGGCTGCCAGCGACAGACCAAAGGCGACGGTCGCGCTCCGCACCGGCTGACCCACCCAGAGCCATTGGCAGGTAACAATGGCGCACACGACGGCAACGAGCGGCGTCGTTTCGGCACCGACAGCGATGGCGAGCGCGGCCGCCAATCCGGCGAGCGCATAGCTTGCGGCACGATAGTGTCGATCGACGAGCATCGCCGTCATGATGGCGACCAGGACCAGCTGCAGATTGTGGTGATCGATCGCGCCCCCGAGGAAACGGTTCGACGTGGCGATGAAGATCACGGTCAGTCCGAGGCAGAAATGCATGGCGGGGGTGCCGCCGGCACGGCGTCCGGCCAACCCCATGGCCGCCAGCAGCACAACGGCCAGCGAGATCGGCCAGATCGCCAGCGCCAGAACCTCCGCCTGCATTGCACCGGCAAGGGGTCGGAGCATGGACATGAGCCCGGCGATCGGCAGGTCGATCAAGCGCGACCAGTGCATCAGCGTACCGCCATCGAGCCCCAGACGGGTCTGCGTCAGATCGAACCAGCTCTGGCCGGCGATGAGGTCGCGCACCTGCACCAGCCGCATGGCATCGTCATTGTCACGCCCGACATAATCGGGTGCCCGCAGGAACTGGACGACAAGGAAAAGGACAGTCGGTGCACCATAGGCGAGCAGCATCCAACGCAGACTCGACCAGAGCTGCCTCTGCCTCTCTGTCGCTGCCATTTCCGGTAGTGCCGCCGCGCCGCTCGACATAGGTTCCCGCCCTTCTCGATCCTGCGGGCATGCTACGCCGGCGCGATCAAGAAAGCGTAAAGCGCCAAGCAACAGGGCCGGGCCTATCGGCCCCCCGATGCAGGGTGGCTTGGCGTCTTGTTAACACCCTGATGCCTATGATGGCGCGATCCAACAGCAACCGAGCCTTCAGGATGTTCGACCGCTTCAACATCGCCGTTCTCTTGCCTTGCTACAACGAAGCATCGACCATCGGACAAGTGGTCCAGGGTTTCCAGGCGGCACTGCCCGCGGCGCGCATTTACGTCTACGACAACAATTCGACCGACGGCACGGCGCTGAAGGCCATGCTCGCGGGCGCGACCGTCGTGCGTGAACGCCGGCAGGGCAAGGGACATGTGGTGCGCCGCATGCTCGCCGATATCGACGCCGACATCTATGTCATGGCGGACGGCGACAGCACCTATTGCCCGACCGATGCGGAAGACCTCGTGCGCACCCTGATCACCGAACGCGCCGACATGGTCGTCGGAACGCGGCGCGGCGTTCACGACGACGCCGGCAGGCAGGGGCATGCGCTTGGCAACAGGCTCTTCAACCTGCTCTACCGGTCGATGTTCGGCACGGATTTCAACGACATCTTCTCCGGCTACCGGGTGTTCTCGCGGCGCTTCGCCAAGAGCTTTCCGGCCGTTTCCAACGGCTTCGAGATCGAGACGGAGATGTCGGTGCACGCATCCCGGCTGAAATTGCCGGTTGCCGAACTCGAGCTCGACTACGGCCGGCGCCCCGAAGGATCCCACTCCAAGCTCTCGACCTGCAAGGACGGCGCAAAGATCCTGTGGACCTTCGTGATGCTGATGAAGGAGACGCGCCCGTTCACTTTCTTCGGCCTCATCAGCCTGATGTTTCTGGCGGCAAGCGCGATCTTCATGACGCCGGTCCTCATCGAATATTTCGCGACCGGCCTCGTGCCGCGCATGCCGACCTGGGTGTTCTCGCTCGCGCTGCTTTTGGTGTCGATCATGATGTTTACCGCCGGCCTGATCCTCGATTCGGTTTCGCGCGCCCGCACCGAACAGCTCCGGCTGCACTATATCGCGACGCCATCGCGCGCCGCGCCCCATGAGAACGCGAATGGCGGCATCGCCTTGTCTCTGACTGAAGACCAGGAAGCCGACCCGCAGTCGGCACCGCGGATCGTGCGGGAGCGCCGCGGATGAACCGGGAAACGACCAACCGCATCCGCTTCCTCATCGAAGACGTCATCCCGCCGATCCTGCGGGATTCGCGCCTGTTCAAGGGCATGGCCAGCCTCGCCTGGGGCAAGCACATCGCGCATCTCGCCGAGTTTCGCGCACGGGCGCCGTTCCTTTCGGCGTGCGAATATGAGGACCTCTACAGGAAGCATCCGCGGGTGCATGAAGGAACGGACAATTCCGAGGCCTGCGTGCGCAAGATCGCGGCGAGCATCGCCGGCGACAGCGTCTGCGATGTCGGCTGCGGAACCGGTGTCCTGTTGAAGCGGATTCGCGCGGCCAACCCTGCCGTCAAGCGCCTCGCCGGCGTCGACTTCGCCATCGACGACGCAGCCCGGATCGAAGGCATCGAATATCACGCCGCGATGATCGAGGACCTGCCCTTTGCAGACGGCGAGTTCGACACGGTCGTGTGCACCCATGTGATCGAGCACATCCTCGACTATCGCAAGGCGATTGCGGAACTTCGCCGGATCACCCGCCGGCGGCTGATCATCGTCGTGCCGCGCGAGCGCGAATATCGCTACACCTTCAACCCGCACTTCAATTTCTTCCCCTATACCCACTCCTTCCTGCGGGCGATGCATCCCGTTCCGGCCGCGCACAGCTGCATCGATATCGGCCGCGACATCTTCTATTGCGAAGACAGAACTCAGGCGGTGTGAGCCATGGCGATGAACCTCAATCTCGCGCCCACCGTCTGGTTCGGACTGTTCTTCACGCCGGTGCTGATTTCGGCCGGGCAGATCCTCTTCAAGCTGACGAGCGCGAAAACCGGGAGCGCCAGCGCCCAGAACCTGCTGGCGCTTGCCCTCAGCCCGACCCTGCTTGTCGCGCTCGCCGTCTACGGCATCGGCACGATCATCTGGATCTTCACGATCAAATCGGTGCCGCTGACGATCGCCTATTCCTTCATGGCGCTCACCTTCTGCATCGTGCCGCTGCTTGCCGCCGTCTTTCTCGGTGAAGCGGTGACGCTGCGTTACGCCTTCGGTGCCGCGCTGATCATCGGCGGCATGATCATCATCAACTCTTGAACGGATGGCCAGGATCAGCGCCCCATGATCGTCACAGTTTCCTTCCTGCTCGGCATTGCCATATGCGGCCTCAGATCGGCACGTGCCTGCCTGTTCGCCGGCACGGCGCTGCTGGCGCTGGCTGGTGCCGCCGGCGACTGGATCCAGGCAGCCGCGGCGATCGGCGCCTACAACATGGGCGTCGCGCTGATGATCTGCGGCGCCCTTGCCATCGGCCTTGAGCGCGACCGGTAGTCGCTCATCCCTTCCGCTCGAAGAACAACCTGGTTTCCTCGTCCGCGGGGAAGAAGGACTCGATCAGCACGCCCTCCACCAGCGCGTCCTGGGTCGAGCCGAAGGTCTGCAGCGTGGTGATGAAACTCAAGCGCAGGCCGCCGACATCGAGCTCGATCGGCAGCACCGGCAAGCGGTCGGTATCCGGATGATTCTCGATCGCGCGCGCCACGGCGGGGTTGGACGCGGCCTTTTCCAGGCGCTTGCCGAGACGGCTGCGCGGTCCCTGCAGCCAGGCTTCCGTGCGCACCCGCTGCACGAGATCGGCGGCAGCCGCCTCCCAGTTGACGACCAGCTTGCGCACGTTTTCGTTGCCGAGGAAGGTGTCGAGGAAGTTCTCTCCCGCCTGGAACGGAATGTCGGCGGCAACGGCCAGTCTCGCCAGCGCCGGATTGACGACGAGCAGCGTGTACTCGTGGTCGAGCACCAGGCCGGGATAGGGATCGTGGCGCGCCAGGATCAGCCTGATCGCATTGGCGACAACGGGCGGCATGGCGTCCAGCCCCGCGGCCGGCCGTGTCGCCATGCGCGGCCGATAGCCGGCTGCCGAAAACAGCGTGCCCTGGTCGCGAGCCGGGACTTCCAACACCGAGGCCAGCCGCAGGATCATGCCTTCCGATGGTTTCGAGCGGCCGGTTTCGAGGAAGGAAAGGTGACGCGCGGAAATGCCGGCGGCGACCGCAAGGTCGAGCTGGCTCATGCGGCGGTGTCCGCGCCATTCCTTCAGGTGTTCGCCAAACTGCATGTGTCGTGATTCTCCATTTGCCCGGCAGAGTGGCGCGCGCGGCCGGTAAAATCCATTACCTCAGAGGTAATTGGCTCGATGACCTCATCGGCGCAAGTATCCTGTTATCGACAAACGGATGGAGCCGACGATGACCTTCTCGAACCGCAGCCTGCTCAACAAGACCTTCCTCGCCGACGGCGTCTACTCGCTGGCCGTCGGCGCCGTGCTGATCCTCGGCGCCGCACCGCTCGCCGCGCTGTTCAGCTCGGCCGCAACGCCCGCTATGTTGAAGGTGCTCGGCGTCGGATTGGTGCTCTGGGGGATTTTCCACCTCTCTGCGGCACGCAACGGCGGCCCGGTGGCGGCCGCGGCACGCGTCAGCATCGCCGGCGACGTGTTCTGGCAGGTGGCAAGCGTAGCCCTGCTGCTCGCCGCCTACCCGCTTCTCTCGGTCGCAGGCATCGGCTTTATCGTCGTCGGCCTGATCACGGTCGCCGACTTCCTGTTCCTCAAGCTGCGGGGCCTCGCGCGGGAACGGGCGGCGCTCGCCTGACGCGGTGTCCATGCATCGAGAAGAGGCCCCCGGCCATGTCGGCGGGCCTCTTTGCGTTCTTCGTCCGGTTCAGATCGCCTCCCAGCCATCCCTGGCGCTGGCGCGGTAGATAGCATCGATGAATTTCTGATTGAGGCGCGAGTTTTCGAGCGTCACCACTTCCTCGTCCTCGCCCTTGGCAGCGCGGGCAAAGGCCTCCGCCTGCAGCTTGTACTGGCGCGCATCCTGGAAGCGGAAGAGCTGGGACTGGGCGTGGTTCTGGTTCGTGAGCTCCACCTCCTCGCGGCCGTAGCGATCGGCGTTGAACGGCGACTTCACCTCGATGAAGCCCTTGTCGCCATGGAAGACCATGACCTGGCGCGCGGCGAGCTGGGTGGAGATATAGAAGCTCAGCTCGAAGTCGCCGAAATCGGCCCGCACGCTCGAATAGATGTCCGTGCCGAACTCCGGATCGCGATCGGTATTCGCCTGCACCCGCACCGGCTCCTTGCCCGTGACGAAACGCGTCGTGATCGTCGGATAGACGCCGATATCGGGCAGACCGCCGCCGCCGAGCGCGGGGATATTGCGCATGTTGTTGGGATCGCGGTTGAAATAGGTGAAGGCGCCCTGGACGTGGCGCAGCCGGCCGATCGCCCCCTCGGCGATGAGCGAGCGCACCTTGCGCCAGACGGGGCTATAGGTGACCATGAAGGCTTCGGCGATCAGGACACCGTTGCGGTCACGCGCGGCGATCAGCGTATCGATCTCCGAGGCGCGCAGCGCGATCGGCTTTTCGCACAGCACGTGCTTGCCGGCATTGGCGGCCTTGACCGACCATTCCACGTGCTGCGCCGTCGGCAGCGGGATATAGACCGCGTCAATGACATCAGAGGCCAGCATCTCCTCGTAGGAGCCAAAAGCATAAGGCGCGGAAAAGCGATCGGCCATCGCCCGGGCCTTGGCGAAATCGCGGCTGGCAACGGCCGAAACGACGGCGTTTTCCGCATCCTGAATGGCCGGCACGACGAGATCGCGGCCGATCCGGGCCGTCGACAGAATTCCGAAACGTAACATGGTGGAGCTCCCTGAACTTTGCCGCCGAGACTAACGCCGAGGTACGTACCTAGCAAGCGGCAGACAGCGGATTGGCTGGGACGGCGGCGCGCAGAAAATTGCCGAAAGGCGGGTGACAATGTCAGCTTTTCTGCCCTATCTTTCCTTCGCAATCCTCCCGATCGCAACATGCCCTCTTCCAGTCCAATGGAGCAAAACCATGGAAAAACTGAGACTTGGCCGCACCGACCTGACAATCGCTCCCCTCGTCTTCGGCGGCAATGTCTTCGGCTGGACCGCCGACGAGAAGACCTCTTTCGCGCTGCTTGACGCCTTCTTCGATGCCGGGTTCAACGCCATCGACACCGCCGATGTCTATTCCTCCTGGGCACCCGGCAATCAGGGCGGCGAGTCCGAAACGATCATCGGCAAGTGGCTGAAACAGTCGGGCCGGTCGCGCGACAAGGCCGTCATCGTCACCAAGGTCGGCTCGGAGCTCGGCCCCGATCGCAAGGGGCTCTCACGCCGCTGGATCCTGCAGGCAGTGGAGGATTCGCTGAAACGGCTTCAGACCGACCATATCGACCTCCACCTCTCGCACTGGCCCGATCCGGACACACCCTATGAGGAGACGCTTGGCGCCTACGACCAGTTGCTGACCGAAGGCAAGGTTCGGGCGATCGGTGCCTCCAACCTGAACTCGCTGCAACTGCGCGAGGCGCTCGACGTTTCCGCAAACCAGGGCCTGCCGCGCTATCAGGTGTTGCAGCCGGAATACAATCTCTACGACCGCGACGCGTTCGAAGGGCCGCTGCGCGATCTCTGCATAACCGAGGAGATCGGCGTCATCAGCTATTTCGGCCTGGCGCGCGGCTTCCTTTCGGGAAAATACCGCACGCACAAGGACCTCGAGGGCTCCGTGCGCGGCAGCGGTGTCGAGAAGTATCTCGACGGACGCGGCATGCGCATCCTTGGCGTCCTCGACGACATCGCGGCCGCCACCGGCGCGACCCAGGCGGAAATCGCACTCGCGTGGATCCGGACGCGCAAGGGCGTCACGGCGCCGATCGCCAGTGCCACCAGCCTTGCGCAATTGCAGAGCCTCATCCGCTCCGCAGAACTCAAGCTGTCGGACGAAGCGGTGCGAAAACTCAACGACGTCGGTGAATGACGGGAGCAAAAACAACAAAATGGCATTGACCATACGCGCCGCGACAGGCGGCGACGAGGCCGACTGGCGCCGTCTCTGGGCCGGTTACGTCGCCTTTTCCGGCACCGATCTCGCCGAAGACATCATCGAGCTTACCTGGAAGAGGCTGATCGATCCTGCGGCGCCGCTCTTTGCGCGGCTGGCGATCCTTGACGGACAGGTGGTCGGCTTTGCGATCTGCCAGGAGCAGCTCGCCACCTTCTTCCGCCAGCCGATCTGCTACATCGAGGATCTCTATGTCGATCCCGCGGCCCGCGGAAAGGGCGTGGCGCGGGCGATGATCGACAATCTGATCACGCATTGCCAGGACAAGGGCTGGGACCGGCTCTACTGGTACACCGAGGCCGACAATACGACAGCCCGGCGGCTCTACGACCACTACTCCGGCACCGACGCGCATGTGCGCTACAAGGTCAATTTCGGCACGCTCCTCAAATCCGGAAACCCGGCATAGGCGTCCTCGTGACGGCCGGCCTGGTTTGCCATGCCGGCCTTGGTCAAGACGCCGCGCGGCTCGACGAAGCTCATGATCCGGCGCGCCGGCCGCTCGTGCCACTGGATGTTGAAGGCCCAGAGCTTCGGGAAGAAGCACAGCGACGCATAGGGCAGATGGTCGTGGACCCACCAGGCGATCGACTGCCAGCCGCCGATTTCGCCGCGCCGGTCCCAGACCCAGGGGATGACGATGCAGGCGGTGGCGCCGATGCAGCCGTCGGCATCGCGCATGTCCCAGATATGATCGGCGGCCGACGCGGCATTGGTCGAGCAGTTGAGGCCATTGGCGTTGCCGAAGCCGTTGACGGCACGGTTGCGGTAACCGGAGCGGATGACGAGGCGGCCGAAGGTCGCCTCCAGCGGCTCCAGCAGTTCCTCGCACAGGCGCCGCCCTGCCTCAATCGCCAGGTCCGGATCATCGGGAATGTTCGGAATGCGGTAGAAATCGGCGATTTCCGAATGCAGGAATTCACGGAAGAAGAAGTTGCGGGAGAGCCGCACTCGGCCGAGATCTTCGAGACCCTTCATTGAGCCAGGCTTTTTCATAGGCTTCCTCTCATAGCAACACGAAACCGCAGACATTTCATTTCCAACCCAGCCGCGAAACCCGATTTCCCACCGGCCGCTATCCGCTATGGCGGAAGAAATCGATGAAGGCGCGCAGCGCCGGCCGCATCTGCCGGCGGCTTGGATAATAGAGATAAGGACCGGCATAGGGCGCGCACCAGTCCTCCATGACGCGCTCCAACCGCCCTTCGGCGATCGCTGTCTCGACCCGAGAGAGGAAGAGGTAGGCGAGACCGGCCCCGCCGATCGCCGCCTTGATGATCGGCCGGTCCTCCCCGAGGATCAGCGGCCCCTCGACCGAAACCGTCAGTTCCTCGCCGTCCTTTTCGAACTCCCAGCGATAGAGCGTGCCGTTGGAAAAGCGCCGGCGGATGCAGCGATGCCGCGCGAGATCGCGCGGATGCAGCGGCCGGCCATGGCGCTCGAAATAGGCGGGCGATGCGACGACGGCGCTTTCGAGTTCGGGACCGACCTTCACGGCGATCATGTCCGCCTCCAGGCTCTCGCCGAGCCTGATGCCGGCGTCGTAACCCTCTTCGACGATATCGGTAAAACCGTCCTCATTGGCGATTTCGAGCACGATCTCTGGATAAAGGTCGAGGAAAGCGCCCAGGCGCGGCGCCAGGATCAGATCGGCGGCGAAACGCGGCGCAGTGATGCGCAGATTGCCCGCAGGACGCTCGCGGGCATCGGCGGCCGCTTCCAGTGCATGGGCGATCTCGTCCAGTGCCGGCGCCAACCGTTCGAGCAGCCGGCGCCCCTCTTCCGTCGGCGCGACGCTGCGGGTGGTGCGTGCCAGCAGGCGAATGCCGAGGCTCGCCTCTAGGCTGCCGACGGCGTGACTGACGGCCGAAGGCGCAACGCCGAGTTCCCGGGCAGCGCCGCGAAAGCTGCCATGGGCGGCAACGGCGGCCAATACGGCGAGTTGGGAGAGCTGCGTTCTGTTCATTGATCGAAATAATAGAACAGCCCGTGAGAATTGACAGTGATTTTCAGCCGATGCGCATGGGCCTATTCTTCGGATGTCGCCAACGCGAGAACGCAGCAAGGAGCGCGTTTGCAATGGCAACGCGAGAGACCGCCGCTTGCCCGGACGAGGCGCACCGCGGCACCACCAATTCACGCCTCGGACAATGACGCCCGCTCCCAGCGCGCTATGGTCCGACACGTGGCAGCCAGACAGGAAACGACATGAAGACCCGCAGACTCGGGAATGAACTCACCGTCTCCACCATCGGCCTCGGCTGCATGGGCATGAGCTTCGCCTATGGCGCCGCCGACGAGGCGGAATCGATCCGCACGCTTCACCGCGCCGTCGATCTCGGCATCACCTTCTTCGACACGGCAGAAGTCTATGGTCCCTTTGAAAACGAAAAACTCGTCGGCAAGGCGCTCGGCCGCGTGCGCGACAAGGTGACGATCGCCACCAAGTTCGGCTTCCGCATCGAAAAAGGCGTGCCGGCCACCCAGGCCATCACGGGCGTCGACGGCCGGCCGGAGCAGGCGAAGGCGGTGGCGGAAGCTTCGCTCAAGCGGCTCGGCACCGATGTCATCGACCTCTACTACCAGCACCGCGTCGATCCTGACGTGCCGATCGAGGACACCGTCGGCGCCATGGCCGAACTTGTGCGCGAGGGCAAGGTGCGGGCGATCGGTCTTTCGGAAGCAAGTGCCGCCACCATCCGTCGCGCCCACAAGGTTCATCCGATCGCTGCCGTGCAGAGCGAGTATTCGCTGTGGACGCGCGACCCGGAAGAAGAGGTGCTTGCCACCTGCCGTGAACTCGGCATCGGCTTCGTGCCCTACAGCCCGCTCGGACGCGGCATGCTGACCGGCGCCATCCGCAAGGCCGAGGATCTGGAGGCCGACGACTTCCGCCGCTCGCTGCCGCGGTTCCAGGCGGAGAACTTCGACGCCAACGTCCGGTTGGTCGAGACGCTGCAAGCGCTGGCCGAGGAGAAGGGCGTGACCGCCGCCCAGCTCGCGCTCGCCTGGGTGATCAACCAGGGGGATTTCATCGTGCCGATCCCCGGCGCCCGCAGGCTCGACCATCTGGAGCAGAACGCGGCGGCGGCTGAAATCCGGCTCACGGCCGACGAGGCGCGCCGGCTCGGCGACACCCTCTCCCCGACCCTGGTCGCCGGCAAGCGTTACACGGACGCCTCGCTGGCGATGACCAACCGTTGAGCCAAAAATTCTCTCCGCTTCCCGAAGCGGAGAGAATGCCCATCGAAATTCCCGCCGAACGCACTACCTCTGAGCTACAAGCAACTGGGGAGGCACGGGGATGTCCGACGAGCAGGCGATCAGTGCAGTGGTGCACCTCTATGTCGATGGCATGGCCTTTGCCAACGAGGGGGCGCTGCGCAAGGCGTTCCATCCCGATGCCGCGATCATCGGCAACTACAAGGGCGCGCTCGAATGGATGACACGTGACGGCTTCATCAAGGCGATCCTCGACACCGGTGCTTCGCCGCCCGGTAGCCAGCCGGAAATGGACGTGCAGATGATCGACATCACCGGCGACGCCGCCACGGTGAAGGTCGTCGACAGCTTTGCCGGCGAGCGTTTCTCCGATTATCTGTCGCTGGTGAAGATCGACGGGCGCTGGGTGATCGTCAACAAGATCTATCACCTGCACGCCGGATGACGAAACCGGGCCCCTCTCCCGCCGCCGCGACCGGCCGCCTCATCGCCATCGAGCATGTGCAGCTCGCGATACCGGAAGGCGGCGAAGACCTGGCCCGCGGCTTTTACGGCGTCCTGCTCGGGCTGACGGAGATTGCCAAGCCGGCCAACCTTCTTGCCCGTGGCGGCTGCTGGTTCGAGCAAGGCAGCATCCGCCTGCATCTCGGCATCGACCGGGCGTTCGTGCCGGCGCGCAAGGCCCATCCGGCGTTCCTCGTCGACGATCTCGAGCGGATGACCCTCAGGCTCGAAGCCGGCGGCGTGACGATCGGCGAAGGTGAGCCGCTTGCCGGCTACCGCAGGTGCTATGTCAGCGACCCCTTCGGCAACCGCATCGAGTTGATGCAGCGTATGGGCTGAGATCGAACGAGAAAGGGCCGCTGCGATGCAGCGGCCCTTTCGGCATGCGTCTTGTCGTTTTCGGATCAGGCGCGCAGCACGCCGCCGGTCGTCTTCGTCACATTGGCGACGATCTTGGCGGTGAGCGCCTCGAAATCCTCGTCGGTCAGCGTGCGCTCGACCGGCTGGATGGTCACTTCGATGGCGATCGACTTCTTGCCTTCGCCAAGCGACGCACCTTCGAACACGTCGAAGACGCTGACGCCGGTCACCAGCTTGCGGTCGGCGCCGGATGCCGCCCGCAGGATGGCGCCCGCTTCCACCGCCTTGTCGACGACGAAGGCGAAGTCGCGCTTGACCGCCTGGAACGGCGAGAGGTCGAGCGCCGGCTTCGTGCGGGTCGCCTTCTTCTTCGGCTCCGCCATCGCGTCGACATAGATCTCGAAGCCGCACAAAGCACCGGAAACGTCGAGCGCTTCGAGCGTCTTCGGATGGAACTCGCCGAAGGTGCCGAGAACGATCTTCGGGCCAAGCTTGATCGTGCCCGAGCGGCCCGGATGGTACCAGGCGGGACCGCCCGGCTCGAACTGGACGTTGCCCATCGGCACGCCGCAGGCTTCGAGCACGGCCATGGCATCGGCCTTGGCGTCGAAGACGTCGACCGGCTTGCCGCCGCCCTTGGTCGCATTCGACCAGAGGCGTGCGGCGCCGTTGAGCGAGGCCGTGCCGCGACGGATGCCGCCGGCAACGCGGCGCTGGGCCTCCGGCGTATCGCCTTCATAGGTGCCCGAGACTTCAAAGAGCGCGACGTCGCCGAAGCCCTTGTCGGCATTGCGCTGGGCAGCCGTCAACAGGCCCGGCAGCAGTGACGGACGCATGTCCGACATGTCCGAGGCGATCGGGTTGGCGAGCTTCAGCGCCGGCGCACCGCCGCCGAAGAGCTTCGCCTGCTCTTCGGAGATGAACGACCAGGTGACCGCTTCCAGCATGCCGCGGCTGGCCAGCGCCCGCTTGGCAAGGCGCGTGCGGATCTGCAGCGTCGTCAGGATCTTGCCGTTGACGGTGCCATGGCTCGGCAGCGGGGCGGCGACGATGTTGTCGACGCCGTGGATGCGCATGACCTCTTCGACGAGATCGGCCTTGCCGTCGACATCCGGGCGCCAGGACGGAACCGAGACCTTGAAGCGCTCGCCGGAACCTTCAACGCCGAAGCCGAGCTTCTTCAGGATCGAGACGCTCTCTTCCGAGGAGACTTCGAGGCCGGTCAGCCGCTTCACTTCGGAAACAGGGAAATCGACGATCTTCGCGGTATAGCCGGCATAGCCGACCACTTCCGCCTTGGCCGCCGTGCCGCCGCAGAGTTCGAGCACCAGCTCGGTGGTACGCTCGAGGCCGGGCACCATGTATTCCGGGTCGACGCCACGCTCGAAGCGGTAGCGCGCATCGGTGATGATGCCGAGCGTGCGGCCGGTCTTGGCGATGTTCATCGGGTCCCAGAGCGCCGATTCGATCAAGACGTCGGTGGTGTTCTCGTCGCAGCCGGAATGCTCGCCACCCATGACGCCGCCGATCGATTCGATCGCCTTTTCGTCGGCGATGACGACATTGGTCGGGCCGAGCTTGTATTCGCGCTGGTCGAGCGCCAGCACCGTCTCGCCGTCCTTGGCGCGGCGGACGGTCAGGTTGCCCTTGACCTTGGCGGCGTCGAAGACGTGCATCGGACGGCCCTGGTCGAAGGTCATGTAGTTGGTGATGTCGACCAGTGCATTGATCGGGCGCAGGCCGATCGCCAGCAGCCGCTGCTGCATCCACTTCGGCGACGGGCCGTTCTTGACGCCGCGCACCAGCCGCAGCGAGAAACCGGGGCAGAGATGGGTGTCTTCGCCCAGATCGAGCGCGAGCTTCACCGGCGTGTCGCCGTCGATGGCGAAGGACGGCGCAGGCCGCGCCTTCAGCGTGCCGAGGCCGGAGGCGGCGAGGTCACGGGCGATGCCGTAGACGCTGGTGCAGTCCGGGCGGTTGGGGGTGAGGTTGATCTCGATCATCGGATCGTCGAGGCCGGCGTAAGCGGCATAGCTCGTGCCGACGGGCGCATCTTCAGGCAGGTCGATGATGCCATTGTGGTCGTCGGAGATCTGCAGTTCCTTTTCGGAGCACATCATGCCGCGGCTTTCGACGCCACGGATGGTGCCGACGGCCAGCGTCACGTCGATGCCGGGAACATAGGTGCCGGGGGCGGCAAAGGCGCCGACGAGACCGGCACGCGCATTCGGCGCGCCGCAGACGACCTGGATCGGAGCGCCGTTGCCGGTGTCGACCATCAGCACGCGCAGTTTGTCGGCATTCGGATGCTGCTCGGCCGAAACGACCTTGGCGATGACGAAGGGCTTGAAGGCGGCCTTGTCGTCGACGTCTTCGACCTCAAGCCCGATCATCGTCAGGCGGGCGCAGATTTCGTCGAGCGTGGCGTCGGTTTCCAGATGGTCCTTGAGCCAGGAGAGCGTGAATTTCATGATTTCACCTGTTTCCTATTTTTTTCTGCGCGATCAGGCCGAAAGACCGCCGAACAGGGTCGGCATGTCCAGCGGGCGGAAGCCGTAATGGGTCATCCAGCGAACGTCGGCGTTAAAGAAGTCACGCAGGTCCGGCATGCCGTATTTCAGCATGGCGATGCGATCGAGGCCCATGCCCCAGGCAAAGCCCTGGTACTCGTCCGGATCGAGCCCGCCGGCGCGCAACACGTTCGGATGCACCATGCCGCAGCCGAGGATCTCCATCCAGTCGGTGCCTTCGCCGAACTTGACGATCGGGCCGGAGCGGTCGCACTGGATATCGACCTCGAAGGACGGCTCGGTGAAGGGGAAGAACGACGGGCGGAAGCGCATCGTTACCTGGTCGACCTCGAAGAAGGCCTTGCAGAATTCTTCCAGCACCCAGCGCATGTTGGCGACATTCGCGGTCTTGTCGATGACCAGGCCCTCGACCTGATGGAACATCGGCGAGTGGGTCGCATCGGAATCCTGGCGATAGGTCTTGCCGGGGATGATGATGCGGATCGGCGGCTTCTGCGCTTCCATGGTGCGGATCTGCACCGGCGAGGTGTGGGTGCGCAGCACCTTGCGTTCGCCCTTCTCATCGGGGTTGAAGAAGAAGGTGTCATGCATCTCGCGGGCCGGGTGACCCTCGGGGAAATTCAGCGCCGTGAAGTTGTAGTAGTCGGTCTCGATGTCGGGACCTTCGGCGATCGAGAAGCCCATGTCGCCGAAGATCGCGGTGATCTCGTCGACGATCTGGCTGATCGGATGAATGCGGCCGCGCTCGGCCGGCGACGAGCGCACCGGCAGGCTGATATCGACGGTCTCGCGCGCCAGGCGCTCGGCGATCGCCTGATCCTTCAACGCCGACTTGCGGGCGGCGATCGCTTCGGCCACCGTGTTCTTCAGCGCGTTGATCTGCGCTCCACGGGTCTGGCGCTCTTCCGGCGTCATGGTGCCGAGCGTCTTCAGGAGCTCGGAGATCGAGCCCTTCTTGCCGAGCGCGTTGACGCGCACCGCCTCGATCGATCCTTCGTCGCCAGCGGCATCGATATCCGCCAGCAGTGTCCGTTCCAGTGTTTCCAGTTCGCTCATTCTGTCCTGCCTCGATGCGGGAATGGGTTCGGTTCTATATCGGTTCTTGTGTTCAGGAATGTGATTGGGTTGCACCCGCCAGATAGTCCGTGGCAGCGACGAAGCGGATGATGTCGTTGCCCTGCCGGATGCGCAGCAGCAAGCGCGCCAGCGGCAGGAAGCGAATGAAGAGCGGCATGATCTCGCAAAGCGCCCTGGTGGCTTCCACCGGGGCTGCGCGTTTCCAGGCGGCAAAGGCCGCGGCCGGGGTTTGCGGCTGCAAGGCCCGGCTCGCCACCTGCAGGAACAGGAGCCAGAGGTCACGCGCCTGGGCGGTTGCCAGAGGCATCACGCTTGCAGGCACCTCCTCGAAATCGAGGAAACCGAATTCGCCGTCCTCAAGGATGAAATCGCGTGGATGCGGACGTCCATGGCAGAGGCCCGCGCGGTGCAGGCGCCCGAGTTCCGCGGCGCAGCGCACCAGAAGCTGATCGTGAGCATCGGCATCGCTGTCGCGCAGCGGCCCCATATGCTTGCTGATCGGCAGGCCAAGATGGGAGAGAACCAGCACCTTCGGCCCACGGTAGATGACGTCCGGCGTCTTGAAACCGGCCGCCGAAAAGATCGCGATCTGGCGAACTTCGCGCTCGATCATGCCCTCGACATCAAGAAGCGGGGACGGCGACAGCACCGGGATCCCGCCGATCCGGGCGACGAAGGCCTGCGCGCGCAGCCCAAGACGGGGGCCGGGACGCCGGTAGCGCTTGATCCAGACCATGCGATCCTTGAGGTCGCAGCGCTCGACGCGCCCCCGGCCGGTGGCTAGCGCTACCAGCAGAGCCTTCATGTCGTCGTCATCAAGCTTCGGGACTGCCGATGGTCCCCTTCGATCGTGGTGCACTTTCTTCCCGCAGAACAAGAAAAACCCGCGCCAGCCCTGCCAGCGCGGGTTTCCCAACAAATTTCAAGAACGGTTTTGGGAAAACGCTGGCTTAACGAACAGCGCTTTCAAACTCGTTTGCCGTGCCGGCTTCCTTGAGATAGGCGAGCGCCTTCTTGGAAGCTTCGACGAGGGCGCCGAATGCTGCCGGCTCATGGATAGCCATGTCGGACAGAACCTTGCGGTCGACTTCGATGCCAGCCTTGTTCAGGCCGTCGATGAAGCGGCCGTAGGTCAGGCCGAATTCGCGGACGGCAGCGTTGATGCGCTGGATCCAGAGAGCGCGGAAGTTGCGCTTGTTGACCTTGCGGTCGCGGTAAGCGTACTGCTTCGAACGGTCAACCGCAGCCTTTGCAGCGCGGATGGTGTTCTTGCGACGGCCGTAGAAGCCCTTGGCTGCCTTCAGCGTCTTCTTGTGCTTGGCGTGAGCGGTTACGCCGCGTTTTACACGTGCCATGTCATGATCTCCTTAACGTGTCCAATATGCCTGAAAGTCTTAGAGACCGTTCGGCAGGTAGTTCTTGACGACCTTCTTGCCGTCAGGCTCGGCGAGAACCATGGTTCCACGCGCGTCGCGGATGAACTTGTTGGTACGCTTGATCATGCCGTGGCGCTTGCCAGCAGCTGCTGCACGAACCTTGCCGGTGGCGGTGATCTTGAACCGCTTCTTGGCAGACGATTTCGTCTTCATCTTGGGCATTTTGCTACTCCATTGTTCTTAAGTAATCGAAACGGACAGACGAGGTCCATTTCCAGCGTTAAGAACGGCCACGGCATGCCCTGCCGGACCGTTCGGACGGGGGCTTATAACCGCACATCCCGAAAAGCGCAACTGGGGAATCGAAGAGGCGGGCTGCAAGCGGCGATGGAGTGCCTCGGCCGAATGCATAGTCCGCCTTTTGCGACGACGCGTTGCGCGCTAAACCGGATCGCGCGGGCGACGGCCGCCGCCAACGACGTCGAATATCAATGCGACCTCGAGGCCGCCGAGAGCCGACTGCCCAAGCGACATGTTCGCGCCGTAGGCTTCTGCTATGTCGGCGCTGATGGCCAGCCCCAGGCCGTTGCCGGACACCTGGCCCGGCCCGGCATCGGCGCCATGGGCTCCGCGACGCGTCGCTTGCTTGCGGTCGCGCTCGGCAATGCCCGGCCCGTCGTCACCGACGGTGATCCGCACGCGCCCGTCGACCACGTCCGCCGAGAGGCGGATGCGCGCCCGCGCCCATTTGGCGGCATTGTCGAGCAGGTTGCCGAGACATTCGGCAAGGTCGGCCGGATCGACGTCGAGCGAGAGCGACGGATCGATGTCGACCTCCCAGACGATAGCGCGCTCGGCCGTCACTGGACGCAGGACGCTGACCAGCTTGTTGCCGAGATCGGCGATCAAGGTCGTTGCCATGCGCTCGACGCCCATGCGGGCCGCCTGGAGCTGACGGTCGGCGCGCTGGCGTACGAGATCGACCTGTTCGAGGGCGATGTCGCGCTGCTCCCCCGGCAGGTTTTCGGCAAGCTGCGCCAGCACCGTCAGCGGCGTCTTCAACCCGTGGGCAAGGTCGCTGGCGCGCGCCCGGGCCTGCGCCAGCGCCGTCGCGCGCTCCGCAAGCAGGAGATTGATTTCGCTGACGAGCGGCTGCACTTCGCTCGGGCCGGCCAGACCAAAATCCTTCTCTTCTCCGGACCGGACGCGGGCGGCACGTTCCCGCAGGCGCGCCAGCGGCAGAAGACCGAGCGCGCCCTGCAGGAATGCGGCGCCGGCAAGCACGAAGGCGGTCGCCAGCAACATCAGCCGGATGCGGCCGTGAAAGGCGGAAAGTGCATCATCGAGTTCGCGGCGCGCAAAGCCGGCAGTGACCGCAAACGGCTTGGCATCCGCGCCTTCGCCGAGCGTCAGGGCTTGCCGGTAGACCAGGATCGGCGCGCCGTCGGGCCCCTCCGCTTGCAGGAAGTCCAGGTGGCGCGGCGCCGACGGTCGATCGACGTCGATCACCGTATCCCACAGAGAGCGCGAACGCAGGGGAGGCCCACCGTCACGGTCGAGTTGCCAGTAGCGGCCGCCGGCCGGCAGGCTGAGGCGCGGATCGGCGGGCTCGCGCGGCAGCACCAGTTCGCCGTTGCGCACCCGCACCTGGGCGGCCACTGTATCGACGAGCGTTGCCATTTCGGCGCGGTAGCGTCCGGCGACGTAGTCGGTGAAAAGCCTGCTCAGGGAGAGCCAGACCACCAGCAGAACCAGGCCGATGGCAATCGACGCGCCGATCGCGAGCCTCAGCCGCAACGAGCGGATCACGCGCCACCGTCCGGCAGGACATAGCCAAATCCGCGACGCGTTTCGATCGCGCCGCTCTCGGTCTTCTTGCGCAGGCGGGCGATCATCGCTTCGACCGCATTCTTGGCGGCATCGTCGTCGCGGCCCTGGACGTGGCTTGCCAGTTCGAGCGGCGTGACGACCTGGCCCTTGCGCTCCACGAACAGCGCCAGCATGCGATATTCGAGCGGACTGAGGTCGAGCGCCTGGCCGTCGAACGTCACCCGACGCCCGGCTTCGTCGAGCGTGAACCGTCCGGCCGCGCGCACCGACTGCAGACGGGGACCGGCGCGTCGCAACAGCGCGCGCAGCCGCGCCAGCAGCTCCTCGGCCCGGAAGGGTTTCGGCAGATAGTCGTCCGCCCCGGCATCGAAACCGTCGACGCGCTCCATCCAGGAGCCGCGCGCCGTCAGCACCAGGACTGGCGTCTCCAGTCCCGCCTGTCGCCAGCGTTTCAGGATCGACAGCCCGTCCATGCCCGGCAGGCCGAGATCGAGGATCACCAAGGCGTAGTTGCCGGTTTCCCCCTGTTCCCAGACATCCGGGCCATGGGCGAGCGTGTCGACGCCGTAGCCTTCCGCCTCCAGCCGGCTCGCCACATGGGCCGCAATGTTGGGATCGTCCTCTGCCAGAAGAATCCGCATGCTGCTCCTTTAAAAACCGAACAGGTTCACGAACTTGCCGGTCCGTGCATTGATGCGCAGGTTGCGGATCGTGCCTTGCCGGTCGCGGGTGCGCAGCCGGTAGATCTCGCTGCCGCCCGATCGCTTGAGATCGACCGCGATGACCGTGCCGTATCTGTCTTCGTCGACCAATTGCAGAACTTCCTTCAACGGCAGGATGTCGCCCTTTTCGACGCCGGCGCGGGCGCGCTCCTGATCGCTGCGGCGGCCGCTGCCCGCGCCATCTGGCCCGAGGTCTTCATCTTCATCTTCATCCGCGTCATCGTCATCGTCGTCGCCATCATCATCGTCGTCGTTTCCGGAGCCGCCGCCCCCCGAACCGCCTCCGCCACCCGAACCGCCGTCATCGTCGTCGTCATCCTCGGCGAGGGCCGTCATTCCGCCCGGCCGCGGCGCGAGCGAAAGCAGGAGCGAGCAGCAGAAGAGCGCGATCAGATCTCGACGTGTCATCGCCATGGCTTCATCCTGTCGCGGCTCTCCTCAGGTCCGGTTCCGTCTTCACAATGCGCTCGCAGAACAGGCCGCGGGCAATCGCCGGGGCGAGCCTATTCCAGCCTTTACGGGAACGCCAGCGGCGCGCATGCCCCCAGCGCCGTATCGGGCACAGGGGGCATGCGCTTGCCGGGTCGGGCCGCCGGGCGGGGCTGGTGACGGCCGACCATTGCTCCGGCGCATGGTGTGGGGCTAATGCGCCGGGCAAATTGCGGCCGGATCAGAATGCCGGCCGGATGGAGACGCTGCCGATCGGTCCGGGATTGCGGCGGATATCGCTGTCGCGCGGCTCGACCGTCACGACGCGAACGCCCCGTTCGTATTCCACATCGACCTCGAGCACCCGGCCGAGATTGTCGACGGCAACCAGCGAACCGTTGCGCAGACCTCGCAGGCTCTCGTCGGTAACCCGCAGTTCGATCTCATGGTCATCCCGGGCATCGTCGAAGTCGTCGTCGATGTCGTCATCGTCGTCGTCGCGGTGACCGGGGCCGCGATGATCGTCATCGTCTCGGTCATCGTCGCGATCGTCGCCACGGTCGTCATCATCACCACCACCGCGACCACTGTTGTCGTCGTCATCATCGTCGTCGGCCAACGCCATGGTCGAGAAAGGATGCGCGGCACCGCCGGCAACGAGCGAAGCGCCGATCGGCGCCGAAACGAGGCCGCAGACGGCGACCGTAGAAACGAGCAAGGCCTTTCGCAGCACTGAAGTCATGATCTCGGCTCCTTCTCCCGATGCGATGCGGAGAGAATGGCACGGGATGCCTGACAGCTCGCTGAGGACAATTGTCAGCGCTCTGTCAGGAAAGGCAAAAGGATCGACAACAAAAAAAGCCGCCCGGAGGCGGCTTTTCGTCGATTGCGATGGATGGGCGGCAAGCGGCTTAGCGCGGCGCGAGAACCATCATCATCTGGCGGCCTTCGAGCTTCGGCTCGGCTTCCACCTTGGCGATCGCCTGGGTGTCGTCCTTGACCTGCAGCAGAAGCTTCATGCCGAGTTCCTGGTGCGCCATTTCGCGACCGCGGAACTTCAGCGTGACCTTGACCTTGTCGCCGTCCTCGAAGAACCGGTTCATCGCCCGCATCTTCACGTCATAGTCGTGCGTGTCGATGTTGGGACGCATCTTGATTTCTTTGATTTCGACGATCTTCTGCTTCTTGCGCGCTTCGGCCGCCTTCTTCTGGTTGGCGAACTTCAGCTTGCCAAGATCGAGGATCTTGCACACCGGCGGTTCGGAGTTCGGCGCGATTTCCACCAGATCAAGACCGGCCTCGTCCGCCATGCGGAGCGCCTGGTCGATCGGAACGACGCCGACGTTCTGGCCTTCGGCATCGATAAGCTGAACCCGGGGAACCCGGATTTCCTTGTTTGAGCGCGGCCCCTCCTTGACGGGGGCGTCCGCTTTGAACGGTCTGCGAATGGTCGTACTCTCCTCGAGCTATTTCCAAAAATGTTGTTTAATTCGATCGCCGGCGCGATCCCAAACGAAGCGCCTGAATCTGTCACCGACGGCAATGTGTGAATTGCGGCGCCAGAGTCAATAGCACGGCTTGCAAGGAAAATCACCACCTGTCGATAGCAAGACGAATCTGTTTTAGAAAGAAAATCACCCGCTAAACCGGCCTTTGGAGAGAATTTGCATGCAGAATACGCCAGCCGAGACGGAAATCAGCTTCATCGAGGTCGGCGCGGCGGGAGCCGGGCGCAGGATCGCCATGCGCGTGTGGCGTGCCGACAAGCCCTCCGGGCAGCCGACGCTCGTCTGGCTCGGCGGCTACCGCTCGGACATGACCGGCACCAAGGCGGTCGAGGTCGAACGCTACGCCATAGAACGGGGCACTGACTGCGTACGCTTCGACTATTCCGGCCACGGCGCCTCCGGCGGCGCCTTTACCGACGGCACGATCTCGCGCTGGCTGGAGGAAAGCCTTGCGGTCGTCGAGCACGCGACCAAGGGGCGCCTTGTGCTGATCGGATCTTCGATGGGCTGCTGGGTTGCGCTGCGCCTGATCCAGGAGCTGAGAAAGCGCGGCGAAGGCGACCGGGTCGCCGGGTTGGTTCTGATCGCGCCGGCACCGGACTTTACCGCCGAACTGATCGAGCCCAACCTGTCGGACGCCGAGAGGGCCTCGCTTGCCGAGCGCGGCTATTTCGAGGAGGCTTCCGAATACAGCCCCGAGCCGAACATCTTCACCCGCGCGCTGATCGAGGACGGGCGGGCCAACCGGGTGCTGGACGGCACGATCACGACCGGCTGCCCGGTACACATCCTGCAGGGCATGCGCGACCCCGACGTGCCCTATACCCACGCCTTGCGGCTGATGGAGCACCTGCCCGCCGACGACGTCGTCATGACGCTCATTCGCGATGGCGACCATCGCCTCTCGCGTGAAGAAGACATCGCTAAAATGAAACAGGCCATCGGCACGATGCTCGCCTGAGCCCTCGCCGGACTATTCCTTCCTTTCCGACCGAACCTTGAGGACAAAAGCCGTCCTGCGTCGCAGACCCCCTGCGGCGCAACGGTTCGCGCGCGTCCGATCCTGGTTTTAACCATAAAACCCTATGCCTCGATTCCGGAGATTGACTCCGCCGCCCCGACGTTATTAACTCTTTATTAACGATTAGAGCAGCGCCGGGGACGAACCTAAACAAGCTGCCTTCAACTCAGGATTGCGCGAATACGTCCGGACAGAGAGCGTCCGGCATACCGCGTCGCAGGGGACTTGTATGGCGTCTTGGACTGGGGTTAAGGGAAGTATCGCGGCAGTCTGCGCACTTTTCATTTCAGCAAACACGGCAATTCCTGCACAGGCAGGCTCTTCTCCATGGATGCAGACCGGCTCAGCCACATCGCAGCCGATCGGCCACTACGAATTCTGCCAGACGTACAAGAGCGAGTGCAATGTGCGCTCCAAGGGCACGGTTGCGGCCCGCGTGACCGAACGTGGCTGGGCGACGATCCGGCAGGTGAATGCCGCCGTCAACCGCGAGATCACGCCGATCACCGACCTGGAACTGCACGGCAGGGACGAAGTCTGGTCCTATCCTGACAATGCCGGCGACTGCGAGGACTTCGTGCTCGAAAAGCGCAAGCGCCTGATGAGCAAGGGCTTCTCGGCCAGCGACCTCCTGATCACCGTGGTGCGCAAGCCCGATGGCGAAGGCCATGCGGTGCTGACCGTGCGCACCGCGCAGGGCGACTTCATTCTCGACAATCTCGAAAACGGCGTAAAGCTCTGGACCAACACGCCCTATCGCTACCTGAAGCGCCAGGCCTCGAACCACAGCGGTCGCTGGGTCACGATCCAGAACGGCGCGGAAATCGTCGTCGGCTCGGTCGGCAACTGATTTCAGCATAGCGAAGAGCTTGAAAAAGGGCCGGTCGAACCGGCCCTTTTTCGTATCTGCTCCTGCGGCCTCAGGCGTTGCCGATCAGGATGCCGGCCGCAAGCACCAGGCCGCCGCCAAGCACCACCTGGAATGCGGCTCTCAGGAACGGCGTTTCCATGTAGCGGTTCTGGATGAAGGCGATCGCCCAGAGTTCGAAGAACACGATCCCCGCCGCGGTGGCGGTCGCCGTCCAGAAATGCGGGATCAGATAGGGCAGCGCATGGCCGAGACCGCCGAGCGCGGTCATGATGCCCGAGGCAAGGCCGCGCTTGATCGGCGAGCCGCGCCCTGAAAGCTTGCCGTCGTCGTGGGCGGCTTCGGTGAAGCCCATGGAGATGCCGGCGCCGACGGAGGCCGAGAGGCCGACGAGGAAGGTCTGCCAGGTGTCCTGGGTGGCGAAGGCGGCGGCAAAGATCGGCGCCAGCGTCGACACCGAGCCGTCCATCAGCCCGGCGAGACCGGGCTGAACGTAGGTGAGAATGAACTGACGGCGCGAGGTCTGGTCCTCCTCGGCGCGCACGTCTTCGGGCGTGTGCTCTTCGCCAAGCCGGCGGGCGAGCGATTCATGCGACTTCTCGGCGATCGCGAGGTCGCCGAGCAGCTTGCGGGTCGCCGCATCCTGGGTTCTGGCGGCGGCCTCGACATAGAAGCGGTGCGCCGCCTCCTCCATCGCTTCGGCCTCCTCGCGCGCCTTTTCGATCGGCATTTCGGCGATCAGCCAGTCGGGCTTGCGCTCGGGGAAGTCGCGCACATGCTCGCGGCGGATGAGCGGAATGCGGTTGCCGAAGCGCTGGATGTGCAGATCGATCAACCATTGCCTGTGGTGGCTTTCCTCCTCCGCCATCTCCTCGAACACCTTTGCCGAGTGGGGATATTGCACCCGAAGCGCGTCGGCATAGGCGAGGTAGATGCGCCCGTCGTCCTCCTCGGAGGAGATGGCGAGCGCCAGGATTTCCTGCTCGCTCAAGGAAAGAAACGGACGTTTGGAACGGGAGAAGAGGCGGGAAAACATTGGGAGAAAACCTTGTTTAGAATGATTCTAAAATAGAAACCCTGAATCGCACCGTCAAGGCCAAAGCCATGCAATCATGTAACAATCGCTCGACAGAGTGTCGCGGCTCGGCCACCATGCCGGCCACTCGCGAATCTCATTCCCCTCCCCGGAGCAATCGCCTCGATGAGGACCATCTATCCGCTTTCCGAAAGCAAGGACACGCTGCTGGACCGTCTCGGCGCCCGGCTTGCCGCGCGCCTGCAAGCGCAGACATCGGGCTACGAACCCTACACGCCCTCCGACCAGGAAACGCTTGCGCGCACGCTGCGCCCGGGCGACGTTCTCCTGATCGAGGGCAACCAGAAGGTATCGGCGGCGATCAAGTATCTGACGCAATCGACCTGGTCGCATGCAGCCTTCTTCGCCGGCGACCAGATGCCGCTGACGCTCGATCAGGCGACATTGCCGGTCATCGAGCGGCCGCAACTGATCGAGGTGAACATCGGTGAGGGCTGCGTCGCCGTGCCGCTGAAGAAATACGCCTCGTTCAACACGCGCATCTGCCGGCCGATCGCGCTGACGCCGGACGACCGCACGGCGCTCGTCGGCTTCATGATCTCCAGGCTCGGGATGAAATACGACCTGAAGAACATCCTCGACATGCTGCGCTATTTCCTGCCGACGCCGCCGGTGCCGGTGCGTTGGCGACGACGGCTGCTTGCCTTCGGCTCCGGTGATCCGACACGGGCGATCTGCTCGACACTGATCGCCGCAGCCTTCGAGCAGATCCGCTACCCGATCCTGCCGGAGGTCACCCGCGCGCCCGGGCGGGCGGCTGCGACCTCGACCTATTCACGCGAGGAGATCCTGCACATCCGGCATCATTCGCTCTACACGCCCAGGGATTTCGACCTCTCGCCGTTCTTCGCGATCGTCAAGCCGACGCTCGAGTTCGGCTTCGACTACAAACGGCTGCGCTGGCACGGCGACAGCGATCACGCGTTCAAAGGGTGAGTGCGAGCGCCTGCTCGCGGGCCATGAAATCGCGCTGGCGATCGGTGATGTAGTCGCGCACGATCGGCGCCGCATCGCGCGAGCGCGACAGCTGCATGTGGAAGACGAGCTGGCTGCCGGTGCGGAACATCATCTCGGCGCTGATCAGGTAGAACTCCCACATGCGGGCGAAGCGCTCGTCATACATGGCGATCACCTTGTCGCGGTTGGCCTCGAAGCGTGCGCCCCAATGGGCGAGCGTCGTCGCGTAGTGCACCCGCAGGAATTCGAGATCGCTGACCCAGAGACTGTTGCGCTCGACGACCTCGAAGACCTCCGACAGCGCCGGCGAATAGGCGCCGGGGAAGATGTACTTGCGAAGCCAGGAACTCGCCATGCCGGGCGGACTCATATGGCCGATCGAATGCAAGACGGCGACGCCATCATCCGGCATCAGCGCGTTCAGCTTCTTGAAGAACTCGTCATAGTGATGCACGCCGACATGTTCGAACATGCCGACCGAAACGATCCGGTCGAACGGTCCCTGAACGTCACGATAGTCCTTGAGCTCGAAGCGCACCCGGTCCGCCAGGCCCGCCTTGCGCGCCCGTTCGGTGGCAAGCGCCTGCTGCTCCTTGGAAAGGGTGACGCCGAGCACCTGAACGTCGGCCAGCTGCGCGAGATACATCGCGAGATCGCCCCAGCCGCAGCCGATGTCGAGCACCTTCATGCCGGGCTCCAGGCAGAGCTTGGAGGCAAGCAGCCTGAGCTTGTTGCGCTGCGCCGTCTCGAGCGTCTCGTTGGGTTCGCGGAAGTAGGCGCAGGAGTAGAGCATGTTCTCGTCGAGGAACAGCTTGTAGAATTCGTTGCCGAGATCGTAGTGATGCGCGACGTTCTCTTGCGCCTTGCCCTTGGGATTGGCCTGCTGGCGCTTGCGGAAGCGCATCTTGACCGCGCGCAGCACCTTCTGGATCGGATAGGAGCCAAGCGACAGGCGGTTGATCGAAAACAGCGTCAGGAAGTCCCGGAGCGTCGAGCCTTCCTCGAAGCGCATGGTGCCGTCCATGTAGGCTTCGCCGGCGGCGAGTTCCGCATTGAAGACGAGACTGCGATAGAGCTTCTTGTCAGTGAGCCGCATCGTCACCTCGGGCCCGGGCGTTCCGGAAAAGACGTGGCGTTTTCCGTCGGCGTCGATCACCGTCAGGCGACCCTTGCGAATGAACGACTTCATCATATGCGACAATGGGAACATGCAGACCCTCTCGTGACACGCGTCGTAGCGCGGGCATCCTAGCACCCGTTTTTCGAAATGCGCCCCTTAAATTTCTGGTTGCTCATCCAGGCCTGCCGAAACGAAAACGGGGACGGCAGCTAAAGCCACCGTCCCCGCTCCAATGCGATGTCGGCTTTCGCCTCAGTCCTTGGCGCGCTCGACGTAGGAACCGTCTTCGGTCGCGATGACGACGCGGGTGCCGGCCTGGATGTGCGGCGGAACGAGCGTGCGAACGCCGTTCGACAGAACCGCCGGCTTGTAGGACGACGACGCCGTCTGGCCCTTGACGACCGGCTCGGTCTCGGTGATTTCGAGGATCACGTGGCGCGGCAGGTCGATGGCGATCGCCAGGCCTTCGTGGATCGAAAGAATGACGGCCATGCCTTCCTGCAGGTAGGCCTTGAGATCGCCGATGTCCTCGGTGGTCATGACCAGCTGGTCATAGCTTTCCGGGTTCATGAAGTGGAAGCCTTCGGCATCTTCATAAAGGAAGGTGTGCTCGCGGTCTTCGACGAAGGCGCGCTCGACCTGCTCGGTCGTGCGGTAGCGCTCGGAGACCTTCACGCCGTCGGAAATGCGGCGCATGTCGACCTGGGTGACCGGCGTGCCCTTGCCCGGGTGGAAGTTCTGGGCGGTGAGCACGACATAGAGCTTGCCGTCGACGTCGAGAACGTTGCCCTTACGGACAGATGAAGCGATGACCTTGACCATTAGTCTTCCTTGTAACAGAGGTATGCGCGACACCGCGGGCCGGAAACATGGGCCCTGAAGGACGCGGAAAGAAGGATTTCGCGCCGCCACTACCCTAATTTCGCGCAAATAGCCAGCCTGAGCCGGTATCTGCACGAAGAAAGCCTGGACCGAACCGATCATGTCGCATGCCTCACCCTGGTGGACACCCGATGTCCATGCCGACCGGCGCCCGTTTCTTCTCGGCCGCAACCGGATCCAATCGGCATTGCGCCGGTTCTTCGAGGCGCGCGACTTCATCGAGGTGGATACGGCGACCTTGCAGGTTTCGCCCGGCAACGAAGCGCATCTGCATGCCTTCGAAACGCAGGCTCTCAACCACGACGGCTCGAGCCATCCGCTCTTTCTGCACACCTCGCCGGAATTTGCCTGCAAGAAGCTGCTTGCCGCCGGGGAGCAACGCATCGCCTGTTTCGCCCATGTCTATCGCAACCGCGAACGCGGGCCGCTGCATCATCCCGAGTTCACCATGCTCGAATGGTACCGCGCCGGTGAGAGCTACGAAGCGCTGATGCGCGATTGCGCCGAGATCCTGGCGCTTGCGGCGGAAACCACCGGCACGAAGCAGTTCATTTTCCAGGGGCAGGCCTGCGATCCCTTTGCCGCTCCGGAGCGCCTCAGCGTGGCGGACGCCTTCGAGCGCTTTGCCGGCATCGACCTATTGGCCTCGATCGCCGCCAATGGCGAAACCGACCGCGACCATCTGGCCGCCGCGATGGCGGCAGCCGGCCTTCGGGTCGCCCATGACGACACCTGGGCCGATCTTTTCAGCCGGGTGCTCGTCGAAAAGATCGAGCCGCATCTCGGCTTCGGCCGCGCGACGATCCTCGACGAATATCCGACCGCCGAGGCGGCACTGGCGCGTCCTGCCGCACGCGACCGTCGCGTTGCCGAACGCTTCGAGCTCTATGCCTGCGGCGTCGAGCTTGCCAATGCCTTCGGCGAACTGACGGATGCGACGGAACAGCGGCGTCGCTTCGAGATGGAGATGGTCGAAAAGGCCCGCGTCTATGGCGAGACCTATCCGCTCGACGAGGATTTTCTTGCAGCGCTCGCGATCATGCCCGAGGCAAGCGGCATCGCGCTCGGCTTCGACCGGCTGGTGATGCTGGCAACCGGGGCCGCACGCATCGACCAGGTGCTCTGGGCACCGGTGGCGGAGACACGCGCGTGAACGTCCATCGCCCGATCAAGACCGCGCGCGAGCTCATCGAAGCCGGCCTCGTCGAAAGCTCCCGCGAGGCGGCGGTTGCCGCCGTCGCCGAACGTTACGCCGTCGCGATCAGCCCCGCCATCGCCGCTCTCATCGATCCCAACGACCCCAATGATCCGATTGCCCGGCAGTTCGTGCCCGACGCCGCCGAACTGACGCTGCTGCCCGAAGAGCGCGAGGACCCGATCGGCGACAAGCCGCACAGCCCCGTTGCCGGCATCGTGCATCGCTATCCGGACCGCGTGCTGTTGAAGGCCGTGCATGTCTGCCCGGTCTATTGCCGTTTCTGCTTCCGTCGCGAGATGGTGGGGCCGCAGGGTCTGGGCACGCTGACGGCCGCCGAACTCGACGCCGCGATCGCCTACATCGCAAGCCATGAGGAAATCTGGGAGGTGATCCTCACCGGCGGCGATCCGCTGGTGCTGTCGCCACGCCGGCTCGCCGAACTCATGGAACGGCTGAAGCCGATCGCGCATGTGAAGATCGTCCGCTTCCATACCCGCGTGCCCGTGGTCGAGCCGTCGCGCATCGATGCCGACCTGATCGCGGCTCTCAAAGCCAGCGGCAAGGCGACCTATGTGGCGCTGCACGCCAACCATCCGCGCGAACTGACGGAGGAGGCGCGCACCGCCTCTGCCCGGCTGATCGATGCCGGCATCGTCATGGTCAGCCAGTCGGTGCTCCTGAAGGGTGTCAACGACGATGCCGAGGTGCTTGCCAGCCTGATGCGCGCCTTCGTCGAAACGCGGATCAAGCCCTATTACCTCCACCACCCGGACCTCGCGCCCGGCACCAGTCATTTCCGCCTCACGATCGAGGAGGGCCAGGCACTGGTCGCG
This sequence comes from Ensifer adhaerens, assembly GCF_002940685.1. Taxonomy (GTDB): domain Bacteria; phylum Pseudomonadota; class Alphaproteobacteria; order Rhizobiales; family Rhizobiaceae; genus Ensifer; species Ensifer adhaerens_E. The sequence continues at coordinate 185,037 of NZ_PNFP01000001.1, read as the reverse complement.
GCCCTGCGCGGCCGGGTCTCCGGCCTCTGCCAACCGACCTATATCCTCGACATTCCCGGTGGTCACGGCAAGGCGGTGATCAGCGCGGCGGCGATCGCTGCCGACGGCGGCGGTTGCTACACGGTCACCGATTTTCGCGGCGGCGAGCACAGCTACCCGCCGAAGGCCTGACATCCCCGCGAGAAATCGCGACTCTCAAATTATTGAAACTTCTTCAAAATAATCAGGTCATGCATTTTTCTCGGTGTCCTGCGAGAAAAATCGAAGCGCCGCGTCACAGGCGTCCGGCGTCGGTCGTCAAATGGTCATAAGCAACACGACAACGATGGAGTTGAGACCATGACCGATAGCAAAGCCGTCCGCTACGAACAGGAAATCCCGGATGTGCTCGGCGCGCTCGCCGACGTGCACAAGACCATGGACCTGCACGGCCTCGACCGGACGATCCACAATCTGGTGCAGCTGCGCGCCTCGCAGATCAACCGCTGCGGCTTCTGCGTGAAGATGCACACGAAGGAATCCCGCACCGAGGGCGAGAGCAACGAGCGGCTCGACCGCATCATCGTCTGGGACCAGGTCACCGATTTTTCGCCGCGCGAGAAGGCAGCGCTTGCCTGGACCGAGGCGCTGACCGAACTCGAGCCCCGCACGGATTTCGCGCCGCTGCGCGCCGAGTTGCGCCAGCATTTCAGCGAGAAGGAGATCAGCGTCATCACCGCGACGGTGGCGATGATCAACCTTTGGAACCGCATCCAGATTTCGAGGCACTGACATGAACGACCGGCAGCATATGCAGATCTTCGAGGAGGCGCGCCCGCGCCTTCTCGGCCTTGCCTACCGCATCCTCGGCTCGCGGGCCGACGCAGAAGATGCGGTGCAGGATACGTTCCTGAAATGGCAGGAGGTCGACCGTGCGACGATCGAGACGCCGGCGGCCTGGCTGACAACGGCCTGCACCCGTCGCTGCCTCGATCTGTTGAAGGCCGCCCACCGCAAGCGCGTCGACTATGTCGGCGCATGGCTGCCCGAGCCGATCCACACGGCAAGCAACGACAACGCGGAAGAAAAGCTGGCGCTGACCTCGTCGCTGACCACGGCGTTCCTTTTGATGCTCGAACGGCTGACGCCGAAGGAGCGGGCCGCCTACCTGCTGCACGAAATCTTCGGCCAGCCCTATGAGGAAGTGGCCGAAACGCTCGATATGCAGGAACCGGCCGCCCGCAAGCTGGTCTCACGCGCCAAGACCAACATCGGGCTGGAAAAAGCCCGGCACCAGACGCCGCGCGAGCGGCAGGACGAACTCTTGTCCGCCTTCCATCAGGCGATCCACGGCGGCAATGTCGCCTCGCTCTCGGCACTGCTTTCGGCCGATGTGAAGCTGACGGCCGACGGCGGCGGCAAGGTCGCAACCGTGCTCGGCGTACTCTCGGGCAAGGACACGGTGCTCGCCTTCATCATCGACCGGCTCACCGAATACTGGGCGCACTACGTCTGGGAAATCGGCGACATCAATGGCGGCCGCGGCATCGTGCTTCGGGACGAGGCGAAAAACGAGATCGCCGCAACCGTCGCCTTCGGTTATGACGGCGACGGAAACGTCGACGACATCTTCATCATGCGCAACCCGGACAAGCTCACGCATTTCGGCGAGGCTGCGCTCCACTGATATTGGCGAAATCGCCCCAGCAAACGCGATCTCCCTACCGGCCAGACCGGTCGCGCGTTTGCGGCGATACCGCTGCATGAGGTACTGACATGCTTGAAAAAACACCCGCACCCCATCAGGAAACCGGCTGGCGCGCGCTTCTGTCCGGCGGCAACGCCGTGCATTCGCTGGTGCTGAGTGGCGGCGTCGCGCTGCACGCGCTCAACATCTATGTCGTCACCACGATCATGCCGTCGATCGTGCGCGAGATCGGCGGGCTCGAATACTACGCCTGGAGCACGACCGTCTTCGTCGCAGCCTCGATCCTCGGCGCAGCGCTTTCGGCCCGGCTTCTTGGCGCCGTCGGTGCCGGCGGCGCCTATGCGATCGGCGCGCTCGTCTTCGGCCTGGGCACGCTGCTCTGTGCCGCCGCCCCCTCGATGGCGATGCTGCTTGCCGGCCGGGCGATCCAGGGCTTTGGCGGCGGCCTGCTCTATGCGCTCGCCTATGGCGTGATCCGGGAAGTCTTCCGGCCGGAGCTGTGGACGCGCGCCATTGGCCTGATCTCGGCCACCTGGGGCACGGCGACGCTCGTCGGCCCGGCGATCGGCGGCATGTTCGCCGAGTTTTCCACCTGGCGCGTCGCCTTCTGGTCGCTCCTGCCGCTGACGGCGCTGCTTGCAACGCTCGCCTTCTCGACCTTGCCGCGCAAGGCCGCCGGCGAAGGCGCACGCACGCCGCTCCCCCTGGTGCAACTGGCCCTGCTCGTCGGCATCGTACTTGCGCTTTCCATCGCCAGCACGCTCGGCACGGCCGGGGAGCAGGTAGGCTGCGTCGGCGCCGCGATCCTCCTGTTCCTGGCGCTGCTCGTCGTCGAGAAACGCGCGGCCGGCAAGCTGCTACCCTCCGGCAGTTTCACCCCGACCTCCCCGCTGGCAGCCCTTTATGCTACGATCACCCTGCTGATGATCGGCCTGCAGCCGGAAATCTACGTGCCGTACCTCCTGCAGGAGCTGCACGGATTGTCGCCGCTGGTAGCCGGCTACATTGCGGCGCTGATGTCGATCGGCTGGACCGCCGGATCGATGACCAGCGCCCACTGGCACGGCGAAAGCGCGAAGCAGACGATCTTTGCCGGACCGGCCTTCGGCTTCGTCGGTCTGGCGCTGATTGCCCTGTTCATGCCGATGGCAGGTGCGGAATTCATGACGATCGCTGCACCGCTCAGCATCGGCATCATGGCGGTCGGTTTCGGCATGGGCTTTGCCTGGCCGCACATCGTGACGGCCGTTTATGAATTTGCGCCGGAGGGCGAAGCGGAGAAGGCGTCGAGCTCGATTACCACGGTCCAGCTCTTTGCCGCAGCACTCGGCGCAGCTTTGGCCGGGCTGACCGCCAATCTCGCCGGCATCGAGACGCCTTCGACGGAAGGCGTGGCGATCGCCACGCGCTGGCTTTTCTGGCTGTTCGCGCTGATGCCGGCGCTGGCGGTGCTGACGGCCGGCCGCGTCTGGCGGGCGCGACGGGCGGCCAAATAGGTGCCATTGCGGGCCGTCCCGGGTGGCGGCCCCGCAATGCAAGGCGCGCGGCAGGATGCCGACGCCCTTTGGAGGAGAGGATGGCAGCCGAGGAGATCGACCTTCGCGGCGTACAGGAGACCCTGCTGGTCACGCTCCAGGCGAAGGCCGCGGAGAGCGCGTTCCCGGATTCCCTGCTTAACGATCACTTCGCCGCCGATCTGATGCGACGGCTTGCCGGCAGGCCGAAACCGCCTGATGCCGGCCACGACATGACGATCGGGATCGCCGTGCGCGCCGATACGCTCGACCGCTGGACGCGCGGCTTTATCGGGCGCCACCCGGACGGGGTCGTGCTCAACCTCGGCTGCGGCCTCGACACCCGCATCCTTAGGCTCGACCCACCCGCATCCATCGGCTGGTTCGACGTCGACTTTCCCGATGTGATCGCCCTGCGGCGGCAGCTTTTCCCGGCGCGCGCCGGCTGCACGACGATCGCCTCGTCGATAACGGAGCGTGACTGGATCGACCTCGTTCCGGCCGACCGCCCGGCGATCGTCGTCGCCGAGGGCGTGTTTCCCTATCTTTTCGAACAGGACGTCCGCGACCTCTTGCGACGTTTGACCGCCTGCCTTGCCGGCGGAGAAATCGTCTTTGACGCCTACAGCCATCTCGGCATCGAGCTTTTGCGGCTGAGCCCGTCCTTGCGGGCGACGGGGGCGGAGCTCCGCTGGGGGCTGGAAAACGCGCGGGCGCTGGAGCGCGATGTGCCCGGCCTGACCCTGCTCGACGAGATCAGCGAGTATGATTCAGGTCAGGTCGCGCGCCTGTCGCCAATGGCGCGGATTGCGGCGCATGTCGTCAGCGCGCTGCCGATGCTTCGCCGGATGGGCCGCCTGCTGCGCTATCGCTTCTAGAGCGTCCCTTCTGCGTTCCTATGAACGCACGGCGCTCTCGATCGAGGGCCACGAGAAAGGGCCGCACCTTGCGGCGCGGCCCTTCGATTGCAAGCCGTCGATATCAACCAATCAGGCCTTGATCGGGGCGATCGAGATTTCGACGCGGCGGTTCTGCGCGCGGCCGGCTTCGCTTCCGTTGGACGCGATCGGACGCTCCTTGCCGTAGCCCATGGCCGACATGCGGCGCTGGTCGACGCCCTGGCCCGCCAGGTAGTTGGCGACCGAAGCGGCACGGCGCTCGGAGAGGCCCTGGTTGTAGGAGGCGCTGCCGGTCGAATCGGTGTGGCCGTCGACATCGATCATCGTCTTGTTGAACTTGCGCAGCACGATCGCCACCGAGTTCAGCGTGTCGTAGAAGGCCGGGATCACCTGGTCGCGGTCGGTCGCAAAGGTGATGTTCGACGGCATGTTGAGAATGATGCGGTCGCCGGCGCGGGTGACCGAGACGCCGGTGCCCTGCAGCTGGGCGCGCAGTTCGGCTTCCTGGTTGTCCATGTAGTTGCCGATCAGGCCGCCACCGAGACCGCCGATTGCAGCGCCGACGAGTGCGGAGTCGCGGCGTCCCGCCGCACTGCCGCCGACCAGCAGACCGGTTGCCGCGCCGAGGCCCGCGCCGATCAGTGCGCCACCGGCGGTGTTCGACATCTTCTGTTCACCCGTATAGGGATCGGTGGTGGTGCATCCCGAAAGATAGATGGCCGCGACAGCCAGAATGGCGCATTTCTTGATCATGGAATCAGTTGTCCCCATTGGTGCTCGAATTTGCTTCATACTACGGATTGCGGCAGGAAGATGAAGAGGCGTCCCATTCACGCCACGGTTTGCCGGCAAATGCCGCTTCGCCAACGGCAGGCGTGGCCATCAGGGCACACAATAACCGATCCTTCACACGCTCTTGATAGGACGGGCACCGAAGAAAAGAGAGGCAAGCGCTCATGGCAATCGAGTTCGGCGACACGCAACGCAGTCTCAGTGACACGCTCAACGGCATGATTGCCTCGATCCGTGGCGAGACCATCACGCTGCGCGAACTGATGACGGAGATCGGCGAACAGGGCTTCCTGCTGCTGTGCGCCCTGCTGACGCTGCCATTTCTTCTTCCGGTGTCGATCCCCGGCGTCAGCACCGTTTTCGGCGCGGCGATCATCCTGATCTCCGTATCGGTCACGCTCAACCGGCTGCCGTGGATGCCGCAGCGCATTCTCGATCGCCGGATCGAGACCGAAAAGCTGGTGCCGACGCTGAAAAAAGGGGCGGATCTCGTTTCCAGGCTCGACCGCTATGTCCGTCCGCGTCTCGGCTTCCTGACCCAGGGCGCGCTGATGAACCGCTTCAACGGCCTGATGATCATGGCCGGCGGCATTCTCCTGATGTTCCCGCTCGGCCTGATCCCGCTGTCGAACACGCTGCCGGGGATCGCAATCCTGCTTCTCTCGCTCGGCATCATCCAGCGCGACGGGCTGATGGTGGCCGGCGGCTATCTCTTCCTTGTTGCGACGACGGTCTACTTCACCGTGCTTGCCTATATGGCCTTTGCCGCCGGTCAGGGCCTGTCGACATTCTTCGTTTCCTGACGCGTATTCACGTCAGAGATGTGAACCGGCCCGGCCAACTGCCGGGCCTTTTCATTTCTTAAGCGGCCAGACCGCCGAAAGCCCGGTAGCTGGCGAAGTCGGTGCGGATGCCAAGCGTCTTCATCAACGCTTCGCGATCAAGGCCGAGCTGGCGGTCGAACTCAACGAGCGCCGCGGCGACCTTCGGCGCGACGTCGGCATTGGCGAATTCGATCATGGTGATGAAATCGAACTGGCCGGGGCCGGCATGCTGCTCCAGGAACAGATCCTTCACATAGCCATCCTGCTTGCGGATGACGGCCAGCGTCCTGTCGACCAGCTCGACGAACTGCTGCCGTGCCTCCACCGGCACGGTGTATTTGTTGATGCGGTAAAGTGGCGCCACGCTATTCGATTGACTGCTCATCGCTCTCTTCCTCTTGATCTCTTCTTGAACGAGAGCAGTCGTACGACCTCAAGCAAAGTTGAGGTCAATAGAGGCAAGCGCATTTTTCCGAATGCGAAATGCCTAGCCGGAAAGCCCCTTCAGCACATTGGCGACGTTGAGGCCGATTTCCGGCACGCCGTAACCGCCCTCCATGCAGACGACAACCGGCAGGCCGGCGCGCCGCAACGCCTCGCCCATGCGCAGGTAATCTTCAGACTTCAGCCGGAAGAACGAGATCGGGTCGCGCTCGAAGGTATCGACACCGAGCGAGACGACCAGGGCTTCGGCACCGAAGGCCTCGATGCGCGCGAGCGCATCGGCCATCGCGGTCGACCAGGCGTCAAACAGCGTGCCGCGCGGCAGCGGATAGTTTTTCGTCGTGCCGAGCCCGGCACCGGCACCCTCCTCGTCGGCAAAACCGAGGAAATGCGGGAAGGCCTCGACCGGATCGCCGTGCAGCGAGGCGAAGTAGACATCGCCGCGCTCGTAGAAGATATCCTGGGTGCCGTTGCCGTGGTGAAAGTCGACGTCGAGCACGGCAACCCTTTTGGCGCCATGATCCCTCAGGCGCTGGGCGGCGCAGGCGGCGTTGTTGATGAAGGAATAGCCGCCATAAAGATCGATCGCCGCGTGATGACCGGGCGGGCGGCAGAGCGCGAAGGCCGCACGATTGCCGGCATGGACATGGTCGGCGGCCGAAATGGCGCAGTCCATCGCCGCGCGGGCGGCGGCATAGGTGCCCTCGGTGATCGCCGTCTCCGCCGCGAACGAATAGTAGCCGAGCGCGCCGTCGATATCCCTGGGCGGATGCTGTCGCATGCGCCGCGCCGGGAAGCAGGCCGGGATCGCCTCCCCCCTGTAGCCATCGGCGACCCAGCGCAACCAGGCGGTTTCGAGGAAGTCGAGATAATCGGGCGCGTGCAGCTTGAGAGCGACATCGAGACCGTGACGCGCAGGTGCCACGACATCAAGGAAACCCGCTTCCTTCACCGCCGCCAGGATCCATTCGGCGCGAAACGGCGCCTCGAAAGGCGGCACAAGTTCGCCGCCAAAAAGTTCGGTCTTGGCGTCGCGGAGCTTGTGATCTTCGGAGTAGTAGATGCGCATGAGGATGTCCTGAAGAGGCTACAGACGGGTGCCCGTACCCTACCCGAGGCTTCAGGCTTGGCAACCTTAATGGATGCCCCTCATCCGGCCTGCCGGCCACCTTCTCCCCGCAGGCGGGGCGAAGGAGACGCGCGGCGCCCACTCGGCCACAGTCGTACGCTCGCGGGTTCTCCGATCAGGCGTGAAGCGGTCAGCCCGCACCTCGCGCATGTCCCCTCTCCCCGCGAGCGGGGAAAGGGTTAGTCCTCGGGTTAAACTCGAGGAGAGGGGCAATCGCGACACGCAGCAATGACCGCTAAGCCGCGATCCGCTTGTAAAAGAACGTCGTGGCGCAGAGGCCGCCTTCCGGCCACATGGCATAATCGGGGATGACGCCGACGCGCTCCCAGCCGAGGCGCGGGTAGATCGCCTCGGCGTCACTGCCGGTCGCGGTATCGAGCACCAGCAGCGTCTTGCCGCGGGCCGCCGCCGCGCGCTCGACCGCGTCCATCAGCCGGCGCGCCAGCCCCTTGCCGCGGGCGTCGCGATGCACCAGCAGCTTTTTGAGGTCTCCGCGATGCGGCTGGTTCGGCATCTGCGCGACCCCCACCTGCACCGTGCCGAGGATGCGGCCCGTCTCCTCCGCCACCATTAGCAGCGTCTCGCCGCCAGCAACCGCCTCGGCAACGCCACGCCAATAGGCAAGTGCCGCTTCCGGCGGATAGGGCTGCATGAAGCCGACCGAGGCACCGCCCTCGACGCAGTCGGACAGCACTTCGGCAAGCGCAGGGATGGCATCGCGGGCTTCAGTTTCATCGAGCAGACGGATCTCAAATTCGGACATGGTCAAACCTTGGTTCGGCAGAGGATGACGGCGTAGTGAGCCGGCTCATCGTGGGGGTTGTGGAAGATGTGCCCCGCTCCCAGGCCCATGAACAGGCAATCGCCGGCCGAAAGGGAATGAGAGCCGGATTCGGTCGTCATCTCCAGCCGGCCCGAGAACAACCAGAGATGCTGGGTGATGCCCCGATCCGACGGCTGCCGCTCGAACGCCACGCGGGCGCCCGGCGGAAACTCGACCTCGACGATATCGACCGGGGAGCCCAGGCCATCCGGCGAGACGGAGCGGCGCAGATAGCCGGATTCCGGATCACGCCAGAGTCGCTGTTCGGCGCGCCTTGCAAGCGGTGATGTCTGCTGGGTTTCGAAGGCGAAAAGGGCTGACAGCGTGGTCGAGAGCGCGCTGCAAAGCCTGGCGAGAAGCTGCGCGGTCGGGCTCGCCTCGCCGCGCTCGATGCGCGAGATCATCGCCCGGCTGACACCGGAACTTGCGGCAAGCTCGTCGAGCGTCAGGTTCTGTTCGTTGCGCAGCGTGCGGATGCGCTCGCCGATGGCATGTTCGAGAGGGACGCTGGTGTTTTCCATTATTTGAGATTGCATTTCTCATATAGTGGAGTCAAGACTGAGAAAGATTGGAAATACGGGCATGCGATGCCGCTTTGGCGACAGCACGGCGACCATCCTTCGGCTATGGTGGCAGCTTCATGCGCAGATACGAGAAAAGCTTACGCTTCAATACTTTAGATAGTTCTCATCCACCGCATCCGCGTCATCAGGATGCGTCCTCCATCGACAGGTTGGACATGACAAAGCAGCCCTCCTCGCTGACCTCGATCGCCAGTATCGTCGCCTCGATGACTTCGGTTGCGATCGGCAACGGCATGATGCTCGCCTATGTGCCCTTCGCGCTCACGCGCTCGGACGCACCGGACTGGGTGCCGGGGGCAGCGGTGACGATGATCGCCTTCGGCGGGCTGATCGGTTGCGTCATCGCCGGGCCGATGATCCGCCGGGTCGGCCACGCCCGTGCGTTTTCCTGCTCGATGGCGCTCGTCATCCTTTCGGCGCTGACGATCGCGCTTGGCATGCATCCGCTTTTGTGGGTGCTCGCCCGCGGGCTTTACGGTGCGTCCGGCAACACCAACTTCATCATCGCCCAGAGCTGGCTCAACCATGCGAGCGAGAACCATTGGCGCGGCAAAGCGATGGCGCTGTTCTACATGGCCTATGTCATCGGGCTCGGCACCGGCGCCTGGCTGTTCGGCCAGATCCCGGCCGACGGCAACCTGCCGCCGCTCGTCACCATCTTCTTCACCGCGCTCGCGCTTTTGCCGATCGGGCTGACGCGGCTGCCGACCCCGCCGGCACCCGCCAAGGTCAGCATCGACATCCCGATGGTCTGGCGGAATTCCCCCGTAGCCTTCATCGGCGTGCTTGCCGCCGGCGGCCTTTCGATGGTGGTGCAGGGTTTTACGCCCATCTATGCGGCCGCCAACAATGTCAGCCAGGGCGACGTCGCCAATCTGATGTTCGTCATGCAGTTCGGCCTCATCGCCATCCAGTACCCGATGGGAACGCTGTCGGACCAGATCGACCGCCGCCTCGTTTTGATCGGCACCTGCCTGTTGATCCTCGCCGCCGGTTTCTTCGCGCTTTCGGCCTCTTTCAGCAACCTGATCCTCTTGATGCTGGTCTTTGCGCTCTTTGCAGGTGCTGTCGAGACCGTCTATTCGATCGCCAACGCGCATGCCAACGACCGCACGGACCCGGCCGATTTCGTGCCGCTCGCCAGCACCATGCTGGTCGCCTGGTCGGCTGCCGCGACGCTCGTGCCGATGCTGGTGACCGTGCTGACGCCCGTCTTCGGCCAGCGCACCTTCATCTATGCGGCCATGGCGGTAGCGGCCCTCTACGCCCTCTTCGTGCTGGCCCGCCTCAGGAAGCGCGACGAGGTGCCGGTCGCCGAACGGGAGAGCTTCGAACTGAAGAGCGCGCAGGTGCCAAATGCCGGCGCACTGGTTGAGGCAGAGGTAAGGGCCGAATAGCCTGATTTATAGTGAACGAAGCCTTCATTTCCCGCTTTGCGGCGGTTGAAGGCACTGCTATATGCGGCCCATGAGCACAACATCTTCGAAGACGCCCCTTTCGCATATCCGCAACTTCTCGATCGTGGCCCACATCGACCACGGCAAGTCGACGCTTGCCGACCGGCTGATCCAGTCCACCGGCGGCCTCGCCGAACGCGAGATGTCCGAGCAGGTGCTCGACAGCATGGATATCGAGCGCGAGCGCGGCATCACCATCAAGGCCCAGACGGTGCGCCTGCACTACAAGGCCAATGATGGCGAAACCTATGTGCTGAACCTCATCGACACGCCCGGCCACGTCGACTTCGCCTACGAAGTCTCGCGCTCGCTGTCGGCCTGCGAAGGCTCGCTGCTCGTCGTCGACGCGTCGCAGGGCGTGGAAGCCCAGACGCTCGCCAACGTCTACCAGGCGATCGACAACAACCACGAACTCGTCACCGTGCTCAACAAGATCGACCTGCCGGCGGCCGAACCGGACCGCATCAAGGAGCAGATCGAGGAAGTGATCGGCATCGACGCGTCCGACGCCGTCTTGATTTCGGCAAAGACCGGCCTCGGCATTCCCGACGTGCTCGAAGCGATCGTCACCAAACTGCCGGCGCCGAAGAGCGACGGCGGCGATACGGCCCCCTTGAAGGCGTTGCTGGTCGACAGCTGGTACGACACCTATCTCGGCGTCATGGTTCTCGTGCGCATCATCGACGGCACGCTGAAAAAGGGCATGACCATCCGCATGATGGGCACCGACGCCAAGTACACGATCGAACGCGTCGGCGTGCTGACGCCGAAGATGGTGGCCATGGACGCACTCGGCCCGGGCGAGATCGGCTTCATCACCGCCTCGATCAAGGAAGTGGCCGACACCCGCGTCGGCGACACCATCACCGAGGACAAGCGCCCGACCGACAAGGCGTTGCCGGGCTTCAAGCCGGCGCAGCCGGTCGTCTTCTGCGGCCTGTTCCCGGTCGATGCAGCCGACTTCGAGGACCTGCGCTCGGCGATGGGCAAGCTGCGCCTCAACGACGCGTCGTTCTCCTTCGAAATGGAATCCTCGGCGGCCCTCGGCTTCGGCTTCCGCTGCGGCTTCCTCGGCCTGCTGCACCTTGAAATCATCCAGGAACGCCTGGAGCGCGAATTCGACCTCGACCTGATCGCGACGGCTCCTTCGGTCGTCTACAAGCTGTTCATGACCGACGGCTCGGAGCGCGAACTGCACAACCCGGCCGACATGCCCGACGTCGTCAAGATCGCAGAAATCCACGAGCCGTGGATCCGCGCGACGATCCTGACGCCTGACGACTATCTCGGCGGCATCCTGAAACTCTGCCAGGACCGCCGCGGCATCCAGATCGAGCTGACCTACGTCGGCACCCGCGCGATGCTGACCTACGACCTGCCGCTCAACGAAGTCGTCTTCGATTTCTACGACCGCCTGAAGTCGATCTCCAAGGGCTACGCCTCGTTCGACTACCAGATCACCGAGCACAAGGAAGGCAACCTTGTGAAGATGTCGATCCTCGTCAATGGTGAGCCGGTCGACGCCCTTTCGATGATGGTGCACCGGATGGCGGCCGAGAAGCGCGGCCGCGAAATGTGCGAGAAGCTCAAGGAGCTGATCCCGAAGCACATGTTCAAGATCCCGATCCAGGCGGCCATCGGCGGCAACGTCATTGCCCGCGAGACTATCTCGGCGCTGCGCAAGGACGTGACCGCCAAGTGCTACGGCGGCGACGCCACCCGCAAGCGTAAGCTCTTGGAAAAGCAGAAGGCCGGCAAGAAGCGCATGCGCCAGTTCGGCAAGGTGGAAATCCCGCAGGAAGCCTTCATCGCCGCGCTCAAGATGGGCGACGAGTAAGCGGCGGCGCCGCATGATTCCTTGTTTGAAAGGGCGGCCTTCGGTCGCCCTTTTTGTTTGGACGCCCAGACTTAGGTGAGGCTAAAGCGGACGCGCCCTCAGAGCAGATACCGCTTCCAGATCCGGTCCACCGGCCGGCCATCGGCCAACGGCACCGCCTTGTCGACCCTGTAGTCGACGAAACCCATCTTGCCGTAATAGCTGAGGCCGCCCACGTTGTCGGCGCGGATGGTGGCGTTGAGGGCCGTAAGGCCGATCGAGCGGGCGTGATCGCAGGTGGCCTTGAAGAGCGCCGTGCCCGCACCCGGAACCTTGTTGCCCGGGCGCGAGAACGTGCCGATATCGGCCCAGTCCTTAGGGATTCCGTCCCAGCGATCCAGAGCCTGGAAGGCACAGGGTTCACGCGTCTCGTCCTCGGCGACGAAGCAACTGACGAAGCCGGGACCCGAAAGATAGTGCTCGACGAAGCGCTCCGGCGTGAACGGCGTCTGGTGGGCGGTGGTGCCGCCGATTGCGATGATCTCGTTTAAGAAGGCGCTGAGTGCTGGCGCGTCGTCCGGCCGCGCCGGGCGCACATGGATCGTACTCGTCTCGTTCTTCATCGAAAATCGTCCCCCTGAAATCGCCTCAAATGGTCTGTCTGCGGAGCGGGCGCGCCGGGTTGCCGACGACGGTCGCTCCAGGCGGCACATCCTTCGTCACCACCGAACCCGCGCCGACGATCGCGCCGTCGCCGATCGAGACACCGCCGAGAATGATGGCGCCACCGCCGATCCAGACGTGGCTGCCGATCACCACGGGACGGGCGACCTCGAGCCCCTGGCTGCGAAGCACGGCGTCCTTGTGGTGTTCGGCGCAATAGATCTGCACGTTCGGCCCGAGCATCGTCCTCTCGCCGATCGTGACGCGGCCGCTGTCGAGGATGGTGCAGCCGGCATTGAGATAGACGCGGGCGCCAAGGCTCGTGTTGATGCCGTAGGAACAATGGAACGGCGCCTCGATGACGACGTCATCGCCCACGGCGCCGAAGAGCGCGCGCAGGGCGGGCGCCATGTTTCCGCGCTCGCCCGGCGGCATGGTGTTGTGCTGGTGGACCGCTTCCCGCGCCGTCAGGCGAAGGGCGTCAAGCTCGTCGTCGAGGCACGAGTACCATTCGCCAGCCGCCATCTTGTCGCGTTCGCTGCCGCTCACGTCGCTTTCGCCTTTGATTCCGCCGCCTCGCGCCGCGCTAGGCTTGCGGGCGGCCACAGGGTCTTCATGTCGTAATAGACCTCGAAGACCGGTGCCCCGCCTTCGATCGACAGCCAGCCCACTTTGGACCGGGTGAAGATATGGGCATCCGGCGGGAAATCGGATGGGCGATCGAGGCTCGCGATCCTGAGGAAGGAAAGCCATCCGCGCCGGCCATAATCGCTCCAGAGCGCCGTCTGGCACTCGGCGCAGCGGAAAACGTCATGCGGGCGGCCGCTGTCGGTCGGCAGCATCACAACGATGGGCTCGCCTTCGGTAATCTCGATGTTGTCGCGCTCGATGACGCCGTTGACGACGAAGGCGCTGCCGACCTGCCGTTGGCAATCGCTGCAATGGCAGCAGTTGACGAACATCGGCTTCGCCTTCAGCCGATAGCGGATCCGGCCGCAGAAGCAGCCGCCGACTAATGCTTCGCTCATCCTTCGATCTCCTCCAGCGCCAGTTCCTCCGTCGCCGCGCCACCCTGCTGGCGAACGATCGTCGTGACCCAGGCGCGCGCCAGCGCAAGGCCCGCAGCATCCGCCTGCCGGCCATGGCGCGCGGCGTGCTCGCGATAGCGCGCAAGCCAGGTCGGATCGAGCCGCTTGATCGTATCAGGGAAAGCGCGGTTCCAGTCCTCGACCAGGTGCGTGTCCGCCTCGAAGTGGAACTGGGTACCATAGGCGGCGCGACCGACGCGGAAGGCCTGGTGCCGGGTGACGGCGTTTTCGGCGAGATGGACCGCGCCCTCGGGCAGCGTGAAGGTGTCGCCGTGCCACTGGAAGATCGGGAAGCTCTCGTCGACGCTGGAAAGGACCGGGTCTTCAGCGCCTTCTCCACGCACCTGCACCTCGCACCAGCCGAACTCCTTGGCTTCGCCCAGCAGGTTCTTGCCCCCATAGGCGCGCGCGAGCAGCTGGCTGCCGAGGCAGATGCCGAGCACGGAGCGATCGCTGTCGCCGAAGCGGCGCATCAGCGCGGCAAGATCCGGCAGATAGGGATAGGCCGCGTCGTCGAGCGCGCTCTGCTCGCCGCCAAGCACGACCAGCGCATCGTAACCCTCGGGCGTCTCGGGAATGGCGTCGCCAAGATAGGCGCGGCGGTACTCGATCTCGGCCTTAGCCTCGCGAAGCGCCGTGCCGACCTGGCCGAGCTCGGTCTTCGCCATGTTTTCAACCACCAGCACCCGCATCATCGCAATCCCTTCGCATCTCCAGTCGAGATTGATCACGAGCGCCGCCACTGTTCAAGAGGTCACGTGGACGATGCGATGATGCAGGACGGGTTCATGCGGGCCTTGACTTCGCGCGCGAACTTTCCGACCCTTGGGGCATGATGATGCCGGCGATTTCTTCTCACTGCTGCTTCCGGGTGTGCCCGATCGCAGGAACCTGACCCCGGCCCGGACGCTTGCGCTCTCCGGGTGAGGGGAGCCTTTCGCGTTCGCAGAAGAAATTTCAGAACGCGGTTAAACGAGCGCCGAATCTCCAGAAATCCTTTTCGATTGCGCCCTTTGTCGTGCGCTCCGATTGAACGTGTCAGGTCCCATCATGGCGGCATCCCGCAAGAACCTTCCCCCGATCATCATCAATGCCGAAGATCACAAGCGGCTGACGGCACTCGCCACGTCCGCACTCGAGCGCGTGCCTGATGTGGCCGAGGCGCTGCTCTCCGAGCTCGACCGCGCCCTGATCGGCGCGCCGGATGCGCTGCCCGCCGACAGCGTACAGATGGGCTCCACCGTGGCTTTCGAGGCGGACAACGGTTTTGCCAAGCAGGTGACGCTCGTCTATCCCGGCGAGGCCGATATCGAGGCTGGCCGTATCTCGGTGCTGACGCCTGTCGGCGCGGCGCTGATCGGGCTCTCCGTCGGGCAGTCCATCGACTGGCAGGACCGGTCGGGCAAGGTGCACCGGATGACCATCCGCAGCGTGACGGCGAAGGAAAGCGCCTGAGAGGCTGCCGACGGCGATAGCCACGCCAGCCGACAGACGAAAACGGGGAGGCCGGTTGTCACCGCCTCCCCGTTTTTTTGCCGGATTCGATCAATCAGAACTGCTTGCCGAGCTTGGCGTCGACCGACTGGCTGTTGGCGCCGCGGATGGCGAAGAAGAACAGGATTGCCGCCCAGAGGATCGACTTTTCGGCGCCGAAGAGACCTTCGCCCTGCACGATGCCGTGGAAATAGACCGTGACGAGCAGAACGATCATGCCGGCGAAGGCGGCTGGGCGCGTCAGCAGACCCATCGCGATCAAAATGCCGCCGAAGAATTCGGTGGCGGCCAAAAGCGGCGACCAGAAGACGCCGGGATAAAAGCCGAGACCTTCAACCATGCCGACCGCGCCGAAGGGATCGGTGATCTTGCCGAAACCGTGCACGGCGAGCAGGACGCCAGCGAGGACGCGCAGCAGCGTCTCGGCGGAGGTGTCGAGCGGCAGATAGATCTTTTCCAGCGCCGGGAGAATGGCGCGCGGGCGGGAAGTGGAAGCTGTAACGTCGGTCATCGGTGGCCTCTCCGGCGGTTGGGGTGCGACAATTTGTGCAATGCCGCAATGTCTCGCCGCGACGACCGCTCAAGGCAAGCTACCCGCCGATAAAAACATGACTAAATTTGTTGACAATTATGTGAGTGCAGCGTGAGTAAGCACTCCGGCATGGAGTTGTTTCCAGTCCACACCGCCGCTATGGTCGCCGCCCGAGACACATGCGAGACCGCCCGATGGACCAGAAGCCGCGCATCACCATCCTCTATTGCACCCAGTGCAACTGGCTGCTGCGCGCCGGCTGGATGGCGCAGGAACTGCTGCAGACCTTCGGCCAGTCGCTCGGCGAAGTGGCGCTCATTCCCGGCACCGGCGGCAATTTCGAGATCCGTGTGAATGACGCGCTCGTCTGGGAGCGCAAGCGCGACGGCGGCTTCCCGGGACCGAAGGAACTGAAGCAGCGCATCCGCGACATCATCGAGCCGGAGCGCGATCTCGGCCATACGGACAGGAGCTGATCCTGGATTTCGGAATTCTCGCCGGGGTCTTTTCCGCGGCCTTCCTGTCGGCAACCCTGCTTTTCGGCATGTCGGAAGCCGCAGTCGTGGCCGCCGCCCTGCACGGCGAAGCAAGCCGCCCTGCCCTGTTCATAGCGGCGACATCAGGCAATGTGCTCGGCGCCGTCGTCAATTTCGCGCTCGGGCGCTTTCTGATCCGCTTCGAGGGGCGGCGCTGGTTTCCGGTCTCCCCCGCCAATCGGCAAAAAGCTGAGGCTCTCTTTGCCCGCTATGGCCAGCCGGTGCTGCTTCTTTCCTGGCTTCCGGTCATCGGCGATCCGCTGACGCTGGTCGCCGGATTGCTGCGCATGAAGCTGCCGCTATTCCTGCTGTTCGTCACGATCGGCAAGGCGGCGCGCTATGCGGTCGTCCTTTACCTGACGCCCTGATGCCGGCATCCTTTGATCGGCTGCGATCAAAGGACAAAGCCATGCGGCAATTCGAAGTTCCACGGCGCGTCTGATCAGCGACGCTCTCGTCACGCTCTTAATCAGCTGTGAGCGAAGATGTCCGTCTCGTCCCAGCCGAGAAGGTCAAGCTTGGAGCGCGTCGGCAGGAAGGCGAAGCAGGCTTCGGCATGCTCGATGCGGCCATCACGGATGAGCCGCGCCGTCAGCTTGTCGCGCAGCGCATGCAGGTGCAGCACGTCGGAGGCGGCATATTCGAGCTGGGCCTGCGACAGGGTCTCTGCTGCCCAGTCGGATGACTGCTGCTGCTTGGAAATGTCGACGTCGAGCATTTCCTTGAGATTGTCCTTGAGGCCGTGGCGGTCGGTGTAGGTGCGGGTCAGCCGCGAGGCGATCTTGGTGCAGAAGACCGGCGTCGTCGTTACCCCGAAGGTGTGGAACAACACGGCGATATCGAAGCGGCCGAAATGGAAGATCTTCTGACGGGCCGGATCGGCGAGCATGGCCACGAGGTTCGGCGCCTCCTTCTGGCCGGCGGCGATGCGGATCACGTCGGCCGTTCCATCGCCCGGAGACAATTGCACGACGCAAAGGCGGTCGCGGCGCGGAATGAGGCCCAGCGTTTCCGTGTCGATCGCGATTGCGCCTCGATAGCGGTCTGCGTCGATCGCAGAGATGTCGCCTTCGTGGAACCGTATTGCATTCGCCATCGAAAATCCCCAGATCAAACGCAGTGGTGTGGCCTATAGCGCAAGTTTGGCGTTGGCGATACCGTTGTCATACTACGCCCGCCGGCTGCCGTTTCGAAAGTCCTGACAATGACGTCGCTTCCCTCCGCCCTGACCCTTTCCACATTGGCGCTGGCCGTGACACTCTCGGCGATGCCGGCTGCTGCGCAGACCTATCGGGACCTGCCTGGCGTGCGCCAGATGGATCCGCTGAACGGTGGCGGCGACCAGACCGTCTGCGAGCAGACCTTCGTCGACCGCAACTACCCGTTCGAATCGAGCGCCCGCGGCGGCCCGATCTACGATACGATCTACAACTGCCGCCGTGGCGACGGGCCCGTGTTCCAAGGCAGCGATCTGCCGCCATCGCTCTATCGGCAAAAACGTGGCCTTGGTTACTAGGCAAGGCGCAGATTTCTTCCTAGCCTGAGCCCAGGGAAGCGGAGGCCACGCTCCGCCGGGGAGAAACCATGTCCGACACCAAGGCCGGCAACCGGCCACTCGCCATCAGCGCGCCGGCTCCACGCACGCTGGATCTGATCTTCACGCCCGACGCGCTGAACGAGCTGCACCGGCGGTACCACATCGTCGAAGCCGATCCGGACGATATCGCCGGCCTTGGTGACGACGTGCTCGCCGACACCAGCTACATCATCGGCCAGCCCCCGCTCGACCATGCCACGCTGCAGCGCATGGGCAGGCTGAAGGCGATCCTCAACGTCGAAAGCAACCTGATCAACAACATGCCCTACGAGGTGCTGTTCGAGCGCGGCATCCATGTGGTGACGACCGGCCAGGTCTTTGCCGAACCGGTGGCGGAACTCGGCCTCGCCATGGCGCTCAACATCGCGCGCGGGGTCGTCGATGCCGACCTTGCCTTCCGCGAGGGCCGCGAACTCTGGGGCGGCGACGGCAACCGCTCGGCACGCCTTCTTTCCGGTTCCGAGATCGGCATCATCGGCTTCGGCGATCTCGGCAAGGCGCTGAACCGCGTGCTCGCCGGTTTCCGGGCGAAGATCCGCGTCTTCGATCCCTGGATGCCGGCCTCGGTCCTGAGGGATAACGGTGTCGAACCGGCATCGCTCGACACGGTGCTCGGCGAAAGCGACTTCGTCTTCGTCGTCGCTTCCGTTACCAGCGAGAACGAAGGTTTCCTTGGCGAGAAGGCGTTTGCCCGCATGCGTCCGGGTGCCGCCTTCATTCTCTTGAGCCGTGCCGGTGTCGTCGATTTCGAGGCGCTGATGACGGCCGTCGCGCGCGGCCATATCGTGGCGGCGAGCGATGTCTTTCCGCAAGAGCCCCTGCCGCTCGACCACCCCGTTCGCCGCCTGCCGGGTTTCCTGCGCTCGGCGCACCGCGCCGGCGCACTCGACAGCGCGTTCAAGAAGATGGGCGACATGGTGCTCGAAGACATGGACCTGATGGACCGCGGGCTGCCGCCGATGCGCTGCAAGCGTGCCGAGCGCGAAACCGTCGCGCGCATGCGCTCCAAGCCGGTAACGGTGAACTGAAACATCGCGCCATGGCCGGTGTCGAACCGGCATCGCTTCGATTAACGTGTTTTATGGGAATCGCATATAGGGTTTCAACGCAAGCGGCGACCTTGACCACCGACACACGCAAAGGTCGCTGCCGTTGAACCACAGCAAGATAGAGATCCCGATGGCAGACACGGCGCCTGGCGCTCGACAAGGCAAACCACGCGACGGCTGGAACAGTTCGCTGCGATCGCTGTTCAGCCTCGTCATGGTCGCGATGCTGATCGTCGTTTCCGCCACGCTTGTCGGGCTCGATTACCATCGTTCGCGCAACGCCGCGATCGACGACGCCGAGGCCAACATGCGCGGCTTCATGAGCCGGCTGGTCGATCGGCTGGGGGTGCTTTCGGGTGACACCTCCGCGCTCGTCAGCCTCGTCTCTTCGGTCGCCAACTCGTTCCTCGTGCCGCCGCCCGAACGCATGGCCGACAAGGTGGCGGTGCTGCGCGAAGGCATCAGCCGGTCGCCGCATCTCGACGGGGTCTATGTCGGCTATCCCAACGGTGCCTTCTTCCACATGGTGGACCTCAAGCAGGTCGCATGGCGCATGGCGCTCGATGCGCCGCGGGGTGCCGCCATTGCAGTGCGGTCGATCGAAGTAGATGGAAGCGGCAAGCCGCTGCAGCGCGTGCTCTTCCTCGACAAGGACGGCATGCAATTCTCCGACCGCATCGTGCCGCCGTCGGGCTTCGACCCGCGCACCCGGCCCTGGTATCGCGCCGCCGTCAACGGCAAGGCCGCAGTCTCGACCGGCCCCTACGAAAGTGCCACGACCGAAACGCTCGGCATGACGATCTCGCAGGCCCATCGCGGCAATCCGCAGATCGTCATCGGCGCGGATGTCGTGCTCGACACGATTACCGACTTCCTCGCCCGCGAACGGCTGACGGCCGGTTCGGTGTCCTTCATCCTCGACGCCGTCGGTCGGCCGATCATCCATTCCGACCGGGTGATGATGCGGCGCATCATGGCGGCGAAGGACAAGGACAGTCCGATCGTGCAGGCCGACAGCGATCCCCTGATCCAGAGCATCCGCCTCAACCCGCCAGCACCCGGCAAGGCGGACTTCGTTCAGGTCGCAGACCGCACCTATCTCGTCATGGTCACGCCGCTCGAATCCGCGCTGCTTCTGTCCGGCAACCGTGCCGTGGTGGCCGCACCGCTCGACGAACTGATGGCGGAGGCCAACCAGACGCTCGTTCAGGGCCTGGCGATTTCCGGTGCGGTCGTGGCGCTGGCCGTGCTTGCCTCGCTCATCCTCGCCCATCTGATCACCAAGGGGCTCAACCAGCTGACCGCCAGCGCCAACCGGCTGCAGGATCTCGACTTCACCACGCCGATCGACGTTTCCTCGCATGTCAGCGAGATTTCGACGCTCGGCGGCGCCATGAACCGGGCGCGCGACGCAATCTTCACCTTCGCGCTCTACGTGCCGAAGGAACTGGTGCGCAAGGGCATCGAATCCGGACATTTCAGCGGCCGCTCCGCCTGGCGCCAGGAGGTGACCGCGCTCTTCACCGACATCTACGATTTCACCACGCTCAGCGAACGGCATTCGCCCGAAGAGGTGGTGGCGATGCTGTCGGAGTATTTCGACATCTTCAGCGAGACGGTCGGCGAGCACGACGGCACGATCATCCAGTTCCTCGGCGATTCGGTGTTTGCCATGTGGAACGCCCCGGCAGCGGACGACAGGCACGCCGAGAATGCCTGTCGGTGCGCGCTCGCGGTCCAGCAGCGGCTCAGCATCTTCAACGCAGCACAGCGCAAGAAAGGACTGCCGGAGTTCCGCACACGCTTCGGCATCCACACCGGCACCGCCGTCGTCGGCAATGTCGGCGCCAAGGAGCGGCTGCAATATACCGCCATGGGCGACACGGTGAACGTCGCCTCCCGCCTGGAGGGCATGAACAAGAACTACGGCACGACGATCATGGCGAGCGGCGCGGTCGTTGCCCATACGGGTGGGACGATCCACTTCCGGCCGCTCGGCACGGCGCAGGCCAAGGGCCGCGCCTCGGCACTGGAGATTTACGAAGTGCTGGGCGCCGAACCGCAAGAACCGGCAGCCATCGATGATGGTCCGGAAACACGCGACGGCCCCCAGGACGGCTCGGAGAGCCGCGGATAGAGATCAGGAGCCGAGGCTGCGGCGCTGCCGCGTCACCCAGCGGATGCCGCCGACGACGGCAAAGGCAAGCAGCGGCCAGATGGCCCAGAATACGCCGCGCCAGGTCAACAGATTGATGGTGAGAAGCACCAAGCCGGACAGCACCAGCATGCCGATGCCACGGTCCACCCAGGGGTTGGTCCTGAGCCAGGCGAGGCCGGCAAGGATCGCCAGGCCGAGCAGCGGCCAGACGGCCCAGAAGGTTCCGTTCCAGGCGAGCAGGTTGAGGGCGACCAGCCCTGCCGCGACGATGCTGAGGACGGGGAGCGACCCGCTCCTGATCGCCGCAATCACCCCGATCTGCTTTGGTTCGGGGCGCGGCTGAGCCGCATTCGAAGCGGCGCCTTCGGTACGCCGGCCGAAGGTCTCGCTCGCAATCGCCGGACGGATATCGACCGCACCGATGCGTACGGCATAACTCGGTACCCCGCCATCGATGTTCTTGACCTCGAGCGGCCCGAGAAAATCGAAACCGACGGCGACCTTGTTGCGCACCTGGTCGTAGACGGTGTTGGAGATGACGATGCCGCCCGCCGGTGCGGACGCCTGCAGGCGCGCGGCGACATTGACGCCGTCGCCATAGAGATCGTCACCCTCGGCGATCACGTCGCCGAGATTGATGCCGATGCGAAACAGCATCTGCTCGTCGGGCAGGCATTTGGCGTTGCAGCCGGCGAGCTCGTTCTGCACGTCGATCGCCGTGCGCAGGGCCTCGACGACGCTCGGAAACTCGGCGATCAGGCCGTCGCCCCAGGTGTTGACGACACGGCCCTCATGCGCCTCGATGAGTCTTCCCATGGCATCGCGATGGCGCTTCAACGTGGCGAGCGTGCCCTCCTCGTCGGCGCGCATCAGTCGCGTATAGTCCTGGACATCTGCGGAAAAGATCGTCGTCAGCTTGCGACGTGTCTCAGACATCGCTCCGTCCTCCTCAAAGCCACCGCGGCACTCGCACCGGCGCCGGCCGAGCCCTGCTCGTGAGGCCGCTCGCGTTCCTCACCTGGCGGCGATTGTCGCCTTGCAGGCTCCCACTTTATCGCACGCACAGCAATATCGATACGGACGCTCGAAGGTTCAAGCTATGCGTGCACCAAAAATGCGATTGTGTCGTGCGGATTCATGGCTTGCCTGACGATCAGGCTGCCGATCCCGGGCAGGGATCGTCCGTCAAGGCTCCAAACCAAGGCTCAAACAGAGCCGGGTACCGGCAAATGCACGCCAGAAAGCTTCAACCTCAGGACGGTACCTGTCGCACCGGGATAGTGCAATCGAGTAGGTGACAACGCGCGCCCGGGGGCCTCGAAGAACGCTGACTCCAGAAACGAAAAAACCCCGGCGAACCGGGGTTTTTCAAAACCAAATCAGAGACTTGGTTTGGGAATTTGGTGCCCAGAAGAGGACTCGAACCTCCACACCCTTGCGAGTACCAGCACCTGAAGCTGGCGCGTCTACCAATTCCGCCATCTGGGCGACGAGCGGGTGTGTAAGAGGCCCGAGCCGAAGTGTCAACAGGCTTTTTGAAGTTTTCGTGTCGGAGGACAAAAAACTCAGTTCGAGACGGTTCTTGCCCAATGCCGGATTGTGGATAGACCACTCGAAAGCAGTCCTTCAGCCGCCTCGGCCATGTCCGCCTCGACATAGCAACGCATCTCCGGCGCATTTCCGGAGGGGCGGAAGTGAATGATCCGGCCATCGTCGAGCGTCACCCTCAGTCCGTCGATGTCGCTGACGGCAACCGGCCGGCCGATCGGCGCCAGGAATGCCGCGAGATTTTCGTCACCGCCGCGCAGATAGGCCATCAGCCGGGCGCTGGTTTCGACCGGGAAGTTTTCGAGCCGGTCGCTGAGCGCCACGGGAAGCCGATAGGAGGCGGCCAGCGCCGACAGCGCGAGTTTGGCCTCGGCCGCTGCTGCCAGTGCGGCGACGATCGGCAGGACGCAGTCGCGGGTGGGCAATGGCTGGAGCGTTGCGCCGTTGACGACAAAGGGGGTGGCCGTCAGCGTGCCACCATTGGCCTCGAAGCCGGCGACCTTGTGGGCGCCCTCTGCGAGCGCCTGCTGCATGCCGGCGATCACGAAGGGGGATCCGACGCGGGTGCGCAGCACGGAGAGCCCTTCCCGGCGTTCGAGGCCGGAATTCGACGTCACCGGCGTGACGGCAAGCGTCGCTCCGACGAAGCCGCAGGCAATCAGCCCGAGGAGATCGCCGCGCAACGGCGCGCCGTTCTCGTCCGCCACCAGCGGCCGATCGCCGTCGCCGTCCGCCGACACGATCGCATCGAGCCTGTGTTCGCGGGCCCACGCCTGAAGCCGCTCGATCGTTTCTGTGGAGACGGCTTCCGTGTCGACCGGAACAAAATGTTCCGAGCGCCCAAGGGCGACGACATCGGCGCCAAAGAAGGCGATCAGGTCAGCGAGAAGATCGCGGGCAACAGTGCTGTGCTGGTAGACGCCGACCTTGAGGCCGGCGAGCGCGCCGGCGGGCAGCAACTGCCGGTTTCGTTCGATGAAAAGGGCGGCGGCGCGGGACGCGTGATCCTCACCAAGCCCGTGATCGGCGACCGGAGCGACCTGACCGGCGATTTCGTCAGCGATGCGGCTGATCGCGACCTCGTCTTCCTTGTCGATCTCGCCGTCCGGCCGGTAAAACTTGATGCCATTGCGATCGGCCGGGATATGGGAGCCGGTGATCATCAGACCGGCCGCTCCGCATGCGCGGCCATAGAGCGCAAGCGCCGGCGTCGGCACCGTCCCGCAATCGAAGACGCGCAGCCCCTCCCGCGAAAGGGCCGAAGCGCAGACGGCAGCAATCTCCGGGCTCGAATCGCGAAAATCGCGGGCGATCACGATCGGATCGCCCGGCTGGCTGCGCCCCGAGGTCAGAAGATACCGCGCAAACGCGGTCGCGTAGCGGGCCGAAGGCTCACCCTTCAGTTCCTCTGAAAGGCCACGCAGGCCACTGGTACCAAACTTCAACTGCATCGCATTCTCCGCTGCCTAGTTTCGGGGAAAACAGGGCAAATATTACAGTGACGCGCGGCACGGACCGGCGCATTCTGGACATGACAACGCACGGACGGAAATCCGGTGGCTCTCCGCTACGCGCTCCTTGCCCGTTGCCATGAATAAACCAAGAAAAGAAAACGTAATACAGACAGGGACACAACCGGAAGGCAGTACCTTCCGAAAGCGAGGACAAAATGACGGGATTTCGCAATTTCGTTATCGGCTGCAGCTTGGCCGCCGCCTCCCTGATCACCCCCGTCGGACCTGTCCAGGCGATGCCTCTTCAGGTGCCCGACCTTCAGATCAAGGCACAGGGCGACGTGCAGAATGTGCAGTACTACCATCGTCGTTACGGCGGCTATGGCGGATACGGTTGGCGTGGCGGCTGGGGAGGCCCCTACTACCGGCGCGGATGGGGCAGCCCCTACTATGGCGGCTCCGGCCTGACCCTCTACTTCGGCTCGGGCGGCTACTATGGTGGCGGCGGTTATTACGGCGGCGGGTACTATCCCCGATACGGCTATTACCCGCGCTACGGCTACTATCGCGACTATTATCCCCGTCGTTACTACGGCGGCAACTCCTACTATCGCGACCGGTACGTCGGTGGCGGCAACGCGCATGTCAGTTGGTGCCTTTCGCGCTACCGTTCGTACAATCCGGCCACCAACCGGTTCTTGAGCTACGGCGGCGCCTACAAGGTGTGTTATTCGCCCTATCGCTAGAACCGGTGGGTCCCGGTGGACGCGAAACGTAGACCCTGATCCGGCCCGGCTTGGTCGCGCCGTCTCGGCTTTTCTTTCCGGCCCGCGTGAGCGGGAGGCTATGCTTCGTGCGCCGTGGTCTGCGCAGAAACCCCAAGGTCTCGGTGGCGCCGGTTAAACCGACATTAACCGCAACGGCCTACCGTCTCGAAACGATCCACCATGCTGCCCGGGATGAACCATGCTGCTTCCGACCCAGCAATCCGCCGCCACCGCGACGACCAATCTGGTCGGCTCGATCCTCAAGGACATCGAAAAGCGGCAGACGGCGGAAGAGGAAAAGGCCAAGGGCACAAAGGACGGCAGGCTCCTCAGGGCACAGGTCGAGCCCGATGGCGCCCAAAAGGCCGCCAACGAGAAGATCAACGGCTACTTCTTCGATCATGCTCGCAACGACGCCAACAACAACCGCGCCGTGCTCATCCGTGAGGTCGGGAAATTCTTCGGTATCGAGCGCGAAACGTTCAAGTCCGATGCCGCCTTTGCACGGGAAATCGAGAACCAGCTGAAGCAGCTGGAATCGCCCGCCATCGAGAAAATCGAAAACGAACTGGGGCTCGACAAGCTCGGCCTGTCGCTTGCGGAGGTGGTCGAGGCGCTCAAGAACCCAGGTGGCCCGGAAAACGACGCACTGAAGGTTGCGCTCGGCGAAACGAGCGACAAGGGGCCTCAGAGCGCTGTGCAAGCCGCAAATGCCGTCGACCGTCTGGAGAGCGCGGCGGAGCCTGCATCGACCGAGGAAGCCCAGCTCAACAGCCTGCGCGACGATCCCACCCGCAGAACCGACAAGCTGTCGCTCGACGAAGAAGAGCAGCAGCTGCGGGCACTCCAGCTCAAGGACGAGATGGAAGAGATCGCCGACCGGCGTACAGGCGAACAACCACCCTTGCTGCGCTTCGACGACAACGGCCTCTATAGCCTCGCTGCCCTAAGCCTCTGACGGCTTCCGGCGCACGATACCGAGCCGCGCCATCACCTCTTTGGGTATGCCATAGCGGCGCACCGCATCGCGGCTGTCGCGCAGGCCGCAGATTTCCCGCTGGATGAAGAAGGCCCAGACGGCATCGGCCGCCTCGTCGAGGATCCGCTCGCGCTGATCCGCGCCCACATTCCCGTCCAATGCCGCGAGCGCGGCAAGCGCCTTTTCCACCTTGAGGCCATGCCGTCCAAGCGCATCGGCGCGCTCGGACATCAGTTCGTATTCAAGCACGTTGAAGGCACCGGCCGTCGAGAAATTCGGGCTTAGGGCTCTTGGGGGACGGACAGTCATCCGAAACTCCTGGCACAGACAACGTTCGGGCCTGCGGGCGGCTCCCATAAAGATAGGCCTTGTCGTGCCGGACGCAAGCCGGGCTAAGACGTGCCGCGCGCCCAAACATGGTTAAGAATTCATAAACCTCTTTCCCTTAACCTCAAACCATCATGCCGATTCCCCTATCCGCGGCCGAGCCGCGGCTGTCTGGCCCCTGGCCATGACGCGCATGAGGCGCCAACCCGAAAGTGACGAGCAGAAGACTGCGCACGCAAGCCGGAAAACGGACTGCGATCAGGCGCATAGCCCGCGTCGTCGGTGATCGACGACTGGTCAACCCGAGGTCAAGCGAGATGGAGACCAGAATGCTGATACCCATCCAGGCGGCCCGAACAGCGGCAGCCACCACCGAAGACACGAGCGCAAAAACGCAGTCCGCAGCGCCGTTGACGGCGAGCCAGCGCGGCGAAGCGATCCAGAAAATCCTCGACGCATTGACGCGGCATCTTTCCGGCCGCGAGATCCTCTCAAAGGACGCACTGGTGCGGCTGATGGAGGATCTGGCGCGCATCCTGAAATTCCCTCCGCTTCCGCAGGAGGGCGGGCGCGATTTCGTCCGGCGGCTGGTCGCCTTCCTCGAATCGATGCCAACGTCCGACCGGTTGCTTTTGGAGCGTCAGCTCGGCGGCCGCAATCTCTCCATCCGCGTCGGCCTGCTGGCGGAGCTGCCGGCGATCCGCAACGGCACCAGCACGCCGGGTCCCGCGACCCCCATGCCCGCCCAGGCGCGCGACGTCATTCTGCGCAACCCTTCGCTCCAGCCGGCACTGCCGTTCAACCCGTCTGCCACCCGGGTGCCGATCGCCGGTGAAGTCGCGCTGTTGCAGGCGGTCCTGCGCAAGACCTTCGGGGTCGGCAACGACGCGGTCGAGCCGCAGGGCGACGATCTGGAGCAGACCAGACCCGAAGCTCCCTCGAAAGGCCCAGGCGAAAAACCGGCGGAACGGAGCGAGGCACGCAGCGGCGCAAGGAGCGCGTCCTCGGGCGATACGCCGATCGGCGGCGCTGCCTCCCTGCTTGCGGGCGAAGGCGAGATCGCGCAAGCGGCAGCGCTGGCGGAGCCGATGATCGAGGCCGATGGGGCCGTGCAATCCGCCCAGAGCGGGCATGGCGAGGCGGAAGCCCCGGTCGAAGACAACGCAGTTCCGCTCGACGGGCATGTCGCCGATGAGATGGAGGCTGCCGACACGACCGAAGGCGAGGATCCCGACGGTACCTACGGACCGCTGCCCGACACCGAAGAGGAAGACGGCCACAGGACCGCCCCGACCGCCGGTCGCAACGAACCGGAGGCCCGCTCGGCGCGGGTGCTTTCCGAAGCGATCAAGACGCTCATCCGCGACAGCGTGGCCCTGCCTGCCGGGGCGGCCGATGGTGACCCCGGATCGGCGGCGCAGCAGACGGACGAAGCGGCTGCCCAGCCCCAGACCCCGAGCAAGGAAACCGGCACGCCGGCGCGCGCCGCAGACGCTGCCGCCCGCCAACGCGCCGCAACGGACACCGGCACCGCCTTGCCGTCGCTGCTCGACGATCGCTCCGAGGAGACCGCTGCACCGCAGCGCACACCCACAGACATTCGCCCGCAGCGCGCCGCGGACGAACAGACGGTGCAGCAGATGATCGCCAGGCTGGTGGAAAACGGCCTGCCGCGCGAGGCCATCCCTTTCACCATGATCCCCTACCCTCCGGCCGCGAGCGAGACGGAAGGCGAAGACCATTCGCGCGGGCTGCCCGGAGGCTCCGGCGAAGACGCATCCGGCGAAGAACAGACGGCAGACGAGGGAAGCGACGGCGATCCGGACGGCGGAGAGCCGAGCGGTGAGGCTATGCCGGAGGACGAGGCTCCGGAAACGCCCGACGCCTACGATCTTTACCGTAGGCTCGGCGGTCTCGGTTAAGCACCCGGCTCAGCCTTGAGCGCGGCTCGAAACCAAGCGGATTCGGCGCGTCAGACCAACTTGCAAAGAAAAACCCGCGGAGATCGCTCTCCGCGGGTTTTTCGTTTCAGATGTCAGACAACGATTACTCGTTGTTCTGGCGGTTCTTCAGAGCCGCGCCGAGGATGTCGCCGAGCGAAGCGCCCGAGTCGGACGAACCGAACTGAGCAACGGCTTCCTTCTCTTCAGCGATTTCCAGAGCCTTGATCGACAGCTGGATCTTGCGGTCCTTCTTGGAGAAGTTGGTGACGCGAGCGTCGACAACCTGACCAACCGAGAAACGCTCCGGACGCTGTTCGTCGCGGTCACGCGACAGGTCAGCGCGGCGGATGAACGAGGTGATGTCTTCGTGGTTGACGAGCTTCACTTCGATGCCGCCATCGTTGATCGCGATGACTTCAGCCGAAACAACGGCGTTCTTGCGCAGTTCGCCCGAAGCAGCGGCGTCGCCGACTGCATCCTTGCCGAGCTGCTTGATGCCGAGCGAGATGCGCTCCTTCTCGACGTCGACGTCGAGAACAACAGCGCGAACGACGTCGCCCTTGTTGAACTCTTCGATGACCTGCTCGCCCGGACGGTTCCAGTCGAGGTCGGAAAGGTGAACCATGCCGTCGACGTCGCCGTCGAGGCCGATGAACAGGCCGAATTCGGTCTTGTTCTTGACTTCGCCTTCGACTTCGGTGCCAGCCGGATGGCTATGCGCGAATGCCTGCCACGGGTTCTCGAGCGTCTGCTTGAGGCCGAGGGAGATACGACGCTTGGTCGGATCGACTTCGAGAACGACAACGTCGACTTCCTGGCTCGTGGACAGGATCTTGCCGGGGTGTACGTTCTTCTTGGTCCAGGACATTTCGGAGATGTGGATCAGGCCTTCGATGCCCGGCTCCAGCTCGACGAACGCACCGTAGTCGGTGATGTTCGTGACGGTACCGGAGATCTTCTTGCCGACCGGGTACTTCGCGCCGATGCCATCCCACGGATCCGACTCGAGCTGCTTCATGCCGAGCGAGATGCGGTGGGTTTCCTGGTTGATGCGGATGATCTGAACCTTGACCTGCTGGCCGATGTTCAGGATCTCCGACGGATGGTTCACGCGGCGCCATGCCATGTCGGTGACATGGAGCAGGCCGTCGATGCCGCCGAGGTCGACGAACGCACCGTAGTCGGTGATGTTCTTGACGACGCCTTCGACAACCTGGCCTTCTTCCAGGTTCTGAACGATTTCAGAACGCTGCTCGGCGCGGGACTCTTCGAGAACCGTACGACGCGATACGACGATGTTGCCGCGGCGCTTGTCCATCTTGAGGATTTCGAAGGGCTGCGGGTTGTGCATCAGCGGGGTGACGTCGCGGATCGGACGGATGTCGACTTGGCTGCGCGGAAGGAAGGCAACGGCGCCGTCGAGATCGACGGTGAAGCCACCCTTGACCTGGTTGAAGATGATGCCTTCGACGCGTTCGCCGGCTTCGAACTTCACTTCCAGGCGCATCCAGCTTTCTTCGCGGCGAGCCTTTTCGCGCGACAGAACAGCTTCGCCGAGCGCGTTTTCGATACGCTCAACGTAGACTTCGACTTCGTCGCCGACCTTGAGCGAGCCGTCCTTGGCCTTCGCGCCGAATTCCTTCAGAGCGATGCGGCCTTCGACCTTCAGACCGACGTCGACAACGGCGACGTCCTTTTCGATGGCCGTAACGATGCCCTTGGCAACATAGCCTTCGGCGAGATCGGTCTTCGCGAAGGACTCTTCGAGAAGGGCGGCGAAATCGTCACGGGTAGGATTGGTAGCAGACATGGAATCTCCTGCATGCATCTCGCGGGGAGACGCACATGCGCCGGGGGCTGGTGTTGAACAGGCCTGAACCCAGTCCGCTCCATCTAAGGAGCAATCCGGCGCGTGGACGGAATTTCAGGCTATGCAAGAAGGGCGATCCTGACCAAGTCGGGGATGGGCTCTTCTTCAGATCTTCTTGATCAGGGCCGCATCGATCAAAGTCTTCGCGGCCTGAAACGCCGCCTCTATACTCATTTCGGACGTATCAAGCAAGTGCGCGTCTTCGGCAGGACGCAAGGGACTGTCGGCGCGGCCCATGTCGCGCTCGTCGCGCTTCTTCACATCCTCGAAGATCGCCTGATAGTCGGCCGGCTGGCCATTGCCGACGATCTCGTCAAAGCGGCGCTTCGCCCGCACTTCCGGCGAGGCGGTAACATAGAGTTTCACCGGCGCATCCGGGCAGACGACAGTGCCGATATCGCGGCCGTCGAGCACCGTACCGGGTTCGCGCAGAGAGAAGGCGCGCTGCGCCTCGACGAGCGCGCGGCGCACGGCCGGCATGACGGCGATCTTCGACGCCGCCTCGCCGATCGCATGGGCGGAGAGCACCGAGCGATCGAGACCCGCCAGTTCGACCTCGCGCGCCATCGTCTCGGCGACGGCCTCGTCGTCGAGCGGCAGGCCGGCATCGAGAAGCGCCTTGGCCGTGGCGCGGTAGGTCAGACCGGTATCGAGATGATGGAAGCCGTATTCCTCGGCGATCCGTCGCGACAGCGTGCCCTTGCCGGCTGCGGCCGGCCCGTCGATGGCGATGGTGAACGTCATTTTCCAACCTGCATGTGTATGTGGTCGTCGTGCCTGGCGGCCCGGCAACCCTGAAACCGAATGGACTCCGCCGCAACGCCAAGTCTTTGCACCAGATGCGGCTCCACGAAAATCTTCTCGACACCGAACGCCCTGCCTTCGTCGGACAGCCAACGAAGAGCCTCACGGGTCCGGGCTTGCTCCAGCGGCAACGCCGGCCACAGCGACTGCAAGAACCCCAAGTCCCAGCGCAAGGTCAAGAGGTCACCGCGATCCCGGCACGGAAGTTCGCTCCCCGGAAGCGGTTCCTCAAACGCAAAATAGCCGATCGGCGAGCGAGTTGCCTGATCCTGAAACCGGCCATCCGCATCCTGATAGAAGAACGCCACGTCGAGCTTGCGGCCGTCGGAATGCGACAGATGCGGAAAAAGCGGGAAGCCATCGATGAACGGAAAGTTGGCATCGAGAGCCAAGGTCGTCGTTCCCGGAAACGCCTCGCCTATGCGTTGCGACAAGGCAATCGCCGCGTCCCGCATCTTCGGCGTCACATACTGGCGGTTCAAGACACAGAAGATCGGCGACTGCATCCTGAGGCGAGAGCCGTCGCCGAAGCACGGAAGCGGAACCCGCCCGAAGACGGGTGCGACAGCGTAACTCAGGCCGCTTCCTGCCGCATAGAGACCCAAGAAGAGTGCGAGAAGGCCAAAAATGCCAGTGCCGCCTCTCTTGAGCCGTGCAAGCCCGATCGCAAGGAGAAGGATGATTCCACCGATCTGTGTCAGCAGCGTAAGAACCGAAACGGCCCCGGCCGTCAGAAACCATTTGATCTTCACTGGGCCTGCCGCCTTCACTCAAGCCTCGCCCCAAGTCCGGTCATCATCTCCGTGAACTCCGGAAAGCTCGTCGCGATCATCGAGATGTCGTCAACGGTAACCGGCTGTTCGGATGCAAGCCCGAGGACAAGGAAGCTCATGGCGATGCGGTGATCGAGATGCGTCTTCACCGCAGCGCCGGCTGCGTTTCCAAGGCCCTTGCCGTCGCGCCGGCCGCGCACGACGAGCGAAGACTTTCCTTCCTCGCAATCGACGCCGTTGAGTGTCAGGCCCGCGGCGATGGCGGCGAGACGGTCGGACTCCTTCACCCGCAATTCGTCAAGGCCGGTCATCACGGTTGCGCCTTCGGCGAAGGCGGCGGCGATGGCGAGGGCCGGATACTCGTCGATCATCGAGGCGGCGCGCTCCCTCGGAACGGTGACGCCTTTCAGTTCGGAATGGCGTACGCGCAGATCCGCCACGTCTTCTCCGCCGACCTGCCTGCTGTCGACCACCTCGATATCCCCGCCCATCTCCCGCAGGGTCAGGATCAGGCCCGTGCGTGTCGGATTCATCAGCACGTTCTTAATCGTGATGTCGGAGCCCGGGACGATCAGGGCCGCAACCAGCGGGAAAGCCGCCGACGAAGGATCACCCGGCACGTCGATCTGCTGCCCGACCAGCTTGCCGCGACCTTCGAGGTGGATCGTGCGGACGCCGCTTCCGTCGCTCTCGACAGAGAGTTCGACACCAAATCCCTTCAGCATGCGTTCCGTATGATCGCGCGTCATGATCGGCTCGATGACCGTGGTGATGCCGGGCGCGTTGAGACCGGCAAGCAACACCGCCGACTTCACCTGGGCGGAGGCGACGGGCACGCGATAGGTGATCGGCGTCGGCGTCTTCGGTCCGCGAAGCGTTACCGGCAGGCGATCGCCGGCAGCCGCCCTCACCTGCACGCCCATTTCGCGCAGCGGGGCGATAACCCGCGCCATCGGCCGGCGGCTGAGCGAGGCGTCGCCGGTAAAGACGGCTTCGAAATCATAGACGCCCGTCAGCCCCATCGTCAGGCGGCAACCGGTGCCGGCATTGCCGAAATCAAGCGGCGCTTCCGGCGCAAGCAGCGCACCGTTGCCGACACCGTTGACGATCCAGGCATCGGCCTCCTTGCGGATCGTTGCGCCCATCGCCTGCATCGCGCGGCCGGTGGCAAGCACATCCACGCCCTCGAGCAGGCCTGTGATGCGCGTCTCGCCGCTGGCAAGCCCGCCCAAGATCAACGCCCGGTGCGAGATCGACTTGTCGCCGGGAATGCGGATCGTACCGCTGAGATCGGCGGATTTTCGGGCGGTGGCGGGTCTCGGGCCCGATCCATGAGACATGCGGCATCCTCTGGCCCGAAAGGGCGCTCCAAGCGCGAGGGCCAACCATGCCCCGCTTCGGAGCACTCCTACCACACCCCTGCTGCCCGTTTCCATAATTCGCCTCCGCGCGGTGAGGCCCGCAGGAGGCGCGGGAGGGGCCGGAAAGCCGGCGAGGCCGGGGCTTTGGCGTTTTGCCTTTGACAGATGCAGCCAAGACGATTAAGGGGACCGGCTAATCATCATAAGCTTGATACCCTTTCCACCCGCCGGTTTTCCGGCAAGCGCCGGCACGGCCGGCCATTCAAGAGGCTTTGACAGTGGCAAAACCGGAACTTGGAACAAAGCGCATCGACCCGGAAACGGGGCGCAAATTCTACGATCTGAACCGTGATCCGATCGTTTCGCCTTACACCGGCAAGTCCTATCCGCTGAACTTCTTCGAAGAAACCTCGGTCGCCAAGGTGCTCGAGAAGGAAGAAGAAGAAGACGTCACGGAAGTCGATGCAGAGAACACCGAAGTCGAACTCGTTTCGCTCGAGGATGCCGACGATGAGGCAGCGGGCGGCGACGACCTGCCGGATCTCGGCGACGACGATGTCGAAATCGACGGCGACGACGATGACGACACCTTCCTGCAGACCGACGACGAAGACGATGACGACGACATGAGCGACCTCATCGGCGTGTCGGACGACGAAGAAGACGTCTAAGCGCTTCAAATGACAATGAAATGCTCCCGTCCTCGGCCTTTTCGGCCCGGACGGGAGAAAAATGGCCGGGACAAAAAATAAATCCACAGGCCACGCATTTTTCGGCTTGCCATCCTCAAAAAGGGGAAGTAATAAGCCGCCACTCGCCGAGCAAAACAGCCCGGCGAACTTCCCGGACCGGCCTAGCCGGAACCCGATATGGGGCTATAGCTCAGCTGGGAGAGCGCTTGCATGGCATGCAAGAGGTCAGCGGTTCGATCCCGCTTAGCTCCACCAAACTTTCCTTCGATTGATCAAGATCCGCCTCTCAAGGCTCGTCCGCTGCCAGTTCGTCCAGCGAATCCAGGATCATCGTCAGCAACCGGATGATGTCGGCGGACTCGAGCAAGGCGTTGCGGATTTCACGCTCGGACCGTTTGGGTATGGAACCGGCAATATCCAGAAGGATGTTGGTCACGTCGGGCGCTTCGGTGTTTGGCTCCATGCCCGTTTGTTCGCGCATGCAGCGGATCAGCGCCACTGCGCCTTCAAGCAAACGTTGTGCCTGCAACGGGGTGAGGTCATGGACCTCGTTGGCGGCACGAAACAACTGCGATCGGAAGCCCGCTATCGTTGTCATCTCCCGGATGATACTCCTTTCGGCTTCAAATGAAAGTGGTGGCCGGAGCCGCCCACGCAACGTTCGGATGAACAGGATGCGCGCTCTATCTTGCGCGGAGCGCACACAACTGTTCGGCGGGCGACACCCGGCGTCGCCGCGATGCCTTCATGATTTGTTAAGCAGCGGACCGCAGAAGCTGATGCCATGTTTCTGATCTCGAAAATCTTCTGGCTGGCCGCGCAGCCGCTGTCGTTCGCGCTTCTCGCCGTCATCGCCGGACTGCTTGCGACCGCCATCGGCTGGCGACGCATCGGCGCCCTCCTCGGCAGCCTCGGCGCGCTGGTGCTTTTCGTCAGCCTGTTCACCACGACTGGCTCCTACGCCCTGCAAGCGCTCGAAGATCGGTTTGTGCGCCCGGCGGCGCCAGCAGCGCTCTCCTGCATCATCGTTCTCGGCGGCGCCTTCGAAAACGAAGTCATGGCGGGCCGCGGCGGCACGGAGCTCAACCAGGCGGCAGATCGCTTCATCGAGACCGCCAGCCTCGCCAGGCGCTATCCCGAAGCACGGATCCTCGTATCCGGCGGCGATGGCTCGATCAGCGGCGCCTATGAGGGCGATGCGCTGGCCTCGAAAGCCTTCTTCGACATGTTCGGTATCGCCGCCGATCGGGTGATCCGCGAGGAAGATTCGCGCACGACCTTCGAGAACGCGCGCTACACCAAGGATCTGCTGGCGGCAAACGGGCTGACGCAATGTGCGCTCGTCACCTCGGCGTACCATATGCCGCGCTCGGTCGCGCTCTTCCGCGCCAACGGCATCGACGTCCTGCCCTGGCCGACCGACTACCGCACGAGTGGCAAGGTAGGGCTCGGCTTCGATTTCACCCAGCCCTCGCTGAATGCGCAGCTGACGACGACTGCCGCCAAGGAGTGGACCGGGCTCGTTGCCTATTACCTGCTCGGCCGGACGCAGACGATCCTGCCGCCCCCCTCAGACAGTTGACGCCGGGGCACGGCATGCCCCAGCTTCGATGACAAGCCGATTCTTGCCGGGAGCGCCCATGCCGATCCTCGAAATCCTCGATTATGCCGGCGTGGCGGTCTTTGCCGCCACCGGGGCGCTTTCGGCCTCGCGCAAGCAGCTCGACATCATCGGTTACCTGTTTCTCGCCTCCGTGACCGGCATCGGCGGCGGCACGATGCGCGACGTCGTGCTCGGCGCCACGCCGGTCTTCTGGGTCACCAACCCGACCTATCTGCTCGTCTGCGTCACGGTCGCGGTGGTGCTGTTCTTCACCGCGCATCTCTTCGATTCGCGCTACCGGGTGCTCGTCTGGCTGGATGCGATCGGGCTTTCGGCCTACAGCGTCATGGGCGCCGCCAAGGGCTATGCGGCGACAGGCTCGGCGACGGTGGCGCTCGTCACCGGCATGCTGACGGCCACCTTCGGCGGCGTGTTGCGCGATATGCTCGCCGGCGAGCCGTCGGTGCTCCTGCGGCCGGAAATCTATGTCACGGCAGCACTCGTCGGCGCCGGCGCCTTCGTGCTTGCCAGCGTCGCCGGACTGCCGCTTGTGGCAACGTCGACGCTCGGGGTCATCGCAGCCTTCGTCGTGCGCGGCGGCGCACTCAAGTTCGGCTGGACGCTGCCCACCGGCAAGGCGCTGCCAGGGCGCGATCCCGACGACGTG
Organism: Ensifer adhaerens; assembly: GCF_002940685.1. Taxonomy (GTDB): domain Bacteria; phylum Pseudomonadota; class Alphaproteobacteria; order Rhizobiales; family Rhizobiaceae; genus Ensifer; species Ensifer adhaerens_E. Next base: position 149,163 of record NZ_PNFP01000001.1, on the reverse strand, counting down.
ATGTGAGGCCCTCTCGCGCTGCCCGTCCATGACAGGGTCCATGACAGGCGACGGACAGCCCGGGTAGCGTAGTCAGTGCGGTGTCGGCCGTGACCCAGACGGCCTCAGCGAAAGGGATACCGCATGCGTTTCTTCAGCAACAAGCTTGCCGCACTCGCCCTTCTTTGCATGGCCTCGCCCGCATTTGCCGCCACGACCATCAAGGTCGTCGAAGGAGGTGAAGCAGGCGGTCCGATGACACTGACACTCGATCAGTCGACGACAAGAGCCGGGGAGACCATCTTTCAGGTGCACAACGACGCCATGGCGGAAGAGCACGAGATGGTGCTGGTGAAGCTGAAGTCGGCCGACCAGAAGCTCAAGGTCATCGCCGCCAAGCATCGCATCGATGAAAAGCAGCTCGAAACCCCTGGCGAAGTATCGGAGCTGAAGCCCGGGGCCGATGGCCAGCTGAAAGCCAAGCTCACGCCGGGATCCTACGTGCTGCTTTGCAACATCAAGGGGCACTACGAAGCGGGAATGCGCGCCACCTTGACGGTAACGGAATAGCAGCCGCCAGTCGTAGTGAGGCGGCCATCATGACGGTGGTCGCCGGATATCCGGCAGTCCCCAAGATCGGCCGGATCAGCGACCGTTCTTGCGGCGCAACCGGATGACCACGTCGACATGCGAAATCTCCATGCCCTCGGGCGGCTCCGGCAGATTGTCGATGTGGATGTTGCTCACCGGAATGTCGAGCACCTCGTTCTGGCCCTCGACGAAAAAGTGGTGGTGATCCGATACGTTGGTGTCGAAGTACGTCTTGGCGCTTTCGACGGCGAGCACACGGATCATACCGGCTTCGGTGAACTGGTGCAGCGTATTGTAGACGGTCGCGAGCGACACCGGCACGCCAGCCATGACAGCCTCCTCGTGCAGTTCTTCGACGGTCAGGTGGCGATCACCCTTGGCAAAGATCAGATCGGCGAGGGCAACGCGCTGACGGGTCGGACGCAGGCCTGAGTGGCGCAGCCTTTCTTCCGAACTCACTTCTGTTGCTTTCGTCATCAAGGGTCGTTCCATGTATCCCGGCGAAATTCACAATACTTCCTCCGCGATATAACTTTTACGCCCTCGCCTTTCAATAGATTCCGGCTTCGACAAGCGTTGCAAAGCCCGAAAAACCGGTCAAACTCGGGGAATGCTGGCAATTAACTCTGGTCGGGCCCACATTGATCCTGTAAGCGACGGCGGAGTGAAATCGCCATCTGAAGCGATGGAGACCGGACGGAAAACCGCAAGATCCGGGTCGCCACGCTTCATTTCAAGCCGAACTTGCTCTAAAGCAGGTCGGACAACACAATTTGTTACGCGGGGAAACATCCATTCATGACGACCAGACAATCCAGCTTCAGCTATGAGGAAATCCTGGCCTGCGGCCGTGGAGAGTTGTTTGGCCCCGGCAATGCCCAGCTGCCGCTGCCGCCGATGCTGATGGTTCATCGCATCACCGAGATCTCCGAGACCGGCGGCGCCTTCGACAAGGGCTACCTGCGCGCCGAATACGACGTGCGGCCGGACGACTGGTATTTCCCCTGCCACTTCCAGGGCAATCCGATCATGCCCGGCTGCCTCGGCCTCGACGGCATGTGGCAGCTGACCGGCTTCTACCTCGGCTGGCTCGGCGAGCCGGGCCGCGGCATGGCGCTGTCCACAGGCGAAGTGAAGTTCAAGGGCATGGTGCGTCCCCATACCAAGCTTCTCGAATACGGCATCGACTTCAAGCGCGTCATGCGCGGACGGCTCGTGCTCGGCACCGCCGACGGCTGGCTGAAAGCCGATGGCGAGACTATCTATCAGGCGACCGACCTGCGCGTCGGCTTGTCGAAGGATAAGGCCGAGTAACATCCAGGCCTTTCCGCAGCGAACGAAATAAAGAAAAGGTCAGTACCATGAGACGGGTTGTTGTCACGGGCCTCGGCATCGTTTCCTCCATCGGAAACAATGCAGACGAAGTCACGGCGTCGTTGCGCGATGCCAAGTCGGGCATCACGTTTTCTCCCGATTTCGCCGAGAACGGCTTCAAGTGCCAGGTCTGGGGCGCGCCGTCGCTCGATCCGACCGAACTGGTCGATCGTCGCGCCATGCGCTTCCTGTCGCAGGGCGGTGCCTGGAACCACGTGGCGATGAAGCAGGCGATCGCCGATTCCGGCCTGGAAGAAGCGGTCATCGCCCGCAACGAGCGCACCGGCATCATCATGGGCTCGGGCGGTCCGTCCACCCGCACGATCGTCGAGGCCGCCGACGTCACCCGCAAGAACGTCAGCCCGAAGCGCATCGGCCCGTTCGCCGTTCCGAAGGCGATGTCGTCCACGGCATCCGCGACGCTTGCCACCTGGTTCCAGATCCACGGCGTCAACTACTCGATCTCGTCGGCCTGCTCGACCTCGGCGCACTGCATCGGCAACGCCGCCGAGATGATCCAGTGGGGCAAGCAGGACGTGATGTTTGCCGGCGGTCACGAAGACCTCGACTGGACCATGTCCAACCTCTTCGACGCCATGGGCGCCATGTCGTCGAAGTACAACGAAACGCCGGCAACGGCTTCGCGCGCCTATGACGCCAACCGCGACGGTTTCGTCATTGCCGGCGGCGCGGGCGTCCTCGTTCTCGAAGAACTGGAGCACGCCAAGGCCCGCGGCGCCAAGATCTACGCCGAAATCGTCGGCTATGGCGCAACCTCCGACGGCTACGACATGGTGGCTCCGTCGGGCGAAGGCGCGATCCGCTGCATGCGTCAGGCGCTCTCGACCGTTAAGGGCGACGTGGATTACATCAACACCCACGGCACTTCGACGCCGGTTGGCGACAGCAAGGAAATCGGCGCGATCCGCGAAGTGTTCGGCAGCAAGATGCCGCACATCCAGTCGACCAAGTCGCTCACGGGTCACTCGCTCGGTGCGGCCGGCGTACAGGAATCGATCTACGGCCTGCTGATGATGCAGGCAGGCTTCATCGGCGAAAGCGCGCATATCAGCGAGCTCGACCCGGAGTTCGACGGCGTTCCGATCGTTCGCAAGCGCATCGACAATGCCAAGATCGATACGGTTCTTTCGAACTCCTTCGGCTTCGGCGGCACCAACGCAACGCTCGTCTTCCAGCGCTACAACGGATAACACCATGACGGGACTGATGACTGGAAAGCGTGGCCTCATCATGGGTGTGGCCAACAACCATTCTATTGCCTGGGGCATCTCCAAGGCGCTTGCAGCGCAGGGCGCGGAACTGGCCTTCACCTATCAGGGCGAGGCGCTGGGCAAGCGCGTCAAGCCGCTGGCGGCCGAACTCGGTTCCGACTTCCTGCTTCCCTGCGATGTCGAAGACATTGCCTCCGTCGATGCGGTCATCGATGCGATCAAGGAACGCTGGGGCAAGCTCGACTTCATCGTTCACGCCATCGGCTTCTCGGACAAAAACGAGCTGAAAGGCCTTTACGCCGACACCTCGCGCGACAATTTCAGCCGCACGATGGTGATCTCCTGCTTCTCCTTCACCGAGATCGCCAGGCGCGCGGCCGAGTTGATGGATGAGGGCGGCTCGATGCTGACGCTCACCTATGGCGGCTCGATGCGCGTCATGCCGAACTACAACGTCATGGGTGTCGCCAAGGCAGCGCTCGAGGCTTCGGTGCGCTATCTCGCCGCCGACTACGGCGTTCGCGGCATTCGCGTCAACGCGATCTCGGCGGGCCCGATCCGCACGCTCGCCGGCGCCGGCATTTCCGACGCCCGGGCGATGCTCTCCTGGCAGCAGAAGAACTCGCCGCTGCGCCGCACCGTCACCATCGACGATGTCGGCAACTCGGCGCTTTACCTGCTTTCGGACCTTTCGCGCGGCGTCACCGGTGAGATCCACTACGTCGACAGCGGCTACAACATCACCTCGATGCCGGCACTCGATGCGTTGAGAACCGCCGACGCCGAGTAGGATCGCCCAGCATTCGATCCACAGAATAACTCAACTAAAAAGCCCCGGCGACGGTCTCGCCGGGGCTTTTTGGTTGCGCGGATCAAACCCCAGGCTTCGCGATCGGCCATCGCGCGTTCATGGAGCAATATGGGCGACAGGGCTGAACGGGGGGCATGCCGCGCATGCCCCGCCTCGGCGCCGAGAGCAACTACTCCAGATCCATCGTCGTGAACACCCGGCAATTGTCCGGCGCGGGCGTGCCTCGGCAAATCTGAGCATCCACCAATTGATCGACCGCAAGCGTGCTCGTCACCAGCAGCGCCTTGAACATTTGCCAACGGCCGGGGTTGCTGCCCTCGCCCTTCAAATCTGCGGCCAGGAGTTGGTATCGCACGCCCATCTCACCGTAGTAGACGACCAGCCTCCTGGTGTCTGCCGCATTGGCACCCACCATGGGAACGCTATCGACCAGCGTACCTTCTCCCGCGATACGACGAATGCCCGACGCCAGGACAAGGGCGCAGGCGCGCAGGCAAATGCCGCGCGATGCCGCCTCGCCGATAAAGTGAGCGCCTCTGTTGTCGTTTGCCGTGCAGTTCTCCTCGTCGCGTTGGCAGCCGACGAAGACTGTCGTGCCGATCGCCACGTTCAGCTTGTTCTTGCGGATGATACGTCCGAGCGCCATGGCAGCGGCCATGTCGCCGCCGGAGGACACGAGCACCACGGGCAGCTTTCTGCCTGCAAGGGCCTTAAGGGTCGCCTTCAGCAACGCCGGTGTCTGCGGACCGATGGCGCCCCTGGCGGAAATCCACTCCGTGCATGTCGGTTCACAGCCGGCCTGGTTCGATCGCACGACGACGAACCGCATCTCCGGCTCCGCCGCCATCCCCGTCGGCGGGCTGAAGAGGCTACAGGCCGCCAGACAGATCGTCAGCAATGCCCCTCGCACTCCGCGCCGGATCCTGTCGCCGAACGGCGTCCATGCCTTTAGCTCGGCCTTCATCCCACACTCCCCGGCTCTACTGACGTTTCAGGTCCGACATCACGAAGACCCGGCAGTTGGCGGCCGCCGGCACGGTCCTGCAAACATCGGCAGCCGTCAGCAGTTCGACCCCGCCGAGTTGCGTAATCAACTTCATCTCCAGCATCACCACGGGTTCGATCTTGCGCATGTCGGCGACGGGCGTCACCTTCATCAGATCGACGACGGTCCGGCCGACCCCCATTTCCGCAAGGTAGGCCGCAAGCTGGCGCTCCATCGCCTTGTTCATCTCATAGGTCTTGTGGCTGCCGACATTCTTGCGACTGACCACCTTCTTGCTCATGACCTTCTTCTTGCCGTTTACGACGCGATACTGCTCGCGATACCGCGTCTGGATCTTCACATAGACTGTGGTGACCTGGTGGACGCCCAGATACGCCCATTGGCCGACCACCCGCCGGGCGCCGCCGGCAAGCATCAACGGACAGGCGGAAGCACAATAGGCGCCAGCCGAATAGGCGGCACCGATGTAGCGAGCGCCCTTGCCGTCGTTTTCACGGCAGTCCTTTTGCAACGGCTGACAGCCGACGAAGCGGGTCTTGCCGACCGCGACTTCAAGCTTTCGTTCCCGGATGAGGCGACCGAGCGCCAGAGCGGCGTCGACGTCTCCGCCGGGCGACGTCACCACGATCGGCAGGCGGCGGTCGCCGATGATTTTCAGCAGCTTCTTCAAACGCGCCGGACTGTCGCGGGCGATCGCCCCCTCGGCGGAGATCCATTCCGGACAGGTCGGCTCGCACCCCGGCTGGCCGCTGCGAACGACGAAGAACTGCATCTCGGGGCCACCGGCGGGCGATGCCAGAGCCGTCGAGCCCAAAGCCAGGAGCAACAGGCTGACCATGACGGCGAAACGCGACAAAACAACCTTCAGGTAAGCCGTGCCGAACAAATGCGTATACCTCGCGCCGGCTGCTTTTTCTGCGCCGGTCAGAATGGACGGATGGTGCTTGGTTCCGACTTCGCTTTCCCGCGCGCCGACGGGCGAAATAAAGTTCTACGCAGCAATCTTATGAATCCAAACATAGGTCTCTATCCGCTGATCATCCTGCGATCGTGGGAGAAGAGATAAAGGCAACAAACAGGTTGCGTCCGTAATGATTAAAACCCATGATAGCATGCCTTACGAATATAAGGCAACACTCAAATACACGCGCAGCGATCGTGGTTAGGCGCATGAACGCCGGCCACCCCGGATGGCCGGCACGATCATTCCATCGATGCAGTAGGGCCAGATCGCAGGAGACGGGTCGGTTTCGCAAGCCCGCATCCTCAAGACGGCCGCGCCGTCAATCCGGAAGACCGGCCTTGTGAAAACCGTCAACGAAGTGCGCAAGCATCGCTGCATCGCGAAACGGCTCCGTCGTGACCCAGAAGCCTGTCGTGAAATGGGGATTGGCGACGAGGAACAGGTCGACCTCGGCGCGCGCCTCGTCCAGCCGTCCCAGTTGCGCGAGGCTCGCCGCGAGGAAGCGACGCGAGCTGGTGCGGTAGGTCTCGTCCTTGCGCAGCGTCTCGACCGCGGCTTCGTAGTCTCCGGCCGCATATTGCGCCTGGCCGAGTGTCAGATAGTACCAGCTTGCCGGATAGGGGTTCAGTCGGAACGCCTTGCGAATGTGCTCCAGTCCTTCCTCGACCCGGCCGGCCAGGATCGTGATGTCGGACAATGTCGCCCAGGTGTCGGCTTCGTTCGGGTCGAGCTCGATGGCCTTGGCGAATTCCGCGTCGGCCTCGGCGAAGCTGCGCTCATAGGCGAGCAGATTTGCCAGCACCCAGCGGCAGCCGGCATCGTTGGGATCGATCGCGACGGCCTTGCGCGCCAGCTCCAGAGCAACGCTGCGCGCCGGCTGGACCGGTTCACCCCAATGCACCCACCCCATCCAGTAGTTCATGGCGAGCCAGCGATAGGCCTCGGCGTAATCAGGGTCGAGCGAAAGCGCGCGGGTAAGCATCAGATGCGCTTCACGGGCCGTTTGCGGCGAATCGTCGATCAGCTTGCGCGCGCGCACGCAAAGATCATAGGCCTCGAGACTTTTGGGCCGATTGCGTGACGGCGGTGTGCGCAGCCGACCGAGCAACGCCTCGACGATCTTGGCCGTCACCTCGTCCTGGACTGCGAAGATATGTTCGAGGTTCCGATCGAAGCGCTCCGCCCAGAGATGTTCGCCAGTTTGCGCATCCACCAGCTGGGCGTTGATGCGTACCCTGTCGGCGGCGCGGCGGACGCTGCCCTCCAACAGGTAACGCACCCCGAGATCCTCGGCGATCGCACGCACGTCCATTGCCCTGCCCTTGTAGGCAAAGACCGAGTTGCGGGCGATGACGAAAAGGCCACCGCTTCTGGACAGGTCCGTAATCAGGTCTTCCGTCATCCCGTCCGCAAAGGATTCCTGCTCGGGATCGTTGCTGAGGTTGACGAAAGGCAGCACGGCGATCGATGGCTTGTTCGGCAGCGGCAGAGGCTTTTTCGTCACGCCGCCCAGCCGCTCGATGGTCCCGGTAAAGCGGTAGCCGACACGCGGCACGGTCGAGATCCATTCACCGCCATCGACGGCCGGGCCGAGCAGTTTCCTCAGCTGGGCGATCTGAACGGTGAGATTGCCCTCCTCGACGGCCGTGCCCGGCCAGGCCGCATCCATCAACTCGGCCTTCGCGAGGATTTCTCCGGGCCGTCCAACAAGGGCTGCAAGCAGCTTTACGCCGCGATAGCCAACGGCCACGGGATCGTCGTTCCGCAGGAGCGTTCCCGCACCCGGATCAAGCACAAACGGACCGAAGGCAAAACGCGTTTCCTGCATGTGGCGAGCTATAGCCCGTTTGGAAGTTTTTGAGAACTTTTTGGAAGGGATTAAGTACGGCGCTGATCGCATTGCGCAGAATCCAGCCTTCTTCAGGTCGAGGGTCCCGGACCCTCGAAGCCGATAGCGAGGTTGCCATGAACAACACCCCCTTCCCTCCCATCGCTTCGCATCAGGCACCGGCGCCTGCGACGCCGACGCGCCCGATGCGTTCGCATGGCCCTATCGAAACGCTCAGACGGATGGCCGCCGCCTGGCGTGAACGGAACCAATTTCGGACAGAGCTCCAACGAAAGCTCAAGGGCGATCCGCATCTGATCGCCGATATCGGCCTGACGCGACGCCAGGTCGAGGAGGAACTCGCCAGGCCCTTCTGGCAGGTGCTTTGAGGTGACCGGAAGAATGCCATCGGACCAGCCGTTGCCCGCGGCGACGCCGGCTCTCGGCCAGCGGATCACGCCCCGAGAGGGTCCGGCCCCATGGGCCGCAATGGCGGGCATCATCGCCACCGTCACCGTCTTTGCCGTGGCGCAGGGGCTGACCTATCCGCTGCTCAGCTTCATCCTGGAACGGCAGCGCACGGCACCCGCCCTGATCGGCCTGTCGGCGGCCATGACTCCGCTCGGCTTCATCCTGTCGGCGCCCCTGATCCCGATGCTGTCACGACGGCTGGGCGGTGCCCGGCTTGCGATCCTGTGCTCGATCCTGGCCGTCTGCACCCTTGCCGCCATTGGCTGGACACAGGACGTCTGGGTCTGGATGCCGCTCCGTTTCCTGCTTGGGGTCTTCGCCAATCCGCTTTCGGTGATCAGCGAGACCTGGCTGGTGGCAATCACGCCCGCGTCCCGTCGCGGCCGCGTCATGGGCCTCTACTCCTCGGTCGTCTCAGCCGGCTTCGGCATCGGGCCGCTGTCGCTCGCGCTGGTCGGAACGGACGGCTGGCCCCCCTTCCTGATCGGCATCCTGGCCTTTCTCCTCTGCGGCCTGATCCTGCTCGCCCTGATACCGCGCCTGCCCGATGTGCCGCAGGATGGAGAGGCGACGTCCGTCGCCGGCTTTCTTGCGCTGGCGCCGTTGCTGCTGTTTGCGGTCGCAACGGCCGCCGCCTTCGAGCAGACCCTGCTTTCACTGCTTGCCGTCTACGGCGCAGCACTTGGCAGCAGCGAAGTGCGCGTCGCACCGCTCATCACCTGCTTCATTGCCGGCAACGCGTCGCTGCAGATCCTGATCGGACGCCTGTCCGAACGCAGGGGGTCGAGGCAGACGCTGTTGTCCTGTGTCCTTTGCTCCCTGGGCGGCTGCCTGCTTTTGCCATGGCTGTTCGACAGCTGGCTCGTCTGGCCGTTCGTTTTCGTCTGGGGCGGCGTGACGTTCGGGATCTACACCCTGTCGCTCATCCAGCTCGGCGAGCGGTTCAGCGGCCAGGCCCTGATTGCGGGCAACGCCGCCTTCGCCTTCGCCTGGGGCATCGGCGGCATGGTCGGCTCGCCCGCAACCGGCGCTGTCATGCAGGTGGCCGGACACCAGGGGCTGCCCCTGTCGCTCGGCCTGCTCTGCGCGGTCCTTGGCGGTTTTTTGATCATCGGGAGACGGCGCGGTTGAAGACACGCATGGGCCGCCCGTCCGCGTGCCTTCCTTCACGCATGTTCAAACCAGGACGAAGAGCACAAGCAGAGCCGCGATGACCGCGACGACGACGAAACCCGTGTGCGTGCGGCGCTCGGGATCCAGCGGCGAACGGTAGAGGCTGCGCAGAAACGACATGGGGACCTCGGACGTCGCGCCATGTCCCTCGCCTTGCTTGATGTCCTTGGCGATGGCTTCGGCCGCGTCTTCGCTCAAAGGCGGCCTGTTCACTCCCGACGTCATGGAACTCATCCTCCGGCAGGAAAACCGGACGCATGGTGAGCCGGAAAGGCGGCGAAGGCAACGGGCTAAGTTTGACTTGCCGCCAGATGCAAAAGAGCCGGGTCATCTGCCCGGCTCCTTCAATTCCCCGTTCGCGTGAGATGCGGCGGCGCAGGCCCTCAGCGCTTGGCCCAGAGCACCTTGAAGCGGGCGTTGCGGCAGGTCTCGCCATACTCCTTGGAATTTTCGGCGAGCACCTGCTCGTACGGAAGACCGCGATTGGCGACCAGCATCAGCTTGCCGCCCTGCTTCAGCGCCTTCATCGCCGTCTTGATGATGGCGATGCCGAGCGCCGGCTCGGCGGCGTGGCTCTCATGGAAGGGCGGGTTCATGACGATGAGGTCGTACTTGTCGCGCGGCTCTTCGCTGGTCAGGTCGAACCAGTAGAAGCGGGCCGGCATGCGCGGGGCATTCGCCATCATGTTGACGCGGGCCGCCTCGAGCGCCTCGTGATCCGCCTCGAACAGGTCGATGCCCTTGGTGCCGGGCGCGGCTTCTGCAAGCTTGGCTGCGAGATAGCCCCAGCCGGCGCCGAAATCGGCGGCATGGCCGTGGAAATCGTGCGGCAGACGCGAGGCGAGCAGTTCCGAGCCGGCATCGACGCGGTCGTGCGAGAACATGCCCGGTGACGCCTCGAACAGGCCGTCGACGCGCACCGGCACCTTGGCGAGCTTGCGCACGGCGTCGGTGACATCTTCCGGGCGGGTGAACCAGAAGGCGACACCGTGATATTTCGGCAGATGGTCGCCGTCCCATTCGAACTTGGCGATGCGCTTCTTCAGCGACTGGATGCCGTCTTCCTTGCCGCCGGCAACGACGATCAGTCCGCCTTCGCGGGTGCGCTTCAGCGCCTCGGCGATGCGGTCCTCGTTCTCGCCCTTGTGCTTGCCAGCAAGCACCAGCGTGACGTCGTAGTCCTCGCCGGTGACCTCGGGCGCCACGTCGGCGCGGGCGGCCTCGAGGGCGCGATAGAGCGGCCGGAGCGGCTGCACGGCCGAGATCGACGCCGCAAAGCCCTCAGGCAGCCTGTAGCCTGCCTCGGCGCCGAGGAAGAGCACGCGCTCGCCCTCGCCCGGCGGGTCGATCACGCCGCTGTCGAACGGGTAAAACAGGGTCTTCAACGCATCTCGGCTCATCGGTCTATCCGTCATCTTCCTACAAGAAAGGGGCGCGGAGCGATCCGCCCCGCGCCCCGAATGCATTCGGGTGAAGCCCGCTTATTCTGCGGCTTCGCCGTCGCCCTTCTTCTCGGACTTTTCGGCAACGACTTCCTTGCCGGTGGCCTGGTCGACGACCTTCATCGACAGGCGAACCTTGCCGCGCTCGTCGAAGCCCATGAGCTTGACCCAGACCTTGTCGCCTTCCTTGACGACGTCGGTCGTCTTGGCGACGCGCTCGGAGGCGAGCTGCGAGATGTGGACGAGGCCGTCACGGGCGCCGAAGAAGTTGACGAAGGCGCCGAAGTCGGCGGTCTTCACAACGGTGCCTTCGTAGATCTGGCCGACTTCCGGCTCGGCGACGATCGAGTGGATCCACTTGCGGGCCGCTTCGATTTCCTTGCCGGACGACGAGGCGATCTTCACGGTGCCGTCGTCTTCGATGTTGATCTTGGCGCCGGTCTTTTCGACGATTTCGCGGATGACCTTGCCGCCCGAGCCGATGACTTCGCGGATCTTGTCGACCGGGATGTTCATGACTTCGATGCGCGGAGCGAACTCGCCGAGCTGGCCACGGCTTTCGGAGATGGCCTTGGCCATTTCGCCGAGGATGTGGAGACGGCCGCCCTTGGCCTGGTTGAGCGCGATGCCCATGATCTCTTCGGTGATGCCCTCGATCTTGATGTCCATCTGGAGCGAGGTGATGCCGGCTTCGGTGCCCGCAACCTTGAAGTCCATGTCGCCGAGGTGGTCTTCGTCGCCGAGGATGTCGGAGAGAACGGCGAAGCGCTCTTCTTCCTTGATCAGGCCCATGGCAATACCGGCAACCGGCTTAGCCAGCGGAACGCCGGCGTCCATCAGTGCGAGCGAGGTGCCGCAGACGGTGGCCATCGAGGACGAGCCGTTGGACTCGGTGATCTCGGAGACGACGCGCAGCGTGTAGGGGAACTGTTCCGCCGTCGGCAGCATCGGGTGGATGGCGCGCCAAGCGAGCTTGCCGTGGCCGATTTCGCGGCGGCCCGGGGAGCCCATGCGGCCCGTCTCACCGACCGAGAAGGGCGGAAAGTTGTAGTGCAGCATGAAGTTTTCCTTGTACATGCCCGTCAAGGAATCAACGTACTGCTCGTCTTCGCCGGTGCCGAGCGTGGCAACGACGATCGCCTGGGTTTCACCGCGGGTGAAGAGCGCCGAACCGTGGGTGCGCGGCAGGACGCCGACTTCCGACACGATCGGGCGAACGGTCTCGAGATCGCGGCCGTCGATGCGGCTCTTGGTGTCGAGGATGTTCCAGCGAACGATCTTGGCCTGCAGGTGCTTGAAGACGGCGCCAATCTCTTCGGCCGTATGGGCCGGGTTCTCGATGCCCTCAGGCAGGAAGTGAGCCTTCACCTTGGCCTTGACGGCGTCGACGGCGGCGTAGCGGGCAGCCTTCTCGGTGATCTTGTAGGCGTTGCGCAGCTCGTCTTCGGCAATCGACAGCATGGCGTTTTCGAGAGCGGAATGATCTTCCGGTTCGAATTCGCGCGGCTCCTTGGCGGCGACTTCAGCGAGCTTGATGATGGCGTCGATGACCGGCTGGAAGCCCTTCTGGCCGAAGACGACGGCGCCGAGCATGACGTCTTCCGGCAGTTCCTTGGCTTCGGATTCGACCATCAGCACCGCTTCCTGGGTGCCGGCGACGACGAGGTCGAGGGTCGATTCGTCCATCTCGTCGAGATGCGGGTTCAGCACGTACTGGCCGTTGATGTAGCCGACGCGCGCGCCACCGATCGGGCCCATGAACGGGATGCCCGACAGCGTCAGCGCAGCGGAAGCGGCAACCATCGACAGGACGTCGGGGTTGTTTTCGAGGTCATGCTGCATGACCGTGACGATGACCTGGGTGTCGTTCTTGTAGCCATCGGGGAAGAGCGGGCGGATCGGACGGTCGATCAGGCGCGAGACGAGCGTTTCGTTTTCGCTCGGACGGCCTTCGCGCTTGAAGTAGCCACCCGGGATCTTGCCGGCGGCGTAGGTCTTTTCCTGGTAGTTGACGGTCAGCGGGAAGAAGTCCTGGCCCGGCTTCGGCGACTTGGCCGAAACGACGGTGGCGAGAACGACGGTTTCGCCGTAGGTGGCGAGAACGGCGCCGTCAGCCTGACGGGCGATCTTGCCGGTTTCGAGCTTGAGCGGACGCCCAGCCCATTCGATTTCAACCTTGTGGGTATCGAACATGTTCTGTCCTTCGTGTGCGGCGGACCTTTCCGCGGCTGTTGCAGCGCGGGTGGTCGAAGGGCCGCATGAAATGGCGCATCACGGGCAAGACAACGGGAGGCTTCACGCTGTAATCGGCTGGTTTCCGCTTGGCCCGAACCCCCGCTTCTCAGCGGCATCCCGGCAAGCAGGGGCCGAAGCATCCTGCAATCCTGCCCCATGACGGGCCATCGGTTGATCCGCGATACCGGCCCATCCGGCTCGCTGGACTCTCTCCTTAAGCCACGCTTTCTATGCGGCCGGAGAGTCTAATCGTCGAGCGTTCAACGCTCCATAAAAAAGCCGGCGGGCCGCAATGACCCGCCGGACAAGTCGCTTAGCGACGGATGCCCAGGGCACCGATCAGCTTGGTGTAGCGCGCTTCGTCTTTCTTCTTCAGATAGTCGAGGAGCGAACGACGGCTGGAAACCATCGCGAGCAGACCACGGCGGGAATGGTTATCCTTCTTGTGGCCCTTGAAGTGTTCGGTCAGGTTGTTGATCCGTTCCGTCAGGATAGCAACCTGGACTTCCGGAGAACCGGTGTCGCCTTCAACGGTTGCAAATTCCTTGATGAGCTGAGCCTTACGCTCTGCAGCAATCGACATCGGATGATCCTTTCGATTCGAGGATTTCGGGACGCCGTCAGCCGGGATGTCGTCCAGCTGCGGCCGTGAATGCAACGGGCATGCGCCTTTTGCTGGCGTGCCTATAAACGAATTGGATGAAAAAGGAAAGGGTCATGGACCTGCGCCCGAAAGCGCCGGCAAGCGGGCCTAATTGCCTGTCGGCCGCGGGTGCATCGGCGCCGATTTTAACTGGTCACCGTCGGCAGGAGCGCAGTCCAGATAGGTGGAAAAAACCCAGCCGAGCACGCCCTTTTCGTTGGCGACCAGCGACCAGCGCTTGCCCTTGTGCTCCCGCTCGCCGACCTGGCGCAGCCTGGCGCCGTTTGCGAGCGTCGCCAGCACCCGGCCGTTCGGCGCATCGCGCACATTGAGTTCGGTGCCGGTCGGATCCGCGACCGAGCAATCCCTGTCAGCCGCTCGCGCCGGCAAGGCATGGCCCATCTGCAGGACCAGCGCCGCGGCGGCAGAAATTCCAAGGCAACCGGCCGCTCGTTTCACCGCGTCGGCCTCCGGCTGAACGTCATGGGGCATCCTCCCCTGCCTGGCGCGGCACGATGATCCGCCATTCGATGCCATCGGCATGCATGATCCGCTCAAGGACGGCATTCAGGGCCATGCCGAGCATGCGCTCCAGCACCAGCGTGCCGAAGCCCTTGCGGATCGGATCCGACGGCTTGCCCTGGAGATCGGCGCCCTCCTCCCGCCAGCGAATGGCGATGCCTTCATCCTCCAGCGACCAGCTCAGCTTGACGACCCCGGTGGTGTTGGCGAGCGCGCCGTATTTGGTCGCGTTGGTTGCGAGCTCGTGCAGCGCCATGCCGAGCGTCTGGGCGATCTGGGTGTCGAGCCTCAAGGGCGGGCCGGAGAAAATCACCCGCCTCGGATCGTCAGGCGTAAACGGCTGCAACTGGTTCTGGGCAAGCTCGCGGAAATCGACGCCTTGCGCGGCGTTGGCGATCATCAGGTCGGTGGAGCGGGCAAGCCCTGCGATGCGCTTGCGGAAACTGTCGGCGAAATCGGCGGCACTCTCGGCCGAATAGACCGACTGGTTCAGCATGGACTGGATCACCGTCAGCTGGTTCTTCGAGCGGTGCGCCACTTCGCGCATGAGGAACCGGATTTCACCCTCCGCCTTGGTGCGCGCGGCGGCCGCCCGCGCTAGCGCCGCCGAGACCTGCTCGACCTCGGCGATCATGTGCGGGCGCGGCTCGATCCGCTCGCCGGCGCCGAGGCGCCGGGCATCCTCGGCCACGAGCTTGACGCCCTGCGACAAGAGCCGCGCGATCGCCAGCGAACCGGCGATGGCGATGCCGGCAAAGAGGATGCCGCCGAGCGACAGCCACAGGAACGACCAGACGGCCGGCGCATCGACGATCGCGCGCGGCGCCCAGGCGATGATCCGCCAGCCGGTGATTACGGAGAATTCCGTCGCCACCCGGTATTCCGTGCCGTTCTCCTTGATATTGCGAACGCCGATGCTGATCGCCGGCACCTTGTCGAGAAAGAAAGATTCCCCGGCCTTGACCGCCGCATCCGACGAGACGATGACCTTGCCCGCACCATCGACGAGGGCGGCGTTCCAGCCAGGCGAGAGCGTGTCGCGGTTGACGGCCTTGGCCATGTTCTCGGCGTTTTGCGTCAGCGCCAGCAGATAGTCTTCGCCGGTCGAGAGCTTTGCCGGCAGATAGACGTTGAACACCCATTTCCCGGCGGTCTTGCCGAAGAAGACGTTGGAAACGAGCGGCGCGCCGCTGTTGGTGAAGGCGCGCTCGATGGAGTCGGAATCCGAGCCCTTGCCGAGCGCCGTGCCGAAGGGAACGCGGGTGTTGAGCCGCTGGTCATGCTTGCGATCGATGACGATCAGGTAGGAATCCGTTTGCGCAAGGGCCGTCGAGGCTCTCTCGTAGAACGCCTGCAGGTTGTCGTCTTCGATCGCCCGCGACGTCGACAGGACCTTCAGCGTCGTCAGCATGCCCTCGATGTCGCGCTCGACGATGCGCGTCACCGATCCGGTCGAGGCCTGCAGCAGCGACGTGATGACCTGTTCCTGCGCGTCGACGCTGCGCTTCAGCACGACGAGCGAAAAGATGAAGGCCGGAACGATGGCGACCAGCAGCAACGAGGTCAGATAAAAACTGAACGGGCGGGTCAGGCCATGACGGGCGCGATCGACCATCGCCGCCAGGCTATTGGTTGCCCTGCGCTTTCCTTCTTCCGTCACGCCGGTCACCTGCAACGTCCTTTTCCGTTTGCCGCCGGCGGCGTGAACGCCTTGGGCGCACGCCACCGCATGCGGCGCAACCGCCAAAAGGCAACGAAACGCGACAGGGAAACGGAATCACCTCGGATGGACTGGGAAGCCATGCCGGGATCATGCGTCAAGGATTGAGCAAAGGCAAACGGTTCCGGGCGGTTAGCTTCCGGCAAAAACCCGCTTCGGGCGGAACTCGCCCTCGGCGATCTCTCCGATCGCGACCAGCTTGCCGCGCGCCGTGGCATAGGCTTCGGGCGTCGCCAGCGGTGCGTCGCGGCCGCGCAGGATGATGGGATTGCCCATTCTCAGGCGGTGCGCCTGGTCGTCGTTAACAGGCACGTGCGGCAGGTTGGAAAGCGCCTCGCCGGTCTCGATCAGATAGGCGTCAAGTGCGGCCAGACGCTCCTGGTCGTCCTCGATCTTTTCCAGGGCCACCAGGTCGGCAAGCGGCACCATGTCCTCTTCACCGAAAGGCGCGACGAAGGTGCGGCGCAGCGAGGCGATGTGACCGAAACAGCCGAGATCGCGGCCCATGTCGCGGGCGATCGACCGGACATAGGTGCCCTTGCCGCATTCGATCTCGAAATGGGCGAGGTTGGGTGCCGCGCCAAGCAGTGTCAGCCGGTGGACCTCGACCTCGCGGGCCGGGATTTCGACCGTCTCGCCGTCGCGGGCGAGATCGTAGGCGCGCTCGCCATCGATCTTGATCGCCGAGAACTGCGGCGGCACCTGGCTGATGACGCCGGTGTATTTCGGCAGCAGCGCGCGGATCGCCTCTTCGTTCGGCCGATCAGCCGACGAATGGGTGACTTCGCCTTCGAGGTCGTCGGTCGAGCGTTCTTCGCCCCAGGCGACGGTGAATTCGTAGATCTTGCGGCCGTCCATGACGTAAGGGACGGTCTTCGTCGCATCGCCAAGCGCGATCGGCAGCATGCCGGAGGCCAGTGGATCGAGCGTGCCGGCGTGACCGGCCTTCTGGGCCTTGAACAGCCACTTGATCTTCGAGACGGCTTCGGTGGAGCCGAAGTCGAGCGGCTTGTCGAGGATCAGCCAGCCCGAGATCGGGCGGCCCTTGGGCTTACGCGGTTTGGACATGAAATCTACTATTCTTCGTCTTCGCTGGTCTGGTCGAGATCGCGGCTGACTTCCGGCGAGCGCAGCAGCTCATCGATCTTCTTGTAGTTGTCGAAGCTCGTATCGTCGCGGAAACGAACGTCGGGCATGTATTTCATCTGCCGAAGCTGCGGGCCGAGACGGCCGCGAATGTACTTGGCATTGCGGTTCAGCGCCTCGATGACCTCGGCATGGTTGGGCACGCCGAGTGGCGTGACATAGGCCGTGGCGATCTTGAGGTCCGGCGACATGCGCACTTCCGAGATCGCGATGACGGTCTTCTCGATCACGGGGTCGCGGACCTCGCCACGTTGCAGAACCTGGGTGATCGCAGCGCGCACCTGCTCACCGACGCGCAGCATGCGCTGGGAAGGGGCCGAGGATGTAGCTTTGCTCATGGTCGTTGACTTTCCAAGGTTCTGCGCCCGCTCCAGGCGCAGCAAACCGTTTTACTCTTTAACGTAGTTATCATCCGTGCCTCAGGCGCGGGTAGTCCCAATTGACCGTGCCCGCCTTCTTTGACGCAGGCCCAGGAGAACGCCCATAGCGGTCAACACCGACGCAGACAGCAGATGGATCAACTCGAACTGCGGGTGAGCGCAACCCTCTTTGATGGCGGACTGCCATACCTGGTGCCCGGCATCTCCCCAGGATGTGACGGCCATCAGCAAGAGGAGACCGCCGAGAAGGCTCCCGACCCAAAGCAGCGCCCGCAGGCGCAAGACCGTCGAGCCGATCGCCAGACAGAAAAGCGCCGCCAGGCCGACCCAGTTGGTCAGAAACGCGGCCGCCTCGTTGAAAACTGAGAATTCCCGCCCATCCCATCCGGGATAGATCTTGTCGCAGACTTCCGCAAAGGCCGGCTCCCACCAAAACGACACAACAGCGGCCAAGGCCGCCGTTGTGCAGATTTGCCGGGCTTTCAGCCCCATTAAAGCGTCCGCGTGATGTGCTCGACGCGGAAGCACTCGATCGTATCGCCGGCGCGGATGTCTTCGTAATTCTCGAAGGCCATGCCGCATTCCTGACCGACGTTGACTTCCGAGACTTCGTCCTTGAAGCGCTTGAGGGTCTTGAGCTTGCCTTCGTGGATAACGACGTTGTCGCGAACCAGACGGACGCCGACGCCACGCTCGACCTTGCCTTCGGTGACGCGGCAACCCGCGACCTTGCCGACCTTGGTGATGTTGAACACCTCCAGGATCTCGGCGTTGCCGAGGAAGGTTTCGCGGCGCTCCGGCGAGAGCAGACCCGACATCGCCGCCTTCACGTCATCCACCAGATCGTAGATGATGTTGTAGTAGCGGATCTCGATGCCGGCACGCTCGGCGGCCGAACGGGCCTGCGAGTTTGCGCGGACGTTGAAGCCGATGATCGCGGCGTTCGACGCTTCGGCGAGCGAGATGTCGGACTCGGTGATACCACCGGCACCCGAATGCACGATGCGCGCACGCACTTCGTCGGTTCCGAGCTTGTCGAGGGCACCGGCGATCGCTTCGATCGAACCCTGCACGTCGCCCTTGATGACCAGCGGGAACTCCTTGAGACCGGAGGTCTGGAGCTGGGTCATCATCTGCTCGAGCGAGCCGCGCGAGCCGGACTGACGGGCAACCTGCTTCTCGCGGGCGAGACGCTGGCGATATTCGGAGATCTCGCGAGCACGGCTTTCGTTTTCGACGACGGCGAACTTGTCGCCTGCAGCCGGCGTGCCCGAAAGGCCGAGGACCTCGACCGGCATGGACGGACCGGCTTCCTTGACGTGTTCGCCCTTATCGTTGACGAGCGCGCGCACACGGCCCCACTGATCACCGGCGACGATGATCTGGCCCGGACGCAGCGTGCCCTTCTGGACAAGCACGGTCGCAACCGCACCGCGGCCACGGTCGAGCTCGGCTTCGACAACCGTACCTTCGGCCGTCCGGTTCGGATTGGCCCTGAGGTCGAGGATTTCCGACTGAAGCAGGATCGCTTCGAGCAGCTTATCGAGGTTGGTGCCGTTCTTGGCGGACACTTCCACGTCGAGGACTTCACCGCCCATGGATTCGACGAAGACTTCGTGCTGCAGCAGTTCGGTGCGAACCTTCTGCGGGTTGGCCGTCGGCTTGTCGACCTTGTTGATCGCAACGATGATCGGAACACCCGCCGCCTTGGCGTGGTTGATCGATTCGATCGTCTGCGGCATCACGCTGTCGTCAGCCGCAACCACCAGGATCGCGATGTCGGTCGCCTGGGCGCCGCGAGCACGCATGGCGGTGAACGCCGCGTGGCCGGGGGTGTCGATGAAGGTGATCTTGTTGCCGTTCTGCTCGACCTGATAGGCGCCGATGTGCTGGGTGATGCCACCGGCTTCGCCGGCCACCACGTTGGCATGGCGGATCGCATCGAGCAGCGAGGTCTTGCCGTGGTCGACGTGACCCATGATCGTAACGATCGGCGGACGCGGCAGCATTTCCTCTTCCGAGTCCGAAACGTTGAAGATGCCCTCTTCGACGTCGGATTCCGAAACGCGCTTGACCGTGTGGCCGAACTCGCCGGCGATGAGTTCTGCCATGTCGGCGTCGATCAGATCGCCCGGCTTCATCATCTGGCCTTCCTTCATCAGGTACTTGATGACGTCAACGGCACGTTCGGACATGCGCTGCGACAGTTCCTGAATGGTGATGGTCTCAGGCAGAATGACTTCGCGGGAAATCTTCTCGCGGGTTTCCTGCATCTGGCTGCGCTTGAACTTCTCCTGGCGGCGACGCATGGCCGACAGCGAACGGGCGCGCTGGCCGGCATCCTCGTCGCCTGCGGTGCTGAGCGTCAGCTTGCCCTGGCGACGACCGTCGTCGCCCTTCGGGCGGGCCGGAACCTTGGCAGGCTCGGGACGCACGACCTTGCCGCGCGCCGGGGTCGCATTGCTGCGCGAACCGCGATCGTCGTCTTCCTCGCCACGGCGGCCACGGGCGGCAGCACCGGCAGGCGCCTGCGGCGCGGCAGCGGGTGCCGCCGGACGCGGCGACTGCGGACGATTGTCGGGGCGACGCTCGACGGCGGCAGCGGGCGCTGCAGCCACGGGGGCGCGTTCCTCAACCGGCGCGGCCGCCTTCTCGGAAGCGGCCTGCGCTGCTTCTTCAGCAGCGCGGCGTGCCGCCTCTTCCTTTTCGCGAACGACGCGTTCTGCCTCCTCGCGCTGGCGACGGGCTTCGTCTTCGGCGCGGCGCTTGGCTTCCTCGGCGTCACGGATCTGAGCTTCCGCCAGGGCACGACGACGGGCGTCCATCTCGCTGGCGGACAGGTCATTCAGGACAACGCCACGCGGACGGTTCTGCTCCTGGCGCGGCTGATGGACCTGCGGCTGCGGCGCCGGACGGCCCGAAGGCTGCGGCGGGCGCTGCTCGGCCGGACGTGCAGCCGGAGCCGCGCTCACGGGCGTGATCGGCCGCTCATCCTTGTGTCGGGTGAAAGAGGTCGGGCGCTTCCTGGTCTCGACCACGACCGCCTTGGTGCGGCCGCGGCCCATGTCCTGACGCACCGTTCCCTGCTGAACCCCATGGGGCTTCAGGGTCAGCGTCTTCTTGCCTGCTACGCTGATGGTCTTGTCGTCTTTGTCGTCGGTCATTCCGTTCCGTTCCTAGCGATCAGGCCCGGATGCGTATCACCCGACCCCGTCTTCCAATTTGTCTCAAGCAACACCCGCGATGCCGGCATTTGCCGGTGACGCGCGTCATTGCTGTGGCTTGCCAGCGCCGCCTTCGGCCCGGACCGGGACGGATCCTCGGTACTTTTCGAGCATGATTGCGCGCTTCACTACACCCTCACCCGCCTGCCCTGCAAGCGCTGCGGCATGGATAAAAGCATTACTTCCTAAAAGGCCCTCCATTTCCGCCCCGGTGAAGGGACGGAACGAAGGTATTTCCGTTTCGTCGTCGGCCACGAAGCTCATCGCCTTGCGGGCCTGGTCTATCTTGCGCACGCCATCGGCGGCAGCATCGGCCGCGTGGAACACGGCAAGCGCTGCAAGACCGCGCACGGCCTGCTCCGTCTTCGTCGCGCCGGAGATGAACTGGGCCGCCTTGCGCGCCATGTTCATCATTCCGGCCAGCTGCTCGCAAAGCAGCCGGTCGACATCGTCGGCGAGCGTCGCGTCGGCCTTGACGTCCGCCTTGAGTGCGCGGGCGAAGAACTTCTTCGCCACCGCCTTCTCGATCAGCGCCCGCTCGGCCTTCACCCAGCAGCCGCGCCCCGGAAGCTGACGCTTCAGATCGGGAACGACCCTGCCGTCAGGACCGGCCACGAAGCGGATCAACTCGTCGGGCGAACCGCTTTCGCGGGTGACGATGCAGGTCCGCGTGCTGCCGCTGCGATCCTTCGGACCCCCGTCCAGGGGAAGAACGTCCGAAGGCAGGCTGTCGGCATCATCAGAGACGGTCATCGCCCTTAAGCGTCCTGCTCGGCGCCTTCGGCAACGTCGATCGGCTCTTCGCCTTCGACCTCTTCGCTCGCCAGGTCCTCTTCCGTGATCCAGCCGGCAGCAAGGCGGGCCTGAACGATCATGGCTTCAGCTTCGGCGCGCGAGACGTCGAGCTTGGAGAAGGTGCCTTCGAAACGCTTGGTCTCGCCGTCCTTGCGCTCGCTCCAGCCGACCAGATCGTCAGCGGCGCAACCGGCAAAGTCCTCGACCGTCTTGATGCCTTCTTCGCCGAGCGCAACGAGCATCTGGCTCGTCAGGCCATCGATCGAACGCAGTTCGTCGGCGACGCCGAGTTCCTTGCGCTTGGCATCCATTTCCGCCTCGATCCGGTCCAGGTACTCGCGGGCGCGGGTCTGGATTTCGTTGGCGGTCTCCTCGTCGAAGCCGTCGATCGACGAAATCTCGTCGAGATCGACATAGGCAAGCTCCTCGACGGCGGCAAAGCCTTCGGAAGCCAGAACCTGGCCGACCATCTCGTCGACGTCGAGCGCGTCCATGAACAGGTTGGTGCGCTCGGTGAATTCCTTCTGGCGACGCTCGCTCTCTTCCTGCTCGGTCAAGATGTCGATATCCCAGCCGGTCAGCTGCGAAGCAAGGCGAACGTTCTGGCCGCGGCGGCCGATGGCAAGCGACAGCTGCTCGTCCGGAACGACCACTTCGATGCGTTCCGCATCCTCGTCGAGAACGACCTTGGCGACTTCGGCCGGCTGCAGCGCGTTGACGATGAACGATGCCGGATCCTGCGACCACGGAATGATGTCGATCTTTTCGCCCTGAAGTTCGCCGACGACGGCCTGGACGCGCGAACCGCGCATACCGACGCAGGCGCCGACCGGATCGATCGAGCTATCGTTCGAGACAACGGCAATCTTGGCGCGCGAACCCGGGTCGCGGGCAACCGACTTGATCTGGATGATGCCGTCGTAGATCTCAGGCACTTCCATGGTGAAGAGCTTCACCATGAACTGCGGATGGGTACGCGACAGGAAGATCTGCGGGCCGCGCTGCTCGCGGCGAACGTCGTAGACGAAGGCGCGGACGCGGTCGCCGTAGCGCATGTTTTCGCGCGGGATCATCTCGTCGCGACGGATGATGCCTTCGCCACGGCCGAGGTCGACGATGACGTTGCCGTATTCGACGCGCTTGACCGTGCCGTTGACGATTTCGCCGACGCGATCCTTGAACTCGTCGAACTGGCGGTCGCGCTCGGCTTCACGCACCTTCTGCACGATGACCTGCTTGGCCGACTGGGCGGCGATGCGGCCGAAGTCCATCGGCGGCAGCGGGTCGGCGATGAAGTCGCCGAGCTTGGCGTCCGGGTTGCGATCGCGAGCGAGCTCGAGCGGGATCTGCGTGGAATAATCGTCAGCCTTCTCGACCACTTCCAGAAGACGCTGCAGGCGGATCTCACCGGTCTTGGAGTTGATGTCGGCGCGGATGTTCGATTCCGACCCATAGCGCGAGCGGGCGGCCTTCTGAATCGCGTCGGCCATCGCGGCCAGGACGATTTCGCGGTCGATCACCTTTTCGCGCGCGACGGCATCCGCGATCTGCAGAAGCTCGAGCCGGTTAGCACTGACTGCCATGTCTTGTCTCCGTTGGGTTGCAGGGGGCTTCACGCACCGCCCGGCTTATTCCTCAATAGGTGAATCTTCGTCTTCGAAATTTTCGTTCGCGGCGCGCGCAGCCTTGGCCTTCTTGTCGGCCGTCAGCGCATCGCGGATCAGCTCGTCGGTCAGGATCAGCCGCGCTTCGGAAAGCGTGGTGAACGGGATCACGACGACGGGTTCCTCGCCATAGGCAACCTGGTCGCGCTCGAGCCGGAAACCGTCGTCGTCGACGGAAACGATCTTGCCGCGGAACCGCTTGCGGCTGTCGACCAGGACCGACGTCTCGCATTTCAGCAGGTGGCCCTGCCAGCGGAAGAAATCGGACTTGCGCACCATCGGGCGGTCGATGCCCGGCGACGACACTTCGAGATGATACGCCTTGTCGACCGGATCTTCCACATCGAGTACCGGCGAAATGGCCTTGGAGATCTCTTCGCAGTCCTCGACGGTCATGGTGCCGTCGGTGCGCTCGGCCATGATCTGCAGCGTCAGGCCGTTCTGGCCGGACATGCGCACGCGCACGAGCTGGTAACCCATCGGCACGATCACGGGCTCGATGATATCGGCAATGCGCTGGTCGAGGCCGGTTTCGGTGATCAGGCGCGGTTCAATTGCATTTTCAGCCGTTGTCGTATCGGACAAACGATCATCTCCTCATCGGACCGGCTAATAAAAAAGAGCGGGTCCTGACGGGCCCACTCTTCATCTACCGATCAAGAATTTGAGGCTCATATACGCCCCATCGCCGCAAATTGCAAGGCATTGGGCCGCCCGGCGCGAACGGGCGGACGACACGCCGGCGAGCATCTTCACCGACAAGGTCAGTTTCAGCGGGTGGCACTTCGCGTTCTCAGGCCTATAACAGGAAACGAACCGCTTCGAGACGACAATCAAGAACGAAGAGAGAAGACGAGGTGCCAACCCGTATTTCGCCGCTTGCCCCCTTCAAGCACGACATCTTCCGCACGATCTGGATCGCGAGCCTCGCCTCCAATTTCGGCGGCCTCATCCAATCGGTCGGCGCCGCCTGGCTGATGACCTCGATTTCCTCATCGGCGAACATGGTGGCGCTGGTGCAGGCCTCGACCTCGCTGCCGATCATGCTCTTCTCGCTGGTCTCCGGCGCGCTTGCCGACAATTTCGACCGGCGGCGGATCATGCTGGTGGCCCAGTGTTTCATGCTCTTCGTCTCGGCGCTTCTGACGATCTGCGCCTATGTCGGGTTGATCACCCCCTGGCTGCTCCTGCTCTTTACCTTCCTCATCGGCTGCGGCACGGCGCTCAACAATCCGTCCTGGCAGGCCTCGGTCGGCGACATGGTTCCGCGCGACGACCTGCCGGCGGCCGTGGCGCTCAACAGCATGGGTTTCAACATCACCCGCAGCGTCGGCCCGGCGATCGGCGGCGCGATCGTTGCGGCGCTGGGGGCTGCGGCTGCCTTCTTCGCCAACACGCTCAGCTATTTCGCCATTCTCTTTGCACTGGTGCGCTGGCGGCGCGAGGTGCCGACAAGCACGCTGCCGCGCGAGACGCTGGGCCGCGCCATTTCGGCCGGTCTTCGTTATGTCGCGATGTCGCCCAACATCGGCAAGGTACTGCTGCGCGGCTTCCTCTTCGGCCTCTCGGCAAGCGCGATCCTCGCCCTTCTGCCACTCGTCGCCCGCGATCTCGTGAAGGGCGGGCCGCTCACCTACGGCCTGATGCTCGGCGCCTTCGGCCTTGGCGCGATCGGTGGGGCGCTGCTCTCCGCCCGCCTGCGCGAGAAGCTTTCGAGCGAGGCGATCGTGCGCATCGCCTTTACCGGCTTTGCCGCCAGCGCCGCGATCACGGCCTGGAGCACCTATGCATGGCTGAGCTGTCTCGCGCTGCTTGTCTCCGGCGCCTGCTGGGTGCTGGCGCTGTCGCTGTTCAACACCACCGTGCAGCTTTCGACGCCACGCTGGGTCGTCGGCCGGGCGCTTTCGCTCTACCAGACGATGACCTTCGGCGGCATTGCCGGCGGCAGCTGGCTCTGGGGCACGGCGGCCGAGCAATATGGCGCGGCCAACGCGCTGATGGGCTCCTGTCTGCTGATGTTTGCCGGTGTCGTGGTCGGATTCCGCCTGCCCCTGCCCGAGTTCACGTCGCTGAACCTCGATCCGCTCAACCGCTTCAACGAGCCGCCGCTCGAACTGGACCTGAAACCACGCAGCGGCCCGATCGTCATCATGATCGACTACGAGATCGCCGACGACGACATCCCCGAGTTCCTGACGACGATGGCGGAACGGCGGCGCATCCGCATCCGCGACGGCGCCGGACACTGGGCGCTGATGCGCGACCTCGAAAACCCGACCACCTGGACCGAGACCTACCACGTGCCGACCTGGGTCGAATATGTGCGCCACAACCAGCGGCGCACCCAGGCGGACGCCGCCATCGGCGACCGGCTGACGGCGCTGCACAGCGGCAAGGCGCCACCGCGCGTGCACCGGATGATCGAGCGCCAGACGATCGTGCCGACGCATTACGAGCGTTACAAGCGTCAGGTGAATGTGGACATGCACTAGGTGCTTGTGCCGGCTCCTACGCCCACATCGACCCATGCAACAGAAAAGGCCCCGTGGGGCCTTTTTCGATTTATCGGGTCGGGAAGTCAGCGCCTTGGCTGCGATGACCTAGCGCAGCTTCGCCTTCAGCGAGGCATCGGGGAAGCAGGTGGCGGCAAGGCCGCTCTTTGCCTGCCAGTCGCCGAGCGAACGACGGGTCTTGTAGCCGGGAAGGCCATCGACCTTGCCGACATCATAGCCCTTGGCGACGAGCGCCTTCTGCATCTTCAGGACGTCCGAGCGCAGCATGTTGCCGACATCGCCCCACGTCCCACGGAAGGCGCCGCCGCCGGTCGCGATGCGGTCGGCGAGGTTGCCGATGAACAGTGCGTAGAGGTCGGAGTTGTTGTACTCCTTGAGCACGTAGAAATTCGGCGTGACGATGAATTCCGGCCCGTGCCGGCCGGCCGGCACCAGCATCATCGAGGATGCCGAAAGTTCGTGCGACGGGAAGGCCTTGCCGGAAATCCTGACGATGCCCTTGTTTGCCCAGCTGGACAGAGGCTGGGCGAGATCCGGCCCTTCCTGGGCGCAGGAGACGGCGTCGGGGATCGACACCTCGAAGCCCCAGTCGCGGCCGCGCTGCCAGCCTTTCTTGACGAGATAGTTGGCGATCGACGCCAGGCTGTCGGGCACCGAATTCCAGATATCGCGCCGGCCGTCGCCGTCGAAATCGACGGCATACTGCAGGAAGCTCGACGGCATGAACTGCGGCTGGCCCATGGCGCCGGCCCAGGAGCCGCGCATCGCCGCCTCGTCGACATCGCCGCTGTCGAGAATGTGCAGCGCCGCGATCAGTTCACGGCGGAAGAGATCCGGCCGCGTCGACATAAAGGCCTTGGTCGCGAGCACGTCTACGACCGGATAGGGGATCTTGGCGCGGCCAAAGCCGGATTCGCGGCCCCAGATGGCGACGATCACCGAGGCCGGAACGCCGTAGGTGCGCTCGATCTTCTTCAGGGTCGAGGCATGGGTGGAGGCAAGGCTGCGGCCGGTTGCTGCCAGACCCTGCAAGCGCTTTTCCGAGAAGTAGCTGCCGGGCGAGGAAAACTCAGCCTGGCTCTGCTTCTGCTCCTTGGGCTTCGGAAAGCCGGGCGGCGCCAGGTCCGGCAGGTCCCAGTTGAGCTTCACATCGGCAAAGGCCGCCTTGAAGGATCCGGCGGAAATGCCTGATTTCTGCGCTTCCGGCCAGAGTTCGTTCTGAAGCCAGACGCGAAACTGCGCTTCGACATCCGCCTTGGTGGCGGCGTGCGCGGGAAGGTGAAGAGCGAGGAACGCGGCGACAGCTGCAAGGAGGCGCGCGGGGCGCTTACCCCTTGCACGACCGGCAAGCGATGAACGGACAAGTGACTTCAAACGCATCGGCATCCCTTCAGATCGAGGTGCGGGCGCGAAGGGCGGCTGCCAGCGTGCCCTCGTCGAGATAGTCGAGTTCGCCGCCGACCGGCACGCCATGGGCAAGCCGGGTGATCTTCACCTCCAAGCCTTCGAGCTGGTCGGTGATGTAGTGCGCCGTGGTCTGGCCCTCGACGGTGGCGTTGACGGCGATGATCAGCTCGCGCACGCCGCCATTGGCGACGCGTTGAACGAGGCCTTTGATGTTGAGATCGTCAGGGCCGACACCATCGAGCGGCGAGAGCGTGCCGCCGAGCACGTGGTAGGCGGCGTTCATCGCGCCGGCGCGCTCCAGTGCCCAGAGATCGGACACGTCCTCGACAACGATGAGCACGGAGTGGTCGCGACGCTCGTCCGAACAAACGGTGCAGGGATCGATCGTATCGACATTGCCGCAGCAGGAACAGATGCGGACCTTGCGGTGCGCTTCGCCCATCGCGTCGGCGAGCGGACCCAGCAACTGGTCCTTCTTCTTGACGAGATGCAGGGCCGCGCGCCGTGCGGAGCGTGGCCCGAGCCCCGGCACTTTCGCCAGGAGCTGGATGAGTTTTTCGATTTCGGGGCCGGTGACTCGTTTTGCCATGCGGCGCTTTTAGCCCATATCGCCCCGAAACGGAATCGTCTTCGAAACACCCGCGCGCGAAGCGGCGGGTGTCGACGCGGTACGCGGCGGCTGTCACAGCCGCCGCGCGAATGCTGCGGGCGGCGGACCGCTCCGCTTCCCGAACCTAATGCCTGGAGGCGATCAGAACGGCAGCTTCATGCCGGGTGGGATCGGCAGGCCGGCGGTCAGCTCGCGGGTCTTTTCCGCCTGGACGGCTTCGGCCTTGTCCTTGGCGTCCTTGTGGGCGGCGACGATCAGGTCTTCGAGGATCTCGACGTCATCTTCCTTGAACAGCGAGGGGTCAATCTTCAGGCTCTTGAGCGTGCCCTTGCCGTCGAGACGGACGGTGACGAGGCCACCGCCGGAGGTGCCGTCGACTTCGAGAGCGGCGATTTCCGCCTGCATCTTCTCCATCTTGGCCTGCATTTCCTTGACCTTGCCCATCATCCCCATGATGTCGCGCATCGTCGTCTCCTGTTTTTCTGTTTCTGCTCGCAGACGGGATTATTCGATATCGTCGCCGGGGACGATATCACCGTCGGCGGATTCGGCTGTGGCCGGAGCCTGGCTCTCGACCTCTTCTTCAACGGCGCGAATGCGCACGTCGGTGATCTTGGCGCCCGGGAAGCGGGCGAGGATGGCGGCGACATCCGGGTCCTGGCGCGCGTCGTTGACGCGCTGCTCCTGCGCCCGCTGCTCGGCCTCGATCAGCGTCGGCTCACCGGCCTCGCGGCTGTAGCTGACGATCCAGTGGATGCCGGTCCATTCCTTGAGCTTGACGGCCACCTCGCCAAGCAGCGTCTTCGGCGCGTCGTCCGACACGTTGACGTCAAGACGGCCGGGCTCGATCCGCACGAGCCGCAGGAAGCCGCGCACCAGCGTCTTCAGCTTGATGTCGCGGTTCTTGGCGCAGAGGTCGGCGATATCAGCGATCGAATTGACCGAAACCGACGGCTGCGGCTTGGCCGCAGGAGCCAGCGCAGGTCGCTCCTCGATACGGCCGACGGTGACGGGCTCGGGTGCTGTGCTCGGCACGGCGCGCAGCATGGTCGCGCCGTTGCTCGTCGGGCGCTGCACCGGCATCGCCTGGGTGGCCTGGGCCGAAATCGAACCAGAGGCGGAAGCCTGCGCGCCGCCGCCATTGCCACCACTCGGCCCGGGGCGGGCGCCGCCGCCTTCATTGCCGGAGAGTTCCAGCAACCGCCGTGCCGCCTCTTCGGGCGCCGGCAGATGGGCCGCATGCGCCAGGCGGATCAGCACCATTTCGGCCGCACCCGCCGGGCGCGACGAGCTTTCCGCTTCCGGAATGCCCTTCAAGAGCATCTGCCAGATGCGCGACAGCGCGGTGACCGCGACGCTTTCGGCAAAGACGGTGCCACGGGTGCGCTCGATCTCGCTCAAGGACTGGTCGTTGACCGCCTCCGGCACGTATTTCATGCGGGTGACGAGATGGGTGAAATCGGCAAGGTCGGTCAATACGACCGTCGGATTGGCGCCGGCCTCGTATTGCGCCGTGAATTCCTGAAGTGCGGCGGCGACATCACCTTTGACGACGTGCTCGAAGAGATCGACGATGCGGGCGCGGTCGGCAAGGCCGAGCATCGAACGCACGGTTTCGACCTCGACGGCGCCGCCACCATGGGCAATCGCCTGGTCGAGCAGCGACAGGCCGTCGCGTGCCGAGCCTTCCGCCGCGCGTGCGACCATCGCAAGCGCTTCCGGGTCGAAGGACACGCCTTCCTTGCCGAGGATCGTCGAAAACAGGCCGACGAGGTCGGAGGCGCTGATGCGGCGCAGGTCGAAGCGCTGGCAGCGCGACAGCACCGTGATCGGCACTTTACGGATTTCGGTTGTGGCGAAGATGAACTTCACATGCTCGGGCGGCTCTTCGAGCGTCTTCAACAGGCCGTTGAAGGCCTGGGTCGACAGCATGTGCACTTCGTCGATGATGTAGACTTTGTAGCGCGCCGAAACCGGACGGTAGCGGACCTGCTCGATGATTTCGCGGATATCGTCGATGCCGGTATGCGAGGCGGCGTCCATCTCGATGACGTCGACATGCCGGCCATCCATGATCGCCTGGCAATGTTCGCCGGGAACGCGCAGATCGATCGTCGGCCGGTCGATGTCCGGCGTCTTGTAATTGAGCGCGCGGGCAA
The DNA here is from genome assembly GCF_002940685.1 of Ensifer adhaerens. Classification (GTDB taxonomy): domain Bacteria; phylum Pseudomonadota; class Alphaproteobacteria; order Rhizobiales; family Rhizobiaceae; genus Ensifer; species Ensifer adhaerens_E. Next base: position 119,274 of record NZ_PNFP01000001.1, on the reverse strand, counting down.
GGATGCGGGCGGTGGTGGTCTTGCCGACCCCGCGCACCCCGGTCAGCATGTAGGCCTGGGCGATACGGCCGGTCTCGAACGCGTTGGTGAGCGTGCGCACCATCGGTTCCTGGCCGACCATCAGGTCGGAGAAGTCCTTGGGGCGGTACTTGCGCGCCAGAACACGGTAGGCGGCTGGTTTCTCAACGGATGAAATGGACGTGTCGTCGCTCATCGACCCTGCCGCTGTTCGAACTCGTGTCCCGACAGGACGGAGAAGGTGGGAGGCTGGCACGATGACCCGTGCCGGAGCTCGTTGGGGCTGCTTCCTTCCGGACCTGACCCGGTTGGCGAGTGGCTCGTCCACCACCAACCTCCCGGCTTCCATATCGGCAATATCGAAAGCAAATGCAAGCCAAGCCATCAAAAAACTGATATCGATATGCAAAACAAGGCGAATCCGCCATTCTCTCGCCCGAGGAGACCCAGTTGACGACCTTCACTCTCGACGAGCGGCTCGAGCGCGACGGCATTCCGATCGCCTCGATCGGGCTTTGCCAGATGCGGCTGATGAACGACCGCCGCTGGCCCTGGCTCGTGCTCATCCCCCAGCGTGAAGGCATTTCGGAGGTCTTCGACCTCACCCCGCTCGACCAGACGATGCTGACCTTCGAAACGAACATGGCGGCGGCCGCACTAAAGAAGGTCACCGGCGCCGAGAAGATCAATATCGGCGCCTTGGGCAACATCGTCCGGCAGCTTCATGTGCATATCATCGCCCGCAACGACGGCGACCCGAACTGGCCGGGGCCGGTCTGGGGTTTCGGCAAGCCGGAGCCGTGGGACGAGAAAGAGCATCAGACCTTCGCAGCGCGCATTCTGGAAAACCTCTGAACATGACGAAATCGATCTTTGACCTTCGCAGCCCACATCCAGAGCCAAGCACCCTCGTTGCCTTCTCGGAGAATCATCTGGACCGCCAGTCGGAGCACCGGGCCGACGATTGCGTCGAGGTGGCTCTGAAGCACCCGGGCGCGCATTTCCTGGCCTTCTCCGGATCGAAGCTCATCGTCAAACATGACGAAAAGATCATCGATCCGCTGTTTGCGCCCTACGAACTCGAAGGGCTGGAACCGGTTCTCGACGAGACGATCCTGCTCGGCTACCTGCCGAACGGCGAGCCGCGGCTGGCCGTGCCGACGGGCCTGACCGAAGAGACGATCACCGAGCCCTTCAAGATCGCCGACGGACGGACGCTCTATCGCCAGCAGATGCTGCCGGAGGAACTGCTCGGCCAGTTCGCGCAAGGCTCGAGCCTGATTACCTGGAACGCCAACAACCGCTTCTGCGGCCGCTGCGCCGGCCCGATGGAAGGCAAGGCCGGCGGCTATCGCCGCGTCTGCACGGCCTGCGGCAGCATGGTCTTCCCGCGCACCGACCCTGTCGTCATCATGATGACGATCGACCTCGAACGCGATCTTTGCCTGCTCGGCCGCAGCCCGCATTTCGCACCGGGCATGTATTCCTGCCTTGCCGGCTTCGTCGAGCCGGGCGAAACGATCGAAAACGCCGTGCGGCGCGAAACCCACGAGGAATCCGGCATCCATATCGGCCGGGTGCGCTACCATGCCTCGCAACCCTGGCCCATGCCGCACACGCTGATGATCGGCTGCTATGCCGAGGCGAAATCGACGGTGATCAAACGCGACGAGCAGGAGCTGGAAGACGTACGCTGGTTCACGCGCGACGAAACGATCGCGATGCTCGAAAGGTCGACCGGCGTCGCCGACACCGGCGACGCGCATATTCCGCCGCCGAAAGGCGCGATCGCGCACCAGCTGATGCGCGACTGGCTCGCCTGGAGCGAGCGGACCTGAACCCGACCGGTTACGAGGAGGTCCAACCTTGTCCCGCTCCGAACGGCTGCTCGATCTTCTGCAGGTTCTCCGGCGCTACCGCCAGCCGGTGAGCGGCCAGCGACTGGCGGAAGAAACCGGTGTCAGCCTCAGAACGCTCTACCGCGACATCGCCAGCCTGCAGGCCCAGGGCGCTGATATCGAGGGCGAACCGGGGCTCGGCTATGTGCTCAAACCCGGCTTCATGCTGCCGCCGATGATGTTTTCGGCCGAGGAGATCGAGGCGCTGGTGCTCGGCTCGCGCTGGGTGTCGAAGCGCACCGACGACGATCTCGCGGGCGCTGCGGCGAACGCGCTTGCCAAGATCGCCGCCGTGCTGCCCGCCGAGCTTCGCGAGGAGCTCGACAGCTCGACCTTGCTTGTCGGGCCAAGCCCGCCGGCCACCAACGGCATCGATATCGCCGCGCTTAGGCGCGCGATCCGCAACGAACGCAAGGTGGAGCTCGACTACGTCGACAATGACGGCACCCCGACGCAGCGCACCATCTGGCCCTTCGCGCTCGGCTTCTTCGAGAACGTCCGCATGGTCATGGCCTGGTGCGAGCTGCGCTTGGACTTCCGGCACTTTCGCGCCGACCGTATGCAGCGGATGACGGTGACGGAGGCGCGTTATCCCCGACGCCGTCAGGTGCTGATGAAGGACTGGCGCGCGAGCCAAAACATGACGACGTCGAGCCGGCAGAAGGTCGGCTCCTGACGCCGGCTTTCGCGGCGATGCTGACAGAAATTGGCAGCCACCACGCCTAGCCTGAACTTCCGGCAACAAGGAGGAAGACCATGGCCAAGGCAAATCTCATCGTTCTCTATGTCAAAGACCCGCTGGCGAGCGTAACGTTCTACCGCAAAGTGCTCGAACAGCAGCCGCTGGTCGAATATCAGACCTTCTCGTCCTTCGAGCTGCCCGGGGGCTTCACGCTCGGGCTCTGGGCCGAGCATACGGTCGCGCCGGAGCCGGCGGCATCGGGCAGCCGGTCGGAACTGGCATTCATGGTGGAGGACGAGAGCGCGGTGCGCGCACATTACGAGGACTGGAAGGGGAAAGGCCTGCCGATTGCGCAGGAATTGACCGAGATGGATTTCGGTCCGACGTTCGTCGCGCTCGATCCGGATGGGCACCGGCTGCGCGTTTGCCTCTTTGATTCGTGATCGAGGGGGCATGCGGCGCGCATCCCGCCAGCGTGAGTGACGCGGCGGGATGCGCGAATGGCGCTGATTAGCGGCCGTAAACGGCGGCCTGGATCTGCGAACGGGACAGACCGATGTCGCTCAGTGCGTGATCGTCGAGAGCGTTCAGCTCGCGGATCGCACGGCGGGTCTTCGCATATTCCATGATCTTCTGACGGATCTTCATCTTTAACACTCCTTACTTGACGAGCGTCAAATAGGCATTTGCCTAAAATTTGTGTAGCGCCACGATTGCAAACTAGGCATGCGCCAGACGCGTAGCCGGTTAACGAATTTTTGCCACTTTTGTCTCCGGCAGAGAGCGGCAAAGCCAATGATTCTCTCGGAAAATCGCCGTGAGCATCACGCCCATGACTTGGGCGCCCGCACGGAACAATGTTGGCCAGATGGCGGGTCCAGGAAAGCGCGAAGCGGCGAGACCACAACCACAGGATTCATGCTGATCAGAAATCAGGCGCAGACTGCGCTTGCGCCCATGCTCGAGAGCACAGGTTTCCGACGTCGACCGCGCCAAGCGGATCGACGCGCGGCAGCCAATCCCGCGGTTTCAACGACGCCGACGAGGCTTGCCTGCGCAAGCCTCGTTTCAAGATCGTGGCGTCGGAACATGCTTGTTCAGAGCACGCCGCGCATCGGGTGCGCCTTGTAGGTGCCGAGGATGCGGACCTTTTCGGAGAAGAAGCGAAGCTCGTCCATGGCGTGGCGAACGCCGACATCATCCGGATGCCCCTCGATATCGGCATAGAACTGGGTTGCAACGAACTTGCCGCCGAGCTGGTAGCTCTCGAGCTTGGTCATGTTGATGCCGTTGGTGGCGAAGCCGCCCATGGCCTTGTAGAGCGCCGCCGGAATGTTGCGGACATTGAACACGAACGTCGTGATGATCAGTTCGTCGTCCGCCGCGCGCGCGGCGCGAACTTCCTCGCGCGAGAGCACGACGAAGCGGGTGACGTTGCTTTCGGTATCCTCGACATTCTCGGCGATGATTTCGAGGCCATAGAGATCGGCGGCAAGCCGCGGCGCGAGCGCTGCCATCGTGCGGTCGCCCTTTTCCGAGACGAGCTTGGCCGCACCGGCCGTGTCGCCGGCGACCACCGGCTTCCAGCCATTGGAGCGGACGATCTTGCGGCACTGGCCGAGTGCATGGATATGGCTGTGCACGGTGCGGATTTCGTCGCGGGTGACACCGGGCAGCACCATCAGCTGGAAGCGGATCGGCATGAAATACTCGCCGACGATGTGCAGCCGCGATTCCGGCAAGAGGTGATGGATGTCAGCGACGCGGCCGGCGATCGTGTTCTCGATCGGGATCATCGCCAGATCGGCGTCGCCGTTCTCGACCGCGACGAACGCATCCTCGAAGGTCTGGCAGGGCAGCGGCTCCATCGACGGGAACATGTCGCGGCAGGCCATGTCGGAATTGGCGCCATAGTCGCCCTGGAAGGAAATCCTGTTGGTCTTGACGGTCACGGTAGCGTCCTTCTCGGGTTCGGATATCAGCGGATACGGGCGGACAGGATGCGGCGGGCTTTTTCCAGCTCCACCGGTGTGTCGACGCCGAGGGGAACCGAATCGACGATCTCGACGTCGATGCGCATGCCGGCTTCGAGCGCACGCAACTGCTCCAGCGATTCGCGCCGTTCGAGCACGGAGGGCTGAAGCGAGACGAAGCGTTCCAGCGCCTGCCGCCTATAGGCGTAGAGGCCGATGTGGTGATAGAGCGGCCCCTCGCCGTGCGGTGCGGTCGCGCGGGTAAAGTAAAGCGCACGCAGGCGCGTGTCCGAAAGCGGCGAGCCGACGACCTTGACGATGTTCGGATTGGTCTTTTCGCTCTCTTCGGTGATCGCCACGGTCAGCGTTGCGATATCGGTAGCGGCATTCTCAAGCGGATTGAGCGCCGCACGGATCGACGCTGGCTCGACCGTCGGCAGGTCGCCCTGCACGTTGATGACGATATCGGCCTCGCCGGTCGCATCGGCCTTCTGCAGCGCTTCGTAGATCCGGTCGGAGCCGGACTGGTGGTCGATGCGGGTCATGATCGCGTCGAAGCCGGCGTCGCGCACCACGTCAAACACCTGCTGATCGTCGACGGCAACGACGACGCGGCCGACGTCCGCTTCCTGGGCGCGGCTGGCGACCTGGACGATCATCGGCAGGCCGCAAATGTCGGCGAGCGGCTTTCCGGGCAGGCGTGTCGAGGCCATGCGCGCCGGAATGAGCACGATGACTTTCCCTGAATTTTCGCGATTCATGATCTGGCCTTCAAAAACCCCGCTGAAAGTGTCAATAAGTCTCAGTTAGGGGCCGATAATCACTGTTGCAACGCAGAGCCAAAAGACATAGGTTCCGCGCGATTTCAAGATAGGCCGGGTTTTTGTTTGCGCCGGTGGCAAAGGGAGCGTTTGCAGATGAATTCATATGTGAACATGGGCGTGGGTGCCTTTCTGGGGACGGTCTTCGTTCTGATGTCCGTGTCCATTGCATCGGAAGGCATTTTCCACTCCGAAGCTCCCGAGAAGGAAGGCTTTGCGATCGTCGCCGAAGAAGGCACGGCTGAAGCCGGAGCCGGCGGTGCCGCGGAAGTCGAAGTCGACATCAAGCCGCTGCTGCTCACGGCCGACGCTGCTGCCGGCGAAGCCGTGTTCAAGAAATGCGCGAGCTGTCACACCGCCGACAAGGGCGGCGCAAACAAAGTCGGTCCGAACCTCTGGGGCCTCGTCAACCGCCCGATCGCTTCGCATGAGGGCTTCAGCTACTCGGCCGGCATGAAGACGTTTGCCGAAGGCGGCAAGGTCGTCTGGGACTACGATCACCTCAGCTACTTCATCGAAGCACCGAAGAAGCACGTTCCGGGCACCGCCATGGGCTTTGCCGGCGTCAAGAAGCCGGACGAGCGCGCCAACCTGATCGCATGGCTGCGCGAGCAGGCCGACGCTCCGGCAGCACTGCCGGACGCATCCGCCGGTTCTGCCGAAGCCGCTCCGGCTGCCGGTGCCGAAGGTGCAAAGCCGGCCGAAGGTGCGGCCGCTCCGGCAACCGAAGCCAAGCCCGCCGAAGGCCAGCCGACACCGGCTCAATAAATTCAGCGGTCGGAAACGATCCCATGCAAAAGGCCCGGCTTGCGCCGGGCCTTTTTCGTATTCGGGGATTGGCGGCGATGACCGGGCACGGGCGTCCGACCCAGCGCTTGCCCGCGAAACAGTTTGCCGGATTCGGTGGCAATCACATCAGCAGATAGGCCCAGACCGAAACGCTGACGACGCCGAGCGCGGTCGTCAGCGTGATCGTCGAGGACGCCAGCGCATGGCCGACATTGAAATGGTTGGCGATCAGCCAGGCGTTGACGCCCGTCGGCACCGCCGACGTCAGCACCAGCGCCGTCGTCCAGTTGTCGTTGAGGCCGAGCAGGTGGCAGCTCGCATAGACGACCGCCGGCATGACGACGAGTTTCAGGCCGCTGGTGACCGACGCGAGCCCGAGATTGCCGGCAAGGCCGTATTTATCCAACGCCATGCCGATCGAAATCAGCGCCGCGGGTGCTGCCATCGACGCCAGCTGATCGACGACGGTCTTGACCGGTCCGCCAAGCGGCTGGCCGACAAGATGAAAGGCGGCGCCGCAGGCAAGCCCGATCACCAGCGGGTTGCGCACCAGATTGCGGGCGACACCGGCCAGGAGCTGGAGCGGGCTTTGCCCCGGCTTGCCGCCGGCGCGCCGCTCCGCGCGCTCCATCAGCAGCGTCCCGGCAATCATCATGACCGGCAGATGCACGGAAAGCAGGATCGAGATCGCGACGATGCCCTCCTCGCCGACGATGCGCGACACCAGCGGCAGACCGATGAAGACGGTGTTGGCAAAGGCGGAGGAGACACCGGCAAGAACGCCCATGCGCGCGTCCCGCCCGAAGAGAAACGTTGCCGCCACGTGTCCCAACGTCCAGGTGACCGCGACGCCCGAGAAATAGGCGACCCAGAGCGGCCAGGGCGAACCGTCCTTGAAATCCGCCTCGGCGATCGTTCGGAACAACAGAATGGGCACGGCGACGCGAAAGACGAAATCGCCGAGCGCCTCGCCGACTGCCGGTTTCAGATAGCCCAGGCGCACGAGCAGCCAGCCGGCAAGGATCAGGATGAAGATGGGCAGGACGTTCTGGAAGATGTCGGACATGTGTGGGCCCTGGGATGGTCCTCCCAGCAATAGCCGCCTTCACGCCTGCGCCGCAAGCACGTGCGGACAAGGGAACCATCGGCAACCGCAGGCGTTCCGCAAGTGATGAGGAACGAGCCATGCCGACAGAGAAGCCCATCTACGCCCATCGGGACGACGACCCGCACCTCACCGACGATGCGCTTGCCGAGAAGGTGCTGCGCTACGTCCAGTATGCGGCGATGATCGATACGCGCGACATCTCGGTGATGGCGCTCGGCGGCGTCGTCGTGCTTTCCGGTCATGTGGCGCAGGTATCCGACATCGCCTGTGCCGGCGATGCGGCGGCCTCGGTGATCGGCGTCGTGAGCGTCGAGAACCGGCTCACCGTGACGCCGGGTACGGCCGAGACCGATACATGAACCGCAACGGCGGTGATTGCCGCGCGGCGGGCTGGATGATAGGACATGCGCCACCATGAGATATCGGCGTGGCCCGGCGTTGTCGCCAAGGGGCCGTCACAGGAGCCGCAGATGAGGACCGACCCGTCAGCAACCAGGTAAGCCGCAACAACGGTTGAATAAGTTGTTGCGGCGTCTGTCGGCTCACATTCAGAAGATTTGATGAAGTGGCAGATCGCCGCCGAATGTTTTTCATTTGCGCGGATGTTTCATCATGCCCGATCGTAATTCCCTCACCTGGTCCTATTCGCTGCCGGCAGCCCTGTTGCTGATGGCGCCCTTCGATATCCTGGCGTCGCTCGCCATGGACATCTACCTGCCTGTCGTGCCTAACATGCCGGCCATCCTCGGCACGTCGCCTGCTGTCGTCCAGCTCACGCTCAGCCTCTACATGCTGCTTTTGGGGCTGGGTCAGCTGCTGTTCGGTCCGCTGTCCGACCGCTTCGGCCGCCGTCCCGTTCTTCTCGCCGGCGCGACGCTGTTTGCGCTGGTGTCGCTGGCACTGGCCGCGACCACCTCGGCGCCGGTCTTCGTTGCCTTGCGGCTGATCCAGGCGGCCGGCGCCTCGGCCGCGCTGGTCGCGACCTTCGCCACCGTGCGCGACGTCTATGGCGCGCGCCCGGAGGGCGTGACCATCTATGGCCTCTTCAGCGCCATGCTCTCCTTCGTCCCGGCACTCGGACCGATTGCCGGCGCACTGATATCCGGCGCCTTCGGATGGCGGGCGATCTTCCTGACGCTCGGCGTGCTCGGCCTTGCAGCACTCGGCCAGGCCTTGCCGCGCTGGTCGGAAACCCGGCCCGACGCCGCGGCACCGGCAAAGCCGAGCTTCACGCGCATGCTTCGAAGCGGCGCCTTCTGGACCTATACGCTTGGCTTCAGCACGGCGATGGGCGCGTTTTTCGTGTTCTTCTCCACCGCGCCACGCATGCTCATCGATCGCGCCGGCTATTCGCAGCTCGGTTTCAGCCTGGCCTTCGCCACGGCCGCCGTCGTGATGATCATCACCACCCGCTTCGCCAGGGGCTTCGTCGCCCGCTACGGGACTTCCGGTTGCCTCGCCCGCGGCATGGCCCTGATCATCCTCGGCGGGCTGCTGCTGGCCGCAGGTGAAGTGCTGGCTTCCCCATCGTTCCAGACCTTCGTGCTGCCGATGTGGGTGATCGCCTTCGGCATCGTCATGAGCGCTTCGGTCACGGCCAACGGAGCGCTCAAGGCCTTCGACGCCATCGCCGGGACCGCCGTGGCGCTCTATTTCTCGATCCAGAGCCTGATCGTCAGCCTCGTCGGCACCGGCGCGGTGCTCCTGCTTGGCGGAGACACGGCCCGGCCGCTCGCCGGCTATTGCCTCGGCATGGCGACGATCACCCTGCTGGCGCTGGCGTTTCTCAACCGGCGCGAAAGGCGATAGCCTCGTGCCTTCCGGAGCGGTCGCCCGCTCCGGAAGGTTTTCAACCGGAAAGACGGCAAGATGGCTCTTGACCTCGCCCCTGGGGCGGGCCCCAGACTGATTTCATGACCGATTCCTATTTCCTTGCAGGTCGCTTCGGCGCCGCCACACGATTGTCGCCGAAAGCGCTCAGGCTTTATGCCGAGCAGGGCCTGCTGGTGCCCGCCCATGTCGACCCCGCAACCGGCTATCGCTATTACGCCGCCGCGCAGGCAGGCCGCGCCCGGCTGATTGCGCGGCTGCGGCAACTGGGCCTGCCGATCGCCCGCATCGCGCGGCTGATCGACCTTCAGCCCGATATTCGCCTGACGGAGTTGCGCGCCTGGCTGGAGGTGCAGAGCAAGCGGCTCGAGGATCAGCGCGAACTGGTGGAGGCGATCATCCGGCAATCGAAGGGCGGCGACGATCCGCTCGTTGCGACCGTCCGCGTTCGCGAAGTCGCGCCTTCGAAGATCGTCTATCGCCAGCACCATGTAACGGTGGACGCGCTCGAGACCTTCACCGAAAGCGCCGAGGCGGAGATCCGAGGCTATCTTGCGCAGTCGGGCAAGAGCGACGACGGGCCGATGACGCTCTATTTCCACGAGCCGGTCAATCACGACGGCAAGGGTCTGGTCGAGGTCGCGATCGGCTATGACGGCAGCCTCGAACCCGCAGGCGACCTGCGCATCCGCCTTCAGCCGGCGGGACGCGAAGCGTTCCTGGCGGTTCCTGAACCGCTCGAAACCTTTCCGGCCGTGCTTTGCGTCTATGACGCGATCGAAGCCTGGTTCGAGCAAAGCGACGATCTCGACTGCTTCGGCAGTCCCTACGAAATCTATCCCGGCAGCGGCGGTGCCCGCTTCGATGTCGCCTACCCCATCGTGCGCTAACTCCTCGCGCACGTTCCCCGATCACCCAAAGGACCAACCGATGCAGCACTTTTCCTATGTGGGCTCCGGCCCCTATTGCTACGCCAATTCCTTCGCGATGATGTTCGGCGAGGCAGCGCCCTCGACCGCGATCATTGAACTTGCCACCGGCAGCCCCTTCGGCATGCAGCTCGTCGGCGGCACGCTGCCGTTCTTCGACCCCTACGGCTGGGATCCGGAGGCCGGGTTCGACGGCGCGCTTCAGGCACTCGGCTGGACGTCGCAGGTCAAAAACGGCGGCGAGCCCGAGGACGCGCTTTCGCGCCTGCGCTCGGCGCTGAAGGATGGCCCCGTCTGGGTCGGTCCGGTGGAGATGGGGCATCTCCGGCACCAACCGGGCATGAACGGACCGATCGAAGCCGATCACTACGTCGTGGTCCTCGCCGTCGACGAGACGCGCGTGCTGATGCACGATCCGCAAGGCTATCCCTACGCCTCCCTGCCGCTCGGCGATTTCATGACCGCCTGGGGCGCCGAGACGCTCAGCTATGGCGAGCCCTACACCATGCGCTGGGGTTTTTCCCGCGTCGCCGACGTGAGCGAGGTCGAGGCGATCCGCGCCTCCGTGCCGGCGGCAATCCACTGGCTTTCGATGACGACGGATCGGCTGGTGCCGCTGGGCAGCCTTGGCAACGCTGACGCGGCAGAAGCGCTCGCCGTGCGGATCGAAAAAAATTGCGACAAGAACCTGCGTGCGCATCTTGTCCACTTCGCCGTTCGCGTCGGCGCCCGTCGCGCCGGCGACGCGGCATCCTGCCTGGCGCGGGCAGGCCTTGCCAAATCCGCTGCCATCGCCGGCGAACAGGCACGGCTGATCGGCGCGCTGCAGTATCCGCTGGTCCTGCGCAGGGATGCAGAGGCGGCCGAAAGCCTGCGCCTGCTGGCGCCGACCTACGACCGGCTGCTCGCCGCCCTGCAAAACGGAGACTGATCGCGGAAGCAGCACAATTCCGGACGGAAAACCGCTTCGCACTTTTCCTGGAATTAGTCTCTTAGGCCGCAATTCCGCGGAGTTATGTAGCAAATGCCACCAATGCCCGCTTCTGCCCCCAAAGCAGACAAGTGAAGACTATCTGAGCGAAGCTTCAAGCAGTGCGTCGATGTGAATTTCCATCGTATCCAGCGTCTTCAGGGGCAGCGGGATGCCATTTAACAGGAGCGGCAGCTCCGTGCAGCCCAACACCAGTGCATCAATTCCATGCTCGCCCCTCATCCGCTCCACAATGGCCAGGAATCTGGAACGAGTTTCGTCCTTGACGATGCCCCGTTCCAGTTCGCTTGCAATCTTCTCCGCGATATAGTCGATCTCCGGTGCGGCGGGCGCAATCACTTCAATGCCGACTTCCCGAAACGGCTCCTTGAAGAAATCGGCCTCCATGGTGAAGCGCGTACCGAGCAAGCCGATACGGCCGACGGTCCGCCTCAGTGCTTCCTGGCGGGTTGCCTCGACGATACTGACCAGCCGAACGCTCGATTGCGCCTCCAACTCGCCGAAGACGATATGGGGCGTGTTGCCGGTCAGGGCGACAATCTCAGCCCCGGCAGCGATCAGGTTGTCAATACCCGCCAAGAGATAGGCGGTAAGCCCATCGTAATCCTTTGTCCGACAGAAGCGGAATACCTCAAAGACGTTGAGGCTTTCGATCGTCAGGTTGGGAAAGAAGTGCTCGCCGACCTGCTCATGTGCGGCATAGACCAGCTTTCGGTAGTAGAGCAGCGTGGACTCTGGCCCGATGCCACCGATAAGGCCCAATTTCTTCATCTGGAGCACCCCTACCAGGAGTTGACTAACTATTGAACTTGGCTTTCTGCCTGCGAACGGTTGTGGTTTCTCCGCCGACGCCCCAGTTGTCCATCGCAACCTCATCGATGATGACGACGGTCGTCGCGGCGTTCTTGTTGAGAACCCGCCCGAGGAGGTCGGTCACGCCACGGATCAGCTCCGCCTTCTGCTCCGCAGTCGGGGCCTCGGAACCGCCCGTTACCTTGATGTTCACGTAAGGCATCGAATTTCCTTCTCAAAAAAGATCGACTGGGTGTTGGCGAAAGCGTCTTGGCTGCTCATCGCCTGCTTAACGAAGCGTCGAAGCAACCCGAGCGGCACTGGTGCATCCTCGACCGATGCAAGCAGCGCATCGAGGTCACGACCTTCCCGGACCAGCACATCAGCGCGCAGCCTGATGACGGCGGCGCAGATGTCCGGCGTGAATTCCGGATGAAACTGGGTCGAGATGGCGTTGCGTCCATAGCGGACGATCTGATGCGGGTCGTGATCGGAAGCGGCGAGCACCTGGGCACCTGCCGGCAAGGCGATCACCGTCTGCATATGGGTCAGATGTGCCGGGAATTCGGCAGGCACCACGTTCAGCAAAGGATCAAGTTGCGCCCCCGCATGGAGGCGGACTGTCTGCGTCCCGATCTCACGGCCACCGGGGTGGTAATCGACCTGCCCGCCGAGAGCGTCGGCCATGAGCTGATGGCCATAGCAGACACCGAAAATCGGTAGTTCGATTGCCATGGCTTGGCGTATCCATCGGGCTGTCGTCTCGCTCCATGGCAAACGGTCCGTCACCATGTCCCATGACCCGATGATAATCGCTCCGGCGACGGCTTCGGGCGCTGGCAGTCTTTCTCCCTCGAAGACACGGACGACTTGAATCGCCTCCGCATGGCGATCAAGGGCGACGGAGAACCAGAGCGAAAGATCGCCGTGGGCATTGCGAATGTCATCGGGAGGTGTGCCTGCTTGGATGAGCAGCAACGGCTTCAGAGCCACGGTCGGTTCTCATACAACGGGGCATCGTCTGCGATACCCAGGCTTCGGTTGATCGAGATGGATTTAGCTTGTACCGCTCATCATGAAAAATGAATAATAGAGATGGGAAGTTCTCAAATTGAGAAACATAGACATCGATTCCCTGGAAATCTTCAAGGCTGTCGTGGATTGCGGCGGCGTTACTAGGGCGGCCGTGCGGCTCAACAGGGTCCAGTCCAACATAACGACGAGGGTGAAAAACCTCGAGGAACGGCTGCAGGTGTCCCTGTTTCATCGCGAGAGCGGCAAGCTTGTTCTAACAGCCGAGGGGCAGAAACTTCTCACCTATGCCGAACGGCTATTGCGGCTGTCGGCTGAGGCCGAAGCGGCTTTGATGTCGCGCCTACCGAGTGGGGCATTGAGAATAGGAACTCTGGAGAGTACGGCGGCCGCACGTCTTCCGCCGCTGCTCTCGTCCTATCACGAGCGCTATCCAGAGGTCAGGATCGAACTGGTGACCGGCGACACGACGTCGATGATCGAGCGGGTACGAAACTTCGATGTTCAGGCGGCCTTCGTTTCAGAACCATTCCGGGCTGACGACTTAGAGACCTGCCTGGCTTTTTCGGAGGAACTCGCCCTTATCGCCCCGAAGAATGTGGTATCAATCACTGAAGCGCGAAAATTAGCCCAGCGTACAGTTATCGCCTTCGCGACCGGCTGCTCGTATCGGCGCATCCTGGAAAACTGGTTGTCGGCGTCCAGGATCATGCCGGGGCGGGTTCTTGAACTCGCATCCTATCATGCCATCACGGCCTGCGTTGCGGCTGGCTCGGGCATCGGGATCATGCCGCGTTCGGTACTGAAGGCCGTGAATGCCGGAGGTCAGGTGCAGGCACTCCCGCTCTCTCCCGAGTTTTCGCAGACCCGCACGCATCTTGTGTGGCGTGTGGGTTATTCATCCCTGGCACTGGAAGCGCTGCAGGAAGAGTTAAGGCGCTTCGATAGTGACTGACTGGACACGCCTCCAGCTTCGCTTATGTCCTATCAGTAACCTAATGCGCCACCGACGCGAGCAACGTCCGCTTGTGGCGTGTTGCGGACAATATGACCGCCTGCGCTTGGGGCCAAAGCTGTCAGTGACGCAGCGCTTTCGGTTGGTGGTATTTGCTACATAATTCCGCAATTCCGGACGGAAAACCGCTTCGCACTTTTCCTGGAATTGCTTCTAGGCAATGAGCTCCGAGAAGCTCTTCGGCCGCGTCGACTTGGCGTCGCGCACCGCCGCATAGTGGAGCCCGACGACACCGTTTTCGTAGTGCTCGCTGCCGATCAGCTGCAGCTCGTTCCTGTCGCGCAGCCGGGCGAACCACGGTTCACCCGGCGAGACGACGGGGTAGACGAAGAAGTGGTAGCGGTCGACCAGGCCAAGGCCCATCACCGTCTGCGCCAGGCTGGCCCCGCCGGACAGATGGATATCCCGGCCGGGCTCGGCTTTCAGGTCGCTCAGGTAGCGCGAGAGCGTCGCATCATCAGGAACCACCGCCCGCTCGGCATTGTGCCAGGGGCTGATCGCCTGCTCTTCGGTGCGGGAGAACACGATCTTGCGATAGTCGTGCATGCGCCCTGCCATGGCGCGATTGGTCTCGCCGCTTGCCTCTTCGTCGAGAGCGCCCGGCCAGTAGCCGACCATCTCCTCATAGGTGGTGCGCCCGACCAGAACCGTGTCGTAGCCGGCATAGAGGCGGTCGATCGCCCGGTATTGCTCCTCGACGACCGTGCCCATCCAGGCAAGCGGATCGTCCAGGCGACCATTGAGCGTCGTCATCATCTGCAGCACGATATCGCGCATCGGATCGCCTCCTCAGTGGGTCCGCTCGACGAACCGGGCCAGTTGTTCGGCGACCGTTCCCCAGCCGTCGTGAAAGCCCATCTCCTCGTGCATCTTCCGGTCGGCGCCGCTCCGGTGCATCACATGGGCGGCGTACTCGGTACCGGCCGGATGGTCGCTGAGGGTGATGATCGCCGTCATGAAGGCGTTTTCCGCCGGTCGCCAGCCGGCAACCAGCGTGTCGGTGAAGACGATGCGCGAGAGATCGTCAACCGCGAGGAAACAGGCGTCGATATGCGGCACGAAATCGCCGCCGCCTTCGCTGATCCGCGTCACGAAACTGCCGCCGGGCTTCAGGTCCATGTCGATCACCTTGCATCTTGCCGGCGCCGGCACCCACCATTGTTCGAGCCGCGTGGGATCGCTCCAGGCGCGCCAGACGGTCGCGCGCGGCGCCTTGATGACGCGTGACATCGTCAGGTCGAGCTCGGGATCGGGAGAGCGGATCATGTCATTCCTCCTCGTGTTCAGTGACGAATTTTTCCAGCCGGTCGGCGCGGCCTTCCCAGAGCGCGCGCTGCGCCGAAAGCCAGCTCTCGACCGCGGCGAACTGCGCCTTCTCGATGGCGCAGGTGCGCACCCTTCCCTGCTTGTGCGTGCGGATGAGCCCGCTGCCTTCGAGGAAGTGGATGTGCTTCATGAAGGACGGCAGGGCCATGTCGAAGGGTCTGGCGAGATCGCTGATGCTCGCCGGACCACCGCCGAGCCGCGCAAGCACGGCACGCCGCGTGGGATCGGCAAGCGCCTGAAAGATCACGTCCAATCGGTCTGAATACTGTTCCATAAGGCTAAGTATCACGCTCAAACACTTAGCGCAACAGCTAACTATTATTCGGCGCAGTCGCCACCAGCGGCAGCCAATTTGTCACATGGCCGCTTGATTGACCTCAAGTGCGCTTGAGCTTCTACAACCCCGTTCAGTTCAACAAGAACTCTTCGACATCGCATCGGCGCTGGCAATCGCAGGCGCGCGCAGGGGTGCGCGCTTCACAAAAAAGAAAGGGATGATCCATGTCCGGCATTATCGCAGGCATGCTCGATTCGCGCGCGTTCGGCATCCTTGCCCGCGTGCTGCTCACGCTCGTCTTCTGGTCGAGCGGCCTTGCCAAGCTCTTCGACTTCGACACCAGCGTCGCCGAGATGGAAGGCTTCGGCCTGACGCCGGGGTGGCTGTTCAATACGGCGACGCTGATCCTGCAGATCGGCGCATCGGTTCTGATCATCTTCAACCGCTGGGTCTGGCTGGCGGCCGGCGCGCTTGCCGTCTTCACCGTGCTCACGATCCCGATCGCCCATCCGTTCTGGATAAAAGAGGGTGAAGAGGCCTTCCGCGACATGACCGTGGCGCTGGAGCACATCTCGGTGATCGGTGGCCTGGCGCTGGTATCGATCCTGTCGCGCAAACACTAAGGGCAGCGACCGGAGCTCACGATACCCTAAGGCGGCCCGGCAAGGGCGGTTCAGCCCTCGCCGATCTCGGCCAGAAAGCTCGTGAGCACATTGTGGTTCTGCGCCAGCTTTTCCGTCTTTTCCTCGACGAGGCGGATTTGCTGGCGCAGGGTGACGCGCAGTTCGTCGCAGGGCTCGAAAATCGGCCCCTCGCCGCGCACGCAGGCGAGGAACTGCAGGATCGTCGGAAGGGTCATGCCGCCGGCGCCGAGCAGCTTGATGCGCTCGACCGTGCGCACCTCCGCCATGTCGTAGTCACGGTAGCCGCTCTCGGTGCGCCCCGGCTTCAACAGCCCTTCCGCTTCGTAATAACGCAGCATCCGGATGCTGACGCCGGTGCGTTTCGACAGCTCGCCGATCTTCATGCAATCACCCTTGAAAGCGCCCCTGAAAACGCCCTTGAAAACACCCTTGACTCTGACAGCGCTGTCAGACCTTAAAGCTATGGCTCCTTCATTCAACCCGCACCCAGGAGCAAAATCATGGCGACCGAAACCACCCACTATCCGGCAGCAATCGACGGCCGCCCGGCCGACGCGGCACAACTGACCGCGCTCGCCTTCGCCGGCTTTGCGCACTTCACCGCGATCCAGGTCAGGGACCGCAGAATCACGGGCCTGGACCTGCACCTCAAGCGCCTGCACGGCGCTTCGATCGAATTCTTCGGCCGCGCCTTGCCCGACGAAACCCTGCGGGCCCGCATCAGGGCCGCCGTCGACGCGGGCCCGGCGGACCAGTCTCTGACCGTCACGGTGTTTTCGCCGGACGGCGAGTTCACCGCCGACAGTATGCGGGGAGACCTTGCCGTTCTTGTGCGCAGCGGCCCGCCCTCCAATGGACCGAAGGGTCCTTTGCGGCTCGCTGTCGTGGAGCACGAACGCCCGCTCGCGGCGATCAAGCACGTCGGCGAATCCGGCAAGACCTATTATCTGCATCAGGCGATCAGGCAGGGCTTCGACGATGCCGCCTTCATCGACCGGCGGGGCCACCTCAGCGAGGCGACGATCTGGAACCTCGTCTTCTGGGATGGCAAGGCCGTCATCTGGCCCAGGGCCGAGATGCTGACCGGCACGATGATGGGCACGGTCCAGCGGCAGCTGGAGCGCCTCGGCGTCCCCCAGCGGCACGAGGAAATCACCCTCGATCGGCTCAAGGAGCTCTCGGGCGCGGCGGTCCTGAATTCCTGGACACCGGGCATCGCGGTCAGCGCCATTGGTGCGACCGCCATCCCGCAAGCCAAGACATTTCTGGATTTGCTGCATCGGGCGCATGCGGCCGAGCCGGCGGAGCGCGTCTAGCAGGCATCGGGCCAGGGGCGGAGCGGCCCCTGGCCTTCAGCCTCAGCGCTTGCGAGCGACGATATAGGGACGGTTGTCGTTGCTCTTCGACGCGTGATTTTCCGCCGAAAGAACTTCGAAGCCGGCGGCGGCGATATGCCTGCTCAATTCAGCCGCACTGAAGGTTGCCGCATAGGGCGCCAATCGGACTGCGCGCATCGCCGGCAGCAGCAGGTGCCGGATGAGCGGGTTCATGTCTCCGACGCAGGGTGTCTTGGAGATGAACAGCCCCCTCGACGCAAGCAGGGTGTGGATATTGTCGAGCGTGGCCGGAAGGTCGCGTACGAGGTGCAGATAGTTGAAGCCCAGGACGGCATCGAACTGCCCGCGTTCGGCTGCAAGCGTTTCCGCCGCGGCGGCGCGGAAGGCAAGGTTCGGGACGAGGTCGACGGCATACCTCTCCCTCGCAATGGCGATCATTTCGGGTGAAAAATCGGTCGCAAGATACTCGCGCACCTCGCCCGCCAGCCGAAACGCGGTCGTTCCGGTGCCGCAACCGAGTTCGAGCACCCGGTCGTCGGGCAGAAGCAGGGCGCGGGTGCGGTCGAGCGTGTGCTCGTAGGCGGCCGGGTCCGCGACCGTCCCCTTGGCGTATCGCCGCGACGTCCGGTCCCAGAAACGTGCGTCGCTCGCCATGTTCATGCTGCCCCTCCCCAGGTCGCAACCAGATCCCCCGCGCGATGGTCGGAGCCGATGCCACGCCGGCCAGGGAAAACCTGCCGAGATCCTAAGGCTGCCGATACCAACGAAGGTCGTCAGATAGCGCGGAAACGTCAACACTTGGCGGAGAACCGGCCTTCGATCGACAAAGGGCCCGGCAATTCAAGCCAGTCGAGCCCAATCGACGCTTTCAAGCACATAGCGGGCGAAGAGAAAATCGCGGATCCCGGCGATCTCGTCGCCGTGCCAGTCGAGAATGACGAAATGCGCCGGCTTTTCCACGGCGTCGGCGCTGTCGAAAACCAGCATGGCCGGGTGCCCTTCGATCGCTCCGAGTGCGAAACGCCACCTGGTCTCCTGCGCATAGCGGGTGAAATAGCGGCCGATGCCCTCGCGTCCCTCCAGCTTCAGCCTGTTTACGAGCTCAAGCTTCACGTCCTCGGCCAGCATGGCGCGGATCTGGTCGAAGTCGCCGCCCTGAAAGAGGCGCACGAAGCTTGCCATCTTTTGCCGGTTCGCGTCGGACAGGAGCGGCAGCCGCATATCCTGCGGACGTTCGGCCAGTTGTCTGAGCGCCCCCCTCCCCCGCTGCAGCGCCGACTTGGCGGCCGCCTGCGTGCAGCCGGCGATATCGGCGATTTCTTCAAGCGAATGGCCGAGCACATCTTTCAGGATCACGGCGCAGCGCTGAAGTTCCGGCAGTTGCAGGAAGGTTTGAAACCCGACCGCAACGATGTCGGCCTCAGGCATGGGCACGTCCTCCAGATCGTCGAGCAGCGGGACGACCGCATGCCGGGAGCGACGGCGCAGGAAATCGAGGCTGGTGTTGTGGGCGATACGCAGCAGCCAACCTTCGAGATTGTCCACGACCGCCCCGTCCGCCCGCGCCTGCACCGCCTTGATCAGCGTACCCTGCAGCACGTCCTCACCGTCGACGGCCGAGCCGGTCATGCGTGCGCAGTAGCGGTGCAGCCGCGGCCGGAGCGCGCGCAGCCGCTCCTCGAAATCTTCCGCGTTCATGGTGTCGAGCTGCATCGGGATATCTCCAGGCGTCCGGTGCGGACGATAGCGTGGGCTGAGGAAAATGTCCGCTGCCTGACGGTTCCAGACCGGCCCGGCAGCGGACTGTGCTTCCGCATCACCTGATGTCGCTGAGGACCACCTCGCCGACGACCGACTCGAGGCTCGCCAGTTCGACAATCTGAGGGAAATAGGCCCGCATCCGCGGATCAGCCCGCATCGCCTCGACCGCCGCGGGCGTCTCCCATTCCGAATAGATGACGACGCTGGTGCCGTCGCTGGCAGCAATCAGCCGGCTCGTCCGCCAGCCTTCGAGCGTGCGGATGACCGTATCGATGTTGCGCTTCAGAAGCGCGATCAGCTGCGCCTGCTTGCCGGGCTCGACCTTCAGAACGTTGACGAGCGTGACGGGTGCGGTGGTCATTGCGGCTTCTCCTTCGTTGCGGATGCAGCAAAGACGAAACGACGCGGCGAAACGGATCGCCTGAACCAGACTTTTTTCAGGGCACGCCGCAGCCGTCTGGCAAAACAGGTGTCTACGGGCTCAACTCAGGTGCAGGAGCAGTGCAACAGGACGCCCGACGGACCGGGCTACTCCATACCACTTTTAGGCGAATACCGACAAAAGCCGCATTGCGCTAGGCTCAACTTTTGGGCGAGCGGGAGGCTGAACCATGTTCTTGAGCGAGAATACGTTCCGGGAAGATGCCCTTGAGATCATCCAAATCGAGGGCGAAGGGGAATACCTGTACAATCGTGATCTCCTCATAACTGAGGATGACGGCTACGTTGTCATCCTGATCGAGAAGCTGCGCGGGCTCGTCTATACGCGCAACACTCCCGAAAATTTGGCGGGCGATCGGCTTCGAGACAGGGTGGAGCTCTATATTCTCCGGCCAGGTCCTGCGATCGAAAACTTCAAACTGTCGATCAAATCCCATGCCAACGCGGCATTCCGGGCCACCGTCGGCTTCTTCAAGAGGGGATTTCAGAAGGCCTATGACGAGCTCCCGTGCAAACTTTGCAAAGTCGTGTGCAGGCTGGTTGTTTCAGCGCTTCTGGCGAACCTGGGCATTCCATACTTTGATCCGGAGAACGCCGCGGCCGCCATCGATATCAGCCAGCATCACGAGGTGATTGCAACGGTCCTGACCGACCCCAGCCAAGCACGCCATGAGCTTCTGGCGGAAGTACTGGGGCGGATCGACTGGTCGCTTTTGAACGCCGTGCGGGTGGCACTCGACGGGGCCAATTGGTTGCTTGACGCGACGGACCGGCTCTACGGGCGCGCCTGCGCCATGGTTGGATGCTGCCAGACGGAATAGCAGGCTCGGAGAGGAGCCTGCTCTCGGCCGGGAGACGCTCGCCCATGCATTGGATACGAGATGCTACTCATATCTCCGGGCCGCAGAGGCGCGTCTCTCGACACGGACATACTCCCTTGGCAGGGGGAGCGCCTTCGGCGACCGGTGCGGCAGGCCGTTCATCCTTGGTGGATGACCGCCCCTATCAGGAACCTCGCCGTCAGAGAGCGAAGCCTCCGGAAGCCGGCGGCTCGCCGTCGTCGCGAACCTTCAGAATGGTGTCGATCAGGCCCCATTCCAAAGCTTCTTCTGCGGTCATGAAGCGGTCCCGGTCCATGGCGCGTTCGAATGCGTCGTAGGAACGTCCGCAATGCTCCGCATAAAGCCGCGTCATGCGCTGCTTCGTGCGAAGGATTTCCTCGGCATGGATCTGCATGTCGGATGCCTGGCCCTGAAAACCGCCTGATGGCTGGTGCACGAGGATGCTGGCATTGGGCAAGGCGCCCCGCTGCCCCGGTGTGCCGGCCATCAAGAGAAACGAGCCCATGGACCGTGCCGTTCCCATGCAGAGCGTGTGCACCGGTGCCCGGATATAGCGCATGGTATCGTACATGGCGAAACCGCTGGTCACGACGCCGCCCGGCGAATTGATGTAGAGATGGATGGGTTTCCTGGGGTTTTCCGCTTCGAGAAGAAGCAGCTGGGCGCAGACCAGCGCGGAGACCGTGTCGTTGACCTCACCGTTGAGAAAAATGATTCGCTCGCGCAGCAGTCGGGAATAGATGTCGAACGACCGCTCTCCACCGTTCGACTGCTCGACGACCATAGGGACGAGTTGCATCGCTTCGCGCATCGGCGAACTCCAATTGTCCAGAGATTTGGGGGAAACTCGCCGGTCTAGGCGGCGAGCATGAGAGTATGGTTGCTGTTCGCGGCCGTCCTTTTCACGCGACCGCTGCGAACATTCGGCAGTTCGTGGACGACCCGCAGCCGGGTTCCGCCGGAACCGATCGGAGCAATCCGGAAGGTGACCGTGCTTTCGAGGAACGGGGGCTCGGCTTCGCGCAGCCTGTAGCGGACTTCCTCTCCGGGAACGACGACGGCGCCTTCGGGGTCGGCCAATGCCTCTTTCGGTAGCCAGTTTTCGCGAAACGCCGGAATGCTGATTGCGCGCCAGACCTTCTGCGGCGCCTCGTCGAGTTCGTATTCCAGCTCGAGGCTGTTATCGTCCGGGGCGCTGATTTCGCGGGTCATTGGTCCATATCCTTCAGCAAGATCTTGAGAGCTTCGATGCGTGCTGGCCAGTAGGCGCGGTACTTGGCGAGCCATTGTGCAATTTGGGCCAGCCCGTCCGGGTCGACTTCGTAGTTTACGAACCGACCTTGCCGCTGCTCCTTCACCAACCCGGCACTCCGCAGCACGGAAATGTGCTGGGACATGGCCGGCTGGCTTATGTCCATGCCTTCCCGCAAAGCGCTGGCATTCATACTTCCGTCGGCAAGCTTCTCGAAGATGGCGCGGCGCGTGGGGTCGGCCAGGGCCCGAAATATCTCGTTCTCGATCATGATCAACACATAAGCACAGACTTATTTCAATGACAAGGGCGCCGTTCAGCAGGCAGAGAAAAGAAAGGACGCGACTTTTCCACGCCGAAGGACGTTGTCGCGGCGTCGCAGATCAATCCTGCCAGCAGATAGGGCATGGGTAGCGCTTTGGGCGCGTTTGCAATGGAAGCAGAACAAGGGGGGATGGCGGACAGAGAGGGATTCGAACCCTCGATACGCTTTCACGTATACACGCGTTCCAGGCGTGCGCCTTCAACCACTCGGCCACCTGTCCATCCGTCAGCAGCCGATGGTCAATCCGGCTGGATGGGAAGGGCGGGGCCCTTCGGCGTCAGCCGGCTTAAACCGGCGGACGCGCGTCTATATACCGATGATTCTGTCGGGATCAACTGCTTTCTGACAGATTATTGACATCTTGTGACACGAGCGGGCTCCCGGTTCCCATTGTGCGCTCCGGGCAAGGCGCCTATCTCTTGCGCCAGGACCTGTCCGATGCGGCCGGCCCGTCTCAGACACCGCCTCCAGCATGCTCGGCTTGCGCGCATAATTTCATCACAGGGCCTTGTCCGAGGCATGGGCGATCGGAGAAGATGCGGCGGGCAACGCGCCGTGCCGATGACCGGCGCCAGCCCGCGAATGGAAGGGAATGCAGTCCGATGCGATTTCTATTGAGGCTGGCGAGCGCCGTCGTGTTGTTTGCCGCCGTGCTTGCCGGCGCCGTCGATGCGATCCAGTCGGTCGCCGCATCGGAACTGGTGATGACGTCGCTCGGCGACGATCTGGAAGCGCTGGGCGCCGATACGGCGAGCTGGGTCCAGTTTGCGCAACGCTCCGACACGGCACCGACCATCTGGCACGGAGTGCTGCATTGGCTGCTGCAGCAACCGGCCTTCGCCGTGCTCGCTCTGATTGCCCTCGTGCTTTGGATGGCCGGCTACAAGAAGCGGCCGGCGGCGGGGCGCTTCGCCGCCTGACGCGTTACGGTGCGCCTTCGCATCGAAAGGAGTATGCTGATGTTCCTGATCGACATGTTCAACAAGAAGACGATCATGCCGGACGCGCAGACGGCACTGCCGGGCCGCGACGAGCCGATCCCGACGGCCGAGACGCATTTCGTTTCGGGCCGGCCGCTGAACGGTCCCTACCCCGACGGCATGAAGAAGATCCTTTTCGGCATGGGCTGCTTCTGGGGCGCCGAACGACTGCTGTGGAACATCCCCGGCGTCTACGTGACGGCGGTCGGCTATGCCGGCGGGCTGACGCCGAACCCGACCTACCAGGAAACGACGACCGGGCTTACCGGCCATGCGGAAGTGGTGTTGGTCGTTTATGATCCCGAAAAGGTGGGGCTCGCGAGCCTTCTCAGGACTTTCTTCGAGGAACACGACCCGACGCAGGGCATGCGCCAGGGCAACGACATCGGCACCACCTACCGCTCGGCGATCTACGCCTATGACGACGAGCAACTGGCGGAAGCCAAGACGGCTCGGACCACGTTCCAGACGGCGCTGAAGCACGCCAATCATGGCGGCAAGATTACCACCGAGATCGGCAACGCCGGACCGTTCTATTTTGCCGAGGACTACCATCAGCAATATCTGGCGAAGAACCCCGGCGGCTATTGCGCTCTGCGCGGCACCGGCGTCAGCTGCCCGATCGGGCGCTAGGCGATACCGCCCCGTTGCGCTTCTTCGCAAGATCGGGATTGCCACAACTCCAAGGCCGCGCCGGGCCGGCGAGCACACCTCGTCGAAATTGCAAAAGCACAACAGAACCGGTGCCTTACGGGTAGCGGCTTCGGTCGCGTGCATTTTTACCATCTGAAAAATTTTGAGTGTTTTTTTGCCGTGGCCGTGCAAGGATGCGCCACCCTAGCCCCAAGGAGAAGGGGGTGGGTTCCGCAGACAGGCTTCCGTCAGGAGGTCGGCGGGAGGACCCAATAAGATCAATAGCGACAACAGGGCTGCACGATGAAAAAAACAATTCTCGGTCTCTTTGCCTTTTCGATGATGTCCGCGACGGCTCTGGCCGCCGACATCAAGCCGGCGATCATCTACGATCTCGGCGGCAAGTTCGACAAATCCTTCAACGAGGCTGCCTTTAACGGCGCCGAAAAGTTCAAGACGGAATCCGGCGTCGAATACCGCGAGTTCGAAATCGCCAACGACGCCCAGCGCGAACAGGCGCTGCGCCGCTTCGCCAGCGACGGCAACAGCCCGATCGTCATGGCCGGCTTCAACTGGGCGGCTTCGCTCGAAAAGATCGCGCCGGAGTATCCGGATATCAAGTTCGCGATCATCGACATGGTCGTCGAGAAGCCGAACGTCAAATCGGTCGTCTTCAAGGAGCAGGAAGGCTCCTACCTCGTCGGCGTTCTCGCTGGTCTCGCTTCGAAGTCGAAGACCGTCAGCTTCGTCGGCGGCATGGACGTTCCGCTGATCCACAAGTTCGCCTGCGGCTACGTTGGCGGCGCCAAGTCGACCGGCGCTGACGTCAAGGTTCTGGAAGCCTACACCGGCACGACGCCGGATGCCTGGAACGACCCGGTCAAGGGCGGCGAAATCGCCAAGTCCCAGATCGACCAGGGCTCGGATGTCGTCTACCACGCAGCCGGCGGCACCGGTGTCGGTGTCCTGCAGGCAGCCGCAGATGCGGGCAAGCTCGGCATTGGCGTCGATAGCAACCAGAACGCCCTGCAGCCGGGCAAGGTGCTGACCTCGATGCTGAAGCGCGTCGACGTCGCCGTCTACGAAGCCTTCACGGCAGCCAAGAACGACAAGTTCGAATTCGGCATTTCCAACCTCGGCCTCAAGGAAGATGGCGTCGGCTACGCGCTCGACGACAACAACAAGGCGCTGATCACGCCCGAGATGCTCGACGCGGTGGAAAAGGTGAAAGCCGAAATCATTGCCGGCAAGGTCCAGGTCCACGACTACATGAGCGACGAGTCCTGCCCTTACTAAGAGCAGCGCTTGCGCAATGAAAAGGGCCGCCGGTTCGTTGGACCGGCGGCCTTTTTGTTTGTCCTGACGTGATCGCTGCAATCAGTAATGCGGCGGCTTCGTGATTGCCGGCGCGTCGAGCGACTGCTCTTCGAGCGTCAGGAACCTTTCGGTCAGCCGGTCGAGCTTGGCGCGCGCCTGCTCGACCACCTTCCACTGCTCGGCAAGCTGATCGGAAAGCTCCTCGATGGTTTTGGCCTGGTGGGCCACCGTTTCTTCGAGCCGGGTGATCCGTTCGTCCGTGTTGCTCATTCCTGCAAACTCCTTGGGCGCGTCGCGCCGTTTGCCGGCAGATTGGCCACAGCCGGCCCTATGTCAAGCAAGGACCAATCAGGCCTTCGCCGCGGCACCAGGCGAAAACCCGGGATCCCGTGCCGAGAGCCGCTTGTGCAGGTGCACCATCAGGCCGGCGGCAAAGAGCGGTGTCAGAAGGTTGACGAAGGGGACCGCCAGGAAAGCCGCGAGCAGCAACCCGGCGAGAAACACGGTCGACCGGTGCTTCTGCCGAAAGAGCCGCGCCTCCGCCGGCGCGCGGTACCGCATCGCCGCGAATTCAAAGAATTCACGCCCGAGCAGGTAGCCGTTGACCAAAAAGAAGGCGACGAGATTGACGCCCGGAACGAGCAGCAGCACGAGCGCCAAGAGGTTGCCGAGGATGACGACGCCCAGGAACTTCAGCGAGCCGGCAATCGCCTCGCCGAGCGGCAGCGGCCTTCCCGCCGGCTCGTTCGGATAGTCCCGCTTCTCGATCACCTCGGCGACGTCGTCGAGGAAAAAGCCGGCGATGAGCGCAGTGACCGGGGCCAGAAGCAAGGCGAGCGCCAGGGCGAGGCCAAGGCTTGCGAAGATGCCGAGGACAAAAGTCAGCCAGCCGGCCCAGACGGGCGTGCCCGGCATCAGCGTGTCGATCCAGGGCAAGGCCAGCCAGATGAACAGTTCGCGCACCGCAAACCAGAGGGCGACAAGCGCAAGGATCGTCAGCCCCAACACCTTCCAGAAGACCGATCGGGTCTCAGGCGCAAACAGGTTGGCAAGCGACAGTCGCGCCGCGTCCAGGATCATCATCGCTCTCCAGCATGGGCCAAGGTTCGATGGTGCATGTAGGCAGAGGCGCTACCGGCGACAAGATAGTTCCGGCAGGCACCCGTCTTTATGCAAGATTCATGCGCCTCGTCTAAGGGAAGCATGGAAAACGCCGGGGGCGGCGATATTGTAGACAGACGGAATGCCGAAAGCAGCGGTCCGCGGAGGATGACATGACAGAACAAAAGACACTCGCCAGCCTTTCCGTGCTGGTCCAGAGCGGCAATCTGGATCCGGTGGACCTCACCAGGCAGACCTATGCGGCGATCGACGCGCACGGCGACTACGCCATCTTCGTCGAACTGACGACCGAGCGTGCGACGCGGGATGCCGAGGCTGCCTCGAAACGGCTGAGGGCCGGGCGTTCGCTCGGTCTGCTCGACGGCCTGCCGGTTGCCTGGAAGGATCTGTTCGACGTGGCCGGCAGCGTCACGACCGCCGGCTCGACCGTGCTTCGGTCGAACGCGCCAGCAACGAGCGACGCGCCCGTCGTTGCGGCTGTCGCCGCCGCCGGCATGGTCAGTGTCGGCCGCACCAATCTCAGCGAATTCGCCTTTTCCGGCCTTGGCATCAACCCGCATTACGGCACGCCGCGCAATCCCGCCGCGACCGATGTCGAGCGCATTCCCGGCGGCTCATCGTCGGGCTCGGCCGCCGCCGTCGCGGCGGGGCTGGTGCCGGCGGCGATCGGCACCGACACCGGCGGCTCCGTGCGCATTCCAGCGGCAATGACCGGCATCGTCGGCTACAAGGCGACACGTGGCCGCTATGCGATGAAGGGCGTCTATCCGCTGGCCGAGAGCCTCGATTCGCTCGGGCCGCTCTGCCATACGGTAAAGGACGCGGTCTGGATCGACGCCGCCATGCACGGGCTGACGGCGCCGACCGTGCGCCGCGCCGACCTCTCCGGCGTCGCGCTGGTGATCCCGGAAACCGTCGTGTTCGATGACGCGGAACCGGAGGTCGTCGAGGCCTTCGAGGACGCGATCAGGCGGCTCGAAAAAGCCGGCGTCGCCATCAGCCGCCGCGCATTCCCGGCCTTCTCGGCGGTGTTTGGGCTAATGGCCCGCCACGGTGCCCTGGTCACGGCGGAGGCCTATGCGCTTCATCGCGAGCGGCTGGCCGGCCCCGAGGCGAACGCGATGGATCCGCGTGTCGTCGCGCGCACAAGGCTCGGCGAGAAGATCACCATGCCCGATTACATTGCGCTCCTCGATGCCCGCGACCAGCTGATCCACGAGACGGTCGAAAGCCTGAGGCCCAACGAGCTCATCGCCCATCCGACGCTGCCGCATGTCGCCCCGCCGATCGCGCCGCTTCTCGAAGACGACGAGCTGTTCTTCAAGATCAACGGCAAAACCTTGCGCAACACCTCGATCGGCAACTTCCTGGATTTCTGCGGCATCTCCATACCCTGCGGCCTCGGGGCGGCGGAAATGCCCGTCGGCTTCCAGCTTGCAGCCCCGCACCACCAGGACGACCGGCTGCTTTCGGTAGCGCTTTCGGCCGAGGCGATCATCCGGGGTGAAGCATGATCGTCTGTTTCGATATCGGCGGTTCGGCGATCAAGGGCGCGATCGTGCATTCGCGTGACCGGATCTTTCCGTTGCCGCGCCGGGCGACGCCGCTCAACAATTTCCGCCAGTTCGTGCAGGCGCTCGAAGAGGTGCTGGACGAGGCGGGCGGGCACCCGGAATGCGTGGCGATCTCGATCACCGGCGTGATCGATCCCGAGACGCGGCGTATCAAATGCGCCAACATTCCCTGCATCGACGGCCGCGAACTGGTCGCCGAACTCGAGGCGGCGCTGCATCTACCGGTCAGGATCGCCAATGACGCCGACTGTTTTGCGCTGGCCGAGGCCGGTGCGGGTGCGGGGCGCGGTCACCGCATCGTCTTCGGCGCCATTCTCGGCACCGGTGTCGGCGGCGGACTGGTGATCGACGGCCGACTGATCAATGCCGATGGCGGTTTTGCCGGCGAATGGGGCCATGGCCCGGCGATCGCGGCCGAGGCCGGCGATCCGCCGATCGCCATCCCTGCCTATGCCTGCGGCTGCGGCCAGAAGCGCTGCGTCGATACGGTCGGCGGTGCCCGTGGGCTGGAACGGCTGCACCAGACAGCCCACGGCAAGACGCTTTCGAGCCACGAGATCATCGAGGCGTGGAAGGTTGGCGATGCCGAGGCGAAACGCACGGTCGACCTGCTCGTCGATCTCGTCAGTTCACCCCTGGCGCTGGTCATCAACATCACGGGTGCCACGATCGTGCCCGTCGGCGGCGGCCTTTCCAATGCCGAGGAGCTGCTCGCCGAGATCGACAGGACGGTGCGTAGCCGGATTCTGCGACAGTTCGACCGGCCGTTGGTCGTTCGCGGCGAATGCCGGATCGAGCCCGGCCTGATCGGTGCCGCACTGCTCGGACTTTCGGGAGACAAGGCATGAGCGACATCAAACTCGAAGTCTGCGTCGACGATGCCGACGGGCTTTACGCGGCCATCGAAGGGGGTGCTGACCGGATCGAGCTTTGCGCCGCTCTTTCGGTGGGTGGACTCACACCCAATCCCGGCCTGATGGCGCTCGCCGGCCCGCCGCGGGTCCCCGTCTACGCGATGATCCGGCCGCGGCCCGGTGATTTCATTTTCTCTACTGCCGATCTGGATGTGATGCGGCGCGATATCGATGCGGCGCGGGCGGCAGGTCTGGCTGGCGTCGTGCTCGGCGCGTCACTTGCCGATGGCCGGCTCGACACGTCGATGCTCACCAAGCTCACCGGCCATGCGGCAGGACTCGGCATGACGCTGCACCGGGCCTTCGACCTCGTCCCGGATTTCGCCGAGGCCATGGAAATCGCGGTCGACCTCGGCTTCGAGCGCATCCTGACGTCGGGCGGCGCAAAGAGTGCACCGCAGGCAATCGATCGATTGGCGGAAATCACCGAGCGTGCTGCGGGACGATTGTCGGTCATGCCCGGGTCCGGCGTGACGCTCGATACGGTCGACGGCCTTTTGAGCAGGCTGACCGTGGTTGAGGTCCACTCCTCCTGCTCCATTCGTGAGCCGGCTCAAGATCAGCGCCTGGTGGAAATGGGCTTCGTTTCCGCCGATCGGCGCCGCACCGACGCGGAGACGGTCCGGGCGATGAAGGCGAAACTTGCGACCCATGGTCCGCGCTGACGAAAGGCCGCCCAAAGAAAAAGACCCGGAAAGCGAGGCGCTTTCCGGGTCTTCTTGTCAGTGGCAGCGCGGGTAGCGCAACGATCAGGCGGCGTAGACCTGCGCGCCGCCGATCCAGGTGGAGCCCATGCCGAGATCCGGCGTGAGCAACACGAAATCGGCGTCGGCCCCGGGCTTCAACCGCCCCTTGTGGGTGGCGATGCCCATCGCGTCGGCTGGATAGGCAGACGCCATGCGCAGGGCTTCCTCGACCGGCAGGCCGAGCTTTTCGTGCACGAAGCGGACCGAAGACAGCATGTCGATGTCGGCGCCGGCAAGGGTGCCGTCGGCAAGCGTCAGGCGACCGCCTTCGCGCAGGATCTCGCGACCGTTGAGCTGGAAGCTCTTCATGTCGGTTCCGATCGGCGACATCGCGTCGGTGACCAGGAAGATCTGGCCCGGACCGACCTTGGCGCGCAGCGCCACGCCCATCGACGCCGGCTCGACATGGTAGCCATCGGCGATCAGGCCCGCATGCAGCGTGCCGGTGGCAAGTGCTGCGCCGACCACGCCCGGCTCGCGATGGCCAAGGCCGCTCATGGCGTTGAAGAGGTGGGTCACCGTCCTGGCGCCGGCTTTTGCATAGGCAACGGCGGTCTCGTAGCCGACATCCGTATGTCCGAGACTGACGACGGCGCCGGCGTCAGCGAGCGCGCGCACCTGCTCCCTGGTGGCGTTTTCAGGCGCCACGGTCACCATCAGCACGCCGAGCGCCCTGGCGCAATCGAGCATCTCGGCGAGATCGGCGTCGTCCATCGGGCGGATCAGCTTCGGATCGTGGGCGCCCTTGCGCGCCACCGAGAGATGCGGACCTTCGAGATGCAGGCCGAGGAAGCCGGGGACACCCGCGGCCTTGGCATCGAGACCCGCCTTGATGGTGGCGCTCCGGACTTCACGCGTATCGGTGATCAGCGTCGGCAACAGCGCCGTGGTGCCGAACTTGGCATGGGCCGAACAGATCTGCCGGATGCCTTCGACGCTCGGCTCCTCGTTCAGAAGCGCACCGCCGCCGCCGTTCACCTGCAGGTCGATGAAACCCGGCACGAGCAGCATGCCATGGGCATCGATCCGTTCAGCATCGGCCGAGACGTCCGCTGCGGCCACGATCGCCTTGACGCGGCCAGCCTCGATCACGAGGGCGCAGCCATCGTGCCATTCGACGCCGTCGAACAGGCGGGCGCCGGTGATTGCCTTCCTCTCACTCATCTCGTCTCCGTTACCTTCTTGAGGCTTGCCGGCGCGTCGGGGTTGAGACCGCGCGAACGCGACCATGCTTCGACGAAGCCGTAGAACGGCAGGATCAGCGTCAGCGCGTCGGTGATCGGATGACCGGTCTCGACGAAGGGCAGGCGCTTGGCCTTGGCCGCAAGGTTCGAGGTAGCATGAACCACCGCGCCCTTTTCCGCCATACCGTCGGCAATGCCGGCAACCGAGGTTTCGGCGGCATCACGCGCGGCAAGTGTCAGCACCGGGAACTTGGCGCCGACGAGCGCCACCGGCCCATGCAGCACTTCGGCTGCCGAATAGGCTTCCGCATGCATGCCGGAGGTTTCCTTGAACTTCAGCGCCGCTTCGCTGGCAATGGCCAGCGCCGGGCCGCGACCGAGGACATAGAGCGATTCGGCCTCGCCGAGATCGTCGGCAAAGGCCTGCCAGTCGAGCTTGACGGCCTTGGCAAACTGGTTCGGCAGGTCGGCGACCGCGCGCTGAAGTGCTGCGTCACCGGTCCACTCGCCGAGCACCGCAAGGCCGGCAACGATCGAGTTGACGTAGGACTTGGTGGCGGCCACGGCGAGTTCCGGGCCGGCGAGGATGTCGAGCGGGTTGGTGCAGGCCTCAGAGATCGGCGAGGGCAGCGTGTTGGTGAGCGCGATCGAGACGGCGCCGGCATCGGTCGCGGCCTGCGCCATGGCGACGATATCCGGGCTCTTGCCCGATTGGGAAATCGCAATCGCGGCAGCGCCGCCGAGCTTCAGCTTGGCGCCATAAATCGAGGCGAGCGACGGGCCGAGCGAAGCGACGGGCACGCCGGCCTGCAGCTCGATCGCATATTTGAGGAACAGCGCCGCATGGTCGGAGGAGCCACGGGCGATGGTCACGAGGAAGGCCGGGTCCTTGGCGCGAAGTGCCGCCCCTGCGGCCTTCAGCTGGACGGCGGAGCGCTCCAGCAGACGCTGGGCGGCTTCGGGGATCTCGTCGATTTCTCGGCGCATATTGGTCTGCATGATCAATTCCCTTTCTTGGCGGAGCCGTCGCTTTCAGGATTCCGACAGCGTCAGTTCCGCGACAAAGTCATAGGCGTCGCCCCGGTAGAGCGAGCGGGTGAATTCGACGACGCGGCCCGATGCGAGATAGGAGACGCGTTCGATGGAGAGGCCGGCCGAGCCGACGGCGACGCCGAGCATCGAGGCGTCCGGATCCTTGATGTTGCAGGCGGAGATGCGCTGCACGGCGCGAACCGGACGCGAGCGGGTCTTGTCGAGCGCCGAATAGAGCGACGAGGTCACGGCCTGCGGATCCGGCAGGAACTCCGCCGAGATGCTGGCGCGCTCAATCGCGAGCGGCATGTCGTCGGCGATGCGCAGGCGCCCGAGGCGGGCGACCAGGGCATCGGCGGGCAAGCCCAGCGCCATCATCTCATCCGGCGAAGGATGAAACAGGCCGCGCTCCAGCCAGCGCGCATGCGTGTTCAAGCCGCGACGCGCCATGTCTTCGGTAAACGAGGTCAATCGCGACAGCGACTGCTGCACCTTGGACACCGGCTTGACCACGAAGGTGCCGGAGCCGTGGCGGCGAACGAGCAGGCCGTCGCGCACGAGGTCGTCCACCGCCTTGCGCACGGTGACGCGGCTGATATTGGCATAGTCGGCAAGGTCGCGCTCCGGCGGCAGCGCGTCGCCATGGTTGAGCTTGCCGGACTGGATCGCGTCTTCGAGCGATTGCCTGAGCTTCAGATAGAGCGGCCCCGACCCTCCGGACTGCAGGCCCTCGAGCGGCAGAATGGAAGCGAGCTGGTGCGTCATGCGCCTGCCCTCGCCTGGGTGCCGAAACGCTGGGCGGCAACGGCGACCGATCCGGTCAGCGCGTCGGCTTCCGCCTCGACCAGCAAGGCCTGATGGCGATCGGCAAGCCAGGGGCGATAGAGCGGCGCCAATCCGCCGAGGAGGCACAATCGTTCACAGCCCCTCGCCACGATGACATCAAGCGCTTCGTCGACCGTGAGGGCGGCAGCTTTCAGGATACGCACGGCAACAGGATCGCCGGATG
Organism: Ensifer adhaerens; assembly: GCF_002940685.1. Taxonomy (GTDB): domain Bacteria; phylum Pseudomonadota; class Alphaproteobacteria; order Rhizobiales; family Rhizobiaceae; genus Ensifer; species Ensifer adhaerens_E. The sequence goes on along the minus strand of NZ_PNFP01000001.1, from coordinate 86,680 downwards.
CAGCACCTTCGAAAACCCGCGGCGCATAGCGGCCGAACTCTCCCGGCTTGGCGAGGCGGGCGAAATCGACGACGTCGCGCGCTTCGTTGTTGAATTCGGCAAGGACCGACGCCGTGACGGCCGAGGCTTCGTGAATATTGTCGAAGGCAAGCAGGCTCTCCTGCAGCAGCGCATGGCCAATGCGGGCGCCGCTGCCATGGTCGCCGAGGGTAAAGCCCCAGCCGCCGACATAGCTGACGCTTTTGCCCTGGCGTAGGATGTAGATGCTGCCCGTACCGAGAATGGCAACCGCACCGTCCAGGCTACCGAGCGCGCCCTGGAGGGCGATCAAACCATCCGATTCGATGTCTGCGGCGGCAAACGGCAGACGGCGCTTCACATAATGTACGGCGTCGCCGACATTGTGCCCGGCGACACCGACGATCGCCTTGGCAGCGGCGATGCCCTCAGGATCAAGGCCCGCCTCGACGAAGGCAGCGCGCGCGGCTTCACCGATATTGGCAAGCGCGGTTTCCGGGTCCGTCAGGATATTGGCCGCACCGGCCTTGCCGCGCCCGAGAATGCGCCCATCCGCCGACGCCACGGCAGCCCGGCAGCTCGTTCCGCCGCCATCGATTCCGATCAGGTAATTTGTCATGAGCACCTCCGCCCATTGAGGATACCAAAAAAATACCAATAACCAAGCCTGATTCCGCCCGCAGTTTCGATTTCGTTGCAATACGTTGAAATTTAAGGGCTAATTTAGCTGTTTAGTTTTTTCAGACACCAAAACTTAAATTCCGCTGGACAATTGGTATTTTTTTGGCATTAATTTGACCAAGAGGAGATACGACCCATGCCGTCAGCGAAGACCGAAGAGCGCCACGACAACGCCAAGGGCCTGGATCTTATGCATCCGGCGCTGGCGCTCCGGCTGCTTGCGTCCGGCCAACAGGCGGCATCCAAGGCCGTGGACGCGGCAATCGAGTCGATCTCGGCCGCCGCATCTATCGCAGCCGAAGCCCTCGCATCCGGACGACGTCTCGCCTATGCCGGCGCGGGCAGCTCCGGCCTGATGGCGATGGCCGATGCGCTCGAGCTGCCCGGCACCTACGGCATTCCCCAGGATCAGATCGTCGTTCTGCTTGCCGGCGGCACCGCCAGCCTCAGCGACCTTGCGGGCGGCTATGAGGACGACATGGACCTTGCCCGCGAAGACGTGCGCAAGGCCGGCGTTGGCGCGGGCGACTGTCTCGTTTCCGTTTCCGCCAGCGGCTCCACCCCTTACGCGCTTGCCGCGGCCGACGAGGCCCGCAAGCGCGGCGCCAAGGTGATCGCCGTCGCCAACAATGCGGGTGCGGCGCTCTTCAAGGACGCCGACGTCTCGATCCTTCTGCAGACGCCGCCGGAAGTGGTTTCCGGATCGACCCGCATGGGCGCCGGCACGGCGCAGAAGATCGCCTTCAACATGTTCTCGACGCTGGTCGGCATTCATCTCGGGCACGTACTCGACGGCCACATGGTCAACCTGCGCGCCGACAATATCAAGCTGCACGGCCGCGCAATCCGCATCGTCACCGACATTACCGGCATCAGCGCTGCCGAGGCCGGCCGGCTGATCAACCTGGCCTCCGGCTCGGTCAAGGTCGCGATCCTTCTCGCGTCAGGCGCGAAAGATGTCACGGCGGCGGAGGCAGCTCTTAAAGAGACCAAGCAGAATCTGCGCCGGGCGATCGATATCGTCTCGGCCTGACAAGGGACTGGGATTCAAACCGCGCCAAAACGGCGCACATAAGAGGGAGAAGCTAAATGACCCGTACGACTATCAAGGGGCTGTTGCTTGCGTCGAGCATTCTCGGCTCGGCCGGTCTGGCGCACGCCGAGGACGTGACGCTGACCATCGAAAGCTGGCGCAACGACGACCTGGCGATCTGGCAGGAAAAGCTGATCCCGGCGTTTGAAGCCAAGAACCCGGGCATCAAGGTCAAGTTCGCCCCGATGGCGCCGACCGAATACAATGCCGCGCTCAACGCCAAGCTCGACGCCGGCTCAGCGGGCGACCTCGTCACCTGCCGTCCGTTCGACGTCTCGCTCGAACTTTACAACAAGAAGCACCTCGCCGACCTGACGAGCCTGCCGGGCATGGAAAACTTCTCGCCGGTCGCCAAGTCCGCCTGGACCACCGACGACGGCTCGGCCACCTTCTGCGTCCCGATGGCGTCGGTCATCCACGGCTTCATCTACAACAAGGACGCCTTTGACCAGCTCGGCATCCAGATCCCGACGACGGAAGCGGAATTCTTCGCCGCCCTCGACAAGATCAAGGCCGACGGCAACTACATCCCGATGGCAATGGGCACCAAGGATCTCTGGGAAGCCGCAACCATGGGCTACCAGAACATCGGCCCGAATTACTGGAAGGGTGAAGAAGGCCGCGCCGCGCTGATCAAGGGCGAGCAGAAGCTGACCGACGAGCCGTGGGTCGAGCCCTACCGCGTTCTTGCTAAGTGGAAGGACTATCTCGGCGACGGCTTCGAAGCCCAGACCTATCCGGACAGCCAGAACCTCTTCACGCTCGGCCGCGCGGCGATCTATCCGGCCGGCTCGTGGGAAATCGGCCTGTTCAACACGCAGGCGCAGTTCAAGATGGGTGCCTTCCCGCCGCCGGTCAAAACCGCCGGTGACACCTGCTACATCTCGGACCACAACGACATCGGCATCGGCCTGAACGCCAAGAGCGCACATGCCGACCAGGCCAAGACCTTCCTGACCTGGGTCGCGTCGCCGGAGTTTGCGGAAATCTACGCCAACGCGCTGCCGGGCTTCTTCAGCCTCAACTCGACCGCGGTGAAGATGTCCGACCCGCTCGCCCAGGAATTCGTCTCCTGGCGCGAAAAGTGCAAGCCGACGATCCGCTCGACCTACCAGATCCTGGCACGCGGCACGCCGAGCCTGGAAAATGAGACCTGGGTTGAATCGGCCAACGTGATCAACGGCACGGATACGCCTGAGGTTGCCGCCGAGAAGCTGCAGAAGGGCCTCGACGCCTGGTATAAGCCGGCGAAGTAAGACGTAAGCGCAACAGGTTCCCTCCCCTTCTCGGGGAGGGTCGGCCCTACAGCGCCGCACGTCCTGGACGTGCATAGAGCATCCTAAGCCGGATGGATTTAAGGATGCCGTAGGGACCGGGCGGGGCGACATGCCGAACGAAGGCACTCCCCCAGCCGAAGCGTCACCGGCCTCCCACAGTGGGAGGCCACCGACGCAGTCGTTTGCAAAAGAACGCGATAGACTTAACCTTCGTCATGAGCCCTCGATAAAGGGGCAGACGGCATGCGGCGCGACCGGCCGCGTGGCGCCGGTGCGCATCATGATTGTCTGGGGACCGGTCTTCTAGAAACGGATGGATCCATGAGTGACGCTCTTTCAGTGCAAGAGGGACAGCCGACCGCAAGGCGGCCGAAACGCTGGCACATCCTCGTCTTCCTGCTGCCGGCCTTCCTGGTCTATTCGGCGGTGATGATCCTGCCGTTGATCGAGACGCTCAGGCTTTCGCTGTTCAACACCGTCGATGGCCAGTCGACCTTTGTCGGCCTTGCGAATTTCCAGACGCTGTTCGGCGAGGAACGCTGGGCGCACGACTTCTGGAACGCGCTGAAGAACAACGTCATCTTCTTCATCATCCACATGTGCGTGCAGAACCCGATCGGCGTTGCGCTCGCCGCCATGCTGTCGATCCCGAAGCTACGCTTCGTCACCTTCTACCGCACGGCGATCTTCCTGCCGACGCTGCTCTCCTTCGTCATTGTCGGCTTCATCTGGAAGCTGATCCTGTCGCCGATCTGGGGCGTGGCGCCCGGGATGCTCGACCTCGTCGGCCTGAAGTCGCTGTTTGCGCCCTGGCTCGGCAAGCCGGGCTCGGCCCTCGTCACCGTGTCGCTGATCTCGGTCTGGCAATATGTCGGCATCCCGATGATGCTGATCTATGCCGCCCTGCTCAACATTCCCGATGAGGTGATCGAGGCTGCCGAATGCGACGGCGTCACCGGCTGGAGCCAGTTCTGGAAGATCAAGCTGCCGCTGATCCTGCCGGCGATCGGCATCATCTCGATCCTGACCTTCGTCGGCAACTTCAACGCCTTCGACCTGGTCTACACGGTGCAGGGCGCGCTTGCCGGCCCCGACGGCTCGACCGACATTCTCGGCACGCTCCTCTACCGCACCTTCTTCGGTTTCCAGCTGCAGCTCGGCGACCGCTCGATGGGCGCGACGATTGCCACGGTGATGTTCCTCATCATCCTCGCCGGCGTCTCGCTCTACCTCTTCGTCATCCAGCGCCGCATGCGCCGCTACCAGTTCTGAGGAGACCGGAGATGTCGAAAGCACGCGATTCATTTCTCCGCACCGGCTTCGTGCATGTGGCGCTGATCGCCTACACGCTCGTGTCGCTGTTCCCGGTGTTCCTGACGATCATCAACTCGTTCAAGGATCGCAACGCGATCTTCCGGGCGCCGCTGACGATCCCGACGCCGCAGACCTTCAGCCTGATCGGTTACGAGACCGTTCTCGGCCAGGGCGACTTCGCCACCTATTTCCAGAACAGCTTCATCGTCACGATCGTCTCGATCGCGCTGGTGCTGCTCTTCGGCGCCATGGCCGCCTTCGCGCTGTCGGAATACCGCTTCCGCGGCAACACCGTGATGGGCCTCTATCTCGCGATCGGCATCATGATCCCGATCCGGCTCGGCACCGTCGCCATTCTCCAGGGCATGGTCGCCGCCAACCTCGTCAATACGCTGACGGCACTGATCCTGGTCTATACGGCGCAAGGGTTGCCGCTCGCTATCTTCATTCTCTCGGAGTTCATGCGAACGGTCTCGGATGACCTGAAGAACGCCGGGCGCATTGACGGGCTGTCGGAGTATTCGATCTTCTTCCGCCTGGTGCTGCCGCTCGTCCGGCCGGCGATGGCGACGGTCGCGGTCTTCACGATGATCCCGATCTGGAACGACCTCTGGTTCCCGCTGATCCTCGCACCGGCGGAAGCGACCAAGACCGTGACGCTCGGCTCGCAGATCTTCATCGGCCAGTTTGTCACCAACTGGAACGCGGTTCTGGCGGCTCTGTCGCTCGCCATCCTTCCGGTTCTCGTCCTCTACGTCATCTTCTCGCGGCAACTGATCCGCGGCATCACGGCAGGAGCAGTCAAGTGAGTGCAAGCAGCAAACCGGTCCGGGTCCTCGTCGCAGGGCTCGGCAACATGGGGCGCAGCCATGCGCTCGCCTATCACAACAATCCCGGCTTCGAGATCGTCGGCCTCGTCAATCGTTCGAAGGTGCCGCTGCCGGAGGAACTGGGCGGCTACACGATCCATCCGGATTTCAAGACGGCGCTCGCCGAGCTGAAGCCCGAGCTCTGCGCGATCTGCACCTACTCGGACAGCCATGCCGACTTTGCCGTCATGGCGTTCGAAGCCGGCGCCGACGTCTTCGTCGAGAAGCCGCTCGCAACCACGGTCGCAGACGCCGAGCGCGTCGTGGCGACCGCGAAGAAACACGGCCGCAAGCTGGTGATCGGCTACATCCTGCGCCATCACCCCTCGTGGATCCGGCTGATCGCCGAAGCCCGCAAGCTAGGCGGTCCCTATGTCTTCCGCATGAACCTGAACCAGCAGTCGAGCGGCCCGACCTGGGAAACGCACAAGTCGCTGATGAAGACGACGTCGCCGATCGTCGATTGCGGCGTGCACTATGTCGACGTCATGTGCCAGATCACCGACGCCAAGCCGGTGGAAGTGCGCGGCATGGGGCTCCGTCTCTCCGACGAGGTCGCGCCCGACATGTACAATTACGGCCACCTGCAGGTGATCTTCGAGGATGGGTCCGCCGGCTGGTACGAAGCCGGCTGGGGGCCGATGATCTCGGAAACCGCCTTCTTCGTGAAGGACGTGATGTCGCCGAAGGGTTCGGTGTCGATCGTCATGGACCAGAACGCCAAGTCCGACGACATCGACATGCACACCAAGACCGCGGTGATCCGCCTGCACAGCGCCGAGACCGGCCCGGACGGCCGGTTCCTCAAGGCTGACGAAGACCTGAAGATGGACGGCGAGCCCGGCCACCAGGAACTCTGCGACCGCGAGCAGGCCTATGTGCTGAAGGCCATTCGCGAAGACATCGACCTCGACCGTCACATGAACGACGCCGTCCAGTCGCTACGCATCTGCCTTGCCGCAGACGAAAGCGTGCGCACCGGCAGACCAGTCAAACTTTAAAGGGGGCAACCAGGTGGGATCGCTTCAACTCAAATCCATCCGCAAGGCCTATGGTAGCCATGAGGTGCTGAAAGGCATCGACCTCGAGGTGAAAGACGGCGAGTTCGTCATCTTCGTCGGCCCGTCCGGCTGCGGCAAGTCGACCTTGCTGCGCACCATCGCCGGTCTCGAAGACGCGACCTCCGGCAGCGTGCAGATCGACGGGACCGAGGTCGGTCACGTGGCGCCGGCCAAGCGCGGCATCGCCATGGTGTTCCAGTCCTACGCCCTCTATCCGCACCTGACGGTGAAGGACAATATGGGCCTCGGCCTGAAGCAGGCCGGCGCTCCGAAGGCGGAGATCGAGGACAAGGTCGGCAAGGCGGCAAGCATGCTGTCGCTCGACCCCTATCTCGCCCGCCGCCCGGCCGAGCTTTCGGGCGGCCAGCGTCAGCGCGTGGCGATCGGCCGTGCGATCGTGCGCGAACCGAAGCTCTTCCTGTTCGACGAGCCGCTTTCCAACCTCGACGCGGCGCTGCGCGTCAACACCCGGCTTGAGATCGCCAGACTGCACCGCAGCCTGAAGGCGACGATGATCTACGTGACCCACGACCAGGTGGAGGCGATGACGCTCGCCGACAAGATCGTCGTGCTCAACGCCGGCAAGATCGAGCAGATCGGCTCACCGATGGATCTTTACAATCGCCCGGCCAACGTCTTCGTCGCCGGCTTCATCGGCTCGCCGCAGATGAACTTCATCGAAGGCGCGCGGCTCGGCGATAGCAGCGCCAAGACGATCGGCATCCGTCCGGAGCACATGGCGCTTTCGCGCGAAAGCGGCGACTGGAAGGGAAAGGTGGTGCATGTCGAACACCTCGGCGCCGACACCATCGTCTACATCGACAGCGAGCAGGCCGGCACCATCACCGTCCGCCTCTTCGGCGAACATCGCTACGCGCCGGACGACATCGTTTATGCGACGCCGACGGTCGGCAGCATGCATCGTTTCGGCGACGATGACCGCGTTCTCGCCTGATCCAATTTGAGGCCGCAGCCTCATCACAGCTACGTGAAAACCAGCCGCCACAGGATTAACCCCTTGTGGCGGCTGAATTATTTTTTGATTCCGTGCACCGCATCACGCTGTTGCGCTGCAAGGCAAATTAACATACATTTGTGTTTGTATATTAGCTTTCCGGTATTTGCCGAACCTGATACCGGTTCCGCTCCCCTTCACTTCCGGACCGCACGGGCACCTTGCGAGATGCACCTGTCGCCTGCGGTCACCGAATATGGACATCGCTATGCGCATGAACCGACCGACACTGGCCGCCGCCTTGGCAACTGTGATTCTTCTTTCCGGCTGCCAGAAAGAGGAAGCACAACAGGGCGCTGCCGCATTCCCGCCGTCTGCGGTCGCGGTCTTCACGACCAAGACCGAAACCCTGCCGATCACCAACGAGCTGCCGGGCCGCATCGCCGCGACCCGGGTCGCCGAGGTTCGCCCGCGCGTCTCCGGCATCGTCATCGAGCGCGTCTTCCAGCAGGGCTCCAAGGTCAATGCCGGTGATGTGCTTTACCGCATCGATCCCGCACCGTTCCGCGTGCAGGTCGAAAAGGCCGAGGCAACGCTCAGGCGTGCCCAGTCCATTCGCGTCCAGGCCCAGCAGAAAGCCGACCGCCAAGAGCAGCTGAAGAAGGCGAACGTCGTTGCCGCGCAGCAGCTGGAAGATGCGGCCGCGCTGCTTGCGACCGCCGACGCCGATGTCGCGATCGCCGAGGCGGGCCTTGCGGCAGCAAAACTCGACCTGCAATATGCCGACGTGACGGCACCGATCAGCGGCCGCATCGGCCGTGCGCTGATCACCGAAGGCGCGCTCGTCAGCACCAACAGCTCGGAAAATCTCGCGACGATCCAGCAGCTCGACCCGCTCTATGCCGACTTCACCCAGTCGGCGACCGACCTCATCCGCCTGCGCAAGGCGCTCGAGGACGGCAAGATGATGAGCGGCGACGGCGAAGAAGCCGAAGTCCAGCTCGTGCTCGACGACGGCACGGCCTACGAGCACAAGGGCAAGCTCCTGTTCTCGGAAGCCGCCGTCGACGCGACCACCGGCCAGGTGACGCTGCGCGGCGAGTTCCCGAACCCCGACAACGACCTGCTTCCGGGCATGTATGTCCGCGTGCTCGTCCAGCAGGGCGTCGAGAAGGACGCGATCACCGTTCCGCAGCAGGCTGTCCAGCGCAACAATGCCGGACAGTCGCAGGTCTATGTGGTCGGCGCCGACAACAAGGTCGAGTTCCGTAACGTAACGCTCGGCCGCACGATCGGTACCCGCTGGCAGGTGACCTCCGGCCTCAAGGCCGGTGAGAAGGTCATCGTCGAAGGCTTCCAGAAGATCGGCCCCGGTGCACCCGTCGAACCGACCGATTGGAACCCAGACGCCAAGCCGACCGCAGAAGCGGCACAGACGACGGCATCCGCCGACGAAAAGCCTGCCGAAGTCACAAAGTGAGTTTGATTGATGCCTAGTTTTTTCATCGACAGGCCTATTTTTGCCTGGGTGGTGGCGATCTTCATCATGGTCGCCGGCATCATTGCGATCCCGCTTCTGCCGGTATCGCAATATCCTGATGTCGCGCCGCCGCAGATCTCCATCAACACGAGCTACCCCGGCGCCTCGTCGCAGGACACCTATCAGAGCGTCACCCGACTGATCGAAGACGAGCTGAACGGCGTCGAGGGCCTGCTCTATTTCGAGTCGACCTCCAGCGCCTCCGGCTCGGTCGAAATCAGCGCCACCTTTGCGCCCGGTACCGATCCGGGACAGGCGGCCGTCGACATCCAGAACCGCGTTCGCCGCGTCGAACCGCGCCTGCCCGATTCGGTCAAGCGCCAGGGCGTCCAGGTCGATGAAGCCGGCTCCGGCTTCCTGATGATCGTGGCGCTCACCTCGACCGACGGCTCGATGGACGCCATCGGCCTCGGCGACTACCTGAGCCGCAACGTGCTTAGCGAAATCCAGCGCGTGCCCGGCGTCGGCCGTGCGCAGCTGTTTGCGACCGAACGCTCGATGCGCGTCTGGCTCGATCCGGACAAGATGCTGGGTCTCAACCTGACCGCTGCCGACGTGACCAACGCGATCCAGGCGCAGAACGCCCAGATCGCGTCGGGCTCGATCGGCGCACAGCCGAACCCGATCACCCAGCAGATCAGCGCGCCCGTCGTCGTCAAGGGCCAGCTCGAAAGCGCCGAAGAGTTCGGTGCGATCGTGCTTCGCGCCAATCCCGACGGTTCGTCCGTCCGCTTGCGCGACGTAGCCCGCATCGAGATCGGCGGAGAAAGCTACGCCTTCTCGACGCGCCTGAACGGCAAGCCGTCTGCGGCTATCGCGGTGCAGCTCTCGCCGAGCGGCAACGCCATGTCGACCTCGGCGGCCATCAAGGAGCGCATGGACGAACTGGCGAAGTTCTTCCCGCAGGGCCTCGAATATTCGGTTCCCTACGACACCTCGCCGTTTGTCGCCGTTTCCATCGAGAAAGTGCTTTCGACGCTGGTCGAAGCGGTCGCGCTGGTGTTCATCGTGATGTTCCTGTTCCTGCAGAACATCCGCTACACCATCATCCCGACGCTCGTCGTGCCGGTCGCCCTGCTCGGCACCTGCGCGGTCATGCTGGCGATGGGCTTCTCGATCAACGTTCTTACCATGTTCGGCATGGTGCTTGCGATCGGCATTCTCGTCGACGATGCGATCATCGTCGTCGAAAACGTCGAACGCATCATGTCCGAGGAAGGGCTGACGCCGAAGGAAGCCACCCGCAAGGCGATGAAGCAGATCACCGGCGCCGTCATTGGCATCACGCTGGTTCTCGCCTCCGTGTTCATTCCGATGGCCTTCTTCCCGGGCGCCGTCGGCGTGATCTATCGCCAGTTCTCGCTGACGATGGTCGTCTCGATCCTGTTCTCGGCACTTCTCGCCCTGTCGCTGACGCCTGCGCTTTGCGCAAGCTTCCTGAAGCAGGTGCCGAAGGGCCATCATCACGCCAAGCGCGGCTTCTTCGGCTGGTTCAACCGCTCGTTCGACAAGACGTCGCACGGCTATAGCGGCATCGTGAAGCGCCTGGTCCACCGGACCGGCCGCTACATGATCGTCTATGTCGCCGTACTTGCCGGCCTCGGCTGGCTGTTCATGAAGCTGCCGTCGTCGTTCCTGCCGGACGAAGACCAGGGCTTCGTGATCGTCATGATGCAGCTGCCGTCGGAAGCGACCGGCAACCGCACGACCGAGGTGGTGGAGCAGGCCGAGAAGATCTTCGGCCAGGAGCCCGCTGTCGAACGCATCATCGCGATCAACGGCTTCTCCTTCTTCGGTACCGGCCAGAACGCAGCGCTCGCCTTCGTGACGCTGAAGGACTGGAAGGAACGCGACGCCGACAATGCCGCGCAGTCGATCGCCATGCGGGCGACGATGGCGATGAGCCAGATCAAGGATGCGATCAGCTTCGCACTGTCGCCGCCGGCGATCCAGGGCCTCGGCACCACGGGCGGCTTCTCGTTCCGCCTGCAGGACCGCGGCGGCCTCGGCCAGGCGGCGCTGTCGCAGGCTCGCGACCAGCTTCTCGGCATGGCTGCCGAAAGCAAGGTGCTCGTTGGCGTGCGCTTCGAAGGTATGCCGGATGCGGCCCAGGTCAGCGTCAACATCGACCGCGAGAAGGCCAACACCTTTGGTGTCACCTTCGCCGACATCAACTCGACGATCTCGACCAACCTCGGCTCGTCCTACGTCAACGACTTCCCCAATGCCGGACGCATGCAGCGCGTGACGGTGCAGGCGGACGAAGGTCAGCGCATGCAGACCGCCGACCTCCTGAACCTCAACGTCCGCAACGCCAATGGCGGCATGGTGCCACTGTCGGCCTTCGCGACGGTGGAATGGGTCAAGGCGTCGACGCAGACGATCGGCTACAACGGCTATCCGTCGGTCCGCATCAGCGGCGAGGCGGCACCGGGCTATTCGTCCGGTGACGCGATCGCCGAGATGCAGCGTCTCGCCGGCCAGCTGCCCGCAGGCTTCGGCTACGAGTGGACGGGCCAGTCGCTGCAGGAAATCCAGTCCGGCACCCAGGCACCGCTCCTGATCGCGCTGTCGTGCCTTCTGGTGTTCCTGTGCCTTGCGGCCCTCTATGAGAGCTGGTCGATCCCGGTCGCGGTCATCATGGTCGTTCCGCTCGGCGTCATCGGTTCGGTGCTTGCCGTGATGATGCGCGACATGCCGAACGACGTGTACTTCAAGGTGGGCCTGATCGCGATCATCGGCCTCTCGGCCAAGAACGCGATCCTGATCATCGAGTTCGCCAAGGAACTGCGCGAGCAGGGCAAATCGCTGATCGACGCGACGCTGGAGGCGGCACATCTTCGCTTCCGGCCGATCCTGATGACGTCGCTGGCCTTCACGCTCGGCGTTCTGCCGCTGGCGATCGCCACGGGTGCCAGCTCCGGCAGCCAGCGCGCCATCGGCACGGGCGTCATGGGCGGGATGATCTCGGCAACGGTGCTCGCCATCTTCTTCGTTCCTGTCTTCTTCGTGTTCGTCACGAGTATCTTCAGCCGAAAGAAGGCTGAGAACACGCCGACAGCCGCAGAAAACCCGACACCCGCCGAATAAAACAAGACTGGACGGCCCGCCTCTGGCGGGCCGTCGCATGAGGAGGAATGAATGCGCCGAACAAAGGCCGATGCAGAAGCAACGAGACAGAAGATCCTGAGCGCCGCCGAGCGCGTCTTCTACGAAAAGGGCGTTTCCAACACGACGCTTGAAGAAATCGCCAAGGCGGCCGGCGTGACCCGTGGCGCCATCTACTGGCACTTTGCCAACAAGACCGACCTGTTCCTCGCGCTGCACGATGCCGTGCCCCTGCCGCAGGAAGACATGGTCGCCCGCGAGATCGAAGCGGAAGCCGCCGATACCCTTTCCATCCTCGAAGGCGCCATGGGCGACTGGCTGGATGTTCTCGCTGCCGACGAGCAGCGCCAGCGCATTCTCACGATCATGCTGCGCACCAATTACGACGGCGACCTGGGCGAAGTGCTCGCCCGCCAGAAGGAACTCGACGAGCACCACAATGTCGTGCTCGAACTCGCTTTTTCGCGCGCGCTTGCCAAGGGGCAGATGCACGAGACCTGGACCCCGGCCTCGGCGACCCGGACCCTGCACTGGATGATGCTCGGGCTCTGTACGGAATGGCTGCTGTTCGGCCGCCGCTTCGACCTGACCGCCGAGGGGCGCGAGGGCCTGAGCCGGCTCTTTGCCAGCTTCCGCGCGCCGGCCGTTACCGCGACCACCGTTGCCGCACGGTCCTAGCAGCCTGAGCCGGCGCCCCTGCGGATACCGGCTCACCCCCCCTTGCGGAAACTTCTTGCCGCTTAGCTGAACACCACGGTCTTGTGGCCGTTGAGCATGACGCGCCGCTCCAGGTGCAGCTTGACGGCGCGCGCCAGCACCCGGCTCTCGATATCGCGGCCGGTGGCGACGAAATCTTCCGCCGTCAACGCGTGGCTGACGCGTTCTGTTTCCTGTTCGATGATCGGGCCCTCATCGAGATCCGGCGTCACGTAGTGCGCCGTCGCCCCGATCAGCTTCACGCCACGCTCATGGGCCTGGTGATAGGGCCTGGCGCCCTTGAAGCTCGGCAGGAAGGAATGGTGGATGTTGATCGCCTTGCCGTAGAGGCGCTTCGACAGATTGTCGGAAAAGACCTGCATGTAGCGGGCGAGGATGACGAGATCGGCACCGGTCTCCTGCACCAGCCGCAACAGGCTTTCCTCCTGCGCGGCCTTGTTGTCCTTCGAGACCGGCCAACAGTGATAGGCGAGCCCCTCGGCCTCGGCCGTGCGCCGGCTGTCCTCGTGGTTGGAAACGATGGCCACGACTTCCGCATTCAGCCAGCCCACGCGGATCTGGTAGAGCAAGTGCAGCAGCGCGTGGTCGAACCTGGAGACGAGGACCAGGATCTTCGGCTTCACCGTGGCGTCGGCAAGCGTGGTCCGCATCTGGAAACGCTCGACGGCCGGGCGGAGCGCCCGTTCGATATCCGCGGTCTCGACGCCTGCCTGAACCTGGAAGGCGATGCGCATGAAGAAGCTGTTGGTCCTGGTATCCCAGAACTGGTTGCTCTCGGCGATATTGGCGCCGAGGGCCGCAAGCTCGGTGGTGACGGCGGCGACGATGCCGGGTTTGTCGTCGCAGGACAGGACAAGAATGTAGGTCTTCGGCGCCATGATCTCCTCCGATTGCAGCCGTTCCGGATGGGGCATCGAGCCCCTTCCCAACCGCTGCCTATGAGGTGTTGACCGCGCCGGCAATCGTTGCGGCCGCGATGGCGAGCGCTTTCTATCATCCTGATGGAAAGGCGCCTGGGGGCATGAAATGCCCCCGGGCGCTGCAAGATTCATCGCATGTGACTTTTGAGGTTTTCTGAGAGGATTCCGTCATCCAAGCACCGCAAGTCCGGACGGAAAACCGCTTCACACTTTTCCTGGAATTGCTTCAGTGCGCCTCGTCCCAGTTGGTCGCGGCACGCGCATCGACCTTCAGCGGCACCTTCATGTCGAGCGCCGGCATGGCGGCGTTCTCCATCACCGAGACGACGACCGGGATGGTCTTTTCGACCTCGGCATCCTCGACTTCGAAGATCAGTTCGTCGTGCACCTGCAGGAGCATGCGGGCCGAGAGCTTGGCTTCGGCCAGCGCCGGCTCCATCTTGACCATGGCGCGGCGGATGATGTCGGCGGCCGAGCCCTGGATCGGCGCGTTGATCGCCGCGCGTTCGTTGAAGGCCCGATGCGACGGGATCGAAGAACGGATGTCGGGATAGTGCGCGCGGCGGCCGAAGATGGTCTCGACATAACCGTGCTCACGGGCATAGGCCTTGGTGCCTTCCATGTAGTCGCGGATGCCGGGGAAGCGCTCGAAATAGCGCTTGATGTAGTCGCTTGCCTCCGAGCGTTCGATCGACAGCTGGTTGGCAAGGCCGAAGGCCGAAATGCCGTAGATGATGCCGAAGTTGATCGCCTTGGCGCGCCGGCGGATTTCGCCCGGCATGCCCTCGACCGGAACGCCGAACATTTCCGACGCCGTCATCGCATGAATGTCGACGCCATCGGCAAAGGCCTGGCGAAGCTGCGGAATGTCGGCGACATGGGCGAGCACGCGCAGTTCGATCTGGCTGTAGTCGGCCGAGACCAGCTTGTGGCCGGGCGTTGCGATGAAGGCCGTGCGGATCTTGCGGCCCTCGGCGGTACGCACCGGGATGTTCTGCAGGTTCGGATCGGACGACGACAGGCGCCCGGTCGTGGTGGCGGCGAGCGCATAGGACGTGTGCACGCGCTTCGTCTCGGGATGGACGAAACTCGGGAGCGCATCGGTGTAGGTGGATTTGAGCTTGGTCAGCTGGCGCCAGTCGACGATCTTGCGCGGCAGCTCGTGGCCTTCGGCGGCCAGGTCTTCCAGCACCTGCGCCGAGGTCGACCATTGGCCGGTCTTGGTCTTCGAGCCGCCGGCAAAGCCCATCTTGCCGAAGAGGATGTCGCCGAGCTGCTTCGGCGAGCCGATGGTGAAGGTTTCGCCGGCGAGCTTGTAGATCTCGTCCTCGAGCCCGGCAGCCCCTTGCGCCAGTTCGCCGGAAAGTCGCGAAAGGATCTGGCGATCGATGGTGATGCCGCGATCTTCCATGCGCGCGAGCACGGCGACCAGCGGCCGCTCCAACCGCTCATAGACGCGGGTCAGCCCCTTGGCGGCAAGCCGCGCCTTGAGGATATGCCAGAGCCTCAGCGTGACATCCGCATCCTCGGCCGCATAGGCGGTCGCCCGGTCGATGTCGACATAGTCGAAAGTGACCGACGACTTGCCTGTTCCGGTGATGTCCTTGTAGGGGATCGGCTTGTGGTTCAGCCAGCGCTCGGAAAGCGCATCCATGCCATGCGTGCCGTTGCCGGCATCGACCACGTAGGACATCAGCATCGTGTCGTCGAAGCTTTCGACGATGATGCCGTGACGCTTCATCACGAGGTAGTCGTATTTCAGGTTCTGCGCGACCTTGAGGACGGACGGATCCTCGAGCAGCCGCTTCAGCCGGCTCAAGGCTTCCCCGACCGGGATCTGGTTTTCGGCAGGCCCGCCACCCAGCAGGTCGCCGACGCCGGTCTTGTGGATCAGCGGCACGTAGGCTGCGCGGATCGAGGCGCCCGTCGGGTTCGCCTTGTGGTCTGCGATCGCCAGCGAGAAGCCGACGAGGTCGGCCTGCATGGCGTCGAGCGACGTCGTCTCCGTGTCGAAGCCGACGACGCCGGCTTCGCGCGCGTCTGATATCCACCGGTCGAGGGTGGCGATGTCGCGGATCGTCACATAGGCGCCGTGATCGAACGGCGCCTTGGCGTACACTTCGGCGCGGGCGGCAGCCAGCGCCTGCGGCGTCGCGTCAGTCGCATCCGTTTCCTCCGGCCGAGACAGAACGGCGGCGGCCTCCGCCGCCTCTCCGCGGGTCACGGCAGCAGCGGACGAGCCTTGGCTGACGGCCGCGGCCGCGTCCCCCTTGTCGAGATCGGGGCCGCGCGCATCCGCACCCCACTCCACCGGCACCAAGGCAGCTTCGACGGCGTCTGCGTCGGTGCCGGTCGCAGCGGCAACGCGGCGCGTCAGCGTGGTGAACTCCATCGCCTTCAGGAAGGCGATCAGCTTCGGCCCGTTCTGCGGCTCCAGGTGAAGATCTTCCAGCGGAACGTCGAGCGGCGTGTCGGTCTTGAGTTCGACGAGCTGGCGCGACAGGCGCGCGAGATCGGCATTGGCAATGATGTTCTCGCGGCGCTTGACCTGCTTGATCTCGCCGGCGCGGGCAAGCAGCGTGTCGAGATCGCCGTATTCTTCCAAGAGCTGCGCCGCCGTCTTCGGACCGATGCCGGGAATGCCGGGAACGTTGTCGGTGGAATCGCCGGTCATCGCCTGGAGGTCGATCATCTTCTCCGGCGGCACGCCCCATTTCTCGATCACTTCGGGGATCGAGATCTGCTTGTCCTTCATGCTGTCGTACATCGACACGTTCGGCGTCACGAGCTGCATCAGGTCCTTGTCGGACGAAACAATGGTGACCCCTGCGCCGGCCGCCTCGGCGAGCCGCGCATAGGTGGCGATCAGGTCGTCCGCCTCGTAACCTTCCTTCTCGATGCAGGGCAGATTGAAGGCGCGGGTCGCATGGCGGATCAGGCCGAACTGCGGGATCAGGTCTTCCGGCGGCGCGGTGCGGTTGGCCTTGTACTGGTCATAGAGCACGTTGCGGAAGGTCTTCGAGGAATAGTCGAAGATGACGGCGAAATGGGTCGGCGTGACGCCGACGGACGTGTCGCGCGCATCGGTGAGCAGCTTCCACAACATGTTGCAGAAACCCGATACCGCATTGACCGGGAGGCCATCGGACTTGCGGTTGAGCGGCGGGATGGCGTGGAACGCCCGGAAGATGAATCCGGAGCCGTCGACGAGGAAGAGATGATCACCGTTTTTCATGGGCAAATGGATAGCGCGGGGCAAGCCAAAGGTCCATTGCGGTTTTCCCGCCAGACACTACATTCTCCACCCGTGGGCGTCGCCCGCGACCGCCACCGCGGATTGCGGCAACGGGGTCGATTTTCACCCTGCGATCGAATGCCCGAAGGCTTCGCAGCCGGGCATTTGGCTTCACGCAAACGTTACGTATTTGTAATGTCCGATTCAGCCCTGCTATCCTTGAAAAGCCACATTTGACTCCTCAAATCTTAGTCAACGGCACCGAGTGATGCCGTCTTCTGGTGATTGGCCTGTCCCCCGCCCGCACCAGATGAGGACAAAGGCCTTATCCCCCTCTCCGGGCCTTTGTCCCGTTTTCAAAAGACCGTCACGGCGCAGCCTCCGCTCCGTGACGGTTTTTTGTTTCCATGACGCCGGATCAACTCCGCTCAAATCGAGGTGAATCCCGGCTGTCTCCAGGTCCATCGCCTGCATTGTAACTTGTCTTCATGGCGGTTCGAGCGTACCGATAGCTATGGCCTTCAATCGTATGGAATCTGCGACCTACCTGGCCAGCCTGCTGGCGAAGAGCTTTTCGCGCGCGCTTCATGAGCGCGGCCAGAAGCTTGGTTTCGCGCCCGGTCAGTTTCCCATTCTGCTCGAACTCTGGGCCGAAGAGGGCCTGACGCAGAAGCAACTGCTCGATCGCCTCGATATCGAACAGGCGACGATGGCCAACACGCTCTCGCGTATGGAGCGCGACGGGCTCATCGTCCGGCGCAAGCATCCGCAGGACAAGCGCTCGCAGCAGATCTACCTCACCGAAAAGGCGAAGGAGATGGAGGCGGCCGCCAAGGAGGCGGCCCTTGCCGCCGACCAGTCGCTGCTGGCCGGCCTCAGGAATTTCGAGCGCGAACTGATGCTCGAATACATGCGCATGGCGCTCGCCAGCGTGGCGCGCGGCGACGGGCGCGCCTGACGCTGCCGCCCGCCCTTTTGATCGTTCCATCAAATAATTTGGCTTAAAGCCGACCCCGGCACGTTCTAAAGCAGGGCCGGACGCGCCGCTCCGGGCGCCCCGGCGCCGACCTCCGACGAAGCGCCAACGCTCCCGGCTCACCGTCTGCTGAAACCTCTGCGCAATATCGCTCAAATCGATTTCGCTTTGGCGGCACATGCAGTAGGTTCCGGCGAAACCTGAAGCAAGGATACGCATGATGGCTGACATCACCCCCGTTCTCGAACGCGCAGATGCCAATCTGCCAAAGAGCCTTGACCGGCTTTTCGACCTCGTTCGGATCAAATCGATCTCGACCGACCCGGCCTTCAAGGCGGAATGCCGCAAGGCGGCCGAATGGCTGGTGGCCGAGCTCAACAGCCTCGGCTTCACCGCCTCCGTGCGCGACACGCCCGGCCACCCGATGGTCGTCGCCCATCATGACGGCGCCAAGCCCGATGCGCCGCATGTGCTGTTCTACGGCCACTACGACGTCCAGCCGGTCGATCCGCTCAACCTCTGGGATACGGACCCGTTCGAGCCCGGCATCAAGGAAATCGAACCGGGCCGCAAGGTGATCACCGGCCGCGGCACGGCCGACGACAAGGGCCAGCTTCTGACCTTCGTCGAGGCGGTGCGGGCCTACAAGGACGTGCACGGTGCCCTGCCCTGCCGCGTCACCATTCTGTTCGAGGGCGAAGAGGAATCCGGCTCGCCGTCGCTGAAGCCGTTCCTGGAGGCCAATGCCGCCGAGCTCAAGGCCGACTATGCGCTGGTCTGCGACACCAGCATGTGGGACCGCGATACGCCGGCGATCTCGGCGGGCCTGCGCGGCCTCGTCGGCGAAGAGGTGATCGTCAAGGCTGCCGACCGCGACCTGCATTCCGGCTATTTCGGAGGTGCGGCCGCCAATCCGATCCGCATCCTCACCACCATTCTCGCCGGGCTTCACGACGAAAACAGCCGCGTGACGCTTCCCGGCTTCTACGAAGGCGTCGAGGAGACCCCGGCCCAGATCAAGGCCGCCTGGGAAACGCTCGGCCAGACGGCGGAAAAGTTCCTCGGCGAAATCGGCCTGTCGATCCCGTCGGGTGAAAAGAACCGCTCGGTGCTGGAACTGACCTGGGCGCGGCCGACGGCGGAAGTCAACGGCATCACCGGCGGCTACACTGGCGAAGGCTTCAAGACAGTGATCGCGGCGGAGGCTTCGGCAAAGGTTTCCTTCCGCCTCGTCGGCAACCAGAACCCGGAGAAGATCCGCGAGGCCTTCCGTGCCTATGTGCGCTCCAAGGTGCCGGCCGACTGCTCGGTCGAGTTCCACGCCCATGGCGGTTCGCCGGCCATCCACCTTCCCTATGAATCGCCGCTGCTCAACACGGCGAAAGTCGCGCTTTCCGACGAATGGCCGAAGCCGGCCGTCATCATCGGCATGGGCGGCTCGATCCCGATCGTCGGCGACTTCCAGAAGATGCTCGGCATGGAATCGCTGCTCGTCGGCTTCGGCCTGTCGGACGACCGCATCCATTCGCCGAACGAGAAATACGAGCTGCAGTCCTACCACAAGGGCATCCGCTCCTGGATCCGCATCCTCGACGCGCTCGCCGCCCGATGATCGGAGCGGGACGGGAGAAACCTGCGTATTTTTCGCGCGCCTCCCGCCCAACGTGATTGATTCCGGAAGCCGTGGCGGACCCCTCCGCCGCGGCTTCTTCGATTTGGTTGCGTGCCCGCCGATGCTGCAGCCGTCACGCGCATGAGATGCAGCGACGCACGCGCGTCGCCGTCCCGTTGACCAAACGTCTGCGTTTTACCGTTTCCCCTTCACTGTTTCCCGGCGGTTTCTCCGTTGTCGGCAGGCCGTCAATCCTTGACCTGCGGGGTCTCAGGTGCTTCCTTTTTGTGAAACAAATCACAAAGGGAAATCGGATCGTTGGCAAGGGTAAGGACCGAAGCGTCGCGCTGCGGGCGTGACGCTATGACAAAGCGGCTTGTAAAACAGAACGCCTCCGCTCGGAGAAACCTTCCGGCCGCTGCAATGGACGTGTCCTTCGAACACCCCTTGAACGCCCTCGCACCGACCGCGGCACCGGCATGAAGCGGCTGCAGACCTATTTCTGGCCCGTCGTCGGGCTTCTGGCGATCCTGTTTTCGGTGAACGCGCTCTATCACGAGCTGCGCGGCCTGTCGTTCGACGAGTTTCTCGCAAGCTTCAATGCGATTTCGCTGAAGAGCTGGCTGCTTGCGATCGGCTCGACGCTGCTCGCCTATGCGGCACTGGCGGCCTACGACCGGCTGGCGCTCGACCACCTCGGGCACCGCATCTCGCTCTGGTTCATCACGCTCTGCTCGTTTACGACCTACGCGCTGTCGCACAATCTCGGCGCCTCGGTCTTTTCCGGTGCGGTCGTGCGTTACCGCGCCTATCGCTCCAAGGGGCTTTCGCCTGGCGAAGTCGGCGTGCTCGTCGCCTTCTGCTCCTTTACCTTCACGCTCGGCACGCTGGTGCTTTCGGCCGTCGTCCTTCTGGTCCGACCCGACATCATCGAACGTTTTGCCGAGTTCCTGCCGGTGGAAATGTCGCTGACGACGGGCGTGCTCATTCTTGTCGTCATCGGGCTCTATGTCATCGGCAGTCTCGTCGGGCTGCCGTCGTTCCGCACGCGCTGGTTCCAGCTGCACTACCCGAAGCCGAAGATCGTGTTCCGGCAGCTGGTGGTCGCACCGGTGGAGCTGATCGGCGCCGCCGGGATCATCTATTTCGCCCTGCCGGAGGCCGGGAACCCGGGCTACATCGTCATCCTCGGGATCTTCCTTGCGTCCTTTTCGGCGGCCCTCCTGTCGCATGCGCCCGGCGGGCTCGGCGTGCTCGAGCTGATCTTCATCGCCGCCCTGCCGGAAATGGATCCGGCGGCCGTGCTTGCCGCACTTGCCATCTTCCGGCTGCTCTACCTAGTCATCCCCTTCATCCTGGCGCTGGTGGTGATCCTGGTGTTCGAGCGGGCGCGCTTCGTGGCGGAGCGCCACACGTCGAAGGGCACGGATCTTCCCTAGAGCATGCTGCCTTCGAGCAGAAACACGTGAAGGCAGAACGATGTTCTGGTGCGCGCGCCTTCAGGGTGCGTTGCAGACGGCAGGCAGCGCCTGATCGAGCGGTCCCTTCACCTCGCGCAGGCGCGCCGCCTCGATCTGGTAGGGCGTAAATGGCGGCACCTGCAGCGACGGATTGATGATGCGGGTGACGTAGCAGCCGGCAAAGAACCGCACGCGCCCCCGCTTCTCGACCGATTTCACCGCGACCGGAACCGCGGAATAGATGCTGCCGGCGCCGGCTTCCGTCTTCACCTTGCCGACCTTGACCTCGACCGAGACGGTGCGCTCATAGCCGCTTGTGAAGGACTTGAAGCCGCCGACAGGTTTCTTATCGCCGAAATAGCCGTAGGCGCGGGCATATTCCTTGCGGTTGACGGCGTTGTAGAGCGAACGGACGAGCGCTGCCCCATCGGACCGGTCATCGACATAGGCAACGCTCTCTTGCGCCAGAACCTCGCCATTCAGGGCCGCAAAGGCGCCGAGGGCAAAGACGGTCGATCGAAGCTTCATGGCAGTTCTCCTGTGTCGTGCCGGCAACCGAACACAACAATGAGGCGAAGCCATAGCAGGATTCGCGAGCGGATCGATAACGGCATGAGCCATCGGCCGCCCGGCGTGACGCCGGCAATCCTTTGGATATCAGGGAAATCGGGAGACTGTGGGGGCTTGGCACCGACGCACCAGAAGGGCACGGGCACACGCGCGAAATGAAAAGAGCCCCGTGTGGGAGGAGGTACACGGGGCTCTCGAACTTGATCGGCAGCTGGGAGGAGGAGTGCCGCCGATCCGCATCGGGCGCCACGGGAGGAGGTGTAGCGCTTCGATAAGTCGTATAATAATTATGCGTCGCAACAATTTCAAGACATCAATTTTGCACTGCACAAAATCGTGAAGGCACACCAACCCAAAACCATCCGATGTCGAGCCCCGAGGCGAAGCACCCGAAGGACCGGCGAGCGGAGGTGGGGACGAAGGGCGACCAGCGAGCCTGCCGTCAAGGTTTTGAACCGTCAGGCTTTTTCACAACGACTTTCTTAACCCCCCCTTAAATTGCCGCATTTAAAGTTCACCCGGTCGCCGTGGCGGATGGGCGTGGGACGCCGTTACCGCCGTCGAAATCGATTGGCCGCAACGATAGCGCCAAGTTCCACCGCAGAGCGGTGAGGGATAGATCAAACGGCATGGCAGCAAGCGGCAGGTCAGGACAGCGGATCGAGCCATCGTTCGGCGGAAACGAGGACGATGACGACGACGATTTTCGCGTCGAGGCCAGCGACCGCGTGACCACCAGCCGCAAGGCACCCCGCAGCAAATCTTCCGGCAGCAGCAAGAGAAGCAACGGCAAGAAGAAGGCAGCCGCCAAGCGCGGCGGCGGCCGTCGCGGCTCCGGTGGCGGCGGCCTTGTCGGACTCGTCCGCACGCTGTTTTACTGGTGCATCGTGCTTGGCATCTGGGGCGCCATGGGCGTCGGCGGCCTGGTGCTCTACTACGGCGCGCGCATGCCGAGCGCCGAAAGCTGGTCGATCCCCGAGCGCCCGCCGAACGTCAAGATCCTTGCCGTCAGCGGCGACATCATCGCCAATCGCGGCACCACCGGCGGCGAGGCGCTGTCGCTCGAAAACATGTCGCCCTACATTCCGCAGGCGGTCATCGCCATCGAGGACCGGCGCTTCTATTCGCATTTCGGCGTCGATCCGCTGGGCCTCGCCCGCGCGATGCTCACGAACGTGACCACCGGGCGCATGGTCCAGGGCGGCTCGACGCTGACGCAGCAGTTGGCCAAGAACCTGTTCCTGTCGCCGGAGCGGACGCTTGAGCGCAAGGTTCAGGAAGTGCTGCTCGCCTTCTGGCTCGAGCAGAAATATTCCAAGGACCAGATCCTGGCGATGTATCTCAACCGGGTGTTCTTCGGCTCCAACGCCTACGGCGTCGAAGCGGCTTCCCGGCGCTACTTCAACAAGTCGGCGCGCGACGTGAACCTCGGCGAGGCGGCCCTGCTCGCCGGCCTCTTGAAAGCCCCGTCCCGCCTGTCGCCGGCGCGCGATCCGAAGGCGGCGGAAGAGCGCGCCCAGATCGTGCTTGGCGCCATGCGCGAGGAAGGCTACGTCACCGACAGCGAAATCAAGACGGCGATGTCGCAGACCCCGACCAAGGCCAAGAGCTACTGGTCGGGCGCCGAACACTATGTCGCCGACATGGTGATGGACCAGCTTCCGGGAATGATCGGCGAGATCAAGGAAGACCTGGTCATCGACACGACGATCGACCTCAACCTCGAGAAGAAGGCCGAGGAAGTGATCGCCGCCACGCTCGACGCCGACGGCAAGAAGCTCGACGCCTCGCAGGCGGCGCTCGTCTCGATCGACGGCACTGGCGCCATCCGGGCGCTCGTCGGCGGCAAGGACTATGCCGAGAGCCAGTTCGACCGCGCCTCCAAGGCCAAGCGCCAGCCGGGTTCGGCCTTCAAGCCCTTCGTCTATGCCGCCGCGATGGAGATCGGCCGCACGCCGATGTCGATCCGCAATGATGGACCGGTCCGGATCGGCAACTGGACGCCTGAAAATTACGACCAGAAATATCGCGGCGAAGTGACGATCGCCGACGCGCTCGCCAATTCGCTGAACACCATCGCCGCGCAACTCGTCATGGAAGTCGGCCCGTCGAACGTCGTCAAGGTTGCGCACCGCCTCGGCATCGATTCCGAGATGCAGGCGAACGCCTCGATCGCGCTCGGCACCTCGGAGGTGAGCCTCGTCGAACTGACGTCGGCCTATGCACCGTTCATGAACGGTGGCTTCAAGGC
Organism: Ensifer adhaerens; assembly: GCF_002940685.1. Taxonomy (GTDB): domain Bacteria; phylum Pseudomonadota; class Alphaproteobacteria; order Rhizobiales; family Rhizobiaceae; genus Ensifer; species Ensifer adhaerens_E. Next base: position 63,023 of record NZ_PNFP01000001.1, on the reverse strand, counting down.
GACGCCGCACGTCATCCGCCGCATTTCCAAGGCGGATGGAACGGTGCTTTACGAGAACACCTACGACAACCCGCCGCGCGTGCTGGACCCGGCGATCGTCAGTGAAATGAACCAGATGCTGGTGCGGGTGCTGACCAAGGGCACCGGCAAGAAGGCGCAGATGAAGGGCTGGGAAGCGGCGGGCAAGACCGGCACGACGCAATCCTTCCGCGACGCGCTGTTCGTCGGCTACACCTCGAATCTCACGACCGGCGTCTGGTTCGGCAACGACGACGGCAAGTCGATGAAGAAGGTCACCGGCGGCGGCCTGCCGGCCAAGGCCTGGCACGATTTCATGATGGCGGCCCACGAGGGCCTCTCGCCCTCGCCGCTGTTCGGGACGACCGGTGTGCAGCCCGTCTTCGACGAAGGCGTCGGCGCGCCGGCCGGCGACCTGATGTCGGGCGACCCGGAGGCCTTCCCGGAAGCACCTGTCGGCGTCGACGGCGGGGTTGCCGTCGGGCAGCGTCCGGTGGACCAGGGCGGCGATCCATGGGGCGGCCAGAACGTCGACCAGGGCAATGGCGGCATGGTGCCGCCGGCCGATGTCGGCCAGACGACCGGAGCCACGCGCCGCACCACGCTTTTCGATATTCTGACGGGCGGCTGAGCCGGCGCGCAACCGCGATTTGGCAGGGGATCCGGCCCGATTGCAGGCTCCGGCGTGTGAGCCATTTCGCGCCTGACAAATACCGGGCTTGCTTTTGCCCCCAAACGCCCCGCAGAATGCCTTGCAGTCCGAAACGCCGGTCCTTATATACGCCGCATCGGCGCAGTCTCAGCTGCGAAGAAATCCAAAGACCATCCCGTTAGGGGCTGTCCCACGAATGCCTGACCGGGTTCCGACAGTCCGCTGCAAGGAGAGAACGACATGGCTAAAGTTATTGGTATTGACCTGGGAACGACCAACTCCTGCGTCGCCGTCATGGACGGCAAAGACGCGAAGGTGATCGAAAATGCCGAGGGTGCGCGCACGACCCCCTCGATGGTGGCATTCAGCGACGACGGCGAACGTCTCGTCGGCCAGCCGGCCAAGCGCCAGGCCGTCACCAATCCGGAAAACACGCTTTTTGCGATCAAGCGCCTGATCGGCCGGACCTTCCAGGACCCGACCACGCAAAAAGACAAGGACATGGTTCCTTACAAGATCATCAAGGCCGACAATGGCGACGCCTGGGTCGAAGCGCACGGCAAGGATTATTCCCCGTCGCAGATCTCCGCCATGATCCTTCAGAAGATGAAGGAAACGGCCGAATCCTACCTCGGTGAAAAGGTCGAAAAGGCCGTCATCACCGTTCCGGCCTACTTCAACGACGCCCAGCGCCAGGCAACCAAGGATGCCGGCAAGATCGCGGGCCTCGAAGTTCTGCGCATCATCAACGAGCCGACCGCGGCAGCGCTCGCCTACGGCCTCGACAAGAAGGACGGCAAGACGATCGCCGTTTACGACTTGGGCGGCGGTACCTTCGATATCTCGGTTCTGGAAATCGGCGACGGCGTCTTCGAAGTGAAGTCGACCAACGGCGACACCTTCCTCGGCGGTGAAGACTTCGACATGCGTCTCGTCGAGTACTTGGCCGGCGAGTTCAAGAAGGAACAGGGCATCGACCTGAAGAACGACAAGCTCGCCCTTCAGCGCCTCAAGGAAGCTGCCGAAAAGGCCAAGATCGAGCTCTCCTCGTCGCAGCAGACCGAAATCAACCTGCCGTTCATCACGGCTGACGCTTCCGGTCCGAAGCACCTGACGATGAAGCTGTCGCGCGCCAAGTTCGAAAGCCTGGTCGACGACCTGATCCAGCGCACCGTCGCACCGTGCAAGGCAGCCCTCAAGGATGCCGGCGTCTCGGCGGCCGAGATCGACGAAGTCGTTCTCGTCGGCGGCATGAGCCGCATGCCGAAGGTTCAGGAAACCGTCAAGCAGCTGTTCGGCAAGGAGCCGCACAAGGGCGTGAACCCGGATGAAGTGGTCGCCATGGGCGCTGCCATCCAGGCCGGCGTTCTGCAGGGCGACGTCAAGGACGTTCTCCTGCTCGACGTCACCCCGCTCTCGCTCGGCATCGAAACGCTCGGTGGCGTCTTCACCCGCCTGATCGAACGCAACACGACGATCCCGACCAAGAAGTCGCAGACCTTCTCGACCGCCGACGACAACCAGTCGGCCGTGACGATCCGCGTTTCCCAGGGCGAGCGTGAAATGGCCGCCGACAACAAGCTGCTCGGCCAGTTCGACCTCGTCGGCATTCCGCCGGCACCGCGCGGCATGCCGCAGATCGAAGTCACCTTCGACATCGACGCCAACGGCATCGTGCAGGTTTCGGCCAAGGACAAGGGTACCGGCAAGGAACACCAGATCCGCATCCAGGCATCTGGCGGTCTGTCCGACGCCGACATCGAGAAGATGGTCAAGGACGCCGAAGCCAACGCTGAAGCTGACAAGAAGCGTCGCGAAGGCGTCGAAGCCAAGAACCAGGCAGAAAGCCTGATCCACTCCAGCGAGAAGTCGCTGAAGGATTACGGCGACAAGGTTTCGGAAACCGACCGCAAGGCGATCTCCGACGCGATTGCCGCGCTGAAGACCGCCGTCGAAGCCTCCGAGCCGGATGCCGAAGACATCAAGGCTAAGACCAACACGCTCATGGAAGTTTCCATGAAGCTCGGCCAGGCGATCTATGAAGCCCAGCAGACGGAAGCCGCCCATGCGGATGCCGCCGCTGACGCTGCCCGCGACGGCGATGTCGTCGACGCCGACTACGAAGAAGTCAACGACGAGGACGACCGCAAGCGTTCGGCCTAAGTCGCCCTTAAGACAGACGAGGAAGCCCGGGTTCGCCCGGGCTTTTTTGTTGCCGGCCTTGCCCGACGCGACCGGCAATATTGGCAATCGACGTCAAGACTTGCCGCAAACGTACCTTTTCCGAGAAAAAACCGTATCTACCGTCGTTCGGGCTATGGTATCGCGCTTCAAGGTTTACTAAATCGGTGGCAAGGTAAACGGGCAGCCGCCGAGCCATCGCGCTGGCATGCCAACAGGATAATCTTCTACGAATGAAACGTGATCTCTACGAAACGCTTGGTGTTGCCAAGAACGCCGACGAAAAGGAGCTGAAGAGCGCCTTCCGCAAGCTCGCGATGAAGTATCATCCGGACAAGAACCCCGGCGACGCGGCAGCGGAGAAGACCTTCAAGGAAATCAACGAAGCCTATGAGATGCTGAAGGACCCGCAGAAGCGCGCGGCCTACGACCGCTACGGTCACGCGGCCTTCGAGCAGGGCGGCATGGGCAACGGCTTCGGTGGCGGTGGCGCCGGCGGCTTCTCCGACATCTTCGAGGACATCTTCGGCGAGATGATGGGCGGCGGGCGCCAGCGGCGCTCGACAGGCGGCCGCGAGCGCGGCGCCGATCTTCGCTACAACATGGAGATCTCGCTCGAGGAAGCGTTTTCCGGCAAGACCGCGCAGATCCGCGTTCCGACCTCAATCACCTGCGACGTCTGCACGGGCTCCGGCGCCAAACCCGGCACCAGCCCCAAGACCTGCGGCACCTGTCACGGTTCCGGCCGCGTGCGCGCCGCTCAAGGGTTCTTCTCGATCGAACGCACCTGCCCCACCTGCGGCGGACGCGGCCAGACGATCACCGACCCCTGCGGCAAGTGCCACGGCCAGGGCCGGGTCACCGAAGAGCGCACGCTTTCGGTCAACATTCCGGCCGGCATCGAGGACGGCACCCGCATCCGCCTTTCGGGCGAAGGCGAAGCCGGCCTTCGCGGCGGGCCGGCGGGAGACCTCTACATTTTCCTCTCGGTCCGGCCGCACGAGTTCTACCAGCGTGACGGCGCCGATCTCTATTGCAGCGTGCCGATCTCGATGACGACGGCCGCGCTTGGCGGCAAGTTCGACGTGACGACGCTCGACGGCACCAAGTCGCGCGTCACGGTTCCCGAGGGCACCCAGGCCGGCAAGCAGTTCCGCTTGAAGGGCAAGGGCATGCCGGTGCTGCGCTCGGCGCAATCCGGCGATCTCTACATCCAGATCCAGATCGAAACGCCGCAGAAGCTGACCAAGCGTCAGCGCGAACTGCTGCAGGAATTCGAGCAGATCTCGTCGAAGGACAACAATCCGGAATCGACCGGCTTCTTTGCCCGGATGAAGGATTTCTTCGATACGCTGAGCGACTAAGGCTTCCAGCCTGACGAGTTCTGAAGCGCCGCGCGCCTAGGGTTGCGCGGCGCTTTTGTATCAGACCAGGGCCGCAAGCTGCCAAGCCCCGGCCATGACGAGCGCAGTTCCGGCGATGCGGGACAGGACCCTGCCGCCGGGTACGATTTTCTCCGCGAGCACGAAGATGGCGATGGCGGCGATCCACAGCACGTTCATCACCCCGCCGACGAAGAGAAGCGCCATCAGCGCCCAGCAGCAGCCGACACAATAAAGGCCATGCCGCGCGCCGAGACCGAAGGCGCCGCCTGCTTCCTTGCGAAAGCCGCCGTGCTTCTGGATGAAGAGCAGCGGCGCCTGGCATTGGCGGAGACAGCGATCCTTGAGCGGCGTGAACTGGAACAGGCCGACGGCGACGAGCACGATACCGCTGAGAACCGCACTGACGCTTGCAAGCGCCGGCGTGAGCAACAGGGAGCGATCCAGCAGCCATTGCCCGAGAACGGCGACAAGGGCGAACAGGAACCAGGCTGACAGGTAACCGGCGGCAAAGAAGCCGGTGGCGGCAAAGGGCTTGCCCTGTTGGGCCGCCTGGCGGCCGACACGGGCGTAGAGCAGGATCATCGGCGTCGCCGACGGCACCATCATGCCGACCATCATCACCGCCCACATGACGAAGGCATAGGCAAAGGTCGCAGCGGTCCAGGGCGCGGCAACGGCGCTCGCCATCGACGCCATCGCGCCTTCTTCAGCCCCCATTGGCATGTCCATGGGCATATCCATGTCCATGCCAGGGCCCATATCCATGCTGCCGGAAGACGCCGGGGGAGCGGTCATGTCCATGGCCGACGCCAGCCACAGGACGTAGAGCCAGCTTACGGCCGTCAGCGTGACCAGCGCCGCCACGACGACGACGCGGTCACGCCTGAGCAGGGTTTCGAGCGCCGTATCCTTCATCCGGTCAGTGGACCACGCCGCTTTCGGTCAAATGCATCCGGGCGAAATGGGCATGCGAATCGGCAAGCGCCAAAGTCAGCGGCCCCTTCGTATCGGCCCATCCGCGCCCGACCTCGCAGAGATCGTATTCGAAGCCGTGGAGGAGGTTGATGCGTGCGTGATGGGCGGCGCCGGTGACGGGATTGAGGATCGGCTCGCCGCGCGCGACGATCCAGCCCGGCACATTCAGTCGCGCCGTTCGGGCGCCGATGTCGACCTCGAAGTCGATCTCGGCAAAGACCGGATCGTGCATGGTCTCAAACGTGGTCGCAAAGACCTGGAAGAAGGTCGCGCCGGGCTCCGTATCCTCGCCGCTCATGATGCGCAGCAACGCGCCGCGCTGTTCGTCAGAGGCACGGCTATCGACGATCGGCACCACCTGCCCCCGCCCCTGGTGGATCGCCCCCGGCCAGGCGGCAATCAGGCCGCCCCGCAGCCCGTCGAGGCGCGTATCGCCGTGATAGCCTTCCTCGACTTCGAAGGCGCCCACGGCGCTGCAATGGCCTTGCGTCGGCAGGGCATTGAACTGGCAGGGGCAGCCATAGGCGCAATTGCAGTGTATGAACTCGCGCCCCTTCATCATCCATCTGACACTCGTCATCGTCTCCTCCCGGGATCTGATCGGTGTTCGTCTCGCGGTTTCCGCGCAAACGGATGCCTTTCATTAGAATGGAAAAATATACTCTTCTCCGCCGTCGATGCCAACGGCAGGCGATGGGGCACGGACGGCAACGCGACAGCGCCGCGGGCCGGCCGGACCCGCAGCGCTGGATGATCGCGCTCTCGTGCCTGTTGGCCGAAACGCTGCCTACAGCGTCGCCATGCCGCCATCGACGATCAGCTCGGCGCCAACGGTGAAGGTGGCTTCGTCCGAGGCCAGGAAGACGACGGCCTTGGCGATCTCGCTCGCGTCCCCGAAGCGGCCGAGCGGGATCTGCGCGGCGATGGCATCGACCACCTGCTGGTTCTGCTCCCGCGTCGGGGCGTGGCCGTCATGGAGCGGCGTACGGATCGGGCCGGGGCTGACGGCGTTCACCCGGATGCCGCGACCAATGAGTTCGCCGGAGAGCGTGCGTGCGAGAGAGAGCAGGCCTGCCTTGGTCAGTGCATAGACACTGGAAGTCGGCATGCCGATATGCGCGTTGATCGAGGTGTTGAGCACGACCGAGGCACGCTTGGAAAACACCGGCAGCAACGCCTGGATCAGGAAATACGGCCCCTTGAGGTTGATGGCGAGCGACCGGTCGAAGCTTGCCTCGTCCCACGCTTCGATCGGCTGCAGCCTGGCGATGCCGGCATTGACGAACAGGATGTCGAGCGTGCCGAAGGCGGCGCGGATTTTTTCGGCAACGGCCGCCTGACCGGCGACATTGCCGGCATCGGCCTCGATGATCAGGGCGGCCTCGCCGAGTACGGCGCGGGCCTCGGCGATGTTCTTCGGATTGGTGCCGGTGACGGCGACCCGGGCGCCCTCGGCGATGAACTGGCGTGCGGTTTCGAGACCGATGCCGCTGGTGCCTCCGGTGATGAGTGCGGTCTTGTTCTGCAAACGTGACATGATGAAAATCCTCTTGTTGGGTTGAGGAGGAAGCCGGTTCGATTGGCCACCCTCCGTTGCCGACAGATATGGCGGAAAACGATCGTTCGGATTAGTCTTCCAATTCTGGAACTCGAATTCGGAAAAGCCGAACGATGATGAAGATCGAGGGAATAGCCGCCTTTGTTGCCGTGGCCGAAGCCGGCTCGATCAGCGAAGCGGCGCGCCGCCTGCGCCTGTCGAAATCCGTCGTCAGCGAACGGGTGGCGGAACTGGAACGCGGCCTGAACGCCACCTTGCTTCATCGAACGACGCGCAAGCTGACGCTCACGGAGGATGGCATCGCCTTTCGCGAGCGTGCCATCCGGATCGTCGGCGAGGTGCAGGCGGCCGCGAGCGACCTGGCCGAGCGTCGAGGGCTGCTGACCGGCCCGCTCCGGATCGCGGCCCCGGTCAGCTTCGGCCGCCGGCACCTCGGCCCGGCGCTCTACCCGTTCCTCGCGCAGCATCCGGAGATCGAGCTGACGCTCGATCTCGACGACCGGCGGGTGGATGCCGCCTCTGAAGGCTACGATGCGATCGTGCGCCATGGCGTCATCGCCGATTCCCGCCTGGTCGTCTGGAAACTCGCCAGAAGCCGACGTCTGCTCGTCGCTTCGCCCGACTATCTCGACCGGCACGGCACGCCGGCGTCGCTCGCCGAACTCGAGGGCCATCGCGGCATCTTCTACACCAACCGGGGTGCTGCCGACTGGCGCTTCGAAGGCCCCTCCGGTGCGACGGTCGTGCGGGCACACCTGGCGCTCGGCATGAACAATGGCGACATGCTGCACGATGCCGCCGTCTCCGGGATCGGCATCGCGCTCCTGCCCGCCTTCATCGCCGGTCCTTCGGTACGCGAGGGGCAGCTCATGGAGATCGATGTCGGGCTGCGTCCGGAGCCGGAGTTCATCTACATGGCGCATCCGGAGGGCCGACGCGCCTCCGCCAAGCTCAGAGCCATTGCCCAGCACCTGAAGGAAACCTTCGGCGATCCGCCCTATTGGGATGCTTAAAGGCTCCTGCAATCTCGGCACAATCGTTGCGGGCGACGGTATCGCGCCGATCGCCGTTCAAGTCTTGACGAAGGCTTGATCGAAACCGGCTGGCATCATCGGCGCATCCCTGACAACCGAAAATTGGATTCCTACCTCTCATGCGGAACCGCTTTCTGAACTGGATCGTCCTCATGGCGCTTGGCACCAACGCTCACGCGAGCCCGCTTACCCCTCCGACCGACGCAGAAATTCTGGAGATCCTGACGGACCGGATCGACAAGCAGCAGCAGTCGGTCGGCATCGTCGTCGGCATCATCGACGCCAATGGCCGGCGCATCATCGCACATGGCCACCCGGCCAAAGGCGATCCGAGCCCCGTCGATGGACAGACCGTGTTCGAGATCGGCTCGATCACCAAGGTCTTTACCGCGCTGCTGCTTGCCGATGCGATGGAGAAAGGCACGCTCAGCCTCGGCACGCCCGTCGCCACCCTTCTTCCGTCCAGCGTCATCATGCCCGAGGACAAGCAGACCCCGATCACGCTCGGCGACCTCGCCACCCACATGTCCGGCCTGCCGCGCTTGCCGACCAATCTCGTGCCGACCGATATGAGCAATCCCTATGCCGGCTACGACGCGGCAAAGCTCTATACCTTTCTTTCCAGCCACAAGCCGCTGCGGCGCCCTGGTGTCGAGCATGAATACTCCAATCTCGGCGCCGGGCTTCTCGGCCACGCGATCGCCCTGCAGGCGGGCTCCTCCTATGAACAGCTCGTCGTCAGCCGCATCGCGGCGCCGCTCGGCATGAAGGACACGGCGATCTCGTCGCGGCCCGACTGGGCCAAACGGCGGGCAACGGGCCACGATGCGGCAATGGAGCCGGTGAGCGATTGGGATCTCGACGCGCTACAGGGCGCTGGCGCCCTGCGCTCGACCGTGGACGATCTTCTGCTTTTCCTTGAAGCGGCCATGGGAAAGACGGCGTCGCCGCTCGCTCCCGCCTTCGCCACGCTGCTGGCCACCCGCCAGCCGCTCGGCAACGGCGACGGCGACCAGCAGGCGCTCGGCTGGGTGATCTCGGGCAAGGGCGACCAGCAGTTCATCTGGCACAATGGCGGGACCGGCGGCTACCGATCCTTCGTCGGCTACCGTCCGTCGACCGGTGTCGGGGTCGTCGCCCTTTCCAATGCGTCGACCGACGTCGGCGTCGACGACATCGGCCGCCATCTGCTCAATCGCGACGCGCCGCTTGCGCCGCCGATCGTCAAGCATACGGCGATAACGATCGATCCGGCGCGCTACGACGCCTATGTCGGCATCTACAGGTTGGCGCCGGATTTCGAACTCACGATCTTTCGGGACGGCGACAGCCTGTTTGCCCAGGCGACGGGGCAGGAGCGGCTCGAGATCGTGCCTGAAGCGGAGCATCGCTTCTTTACGAAGCTCATCGATGCGCAGATCAGCTTCACGCTCAATGGCGACCGCGCCGACAGCCTGACCTTGCATCAGGGCGGGCGCGACATGCCCGCGCCGCGGGTCGAAAAGTAGGGTTGTCCCCGCCTGCCTGGCAGGCGGGGGACAGGTTCTGCTTCAATCAGAAGAACAGATCGATGGCGAAGTAGCTCAGCGCCGAAATCGCCGCCGCGGCGGGCATGGTGATGAACCAGGCAATGACGATGTTGCCGGCAAGCCCCCAGCGCACCGCCGAAACGCGACGGGCGGCACCGACACCGATGATCGCGCCGGTGATGGTGTGGGTCGTCGAGACCGGAATGCCGAGCCAGGTGGCGGCAAACAGCGTGATCGCCCCGCCGGTTTCGGCGCAGAAGCCCTGCATCGGATTGAGCTTGGTGATCTTCGAGCCCATCGTGTGGACGATACGCCAGCCGCCGAACAGCGTGCCAAGCGCGATCGCCGCCTGGCAGGTGATCACCACCCAGAAGGGCACGTAGAATTCCGAGCCAAGATAGCCCTGCGAGAACAGAAGCACGGCGATGATGCCCATGGTCTTCTGCGCGTCGTTGCCGCCGTGGCCGAGCGAATAGAGCGAGGCCGAGATGAACTGCATCACGCGGAAGGTGCGGTCGACGGCAAAGGGCGTCTGGCGCACGAAGATCCAGGAGACGAGCAACACCAGGAGCAGCGCCAGGAAGAAGCCGATCGCCGGCGACATGAAGATGGCGCCGACCGTCTTCAGAAGGCCGGTCCAGACGATGGAACTGAAGCCGGTGGAGGCGAGGCCGGCGCCGACCAGGCCGCCGATCAGCGCGTGCGACGAGCTCGACGGAATGCCGAAGAGCCAGGTGACGATGTTCCAGACGATCGCCCCGATCAGCGCCGAGAAGATCACCAGCGGCGTGACGATGCCGGGGTCGATGATGCCCTTGCCGAGCGTCTCGGCCACGTGCAGGCCGAAGAACAGGAAGGCGATGAAGTTGAAGAAGGCCGCCCACATCACCGCATATTGCGGCCGGAGCACCCGTGTCGAGACGATCGTCGCGATCGAGTTGGCGGCGTCGTGCAGACCGTTCAGGAAGTCGAAGAACAGCGCGATGCCGATCAGCCCGACCAGCAACGGAAAGGCGAGCGTCGCATCCATCAGACGTTCTCGATCACGATGCCGCTGATTTCATTGGCGACGTCCTCGAAGCGGTCGACGACCTTTTCCAGTTCGCCATAGATCTCGCTGCCGATGATGTAGGCCATCGGGTTTTCGGCGCCGTGGCGGCGGAAGAGATCCTTGAGGCCCTGTTCGTGCAATTCGTCGGAACGACCCTCGATGCGGGTGACCTCCTCGGCAATGGCGATGAGCCGGTCGTGATTGGCGCCGATCCGGTCGAGCAGCGGAATGGCCTCGGCGATCAGGTGTGCGGCCTTGACGACCGTCGTGCCCATTTCGCGCATGCCGGGATCGAAGCTCTTCTGCTCGTAAAGCCGGATCGTCTTGACCGTCTTGTGCATCATGTCGATGGCGTCGTCCATCGACTGGATCAGATCCTTGATGTCGCCGCGGTCGAAGGGGGTGATAAAGGACCGGCGCACGGCCAGCAGCACCTCGGCGGTGATGTGGTCCGCCTCATCCTCGAGCGCGACGATCCGGTCGCAGTGTTTTTCCAGATCGTCACCACCGGCGAGAACCTTGTCGAGCGCATCGGCAGCACCGACGACGGTGCGCGAATGTTTTGCGAAGAGGTCGAAGAAGCGATCCTCGCGGGGAAGAAGTTTGCGGAACCAGGCCAGCATCACACGTATATCCATCTGTGGATTGTCATGCGGCTGTCATATTTCACCAGGTCCTTTATGAAAAGCACCGAATCAAAGGGGTTTGTCGCCTTTCCCCTGTCGAATCGGCCTATCCTGCACGATATGGCAACGCTTCCCATTTCGCCTTGCCTTGGCAGGCGCTTTCGTCCTAGCTGGCGCCCACTGTCGAATCCGGACTGCCGATGCCAAACAAGGTCTTTCTCAACCGCCTGAAGCTTACGGAGTTCCGCAACTATGCGGCCCTCTCGCTTGAGCTCGATCAGCGCCATGTGGTGCTGACGGGGGAGAACGGCGCCGGCAAGACCAACCTCATGGAAGCCGTCTCTTTCCTTTCGCCCGGCCGCGGCCTCAGGCGCGCAGCCTATGCGGACGTGACCCGGGTCGGTGCCAGCGACGGGTTCTCGGTCTTTGCGGAAGTCGAGGGCATGGAGGGGACCGTCGAGATCGGCACCGGGACTGCCGGCATCACGGAAGGGCAATCCCGGCGGCTGCGGCTGAATGGAACACCGGCAGCGACCGTCGACGAACTGACCGATCACCTGCGCGTTCTCTGGCTGACACCTTCGATGGACGGGCTTTTTACCGGGCCTTCGGCCGACCGGAGGCGGTTTCTCGACCGGCTGGTGCTTTCGCTCGATCCGGAGCATGGCCGGCGCGCCAGCGAATTCGACCGGGCGATGCGCAGCCGCAACCGGCTGCTCGGCGAATTTCGCCCGGACCCGGCCTGGCTGACGGCGATCGAGCGCGAAATGGCAGGTCTCGGCGTCTCGATGGCGCTGGCACGGCAGGAAATGCTCGGTCTGTTGACGGCGCTCGTCGAGCGCACTGTCGACGAAAGCGTCTTTCCGTCAGCACGGCTCGCCCTTTCCGGCTTTCTCGACGACGAGGGCCATCGTCCGGCCTATGATCTGGAAGAACAATATCTGACGATGCTGCGTGACGGGCGTCCACGCGACGCGGCGGCGGGGCGCACGCTCGACGGGCCGCACCGGAGCGACCTGCTCGTGCGTCACCGCGAAAAGGACATGGAGGCAGCCCGCTGCTCGACCGGGGAGCAGAAGGCACTGCTCGTCGGCCTGGTGCTGGCGCATGCACGCCTCGTCGGCGACATGACGGGCCACGCGCCGATCCTGCTGCTCGACGAGATCGCCGCCCATCTCGACGTCAACCGGCGCGCCGCTCTGTTCGATCTCGTCGATGGCCTTGGCGGCCAGACCTTCATGACCGGGACGGACCAGGCGATGTTCGAGGCGCTCGGCGAGCGCGGCCGCTTTCTGACGGTTTCGCACGGCAGTGTTACGGGATAAGCAAGGGGTCACCGAGGAGGATTTTGCCATGACCGGTGAGAACAAGCTCGACCAATCGGAGATCACCCGCTACGCCCGTCATATCGTGCTGCCGGAAATCGGCGGCGCCGGCCAGCAAAGGCTGAAGGCGGCCCGTGTGCTGGTGATCGGGGCCGGCGGGCTCGGCGCTCCGGTGCTCGTCTATCTTGCCGCCGCCGGCATCGGCCGGATCGGCATCGTCGACGACGATGCGGTCGCGCTTTCCAATCTTCAGCGGCAGATCATCCACCGCACCGAAGACATCGACCGCGCCAAGGTCGAAAGAGCCGCCGAAGCCATCGCCTCGCTCAATCCGCATGTCGGCGTCGACGAACACAGGCTGCGGCTCAACCCCGACAATGCCGAGGCTCTGTTCCGGCAGTATGACCTGGTGATCGATGGCTCGGACAATTTCGATACCCGCTATCTCGCCGCCGATACGGCGGCAGCGGTCGGCATTCCGCTGGTGACCGGCGCCGTCGGCCGCTTCGACGGGTCGCTCACGGTACTGATGCCCTACAGCGCCGGCGCCGATGGACGGCCGAACCCCTCCTACCGCGATCTCTTTCCCGAACCGCCGCCGGCCGGCGTCGTGCCGTCCTGCGCCGAGGCCGGCATCGTCGGCGCATTGACCGGCGTCATCGGCACTTTGCAGGCGATGGAGGCGATCAAGGTGATCGCCGGTTTCGGCGAACCGCTGGTCGGACGGCTGTTGATGTATGATGCGCTGACGGCGCAGTTCAACACCATCCGCTATCGTCGCAGAGCATAGGCCGACCATGGCGCAGATCTTTCGCATCGACGAAGCATTCGACCGACACGAGGAACTGTTGGCGCTGATCCTTGGCGCCTTCTCCTACATGGACGGGCGGATCGATCCACCGTCGTCGGCGCATGCATTGAACTTCGAGTTGCTCCGGCAGAAGATCGTTGACGAAATCGCCTTCGGCGTCCGCGACGGCGAAAGGCTCGTCGGCTGTATCTTCTGCAAGCCGGAGGATGATTGCCTCTATATCGGCAAGCTTGCCGTCGCGCTGGAGACGCAAGGAAAGGGCATCGGCCGGCTGCTGCTCGCCGAAGCGGAGGCGACGGCGCGTGCGCTGAAGCTTCCGGCGCTGAGGCTCCTCACCCGCATCGAACTCGTCGACAATCACCGGGCGTTTGCCGCCTGGGGTTTCGTCCAGAGCGGCACGATGTGCCATCCCGGCTTTACCCGGCCGACGGCAATCGAGATGCGCAAGACGCTTTAGGACTTCGAACACGCCAAGCTCGGGAGAACCCGCGCCGCAGGCATGCGGCGCCCGGCGATCAGTCGCGCCCGGGCAGCACCCGGTCCGGTGGTCGATGGCCATCAAAGAAGGTGCGGATGTTGATCACCACCTTCTCGCCCATGTCGATGCGGCCTTCGAGCGTCGCCGAGCTCATATGCGGCAAGAGCACCACTTTGCCCTCACCGGCAAGCTTGATCAGCTTCGGATTAACGGCCGGCTCGTTTTCGAAGACGTCGAGGCCGGCGCCAGCGATCTTGCCTTCGCGCAGCGACTTGATCAGCGCCGTCTCGTCGATGATGCCGCCGCGGGCGGTATTGACGATGTAGCTGTCCGGCCGCATCAGCGCCAATCGCCGTGCCGAGAGCAGGTGGTAGGTCGCCGGCGTCGACGGGCAGTTGACCGAGACGATATCGACGCGGGCGAGCATCTGGTCGAGGCTGTCCCAATAGGTCGCCTCGAGCATCTCCTCGGTTTCGGCCTTCACCCGGTGGCGGTTGTGATAGTGGATCGAAAGGCCGAAGGCCTTGGCACGTCGGGCGACCGCGGTGCCGATCCGGCCCATGCCGACGATGCCGATGCGCTTGCCCGCGATGCGGCGGCCGAGCATCCAGGTCGGCGACCAGCCGGCCCATTCGCCCTTGCGGTCGGTCAGGATCTGCGCACCTTCGGCAAGCCTTCTCGGCACGGCGAGGATCAGCGCCATCGCCATGTCGGCGGTGTCTTCCGTCAGCACGTTCGGCGTGTTGGTGACGGTGATACCCTTGCGGGCTGCGGCATCGACGTCAATGTTGTCGACGCCGTTCGAGAAACTGGCGATCAGCTTCAGCTGCGGGCCGGCCTGCTCGATCAGCGCCGCGTCGATGCGATCGGTCACCGTCGGCACCAGCACGTCGGCGCGCTTGACGGCGGCGACAAGCTCCGGCTGGCTGCGCGGCGTGTCGTCGATGTTCAGCTCCGCATCGAAGAGTTCGCGCATGCGCGTCTCGACGATGTCAGGCAGTTTGCGGGTGATGTAGACCGTGGGCTTCTTCTTGCTTGTCATTGCTGCGACGGGCCTTGTTGACGGGTCCTTAACCAAGTTGGGCGATACTTTCTCCCTGTAGCCGCAATTTCTACCAGACCCCACCGGGAAGACAAACAAAACTCGCGTCGTCGTCCCCGCGATTTCCGCCCGTCCCATGGGCCTCAAGTGAACTGCGCCTGCAAAAGCTAGTGCCACGGAATATGGGCTTCGTCATGCGTCACGTCATTTCCAGATTCTCGCTCGCTTTGATCGCCGCCTGCCTTGGCGCCGGGATCATGGCGTCCGCCGCTTACGCCCAGGCCGCCAAGGGCGCCAGCGGGCTGCCACTGCCGCGCTTCGTCAGCCTCAAGTCCAAGAGCGTCAATCTGAGAATCGGTCCGAGCGTCGATTACGCGGTCGCCTTCCGCTACATGAAGCCGGGCGTGCCGGTGGAGATCATCCAGGAATACGACAACTGGCGCCGGATCCGTGACGCCGACGGCACCGAGGGTTGGGTGAACCAGGCGCTGCTTTCCGGCGACCGCACCGCCGTTGCCGCTCCCTGGATGCGCGGCAAGGGCGAAGGCGTCTTCGTCAACATGCGCCGCGACGCGCAGGGCAATTCCCCGATCGTCGCCCGCATGGAGCCCGGTGTCATCGTGAAAGTCGGCGAGTGCAATGGCGACTGGTGCCATGCCGAAGCGCAAGGCGTCGAAGGCTGGATCGCCCAGGGCGAAATCTGGGGCGCCTATCCGGGCGAGGCCTTCAAGTAAGGCCGCGCCCGTCCTTAGCCAAAAATCAATTCGGTCGGATCAGGCAAGACCAGCCTGTTTGGCGGCCGTTTCCAGCGAGACCATCGGCCGCGGCCCGATCTGGCCGATGACGATGCCGGCGGCGAGGTTGCCGAGCTTGCTGCAGTCTTCGAGCGAGCGCCCGGTCGTGTAACCGTAGAGGAATCCGGCAGCATAGAGATCGCCGGCACCCGTCGTGTCGACGACCTGGGCGATCGGCGTCGCACCGACGCGAACCCGTTCGGAACCACGCACGACGACCGAACCCTCTTCGCTCAGCGTCACCGCCGCAAGCTTGCAATCCTTCGACAGCTTCTCCAGCGCCAGATCGAAATCCTCGGTCTCGTAGAGCGCCAGCGCTTCCTGCTTGTTGGCAAAGACGATATCGACCGTGCCGGAACGCATGAGATCCAGGAACTCGTCGCGGTAGCGGTGGACACAGAAGCTGTCGGACAGCGTGATCGCGGTTTCGCGACCGTTCTCGTGCGCGATGCGGGCGGTCTCGCGGATGGCATCCTTGGCGCGCGGCGGATCCCAGAGATAGCCTTCGAAATAGGTCACCTTGGCTTCAGCGACGATCTCGGGCTCCACGTCCTCGGGGCCAAGTTCGACGCAGGCGCCGAGATAGGTGTTCATCGAGCGTTCGCCGTCTTCGGTAACGAAGATCATCGAGCGTGCCGTCGGCGGCACGTTTTCGAGCGGCTTCGTCTGGAAGTAGACGCCCTGGGCGCGGATATCGTGGGCGAAGATCTCGCCGAGCTGGTCGCTTGCGGTCTTGCCGAAATAGGCGGCACGGCCGCCGAGGCTGGCGACACCGGCTGCCGTATTGCCGGCGCTGCCGCCGGAGGCTTCGACCGCCGGGCCCATGCGCGAGTACAGCAACTCGGCCCGCTCGGCGTCGATGAGGTTCATGGCGCCCTTTATGATGCCGTTTTCATTGAGAAAAGCATCGTCGCAGCGCGCGATGATATCGACGATGGCGTTGCCGATCGTCAGCACGTCGTATTTTGTCATGAACCTTATCCGGTCTCCGTGATGGCCGGTGTTCGTTAATACCGGTTTTCCGGCCATTTGGAAGACAAAAGACGCGTGCCGGTCGCTTCACACCGTAGGAAGCGCGCTTTCGTCGTAGGCGGCGGCGAATTCAGCACTTGGCGGAATGGGCTTGATGATGTCGATCAGCACGCCGTTCGGGTCAGCGGTGATGAAATGGCGCTGGCCGAAGTCCTCGTCGCGCAAGGCCTTCAGGATCGGCAGCCCGGCGGCGGCCAATCGCTCATGGATGGCGTCCGGATCCTCGACCTCGAAGTTCAGGAGAAGACCGCGGGTCGGCGCGCGCGCCTCTTCGGGGATGGTTTCGTGTCGGTAATCGAGCACGGCCAGCGTCACGTGCTCGTCCTCGATCGACTGGAGGTGCACATACCAGTCGGTGGTGAAGAGTGCCTGGAAACGGAAATGATCGATGTAGAAGGCGGCGGTGGCGGCAACGTCCGCTGTCATGATGACCGGGTAGTAGCTCGTCGATTTCATGGCTTTTCCTCGCTCGGGCAATATCATACAATCTGTATGTTTCTTTAATTAACATACAGGCTGAATGTATGCAACAGGAAGTTTCCCGACGCTCCAACCGCGAGCGCTCCGACACGACGCGTGCCGCAATCCTCGATGCCGCCCGCGGTCTCTTCGTCAGCCGCGGCTACGCCGATACCTCGACCCCGGACATCGTGTCCGCCGCCGGCTTGACCCGCGGCGCGCTCTATCACCATTTCGAGGACAAGAAGGCGCTGTTCCGCGCCGTGGCGGAGCGGGAAGCGGGCGCGGTGGCGGCGACGATCGAGCGGGAAACGGCAAACGATCTGACGCCGCGCGAGGCGCTGAAGGTCGGCGCCCGCGCCTATTTCGACGCCATGGGCGAGCCGGGCCGCATCCGCCTTCTTCTGCTCGACGGACCCGCCGTGCTCGGCAAGAAGGAGATGATGGCGATCGATGCCGCCCATGCCCAGAGAACGCTGGAAGAAGGCATTGCCGAAGCAATGGCGCCGGCTGCACCCGATGCGGCAACGCTATCGGCCATGGCCTCGCTGCTTTCGGCCGCCTTCGATCGCGCCGCGCTCGACATTGCCGACGGTGCGCCGAGCGAGATCTATGTCGAAACGATCGGCACGCTGATCGACCGGATGGTGTCGGCCTGACGCCGATGCCGGATTTCGCCCCAGGCTCAGCCTGCGGCCGAGATCATCTGCGGCGGCAGTTCGACGAGCGGCGCCGGGATGTCGCAGGTCTTTTCCGGCGACTTGCAGAGATCGGCGATGACACAGCGCTCGCATTCGGGTTTGCGCGCCTTGCAGCAATAGCGCCCGTGCAGGATCAGCCAGTGATGGGCGTGATAGAGATATTCGTCCGGGATGATCCGGATCAGCTTGTCTTCCACTTCGTCCGGGGTCTTGCCCGGCGCCAGACAGATCCTGTTGGCGATACGCAGGATGTGGGTGTCGACGGCGATGGTCGACTGGCCGAATGCCATGGAAAGCACCACATTGGCGGTCTTGCGCCCGACGCCCGGAAGCGTCACCAGCTCTTCGCGTGTGCGCGGCACCTCGCCACCGAAGTCGCGGATCAGCATCTCGCTGAGCGCGATGACGTTCCTGGCCTTGTTGCGATAGAGACCGATGGTCTTGATGTAGTCCCGGACCTTCTCTTCCCCGAGCGCCAGCATCTTCTGCGGCGTGTCGGCGATGGCGAAAAGCGCGCGCGTCGCCTTGTTGACGCCGGCATCGGTCGCCTGCGCCGAAAGCGCCACGGCAACGACCAGCGTGAACGGGTTGACGTGCTCCAGTTCGCCCTTCGGTTCGGGGCGCTGGATCGAGAAGCGGCGGAAGATCTCCTTGAGCTCGTCCTGGCTGTAGAGGCTCTTCACCCGCGGCGTGGCGCGCCGGCTCGACTTCGGTTTTGCAGCGCCCCGTTTTGCGACGCCTGGGGGCAATTTCGGCTTCACGTTTTTCATGATGCATCTATAGTCAAAGGCCATGATCAATGGCAACGCCACCACCCCACCCGAGGATGCGCCGGTCTTCACCGCCGAGCTGACGCCCTATCGCTCGCTCGGCCGTCGTGGCGTCAAGGTCTTCTTCCTGATCGCCGGGCTCTTGAGCCTGGTGCACGCTTTCGTCTTTTTCGTCATCGGCGCGTGGCCGGTCGTGTTCTTCTTCGGGCTCGATTATCTCCTGCTGTTCGGCGCCTTCTGGCTGAACAACCGCTCGGCCCTCAGCCGCGAAGAGGTCAGCGTTAGCAGGACCGACGTCTCCGTGCGCAAGTTCACGCCCTCCGGTCAGATCACCGAACATCGCTTCAACCCGTTCTGGGCGCGCTTCAACATCGCCCGCCACCAGGAGATCGGCATCGTTTCGATGACCATCAGCGGCGGCGGGCGGCGGACCGACATCGGATCGTTTCTCAACCGCGATGATCGCGAGACCTTTGCGCTGGCGCTGTCGGGCGCGCTTGCCACCGTTCGCCGCCGTTGACCCCGACAATTGCAACGCCGCGCCAGACGATCGCATCTTTTCAAGTTTCGGGTGGTTGACGGGGCCAGCAAATGGTTACCTGTGAGATGACAGGAGACGAGCCATGAACATTGCGACATCCGTACCCACCGACATCACGCCGAAGGGCACCGATTACGATACGGTCAGCCGCGTGATCGAAATGCTCACCGAAGACTATCGCGACCAGCCGTCGCTCGAAGTGGTGGCGCAACGCCTGAAGCAGTCGCCTACGCAGCTCCAGAAGGTCTTTACCCGCTGGGCCGGGCTGTCGCCGAAAGCCTTCCTGCAGGCCGTCACCCTCGACCACGCCAAGCGCCTGCTGCGCCAGGAAGACATGCCGCTGCTCGAGACCAGCATCGAAGTGGGCCTGTCGGGACCAAGCCGCCTGCACGACCTGTTCGTCACCCACGAGGCGATGTCGCCGGGCGAGTGGAAGGCGCGCGGCGAAGGCCTGACGATCCGCTACGGCTACCACCCCTCCCCCTTCGGCACGGCGCTCGTGATGATTACCGACCGCGGGCTTGCAGGCCTTGCCTTCAACGATGCGGGCGGCGAGCAGGCGAGCTTCGAGGACATGGCGCAGCGCTGGCCGAACGCCCGCTACATCGAGGACAGCGCGGCGACGTCCCAATACGCCGCGCGCATCTTCGATCCGTCGCGCTGGCGCCAGAACGAGCCGTTGCGCATCTTCCTGATCGGTTCCGACTTCCAGATCCGGGTCTGGCAGGCGCTGCTCAAGATCCCGCTCGGCTGCGCCACCACCTATTCGAACATCGCCGGCAACATCGGCCAGCCGACGGCATCGCGCGCGGTGGGTGCTGCCGTCGGGCGCAACCCGATCTCGTTCGTGGTTCCGTGCCACCGCGCGCTCGGAAAGAGCGGCGATCTCACTGGTTACCACTGGGGCCTGACGCGCAAGCGCGCCATCCTCGGCTGGGAGGCCGGCCAGGCGGCGGACGGCACGATCTGATCACCAGCTTCCCGAATCATCGGAGACAAAAAAGGGGCGCTCGGCGCCCCTTTTTTCATTCCCTGTCTGTCAGCGCTCAGTGGGCGGCGGACATGTCGCCGAGCACTTCCTTGGAAGCGACGGTCGAATTGGCGTTGAGCTTGTAGACCATCGGCACGCCGGTCGCGAGATTGAGCTTCAGGATCTGTTCCTTCGACAGGCGGTCGAGCACCATGACCAGCGAGCGCAGCGAGTTGCCGTGGGCAGCGACCAGGACCTTCTGGCCCGACAGCACACGCGGCAGGATCTCGGTCAGGTAATAGGGCCAGACGCGGGCGCCGGTGTCGCGCAGGCTCTCGCCGCCCGGAGGCGGAATGTCATAGGAGCGGCGCCAGATATGCACCTGCTCTTCGCCCCACTTCTCGCGCGCGTCATCCTTGTTGAGGCCCGAGAGATCACCATAGTCGCGTTCGTTCAGGGCCTGGTCTCGGATGGTTTCCAGCGACGACTGGCCAACGGCGTCGAGCACGAACTGGCAGGTACGCTGGGCGCGGACGAGATCCGAAGTGAAGGCGATGTCGAACTTGATGCCGTAGTCGGCAAGCGCCTTGCCGCCAGCCTTGGCTTCCTCGACGCCGAGTTCCGTCAGATCCGGATCACGCCAGCCGGTGAACAGGTTCTTCAGGTTCCAGTCGCTCTGGCCATGCCGGACGAGGACGAGAGTACCGCTCATGTCGAATTCCCCTTGAGACTTGAGAGTGGAAAGGTCAGTTGAGCCCGAGAACGTCGAGCATCGAATAGAAACCGGGCTTCTGGTTGCGGGCCCAGAGTGCGGCGGTGACGGCACCGCGCGCGAAGATCGAACGGTCCGTGGCACTGTGCGACAAGGTCACCTGCTCGCCTTCGCCGGCAAGAATGACCGAGTGCTCGCCGATGACCGAGCCGCCGCGCAGGGTGGCAAAACCGATCGTGCCCGCCGGGCGCGGTCCCGTATGGCCGTCGCGCACGCGCACGGAATGCTCGGCAAGCGCGATATCGCGCCCCGTCGCCGCCGCTTGGCCGAGAAGCAGGGCCGTGCCCGAGGGGGCATCGACCTTGTGCCTGTGGTGCATTTCGAGGATTTCGATATCCCAATCGGCCGGACCGAGCGCGCGCGCCGCCTTCTCCGTCAGCACGCCAAGCAGGTTGACGCCGAGGCTCATATTGCCCGATTTGACGATGCGGGCATGGCGGGCGGCAGCCTGGATCTTCGCCTCGTCGGCGGCCGAGCAGCCGGTGGTGCCGATGACATGGACGATGCGGGCCTGGGCGGCGAGAGCGGCAAACTCGACGGAACCTGCCGGTGCGGTGAAATCGAGCACGCCCTCGGCCTCGACGAAGGCTTCCAGCGGCCGATCGGTGACCGGCACGCCGATCGGGCCGAGGCCGGACAGTTCACCGGCGTCGCGGCCGATGAAGACCGAGCCGGGACGCTCGACCGCCGCATGCAGGCGAACGCCCTCCATCGCGTGGACCGTCCTGATCAACGTCTGGCCCATACGGCCCGCCGCACCCACCACCACGAGCTTCATATCGTTCGCGCCCATCGGTGATTTCCTTCTGTCCGCTAGTGGATTTCGACGCCGGCCGGCGCTTCGGGCGTTTCGCCGTCAGGCGACTGGCCCTGGAGATTGTGCAGGCGAGCGTAGAGACCGTCCGGCCGCCGTGCAAGATCGACATGCGTGCCTTCCTCGACGACGGAACCATCCTTCATGACGATGATCTTGTCGGCATTGACGACGGTCGAAAGACGATGTGCGATGACGATGACCGTACGCCCGCTCATGGCGTGGTCGAGCGCCTTCTGCACGGCAAGTTCCGACTCGGTGTCGAGCGCGGAGGTGGCCTCGTCGAGCAGCAGGATCGGGGCGTTGCGCACGAGTGCGCGCGCGATCGACAGGCGCTGGCGCTGGCCGCCCGAAAGCGTCATGCCGTTCTCGCCAACCGGCGTATCGTAGCCCTGGGGCTGCGCCAGGATGAAATCATGGGCGTAGGCGAGCCGTGCGGCTTCCTCCACCTCGGCATCCGTCGCTTCGATGCGGCCGTAGCGGATGTTGTCGCGGATAGAGCCTTCGAAAAGATAGGGCTGCTGCGAAACATAGGCGATGCCCTTGCGCAGCGACTGCTTGGTGACGTCGGCGATGTCCTGCCCGTCGATCAGGATCTGGCCGGAGGCCGGATCGTAGAAGCGCGGAATGAGGCTGATGACCGTCGACTTACCGGCCCCGGACGGGCCGACGAGCGCCGTCGTCTTGCCGCCCTCGGCGACGAAGTTCACGCCCTTCAGCACCTCGTCGCCATTGGCATACTTGAAGCGCACGTCGCGCAGCTCGACGGCCGCACTCGTGAAGGCCAGTTCCTTGGCGTCGGGCTTGTCGCGCTGGTGCGGCACGGTGTCGAGGATCTCATAGACCATGCGGGCGTTGACGGCGGCGCGCTCGAGCGAGACCTGCAGCCGCGCCAGACGGCGGGCGGGATCATAGGCCATCAGCAGGGCGACGACGAAAGCGAAGAAGGCGCCGGGCGGCACGTCGGCATAGATGGCGCGGAACGCCGAATAGGCAAGCACGGCCGAGATCGCGAGGCCGGCGAAGGTTTCGGTCATCGGCGCCGTGCGCTCGCTCAACCGGGCGATGCGGTTGGCGCGGTTCTCGGCCCGGCTGATGATCGTCTCGACCTTGCCGCGGAGCTCGCTCTCCATCGTAAAGGCCTTGACGATGGTGATGCCCTGAATGGTTTCCTGCATCGCGCCGAGAACGCGGCTGTTGACTTCGATCGCCTCGCGCGTGGCCGAACGCAGGCGCCTGGACACATAGCGCAGGCCCAAGAGCAGGGGCGGTGCTGCAACAAAGACGATGATCGACAGCAACCAGTCCTTGGCGAACATCACCCCGACCAGGCCGATCAGCGTCAGCAGGTCGCGGGCGATCGAGGTGACGGTCAGGTTGAGCACGTCGCGGATGCCGCTGACGTTCTGGCTGATCTGGGCTGCAAGCTGCGCCGATCGGGTCTCGTTGAAATAGCCGACGCTGAGCGCCATCAGATGGGCATAAAGACGACGCTGGTAGCGTGCGACGATGTTGTTGCCGATCTTCGAAAGCGCGACAGCCTGGCCGTAGGTGGCAAAGCCGCGCAACACGAAGGCGCCGAGGATCGCGCCGCAGACGTAGAGAACGATGTCCGCCCGCTTGTTGGCGAAGGCCTCGTTGATCACGGTTTCCATGATCGAGGCGGTAAAACCGGTCGTCGCGGCGACCACGGCCAGGCAGCCGATGGCAAAAGCATAGCCGCGAATGTGGTCACGACCGTTTTCTGCGATAACCCGCTTCAGAATTCCGCTGATCGTATCGGAGTCGACCGCGTGCTGTTTTTTATTGCTGGCGCTCAAAAAGCCCGTCTTCCCTGGAACCTATCTGACGAGCCGATACCCGGCCCGATCTTTCCCGGGGCTCTATAGTGGTTTGATGCCGCTTTGGCGAGTCTTTGCGCACGCAAGAGGTTCAGCTTCTCCAGCGGCGTCCCTCAGTTGCCACACCGAAATCCGTCGGCGTGCGGGCAAAGGCGGCCAATCCCGAGAGCGCTGCCATCGGATGAACGACGGCAAAGGTCGGGATCGTCCGCATCAGCGCCGAGTGCGGCGCCTTGTCCTCGAAGGCCGCGCGGAAGGGCGATTTCATGAGCGCCGGCAGGATCTTCTGCGAGATGCCGCCCGCAAGGAAAACGCCGCCACGGGCCATGAAGATCAGCGCCATGTCGCCGGCGACCCGCCCGAGATAGGTCGAAAACAGCGAGATGGTCTCGATCGTTGCGCGGTCACTTTCTGCGAGCGCATGCGTCGTCACTTCAGCCGGATCGGTCAGTACCGGCTCCACGCCATCGGCGGCGCAGACGGCGCGGTATAGGTTCATGATGCCGCGACCGCAGAGGATCTGCTCGCCCGCCATGCGGCCCTCGATCGGCTCGAGAAAGGGCCAGATCTGGAAGTCGCGCTCGGTGCGCGGGCCGATGTCGACATGGCCGCCTTCGCCCGGCACCGGAAACCAGGTGTGCTGCGCAAAGACCAGACCACCGACGCCGAGGCCGGTTCCCGGACCGAGCACGACGCGCGAGGTCAGCGGCCTGATGCTGCCGCCGCCGATCTGGACCAGGTCCTCGTCCGCAGGGGAAGCCACGGCGAGCGCCTGCGCCTCGAAATCGTTGATAACAAGCACGTCTTCGAGGCTAAGGCTCGAAAGCATGTCCTTCGGCCGGATGACCCAGCCGGCATTGGTCAGCGGAATTTCGTCGCCACGGATCGGACCGGCCACCGCCAGGATCGCCGAGCGCGGCTGCACGGAGGTCTTGTCGAGAATGCTTTTTTGCAGCGCCTCCTCGATCGTCTCGAAATCGCCGGTCTTGATCGGCGGCAGTTGCTTCGGCTCGGCAAAGGCGTCGATGAGCAAGGCAAACCGCGCATTGGTGCCGCCGATATCGCCGATCAGGATCGGAAAGGGAAAGCTGTGTTCACTGGTGCCGGACATCGCAAGATCCATCCTGATCGTCATCTTGGTTTGCTGGACTGTCTATCAGACAGAGCGGGACGAGGAAAAGTGCGGGAGGATTTCAGTTCGCATCCGCCCGCCGAGAGGCGATTGCCCGAATCATCTGGGGTTCAGGTCGATCAACTGCTCGGCCGTTGCGCGGTTGAGCGCCATCGGAATGTCGTAGACGATGGCGAGACGCATCAGCGCCTTGACATCGACATCATGCGGCATGGCGGTCAGGGGATCGACGAAGAAGATCAGCAACTGCACCTCGCCGGTGGCGATCATCGCGCCGATCTGCTGGTCGCCGCCGAGGGGCCCGCTTTTCAGCCGGGTGATATCGAGGCCCGGGCAAACGTCGAGGACGCGGCCGCCGGTCGTGCCAGTGGCGACGATGCGCCAGTCGCTCAGAACGTCCTCGTGCGCCTTGGCAAAGGCGGCAAGATCGTCCTTCTTCTGATCATGCGCGATCAGCGCAACACATTTCCGATCCGCCATTGCGGGCCTCGCATCCGTATTTAAATCGATTTGATTGCCCTATACATGAGCGCCGCGGGATTGGGAAGGCTGATGCCTCCCCATTGCCCGCGTCCCTGCCCTATTGCAGCGCCGGACGCGCCATCGGCACGGGGATATCGGCCGGAGGAACGTCGCCGGAAGCGCCGATCACCTGCTCGATGCTTTCGGTCGCCGCGACCGGTGCGGCGGCCCGATAGGCCGTGCCATAGGTGACGGCCGCTTCCGAAGCGGGCGCCGGGCCGTTCAGCACCAGAGCGCAGGCTTTCGGCAGATCGGCGAGCGTCGTCACCTTCGGCTTGACCGGCTTTGCGTCCGGCTTCTTGGTCGGCTTCGCCCATGGCTCGTCCGTGAACCACCAGGCCAGCGACTTGTCGCAGCCATCGCCTTCCGGCACCGCCGCCTGGTCCTTGCAGGTCGACGCGCCCGCCGGGCACTTGATGCGAATGTGGAAGTGGTAGTCGTGGCCGTAGATCGGCCGGACCTTGCCGAGGTTGGTGCGGTCGCCCGTCCAGGTATCGCAAAGCTTCTTCTTGATCGCCGGATTGACGAAGACGCGCTCCACCTGCGGATAGCTCGCCGCCAGCATGATCAGCTGCGCGTGCTTCGGCGTCCAGATCGACCGATCGACCGTCAGGAACTTGTTCTTCTGCAGCATCGAGGTCGCGGAGACGTCCTCGCGCTCGCGATAGGTGAGCGTGCGCTGAGGCATCGGCGTCAGCCAGATATCGGCATCCAGCCCGATCTGGTGCGAGGCGTGGCCCGACAGCATCGGCCCGCCGCGCGGCTGCGAGATATCGCCGAGCAGCAGCCCCGGCCAGCCGACCTTGTCGGCCGCGTCGTGGGAAAACTGCTCGATCAGCGCGATCATCTGCGGGTGGCCCCAGCGGCGGTTGCGCGACAGCCGCATCGCCTGCCAGGTGGGCCCGTCGGTCGGAATGGCGACCCCGCCGGCAAGGCATCCTTTCGCATAGAAGCCGTAGGAATTTGCCGCCATCTCGGCAGGCAGAGCCTTGGCACCGAAGAGCGTCTTGGCCGGCGTTTCGTCCGCCGCGGCGCTATCGGCGATCAGAAGGCTTGTTCCGAGCAACAGCGCAAGAAACGCCGAGCCGCAACGTCGAAATGGAGCAATCATTGAATCTCGTCCCGTTTGTCTCGCCGGTGCGGAGCACGGCCGCCAGACCCAGCGAGCCCCCAATGTAGGGCCCCGTCGTTGCCTCAGCCTTGTGAATCACGCGCCTCACCTCGATGTGACTCAAAAAATTCGCCTGATTTGCGGCAGTGCCTGTCAATTGCCCGGATTTGGCCTATGCTCGCGAAAAAGAACATTGAATTTAAGGGGTACAGGCTGGATGCCACACTTCTGCAGGATCGTGAAATCTGGGATTGCAGCGCCGCTTTTGGCAGCGACACTTCTCCTTCTTCCTCCTGCAGCGCAAGCCGACCACGCCGATTGGCATCACGGCCTCTCCCTCATCGACAAGCTGAAATACGCCCCGGATTTCCCCCACTACGATTACGTCAACCCCGAGGCGCCGAAGGGCGGCGACGTCAAACTGTCGACCACCGGAACCTTTGACACCTTCAACCCGGTTCTCGACAAGGGACAGCCCGCAGTGGGACTGGCGCTCGTCTTCGACACATTGCTGAAATCCGCCGACGACGAGATCTCCACCGGCTACGGGCTGCTGGCGGAAGGCGTATCGTACCCCGCAGACATTTCGTCCGCCACGTTCCGCCTGCGGCAGGAAGCCAAGTGGGCGGACGGGAAGCCTGTGACCCCGGAAGACGTCGTCTTCAGCCTAGACAAGAGCAAGGAGCTCGATCCGCTCTACGCCAACTATTACAAGCACGTGACCTCGGCGGAAAAGACCGGCGAACGCGACGTCACCTTCCACTTCGACCAGAAGAACAACCGCGAGCTGCCCAACATCCTCGGCCAGTTGCAGATTCTACCGAAACACTGGTGGGAAGGGCAGGGACCGGACGGCAAGCCGCGCGACATCACCAAGACAACGCTGGAACCGGTGATGGGATCCGGCCCCTACAAGATCGCCGCATTTTCGGCCGGCGCGTCCGTTCGCTACGAGCTGAGAGACGACTATTGGGGCAAATCACTGAACGTCAATGTCGGTCAGAACAATTTCGGCTCGATCAGCTACACCTTCTTCGGCGACCGGGATGTCGAGTTCGAGGCGTTTCGGTCGGGAAACAGCGATTACTGGCTTGAGAACATCGCGGCCCGCTGGGCGACCGGTTATGATTTCCCGGCTGTCAAGGACGGTCGCGTCAAGCGTGAGAGCCTGCCCAATCCGTTGCGGGCCACCGGCGTCATGCAGGCCCTGGTCCCGAACATGCGCCGGGCGCCCTTCAATGACGAAAGGGTGCGCCAGGCGCTGAACTTTGCCCTCGACTTCGAGGAAATGAACCGCACGGTGTTCTACAACCAGTATACGCGCGTCGACAGCTACTTCTGGAACACCGATCTTGCCTCGTCGGGCCTGCCCCAGGACGCGGAGCTGGCGATCCTCGAGGAAGTGAAGGACAAGGTGCCGCCGGAAGTGTTCACGGCACCGTACAAGAACCCGGTCGGCGGCACCCCGCAGGCGGGACGCGACAACCTTCGCCAGGCGATCGCGCTCCTGAAGGAGGCCGGCTTCGAGCTCAAGGGCAACCGGATGGTCGAGGCAAAGACAGGCAAGCCCTTCTCGTTCGAGATCCTGCTCAGCAGCGACACGCTCGAGCGCGTGGCGCTTCCCTATGCCCAGAACCTGAAGAAGATCGGGATCGACGCGCGTGTGCGCACCGTCGATGCCTCGCAGTACACCAACCGGACACGCGCCTTCGACTACGACATGACGTGGATCGTCTGGGCACAGACGCTGAGCCCCGGCAACGAGCAGCTCGACTACTGGGGTTCGCGTTCCGCCACGGAACAGGGTTCCAGAAACTATGCCGGCATTGCCGATCCGGGTGTCGACGCGCTGATCAACAAGGTCATCTTCGCGAAGGACCGCGACACGCTGGTGGCGGCGACCAAGGCGCTCGACCGCGTGCTGCTCGCCCACAATTACGTCGTGCCGCTTTACTACAAGCGCGACATGAACATCGCCTACTGGGACAAATTTTCCCGTCCCGCCGAACTTCCGACTTACGCGATCGGCTTCCCGACGATCTGGTGGTCGAAAAACGCCTCCCCCAAATGAAGTCCTTGCGCTCGAATGGCGTCTCGATTCCAAATGCAAAAAAACGAATCACTGAAACAGGCCCCGATGCGGGCCCCGCAAGGAGACACAGGGATTGAGACATCATAGACGGCATGCCGACGCTTCGCCGGTCCGGGCCCGCGCCCACACGTCGATCGAAAGGCTCGCCTGATGGGTGCCTACATCCTGCGCCGCCTGCTTCTGATGATCCCGACGATCTTCGGGATCATGGCGATCTCCTTCATCGTGGTGCAATTCGCGCCGGGCGGCCCGGTCGAACAGGTGATTTCGGACCTCACCAATGCCGGCGGCTCCGATCGCCTGTCGGGCAGCAGCGGCGACCTGATGCAAGCCGGCGGCGACGAAGGCGGGCGCTATCGCGGCGCTCAAGGGCTCGACCCGGAATTCATCGCCAAACTCGAAAAGCAGTTCGGCTTCGACAAGCCGCCGCTCGAGCGCTTCGCCACGATGATGTGGAACTATATGCGCTTCGATTTCGGCGAGAGCTTCTTCCGCAACACCTCGGTCATCGATCTCATCAAGGAGAAGATGCCGGTCTCGATCTCGCTCGGTCTCTGGATCCTCTTGTTTTCCTACGCGATCTCGATCCCGCTCGGCATCAAGAAGGCGGTGTCCGACGGCTCCGCCTTCGACGTCTGGACCTCCGGCATCATCGTCGTCGGTTATGCCGTGCCGAGCTTCCTCTTCGGCATCCTGCTGATCGTCGTCTTTGCCGGCGGCTCGTTCTTCGACTGGTTCCCGCTGCGCGGCATCGTCTCCGACAATTTCTGGGATCTGCCCTGGTGGCAGAAGATCCTCGACTACATCTGGCACATGACGCTGCCGCTCGTGACGTTGCTGCTTTCGGCCTTCGCGACGACGACGCTGCTGACCAAGAACTCGTTCATCGACGAGATCAAGAAGCAGTATGTGACGACGGCGCGGGCCAAGGGGCTCACCGACCGCCAGGTGCTCTATGGTCACGTCTTCCGCAACGCCATGCTGATCATCATCGCCGGCTTTCCCGGCGCCTTCATCTCGGCCTTCTTCACCGGCTCGCTTCTGATCGAATACATCTTCTCGCTCGATGGCCTCGGGCGCCTCGGCTATGATTCCGTCGTCAAGCGCGACTATCCGATCGTTTTTGCCACCCTCTTCATCTTCTCGCTGATGGGACTGCTCGTCAGCCTGCTTTCGGACCTCATCTACACCTGGGTCGATCCGCGCATCGACTTCGAGCGGAGGGATGTCTGATGGCTGATGTGACGGCTTCCCCGACGGCTGCGGCTCCGCGTGGCTGGCTCTCGCCGGTCAACCAGCGCCGCTGGCAGAATTTCAAGGCGAACCGACGCGGCTACTGGTCGCTCTGGCTGTTCCTGGCGCTGTTCGGGCTCAGCCTGGTCGGCGAGCTCATCGCCAATGACAGGCCGATTGTCGCCTCCTACAAGGGCGAGCTTCTGTTCCCCGTCGTCATCGACTATCCGGAGGAAAGGTTCGGCGGCTTTCTTGCCGAGACCGACTACCGCTCCGACTTCATCCGCGACGAGATCGAGGCCAATGGCTGGATGATCTGGCCGCCGGTGCGCTATTCCTATCAGACGGTCAATTCCAACATCCCGCATTCGGCACCGACCAAGCCCTTCTGGCTGATGGACAAGGAGGAGCGCTGCTCCGCCTATCCGGACAAGACCAACGATCGCAACTGCATCGTCGGCAACCTCAACTGGCTCGGCACCGACGACCAGGCCCGCGACGTCTTTGCGCGGATGATCTACGGCTTCCGCATCTCGGTGCTCTTTGGCCTGACACTGACCATTGCCTCGGCGGTGATCGGTGTTACCGCCGGCGCCATCCAGGGTTACTTCGGCGGCTGGACCGATCTCCTGATGCAGCGCTTCATCGAGATCTGGTCGTCGATGCCGGTGCTCTACATCCTGTTGATCATCGCCGCGATCCTGCCGCCCGGCTTCTTCATCCTGCTCGGCATCATGCTCTTGTTTTCCTGGGTCGGCTTCGTCGGCGTCGTGCGCGCCGAGTTCCTGCGGGCGCGCAATTTCGAGTATGTGAACGCCGCGCGGGCGCTCGGCGTCGGCAATGGCACGATCATGTATCGCCACCTCCTGCCGAACGCGATGGTGGCGACGCTGACCTTCCTGCCCTTCATCCTCTCGGGTTCGATCACGACTCTGACCTCGCTCGACTTCCTCGGCTTCGGCATGCCGCCGGGATCGCCGTCACTTGGCGAGATGATCGCCCAGGGCAAATCCAACCTGCAGGCGCCCTGGCTCGGGCTGACGGCCTTCTGCGTCATGTCGTTGATGCTGTCGCTGCTGATCTTCGTCGGCGAAGCGACGCGCGATGCCTTCGATCCGAGAAAGACGTTCCGGTGAGCGCGACGATGACAGATCCAATTCTCTCGGTCCGCGACCTCTCGGTCGCCTTTCACCAGGGCGGCAACACCTCCGTTGCCGTCGACCACATCTCCTTTGAGATCAAACGCGGGGAGACGGTGGCGCTCGTCGGCGAATCCGGCTCGGGCAAATCGGTCTCGGCCAATTCGATCCTGAAGCTGCTTCCCTACCCGTCCGCCAGCCACCCGAGCGGCGAGATCGTCTTCAATGGCAAGGATCTGCTGAAGGCCAGCGATGCCGAGCTGCGCCATGCGCGCGGCAACGACATCACCATGATCTTCCAGGAACCGATGACCTCGCTCAACCCGCTGCATTCGATCGAGCGGCAGATCGGCGAGATCCTGGAGCTGCATCAGGGGCTGGAGGGCGCAGCGCGACGCACGCGCATCCTCGAACTCTTGAACCAGGTCGGCATCCGCGAGCCGGAGAAGCGCCTCAGCGCCTATCCGCACGAGCTCTCGGGCGGCCAGCGCCAGCGCGTGATGATCGCGATGGCGCTCGCCAACCGGCCGGAGCTCTTGATCGCCGATGAGCCGACGACGGCGCTCGACGTCACCGTGCAGGCGCAGATCCTCGAGCTCCTGAAGACGCTCAAGGACGAGCATGGCATGTCGATGCTGTTCATCACCCACGACCTCGGCATCGTGCGCAAGATCGCCGACCGGGTCTGCGTGATGACCAAGGGCAAGATCGTCGAGACCGGGCCGACCGCCGAGATCTTCGCCAACCCGCAGCACGCCTATACCCGCCATCTGCTCGCCTCCGAGCCGAAGGGCAACCCGCCGCCATCAGACGCATCGAAGCCGATCGTGATGGAAGCCTCCGACATGAAGGTGTGGTTTCCGATCAAGGCCGGGTTCCTGCGCAAGGTGGTCGACCATGTGAAGGCGGTCGACGGCATCGACCTGAAGCTTCGCGCCGGCCAGACGCTCGGCGTCGTCGGCGAATCCGGCTCAGGCAAGACGACGCTCGGGCTGGCATTGACGCGGCTGATCTCGTCGAAGGGCCGCATCGCCTTCATCGGCAAGGACATCGACCGCTACAGCTTCAACGAGATGCGTCCGCTTCGAAACCGGATGCAGATCGTCTTCCAGGATCCCTATGGCTCGCTCAGCCCGCGCATGTCGGTGGCCGACATCATTGCCGAGGGGCTGAAAATCCACGAGCGCGCGCTTTCGGACAACGAACGTGATGCCCGGGTCGCCGCAGCGCTCGAAGAGGTCGGCCTCGATCCCTCGACCCGCTGGCGTTATCCGCACGAGTTCTCCGGCGGCCAGCGCCAGCGCATCGCCATTGCGCGCGCCATGGTGCTGAAACCGCAATTCGTCATGCTCGACGAACCGACATCGGCGCTCGACATGAGCGTGCAGGCGCAGGTGGTCGATCTGTTGCGCGACCTGCAGAGCAAACACGATCTCGCCTATCTGTTCATCAGCCACGACCTCAAGGTCGTACGCGCGCTTGCCAACGAGATGATCGTGATGCGCATGGGCAAGGTGGTGGAACAGGGCCCGGCCGAGCGCATCTTCAACGACCCGAGCCAGGACTATACCAAGGCCCTGATGGCCGCCGCCTTCAACCTCGAAGCCGTCAACTTGACCGCGATCCGCCAATAGGTGTCCGAATGTCCGCAAAGAGCCCCGTCATCGTCGATCTGAAATTCATTCCAGAGGAAGTCGAGGCGGCGCTTCGCGGCGCTTTCCCCGATCGCGAGGTGATCAACCGAGCCGATGCCGTGCACCACAGCCGCAACCTCTCCGGCATCGACTATGCGGTGGTGTGGAAGTCGGCACCGGATCTTTTCGACCGGGCGCCGGACCTCAAGGTGGTGTTCTCCGGCGGCGCCGGCGTCGATCATGTGCTGACGCTGCCCGGTCTCCCCGAGGTGCCGCTGGTGCGCTTCGTCGACCAGACGCTGACGACGCGCATGAGCGAGTGGGTGGTCATGCAGTGCCTTCTGCACCTGCGTCAGCACCGTGCCTACGAGGCGCAGGCGGCAAGGCGCGAATGGCGCGACCTGACCCAGCCCGAAGCCGCCGACATCACCGTCGGCATCATGGGCATGGGCGTGCTCGGCCAGGACGCCGCCCGCAAGCTCTCGGCCATGGGCTTCAAGGTGATCGGCTGGTCGCGCGGCAAGCGCGACGTCGCCGGCATCGAGACCTTCGGCGGCGACGAACTCGACACCTTCCTGGCGCGCACGGATTTTCTCGTCGGCCTGCTGCCGCTCACGCCGGATACCCGCGGCATCTTCAACCTGCGCCTGTTTGCCCGGTTGAGCCGCGACGGACCGTTCGGCGCGCCCGTGTTCATCAATGCCGGCCGCGGCGGCAGCCAGGTGGAAGCCGATATCCTCAAGGCGCTCGACAGCGGCGTTCTCGGCGGCGCCTCGCTGGATGTCTTCGAGCAGGAACCACTTTCGACTGACAGCCGCTTCTGGACGATGCCCAACGTCTATGTCACGCCACACGTGGCGGCATCCTCCGACGTCAAGGCGCTCTTCCGCCATGTGGAGCAGCAGATCGCGCGCTTCGAAAGCGGACAGGCGCTCGAACATGTGGTTGATAAAGTAGCCGGCTATTGATGACGCGCCGGCCTGCCGCGGCGGCCGGCTACCGGATCAGGGGCGGCGATAGCCCGTCGGTTGCTCATAGAGCCAACCAATCCGCTCGATCGAGGCTTCCAACCCCTCTCGCGCGACAGTCATCGTGTGGCCGTTGGCGTGGATCAGGGTTTCGTCGTCCTCCATCAGCGCGACGTGGCCCTTCCAGAAGACGAGGTCACCGCGCGTGAGCTCTTCGCGCGCGATCGGCGTTCCCAGCCCCGTCGCCTGCATGTCGGAATCGCGCGGCGCTTGCCTGCCGACCATCATCATCGACAATTGCACGAGGCCTGAACAATCGATGCCGAAGCCGGAACGACCGCCCCAGAGGTAGGGCGTTTCGACGAAGCGGGCAGCGACCGAGACATAGTCTCCCGGCACGACACTGCCGACCTCGATGCAGTGATTGGCGATGACCGCCTGGCCGCCGTCGAGCAGGAAATAGCGCGTTCCCCGGGTCTCGCGCTCATCGACAACCGTCAACCGACTGCCCATCGACAGCGGATAGACGGTCGGAAAGCGCAGATCATGACCGATATAGACGAAGGTGCGCGGCGCGGAGACGATATGTGTCGGGCTCCTGACCACCGGCGCGAGGCAGTATTCCGGCAGGTAGCCGACATAGCCGTCGAGATCGGCCTTCACCCAGCACCAGCTCTCGCTGGTGTCGAGCACCCGTACCGATTCGCCGAGCAACAGTTCGGTATCGGTCCCGCAGGTGAGGTCGGGTTTCGCCCGCAGCGGCGCAACCGGAACCGAGATCCGGGCAACGCTGCCCTCGACGTATCGTTCGGCTTGCACGACACCGCGAAGGCGGCTCTCCGCGAGATCGGGGCGATAGGCATTCAGGCGGCGATCGGGCAGTGTCGACATGGCTACTCACTTCAGCTGTTTGCGGCCCTGATCAATGATCAGATCACCGAATTTTTCAAGATAGAGAGCACCCTCGACTGTCCTTTTGATGACGACGTTGCGGCGATCGCGGTCATCACGGGCGCGATCGACAAGGCCAAGCGCGCCCATGGTATCGAGCGCACGGGTGATGACCGGCTTGGTGACGCCAAGCGTCGCCGCCAGCCCGCGCACGGTGTGCGGCGGCGGCACGAGGTAGATGTGCAGGAGGATCGCCAGCTGGCGCAAGGTCAGATCGCGGCTGTCGACGCGGACCTGGGCGAGCGACACCGAATGCCAAAGCCCGAGGGCCTGGGAGGGCGTTAGCTCGATCGGCAATGGCGGCTCCTACGCGTGATACTGATCCGCCACGATAGCGGCGGATCGTTACGCAAGCGTTTCTTTCGCGGGATATGCCGAGTGCAGCTACTTCGCCATCTTCTGGATATGCTGGTAGAGCGCGCGGATCGCCTGTGCCTCGCCACCAACGGGCGAATGCGGCCGTTCGGACTGGGCCCAGCCGAAGATGTCGAAATGCACCCAGCTCTTGGCGTTGGTGACGAAGCGCCTGAGGAAGAGCGCGGCAGTGATCGACCCGGCCATGCCGCCGGCCGGCGCATTGGTCAGGTCGGCGATACGGGCCGAGATATCCTTGTCGTAGCCATTGTGGAGCGGCATGCGCCACATCGGATCGTCCACCTCGAGGCTCGCCTCGGAGAGATCATGGGCGAGATCGGCATCGTCGGTGAAGAAGGGCGGCAGGTCCGGGCCGAGCGCCACGCGGGCCGCGCCGGTGAGCGTCGCCATGTCGACGAGCAGGTCGGTCTTTTCTTCATCGGCATAGGCGAGCGCATCAGCCAGGATCAGCCGGCCCTCGGCATCGGTGTTGTCGATCTGAACCGTGAGCCCCTTGCGGCTGCGATAGATGTCGCCCGGCCGGAAGGCATTGGCCGAGATCGAATTTTCCACCACCGGCACGATGACACGCAGGTCCACCTTGAGCTTGGCGTCCATGATCATCAGCGCCAGGCCGAGCACGTTGGCGGCACCGCCCATGTCCTTCTTCATCAGCAGCATGGAGGCCGCCGGCTTGATGTCGAGACCGCCGGTATCGAAGCACACGCCCTTGCCGACGAGCGTCACCTTCTTGTGGCCCTTCTTGCCCCAGCGCAGCTCCATGAGCCGCGGCGCCTCGGCGCTGGCGCGGCCGACGGTGTGGACCAGTGGGAAGTTCTGCGTCAGCAGCGCCTCGCCGGTAATGACGGAGACATCGGCCTTATAGTGGGCGGCGAGCGCGCGAAACGCCGCTTCGAGCGCTTCCGGCCCCATGTCGTTGGTCGGCGTGTTGATGAGGTCGCGCGCCAGGAACACACCGGCGAGCTGGCGCTTGATGTCGGTCGCATCCGCGTCGGCGGGGATCAAAAGCGTCGGCGGCTCGCCCTTGGAGGACTTGTAGCGCTCGAAGCGATAGGAGCCGAGGCCGTAGCCGAGCGCCAGCCGGTTGGCGGTGAGCGGCGCGGTTTCGACGTGCCACTTGCCCGCCGGCAGCGCCCGCGCGAGCTTGCCGGCAAGAAACGGCGCTTCCGACGGGTTGCTGCCGAGGCCGAAGAGCGCGCCGCCGAGATGGCCGTCGGCGGACGGAATCAACAGCACCGCACCGGATTCGGCCGTGAAGCCAGCCTTGCGCGCCCAGTCCAAAGCGATCGGGTCGATCGTCCCCGTCTCGATATGCGCCGGCGTGACGGCGAAGATCGGCAGGGTCTTGCCGGCGCTGGTGTTGAACGGCGACGGCCGCTCGATGAACTGATAGGGAGCCATGAAAGTCCTCGGCTGACAGAGATGGAATCGCGCCATTAACGCTCTGTTAGGGTTAACAGATTATTGCTGGAGTGAAAGTTGCGCCGGTGTTGTCTGAAGTTCAGGTGCGCGAATGCATGCTGGGGACACCTATGGCCAAACGCACGATCTCATCCTTCACCGCCGCTCGACTGTGCCAGGGTGCTGCCATGGCGCTCCTGGCGCTTTCGCTTGCGGGCTGCGCCAACCAGCCGAAGAAGGAACTGACGACGGGCTCGATCGCGCGCACATCGAAGCCGGTGCAGTCGATGACGGCGACGGAACTGTCGCAAGCGACCGAAAGCATCGGCCAGGCTTACGAGAAGAACCCGAAAGACCGCGAAGCGGGGCTCAACTACGCCAATGTGCTGCGCATGACCGGCCGCAACGAGCAGGCGCTCGCCGTCATGCAGCAGGTCGCGATCAACCACCCGTCCGACCGTGAGGTGCTCGGCGCCTACGGCAAGGCACAGGCCGCCGCCGGCCAGCTCGAGCAGGCGCTTGCGACGATCGGCCGGGCGCAGACGCCCGACCGGCCGGACTGGAAGCTGAAATCGGCCGAGGGCGCGATCCTCGACCAGCTGGGCCGGGCCCAGGAAGCGCGCCTGCGCTATCGTGAAGCCCTCGATCTCAAGCCGAACGAACCGTCGGTGCTCTCCAATCTCGGCATGTCCTATCTCCTGACCAAGGATCTGCGTACGGCCGAAACCTATTTCAAGTCGGCGGCGAGCCAGCCCGGCGCCGACAGCAGCGTGCGTCAGAACCTGGCGCTCGCCGTCGGCCTTCAGGGGCGCTTCCAGGAAGCCGAGACGATCGCCCGCCAGGAGCTTTCCAGCGAACAGGCGGAAGCGAACGTCGCCTATCTGCGCTCGATGCTGTCGCAGCAGGGCGCATGGAAGGAACTCGCCAAGGCCGACGAAAAGAAGGTCGCCAACTAGGGCTGGTCGCGATCCCCCGCGCACGCTTTTGGCGCTTTAAGCTTCCGACTTTTCGCCTGTTGCCATTCGAAGGCAGCCGCGCGCATCTGCATGGCCCGCCCTATCAAACAAGCGCCCAAGCAACCTTCCCGACCGGCAGCTTTTGAGAAGCGACAGCCGCGCTGCCGGATGGCAGGCGCCGCGGCCGCATCCGCTCGGTACTTTCTAAGGGAGTGACAGCCGGAACGCCTTCGATCGGTGTGACCTAGAACTTGTCGGCGACCTGGATGCCTGCCGGTCCGAGAATGACGGCGATCAGCACCGGCAGGAAGAAGAGGATCATCGGCACGGTCAGCTTCGGCGGCAGCGCTGCGGCCTTCTTCTCGGCGGCCGTCATGCGCTGGTCGCGGCTTTCTTGCGCAAGGACGCGCAGGGCCTGGGCGATCGGCGTGCCGTAGCGGTCCGCCTGGATCAGCGCCTGGACCACGGATTTGACCTCTTCGAGACCGGTGCGCTGCCCGAAGTTTTCAAGCGCCGCCCGGCGCTCGGGCAGGAACGACAGTTCCGCCGTCGTCAGCACCAGCTCTTCCGCCAGCGGCTGCGACTGCGAAGCCACCTCGTCGGCGACACGACGCATGCCGAGCTCCATCGACACGCCCGATTCGACGCAAATCAGCAGGAGATCCAGCGCATCCGGCCAGGCCCGGCGTATCGACGCCTGCCGTTTGGAGATGGCGTTGGTCACGGCGATGTTCGGCGCATAGAAGCCCAGATAGGCAAAGCCGATGGCGAAGAACAGCCGCACCATGAACGGCTTGTCGACAAAGTTGCCGAGCACGAAGATGTAGACGAGCGCGACCAGCAGGAACAGGAAGGGCAGGCAGAAGCGCGCGAACAGGAAAGTGTTGAGAGCGTTCTGCGAACGGAAGCCGGCCATCTTCAAGCGGTTGACCGTGTTGTCGTCGACAAGGGCGGAGCGCAGGTTGAGGCGTTCGACGATCTGCCGGATGGAGGCGTTGTTCTGCCCGCGCAGGGCTGCCCGGCCGTTTTGAACGTCGGCCGCAAGCCGCGCCCGTTCGCGTGCCCGGATCTGCTCGCGTTCGGTCGCAACCGACTTCATCCGCTTGCCGAGGTCGCCGCGCTCGAAGAAGGGTACGATCAACGAATAGATGGTCGCGAGCACGGCGAGCGAAACGAGAACGGCGATGACGACGTTGGGATCGGTCAGGGTCTTGATCAGGTTCGTGCTCATCGCCGCCCCCTCAGATGTCGAAGTTGATCATGTTGCGCATCACCCAGATGCCGATGCTCATCCAGAACAGGCCGCCACCGATGATCAGATGACCGCGCGGGTCGGTGAACAGCACCATCAGGTAGGTGGGCGATGTCAGGTAGACCAAAAGCGCGACGATGAACGGCAGGGCGCCGATGATGCAGGCGGAAGCCTTGGCTTCCATCGACATGGCGCTGACCTTCGCCCGCATCTTCCTGCGCTCGCGCAGAACCTTCGACAGGTTGCCGAGCGCTTCGGACAGATTGCCGCCTGCCTGCGCCTGGATGCCGATGACGATGGCGAAGAAATTCACTTCCGGCAGCGGGATGCTGTTGACCATGCGAGCGCAGGCCTCGGGAACGCTCAAGCCGACCTGCTGGGATTCCACCACGCGACGAAACTCCGTCCTTACCGGCTCCTGGCCATCCGAGGCGATGAGGCGCAGCGCGTCGTTGAGGGGAAGCCCCGATTTGATCGAGCGGACCATGATTTCGAGCGCATTCGGGAACTCTTCGAGGAACTTCTTGCAGCGGTGTTTGATCAGGAAGCCGACGAACCAGCGCGGCAGGCCGAGAGCGGCAATCACGGCGATGCCGAGGCCAATGGCGACCCCGGTCCCCAGCGTCAGCACCACCAGAAAGGCAAACAGGCCGAAGAGCGCGCTGAACAGGTAGAAGCGCCCGATGGAGATCGACAGGTTCGCCTGGGTCAGTCGCACCTTCATCGAAGGTGCCGCCCTGGTCGAGCGCTCCTGCTGTTTCTTTTCCAGTTCCTTCAGCGAATCCTGGACGGATTTTCGTCGTTTCGACAGCTCGCTGACGCGGTCGCGCGCAGCCTTCACCTTGGCACGGTCGGTTTCCGCGGCGCTGATCCTGCGCACCCGGCCTTCCGCCTTCTTTTCGCTTTCGATGCGCGAGAACAGCAGGCCGTAGGCAAGCGCCGCGGCCGATATGGCGACCAGGGCGGCCAACGCCAGAACGGTGATGTCTATCCCGAACATCGCAGCTCCTAGCTCTTGTCCATCGCGTCGAGGGTCGCGGCCAGGCGCTTGTCCTCGTTGAAGTAGCGGGCGCGGTCCCAGAAATGCGGTCGGCCGATGCCGGTCGAGACGTGGCGGCCGATGATCCGTCCGCCTGCATCCTCGCCGTCGATCTCGTAGCGCATCAGGTCCTGTGTGATGATCACGTCGCCTTCCATGCCCACGACCTCGGTGATGTGGGTGATGCGGCGCGAACCGTCGCGAAGGCGGGAGGCCTGGATGATCACGTCCACCGAGCCTGCGATAATCTCGCGCACGGTCTTGGCCGGCAGCGAGTAACCGCCAAGCGCGATCATCGATTCCATGCGGCTCAGGCATTCGCGCGGCGTGTTGGCGTGGATGGTCCCCATCGACCCGTCGTGGCCGGTGTTCATCGCCTGGAGCAGGTCGAAGACCTCCGCACCGCGCACTTCGCCGACGATGATCCGCTCCGGCCGCATGCGCAGGCAGTTCTTGATGAGATCGCGCATGGTGATCTCGCCCTCGCCTTCGATGTTGGGAGGGCGGGTTTCGAGCCGCACGACGTGCGGCTGCTGCAGCTGCAGCTCGGCGGTGTCTTCGCAGGTGATCACCCGCTCGTCCGTGTCGATATAGCGCGTCAGGCAGTTGAGCAGCGTCGTCTTGCCCGAACCGGTGCCGCCGGAAATGACGATGTTGCAGCGGACGCGGCCAATGATCTGCAGGAGAACGGCGCCCTCCGGCGTGACCGAACCGAAGCGGACGAGCTGCTCGAGCGTCAGCTTGTCCTTCTTGAACTTGCGGATCGTCAGTGCCGTGCCATCGATGGCGAGCGGCGGGGCGATGACGTTGACGCGGGATCCATCCGGCAGGCGGGCGTCGCAGATCGGGCTCGATTCATCGACGCGGCGGCCGACCTGGCCGACGATGCGCTGGCAGATCGAAAGAAGCTGCGCGTTGTCGCGGAACCGGATCTCCGATTCCTGCACCTTGCCGGCGACTTCGATGAAGGTCTGGCCGGCGCCGTTGACCATGATGTCGGCGATGTCGTCACGGGCGAGCAGAGGCTCGAGCGGACCATAACCCAACACGTCGTTGCAGATGTCGTCGAGCAGTTCCTCCTGCTCGGAGATCGACATCGCGAAATTCTTGATCGTGATGATGTCGTTGACGATATCGCGGATTTCCTCGCGCGCGCTCTCGGTGTCGAGCTTGGCGAGTTGCGACAGATCGATCGTATCGATCAGCGCGGAAAAGACCTGCGTTTTCGTGTCGTAGTAGTCTTCCGTGCGCGCCTGACGCCGCCTAGCCGGCGGGGCGGGCGGCTGCACCCTCGAACTTGCGGACGGCGTATCGGCCAGAACCGGGACGACACGCTCGACCACCGGCGCTTGCACAGCAGTCACGATCGGCGGAGGGGCGGAACCCGGGGTACCGCCTTTGCCGAAGCCTTCGTTTCCGCGTTTGCCAAACATCTCAGTAACCCTACGTCCTATTTCCTGCCGAGCGCTGCGAGCATCTTGCCAAGGCCGCCACGCCGCGCCTTCTTCATCGTCACGCGGCCGGTCAGAAGATGCGCAAGCTGCGAGAAGGTTTCGGCGGCGGGCGCCTTCTTGTCGATCTCGGCGATCATCCGGCCGCTGTTGGACGCGTTGCCGAACAGGGCTGCGTCGAAGGGAATGATGGCAGCCGCTTCGATTTCGAGCGAATCGCAGAACTCGTTTGCGGCGATCTCCGGACGCTTCGGCATGCCGACCTGGTTCAGCACCAGGTGCGGCGGCTTGTCGTTGGGACGCAGCTTCTTCATCGCGTCGAGCAAGTTCTTGGTGTTGCGCAGGCTTGCAAGATCGGGAATTGCCGTGATCACCACTTCGTCGGCCTCGCCAAGCACGGACCGCGTCCAGTCGGTCCACAGATGCGGAACGTCGAGAACGGAGAAGGGGGCGCTACGCTGCAGGATCTCGAGGATCGGGTGGAAAGCCCCGGTCTCGAAATCGTAGGCGCGGTCGAGCATCGAAGGGGCGGCAAGCAGCGACAGGTGTTCGGAACACTTGGTCAGCAGGCGATCGAGGAAGACCTCGTCCAGCCGCTCCGGCGCGAAGACCGCCTCGGCAATTCCTTGCGGCGGATCCTGATCGAAGTCGATGTTGGCGGTGCCATAGGGCAGGTCGAGGTCGGCAAGAATCGTCTCGGTCGAGAACAGGCTGGAGATGCCCCAGGCGCAATTGTGCGCGATCACGGACGAGCCGCAGCCGCCCTTGGCGCCGATGAAGGCGATGCTGCGCCCCAGGGGCTCTGCATCGGGATCGACGAAGATCGCCGACACGGCGGTCAGAATGTCCGGCATCGACACCGGCGCGACCATGTATTCGGAGATGCCGTTGCGGATGAGGTCGCGGTAGAGCCCGATATCGTTGTGCTTGCCGACGAGGATTACCTTGGTGCTCGGGTCGCAGACCTCCGCCAGCGGCGCCAGCTCCGACAGCAGCGACTGCGGCTCCGTCGTCGTCTCGAGAATGATAAGGTTGGGCGTCGATACGGTCGCAAACATGTTTGCGGCGGCATCGATGCTGCCGCTGTTGATGCGCAGACTTACCTTCGCCATGCGGCGATCCTGCCCGCACTGCTCCATCAGCCGCAGCATCGCGTTGCTTTCGCAGAACGCATGGATCGAAATCCGCGGCAGCGGCCGAACCTGCTCCAGTTCGCTCATCCGTGCCTCGAAGGACGGTTCGTCCCTGTCGCCGCCGGTCTCGATCCTGTAATCGATCGTACTCATCTCTTCATCCAGCCGATATCAGTTGGTGGGGCTGCCCTTCTTCCCGGTTCCACGCCAATCCGTGATCACCTGGCCACGCTGCGTAGCGTCGATCGGCGACATCTGGCGCGGACCGAGGAGGTCCGTCGGGTTTGCAAGCTGGGCCGCAAGGTTCGATTGCGAGGCGCAACCGAAATTGTAGTAGTTCTTGTTTTCCAGGGTGTTGAGGTTCAGGTCCTCAGGCCAGGTGCCGCAAGGCCCCGTCTGTGCGGTAATCGCCACGTAGCTCAGGCGGATGGGCGCCGCGTCGCCATAGGGTCCCGCATCGTAGCTCGTCTCCAGCAACCTTTTGGCCGGCACGCCGGCGGCAGCGAGCACGCCGCGGATCTCCCGGCGCATCGCCTGGGCTGCGTGGCTGTTGGCCGCACCACGCGGCATCATGATCTGCACGACGCCGCTTGCCGCGTTGCGATAGTCGGCCGCGAAACCGGCGATGACGTCACGCGTGCCCTGGGTCAGACGGCGATCGCCCGACGCGATCGGAATATCGAGAACGCGCTCCCCTTCGGCAAGCACGATCGGATGCCGGGTGCGGTAGTCGTCGGGGATGGAGCCGGTCGCAAGATTGTCCTTCGTGCCGCAAGCGGCAAGCAAGGCGCCGGCCAGGGCCAGGACGGCCACATGGGCTGCGCGGCGAAGGGATGGTTCGGACGGGCTTAAGGACATGGCATTCGTCCTTTCGGAATTCGCGTGGGAATCGGTTCGAAGCGTCATGACCCAGCCTATTTGTAGATGAAGCCAACGTTGCCGTGGTAGCGGCCCGCAGGCGCCGCTGCCTCCGGCCGGCCATAGATGCGGTTCACCCGGCCGAGGAAGAAGCTGTCGAGATCGTTGACCGGATTGAAGTTATCGTCGGGCCGGGCGATCGCGCTTCTGGCGACCGGGCGAACCAAGTAGGGCGTGGCGATGATGACGAGTTCGGACTCGTTGCGCACGAAGTCCTTGCTGCGGAAGAGCGTTCCGAGGATCGGGATCTTCGCCGCACCTGGCAGACCGGACATCGCCTGGCGAATATTGTCCTGAACGAGACCGGCGATCACGATCGAGCCGCCGGACGGCAGCTCGACGCTCGTGGAGGCCTCGCGCTTGCGAATCCCGAGGAAGGTGTTGCCGGGAATGGAGGTCTTGCCGTTGCCGGTGACGACGGAACCCTCGTAGGTCGGCTCGGAAACGTTCGTTTCGATCTTCAGGCTGATGCGCCCGGGTCCGAGCACGACCGGCTTGAAGTTCAGGCGGATGCCATATTCGACATCATTGACTTCGCGGGTGACCGAGTCTTCCTGGACCTGTTGCGTTCCCGCCAGGCGGAATTCGCCGCCAACGTAGAACTTGGCTTCCTGTCCTGAAATTGCCGTAAGGCTTGGCTCAGCCAGCGTTCGCATCACGCCGGCCTGCTCCATCGCGTTGATGTAGCTGGAGATCGTGGTGCCGCCGATGGTTTTGTTGATCATGGCATTCACGCCGACGCCGACCGCGTCGCCGA
The DNA here is from genome assembly GCF_002940685.1 of Ensifer adhaerens. Classification (GTDB taxonomy): domain Bacteria; phylum Pseudomonadota; class Alphaproteobacteria; order Rhizobiales; family Rhizobiaceae; genus Ensifer; species Ensifer adhaerens_E. The sequence continues at coordinate 19,600 of NZ_PNFP01000001.1, read as the reverse complement.
GGTTGGCCGGGTTGCGGAAGGCGATGCCGCTCTCACCGTCGCCTACGCGACCGTTGAAGCCGAGCTGTTTCAGCACCTGCCGGCTGACCTCGGCCACGGTGACCTTGAGATTGACCTGATCGTCGCCGTCGATCGTCAACAGATTGACGATCTGCGACACCTGCCGGTCTTCGGCGAAGATGTCGGCGTCACCATTGTTGCCCTGGGCGGTGATGTTGCGCGTGGTCGCCTCGCCGCCCTGGAGGAAGGCCTTGGCGAGGTCGACGGCGCGGCTGGAATCGAGCGGCGTGCGCACGGTCCCGGTCAAGACGATGTTGTCCGAGATGATCTCGACATTGATATCGGCGTCCGGAATGAAGCGGCGCAGGTTGGACTGGAGGTTGGCGATGTCGCGCTCGACCTCGATGTCGAGGGAGACGATCTCCTCGCCGTTGGGGCCGAAGACAAAGATGTTGGTCTGGCCGACGGACTTGCCGAAGAGATAGATGCGCCGCGAGGTACGGGTCACGGCGTCGGCGAGCGTCGGGTCGGCGACGAGGATGTCATGCGCGTCCGCGGGCAAATCGACGACCACGGCCTTGTTCAAGCCGAGGCTGACCTTCTTCTTCGCGCCGGGGCCGCTTTCGACGATCCGCACGACCGAGGACGCAGCGGCCAGCGCCACCGTCGGCGCCGGCAGATACATGCCGGTAACCGCCAGGCAGAATGACAGGCCGGCTGCGACAGACGCCCGAAATGTGTTTCCGCTCCGTTTCACCATATGCCCCGTTCTACCCTGGTTCCCGCTCGTGTTTCTTACTGCTGTGTCTGGCCGACCGAGCCATCGCTGTTGACGATGGAACCGGACTTGATGACCTGAATGCTCGGTTGACCGTCGCCGCTCAGCAGATAGTCCGCGGCGTCCGTGTCGGGCTCCTGCGCGTCGGCGACGCTTCTGAGCGCCAGCGATATGCGTTCCGCCATCTGCTGCGCGACCGTCATCACCTTCGACTGGTCGGGCGTAAGCTCCAGCGTGGCCGTGGTTCCGACCACCGCCTTCGTGCCGTCATCCTTCTCCTCGACCTGCTGGTCGATCGCGAGCACGCGCACATTGCTGAGCACGGTTTCGGTCAGATAGAGCTCGCCGCCGCCCTTGCGCACCATGATCACGTCGACACGGTCGTTCGGCAGGATGAAACCGCCGGCACCGGTGGCGACGGTGATTTCGGTCGCCACCGCACGCTTGCCCGCCGGCAGCAGCGACGACATGATGCGGCTGGAACTGTCTGCGACCTTTTCGCGCCGCACCGGTTCGCCGTTGAAGATCGGCAGGCGCACGACTGCGCCGCTCAGATCGTCGATCGCCGACGGCTGGCTTTCTTCGGTGATGACGCCATCGACCACCCCGTCCTTCGGCCATGCCATCCAGTGGATGGCATCACCGCCCAATCGCGACCCGACGGGCAGGCTCTTGCTGGCGACAAGCACGTTGACGGTGGGGGCGCGCTCAAGGACCGGTTCAGCCAGCCGCGGCGCAGGGGCGCGCGTCAGCTTCATCGCCAAAAGACCGGCCATCGCAGCCGAGAGAACGGCCACTGCCAGTATGATGATGCGAACCGGTTTCATGATTGTTTCCGAGCCCCGAAAGAATGCCAGGCTCAGATTGATCAGGAATTGGTGTAATTATGGTTAACGGATTACTTATGAGGGCGGTTAACGAAAGCTGACCGGCGGCGCGCAAGAGCCTCTCAAGTCAGCCGCGCAAAGGCCGCTTCCACGAGCGGCGACGAGGGGTAGGCAGCAAAGCCGCCAAGCGCGATCGCTATCCCGTAGGGAATTTTCTTGGCCGTCAGCAGCAGGTGCGGGAAGGGAATGCCGCTCGCGAGAATCGTGTTCTCCTGTCGGCGCAGCAAAAGGACCGCAAGCGTCAGCAGGCCGCCAAAGATCGAGACGTAGAGCAGAAAGGCCGTCAACGACGGCGTCAGGCCGAACCAGAGGGCGCTGGCCGTCAGCAGCTTCGCATCGCCGCCGCCCATAACGTTGGCAGCAAACAGGACAAAGCATACGGCAAAGACGAGTGCGGCAGCGGCCAGGTGCAGGCCGATCTCGGCAAAGCCCAGTCCCGCCATCGGCGCGACGAGAACGAAGGCGCCCAGCAGGATCGCGGAGACACGATTGGGGATCGTCATCGTCAGCAGGTCGGAAAACGCTGCAAACCCCAGGCAAAAGGGGAAAATCACAAAGATCGCAGCCTCGGTCATGATCCCCGCCTCCGAGGTGACACACGCAACCTTCGTTGCGCGTCAGGAGTCCAGATAGCGGTGGAGCCGCCTTTGAAGCGGCTCCACCTCAGGGTCTTGCTTACGGAATGGCGTCCGTCTTCGTCTGGATCGTGTCACCAATGGTGTCGAATGCATCGTTCAGCGCGTTGCCGAGGGTGCTGGCACCAGCGATCAGGGCAACCGAGATGAGGGCTGCGATCAGGCCGTATTCGATGGCGGTCGCGCCGGACTCGTCCTTCATCAGACGGGCAAAAATCTTCTTCATGATGATTCTCCTACTTCACGTTTGTTGTTCAGCACTTCCGCCAACTGTTGCCGTTGATCGGATGAACCTCAAACTAGTCCTGGCGCATTGCCATCGACTTAAGGAAGGCGGTTACCTGAAGGTTAACGAGACGTCCCTGATTTTTGGGTAAACGAACAGAAAACGGCGAAGCCTACGCAAAGCCTCGACATGACCGACTTAACGGTTCATTCACCAAGACCGGTGAGTATGGCGTGACCACCATCTCAGGGACCCGCCATGACCACGCCATCCGCGGCCGGCCGCGCCGCCATATTCGCATTCGCGATCGCCGCCCTCGTCCCATCGGCCGCAGCTGCCGCCGAAAGCGACATGATGCGCGTGTATATGGATCACGCGCGCGTGTTGAAGCTCGATCGGCCGATCAGCAAGGTCATCATCGGCAACGCCGAGGTGGCGGACGCAACGGTCGCGGATGCGCGTACGATCGTCATTACCGGCCGCAACTTCGGAACGACCAATCTGGTGATCCTCGATCAGGATGGCAACGCCATGGTCGACGAACGAATCCTGGTATCGATCGACGAGGGCAACACCGTGCGCGTCTACAAACAGACGTCCCGCACCGTTCTTTCCTGCACGCCAAATTGCGAGCGGCACGCGGATCGCAAAACCGCAGGTAGCACCAATTGATTTTTATGGGTCCAAAGCCCGTGATTCGTTAAAATGCGCATGACCCCTGAGAACGAAATATCAACGGTTGCCTCATAATGTGCCGCCCGTCTGGCGTAACATGATGGGACGGTGCAATGAACATCGAGCAGGGCATGGGGTTGCCGAGCGAGGCGGCCGAAAACAGGCGAAAAGGCATTTTCAGTCGCTTCCTTCGCAACCGCAAGGGCACGACGAGCATCGAGTTCGCCATCCTCGCACTCCCCTTTTTCGTGGTGATCTTCGCCTCGCTTGAAACCTTTGCCGCCTTCTACGGCGACCAGTTGCTGGCGAACGCGACGGAGACGATGGCGCGCAAGGTCCGCACCGGCCAGATTACCTTCCAGCAGGGTAAACCGACCGATATGAGCGAGACCGAGTTCCGTCAGGCATTTTGCGACGAGATCTCGGTTCTGATGAAGTGCTCGGCCACCGAAGCCGGCCAGCCCTCGCGGTTCTTCCTGGACGTCAAGGCGGTCAACGACCTCAGCAAGTTTCCCGTGCTGATCCCCCGGAGGACCGATTCGAACGACATCGACACGACCGGCTTCAAGTTTGCCCCGGGCGGCCCCGGATCCTTCAACATGCTTCGCGCCTATTATCGCTGGAGCGTGTACACGGACCTCGTCCGACCGTTCATCACCAACCTGCGGCCCGCCGGTTCAAGCATGCCGAAGGACTATCTCATGGTGGCGACTGCCACCTTCCGAAACGAGAGCGAGTGAGGCGCCCGTGAAGCCGTATTCCGCGTTAGAAATCCTGCGCCTCAAGCCGATCACCAATACCCTTGGCGCGCTGCGGCGCGACCGAAGCGGCGTCGGCGCGGTCGAATTCGCAATCGTCGCCCCGCTGCTGGTGGTGGCTTATCTCACCGCGTTCGAGTTCTCGGTCGGGTTTACCGTTGCCGGCAAGACCGCGCGCGCCGCAAGTGCGACCGCCGACGTCGTCGCGCAACAGACGGAGGTGAACAAGGCCTTCCTCGCCAACATGTCGAACATCGCCAAGAGCATCCTGGCGCCCTACGAAAATGCCAACTACACGCTGAAGATCACCGGCATCGAGGTCACGAACAGCAATGAGGGCACGATCCGGTGGTCACGCGATCAAAGCGGCGGCACGCCCTACACCGCCAACACGAAGGTTTCCCTGCCCGGTCAGTTCGCGGTCGGCCAGTCCTTTGTCATTCGCACCGAACTGACCGTGCCGCACGAGCTTCTGATCTATGCGTCGGGCCTTCAGGCCACGGCGAAAACCATCGACATCTCCAAGACGGCCTACTTCCACGCACGCCTTGCCCAGCCGATAAAATGCACGGATTGCTGATCGGACAGTCGTCCGACGCAATTGCATTGAGCACCGAGCGGCGCTATCCCTTCGAGATTGCGCCGGCCCCCTAGAAGGGCGCCGGCGCCTTCACGAAGTTTCGGGCCGCGACCACCGCGCCCGCTGTCAGGTGCATCATGGCGCGTGCATTTCTATTCGTTCTCGATTCCTTCGGCATAGGCGGAGCGCCGGACGCCGAAGCCTTCGGCGATCTCGGGGCCAACACGCTCGGCCATATCGCCGAGGCCTGCGCCGCGGGCGCGGCCGATCGGGCAGGTTTGCGCGAAGGTCCGCTCAGCCTGCCGAACATGTCGGCGCTCGGGCTCATGCATGCGGCCAGGCTTGCGACCGGTGGCATTCCCCAGGGCATGCCGGTGCCCAATCGCGTCTACGGCGCCTATGGCGCTGCGAGCGAAGTGTCGCGCGGCAAGGACACGCCCTCTGGTCATTGGGAAATCGCCGGAACCCCCGTCATGTTCGACTGGGGCTACTTCTCCGCCGAAGGCGACGCCTTTCCGCCGGAGCTGGTCGAAGCGATCTGCCGCGAGGCCGACATTCCCGGCATCCTCGGCAATTGCCATGCATCCGGCACCGACATCATCGCGCGCCACGGCGAAGAGCATATGCGCAGCGGCAAGCCGATCTGCTACACTTCCTCGGACTCGGTCTTCCAGATCGCCGCGCACGAGCAGAGCTTCGGCCTCGACCGCCTGCTCGAGCTTTGCCAGATCGTCCGCCGCCTTCTCGACGACTACAACATCGGCCGCGTCATCGCCCGCCCCTTCGTCGGCACGGGCCCGCAGACCTTTGTGCGCACCGGCAACCGGCGCGACTTTTCCGTGCTGCCGCCGGAGCCGACGGTCCTCGACCGGTTGTCGGAGGCGGGGCGCACGGTTCACGCCATCGGCAAGATCGGCGACATCTTCGCCCATCAGGGCGTGACGAAGCTGACCAAGGCCGATGGCAACATGGCTCTGTTCGACGCAAGTCTTGCCGCCATCGACGAGGCCGAGGACGGCAGTCTGGTCTTCACCAATTTCGTCGATTTCGACATGCTCTACGGCCATCGCCGCGACGTTGCCGGCTATGCGGCGGCGCTCGAGGCCTTCGACGCGCGCCTTCCGGATCTCGACCGCCGCCTGCAGACGGGCGACATCGTCATCCTGACGGCCGACCACGGCTGCGACCCGACCTGGCGCGGCACCGACCACACGCGCGAGCGCGTCCCGGTGCTGATGTTCGGGCCGTCGCTGCGCAGCCGCTCGCTCGGCGTCGCCAACACCTTCACGCATATCGGCGAAACCGTCGCCAAGCATCTCGGCATCGCGCCGGGCCAGCATGGGAGAAGCCTCATTTGATCGCACATCTGAAGAAGGCGGAACTGCATTGCCATATCGAGGGCGCGACGCCGCCCGAACTGGCTTTGGCTCAGGCCGAAAAATACGGCATCGACACGAGCGCGATCATCCGCGACAAGGCCTACGTCTGGGAAGACTTCACCAGCTTCGTGAAGTGCTACGATGCCATCGCCTCGCTGTTTCGCACCCAGGAAGACTACGCGCTGCTGGCCGAAGCCTATCTGACGGAACTTGCCGAAGCCGGCACGATCTACAGCGAAATCATCGTTTCGCCCGATCACGGCAACACGATCGGCCTTGGCGCCCACGCCTATCTGGAAGGGCTTGCGGCCGGCATGGAGGCCGCAAGCCAGAAGACCGGGATCGAATCGCGCATGCTGATCACGGGCATCCGCCATCTCGGCCCGGAATCGGTCATCAAGACCGCCGAGTTCGCCGCCAAGCGCGAACACAAGCTCGTCACCGGCTTCAACCTTGCCGGCGAGGAACGCATGCACAAGGTCGCCGACTTCGCCCGCGCCTTCGACATCGTGCGCGACGCCGGCCTCGGGCTGACGATCCATGCGGGCGAACTCTCCGGCGCCTTCAGCGTACGCGACGCGCTCGACCACGTGCGCCCTTCGCGCATCAGCCACGGTGTGCGGGCGATCGAAGACGCGGATCTGGTGCGGCGTCTGGCCGACGCCGGTGTGGTGCTCGAGGTCTGCCCGGGCTCCAACATCTCGCTGCAGGTCTTCCCGGATTTCGCCTCGCATCCGCTCCGCGCGTTGCACGAAGCGGGCGTGCGCGTAACGCTCAACTCCGACGATCCGCCGTTCTTCCATACGTCGTTGGCACAGGAATACGACATCGCATCGGCGGTGATGGGTTTCAGCGACGAGGAGATCAACGGCATGACCCGGACCGCGATCGAAGCCGCCTTCGTCGACGAGGCGACGCGCCAGCGGCTGCTCGCGCGGATCTAGGGCCGCAGCCGCGGATCCGCAATTGCCGGCTGGGGATGACGGTCTGCGGCCGGCCAACACCCTTGCGGCGACGGCGCATTCCATGGAAAAAGGACGGATACAAAAAATCCGGAAAGGTGAGCCATGAACGGCGTTACAGTGATCGATCATCCGCTTGTGCAGCACAAGCTGACCATCATGCGCAAGAAGGAGACCTCGACCGCGGGTTTCCGCCGGCTTCTCCGGGAAATTTCGACGCTGCTCTGCTACGAGGTGACGCGCGATCTCGAATTGACGATGGAGCGCATCGAAACGCCGCTGCAGGAAATCGAGTCGCCGATCCTCGAAGGCAAGAAGCTCGTCTTCGCCTCGATCCTGCGTGCCGGCAACGGGCTGCTCGAAGGCATGCTCGAACTCGTGCCCTCGGCCCGCGTTTCGCACATCGGCGTCTATCGCGACCATGAGACGCTGGAAGCGGTCGAATATTACTTCAAGGCACCGGAAAGCCTATCGGAGCGCCTGATCATCGTCGTCGATCCGATGCTTGCCACCGGCAATTCCTCGATCGCGGCGATCGACAAGCTGAAGGAGCGCGGCGCCAAGAACATCCGCTTCCTCTGCCTGCTTGCCGCCCCCGAAGGCATCCGCAACTTCCAGGGCGCCCACCCGGACGTGCCGATCTTCACCGCTTCGATCGACAGCCATCTGAACGAACTCGGCTACATCATGCCGGGCCTCGGCGATGCCGGCGACCGCATGTACGGCACGAAGTGATTTCCTGATCCTTAACCAGGATCGCAAGTCGATGAAAAAACCGCCGGAACCCGGCGGTTTTTTCATGCCGTCTTAGGCGTCATCCGCTCTACTCGCGCGAGCATGCGTTCGATCGAGAGGTGGTGTCGATGCTCGCCCGTCTACTGACATTGGCCGGCGCTGCGGCGGTCGCGGCAATGGTTGTCCCCAATCTTGCCACCAGCTTCCTGTCCCAGGCAGACAACGGAAAGGCAGCAAAAGAACTTGCAGCCTCGCCAGCGAGCACCGCAAAATATGCGATGGGACGCAGCGTCGTGCTCGGCGCGGACGCGAGAGGCCACTTCTTCGGAACCTTCCGCATCAACGGGCGAACCGAGCGCGGACTGGTCGATACCGGCGCCAGTGCGATCGCCATCAACCTTTCGACCGCGCGGCGGCTCGGGATTTCTCCGGGTGCGCTCGACTTTACGGCGGCGCGCGTCAACACCGCCAACGGCGTCGTCGAAGCAGCTCCGGCCACGCTCAGCCGCATTGAGATCGGCGGCATATCGGTGCGGGACGTGCAGGCGCTGGTGCTCCCGGACAAGGCGCTTTCCGGTACGCTGATCGGCATGACTTTCCTCAACCGATTGTCGTCCTTCCGCGTCGAGGACGGCGCCCTGCACCTCGTCAGGTGATCTTCGCCAGGATCGGCGATCTTTTCTCCGGTTCGACGTCGTCGATCGTATAGAGCTCCAACAGGCGCCGTCGGGCCGCTTCCGCGGCATCCTGGTCGGCGGCGTGAACGAAGGCGATCAGGTCACCCTTCTCGACCCGTGTTCCGAGCGGCTTCAGCGCGTCGAAACCGACACGGTGGTCGATCCTGTCGTCCGGATGCGAGCGCCCGCCGCCGAGCGCGATGACAGCCACGCCCAGTTCCCGCGTCTGGCAGGCGACAAGATAACCGGACTGTCCGGCTTCGACCGGCAGGATGACCGGCGCGCGGCCGAGATAGGCGACCGAGCGCTCGACGAAATCGGCTGGGCCGCCCAGCGCATGCACCATCTTTCCGAAGCGTTCGAGCGCCTCGCCGCTGCCGAGCGCTTTTCGCGCCATGGCTTCTGCCTGTTCGGCATTGCCGGCGACGCCGCCCGCCACCAGCATTTCGGCGGCAAAGGCGAGCACGACCGCTTCAAGCCGCGTTCCCTGCTTCTCGCCCCGAAGGAACGCCAGGCAGTTGTCGATTTCCAGCGCATTGCCGGCGGCATCGGCCAGCGGCTCGTTCATGTCGGTCAGAAGTGCGGAGGTGCGAACGCCGGCGCCGTTGGCGACATCGACCAGCGAGCGCGCCAGGATCTCGGCTTCGCGCGCGTCGCTCATGAAGGAACCGTTGCCGAGCTTGACGTCGAGCACCAGCGACTGGAGACCGGCGGCAAGCTTCTTCGACAGGATCGAGGCCGTGATCAGCGGCACGGAATCGACGGTCGCGGTGACGTCGCGGATCGCATAGAGGCGCTTGTCGGCGGGCGCGAGATTGGCCGTCTGGCCGATGATGGCGCAACCGACCTCGTCGACCGTCTTGCGGAACACCGCCGCCGACGGCTGGATATCATAGCCGGGTATCGATTCGAGCTTGTCGAGCGTGCCGCCCGTATGTCCGAGGCCACGCCCCGATATCATTGGCACCGCAAGACCGCAGGCGGCAGCGATCGGCGCCAGCATCAGCGAGACGTTGTCGCCGACGCCACCGGTCGAATGCTTGTCTGCGATCGGGCGTGAGATGCCGCTCCAGTCCAGCGTTTCGCCACTATCACGCATCGCAAGCGTCAACGCCACGGTCTCCTCGCGGCTCATGCCGGAGAACCAGACCGCCATGGCGAAGGCGGCGACCTGCCCTTCGGAGATCGAGCCTTCCGACAGGCCGCGGATGAAATCCGCGATCTCGGCCGGGGCGAGCCGTTCGCCGTTGCGCTTGCGCCTGATCGTTTCCTGCGGAAGCATCGTCACCCGCGCACCGCGTCGGCTGCGATCATGTCGGCGAGGATCGCGGCGAGCCGCTTGCCGCCGATCGGCGCCATGTCCTTCGTCTCGTGATGGCTGATCTCGCCACCGGTCATGCCGGCGCCGAAATTGGTGATCACCGAGGCGGCGACGACCCGGAGGCCGAAGAAGCGCGCGAGGATGACCTCCGGAACGGTGGACATCCCGACGGCGTCGGCGCCGAGGATGCGCGCCATGCGGATTTCCGCCGGCGTTTCGAAGCTCGGGCCGGAAAACCACATGTAGACGCCGGCGAGAAGCGGAATGCCGAGGCGCTCGGCGCTCTCCTGCATTCTCGCGGCGTGTTCGGCATCATAGGCATTGGTCATGCCGACGAAGCGATCATCGCTCTCCACCCCGATCAGCGGGTTGAAGCCCGAATAGTTGATATGGTCGGAAATCCGCATCACCGATCCCGGTGGCAGATCCTCCCGCAACGATCCGGCGGAGTTGGTCAGCACCAGGCATTCGATGCCAAGCGCCTTCAACGTCTCCAGCGGCAGGCGCATCGCATTGGCATCACCCTGCTCGTAGTAGTGCACCCGACCGGAAAGCATGACAACAGGCACGCCCGAGAGCGTTCCGGCCACGAGTTCGCCGGCATGGCCGGAGACGCTGCTGACCGGGAAGCCGGGGATGTCGGCATAGGAGAGGCGTAGCGTCTCGTCCAGGGCCTCGACAAGCGAGCCGAGCCCGGAGCCGAGCACGATGCCGTAGCGCGGAGAAAGGCCGCCGAGCCGGGCCTTCAGCAGTTCAGCAGCCGCGGTCATCCCAGAATCTCGGTCTCGAAGCTGTGTGGCAGCAGGTCCGAAAGAGCCAGCGTCTTCTTCACGCCGGTCTCGTCGCACAGGAAGATGCGCGTGCTGGCGCCGGAAAATTCCGCCAGCCGCTGGCGGCAGCCGCCGCAGGGCGGGCACAGCGCCAGCTTCTCGGCAATCACGGCCACTTCCAGGATCTTGCGCTGGCCGGCCATCACCATATGGCTGATCGCGGTGGTCTCTGCGCACCAGCCCTCGGGGAAGGACAGGTTCTCGATGTTGGCGCCGGTATAGATCTTGCCGTCCTCGGCGCGGATCGCCGCGCCGACCGGAAACTTCGAGTAGGGCGCATGCGCCTTGGCCATGGCGTCACGCGCGGCTTCGAACAGTTCCTTTTCCATGGTTCTAGCGCTCCTTGACATAGGGGACGCCGCCGGCCTTCGGCGGGATGGCCTTGCCGATGAAGCCGGCAAGCAGGATCACGGTGAGGATATAGGGCAGCGCCTGCATCAGCTGCACCGGCACCTGGCCGATCAGCGGCAGCGGATTGCCCTGCAGACGGATGGCCAGCGCGTCGAGGAAGCCGAAGAGCAGGCAGGCGAGCATGATGTTGAACGGTCGCCACTTGGCGAAGATCAGTGCGGCCAGTGCGATATAGCCCTTGCCGGCGGTCATGCCCTTGACGAAGCCGGCGGTCATCGCCAGCGACAGATAGGCGCCGGCAAAGCCGCAGAGAATGCCGCAGCAGATGACGGCGCGATAGCGCATCCAGATCACCGAGATGCCGGCGGTGTCGACCGCGCCCGGGTTTTCGCCGACCGCGCGAAGCCGCAGGCCGAACCGGGTGCGGTAGAGGATCCACCAGCTGATCGGAACCATGGCGAAAGCGACATAGGTCAGGATGAAGTGTCCCGAGAGCAGGTCCGAATAGATCGGGCCAAGGATCGGGATTTCCCGGATGCTGTCGGCATAGGGGAAGGTGATCGTCTGGAAGCGTGCGCCTTCGCCGAGCGCCGGCGTGCGGCCGCCCTGGCGGAACCAGGCTTCACCGAGGATGACGGTCGAGCCGGCGACGATGAAGTTGATCGCGACACCCGAGACGATCTGGTTGCCGCGCTGGGTGATGGAGGCATAGCCGTGCACCAGCGACAGCGCGATCGAAATCAGGATGGCGGCAAGCAGCCCCATCCAGACGGACTGGGTGACCGCGGCGACGGCGCCGGCGGCAAAGGCCGCGCCAAGCATCTTGCCTTCGAGACCGATGTCGAAGATGCCGGCGCGCTCGGTGAACAGCCCTGCCAGCGCTGCGAAGATCAGCGGGACGGACACGCGGATGGTGGACTCAAGGAGCACCACGAGGACGTGGAAGAAATCCATGGCTTCAAGCTCCCTTGGTCTGTGCCACGACGGCCGAACGGCGGCTCTGCATCGCGAACAGCCGGGCGATCGCCGGCCGGAACATGTTTTCGAGCGCACCGGCAAAGAGAATGACCAGGCCCTGGATGATGACGATCATGTCGCGCGAGATCGACGGCATTTCGAAGGAGATCTCGGCGCCGCCCTGATAGAGCATGCCGAAGAGAACCGCAGCCGGGATGATGCCGGCCGGATGCGAGCGGCCCATCAGCGCCACCGCGATGCCGACGAAGCCGGCACCTTGCACGAAATCGAGCTGCATGCGCCCCTGTTCGCCCATGATCGGGTTGAGCGCCATCATGCCGGCGAGCGCACCTGAGATCATCATGGTGATGACGGTGATGCGGCTCTCGCTCATGCCGGCGTAGCGCGCGGCCGAAGGGCTGTGGCCCATGGTGCGCATTTCATAGCCGAGCTTGGTGCGCCAGATCAGCAGCCAGACGCAGAAGGCAGCGACCAGCGCCAAAAGGAACGAGACGTTGAACGGCGCCGTGCCGATATCGAGCCCGAAGATCGCGAGCAGCCAGTCGAGTTTCGGCAACTGTCCGCCTTCGGCGAACGTGCGGGTCTGCGGCGACATGGAGCCGAGCGGCTTCAGGACGCGCGTCAGCAGGTAGACCATCAGGCTCGAGGCGATGAAGTTGAACATGATCGTCGTGATGACGATATGGCTGCCGCGCTTGGCCTGCAGCCAGCCGGGCAGGAAGGCCCAGGCGGCGCCGAAGAAGGCGGAGCCGAGGATGGCAAGCGGGAACACCACGAACCACGGCATCGTCTGGTCGAGCCAGAGGCACGCGAGTGCCACGCCGATGCCGCCGACATAGGCCTGGCCTTCGCCGCCGATGTTGAAGAGGCCGGCATGGAAGGCGACCGCGACGGCAAGGCCGGTGAAGATGAAGGTGGTGGCGTAGTAAAGGGTGAAGCCGAGATACTCGCCGCGGCCGAAGGCGCCGTTGATCAGATGATAGGCCGCTTCCAGCGGGTTTTCACCGACGAGCAGCACGACGAGACCGGCAACGAGGAAGGCGACCGCGAGGTTGACCAGGGGGATGAGGCCATATTCGGCCCAGCCCGGAAGCTTGGCATAGGGGGTGCTCATTCTGCGGCCTCCTTGCGGCCTTCAACGCCGGCCATCAGCAGGCCGAGTTCGCCTTCTGTCGCGTCCGGGCCACGTTCACCGACGACACGACCGGCGAACATGACCAGGATACGGTCCGACAGGGCGCGGATTTCATCGAGTTCGACGGAGACCAAAAGAACAGCCATGCCCTGGTCGCGCATCTCGATGATCCGTCTATGGATGAATTCGATGGCGCCGACATCGACGCCGCGCGTCGGCTGACCGATGATCAGGACATCGGGCCCGCGCTCCATTTCACGCGCCAGCACGATCTTCTGCTGGTTGCCGCCGGAAAAGTTGGCAGTCTTCAGCCGCGGATTCGGCGGGCGGATGTCGTATTCGGCGATACGTTTCTCGGCATCCTTGCGGATCGCATCGACGTTCAGGAACACGCCGTTGAGGTAGCGCTTGTCGTGATGGTAGCCGAGGATCGCGTTTTCGCATTCCTCGAACTTCAAGACGAGCCCGACGTGATGGCGGTCTTCCGGCACGTGCGCGAGGCCGCGATTGCGCAGGTCGGATGGATCGGCCCGTCCGGTGACCTCGATCGGCTTGCCGTTCAGATGCACGGAACCCGAGACGGCGCGGCGAATGCCAGAAATCGCTTCGAGCAGCTCCGACTGGCCGTTACCGGCAACACCGGCGATGCCGACGATCTCGCCCGCCTTCAGATTGAAGGAGACGTTGTCGACCATGGTGACGCCGCGGCCGTCCTTGACCGTCAGTCCCTCGACCGCAAGTTTCACCTCACCGGGCCTGGCCTCGCCCTTTTCGACACGCAGCAGCACGCGACGACCGACCATCAGCTCGGCGAGTTCCTCGACCGAGGTCTCGGCCGTCGTGCGCGTCGCCACCATCTCGCCGCGGCGCATGACCGAAACCTCGTCGGTGATCGCCATGATCTCGCGCAGCTTGTGGGTGATGAGGATGACGGTCTTGCCCTGGCTCTTCAGCTGTTCGAGCACGCGGAAGAGGTGATCGGCCTCCGCCGGGGTCAACACGCCGGTCGGCTCGTCCAGGATCAGGATATCGGCGCGGCGATAGAGCGCCTTCAGGATCTCGACCCGCTGCTGCAGACCGACGGGCAGTTCCTCGATGACGGCATCCGGATCGACTTCCAGCGCGTATTCGCGCTCCAGCCGCTTCAACTCGACGCGCGCCTTGGCGATGCCCTTGTTGAGGATCTGGCTGTCCTCGGCGCCGAGCATGATGTTTTCGAGCACGGTGAAATTCTCGACCAGCATGAAGTGCTGGTGGACCATGCCGATACCGGCGGCGATCGCGGCATTCGGATCGCGGATCGAAACCGCCTTGCCGTCGACGAGGATTTCACCGCTATCGGCCTGATAGAAGCCGTAGAGGATCGACATCAGGGTCGATTTTCCCGCACCGTTTTCGCCAATGATGCCGTGGATCGTCCCTTTGCGGACCTTTAGATTAATGTTCTTGTTGGCGTGGACCGGACCGAAACTCTTGTCGATCCCACGCAGCTCGATGGCAATATTGTCCATATTGGCCTTGCGATCCCCAAACTGGCCCGCTTCGGCATTCTTCCCAGAAACCGTGCCGGCGATTTTTTTACCATTTGGTCTAAGTTTATCATCGATTTTTCGGGGCGAAAGCCCTCAACCGTGATCTCCTTATACTCTCATCAGATCGCTGGTGAGAGTCCAGCGTGAATATACACAGGCACTTGGACGCGAAAAGCCGGCGACAACGGGTGCCGCCGGCTCTCGTTTTTGGAGATCGGGGTCGCTCAGGCGGCGCGCACAGGGCGAAGCAGCCTGAGCGCGTTCATCGTGACCAGCACGGTGGCGCCGGTGTCGGCGAGGATCGCCGGCCAAAGGCCGGTGACGCCAATGATCGTCGTCACCAGGAAGACCGCCTTCAGGCCGAGCGCGATGGTGATGTTCTGAACGATGTTGCGCATGGTCGAGCGGGAGAGCCGGATCATCGCCGCCACATCGCCCACCCGGCCATGCAACACGGCCGCATCCGCCGTTTCCAGCGCCACGTCCGTGCCGCCGCCCATGGCGATGCCGATGTCGGCAGCCGCCAGCGCCGGCGCATCGTTGATGCCGTCACCGATCTTGGCGACGGTGAAGCCTTCCGCCTTCAGTTCGCGCACGATGCGCTGCTTGTCTTCGGGCAGGAGTTCGGCGCGGACCTCCATGCCGAACTGGCGGCCGATCGCTTCGGCCGTGCGACGGTTGTCGCCCGTCAGCATGACGACGCGCAGCCCGGCATCGGTCAACGCCTTCACACCGGCGGCCGCATCCGGTCGCGGTTCGTCGCGCATGGCGATGGCGCCGGCGATCACACCGCCCGCCACCAGCACCGAAACCGTCTTGCCTTCATCGTTGAGGGCAGCAACGCGCGCCTTTTCGTCCGGCGACATCGCCACCCGCTCGCCAGCGGCCTTGGGAGAACCGAAGAACAGTGCAACACCCTCGACGGTGCCTTCGAGCCCCTTACCGCCGACCGCATTCACGGTCGCGATATTGGGGATCGCGACGCCATCGGCCGTACTGCGCTCGAGGATGGCCCTGGCAAGCGGATGGCTGGAGCCCTGCTCCAGCGCTGCCGCCAGACGCAAGACCTCGCTCTCCGTCCGGCCGAAGCCGACGATGTCGGTCACCTTCGGCTTGCCTTCGGTCAGCGTTCCGGTCTTGTCGAAGGCGGCGGCCGTGACCTTGCCGACATTTTCGAGCACGGCGCCGCCCTTCATCAGCAACCCGCGGCGGGCACCCGCCGAAAGGCTGGCGGCGATCGCGGCGGGCGTCGAAATCACGAGCGCGCAGGGGCAACCGATCAGGAGGATGGCGAGCCCCTTGTAGATCCACGCATCCCAGGAGCCGCCCCAAAACAGCGGCGGCAACACGGCAACCAGCGCCGCAACGACGACGACGCCAGGCGTGTAGTAGCGCGAGAAGCGGTCGATGAAGCGCTCGGTCGGTGCCTTACTTTCCTGTGCTTCCTCCACCATGCGAACGATGCGCGCGATGGTGTTGTCGGCAGCCGCGGCCGTGACCCGCACGCGCAGCGCGCCGGAGCCGTTGACGGTGCCTGCGACCACCGCGTCGTCGGCTTCCTTGCGCACCGGCGTGCTCTCGCCGGTCACCGGCGCTTCGTCGACGGCGCTCTCGCCGGAGAGAATGACGCCATCGGCGGGGATCCGGTCGCCGGGACGCACGAGAATGACGGCGCCGACGCGAAGCGTTTCGGCCGGAACCTCATCCAGCCGGCCATCGCGCTCGACAAAGGCGGACTTCGGAACGAGCGCCGTCAGCGACTGGATGCTGGCGCGCGCCTTTCCGGCGGCCACGCCTTCCAACAACTCGCCGATCAGGAACAGAAGAACGACCATGGCCGCCTCTTCCGTCGCACCGATGAAGACTGCGCCGATGGCGGCGATCGTCATCAGCATCTCGATCGAAAACGGCGTGCCCATGGTGGCGGCGGCAAAAGCCCGGCGCGCAATCGGCAGCAGACCGACGAGCATGGCGAGGGTAAAGATCCAGGGCTCGGTCGCCGGGATCGTCTTGCCGACGGCATAGGCGGCGATCAGCGCCAGGCCACTGGCAATCGTCAGCTTGCCCTTGCCCGACTTCCACCAGGGGCCAGTGGTCGGGCCGTGGTCGTGGCCGTGGAGGCCCATCGCCGCCGCGTGCTCGCCCTTCTGGCCAGCCTTGCCCTCGTGATGATGGGCGTGGTCGCCGTGTCGATGATCATGATCATGGTCGTGGTGATGGCCGTGACTGCCGTGATCATGGTCATGGTCATGGTCATGATCATGATCATGATCGTGCCCGGAGCAGACATGCGCCGTTTTCCGTTCCGCCGCCTGGCCGGCGTTGATCGGATGCAACCGATAGCCGAGCTTGCCAACCTTCATCACAATGGAGGTCGCAAGATCGTTCTCGTCGGCAAACTTGACCGACATGGTGCCCGCCGAAACCGAAACCGACACGTCCTCGACGCCCGAAAGCCTGCGCACCGCCGTATCGATCTTGGACGCACAGGACGCGCAATCCATGCCTTCGACGCGATAACGGGCTTCCCGAATAGTGCTCGCCATAACCTGCTCCTTGCAAATTCTGAAGCAAGGCTACGACCTCTAGCAACTAGAGCTACAAGGCCAAATTGCTGCCCGAATGCGGATTTTCGGCGAATTATCGCGACAGGAAGCGGACGACCCAGTCGGCAATGCCGCGATAGGGCGGTTTCACCCGGTCGCTCGGCGCCGGGTCGAGCTTTCTCAAGACCGGCATCGCCTTGGAGAAGGTCAGGAAGCCGTCGCGTCCGTGATAGTGGCCCATGCCGCTGGCACCGACGCCGCCGAAGGGCAGGTCGTTGCAACCAAACTGGTAAAGCGTGTCGTTGACGCAGACCCCGCCGGCGACGACAC
Source organism: Ensifer adhaerens (assembly GCF_002940685.1). Lineage (GTDB taxonomy): Bacteria > Pseudomonadota > Alphaproteobacteria > Rhizobiales > Rhizobiaceae > Ensifer > Ensifer adhaerens_E. The sequence goes on along the minus strand of NZ_PNFP01000001.1, from coordinate 2,285 downwards.
GGGACAACACGGCCTCGATTTCGGCTTTGTCGCGACTGAAACAGTAGAGCGCCAGCGGACGGTCGCGGTCGAGCACATAGGCGATGGCCGTATTGATCGACGTATAGCCGATCACCGGCAGGATCGGCCCGAAAATCTCCTCGCCCATGACGGCGCTGTCGCGGTCCGGATTGACGATAAGCGTCGGCGGCAGCACGCGCAGACGCGCCACGGTCCCCTCTGTCCCTTCGAAAAGCGGGATCACCCTATGGCCGCGCGCCGCCGCGTCGGCAATCAGCCGCTTCAGGCGCTCGTACTGGCCGTCGTTGATGATCGATGTGTAGTCGTCGAGGCCGCGCTTCGAACGATAACGGGCGGCGATCTCCCGTTTCAGCAAGTCGACGAAGGCGTCGCGCCTGCCTTCAGGGATCAGCACATAATCGGGCGCGATGCAGGTCTGGCCGGCATTGAAGAACTTGCCGGTTGCGATGCGCGCGGCGGCCTTGGCAAGGTCCGCGGCTTGGCCAACGATCGCCGGCGATTTGCCGCCGAGCTCCAGCGTGACAGGCGTCAGGTTCTCTGCGGCGGCCGCCATCACCTTGCGCCCGACGGCGGTCGAGCCGGTGAAGAAGAGGTGATCGAAAGGCAGCGCCGAGAAGGCAGCCGAAAGCTCGGCCGTCCCGAGCGCGACCGCAACCCTCGTCTCGGGAAAGACTTCGGCGAGCAGCGAGCGGAGGAATTCCGCAGTGCGCGGCGTGTGTTCGGACGGCTTCAGGTACACGTGGTTGCCGGCGGCGATCGCCGCCACCAAGGGAGCAAGCGCCAGGTTGACCGGATAGTTCCACGGCGAAATGATGCCGACGACGCCGAGCGGCACGAAGCGCACTTCCGCCGTCGCCGGCCACAGCTTCCAGCCGGCCTTGCGTCGTTCCGGCCGGACCCAGTGTTTGAGCTTTGCCAGCGTGTGGTCGATTTCCGAGAGCACGACGCCGCCTTCGCCAAGCAACGTCTCGTGCCGCGCCCGATGGCCGAAGTCCCGATCGATCGCCTGGCACATCTCCTCCATGCGGGCGCGCAGGCGATCCCTGAGCCGGCTCAGGTCCGCACGGCGCTGCTCGACGGACGGCCGATTGTCGCGCCAGTCCGCACGCAGGCGGTCGAAGGTGGCGTGAAGTTCTGAAGGGTTGTCAGCGGATACGGTCATCGGTCGAGCGGGCAAAGAGCCATTGGGCGGCATAATAGGTGCCAAGCACCCAGAGCGCGTTGAAAGGGATCGCGAAGCGGAAACGACCATAGGCGAGGATGCTGTCGCTGATCATGAAGAGCAGGCCGCCATAGGCGGCGAAGCGCGCAGCCGTCGCCTCAGGCGTTCCCGAAAGTTGCCGGGCGCGAGAAATCGCCTGCGCCGCCATGGCGCCGAGCGCCAGGGCGTAGATGATGACGGGAATGCGCATAGCCTCCGGAAGCGAGGTCCAGAGCCCACCGACAACGGCGAGCGCCATGAGGGCAAAGGCTGCGAAGATGCCTTTGCTTTCGGCAAATTTGGCATCGCGGGTGAGTGCATAGATATAGGCGCAATGGGTCAGCAGGAAACAAACGAGGCCCGCGAGGAAATAATCCCCCGGCAGCATGAGGAAGACGTCGCCGGCCGCCGCAAAGACGAGACCGATCGCGACCGCCCAGGCATAGGCGCTGGATCTCTGGGAGAGAGTTCGCAACACCACAACGAGAAGCAACAGGGTCGCAGTCGGTTTCGTCAGGTAATGCATCCAGCGCCAGTGGGAATCGTCCGAGGTCGCAAGCAGGCTGCCAAGGACGGCGAGGCCGGCACAAGCGAAGAACAGCGCGTGGACCGGTCGATTTCGTTGACCGTCCAAGGTTGCCTGATAACTCATGCCGCGCCACTCCCCCCGCCCTGTCCGGGCCGCGTTTCGGTTCCGGTCACGGCGATAGTTTCTATTTTTGCGCGATTGTCCAGCGCAGCGCGCGGCATCAAGGACGGCTGTACCCCGGTACGGTATCTGGCCCTTCGGATTATGGGGTGACGTTTGTGCCGCCGCTGGCGGGGCGCTTTCCGGCTGGCGCCCTGCCCTGCCCCTGCCGCTGCCGCTACCCTGGCGTTGCGCGGTTTACGGCTGACGTCTCCGGCTTTTGGGTTGTTCTGGTTTATGTTTTGTGTTGTTTGAACGTCAAAAGCCCGCCGGATTTCTCTCGGCGGGCTTTTTTTTGATTTGGTTGCGGGGGCAGGATTTGAACCTGCGGCCTTCAGGTTATGAGCCTGACGAGCTACCGGGCTGCTCCACCCC